>CAWJYZ010000011.1:0-44104 GCA_963847225.1 uncultured bacterium | reverse complement strand
GACACCGAACATCCCCGGGACCGCCGGGTTGGCGTCCACGTCCACCTTGCCGACCTTCACCCTGCCCCCGTACTCGGAGGCGAGGTCCTCGACGATGGGCGCGATCATCTTGCAGGGGGAGCACCAGGACGCCCAGAAGTCGATCAGGACGGGGATCTCGGGAGTTCAGAACCTCCGACTTGAAGTTCGCGTCGGTGATGGTGACGGGATGCGCCATCCGTGGCCTCCTGGTGATGACGCTCGACCCTGCCGTCCTGTGATCCATGCTAGCAACGCGGCTCCGGCGCAGGAACTCCAGGCGGGCCCGCCTGCCCCGGGCGCGCCCTTCCCGGTGAAGGTACCGTCTCCGGCCCGCGCCCTGGCCCCGGACCTGGCACCGCTCCCCCCGGCGACCGCCGCCTTCTCGGTGGCGGGGGCCTTCTCGGTGGCCGGGGGCCTTCTCGGTGGTTCCCCCGGCAGCCTTCTCCCCGTCGGATCCCTTGGTGGCCCCGGATGCCCTGCCCGCGGCCGCCGACCCTCCCTCCACGGAGGCGGTGGCAGCCCGGCGCGAGTTGGTCTTGTAGAAGCCGGTCCCCTTGAAGACGATCCCGGTCGGGAAGAAGAGGCGGCGCCCCGGGGTGCCGCAGCGCGGGCACTCGGCGCCCGGGGTCGTCGGTCATCCGCTGGATGATCTCGAACTCGGCGTCACAGTGGGGGCAGTGGTATCCGGTAGGTTGGCACGGGTCAACTCTTCGACTGACTCCTTGAGCTATTTACCCCCCTGGTGTGCACCGGGGGGCCAAACCTCTCCGGCCGCGTTTCAATTCTCCCAGGGAGGGGGCATCGCGCGGAGCCGCGGCCCATCCACTCGCCGCGACCAGGCAGCTCCCCCGCGGCGATCCGCCGGGCCATCTCGGTGGCCTGGGACGTCCGACCCCTGGGCCCGCCGCCTCTCGTCGCGCAGCAGCCGGCGGAGGGCGATGGCCACGATCTCGCTCCGCGAGAGCGGCGAGACCTGGGTGTGCTGGTTGAGCGCCTCGATCAGGTCGTCGTCCAGGTAGAAGTTGATCCGGCGACCCATGCCACGGCATGGTAGCGCCTCATCGGTCCCCGGCCCGCTCCCCGCCGCCCACGGCCCGAGCGCGTCCAGCGGTGCCTGGTCGAGGTCGCGCAGGTACCAGATACCAGCCCCTGGGCCTCCCGGTAGCGCGGTTCCGCCGCCAGCAGGGGGTCGGGGACGGCGACGCAGCGCATCCCCGCGGCCCGGGCGGCCAGGACACCGTTGGGGGAGTCTTCGACCGCCAGGCAGGCGCCGGGGCTCAGGTTCAGGCGGCGCGCGGCGGTGAGGTAGACGTCGCCCGCCGGCTTGCCCCGCGCCTCGTCGTCGGCGCTGCACCTGACCTCGACCCACCCCAGCCCCAGCCGCTCGCACACGGCGTCGATGAGCCGGTGCGGCGACGACGAGGCGATGGCGACCCGCAGGCCCAGACGCCGCAGCAGCCCGACGGTCTCGACCACTCCGGGCATCGGCTCTCCGCGGGCCCGGACGTGGGCCACCATCCGGTCGATCACCCGGCCGGCGATGGCCCGGTCGCTCGGCACCCCGCTGCTCGCCCCGGGCCAGGGACGGTGGCGGCGCCAGTGGGCGGCCACCTCCACGATCCCCGCCCCATCGTGCTCAGCATGTCGACCTCGGTGAGCCGCGTCCCCAGCTCGGCGAAGACCTCCTCCGCGTCTCGCCACACCGGCTCGGTGTGATGATCAGCCCGTCCATGTCGAGGGTCGGCAGCCTGGAGAAGCAGGTCGGCGCCTTCACTGGGGAGGGGGGCCGGAGGGTCGCAGGCAGGCGGCGCCTCGTCGGCGGGGAGGGGAGCCGGAGGGTCGCAGCCGGCGGCGCCTCGTCGGCGGGGAGAGGCGCGGGTGCGCCGCTCGTCGTCATCTCCAGGGGGATTCTCGCAGGCGGGTGGCTGGCCGCGACGGGCCGGCGGTGCTCACGTGTAAACTCAATGGACGAGCATGGACGGTGCGCAGCTCTTCCGCCGAGCCGGTCCCGGTTCCGGAGGACGCCGACCCCCAGACGCGAATGGTGGGGCTGTTCGGTCGCGACCCTGGCTGGCACCCCCCGGCTGATCCGATGCCTCGGTGAGGGGACGGCCTCAGCGAACTTGGTAGAGGTGGCCGCCTTCCCAGGCGTGCCAGCGCTCCACCTCGACGATGGCCGTCCAGCTCCTGCGCTGGCGGTCCCGGTAGGGGCGGTCGGTGTAGCGGCGGGAGAGGCGGTCGATGTCCTCCAGCTCGGGGTCCGGGCGGATCCGGCACCGCCACCAGGGATGGCGGTACCAGCTCTCGCCGTCCAGGATGGTGAGGGCGACGCGCGGCTCTCGGCGCATGTGGGGGAGACGGCGCCTCGAATCGTCCATGTTGAGCAGCACCGTGCCGTCGTCGAGCCAGTCGTACCAGGTGGCCGCGGTCCGCGGCGCGCCATCCGGACCCAGGGTGGCGATGACGCACGGATTGGGCTTGCGCAGGATGGCCTGCAGGTCCTCGGGAAGTGGTGGCTTGGGCATGAGCAGAGGGTCGAGGTTGTCCGGTGGGCCGCCCGCCGCTCGGGCGGCACCACTCTTGGGGAGGGGGCTGCGAGCCCCGATCAGGCCGCGACCGGCATCCCGGCGCAACCGGGCCGCCATCCTCGAGGCGGCGGAGGTCGTCTTCAGCACCCAGGGTCCAGATGCCCCCGTCGATGACATCGCCCATCGCGCCGGGGTCGGCGTGGGGACCCTGTACCGTCACTTCCCCACCAAGGAGGCCCTCCTGCGCGCCCTCGTCGCCGCCCACATCGAGCCACTGGTGGCAGCGGCCCGGGAGGCGAGCCGGGCCGAAGACCCTGGAGCGGCCTTCTTCAGCCTGATTCACCGCCTGGCCGAGGAGTTCGCGGCCTTCAAGGCGGTGGCCGACGCCATCGCCGCCGCCGGGGTCGACCTTCACGCCACCAAGAGCGCGGCCTCCGAAGGGCTGATGGAGGCGGCCGGCGAGGCCCTGGCCAGCGCTCAGCGAGCTGGCGCGGTGCGCAGCGACGTCACCGTGCACGAGGTGGCCACCATGACCGGCGCCCTCTGCCAGGTGGAGGGCTTGGCCCACGATCGGGTCCGCCTCTCCCGCTGTGTCGATCTGATTTGCGACGGCCTGCGCCCGCAGGCAACCGTCGTCAGCACGAGAGCTTCGGTGCCGCTCCGGCCCCGTCGCCCCGCACCACAGGTATCTGGCCCCAAGTAAAGGTCACGTTAAAGGTCACGTCGCGCGGAACACATGACCTTTAACGTGACCTTTACTCGAGGTCGAAATACACAACCATGGGTCGCCAAGAGATCTGATGCCCATCGCCGACGCCAACGGGATCCGCCTCTACTACGAGGTGCAGGGCGAGGGCCGGCCCCTTCTCGTCATCCTCGGTTTGGCCGCAGACGTGTCCGAATTCTCCCCCCTCCTCGCGGATCTCGCCCACACCCGCCAGGTCATCACCCTGGACAACCGGGGGAGCGGAAGGAGCGACAAGCCGGATGAGCCGTATTCGATCGAGGTGATGGCCGCCGATGCGCTGGGGGTCATGGATGCCGTGCCCGTCGAGCGTGCCGATGTGCTGGGTATCTCCCTGGGAGGGCGCATCGCCCTGGAGCTCGCGCTGCGCCATCCGGAGCGGGTTGAGCGGCTGGTGCTCGTCTCCACCTCCGCCCGCGTCGACCCGAGGCGGCGTCGCCGCCGGCGTCTGTGGTCGTTCGTCTCCGGGCTTCCCATCCTCAGGAGCCGGCACCCCCAGCCGCGCTACGCCTTCCTCCGCCAGTTCGATGCCTCGGCGGGGCATGACGCCACCGCCCGCCTCGGGGACCTGGTCTCGCCAACCCTCATCCTGCACGGGAAGAGCGACAGCACCGTCCCGCTTGCCCTGGCGGAGGAGATGCGAAGCCGCATCCCCGGGGCACGCATGGTCACCTTCCCGGGGGGGCACCTCTTCTTTCTGCTGCGCGCGCGCCGGCTCTTCCTCACCGCCGTCGAGAACTTCCTGGAGTAGCCGCCACCGGGCTCGGTCCGAGAGCCGAAAGCAGCAGCCCCGTCGGCACCTTGGGATAGAAGTACGTCGACTTCTGGGGCATCGTCTCACTGCTGTCGGCGACGGCGAGCACCTCGGCCGCGGTGCAGGGGGAGAGGAGAAGGGCGAGGGGTGCCCCCCCCTGGCGCACCGCCCTGACCGCCTCGGCGGCATCGCGCGTGTACTCGACGACGCCCTCGCGCAGCTCGGCTTCGCCGATGCCGCAGGGGGTCAGGACCTCCTCCTGAAGGACGGCCACGTCGAGCCCGGCGCGGGGAGAGGCGCCCTCGCGGCGGAGGCGGTGGAGGATCCCGCTCCCGCTCCGAGTGACCACGACATAGGCGTGAGCCGAGGCTCGCCGCTCCGCGAGCCCGGCCAGCCCGGCATCGGGGTCCTCGACCGGCTCCATCTCCCAGGCGGCGTCGAGGCGGCCGAGGAGCTCGTCACCGCTCGACGGCAGGCCCGCGCCCTCGCGGACGATCCGATGGATGGGCAGCACCACGAGGGCGGGGTCGTCGGCCGCCGAGGCGTAGACGAGGACGTGCTGGCTGTCCGCGCTGGCCGCTTCCCCGGCCGCGTGCCGTTCCTCGGCGTATGCCGCCGCGGTCTCGAAGCGGTGGTGGCCGTCGGCGACATACAGGGTGGCGGGCCGGAGAAGCGCCGCCAGCCGCTCCAGCGTCGCCGCGTCGCCGATCCTCCAGAGGAGGAGCTTCTCGGAGCCGTCCTCCGCGGCGTAGCGCCCGGCGATGAGCGCCCGATCCGTCACCAGCGTTTCGAGCTCCGGGCGCAGGCCGGGAGCGCCGTCCCAGAGCACCCAGACCGGGGAGGTCTGCGCCCGCGTGGCTCGCAGCAGGGCCAGGCGGTCCTCCTTGGGCTCGCGCATCGTCCGCTCGTGGGGACGGACCTCGGAGCGCTCCCAGGGCAGGGCCGGCACCCGGCCGAGGAGCCCCAGCCGGCGCATCGTCGGGCCATCCCCCGGCGCCGCGAACTCGTGGACGGCCAGGTAGAGTCCGGGCGCCTCGTCGCGCTGGAGGATGCCCAAATCCAGCCAGCTGCGCAGGTGCTCGGCGGCGCGGGTGTACACGTCACTCACCCCGGCGACGTCGTCGGGGTACGGCCGCCCGAAGTCGACGCGCACGATGTTGCGCAGGTCCCGCTCGTAGAGGGCCTCGCGCTGAGCGCTGCTGATGACGTCGTAGGGCGGCGCCAGCACCCCGCCGAGGCGGACGTGCTCCGGGTTGTAGTGGATGCCCCGCAGCGGCAGAAGCGCCGCCACTAAAGGGTGACGACGCGCAGGGACTCCAGGTCCGCCTCCGCGCGCAGCGCCGCCTGCAGCTCCGCGCCCACCGGGTCGTCGACCTGGATCAGCATCACCGCCCGCCCCCGCGGCCGGTCCCGGCCCAGCTCGATGCCCGCGATGTTGATGTCACTTCTGGCCAGAAGGCCGGAGACCTTGGCGACCACTCCGGGGCGGTCGTTGTGTTGCACGACGAGGAAGATCCCCCTCGGCTCCATGTCCACCCGGAAGTCGTTGATGCGGGTGATCCGGGGCTGGCCCTCGAACTGGGTGCCCACCAGGGTGAGCTTGGACTCCCCGACCACCTCGATGAGCACGGCGTCGGTGTGGTCGAAGTCGCGGGTCGTGGTGCGCTCCTCGACGGCCACGCCGAGGTCCTTGGCCACGAGCTTGGCGTTCACCGCATTGATCCGCGCGTCCGTGAAGTGCCCCAAGAGACCACGCAGCACCTCCCCGGTCACGAATCCGGGG
Organism: uncultured bacterium; assembly: GCA_963847225.1. Lineage (GTDB taxonomy): Bacteria > Chloroflexota > Dormibacteria > Aeolococcales > Aeolococcaceae > JAJZNI01. The sequence goes on along the minus strand of CAWJYZ010000011.1, from coordinate 38,273 downwards.
TCGCTTTCGGTGAGCTCTCCCGAGTAGCAGCAGACCACGCGGCGGAGCTTCTCGCCGGCCAGCTGGGCGGCGAGCGACCCCATCTTCTCGGCGAGGGTGAGCCAGGGTCGGAGCCGGGAGAGCTCCTCAGGGGTGATGGGCGGGAGGTTGACCGCGTAGCGCGGGCCGCCGCCGGCCAGGAAGTGGACGATCTGGTCGGCGACGTCGGTGGCCACCGACACCTGGGCCTCGGCCGTGCTGGCCCCCAGGTGGGGGGTGAGCACGATCTCCGGCACGCCGAGCAGAGGGTTGTCGGCGGCGATCGGCTCGGCGGTGAAGACGTCGATGGCTGCCCCGGCGATGTGCCCCGAGCGGACGGCGTCGGCCAGCGCCGCCTCGTCGATGATCCCGCCCCGCGCCACGTTGACGAGGCGTGCCCCCTGCTTCATCCGGGCGAGCTCGGCCGCTCCGATCGCCCCCCGCGTCTTGTCGGTGAGGGGGACGTGGACGGAGAGGATGTCGGCCTCACGAAGCAGCGTCTCGAAGTCGACGAGTGCAGCGCCCGCCTGCTCGGCCCGCTCTCGGCTCACCAGCGGGTCGTCGGCGATGACCCGCATCTGCAGGCCCTGCGCTCCGATGCGGGCGACCTCGAAGCCGATCTTGCCGAGGCCGAGCAGCCCCAGGGTCTTCTCGCGGAGCTCCGTGCCCGTGAAGGCCTTGCGATCCCAGCGGCCCTCATGCATGGAGCGGTCGGCGCGGGGGATGTTGCGGACCAGGCAGAGCATCATGGCCACGGTGTGCTCGGCGGCGGCGATGGTGTTGCCGGTGGGCGCGTTCAGCACCACGACGCCGCGCCGCGTGGCCGCCTCGATGTCGATGTTGTCCACCCCCACCCCGGCGCGGCCGACGACCCGCAACCGGGGGGCGGCGGCGAGCACCTCGGCAGTGACCTTGGTCTCGCTGCGCACCACCAGGGCGTCGACGCCGGCGACCTTCCGCTTCAGCTCCTCGCTCGAAAGCCCCGTGGCCACCTCGACATCGCCGGCCTCGCGGAGGCGGGCGACGCCGTCACCGGCGATGGGGTCGGCGACGAGGATGCGGATGCGGATGTCGGTGGTGGCGCGCTCGGTGGCGGCGGTGGCGGGACCGGCGACCGCCGTCATCGGATCCCCGCCGCCTCGGTGGCGGCGGCGGTCGCGCCGCGCAGCACCGCCTGGGCCGCGGGGACCATCAGCCCCACCCGGGAGAGCAGGCCGCGCTCGGAGAGGGCGAGCTCCAGGGAGGCGAGGATGGAGACCGAATCCGTCTCGTCGATGGCGCCGAGATGGCCGATGCGGAAGATCTGCCCCTTGAGGTCGCCCTGCCCTCCGGCGAGGACCAGCCCGTACTTGGTGCGCAGCAAAGCCAGGAGCTGGGAGAGCTCCTCGGGAGAGTCGGCGGGATTGCGGATGGGGGTGACGGTGTTGCTGCGGTAGGGCTCGGCGGCGAAGAGGCGCAGCCCCGCCGCTTCGACACCGGCGCGGATCATCGAAGCGACGCGAGCATGCCGGGCCCAGACGTTCTCGACGCCCTCTTCGCCGATGATCCTGAGCCCCTCCTGGACCGCATACATCACGCTGATGGGAGGCGTCGTGTAGGTCTGGTTGCGCTCCTGGAACTTCCTCTCGCGCGCGAAGTCGAAGTACCAGCGCGGCAGCCGGGCCTTCTCACTGGCCGCGTACGCGGCCGGGGAGACAGCGACCATGGTCAGCCCCGGCGGGGCCATCCATCCCTTCTGCGAGCCGGTGACGGTGACGTCGAGGCGGAGCTGGTCGACATCGAGAGGGAGGCAGCTCGCACCGCTCACCGAGTCCACGGCGAGCAGCTTGCCGCGGCTCTTCACCACCGCGGCGACGGCCGGGATGTCGTTGGTGACGCCGGTCGATGTCTCGTTGTGGGTGACGAAGACCTTCTCGATGTCTTGGTTCTCGGCGAGGATGCGCTCGACGTCCTCGGGGTCGACGGCCTCGCCCGGGGGCATGCTGAGGCGCACGACGTCGACGCCGTACATGGCGGCGATGTCCGCCCAGCGGTCGCCGAAGGAGCCGACGGTGCAGAAAAGCGCCTTCTCGCCGGTGCTCAGCAGGTTGACGACGGCGGCCTCCAGTCCGCCGGTGCCGCTCGCCGGGAACAGCAGGACGTCGTTCTCGGTGCGCAGCACGCTCTTGAGGCCGGCGCACACGTCGGCCATCAACTCGGCGAACTCCGGCCCGCGGTGGTTGATCATCGGGCGCGACTGGGAGCGTATGACGCGGGCGGGCAGGGGCGTCGGACCGGGAACGCGAAGCTGCTGCTCGAGAGCCATGACACACCTCTGAGGGCGACTGGCGGGCGCTGGGCAGGAGTGTACCAATCGCCCTTCGACCCCCCGGGGACCGCGGCCTCTCACTCCCCCGTCAGCGGCGGGAGTTCAATCGGCTCCTGTCAAAACGACGCCCTCGGACCTCGCCAATCGGGTCGTAGAGGGGGAGCGGATCGTCCTCCGCGGGCAGGTCGCGGAGCGGGTCCGGGGAGCCGCTCCGCTCGATCGCCGAAGAGCCGTGGAGGGGATGAACAGGCCGCCCCCGCACGGCGATGATCGGTCCGCCGCCGCGCAGCCTGCGCATGTGCCGGCCGGCCGGCGTGCGCAGCCTGGTGGGGGCAGCCGCGCTGGCCCGCCCTCGCCCCGCCCGTCGGCGGCGGCGCCGGGCGTTGCGCCGGATGGTCATCTCCCGAAGGCCGCGCGCCGCAAACGCTCCCACGCGGAGAAGCCGAGGGAGGAGGGTGCGCCGGTAGCGGATGGCGAAGGCGGCGCCGACGCTGAGGCAGAGCCAGAGCACGAGCGTCCCCAGCGGGTTGCCCGCGCTCGAGGATGCCGGGCGCGTCGCCTGCGTTGCCCCGCTGCGCGCGCCGGGACGCGTCGGTGCCGTCGCGCCAGCGCCGGGGTGCGCCGCCGCGCTGCGGACGGGCGCCGCCGCGCCTGCCGGCCCCGGCTGGGGCGTTGGCGTCGGCGTCGGGGTGGCGAGCGCGCCCTGGCGGGCCAGGATCCCGGGCAGGAAGGTCTCGATGCCGCTGCGCAGGGCTCGGGCGAGCCCCTGGCGGACGTCCGGCTGGCCGAGCAGCACGGCGTCGTGCGGGTTGGTGGAGAAGAGGGGCTCGATGGTGGCCACCGGCATCGGCGGGGTCAGCCACCAGTTGTTGCGCAGCACGATGCCGCCGTCACGATCACCGAACTGGGCGATGTACGCCCCCACCGCCTTGTCGATGGCGGTGGCGAAGGGGATATCGCGAGCGTACGGGTAGAGGACCACCGACCCATCCGGTGTCGGCGTATACCAGGCATTGATGTAGATGGCCAGCATGACGTCGGCGTGGGCGGCGATGCAGGTGGCCGCGCGCTGGGCGATGCTCACCGTGGCGTCGGTGGTCCGGGTCAACACCACCGTCGCACCGTCGGCGCGGAGCAGCGCGGCCAGCCGGTCGGAGATGTCGAGGGTGAGGTTCTTCTCCACCAGCCCGTCGAGCCCGAGAGCGCCCGGGTCGCTGCCGCCGTGGCCGACGTCGATGCACACAACGCTGGGCGGCGGGATGGGCGCCGCGGCCACGCTGGGAGCGAACACCAGCGTGGCAGCCGTCAGGAGAGCGGCGACCGGGGCAAGGGCGAAGACGTAAAGAGGACGGGCCCGCGGCATGGACGAATCGTGCGCAGTATAGGGCCGATCACCTCCCCGTCCCTCGATGCCGTCGAGCCGCGCTGCAGGCCAGCCGCACCCAGCTGTCCTTCGCCATGCGCGACCCGCCGAGCGGCTAGCGGAGCTCGGACTGGAAGGGGAGGAGGGCCATGTGCCGCGCCCGCTTGAGGGCGATGGTGAGCCGGCGTTGATGGCGGGCGCAGATGCCGGTCATCCGGCGGGGCAGGATCTTGCCGCGGTCGGAAAGGTAGCGGCGCAGCCGCGACACCTCCTTGTAGTCGATGACGTCCTGATGCTCCAGGCAGAAGGTGCACACCTTGCGGCGGCGGCGGTCGAAATCAGGCATGAGTACCGGTTTCCTCAGAAGGGGATGTCGTCGGGATCGATGTCGCCGCCGTCGGGTGCCGGTCCCGCCGGTGCGGCGGCCGCGCCGACCGCCGCCTCGCCACCTCCGGCGCCGTCCTGGCGGCTGTCCAGGAACTGGACGTCGTTGGCGTTGACCTCGGTCTTGTAGCGCTTCTGCCCCGACTGGGCGTCATCCCATGAGCGCGTCTGCATCCGTCCCTCGACGTAGACCAGGCGGCCCTTCTGCAAGTACTGGCTGCAGAGCTCAGCGAGCTTGCGGTTTCCCTGGTTCCACACCACGACGTCGTGGTAGTCCGTGAACTCGCGGCGCTCCCCGCTCTGGTCCTGGCCGTAGCGGTTGGTGGCCAGGGCCAGGTTGCAGACCGCCGAACCGCTCGGCGTGTAGCGCAGCTCCGGGTCGCGCGTGAGGCGCCCGATCAGCATCACCTTGTTGAGCGAACCAGCCATGGCTTACTCCTCGTCCTCCTCGGCGGACAGGGCTTCCGAGAAGCCCGAATCCTCCTCCTCGCCGCTCACCGCGTCGTCCGGCCCCCCGGCCTCCTCCGCGAAGGACGGCCCCGGGGGTGGGGCCTCCTCGCCTTCGCCGTCGCCGTGCTCCTCACCGTCCGCCGCCGGCCCGGGCGCCTCCTTCACGACGAGGAGGTGGCGGAAGACGGTGTCGTGGATCTGCAGGGCGCGCTCCAGCTCCGAGACCCGCGAGCCGTCGAGGCGGACCTGGGTCACCACGTAATGCCCGTCCCGCAGATGCTGGATCTCGTAGGCGAGGCGGCGCTTGCCCCAGTTCGAGGTCTTGCTGATCTCACCGCCCAGCCCGCGGATGAGGCTGACGACGGATTCGTTCGCCGCCCGGAGAGCCTCGTCATCAAGCTCCGGGCGGACGATGTACATGAGCTCGTAGTCGCGCACCACGAGAGGGCACCTCCTTTCCTGTGGGCTGAACGGCGCCCGGCCTGGGGTGCCCCGCCGAGGTTGCCCAGGCGGCGCTGCCGGACGCAGGAAAGCTGAAGGACTTCGAGGGGGTGAGTGTACCCGACGCGGCCGCGCCGCCGCGCCGGCCTCCGTCGTCCCTCGAGATCCGTGAGCCGCGTCCCCCTAGGCCAGCGGGCGGCGAAGGTCCATCTCCTGGCCGCGCACCTCGGCCATCCAGCGCTCGACGTCGTCGGGATGGCGGGGAAGGGCGGCGCTCAGCACCCGGCAGCCGTCCTCGGTCACCAGCACGTCGTCCTCGATGCGAATGCCGATGCCACGCAGCTCCTCGGGCACGGTGAGGTCGTCGGGCTGGAAGTAGAGGCCGGGCTCGACGGTGAGGACGTGGCCGGCCTGCAGCGTGCCGCCCCGGTACTCCTCCTCGCGGGCGTGGGCGCAGTCGTGGACATCGAGGCCCAGCATGTGCGAGGTGCCGTGGAGGGTGTAGCGCCGGTAGAGCTGGCGCTCTTCGGAGAGGGCCTCCTCCGCGCTCACCGGCAGGATGCCCATCTCTTCGAGCCCCTCGGCCAGCACCTTCATCGCCGCCCGGTGGGGATCGAGGAAGGCGACGCCGGGGCGGATCGCGGCGATGGCCGCCTCCTGGGCTCGGTAGACGAGCTCGTAGAGGCGGCGCTGCTCGGCGGAGAAGCGTCCCGACACCGGCAGGGTGCGGGTGACGTCAGCGGTGTAGAGATCCTCGCTCTCCACCCCGGCGTCGAGAAGGAGGAGCTCGCCGGGGCGAACCGCGCCGTCGTTGCGTGTCCAGTGCAGCGTGGTGGCGTGGGATCCGGCGGCGGCGATGGTCTCGTAGCCCGTGTCGTTGCCGTCGACCCGGGCCCGGAGGTTAAAGACCCCCTCCACCACCCGTTCCCCCTGCTCCATCGCCTCGGGGAGAGCGCGCACCACGTCCGCGAAGCCGCGGATGGTGGCGGCCACGGCCCGTTCCAGCATGCGCACCTCGTGGTCGTCCTTGGTGAGGCGCAGCTCGCTGAGCTCCCTTGAGAGACGCCCCTCTTCGGCCGCTTCCTCGGGAGCGGCGACGGCCCCGTCGACGCTGGGGTCGAAGCCGCGGAGCACGTGCACCGGCCCCTCCAGTGCCGCCAGGTCGTCCTGCAGGGTGGCGATCGGCGCGCAGTCGATGCCGAAGCGGTGTGCGGTCTCTTCGAGCCCCAGCCTCGGACCCACCCAGAGCTCGCCGGTCCTGGCGTTGGTGAAGAAGGCGGGGGTGGAGCGGTCGGCGCGGGGCTCGATGTAGAGGGTGGCCCGGTGCTCCTCCCCGTCGGCGCGCAGGACGAGGACCGAGCCCGGTTCCATCTGCCCGCAGAGGTAGTAGAAGTCGGTGCCGGGACGGAAGCGGTATTCCGTGTCGTTGGCCCGCACCGAGGCCTGTCCGGTGGGGATGACCAGATGAGCGCCGGGGAAGAGAGCGGAGAGCGTGGCCCGGCGGCGGGCGAAATGGGTGGTCGCCGGGTGGGGCGGGCCGGCGGGCGCCGGCCGCGGCGCCCACTGCCCGGACATGAACTCGATGAGCTCCGGGGGGGTGCGCGGGTCGTGGGGACGGGTTCCCGTCGCCGCCGATGCCTCGCTCAGCTCCTCCGGGTCACCCGGTGCCGTGCTCGGAGTGGTCATGACGTTGGCTTCGCTGGCGGATTCCGGCGCCTGGAACGGCGTCTCGTTCGATTCCATGCGGCTCAGAGTAGCGTGCCGCGGGTTCATGCCGGTCGGCCCGACGCCAGCCACCGCGAGCGTGCTCAACCACACCGGACTTCATTCCTCCAATACGTTGGTGGTGCAGATGCACCATCCAAATCCGACAGCGTCGTTATGTTCCGCGTCGAGGCGTGTAACCGCATTCCCGAGGGGATCGCGACTTGGGGGCCATAGCCTGAGAGCAACCCGTTAGCGGTTCGGCGCGCCTTTCAGCCCGCGGCACCCTCCTCGGCGCAGGCCACGAGGCGCGCCGCCTCGTGGCGGAGGGTGTCGCGCAGCTGGGGCGGTGAGACGACGGTGAACGCTGAGGGCGCCGCGCTGAAGGTCTGGGCAGCACCGTCTCGCCGGCCAACCGACATTCAAAAAGGTCTGGACGGCGCTGCTGCGCCGTGCAGTGGGGATCAGTCCGCTGGGGCCGGTGCCGCGGCTTCCGCTGGCCGGTGGGCGCGGACGCGGAAGGCGAGCACGCCGACCAGGATGGCGAGCATGAGCAGCACCGCCAGTCCCAGCTGGCCTGTGCCGAGGCCGGCGAGGGGGGGCGAGCCCCCATGAAGAGGGTGGGGCCCCCACGCGGCCGGCCCCGGGGGCGCGTGGTCAGCGGGGGACTCGAACCCTCGACCTCGCGGATGTGAACCGCGCGCTCTAACCAACTGAGCTAGCTGACCGCGCCCCCAGTCTACCGACCGTGACGGAGCGAGGAGCCGAGGCGCAGACTCGAGCTCCGAGCGGAGGAGCGGTCAGCACGCGCAGCGAATACCGCCTACCCAGCCGCGATCTTCTCCTCGTACGCCCCCTCCTCGAGGAGCTCGACGCTCCCCTCCGTGACGTCGGAGAGGCGGAGCAGCCAGCCGTCCTCGTAGGGCGACTGGTTGACCCGCTCCGGGTGCTCCTTCAGCTCCTCGTTGACGGCGGCGACCGTCCCCGCCACCGGCGTGTAGAGGTCGCTCGCCGCCTTCACGGACTCGATGGTGCCGAAGCGCTCCCCGGCGTCCAGCTGGGCGCCGACGGCGGGCAGCTCGAGGAAGATGACGTCGCCCAGCTCCGACTGGGCGTGGTCGGTGATCCCCACGGTGGCCTCCGAGCCGTTCCGGCGGACCCACTCGTGGGTCGTGGTGAAGCGGTAGGCGGAGAGATCGGGCATCGGGCGGCTCCTTCTCTGGCGTGGCTGGGTGACTGAGAGGCCTGGCTAACGACGGCTGGGGCCGGTGGGCGGTGGGCCGGACCCCGCCTGGGGCTCGCGGCGCACGAAGGGGAGGGGTGTGGGGGTGGCAGGCGCGGCGCGCCCGCGGATGTCGATGGCGAGCGACACCGAGGCGGGGTCGAGGTCCGGCGGCACGTACGCGGTGGCGATACCGTGGCCGAGACTAAAACTGAACCCCCCACTCGTCACCTCCCCAACCGGCTCACCGCCGGCCAGGACGACCATCCCGTGGCGGGGGACGTCGCGCGGCCCCAGGGCCATCCCCAGGAAGCGGCGGGGAGGATGGGCGGGGTCCAGGCCCCGCAGCCGGTCCGCACCGAGGAAGTCGCCCTTGCCCAGCTTCACGGTCCAGGCCAGCCCGCAGGAGAAGGGGTCGACGCTCTCGTCCATGTCCTGCCCGTAGAGGCGGAGGCCCGCCTCCAGCCGCAACGTGTCGCGGGCCCCCAGGCCGCAGAGGGCCATGCCCCGCGGCCTCCCCGCCTCCACCAGCGCGTCCCAGAGGCGCTCGGCGTCCCCGGCATCGCAGTAGAGCTCCAATCCGTCCTCCCCCGTGTACCCCGTCCGCGAGATCCGGCAGTGGACCCCCGCCACGTCGCCACCCGTGAAGTGGAAGGGGCGCAGGGCGGCGATGGGCTCGGAGCACAGCGGCTCCACGATGCTCACCGCCGAGGGCCCCTGCACGGCGAGCAGGGCGGTGGCGTCGCTCTCGTCGGACATCTCGGCCCCGGCCGGCAGGTGGCTGCGCATCCAGGCCACGTCGTGGTGGCGGCGGGCGGCGTTGACGACGACGATGTAGCCCGCCCTGAGGCGGTAGGCGAGGACGTCGTCGACGATGCCCCCCTCGTCGTTGCACATCACGCCATAGAGGGCCCGGCCCGGCTGGAGGCGCCCGACGTCATTGGCGACCAGGAGCTGGACGGCGTCCGTGGCCGCGTCGCCTCGGAACCCCACCTCGCCCATGTGGGAGAGGTCGAATAGCCCGGCGCGCTCCCGCACCGCCACATGCTCGTCGCGGATCGAAGAGTACTGGAGGGGCATCTCGTACCCCCCGAAGACCGTCATCGAGGCGCCGGCCTGGAGGTGGCGGGAGTGGAGCGGGGTCCGCGCCGGGCGAGAGGGAGCCCCCGGCGGCTCGGTGGTCGTGCTCATGGGCGCAACGATGCGTCGCGGGGCCCGCCACTTTCAAGCACGCGGTATCCTCCCGGCGGTGCGTGCCTTCGGAGCGGCGATGCTGATGACCATCGCCCTCGCTCTCCTCGCCATCCTTGCGGGCCCGGCTGCCGCCGCCACGGGCGCCCCGCCGGCGGCAGAAGTGGCGGCCGCGCCATTGGATGCCACAACGCCGACCAGCCAGTGCCTCCCCCCCGGCAACTGCAACCGGCCGACCCCGTCGCCCGGCACCCCGCCCCCATCGGCCACCGCCACCCCCAAACCGCACAAGGCCAAGCCCACCTTCGTGCCGATCCCGCCCCCCACCGCCGCGCCGACCACCAAGCCCACCCCCTACGTCGAGCCCATCGCCGCCGCGGGGACGCCCATGGGCCTCCCCGCCGAGCACTCGGCGACCGCCATCACCCCCCTGCAGCAGGGCGCTTCCACCCCCTCCCTGATCGAGCTCGCCGTGGTGGCCATGATCGCCCTGGGGGTGCTCGCCGCCGCCTCCTTCTTCCTCTTCTTCAAGCTCCGGTGAGCGCCGCCCGGCGGCCGGTGCGCCGGGGGGAGCACGGCCTCTTCCGAACCTGCTGCCTCGGGCTCGTCATCCTCGTCGCCCTCTGCGTCGGCGCTGTCGTCCTCCTCATCCGCATGACGGCGAGCCCCGCCTTCCTGGCCACCGCCCCCCTCGGCGCCGACGACGGCCCCACCACCCAGGCCATCGCCACCAAGCTCGCCAAGCAGCTCAGCCTGGCCCTCCTCGACAAGAGCGCTCAGGCGACGGTCCTGGTGAGCGACCGCGACCTCACGGTCATCGCCGCCGAGGAGAATCCCGACCCCCAGACCCTGAGCGGTCTGCAGGTGCGTTCGGACGCCGGCCAGCTCCTCCTCAGCGCGCACAGCCACCTCGGCCCCCTCCCCGTCGTCGTCACCGCCCAGCTCATCCCCCGCCTCGTCAACGGCTACCCCCAGATCGACCTCAACGGCATCCAGGTCGGCGATCAGAGCCTCCCCGGCTTCATGCGCTCCCTCATCTACCCGCAGGGAAGGGCCATCTTCGACCTCGGCCCGCTGATCCGGAAGATGAGCATCAGCACCTTCGGTCTGGAATGCCTCGGGGTGGTGCCGGACGGGGTGGAGCTGGGGTTCCATTCACCCTTGACGGGCCCCCAGCCGGCGATCTGCGCGACCACGGCCAACTGACCCCCCGGCCCAGCCACGCTTCCTTTCCCTGCTGCGCTTTCTTTCCTTGGGGGTCGGCGCCGGGGGGCCCTTGCCCCCTTGGGCGCGCGATATTGCGCGCCACCCCCGAGGATGCGCCGAAGGGGGGCGAAGGCCCCCTCCCTCTCAGTCGGGCTCGTCGGGATAGGCGCTCCGATCGACGCGCCGCTCCAGGAGGCGCTCCTGGAGGCCAAACAGCTCGTCCATGAGCCGGGTGATGGTGACCCCGGCGTGGAGCTCGGAGGACGCCCCGGGGCAGACCGTGGCCAGCTGGCGCAGCCGGGGCTCCATGGCGATGGGCACCCGCTTGCGACCGACGAGGAGGAGCTCCTCGCAGTCGGCGATGAGGTGGTCGACCACCGCGATCGGCCGCTCCACCTCGCGCCGGGCCGTCTCCCGGCGCATGCGGTCGCGGAGGGTCGAATGGATCTGTTCGTTGGTGAGGCGAAGAGGAGAGATCATCTCGATTGTCTATACGTGGGGGGGACCGTTTCGGTTGCGCCCCCGTCCCCCTGGAGGGAGCCCTTCGGCCCGTACCATGCCCACCCCTTCCTTACGGGACGGTGACACCCCACGCGGCAGGCCGCGTGGGGGCCCCTTGTCTTACAGGGGGGCACTGCGGCCCCCCTCGCGCCGGATGGCAAAGCCACACGGCGCTCACCCCCCAGCGCGGCGGGACTCCCCGCCGGGGCGTGCTTCGCGCGCCCCGTGGGGGCCCCTTGTCTTACAGGGGGGCACTGCGGCCCCCCTCGCGCCGGATGGCAAAGCCACACGGCGCTCACCCCCCAGCGCGGCGGGACTCCCCGCCGGGCGTGCTTCGCGCGCCCCGTGGGGGCCCCTTGTCTTACAGGGGGGCATTGCGGTCCCCCGAGACGGGATGCCCACCCCTCGCCCATTCTTGGCTTATGCCGCCGGGCAGGATGCCCCGTCTCCGCCCCCGCCCTCTCCCCTAAGCCCGCGGCGGCAAGGGGATGGTGTCGGCGATGGCCGCGATCTTCTCCGCCCACAACGGGTCGGAGGCGTAGTCGACGTTCATGCCGCGCAGCGTCGGCCCGTGGTAGTACTGCCCGGTCGGCAGCAGGTAGTTCACCTTCACGTAGTGGGCGACATATAGGATGCAGGCCGAGAAGCTGGGGAAGGACATGGCATCGCCGAAGGGATTCGCATCATCGGCGCCAAAGCCGAAGAGGTTGTGCTTCAACTGCGCCAGCGCACTGGTCCCCCATCCCGATTCCTCGATCGAATGCGCCGTGAGATACAGAGCGCTCACCCCATACGTCGTCTCGGCGTCCATGTAGCTCCCGCCGAGCCCGGCGAGCGCGGTGCCGGCGAGAAAGGCGTTGATGGTCTGCGCGTTCTCGCCGGAGGGGAGGAGGAGGTTGGTGTCCACGGTGAAGGTGGCGCCGGGGATGGGCGGGTAGACGGTCCCCTTGGCTCGGGCGGCGGCCGCGGCGGCAGCGGCAGCCGCCTCCGCGGCGAGCTCCTTCTTGATGGAGGCGAGGCTGTGCTGGTCGTTGGCGACGAGGAGGTGGGCCTGATAGGCGGTGGCCTGCTTCTGGGCGGCGAGCAGCTGGGCGGTGACCTCGTCGTTGGCCACGATCACCTCCTCGGTGCGGGCCTGCTCCTGGGCCGCCTGCGCCTCTTGGCGTGCCGTGACGGCGGCGGTGAGGGTGGCCTGGGCCTGGTGCTCCTCGCCGGCGACCTGGACGATGAGCTGGTTCGCCGAGGTCGCGGTGTGGGCCACCTCCTCGAGGCGGGTGACGAACTCCCCGATGCTCTGGGCGTCGACCATGAAGGAGACGGCCGCCAGGCTGCCCCCGGACTCGTAGCTGGCTCGCACGAAGGTGGCGAGCTCCGCCTTGTCGTGGGCGATCTCGGCGTCCACTTGCTGCAGCCGGCTCTCGTCGGTGACCACCTCGGCGTCGAGCGTCGTGATGCGCTGCTTGATGGCGGTGAGCTGTGCCTGCGCCTGGGTGAGCGCGGCCTTTGCCACCGTCAGTTGCGTGGCCGCCTGCGTGGCCGCGGAGTCGGCCTGAGCTTGAGCCGCCTTGGCCTGCGCCAGCGCGCGCTGCGCGGCGTTGAGGTCCCCCTTGCTGGCGCCGCCACTACCGGCCAGCGCCGGCGTGGCGACGAGCACGCCGACCACGGCGATGGCGAGGGCAAATGGAAACCGGAGCGACCTTCTCTCTTCGCCCATGGCCCCGCCAGTATCGAAGTGGGCTTCGTGAAGGCATGGCCCAAGTCACGGCTCTGTCATCGATAGGTCGCGCGAACATCACAGCCCCGCGCGGCCGCGGCCGAAGCACGCTGGGTTAGTCAACATGGAAGGACCGACCAACGCGCAAGATCGTGGGTTGGGCGGGCAGACGAAGCACGCCCCGCGCAGAGCCACAGGCGAGGAGGCCGGTCCCATCATCCAGGTTGTCCCCGGGTCGGCACTCTCGAGGGCGATCCCCAAGAGTGCTGAGACGTTTTTTTGAACGTCAACCACCATCCTGGTGGCGGCCAGCTCCTTGGTGAGTTTGGCGTTCTCCTTGCGCAAGCGCGCGAGCTCGATCTCGGACGCCGGGGTGGGCTTGCGACCGCGCTTCTGGTCCGGCGCCGCCAGCCCGTCGGCTTTGCGCCGACGGCGCCAGTCCGTGAGCAAGGACGAGTACAGGCCCTCGCGGCGCAGCAACGCTCCCAACTCACCCTTGCGCGTGCAGGCGTCGGCCTGGCGAAGAATGGACGTCCGGTACTCGGGGCTGAACCGTCGCCGTACCGGCCGCTCCAGAACCTCAGGATCAGGCTGCGGCGGGTCGTTCGAAGTCGGTCGCGCCGGAGGGATCTCCGTGGTCATCGTGTGCTCCCTGGTACGCCCTCAAGGTGTGTAATAAAAGGAAGAGAGGTGTCCCAAGGAGTATTGACACAGAGGGGAGGCCATGAGCGGTCGCAGGTCTGTATCACTCGTTCTCGTCGTGTGGCTGGTGATTGGCGTGATCGTGGCTTACAACCATCAGTATCTGGCCAACCTCAAGACCCTTGGCGGCGTCCTGTCGGCACTGCTCGCGATCCTGCTCTGGCCCCTCATCCTTCTCGGCACCGAGATCACGCTCAACCTATGAGGGGCCGGCCGCCGTCCTCCCAGCCTTATCAGACGACGTAACCGTGCCTCTCGGAACTAAGCCTCGCGGAGGATGGCTGGCTAGAGGACTGGCGACGCGCTGAGTTCGGCAGCCTCAGGTTGCCTCTCTCCGTTCATGCGACCGGCCCCAGAGCAACGGTGTTTCAAACTACTGCAAGCCCCCCGTCAAAACCTGAAATGAGTTCGTGCTCAGAGCCCGGCTGGCGTTGACGTTTCGACGCGCACGATGATCGCCAGATCGACCCCAGCGGCCCCGCTCACCGCCGGTGGTCGACCCCCAACGCCGAGCTTACGAGGATCCAATGAAGCACAGCTGCTCGCTCATCTCGGCCTCGGTCAGAGGACTTGCGGTCCTCGCCCTCCTGGCGACCGGCGCGCTGCTCATTCTCGACGGCCTGCCGAGGATTCCGGTCGGGCTCCATACCGTTGTCTCCGCATTCCCCCTTCTTCTCGTCGCCGTCGCATATCTCGCTCAGCAGACTCGCCGACGTCCGCGGCTCGGCACCCTCGAAATCTGCAAGGCGGCACTCCTCAGCATCGCCTTCCTCCTCTGGGCCGGGTACCAGCTCTTCCCCGCCGCCCCTCACGCCGTCCTCCTCAGCGATGGCGCTATCGCGCTCTTTGCCTTAGATGCGGCGATCGTCGTCCTCGGCGACTCAGGCGCGCTACTCCAGGGCAGACCGTGACCGGGGCGATCGGCGCAGACGAACATCCCACGCGGCGCGAGGGTGAAGGCGGTCCGGCCCCGAAGTTGGGTGTCCGGCGCAGCCCCGCGAGCAGCGAGCCGTTGACACCGAGGGTGGGCAGCGGCGGGGCCGCCCTCGAGTACAGCTATGGCTGTGGCGTCGAGACCCTTGCCGAGCTGCTCGCGGCATCAGCTCAGACGAGGCTGGAGCCGGGCTCATGAGGCGGAGCCGATCGACATCGTCCATCGCCGATGCCGGACCGACCGCACGGCGGTCCCCTTACCGCGACGCTCACGCGCCCCGGGCGGCCTTCCAGGGCCTCGCCGGCGCCGCGAGCTTGGGCGGGGTGAGGAACGCCGGCTCGTTCTCGAAATCCAGCATCTCCCAGGGGGCGATCGCCGCCGCGTCGCGGCGGGTGAGCGGTGGCAGGTTCCACTTCTCCTCGATGAGACGAAGCGCCGACGTGTGGTCGAACACCGTCGAGGAGACATGGTCGCGGCGGGCGTACGGCGACACGACCACGGCAGGCACGCGGAAGCCGAGGCGGTCATAGCGGCCACCAGCGGCGTCGTCCCGCTCCAGCTGAGCACCGAGCGGTAGCCGGCGCACGAGCCAGTGGAGTGGGCCGCCGCTCTCGGCCAGGCCGCGCGGGGGCACGTCGTCGGGCTCCACCACGGCAGGCGGCGGCACGTGGTCGTAGTAGCCACCGTGCTCGTCGTAGAACCACAGGAGAAGGCTGTGCCGCCAGCCCGGACCGCGCATCACGGCATCGACGACGCTGGCGGCGAACCCCTCGCCGATCCGCACGTCCTGCGGGTTCTCCTCGGAGCAGCTCTCGAAATCCGGATCGACGATGCTCAGCGCGGGCAGCGAACCACGTTGGGCGTCCCGGTAGAAGTGCTTGATGTGGCGCAGATGTCCGAGTGTGCGAGCGATGCCGAGCGGGTAGAGGTTCGCGGTGCACTGGATGGCGCCGCGCACGGTGTTGTCCACTCCGGGCACGACCTCTCCGGCGGCGGACTTGATGCCTCGCAGGGAGCGCAGGAGACCGCGGCCACCGGCGCGGTGCTGCAACAGACGCAGGGGAGGGATATGGTGGTAGTTCACCCACGAGATGCGATACCGGTTGAGCAGGTCGAAGATCAGTCCAGTGCGCGGGTAGTCGATGATGCTCGCCATCGCGTCATCGATGAGGCCGTTGGCGGTGGCCGCCATGAGAAAGCGGCGATTGGGGTACGTGGGACCGAGACACGAGCAGAACCAGCGGTCGGCCAGGGGAAAGGTGCGGGCGAGGTCGGCGTAGAAGGGCAGGTCCGTGCCATTCCAGTGGCCCATGGCGATGGCGGGATCGACCGTGTCGGAGAGATCCTCCACCGCCGCCACGAACCCGTCGTTGCGGCCGCCGGCGAACTGGATGTGGCTCGCCCGCCAGCTCTGTGAGGGTAGCTTGGGCAGTTGGCCCGTCCCGGCGAAGTGGTGGGCTGGAATGCGGCTGCCGTTGCGCGCCGAGTTGGCCGGCCGCGGCGACGGCAGACCATCCCCCCGGCCCAGGGTGCCCAGATAGTTGTCGAAGGAGTGGTTCTCCATCATGAGAAGCACGATGTGGCGAATCTCGGGGCGCCGGTCGGTCCCGGCGGGAAGCGACGGGTCCGGGCGGGCGCGACGGTCTTTGGCGTGATCGCGGTGCCGGAGGTGGCGCACTCCGGAGAGCTGGTCGGCGGCCGCCCGCAGCGTGTGCAGCCGACCGCCGTCCGGATTCGGCACCGCGTCTCGCGCGCTCGTCATCGGCAACCTCCCGTGGCGGCGGGGGCGCTGCGGCTCGCCGCCGCAGAGGCCCACGCGAGGCTCGCAGAGAGCGTATCACCGCCCTTCCGGGGGACCGGCTCTCGATGGCCGCCCGCTCTCGTCACCGGAGCTCGGGCGCGAGGCGGCGGCCAACACCGAATCTCAGGGCACGGTCACCCCCTGCAGGACCACCGGGCCGACGGCCGGGTCAAGCTCCTGCTCCAGGTCGACCCCGGTCGGCGAGATGGCGTCCATCACGTACGGCACGTTGGTGACGTGGCCACTGCCGTTGACCTGCTCGAACCCCGAGGTGCAGATGGTCGGCTCGGGCACCAACTGGGTCTCGGCGACCGAGCAGACGCCGAAGCTGTACCCGCCATCAGCCGGGGTGGGGGAGAACTGGCGGGCGTCGTAGTAGCCGTAGCGGTCCTGACCGGTGGCCGAGAGGGTGAAGGTCCAGCCGGCCCATGCCGATGCGGCCGGCGACGACGGGGCTCCGAGGACCGAGGCGGGGACGGTGATGGTGACCACTCCCGGCGTCTCGCCTCCCGATGGGGTGAGCTGGGCGGTGGAGACCTGTGGAGTGCCCAGGCCGCCTCCGCAGTTGGGATAGCTCCAGTTGATGCCCGAGGAGGTGGAGGCGGGGGTGACCCAGCAGTCGCCATTGAACCCGTCCACCTCGATCGCCTGGTTCCAGGCGCCCGCCGGTGCGATCGAGTAGTTGAAGGGGCTGGCGGCTGCCGTCGACTGGACCTCACGCGCCGGGGCCTGGCCGCTCGGGGCGTGGATGTAGAGGTCGAAGAGCTGGGCGCCCGTCCGGTGAGCCAAACGTTTGGGCCAGGTTCTTGATGCCGATCTGGAAGCTCACCGTCGATCCCGAATCGATCACGGTGAGACCGGTGGGCCGGAGCGAGCCGGGCGAGAAAGCGGAGCTCGTCGGATAGGCGTAGACGCCGGAGGGCTGGTTGTACGGGGCATAGCCGGGGCCCTTGCCGCCACCGGCAGCCGCCGGGACGTTGAGGACCACCGTGCCCGGGACCCGCAGGTTGTTGACTGTGAAGATCGCCTCATTGGTGGCAGCACCTGCGGTTGCCGCCACCTCCACCGAGTTGGTTCCGGACTCGAGGTTCACCGATGAGCTGAAGCTGCCCGTCGCGTCCGCGGTGGAGCTGGTGGCGGTGGTCGTCGGTGTGGTGGCGCCGGTGGCGATCCCGGACGGCGATGTCGACGGTTGCCCCCGGCGCGGTGCTGCCGCGCACCTCGTCGAGGTGGGGTTGACGGTCACTGAGGGCCGGGAGAGGTTGATGGGAACATCGCCCCCCGATACCGCGGAGCCGTCCGGGAGCCCGTCGGTGAACCCGATCGAGGCCGTGGTCGGATCCGACCCATAGGGGGAGGCAGCCAGGTTCGGATAGTCCCAGACCTGCTCCGGAACGATACCCAAGCCGCTCGCTGACGTGAGTATGAAAGAGCGGTCAGCCTGCAGCGCCGACGGGTCGCCAGCCAGGAGCTGGTACTCAGCCCTGGCCGATGACGGCACGTGGTCCTGAGGGGTGTTGTTGCCGTTGCCCAGGGTGTAGGTCACCCCGGACTGATTGGGATTGCCGGTCTTATCGAGGCGCATGAAGTAGGGGTTGGAGGAGAGCGGGCCGTTGCTGGTTGCGGACACCCTCCGCCGTGTCAATGGGGGCTGCCCGTGTGGGGGGTGCGAGAAAGACGTCCACTCGAAGGGCTCGGTGACCCCGGGAGCTGGCCAGCTCCCGAGGCTCAGGCGCCGCCGGTCTGGCGTGCCCCGGCGGGGCCATGCCACACTCAACCGGTGCGTCCCTCGCTGTTCGACTTCGCGGGCGGTGAACCGGCGATGCTCGCCCTGGCCGCCGCGCACCACGCTCGCTGCCTTGCGGATCCCGAGCTCAACCATCCCCTCTTCGACCATCGCCCGCATCCGCAGCACGTCGAGCGGCTGGCGGCCTGCTGGGGAGAGGTCCTCGGAGGGCTGCCGCTTTATTGGGGTCTTCTGGGTTTTGCGTGGGTGGGAGGGGGTTGACGGGCGCCCGGGGGTGGCCAGGATGGGGGGATGCGAGACATCGACCTCTACCGACACCTGTTGGGCCTGGAGGCCCCGTGGACCGTGGCCCGGGTGGAACTCTCCGTCGAGGAGGGTCGAGTGGACGTCTGGGCCGGCCACAGCCGCGGCCGGCGGATGCCCTGCCCGACCTGCGGCCGGGAGTTGCCGATCCGTGATCACAGCGAGGAACGGGCCTGGCGGCACCTCGACAGCTGCCAGTTCATGACCTACCTGCACGCGCGGCCGCCCCGGGTGGAGTGCCCGGAGCACGGTGTCCTCCAGGTCACGCTGCCCTGGGCGGAGCCGAAGTCCCGGTTCACCACCCTGTTCGAGCGGCTGGCCATCGACGTGCTCAAGGAGTGCGACGTCCGAGGGGCTGCCCGGCTGCTGCGGCTGAGCTGGGACGAGGCCTGGCATCTGATGGAGCGGGCGGTCGACCGGGGTCTGCGGGCCAAGCCGGTCCGGGTGCCGGTCCATGTGGGCGTCGATGAGAAGAGCGCCGGCCGGGGTCAGGACTACGTCACCGTGGTCAGCGATCTCGATCGGGGCACCGTGGAGTACCTGGCTGACGAACGCAAGCAGGCCAGCCTGGACGGCTACTTCGCCCAGTTCACGGCCCAAGAGCGGGAGGGCATCCAGGCGGTGGCGATGGACATGTGGGACCCCTTCGCCAACTCGGTGCGCCAGCATCTGGCGGACGCCGAGGAGAAGATCGTCTTCGATCGCTTATGGGCCGCGTTGCATAAGGGATCCAGGCAGAGGGTGACCTTGGGACAGCGCTCCTCGACCACGACGCGGATCCACTGGGCGGCGTCAGCGCTCACCAAGGTGATGGCCGCACAACGGCTTTCCCCCAGTTCGTCGAAGAACCTCCGGAGCGTCGCCTCGTCCCGGCCGACCCCCGCCCAGAGCAGCCGGTCGCGGTCGTGGTCGACGACCACGGTGAGGTAGCGGTGGCCGCGCTTGTACGAGATCTCGTCCACGCCGATCCTCTTCACCCCAGCGAAGCGATCGACCTTGGCCTGGGCGTCGGCGCTCACCCGGGTAACGATCCGGCCGACCACCCGCCAGCTGATCCGAAGCAACTCGGTGACTGCCGTCTTGGCCGTCCGCACCGCCAGCCAGGCGACCGTGTCATCGAAGGCTCGGGTGTGCCGGGCAGCGTGGCGAGCCCAGGGTACCCAGGCGACCACCACCCCGTGCTCGGGGCAGCGTACCCGGGGCGCGGGTGCCTCAATGAAGCAGCGCAACGTCCCCGATCGAGGTGGCGCCAGCGCCGGCGTCCCTGGCCCTGGTCCTCCCCCGGACACCGCCGTCGGCACTTGCCGCAGCGCCCCTGATCCCCGCGGCGGAGCCGCACCGCCACCACCAGGGCCACCAGTTCCCCGCCTTCCTCCTCCTCAAGGGAGACGTCCTCCACGATCGTCCCTTGCACGCCGAGCAGCCGCGCCCATACCCTGAGTCCTCGCACGCCGTTACGCCTCCTGCCGATTCGGGCCTCAAGCAGCCGGAAAGGGTAGGTGCGAGCGGCGTGTTCTCGCTCAGGCGGCCGTCAGATCACCCACGGAAACGACAGGAGAGCCCTTGAATTTAATTAGGAGGCCTTGCGCTCCAGGAGGTCCCGCTGCACGTCGGGCGGGCGCACCAGGATCGTCGCATGGCGCGGTCCGCACTGGGTGCACTCCAAGCGACCACCGATCTGGCTTCCCTCGGCGTCGTAGTAGACGACGAGGAGGCGTGGAGCACCGCATCGGGGGCACGGGGTGGACGTGGCCATCGGCTCCTCCGAGGTCAGCCTGCGTTCTCCGGACATCATGGCACGGCGCGCCTTGGCGGTGGTGTCACCGGCGCCGGGCGGGGTTGGGTTGTGCCAGTGTCCTGCGCTGATGGCAGTCGACGATCTTCTGGAGCGCTACCTCGACGAGCTCTATCGGTGGAATGCACGCATCAACCTGACGGCGGTCCCGCGCGCCGACGCCCAGCGCCGTCACATCGGGGAGACGCAAGCGCTTCTCTGCGCGGCCGCTCCTCCAGAGGGTGCTTCCGTCGTCGACGTGGGATCGGGCGCCGGCCTCCCCGGTTTGGTGATGGCCATCCTCCGACCTGACCTCCAGGTCACCCTTGTCGACGCCGACCGGCGCAGCGCCGCCTTCCTCGTGCACGCCGCCGCGCTGTGCGGCGCGGCGCGGGTCACGGTCATCCCCCGCCGCGCCGAGGAGGTGGGCCGTGATCCCGCGCACCGTGAGCGGCACGACCTCGCCGTCTCTCGCGCCACCGCGCCCGTCCCGGTGCTCTGCGAGCTCGCGCTACCGCTCCTGCGCCCGGGCGGCCGCCTGCTGGCGCTGGTCGCCGACGCCGCCGGCGATGCCCTGCGCGGGGCGGCGGCCGCCGCGGCCTGCGGGGGAGGCATGCCGGAAGCCCTCGGCGCGGGGATCCTGAGCGTCGCCAAGGTCGCGCCCACGCCGCCCCTGTTTCCCCGCCGCCCCGGGGTGCCGGCGCGGCATCCGCTGCGCTGAGATCGGGTCAGCGCCGCGCCGCCCGCCGCTCCTGGAGCGCTTCCTCGGCCACCGCGCGCTCGTCCCAGGGCACCGGCCCCGAGGCCATCTCGATCGTCGATTCGTGGCCCTTGCCGGCGAGCAGCACGGTGTCGCCGGCCGCTGCCTTCCTGATGGCGAAGGCGATGGCCGTGGGACGGTCGGCGATGACATGGAGGCGCGTGCCGCGCACCGCCCCGGCCGCCTCCGCGCCGGCCGCGATCTCCTCGAGGATGGCGTGGCGGTCCTCGCCGCGCGGATCCTCGTCGGTGACCACCAGCATGTCGGCGAGCCGCGCGGCGACGCCGCCCATCGTCGTTCGCTTCTCGCGGTCGCGTTCGCCCGCCGAGCCGAAGACGGCCCACAGCCGCCCGGACGTGGTGGGGCGCAGCTCGCGCAGCACCTTCTCCAATGCCGCGGCGGTGTGAGCGTAGTCGATGACGACGGCGAAGTCCTGGCCGAGCTGGACGCGCTCCATCCTTCCCACCACCCGCTGCAGCGCCGAGATCCCCTCGGCGGCCTTCTCCACGGGGACGCCGCTTCCTCCTGCCGCCGCCAGCGCGGCCAGGGCGTTGGCGGCGTTGTAGGTGCCGGCCAGCTGCAGGCTGAGCGGGATGCGACCCCAAGGCGTGGCCGCCGTGAATAAGACATGTCTGTCATCAACGCGGAGGTCCTCGGCACGGATGTCGGCATCGGGTTTGCCGCTCACGCTGTAGGTGAGGCGCTGGCGCACCGCGCTTCTGGTGAGGCGCGGGTAGGCGAAGTCGTCGTCGCGGTCGAGGACGGCCAGGCCCTGGGGGCGGTCGCCGACCAGGTCGAGGAGGTGCGCCTTGGTCTCCAGGTAGGCCTCGCGGGTGCCGTGCAGGTCGAGGTGCTCGGAGGTGATGCGGGTGAACACGGCGAGGTCGTAGTCGACGTCGTCGACGCGGTGCAGGTGAAGGCCGTGCGACGAGGTCTCCAGGGCGACGTGGGTGCAGCCCGCCGCGGCCATGGCGGCGAGGCGCTGGTGCAGCTCGGGTGCCTCCAGGGTGGTCACCCGTCCCGGGTTGCTCACCAGGTCGTCGAGGGTGCGGATGTCCACCGTGGTGATGCTCGCCGCCCCCACCCCGGCCGCCCGCCATGCGGCCCAGAGCATGGTCGTCGTCGTCGTCTTGCCGTCGGTGCCGGTGATGCCGGCGACGGTGAGGTGCCGCGAGGGGTGCCCGTTGAGCGCCGCCCCCAGAGCGCTGATGGCGACCCTCGTGTCGGCGACGAGGGCGAGCGGCGTGGCCTCGGGAAGCGGCGGCTCGGGGGGGCGCTCGGCGACCACCGCGACCGCCCCCCGGCGCACCGCCTCGGCGGCGAAGCGGTGGCCGTCGGCGTGGGAGGCCGGGGATGGCCACGAAGAGGGTGCCGGGGCCCGAGCGTCGCGAGTCGCCCTCGATGGCGGCGACCTCCGGGTCGGCGGTCACCCGGGCGGCGATGCGGGCGCCGTGGAGGAGGGCTCTCAAGCGCATGGCGGGCGTCCTCCCCGCCCGCCCGCCAGGACCTCGCTGAGGGCGTCGAGGAGAGTACCGAACTTGGCCGACGTCTCCCTGACCTCGGCGGCGGGATCGGATCCGGCCACGACACCGACCCCGGCGTGGAGGCGGATGCGCTCCGGGGTGAGCAGCGCGCAGCGCAGGCTCACCGCCCACTCCCCGTCCCCGCGGCCGTCCATCCAGCCGACCAGGCCGGCGTAGAGGCCGCGCCCCCCCGGCTCCAGGCGGTCGATGAGGTCGAGCGCTGCCGCGGTGGGGCGGCCGCACACGGCCGGGGTGGGGTGAAGGGCGGCGGCGAGACCGAGAGCCCCGGGGGCGGAGGCGCGCAGCCGGCCCCGCAGCGTGGTGGCCAGGTGCCAGACGCGCTCCGTGGCCACGAGGTGCGGCTCCGGCTCGACCTCCAGGCCCGAGCAGTGGGGCGCCAGGCTTTCCGCGACGGCCTCGACGACCACCCGGTGCTCGTGCCGCTCCTTGGCGGAGGCGAGGAGGGCCCGGGCGGCGGCCCGGTCGGCGCCCGGGTCGGCGGACCGGGGCAGGGTCCCGGCGTGGGGGATGGAGAGGACCCGGTCGCCCGAGCGGCGCACCACCGTCTCGGGCATGGCGCCGAGGAAGACGCTCCCCGGTCCGGCCGGGGCGGCGTA
Organism: uncultured bacterium; assembly: GCA_963847225.1. Lineage (GTDB taxonomy): Bacteria > Chloroflexota > Dormibacteria > Aeolococcales > Aeolococcaceae > JAJZNI01. The sequence goes on along the minus strand of CAWJYZ010000011.1, from coordinate 15,610 downwards.
GAGGTAGGCGGCGGGGTTGCGGCGGCCCAGGGCGGCGAGGAGCGCGGCCGCGTCCACCCCGGGGTTGTCGGCCTCCAGGGCGCGGGCCAGGACCACCTTCTCGAGCTCCCCGGCCCGGATGCGGCGCACCGCCTCGGCCACGGTGGCGGCGAAGACCTCGCGGCTGGGCTCGGCGCGCCAGGCGATGCCCCCATCGAGGTCGGGCTCGCCGTCCGCTGCCGGCGGGGGTGGGCTCACATCCCCTCCCTCCGCCCCCCCGCTGCGCTCAGGCCGACGATGCCCCTCTGCGGCGCTCAGAGCCGGCACTGCGGCGCTCTCACCCGGACGCCGCTCTCCAGCGCTCACGTCCGCCGCCGCGGAGCTCCCGGCGGGACGCCGCTTCCCTGCGCCCTCCGCAGCGGTGGAGGAGGCGGCGCGGATGATTCGCTGTGGGGCGGTGAGGAGCGCCGGTTGGTCGCCCCGGAAGGGCAGCGCGCCGGCGACGCAGGCATCCTCACCCATGCCGGCGAGCACCGCCTCGGCGAGACGGGCGGCCGCCGCCGCCTGCCCCTCCCCGGCCGGGATCTCGAGACGACGGGCGACGCCCGCGCCGAGGAGGCCGCGCTCGCCGCGCACGAGCAGGAAGTCGCCCGGCCGCCAGCGAGCGACGAGCTCACGGGCCGAGGCCGGCTCGGCGCCGGCGGCCGCCCGGCGGGTGCGGGGGTGGTGGGTGGAGACGCCGCTCACCTGCGCGTCCCCGTGATGAGCTGGACGGTGCCGAAGCCGAGGAGCGCGCGCGTCGTGTCGGGGAAACCGGCCGCGCGGAAGATCTCCACCAGCCGTTCCCCCTCGGGAAGATAGGCGGTGGAGGCGGGCAGGTAGCGGTAGGCGTCGCCGTCGGAGAGGAGGGCGCCGATCGTGGGGATGGCCCGGTCCATCCAGGTGGAGCGGATCCAGCGCGTCGCCCCCCGGGCCTCGGTGAGGTCGAGGAGGGCCATCCTCCCCCCGGGGCGGGTCACCCGGGCGATCTCCGCGGCGAAGCGCGCGATGTCGGTGACGTTGCGCAGCGAGAAGCCGGAGGTCACCCCGTCGACGCTCGCCGGCTCCAGGGGCAGGTCGAGGACGTCGGCGCGCACGAAGCGCTCGGCGCCGTGGGCCCGGGCCAGCATCCCCGCCGAGCTGTCGATGCCGATGCTGCGGTAGCCGGAGCGGCCCAGCACCCGGCAGAGCTCCCCCGTCCCGCAGGCCAGGTCGGCGACGAGCGCCCCGCGGGGAAGGCGCAGCTCGCGCACCGCCCGGCGCCGCCAGACGATGTCCAGCCCCCCGGTCATGAGGTGGTTGATGAGGTCGTAGCGGGGGGCGATGCGGTCGAACATCGCCTCCACCGCCTGCCGCTTCTCCTCGGCGGGGGGCAGCACAGGGGGCTGGTTCATCGCCCCCATCATCCCTGAGCCGGCGTCCCTCGCCGCGGCGCCGCCGTCAGATGCGGAAGGGCGCCTGCAGCGACGGTCAGCCGGCCAGGGGAGGGCTGACGATGGTGACGGCCGGCGGAGTGTGCGTGCTGATGAAACAGGTCGAGGATGTCGGCGAAGGGCGCTGCCTCCGGGACGACCCGCAGCGCCCACGCGCTGAGATGGACCGCCTTCGCGAGGGGTGCACCGTGATGGGGCGCCCCCAAGGTCACGATGTGACGCAAAAGCGCGGGCCAGCCGAGCTCGGCGGAGACCCCGGCGTGGCCGGCGGACCGGGCCACCAACCCGCCCATCGAGTGACCGATCAGGACCAGGATCAGCGAAAACGGCCGGCGACGGCGCGCGCGATCCCGTTGTGGATTGGACGCACTGGACCCGACCCGCCCGGCATCGCCGTGAAGACGCGATGGGCAATGGCGTTGTGCAGGGACTGGGTGGTGCGAATCACAAGTCGATCGAATCGATCGCCCGCGACCTCGACGAGGGCGCTCCACTCATTGGGGGTGAGGCGGCTCGCTTTCACCATGGCTCAGAGCATCAGAGTACGGGTTGCTGTCCCAAGCACCTGCCAACCCCCACGGAGGGGGGCGGCACGATGGGGAAGCCGACGCGCGGCTGGCGGCGGCGGCAAGAGTTCCGGTCCCGGTGAGAGGATCAAGGGCCGCACCCGCCCCGCCCGACGCCGCGGCCGCCCAGCTCCTTCCCTGATCGGACCCGGAGCCGGGCCGGGGACATCCGGGATGGTCGAGGCCACGCTGCAGCCCGAGGACCCGCGACCGTATTTCCTCTCGCTGCCGATTCTCGTCTACAAGGAGCTCCCGCGCACCGCTTGCATCGGCAGGGCGGCAAGCCCCTTGCCGACGAGGTCACGCCGGTCACAGCTGACGAGTCGCGCCCCAGCACCCGCGGCCGCCGCGGAATACGCAGCGTCGTACACGGAGATCCCGTGCTGCTGTGCCAGCTCGGCCGCGCGCGCCAGCAGTTCGCTGGTCGCCCGCACGATTCCCCCCTCCTCCACAACCGCCGTCAGGCGGGCCACGATGCGACGCGTCGCCACGGCATCCTGCCACGCACGCACGGCAATGTTCACGGTTTCGTAGAAGGCGAGGTCCAGGGTCAGAAGAGGGTCCTGCCCCGCCATGAGTTCACGGGAGGCGAGGTGCTGATCGTCGTCCGGATCGTCGCTGGCGAGGAACACGCTGGCGTCGAGAAGCCAGAGGGTCACGGGGCGGGTCGCGTCGCCTTCACGAGCTCGGCGACGTCTCCGCCGTGCCCGGTGGCCGGCCCGTAGAGCTCGTCGATCTCGGCCATGCGCCGAACCCGTTCTGCACTGCGGCGATGCAGCGCCTCCTCCGCGAGGCTGCGCAGCACCCCACTCCGGCTCGTTCCACGCCGATCGGCCTCCCGGTCGAGGTCGCGGAGCAGGTCGTCAGGCAACGAGACCATCACCTTCGCCATGCCGTGAGTATACCTGGTAATGCCGATTGCAGATATACCGGTGTGGCCGCGCCTCAGGAGGGGACTCAGCACCGAGGGGAATCGATGACCGAGCGCGCCGAAGTGGCGCCCTCGCCTATGACCTGGCTGAGCCACTCAGCGGGCTTCTCGAAGTCGGCGAGATGGCGCACGTACGCGGGACGCTGATCGCCGAGGTGCTGGATGAGGGCCGCGTCCGCGGTCCAGTAGCTCGCCGATCCGCCGGCAAAGGACTCGGCACAGGCCAGGTACGCGGCGTCGTACAGCGTCGGTTGCCGGAAATCGACCGCAAGCCGCCAGGCCCGCTCATGCAGCGCCGCGGACTCCATGAAGTCGATCGGCATCGCCGCGAAATCCTCCCAGGCGGCCGCGGCCGCCTCCTCATCGAGATCTCCGCGGCGGACTTTCTTGCGCAGGACCGACCCCACCTCAGTCCAGCAGAACGCCGGTGCCACCAGGGTGGAGCTCTGGAGGGCGTGCTCGACAAGGGCGAGAGCCTGCGGGCTCAGTGACTCGGGGGTCAAGGCCTTGACCCACACCCCGGCATCGAGGCAGAGGACGTCAGCCACGCCGGCCGGTGCCCTCGCGGAGCTCCCGGAGCATCGGCTCCGAGGGTGGCGAGGTCTGACCGGCGGCGGTCATGCGCGCCAGGCGCTCCTTGCTGCGGGCAAGGGCCCGGTACGCGCGCCTCCGCTGCGCCGCGTCGCTGACGGCGTCAACGACGAACTGATTGATGGACGCTCCCTCCGCCTCGCTCTCCTCCCGAGCGCGGGCGACGACCTCGTCAGGGAAACGTATGGTTATGGCTTGCACAACTGTCAGATGGTATCATTGAGCGGCTGCCGAGGCCACGACGGGGCACCCCCAGAGCGGGAGTGAAGGAGCCCGGCAGCCGTGGGCCGGCTGAGGGCTCCCGCGATGCTTCCGGGTAGGCACTCAGCAGCGAAGCAGCGGGACGCCGTAGGCCTCGAAGATCGGGTCCCGGGTGACGATCGTCAGGCTCTCGAGTTGAGCCTGGGCGACGAGCATGCGATCGAATGGGTCGCGATGGTGGTGGGGGAGGTCGCGCACCCGCTGGGCATGCTCGAAGGTCACGGGGAGCGCCTCGAAGCCAGCCGTCAGCACGGCCTCTGCGAAAGGCTCGGGCGCCCGCAGCTTGCCCAGCGAGGTCTTGATGGCCGCCTCCCAGACCGAGGCAGCGCTCACCATGGCCGGGGTCGCCGGATCTCGAATCACGCCTTCAGCCCTCTCGTCCAGGGGTGCCCCCGCCAGCCACCAGAGCACGGCATGGGTGTCCAGAAGGAGGTTCACCGCTCAGGTGGAAGCTCGTCGCTCTCGCGTCCTTCGAAGGTGCCCATCAGCCACTCCGGGGTCTCGTCGAAATCCGGGGCGATCCACACCTTTCCCTTCCAAGCACCGGGCACCCGGGGCTTCGCCTCTTCGACGTAGGGGACGAGACGGGCGACCGGACGTCCGGCCTTGCCGATCACGACCTCTTCCCCCGCGGCGACCCGTTCCAGGAGCCGGGAGAGGTGGGTCTTGGCGTCGTGGACATTGATCAGGGGCATGGACTTAGTCTAGCTTAGTTCAACACTGGCTACAATCTTACGCTGGGTGCGTACAGCCAGTGCCTACCCCGCCGCCACCAGCTCCGACTCGTCGCGGATCTCGTATCGGTACCCCTGCTCGGCCAGGAAGAGCTGGCGGTGCATGGCGAACTCCTGGTCCTTGGTCTCCCGGGTGACCAGGGTGTAGAAGCGGGCCTGGCCGCCGTCCGCCTTGGGGCGGAGGATCCGTCCCAGCCGCTGCGCCTCCTCCTGGCGTGAGCCGAAGGTCCCCGAGACCTGGATGGCGACATTGGCCTCGGGCAGGTCGATGGCGAAGTTGGCGACCTTGGAGGCCACCAGCAGCCGCAGCTCGCCCAAACGGAACTGCGCATACAGGCGCTCGCGCTCTCCGGCCGGCGTCTCGCCGGTCACCAGCGGCGCCTGGAGGAGGAGGGAGAGCTGGCGGAGCTGGTCGAGGTACTGGCCGATCACGAGGACCCGGTCCTCGCGGTGGCGGCGGCACAGCTCGGCGGCGAGCCGCAGCTTGCCGGGGATGGTGGCCGCGACCCGGTAGCGTTCCGGCGTCTCGGCGACGGCGTACGCCATCCGCTCCTCGGCGGTCATCTCCAGGCGCACCTCCTCGCACACCGCCGGAGCGATCCAACCGGCCGCCTCCAGCTCCCGCCACGGTGCGTCGTACCGCTTCGGCCCGATGAGGCTGAAGACGTCGTCCTCCCTCCCGTCCTCGCGCACCAGCGTCGCGGTGAGGCCGAGCCGGCGCTTCGACTGGATCTCCGCCGTCATCCGGAACACCGGGGCGGGCAGGAGGTGGACCTCGTCGTAGATGACGAGCCCCCACTCCTCGCGGGCCATGAGCTCCAGGTGGGGATAGCTCTCGGCAGCGGGAGCGGAGGGGTCCCCCACCGCCTTTCCTCGCCGGCGGGCCCGATGGGTGAGCACCTGGTAGGTGGCGATGGTCACCGGGCGCGGCGACTTCTCGGCGCCGCTGTACTCCCCGACCTCGTCGGGGGAGAGCGTGGTGCGCCGGAGCAGCTCGTCGCGCCACTGGTGCACCGCGGCGATGCTGGTGCAGAGGACGAGGGTGCGGGTCTGGGCGCGCTCCATCACCCCCAGGCCGATCAGCGTCTTGCCGGCACCGCAGGGGAGGACGAGGACGCCGGTCCCGCCATCGCGGCCTCCGGCGGCCCAGAAGGCCTCCACCGCGAGGCGCTGGTAGTCGCGCGGCGAGAAGGCCTCGCCGTCGGGCGTCACCGAGCGCAGGTCGAGGTGCAGCGGAGCCCCCGGGGCGTAGCCGGCGACATCGTCGGCTGGCCACCCGGCCTTGATGAGGGCGACCTTGAGCCGCCCCCGGGCGAGCGGGTCGACGGCGACCGCACTCTGGCCCACGCGGCGCCCCACCAGGACACTGACCGGGCGAAGGCGCACCACCTCCTCCATCAGGGCCGGGTCGGAGGCGCGGAGCACCAGGCCGCCATCCACCGTCTCGATGCGCAGGCGGCCGTAGCGGGCCGCCTGGTCGGCGATCTCGACCCGCACCGACCCCGGGACCGGATAGCGCGAGAAGCGCTCCAGCGCCCCGACCATCTCCTCGGCGGTGGTCCCCGCCGCCCGGGCGTTCCACAGGGAGAGCGGCGTGATCCGGTAGGTGTGGATGTGCTCCGGGCTGCGCTCCAGCTCGGCGAAGGCGGCGATGGCGGCGCGGCACTCGCCGGCCAGGGGGTGGTCGGCCTCGAGGAGGAGGGTCCGGTCGGACTGGACGATGAGGGGCAGGTCGCTCACCGGCGGCGACCCCGGACGCGGATGCTCCTTCTCGAGATCAGGACCAATTGCGGCTCATCCTCCATCTCCTCTTCCTCCTCGTCGTCGAGATCATCGCGCCCCCTGCCGAAGAGCACCTCCAGGCTCTGGAGCTCCCTCCTCCGCTCCCTTGCCGCCGCAGCGGCGATGGGCTCCGCCCCGTCCGGGGCAGACCGCGGAGGGGGCGCCGCGCGCAGCGCGGCGGTGAGCCGGCGGACCGCAGCCTCCGGCGTCGCGGCCGCCTCGAGGGCCGGCGGCTCCCAGCGCGGCGATCCGCTCCGGCGGCCGGCGCGGGCGGGCACCGGCGTGGCCGGTGCGGCCGGTCCCTCGGCGGGCGTGGGCGCGCCGTCGGCGACCGGCATCATCCCGGCGCGGCGCAGCGCCGCCATCACCTCGTCGGGGCGTCCTCCCTCGATGACGGCGACGGTCGGCGCCACCCGGCGGGCCCGGAGGGACCGGGTGTGGCGTCCGCGCAGCAGCTGCTCGATGAGGGCGGGATCCTCGGCGGTGACGTAAGCTGCCGCGGCGCCGACCCGGAGCCGCCCGTGGCGGCGGGCGGTGTCCTCGATGAGGGTGGTGACGTTCGCAGGGATGCCGCCCGCGGCGGCGGCAGCCAGCGACCGCTTGATCGCCGCGGCCCCGAGGCCGCTGTCGAGGGCCCGGGTCAGCGAGGCCTCGGTGAGCCGGTACACGCGGGCCGGGTGGGTGGACACGGTCTCGGCGATCCGGCCCAGCAGCCATCCCAGCTCGGCGGCAGGGGTTCCGGAGACGACGATCCGGTGATCGGCCGTGACCGTGCAGGAGCTCACCGGCGGCGGGAAGGCCTCCTCCAGGGAGGCGCCGGGAACCCCGAAGGCCCAGCGGCCGGCGGTGGTGAGCCCGACGCTGGGATCGGGGCTGGCCGCGCCCAGCCGGTGCAGCAGCACCGCCGCCCGACCCACGAAGTCCGCGGCCGCAGCCGGATCGGCGAAGACCATCGGGTCGTGCCAGCAGAGCGCCCGGCCGAGCTCCGCTGCCGCCACGCCCCGTCCCGCAGGAAGAGCGGTGAGGAGCCGGAGCAGGGGGCGCCAGGCCTCGACCGCCGAGTGGGGGTACCCGAGCTCCACGGCGTGGCGGTACCAGGCAGCGAATAGCTCGACCCAGCGCTCGGTCGCGGGCAGCGCCTCCCAGCCGGCGGCTGCTCTGGTCACCTCGACCTGCGCCTGACGGGACTGGAGAACTCGGGGGTTGCGCCGCGACCGGGAGACCTTTTGTGGCACGAGCTCCCGCTCCTCGAGGAGCCTGGCCCACAACGCGAGGTTGCAGACCACACCGGCCTCCTCCTCGTCGCCGCCCGCGGCTCTGCCCAGCCGCTTCAGCTCCCGCTTGGCGATGCCACCAGCCTGCACCGCCGCGGCGGGCTGCTGGCGCAGCGCATGGAGGATCTGCTCGATGGCGGCCACCAGCTCGATGGGGTGGCGCTCCTCGCGCAGCTCGCCGACGGGCAGCGGCGGCGGGGTGCGCTCCCAGCTCGGGAAGAGGCGTCCGCGCAGCGCCCTCTCCACCTCGGCGGGAACGCGCAGCTCGTGGGCGTCGGGGTCGGCGGGCAGCACCAAGCCGTGCGTCCACAGCCAGTGCGGCCCCTCCCTCTCCTTGATGCGCCATCGCCAGGAGTACCAGCCGTACGAGGGCTGCCAGTGGGCGGACTCCCTGACCTCCTCGGTGCGTCCCCCGGCCCGGCGCAGCTCCCCAAGGGCCTCGACGGCCTGGGGCGGGGCGGCGGCCAGGTGCCGGCGGACCCACTCCGGCTGGCGGAAGAGCCGCTCCAGGGCCCTGGTCATCTCCGCCTTCCGGGTGGGGGCGCCCGGGCCCGAGAGGCCCACCCCCCGGCAGACCCGGCTGAGGTCCTCGCTGCTGTGCAGGGGTGCCAGGCTGCTGAGCGGCGGGCCGAGCCCGCCCGGGTTGCGCAGCGCCGCCACCACGACGGGCAGCAGGGTCAGAGATCCGTCGGGGTCGGGGAAGCCGAGGCCCCAATTCTGGAGCTCGGCACCGGCCTCGGCGACGCCGTCGGGATCCAGTCCCTCGGCCTCGGCCACCTCGAGCGTGAGCCGACCGCCCTCGATGCCGGCCGTCTCCACCACCTGGAGGAGGAAGCGGTTGAGCTGCCGCAGAGCCAGACCGACGTTCGGCGGCTCCTGGAGCACCCGTGCCAGCGCGCTCCAACTCGCGCCGTGGCCGGTGGCGAATCCCTCGGCCTCGGGCCGGCGCCGGAGCAGGACCTCGAGGTCCGCGTCGCTGAGCCGGTGGAGCTGCTGGGCGAGGCTGAGGCTGGGCGCCAAGTTGCCGGGAGTGTACAGCTGTTCGGTGCTGACACGCGGCTGCCGTGAGCCGGTGTCCCGCGGCACATATAGTGATGATCATGGCGACCGACGACGAGATCCGGCGGGCGGCTGGGCGGGCGGCGGCCGCGGCGCTCCAGGAGCGCCTGCGGCTCACACCGGAGCAGCGGCTTCGCCGGATGGCGCTTTTCGTGGAGGGGTTGCGGCGGCTTCGCAGCGCGGCCGCGAGGTCTCGCCGTGGTGCCTAGGGCCGGCGCGGGCGGGGGGGACGAGGGAGGGGACGTTCGCTACTCCCCGGACGTGGCGCTCGTCGCGTTCGCAGAACGTGGCGTGGAGTACGTGGTCGTCGGGGGTGTGGCCGCCACGATGCACGGGTCGGCAGAGGTGACGCTCGATGTGGACATGCTGGTGCGCCGGAGCGAGTTCGAACCGGGAGCGGCTGGCACGAGCCCTGACTGACCTGGGGGCCAGGATGTCCGGCAGTCCTAAGCGGGTGACCCCGATCGCCCCATCGCTCCTCGAGGGCCTCACGGTAGCGACGTTCGAAACGTCCGCCGGGGCAGTCGACGTGCTCACCGAGGCCGCGGGGGGGTTCACGTATGACGACCTGGTGGCCCGCGCGGAGCCGGTCTCGGTCGGCGGGCAGACGATTCTCCTCGCGGGGCTCGGCGACGTGATCGCCATGAAGCGAGCGGCGGGTCGGCCCAAGGATCTCCGTGTCGTGGAGGAGCTGGAGGCCATCCAGGCCTCCCTGACCAGCCCAGGTCCGTGGTCGCCAGGCGGCCCACGGTCATCCAGCTGATCGGCGCCCTGAACGCGTGGATGCGCTGCATTTGCCGTACATGGACACGATCGGGGTGCGCGAGTTGCAGCGGCGGGCGTCCAGCGTGCTGCGCCGGGTGGAACGCGGGGAGGTCCTGGGAGTGACCGACCGGGGCCGTCTCGTCGCCATGCTGACCCCACCGTCCTCCGCCACCGGGGAGGCGGCGCTGGTGAGCTCCGGCCGGGTGCGGCCTGCGCGGCGGACGCCAGGATCACTCCCCGAGGCGGCGGCCGCTCGGCGGCGTGTCGCCGAGGTCGTGAACGAGCTCCGTGGCGAGAGGTAGGGGTGGCCTTCTACCTCGACACTTCAGCCTTCCTCAAGCTCCTGGTGGACGAGGCCGAGTTGCCGGCGCTCGGGGCTGACGCCTGCCGCGGTTCACCAGACCGCGCGTGGCACATGATCCCGCAGGCTCTCGTCCGCACTGACCAGGCTGGCACCGGCCGCCAGAGCATGGGCGGCGATGAGACGGTCGAAAGGGTCCCGCGTCCACGTCTGTGTGTGGGCTTCATCCACCACTCGCTGGAAAGGCGTGTCGTCGAACCGCAGGCCGAGCTGATCGCTCAGGCTGTTGAACACGTCGGAACCACCCGTGCTGAGCCGGCCAACCTCGTGCAGGTAGGTGAGCTCCAGCACGGCCATCGGTGAGACAGCGAGATCTCCCTCGTCGAGGGCATTCCGTGCCCGCGGACTGAGCAGATCGAGCCGAGGAATGTAGAGCCAGACGAGCACGTGGGTGTCGAGGTGGGTCAGGCTCGCCATTCGTCCGACCAGTCGAGGTGGATCAGGTCCTCAGGATCGCCGCCCACGGCAGTGGGGTGGGGGGTGAGGTAGTCGAGGCGTGAAGGGCGGTCCACAGCGACGATCCGCAATCGGCGTCCATTGCGCTCGATCTCAGCGGGTTGTCCGGTGCGCAGCACTTCGTCGAGAACGCGGTAGATGTCGGCACGCAGTTGCGATGCGGTCAGTGTCACGTACGTACGATAGCAGCTAGACGTGCGTACGGCCGCGGGAGGGAGCGACGCCCGGTCCCGAAGCTCGGTTGCTCACGATGGGGCGCTGACCGAGAGACCCTGGGCCTTCGCCGCCTCCGCCATCCGGCCGTCGTAGCTGATCACTTCCCCGAGGTCCGGGCCGAGCGACAGGGCAGCGGCGACGTGGATCGCGTCCAGGGACCGCATGGCGGGAGGGCCGAGCGTTCCCGCCCTCTCGAGCACGGCGCCGGCCATACCGATGAGGACCATGGGCCGAAGCTGTCTGCGCACCGCGGCGACTCGCGCCGCGGAAACGCGCGAGGCGGCGCGCAGCGCTTCAGTGCAGAGGAGAGCGGCGGACACGCGGACCGGCCAGGTTCGGAGGTATGCGCGCAGGGCAGCGGACTCCGGCTCCGGCATGACGAGCTTGAGGAAGGCGGAGCTGTCGAGGTAGACCACCCTACCGTTCATCGGCACGGAGATCGGCCAGCACCTCGGAGAGGAGGGGTTCTCCGGGGGCGCGGGGTGGCGGATCGTACTCGAGGAGATCGCCCTCGGCGGGGGTGGCCCGCCCCTCGGCGATCATCTGCTCCACCACGCTGGTCGCCCGGAGGGGCACGATCCGCGCCACGGGGTGACCGTGATCCGTCACGTCGATCGCCTCCCCGGCGGTGACGCGGTGGATGACCGCGCTCACGTGGTCCCGTAGCTCCCGGATGCCGACGCTCGCCATGGCCACATGATACCACCCTGTGGTCACAGGGTGTCACACCTCAACCTCCCGGTCGGTGAACTTGTCGGCGCGCACCGGGAGCCATAGCTGATGGGTGAGGTGAAGCTCTAGCGGACCGAGGGGGATCCTCTCTCACGGGACCCGAAAGACCTCGATGCGAGCCGAGTGGCCCGGGGCTCCGCCGAGGCGCCCGTCGCAGGTGACAAGCGGCACATCGAGGCTTTCAGCCAGCGCGATGAAGGCCGCGTCGTATGCGGTCAGGTGGTGGCGCATCTCCCAGATCCGGTCGCTGAACGGGAGATGCGGGTAGCGGACCAGAGTGAGCTCTTGGAAGTCCATCCGAGCGTCAGCGGCCCGGTCGTCGGTGAGCTGCCCGGCAGCGTTCAGCCGCCGAAGCGCGTGGAGGACCTCGATGTCGATGAGATGGGGGGCGTGGAGATCACCGTCTTCACCCAAGCGCTCGGTGAGCCCACTCGGTGGGGGCCGGCCGATGAGGGCTGCCACGACCGCCGAGCTGTCGACGACAAGCACAGCCGATCAGACGCGGTCGCGACCGGAACGCACGGCGGAGACGATCACCTCGGTGGCAACCCCTCCCGCCCGCGATTCGGCCCGCGCCAGGACGTCGCCGACAGGAGGGCGGGCGGCAACACGCTCCAGTTCAGCCAGCGCGTAGTCGGAGAGCGACACCCCTGCGGCGGCCGCTCGCGTCCTCAGGACCCGGTGGATGGGCTCCGGGACGTTGCGGATCTGGATCGTTTTCACAGCCAGATGGTAGCAGGCTGGGTGCGATACACCCAAAGTGCATGTCAGCTCTGGACAAGCGATGGGATTCCCCCAGCAGCATGGAGCCAGCCCGGTGGGGACGGTCAGCGCACGATCACAGGGCATTGGACCGCCCCGCGCCCCCGCTACCCTGTAGTCTCACCGCCCCGCGGACCAATCCTTCCTGACGCGTGCCCGAGATCACTCCCACCACGTCTCCCGCCAGCCCTGAGATCGTCGCCCGGCCCCCCGGCGCCCCCCATCGCAGCGGGCGGCGGCGGTCCCGGCACCGGCGGCGGGGCTGGAAGCGCTACCGCTGGTGGCTCGTGGGCGGAGCCGTGGTCCTCGTCGGTCTCGGCGCCTGGACGGTGGTCCGCTACGTGCAGGCGCTGGGAGCCCTCAGCGACGGGCGCACCCAGGCCCTCGCCGCCGACCACCTCCTGACCGGGCACCTGAGCGGTCTCGACCCCGCCCGGCTGGAGGCAGCGAGGGGTGACCTCCTCCAGGCCGAGGCGGACTTCGGGGAGCGCTCCGCCCTCCTCCAGAACGGCTGGGTGGCGGGCATCGCCACCCACCTCCCCGGCATCGGCGGCAACGTCGTGGCGGCGCAGGCGCTGAGGGCGGCGGGGGAGGACGGCGCACGCTTCGGGGACGACCTGGTGACGCTCGTCGAGAGGGTGATCCCCGAGCAGTCAGGCCCGGGCAACACCACCCTCTTTCAGAGATTGGTCCAATTGGCCAGCGCCGACCGCGCCCAGATCACCCAGACCACAGCAGCGCTCTACGCCTTCTCAAAGGACCTCGCCCGCATCCCGAGCGGGACCCTCCTCGGGCCCCTCGATCACGCGAGGGCCACCGTCCTCTCTGAAGGCCACAGGGTGACGAGCGCCGCCGGCCCCGCCATCACCCTCCTGAAGGCGCTGCCCGCCGCGGTCGGTCCCGGCTCCCACACCTACCTCGTCCTCCTCGAGAACCCGGGTGAGGAGCGTCCTGCCGGAGGCTTCATCGGCGAGGTGGGCGTGGTTACGGTGAGCGACGGGGCGATCCAGCGCCTGGTCTTCCGTGACGCCAACGCCTACACCCCGCTGGTCACCAGCATTCCAGCTCCCGGACCGCTCGCTGAGCACCTCTTCGGCAAGGTGCCCTGGGACCTGGAGGATGCCAACTGGTCGCCCGACTTCCCCACCTCCGCGGCTGAGATCGAGCACTTCTATCAGTTGGCAACCGGTCAGGGAGTGGACGGGGTGATCGACATCGACCCGGTGGCGATGAGCTACGTCCTCCAGGTGCTCGGGCCCATGACTGCTCCGCCATACCCGCAGACGATCACGGCCTCCAACATCCTCATCGAGCTCAACGACCTCGTCAATCTGCCCAGCGGCCCTGGAAAGCCCTTCTTCTCCGCCTTCGGCAGCAAGGTCGTCGGGGACATGCTCCACACCCCTCTGAACAAGATGCCGGCCCTCGCCACGGTGCTGGAGAGGGGGGCGAGCGAGAAGCACGTTGTTCTCTTCTTCAACGACCCCTCCCTCGAGAAGCTCGTCGACGGGGCCAACTTTGGAGGCGAGGTGAGGGCGCCGCTCTCGGACTCACTGCTCGTCGACGACGCGAACCTCGGAGGCACCAAGGGGGACCTCTTCGTCTCCCGAAGCTATTCGCTGTCCGCCACCGTGAGCTCGGACGGAAACGTCTCCGACCGTCTTGTGCTGCATTACGTGGATCCGATGCAGACCGATGCGAACAATCGCTATCTCGAGAGGAGCTCCGGCGGCGACTATCGCGATTACGTCCGCGTCTACGTGCCGGAGACCGCAACCCTCACGGGGATGACGCTGAGCGTCGACGGCGCAACGTCACGCTCCATCGCCCCCGAGGCCATCACCTACGAGCTGAGCCGGGAGGCGATCGGCTACTGGCTGGTCGTCCCCTACGGCGGCTCAGCCACCCTCACCCTCGATTACAGCGGTCCTTTCGCCGACATCAGCGTCTCCCCGGAGCGCTACGCGCTGGTCTGGGAGAAGCAGGTGAACGCGCTCACCTGGCCGGTGCGGGTGGCGGTCACCATGCCCAGCGGACGGAGCTACCGCTGGTCCGCCGCCCTCGTGACAGATCGCACCTGGAGCGCCCAGGCCTGACGCATCACGTCGGCTGAACAGAGAGCCTCAGATTGGTGCGATACTCCGCTTCGCAGCGAGAGGTCTTCTTGACGCGAGACTGCCATTGTCCGGTGCGACAATCGTGTAACGACCGACGGTCCACGCGAGGCGTCGAGCAGGAAGGCATTGCGCTTCTCGATCCAAAGCCATACAACTACCACTGGCTTGAGGTTGGAGGGGGCAGGTGTGAAGGGGGGCCATCGCCGGGTGCGTCAGGCGATCCGCTGGGTGGGAGTCCTCGCCCTGTGCGGCGGAGCGTTTGCCGCCGGCTACCCGTCCGTGGCCGTGGCCAGCACCACCGCGAAGCCGCACATCATGCTCATCGTCGACGAGAACAAGGAGTACGGCCATATCATCGGTAACACGGCGGCGCCGTACATCAACAGTCTGGCCAGCACATACACCTCGGCAACCAATTGGTATTCGGTCGAGCACGACAGCCCGAGGGACTACTTGGATCTGATCTCCGGCTCGGATCAGGATCTGCCCACCAAGTCGCCGCCCTTCTCCGCGACGACAATCGTCGACGAGCTCCACAGTGCGGGCATCCCCTGGCAGGCCTACATGGAGAACATGCCCTCGGACTGCTATACGGGAGGCTCCACCAGCGATGGCCTCTACGATAGCGGTCACAACCCATTCCGGTATCTCAGCAATTACGCCAGCTACTGCAGCAACGAACCGAGCGAGGGAGTGGTGCCCTACCCAGGGGCCTCGAGCCTGGTCAGCAGCCTCGACGGGAGCAGCCCGCCGGACTTTGTCACGATCATTCCCAACGACTGCGACAACATGCACAGAGGTGAGCGCTCGCCGTGCGCGAGCGACACCACCAACCAGCTGATCGCCGCCGGCGACACCTGGCTCCAGAACAACCTCGGCCCAATCCTCAAGTCCCAGTGGTTCCAGAACGACGGCGTTGTCGTCTTCACCTTTGACGAGGGGGGCACCGACCTCGGCGTGGGAACACCCCCGGACGACGGGTCCTGCGCCTCGGCGAATAACAACACCACAGGCTGCGGCGGCCACATCGCCACCCTGGTGATCACCCCACACTCCAGTGGCGCCTTCACAGGTCAGGGTGACCTCTACGGCATCCTGCGGGCCATGGAGGAGGCATACGGAGTTGGCCTCCTGGGCCACTCGTCCGGCACCGCGGACGGCGACCTGATCACGACCTTCACCACGCTCACGGGGACGGTCACGGATGCCTCGAACAACGCCCCCCTGGCCGGGGCCACGGTGACCTGCACGTGCGCCACCAGTAGCACGACGACGAACACAAGCGGCCAATACTCCTTCGCCGGGCTGACGGCGGGCAGCTATAGCCTCACGGTTTCCGACCCCGGTTACGCCCAGCACGGTCCCGGTCACCGTGACCGCCGGGCCGATCAACACGGCCAACGTGGCGCTCACACCCCTTCCCCCTTGGTCAGCCGCTTACAGTGTCACGAACACGCCGACGTCCTGGGTGGCGAACCAAGCGCAGTCGTATGCAGTCACTCTCACCAACAATGGCGTTGACACGTGGAACTCTGGGGGCACCGATCCGGTG
>CAWJYZ010000010.1:0-26057 GCA_963847225.1 uncultured bacterium | reverse complement strand
CTGGGAGCGGCGGTCTCAGGTGCGTCCGCTCCATCTTCGCCGACAGCCAGCACCTGACCGTGGCCGAGCTCAGCGCCGGTGGGTCCTGGGTCGCGGGCGATGTCGACTATGCCGAGGTCCGCAGCGGCATCGGTGGCGCAGTGGTGGCCGATCCCAACTTCACCACCGAGTTCGGCCACCACCTTCAGCGACGGCACGGGCCATCACCGGCTCCGGAGCGTCCTGCAACGTGGGTCACCCCTGGCCGCTAGCATCACCTACACCTACCGGGTCCAGGCGATCAGTGCTGGAGACCCCTTTCCCTACTCCGCCACCGCGACCACCCTGCCGTAAACCTGGGCATAATTGCTCCGCCAGCGACGCCTCGGATGTGTCCACGAAGCTGATGGCCGCCTGGGGACTTGGACGGGCCGGAATGGCGGTCTGAACTCCCGCCCCGCAGCCTACCTCCGGTACCCTGCCAGAGGCGTAGGCGGGTGTCCCCGTGGAGAGGTCGGTCTGCGTAGCCGCCGGGTGACCCAGCCAAGTGCTCTGGTCCGGCGAGTATGCGCAGTGGCGGACGGCTCCGCTGGCCGTGGAGCCAGACCTGACGCCGATGCGGCTGGCGCGGCTCCACCTCCTGGCGGGCGCCCACACGCGGGGCCGCGAAGTGGGACACCTGACCCACGGGCGGGTCGTACAATGCCAGTCGTCCCCCCGCAAGGCTCGCCGATGCCAGTGGCTACGACCGTCCCCCAGCCGCTCCCCTACTTCTCCATGCCACCCCAGCCGCGGCGAGCTCGTCGACCGGCGCCGATACTCCCGTCACGGCGCCGACTCTGAACGACCGGCGGGCGCGCGGATGAAGACAGCCCGCCTCTTGGACGTGATCGAGCACATGTCGGACCACGACAAGCCGCTCCCTGAGAGCGCCTTCGCTGCGCTGACGTCCGTGGACTTACGACCCGCCTCTCGCAGGCCCACCTCTTCTGTATGACGCACAAGCCGGGCTCGCGCCGTGGTTGACGCGCCGCGGCCCGAGCCCCCAACTTTGCCTGCGGCGGCAGTTGCGGCCGTCAACGTGCTGATCACCAGCGCCGGGCGGCGGACCTCACTGGTCCGGCACTTCCAGGCGGCGGCGCAGCGACGCGGCGCCCAGAAGTCGTCGCCGCTGACTGCGACCCGCTGGCACCCGCGCTCCTGGTGGCTGATGAGGCCGCCCGGCTCCCTCGCGTGGAGGACGGCAGGTATCTCGGTTCGCTGCGGGAGCTCGTCCGCCGCAGCCAGATCGGCCTTCTCGTCCCCACTATCGACACTGAGCTCCAGGATCTCGCGGGGCACCGCGAGACCATCGCCCGGTGGGGATGCCTGGTGGCGATCTCCTCTCCGGAGCTGGTGCGCGCAGTCAGTGACAAATGGCTGATGCGCGACCTCTTCCGCGGGGTGGACGTCGCTCTTCCGAAGGCGTGGCTCCCAGGCACCTTGGAGACGCCGACACCCTGCCACCACATGTCTTCGTCAAGCCCCGCGAGGCAGCGCCAGCCGGGGCGCCCGAGCCCTCGCGCGCGAGCATGCCCAGGCGGCTGCCGCCGAGCTTTCCGACGCGATCATCGAGGAGGTGATCGGCGGAGAGGAGGTCTAGTCGACGCGCTGCTCGACCTGAAGGGGAACATCCTTAGCTACGTCCCGCGTCGTCGGATCAAGACTATCGGTGGCGAGTCCGTGGAGGGGGTTACCATCGCCCATACGCCATTCGCCTCGTGGATGGAGAGAGCCCTGGGCCGCTGCGGGGAGCGAGGGGCCCGCGGGCCGCTCACCGTCCAGCTCTTCCTCACCCCGTCAGGGCCGGTGCTCACCGAGATCAACCCCCGGTTCGGCGGCGGCTTTCCGCTCGCCGCCGCAGCCGGCGCCGACTACGCGGAGTCGCTGTTCCGGATCCGCTCCGGGGAGCCGGTCCCGGCGTCGATCGGCGCTTACCGAGTCGGGCTGTACATGACGCGGTCCTATGAGGAGCGGTTCCTGGTGAGCCCCCCCTGGTCCACGTGATGACCCTGGGGGTTGTCTTCGACCTCGACGACACGCTCTATCTGGAGGTGGAGTACGTCCGCTCCGGGTTTGCCGCGGTGGCGGCGGCCGTGGCCGAGGCTGCGGAGCAGGATGCAGGTCCGATCGCCGACATGCTGTGGGCCGAGTTCTCCGGGACCCGGCGTCGAGACCCCTCGATCTCCTGCTGCGGCGAGTCGTGGGGCTCGCAGGTCCCCTCACGCTCGACGACCTCGTCGACGTCTACCGTCATCATGCGCCGGCGATCACGCTACTCCCTGGGATGAGTTACGTCCTCGACAAGGTAGCGAGCGCCAACCGCCTCGGGCTCCTCACCGACGGGAGCAGCGCACGCCAGCTCGTGAAGCTTGACGCGCTTGGCATCGACGGGTGGTTCGACGGTGCCATCTACACGCACGATTGGGAGTCTCCGTATCGCAAACCCGGCCCCCGCGGTTTCAGAGCGCTGGAGGAGCAGTGGGAGCTTCCCGCCCGCAGGATGGTCTACGTCGCGGACAATCCCGCCAAGGACTTCATCGCGCCCCGCAGCCTCGGGTGGACCGCCATCCGCCTCAGGGTGCCCGGACAGCTTACCTTTGATCGCGAACCGGCGACGGATGCGGCACGGGCCCACCAGGAGGTAAGGGATGGTGCCACCCTCCTCACTGTGCTGCGGACCCTGGCAGACCGTGGGTGAGGATATAGACGCATATCAGAACTTCCGGACCATCTGGGGCTCCTTTCTGTCTTGCCTTGTCAGATCAGGTATTGCTGGTCCTTGTCGTGCGCCCTTGTGTCCGCCGCGCGCCCTCGCCGACCGGACACCGAGCCCTGAAGGCTGGTCACGAGGCCGGTCCTTTCCGAAGGATCACCCCCATGGATGCGCTACGTTGTAGCCCAGCAGACCGGCGGTCACCACGGCACAGCCACCCGCGCCGCCATCGCCGAATTCGAGGGAGAGCTGAGGGGTGCTCCTCCCGACCGAGCGCACGGTGGCAACCAAGCGCCCACCGCCCTCGCTATCTCCGCACACCTGATCTCCGTCGTGGCCAAGGAAAGGAGGCGCCATCGCCTCGATCCGTCGCTCGGCTGGATCTCGGACAGAGACGAAAGCGGTGAAGTCACAGAAGCTGATCTCGGAGAAGATGCTTTCCGCGAGGCGTCTCAGGCTAGTCTCGGAAAACCACCAGAGGTGAACGGGAGGATTCTCGGTGCGCCAGTAGGCACCCTGAGGGTGGAGTGACTTGTTGGGTGTCGTCACCAGGGCAAGTCCACCCGGACGCAGCATGTCCCTCACGCACCGGAGGAGATGACGGGGATCGGCCACGTGCTCGATGACCTCGGTCAGAATCAGCACGTCCGCGGCCGCCTGAACTTCGACACACAGCTGGGTCACATTGGCCAGGTCGTACAGGGGACCGAACCGGCGAGTGGCGTCGTCGACGGCTCTGGCGGAGACCTCGATCCCCCGAACGTCGTAGCCACGCCGGTGCAGTGCGTAGGTGAGGAAGCCTAACCCACTTCCGAGCTCGATGATCTTGGTCGAGTTGATGTCCGCCGTGCGACGCAAGGTTTCGGCGATGAACCAGTACATGTCCTCGCGCTCGGCGAGCCATTCCAGCGGATCCCGCTGATCGCGGATGGCATCCGCATAGCGTATGTAGCGGGAATAGCCGGGCAGGGTGGCAGCGCGCCGATAGATGTCGTCATAAATGCGCGGGTCAACGATTCGCGGTTCCGCGAATTGAGCGTCGCAGAAGGAGCACTCAACGATGGCGAACATCGCGGGCCGTTTGTACCCTGGGTGAGATGCCTTGAGCAGGCGGGCCGAGCCCCACAGAGCGCACATGTGAGCTTTCGGCAAGGGGCCGCGCCAGCCGTCATCTACACCGGATCTCCAGGAGAGCGCACCGGACGATCTGACATCCCCGAGGATGCGCGCAGGTGAGCATCTCACACTCGGGAGCCAGCCCGATACCGGCTGGGCCTGGCTCCACCTGGTGGGTGCGATCCCGCCGAGCGCTCTACTCGGCTCACGCGCGTCGCCCACGACGGCTACCAGTCGTTGATGATCTGCGACGATCGCTGACGGCACCACAACGTCACGCTCAGGACGGCAGCCACGATGCCGGCTCCGACCCAGAGGCGCCACTCAGGACGGTAAGCGGTGACCGCAGTGCCGGCGGCAGCAGCGATGAGCCAAGCGAGCACATTCGGCAGCAGCCCGATCTGAAGCTTGCGCGCAATCACCAGGTACACGAGCGCCGCAGTCGCCGTCTCGACGAAGGCCTCGCCGATGGCGACTCCTCGAATCCCACCCAGAACGTAACCAACGGCAACGCCACCCAAGGCGAACAGCACTCCGACGCAGTTCACCACCAACGGGACTGACATCCCTTCAGTCAGGTCCGTCGATCCGAAGGTGTGCAAGGACGTCGCGATGCCTATTGACTGGCCGATGATGCCAAAGCCAAGCAAGGTCACCAACAATCCGGCGGTGCTGTACTGGGGGCCGAAGAACAGGCTCACTGCCTGCGGACCAGCCAGTAGGATGACCGCGCCCAGCAGGGCGCCCGTCAGCAGCAAACCCGTGTATGTGTCGGCGTAGGCGGCATACCGAGCCGCGGTGGACCAGGAGCGAACCACTGCGGGCTGGCGGGCGACCGCAATCAGCTGGGGACCGTTACCGCGGTCTCGAAGACCCTGTAGGCGACGGCGTACAGCGCCACGGCCTGAGCCGTGGCCACCGCGCTCAGGATTATGAGATCCGAACGGAAGTAGGCGAAGAAGAGGAGCATCAAGACGAAAGCGATGATCGAGTAGCGGCGCTCAGTCCGGCGATCCTCGGGAGTGTGGAACCCCCCGCCGGGACCGCGAACGAGGGCAATGGAGTTTACAAGTCGCCCGCGCGCGGCGTTGGAGCCGAGGTACACGGCTTGGGCGACGACTGCACCGAGGAGGTACATCGTCATCAGTCCCTCAGCCGTGGTGTGCAGCCGCAGAGCGGTGACGAGGGCGATGGTCGCCACCAGGGCGACGGCATTGAAGGCGAGGTTGCCCAGCGCGGCCACCCCACCTCTCCCCTCGCCCAACAGCGCTCCCTCCTCGATGGAGTTCAACGCCAGCATCGCCGCTGTGGCCACCACGATCGCCTCCATGCGAACGCCGGCGATGGCTGCAGCTGCTGCGAAGCTCACGACCAGGACGCCGCGGAGCACAAGGAGCCTGGCACCGAGAGCCCGGCCGAGCGCGGATCGCGCCCCGCCCCCGCTCACGATCCGGACGGCCGACTTCGAACTGCCGGCATCCAGGACGATGGCGCCGCCAGCAGCGGCAATGAGCGCCGAGATGTACATGCCAACCGCGGCCTTCTCGGCACCGCGGGCCATGACCACCAGAGTGGCCGCCGCCAGCAGCTTGGCAAGCAGTTGGATGGCGATGTAACGCTGGCTGCTGGTCAAGCGCTGAACCGACAACCCGGCCTCCCACCTCCGGACCCTGCATCTGGTCGGCGGGTGTGACACCTGATCACTGGCCATCCCCGTCAGTCGGGAGGGTGGCTCCGCCCCAGACTGCGCGCGCGGCCAACCAAGATCCGCCGGCGAACATCCAGGCAATCCGCCGAGCGCGCGTCTTCTCACGACGGATGCGGAGTAACCACCAGAGCGCATGCGTCGCTCCCCCCGTTACACCGGCCGCGAAGACGGCCTCCGCGGCGAGTTGGCCATGGTGTCGAAGGAAATAGCGACGCCAGTTCACGAGCGCGTGCGCGTGGAGCAGCGGGCTCGCGCGACGGGAACCAAGACGGTGCACGACGGCGACGTCGGGCACCCATCGGCAGACCACGCCAGCGTTCCGTAGCCGACGAAAAAGGTCAACATCCTCAACGTACATGAAGTATTGGGGATCAAAGCCCCCCACCGACTCGAAGGCTCGACGCGGCCCCAGAATGAAGGCGGCCGACACCCAGTCGGCGTGCGCGGGCCTGTCGGCTCGGCGATTCCGGTCGCCGGCAAGGCGGTCGCCGAAGAGGAAGGCGAGGCTCTGCGACAAGGGGTGGGGAAACCGGTGGAACGTCTCGTGAAGCGCGCCCTCCGGGCTCACGAGGCGTGGCCCGACGACGACCGGACAGCCCCAGCGTTCCGCACAGTTCTGAGCCTGGATCACCAGCGCCCCGAGGGCGTCCGGCTCAACTCGAAGATCCTGGTTAGCGATGACCACCCAGGGCCCCGACCCGTGTGCGAGACCGACATTGGCCGCGGCGCCATAGCCCCGGTTTCGCTCCATCCTGATGACGGTTGCGCCCGCCGCGACCGACACCTCTACTGAGGCGTCAGTGGATGCGTTGTCGACAACGACTACTCGGGCCCGCACCCCCTGGCTGACAAGGAGTTCGGGAATCAGTACGCTCAAAGAACCGGCCCCGTTGAAAGCGACGATAACGACATCGACCTCTGGTAGTGCCTGGGACGCGGTACGGGCACTGGATACGCTCCGTGCGTCCGAGGGACCCGGGGGTTGTCCGCGGCGATAACCGATGTGGTTGCGCCGACGATGCCTCGGTTCGCCTGAGTGTCCACTCGGGGCTCCCTTAGAATAACCCGTACAATAAGAAGCGCTCCCCGTATCTGGGTCGCGGCATCCATCGGCGCTCGGGTGCCGCTTCGTGAGGACCCCTTCCGGTGAGGACCGCACCGGCGAAGCCAATCCGACTCGCATCCCGCCGCACTGAGCGCAACCAGAGGATGCGCTGGCTTTGCTGGCGCTGTTTCTTCCCATTCTGCAGGGAAGCATGGCGCTCTTTTCGCTCCCCGTGGTCCTTTTGTGGCTGATTACTGGATGCCGGTTACGCCGGAGCAGATGGAACTTGGAGCACTCCCGCGGTTGGCTCAGCGGTGGACGGCCCTGCACCGCCCCATGGGAGCCGTGTCCGGTGCAAGCTCAGGCCCAGCCCTGCCCGCTCTTCGCCGGCGTCGTGGAGCGTCGCCAAACCCGATGGCACCTCCATGCCCACCGGAACGAGGACGGGACGGTGATCTCCTGGGCGACACACGTGTGCTGACTACAATAGGGGTCTTCTGGGTTTTGCGTGGGTGGGAGGGGTTGACGGGCGCCCGGGGGTGGCCAGGATGGGGGGATGCGAGACACCGAGCTCTACCGCCACCTGTTGGGCCTCGAGGCCCCGTGGGAGGTGGCCCGGGTCGAGCTCTCGTCGAGGAGGGTCGAGTCGACGTGTGGGCCGAGCATCCCAGACGCGGCACGCGGTTTCGCCTGCCCGACTGCGACCGGAGCTGCCGATCTATGACCACGCCGAGGAGCGAGAGTGGCGGCATCTCGACAGCTGCCAGTTCCTGACCTACCTGCACGCCCGGCCGCCGCGGGTGAAGCTGCCCCGAGCACGGCGTGCTCCAGGTACGCTGCCCTGGGCCGAGCCGATGTCGCGCTTCACCACGCTCTTCGAGCGCCTGGCGGTCGACGTGCTCAAAGAGTGCGACGTGCTCGGCGCCGGCCGCCTGCTGCGCACGAGCTGGGACGAGACCTGGCACCTCATGGAGCGCGCGGTGGCCCGAGGGCTCGCGCTGAAAGAGCCCGGCGCGCCGGCGTTGATCGGCGTCGACGAGAAGTCGGCCGGCCGGGGCCAGGACTACATCACCGTCGTCAGCGACCTCGAGCAGGGCACGGTCGAGTACATCGCCGACGAGCGCCGTCAGTCGCAGCCTGGACGGCTACTTCGACGAGTTCAGCGCCGAGCAGCTGGCGGGCATCGAGGCGGTGGCGATGGACATGTGGGAGCCCTACGCCAACTCGGTGCGAGCCCATCTGGCCGACGCCGAGCAAGAAGATCGTCTTCGATCGCTTCCACCTCATGAAGCTACCTGAACAAGGCCGTCGACACCGTGCGCAAGCAGGAGAACCGCGCCCTGTCGCGCCGAAGGCGACAAGAGCCTGGCCGGCTCGAAGTACCTCTGGCTCTACTCGGCGGAGAACCTCCCCGACGCACACAGCGACCGCTTCGCCGCGCTGCGGGGCGCGGACCTCAAGACCGCCCGGGCGTGGGCGATCAAGGAGAACCTGCGGCACTTCTGGGACTACCAGCGCCGGGGCTGGGCGCAGCGCCACTGGAAGCAGCTGGTACTTCTGGGCGACGCACTCCGCCTGACGCCGATCATCGACGCGGCCCGCACGCTTGAAGCGCCACCGAGCCGGGCTGCTCACCTTCTTCACGCCACCGGATCACGAACGCCGGCAGCGAGGGCCTCAACTCGCGCATCCAGGCGATCAGGGTCTCAGCTCGCGGCTACCGCAACCGCTAGCACTTCAAGACCGCCATCTACTTCCACTGCGGCGGCCTGGCCTCTATCCGATTACCCACGGAATTCCCGGATGACCCTACAATAGTGGCCGACGACGGGAAGCAAAGCGGCCCACGCACACCTGTCCTCCGTCGACGAGCTCCGGCATCTTTGCCTCCAACGTCCCGTCCATGATCAGACCGCCCGAACGCTTCGATAGCATCGCACACCACAGACTGCTCCGATCCGCCTCCGTGCTGACCAGCCCGGCGGTGGCCGCCACCGGTGTCACTCTCCGCCGACCCCGGCCCTCGATGGACCCGAGTAGCAGATGGTGCTGGGCCATGTTGCTCCTGTTCGTTCCGGTCCTCGTCCTGGACTTCGCCTCGCCGTACCGGCTCAGCGCGACAGGAGCGATGGATCTCCTGAGCTTTGTAGCGTGTGGTTCCTTCTGCCCATCGCCCTCCGACGCATCGACCCTGTCAACTCTGGGCCTGGGTCATTCTTTCCGTGTTTGCGATCGCGTGCTACCTGTAGGTTACTCAGATGTTCGGCCCGTCCGCCGCTCTGGTCTGAGCGTTTCCTGACCTGATCGGTGTGAGCCTCAGCAGGTCAACGACAGGGAAGGTGGGGGTCGACGCGAGCTCTGCTGCTTCTATCTGCTTGCGACCCTCGCCTTGACTTTGGGATCTGGACATCCGGATCGCGGCTCGATCAGGAATAGCTGATTGACAGTTGAGTCCAGGAGTGGCATAATCATGTGTGTCGCTCCAGCCCGAAGACCGCGGCGATGGTGTGCTCATCGAGGTAGTGATGCGTCCTGGTGCGGTCATCAATGATCGGCTGATGCTGGTGCGTAGCGAAGGCCGTTGCGCTGTGATGTGCGGAGTGACGGCGCTGCACGTGTGGGACGAGGCGGATCGGGTCGCGGAGCGAGTGGCGATGTTCAGCGTGGTCACCAGCGGCTTGGCGACTCGCCGCGACGTTGGCCATGCCTTTGGGGTGCACGAGAACACGGTGCAGCGGCTGGTGCGTGCTGGACTGGGTGGAGTGATCCCCGCCAAGCCAGGGCCGAAGCGGCGCAGCAAGCTGACCCCTGAAGTGCTGGGCTGGATTGCTGAGGCCAGGCAGCGTGGTCTGCGGGTGGGGAAGATCGTCGAGTGGTTGCGTACCGAGCACAGCGTCGTGGTGTCGCAGCCGTCGGTGTCGTGGGCGGTGAAGCAACTCTCCGCTGCAGTGGTAGAGCAGGGGAGCTTGGAGGTGGGCGGGGAGATCGCCGCTGCGGAGGCGGGGTTGGAGACGGCCACGCCGGTACCGGAAGCCCGGTCGGTGGAGCCCGAGCCGACGCGAGACGGTGCCCCGGTGGTGCTTCCGGAGGCCGAGCACGGCCGCTACATGGGGCTCGCCCTGTACTACCCGGCTCTGGCCGCGGTGGGGCTGGTGGAGGCGGCCCGTCGCAGCCTGCGGCTGGTGCACGGGAGCGAGCTGTTCGGGATCCGCGCCGTGGTGCTCACCCTCTTCTTCCTGAGCCTGCTCCGGAAGCCGACTCTGGAATCCGCCAAGCACCTGCGCCGGCTCGAGTTCGGGGCCGTGGTGGGGAGCGGGCGCGCCCCCTGCGTCAAGACCCTGCGTCGCAAGCTCGGCGAGCTTGCCGAGGCCAAGTCGTCGCCGCTCTTTAGCCGGCTCTTGGCCCGGCACTGGGTCGACCACGCCCTGGTGGGCACCGCCCACCTCTACGTCGACGGCCACGTCAAGGTCTACAGCGGCAAGCGGCAGTTGGAGGACGTCTACAACACCCAGCGGCGGATGCCGCTTCCCGGGATCGTGCAGTACTTCGTCGGCGACCAGCAGGGGCGTCCCCTTGTGGTGGTGAGCGAAGGCGTCACCCCATCCTTGAGCAAGTCCCTGCCCACCGTGGTGAGGGCGGTCCGGGAGGTGATCGGCGAGCGTCCGCTCACCCTGATCTTCGACCGGGGTGGCTACGACGCCAAGCTCTTCACCTGGCTGCGTCGTGAGGGCATCGACTTCATCACGTACCAGCGGGGCGAGGTGCAGCTGCCCGCTGACCGCTTCCGGCGCCGGGAGACCCGCTTCGAAGGCCGTCGGGTCCGGATGCAGCTCGCCGAGGACACGGTCTCGGTGAAGAAGTCGGGACCCTGGCGGCGAATCGTGGTCCGGGTCAAGAAGAGCGGCCACCAGACCCCGATTCTCACCAGCCTCCCAGAGACGGTGGGGGCAACCCGGATCGCCTCCTTGATGTTCTGCCGCTGGCGCCAAGAGAACTTTTTTCGCTACATGCGCCAGCACCACGGTCTGGACACCCTGGTGAGCTACCTCTTCCGTGACGCCTCCGACCAGCTCGCCCCCAACCCGGAGCACAAGCGGCTCGACCGCGAGCTGGCGCAGAAGCGGGCTGAGCTCCGAGAGCTGGAAGCCCAGCTCGGTGTCCTGGTGCTCCGCGACGGCAGCGTGGTGACCGCCTCCGCTCGCGCCACCGCTCTGGCCCGGCAGGACGAGCTGAAGACCCAGAGCGCCGCCCTCAAGCTGCAGCGCCGCATCGTGCCGAAGGTGATCACCGTCGCCGCCTCGGGACGGACCCGCGAGGTCATGGAGCTGGAGCGCAAGCGCCTGGTCGACGAGATCAAGCTCGCCGCCTACAACGCCGAGGAGTGGCTGCTTGACCGGCTGGCTCCTCACTACCACAACCCCTTCGACACCCGCGACCTGCTGCGCGCGTTCGCCGAGCTATCCGGCTCGATCCACACCACACACGACGCCATCGTCGTCACCCTGGATCCCCCCGACACCCCGGCGCACCGGGTTGCCCTCCGCGCCCTCTGCGACGAGCTCAATCGGGTCGGGGCCACCTTCCCGGGCACCCGCCGACCGGTCCGCTACGCCGTCGCCGTCCACCATTCCGAGCCCGCCGCGTAGGGCTGGATGTCCAAATGCCTGGACTTTGCTGCGATCCCATGCATCTGGTGAGATGCCGACGGTTCCGAGCAATCCCGTGATCCTCAATCAGGTCACGGTGGCCACATTGAGAGCAGCCCTTCGCCCGTCGTCTGTTGCGCTGGACGGCTACGAGCGCGAACGTGGCGACTAGGGTGACGCCGTTGAAGACCAGGTTGCCGAGCGCGGCGATCCCGCCGCGTCCTTTTGCCGAGGCGCGCGCCCACCTCCACAGCGTTCAAATGCCAGCAACGAAGCCGTGGCCGCGACGATCGCCCCGATGCGAGCGCGTCGGAGGCCGCCGAACGTCATCTCCGCGCACAGGCTGAGCACCAGGACCAATCGCATACAGACGAGCCTTGAACGGATCGCCCACGCCAGTTGGGCGCGTCCTCCCTCATCGCTGACGATCCGCACCACCGACCTCGAGGCCGGCGTCCAGGACGATGGGCGCCCCCGACGGCCGCGAGAAGTGCCGAGACGTAGAGACCGGCCGCGGCCTTGGCGGCACCCTGGGCCATGACCACGGAGCGTCAACTCCGCCACCCAGTAGCTGTGTCGCGATGTAACGCTGGCCGCTGGTCACGCGGGCACCGACGTAGGGCGTGCGGCAGTGACACCGCTGACCGATGCGTAAACGGCGCATGTTGAACGCCGCCCGGAAGACGGCGGCGGTACCCCATACTCACGTGAGGCGATTACAATACCGGCTGACCCATAAGCACCCACCCATCTGGACCGTTCGCCGACTTAACCAGCCTGTGCTCCGCGCGGGACTCTGGGTTCAGCTTCTGATTCAGACTACCACAGCGCTCAATCGCGGCGAAAGCCGCAGATGCCTACCACTGGCCGCTCGCCATCGTCTCTGGCTGCTGCGACGAAGGCGATGCCCTTCGCCAGACGCGCTTTTGATAATGAGGTCCGCCGTCCGTGTGACCGCGTTTCCATGACGGAGCCAGCATCTATCCTCATCGTTCTTTTCCTGACGCTGCTGGCGGCCACTGGTCTTGCCGTGTTGGCTCTCCGCACGGGATGGCTGCGCGTCCGCCGCGATGCCGTCCTCCTCGTCGTCTACGTGGAGATGCTCATCTACGTTTACTTGATGCCACTTGTCGCGACGACCGACGGCAGTGTCCCTTCCATCTACCAGGGGTATTACGCCGTTCTTAGCCTTATCGCGATCTTCCTGTTCACGATTCCCCTGATCCTTGCCTACAAGTACATGTTCAGACGCTTGGACAGAAGGCGCTCAACTGGGCTTCAGCGGGCGAGATGGGAGACGATAGTGCACGTTCGCCCCGCTCGTGCTGTGATCTGCACCGTCGTCTCGATCGCGTGGTCCGTGCTCTACCTAGTTCTGCTGCAAGAGCATGGTCTGGTGTTCCGACGCGTGGGCTTCACCGCCCTCCAAGCGTCATATCAAGCTCTCCCCAGCTGGCAGTTCGTAGCAATACGGGGATTTGACATCGTGGGCGCGTCCCTCGCCGCCATCCTGTTGCTCACCATGCTCCGCCTTCGGGGCATCACTCGGGTGCTGGTGTTTCTCAGCTTCACCAGCACGGCGGGCGCGGCGCTGCTGGAGGCCGCGATCAATAGTCGCCTTGATGTGATCGTCCGCCTCATCACCATTGGTCTACCGGTCGTGATCATCCGAGCGGCCTTTCCGCTACGGCGGGCGACCGTCATTTGGACGGCCGTCGGGACCCTTCTAGCTATCTACTTCGTCAGCACCGCAGTGAATGTCCGCACGGATTGGGTAAGCCGGGGGCTGACTCTTCAGGACTTCAATCCGTTCTACCAGGTGACCGCGATCGATGCGACCCCGCTGTCGGATCGGTTGAACTGCATGGATCTGATGGCCAGAATCACGCCGGGTGCGCTTGACCAGGGATACAGCTGGGGGCAGGCTTGGATCCCCAGCATTGTGACCAGCGCTGGGCCACTGATCTCGGCAGAGGCGGCGCAGCAGTATAAGCACGAGCTCGCCACAACGTCGAAGTATTATCTGATGCGACAGTATGCTGGTCTGCTATTGCCGGACTATCCCTCCTGCTCGCTGACGGATGCGTATGGCAATCTTGGGCCTTTAGGCCTGTTGGTGGCTGCTCTAACCTTCGGTGGCGGTGCCGCGGTGGCCTCTCGTTGGATCGCTCGTCCGGGGCGGACATGGCACTTGGTGGCGGGCATCCTTCTGCTGGCCGATGTTGCTTATTTCGAAGGCGAGTTCATCGGATTCTTCACGTCCATTGCTCAGACACTGCCCTTCCTGGTTGGCTTGGCACTGCTGTGCCCTCTGGCCGTCCGTAAGCAAAGTGGCCTTGTCGAGGCGGCCGCTGCCGGAAGGCCTGGACGCGTCCGATGATGAGTTGAGGAAGGAAGATGGAGCAGCCCACCGCGCTCTTCTTTGCTCGCGTCCGCAACCTTAACCTGCTGCGTCTGCTCGAGTTCTACCGCGAGGACATGCAGATGCTCGAGTCGCTCGGCTACACCGTCCGCGTCGAGACGTCAATGTGGCGTGGCATGGCGTCGCGCGCCGACGTCTGCCTGGCATGGTGGTGGCCCTCTGCGCTGCCCGTCGTGACCTCGTTCCGCCTCCGACATCGCCCGGTCGTGGTCACCGGCTCGGTGTGGGAGGATTCGAACGCTACCGCCGGCGCGCTGTGGAGACGCCTGTTGATCCGCCTCCGGCGCTCGCTCACCCGGGCCAGTCTCAGGCTTGCCGACGGCAACCTCGCTATCTCGGAGTGCGAGGCCAAGCTTCTTAACCGATACCCCAACCGGGGCGTCGCCTGCCTCTACCCTGGCGTCGACACGGAGTTTTACGACGTCCGGCCGAAGGCTCCCACCCCCACCATCGTCACGGTCGGCCAGCTCAACCCAGAGAGCATCAAGCGCAAGGGCATCGACAGGACGGTGCTGGCGATGCGCACGGTGCTCCAGGAGGTGCCCGACGCTCGGCTGCTGCTCATCGGGCCCGGCAACGCCGGGGGGGTCGCCCAGGTTCGCCAACTCTGCGGGCGGGTGGGGCGTGACGCCGTCCAGCTCCTCGGTGAGCGCAGCCGCGAGGAAAAGCGAGACTTGGTCGCCTCCGCGTGGCTTTACTGCCAGCCCAGCGTCTTCGAGGGCTTCGGCCTCGCCGTGGCCGAGGCTATGGCCAGCGGTACTGTCCCAGTTGTGTCACGCAATGGGGCCCTTCCAGAGGTGGTGGGCGACGGCGGCGTCGTGCTTCCCGAGCGAGACAGCGAGTCGGTGGCCCGGGTGCTGATCGGGCTACTCCGCGACCCCGACCAGCGCACCGACCTGGCGGCCAGAGCTCGGCGGCGCGCGGTCGAGGCGTTCGATAGCCGCGACCGGCAGGCGCGCGCTGCCACGGTGCTCGCCGTGTGGTTTCGGATGGACGGGCGGGGACCCACGCCGGCCGCCGCCAGAGGCGGCGACGCGGCTAGGCGCGAGGCGGCCCCCGAGCCCGGCGAGACCGCCCGGCGGGGGTCATGAGGACCCTGGTCCAGGCCGTCGACGACGGCAGGCTGCGCATCGTCGAGCTGCCCACCCCCGAGATCGGGCCGACGGAGGTGCTGGTCACCACCAGCCGCAGCCTGCTCTCTGCCGGTACCGAGCGCGCGGTTCGCAACCTCGCCTCTGCAGGGCTCCTGGGAAAGGCGAGGGCCCGCCCCGACCTGGTGCGCCAGGTGGTTCGCAAGGCGCGCACCGACGGAGCGGTCGCGACCGCCCGGGCGGTGCGTTCCCGGCTGCGCACCGACATGCCACTCGGGTACTCGGGCGCCGGCACCGTCCTCCAGGTGGGAGAGGCGGTTTCCGGCCTGGCGCCGGGTCAGCGGGTGGCCACCGGCGGTGCCGGCCACGGCGACCTCCAGGTCGTTCAGGCCCCCCTCGCCGTCCCCATCCCCGACGGCGTCAACTTCGACGAGGCCGCCTTCGCCACCGTCGCCGCAATCGCCACCCACGGGCTGCGCCTTGCCGATGTCGGGCCCGGAGCCCGGGTCTGCGTCATCGGCCTCGGGCTGCTCGGGCAGCTCGCGGTCCGGATCGCGCTCGCCGCCGGATGCGAGGTGGCGGGCATCGACCTCCGCTCCTGGACCGTCGAGCGCGCCGGGGCGGCGGGGGCCCTCGCCGTCATCGAGAGCGGCGAGGCCACGACCGAGGCGATCCTGGCGTGGAGCCGGGGCCGCGGCGCCGACGCCATCCTGCTCACCGCCGCCACCCCCTCGTCGGACCCGGTCAGGCGCGCGCCTGCGATCGCCCGCGACCGCGCCACCCTGGTGGTGGTCGGCGACATCGGGCTGGAGCTCCAGCGCATCCCGCTGTACGAGAAGGAGCTGACCCTGCGCTTCGCCCGCTCCTACGGCCCCGGCCGCTACGACCTCAGCTACGAGACGTGGGCCGTCGACTACCCCATCGGGCACGTGCGCTGGACGGAGGGGCGCAACCTCGAATCCTTCCTCGACCTGGTCGCCGCCGGGCGGATCTCGGTGCGGGACCTGGTCACCCACAGCTTCCCCTTCGCGCGGGCGAGCCAGGCCTATGCGGTTATTTCCGATCCCTCCCAGCAGGCTCTAGGCGTCCAGCTCGTCTACCCCGGCGAGCCGGCGCCATCCCCGGCCCAGCCACCCGCGCCACGCGTGCGCAGCGGTGACGGTGTCGGGTTGATCGGAGCCGGAGACTTCGCCCGGGCGACGCTGATCCCGTCGCTGCGCAGCGCCGGGTTCTCCCGCCTGGTCGCCGTCGCGTCGCAATCGGGGGTCTCGGCCGCGCGCCTGGCCACCCAGGAGGGCTTCGAGAAGAGCCTCACCGGTGCGCGAGCGGTCATCGCCGATCCCGACGTGCAGCTCGTCGTCGTCGCCACCCGCCACGACAGCCACGAGGCGATCGTCACCGAGGCCCTGGCGGCGGGCAAGCACGTCTTCTGCGAGAAGCCGCTGACGCTGACGGTGGAGGGACTGGAGCGGGTGGCCCAGGCGTGGCGGGCGGGGAGCGGGCAGCTCATGGTCGGGTTCAATCGCCGCCACTCGCCGGCTCTCGTCGCCGTCCGCAAGCACCTGGGGACGGCGGGCCATCCGCTGGTCATCACCTACCGGGTGAGCGCGGGCCGGCTGCCCCGGGACCACTGGTATCACGACCGCCGCCAGGGGGGCCGGGTGCTGGGCGAGGTCTGCCACTTCGTCGACACCTGCTCTAGCGTCGTCGGCCGGCCCGTGGTCTCGGTGTTCTGCGCCGGCAGCGGGGAGGGTGAGGCCCTCCTCACCCAGGACGTGGTCGTCAGCCTCCGCTACGCCGACGGGTCGGTGGCGACGATCTCCTACGCGTCCTCCGGGCACGCGTCCACGCCCAAGGAGCGGTTGGAGGTGCTGGGCCGCGGCCGCTCCGCGCTCGTTGACGACTTCCGCCTCACCCTGCTCGACGGGAGGAAGGTGGCGACGGCCGCCGGCGACAAGGGGCACGCGGCCGAGCTGCGACTGCTTCGCCACGCCATCCACGGCGAGACCGACGGCGAGGCGATGACCCGATCGGCGCTGGAGACGACGGCGTCGACCCTGGCCGCGGTCGAGTCGCTGTTGACCGGCGCGCCCGTCACTCCCCTGCCGGTGTAGCCTCGACCGCCCGTCCCGCCCCCGACTGCACCCCCGGCAGCGGTCGGGGCCTCCCCTCGGCGCTGCCGGCGACCGCCTTCTCGAGCGCCGTGGCGATCTCCTCCAGGTCGGCGGGTGACAGCCGCCAGTGGAAGGGGATCGACAGCATGTGCTCGGCGAGCCAATCGGTCACCGGCAGCTCGGCGGCGTTCGGGGCGAAGACCGGCTGCCGGTGCGCGGGGGGGAAGTAGAGGCGCGCCTCGATGCCGGCCGCCACCAGCTCCGCCATCACGCGGTCGCGGTCGCGATCGAGCAGCAGGGTGTAGAGCATGTGGGGATGGGTCCTGCCATCCCGCACGCGCGGCGACCGGACCCCGTCGATGCGCGAGAGCCGCTCCCCCAGCCACCGGGCGTTCC
This sequence comes from uncultured bacterium, assembly GCA_963847225.1. Lineage (GTDB taxonomy): Bacteria > Chloroflexota > Dormibacteria > Aeolococcales > Aeolococcaceae > JAJZNI01. Next base: position 8,785 of record CAWJYZ010000010.1, on the reverse strand, counting down.
CCTGCTTCACCGCCAGGATCCGGTCCAGCTTGGCCGTCTGGACCACGCCGATGGCCGCCTGCATCTCGGTGATCCGCCAGTTGAAGCCCAGCGTCTCGTGACGGTAACGCTCGGTCTGGCCGTGGTTGCGCAGCAGCCGCAGCCGCCTCGCCCAGTCGCCGTCGCGGGTCGTGACCACGCCGCCTTCCCCGGTCGTGATGTTCTTGGTCGGCGTGAAGCTGAACATCGCGGCATCCCCCAGGCCCCCGACCGGCACCGAGTGATACTCGGCCCCGTGGGCCTCGGCCGCGTCCTCGAAGAGCGCGATCCCGGCACCCTCGGCGATACTGCGCAGCTCGTCCATCTCTGCCGGCTGCCCGCCATAGTGAACGGCGAGAATCGCCCGCGTCCTCGGGGTCAGCTTGCGGGCGACGTCCTCCGGGTCGAGGTTGAAGGACTCTGCGTCCACGTCGGCGAACACCGGCGCCGCTCCCACGTGCAGGACCGAGGTGGCGGTGGAGATGAAGGTCATCGACGGCACCACCACCTCGTCGCCCTCCCCGATGCCGGCGGCGATGAACATGGCGGCCAGTGCCACGGTGCCGTTGGCGAAGGCGACGGCGTGCTCGACCCCATGGCGGGCGCCGAAATCTCGTTCAAATTGCTCGGTCACGGGGCCGTTGGTGAGCACCCCGGAGCGGAGCACCGCGGCGACGGCGGCGATCTCCTCGTCGCCGAGCTCGGGGGAGGCGAGCCGGATCGCGCTGCGGCTCGCCTGCGCGGGCGGTCGCGACCCGGTCATGCGGGGGGCAGCGAGATCGGGTCGTCGGCAGCATGGCCGTCGACGCCCGCCCGGGTGAAGACGGCGGCCGCCGTCTTTGTCAGGATGATGAGGTCCAGCCACGGGGACTGGGCCTCGATGTAGCGGAGGTCGTGCTCGATCCGCTCCGCCCAGGAGACGCTGTTGCGCCCGCTGATCTGAGCCAGGCCGGTGAGCCCGGGCCGGACGCGCAGGCGCTGCCGCTGCCGCTGGTCGTAGCGCTCGACCTGGTAGGGGAGGGTGGGTCGCGGACCGACCACGCTCATCTCTCCCCGGGCGATGTTGACGATCTGGGGAAGCTCGTCCAGCGAGAGGAGCCGCAGCCAGCGTCCCACCGGCGTGATCCTTGCGGGGTCGGGGATCAGCGGGTTGCCCTCCGGGCTGTCCACCATCGTCCGGAGCTTGAGGACGCGGAACCGCCTGCCCCCGAGCCCCACCCTCTCCTGGCGGAAGAGCGCCGGCCCCGGCGACGTCGCCCGGACCATCAAGGCGCAGAGACCGATGAGGGGGAGGGCCACCGGCGCCGCGAGGGCGACCACGGCGAGGTCCACGGCCCGCTTGCTCCGGTACGACAGGTCGGCGGGGGCGTCTGCGCCGGCGACCGATTCCAGCAGCTCGCGCAGCCGCTCCGCCATCGCCGAGCGTGACGCCTCGCAGCTCATGAAGTGGCGTCCCGACTCTCCCCACCGCGCTCGCTGCTCGGGCCCCACCGCCAGCATCCGGCGGACCCCTCCGGCGATGTCGCCGGCGGCGACCGCCAGCCCCGCTCCCGCGCCGGCGACCAGGCTCGCCATCTCCCCGGCGGTGTTGGTGATCACCGGCAACCCGGCCGCCATGTAGTCGAACAGCTTGTTGGGGCTGACCCCATACTGGAAGAGCGGGACGTCGGCCAGCACGTGCAGGCCTGCGTCCACCGCCCCGAGGAGCGCCGGCATCTCCCGCTTCTCGATCGGGTCCATGAAGGTCACGTTGTCGAGCCCCTCGCCGCGCGCGCGCGCCAGCAGCTCCGCCTTGAGCGGTCCGTCACCGACGAGCAGGAAGCGGACGTCGGGATGGTCGTCGCTCAGAAGGGCGGCGGCGTCGAGGACCAGATCCAGACCATTGGCCCGCCCATGTGCGCCGGTGTAGGCGAGGACGAAGCCGTCCAGCCCGAACTGCCGGCGCAGCTCCTGGCGCGGCGCGGGTGGGGTGAAGTCCTCGGGATCGGCGCCGTTGGGGATCAGGCTGAGCTTGGCGCCATAGCCGCGAGCGGTGAGGTGGTCGCGCACCCCCGGCGTCATCACCACGATCGCCTCCGCCTTGGCGTAGAGGAGCGTCTCCAGTCGGCGCAGCGCGCGCACCATGGTCGACCGCTCCGTCATCTCTCCCATGTCGACCAGGACCTGCGGCCAGAGGTCGCGGATCTCGAGGACGTAGTGGGACCGGCGAAGCCGAGCCAGCGCCAGCCCCGAGAGGCCGGTGAGGAGGTGGGGCGATGAGGCGTAGACGACATCGGGTCTCCGCGACCGCAGGCCGCGGGCCAGCGCGGTCACCGAGTAGGCGGCCCAGCTCAGAACCCGACCCTTGCCCCGCCCCGTCAGGGGCACCCAGACCCGACGCCAGATCCCGTCGTCGCGGGTGATCCGGGTTCCGGTCAGGAGGTTGCGCGAGGCGGCGAGCACGGTGGCGTCCCACCCGGGGAGGCGGGAGAAGAGTTCGACGTGGCGCGTTCCGCCGGGGGCGTGAGGCGGGGCGGCGAAGTGGTTGAGCACCATGACCCGGAGTCGTCGGGGCCGGCGCGGGCGCGATGGGCGGGGTTGTCCCGGGCCGGCGCTCACCGCCCGCCCTCGACCCGCAGGCGTGGCTCCGGCCGGCGCCACTCGACCCAGATCCGGGCGCCTGCCTCGTGGACCAGCGCGTCGCCGTCGAGGCGCAGTGGCCGCCCCGGGTCGCACCCCAGCTCCCAGAGGACGGGACCGTCGACCACCCCGCTCACGACGATCAGGGCCGAGGGCACGAGCATCCCGTACCGCGGGCTCCAGCTTCCCGCCGGCGAGCCGGCGCCCGCCCTGACCCCGTCCCCGGCCGGGTCCTCGGTCGCCTCCGGCTGCACCACCCGGGCCTCACCGGGGAGCCGCAGCGCCAGCCGCGTCCCCGCCGCGGTGACTATGCCGCCGCCGGTCCAGCGGCTGCCGGGCGCGAGCGGCAGCGAGAGCTGGTACTCCACCCCGGGCGGGCCCTCCACCCAGTCGGCCACGCCGATGCCGCGGTCGCCGGCCAGGACCACCCGCGCCACCCGCCGGGGAGGCACCAGCCGGCGGTAGGCGTCGTGGTTCCCCAGCAGAGCAGCCCGACCCCGCTCAGCGTCACCGGCTCGCCGATGGCGCCGGTGGCGCGGTGCCGCCACCGGAAGGGCCGGTGAGGCACGAGCTGGTCCTCTCCGGCGAGGCGGAGGACGCTGTGGGCCGCCGAGCTGCGGAAGTAGTCGCGCTCGGCGGCGGAGCGGTTGTAGCTGCCGGTGCCGGGATCGCCGACCACCCAGTCCCGGCCAAGGGCGACCGCGGTCGAGCACAGGTCGGCATGGCCGTGCGACGGCGCCGATCCCGCCTTCAGCCAGCAGGTGAAGGGGCCCACCGCCAGGCGGGCGATGCCGCCGCCCGCCTCGCGCCCGTCGCGCTCGGCCGGCTCGGCCTTGGCGGGGTGTCCGCGCGGGGCGTGCCAGGCCACCTCGTCCTCGTCGGACCGCCACTCGTCGGGAGCCCCCGTCCCCGGCTAGGGCGAGGGCGAGCCGGGTGGAGCCGGAGAGGCGGAGCGCATCGGTGCTGGCGGCGAGGACCCGGCCCTCGTCCCCATCTCCGAACGGCGGGACCGGCCCCTCCAGGGCCCCGAGGCGGCAGAGGTGACGGGCGGCGCGTTGCAGGGCGTCCCGCTCCACCGAGGTCGAGCCGCCCAGGAGCACCCGCACCGCGATCATCTCAAGGACGAAGCGCTGGTAGGAGAGGAAGTCCTCAATCTCGAGCCGTCCGGCCGGATCTGGCGTCTGAGCTGGCGCCGGAAGAGCCGGTCGCCGAGCCGTGCCCACCGCCTCGAGCAGGATGGCCGGGGAAGCTCCTCCCCAGGGCCGACAGCCCCAGCGCATCGCCCAGGAGGTGGTTGTTGCGCCTGCTGCTCAACGTGTAGGGGAGGTCGGCGAGCAGGTGGCGGGCAGAGCGGTGCAGGGTCTGGGCCATCTCCGCCCGCAGCGACGGCTCTAGCCGGCCTCCCGCCAGCGCCAGCACCTGCAGCCAGCTCAGCGCCCGCAGCGCGATCTCCAGGTTGGAGTACCAGTGGATCCCCGTCTCCGGAGGGTTGGCGTCGAGCCACGATCGGAGGTGGGCGGCGAGGGTGCGGCGCCAGCGCTCGACCGACGGCTCGAGGAAGGCGGCCCGCGCCAGGACCACCAGGTGCCGGTGGCGACCCAGCTCCCAGACCCACTTGACGTCACCGGCACGCGACCCCGACCGGAGGGGGGCTGCCACCATGGCCGCGTCGGCCAATGGCCGGGCGCATCGATGACCGCGTGCCAATCTGGGGGGGACTGCCCGGTGATGACCCGGCCAAAGAGGCGCAGCCTTCCCTCGGATACGGCGAGCGCCTCGTCGATGCACCGGAGCCGGGCAGCCTCGGGCACCTCGCCCGGCGCGGGCACCCTGAGGGGGGAGACCACCTCTGTCGCGCTCACCCTCGGGCGAGCCACGCGGTCGAAGAGCAGTCGATGCGCCCCCGACACCTTGGACACCTCGTATGCCACGCGGACCGGCGCCCCCCAGCCGAGAGCCCGAAGGTCGGAGGCCGCCGCGGAAAGTCGCGACGGTCCGGTCATGGCTCGACCCTCACCGACGCACTTAGCAGCCGGGTCGCCCGATGGAGGTAGCAGGCCTGGCGGAACCCGTCCGCTCCCGCCGACGGCGCCCCGGGGCGGACCGCGGACAGAGGCGCGCCGAAGCCGCGCTTGGCGCGGAGAACCGCGCGCCGCGGCAGCCGCCTGAGCGCCATCCGCTTCGCCAGCCGTTTGGCGCTTCCCACCGGACCAGCGCGCTGTCCGGCAGCGTCATCGTCCAGCTGACCAGCTCCAGGTCGAGCAGCGGGACCCGCACCTCGACACCCTCCTCCATCGCCGCCCGATCCGCGTATGCCAGCCCCAGACCCGGGAGGTACACCCTCAGGTCCGCCTGCATCGCGCGGCGCAGCAACGAGAGGCCCGAGGGCAGCTCGGAGTCGACCTCCTCATGGCGTTGCCAGACGGCGTCGTCGCCGACCTCGGCCTCGGTGGCGCCGAGGATCCGCGCTCTCTGAGCTGCGGTCGAATAGGTGCAAAGCCGCAGGTAGCGCCGGACGGGTCGCGCTCGTCGAGAGCGGTCGCGATCCTGACCGCGTACTCCCGGGCCAGGAGCGGTGTGGGCCGGGGCAGCAACGCCACCAGCATCCGGGTCACCCATTGCGCGCCACGGAAGTGGAGGTGCTCCAGCAGTCGGGCGACCTGGTGGCGGCGGTAGCCACCGAACAGCTCGTCGCCGCCCTGGCCGGAGAGCAGCACCTTGACCCCGTCGTTGCGGGCGGCCCGGGCCAGGATTCGGGTCAGCTCGTACGACGGATCGGCGATGAGGTCCCGCTTGGCGGCAGGCGCTCGCTCTCCCATGCCTCCCCTGGGATGAGGCGGACGTTGGTCCCCAGCTTCTGGCGGATGAGTTCGACCGCATCCTGATCCTCGTCCAGATGCTCCTCACCGCTTCGCTTCCAGGTCCCGTGTAGGCGCGGGTGATACCGGCAGCCGCCCCCCACCAGATCAACCCGCTGTCCACCCCACCCGACGCCATGATGCCAACTGGCACGTCGGAGAAGCTGCCGCCGGGCCGCCGCGTCGAGCCTGGCCAGGCCCTCGTCTGCCGCGTCGGCGGCGGCACGAGGGTGGGGAGCCGGCACTGGCGGCCGTGGTATCGGGAGAGCGAGAGCCTGCCCCGGTGCCACGCCACCAGCCCGCCGGGCACCAGGGAGTGCAGCCGCCGGAAGGGGGTGGCCGGATCCGGGCCCATAGGAAGCTGAGGAACTGAGCCATAGCGGTGACGTCGTGGCCGCCGTCCTCGACGTCGAGCCGGCGCAGCGCCGTCAGCTCGGAGGCGAAACGTAGCGAGCCGTCAGCGAGCGTCGTGTAGAAGAGTGGCTTCACCCCCATCGGGTCGCGCGCCAGCCACAGACGGCCCGCCTCGTCGTCGGCCACGGCGACGGCGAAGATGCCGTTGAGCCGCTCCAGCGAGCCCGGGCCATCGAGGGCCCAGAGGTGGAGGATCACCTCCCCGTCCATGCTGGAGCGGAACCGGCGACCGCGCTGCTCGCATTCCCGGCGCAGCTCCGGATAGTTGTAGATCTCGCCGTTGAAGACCATCGAGAGGCGGGCATCGGCGAGCACCACCGGCTGGGCGCCGCTGTCGGAGAGGTCGTTGATCGCCAGGCGGGTGTGGCCCATGCTCAGCGTGCTCTCCCCCGCGCGGTGGCACCGCTGACCTCGACCGTCGGGGCCGCGATGGTCCAGGGCGCGAATGGCGAGCTCCAGCAGCTCGGCGGGGATCGGCCGTCCCGCCCCGCCCACGATGCCACACACGCCCGTCAGCGCCTCACAACCGGTGCCAGCGGCGCCCACCTGCCCCCGTCGGGGATGCCTCGACGGAGGCTCCGACGGCGGCGCTCACTGGGCGCGGCTCGCCCGCGGTCCCGTTCGGCCCGCTGCGCCACCAGCCGCGGGTGTCCAGCACGGCACGCGCGTGCTGCTGCACGACTCCCGGTCGAAGGCGCGGTGCACCGTGGTCACCAGCACCAGGTCGCTCGCCTGCAGCAGCTCCACGGTCAGTGGCAGGGGCGAAAGGACTGCCCGTCGACCTCGACCGGCTCGTGGAGGTGCGGGTCGCAGATGTGCACGTCGGCGCCCCGGTGCCGGAGAAGGGTGATGATGTCGAGCGCGGGAACTCGCGCAGGTCGCCTACTTCCGCCTTGTACGACACCCCCAGGAGCAGGATCGTCGAGCCGCGAAGGCTCCGCGCCTCGTCGTTGAGCACGTCGGCGGCGCGTTGCACCACGTACTCGGGCATGTGGCGGTTGATGTCCTCGGCCACGCTGATGAAGCGTGCGGTGTAGTTGAGGCGGCGAAGCTTCCACGAGAGGTAGGTGGGGTCCACCGGGATGCAGTGGCCGCCCAGCCCCGGTCCCGGGTAGAAGGGCATGAAGCCGTAGGGCTTGGTGGCGGCGGCGTCGATCACCTCCCCGACGTCGATGCCGAGCTGGTGGCACATGATCGCCACCTCGTTGGCGAGCGCAATGTTGACGCTGCGGAAGGTGTTCTCCAGCAGCTTGGCCATCTCCGCGGCTGCCGGGCTCGACACCGGCACCACCCGGTCAGCGATGGTGGCGAACACCGCCGCTCCCCCGGCCAAGCAGGTCGGGGTGGCGCCGCCCACGACCTTGGGCGTGTTGCGCATGTTGAAGGTGGTGTTGCCGGGGTCGATGCGCTCGGGGGCGAAGGCGACGAACACGTCCTCACCTACCCACATCCCAGCGGCCTCCAGCCCAGGCTGGAGCAGTTCCGCCGTTGTTCCCGGGTACGTGGTGCTCGTCAGGACGATGAGCTGTCCCCTCGCCAGGACCGCTGGCAGCTCATCGATGACCCCGCGGATCGCCGATACATCCGGGTCGCGGCTCTTGTCCAGCGGTGTCGGCACGCAGATGTCCACGACGTCCAGTTGGCCGGCATCAGCGAGGCAGCCGACCGCCTGGAGCCGGCCGCTCCGCACCAGAGAGCGCACGGTGGCGTCGGGGACGTCCTCCACGTGGCTGCGACCCGCGTTGACGCCGTCGCGCCGCCGCTCGTCGGGCTCGATTCCGACGACCAAGAAGCCCTCCTCGGCGAAGGCGGTCGCGGTAGGCAGGCCGACATAGCCCAGCCCGACGATGCCGATCCGGGCGCTGCGGTCGGCGACGCGCTGCCGAAGCCTCTCCGCCAGGTCGTTCACGCTGCCAGACGAAGCCTCCGTGGGCCCGCCAGCCAGTCGGTGAGCACCGCCACCACACGCTCTGCGGCGTGTCCGTCCCAGAGCGGGGGAACTGTCGGCACCGGCGGGGGTGCGGCCAGGACAGCGGCCACGGCCGGACCGATGGCGGTGGGATCGGAGCCGATCAGCCTGTTGGTCCCCAGACGGATGGTCACCGGACGCTCGGTGGTGTCTCGGAGGGTGAGGCAAGGGACACCGAGCACCGTGGTCTCCTCCTGGATGCCGCCGAAGTAGGTCAGCACCAGACGGGCGCGCTCGACGAGATCGAGAAAGCCGAGGTATCCCAGTGGGGCCACGAGGCGCAGGCCAAGTCGGCCGCGCCGTTCAGGTGGGCGCGGGTGCGGGGGTGGACGGCGAAGATGAGAGGCAGCCGCTCACCGACCGCCCGCAGGGCGTGGGTGATCTCCGCCAGGCCGGCCGGATCGTCGACATCTCTAGGCCAATGGACAGTGACCACCCCGTAGTCGTCAGGGAGAGCGCCGATGGCCTCCTCAGCCGCCCCCCGCCACCGCGGACGGAGGCGCACTCGTGTGTCGATTAGGACGTTGCCGACAAGGTGGACCCGACCTTGAGTTCAACTCCCTCTCGGCGCAGGTTGGCGTCCGCCTCCTCGCAGTGGGTGAAGAGGAGGTCGGCGAGGCGATCGGTGACCACCCGGTTGATCTCCTCGGGCATGCCGGGATCGCCCGATCGGAGCCCCGCCTCCACGTGCGCCTGGGGAACGCCCGCCTTGGCGGCCACCGCGCCGCCGCCAGGTCGAGTTGACATCACCGACGGTGAGGACAATGTCCGGTCGGTGCTCGCGGAGAACGTCCTCGAACGCCGCCATCACCGCCCCCGTCTGGCGGGCATGGCTGCCCGAGCCAACTCCGAGGTCGATCATACGTGCCCGGATCCCCAGGTCCCGAAAGAACACGGCCGACAGTGC
>CAWJYZ010000009.1:0-21416 GCA_963847225.1 uncultured bacterium | reverse complement strand
CGCATCCCGCTGTACGAGAAGGAGCTGACCCTGCGCTTCGCCCGCTCCTACGGCCCCGGCCGCTACGACCTCAGCTACGAGACGTGGGCCGTCGACTACCCCATCGGGCACGTGCGCTGGACGGAGGGGCGCAACCTCGAATCCTTCCTCGACCTGGTCGCCGCCGGGCGGATCTCGGTGCGGGACCTGGTCACCCACAGCTTCCCCTTCGCGCGGGCGAGCCAGGCCTATGCGGTTATTTCCGATCCCTCCCAGCAGGCTCTAGGCGTCCAGCTCGTCTACCCCGGCTAGCGGCGCCATCCCCGGCCCAGCCACCCGCGCCACGCGTGCGCAGCGGTGACGGTGTCGGGTTGATCGGAGCCGGAGACTTCGCCCGGGCCACGCTGATCCCGTCGCTGCGCAGCGCCGGGTTCTCCCGCCTGGTCGCCGTCGCGTCGCAATCGGGGGTCTCGGCCGCGCGCCTGGCCACCCAGGAGGGCTTCGAGAAGAGCCTCACCGGTGCGCGAGCGGTCATCGCCGATCCCGACGTGCAGCTCGTCGTCGTCGCCACCCGCCACGACAGCCACGAGGCGATCGTCACCGAGGCCCTGGCGGCGGGCAAGCACGTCTTCTGCGAGAAGCCGCTGACGCTGACGGTGGAGGGACTGGAGCGGGTGGCCCAGGCGTGGCGGGCGGGGAGCGGGCAGCTCATGGTCGGGTTCAATCGCCGCCACTCGCCGGCTCTCGTCGCCGTCCGCAAGCACCTGGGGACGGCGGGCCATCCGCTGGTCATCACCTACCGGGTGAGCGCGGGCCGGCTGCCCCGGGACCACTGGTATCACGACCGCCGCCAGGGGGGCCGGGTGCTCGGCGAGGTCCGCCACTTCGTCGACACCTGCTCTAGCGTCGTCGGCCGGCCCGTGGTCTCGGTGTTCTGCGCCGGCAGCGGGGAGGGTGAGGCCCTCCTCACCCAGGACGTGGTCGTCAGCCTCCGCTACGCCGACGGGTCGGTGGCGACGATCTCCTACGCGTCCTCCGGGCACGCGTCCACGCCCAAGGAGCGGTTGGAGGTGCTGGGCCGCGGCCGCTCCGCGCTCGTTGACGACTTCCGCCTCACCCTGCTCGACGGGAGGAAGGTGGCGACGGCCGCCGGCGACAAGGGGCACGCGGCCGAGCTGCGACTGCTTCGCCACGCCATCCACGGCGAGACCGACGGCGAGGCGATGACCCGATCGGCGCTGGAGACGACGGCGTCGACCCTGGCCGCGGTCGAGTCGCTGTTGACCGGCGCGCCCGTCACTCCCCTGCCGGTGTAGCCTCGACCGCCCGTCCGCCCCCGACTGCACCCCCGGCAGCGGTCGGGGCCTCCCCTCGGCGCTGCCGGCGACCGCCTTCTCGAGCGCCGTGGCGATCTCCTCCAGGTCGGCGGGTGACAGCCGCCAGTGGAAGGGGATCGACAGCATGTGCTCGGCGAGCCAATCGGTCACCGGCAGCTCGGCGGCGTTCGGGGCGAAGACCGGCTGCCGGTGCGCGGGGGGGAAGTAGAGGCGCGCCTCGATGCCGGCCGCCACCAACTCCGCCATCACGCGGTCGCGGTCGCGATCGAGCAGCAGGGTGTAGAGCATGTGGGGATGGGTCTGCGCTCTCGCACGCGCGGCGACCGGACCCCGTCGATGCGCGAGAGCCGCTCCCCCAGCCACCGGGCGTTCCCCGCTTCACCGCCAGGATCCGGTCCAGCTTGGCCGTCTGGACCACGCCGATGGCCGCCTGCATCTCGGTGATCCGCCAGTTGAAGCCCAGCGTCTCGTGACGGTAACGCTCGGTCTGGCCGTGGTTGCGCAGCAGCCGCAGCCGCCTCGCCCAGTCGCCGTCGCGGGTCGTGACCACGCCGCCTTCCCCGGTCGTGATGTTCTTGGTCGGCGTGAAGCTGAACATCGCGGCATCCCCCAGGCCCCCGACCGGCACCGAGTGATACTCGGCCCCGTGGGCCTCGGCCGCGTCCTCGAAGGCGCGATCCCGGCACCCTCGGCGATACTGCGCAGCTCGTCCATCTCTGCCGGCTGCCCGCCATAGTGAACGGCGAGAATCGCCCGCGTCCTCGGGGTCAGCTTGCGGGCGACGTCCTCCGGGTCGAGGTTGAAGGACTCTGCGTCCACGTCGGCGAACACCGGCGCCGCTCCCACGTGCAGGACCGAGGTGGCGGTGGAGATGAAGGTCATCGACGGCACCACCACCTCGTCGCCCTCCCCGATGCCGGCGGCGATGAACATGGCGGCCAGTGCCACGGTGCCGTTGGCGAAGGCGACGGCGTGCTCGACCCCATGGCGGGCGCCGAAATCTCGTTCAAATTGCTCGGTCACGGGGCCGTTGGTGAGCACCCCGGAGCGGAGCACCGCGGCGACGGCGGCGATCTCCTCGTCGCCGAGCTTGGGGTAGGCGAGCGGATCGCGCTGCGGCTCGCCTGCGCGGGCGGTCGCGACCCGGTCATGCGGGGGGAGCGAGATCGGGTCGTCGGCAGCATGGCCGTCGACGCCCGCCCGGGTGAAGACGGCGGCCGCCGTCTTTGTCAGGATGATGAGGTCCAGCCACGGGGACTGGGCCTCGATGTAGCGGAGGTCGTGCTCGATCCGCTCCGCCCAGGAGACGCTGTTGCGCCCGCTGATCTGAGCCAGGCCGGTGAGCCCGGGCCGGACGCGCAGGCGCTGCCGCTGCCGCTGGTCGTAGCGCTCGACCTGGTAGGGGAGGGTGGGTCGCGGACCGACCACGCTCATCTCTCCCCGGGCGATGTTGACGATCTGGGGAAGCTCGTCCAGCGAGAGGAGCCGCAGCCAGCGTCCCACCGGCGTGATCCTTGCGGGGTCGGGGATCAGCGGGTTGCCCTCCGGGCTGTCCACCATCGTCCGGAGCTTGAGGACGCGGAACCGCCTGCCCCCGAGCCCCACCCTCTCCTGGCGGAAGAGCGCCGGCCCCGGCGACGTCGCCCGGACCATCAAGGCGCAGAGACCGATGAGGGGGAGGGCCACCGGCGCCGCGAGGGCGACCACGGCGAGGTCCACGGCCCGCTTGCTCCGGTACGACAGGTCGGCGGGGGCGTCTGCGCCGGCGACCGATTCCAGCAGCTCGCGCAGCCGCTCCGCCATCGCCGAGCGTGCGCCTCGCAGCTCATGAAGTGGCGTCCCGACTTTCCCCACCGCGCTCGCTGCTCGGGCCCCACCGCCAGCATCCGGCGGACCCCTCCGGCGATGTCGCCGGCGGCGACCGCCAGCCCCGCTCCCGCGCCGGCGACCAGGCTCGCCATCTCCCCGGCGGTGTTGGTGATCACCGGCAACCCGGCCGCCATGTAGTCGAACAGCTTGTTGGGGCTGACCCCATACTGGAAGAGCGGGACGTCGGCCAGCACGTGCAGGCCTGCGTCCACCGCCCCGAGGAGCGCCGGCATCTCCCGCTTCTCGATCGGGTCCATGAAGGTCACGTTGTCGAGCCCCTCGCCGCGCGCGCGCGCCAGCAGCTCCGCCTTGAGCGGTCCGTCACCGACGAGCAGGAAGCGGACGTCGGGATGGTCGTCGCTCAGAAGGGCGGCGGCGTCGAGGACCAGATCCAGACCATTGGCCCGCCCATGTGCGCCGGTGTAGGCGAGGACGAAGCCGTCCAGCCCGAACTGCCGGCGCAGCTCCTGGCGCGGCGCGGGTGGGGTGAAGTCCTCGGGATCGGCGCCGTTGGGGATCAGGCTGAGCTTGGCGCCATAGCCGCGAGCGGTGAGGTGGTCGCGCACCCCCGGCGTCATCACCACGATCGCCTCCGCCTTGGCGTAGAGGAGCGTCTCCAGTCGGCGCAGCGCGCGCACCATGGTCGACCGCTCCGTCATCTCTCCCATGTCGACCAGGACCTGCGGCCAGAGGTCGCGGATCTCGAGGACGTAGTGGGACCGGCGAAGCCGAGCCAGCGCCAGCCCCGAGAGGCCGGTGAGGAGGTGGGGCGATGAGGCGTAGACGACATCGGGTCTCCGCGACCGCAGGCCGCGGGCCAGCGCGGTCACCGAGTAGGCGGCCCAGCTCAGTACCCGACCCTTGCCCCGCCCCGTCAGGGGCACCCAGACCCGACGCCAGATCCCGTCGTCGCGGGTGATCCGGGTTCCGGTCAGGAGGTTGCGCGAGGCGGCGAGCACGGTGGCGTCCCACCCGGGGAGGCGGGAGAAGAGTTCGACGTGGCGCGTTCCGCCGGGGGCGTGAGGCGGGGCGGCGAAGTGGTTGAGCACCATGACCCGGAGTTGTCGGGGCCGGCGCGGGCGCGATGGGCGGGGTTGTCCCGGGCCGGCGCTCACCGCCCGCCCTCGACCCGCAGGCGTGGCTCCGGCCGGCGCCACTCGACCCAGATCCGGGCGCCTGCCTCGTGGACCAGCGCGTCGCCGTCGAGGCGCAGTGGCCGCCCCGGGTCGCACCCCAGCTCCCAGAGGACGGGACCGTCGACCACCCCGCTCACGACGATCAGGGCCGAGGGCACGAGCATCCCGTACCGCGGGCTCCAGCTTCCCGCCGGCGAGCCGGCGCCCGCCCTGACCCCGTCCCCGGCCGGGTCCTCGGTCGCCTCCGGCTGCACCACCCGGGCCTCACCGGGGAGCCGCAGCGCCAGCCGCGTCCCCGCCGCGGTGACTATGCCGCCGCCGGTCCAGCGGCTGCCGGGCGCGAGCGGCAGCGAGAGCTGGTACTCCACCCCGGGCGGGCCCTCCACCCAGTCGGCCACGCCGATGCCGCGGTCGCCGGCCAGGACCACCCGCGCCACCCGCCGGGGAGGCACCAGCCGGCGGTAGGCGTCGTGGTATCCCCAGCAGAGCAGCCCGACCCCGCTCAGCGTCACCGGCTCGCCGATGGCGCCGGTGGCGCGGTGCCGCCACCGGAAGGGCCGGTGAGGCACGAGCTGGTCCTCTCCGGCGAGGCGGAGGACGCCGTGGGCCGCCGAGCTGCGGAAGTAGTCGCGCTCGGCGGCGGAGCGGTTGTAGCTGCCGGTGCCGGGATCGCCGACCACCCAGTCCCGGCCAAGGGCGACCGCGGTCGAGCACAGGTCGGCATGGCCGTGCGACGGCGCCGATCCCGCCTTCAGCCAGCAGGTGAAGGGGCCCACCGCCAGGCGGGCGATGCCGCCGCCCGCCTCGCGCCCGTCGCGCTCGGCCGGCTCGGCCTTGGCGGGGTGTCCGCGCGGGGCGTGCCAGGCCACCTCGTCCTCGTCGGACCGCCACTCGTCGGGAGCCCCCGATCCGGCTAGGGCGAGGGCGAGCCGGGTGGAGCCGGAGAGGCGGAGCGCATCGGTGCTGGCGGCGAGGACCCGGCCCTCGTCCCCATCTCCGAACGGCGGGACCGGCCCCTCCAGGGCCCCGAGGCGGCAGAGGTGACGGGCGGCGCGTTGCAGGGCGTCCCGCTCCACCGAGGTCGAGCCGCCCAGGAGCACCCGCACCGCGATCATCTCAAGGACGAAGCGCTGGTAGGAGAGGGAGTCCTCAATCATCGAGCCGTCCGGCCGGATCTGGCGTCTGAGCTGGCGCCGGAAGAGCCGGTCGCCGAGCCGTGCCCACCGCCTCGAGCCAGGATGGCCGGGGAAGCTCCTCCCCAGGGCCGACAGCCCCAGCGCATCGCCCAGGAGGTGGTTGTTGCGCATGCTGCTCAACGTGTAGGGGAGGTCGGCGAGCAGGTGGCGGGCAGAGCGGTGCAGGGTCTGGGCCATCTCCGCCCGCAGCGACGGCTCTAGCCGGCCTCCCGCCAGCGCCAGCACCTGCAGCCAGCTCAGCGCCCGCAGCGCGATCTCCAGGTTGGAGTACCAGTGGATCCCCGTCTCCGGAGGGTTGGCGTCGAGCCACGATCGGAGGTGGGCGGCGAGGGTGCGGCGCCAGCGCTCGACCGACGGCTCGAGGAAGGCGGCCCGCGCCAGGACCACCAGGTGCCGGTGGCGACCCAGCTCCCAGACCCACTTGACGTCACCGGCACGCGACCCCGACCGGAGGGGGAGCTGCCACCATGGCCGCGTCGGCCAATGGCCGGGCGCATCGATGACCGCGTGCCAATCTGGGGGGGACTGCCCGGTGATGACCCGGCCAAAGAGGCGCAGCCTTCCCTCGGATACGGCGAGCGCCTCGTCGATGCACCGGAGCCGGGCAGCCTCGGGCACCTCGCCCGGCGCGGGCACCCTGAGGGGGGAGACCACCTCTGTCGCGCTCACCCTCGGGCGAGCCACGCGGTCGAAGAGCAGTCGATGCGCCCCCGACACCTTGGACACCTCGTATGCCACGCGGACCGGCGCCCCCCAGCCGAGAGCCCGAAGGTCGGAGGCCGCCGCGGAGAGTCGCGACGGTCCGGTCATGGCTCGACCCTCACCGACGCACTTAGCAGCCGGGTCGCCCGATGGAGGTAGCAGGCCTGGCGGAACCCGTCCGCTCCCGCCGACGGCGCCCCGGGGCGGACCGCGGACAGAGGCGCGCCGAAGCCGCGCTTGGCGCGGAGAACCGCGCGCCGCGGCAGCCGCCTGAGCGCCATCCGCTTCGCCAGCCGTTTGGCGCTTCCCCACCGGACCAGCGCGCTGTCCGGCAGCGTCATCGTCCAGCTGACCAGCTCCAGGTCGAGCAGCGGGACCCGCACCTCGACACCCTCCTCCATCGCCGCCCGATCCGCGTATGCCAGCCCCAGACCCGGGAGGTACACCCTCAGGTCCGCCTGCATCGCGCGGCGCAGCAACGAGAGGCCCGAGGGCAGCTCGGAGTTCGACCTCCTCATGGCGTTGCCAGACGGCGTCGTCGCCGACCTCGGCCTCGGTGGCGCCGAGGATCCGCGCTCTCTGAGCTGCGGTCGAATAGGTGCAAAGCCGCAGGTAGCGCCGGAACGGGTCGCGCTCGTCGAGAGCGGTCGCGATCCTGACCGCGTACTCCCGGGCCAGGAGCGGTGTGGGCCGGGGCAGCAACGCCACCAGCATCCGGGTCACCCATTGCGCGCCACGGAAGTGGAGGTGCTCCAGCAGTCGGGCGACCTGGTGGCGGCGGTAGCCACCGAACAGCTCGTCGCCGCCCTGGCCGGAGAGCAGCACCTTGACCCCGTCGTTGCGGGCGGCCCGGGCCAGGATTCGGGTCAGCTCGTACGACGGATCGGCGATGAGGTCCCCGCTTGGCGGCAGGCGCTCGCTCTCCCATGCCTCCCCTGGGATGAGGCGGACGTCGGTCCCCAGCTTCTGGCGGATGAGTTCGACCGCATCCTGATCCTCGTCCAGATGCTCCTCACCGCTTCGCTCCCAGGTCACCGTGTAGGCGCGGGTGATACCGGCAGCCGCCCCCCACCAGATCAACCCGCTGTCCACCCCACCCGACGCCATGATGCCAACTGGCACGTCGGAGAGAAGCTGCCGCCGGGCCGCCGCGTCGAGCCTGGCCAGGCCCTCGTCTGCCGCGTCGGCGGCGGCACGAGGGTGCGGAGCCGGCACTGGCGGCCGTGCGTATCGGGAGAGCGAGAGCCTGCCCCGGTGCCACGCCACCAGCCCGCCGGGCACCAGGGAGTGCAGCCGCCGGAAGGGGGTGGCCGGATCCGGGACCCATAGGAAGCTGAGGAACTGAGCCATAGCGGTGACGTCGTGGCCGCCGTCCTCGACGTCGAGCCGGCGCAGCGCCGTCAGCTCGGAGGCGAAACGTAGCGAGCCGTCAGCGAGCGTCGTGTAGAAGAGTGGCTTCACCCCCATCGGGTCGCGCGCCAGCCACAGACGGCCCGCCTCGTCGTCGGCCACGGCGACGGCGAAGATGCCGTTGAGCCGCTCCAGCGAGCCCGGGCCGTCGAGGGCCCAGAGGTGGAGGATCACCTCCCCGTCCATGCTGGAGCGGAACCGGCGACCGCGCTGCTCGCATTCCCGGCGCAGCTCCGGATAGTTGTAGATCTCGCCGTTGAAGACCATCGAGAGGCGGGCATCGGCGAGCACCACCGGCTGGGCGCCGCTGTCGGAGAGGTCGTTGATCGCCAGGCGGGTGTGGCCCATGCTCAGCGTGCTCTCCCCCGCGCGGTGGCACCGCTGACCTCGACCGTCGGGGCCGCGATGGTCCAGGGCGCGAATGGCGAGCTCCAGCAGCTCGGCGGGGATCGGCCGTCCCGCCCCGCCCACGATGCCACACACGCCCGTCAGCGCCTCACAACCGGTGCCAGCGGCGCCCACCTGCCCCCGTCGGGGATGCCTCGACGGAGGCTCCGACGGCGGCGCTCACTGGGCGCGGCTCGCCCGCGGTCCCGTTCGGCCCGCTGCGCCACCAGCCGCGGGTGTCCAGCACGGCACGCGCGTGCTGCTGCACCAGCTCCCGGTCGAAGGCGCGGTGCACCGTGGTCACCAGCACCAGGTCGCTCGCCTGCAGCAGCTCCACGGTCAGTGGCAGGGGCGGGAAGGACTCCCCGTCGACCTCGACCGGCTCGTGGAGGTGCGGGTCGCAGATGTGCACGTCGGCGCCCCGGTGCCGGAGAAGGGTGATGATGTCGAGCGCGGGAGACTCGCGCAGGTCGCCTACTTCCGCCTTGTACGACACCCCCAGGAGCAGGATCGTCGAGCCGCGAAGGCTCCGCGCCTCGTCGTTGAGCACGTCGGCGGCGCGTTGCACCACGTACTCGGGCATGTGGCGGTTGATGTCCTCGGCCACGCTGATGAAGCGTGCGGTGTAGTTGAGGCGGCGAAGCTTCCACGAGAGGTAGGTGGGGTCCACCGGGATGCAGTGGCCGCCCAGCCCCGGTCCCGGGTAGAAGGGCATGAAGCCGTAGGGCTTGGTGGCGGCGGCGTCGATCACCTCCCAGACGTCGATGCCGAGCTGGTGGCACATGATCGCCACCTCGTTGGCGAGCGCAATGTTGACGCTGCGGAAGGTGTTCTCCAGCAGCTTGGCCATCTCCGCGGCTGCCGGGCTCGACACCGGCACCACCCGGTCAGCGATGGTGGCGAACACCGCGGCTGCCACGGCCAAGCAGGTCGGGGTGGCGCCGCCCACGACCTTGGGCGTGTTGCGCATGTTGAAGGTGGTGTTGCCGGGGTCGATGCGCTCGGGGGCGAAGGCGACGAACACGTCCTCACCTACCCACATCCCAGCGGCCTCCAGCCCAGGCTGGAGCAGTTCCGCCGTTGTTCCCGGGTACGTGGTGCTCGTCAGGACGATGAGCTGTCCCCTCGCCAGGACCGCTGGCAGCTCATCGATGACCCCGCGGATCGCCGATACATCCGGGTCGCGGCTCTTGTCCAGCGGTGTCGGCACGCAGATGTCCACGACGTCCAGTTGGCCGGCATCAGCGAGGCAGCCGACCGCCTGGAGCCGGCCGCTCCGCACCAGAGAGCGCACGGTGGCGTCGGGGACGTCCTCCACGTGGCTGCGACCCGCGTTGACGCCGTCGCGCCGCCGCTCGTCGGGCTCGATTCCGACGACCAAGAAGCCCTCCTCGGCGAAGGCGGTCGCGGTAGGCAGGCCGACATAGCCCAGCCCGACGATGCCGATCCGGGCGCTGCGGTCGGCGACGCGCTGCCGAAGCCTCTCCGCCAGGTCGTTCACGCTGCCAGACGAAGCCTCCGTGGGCCCGCCAGCCAGTCGGTGAGCACCGCCACCACACGCTCTGCGGCGTGTCCGTCCCAGAGCGGGGGAACTGTCGGCACCGGCGGGGGTGCGGCCAGGACAGCGGCCACGGCCGGACCGATGGCGGTGGGATCGGAGCCGATCAGCCTGTTGGTCCCCAGACGGATGGTCACCGGACGCTCGGTGGTGTCTCGGAGGGTGAGGCAAGGGACACCGAGCACCGTGGTCTCCTCCTGGATGCCGCCGGAGTCGGTCAGCACCAGACGGGCGCGCTCGACGAGATCGAGAAAGCCGAGGTATCCCAGTGGGGCCACGAGGCGCAGGCCAGAGTCGGCCGCGCCGTTCAGGTGGGCGCGGGTGCGGGGGTGGACGGCGAAGATGAGAGGCAGCCGCTCACCGACCGCCCGCAGGGCGTGGGTGATCTCCGCCAGGCCGGCCGGATCGTCGACATTGCTGGGCCGATGCACAGTGACCACCCCGTAGTCGTCAGGGAGAGCGCCGATGGCCTCCTCAGCCGCCCCCCGCCACCGCGGACGGAGGCGCACTAGTGTGTCGATCATGACGTTGCCGACAAGGTGGACCCGACCTAGTTCAACTCCCTCTCGGCGCAGGTTGGCGTCCGCCTCCTCGCAGTGGGTGAAGAGGAGGTCGGCGAGGCGATCGGTGACCACCCGGTTGATCTCCTCGGGCATGCCGGGATCGCCCGATCGGAGCCCCGCCTCCACGTGCGCCTGGGGAACGCCCGCCTTGGCGGCCACCAGCGCCGCCGCCAAGGTCGAGTTGACATCACCGACGGTGAGGACAATGTCCGGTCGGTGCTCGCGGAGAACGTCCTCGAACGCCGCCATCACCGCCCCCGTCTGGCGGGCATGGCTGCCCGAGCCAACTCCGAGGTCGATCATACGTGCCCGGATCCCCAGGTCCCGAAAGAACACGGCCGACAGTGCTTCGTCGTAGTGCTGCCCGGTGTGGACGAGAAGCGGCTTCAACTCTCCTTGCGCCTCGATCGCGGCGAGTACTGGCGCCGCCTTGACGAAGTTCGGACGGGCGCCTGCCACCAGCATCACCAGTGGCCTCTCCGGGCCGTTCATCACCCCAGCACGGCGGGAGCGAACAGGCCCCCCGAGTGCTGCAGCAACTGCGCACGCACAGCGTCGTCGTCGCCGCTGGAGCAGACGGCGACGAGGTCACCGACGATTCCCTCCCAGCCGCTGTCTGGAAGTCGGCGGATTTGGTCGCTCAGCTCCAGAATCTTCGGGTGGGTGGTGGGGATCGCACGTTCGCCCTCGCCCACCAGCTTCTCGCTCAGACGCTCTCCGGGGCGCAGGCCGGTGTAGATGATCTCCATGTCGCGGGGGACTCGCAGACCGTGGAGCTGAGCCAAGCGGGCAGCGAAATCGGTGATGCGCACCTCGTCGCCCATGTCGAGGACGTAGACGCGACCAGCCCCTGGGAAGGTGGCGGTCTGAAGCACCAGCCGCACCGCCTCGGCGGTCGACATGAAGAAGCGACGGACGCCCGGGTCGGTGACGGTCAGTGGCCCTCCGGCGGCGATCTGCCGCTCGAACTTGGGCAGGACGCTACCTCGGCTGCCCAGCACGTTGCCGAAGCGCACAGCGCTGAATACCGTCTTCGAGCCGGCGAGTGACGCCATCATGAGTTCGCCGATACGCTTCGACGTCCCCAGAGCTCCTGCGGGATCGGCCGCCTTGTCCGTAGAGATGAACACGAACCGTCCGACTCCCGCGTCCTCCGCCGCCCGGGCACAGAGCCAGGTTCCCCGCACGTTGACCTCCACCGCGCCACGGGGCTGGTCCTCCAGGATGTCGACGTGCTTGAGGGCGGCGGCGTGGGCCACGATGTCAGGGTGGAAGCGCTCGAGCGTGGCGGTGACGGCGGCACGATCGGTGATGCTCACCACCACGATCTCCGGTTCGGCATGATCCCGGCTCAGCTCGTCGCGGAGCTCGGCCAGGCCGCTCTCGTTGACATCGAGCAGCACCAGCCGCGACGGCTCCAGGCTGGCGATCTGGCGTGCCAATTCACTGCCGATCGACCCCGCCGCCCCGGTCACCATGACGCGCCGACCCGTGAAGGTGGCGCCGATCGCGTCCATGTCCACGGTCACCTCGGACCGCCCCACCAGCTCCTCCATCCCTACGCCACGGAGCGACAGCTTCGTACCCCGGAGCAGCTCCCCGATCGAGGGAAGGACCAGCGGCCGGGCTCCCGCGTCGAGCGACATCCGGCTCACCTCGCGGACCCTAGCCGGTGCCGCGGACGGCATGGCGACCGCAACGGTCTCGGCGCCGAACTGCCTGAGCGCGCGCCCCAGCGCCTCACTGGTTCCCACCACCGGAAGCCCGGCGATCTCCCGGCCCACCTTGCGGCGGTCGTCGTCGAGGAAGGCGACCGGGCGGTAGCCGTCGGTGTGGCTGGCCAGCTCCCTCGCCAGGGCGATGCCGCCCTGGCCGGCTCCGAAGATGATGAGCGGCCTGCCCACACGTGCCTGGGAGATGCTGACCCCCATCCGGGGGAGCACCTTGAGGTAGGGGAGCAGCAGGTACGCCAGCGCGCCGCCGATGGCGAGCACCGAGAGCGGGATCGGCCGGTTGCTGGCCAGCGGGCCCAGCTCGAACAGCCCGATGGCGACCACCGTCGCGAGCATCGTGAGGGCGAGGGCCGCCACGTCGACTAGGCTCGCGTGGCGCCACACGATCCGGTAGGTGTGGAAGCCGACGTCGAACGCGGTGTAGGAAGCGAGGATGAGGATGATGGCGAGGACACCCAGCTCTCCGCGGTAGGCGTGGGGGATCCTGCCGCCATAACGGACGAAGAAGGCGGCTAGGAACGCGGCCTCAACGGCGACGACCTCCACCAGCCAATTGATGCTGTGGACCCTGAGGCCGCCGAGGAGGTGTGTGGCGACCGAGTAGAGCCGCGACCCGTCACGGGACGCCGCACCAAGCGGCGCCGCCGCCGCAGGGAGCGCCGCGGCAGGCGTCGAAGATGTCTCCATCGTGGTCAGTGCCGGGCAGCGGGGGCGCCGCTGCTCTCGCCGACTACGGAGCTCGACACCTTTCTGCGCGTCTTGCCGCTCAGGCCGCTCTTCTCGGCTTCGGCATCCGCCGAATAGTAGTAGTAGTAGCGCGACATGCTGCGGCCGGTCGCCTTGTTGAGCACGACTCCCGCCACCTTGGCACCGACGTCACGCAGCGAGTCGATCACGTGGTTGACCTGATCAGCCTTGGTCTTTCCCGCCTCGATGACCAGCACTGTGGCAGACGCGTGAGCCGCGACAATGAGTGGGTCGGTGACGGCGTCGGCGGGCGGCGTGTCGAAGACCACCACGTCGTGGTCGCGCTCAAATATCTGCAGCAGTGACGTGGCCCGTCGCGATGCGAGCAGTTCCGACGGGTTGGGTGGAATCGTACCGCAGGTCAGAAGACTCAGGCCCGGATAGCGCGTTGCGTGACTTCCGTTGAGACTGTTCGGGGTTACCGCCAGAATCATGTCGGAGAGGCCGTCATCGAGAGGTTGGCTAAAGAGGCGGTGTTGGCTGGGGCGACGCAGGTCAGCATCCACGAGGAGGATCCGCTTGTCCGAGCTCGCCATCGAGACCGCGAGGTTGGCGGCGGTGCGCGTCTTCCCCTCCCCGGTGCTCGCCGAAGTCAGGACGATGCTGCGCAACGGCTGATCGGGGTTGGCAAAGGTGAGGTTGGTTCGGAGCCGCCGGTAGGCCTCCGTCGCCGCCTCGATCGACCGCTGTCCCCGTGGTGTCTTCGCGGTGGGATCGAAGCGGGGGATGACCGCCAGGCACGGAAGGCCGATGAGCCGGCGAACGTCATCCGCGTCACGGAGCCCCTGGTCGAGGAACTCGACGAGTGCCGCGAGGCCCAGGCCTATCAATAGGCCTGCCCCGCCTCCGAGGGCGGTGTTGCTAGAGGTGCGAGGAGACGAGGGGACGAGCGGCGGGGTCGCGGGTGACGCCACCGAAACTGTCTCCTGCGTCTGCGCCTGCGTGGCCTCGACCGAACCGAGGCTCAGGTTGAGCTGGGTCAGCAGCGCCTGGTTGGAGCTGATCGCCGAAGTGAGAGCTGAGGTGTCGCTTCCCCTCTTCGCTGAGGCGAGTTGGGCCTGCTCTGTGCTCAGCGTGCTTTCGACCTGCGAGATCTGGGCCTCGAGAGCCGCGCCGGCCTGCCGGATGCGCTGCTGGTTGGAAGCCTGGATCTCGCTGGCAAAGCTGCTCATGAGGCCGTTGGCGATCTGGGCGGCACGCTGCGGGCTGGGATCGGTGACGCTGACGTCGACAAGCTCGGTTGAAGGCTCGGGGGTGACCGTGAGTACCGCGCCGAGGCTTCCGGTGTTCTCGTGGAGATGGAGGTCGTTGATCACCGTTTGGAGGAGCGGAGGCTCAGCCAGGAGCCGCGCTGCCGTGCTCGTTGCCTCGTCGGCGTTGAGGCTCACGCCGTTGCTGTTGCTCTGCTGCGGCCCCGCGAGCACGAGCACGGTCCCGGTCGCCTGGTACTCCTTGGTCATGCTCTTGCTGACCACGTATGCTGCAACAGCACCGATCAATGCAAGCGCGATGACCGGTAGCGTCCACTTGCGGACGAGTTTGCGGAGTTGCTCTGGCTGCATCCGGTGAACGTTGGCAAGGGGGGAGCGGAAGCCGCCTTGCCTCCGTCCCATGTGTGATCACGACCCGTCACGGTCGTGGCGCGCGGTCATTGTACGGGCCGGACCGCCCGTATGATCGCGGTCGTGTCGCGAATTCGACGCAGGCGCCACCGCCACCCGCTGCGCGCTCTTGGGCGCATGACGCGGTTGCAGTGGCTGATTGCTGCGGTCATGGTCATCGCGGCGATTGCCGCGGCAACCTCTCTCATCCTCCTGCTTCGCGGGCCGGCGCCGCCTCCCGCCTACGCTGCCGGGGTCCCGTCCGCGCCTCCTCTCGCCGTCCCCAGTGCACCGGCTTCAGGATCGGGCTCGGCCTCCCCGAGCTCGCCCTCCAACTCGGTCACTGTTCGCCTGGTGATGCCGGAGGTTGGGATCGACATCGCGGTGATCCCCGGCGATGGGGTGAGCATCCCTCTCCACTTCGCGATGCACTATCCAGGCACGGCTTGGCCGGGTCAGAGGAGCAACTCCCTCTTCTACGCCCACGCCCAGCCGGGGATGTTCCTCGGCCTGTACCGCCTCCACCTCGGCGACCAGATTCGCGTCATCCGGGCCGACGGCAGCGAGCTGACCTACCGGGTGACCGCCTTCGAGAGAGTCCCGTATGACGACCGCAAAGTCCTCGATCCCACACCCTTCGATCAGATCACGTTGCTCACCTGCACCTCGTACGATCCCTACACGCCGCGATTCATCGTTATCGCAACTCTCGAATAGGGCAAAAGGCACTGAACACGGGTGAGGCTTTCGTGCATATGCACCTGAGAACAGCGGCGCGATGCCTAGGCATGAGCCGGCTGAACAGAGGCCCGAACATAGTTACGGTGATTAAGGATCAGCGCAGCCTCGTTGTCGCGATGAGGTAACGGCATAGGTTCGTCTTCTTCACAACCCCTCACTCCATGTGGTACCTTGCTGACCGCAATCCGCACTAGCAAGTCCCGCGGAGGGAAAGCCGTGTCTGCGGGTCCGGGATCTCGCTTGGCCCTCGCCATCTCCACAATCCTCGCTGCCGGCGCCATCGGTGTCCTGACCGCGACGAGCGTTCTCGCATACCCTCCACCAGCGACGACCGGGCAGCTGATCGCCGCTTGCGAGAGGCTGAATCCAGGAAGCCACTGCGTCTTCGAATTCAAGTTCTTGAACAGCAGCGGCCAGGCAGTGAGCGGTGACCACGTGAACTTCTTCCTCAGCGGCTGCTCCGGCTGCACGCTCTCGGCGACGAGCGGTGTCACGAACTCGAACGGCGAGGTCTCGGTCACGGTCTTCACGTCGAGCAGCACACACGCGGGCAGGGCGACACTCGAGGCCGTCGACAGCTCCACGCCTCCCGTTACCGTGACTGCCAGCTTCACAATCACCGCCGCAGCGGTCACGCCGCTTCCGGCTACGAGCGCCGCTCCAGCCGGCTCCTCGCCATGGCTGTACGTCGTCTTTGGCCTGGGTGCGCTCGTCGTCATCGGCGGTGCCGTGGCTCTCCGGCGCACCCGATCGGCCACGGTCTGACATCGCCAACCGTCGCCGGCTGACCGCGGTGTTCCGCGCTCGACCCGGAGTGGTCGAGGTGATCCCCGGGCTCCTGGTGGGCTCGGCGCCCTCCCGCCGCCAGATCCGCGTGCTGATGGCAACGGGGGTGACGACCGTCGTCGACCTGCGCAGCTCGGCTGAGCCGAACGGTGTTCATTGGCCCGAGACCATCGTCTACGCCCGCATCCCCTTCGAGGACCACGGCAGTCCCTCCGCCGGGGACCTGGAGGAGGCGGGACGCACCGTCGCCACCCTGATGCGCCAGGGCGACACCGTGCTCGTCCACTGCCGCGCCGGGCTGGAACGCAGTCCCACCGTGGCCTGCGCCGCCCTCCTCCTCTCCGGGTGGTCGCTGGCCGAGGCGTACCGGCGGGTGACGGAACGTCGGCGCGACGCGGCTCCGACCGCCGGGCAGATGGCAGCCCTGGAGGAGCTGGCGTCCCGGCTCGGGTCTGCGGGCCCCACCGGACAGACGCGACGGGGCGCCAGCAGATCCCTGATCTGACCCGCACAATCGGAGGCCGATGGTCGAGGCCGCGCTCCAGCCCCATTCACCCTCTGCTGCCGTACCGGCCAGCCCCGTCCTCCGAATCGATGGCCTGATCAAGGACTACGGGCCCGTCCGGGCCGTGCGCGGCATCAGCCTCGAGGTCCGCCCCGGAGAGGTGGTCGGCTTCCTGGGGCCCAATGGGGCCGGCAAGAGCACCACCATCCGCTGCATCCTCGACCTCCTCCGCCCCACCGCCGGGCGCATCCAGGTCTTCGGGCTCGATCCCCGCCGCGACGGGGTGGCCATCCGCTCCCGGCTCGCCTACGTCCCCGGCGAGCTGCGCCTGCCCAACCGGATGACCGGAGCCCAGCTGGTCGCCTCCATCGGCCGCCTGCGCGGGGGCTTCGATCCCCGCCGCCGCGACGAGCTCGCCGAGCGCCTCCACCTCGACCTCTCCCGGCAGACCCGGCTCCTCTCCAGCGGCAACCGGCGCAAGCTCTCCCTCCTCCTCGCCTTCCTCTGGCCGGTCGAGCTCCTCATCCTCGACGAGCCGACGAGCGGGCTCGACCCTCTCATGCAGCACGAGTTTGTCCGCCTCCTCGGGGAGGCGCGGCAGGGGGGAGCCACGGTGTTCCTCTCGTCGCACGTGCTCAGTGAGGTGCAGCGCTGTGCGGACCGGGTGGTCGTACTGCGCTCGGGTCTCGTGGTGGCGTCGGGGAGCGTCGAGGAGCTGCGCGGGCGGGCCCGGCAGCGTTTGGAGGTGTGGTTCTCGGGGGCCGTGCCGGTTGGGCTTGCGGGTGTGCCCGGGCTCGTGGATGTGCGGGTCGAGGGATCGCGGGCGGTCGCTGTTGTCGCCGGGTCGGTGCAGCCTTTGCTGGCGTTCTTGGCCGGGCAGCCTGTGGCGGGGATGCTCCTCGAGGAGCCGGATCTGGAGGACGCCTTCCTCGAGCTGTATGGCGGTTTGCCGGCGTGATCGCTGGACGGGCGGAGCTGCTGTTTGCCCCGGCTCGGGCGCTGCGCCGAGCGGCGCTCCTCTGGGCCGCTGGCTTCGCCGTCCTCGTCGCCATCACCATCGCCGTCTGGCCGGTGTTCAAGGGCAGCTCGTCGATCAGCCAGGCCATGGACCAGCTGCCCCAGGGGGTGGTCAAGGCCTTTGGCCTGCAGGGTTTCGGGACCCCCGCCGGGTTCCTGCGCGGCAACCTCTACGACTTCTTCGTGCCCCTCCTCCTGGCCGGTGTGGCCGTCTACTTCGTGAGCAGCGTCACCGCCGGGGAGGAGGATTCGGGTCGGCTCGAGCTCATCGTCGCCCAGCCCGTCCCCCGGCGAGCTGTGTTCGCCGGCCGGGCAGCCACCGCCGGGCTCTGGATGCTCGGCGTCGCGGCGATCACCGCCGCCGTGCAGTTCGGGAGCGATGCCGTCTGGGGCCTCTCCATCGGTGCCGACCGGCTTGGCGCCACCCTCGGCTTGGTGACCCTGCTGGGGCTCTTCCATGGAGGGCTGGCGGTGCTGGTGGCGGGGGTGCGGCCGCGCCCCTCCGCGGTGCTCGGGGTGGGGATCGGGGTCACCGTCGCCGGGATGGTGATCGCCGCGCTCTTCCCTTTGAGCCGCACATTGCAGGGGGCGGCGCACATCTCCCCGTGGGACTGGGCTTTCGGGGGGGACCCGCTGGTGGATCCGACCGCCGCCTGGCGGTACCTGGCGCTCGGCTCGCCGGCGCTGCTGATGGCGGTGGTGGGGGTGTGGGCCTTCGGGCAGAGGGATATCCGCGCGGCCTGAGGGTCGGGGCCCGGGTCGAACGTCGTCGTCCCCAATCGGCGAGCTCGATGAGATGCCCGACTGCCGATTCGAGCTCGGGCAGATCATGGTCGATGGTGGCCGCCACGATCGCATGCGAGGTGTCGAAGTAGCGACGCGTCAGCCGGTCCCTCATCTGAGCGATCTCGGCCCACGGGATGTCCGGCTGCCGCGCCAGCAGCTCGGTGGGGAGCGCCTTCACCGCCTCGCCGATCTCGATCAGGCGCACCCGCACCGCGTCGAAGACCAGACCGTCGCTCAGGTCCCCACGCCCAACGTGAGCCCGTATTGCCTCGATGGCGGCGACGATGTCGTCGAGGCGCTGCCGGTCCCATCGCGTCACAGGGGCCGGGCCTCACCCAGGACCCGGCGAGCCACCGCTGGCTTCAGGTCGCTGGCGGGCACCAGGTCGACGGGCGCCCGGAGGAGCAACTCCAACTCGTGCTGGCAACGTGCCAGGCCAAGCAGCCCCACTCCGGGAGCGACGTCCACCAGCACGTCGACGTCGCTTGCCTCTGTCTCCTCCGATCGAGCGACACTGCCGAAGACCCGCGGATGGGTGAGACCGTGGCGGCCGGCGATCTCGCGCACTCTCGCCCGTTCCCGGAACAGCCGAGCTCCCAGAGGCCCATGTAAGCGTAGCGGCGCGGGGCGGGGGCGGGCTACCTGGACCCTGAGCTCCATGCCAGTGGCCGCAATCAGCCGCGCCAGGGTGGGCAGGGACGGCTGCCGCGCCGCCAACTCGTAGGCGCTGATCACGCTCTGAGCCACCCCGGCACGGTGGCTGAGCTCCACCTGGGAGAGCCGAGCGCGGCGCCTGGCCTCACGCAACGTAGACCCCGCCCTTCGGATGTCGTCCACCCCTCGCAGTATAGCGTATTGTCGATATCAACCCCCGCCGTCCAGACGGGCGCTCACGTCCCCGGCGAGGGGGAAGGACCGCCGCCGTCTCACGTTCAGCCTCAGGTTGCGCGGTCCTTCCATGTCGTCCAGGTGGAGTGCCGCTCGATGCAATTGAGCTACGGGGACTTGAACCGCGGCACGGAGGATACGCACACGAGCTGGCGCCGCTCAGGTGGCTCGCGGCTGGTCTACTCGGCGCCGTTCCCACCGCGCTCGACGAGCTGGGAAACTCGCTGGTGAGATAGGCCCAGCAGGGAGCCGATATCCCGCACCGTGAGATGGCACCGCGTGAGCAGCGTGGTGATGGCACGCCGGGCTGCCGCTGCCGCCTCGCGCTGAGCACGCTCCGCGTCGAGCCGAGAACTCCTTCGCAGCGTCGATCTGGGCAACTATCTCACCCGGAAGCTCAGGGAGCACTCGCACGTCGAACGACTGCGGTGGTACCTGGAGCAGTGCTGAGATGGCGTCCCGGGCCATTTCGTCTACCTGGTCGAGGCGGCGAGCCTGGCTGAACACACCGGGAACCTCGGCGACGACGATTGCCCACCAGTCGCCAGACCGCTTACAGCGTGCCGTGTAGGTTGCTCGCTGCACAGCTACAGACGTCATCACCGCCACCAGTTCTCTCCCAACTCGGTCTCGAGTTCCTTCATGATTCCTTCGGCCGTGTCCTCGTTGATTTCGCGGTGACGAGGGATGGTGACGGTGGTCGTTCCGCACACCCAAACCCCGTGCTTGCTGCCTGAGGGCATCCGCTCGGCCCAGCCCCTGTCGGCGGCGCGAGCGGCTTTGCGTATCCTCCTGATGAGATCGGTCCGCTTCATGGGACCGCAGTCTAGCCTACTAGCCAGCCTTAGGCTAGAGTTATAGCCAAATTGTGGCGAACAGGGGTTTGAGACCGTGGCGGACCTGTTCAGCTCAGTGCGAGGTCACGTTCAGGTGGGCCAGGCCGCAACCAGGTCGTCGGGCCCGAGTGTGAAGTCCAGGCCGCCGGCATCGACGCCGGACCTGGAGACCCCGATGAACCGGGTGTTCGGACCGATGCCGGGAACATCCTGAGCCGATCGGGCCAGCTGGCGGACGTCCGCGTCCTCCAGCGGCGTCCGCTCGCGCCACTTCACCGTCCCGACGAAGCTGAGGGTGGCGCGCGACTCCGGGGTGCCGACGAGGTCGACCTCGACCGATTGGGTGCGGTTCCAGTAGCCGCCGACAATGTCGGCGTCGCCGAGGCGCCGGTCGGGCAGCAGGCGCGTGACAGCCTCGCGAACCACTGGCTCGATGGCCTTGCCACGATAGGTCGGCCAATTGCTGCGGATAAGTCCGAGTGCCAGGTCGGTCCGACCCCGATTGACCAGCTCCAAGGCGGGCCTGAGATGGCGGAGCCAGAAGCGGAGGTAGGGGTCGGCCACCCGGTACCGCGGCTCGCGGACGCGCCGGCAGCTGAGGGGCTCGTCGGCCGCGACGACCCGCTTGTCCACCAGAGCCTTCAGAGTCCGGCTGAGGGATGACGCGGCCAAGCCTGCCCGCCGGCTGATGGCGGAGAACGTCGTCTCCCCGGCCCCGATAGCGAGGAGGACGTCTCGCGTCTGGAGGCCGAGCGGAAACTCAGCGGCGAGCATCAGCTCCCCGGAGACGAGCAGGGGCGACATCGCGTCCGACAGAGCGTCCTCGAGGTGGCTCCAGAGCGAGGCCCCAGGAGGCCAGGCGACGGCCAGACGCGGGAAGCCGCCGACCACCAGGTAGCCATCGAGGGCGTCGGCGGCGTCCAGGCCGACCATGGTGCCGATCGCCCTGGGACTGAGGGGAGATACGACAAGCTCGCGGGCCTTGCCGTAGAGGGGCCGGCCGTACCCTGCCAGGGCTTCCATCATCCGCAGGTCGGAGCCGATCAGGACGAGGAGGATCGGCCGTCGTTCCATGCGTCTGTCCCACACCTCTTGAAGAATCCCCTCGAAACCGGGCTCGCTGGCGATGAGGTAGGGCAGTTCGTCGAGCACGACGACCGTCGGCGACTCCCGAACCGCGGTCTCGGCGAGCAGGCTCAGAGCGGCACCCCAGCTGCCGAGGCCGCCTCGAGCCACCTCGGCTGCCGGGAGAGAAGAGGCAGCGATCTCTGCGGCGAAACGGGGCAGCTCGTTGCCACGCGCCAGGCCGACGGCCTGGAAGTAGACAGCGGGAATGGCGGCGCGGGCCAGGAACTCCTCGACGAGGCGCGACTTGCCCACCTGACGGCGCCCGCGGACGGCCACCATCCGCCCCGTTCCCTGCGAACGGACGTCGGCGAGGTGGCGCTCCAGGGCGGCCAGCTCCTCGCTGCGATCGACAAAGTCCGCGGATGCCATCAGTCAGTATAGTACCGCTGATGGAAGTGCCACCGTTGGAAGTCTCTGCGCTGCTTCCAACCCTTGGACCGGACCCACTCAGGGTCGAGGGCTCGGGGTAGCCGTGTGCCGCACGCCGGGTCAGACTTGCGCCACCGCCAGC
>CAWJYZ010000008.1:0-9905 GCA_963847225.1 uncultured bacterium | reverse complement strand
GTCCCTGCTGACTCGTATTGCTCACCGAGGACCCCGGCGCTCGCCGACATCGCCGCCCTGCGCGACGGCTGCGGCCGGCTGGTGGTCCAGCTCGGCCGCCGTGCCCAGGCCGAGCAGCGCCGGGCCCGCGCGCCGTCCGTCGGCTCCGCTGACCCCGCCGCCGCGACCCCTGTGCCCCCTCGCGGTCCTCGGCGGGCCCGTCCCGCCTGCCGGTCGCCTGCCCGGCCGTCGGCTGCGTCGTCGTCGACCGGACCCTTTCTACCAGCCCCCCAGACCAGCCGATCCCATCGTTAGCACCAAGCGCGTGCGCACAGGAACGCCCAGGCGGCCCGGAGCGACGAGGCCCTGATCGCAGGACGTCCCCCCCTGCGACTGCTACAGAGCTCGGCCGGCGCACCCAGGCCGAGCTGCGCCGGGCTCACGATGCCGTCTGCCGGCTCCGCTGACCCGCTACGCTCCCACGCCGTGCCGCCGCTCCCTCGCCTCACCGGCCGTGAGATCGTCCGGGCCCTCCGCCGGTTGGGCTGGGTGGTGGTGGCCCAAAAGGGATCGCACGCCCAGCTCAAACACCCGACCCGCGGCGGCCGGGTCACCGTCCCCCTCCACGCCGGCGAGACCATCGGACCGAAGCTGCTCGGCTCCATCCTGGCCCAGGCCGGGCTCACCGTGGAGGAGCTCCGCCAGGCCCTGTGAGAGGATGACGCCGATGCGCACCTACACCATCGTGGTCGAGCCCGAGGAGACCGGCGGCTTCATGGTCTCCGTGCCCGCCCTCCCCGGCTGCTTCACCCAGGGCCACTCTCTCGACGAGTGCCGGGATCGTGCCGCCGAGGCGATCGCCGTCCACATCGCCGGCCTCGAAGCCGACGGCGAGCCCGTCCCCAAGGAGGTCGGGGCGCCTCAGCTCCTGACCGTCACCGTCGCCGCCTGAGCCCTCCGAGGGCTCCTGTGGGCGTGACGAGATCGCCGACAGCCGCCCCTTTCGCCGCCTGGCTGGCCGACAATCTCTCCTCGATGCCGGCCGCCGTGACCCCCTCGCCCGCCTCCGCCGCCGAGGCGGTGTGCCCCGAAAACCGCGTTAAGGCGCTCGACTTCCTCGCCTGGCCGCGCATCGGGGTCCAAGGCCCGGAAACCCCAGACACGCGCTGGGGAAACCGGCCGAGGTACGACGGGAAGGCGGTGGGTTCGGTACTTGCCCGCTACTACGACCCCACCACCGCCCAGTTCCTCACCGTCGATCCCGACATCGCCACCACGCTGAGCCCGTATGGGTACGTTCAGGGGGATCCGCTGAACAGCGCGGATCCCACCGGCATGTGCGGCTGGGCACCCTGGGATGCAGTTGGATGCGTCGTCGGTGCGGCGCAGAACGCTGCAGGCTGGACAAACCAGCACATCATCCAGCCGGTGGTGGACACCGCGACACACCTGTGCGTTCGCAACCCATTCGGAGCTGGCTGGAACTCCAACAACAATGGCGGATGTCAGACGGTGCTGAGTGGGAGCCAGGGAGCCAAGCTCATTGCTGCCACCGTAGCGATCGGCGCTGCGACTGTGTTTACGGCCGGCGTTGGTGACGCGTACATCGCCACGTACCTCGGGCTCGGGGAGGAGGGTACGGCGCTCGCCAGTCTTGGCCAGGTTGGTCTCCTTCTTCACGCCTGGCCCATATTTGGCCTTGGCGCGACCATGTATGGCATCGGGGGCTACCTGATCTGGTCGGCCTTGACCAATCCGCCGACATCGACAAGTGGGACCTCGGGATGCCCATGAAGAACCTCCGCCCGCTGGAGAACGTGGTCAAGCTGCTGAGTTGGACTACGATCTTTGGAGCGCTCGCCACAGCACTCTTCGTGGTGTGGGGACTCGTGCTGCAGGGGTTTCCCGGTGGAGCCGCAAGTGCGCTGGTCGCGGCTTGTGCGGGCATCACGGTGGTCAGCTTCTATGAGCGCCAGCATTGGGCGCGGGTGCTAGCCCGGGCGCGTGCGGAGCGTGACCGAGCACCGAACTCGGCGCCGTCATGAAAGCTGTCAGAGCCGAGGCCGCGAGCTGACCTGCAGCGCGGCCTGAGAGGGGTGGCAGGTCCGCTAGCTGGCACGGCGAGAACTGCCCTTGTGGCTGCACTTTGGCCCCACGGTGATACACGCGCCGTGGGTCCGGCGCTGTCGCCGTCGACAGGTCGGCGTCGGCGGGAGGCGGCAGCGGGGCGGCCGCGATTCCGTCAGCCGCCGCTCATCGCGGTCCCTGAGCCGGTGGGGGTGAGCACGGCACGGCGGACGTCGTGGGTGACGATGACGCTCTCGATGAGGGCCTTGACCACCCGGCGCTCGTCGGGGTCGAGGCGGGCCATGGCCTCGAACTGGAGCCGGAGGTCGTCGTCGGGGCCGCGCTCATCGGTGTCGAAGAGAAGCACATCCGCACTCACCCCGAGAGCACGGGCGAGCTTCCGGAGGACGTCGAGGGTGGGTTGGGATTTGCCCGCCTCGTAGCGGCGAAGCTGGGTGACGTGGATGCCGACGGCTTCTGCGAGGGCCAGGCCGGTCATGCCTCTCTGGCGGCGAAGGGTGGCGAGGCGCTGGGGGAAGTCCATGGCGACGAGCGCCGCCAGGGTACGGTCGGGGTGAGGGAGTGTCTCCACCGGCATAGAGCTTATGCTACTCTCGGCGAGACTATCTGTGACTTGACAGGGTTCTGGGAGGTCCGAGTGGCCAGGGTTCCGGAGGCCGAGCTGGAGCGGCTGAAGGCGGAGGTGTCGGTGCAGCGGCTGGCCGAGGCCAGGGGGGTGGAGCTGCGCCGGCACGGGGCGGACCTGATCGGGCTGTGCCCCTTCCACGAGGACCATGAGCCCAGCCTGGTGATCTCGCCAGCCAAGAACCTGTGGCACTGCATGGGGGCCTGCCAGGCGGGTGGCTCGGTGGTGGACTGGGTGATGCGGGCCGAGGGGGTGAGCTTCCGCCACGCGGTGGAGCTGCTCCGGGAGGACCTTCCTTTCGCTGCCGTGGCGCGGCCGGTGAAGATGTCGACGGTGCGGCGGCTGCCGGCGCCGGTGAAGCGGGACGCCGACGACCAGGAGCTGCTCTCCCAGGTCCTCCGCTATTACCACTCCACCCTCACGGAATCCCCGGAGGCGCTCACGTACCTGGAGTCGCGGGGGCTCGGGTCGTCGGAGCTGATCGAGCGCTTCCAGCTGGGCTTCGCCAACCGGACCCTGGGGCTGCGGCTACCGGAGAAGACCCGGCGGGCCGGCGAGGAGATCCGGACCCGGCTGCAGCGGCTGGGAATCCTGCGCGAGTCGGGCCACGAGCACTTCAACGGATCTGTGGTTATCCCGGTGATCGACGCCGAGGCAGAGGGGGGGCGGGTGACCGAGGTGTACGGGCGCAAGATCACCGACGGGTTGCGGGCGGGGACGCCGCTGCACCTGTACCTGCCCGGGCCGCGGAGCGGGGGGCGCGGGGTGTGGAACGAGGCGACGCTCGGTGCCTGCCCCGACGTGATCCTCTGTGAGGCGCTCATCGACGCCCTCAGCCTGTGGGTGGCGGGGCATCGCAACGTCACCGCGGCGTACGGGGTGGAGGGGTTCACCGAGGACCACCTGGAGGCGTTGCGGCGTCACGGGGTCGAGCGGGTGCTGATCGCCTACGACCGCGACCCCGCCGGTGACCGGGCGGCGGTGCAGCTGGCGAGCCGGCTGGTGGGGGCGGGGATCGACGCGTATCGGGTGCTCTTCCCCCCGGGCCAGGACGCCAACAGCTTCCTGGTCGAGAACCCGGAGACTGCGGCGGAGCGCTTTGCCGTGCTGCTGCGCAAGGCGGTGTGGCTGGGCAGCGGCGTGCGGTCGACGGTGAACGGGACGGCACCGACGGCTCCTGTCCCTGCCGCCGCGGCGGCGCTGGAGGAGGCGGCGAAAGAGGAGCAACCCGAGCCCTCATCTTTCGCTGCCCACGTCGACCCGCCCGTTGCCACGCCGCAGCCGCCGAAGCCGAAGGACCCGACGCCGGCGACGGTGAGCGAGCAGGAGGTGGTGATCGAGAAGGGGCCGCGGCGGTGGCGGGTGCGGGGGCTGGCGCGCAACACCAGCTACGACCTGCTCCGGGTCAACCTGCTGGTCGCCGCCGGGGAGGGCGAGAGAGGGGGGTTCCACGTCGACACCCTCGACCTGTATGCGGCGCGGCAGCGGCTCGCCTTCGTCAAGCAGGCGGCGGCGGAGCTGGGGATCGCCGAGGAGGTGATCAAGGAGGATCTCGCCCAGGTGCTGCTGCGCGTGGAGGAGCTGGCCGACGCCCAGGTCCGCCAGGCCACGGAGCCCAAGGTTTCGACACCCTCGCTGGACGCGACCGAGGAGCGGGAAGCGCTGGAGCTGCTGCGCGACCCCCGGCTGCTGGAGCGGGTGCTCGAGGACCTGGAGCGCTGCGGGGTGGTGGGCGAGGAGAACAACAAGCTGGCCGCATACCTGGCCGCCACCAGCCGGCTCTTGGAGCAGCCGCTGGCGGTGGTGGTGCAGTCCAGCTCGGCGGCGGGCAAGAGTTCGCTGCTGGAGGCGGTGCTGGACCTCCTCCCCGGGGAGGCGCGGGTGAAGTACAGCGCAGTGACCGGCCAGTCGCTCTTCTACCTGCGCGACGGCGACCTCGCCCACAAGGTGCTGGCGGTGGTCGAGGAGCGGGGGGCGGAGCGGGCCGCGTACGCCCTCAAGCTGCTCCAGAGTGAGGGCGAGCTGTCGATCGCCTCGACGGGCAAGGACGCCGCCACCGGGCGGCTGGTGACCCACGAGTACCGTGTCCGGGGACCGGTGGCGATCCTGCTCACGACGACGGCGGTCGACGTCGATGAGGAGCTGCTCAACCGCTGCCTGGTGCTCTCGGTGGACGAGGAGCGCGCCCAAACCCGGGCCATCCACGAGCGGCAGCGGCAGGCGGAGACGCTGCAGGGCCTGCTCCGGAGCAGAGATCGCGAGCGGGTGATGCGGCTGCACCGCAACGCCCAGCGGCTGCTCCGGCCGCTCGTGGTGGTCAACCCCTTCGCCGAGCGGCTCACCTTCAGCGACGCCCGGACGAGGATGAGAAGGGACCACATGAAGTACCTGACCCTGATCCGGGCGGTCACCCTGCTCCACCAGCACCAGCGGGAGCTACGAACGGTGGTCCACCAGGGCGAGGCCCTCACCTACATCGAGGTGACGGCGGACGACATCCGGGTGGCCAACCGGCTGGCCCACGAGGTGCTGGGCCGGTCGCTGGACGAGCTGCCGCCGCAGACCAGGCGGCTGCTCCAGCTCCTCGACGAGATGGTCGCCGCCACCTGCGAGCGGGAGGCCATGGCCCGGAGCGACGTCCGGCTGACCCGGCGGGAGATCCGGGAGGCCCTGGGCTGGGGGGACACCCAGCTCAAGTGCCACCTTTCGCGGCTGGTGGAGATGGAGCACCTGCTGGTCCACCGGGTGGGCCGGGGCTTCGCGTACGAGCTGCTCTGGGACGGCCAGGGCCGCGACGGCTCCCCCTTCCTCGCCGGCCTGATCGACCCCGGGCGAGAGGGGGGCCTCGACTCCCACGGGTATGACAGCGATCGGTCGGGGGAGAACAGCGAACGGTCGGGGTCCGGTCGGGCCGCGGTCGGCCCCTGGTCGGGGGGTGGTCGGCCCCCCCTCTCTGCGGGAAATCCCAACGGCCACCAGGGGGATTCCGCCGTGGACACCGGACATGCCCGGGAAAGCACGGTACCGGTGGCCGCGGTCGCCGGCTGAGAGGGTCGTACCGGCATGCCGCGCAGGGGAGCCCGGCTGCGGCCGGTGGCGGGAGCGCCGGGGGATCCCCGGGGGATGGCCCGGGCGATCTCGGAGCACCTGGCCTGGCTGCGGCTCCACAACTACAGCCCCCGGACGGTCCGGATGCGCGACTTCTACCTCAACGCCTTCGCGGCCTGGCTGGAGGAGCGGGGGGTGACCCGGCCCACCGACGTCACCAAGCCGATGCTGGAGCGGTACCAGCGCCACCTCTTCCACCAGCGCAAGGTCGATGGCCGGCCGCTCTCCTTCAGCTTCCAGCACCAGCACCTCTGCGCCCTCCGCGGCTTCTTCCGCTGGGCGGCGCGGCAGAACCGGATCCTGTACAACCCGGCCAGTGAGCTGGAGCCGCCCCGGCGGGTACGCCGGCTGCCCCGCCACGTGCTCACCGTCACCGAGGTCGAGCAGGTCCTCTCGCAGCCCGACGTCACCGACGCGCTGGGGCTGCGCGACCGGGCGATGCTGGAGACCCTGTACTCGACGGGGATGCGACGGTCGGAGCTCTGCGGCCTCACCCTGGTGGACCTGGACGCCGAGCGGGGGACGGTGCTGATCCGCCAGGGCAAGGGGCAGAAGGACCGGATGGTGCCGATCGGGGAGCGGGCGGTGGCCTGGGTCGACCGCTACGTCGCCGAGGTCCGGCCCTCGCTCGTGGTCGAGCCCGACGAGGGGGTGCTCTTCCTGGCCGCCACCGGGGAGGCAGTGGGCCCCGACTGGCTCTCCCGGCTGGTCCACCGCTACGTGGACGGGGCAGCACTCGGCAAGCAGGGGAGCTGCCACCTCTTCCGCCACACCATGGCGACCCTGATGCTGGAGGGCGGGGCCGACCTCCGCTACATCCAGCAGATGCTCGGCCACGCGCGGCTGGAGACCACCGAGGTCTACACCCACGTCGCCATCCGCCAGCTCAAGGCGGTCCACACCGCCACCCACCCCGGGGCCACGCTGAGCCGCCATCGCGGCGGCGATCCAGGCCCGCAGGAGCCCCCAGGAGGCCCGGTATGGACCGCCCCCGACCGCTGACACCTGGGTGCCGCAGGCGGCTGCTGAGCCCCCCGCCCCCTCCCTTTCGCTGCCCGTCCACCGCGCCTCCGGGCCGCTCGGGAGCGATCGCCGAGAGGGCACCGAGGGAGCGCCGGGGACCGTCGGACCTATGCGCTCACCAGGGGGTGCAAAGGGTACGGTATCCGAGAACGACGCAAACGAATGAGCAGGGATGGGGCGTCGGGCAAGGTGGCGTACGCGGCGTACGGGGCGATGGGACGGAGGGGGGCGAGCGGCAGGCTGGGCGGACGTACGCAGCGGATGGAGCGTCCGGAGACGACGCGGCGGGAGGCGGTGCGGTGAGGGAGCAGGACCCGATCGAGGCGGCCCGGGAGGTGAAGCGGACGGCGACCCTGCTCCGCGACGCCCGGGCGGTGCTGCGCAAGCTCGACGTCCTCGCCGCCCAGGCCCTGGCCACCGAGGACCCCGTGCTCCCCGAGATCGCCGCCCTGCGCGACGGCTGCGACCGCCTGGTTCACCAGCTCGCCCGCCGCGAGCAGGTCGAGCAGCGCCGCGCCCGCGACGCCGTCCGCCGGCTCCGCTGACCCCGCCACCGCGGCCCCCTGTCGCCCCCCTCGCGGTCCTCGCCGTGCCTGTCCCGCCTGCCGGTCGCCTGCCCGGCCGTCGGCTGCGTCGTCGTCGACCGGACCCTTATCTGTGGAGGGGGCGTGGTGTCCAGGCTCCGGTGTGACATTTCGGTAACAACCATCTCGAGTTGGTGGGCGCGTTTGGGCGCGCGTGTCCATGGGACGCAGCAGGGGAAGGCGGCGGTGGGAGTGGGTGGCTCAACGCATAGGCTTCACTCTTGTGAAGTTGCAGACGAAGATGTCTAGAACTGCGCGCGGGCGCCCAGCCTTATCTCGGCCCACGGACCAGCGGTCCGGCGACATGATGGTTGATCGGGTGTCCCTGCGCAGAGGGAGGCGGCCGCTCATTCTTTCAGGGCCCGCCACAACGCGGTTATGGGGGCAGGGTCCGGTGGGAGCAGGCCGCCACGGGGTCCATCGATTCATGGGCAGGGCGCGCAGCTCCGACACGGTCAGCCCACCGGAGCCAGGGCCGCGTCACCGAGGGCGCGGAGACGGTGGTGGGCCCGGCGCACCAGCCGCCGGGCCACCGAGAGGACGGCCCGGTTGGCGCCCTGACGCTCCTTGACCTCCAGGAAGTACGGCCGATCCGGGGAGGTCTTGCGGTTGGCGCACTCCGCGGCCTCGAACAGCGCCCAGCGGAGCGTCGGCGGACCCTGGCGGGAGAGGTGGCCAGGGGTGCGCTTGCCGTCCGAGGAGTGCACGGTGATGTCGAGCCCGGCATGACGGACGGCCTGGCGTGAGGAGGAGAAGCGGCGGCAGTCTCCCAGCTCCGCCCAGATGGCCACCGAGGTGATCGGCCCAATCCCATACTCCCAGCGCAGGCTCTGGCAGCCAGGTTGGCGATCCGAGAAGTCGGCGAGCTGACGGTGGAGCCGGGCCATGACGCGGTCGAGGTCGTCCACCCTGGCAAGGGCGACGGTGACCAGCTGGTGAGCGGCGGGGCTCAGCCCGTCCCCCGCCTCGAGCTCACGCCGGCGATCTTGGCTGAGGATCCTGGCGAGGGTCGGCACGCCCTGGTGGAAGAGGGTGGCCTGGATCCGCTGCAGCCAGGCGGTGCGCTCCTCGGTGAGGTCCATGTACAGCCGCACCACAGCGCGCGCCTCTTGGACGTGCTCGGGCGGGATCCAGGACTCCGGGAGGGTGCCGGCGGCGAGGAGCTGGCGGAGATGCCGGGCGTCGACGCGGTCGGTCTTCGCGTGCATCTTCCGCCCCCGCCGGGCGCTGGTCTCCGCGGGCTCGGCGAGGTGGGCCTCGATCCCGGCGCGATGCAGCTCCTCGACCACGAAGCGCCAGCCGGTGCAGCCCTCCAGCGCGAACGCCGCCGGCCGGGCGACGACGTTCTCCGTGAGCCAGGCGCGGATCGTCTCCCGGTTGGCCGGCATGATCCGTCCCCGGCGGACCTCGCCGGTCTCCGTCTCGATGAAGTCGAAGGTGAGCTGTCTACGGTGCACGTCGAACCCGCCTACGATGGCCATGGGGATCTCCTCACGCTCCTGAATCTGTTGAGCGCCCGTCATCGTGGCGCGTGAGCTGGGGAGATCCTCCACATGCCATCTTTCTACCAGCCCCCCAGACCAGCCGATCCCATCGTTAGCACCAAGCGCGTGCGCACAGGAACGCCCAGGCGGCCCGGAGCGACGAGGCCCTGATCGCAGGACGTCCCCCCCTGCGACTGCTACAGAGCTCGGCCGGCGCACCCAGGCCGAGCTGCGCCGGGCTCAC
Source organism: uncultured bacterium (assembly GCA_963847225.1). Taxonomy (GTDB): domain Bacteria; phylum Chloroflexota; class Dormibacteria; order Aeolococcales; family Aeolococcaceae; genus JAJZNI01. The sequence continues at coordinate 770 of CAWJYZ010000008.1, read as the reverse complement.
GATGCCGTCTGCCGGCTCCGCTGACCCGCTACGCTCCCACGCCGTGCCGCCGCTCCCTCGCCTCACCGGCCGTGAGATCGTCCGGGCCCTCCGCCGGTTGGGCTGGGTGGTGGTGGCCCAAAAGGGATCGCACGCCCAGCTCAAACACCCGACCCGCGGCGGCCGGGTCACCGTCCCCCTCCACGCCGGCGAGACCATCGGACCGAAGCTGCTCGGCTCCATCCTGGCCCAGGCCGGGCTCACCGTGGAGGAGCTCCGCCAGGCCCTGTGAGAGGATGACGCCGATGCGCACCTACACCATCGTGGTCGAGCCCGAGGAGACCGGCGGCTTCATGGTCTCCGTGCCCGCCCTCCCCGGCTGCTTCACCCAGGGCCACTCTCTCGACGAGTGCCGGGATCGTGCCGCCGAGGCGATCGCCGTCCACATCGCCGGCCTCGAAGCCGACGGCGAGCCCGTCCCCAAGGAGGTCGGGGCGCCTCAGCTCCTGACCGTCACCGTCGCCGCCTGAGCCCTCCGAGGGCTCCTGTGGGCGTGACGAGATCGCCGACAGCCGCCCCTTTCGCCGCCTGGCTGGCCGACAATCTCTCCTCGATGCCGGCCGCCGTGACCCCCTCGCCCGCCTCCGCCGCCGAGGCGGTGTGCCCCGAAAACCGCGTTAAGGCGCTCGACTTCCTCGCCTGGCCGCGCATCGGGGTCCAAGGCCCGGAAACCCCAGACACGCGCTGGGGAAACCGGCCGAGGTACGACGGGAAGGCGGTGGGTTCGGTAC
>CAWJYZ010000007.1:0-26982 GCA_963847225.1 uncultured bacterium | reverse complement strand
CGGAAAGATGGCATGTATGAGGACCCCTCAGCTCAGGTCCAGCCGAGGAAGATCTCGCTGGGTCAAAACAGGAGCATGAGGAGGTCCCATGGCAATCGTAGGCGGATTGGACGTGCATCGCAGGCAGCAGGCAGATCACCTTCGACTACTTGGACACCGACACCAGCGAGGTGCGCCGGGGGCGGGTTCCGGGCACCCGGATGGCGTTTCGAGACTGGCTGGGCCGGGTCGAGCAGCGCCCGGCCAGGTTCGCCGTGGAAGGGTGCACCGGCTGGCGCTTTGTCGTCGAGGAGCTGCGCCGCGCGGGCATGGAGGTGCATCTGGCCGAACCAGCGGACACGCAGGCTCTGCGAGGCCCCAAACGTCGCGCCAAGACCGACGGGGCCGACGCCCTCCATCTGCGTCAGCTCCTCGCTGCGGGAACGCTGCCGGAGTCGTGGATCCCGCCTGAACACGTGCTGGAGATGCGAACTCGGGTGCGGCTGTACAAGAGCCTGGTCGACGAGCGAACTGCATGGCAGCAGCGCATCCACGCCGTCCTGTTTCACCAGGGCGTCGACGTGGACGCAGAGCTTCTGACCGTTGAGCAACGCCGGCGGCTCGAGGCCGGCGAGGGGGCCAGCCCGGCGGGCCGGGAGACCGTGGCGGTGGCGCTGCGACGGATCGACGGGATCAACGAGGAACTGGCCCCGTTACGTCGTGAGTTCGCCAAGTTCGCCCGCCGGCAACCGGGCTGCCGGTCACTGACTGGCGAGTACGGCATCGGCTTCCTGACCGCGGTTGCGATCTGGGCGGAGATGGGCGACTGCCGCCGGTTCTCGTCGTCCCGTGACGCCGTCCGTCACACCGGGCTCGACGTCACCGTGTACTCCTCGGACGGGAAGCGGACTGCCGGACATCTCTCACATCAGGGGCCGCCCGTTCTCCGGTGGGCGCTGTTCGAAGCAGCCCAGTGTGGCGCCCGGAAAAGCTCGCCGGACCTCTCGTACTACACCGGCCTCAAAGAGCGGATCGGTGGCAACCGTGCGGCGCTCTCCGTGGCCCGCAAGCTGGCGCGCCGGGCTCACCACCGGCTGCGCGCCCTCGGCGACGAGGCATTCGCAGACGTGAGCTGATGCGATGACGCCTGCGCGCCCACACGACGATGGAGGGTTCCAACGCGGCCAGCTCCTGCCACGACCCTGCCGTTTTGCCCGTGCTCAGGACGGCCCCGAAAGAATGAGCGGCCGCACCTCGCCTCGCGGGGTTACCCGATCACCCATCATGTCGCCGGACCTTCGTCCGCGCACCGAGATAAGGCTGGGCACCCTGCGCATGGCGGCCATCGAAACTCATCGTTTCACGTCCCCATACGAGGCCGCGCCCGTGACGTAACCAACCAATACCGTTCTGGCTGCCTTCGCGACGGTCATCTCGTCGAACCCAGTGACGATGCCGTTTGCCCGGCGTCATCAGGCAGCAGGAACAACATACCCTTTGACACGGGGGTCCTCATACAGATAAGGGATCGTCCAGGTCCTCCACCTCGTCGAGGACGGTGGCGATAGTGCGGCCGAGCTGGCGGGCGGAGATCACGCGCAGAAAAGCTATGCCCGCCATTGTCAGGCAATCGCTGGCTCAGTGCACGTCGGGTAGGTCTGCTCCGCTGATCAGGTCGGCCCAGGTGAGGATGCGGGCGACCTCGACGTCACCGTCCCGGCGGCGGAAGGTCACGTGGTAGTGGTCACCGACCGCCAGCAGCTTCCAGGCGCCGCCGAGGACGACGGGGGACTCCTCCTCCCCCATCCCATCGGTCGCCAGGCGGGTGAGCGCGCGGCGGATGGCGGCAAAGTCGTTCTTGTCGATACGGGCGAGGTCAGCCTCGGCCTGGGGTGAGAGGTAGTACGTGCGGGCCACCGGCCGGAAGGCTATCGCCTTCTCGGGTGACCTGGCCTTACTCCCCGCGGGACGGAGCAGCCGGCGGAGCGCTTGGTGGGACGGCCGGGGCAGGATCGTCGGGCCCGAAACCCTTCTTGAGCTCGACGCACTGCCCCTGCTGGACCGAGGCAGGTCGACGCTCAACTGTCCCGTGGCCCCTTGCCCGGGCGAAACCTCCGGCGGTTGCCCCTACTTCCGCCGTGGCCGGCGAGGCCAGATGTTGGTCTCCTCGCAGACCTGCTGGAGCACCTCGGCGAGACGCTCGCGCTGCATCTCGCCGACCCGAGGCCGGAGCGCCGCCAGCGCCGTGTTGCCGAGGATCACGTAGCGCTGGCTCAGGGGCCGCGTCCTCCCGCCCCCAACGGTGCGCGAGATCTCCACGGTCTTCTCGATGGGGGCCGGGCCCATGGCCGCGGGCCGGCCTGGTGCCAGAACGGCGATGGCCTGTACCAACTCGACGGCCCGGCGCGCCCGCTCCTCGGCGGGCAGGTCGGCGTCCAGTCCCCTGGCGGCCCTCAGCGCCTCGCGGGTGGCCTTCTCGTCGAGACTGCCCACGACACCGGCGAGGGCGGCGGCCAGCTCCGGCTCCCTGGTCCCCTGCCCGATCGCGATGGCCTGCTTCTGGGTGATCGCTCCCCGGTCGGCGGCGGCTCGCACCGCCTCGTGGCGGGCGATGCTGGCGAGGTCCATGACCCTGTTGACGGTCATCCCCATCCGCCGGGCGACCTCCTCGTACGTCCAGCCGGTGGAATCGCGCAGGCGGCGCAGCGCATCGGCCCGGTCGCCCGGCTGGAGGTCCTCGCGGACGATGTTCTCGATGAGCCCGAGGAGGAGCGCGTTGGCCTCCGCGTGGTCACCCTGGAGCTGGGTGACCATGGCCGGAATCCGGCCAAAGCGCACCGGCTCCTCCGCGGCGAGGAGGCGGTAGGCGCGCCAGCGCCGCTCCCCGGTGATGAGCCGGTAGCGCTCCTCGCCGTCGTCCAGCTGCCAGAGGTTGACGGGCTGCAGAAGCCGCTGCTCGCGGATGCTCGCCACCAGCTCGTGGAACTCCTCGGATGTCTCATCCACCCGGTGACGGGGCTGGTCAGGGCTGGGGCTGATGGCATCGACCGGCACCAGCCGGCTCACGGTCTCCCCCAGGCCGCGGAGGATCTCCCGTGGCGGCAGGGCCTGAAAGACGGAGTCGGTGACCTGCGCCCGCCGCTCGCGGCGGGTCAGCGAGGGGGTGGGCATGTCGCGCGTGACCTCACGTATGGGATGGATGTCAGTGCGCCGGCACCAGCGCCGCCCGCTCGGGAGCGGCGAGGACCATGGTGGCGAGGTCGCGGTATCGGCGGGCACCGCTTCCGTGGGGCGCGTAGTCGAGGATGCTCATGCGAAGAGCGGTTGCCCTGGGAAAGTCGGCGTGGCGCATGATCGGCTCCACGAGGGGGAGGCCCGGAAGCCGGGCCTGAATCTGGGCGAGGGTGTCGGCGTGGGTGCGCCAGGTGCGGTCCACCAGCACCGGGAGCACGGCGATGGGGTCGAGGGCGGGATTGGCGCCGCGCAGCTCGTCCATCCGGGCGAGGAGGAGCTGCATGCCCACCAGGGCGTCGATCTCGGGGATGAAGGGGATGATGACCCCGGCGGTCGCCGCCACCAGCGCGTTGACGGTGAGGAAGCCGCGCACCGGGGGGGTGTCGAAGAGGCAGAAGTCGTAGGCGCCGCGGACGGGGTCGAGGGAGCGGTGGAGCTGTCTGACCCAGCCGAGGCGCGACCCCTCCATCTCGGCCTCCGCCCGCATCAGAATCTCGTCGCTCGGGGCCAGGTCGATGCCTTCCTCGGTCTGCCGGATGACCTCTTGTATCGGATGCTGGTTGACCAGGACGTCATACATCGACCGGGGCGCGCTTCCCGGCCGGAGGCCGAGGTGCATGGTGAGGTTCGCCTGGGGATCGAGGTCGACCACCAGGACGCGCTGCCCCTCGCGGTGCAGGGCGACGCCCAGGTTGTGGACCGTGGTGGTCTTGGCCACCCCGCCCTTCTGGTTGGTGACCGCGATGGCTCTCATTGCCGGTCAGCCTCGGGGTTCCCCACATCTCTGTGTATCTCCCCGGAGGTTACGCAGGCTTGTGTGGCTCGTCGACGTGGCATCAGAGGGCACCTGCCCTGACCCGCTGCCGGATCTCGGGCACCGACAGCTGTCCCCGCTGGCTGGCTGCCCATCGCACGCGCTCGACATCCTCGGGGGAGAACAGGTTGGTCTTCCCGTTGCGGTGCTTGATGGGATCCACCACGCCGGCGCGGACCAGAAAGCTCAGATAGGACTCGCTGACGCCGGTGAGCTCGAGGACGTCGGCGGAGAGGAACGCGATGCTGGAAGCGGTCATCAGATCCCTCGTGGTGAAGCGTGGTGGCGGGTGTGGGGGCGCTCTGCGTGTCCAGATCGCCCCCGCATCCTAACCGCTGAGGGCGCCCTTCGCAACCGCTTCTGCGAGCCGGTCGCGCGCCGATCCCATACGGAAGGTCATCGCGATGCCGGCGAACGCGCGCGGCGTGACGGGGCGTATGGGATCGCCACCGCCATCCCCGAGCGCCGGTCAGCTGCCTGACCACCGGTATGGGACGGGCCGCGAGTTGTGCACCGACCTGACCGCTGGTGCGGGATGCCGGCCCACGCCAGCGAGAGGCGGGCCGGCGAGCACCCTCCGCAGATGAGCGATCCCATACGAGCCGTCAGCGTGGAGGGGGTTATCCACAGGTGGAGGGCGTCGGAGCGGCCGGATGGTCAGAGGATCCCCGACGGGAGGTCAGACGATCCCATAGTGGAGGTCAACCCGTCCCATACCGGTGGTCAGGTCCGAAACGGCCCTTTATAGGGGCAGTCTGTAGATGAAGTCTTGTAGGAGTCCCTCATAGTCCCGAGGCATGACGAAAAGAAACGGGAGCGAGGAGACGATCCCATACTTGGCGGTCACGGGTGATCCCATACGCCAGGTCAGCTTTCGATCTCCAGACCGAGACCACCCCTTGCGCAGGCTGGACGTTTGCGTCAAAGTAGCGGCGGCTCATCCCTGAACAAGTCCCCCAGAACGCACCAGCATCGATCCTTCCAGGAGCCTCACGCGTGGCGAGTTACCATCAGCCGCCAATCGGGCCGGAGCACTTCGCTGACATCCTCGCGCAAGCCCAGGGCATGCGCGGCACCGAAAGCTCGATCAGGAACCCCGGGTCGGAGCGGGAGGAGGAGATCACCCTCGTCGGGCATCGGACCCGGGCGGCGGGTGCCACCGCCGAGACGATGGGAGCCGGGTCGCAGGCGGGCTCTCCCCCCATCACATCCCCGCCGCCGGAGGCCCACCGCGTGGCGGAGCGCGATCCCGACTACTTCCTCCATGAGACCCGCATTCTGCGCAGCCCCGCATACCGGACCGAGCGGGCCGATCTCGAGAGCGAGCCAGCCGGGAGCTACTTCGACCATCCGGCGGCGGAGCAGCTCCCCCTCCTCACCTACGAGTACGATGCGCAGACGACCGTCATCACCCGGATCGGCGAGCTCGGCACCCGGGACATGCTCGTGATGTCGGTGCTCAGCCAGGCGTTCTACGTGGCTGGCTGTCCGGGGGACAACACCCTCTGGGGTGACCCGGTGACGATGGGCAACATCGCGCGCCTGCTGGGCATGCATCCGGAGGGCGCCACCCGGCTGATCCGCGCCTCCGTCGAGCGCCTCTCCACCGCCCGGGTGCGCTTCAAGATCGCCCAGACCGATGCCGATGCGAGTGGAGGGGCGGTGGCGACGCGGGGCGAGGTCACGGTGGGCTTTCTGGCGAACTTCGGCTGGAGGGAGCGCAAGCAGCGCGGCAGGACGGTCGACCGCGACAACTTCATCCAGCTGGACCAGGCAATGGCGGATCTGATCCGCGCTGGGCAGTTCACTTTCCTCAAGGCTGAGGTGCTGCGGGCGCTGCGCCGCCAGCCGCTCGCCCTCAAGCTGTACGCCTGGGCGCGGACCCATCGCCCGGATGACCGGGGCCGCATCTTCTATGGGGTGGGCAAGCTCGCCCAGCAGCTCGGGTGCTCGGACAAGAACTCCACGCGTCGTCGGCGCAAGGTCATGGAGGCGGCGGAGGCGGTCTGCGCCGCTGCCCCCGCCGAGTTCCCGGGTTTCGAGACGCGGGAGGGCCGGCACGACCACGTGCTGGTCCTCAGGAAGCGGGTCCGGGTCCCGGAGCGGATCGCGAGCTAGCCCCCCTACAAGGCTGTGTGACTTCTCGGGGGTTACGCAAGTCTGTGTACGCGGACCCTCTGGCATGTGGCCGCCGGAGGCCAGAGCCGAGGGTGCGATGGCATCCGGCCCAGCCGGAGTGGTGGGCCTAGGGTCTCGAGGCGAGGATCTGGCCGATGCGGCTCACGCCGGCAATCCACGTCCGGACGTCGGCGTCGACATAGCCGGCGAGGCGGAGGACATCCTGGTGGTGCCTGGCCAGGTCCAGCTGGTGGACCGGCTCGTGGTGCGCGATGCGGTTCCGCAGCCTGCTGAGGCCGTCCACGAGGTCGTACACGTCACCGCGGCGCTGGGGCTGGAGGCCGGGAAACGCGTGCCTCAACGCGTGGGCCCACAGGGTGTTCTGGTAGCGCCTACCCAGGAGGAACCGCCAGAAGGCGAAGGAGGGCTCGGCGATGATCCGCCCCGGTGTCTCTGACTTGCCGTCGCGCTGGAGGCGTTGCCGAGCGGTGCTGACGTCCTCGCGGCGATGGGTGTCGAAGACACCGAGCGGGTCGTCGTACCAGCGGCCGGGCAGACCCTGGGCGTCGTGCCAGGTTTGAAGCTGCCGGTCGAGGGCATTGCGAAGGACGATCTCGAGGTGTCCGAGGATCTCCAGGAAGGCCGCTCCGACCTGGGCGTTCCACTCGTACAGTCGCAGCGCCTTCTCGGGATCACCGCCCGTGGCGAGCTGGTAGGGTGCCAGCCGCCCCGCGCTCAGGTAGGGCCGGATCTGTGCTGCCGGCGGCCGAGCCTCGTTGTTCATGGCCGGGCCATTCTGGGGTATCCTGGCGGCAGACACCCCGGAACGATCCCCGGCTTCGGCCGTATCGCCGGGGTTTCGTCGTTCCCGGGCGAGTCGCACCGCGGTCGGGTCCTGCGCCGGGCGGTATGAGGGCATCGCCTCCGGGTTCCCCGCCGTTTCCGGCTTCTTGGTGGGTCTGACCTTGACATAACCCAAGGGGTTATGCTACGCTCCGAGCAGCCGAAGGAGGGCTGCCGCCATGGTTCAGGTGAAATTGGTCAGCCGTGAACTGAACGACGACCGCACCGCCTATGTCGATGTCGTTCGTGTCGAACTCAGAGTGCAGGGGCGGGAGCTGGAAGTGGTCAGCGGCGACCGGTCGTGGCTCGACCTCGAGATCCCCATTCTGGATCCTGAGACCGGGCGATCGCTGCGCTTTGAAGATGACCCCGAGGCGTGGGCGCGTCGCCTTCCCGACGCGTATCGGAGCGGGGAGATCATCGCGACCGTCGAGGAGGCCGCGGTAGCCGCAGGCGTCGTCGCCTAGCGGCCGCCGGTCCGACGTGCCGCGCACCGGCCGGTCGGCCATTTACGCGAAGCGGGTGGGGGCGAGCCTTCGCACGGCCCGGCAATCCATCGGCCTTACTCAGGCGCAGGTCGCTGACCGCATGGGGGTCTCTGCCCCCTACGTGGTCGCCGTGGAGACGGCCGAGCCAACCCTACCGTGGGCCAGCTCGCCGCCTTCGCCGAGGCCATGCAGTTGGGGCTCGAGGTGATGTTCCCTGCGGTGCCGACCGTATACGAGAGGCCGGCGCCCATCGCTTCGACCGACGGCCCGCCTGGCGCGTAGCGCACCTACCTTACGCCCACCCTCGTCGTCCTCTTCCCAGGCTGGACCCATGTTCGCAACTCTGCTGAGGCCGGCGGCCCCTGATGTCGGCTCTCGCCCCCACAAGGCTGTGTAACTGCCTGGGGGTTACACGCGCTTGTGTATGGGCTCTCAGGTGGCGGAGCAGGTGCCTGGGCCGCGCTTGGCGAGAAGCCAGTCTGTTCGCGGCCGACTACTGCCGGCGGTGCTGGGTCTGGAATCTGGTGAGCCGACGCTCGAGGTCCCGGGATGGTTGGGGCGGCAGCTCAGCCAGGCACATCTCGACGAGCTCGACCTTGGAGGTTCGGATGCCGTTCTTGCGGAAGTCGTGGACCAGGTCGGCGAGGCGCTGGTCGAACGAGCCGCGGATCCGGAGCGTCAGGTTGGCCGTGGGTGGCATGGGGGGAGCGGGGCTTGAGAGCTCGGTGGGCTCGGCGCCTCGGGTGGGCGCGGGGAGCGGCTCCGGGGAGGGGGCCACTGCTGGCTCCGTCGGGGTCAGTGCGGGTGGCTCGGGGGAGCGTCGGCGTCCCGTGTGGCGGGGGGAGGCGCGGTGGTTGGCGGGGGAAGGTGGACGGCGAGGCCCTCGGGGGGTCGGGGCCGGTGCGGTGAAGGGGCCTGGCGGGGCCGGCGCTGGAAGCGGGCGGCCATCTCGTCGAGGCCGTCGGGAGGGCTCACATCGGTCATAGGAGTGGCTCCAGGGCGCGCGCGGCGCGGCTGAACTCGGCGGCGGCCCGCGCGACCGCCTCGCCGGGGTTGGGCTGGAGGGTGAGCGCGGCCCGGCGAACTCGCCGGGGAAGCCAGGGGTACTCGCTGATCGGGGGCCCCACGGCTGGGGGGGTTGGGGTTTCGCGGACGAGGGAGCGCAGGCGGTCGTACAGGCGGCGCGGGGGGATGCGCGGGATGCGGTTGGGGAGCAGGACGATCGGATAGCTGGCGAACTCGGTGAGCATGCCCTCGAGGGCATCGAGCTCGCGGCCGGCGAGGACCACGGGGACGGCGACGAGGTCGGCGGCGGCCAGGGCGCCGTCGGTGAGGGCGTTGGCGCCGGGGTGGGTGTCGACCACCACCCAGCGGGTGGGCCAGACGGCGGCCCAGGCGCGAAGGCAGTCCGTGACGAGGTCCGGGGGGATTCGGCTGGCGCCGAGGTCCGGGTGGGCCGGGAGGAGATCGGGCTGATGCGGGCGCCTCTTGATGGCGGGTGCATGGCCGTCGGCGCCGTGTTCCAGGGCGTCGAGGATGGGAGAGCGCTTGAACGCTGTGGTGTCGTAGCCCCACATGCGGGTGGCCCCACCGGTGTCCCAGTCGAGGTCGACGAGGATGCCGCCGCCGGCTGCCGCCAGCTCGTAGGCGATCGTGGTCTTCCCCACCCCGCCCTTGCTGGCCGCGACCGTGATGATCTTGGTGTCCTGCACAGTGCCGCAATGATGCATCACTGCGGCCATCATTGCAACGGGTATGGGTAGATAGCCGTACAGGCGGCGGTAAAGGCGGGCGGATTGCTGGCAACTAATAACGCTGTATGGCTGTACTGCCGTGCCTTCAGGTGCAAGCCCGGCGGTGCGCTGGCAGCTGGCTTGAACCGTGGGCGCAGGGGCGCCTTTTCGGGGTAGCGGGTCGGGCGGACCTCCGGGGTGTCTCTCGAAAGGGGGTCCTGATCCCCAGCCTCCCGGCACGTGCCCAGCCCGGAGGTGCTCTCTGGGGGAGGGGGAGATGAGGCGGTCCAGGCTAGGTGGGCGCCGACCTGGAATGCGTCCGTGTGCGTCGTGGCCTTCCACGTCCCCCTCTTGGCCTGAGCGGAGGGAAGTCGGCCGGCGCCGCGGTTTGGGGTGGCCGATGGCCCGGCGGCCGGATCAGCGGGGGTGACGGACGCCTGATAGTCGGGGGATTCTCAGGACCAAGCTCGATCGTGGCTGGCTTGCTTATCGTGATCGGCCGACCTCTCCTCTACTGGCGCCTGCGCCAGGGCGCTCGCGCGAGGACGACGGCCTCCACGTGGGAGGCTCCGCCATCGTCGAGGAGGCGGTCAGCGATGACGTCGAGCTGGCTCCCCGTGGTGCAGACGTCGTCGTACACGAGGATGCGCTTGCCCCGCGTGCGAGCGGGATCGGGGATGGCGAGAGCCCCCCTCAGCTCGTCGGCGGTCGCTCGCTTGGCCGCAGCGGAGTTCCCAGCCGACCTGGATGTGGCTCGGACCTTGACGATGGCTCGCGGCGTGGCAACGTCGAAGGGCCACCAGCCGAAGATGTCCTCACGCTCGGCTGCGGCGAGAACGGCCTCTGTGTGAGCGAAGTCGGAGCCGCCCGGGCCAACGAACGTGGGATTGGCGACGATCAGATCGGGGGGATGGTCCAGGCGGTGCTGCTCCACCCAGCCGAAGAGCAGTCGGCCGAAGATCAGGCTCCATCCCCACTTCCCCTTGTACTTGTACCGATGGATCGTCGTGCGCAGCGGGCCGGAGCTGTATGCAATGGCATGGATTTGCGCGATACGGCGGTGCGGGTCGGCGCAGAGCCAGTTCGGGCATGAGCCGTCCTCGTCGAGCATCTGGCTGCAGATCGGGCACGCCGAGGCGACGATGGGCTCGAAGCTCCGCCCTGCGCATGTCGTGCACACGTGGGGCGGACCCGCTCGAAGGTATGTGCAGTCCTTGCATCGGGGGAAGCCCAGGGGTTCGCCAGCGGGCGGCTGGATGGAGGGCCCCACGTGTCACAGCATGGCGAGCTGAAGCTGCTGTCGTTGCTCCGAGGCCTGCCGCACTCTATCCGGTGACGCGAGGTATCGGATCACCTCGTCGACGTCGTCGACCTCGATGGCTCCCCGCTTCGCGTAGTTGCGGGCCCACTCCTGGGTTTCGACCAGAGATCGAATGAGGAACACCCGCTTGCCATGCTCGAGCGCGAGCCGTGCCTGCATCTTGGCCCCGGACGTCCGGGTCGCCTCGATCACGACGGTGCCCTGGCTCAGCCCCGAGGTGACGACGTTGCGTCGCGGGAAGGTGTCGTGCCCGGGCTTGCGGGTAGGCCAGAACTGAGAGACGAGGGCTCCCCTGGCTGCAATCTCCTCCGCGAGATGGCGATTCTCCGCCGGGTAGGACTGGGTGATGCCGGTGCCGAGGACCGCGAGGGTGCGCCCGCGGGCCCTCAGTGCGGCCCGGTGAGCCTCGGTGTCGATGCCCCGGGCGAGGCCGGATATGACGGTGACGCCCCCCTCCGCTAGGAGCATCGACATCTTGTGAGCGCGTCGCAGCCCCTCCTCCGAGGCGTCGCGGGTACCCACGACGGCGACCGAGCGGGTGTCGGCCTCGACCAGGTCACCCCGCAGGAAGAGGAACGGCGGCAGGTTCGGGATCAGACGGAGGTTGGCCGGGTAGTCGGCATCCAGGACGGTGACGAGGTGGGCGCCGACGCTGCTCGCCGCCTCCAGCTCGCGTTCTACCCGCTCGAACAGTTCAGCAGGAGATCTGAGCCCGCGGCGGAGAATCGGCAGCGAGCGCTCTGCCGCGGCGGACTTCTCGCCGATCGTCCCGTGGTAGAGAGCCGACAGCCCACCCTCCATCTGGGCACGACGGGCGACGAGGCTCCAGTCGATGCTCTCGCCATCGACGCGGATGGCGCAGAGCGCTAGCAGACGCTTGTGCTGGTCAGAGAGCTCCATGCCATGCTACTCCCTAGCGAACGCTTGTTCGCATGGACGTGGATAGTGTGACAGCCGTCGAGCCGCACGTCAACGGGAGGATGGCACAGCGAGTGGCCTCGGCACGGGGGCAGCGCCAGGTGTCATGAGCGGGGGCCAGGGCGCAGTTCCACCTGGGCGCCCGCAGGTGTCGTGCCCCCTGCCCCCTGCCCGTTGTCGGGAGCTCCCGGGCGGTCAGCTTCAGTGAGGGAGGGGGTGAACGGGGGCGTGCTGGCCAGAAGACAACGCCAAGGATCGCGCGGTGTGAGGCGTTCGGTTGTGCTGGCTTGCCTGAGCCTCCCGTACGGGTTCCTACGGCGCCCCGGCGCGCAGGGGCCTCTGGAGCCCGCCTCGTCTAGGACCCGCCGCAGCTCGACGACCCGCCTACCGGCTGATCCCGATGCAGTGAGGCGGTAGGTGACGCCGGGCTAGGTCCTCGGCGACATCCGGAGCGGCCACCGGGTTCCGACGAAAGAAGGCGTCGATCTCAAGCTCGACCGGCTCCACCTGATCGGGAGCGTGCTCGCGCGCGTGCTCAACGAGGTCGAACACCACCTCGTCCACGATCCGACGGCGGTACTCCCGGGCCAGGCGCGTCACCGTGGTCGGAGACAGGCGGATCTCCTGGAGCCCCATCCGCTCGCCGCCGAGGACATCCCGACGGGAGAGCGCTGACTCGGCAACGCCAAGATAGCGAGCTGCCTCACTCAGCGATGGCCAGGGGCGGACCTCGGGATCGGGGTCGGAAGCAGTGTTGAACATCCGCGGAGGGAACGGTAGCAACGGCACTATGACAAGGCTGTCATAGTCGGCCACCGAGACCCGGGTTGACAGGTGGTGGGCCGTACGGACCTCGTGTCCGCCGGTTACAGCCGCAAGAGCGCCGCCGCGTTCTCCTCGAAGAGGGTGCCCCGGCGGATGTAGCGGCGGAGCGTTGTCAGCGAGCGGTGCCGGGTCTGCTGGGCGATGGCCCGCTCCGTGGCTCCGGCCTGGGCGGCGCTCGTGGCGAAGCCAGCCCGGAGCGAGTGCCCGGAGAGGTCGGGGATGGCGAGCTTGGCGTGGCGGGCGGCGCGGCGCAGGATCCGGCTCACCGTCCGATCGCTCATCCGCTGGAGAAGCACCCGCTCGCGGCGGTCGATGACCCGGAAGAGGGGGCCGGTCGCGTGGCCGCCCAGGGTTCGCCACCGCTGCAGGGCGATGACGGGGTCGGTCTCCTGGTGCGTCCCCTTCGGGATCCCGATCTCCTGCCCCTTCGCCTCGGGGTCGGTCTTGCTCCGCCGGATGCGAACCACTAGGCCGCTTGCCACCTCGCTGACGTCCTCCCAGTCGAGGCCCGCGATCTCGGAACGGCGCAGCGCCCCGAGGAAGCCGAGGAGGAGGACAGAGTGGTCGCGGACGTCGCGGACCGTGAGCTCGGGGGTGGCGGCGATCATCTCCCGGAGCTGGGCGACAGAGAGGGGAGCGGCCTCGCTCCGCGGCGCGACCCCGAGCGTTCTCCGGATGCCGCGCATGACGAGGCGGACCTCGAGCTCCTGGGTCGGCGCCGGCCGCACCCCCACCGCCTCGTGGGCGAGGCGGATGGCGGCGAGCTGGAGCTGGATCCAGGAGGGGGTAAGGGAGAGCTGCTCTCGGCCATTGAGCGGGCGGCGGGTCTCGGCGAGATGGGAGAGGTAGCGGGCGACGGTGCGCGGGCTGGCTGGCAGGTGGCTCAGCTGGTACAGGGCGCACCACCCCGCGAACTGCTCCAAGGCTCGTCGGTACTTGTCGCGCGTCGAGGGGGCGACGGAGGCTTCCAGGTACTTCTCCACCTGGGCGTCGAGGGTGGCCAGGGCGGTCGCGGTCCGATCCCGGTCCCTGGTCGCCACCACGGCGGCAGAGGGGGCGGCGAGGCGCTTCTCGAAGAGGGTGACCGGGAGCCAGCGGCTGCCGGGGAGGTGGTGGGAGCCGACCGGGTGGTACCCGTGGGCCTCGTAGTAGCGGAGAAGGGTGGGGTTGGCGGTCACGGTGTCGAGGCGGGCGAGGGGCCGCCCCCGTTGCGCGATCCGGGCCTCGGCCCAGCGGAGAAGCCGCTCCCGGACCCCGGCCGGCTGCGCTCCCGGTCTCTGACCAGCATGTGGATGTAGCCGGCCGTCCCGTCGTGGCCCCGCTCACCCCAGAAATCGGGGTCCTCGTCCAGCACCGTGACGCCGGCCACCACCTCTCCCTGGTCTCGGACCACGAAGACCTCGCCCTTCTCGATCCGGGCGGCGAGGCGCTCGCGAGGCATCTCGCCCTTCGCCCAGCCGACGGCGCCCTGCGCCTCCATCCAGGCCGCGGCCCGGTCGCGGAGGGTGAGGATGGCCTCGACGTCGTCCGGAACCGCCGGCTCCGGCGCGATCGGCGCGTTCCGGTCGGAAATCATGCCAGAGCGACGTTAACACACATGCGGCTGCATATGTCCGGAAAGATTCCCTTTCCGGACATAGGTGACCGCCATGAAGGCGTGTCCATTTTCCGGGACAGTTCTGGCGGTGGGTGCGGGAGGAGGCGGTATGATCTCGGCCCATGGTCGGCGCTGACGCTCTCGAGACGAGCGAGGCCGATCGCGTTGCGGCCCGGGCGGCCGCCTCCGTCGGCGATGAGCTGCGCCGCCAGCGCCTGCTCCGCCACTGGACCCAGGTCCGCCTGGCCCGCGAGGCGGGCGTCGGCCGGGGTACCGTCAACGAAATCGAGGCGGGGCGGCGCTTCCCCTCGGTGGGCACCTACGCCCGGCTACGCGAGGCTCTGGGCCTGGAGGCCCGCCCTACCGTCCTCCTTCCGCGCCGCGAGCCCGCGACCTATACCGAGGCGCTGGTCCGGCAGCTGTGCGCCACGGTGATCGCCGCCCGGCGGCTTCCCCTCGCCGACCTGGCCGCGGCTCTGGACATCGCCATCCCCGCCTGCCGGGAGCTGCTCCTCGCCGCGCTACCGCGCCTGGCCGAAGTGGGCTGCAGCGCGACCGAGGATGGCGCCGAGGTTGCCCTCGGCTATGTCGCGGACGCTGCCGAAGCGGTCCGGCGCGTGACCGTTCTGGAGGAGGACGACGTGGAGCTCTCGTTGGAGCAGCTGGCCATCCTCGCGCTCCTCGCGGTCCATGGCCCGCTGACCCGGTTGCAGATCGAGGAGTATCGAGGGGAGAACTCCGAGACCCTGCTCCGCCGCCTGGCCGCCCGTGGGGTGCTAGCCCGCGCGCGCGATGACAAGGCGGTGGGCGCCCCCTATCTCTACCGCCTTACCGCCAAGGCGCTCGCGCTGATCGGCGCTCCCAACGTGGAGGCTCTCCGCTCCGCGGTGCTGGAGAGGGTCGGGGCGGTGACCGGCGCTGCGGCTGACGGTGGGCCGCCTGCTCCGGCGAGGCCCGCTGCGGCGTCGGCGTCGGCGTGACCCCGTCTGTCGCGGCACCGTGCGAACTATCAGAAGGAGGAACCGGCGTATCCAGACTCTCCCCGCTGCCCTGGCTGAGGTTCGCGCCGCGCTCGAGCGGTACGAGAGCGAGGTGCGGGCGACCCTCCTGACCGCTTCGAGCCAGCACACTTACTACGTTTCCGCAGGTCAGGTGGAAAGAATGGCGTACAGGAGTCAGCGATGACCCGCCGTGCGACCGTGGCGCACCACGGCTGATTGATTACCCGGCTTCACCGTGTCCACCGTGCCCCACTGGCGGGAGGGCGACAGACAGTGGTCGTGACCACGTCCTGGAATGACACCGTAGTGGACGCGAGCACACCTTGTCCTCGCCCTTGGACAGAACATCGCGTGTAGCTGACGCGGTGACCAAGCCGACGCCGGCGGCGGAGATCTTCCTCGGCGCCTGGAATCAGGCATTGTTCGATGAGCTGCTCCCGCTGGTACCAGGACCCCACGGTGCCGCGGTGCTCGCCTGCGACGACGAGACGGTCCGGGCGGCGGCGCGACGGCTTGGCGTTCCCGCTCTAGGCGGCGTGAGCTCGCTGGTCCAGGAGATCAAGCGCGCCCACCGCATCAACCCGGGGAACGGTCTCAAGGAGTTGACGCGGGTTGGCTCGGCCTTTCGCAACGCCCACCGGCCGCGCCCTGTCCCGCCATTCCTCGCCGACCTCTGTCTCTTCGTCCTCGCCGCCTCGCGGATGAGCCCCGAAGAGACGCGGCCGACCAACGCTTACTACCCATCCTCCGCGACCTCCTCGGACTGCACGGCAACACGGGGGAGATCGACGGCTTCTGGTATGTCGAGCAGCTCTTCCCGATGCTTGCCGATTGGTTCCGTGACGATTTGGGGGGCCGCCACGGCCAGCTGACCCTGCCCGGTGACCCGAAGCCCAAGTTCGTCGGCTGGCCCGTTTCACAGACGGTTTTCCGGCAACGGGACCGCGAGGTGTTGACCGACTTCTTCGACGCTAAGCTCCGACGAGCACACGACGGCGTCGACCGGCGCCGTCTCCTGCAGCGGTGGAGTGGTCGCCACCACCTGACGCGTCATGCGCTGGCGATGCTTGCGGACGACGCGGTCAGTGGCCTGGTGAGGGCTGCCATCGACTCGGCTCACCGCTCCTGGGACGGCTCCGTGCTGCAGAGCGACGGCCGGCGCTCGTGGCCTGGCCGCCTCCGGCTGGAGCGCAACGGTCCCCGCCTGCTGCTGTCGACGCTGAGCAGGGACACCATCAGGGTCCGCACCCAGGGGCAGATCCTCACCCTGCACGCTGGCGGCGATGCGGTGGTGCCCTGGGAAGTGCTGGCGGCGGCCAGCAGCACCGCGGTCACGCTGCCGATCGAGGGCAGCAACGACACCATCCGTATCGCCCATCTGGGATCGACGGTGCTGTTCGAGGTCAGAGAGGATGCTGCCGCTGGCGCCGCAGGGCTGTGGCGAGTTACATCGCCTGCGGGCGACCTGGTGTGGATCCTGACGAAGGACGGCGACCTCACGGCGGCGTTGCAGGCCTACCGAGACACCTGGGCGAAGGGGCTCCCGCACCCATGGGTGTTGCTCCAAGAGGTGCCCGCTGCCGAATTGCCGCAGGCGCTCCGCGAGGCACCCGATGATGACGCGGCGCCAATCACCCTGGTGGGCGGGTTACCCGTCGACCGGCTGACCTACCTGCTCGGGGGCGGACCGGAGCTCGTGGCAGGGCCCTTCGACGACGGCCTTCCACTCGTCGTCCTGGTCGATGGCGTGCCCGTCGGTCTGCTTCACTCCAACGGACGCTGTCCACTCCCGGCGGACCGTGTGGGACTCCATCGCGTCGTCGTCGCCGAGGGTCTGTATGTGCGCGACTATGAGGTTGTCGCCGGCGGCGTGCATCGGTCGTGCTATGGCGACCTCCGTTACCTCCTCGACCACAGCAGCGCGCTCATGCGCGGCGCCGTCCCCGACGGCGACGGCGCGGCACTGACCATCACGGGCGCCGTGATGAGCCCCCCGCCCCCGGTGTCGTTGCCGATCATGCGGATGAGCAGTCCATCCGTGTTCACGATCTCCGCGGGAGGGGGTGGGACGCGGCACGACAGGGTCGCGCGCCCGGCATGGTTGAGCTTCCCGGAGATCAAAGGCGGAAGCCGTTGGGAGGTCGCCGACGACGGCGCGGTCGCCTGGGTGGTCTGTCCGCAGACCTCAAAGGTCGTGCGTTGGCGACCGCTGACGGTCGCCGCGCTCGACGTGACTGCTGCGATGTCCGTAGTCCAGGCAGGCGCCGGCGCTGTAGTCGATGCGCATGGCGGTGTCCTAGCCGCATTTTCCGCACCCGGCTGGGGCAAGGGCTGACAAGGGGCGGCCCAACTGCCCTGTGCGGACTGGGGTTTCCTCGCCCGGGGTGGCTGGCAGGGCCCGTTTTCGTTGTGCCAACGGAATACGAACGGATGCTTGCCTCCGGGCATCTGGTCTGCTATCGTTGTGCCAACCATGTACCCGAGGGTCAAGCGAGTCCGCCGCGGAGACCAGGTCCATGCCTACGTCCAGCTGGTCGAAGGCCACCGGGTCGAGGGCCGGGTGCGGCAGCGTGTTGTGGCAACACTGGGCCGCCTGGACGAGCTCAAGGCGAGCGGCCAGCTGGACCGTTGGGCAGGGGCGTTCACCCGGCTGGATCCGCCGGCTCTCGGCACCCGCCGGGAGGTGGGGCCGCTTCTCTTGGTGGCCCACTACCTGCGCCGCCTTGGCCTGGTCGAGCTGATCGACAGGACGGTGCCGATGCGGGGGCGGTCGCTGCTCACCCACGGTGAGGTGGTGGCGGCCCTGGTGGCGAATCGCCTCACCAGTCCGGCGCCGCTCTACGACGTGGCGGGATGGGCCTCGGCGGCAGCGGTTGTCGAGCTGCTGGGGGTCCCCGGTGGGCTGCTCAACGATGACCGGCTGGGCCGCGCCCTCGACGCCTTGTCTCCGGTGGTGGAGGAGGTCCGCGGCAAGCTGCTGCTGCGCACCCTGGAGCGGTTCGACGTCGAGGCCGGTCGACTGCACCTGGACCTCACCCAGTTGCGATTCGCAGGGGCGTACCCGGGCTCCACGGTGGTGCAGAAGGGCTGGGGAGCCGATCGTCAGGTGGCACGCCAAGTCGAGGCCCTGCAGGCGACCACGCCGTCCGGGGTCAGCCTGTATGTCCGGCCGTACCCCGGTGCCACGGCGGAGGTGACGGCGCTCGCGACGGCCCTGGAGAACTTGCAGAAGCTGCTCCCACCGGGGCTGGTGGTGGTGATCGACTCCGCCTTCGGTCGCCTCTCCACGCTCGCGGCGGCTCAGCGCCGAGGGCTGGGCTTCGTGGTTCCCCTGCGTGCTGACACGGGCTGGATCCAGGCTTTCAACGCCGACGTGGGCAGCCTGGAGAAGCTCGAGGAGATCGACCACGTCGCCGAGCGGCAGCGGCGGCTGCCGGCTGCCCTGCGCACCCGCTACCGGGGTTGCTTGCGCCCCTTCCGATACCGCGATCCGGAGACCCGCAGCCAGGTCGAGCTGACGGTCGCCTACATCTGGAGCTCGGAGGAGGCACGCTCGGTCGGCGATGCGCGGGAGCGGGCCCTGGTCAAGGCCGAGCAGGAGCTGGCCCGGGTCCGCACCGGGCTCGGCGGCCGTTACTACAAGACCGTCAAGCAGGTCCAGGACAAGGTGGCCCGCATCGTCGGCGCCCCCATCGAGCCGCTGCTGCGGGTCACCGTGGGCGCCGAGACCGCTGGCAAGCCCACCCTGTCGTGGCACCGAGATACCGCGGCGATCGAGGCTGCCGGCCGGCTCGATGGTCTGTACGCGCTTGCCACCAACCTCCCCGATCCCCTCACGGCTGCCGCCGTGCTCGACATCTACAAGGACCAGTGGGTGGTGGAGCAACGCCACCGCGACGCCAAGCGTCCCCGCCCACTGCGGGTCCGGCCTGTCTTCCTGCACACCGACGCGCGCATCGACGCTCTCATCGGCATCGTCGGCATCGCCCTGCTCGTCTTCGGGCTCATCGAAGCCGACCTCCGCCGACGTCTGCCGGCTCAGCACCCCCAACTTCCCGGGCTCCTGCCCGAGGGTCGAGCCGCGAAGCCGACCGGGCGCAACATCCTCGCCGCCTTCGAGGGTCTCGCCCTCACCTACACCCGGTCGGGTTTGGTACTCGATCGCCTCACTCCCACCCAGCGCCAGATCCTGGCCCTGCTAGCCATCCCCCTTCCCTGGGTCGAACAGCAGGATAACTAGCGGGGTAACCCTGCCGGGGTGCGGAAAATGGGCCTAGCCGAGGCCAGGGCAGCGTGGACCGAGCTCGTGCGTCTCGCCACGGCGTTGGTAGGCGCGTGAACGCCTACGACGAGCTGTTGCGCTGGGCGTCCGAGATCGGCGACGGACGATGGGCGCAGTGGCGCGACGTATGCGCCCACCTACATCTCGATCCCACCGGTGCTGCCCGTTCACTCTCGGACCTGGGCCACGTCGAGTTCGACTGGGCCGGTGACCGGTTCGCCGTCGCTCCAACCGCGGCCATCCTACTGCCCCGTTCGTCGGGAAGCATTCTGGTGACAGGTGCGCGCCCGGTCGGCTTGCGCGAGCGGCTCGAGGAGATGGTGGCCGACGGCCCGCACGACG
The DNA here is from genome assembly GCA_963847225.1 of uncultured bacterium. Classification (GTDB taxonomy): domain Bacteria; phylum Chloroflexota; class Dormibacteria; order Aeolococcales; family Aeolococcaceae; genus JAJZNI01. Next base: position 7,487 of record CAWJYZ010000007.1, on the reverse strand, counting down.
TCTATGCGCATCCGCTGGTCGGCCAGGTTGGGGGGCCGTCGACATGGCTGTGCGAAGGTACGCTCGAGGACTTCCCCGACTTCTGCACGGACCTCGGCATCGTGTTTCAGGTGCAGTCCGGCCGGCGTCTCGTAGCGGCACTGCCCGTGGCAACACTGGCAACCGCGGCCATGCTGGACCGTCCGCTCGACCGCCTTCCACGAGACTGGTTTGACGCCAGAGCGCGTACCTTCGTCTCCCTGGGCACCCAGTCGCGGCCTGGGATGTGGCGTGTGCACGAGCCCCGGCGCGATGCGCACTACATCTATGACGGCCAGGGGTGGCACAGGGTGCAGGTCCGAGAGTACGGACCGTACCTGGCTTGCCCGGACGAGATCTTCCTCCGGCACTCCGCCGGTCGGATGACGTTGAGCGTCGATAGGGAGGCGCCGCTGCCACCGCTGCTCGCACGGGCAGCCACGTTGCAGTCTGGGCGCATCCCGCGATGGGAACGACGGCTCGAATACGTCAACGTCGATGCGCCGCTAGCCGCTGACATCGCCAGCCGACTGGGTGCACGGCTGGAAGCGGTGGCATGAGTACCGGCTCGATCAACCCCCTGATTCTCCGGCGGGAACTAGAGCGTCGCTACCGCTCCTACTACGACTCGGCGTGCGCCTTCGCTGATCGCTCCCTGATGGCGGAACGCGCCCGTCTGCTGGACGGGAACGAGCTCTCAGCGGAGGCGCTCATCGAGCCGCTGCCGGGCTTCCGCCGTCGGGCGAGCACTTCGAGGACCTCGCTGAACGTCTCGGGCTCGGCGATGACGTCGCCGAGTTCGTCGCGCCCGTCATGGCGGGCAACGAGCTGTACGCCCACCAGGCGGAGACGGTGCGACGCCTACGAGCGCGGCGAGCACGTCGTCATCACCGCAGGCACGGGCTCGGGAAGACCGAGGCGTTCCTCCTGCCCGTCCTCGCTCACCTCGTACGCGAGTCGCGCACCTGGGCCGGCGCGGCGTGCACGCCGTCAGGCGTGGTGGGAAGGCGCTAGCCGCGTTCGTGGCCCAGCGCGCGCGGTGAGATCGGCCGGAGCCGGGGTGCGCGGGCGCTGGTGCTCTACCCGATGAACGCGCTCGTCGAGGACCAGATGGTGCGCCTGCGACGCGTCCTTGACGGCGGCGGCCAGCTCGCCTGGCTCGACCGCCAGCGCGCGCGGCCACCGCTTCTACTTCGGCCGCTACACCGGGCAGACGCCGTACGCGCGAGCTGCAGCGGATCATGGCTCGCTGGCAGACCGCTCTCGCCAGGCGGAACGGCGAGCCGCGCGACTGGCGACGGACTACCGCGCCTTCGTCGCGCGCCCGCTCGGCGCCGAGCTGCTGACGCGCCAGGACATGCAGCGACCACGCGCCGGACATCCTGATTACGAACTTCTCGATGCTGAACGTGATGCTGAACCGCCGCGACGAGGCGAGCGATCTTCGAGCAGACAGCCGCGTACCTGCGGCAGACCAGGCGCTCGCTTCCACCTCGTCATCGACGAGCTCCACTCCTACAAGGGCACCGCGGGCACCGAGGTCGCGATGCTGCTCCGCCGGCTACTCGCATCGGCTCGGCATCGACGCCCGACTCGCCGAAGCTGCGCATCCTCGCCGCCTCCGCCTCGCTCGGCGACGACGAGGACGCAGGCGCGCGCCTACCTCGAGGAGTTCTTCGGCGCGACGCACCAGCTTCGACTCGATCCACGGCGTCCTGCGGCGGATCCTCGGACCTCGCCGAGCGCGGACTGCCGGCGACGCGGTCGACGCGCTCATGCGTCGGCAAGCTGATCCCGCGACGGCAGGACGACCGGCTGCACGGAGACGGCGGGCGGCGCCGGCGGCTTTCCAGTGCGTGGCCAGCAGCGGCAGGCCGCGGCGCGTCCGGCCAGGCGGCCGCTGACGCGTGTCGCGACGGCGACGGTGACATCGTCCCGACCTCGACCGAGCTGTCGGCGGCCGCCCTGGCGCCCGGCGAGGCGATCTCGACCGGCGCGCCGCCCTGGCAGGCGCGCCTGGAGGTCGCGCAGCCAGACTGGAGAGGACGGCGCTCTGCGTCTGCCGATTCGCGCCCACCTCTTCTTCCGCACCGTGCCCGGCTGGTGGGCGTGCGCGCACGCCGACTGTCCGGCGGTGCCTGAGCGAGTTCCGCTCGCCGACAGCGCACGCGTCGGGAAGCTCTACGCGCAGCCGACGATCCGCTGCGATTGCGGCGCCCGCTGTCTCGACCTCTGGGTCGTGCGAGACCTGCGGCGACCATCTCCTTGGCGGCTATGCGTCGCGATTGGACCGACGCCGGACGAGTGGTACCTCTTCCCGAGCTCCCCGACCTGGAGAGCGTGCCCGACCTGACCTTGGCGGAGCGCACCTACGCCCGCTACCGCTCTTCTGGCCGATCGACGCGCGAGCCGCGTCCGATGCACGGCGGCTGGGACGCCCAGGGACCTGACCTTGAAGTGGATCCGCTCCTGAGCTCCATGAGGCCAGCCGGACGCGTCGCCGACCACGGCGGACCCGCCAGCGAACGGCTGGCTGTTCACGATCACGCCGGCGCCAGGACGTCGCGCTCGACGACGTGCCGCTGCGCTGCCGACGCGCTGTCCGAACTGCGGTGACGACAGCGAGACCGTTCGGAGCTGCGCCGGGGGGAAGATACGTTCAACTGAAAGTCACCTCGCCCGAGCGCATGCGCACCCCGATCTGGCGGGCACGGGCTACCACGACCGCGTCACGCAGATTCTCGCCGAGCATCTGCTCGCGCCGTCTACCCCGCCCCGGCGCAGCGGCTCGTCGCCTTCTCCGACTCCCGCCAGGACGCCGCCGGCTGAACGCGTCGCTCGACGTCGCCCACCATCGCGACACCGTCCGCCAGCTCGCTGTCGCGTTCCTGGCCCAGGCCCGGGAGCGGCAGCGCGGACCTCGCGCTCGTCCAGCAGTACTTCGACGACCCGACGGGGAACGCCGAGCTCGCGCCGCGGGTCCGGGAGATCCTCCAGCGGTCCGAGGCGGCCAGCGGCCCTGCGACGCGCGAGCGACGTCCTGGCCACGCCTGACGAGGTGCGAGCAGGCGGCCGAACTCGCGGCTCGGGAGATCGACGGCGTCGGTCGCTCTCAGCGACTGTGCGCGACTACGCATCTTCGGCGAGCTGCTCGCCGTCGGCCGCAACCCGGCCGGCCCGAGGCGGACCGAGGAGGACTGGGCCTCGCTCTTCGACTGGCTGTCGAGCCGCCGGCACCGCGTCCCGCGGCGACGCCGTGTCAACGACCTCGCGCGACGATGCTTGACCACCGAGATCGGTCACGACGCTCTTCTCCGGCGGCGGCACGCGACATCGAGTCGCTCGGACTCGGGCTCGTCGGGCCGTCGCGGCCGGGTCGTCCCGCCGTCCGGCCTGCCGGAGGAGATCGGCCGAGGAGGTCGTGCGTCGGCGCTCTTCGCGTGCTCGGCCTCAGTCACTTCTTCGAGGGGCGTGCCGCGAAGGCGCGATCCGGACCAGAACCCGCCGCGGGTCGCTGCAGGACTGGCTGAAAGCCGTCGCCGGCGCTGGGGGCTGGCAACGGCGCGCCTCGTCGCGTGGGCGCGCGAGCGGCTTCCGCAGGCAAGGCAGGTCTGCCAGCGCTGGGTCGTGCGGCTCGACTGCCACCGAGGTGCACAGCCGGGGACGCAGCTCTGGGACTGCCCGAACGCTGCGGCTGGCGCCACGCGCATGGCAACGCCGGCGTTTGCCATCACTGCCGCCGCCGACCTGACCGCCGAGCCGAACGCGGACGCGCAGCGACCTCGACGACTACTACGCCGGCTGGCGCGACGACGGCGCGCCGATCACGCGGCTGCATACCGAGGAGCTGACCGGACAGACCGAACGCGCGAGGCCCAGCGTCCCGCCAGGCGCGCTTCCAGGGCATCTTCCTCGGCGGGACGCGAGCCGCCGCTCCCGCAGCCGGATCGACGTGCTCTCGGTGACGACGACGATGGAGGCGGGTGTCGACATCGGCGTCGCTGCTCGCGGTGCTGATGGCGAACGTGCCGCCGCGGCGGTTCAACTATCAGCAGCGCGTCGGCCGCGCCGGGCCGACGCGGCGACCCGCTCTCGGTCGCGCTCACGGTCGCACGCGAGCGCTCGCACGACCACTACTACTTTCGGCACGCGCGCGAAATGACGGCGGTGCGGCCACCGCCGCTCTACCTGGCCACCAACCAGCGGGGCATCATCGATCGCGTCGTCTTCCTTGAGACCGTGCGTCGCGGCTTCGAACTCCTGGAGGGGACGCCGGGGTTCAACGGCGGCACCAACGTGCATGGCCACTTCGGTAAGGCCGCGGCATGGCCTGCCCATCGCGCCCAGGTCCTCGACGCGATCGAGGGGGCGCGTCCGGGCCTGCTCCGGTTGTGCGCGGTGCTGCTGGAAGGCACGCAGTGCACGTGCAGCCCCGCCGAGCTGCTCGTGGACACGGCGATTGTCGACCAGAAGGTGACCGAGGTCGCCGCGATGGAGAACGACCACCCCGACCTCTCGCAGCGCCTCGCTGAACGGGGGTTGCTGCCGATGTTCGGATTCCCCACGCAGGTTCGCAATATGTACACAGCGAGCCGAAACAGTCGCGGCCCTGGCCGCCTCGGGGCGCTGTCGATCGCGACATGCGCATCGCGGTGTCCGAGTTCGCCCCCGGGAACGAGATCGTGGTCGACAAGGCGATCTACACATCAGTCGGCTGCGTCGACTACTACCCCGCGCCATTCGGCCGGCCGAGAAGCGGAGACCAGCCCCTTGGGCGTAAGACCGCTATCGGGCTGTGCGACTCCTGCCGGTGCGTCGACGAGAGGCCGGGCGCGTCCTGTCGCAGCTGCGGGGCGGGAGGCGAGGCCTTCCGCAACGTCGTGCTGTGCTTCCCGGCAGGGTTCAGAAGCGAGTGGCGCCGGGATCGGCGAGTCTACGACGGCAGCATCGAGCGGCTGTCGCGAGCCTCGGTGCCACGACTGGCGATCACCCCCGAAGGGATGCAGCAGCACATCACCGCCGGCTTCGCGGTCACGGGGGGGAGCAAGCGCATTTTCACTATCAACGACAACCATGGCCAGTGCTTCACCTTCCGACGGGGAAGCCAGGAGCGCTTCGCCGGCATGTTCGAGGTCGGTGTGGCGCAGTCCTGGATGGTCGGCACGGAGGACGAGGCAGTCATCGTCGCGCTCGGTGCCACCATGGTCAGCGACGTCCTGGTCGCCCACGCGGGCAATGCGTCGCCGCCGGGCTGGTCGCACAGTGTGTTCCCCCCATCGGGGCTGTCGCCGCTCCTCGCCACCGCTCGTCGCGCGGCCTGGACGTCTCTGGCGTTCGCCTTCCGGGCAGCCGCTGCGCAGATACTTGACGTCGAGGCCCAGGAGCTCGACACCGGCGTCCGCCTCGTCGGCAGCCTGACGGTCGGGCTACAGCCTGAGATCTTCCTCGCCGACACGATCGAGAACGGCGCGGGCTACGTGTCCTATCTCGCCGAGCCGACGCACTTCGACCAGCTCGTCCATGCGGTGGAGGACCTGGTCGACGGATGGGCTGACACCAGCCGGCACTCGTGCGGGACGTCGTGCTACCGCTGTCTCCGTGACCCCGGCAACTCCCCGTACCACCCCCTCCTCGACTGGCGCCTTGCCGCCGACACCCTCGACATCGTCCGCTACGGCGCGCCGCGCGTCGATCGGTGGGCGCAGATTCGGCGCTTGGCCGTCGAGGCGGCGATGCGCGCCTTCTCCTGGGAGTGCGGCGACCCGGGAGCCGATGAGCCCGTCCTTACCACGCACCGCCGCCCGCTACGGGTCGTCCATCCGCTTGCGGACCGTGTCGACGATGAGACCGGAGCAGTGGACGGGGATGTGTTTAACCTCAACTTACGCCCCGGAGCTGTCTACCTAACTGTCTAGTTGTGAGGGCGCATGAAACTGCCAAGATCAGCGGTCAAGACAGACCCGCCGGATGGGGTTCTGGGTCGGCGGCGATCCCCTGTAGGAACTCTCGCCACTTGGTATTAGTTGCACGACCCAAACGAGCTACGATGCATCGGGACGCGTGATCGGTCGCACCGTCACCTCCAGGAGCGGCTGCTGCGGAGGGCTGGTCACCCTCTTGGTCGTCCTCTTCGTCATCTTTGCGCCTGCCTACTACGCCGGGCAGGGCCAGTGGCCGCTTGGCTGGGTCGGCGCGGCGCTCGCCTATGTGCTTGTGACCGTGGTCCTCGTAGGCGGGGCCGCCGCCGCGGCCAGCAAGACCCGGGCGCGTCAGCAGCCGACAGCCGTGGCACCTGTCATCCTGCCGGCGACGCAGGGTGGAGCCACAGGTACGCCGCCTCTGGTCACGCCTGACCGCAGGTGGGTCTCTTACGACGGCGGCGACCACTTTGTCCCTTACACCGTCCCCCCAGCGCCGCCCACAACGCCTGAGTTAACAGGGACGAACCTGGCTGCCGAGCTCGAGCGCCTCGCCGAGCTGCATCGCAGCGGCGCTCTGAGTGACGAGGAGTTCGCTGCGGCTAAGCGCACGGTCCTCGGATGAGCCGACCTTGAGGTGGTTCACTGCAGTTGGGCAGTCGCAGGATGCGGGTCAAAGGCTTCTGGCTTGGCTTGCTCGCCGACGTCACCCCCTTCACATTTGCTTAGTCGTGGCGCGCGGGTAGACGAGGACCATCGCGGTCTCGCGAACCTCCCCAAGGTCCAGCTCGCCCGGTCGGCCTGACCGCTGTTTGAGCGAGCGGCGGTCCCTCTCTCGATCAGGTGTGAAGGTCGTCGTTGCTTGTCGTGAGTTGTCGACTGCGCAATCCGGGCGAAAACCGACACCCCTTCTCACCGAAAGCGGACGGCGTTCTCGCTGAAAGCGGACAGCGTTCCGGAGGAATCCGGACAGCGTTCTCGCTGAAAGCGGACGGCTCGTGAGGGTTCGCCCCCCTGGGAGGTGGGGCAGTCGGCGCCGGAAGAAGCGAAGCAGGCACGCAGCTACCTTGCGAGGTTCCAACCCTTCAGCAAGGAGGTCGCCACGTGCCCAGGAGAAGACTACCCATGCGCAAGATTTCGGAGGTGCTGCGGCTCCAGGCCGCCGGCCTCAGCGTCCGTGACATCGCGGCCAGCACCGGCATCCACCGGTCGACCGTCCACGAGTACCTGACCCGGGCGGGGTCGGCCGGGCTGAGTTGGCCGCTGCCGCCCGAGCTGGACGAGGCGACGGTGGAGGGCGAGGCTTTCCGCCATTACCCCGGAGGTGGCGGCGGGACGGCCGGTACCGGAGTGGCGGGAGGTGCAGCGAGAGCTGAAGCGGGGTCACCACGTCACCCTGCAGCTGCTCTGGCTCGAGTGGCGGGACAAGTCACCCCGACGGCTGGGCGTACAGCCAGTTCTGCCGCCACTATCACGAGTGGCTGGAGCGGCAGGACGTGGTGATGCGGCTAGCAGTGAACTGAACGAAGTAAAAAAAAAAAAAAAAAAAAA
>CAWJYZ010000006.1:0-323829 GCA_963847225.1 uncultured bacterium | reverse complement strand
GTCGTTCTCGGGTGTGGCAGCTCTCCCCGAGAGGCCGTAGTAGTCGGTCATGCCGATCCCTTCGAGCTGCTCAACCACCTCGAGATCGCCCGTGATCCCGAACTCGTCGCCGTAGCCGGCCAGCTCGGCGACCCTCGCGTAGCGGGGCCGATAGGCGGCGAGCACCTGGAGGACGTCCTCTCCCCTCCTCGCGCTCCGGTCCCATCCCGGCCAGTCGAACGCGCAGGCGACCACCCGCTTCTTCTTGCCCAGCTCGAGCATCACCCGAACCGAACCGGCCATGCCGCCATCCTACTTTGGGGCGGGGAGGCCCCCCTGATCAGCCGTTGTCGTAGAGGTGACAGGCGACCTCCACGCTGCCGCCGTCGACGGACCGCGACCGCGGGTCCAGCCCCTCGCGAAAGCGCACTTCGACGGATCTCCCGTCCACCTCCATCCCCTCCAGCCCGCTCCACAGCGGCTCCCCGGGGTTCTCCTTGCGCATCTCGGTGAACAGGGCGAGCACCCTCTGGGCCTGGGCGGAGCCGGCGCAGCGGATGCGAGTCCGAGTGGGCGTCCCGCCCAGCCTCTGGAGATCGCCGACCAGCTCCCGCTCCGCCTGAAACGTTTCGTAGTCGAGGCGCTGCCAGCGCTCCTCGAGAAGCGAGCGCAGGTCGCGGCCCTCCCAGCCACAAACTCCAAAGGCCCGCGGGCAGCGCGGGTGGAAGCGGCAGCCGAGGGGAGGATGGGCGGCGTCGGGCACCTCGCCGCGGGGCAGCTCGCGGTCGACCCGCCGGCCCGGCTCCGGCTCGGGGATCGCCTTGAGCAGGGCGACGGTGTAGGGATGTCGAGGATGGGCGTAGATCTCGGAGGATGGGCCCATCTCCACAATCCGGCCCATGTACATGATGGCAATCCGGTCGCAGAAGAACTTGGCGGTGGCGAGATCGTGGGTGATGTACAGGTAGGTGAGATCGAGGTCGCGCTTGATCTCCAGCATCAGCTCCAGCACCTTGGCGCGGACGCTCATGTCGAGCATGGAGACCGGTTCGTCGGCGACCAAGAGCCGGGGGCGGAGGATGATCGCCCGAGCCAGCGCGGCGCGCTGGTTCTGGCCGCCGGACAGGTCAGCTGGGTACTTGTCCAGGTACTGGTTGACCGGGGTGAGACCGACCCGCTCCAGCAACTCGGCGACCCGCCTGCGGATCTCCTCGCGATCCTGAGTGACACCGTGGATGCGCAGGGGATGGCCGATCGCCTCCAGCAGGCTCATGGTGGGGTTGAGCGATGCTCGCGGGTCCTGGAAGATCATCTGGACCTCGCGTCGGTAGGCGCGGAAAGCGCGCTCCCCGATCCGGGTGACGTCGCGCCCTTCGAGGCGCAGCACCCCGGCGGTGGGTCGCGCCAGATGGAGGACAGCCCTCCCCAGCGTGGTCTTGCCGCTCCCGGACTCGCCCACCAGCCCGAGCACCTCGCCGCGCCGGAGCTGGAGGGTGACGCCGTCGACGGCCCTGACCGACCCGACGTCGATGCCGGTCATTCTCTGGAGGAATCCGCCCCGCAGAGCGTAATGGACCTCGAGGTTCTCGAGCTCCAAGAGGACGGCCCCGCTGCCGGGGGTGGGGGCGCGCTGCTCCTGGGACTGCACCACCGCCACCTCAGGCCTCCTCGGCGACCGGAATCTCCCCGCGCGCCAGTGCCTCGGTGCCACCCTCCGGAATGAGGCCGGCTGGTCCGTGCAGCCAGCAGGACACCCGATCGCCGCCAGGGAATCCGACCTCGATGGGATCCATCAGGGGGCAAACCCGCATGGCGTTGTCGCAGCGCGGATGAAAATGACATCCCGCAGGTGGCTCGATGAGATCAGGGGGCGCTCCTGGGATGTAATGCAGGCCCGTGGTGGAGAGGGAGATCGTCGAGCGCAGCAGGGCGCGGGTGTAGGGATGGCGGGGCTGGGTGAACACCCTTCCCACCTCTCCCTGCTCGACCATCTTGCCCGCATACATCACCGCCACCCGATCGCAGGAGCCGGCCACGATGCCCAGGTTATGGGTGATGAGGAGGAGGGCGGTGTCGAAGTTGCGCTGCATGTCGCGCAAGACGGAGAGGATCTGGGCCTCGACGAGCACGTCGAGGGCGGTGGTCGGCTCGTCGGCGACGATCAGTCGAGGCCGCAGCACCAGTGCCAGGGCCATCATGGTCCGCTGGCGCATCCCTCCGGAGAGCTCATGGGGGTAGTTCCGGTAGCGGGTGGGCGGGATGCCCATTCCGCGGAGCGCGTCCGTGGCGCGGCGCTCGACCTCCGCCTTCTCGATCTCCGGTTCGTGGGTTCGCAGCGTCTCGGCGAACTGATCGCTGATCCGCATCAGCGGATCGAGGCGGGTCATCGGCTCCTGGAAGACCAGCCCGATGGCCGGCCCGCGCAGCCGCCGGAGCTCCTGAGCCGGTAGATCCACGAGGTTGTCGCCCTCGAAGAGCACCTCCCCCTCCATCCTGGCGCCCGGCGCCAGCAGACCGAGGATGCTCCGGCCGAGGGTGGATTTGCCGCAGCCGGATTCCCCAACCAGACCCAGCGTCTCGCCGGGGAGGAGGTGGAAGCTCACCCCGTCGACGGCACGCACCGATCCGCGCTCGGTGCCGTACCACACGCGAAGATCGCGGACCGAGAGGAGCGCGTCGCTCAAGGCCCGGATCCCGCGGACGGATCAGGCGTTCCGGGTGCCAGCGGGCAGCGCGCGAAATGGAGTGCGTCGCTCATCGCCGCCCTTTGGTCGGAAATACCACCGGAACGATCCGGCGCCGGCGGAGCAGGGGGTTGACGACGTCGTTGAGGCCCTCACCGAGAAGCGTGAGCCCGGTCACCAGCAGGACGATGGCGAGGCCGGGGAAGAGCGCCGTCCACCAGTAACCGGCGAGGACGTCGTCCACGGCGCGCTGGACGTCATATCCCCACTGCGCCTCGGCGGTGGGGTTGAGCCCGATCCCCAGGAAGGACAGGCCGGCCAGGGTGAGGATGGCGTCGGCGGCGTTGAGGGTGGCCAGCACCGGCACCGACTGGATGACGTTGAAGAAGATGTAGCGGCTGATGACCGTGCGCGGACGCGCCCCCAGGGCCCGCGCCGCCTCGACGTAGACGTCTTCCCGAACGCTGATCACCGTGTTGCGCACCACCCGGAAGTACTGGGGTATGTAGACCACGGTGATGGCGATCGCTCCCACCAGCACCCCGCCGCCGATCGAGTTCTGCAGCACATAGGCGATGACGATGGCGAGGAGCAGGTAGGGAAAGGCGAAGAGGGCATCCATGAACAGGACGATCACCCGGTCGAGCGGGCCGCCGAAGTAACCCGAGATCAGCCCGAGCGGCACCCCGATGGCCACCGAGAAGACGACCGCCAGGAGGACCACCTCCACCGCCGTCTGGGCGCCCCAGATCACCCGTGAGAGCACGTCCTCGGAGTCGACGGTGGTCCCCAGCCAATGCGCCGCGGAGGGAGACGCCTGCTTGGGGAAGTACACCCCGTGGGCCATGTATTGGTTGAATCCGTAGGGGGCGACCACCGGAGCCAGGATGGCCAAGAGAAAGAAGAGGATGGTGATGCTGGCCCCCACGATGAGCAGCCAGCGCTGCAGCCCGGTGGCCTTGGTCACCGGGGCGAAGGCGCGGCGCACCCGCGCCAGCCGGCCGGGGCGCACCGTGAGCGTGGTGTCCTCGGCGAAGGTGGGGATGGACCCTGTCGCGGTCACGAGTACCTGATCCTTGGATCCACCCAGGCGCTCACGAAGTCGATGACCAGGCTGGCCAGCACCACGACCAGGGCGAAGACGGTGACGATGCCCTGGACGCCGATGTAGTCGCGGCCCTCCAGGTAGAAGAGGAGCTGGTGGCCGATCCCCGGCCAGTTGAAGGTCACCTCGGTGAGCACGGCCCCCGAGAGCAGCAGCGCGGTCTGCAGGCCCATCACCGTGAAGACCGGCACCAGCGCGTTCTTGAAGGCGTGCCGGTAGACCACGGTGGGCTCCCTGAGGCCGCGGGCGCGGGCGGCCTCGACATAGTCGGAGCGCAGGGTCTGGATCACGTTGACCCGAACCATGCGGATGAAGACCCCGGAGATGACCAGTCCGAGAGTGATGGCGGGCATGGCGATGTGGGCCAGCAGGTCGGGCTCGCAGCCCCAGTCGCCGTCGATCGCCGCATCGAGGATCAGCAGGTTGCTGTGGGGTTGGATCTGGACCTGGCAGATCAGGCTCGCCTGGCTGGAGACGGGCAGCCAGTGGAGGAACTCGCCGAACACGAGCTGGGCGATCAGACCGAGGAAGAAGACCGGGGCGGCGTAGATGACGATGCCGTAGATCCGGATGAGAGCGTCGATCCAGGTGTCGCGAAGCCGGGCGGCGAGCATTCCCAGGGGAAGGCCGACGCCGACCGCGACGATGACCGCCGCGAGGGTCAGCTCCAGGGTGGCCGCCCCGTTGACCGAGATGACGTCGGTCATGGGTCGGTTGTCCGTCACCGTGGTCCCGAAGTTGCCGGTGAAGACGCTGGCCAGGTAGGCACCGTACTGCACGATGATGGGCTTGTCGTAGCCGGCCGCGTGGACGCGGCGCGCCAGCTCGGCCGGGGGCAGCCGGCCCCCCAGGGCCGCGCTGATCGGGTTCCCCGGGGCCACCCGGAGGAGCACGAACACAAGGGTGAGAAGGATCAGCACCATGGGCAGGACCAGCACCAGCCTGGTTACCAGGTACCTGCGGAGCGAGCCGGCGGAGGCTGCTGCCATGGCGCGTCAGGTCAGGTCATCGGGCCCGGGGGGGCGGGCCGTGCCGGCCCGCCCCCGCTGCCCGAGCCATCCCTAGCCGACCAGCCAGAAGCGGAACGTGTACGACGGATCGAGGGTGTTCTTGACACCGGTGATGCCGCTCCTGACCACGGCCAGCTGGCCGCCCTGCCAGAGCGGGATGAGCGGCGCGTCCTTGGCCACCTGGGTGTTGAGCTGGGCGAAGATCTGGTTGCGCTGGCTCTGGCTGGTGGTCGCCTCCTCCTGGCCGATCCAGGTATCCACCTGCTGGTTGCAGTAGTGGTCGTTCATGAACGGGGCTTGGCCATTGCAGCCGATGTAGAAGGGCGCGGTGTAGTCATCGGGATCGGGGTAGTCCGGGAACCAGCCGAGCTGGAAGAACGGATACTCGTCCTTGGTGGCCGCCGGGTTATAGGCGGTCCAGGGCGCGGTCTGGAGGGTGACGTCGAAGAGGCCGCTGGCGTTGAGCTGGCGCATGTAGTCGGTGAACTCGTCAGTGGACGCGGCCCCGTAGTGATCGCTGTTGTACCAGAGGGTCATCTTCAGCGGGGTGGTCACGCCGGCGGCCTGGAGCACCTGCTTGGCCTGAGTGACGTTGGGGCTGCTGCCGTACATCTGCGCGAAGGCGTTGGTGTGTCCCTGCAGGCCCACCGGGATGATCGCGTAGAGCGGCTTCACGGTGCCGTCGTAGACCTGTGAGGCGACCTGCTGGCGATTGATGGTGTAGGCCACCGCCTGGCGGATCGCCAGCGCCTTGGCCGGGTCACTGGCGTCCGGCATCGTCTTGAGGTTAAAGACCAGGTAGCGGATCTCGATCCCGGTGCCCTGGACCACGCTCAGGCCGCTCTGGCCCTGGAGCGCCTTGACGTCGGTCGGGGACAGCCCCCGGTAGGCGATGTCCACCTGTCCGGTCTTGACGTCCTGGACCAGCGTGGAGTCGCCGAACTCGTAGCGGATGATGAACTCCTTGTTGTGGAGTGTGTCGTCCCCCTTGTAGTTGGGGTTCGGCTTGAACTGGGCGAGCTGGCCCTTGGTGTAGGAGGCCAGCTCGTAGGGGCCGGAGCCGATGACCTGGGCATCGGGGAGCAGCTTGTCGGCCGGGAAGACCTTCTGGTCGACGATGGCCCCGGCCCCGGTGGTGAGCACGTACGGCCACACCGCGTCGGCGGCGTTGAGCTGGAAGGTCACCGTGTTGCCGGAGGCGGTGACGCTCGGGGTGCAGTTCGGCGGGCCGGGGGGCGCCTTGCAGATCGGTCCGAACAGCGACGACGGACCGTTGGAGTCGTTGATCTTGAGAACCCGGTCGAAGGAGAAGACCACGTCCTGAGCGGTCAAGAGATCGCCGTTGGAGAACTTGAGCCCGGGCTTGATGTTGCAGACGTAGGTGGTGGCCCCGCTCCCCTGCCAGTTGCAGGTGGCCGCGTCCGGCACGATGTTGGTGCTGTTGGGCTCGACCTTCACCAGCGTCTGATAGACGTTGTAGATGACCGTCCAGGAAGGCAGGTCGTAGGAGCCGGCCGGGTCGAGGGAGACGATCTGGTCGGTCGTCCCCATGGTGACGACGGGCAGGCCGGAGCTGGCCCCCCCCGGCGAAGTGGATGATCCGCACGCCGCGGCCAGCAGGGCCACGCCCCCCAGGGCCGCTCCCAGGACTTTGACTTTGCCTCTGCTCACGTCACACACCTCCCAGTCGCACAGAAAGCCCTGCGTTCCGCCGGTCGTCCAGCCTGCATCCCGCGGGCCAATTGCCCATCGTCACGCTGCCCTCCTTGTGAGCTCCCGGACCAGCTCATCGCTCCCGGACAGCCGCCCTCACCGACGGTGGGCGCGGCATCGCCGCGGCTCGGTGGCCCTCACCGCGGCTCCCCGCTCGGGACTGAGCACAGCCCGGCGCGCTCTCATGTGGCGCCCACTGTACCCGGCGCGGAGGGGGGGTGGATCACCCACCAGGGTGATTTCCCGGAGCCGGGCGGCGGCGCGAAGAGCGGCTAGGCCCGGACGGGCGCCCCGACCGGGGGCGGGGAGATCTGCGCTCGCGGTGTGGGGCGGAGCGAGGAGAGCCCGCTGAGCCGGAAGCGCCGCTTGGCGATGGCATAGGCGATGAAGCCCATGAGGGTGGCGAAGCCCTTGTCGGCGATCCGCTGCAGAAGGGCGGCGGCGGTCGCCGTGGGAGCGGGGATGCCGGTGGCGACGAGGAGCCCGACCACGCTCGCCTCGGCGGCGCCGATCCCGCCGGGGATGAGGCTCACCGCGCCGGCGACGTAGGACGCCGCCAGCACAAAGGAGGCCATCGGCCAGCTCAAGGTCGCCCCGCCCAGACCGTGCACCACCAGCCAGAAGAGGGAGATGCCGATCCCCGCCTGGGCCAGAGAGATCACCGACCAGCCGAGGGTGGCGGGCCGGTGGAGAAGCTGCACGGTGTCCTCCCGCAGCTTGTCGACCTGGGCGGTGAAGCGGCGCAGCACGGGTGTCCGCTCGACGGTGCGATGCACGAAACGGAACACCGGCGACACGGTGAGCATGGCGATGACCCCGAAGATGCCGACGAGGGCGACGACCAGACCGGCGAGGGCCCGGTGCACGGAGAGGACCCCGGGGACGGCGACGATGACGAGGATGAGCATGAAGATGAGCTCCTGCACCGTCACCGTGGCGACGACGTCACCGAACTCGACGTCACCGGCCGCTTCGGTGACGAAGATGGCGCGGGTCAGCTCGCCGAGGGGGAGCATGCCCGTCGACTGCCCGGCGACGTTGAGGAGGATGGTGTCGCCCAGGCTGATGCGGGCGCAGACGTCGCGGAGCAGGAAGTACCAGCGCAGGCCTTGGAGCACATAGAAGGCGGCGGAGAGGGCGAGGATGGCGGGGATCAGGGGGAGGAAGAATCGGGACAGGTCGCCACCCAGCTCGCCGGGGTTGCTGGCCAGGATGAGAGCGACGATGGCCGCCACCCCCAGGGCCAGCGGGATGAGGTGTCTGAGGTGGAGACGGTGGCGGGAGGGCGACCGACCGCCTCCCCGCCACCGCCCGAGCGCGCTCACCGACCAGCTCAGGCTGCCGGCTCCCACGCTCCCGTGCCAGCGACCCGTGCCGCCTTCGAGGCGGCGATGAGGCCGCCCAGGTGGAGGCGGTGGTGGATCGCCGCGTAGGCGAGGAGCCCGATGGCGGAGGGGACACCGGTGAGCGCGATCCGCTCCAGCAGGGCGGCGGCGACGGCGGCGCCGTGGGCGACCCCGAAACCGGAGAGCACCCCGATCACGGTCAGCTCGTTGGCACCGATGCCGCCGGGGAGGAAGCTCAGCGCCCCGCCGAGATAGGCGACGGCCACGGTGAGCACCACCGGCCACCAGCCCAGCGAGACGTTCATCGCCCGCAGGATGAGGCTCAGGGTCAGGGCCATCAGCCCCACCCTGACGAGGTCGAGGACCCCGGTCGCCATGGCCATGGGACGGGTGAGCAGGGTCATGGTCTGGGAGCGCAGGGTGTCCAGCTGGGCCGCCCCCCGGCGCACCAGGGGCAGGCCGCCGATGGCCGCTCGCACCGGCCGGTAGAAGGCGGGAACGATGAGGATGAGGAGGGCGGCGGCGACTCCCCCGAGGACGGCGGCGGTGAGCAGCCAGCCTTCGGGGACGCTGAGCAGGGCGGGGGTGGCAGCCAGGATGAGGAAGGAGGTGAAGGTCAGCTCCTGGACGGTGACCGCGGCGGCCGCGGAGCCGAAGGGCGTCCCCGTCGCCTCACTGGCGAAGAGCGCCCGGGTGAGGTCCCCCAGGGGCAGGACGACGGTGACGGTCTGCCCGGCGAGGTTGATGAGCGTCGACTCGTAGAGCCGCAGCCGCACCCCCGCCTCGCGGAGCAGGAAGTGCCAGCGGACGCCCTGGATGACGTAGAAGGCGGCGGCGGTGGCCAGGGCGGCGCCGAGGAGGCGGATGTCGACGCCGTGGAGGGCGGCCACGACCTGGCCGGGGTTGACGAAGATGACGAGGCCCGCCACCGTGGCCACGCCGACGAGAAGGGGGACGATGCGGCGCTTCATGAGGTCACCGTGGCCACCCGGGGGGCGAGCCTCTCGAGCTGGCGCGCGCTGCGGGCGAGGCGGTGCAGCGCCGCGGCCAGGGAGCGCTGCTCGGCGACGCTCATGGCCTCCACGGCGAGGCGCAGGGGGCTGTCGTGGAGCACCCGCACGGTACCGAGGAGAAGCCGGCCCTCGGCGGTGAGCTGGACCTCGACGCAGCGGCGGTCGTCACGGTCCCGGTGGCGGCGGACCAGGCCGCGCTCCTCGAGCCGGTCGACGACCCGGGTCGCGGAGGCGGGAGACAGCCCCGCCGCTTCGGCCAGGCGCCCGGCCAGCTGCGGACCTCCGTCGCGCAGGCTGCGCAGGACGAGGAGCTGGGGGAGGGTGAGCCGCTTCTCCCGCCAGAGCTCCGCCTGGAGGCTCTCCGTCAGCATGCTGGCGTCGAGGTAGGCGCCGAGGACCTCGCGGACCTGCGCGGTGAGACCGTCTCCACCCTGACCATTGTTTGTCATCCAGTCAACTATATATGGGGGGTCAACCGATGGCAAACCCCGCCTTCGCTGCAAATCCCCGGCGTCGATAGTTACCATCAGAGAAGTTTCTTCGGAAAGCGGAGGCAAGCATGTCGGTCACCGTCGACGCGCGATCGTTGGCCCCTGATGCCGGCATGGACGCCGAGCCGGTGGACCTCCAAGGCCACGCCGCGCCGGCTCTTCCCGCCTCCCTCAGCCGGCACCTCCCCCTCGTCGAGGAGGCCATGCGCTGGTCCCTGCCGGCGTCCACGGCTCCGCTGGGCAAGATGTGCGCCTACCACCTGGGCTGGGTGGGTCCCGACGGCGAGCCGGCGAGCGGAGGCGGAGGCAAGCTCTTCCGGGCGGCGCTCACCCTCTGGGCCTGCGAGGCCTGCGGCGGCGAGGCGGAGTGGGCGGTCCCCGCCGCTGCCGCCGTGGAGCTGGTGCACAACTTCACCCTGGTCCACGACGACATCCAGGACCGCGACCAGACCCGGCGGCACCGCCCCACCGTGTGGTCGGTGTGGGGGGAGGCCCAGGGCATCAACGTCGGTGACGGCCTCTTCGCCACCGCCTACGTCGCCCTGCTCGCCTCCGGGCAGCGCGCGGAGCGGAGGATGCGGGCGGCCCGCGCCCTGAGCCAGGCCATCCTGGAGGTGATCGAGGGCCAGTGCCTCGACCTCGCGCTCGAAGGCCGCCCTGACACCCCGCGCGCCACCTACACCAAGCTCATCACCAGCAAGACGGGGGCGCTGCTCGGCGCCTGCCTGGAGATGGGAGCCACCCTCGGCGGCGCGCCGGCGAAGACGGTCACCAAGCTGCGCAACGCCGGGCGCCTCCTCGGCCAGACCTTCCAGATCCGGGACGACTGGCTGGGCACCTTCGGCGACCCGGACCGCACCGGCAAGGGCAAGGGCTCCGACCTGGCCCGCCGGAAGACGACCTACCCGGTGGTGAGCGCCTACTCCCGTGCCTCCTACGACGAGCAGCGGGAGCTCCGCGACCTCTACACGGAGCCCGACGGCCGGGTGAGCGAGGACCGTATCCGGGAGCTCCTCGCGAGCCTCGGCGAGCCGCGGGCCACCGAGCTGGCCGCCTCCCAGGCCGCCCAGGCGGCAGTGGGAGCGGTCGAGAGCTCCGGTCTCGAGCCCCGCTGGGTGGACGAGTTCGCGGCGATCGCCCGCTTCGCCGCCCACCGTCTCGCCTGACCCGCATGGTGGGCAGCGCCCGCGCACAGACCGCGGCGTCGCCTGGGATCGCGTCGCGGAAGTCCGATCACCTAAGGATCAATCTCGAGGAGGACGTCGCCGCCAAGGGCGTCACCGCCGGCTTCGAGCGCTACCGGCTCGTGCACCTCGCCCTTCCGGAGATCGACCTGGCGCAGGTCGACCTCAGCGCCGAGCTCCTCGACCGCCGCCTCGGCGCCCCCCTCCTCTTCTCCTGCATGACCGGAGGCACCCCCGAGGCCCGGCGGATCAACCGCACTCTCGCCGCCGCCGCCCAGCGTCACCGCGTGGCCATGGGCCTGGGCTCCTGCCGCATCCTCCTCGAGCACCCGGAGGTGCTGCCCACCTTCGCCGTCCGCGACCTCTGCCCCGATGTGCCCGTGCTCGCCAACCTGGGCGCCGTCCAGCTCAACCGCGGGGTGGGAGTGGAGGCCTGCCGCCGCCTCGTGGAGATGCTGGAGGCGGATGCCCTGGTCCTCCACTGCAACCCGCTCCAGGAGGCGCTGCAGCCGGAGGGCGACACGGAGTTCGGCGGCCTCCTGTCCAAGATCGCCACCCTCAGCCGGTCGCTGCCCGTGCCCGTGATCGTCAAGGAGGTGGGCTGGGGGATCGCCCCCCACCTGGTCCGCCGGCTGACCGAAGCCGGCGTGGCCGCGGTGGACGTCGCCGGCGCTGGCGGGACGTCGTGGAGCGAGGTGGAGCGCCACCGGATCGCTGATCCGCTGCGGGCCCGGGTGGCGGCGGCCTTCGCCGGCTGGGGCATGCCCACCACGGAGGCGGTGCGGCTGGCGCGCCAGGCGGCGCCAGAAGCCACGATCATCGCCAGCGGAGGGGTGCGCGGCGGGCTCGACGTCGCCATTGCCCTGGCCCTGGGGGCGGACATCGTCGGCATGGCGGGGCCCATGCTCCGGGCCGCCTCGGAGGGCGACGAGGTCCTCGATGGCACCGTCACCGAGATCACCGAGACGCTCAGGATCGCCATGTTCTGCGCCGGCGCGGCGCGTCCGCGCGAGCTGCGCAGCGAGGGCCGCGCGGTCTCCGTCGCTGGGGAGGGTCAGCCATGACCGCCGCGCCCGCGATCACCCGCCAGGAAGCTGACGCCCTCTGCCTGCGCCTGGCCAGCCGCCATTACGAGAACTTCGCGGTCGCCTCGCTCGTCGTCCCCCGGCACCTCCGCGTCCATCTGGCGCGCATCTACGCCTTCTGCCGCACCACCGACGACCTGGGCGACGAGAGCGGGGACGCGGCGCTGTGGCGCCTCGGCTTGTGGCAGTCCGAGGTGGAAGCGATGTTCGACGGCAAGCCGCCGGTGCATCCTGTGCTCATCGCGCTGAGGGAGACGGTCCGGCGCTTGGCCATGCCGCCGGAGCCGTTCCTCGACCTCATCGCCGCCAACGTCCAGGACCAGAGCGTCGCTGCCTACCCCACCTGGGAGGCGCTGCGCGCCTACTGCATGCTCTCGGCAGCCCCGGTGGGGCGCATGGTGCTGCGCGTCTTCGAGATCGGCGACCCGCAAGCGGTGCCGCTTTCCGACGACGTCTGCATCGGCCTGCAGCTCGCCAACTTCGCCCAGGACGTTGGCGTCGACCAGGGCAAGGGCCGCACCTACCTGATCCAGGAGGACCTGGAACGCCATGGGCTGGCCGGCGCGGTGGAGGCGATGTGCGACCGCGCTCTCGGCCTCCTGGCCTCGGGCCGCAGGCTCGAGGAGCTGCCCATGCCCAACCGCCTCCGCCTTCAGCTCTCCCTGTACCGCCGCGGCGGGGAGGCGATCATCGACGCCATCCGCCACGAGGGCTATCGCACCGACCTGCGCCGCCCCGAGGTGTCGACGCCCACCAAGCTCCGCCTCGTGGCCGGAGCGCTCGGCACCGGCGTCCGCGAGGGACCGGCGCCCGCCGATGCGGACTCCCTCTCCCTCAGCGTTGCGGAGCGCTACTGCCAGCGCATGGCGCGGCGCGAGGCGGCGAACTTCTACTGGGGCTTCGTCGCCTTGCCCCGTGAGCAGCGCATCGCCATCTATTCCCTCTACGACTTCGCCCGCCAGGTCGACGACGCCGCCGACGGCGGGCCCGGCACCTCGAACAACCGCCGCCACGCGGCCCGGGAGCCACTCGATCTCGCCGGCCGGCAGCGTTTCGGGACGGGATTCTCGGGCGGAGAGCCGGAAGCGGCGGCTTCCCGGATCGCGGCGCAGCGAGCCGAGCTGGAGAGGCAGCGCGAGCGGGTGCGCTCCGCCCTGGCGGGCGCCGCGGCGGTCACGCAACGGGACCCGGTGATGCTGGTGCTCTCCCGGTCCGCGCGCCGCTTCGACATCCCGCTCAGCGAGCTGGAAGAGCTGGTGAGCGGCGTGGAGATGGATCTCACCGCAGCCCGCTACGCCTCCTGGGAGGAGCTGCGCAACTACTGCCACCTGGTGGCCGGGGTGGTGGGCCGGATGTGCGTGCGCATCTTCGGCTTTGCCGCCCCCGAGGCGCTGGAGCGCGCCGACTCCCTGGGCATCGCGCTGCAGCTCATCAACATCCTGCGCGACGTCCGCGAGGACGCCTCCATGGGCCGCATCTACATCCCTCACGAGGAGCTGGCTCGCTTCGGCATCTCCGAGGAGTCCCTGCTCCGCGGGTCCCCGGACGGCGAGTGGGCGGCCCTGGTGGCCCACGAGGCGGCCCGCGCTCGGCGCCTCTACGCCTCGGGGATCGAGGTCTGCCGTTTCATCCCGGCCCAGCCCCGTGCCTGTGTGCGCACCATGGCGGGCATCTACCGCGGCATCCTCGAGCGCATCGAAGCCGACCCCGAGCTTCCTCTCCGCGAGCGGGTCCGCCTCTCCTCCGGGGAGAAGGCCGGGGTCATGGTGCGCGCCTGGGTGGCGGCCACCGCCACGGGGATGCTGCAGTGAGCCGCGGCTCTTCCGAGGAGGCCATCCGGTGAGCGCCGCCCGTCCCCATGTCGCCGTGGTCGGAGCGGGGCTGGCCGGGCTCGCCGCCGGGCTGGAGCTGAGCCGCCGCGGCTGCAGGGTCACCCTCCTCGAGCGCGGCCGTCTGCTGGGCGGCAAGGCCACCTCCTTCCGAGTCGGTGACCGCGAGGTCGACAACGGACAGCACGTGATCCTCGGCTGCTGCACCGAGTTCCTGGGTTTCGCCGAAGAGCTGGGGATGGGCGGGGCGCTGCGCCTCCAGGACCGCTTCGAGGTGCTCACGCTCTGGGAGGAGGGGGCGGCCCGGCTGCGGGCCCTGCCCCTTCCCGCTCCGCTGCATCTCGCGGTGCCATTCATGCGCTTCGCGGCCCTGCGCCGAGGCGATCGTCTCCGGGTGGCGCTCGCTCTGCTCGCCGCGCGGCGCGCCGACCCCGAGGCGGAGGAGGCGGAGACCTTCGCCGCCTGGCTCTCCCGGCACCATCAGGGAAGGGCGGCCCGGCGGGCCTTCTGGGAACCCTTTATCGTCCCCGCCCTCAACGCCCCGCTCCAGGCGGTGAGCGCCGCCAGCGGCCTCTTCGTGGTCCGCACCGCCTTCCTCGGCGACGCGGGCGCGGCGCGCATCGGCTGGTCCACCGTTCCCCTCGCCCGTTTCGCCGAGCGCGCGGCAGAGCAGCTCGACGCGGTGCGCCTGCGCAGCGCGGTCACCGCTCTGGCGCTCGAAGGCGATCGGCTCGACAGGCTGGTGACCGCCGAGGGCCAGCTGCCCGTGGATGGCGCCGTGCTGGCGGTGCCCCCCGAGCGGCTGCGCCGCATCGCCGGCGCCGAGGCGCTGGGCCTCGGCGACCTCACGCGCTTTCGCACCGAGCCCATCGTCGACGTGCATCTCTTCTACACCGGCGGCGGCCCCCTCCCCTTCTCCTTCGCCGCCCTGCTCGGCTCGCCGGTGCAGTGGGTCTTCGCCAAGGCACCCGGCTACCTCTGCTGCAGCCTGAGCAGCGCGGGCAGGTGGGTTGGCGAACCGGAGGAGCGGCTGGTGGCGCTCGCCGACACCGAGCTGCGCCGGCGCATCCCCGCCCTGGCCGGGGCGACCCTGCTGCGCGGGGCCGCCACCCGCGACCCCGAGGCCACCTTCGTCCCCGGCCCGGGGCTGCAGCGCCCCCGCCCGGCCACGCGCTTGCGCAACGTGAGCCTGGCCGGCGCCTGGGTCGACACCGGCTGGCCGGCCACCATGGAGGGCGCCGTGAGGAGCGGGCGCACCGCGGCCCGAACGTTGCTGCCATCCCTGTCGATAACGTCGGGACGTCGAGAGGAGCGGCTGGTCCATGCCTGACACCGCGCTGAGCCGAGCCGTCCGCTGGCTCCTCGAACGCCAGGACCCGGCCGGCTGGTGGACGGCGGAGATGGAGACCAACGTCACCATGACGGCGGAGCACATCCTGCTCCTGCGCTTCCTGGGCGCTGACCACGCGGCGATCGCCGCCGGTGCCCGCCGCCACATCCTCGAAAAGCAGCGCCGGGACGGGAGCTGGGCGCTGTACCACGACGGCGCCGGCGACCTCAGCACCACCATCGAGGCCTACACCGCGCTGCGCCTCCTGGGGATGGACACGGCGGCGGATGAGCTGACCCGGGCGCGCCGCTTCGTCCTCCAGCAGGGTGGGCTGGCCCACGCCCGGGTCTTCACCAAGATGTGGCTGGCACTCTTCGGCGAGTACCCGTGGGACGGCGTGCCCTCCATGCCCCCGGAGCTGGTGCATCTGCCCTCCAACATCCCCCTCAACCTCTACGACTTCGCCTGCTGGGCGCGGGGGACGATCGCTCCGCTCCTCATCGTCCTGAGTCGCAAGCCGGTGCGCGAGCTGGGTCTCAGCGTCCGCGAGCTGATCGCTCCGGGGACGGACACGCTGCTGCATCGCGTCCCCGGTTCGGGGGCCTTCTGGTGGCTCGACAAGCTGCAGAAGCTCTACGAGCGGCTGCCGCGCCAGCCGGGTCGAGCCCGTGCCCGGCGCGCTCTCACCGATTGGATCGTGGATCGGCAGGAGGCGGACGGGAGCTGGGGCGGGATCCAGCCGCCCTGGGTGTACTCGCTCATCGCCCTCAACCTCGAGGGCATGGGGCTCGACCATCCCGTGATGCGGCTCGGGATGCAGGGGCTGCAGCAACGCTTCGCGGTCTCCGACGCCCACGGCTGGCGCCTCCAGGCGTGCATGTCACCGGTGTGGGATACGGCGTGGGCGGTGCTCGCCCTGCGCGCCGCGGGCCTGCCCCGCGCGCACCCCGCGATCCGCTCCGCGGTCGAATGGATCCTCGGCGAACAGATCATGGGCGGCGGCGACTGGCAGGTGCGACTGCCGATGCGAGAGTGCGGCGGTTGGTCCTTCGAGTTCGACAACGACATCTACCCGGACGTCGACGACACCGCCATCGTCGTCCTCGCTCTTCTCGAGGGCGGCGAGGGCGAGAAGGTGCGCCGCGCCGCCGAAAAGGGGGCTCGCTGGGCGATCGCCATGCGCTCCAGCAATGGAGCCTGGGGCTCCTTCGACCGCGACAACTGGCGAGAGCTCGTCTACCGCATCCCCTTCGCCGACTTCGGGGCCATGCTCGACCCACCCAGCGAGGACGTCACCGCCCACGTCCTGGAGATGATGGCGGCGCTCGGCCACACGCTCGCCGACCCGGTGATGCGCGACGGTCTCGGTTACCTGGCCCGCGAGCAGCGGCCCTGGGGCTCCTGGTACGGGCGCTGGGGCGTCAACCACATCTACGGGACGTGGTGCGTCGTCTCCGCGCTCAGCGCCCTGGGCTGCGGCGGCTCCCGACTGCCCCGGGCCCTCGACTGGCTCGCGGTGGTGCAGAACCCGGACGGCGGATGGGGCGAGACCTGCCACTCCTACGAGGATGAGACCTTCTCCGGCGTCGGCGTCAGCACCGCGTCGCAGACCGCCTGGGCGGTGATGGCTTTTCAGCGCGGTGGGAAGGGCGGTCATCCCGCCTGCCGGCGCGGCCTCGACTTCCTGCGCGCGCGCCAGGTCGACGGCACCTGGCCCGAGGCGGAGTACACCGGCACCGGCTTCCCGCGCGACTTCTACCTCAACTACGGGATGTACCGCCACCTCTTCCCCACCATGGCCCTGGCCATGGCCGGCGACCTCCGCGAGGTGACCGAGGAGGTTGTGGCGGCGCCCGGCCAGGGGGCGGTGGAGGCCGACGTGGAGGCCCTGCGCCGGGCCGCTGAAGCACGCACGACCGCCCGAGAGCCCGCACAGATGGTGGGGTCGGCAGCGCCGGCCCCCCGCACCAGAAAGGAGGACTGACGAGATGGCAATTCCGCTCCGCCAGACCATCAAGGTCGGCGGCTACCTGATGCAGCAGCGCCTGCACAAGAACGAGAAGTACGCGCTGGTGCTGCAGCTCGAGCCGCTCTACCAGTGCAACCTGGCCTGTGCGGGCTGCGGCAAGATCCAGCATCCTCAGGACATCCTCTCCAAGCGGCTCACCGTGGAGCAGTGCGTGGCCGCCGTCGAGGAGTGCGGCGCGCCCATGGTCTCCATCGCCGGCGGAGAGCCCCTGGTCCACAAGGAGATCCACAAGATCGTGGCGGCGCTGGTGGAGCGCAAGCGCTTCGTCTACCTCTGCACCAACGCGCTGCTGCTGGAGAAGAAGCTCGACCTCTTCACCCCCTCGCCGTATTTCTCCTTCTCCATCCACATCGACGGATTGCGGGAGCGGCACGACGAGTCCGTGAACCACCGCGGCACCTTCGACAAGGCGGTGGCCGCGGCCCGGGAGGCGAAGCGGCGCGGCTTCCGGGTCACCACCAACACCACCTTCTTCGACATGGACAGCGCCAACTCGATCCGCGAGGTCCTCGACTTCCTCAACGACGACCTGCAGGTCGACGTCATGCAGATCTCGCCGGGATACGCCTACGAGAAGGCCCCGGACCAGGAGCACTGGCTGCAGAACGAGAAGACCCGCCGCCTCTTTCGCGAGGCTTTCGCCGACGGCCGGCGCAAGCACTGGCGGCTCAATCACTCCCCGCTCTTCCTCGACTTCCTGGAGGGGAAGGTGGACTACCAGTGCACGGCGTGGGGCATCCCGTGCTATTCGGTCTTCGGCTGGCAGCGGCCCTGCTACCTCATGGCTGACGGTTACGCGGCGACGTACCGCGAGCTCCTCGAGACCACCGATTGGGCGAGCTACGGTCGCGGCAACGATCCCCGCTGCGCCCAGTGCATGGCCCACTGCGGCTACGAGCCGACGGCGGTGGCGGCGACCTCAGCGTCGCTCAAGGAATCCCTGCGCGCCGCCGGCGACACCCTCCGGGGGCAGTTCGCGGCGGTGAGCTGGAAGGGCCTGCTGCCGGCTCGGTCGACGGCCGGGGAGGCGGAGGCGGAGGATCGGGAGATCGCCTGAGTGCTCCGCGATAGAGCGCTGGCGCTGCCGACACCGGCGCTCCACGCCCACTGAGCATGCCTGACGAGGTCTTCCTCACCGGGGCGACGGGGTTCGTCGGAGGGCACGTTCTCGAGGCCCTTCTCGGCTCCGGGTACTCGGTGCGCGCCCTCGCCCGGGGCGCCACCTCGCGGATCAAAGAGCGCCCCGGCGTTCAGGTCTTCGGCGGGCACGTGCTGGAGGGTGGAGCGCTGGTGCCCCGGATGCGGGGCTGCCGCTATCTCGTCCACGTGGCGGCCCGCTACTCGTTCCTGCGCCGGGACCGCCAGGAGATCCTCGAGGTCAATGTGGCCGGGACCCGCAGCCTCCTCGAGGCGGCCCGTCTCGCCGGCGTCGAGAAGGCCGTCGTCACCTCCAGCTCGGCGGCGGTGGGCCCCATCCGCGGCGGGCGCCTGGCCACGGAGGCCGACTGGGCCGAGGCGGACGGCCACCCCGGCTACCACGCCTCGAAGGTGCGCCAGGAGCGGGTCGCGCTCCGCGCCAACCTCCCCGTGGTCACCGTGCTGCCCACCGCCCCCGTGGGGCCGGGTGACGCCCGCCCCACCCCGACGGGGCAGATGGTGGTCGACGTCATGCGCCGTCGCATCCCCGCCTACCTCGAGGGCGCCATGAACCTCGTCGCCGTCGAGGACGTGGCCCGCGCCCACGTCCTCGCCCTGGAGCGGGGGAGGCCGAGCGAGCGGTACCTGATCGGCGGCCAGAACCTCAGCATCGCCGAGGTGATGGCCCTCATCGCCCGGCACGCTGGCACCCGCGCGCCCGCCTGGCGGATGCCGTACTGGGTGGCCTTCGCCGCCGCCTGCGTCGATGAGCTCCGCTGCATGCTGTCGCCCGACGCCACCCCACGCGTCCCCCTGGAGGGGGTGCGCATGGCCCGGGAGCGGATGCTGGTGCGCATCGACAAGGCGAAGGACGAGCTGGGCTACCGGCCGGGCTCGGTCGACGCGGCGGTGGGCCGGGCGGTCGACTGGTATCGCGCCCACGGCTACGCCTGATGGGGCCCAGGCCGCTGGTGCTGGCCCCGATGTGGGTGGAGTGGCGCCCCCTGCAGCGGGCCCTCGCTCCGGCGGAGCGGCGCGGCGAGGTCGAGGTCGTGCGCTGCGGCATCGCCCTGCGCCGCTCCGTCCCGGCGGCGGACCGCGAGCGCCCCGTCATCACCTGCGGCCTGGCCGGCGGGCTGCGCCCGGACCTCGAACCGGGCACCGTTTTCGTGGCGGACTCCGTGGCCCTCGAGGACGGCGAGAGGGTGGCCTGCGATCCCGGCTGGGTGGAGCTCCTCATCGCGGGGGCGCGATCCTCAGGGCATGAGCCCCTCGTGGGCCCTCTTCTCACCGCGCGCTCCCTCATCGTCGGCGAGGAGCGCCGCCCTTGGGCGGAGCGTGGCTTCCTTGCCGTGGACATGGAGACCGCGCTCCTCGTCCCGAGCGGTGCGCCGGTGGCCAGCCTCAGGGTCATCCTCGATACCGGATCCGCCGAGGTCTCGGAGAGGTGGGTGACGCCGGCGCGCTCCGCGCTCGACCCCCGCCGCTGGGCGGAGGCGATGTGGCTGTTCCGGCGCGCGCCCGCCTACTCGGCGCTCGCCGCACGCTGCCTGGCCGCTGCCCTCGGACGCGGCTGACGCAATCCAAACGCCCAGGGGAACCCCGGCCGGCCCACAATACGGCGGGCGATGGGCGGAATGGCGGGACCGGCCCCGGCGGTGTTGCGGCCGGGCAGGAAGGTCGAATGGGATCAAGCGACCACCCAGTATCTGGCTGCCTTCGCGGTGACTGTCGCCGGCTATGTCCTCGGGGCCCACCTCGGGCTCCAGCTGTCCCGCACCAACCGCAACATCACCACGGTCTGGCCTCCGACGGGGGTGGCGGTCGCCGCCCTCCTCCTCGGCGGGCTGCGCCTCTGGCCCGCGGTCGCCGCCGGCGCTTTCATGGCCAACCTGCTGAACCGAGCGAGCCTCGAGACGGCCACCCTCCTCACCCTCGGCGACACCCTGGCTCCCGTCCTGGCCTTCCTGCTCCTCACTCGGGTGCTGCGCATCCGCAACGACCTCGAGGGGGTGAGCGACGTCCTCCGCCTCATGGTCTTCGGCGGCCTGGCCTGCATGACGGTGTCGGCGACCCTGGGCACCAGCGCCATCGTGCTGAGCGGAGCCCTTCCCGCCGCCCAGTACTGGCCGGTTTGGCCCGAGTACTGGATCGGTGACTCCATCGGCGTGGTGCTGGTCGCCCCCGCCATCCTCCTCGGCGCCGCCGCGCTGCGCCAACCTCCCGCCCTCCCCCCCCGGGACCGGATCCTCGAGGGGGCGGCCGTCTTCGTGGCCCTCCTGGCCGTCTCCATCGCCCCCTTCTTCACCGCCGCCCCCATCTCCTTCCTGGTCTTTCCCCCGGTGCTGTGGGCCGCCTTCCGCTTCGGCCGGCTGGGGGCGGTGGGCGCGGTGCTGCTCTCCGCCGGGCTGGCCATCGCCGCCGCGGCGACGGGCGGCGGCCCCTACCGCCCGCAATCGGTGTTCGGGGGGCTCATCGCCCTGCAGGCCTTCAATGGCTCGGTGGCGCTGGTGGCGATGGTCCTCGCCGCCATCACCGAGCAGGCGAACCGCTCCCGCAACGCGCTCGAACAGCTCACCGCCGACCTCGAGCGCCAGGTCGCCGTCCGCACCGCCGAGCTGCGCTCCAGCAACGAGGCGAAGACCGAGTACCTGTCGCGGATCAGCCACGAGCTGCGCACCCCGCTCACGGCCATCATCGGCTACTCCGACCTGCTCGCCATGGACGAATCCCGCCCCGACCAGCTGGACAAGCTGCGCGCCGTGAACCGGGCCTCCGAGCACCTCCTCTCCCTCATCAACGACGTGCTGGACATCACGAGCATCGAGACGGGATCGGCCGAGTCGGCGACGGAGCCGGTGCCGGTGGCGGAGGTCATCCACGAAGCCACCAACCTCGTCGCCAAGCTGGCCGGGGATCGCAGCATCGACATCCGCATGGCGCGCTCCGCGGCGGCGTCGGTGTGGGTGATGGCTGATCGCACGCGGCTGCGCCAGGTGGTCATCAACCTCATCTCCAACGCCATCAAGTACACCGCCTCGGGGGGGACGGTGCGCATCGCCGTGACCCTGCCCACCCTGGACCGCGTGCGGGTCGCGGTGACCGACAGCGGACCGGGGATCGCTCCCGAGCTCATCCCGCGGCTCTTCACACCCTTTGACCGGCTCGGCGCGGAGCGCAGCAGCGTTCCCGGGAGCGGGCTCGGTCTTGCCCTCTGCCAGCGCATCATCGAGGCCATGGGGGGACAGATCGGCGTGGACTCCGAGGTGGGGCGGGGCTCGAGCTTCTGGTTCGACCTGGAGCGGGCGACCGCGGAGAAGAAGGCGACGCTCCGCGGTCGGGCTCAGCGCCACACCGCTCAGAAGAGGGTGGCCGAGGCCACCGTGCTCCTCGTCGAGGACGACCCGGCGACGCGAGGCATGATGAGCGCCATCTTCGAGCGGCGCCCGGAGCTGCGCATGGTGACCACCGAGAGCGGCGCCTCGGTGGTCGAGCTGGCCCGCCGGGAGACGCCCGACGTCATCCTCCTCGACCTGCACCTCGCCGATCTCGGCGGCGAGGAGGTGCTCGACCATCTGAAGCGTGACCCGGAGACCGACGGCATCCCGGTCATCGTCATCTCCGCCGACGCCACCACGGAGACGATCGCCCGCGTCTACCAGGCCGGGGCACGCCAGTACCTCACCAAACCGTTGCACGCCCAGGCGGTGCTCGACGTCCTCGAGGCCATCACCGGCGGGGGCGGGAACAGGGGAGACGGTGGGCTCCGAGACGGCCTGACGTCAGCTGCGGCTCAATTCCCGTTCGGCCGCTCGCGCCGCTGACGCTCCGGGGCGGGGGCGAGGAAGCCGGGAATCTCCATCTCCACCCCGAGGTAGAGGCGCAGGGCCGTGCGCAGGAGGGCGGTCACGCTCGGCAACCCGGCGTATTCGGAGAGGGTGGAGAGGGCCTCACGCTGCCGGTGCAGGGCGGCGTGGGCGAGGCGGATGCCCTCAGAGGTGGCGCGGATCCGCACCACGCGGCGGTCGGGGGCGGAGCGGGCGCACTGGACCAGCCCGCGACCCGCCAGGTCCCGGAGCAGCATGGAGACGCGGGCGGCCGGGCACTGCAGGAGGTCGGCGAGCTCGCCCTGGACGACACCCTCGGAGCCGGCCGCCCCCACCTCGAGGAGGAGGTGGTAGGAGAGGGCGCTCAGCTCGTGCTCGCCGAGGGAGTGGGCCATGAGCAGCTGGGCGTGGCGGAACCCCCGCCGCAACTGGGCGGCGAGCCGGAGCTCCTCGAGGCGCGTGTCGGTTTGCGGCCCTTGGACCTCCACCGCGCTCACAGTGCTTCGACTCTACCCCTCTCAGAGTTCGCTGTTGAGCGCGGCCACGGGTGGTGGCGGCGGCGCCCGTTGAGCCGCCATAGTGTCTCGGTGCCTGAGCCCCCGGCGCCGCACGCCCTCCACGACGAGGGCGACGCCGACCGCCGCCTCCGCCGCCATGTGCGCCTTCTGGGCACCCTCCTCGGGGAAGCCCTGGTCACCCAGGAGAGCCGGCACCTCCTCGACCTCGAGGAGGACGTCCGGGCCAAGACCAAGCGGCTCCGCGAGCGCCACGACGAGGCGGTGAGCCGGGCCCTCGACCGCGAGCTCTCGGAGATCGACGTCCCCACCGCGACCCGGCTCATCCGCGCCTTCTCCCTCTACTTCCAGCTGGTCAACCAGGCGGAGCTCGAGCACCGCGTGCAGCTGGTGCGCGGCGCTCGAGCGCTGCCCGCCGCGAAGGCAGGCCCGGGCGGAACGTTCCACGACCTGTTTGCACGCGCCTCCCGCATCGAGGGCGGCCGGGAACGGCTGCGCTCCGCGCTCAAGGGCCTCGACGTGATGCCGGTCTTCACCGCGCATCCCACTGAGGCGGTGCGCCGCTCCGTCCTCGACCACGTCACCGGCGTCGCGCACGCTCTCGACGCGCTGGGCGAACCCTCACCGGCCGCGCCGCACCGGGACGCCCTGGTCGCCGCCATGCGCGAGCACATCGAGCTGCTCTGGCAGACCGAAGAGCTGCGCACCACCCGCCGTCTCGTCCTCGACGAAGCCCGCGACGTGCGCCACTTCCTCAACCTTCTCATGGACGCCGTGCCGGCGGTGCACACCGAGCTGGACCGGCGCTGGACGGAGGTCTTCGACGAAGCTCCCCCACCGTTTCATCCATTTCTGCGCATCGGCTCCTGGGTGGGCGGCGATCAGGACGGCAATCCCCATGCCCGCGCCGAGACGCTGCGCGCCGCGCTGCGCGCCCAGAAGGAGCACATGCTGCGCCGCTACCACCAAGCGGTGGTGGCGCTCGCCGTGGAGTACAGCCAGTCAACGCGCTGGACCGGACGCGATGCCGAGCTCGAGACGTCGATCGCGGCTGACGAGGCGCGCATGCCCGATGTCGACCAGGCGCTCGGTGAGCTTCATGGCGGCGAGCGCTACCGCCGCAAGCTGGCTTTCATCCAGCACCGCTTGGAGGAGGCCCTGGCGCCGACCTTGGGGCGGCCCGCCGAGCACGCCTACAGCAACGCCGGCGAGCTGATGGCCGACCTCGATGTCCTCGATGCCGCGCTGCGGCGCCAGCGGGGCGAGGTCTTCGCGGATTCGGCGCTGCTGCGGCTGCGACGGCAGGTCGCCGCCTTCGACTTCTGCGGCTATTCGATCGATGTGCGATTCCACAGCGGGCGAGTCCGCGACGTTGCCACCGCCATCCTCCGCGAGTGTGGCCAGCTCTCTTCTTCCTCCTCGCTCTCGGAGCTGGCCGAGGACGACGCCATGGCGCTGCTCGTCGCCGCCATGCGCCAGCGTGGACCGCACATCGGCACACTCTCGCTCTCCGCTGACGACCGCGATGTGCTGGAGACCCTGGTGGAGATGGGGCGTGCCCAGCGCCAAGTGTCTCCGCGAGCCAGTGAGAACGTCGTGCTGTCGATGACGCACTCGCCCGTCGACGTTCTCGCGACGCTGTGGCTGTGCTCACTGGTGGGGCTCGTCTCCTGGTCCTTCGGACAGGTGGGAGCGAGCCGCGTCGACCTCATCCCCCTCATGGAGACGATCAGTGGGCTGCGCGCTGCACCGGCCTTGCTGCGCCGCCTGCTCGCTGAGCCCGCCTATGCCGACCAGGTCCGGGCGCGGGGCAACGTCCAGGAGGTGATGCTCGGCTACAGCGATTCCTCGAAGGATGGCGGGTATCTGGCCGCGCAGTGGTCGCTGTACGTTGCCCACCGCGAGCTGGCCCGCGTCTGCGATGAGGCCGGGGTGCAGCTGCGCCTCTTCCACGGCCGGGGCGGCACGGTGTCGCGGGGCGGCGGACCGACCCATGAGGCGCTACTCGCCCAGCCCCCGGGAGCGGTGCGCGGCCGTGTCCGGCTCACCGAACAGGGTGAGGTCCTCCACTACCGGTACTCCCGCGCCGAGGTGGCTCAGAACCACCTCGAGCTGGTCGCCGCTGCGGTGTGGGAGGCGAGCTCCCTGCAGGCGCCTCTCCCTCCCTCCCGGGAGCCGGCCTGGGAGGCGGCGATGGCGATGGTGGCGGCCGAAAGCTACCGGCGGTATCGCGGGTTCGTGTACACGGATGAATTCGAACGCTTCTTCCGCCAGGTGACGCCGATCGAGGAGCTGGGGCAGCTGAACATCGGCTCCCGTCCGGTTGCCCGCGGTCCGTCCCAGCGGATTGCCGAGTTGCGCGCGATTCCCTGGGTTTTCGCCTGGAACCAGACCCGCCTCATGCTTCCCACCTGGTACGGGGTGGGCGGGGCGCTGGCCGCCTTCGCTGCCGGGGAAGTCGGGGTGAACAGGTCGGTGGATGCGGAAGTGGTGGGGGACGCGGACGGAGTTCTACCGCCCCCGCTTGCGCCGCTTGGAGGCGAGGAGGTGTGCCTTCCCCCGCCTGGTGACGAGCGCTGGCGGCTTCTCCATGAGATGTACGTTTCCTGGCCCTTCTTCCGGGCGCTGATCGCCAACCTCGAGATGACCCTGGCCAAGGCTGACCTGGGGGTGGCGAGCAGGTATTTCGAGCTGGTCGCGGATGCGGGGCTGCGCCAGCGGATGTGGGATGAGGTGGCGGCGGAACACCGCCGAACGCTCGAAGCGATGGCCCGAGTGACGGGCCGGGATTCCCTGCTCGCCGATCAGCCAGTGCTGCGCGAGACGCTCCGGCTGCGCGACCCATACATCGATCCGCTCTCGGTGCTGCAGGCGCAGATGCTGCTTCGCTACCGGTCGCTGCCCGACGCGGACCCGGAACGGCCGGCGCTCCTGGAGGCCATCCTGCGCAGCGTCAACGGGATCGCGGCGGGGCTGCAGAACACGGGGTGAGCGCGATGGAGGTTGCGGCGCACATCCAGGCGTTGGAGGCTGACGGGCTGCGCCTCGCCGACGCCGCCACTGCCGCGGGGCTCAAGGCTCCGGTACCCTGGTGCCCGGGGTGGACGGTGCGTGAACTCCTCGCCCACATCTCCGGCATCCATCGCTGGGCGCGCTCCTACCTCGTGAGCGGTCTGGATCGGGAGACCACGGCCGAGGAGGAGGCGCGCTTCTTCCCGCCGGTCGCCGACGCCGACCTGTTGGGCTGGTACAGGGAGGGGCATGCCGCCCTCGTGGCCGCGCTCACTGCCGCGGATCCCGGGTTGCGGTCCTGGACGTTCCTCCCCGCGCCCACCCCGCGCGCCTTCTGGGCCCGCCGCCAGGCCCACGAGACCGCGATCCACCGAGCCGACGCCGAGCAGGCGGCGGGCGGGACCCCTCAGTTCGGCGCCGAGTTCGCGGCGGACGGCGTCGATGAGCTGCTCACCGGGTTCATCGCCAGGCGCAAGGGCCGGCTGGTGAGCGATCCGCCCGTCTCCCTCGGAGTGCGTCTCACCGATTCAGGCTTGGCTTGGACAGTGCGCCTCGAAGCTGACCGTCGAGTGGTGACGCAGGAGGCTCACAGGGTGGACTGCGAGGTCCGGGGATGCTCCGCCACCGTGTACCTCTACCTGTGGAACCGCCTGCCCGTCGACGCGCCCGAGGTCGAGGTGCGCGGGAATCGGGGCGTCATCGACCTCTGGCGGGAAAAGGCCCAGGTCACCTGGTAGCGCGAGCTGTGCGCGGCCGTCGGTCCGGCGCATCGAAGCTCGGACCTGGTCGCGCCATCGAGCCAGCCGCAGAGCATATGCGGTTGAGGGGCTCGTTTAAAGGTCACGTTAAAGGTCATGTCCTGGAGAGGTGACCTTTAACGTGACCTTTAAACCCACCGCAAACGACACATCGACGGGATTCGGGGTGGCGTTCGCGACGAGTGAAGCACGAGGCAAGATGGCCACCCCGCCCTCGCATTGTCCGCGCGCCGTCCGCCTCCAAGACCGAGGATCGACGCGTCGATCCGGCAGCTTTCCGGGAGGACGCATGGATGGGGGAGGCGGATGGGACGAGTGAGGGGCCGCCACTCGCAGTGACGGGCGGCGTGCAGTCGCTCTTCACTAGCCTGACGAGCGTTTTCACTCAAGCCCAGCGCGAGGTGCAGGTGGCGATGACAATCTTCTCCTCAACGGCTGCCAGCCATGGCGATCCCTTCGGTCACCCTGGCGCTGAGGTCACTTACCGTCAACACGTCGACGCCACCCGCGCCGCCTTGCGGAATCTGACCGATGGTCTGGGCGAGATCGCCTCCGCGATCCGGGGCGCCGGAGTGGAGCTCTCGGCCATCGAGCGGGAGGTGGCACAGTCCATGGCGGTATCGACTGGCGGCGGGTGATCGTCGGTGGGCCTCCCGTCGTGGTTCCCCGGCAGGCCGGGCGGTGATCCCACCCGCCTCGCCGCCATGTCCACGGCGTGGGTCCATCTCGAGGACACGCTGACGGAGGTCGATCGTCGCCTCCAGGCTGAGGCCGCTGATGTGTCCGTCTGGTGGCGCGGCTTCGCTTCCGATAGCCTGCTGCGGACCTGGGCCAGCTACGCCACCAACCTCCCAAGGCTTCGGGAGCAGGTCGGCGAGCTGGCCGCCATCCTCCATTCCACTTCCCGAGCCATTCAATCTGCCCAGGACGACTACGACCACACGGTCGAGATCGTCGGAGCGGTGACACTCGCCACTGGGGCGGCCGCGTTCTTCACATTTGGCCTCTCCGAGCTTGGCGAGGCCGCCACTGTGGAGGGCGCCGCCGCCACGCTCGAGGAGCTCCTCGCCACTCTCGGCCAGACGCTTGCCAGGATCGCGTCGATGATCGCGGAAGCCCTGTCCGCGATGGGCCGGATCGCTGACGAGCTCTCCCTCACGATCGGCGGTCGTTCCACGCTCGCCCTCGCCGGGGGCGGAGCCGTCCCGGGACTGGGTGGGCTCGCTCTCACCGGCGGCCAGCTCCTGGTTGGGGGTTTGGCGGTTGCCGGGGGGGCGGTCACCTGGGCGACCGCCGACGCGCTGCTGGCCAAGGGGTTCGGGTCCGGCGGCTACCCCAGCGCAGGAGGAGGGGGATCAGAGGTGCGCTACCCCGACGACCAAGTTCCAAGGGAGTACAGTGCGACCAGCCGCTCCATCAACCACGTCGCCTCAGAACACGGCGACAACTTTGGCTTTATCAGGAAGACGCCGACCGCATCGATGAAAGCCGAGTTTGACCAATTTATGCGGGACTGGGTCATGGACCCCGAACACAAACAGATCGTCGGCACCTTTCGTCGGCAAGAGGCAGTCTTCTACCTTGAGGAGGAGACCTACCGCGTCGTTGTCCTGCACCCCAACGGGGCGTTATGGACGGGGTTCCGCCTTACGAAGGCGGAGATGGCGAACCTGATCCTGACAGGGGGTTTCGGGTGATACCGACAGCTAAGGACTTCCGGCGAGCGATAGACGACTATGTCAAAGGTCGGACCGCAGTCAAGGAGTTCGAGCATCACTTTATGCGGATGAGAGATGTACGGGCTGAGCACGACTGGAAGAAGCTGGACGCTATTCTCCCCGGCCCACATACCAAAGAGACGTTACCGGAGCTCAGACGCAGGGACGACGACCTGGCAAGGCAAGGTGAAGTGCTGCCGTGGGCGGTTCAAGAGGTGGTGGATCAGATCTACGTAGACCTCGACCTTCTAGGCCTCAACCAAGGCGACATTACTGTGGACGAACTCCGAGACGACTGCCGCCGAGCTCTGAGGGAGCTGGAAGAACTGGGGGACGACCCGATGCAGTCCGCTGGAGCCGGGAAGTGACCGAGCACTGGCATCGGCCCATAGCGGTCCTGTATCCTGACCGCCCTCGTCAGTCCGCAATCACCTAAGCTGCTGGGGAGGGAGGAGCGTTTGGCCTGGTTGAGTGGCATGGAGCGAGCACGAGGACCGGTCGTGAGGGCAGCCGGCGCATGCAGACTTGCCGCTTTCGTTGCGCTCCTCCTCGTCGTAAGCGGCTGCGGAGGATCATCTCCGGCTCATGGTCCGAGCCACGCACCCCTGACAGCGGGTTCAACGACAGCGCCTCCGACCGTCTCTGCCTCTCTCCCTCCGGGAACGGTCAACCAGGCCTATTGCGGCACCAAAGACACGCCAATTCCTGGTGCTGCACAGGCGCTGGCGAACGGACAGTCCAGTCTTCCGAACATTTCTCCGGTCCAGCAGGTTTGGTTTGCGATGGCCGCTACCACGGTTCCAGCGTGCTCGGAGATCACTCCCGACCCGCCTCGCGTCGTGACCAAGAACCTCACCCAAGGTAGCCTGAGCGACGGCCAATTTCAGAAGTGGATCCAAGAGGATGAGCTATTCTGGACGCTGGTTGAGTGGGGACAAGAGCACAACCAACCCAACTTCATTCAGTACCTTTTCGCCGATGCAAGTAATTCCCTCACGCAATTCATAAGGGCAGGGGGCACGGTCACTGAGAGTCAGGCGTGTGAATACGCCTCCAAGTTTGATGCCGTATCCGTAACAGGTGCGGAAATGAGCGCCGTCACGCAGGGGGTGAGAAGCACCCCAGGAATCGTTTACATCGGAGCTGCGGTTGGCCCGTGCACAAGCACATGGGTTGCTTCCGATGGGACCGTAATCCATCATAACTTGGCACAAGGCCAGGAGGCTCGAGAGTTGGACGTTACGACCACGAGGGTGAACCCAGCTTTGGGCACATTCCTGGTCGTTACCAATGCTTGGGATCCGAATGAGAACCCGACAGCAGACGATCTGTTCGCGCAGGTCAACGTATGAGGGCCGATCGCTCAAAGACGGGCAGAGTATCCATATGTTGGACCGTGATCGCGTTGATTGCGCTTTTCACTGGACCTATGCTGTTCAACTCCCGAGTCCTCGCCTTCGGCGGAACTGGCCCAAGTAACGGCTGCACGTCTGCCACCCGCCTCACAATCGGCACTGCGACAGAGGATGACGCCTCGGGGCAACTCACGGTGTACTGCCGGATGACGGGGACGAATTCCCGCGATGGCAGGTACCAGACGGGGTCAGCTGCGCCTGTGGCTCTCGTTGGCCCCTGCCGCATCTCCGTCTCGGGGGAGACCGCGCAGGTCTTCAACAAACCGTCGATCTCCTACACCTCAGGGAGCGGGCCGCAAAGCCTGCTTGTCTACCCGGTGGCCTTTTGGTCCGGCACCACTGGTGCGACCTTCAGTGTGAACCAGAGCCTCACCATTCAGGGGACACCGAGCGACACGAGCAATGAGGGGAGTGCGGACTGGGCGAGTTATCCGGGCTACGGCCCGAGCCCTCCTCCGGACAGCCTGGGGACTGGCATGGCTACGGCGCTCCTCGTCACATCTGGGCTGACAAACCAGGTCGTGACGGCCTCATTGGTCACCACCTCACCCGGTCATTGGCAAAAGAACAAGAGCGGAGGCTACGTGTGCAGCAAGCCACACCTATCCGTGAGCTTCAGGACAGTTACCGACGGCACGCCCCCGCCTGGTAGCCCAACCCCTCCCACCAATATCAACTGGGCGAAGACCAAGGACCAGACAGCGGTGGCCAAGGCGATCAGCGAGGTGAGCCACATCCAGAGTGACATCAACGCCCAGACGGGGAACTTCGTGGACCAGGCGCCGGCCTGCTTCTGGCTGCCGACGCCCTTCGAGGCGACCGTGCCTGACATCGAGTACCTGATGGGGCTTCCGGATGCCGAGGGCAACTCGATCGTCTACTCCTTCTACCTCCAGGTGGTGGCGCGAGGGGCGGTGCAACCGGATGGGGCGTTCGACTACTCCGCCGCCGACATCGAATGGCATTTCGGGGATGGCACATCGATTGCCTCGCCGGTAGACGGCTCCGGCGCCGGTAGCTGCGTCTCCCATACGTACACCCAGGTGGATGGGACTGCGCCCTCGGTCGGGAACACCTGCGCCCAGCCGGACACGACCCCCGGGGTGCCGCCCGACGGGGCGACGATCATCGCCTGCGAGGACCTTAGCGTCATCGCCTTCGTGGGCTGGGAGGACCAGAACAACGGCCCGCACTTCCAGTGCGTCCAACCCGGAATCGGCCTCGGAGCCCTCCAACCGTCACAGGCCGCGGCGATGCACAACTGTCAGATCCCGGTCCCGACCCCGCTCATCGACATCCCGTTCCAACGGCCCGTCTACCAGATCCGGCCTATCCCGGTGGCCTGAGCATGGACGGGGGGTCCCGAAACCGGCAGCCTGACCGAGCCCTCGGGGGACCCGGCGTCCGGAGGCACACGACGGCGGCTACCCGCAGGGGGCGAACAGCCACGGGCGGAACGCTCTCAGGCCGCCGGGTGCGCCTGGCCAGACACCGTGGGGAGCAGGGTGCGCAGGCGACGATCGAGTTCGCCTTCGTCTTCACCCTCTTCCTCATGATGCTGTTCGCGATTCTCGACGCCTGGATGTGGGTGATCGAGAGTG
This sequence comes from uncultured bacterium, assembly GCA_963847225.1. Classification (GTDB taxonomy): domain Bacteria; phylum Chloroflexota; class Dormibacteria; order Aeolococcales; family Aeolococcaceae; genus JAJZNI01. The sequence continues at coordinate 293,048 of CAWJYZ010000006.1, read as the reverse complement.
ACGCTGCCGATGCGGCGGTGGAGCAGGGCATCGGGTACGCCCTGGCCGCCCCTCCCGGCTCACCCGCGGCTCCGAAGGGAGACCTGACCGGCGTCTATGACAATGTCCTTCCGCTCCTGCGGGAGCCGATGCTCGGCACGGAGATCGTGCCCTGGGTGGCGCCCGCCGAATGGAGTGCAGGCGCCGGGACCCCACCCACCGCCCTGCAAGTTGCCAACACTGACGGCGTCGGTCGCGTGGCTGTGTTCGCTCAGTACGACGGGGCCGGACATGTGACCGTCGCGGTCACCGGATATGCGCGTTCGTTCATCCCCCCGCCACTCAGTCTCTTCGGCTTCCCGGCGTGGGGCCTGCCCATCGACGAATCGGCGTCGTCGAGCGTCGGGCTGTACTGCGGGCCGGACAGCGGTGCGAGCAGTGTCTGCCCCCGGTAGGCGGCCAAAAGGGGCGACCGAAGTGACCTTAAATCGAGACCTTTAAAACCCCGTGAATCCACATGCTCGTACCCCTCGGCGGCCGGCGCCAAGCTGGCCCAGGCGTAAGAAGCCCGTGAATCGGCGTGCCCCCACCGTTCTGCGGCTCGTGCCGAGCTTGCCATGGCTTACGAAGCCTGTGAATTCGCGTGCCCGAACCCTTCGGCTGCTCGCATCGAGCTGGTCCAGGAGGCCGATCGCGGTGGCGCGGCGGCGTCTCGGTGCGAGACAAGCCCCGAGGCTCGTCCCTCAGCACGCCTGCCGGTGGCGCGAGGGCGCGCAGGCAGCCTTCGAGATGGCCCTCGCCCTCCCCATCATGCTCATCATCACCCTCGGCTTCGTCGGGCTCATGCTCTCGGTGCGAGCGGCCAGCGAGTTTCGCACCGCCGTCGACCTGGCCGCCCAGGCCTCCATCACCCCTCCGCTGGGCGATACCGCCGCCACCTGCGCCGACGCGGCGTACGCCTTCGACCACACCCTCCATCTGACCTCTGACGGGAGCCGGGCCGCGTTTCTCGACGTCACCACCCCGAGCCAGGCCGGCGCCGCGTGCCCCGCGACATCAGGATCGCCGGTGAACTGCGATGGACCGTATGCTCACGGCGCCATCACCTACAGCCAGCCCGGTGTCGCCATGCCCATGGTCTGCAGGGCCAGCGCGACGATCGACTTCTCGAGAACGCCGATCTCCATCTTCTGGGTCTGGAGCATCAACATGAGCGCGACGGCGGAAGCCTATCCGTCGGTGTATCAGGGATGCGCGGCGCCGAACACGCAGGCGTGCCAACCGCAGTCGTCGTCGCCATGAACGCCAGGAGGGCATCGTTGCACTCGACGCACACCAGGAGCCCGGCTCGGGGCGCATGTGGTGCAAGGCGGCGATCGGCGGACGCCCGCGGTCAGGTGCTGGTCGTCTTCGCACTCTCGATGGCTTTCTTGGTCCTCGGCCTCATCGCCGTCGCCATCGACATCTCCCAGCTGTACGAGGCGCGTGTCCGCTTTCAGGACGCGGCGGAGCAGGCCGCAATCGCGGGAGCGAGCGACGTCGTCGTCTGCCCGCCGGGCCAGGAGACGCCCTGCAGCCAGGCTGCGGAGAACGGTCTGCCGCCGACTCTCCAGATCGGCTACAACGGCGTCTGCGAAGCGGTCGGGGACAGCTTCATCGGACGACCGGTGAGCGGCAGCGTGACCCCGACCTCCTGCACTCAGGTGGCCGCGGATGCGGCAGGCGGATCCGGAGATGCAGGCTGCAAGTCGGTGCCCGGGGCGACCGACGAGGTCGAGGCGCGGGTCACGGCGAGCATTCAGGTGAGCATCCCCATCCCCGGGATGGGAACGAGCTTCCCGGTCACGGCGATCTCCTGCGCGGCACCCGTGCTGGGAGCGCAGCACGCGGCGGCACCTTGACCACGGGATGTCGCCGCCGCGGAGCGAAAGCGGGTGACGGCGGTCAGCGCTGGGCCACGAATGGAGGCGGTGTGATCCCCCCGGGGCCGCCGCCCCCAACGCGAAGGCGGTGACGGCGGTCAGCGCTGGGCCACGAATGGACGCCGTGTGATCACTCCGGCCCTCCTCCTCAGGCGAAGGCGTCGATGCCGGTGACCTCCTTGCCGAGGATGAGGGTGTGCACCTCCTCGGTCCCCTCGTAGGTGAGGACGGCCTCGAGATTGGCCATGTGCCGGGCCACCGGATACTCCAGCGTGATGCCGTTGCCGGCGAGGATGGTGCGCGCTGAACGCGCGGTATCGAGAGCGATCCGCGTGTTGGCCCTTTTGGCGAGGGATACCTGCACCGGATGAATCCGCCCGGCGTCCTTCAGGACGCCGAGGCGGTGGGCGACGAGACGACCCTGGACCAATTCAGTCGCCATCTCAGCAAGCTTGGCCTGGGTGAGCTGGAAGGCCGCGATGGGCTTGGCGAAGGCCATGCGGGTTCGGGCGTACTCGAGAGCCGCCTCGTAACAGGCGCGAGCCGAACCGAGCACCCCCCAGGAGATGCCGAAGCGGGCCTCGTCGAGGCAGGAGAGCGGGCCGCGCAGGCCGCGCGCCTCGGGGAGCCTCGCGGCATCGGGGAGGCGCACCTCGTCGAGCACCAGCTCCGAGGTCACCGAAGCGCGCAGGGAGAGCTTCCCCTCGATGTCGTGCGCGGAGAAACCGGGCGTCCCTCGCTCCACCAGGAAGCCGCGGATCCCCTCATCGCTCTGCGCCCACACCACCGCCACATCGGCCACAGAGCCGTTGGAGATCCACATCTTCGTGCCCGAGAGGATCCAGTCACCGCCGGCGCGCCGCGCCCTCGTGCGCATCGCTCCCGGGTCGCTGCCGGCGTCGGGCTCGGTGAGACCGAAGCAGCCGATCGCCCGGCCCGCCGCCATCTCGGGGAGCCAGCGCTCCTTCTGCGCCTCGCTGCCGAAGCGCCAGATCGGGAACATCGAGAGCGAGCCCTGCACGGAGACGAACGAACGAAGCCCGCTGTCCCCCGCCTCCAGCTCCTCGCAGGCCACGCCATAAGCCATCGCCGAGGTGCCCGCGCATCCATAACCGTGGAGATGCATGCCGAGGAGACCGAGCTTGGCGAGCTCGGGCACCACCTCATGGGGGAACGTCCCCGCCGCGAAGTGCTCGGCGACGATGGGCAGGTAGCGCTCGCGTACGAAGCTGCGGACGGTCTGCTGAACCAGGCGCTCCTCGTCAGTCAGCAGGTCGTCGACGGCATAGAGGTCGGCAGGGTTGAGGCGCGGGGGAGCCTCGGATCGGGCTGCGGTCGTTGCCATGGCCCCATTGTGCCGCTCTCGGGCCTTGGACAGGCGTTGCGCCTATCCGTGGCCAGTCGCCACCTCCACCGCTTTCACCACCAGCAGGAGCACGGCGATGATCAGATAGACGCGCATCGACCAGAGGGCCACAGTCCGCCCCCGCGATGGGGTCGGCCGGGAGAGAAGGGCGATGGGCGGCATCCGCCAGTTCTCCCGCTCCTCGCGCGGCCGGCGTGGGACGGGAGGGGTGCCGCCTCTGGTGAGCGCGCCGATCACAACCAATCCGGCCAGGAGCACCCCGCTCAGCACCACGAAGAGGAGGGCGACGTCGATCTGCGGAAAGATGGTGTTGACCACCAGGATGAGGGAGAGCTCGACGAGAGCCGCGAGGATGATGGTGGCGAGCACGTTGAGCCAGGCGCGATTGACCCACGGTCCGAGAACGGCCCGGTCGTTGCAGAGCAGGAGGAGAAAGAGACTGGCGCCGGGAAGCAGGGTCCCCGCCAGCGCCTGGACGGCCAGGGTGATGAGCCCCAGCGGCGCCTTGGGGATGAGCACGATGCCGGCGGCGAGGGCCACACAGCCGGCGAAGCTCGCATAGAAAGGCTTGGCGTCGCGCCAGGAGCGGTGCAGCGAGTGGCGGATGCCGAAGACGTCGCCGAAGGCGTAGGAGGTCGCCAGCGTCACGGCGCTGGCCCCGATGATGGAGGCGTCGAGGAGGACGATGGCGAAGATGTCGCCCACCGCGGCACCGGCCGTATGAAAGAGGCCCCGCGCGACGCTGAGGGCGTCCACGAACTGCCCCGCATATTTCGTTCCCTGGAAGGCACCGGCCGGCACGATCATCAGCGCCGCCGCTCCGAGCACCACCACGAGGGCGCCGATCCACGTGTCGGCGCGCTCGTAATTGATCCATCGCGGCGTGATCCGCTTGTCCACCACGTTCGACTGCTGGAAGAAGAGCTGCCAGGGGGCGACCGTGGTGCCGACGATGCTGATGATGAGAAGCGCTGACGTCGAGTTGAGGCCGCCCTGGATCCCGGGGACGAAGAGCCCGTGGAGCACCTCTCCCCCGCCGGCGTGGCTCAGGATGACGAGCGGGATGATGAGAGCGTTGACGGCGAGGAAGAGGAACATGAAGCGTTCCCAGGTCTCGAAGCGCCCGGAAACGGTGGTCCCGACGAGGAGGACGGCGCCGACCGGCACCGCGGCGTAGGGGGTGATCCCGAAATAGCTGGCACCCAGAGAGATCCCGATGAATTCAGTGGTGATGGTGAGGAAGTTGAGGACAAAGAGATCGCCCACGGAGAAGGCACCCCAGAACTTGCCGAAGCGCTCGAAGATGAGGCGTCCATGCCCCACTCCTGTGACCGCCCCCAGCCGGACCACCATCTCCTGGTTGACGACGAGGACGGGGATGAGGAGCACCAGCACCCAGAGAAGGCTGGTCCGATAGTTCTGGCCCGCCTGAGCGTAGGTGGCGACCCCACCGGCGTCGTTGTCGCCGACCATGACGATGAGGCCGGGGCCCACGATGACGGCGAGGGCGAGAAGGCGCTGGCGCCAGGAGCGACGGCCTCCTCCTCGTTCCTGCTCTCGAAGGGTGCCGAAGGCGCCACGAATGTCGCCGAGGTGCGCATCGTCGAGGACTGCGCTCTGCCGCGACCTCGCCGGGCTCTGGAGCCTCTCCTCGACCACGTCGGACCTCCTCCGCCCTCACACGGGGCAGACCACTGAGCGGGGCTCGCCCGCTCAGGAGGTCACGGCCGGCTCACACCTGCGCCCGACCCTCGTCGCGGACGTGCCCATGCGCGCTGGGAAGCGGCGCCGTCGATGACGCCGGTGACAACCCAGCCCGCTGACTACTACCGTCTTCCATGGGCACCTCTCGATGGTGGCTCGCCGGCCCGAGTGTACCAGCGCCGCGGAGGGCGCGGGCGGATGGGCCGATCGACCCGGCAAGCGGGTGGCCCCCGGCACTGATCCGCCGGCGGCGGCCTGACTAGCGTGGAGGGGTGCCGCGCCGGAAAGACACCGGCCACAACCGAGGTGAGGATCGATGAGCGCACGTCGCCACAGCTGGGCTGAGCCCTTCCGGATCAAGATGGTCGAGCCCATCCGCATGACCTCGCGCGAGGAGCGTGAGGTGGCCATCCGCGAGGCCGCCTACAACACCTTCCTCCTCCGCTCGGACGACGTCTACATCGACCTGCTCACCGACTCCGGAACGTCGGCGATGTCCGACGCCCAGTGGGCGGGACTCATGATCGGCGACGAGGCCTACGCGGGAAGCCGCAGCTTCTACCACCTCTGCGACGCGGTCGCCGAGGTCTACGGCTACCCGGAGCTCATCCCCACCCACCAGGGGCGCGGCGCCGAGCACATCCTGAGCCAGATCCTCATCAAGCCGGGCGACGTCATCCCCGGCAACATGTACTTCACCACCACCCGCTTCCACCAGGAGTACGCGGGTGGGCAGTTCGTCGACGTCATCATCGACGAGGCCCACGAGCCGGCCAGCACCCACCCCTTCAAGGGCAACGTCGACCTTGAGAAGGTGCGCCGCGTCATCGACGAGGTCGGAGCGGAGCGGATCCCGTACATCTCGGTCGAGACCAACGTCAACATGGCCGGCGGGCAGCCGCTCTCCATGGCCAACCTCCGGGCCACCTATGAGCTCTGCCGCCAGCGCGGCATCCGGCTCATGCTCGACGCCACCCGGGCTCTGGAGAACGCCTGGTTCATCAAGCAGCGGGAGCCCGGTTACGCCGAGCGATCCGTGGCCGACATCCTCCACGAGATCTGCTCCTACAGCGATGGGGCCACGGTGTCGTCGAAGAAGGACAACCTGGTCAACATCGGAGGCTTCCTGGCGCTGCGGGACCCGGAGCTGGCCCAGCGGGCGCGGGCCCTTCTCGTCGCCTTCGAAGGACTGCACACCTACGGCGGCATGTCCGGCCGGGACATGGAGGCCCTGGCCCGCGGCATCCGCGAGATGGTGGCGACTGACGACCATGTCCGCGCCCGGATCGGCCAGGTCCAATACCTCGGCGCCCACCTCATCGACGCCGGCATCCCCATCGTGCATCCCATCGGTGGCCACGGCATCTTCCTCGACGCCCGGGCCATCCTTCCCCATGTGCCCCAGGACCAGTTCCCGGCGCAGTCCCTGGCCGCGGAGCTGTATCTGGAGTTCGGGGTGCGGAGCATGGAGCGGGGCGTGGTCTCCGCGGGGCGAGACCCGGCGACCGGGGGGCACCGGTACCCGCGGCTGGAATTGGTCCGTCTGGCCATCCCCCGGCGCGTGTACACCCAGGCGCACATGGATGTCGTCGCCGAGTCCGTGGAGGACGTGTGGGACCGCCGTGAGGGGATCGGAGGGCTCGCCTTCACCTACGAGCCCAAGGAGCTGCGCTTCTTCCAGGCGAGATTCGAGCGAGTGGCGGTGCCGGCGGCTGCCGAGGGGGCCGGGCGGACGCCCGAGCCGGTGGCTGCGGGGACCCCATCCAGCGTCGCCTGATCCGGGCAGGCTCGCACTCCACGGAGCTGAGACTGGCGACCCATGCGCCCCCGGGGCGACCGCCCCCAGCTACCCAGGGAGGACGTGATCGAGCGCCTGGCGCAGGTCCGCCTCCAGGTCGGCGATGCTCTCCAGCCCGACCGAGAGCCGGAGCAGCCCGGGATCCACTTCGAGCGACGTGCCGGCCACCGAGGCATGGGTCATCCGGTGCGGATGCTCGATCAGCGACTCCACGGCTCCCAGAGACTCGGCAAGGGTGAAGAGGCGCGTGGCGCGCGCCACCTCGAGCGCCGCCGGCTCGCCCCCGGCGAGGATGACCGACACCATGCCCCCGAACCCCCGCATCTGCCGGGCCGCGACATCATGACCAGGATGCCCGGGCAGGCCGGGATAGAGGACGCTGCGCACCGCGGGGTGCTCGCCGAGCATGGCGCTCAGCGCGGCCGCGCTGGCGCAGTGCCACTCCATGCGCACCGCCAGGGTCTTGACGCCGCGCAGCACCAGGTAGCAATCGAAGGGACCGGGTACCGCGCCCGCCGCATTCTGGAGGAAGTGCAGCCGATCGGCGAGCTCGCGCCGGTTCACCGCCACGAAACCGCCCACAACGTCGCTGTGCCCGCCCAGGTATTTCGTCGACGAGTGGACGACGAGGTCGGCACCGAGCCTCAGTGGGTTCTGCAGGTAGGGAGTGGCAAAGGTGTTGTCGACCACGAGCAGCGCGTCGCGCTGGTGCGCGAAATCGGCGGCGGCGGCGATGTCGACGACATGGAGCAGGGGGTTGGACGGGCTCTCAATCCAGAGCATGCGGGTCCGGGGCCGCCAGGCTCGGTCCAGCGCCTCGAGGTCGGACGCCGGCGCAGGCGTGAAGCTCACCCCGGCGCTGGCGTGGACTTGGTCGACGAGACGGAACGTTCCGCCGTAGGCATCGATCGGGATCACCAGATGGTCACCCGGATCGAGGAGTTGGAGCACGGCGTCCTCGGCGGCCAGGCCGCTGGCAAAGGCGATGCCAGCCTCGGCGCCTTCAAGGGCCGCCAGGCACGCCTCCATCGCGGCGCGGGTGGGGTTGCCACTCCGGCTGTACTCATAGCCGGCGTGCTCGCCCACAGCCGCCTGGGCGAAGGTCGTGGCCAGGCTGATCGGCGGGACGACCGCGCCCGTCGCGGGGTCGGGCTCCTGCCCGGCGTGGATGGCGAGAGTCTCGAAGCCCCAGCTCACGGCTGACCCCCTGCCACCTCCTCTCCGGCGACGAAGTCGAGCAGGTCGGCGCGGGTCAGGATTCCCACCGGGTGGCCGCCGTCGACAACCACGACCGCCGGGTTGCGACGCAGGTCGACCACGGCGCGCTCGATCGGCTCCCCGGTGCCGACCATGGGCAGCGGCCCATCCATGGCGGTGGCGACCGGCTCGTCGATCGTCTCGGGTCGAAGGTAGACGCGCTCCATCAGCTGCAATTCGCTCACCGAGCCCACCACCTCGGCGAGGGCCAGGGGAGGCTCCGCCTTGATCACCGGCATCTGAGAGACCCCGAACTCCCGGAGCAGCGAGATGGCGGCACGCACCGACTCGTCGGGGTGGATGTGCACCAGACGGGGGAGCGACGAGCTCTTGGCGGCAAGCACCGAGTTGATGGTGTGACCTCCGCTGCGCAGGAAGCCGCGGTCCGCCATCCACGTGTCGTCGTAGATCTTGCTCAGATAGCCCCGTCCGGAGTCGGGCAGGAGCACCACCACGACGGCGTCATGCGGCAGGTCGCGGCCAACCTGAAGCGCCGCCCATACCGCGGTCCCCGATGACCCGCCGACCAGGATCCCCTCGTCGCGGGTCACCCGCCGCGCGGTGAGGAAGGAGTCGCGGTCACTCACCGCGACGACGCGGTCGACGATCGCCGGGTCGTAGGTGGCGGGCCAGAAGTCCTCTCCGATCCCCTCGACGAGGTAGGGCCTCCCCGTGCCGCCGGAGTAGACGGACCCCTCCGGATCGGCACCCACCACCTGCACGTCCGGGTTGCGGCTCTTCAGAAACCGGCCAACCCCGGTGATGGTCCCACCGGTGCCGACGCTGGCCACAAAGTGGGTCACCCGACCCGATGTCTGCCGCCAGATCTCCGGCCCTGTTGTCTGCTCATGAGCCCGGGGATTGGCCGGGTTGGCGTACTGGTTCGGCTGGAAGGCTCCAGCCGTCGATTCGGTGAGACGCCGGGCCACCGCGTAGTAGGAGTCCGGGTGCTCCGGGCTCACCGTCGTGGGGCACATGATCACCTCCGCGCCGTAGGCACGCAGCAGCTGCACCTTCTCGGACGACACCTTGTCGGGCATGGTGAAGATGCAGCGGTAGCCGCGACGGGCGGCGATCACGGCGAGGCCGACGCCGGTGTTGCCGGAGGTCGGCTCGACGATGGTTCCCCCCGGCCGAAGGAGGCCATCCGCCTCCGCGGCGTCGATCATGGCGATGGCGGCACGGTCCTTGACGCTGCCGCCGGGGTTCAACATCTCCAGCTTGGCGACCAGGTGGCAGGCCAAGTCCGCCCCGATCCGGTCGAGCCTCACGAGCGGAGTGCCACCGACCAGGTCACGCAGCGTGGCGGCCACCTCCATGGTCGGCCCGGGATCGTCGAGCGGAACCGTGTCGAGGCCGGGAGCGGAGGCCTCGTTGCTGATCACGAGCACCGGGAGCCCGGCACGGCGAAGCTGCCGGGCCAGCTCGACCGCCGCACCTCCATCCCCAACGACCCCCACCGAGCGCGGGATGCCGGGTCGCAACCGAGCAATGACGGCTTCCGGCGAACCCTCGGCGCTGACGCGAAGCTGCCGCCGGGACCGGGCCAGCCAGCGCTCCGGGATTCGCGGGTCGCCGACGATGACCAGGACGTCCATGGCCCTCCTCTGCCGGACAAGACCGACAACGGCTCACAGTGTGGCACCTGCCCGGAGCCATCGAACCCGCCTGCGGCATCATTCCCTGGGTGACCCGCGCGGCGATGCCTGGAAGCCCCGCAGGGCGCAGCGGGCTCCACGTCGCGGTCGTGGGCGGGGGCATCGCCGGCGTCTCCATCGCGTACGAACTGGCCGCTCACGCGCGGGTCGTCCTTTTCGAGACGGAGCCGCAGCTGGCCCACCACACGACGGGGCGCTCCGCCGCCATGTACCTGCAGAGCTATGGGAATCCGGTGGTGCGCGCCCTCACGGTGGCCAGTGAGGCCGATTTCTCGAGCCTCGAGAAAGTGCTCGAAACCCCTCCCCTGCTCCGGCCCCAGGCGCAGCTCTGGATCGCCGACGAGGCGGCGCGGTCGCACCTCGAGGCTCTTCTCGGCACCGGCGGTCCGCTGCGCTCCCTCACCGCGGCCGAGGCGGGATCCCTCTGCCCCGCGCTCCGTGCTGAGCTTCTGGTCGGCGCCGCGCTCGACGTGAGCGCGCGGGAGATCGACGTCATGGCTCTGCACCAGGGGTACGTCCGCGGCGTGGTGGCCCGAGGGGGGGAGATCCGCCGCGCCTCGCCGGTCACGGCCCTGGAGCGGGGCAGCCAGGGCTGGCAGGTCGGGTTTCCGGGCGGAAGGCTGGACGTGGACGTCGTGGTCGATGCCGCCGGGGCCTGGGCGGATCAGGTCGCCACCCTGGCGGGGGCCACCCCGGTCGGGATCCGGCCCCTGCGGCGCACGCTCTTCACCAGTCCCATGCGGTGGCCCGCCCCCGTCGACGGCTGGCCCTTCGTGGCCGACCTCGGGGAGCGCTTCTACTTCCGGGCCGAGCACGACCAGGTGCTCGTCTCTCCGGCCGACGAGACCCCGGACGTTCCCCGCGACGCGCGCCCGGAGGAGGTCGACATCGCCCGCACCCTGGAGGTGATGAACCACTTCACGAGGCTCGAGCTGCGCAGCGTCCGCAGCGCCTGGGCGGGGCTGCGCAGCTTCGCCGCCGATCGCTCTCCGGTCGTGGGCCCCCGCCGCGACGAGCCCGGCTTCCTCTGGTTCGCGGGCCAGGGCGGCTACGGCATCCAGATGGCGCCGGCTCTGGCCCGCGTTGGTGCGGAGCTCCTCCTCGATGGACGGCTGCCCCAGGATCTGGAAGGCGTCATCGAGGCTGAGAGCCTCGGCCCCGACCGATTCGTCACCGCTCCAAGCTGACAGATCATCGACGTGGGGCTCTGCTCCAGGGGGCCGGCTCCTGCCGGGGGGCCGCTCCTGCCGGGGGGCCGCTCCTGCCAGAGGGCCGGCTCCTGCCAGGAGGCCCGATAAAGCTGCCCCGCGAAGGGCGCCCGCCCCTCAGTCCGGCTCAGCCTCGGCTCGGCGCCGCCAGGAGTTGGGGAGCATGGCCTCGAGGACATCGTCGACGGAGATCACTCCGATGAGCCGGCGCTCGTCATCCACGACCGGCGCCGCCGTCAGATTGAAATCGGTCATCATCCGCGCCACCTCCGGCAGATCGTCGTCCGCCTCGAGGGCGGTGTCGCCGCGCTGAATGAGCTTGGCGACGCCGGCATTGGAGCGCGTATGGACGAGGGTGACGAGGGGCACGGCTCCGGCCAGGCGGCCGTCGGCGTCGGTGACGAACACGTCGGCGAGGAGCGGCGGCGGAAGCTCGCGAGCCTTGACGGCGGCCAGCGCCTCAGCGACGGTCGCCGACCGGGGCACGCTCACGAAGTCCGGGCTCATCAGCCCTCCCGCGGATTCCGGGTTGTAGCTGAGGAGCGCCCGTACCTTGACCTGCTTGGCGGCCGGGAGCAGGGCGAGGATGGGCGCTCTCCGCTCCTGGTCGAGCTCGGTGATGAGGTCGGCGGCGTCGTCCGGCCCCATCTCGGCGAGGACGGCGGCGGCCTCGGCGTCGGAGCGAGAGCGGAGGAATTCGACCTGGTGCTCGGAGTTCAGCTCTTCGAAGACGTCCGCCTCCAGCTCGGGGTCGGCGTGGACCGCGCGGATGATCTCCTCGCCCTCCGCGTGGGAGGCGCTCTCCACGATGTCGGCGATCTCCGCGGGGTGGAGCCGGCGGAGCCGGCGCAGCGACATCAGCAAACGAGAGGTCGGCACATGTCGGACGAATGGCTCCACGTTGGACCAGTCGACGACGCCGCGGCCGTCTGCTCGCACGGCGCGCGGGCGCCGCGGCAGGAGGCGGGCCAGACCGGTGCGCCGGTCCGGATCGACCCCCACCACCCGCCACACCCCCCGCGCCGTGGTGAGCTGGATGTCGCCGGCGGCGATGAGCCGCCCGGTGGGGATGCTGATCATGCGGTGACCGAGGATGTCGCGGCGGAGGAGGACCTCTCCCTCGCGCCGCTCGAAGCGGAGCAGGCTGAGGGTCTCCCCGTTGAGGCGGACGGCGCCGTCCTCGATGGCGTCGATGCGGTCGCGGGGGATGAAGAGCTCCCGGCCGGCGAGCCGCCCGATCAGCCCGATGACGGGGGGGTGGTCTCCGCCGCCGAAGCGGACGATGACGTCGTCGACGCGGCCCAGGTCTTCGCCGGCGCGGCCGACGACGCGGCTTCCGACGACGTCGGTGAGCCAGCGGAGACCCGGAGCCGACGGCTCGCGGGGCGCCGGCCCCTGCCCGTGAGCAACTCCCATGGCCTCGCCCTCGGCTGCCGAGGGGCCGCGCTCTGAGCTTGCCATCTCTTTGAGCCAGGAGTCTGCCACGTCCACGGGCCGCGGGCGGCGGCGCAAACGGGCCGGCGGTGTCACCCTTGTGCCCGTTCTCCCGTTTCCCTCCTAGGGGATCTTGCTAGGCGGAGGCTCGATGAATGGCACGGCTTCAGGTTGGCGCCGCCCTCTGCGGGCTGGCGGTGCTCGGCGCGGCCTGCGGAGCGATGCCCACGGCCTCGCCAAGCCACCCTTCCCTGCTCACTCCGGTCGCCACCCCCGCCCCTGCCACCCCCCCGCCGTCCACTCCCACGCCGACCCCCAGCCCCACCCCGGCCCCGGCGCCCATCGCCGCCATCTGCTCCAACCTGCACGTCATCTCCGGGTGGGCCCTGGCCCGCCGGGCGGCGCAGCTCGTGGTGGTCCCGGTCGACGAGACAGCCGTGGGGTCCGTGGCCCCATCGGTGGCCGCGGGAGCCGGGGGGATCATCCTCTTCGGCACGGCGGCGCCCACCGACCTGGGCGCCCAGCTCCGCTCCCTGGAGAGCGGGGCGCCCGGGGGCATCAAGCCGGTGGTGATGACCGACGAGGAGGGGGGCGGGGTGCAGCGGATGGCCAACCTCGTCGGCAGCCTTCCCTGGCCCGCCACCATGGCGGCGACCATGAGCCCGGCCCAGGTGCGCGCGCTGGCCGCCCGGCTGGCGCGGCAGATGGCCGCCAACGGGGTGCTGATGGACCTCGCGCCGGTCGCCGACCTCGCCTCGGGGCCGGGCCCCGACAACCTGCACACCGATGGGCCGCGGTCATTCAGCCTCTCGGCGTCGGTCGCCTCGCCCTACGTCCAGGCCTTCGCCCAGGGGCTCCGTGACGGCGGGGTGATCCCGGTGCTGAAGCACTTTCCGGGCGAGGGGTCGGCGACCGCCAACACCGATGACCAGCCGGCGAGCACCCCTCCCCTCTCTGAGCTGGAGCGGGCCGACCTCCTGCCCTTCGAAGCCGCGATCGGGTCCGGTGCTCCGGCGGTGATGGTGGGCAACGCCACCGTGCCGGGGCTGACCGACCGGCCGGCCAGCGTCTCGTCCACGGTCATCACCGGTCTCCTCCGGGAACGCCTCGGCTTCCAGGGCCTGGTCCTCACCAACTCCCTGTCGGCGAAGGCCCTCAGCGCGATCGGGATCGGCGTCCCCGAGGCGGCGGTGGAGGCGGTGGCCGCGGGAGCCGACATGGTGCTCTTCAACGCCACCCTGCCCAACACCACCTTCAATCAGGTGGTGCAGGCGCTGCTGTCGGCCGTCCGCCAGGGCCGGATCTCGGAGGCCGAGCTGAACCTCGCGGTGGCCAGCGCGCTGGCGGTTCGGGGGGTCAACCTCTGCTCCTGAGGCGCGCAGCGTGACGGAGGCTCCGGCGGCCGTCAGGCGACGGCCCGGCTGAAGCGGCGGGCCCCGATGAGGATGCCGGCGAGGGCCAGGCCGGCCATGATGGCCAGCCCCTTGGCGACGTCCGGAGAGCCGCCCTGGCCGTTGAAGACATCGCGCGCCGCGGTGACCGCATAGGAGAGGGGGTTGGCCTGGGCGACGTGCTGCAGCCAGTCGGGGGCGAGCTGGAGAGGAAGGAGAACTCCGCTGAGGAGAAGGATGGGGAGCGAGAGGGTGAAGACGAGCGGAGCGTAGGAGTCCTCGTTCTTGAGCCAGAGTGCGGTGGCGTAGGCGAGCGACGCCATCCCCAGGCCGATGAGGACGACCAGCGCCAGCATCACCACGACGCCGGTGAGCGTGGGCCGGAGCCCGAAGGGGATGGAGAGGAAGAGGAGGATCGCCGACTGCAGCAGGAGGGTGAGGATGTCGCGGCCGGCCCTGCCGAGAAGGAGGGCGAGACGGCTCACCGGCGTCACGCGGAAGCGCTCGATGACCCCGGCCCGCAGCTCGGCGATGAGCCCGAAGCCCACCCCCGTGGAGCCGAACAGGCCGAGCTGGATGAGGAGCCCGGGGACGAACACGTTGTAGGCGCCCCCAGGAGGGAACCCGGGGATGTGCACGAGAGACTTGAGGAGCGGCGCGAAGAGGACGAGATAGAGGATCGGCTGCAGGACGCCGATGAAGACCCAGGCCGGATTGCGCACAAAGATCACCAGGTAGCGAAGGAACATCAGCCAGCTGTCACGCAGCACCTTCATCGCCATCTCCTCTTCGCCGCCTCCTCACGGCGGTCAACCTTCACCGTCGTCTCCGTCATCGCCATCTCTTCACCGCCGCCTCTTCCTCACCATCGCCGCAGCGCTTCAAGCGGCCTCTTCCCGGAGGGAGCGGCCGGTCTGGCGCAGGAACACGTCATCCAGGCTCGGCCGGTGCAGCGACAGCGTCGCCAGCGAGAGGCCGGCGGAATCGAGCAGGCGGAGGATCTGCGGCATGGCCGTCTCGCCGCGATCGACGTAGAGGCGCACGGTGCCGTCGTCGCTGCTGAGCTCGCGCACGAAGCTCTGCTGGCGCAGGATCTCCCCGGCCCGCTCGCCGCCACCCTCGACACCCACGACCACGACGTCGCCGGCCACCTGGCGCTTCAGCTCGTCCGGGGTCCCTTCGGCGACGATCCGGCCGTGGTCGATGATGGACAGCCGGCTGCAGAGCGCGTCGGCCTCCTCCAGGTAATGGGTGGTGAGGAAGACGGTGGTGCCGGTGTCGCGCAGGCGGCGCACCTCGTCCCACATCCGGGCCCGGCTCTGGGGGTCGAGGCCGGTCGTCGGCTCGTCGAGGAAGAGCAGCTCGGGGCGGTGCATGAGACCGATGCCGATGTCGAGACGGCGCTTCTGACCGCCCGAGTAGGTCTTGGTCTGGCGGTCGGCGGCGTCGCTCAGCTCCAGGGCGCGGAGCAGCTCCTCGGCGCGCAGCGCCGCCTCATGCCGGCTCATGCCGTACAGCCGTCCCTGGATGACGAGCTCCTGGCGGCCGGTGACCTCGGCGAAGCTGCTGCCCTCCTGGCTGACGTACCCGATGCGCTCGCGGACCCTTGCCGGCTCGTGACGCAGGTCGCAGCCGGCGACGGTCGCCTCGCCGCCACTCGGAGCAAGGAGCGTCGAGAGCATCCGCAGCGTGGTGGTCTTGCCGGCTCCGTTGGGGCCGAGGAAGCCGAAGATCTGCCCCGGCTCGACGACGAGATCCACGCCGGCCACGGCTTCGACGCTCGATCCCCGGCTGCGGAAGGTGCGGCGCAGGCCGCGGGTGCGGATGATCGCCTCGGCTTGCGCCTGCTGGCTGGGTGGGGTCACCGGCTCTCTCCTCGTGATCGGGGTTGGTTGTCTCTCGGGTGGTTGGGGCGTGGGGCATGGGCCGGCCCGCGCAGGGAGGCGTCCGGGGTTCCGTGATGCGGAGCCGAGCCCGCTGCGCCACCCGGGCTGGCCCAGTGGGGGCCCAAGAACTCCGCGCTCCAGGCGAGCTTGCCGGTGCGCATCTCGTCGAGGATGGCGGTAACCCAGCGCAGCTCACAGGCGGCGAGAGCCTGGCGCAGCTCGATCTCGAGAAGCACGGCTCGGGGCAGGTGCATCTGCTCCAGAAGAGCGCGGCGCGCCTCTTCGAGGCCCGCCATCTCGGCGCGCAGGCTCACGGTGCGGGTGGTCAGCGCGGCCTGGGCTCGCTGCTCGGGCATGTGGCTCATCAGGTCGACCGCGATGGAGAAGGCCGGGTGCTCGTCGACCTGGCGCTCGAGAAGGCGGGAGAGCCGGTCCTCGAACGTCTCGCGCCCCTCGTTCGTCACCCGATAGACGGTGCGCTCTGGACGGCGCCCCTCCCGGGTCGTCTCCACCGCCTCGATGAGACCCTCGCCCACCAGCTCCTCGATGGCGCGGTAGAGCTCGCGGGTCTTGCCCGCCGCCCATACCTTGTGACGCTCGTGGAGGAGACGCTGCATCTCGTAGGGGTGAAGCGGCCCCTCGCTGAGCAGGGCGAGGGCGGTGAGGGCCATGACGCTGCGTGGATGGCTGATTGGGCGTGGTGCCATATTGCTAAATGCACTATAGTGGGAAGCAGCAGCGAGATGTCAAGCCTGCGCTCTGGCGGCCCGGACAACCGTCCCCGCGCCGCGGCCGCGCGGCGGTGGCAGGGAGGGGGTCCCTCTTCGCTAGGCTGGGCTCCGCCTCAAGGTGCCCGATTCTCATCCCGAAAAGGCCTGGCAGCTCTGGCTGGCGGAGCTCTTTGGCACCGCTCTCCTGGTCGCCGCCGGCCTCTCCTGCGTCATCCTGGACGTCTCCCCGGCGGGACCGCTCGCCCCTCGCCTCGGCCTCGGTGAACGTCTCGCCATCACCGGCTTCCTCTTCGGGTCGATCGGGGCCCTCATCGCCGTCTCGCCGGTCGGCAGGGTGAGCGGCGCCCACATCAATCCCATCGTGACCCTGGCCTTCGTGATCCGCGGGCGGATGCGCCCCTGGCTCGGCGCCGGCTACGTGGCCGCGCAGCTTGGTGGAGCCGTCGCCGGCGCCGCCACCCTTCTCGCCTGGGGACACCTGGGTCGCGCCGTGAACTTTGGCGCCACCCTCCCCGGCAAGGGCTACGGCACCCTGGCCGCCCTCGGCGGGGAGGCGGTCACCAGCGCCCTGCTCATCGTCCTCCTCCTCTCCTTCGTCGGCTCCAAGCGCTTCCGGGCCTTCACCCCGCTCCTCTTCCCGCCCCTCTACGCCCTCATGGTGTTCCTGGAGGCGCCGTTATCAGGCACCAGCACCAACCCGGCGCGAAGCCTCGGGCCGGCGGTCGTCTCCGGCGCATGGCGGGCCTGGTGGGTCTACTGGGCGGGCCCGATCGCCGGCGCGCTCCTCGGCATCGCCCTCACCAGGGTGCACCCACTCCGAAAGCTGGAGGTCGACGTGGCCAAGGTCTACCACTTCGAGCACGACCGTCAGGGGCTGCTGACCCGGCGCGGCGGCTCCTCCTGAGGGACCCGGGCCGGAACCACCACCCCGGGGCACGACCGCCCTCGGCGGCTGACCCCGGGCCGTGGCGACCCCCACTGGAGCACCTCGGACGCTGTTCAGGGGACGGGCTCGGGCATCTCCGGAAGGGGCGCCGCCGGCTGTGCGGCTCCGCTCAGGGATCGCGCCCAGCTCACCCCCATGCTCATGCCCCCGAGTGGCGAGTCGCCGATGATCCAGCGCCCCCCCGTGGCCTGCACCACGGAGTTGGCGATGGCCAGGCCGAGGCCGGCGCCGCCCGGCCGGTCGGTGGCCCGATGGAAGCGGTCGAAGATGCGCGGCCGCTCCGTCGGGGGGATGCCGGGACCGGAGTCGTCGACGGCGAGGCGGATGCGGTTGCCCTCCTGCCAGACGGCGACGTCGACCCCGCCTCCCTCCGGCACGTACTTGCAGGCGTTGTCGAGAAGCACGCCCAGGAGCCGGTCGAGCCATTCCGGGGGAACGTGGACGATGAGGGGGATGGGGGCGGCGCGAACCGAGAGTCGAACCCGCTTGGCCTCGGCGACGGCCAGGAAGCGATCGGCCGCCTGGTGCGTCAGGATGGCGACGTCGACATGCTCCGCCTGGGCGCCGCGACGGGTGGTGTCGAAACGCGCCAGCCAGAGGAGGTCCTCGACGAGGCGGCGGATCCGCGCGCTCTCTCCCTGCACGCGCTGGAAGGCTGCCCGATACCACTCCGCAGCGCGCGGCTCGCTGAGGGCCAGCGAGGTCTGCGCCTCGATGACGGAGAGCGGCGTGCGCAGCTCGTGGGAGGCGTCAGCGGTGAACTCCAGCTGGCGGATGCGAGCCAGCTCGATGGGTGAAGCCACCCGCCGCCCGATGGCGAGCGCGCCGAGGAAGACGGCGAGGAGAAGGATCGGCCCGATGATCCCTTCGGCCAGGATGATGTTCGCCTGTGCTGACTCCACGGTGGCCATGGGCTCACCGACGACGACCCTGCTCACCGGATGCCGAATCTGCTGGTAGAGACCTGTGGCGGGGTCGGGCGTCAGGGTGGTGATGAATCCCGCGGCGGGCGCGCCGGCGACGCGGTAATCGGTGCCCCCGACCGAGACCGTCTGCGGCGCCGACCCGACGTCGACGCCGGTCGCAGGAAGCGCGGTATTCGATTTTGCAACCACGCAGATGAGGCCGGCGCTCGGACCCTGCGTCTGATCCGCTCCGGGGCAAGGGTACGCGTACTGCGTGCCGTCGGCGGCCACGTACCACGTGTACTCCTGCGCGCCACCGACGCGGACGCGGTCCGGGTTCGCGCCGCTGAGGGCCAGGCTCAGGGCGGACGTGACCCGGGAGTCGACATTGCCGGTGAGACGGCCGGTGACGATGAGCGCCACCGTCACGGAGATGACCAGATAGATGGCGGCGACGATGGCGGTGGCCATGAGGGCCACCCGCGTGGAGGCGAGGCGGACGTTGGAAAGGGGGCGCGGCCTCAATCCCGCGCCTCCTCGAGGCGGTATCCGGCACCGCGCACGGTGAGGATGCGGATGCCCGCGGCGGGCAGCTTGGCCCGCAGCCGGCTGAGCTGGACGTCGATGGCGTTGGAGCCCATGGCGTCGGTCTCATCGCGCCAGCCGTGCTCGGCGATGGTCTTGCGCGTCACCACGGCCGGCGAGCGGCGCATGAGAAGCTCGAGGATGTTGTACTCCGTGGTGGTGAGGGCGACCGGCCGGCCCTCGGCGGTGACCTCGCGGCGCACGGGGTCGAGGGCGAGGCGGCCCCGGATGATGACCGGGGCGTCGACGCCGCGCGGACGGCGCTGAAGGGCGCGGATCCTGGCCAGAAGCTCGGCAAAGTCGAAGGGCTTGACCAGGTAGTCGTCGGCCCCGGCGTCAAGGCCCTCGACTCGGTCGGGCGGGGTGTCGCGCGCGGTCAGCATGAGGATGGCGGTGGGCCGCTCATTCTGGCGAGCCCAGCGGACGACGTCGATGCCCGAGCCGCCGGGCATGCGCCAGTCGATGACGGCGACGTCGTAGTCGTAGAACTTGAGCTGGTCGATGGCGTCCTCGCCCCGGCCGACCGCGTCGACCTGGTAGCCGTTCTCCTCCAGCCCCTGCAGGAGGACCGCCCGCAACCCGGGGTCGTCCTCCGCGACGAGAACGCGCATCTGCGGGTCACCCACTTCGCGCCGCAGGCAGCGGGTGCAGGGGTCCCCGCTCGAGAGGCCTGGGTCTGAGGGGCTCGCTGCCGGTGGGCGTCGTGACGGCGAACACGCACTCAGTCTCGCGCAACGCGCCCTCCGCGCTCGGCACCGGTCACCCCCCGCCGCCGCTGAAGACGGGGGAGCCTCCGGCCAGGCCGCCAAACCCGCCGAAAGCGCCGCGGTTGGTGCCCGTGAAGCAGCCGGAGGGTCCCGGCGGCTCGATGGCCAGGGTCCGGGCGGCGATGCTCCCGGAGGCGGCCTTCTGACCCGCGGCCAGGACGCAGACCCCCTGAGACAGGTCGGCGTCGCTTCCCTGCGAGCTGATGTCGACGGAGATGGTGGTGGGGACCGTCACCGCTTGGCTGCTGGCGGTCTGAAGATCCTTGATGGTCACGGTGTTGCCGCTCACCGCCGTCACCTGGCCCCGGACGGCAGCGAAGTTGGCCGGCAGGGAGGCGCTCGGCCGAGCCCGGAAGCTGCCGAACGCGCCTCCGCTCGGAAAGGCCCGGGGACTGCCGGGACGCGCTCCAGGGCTGCCGCCCAGAAACCGCTTCATGGGCAGCGCAATTCTCAACCGCCGTCCCTTTCGGGTCGATGACAGACGAGGATTCCCGGTGGCTCCCCGGCTGAGGCGGGGTGAGCCGAGCCCGGCTTTGCCGGGCCGGCGGAGGGGCGGCGAGCCCCTGTGAGAAAGGCCAGGGGTCCCCAGACGGCCTGCCGTCTGGGGAAGGTGGCACCGGCCGCTACTCAGCGACCGGCACCACCCAGAGGAGGAAGAGGGGCGACCGGGACTATGCGGTCACCCCACATAGCAACGTACCGTACCTGTCCTCTCGATGTCCGTGCCTGCACCGCGTTGTCACCGGAGCGAGCGACCGAACCCGCCGCCCCCCCGCTGACGTGCGCATCGCCCTCCTCGCCCCGCTCATCGCCCCCCTCGGCGAACCGCCCCTCGGTGGCGTCCAGGCCTTTCTCGCCGACCTCTCCCGTGGGCTCGCCGGACGCGGCCACGAGGTGACCGTCTTCGCCGCCAGCGGGTCCCGCCTCGACGGGGTGCGCGTCGTCGACACTGGAGCCGACGCGCAGGCGCTGCGGGCCAGCCTCTTCCGGCCGGGGAAGCGGCGCGCCGACGATGCGGAATCGGAGGCGGCCTTCACCGCCGTGTTCGCCATGGTGGCGGACGGAGCCTTCGACGTCCTCCACAACCACGCCTACGACGTCCCGGCGATCCGTCAGGCGACGCGCCTCGACTGCCCGGTGCTGCACACCCTCCACCTCCCCGGAGAAGCGGTGGTCGCCGCCGCCCTCGAATCGGCGCGGCGCAGCCGCCATCCCCCGCTCACCGCCGCCGTCTCGGAGGCCCACGCCGCGGGGTGGCGGAAGCTGACGCCCATCGACCACGTGCTCCGCCCGGGCATCCCCGTCGCCGACATTCCCTGGTCGGCGGCCGGGGGCAACCGCCTCCTCTTCGCCGGGCGGCTCTCTCCCGAGAAGGGAGCGCCCGACGCCGTGGCCATCGCCCGGGCCGCGGGCCGGCCGCTCACCATCGTCGGGCCGGCCTACGACCCCGAGCACGCGGCCCAGGTGGCGCGGCTGGCGGCCCACGGGACTGTCGAGCTGAAGGCGGCCCTGGACCGCCACTCCCTATGGCGGGAGATGGCCGGCTGCGCCGCGGTGCTCTTCCCGGTGCAGTGGGAGGAGCCCTTCGGGCTGGTGCCGGCGGAGGCCAACGCCTGCGGGACGCCGGTGGTCGCCTACCGTCGGGGCGGCATTCCCGAAGTGGTGGCCGAAGGGGTGACGGCGGTTCTGGTCAGCCCCGGCGATATCGAGGGCGCGGCGGCCGGAGTGCGCCACGCCGAGCTCTTGAGCCGCCACGCCTGCCGCCGCCATGCTGAGCGCACCCTGGCCATGGAACCCTCCCTCGCCGCACACGAGCGCCTCTACCGCGAGGCGATGCAAGGAGGCGGCTCGCGCCTTGAGCCGGAGAGCACGAGCCGCCAGAGGATTGCGGAGGATCTATGAGCTGGGCACGGCGCAGGATGTCCCCCAAGCGCAGACGTTGAAGCCGTCCTGGTCGGAGTCGGGGCTGGACGGCTGAGCGATGACGCCGCCACTCGAATTCACCAGCTGGACCTGCTGGCAACCACCTCACGGACACGTCCGGCCGCTCCTCCTCCTCATCCCAACGCCCGCCGAGCGCCCAACTTGCGGTGAGCGGCCGGCGAGGGCCTCAGGCGGCGTACGCCTCGACGCGGTTGCGCCCCGCGGCCTTGGCCTGGTAGAGGGCATCGTCGGCCCGATGCACGAGGGTCTCGGCGTCGTCGCAGCCGGAGGTGTGCCCGATGCTCACCGTGACCGGGACGGCGAGGTCTCCCTCCAGCTCGAACGGTGAGCTCTCGATGACCTGGCGCATCCGCTCGGCGATCACCGCAACGGCGTCCGCGGAAGTATCGGACAGCACGGCGATGAACTCCTCGCCACCCCAGCGGCCGAGAGCGTCCTCGGTGCGCACCGTGCGGAGCAGGCGGGCGGCCACCTCCTTGAGGACGGAGTTGCCGGCGACGTGGCCGTGGTCGTCGTTGACGAGCTTGAAGTGGTCGATATCGGCGAGGAGCACGGCGACCGTGCGGTGATGGCGCCGGGCGGCGCTGATGGCACTGCGCAGGTGCTCGTCGAGATGGCGCCGGTTGTAGAGGCCGGTGAGCATGTCGATGCGGGAGACCCGGTCCAGCTCGGCGTTGCGAGCGCGCAGCTCATCCTGCAGCCACTTGGTGCGCAGAGCGGCACTGACCCGGGCCATGAGCTCGCTGCCCTCGAAGGGCTTGCGCAAATAGTCGTGTGCGCCGAGGCGCAGCCCCCTGACGACGTCGGCGGTGTCGACGCGGCCGGTGAGGAAGACCACGGGGATATCCCGAAGCTCGGGGTCGGCCTTGAGCCGCTCCAGGGTCGTGTGGCCATCCAGCACGGGCATCTCGATGTCGAGGAGAACGACATCGGGGCGCGCCTCGCGGCAGACCCGGAGCGCCTCCTTCCCGTCCAGCGCTTCGACCACGATGTGGCCGTCGGCCTCGAGCTGGCGGCGCAGAACCGCGCGCACCACCATGGAGTCGTCGGCCACGAGGATGGTCCCGCTCACTCCAGCACCCGGACGAGCTCATCGACGTCGACGAGCAGCACCATACGGCCGCCGCCTTCGCGGATGACGCCGGTGACGACCGGCCCCTCCTGGCCTGCCGGAGGAGGGCTGAGGGTGGATTCGTCCGCGCGGAGGATGCCGATGGCCGCCTCGGCGAGGAGACCGAACACCTCCCCTCCTCCCTCGAGCACGAGCACGTGGCCGGCGCCCTCCCCGAGGAGGGAGACGACGGTGAGGATCTCGTCATCGCGCCGGAGAACGCCCGCGATCCCCTGCCGCGGAACGGGAAGCGGCGTGATGCCCTCGGCCAGCCGGACCTCGTGGACCCGGTCGATGGGCACGGCCCACTCTCCCGTGGCGGTCCGGAAGTGAACCATGGTCAGCATGGGGGGGCCGCCTCCAGGCGGCGATCGAGGAGCCGCGTGAGCTCGCCGATCTGGTAGCCCTCGAGGGCGGCCTCGGCCGCCGCGGAGCTGCGCCGCAGGGCCGCCCTCGCGGCGCTGAAGGCGCGCCGCGCCTGCCCGGGATCTTCGAGCATCTCGAAGGCGAGGCCGAGCTGGAACTGGGCAACCCCGTGGTCGGGGTCGAGGTAGGCGGCCTTGCGCAGGGCGCGCACCGCCCCCGCCGGGTCTCCTGATTCGAGGGCGGCCTCCCCCTCGGCGACAAGGGCGGCCACGGAGGG
Source organism: uncultured bacterium (assembly GCA_963847225.1). Taxonomy (GTDB): domain Bacteria; phylum Chloroflexota; class Dormibacteria; order Aeolococcales; family Aeolococcaceae; genus JAJZNI01. Next base: position 269,813 of record CAWJYZ010000006.1, on the reverse strand, counting down.
CGCGGCCCCGCCCCCCTCCGATGGGCCGGCGAGGGAGGCGGGTGTGCCGGGCCCGGCTGCCTCGGCGCCCCAACGCTGGGGGGGCGCGGCAGCCTCGCGCTCGGCGGGCCGGGTGACGGGCCCGGCGGCCAGGGTGGCGCTCGGCCGGTAGGCGAAGGCCTGGTCGACGTGGAACAGCCGGAAGCGGTCGGTGACCTGCCAAAGGGACTCGGAGTAGCCGAGGAAGAGCCACCCCTCGGGGTCCAGGGCGCGAGCGATCCGGTCCAGGGCGGCGAGCACGGGAGCGCGCTCCAAGTAGATCAGCACGTTGCGGCAGAAGACGACCGCGCAGCCCGTGATCTCGGGGAGCAACCGGTCGCCGACGAGGTTGTGGCGGCGGACGGTGACCTGCTGGCGAAGCCGCGGGATCACCTCCCACTGGTCCGCGCCAGCCCGGGTGAGATAGCGGCTCCGCTCCGCCTCGGTGAGGCCGGTGAGCCAGCGCTCCTTGTAGCGGGCGGCCCGGGTGGCTTGGAGCGCGCGGGAGGAGATGTCGGTGGCGACGACCCGCCACTCTGGCACCTCCGCTTCATCGAGAAGCATGGCCAGGGTGTAGGGCTCCTGGCCCCAGGCGCAGCCCACGCTCCAGATGACGATCGGCGGGCGAAGCCTGGGCAGGACGGCATGGCGAAAGGCCTCGAACTGGGCGCGGTCCCGGAAGAAGGAGGTCTCCTGCACGGTGAGCTCGTCGAGCACGGCCTGCAGAGCGGGCCCCTCGGCGGCGATCTCGTCGACGATGCGGGCGGCGGGGACACGGCGCGCCTCGGCCATGGTCTGGAGGAGGAAGGCGAGGCGCTTGCGCTGGGTGGGGTCGAGGCGCAGGCCGACGCTCCGCTCGAGGATGGCGCGGGCGCTGTCGAGGAGGCTGCGGCTGGTCATGCCGGCACCGCCACCCCAGTGGCGCGGAGGATCTCGGCGGCGATCTCCTCGAGGGGGAGCACACAGCTTGCGGCGCCGCAGTCGAGGGCCGCCTTGGGCATGCCGTAGACGGCGGAGGTCGCGGCATCCTGAGCGATCGTCGCAGCCCCCACCCGGCGCATGGCCAGGAGGCCGGCGGCCCCGTCGTCACCCATGCCGGTGAGGACGACGCCGACCCCGGCGCTCCCCGATGTCCCAGCGATGCTGTGGAAGAGGACGTCCGCGGAGGGCCGGTGCAGGGTCACCGGCTCGTCGGCCAGGGCCAACCGGTGGCGCCGGATGGTGCCGTGGAGGCCGGGAGGAACGATCAGCACGTGGCCTGGGCGCAGTGGAGCGCCGTCGACGCCGAGGTCGACGGCGAGGGGACACTCCCGTCTCATCCAGCTCAGGAAGCCATCGACGAAGCCGGATTGGAGGTGCTGGACGACGACGACGGGACGCTGCAGGCCCTGCAGCCCACCGAGCACCCAGGCCAGCGCCGGGGGGCCCCCGGTTGAGGCGGCCAGCCCCACGACCCCGGGCCCGGCGCCGCGAGCGGAGCCGGGGGCCGCCTGGGCCGGGAGAGCGAGGCCAGTCCTGGCGCGCAGGCGTTCCCGGCGGCGCAGCGAGAGGTGGCTCAGAGCGTGAAGCCGCCGGCAGAGCTCGCTCCCCGAAGGCGGGTCCCAGCGCGCCGGGGCGGTCATCACCTCCACGGCGCCGGCCACGAGGGCGGCCATCGAGGCGTCGCGCCGCTGTTCCTGCGGCGCGAGCAGGAGGATGGGGATGGGGCTGACAGCGAGGATCCGGCGCACCAGGGCGGCCGCCTCGCCGTTCTTGTCGAGCCCGGTCATGTCGAGGCTGACGGTGTCGGGGTGGTCGCGGCGAACGCTGCTCAGCGCATCCGCCGGCGTGACGTGGTTGACGACGGTGGCGTCCGGATCGGATTCGATGGCCTGCACGAGCTGGCTGCGCCAGCTCTCGGCCTGGCCCGTGACGACGAGGATGCGCAGCGCCTCCCGGCCACCCTTCATCGCCCTGTCCCCAGAAGGCGTTCGACGGCGGAGAGCAGGGCATCCTGGTCGAAGCCGCTCTTCACGATGTAGCTGTCGGCGCCAACCTCCAGCCCACGCCGCCGGGATTCGTCGCTCCCGCGCGAGGTCAGGACGATGACGGGGACCGAGGCGAGGCCGGCATCAGCGCGTATCCGTTCGGTGAGCCCGAAGCCGTCGAGGACGGGCATCTCGATATCGGTGAGGACGAGATCGGGGCGCTCCTCCGCCATGCGCTGCAGCGCTTCCTCGCCATGAGCGGCGACGATGACGCGGTACCCGGCATGCTCGAAGATCGAACGCTGCAATTCCCGAACCGTGAGGGCGTCATCGACGACGAGGATGGTCGCCGTGGACCGTGGCTCCGGGGGCTCCTCGGCAGCGCCGGGGACACGCGCCGGCTGGCGGCGGGCGGCGGGCGCTTCCCCGCGGCGCGCCCGCTCGATGAGCCCGGCAGCCTCGAGGACGAGGAGGACGGTGCCATCCGGCTCGACGCCGACGCCGGCGACGGCGGGGAGGCGGGGGATGAGCTCGCCCAGCCCCTTGACGATGACGTCGCGCTGGTCGATGAGGTGGTCGACGCGGAGGGCATGGGTCCGGGTCAGCCCGGAGACCACGACGGTCGGTCCCCCACTGCCGTTGCCGGTGCCGAGGACGGAGGCGAGGCTGGCGATGGGCACCGGCCGCCCGTCGTACATGGTCATGGATCGGCCGGCGACGGCGGTGAGGGCCTGCTCGCCGAGCACGGCGCGCACCGAGTGCAGGGGGATGGCGTAGCGCTGCCCGGCCGCGGCGACGACAAGGCAGCGCAGGGTGGCCATGGTGATGGGCACGGCGATGCGGAACTCGGTGCCCACGCCCGGCTCGGAGTGGACCTCGATCCGCCCCCGCACGGCGTTGAGACTGGCGCGAACGGCATCGAGGCCAACCCCCCGCCCGGAGACGCCGGTCACCTCGCGGGCGGTGCTGAGCCCGGAGCGGAAGATCAGGTAGAGAGCGGACTCGTCGTCCATCTGGAGGGCCGAGGGGTCGGTCCGCCCCGCCGTCTCCCGGACCCGGTCGAGGTTGATGCCGGCGCCGTCGTCGCTCACCGCGATGATCACCTCGGAGCCGAGCTGCATGGCATGGAGACGGACCGTCCCCTCGGCCGGCTTGCCCCCGGCCCGGCGCAGCTCGGGCGTTCCGATGCCGTGGCCCACGGCGTTGCGGACCAGGTGGATGAGGGTGTCGGCGAGGCGGTCGAGGACTCCGCGATCGATCTCGGTGTCCTCGCCTCGGGTCTCGAAGCGGACCTGCTTGCCGGTCTCGCGGGCCAGGTCGCGCACCGCCCGGCGCAGCCGGGGGGTGAGCTGCATCACCGGGACCATGCGGGCCCGGAGGGCCACCTCCTGGAGCCCGTTGAGGGAGCGGACGAGGTCGCGGTACTCGGTGACGGTGGAGGGGTCGCGCTCCAGCTCCTTGAGGAGGGCGCTGCCGAGGCGGAGGGTGGCGCCGGAGGCCTCACCGATGAGGCGGACCAGCTCGTCGAGACGATGGACGGGCATCTGGATCATGTCCGGGCCGGTCCAGCGCGCCGCGCCACCGGTCGCCAGGGCGGCGCCGGAACCAGCCGGCGGCTCCGCGCCAGCCGACGCCTCCGCGCCCGCCGACGCCTCCGCGCCCGCCGACCCCTCCGCACCCGCCGACCCCTCCGCACCCGCCGACCCCCCCGCGCCCCGCGTAGGCCTCCCGGCCCGAGGAGGCCGAGCTCCCCCAGCGGCCTTCGCGGCCGCCCCGGCGGCGACCGCCCCCCGCAAGCGCGCCTCGGCGGCGGCAGCCAGCGCGGCGTGATCCTCACCGGCGATGGCCCTGGGGATCAGCGCTCGAATCGCGTCGACGCCACTCAGGACAGCATCGACGAGGGCGACGTCCACCTCCCGTCTTCCTCCCCGCACCTCTTCGAGGAGGTCCTCGAGGGCATGGGCGACGCCGGCGACGTCGCCCAGCCCCACCACCGCGGCGCCGCCCTTCACGGTGTGGGCTTCGCGGAAGAGCGAGGCCACCAGCTCGGGGCTGGGCCCCGCCCGCTCCATCTCGAGGAGCTGATCGACGAGAGCGTCGAGGCGGCCCTCCGCCTCAGCCGCGAAGAGGCGCTGGAAGTCGGCCTCGGCGGCCCGGTCGGGCGGCCTCACCGCGAGATCCGGGCCGGGCTCAGCAGGGCGGCCACGTCGAGGGCCACGGCGAGGCGGCGGTCGCCGACCAGGAAGGTCTCGGTCGTCCCCTCCATCTCGGAGGGACCGACGGCCTCGCTGAGGCGCACGGTGAGGGGCATGTCGCTGGCGGCCAGGCCGGCGACCCCGTGTGCGGTGTCGAGGACGACCGCATAGCGGCCCCCCTCCAAGGGGCGCAGCCCGAGCAGGCGCCCGGTGTCGAAGAGGGGCACGATCTCCCCGCGGAGGTTGAATACTCCGATCACCACCAGGGGCGCGGTGGGCAGCTCGGTGACGCGCGGCTCCACCGCGACCTCGCGCACCTGCTCCAGGGGAAGGGCGTAGGTGTCGTCGCCGACAGGCAGGAGGAGGGCGAGCTGGCCGGCGCAGACGGCGACGGGGGCCTCCGCAGTGGCGGCCATGACGGCGGAAGCATGGCACGGGGTCCGTGAAAACCCGGCCACCCAGGCTTCGCGCGGACGACTCAACACCGTCAAGGCATCGAAACGCGCGTCGCGCGGCTGCCTCGCCCTCCGGCCATGACCGGGGCGCCGCCTCCACCGCACGGGCCTCCTGACGAGCGTGAGTCACCCGCCGCCTGGCGGGGTTGCGTCGGTGAGGTGCATCCTCTCGGGCGTGCTCCGAACCCGACCCCTCGCCGCCCTGCTGCTGGCCGCGCTCATCGCCGCGATCGGGGCGGCAGGCTGCGGCGCGGCGACCGATCACCCCCTGCCCGCGGCCTGCGGGTTGCTGACGGACGCGCAGATCAAGGCGGCGACAGGCCTGGAGCCGAGCAGCGAGGGGGGCGGCGGCGCTCGGTCCGGGAGCACCTGCGTCTGGGCTCTCCCCAACTCCGCCAACGGCTCGGTGTCCGCCCTCCTCATCCGCTGTGGCACGGGCTGCGGGGGCACCCTCGCCTCCCTCGCACCCTCCCCGGCATACAGCGCGGCGGACGGCGCCCTGGGGGCGGGGGTGACGGCACGATCGAGCCGCTCCGCTTGGGTGGTCCAAAAGGGCAGCAGCGTGGCCGAGATCGCGGTCGCCGGGCTGGGCAGCCGCACCCAGCCGGCCCTGCAGCGCCTCAGCGCGAGCGCCGCCGCGCGCCTCCCCTGAGAGACGGACACCCAGCCCGAGTGGGCTCGGTGGGGTGCGCACCGGTGGGGATGCTACCCTCCCCCAGGTGAGCCCAGTCACGGCCGAGCCGTCCGCCTCCCCTGGCTTGCGGATGGACTCCATCCCGTTGACGCGGCGCCTCTGGATCGACCAGGGACGGCGCCGCACCGACGGCTGTCCGGGCCGTCCGTCGCACTGACCACGGCGGCGCGCTGAGGCCGCCGCCCGCCCTCTGGATTCCCAGGTGTGGCGGGGAATCTCGAAGGACATCGACGGCATCGCATTCCATGGAGGACTCGAATTGGCTGAGTACGCACATCCGGAGGTCCTGGTCAGCACCGAGTGGCTGGCCCAGCACCTCGACGATCCCCAGGTCCGTGTCGCGGAGGTGGACTGGGATCCCGCGGCGGCTTACGAGGTGGGCCACGCGCGAGGGTCGGCGCTCGTCGACTGGAAGCGCGACATCAACGACCCGCTGCGCCGCGACATCCTCTCCAAGGAGCAGTTCGAAGCGCTGATGGGGCGCCTCGGGGTGACAGCCGAGACGACGCTCGTCCTCTACGGGGACATGCGCAACTGGTTCGCGGCCTTCGCCTTCTGGACCTTCAAGATCTACGGCCACGAGGATGTGCGCCTCCTCAACGGGGGGCGCCGCAAGTGGTTCGAGGAGGGCCGCCCGGTGAGCGAGGAGGTCCCAACCTTCCCGACCACCACCTATCGCGCCGGGGCGACGGACCTCAGCCTGCGCCAGTTCCTCCCCGGGGTGCGCGACATCCTCGGTCGCCGCGACTTCGCCCTCGTCGACGTGCGCTCCCCGGCCGAGTTCAACGGCGAGATCTCGGCGCCACCCGAGTACTCCAACGAGGGCGCGCAGCGCGCCGGCCACATCCCCGGGGCCGCCAACATCCCCTGGGCGCAGGCCATCCAGGAGGACGACACCTTCAAGCCCGTGGAGCAGCTGCGCGAGCTCTACGCCGCCAAGGGGGTGACCCCGGACAGGAACGTCATCACCTACTGCCGGATCGGGGAGCGGTCGTCGCACACCTGGTTCGTGCTCCGCTACCTGCTCGGCTACGGCAACGTCGCCAACTACGACGGCTCGTGGAGCGAGTGGGGCAACTCCGTCGGCGTCCCCGTGGAGAAGCCCGGAGTGGAGATTCGCGAGCCGGTGCCGGCCTAGGAGAAGGTTGAGGATCGCCTGCGCGGACTGCGGATGCATCGTGGAGGGCGGTGTGCGCGTCGCCCTCTGCGGTGATCCGAAGTGCTGCTGCAGGGCGGTCCCGGCGCGGGAGCCGGACGTTCGCGCTCCCCAGCCCCCCTCAGGCGCCCCTCCCGGCACGGCCTCCGAGCCGCCGCGGCGTTGACGGCCCTGAGACCGCCGGCGGGCACGGCGGCCGGCGGGCGGGGCTTCGGGTGGGATGTTGTGTTGCGCGGGCGCATCCGCGGAGCTGGGAAGAGTTCGTTCCTATATCCGCACGGGGCGCCGAGGGGGGAGGCCGTCAGGTAGGGTCACCAGCGGATGCTCGGACTCCTCTTCGATCCGCACCCTGTGCGCCTGGCCACCGCCGGGGCTCTGAGCCGCCTGCGCCCCACCGCCGCCATCTCGGAGCACGGACCGCTGCGCCTGCGCCGGCTGGCGGATCCCCGGCCGCCGAATGCGGAGTGGGCCGTCCTCGAGCCCGTCGTCACCGGCATCTGCGGCAGCGACGTCAGCCAGGCGACCCTCCAGGCCGACTGGGACAACCCCCTCTCCGCGCTCGTCTCCTTTCCCCACGTCATGGGCCACGAGGTGGTGGCCAGGATCGCCGAACCGCCGTCTGGCGACGGGCACGGCCCCAGCGGCCAGCTCGCCGCCGGCGATCTCGTGGTCCTCAACCCCTGGCTGGGATGCGCGCCTCGGGGAGCGCCGCCCTGCCCGGCCTGCGCGGCGGGCATGCTGCCCCTCTGCGCCCACACCGGGGAGAAGATCCCCGGCATCGACGGGAGCGGCATCCACACCGGCAACATCCGCGGGCTGCCCGGGGGCATGGGGACGCGGATGATCGCCCACCGCTCCCAGCTTCACCACCTCCCGGTAGGGATGGAGCCGCACGCCGGGGTGCTCGCCGATCCCCTGGCGGTCGGCCTCCACGCCGCCGCCAAGGCCCTGGAGCGCGGCGATGGACCGGTCGCCGTGCTGGGAGCGGGAACCATCGGGCTCTGCGTCACCGCGGCGCTGCGCCGCCTCGGCGCTTCGGACGTCGTGGTGAGCACCGCCTGGCCCTACCAGGAGGCGCTGGTCACCGCTCTCGGGGCGCGGCCCATCGCCGCCGAGGGCGAGGCGGCCGTCCGGGAGATCGCCACGGCCACCGGGGGTCGCGCGGTGCGCCCCTGGCGGGGCATCCCCTGGCTCGCCGGCGGCGGGGCGGCGGCCGTGGTCGACGCCGTGGGCAGCGCGCAGACCGGCGTCCTCGCCCTGGCCAGCGTGCGTCCCGGGGGGACGGTGGTGCGAGTCGGCGTCGGCCGGGCCCGGCGCACCCAGGCGACCCTCGCCTACTTCAAGGAGGCGGCGGTGCTGGGCTCCAACGGCTACCGCTCAGGCGATCTCGACATCGCGCTCAAGATGCTCGCCGGCGGCGAGGTTCCCTGGCCGAGCTGGCTCACTCATCGCTTTGGGCTGCGCGCCTGGCAGGAGGGGTTCCGCGTCGCCGCGGAGCCGCAGCGGCACCGGTCGGTGAAGGTGTCGATCGACATCGATCACCGCCCATGACGCCCTCGCCAGCTGCCGGCACCAGGGAGTGGACGCGCCTCCAGGAGGTCCCCCACGGTCGGGCACCGTGGCGCCACTGGGGGCCCTACTTGGCCGAGCGGGCCTGGGGGACGGTGCGCGAGGACTACAGCCCGGGCGGCGACGCGTGGCGCTTCTTTCCTTTTGACCATGCGCGATCGCGTGCCTACCGCTGGAACGAGGACGGACTGGGCGGGATCTGTGACGACCGCCAGACGCTGTGTCTCGCCTTCAGCTTCTGGAACGGCAGCGATGCCTTCCTCAAGGAGCGGATCTTCGGCCTCGACGGTCACCAGGGGAACCATGGCGAGGACGCCAAGGAGTACTGGTGGTACGTCGACTCCACGCCGACGCACTCATGGATGCGCTGGCGCTACCTCTACCCGCAGCCTCCTTTCCCCTACGAGGATCTCGTCGCCGAGAACGCGCGGCGCAGCCGTGCCGATCCCGAGTACGAGCTGGTGGACACCGGCGTCCTGGAGGGCGACCGCTTCTTCGACATCGGCGTCGACTACGCCAAGGCGTCGCCGGAGGACATCCTCGTGGAGATCACGGCGCGCAACCGCGGGCCCGAGGCGGCCGAGCTCCATCTCCTTCCCACGCTGTGGTTCCGCAACACCTGGACCTGGGAGGGTGACGTGAACCGCCCGGAGATCACGGTCGATGGAGGCGGGCTGCGGGCCGCGCATTCCGGGCTGGGACGGCGCCGTCTCGACGCGTCGCCGGGCGCGACAGCGCTCTTCTGCGACAACGACACCAACACGAGGCGCCTCTGGGGCGCGCCCGGCCCGCCGTTTCCCAAGGACGGCATCAACGACCACGTCGTCGCCGGTCTTGCCACCGTCAATCCCGAGCGGCGGGGCACGAAGGCCGCGCTCTGGTACCGCTCCACACTCGCAGCGGGGGAGACGCTCACGCTGCGCCTCCGCCTCCACGAGGGGGGCGCGCAGCCCGCCGACCTGGGGGACGGCTTCAGCCAGGTGCTGCGGGAGCGGCGAGCCGAGGCCGATGCCTTCTACGCCGCGCTCACACCGGCGCAGCGCACCGCCGACGACGCATCGGTGATGCGCCAGGCCTTCGCCGGGATGCTGTGGAGCAAGCAGTTCTACCACTACGACGTGGAACGCTGGCTGGACGGCGACCCCGCCTACCCGCCGCCACCGGCGGAGCGCAAGGAGGGCCGCAACCACGACTGGCGCCATCTCGACAACCGCGACGTCATCTCCATGCCCGACAAGTGGGAATACCCCTGGTACGCCTCATGGGACCTGGCCTTCCACTGCGCGACCCTGGCCCACGTCGACCCCGAGCTGGCCAAGAACCAGCTCACCCTCATCTGCCGGGAGTGGTTCATGCACCCCAACGGGCAGCTCCCGGCGTACGAATGGGACTTCTCGGACGTCAACCCGCCGGTGCACGCCTGGGCGGCGCTGCGCGTCTTCGAGATCTCCGGGGACGCGGACCACGACTTCCTGGAGCGGGTCTTCCACAAGCTGCTCATCAACTTCACCTGGTGGGTCAATCGCAAGGACGCCGAGGGTCGCAACATCTTCTCCGGCGGGTTCCTCGGCCTCGACAACATCGGACCATTTGACCGCTCGTCTCCCCCTCCGGTGCCGGGACGGCTGGAGCAGTCTGACGGCACGGCCTGGATGGCGATGTACTGCCTCGGCCTCCTCGAGATCGCGCTCATCCTCGCCGACCAGGACCCCACCTACGAGGACGTCGCCACCAAGTTCTTTGAGCATTTCACCCTCATCGCGGTGGCCATGAACCGGCAGGGTCTGTGGGACGAGGAGGACGGCTTCTACTACGACACCATCCACCACGACGACGGCAGCACCGCCCCGCTGCGCATCCGCTCCATGGTCGGACTGGTGCCGCTCATGGCGGTTTGCGTTCTCGAGCCTGAGACGCTGGCCAAGCTGCACGACTTCCGTGCCCGCATGGAGTGGTACACGCACCACCGACCGGAGGTGCAGTCCGTCGTCGCGCACATGCACGTGCCGGGACACCAGGACCGCCAGCTCCTCTCCGTCGTCCCCCCCGACGCCCTGCGCCGCATCCTCCGCTTCGTCCTCGACGAGAGCGAGTTCCTCAGCCCCTACGGGTTGCGCTCGGTGTCGGCGTGGCATCGTGAGCATCCATTTGTCCTCCCGCTCCCGGGGGGTGGCGAGGCTCGCGTCGACTACGAGCCCGCGGAGTCCCGCACCCCTCTGTTCGGGGGGAACTCCAACTGGCGCGGGCCCATCTGGTTCCCCCTCAACCACCTGGTGATGCTCGCCCTGCGCCGCTTCCACCGCTACCTCGGTGCGGGGTACACGGTCGAATGCCCGGTGGGGTCGGGCCGGCAGGTACCCCTCGACGCCGTGGCCGACGAGATCGGGGAGCGGCTCATCGCCATCTTCCGTCGCTGGCAGGGCCGCCGCCCCGTCTTCGGGGAGATCGAGCTCTTCCAGGGCGACCCCGTCCTCGCGCGACCTTCTCCTCTTCCACGAGTACTTCCACGGCGACAGCGGCGCGGGTCTCGGCGCCAGCCACCAAACGGGCTGGACAGGGTCAGTCGCGGAGCTCGTCGCCGACCGAAGGGACTGACGTCTCAGCGGCCGCCAAAGGCGGCGAGCACCATCGGCCGGCTGAGGGCGGCGGCGGCGCCCTCGGCGACGCAGGTCAGGGGACGCTCGGCGTGGCGGACCCCGAAGCCGAACTCCTCCTCGAGCCGCTGACCGAAGCCCATGAGGAGGGAGCCGCCCCCGAAGGTCAGGACGCCGTCCTCGAGGATGTCGCCGACGCTGCGGGGAGGCAGGTCGTCGAGGCACTGGCCGAGAGTGCTGAAGATGCCGTGGAGCGTGGGTTGCAGAGCGTCGTTCAGCTCCTGGGGGTCGATGATCACGCTCTGGCCCCGCCCCGTCGCCGTCTCCACCCCGGCGACGACGAGCGGCTCGCCGGTCATGGCCACCTCGCGCAGGCGCAGCTTGACGTCCTCGGCGGTGATCTCGCCGATGCTGAGCCCGCAGTGCCGGCGCACGTGGTCCTGGAGCGCGGCCGTCATCTCGTCACCGGCGATACGGCAGGAGTTGCTGGCCAGGATCCCCCCGAAGCCGAAGGCGGTGATCTCGGCGGTCCCCCCGCCGACGTCGATCACCATGTGGGCGCGGGGCTCGAGAGGGTCGACGCCGCAGCCGAGGGCACCGGAGATGGGCTCGGGGAGGAGGTCGACGCGTGCCATCCCGGCCTCCTGGACGGCGGCGATGAGGGCGCGCCGCTCCAGGGCCGTGGCCCCCACCGGGACGCCGACCACCACCCTGGGTCGGAGCCGCTGCCAGCTGCTGGAGACGGCGCGGCGGAGGAGAGCGACGATGAACGCCCGGGCGTGCTGGAGGTCGGTGACCACGCCGTCGCGAATGGGTCGGATGGTGATGAGGCCCGCCGGCGCGCGCCCGATGAGCTCGCGCGCCTCGTCGCCGATGCGCACGACCCTGGGATGCCCGTTCTGGCGGATGGCCATCACCGAGGGCTGCTTGAGGAGCACCTCTCCGGTGGAGCGGCAGACGACGCTGTTGGCGGTACCCAGGTCGATGCCGAACCCGGACGAGTAGATCGGCAGTGGAGGAGACAGGAGAAGACTCCCGGAGAGGCGCGCCCGCTGCGAAGGTGACGTCGATCGGCGGAGATGAGCGTTCCTGCACGATATCACCGCTTCGGCGCGCGCACCCGCATCCGAAATCCGCCAGCGTGGGCCACTCTGGTGCCGTCACCATGGAGCCCATGCGCCACCTGGATTGCGGGGTCACCCCGAGCCTGACGGGAACCGCACGGGGCACGCCGCGGCATCGATCATGAGCCGCCGCGCACTCGCTCTTTTCATCCTCATGTGCGTCATCTGGGGCGTCCCCTACCTGCTCATCAAGGTGGCGGTCTCGGGGATGACGCCGGCCAGCCTCGTCTTCCTGCGCACCGGCATCGGGGCGGCGGTGCTCCTCCCGGTTGCGCTCCTGCGGCGCGAGGTGCGCCCAGTTCTCATCGCCTGGCGCCCGCTCCTCGCCTACAGCGTGGCCGAGCTCGCCGTCCCCTGGTTCCTCCTCGCCGAGGCGGAGACCCGGCTCTCCAGCTCCTTGAGCGGGCTCCTCGTGGCCGCCGTCCCCCTGGTGGAGCTCTCCTCGCCTGGGTGACGCGCAGCGAGCATCGCCTGGACGGGCGGCGCCTCCTCGGCCTCCTGGTGGGGCTGGCCGGGGTGGCCGTGCTGCTCGGCTTCGACGTCTCGGCGCACGACCTTCTGGCGGTCGGCGCCGTCGGCCTGGTCGTCGTCGGCTACGCCACGGGACCGATGATCATCTCCCGCTGGCTCTCCGATCTCCCTCCGGTCGGGGTGGTCGCCACGTCGCTCACCCTCACCGCCCTGGCCTATGCCCCCGCCGGCCTGCTCCAGCTGGCGAGCGGCTCCCCCCTCAGCGGGAAGGTGGTGGGGTCGGCGCTGGGGTTGGGGATCGCGTGCACCGCCGTGGCATTTGTTCTGTTCTTCGCCCTCATCGCCGAGATCGGTCCGGTGCGCGCCACCGTCATCACCTACTTCAACCCGGCGGTCGCGCTGTTTCTCGGCGTGCTCGTTCTCGGCGAGCCGCTCACCGCCGGGGCGGTCGGCGGCTTCGCGCTCATGCTCGCCGGCTCCTACCTGGCGACGCGCCGTCCGGCGGCCGCGCGGGCGCCCGCCGTTGCCGTGGCGGAGGACGAGATAGCAGCGCGCGAGCCCGTCCGCCTGCGCTGAGACGCGGCGGGCAGCTGGGCCCGCGCTGTGGCGATCACGCGACCGGCGTCTCCAGCAGCGTGGCGGCACGCTGGCGCAGCTCGTTGCGACGGATCTTGCCGGTGGCCGTCTTGGGCAGCGTGTCGACGAGGACCGCCTGACGCGGTCTCTTGTAGCCGGCGAGCCGGCCTCGGCAGTGCTCGATCAGCTCGCCCGCCTCGAGCTGGGATCCGGGCTGCTGCACCACGAAGGCGACGACTCGGGTCAGGCCGTCGGCATCCCGGCCCCCGACCACCGCCGCCTCCACGACCCCGGCATGGGCCAGGAGCACGTCCTCGACCTCCCCCGGCGAGACCCACTCCCCGCTCACCTTGAACATGTCGTCCTGGCGGCCGAGGTGGTAGTAGATGCCACCCGCGTCACGGCGGTAGACATCACCGGTGCGCACCCAGTCACCGACGAAGGTGGAGCGGGTCTCCGGCGCCCGGCACCAGTAGCCCACGGCCGCCGCCTCGCCGCTGACGTAGAGCTGGCCGGGCTCGCCGTCGGCAACCTCACGGCCCTGATCGTCCTGGATGCGCAGGCGGTGACCGGTCACCGCCCTGCCGGACGCGCCGGGAACCACCTGACCCCGGCGGTTGGACACGAAGATATGGGTCATCTCGGTGGACCCGATGCCGTCCAGGACCTCCACGCCGAAGCGATCGCGGAAGCGAGCGAAGAGCTCCCCGGGGAGCGCCTCCCCCGCGGACACTCCCTGGCGCACGCCGGTGAAGGCGTCGCGCGGGAGGTCGGAGCTGAGCAGGGCGCCATAGAACGTCGGCACCGCAAAGAACAGCGTGGGCGCATGCCGCCGGATCAGCGCGGCGACGAGGGCGGCGGTCGGCGGCCGGGTCGGCTCGAGGACGGCGCTGGCCCCCGCGCCGAGCGGGAAGATGAGCGAGTTGCCCAGGCCATAGGCGTGGAACAGGGGCGCCAGGGAGAGGGCTCGGTCGGAGGCCGTGATGGTGAGCACCTCGGCCGCATACCCCTCGCTGACGGTGCGGATGTCCGCATGGCGATGCATGGCCAGCTTCGGTTTCCCGGTGGTCCCCGAGGTGCACAGCCAGAAAGCGGGGGATTCGTCCAGGGTGGTCGCCGGGGCGGCGTTGAGGCCAGCCGAGGCCAGGTCGTCCCAGGCTGCCGTGGCGCCCGGCGGCGCGGTCCCTCCGACGCTGATGACGTCGGTGATCTCGGGGATCTCCTGGAGCAGCGCGGCGAGCGCCGCCGCATCGGCGTGGACCACCGCGATTCGGGCGCGCGCATCGTGAACCACGCCGGCGAGATCGGCCGCGGGCAGGAGCGGATTGAGGGGAAGAGCGATCGCCCCCATGCGCAAGGCGGCGAGGAAGCCGACGGCCAGCTCGAGACTGTCACGCAGCACCAGCGCAACCCTCTCCTCGGGACGGACCCCCAGCGCCCGCAGGCCCGCGCTCACCGCCTCGATGCGCTCACGGAGCTGGGCGTAGCTGAGCTCCCGGTCGGCGCAGAGAAACGCCACCCGATTGCCGGAGCCCGCCTCGACGTGGCGGTCCACCAGCCAGGTGCTGGCGTTGAAGGGCTCGGGCATGGTGCTGCTCTCCCTGGAGGCGGCTGAGGCTCCAGGCGTGGGCCGCTCAGCGGGGCGGCGGCCGGGTCTGGGCGTCTCGGACGCTAGCACCGGCGGAGGCCGAGATCAACGTCTGCCCCGCTCCTGAAACCAGCTCGCGGCGACCAGCCCCCACGTGGTCCGCCGGCGGACAAAGACGGCGCGCGCCCGGTGCCCGATCCAGGGGTCGGGAAGGAGGGCCGCCGGCAGCCCGGGGTCCACGAAGGGAAAGCGCCGCCACTCGTGGACCATCCGGGTGAGCGCCGCGAAGGTGGCCTCCGGGGAGACGGGATGGAGGGATCCGAACTCGCTGAGGAAGGTGCGGTAACTCTCGGCCAGAGCCCGAAGGTCCCACGCCTCGCGGGCCAGCTCGCGGTCGTCGCCCAGCGCCCCGAGCCGAACCACGAAGGACGTCGCCTGGGCGCGGAGCCCCAGGTTCTCGATCAGCCGCACCGCCTCGGCCTCGCGCCCCACGTGCGGCGACAGCCAGAGGCCCGGGCGCATCGGGCCGAAGCCGGCCCAGGCCAGCTGGGTGCGCAGCCTATGGCGCACCTCGCGACGTCTCTCCGGCACCGCGATGCGGAGCAGGAGCCACCGCCCATCCCAGGGGGTGGGGGGCGAGCCGAAGCGGTAGATGCGTTCAGCTCCATGCTCGAGCAGGTCCCGGGCCGCGTCGGTCAGCGTCCAGGCCACTCTCCGGCCGTCCCGCCGGCTGCGCAGCCAGCCGGCCGCGGCCGTCCGGGCGATGGCCTGACGCGCCGTCCTCTGGTCGACGCCCAGAGCTCCCAGAGCCGCCACCAGCGCGCTGGCCCAGACCTCGGCCTCGGAAGGCAGGACATGCTCGCCGAGGACGGTGAAGAGCAGCGAGCGGGCGCTGGGATGGGCCAGCCCACGCCGCCGGATCCCCCGGTGCGCCGCCTCGCGCTCGGGGGGCGTGGCATCCTGGCGCACCACCGCCTCCAGGTGGCGGAGGTCGGCCGGGCCGGCCCGCAGCGGTGACGGCGGTGCGGAGGGCCGGTCAATCACCGGATGCCTCTCCCGGCGGTCGTTGCCGATGCGCGCGCCGCCCCTCCACGCCGATGCCGCGCTCGGGGCAACGGACCCCGCTGGTCCGAGGATGGAGCCGGCCCGTCGGCTGCCGGCGCGGCGGCGCCGCGTACGATGCTCGCCGGCTATGGAGCCGGCGCCGACTGGCATCGCCGCTGTGCCACCCGGACTTGTCATCCACTCGATCGAGGTGGGCAGCGCGCGCCTTCACGTGGAGGAACGACCCGGGCGCGCGCCGGCCACGATCTGGCTCCATCACGGCGTGGGATCGACGCGCGCGTGGGACGCCTTCCTCCCCGCCGCGGCGGCGGGGCGACGCAGCATCACCTACGATCGTCACGGCTTCGGAAGGTCGGCGCACGGGCGACGCTTTTCCCCGCGGATGTTCGAGGAGGACGCCGCCGACCTCCACGCCCTCCTGGCCGGCCTCGGGATGGGCCGCCCCGTTCACCTCGTCGGTCACAGTGATGGCGGCACGGTGGCGCTGCTGTTCGCGGCGCAGCACCCCGAGATGACGCTCAGCGTGGCGGTGGTCGCGGTGCACATCCGGGGTGACGACGTGACCGTGGGCACCCTGCGTGAAATGGGACCTCCGGCGGGCTGGGCGGCGCCGCTCCGCCGGAGCCTGGCGCGAGCTCACGGCGAGGATTGGAACGCCGTCGCGGAGGGCTGGCATCGCCTGTGGACCTCCCCCGACTTTCGCGACTGGAGCATCCTCGACCACCTGGGTGGGGTCGGCTGTCCCCTCTTGGTGGTGCACGACCGTCGTGACGCGCTGTCGCCTCCGCTCCACGTGGACAGCATCAGAAAGAGGCTCCCGGAGGCGGAGGTGCACTGGGTCGAGAGCGGCACCCACGATCCGCACCGCCAGGATGCCGCCGCCTTCTCCCGGCTGCTGCAGGCGTTCTGGGAGAAGGTGGAGTGAGCCCCCGGGGCGAGCCCCGCACGACCGCACCGGCCAAGGGGATCTCAGCTCTACGTGAGGTGCACGTACTCGAACTCGATCGGTCTGCCATTGATCGCCACCGTCGGTGGCGCCACCCACCCCGCCATCTTCCCGGGCGCGTACACCGGCTGCATCAGGGAGGCGACGTGCTCGAGATCGGCATCGGTGGGAAGCCAGTCGGGGCGATGCCGCTCCCAGGTCGGCGCATCGACGAGCCGCCCGTCGGGCGAGACGTGGCACGCGGCGTAGGCGCCGACGCGCCGGTTGAAGCCGTGATGGGGCAGGGAGAGCCGGGCATCGATGCCGGCCTCCTCGAGGATGCGGTTCCAGCGCTGGAGGCCGTTGCCGCAGTCGCGCATGTACTCGGCGCGCAAGTCCTGGTTGAGGGCGGTCAGCGCCGGGGTGTCGCGGACCTCCACCCTGCCGTCCTGGATGACATCGACCTGGACCGTGGCGCCGGCCAGCTGATGGTCGTCATCGCGGCGACCCTCCTGCCAGCGCCCCTTGAGGCCGGCCGTGAAGTAGTTGGCCACGTTGGTTGAGGTCTCACCGCCAAACAGGTCGAGGGAGACGCTGTAGTGGAAGTTGAGATACCGCTGGATGATGCCCAGGGGGATGCCGCCGTGGGCCCGGATGTCCTCCGTATCGTGCTCGCGCATCAGCTGGGCGGTGCGCTGCACCACGCGGTCGACACCGGTCGTCCCCACCATCATGTGGTGAGCCTCCTCGCGCAGCATGAACCGGCAGGTCCGCGAGAGGGGATCGAAACCGCTCTCGGCAAGGGTGCCGAGCTGGAACTTCCCATCCCGATCGGTGAAATACGTGAACATGAAGAAAGCCAGCCAGTCGCGGGTGGGCTCGTTGAAGGCGCCCAGAATCCGCGGCGAGTTGGCGCTGCCGGAGTGGCGCAGGAGAAGCTCCTCGGCCTGCTCGCGGCCCTCCCGGGCAAAGTGGGCGTGCAGCAGATACACCATGGCCCAGAGATGACGGCCCTCTTCGACGTTCACCTGAAAGAGGTTGCGCAGGTCGTAGAGGCTGGGAGCCATGTAGCCCAGGCGCCGCTGCTGCTCCACCGAGGCGGGCTCGGTGTCGCCCTGGACCACGATGAGCCGCAGGAGCTCGGAGCGAAACTCGCCGGGAACCTGCTGCCAGGCGGGGCGGCCCCGGCTCTCGCCGAAGGGGATGCGGCGGTCGGGTTCGGGTTCGGCAAGGAAGATGCCCCATCGATAGTCACCGAGGGGGACGTAATCGAAGTGCGCCCAGCCATCCCGATCGGCGCTGGTCGCGGTGCGCAGATAGACGTCGCGGACCGCGAAGGACGGCCCCATATCGGTCCACCACTGGACGAAGCTGGGTTGCCAGGCTTCGAGGGCGCGCTGCAAGCGCCGGTCACTCTCCAGCCTCACATTGTTGGGGATACGTTCGGAGTAATCGATCTCGAGCGGCATCTCACACCCTCCTGCGATCGAACATTGGCCGCCGTCCCGTGCCATAGAGGCGCAGGGCGCCATCTGGACCGGCGGCGTTGGGGCGGCTAAAGATCCAGTTCTGCCAGGCCGTGAGCCGCCCGAAGATCTTGGTCTCCATGGTCTCCGGACCCGCGAAGCGGTAGCTGGCCTCCATGCCGGTGAGGGCGTCGGGGCTGAAGGAGCTGCGCTCCTCGAGTGCGATGCGGAGCTCATCCTCCCAGTCGATGTCGTCGGGTGCCGCGGTGACCAGACCGCAGGCCAGGGCGGTGGGGGCATCCAGCTCGTCGCCCTGGCGGTCGAGCAGGGCGCGCACGCGGTCGGGGTTCCCCACGAAACGCGTGGCCAGCCGCGAGAGCCCGTTGCCCATGGGAAACAGGCCGTCATTGGCAGCCGTGACGACGAGCGCGGCCGGCGGCTCGGTCTCGACCAAGCTCCCCTCGAGCATGTACTGCCGGTCGCAGGCGAGGGCCAGCTCCAGGAGGAGGCCGGCGAAGCAGCTCCCCGGCTCGACGACGGCGAAGAGGCTGCGGCTCGTGACGTCGAGGCGCTTGAGCACGCGCCTCCAGAGCAGCCCAACCTCGCGCAGGAACCAGCTGGAGCTCTGCCCCTCGATCAGGAAGCGATCGTGGGCCACCACCCTCTGGAGGTCGCCGCGCGTCCTGATGACCCACGTCCCCAGCTCCGGCTCGTTGAAGCGCAGGTGGAGGATGAGGTCATCCAGCTCGCGGCCCAGCGCCAGCGGCCAGTATCGAGAACCCGCCGCGTGAGCCGCCTCGAGGCTGGCCGGAGGGGCGTCATCGGGGCCGCGAACCTCGACGCTGACGACCCCCGCGGCTCGATCGATGCTCGCCCGCACGTACCGGTACTCGATGTGGCCGGCGTGCAGCGCCCGCTCCAGGGGTTCGAGCGGGACTCCGCGGTCGGCGCCGTCGCGTGATCGCCCCTCCGCGATCTCCCTGGCCCTGGCCTGCACCCGCTGCTCGAATTGACCCCGGGGGATGGCGGCGTCCACCAGTCCCCAGCGCATCGCGGTGGCCGCCTTCACGCCCTCCGCCCGGGTGGCGAAGAGGTCGGCGAGATCACGGCGGACGTGACGCTTGTCGACGACCCGGGTCAGGCCCCCGGTCGCCGGTAGGACGGCGAGAAGCGGCAGCTCGGGGAGGGCGATCGCCGTCGAGCCATCGTCCACCAGGAGGATCTCGGCGCAGGCCAGGGCCAGCTCGTAGCCGCCCCCCGCGGCCGTGCCGTTGATGGCCGCGATGTAGGTCTGGCCGGAGCTGGCGGTGGCGTCCTCCATCTCGAGGCGGGTCTCGTTGGTGAACTTGCAGAAGTTGACCTTCCAGGGGTGTGAGGCCTGGGCCAGCATTGCGATGTTGGCGCCGGCGCAGAAGCATCGAGCCTTGTCCGACGTGAGCACGACCGCGCCGACCTCGGGGTGCTCGAAGCGAAGGCGCTGCACCGCGTCATGCAGCTCGATGTCGACGCCGAGGTCGTAGGAGTTCAGCTTCAGGGTGTAGCCGGGATGGATCCCCGCCTGCTCGTCGACGTCCATGGCCAGTCGCGCCACGCCGCCCTCGAGGGTGAGGTGCCAGTGCCGGTACTCAGCCGGCGTCGTCGAGAAGGACACGGGTGCGGGTGTGTCCTCTGCCGGCACCCCCTCACCGGTCGATGGGGTGCGATCGGGCGCATCGATAGCCATGGTGCCGGACCTCGAAGGATGGGCTCTCTGGGGGATGGCCTTCCTTCGCATCATCATACGGATGAAGGGCGCATGGTCAAGTATTTGTAGCATCTGGTGCCGGAGACTCCCTGCCGCGTATCCGCCCAGAGCGGCGCGTGGGAGGGCGGTCCCGTGCAGCTCACCCGGCGCGCACGCCAGTGATGAGCGTCCGCCCGGCGCGTAGGATCCGAGCCAGAGCCACAACGGAGGGACGCGCATGCCCAGCCCTCTCGCCGACCGCTTCTCCCCGGCGGCGTCGCTGAGCCTCATCCGCGCCCGGCGGCCGCTGGTCCACCAGATCACCAACTACGTGGTGATGAACGAGACGGCCAACATCACCCTGGCCATCGGGGCGTCACCGGTCATGGCCCACGCCCTCGGCGAGGTCGAGGAGATGGCCTCGGCGGCCGCGGCCCTGGTGCTCAACATCGGCACGCTCTCACCGGAGTGGGTGGAGGCCATGGTGCTGGCGGGACGCGCGGCAAACCGGCACGGCGCGCCGGTCGTCCTCGACCCGGTGGGCGCCGGGGCCACCACCCTGCGCACCGACGCGGCGCGGCGGATCCTGGCCGAGGTCTCGGTGACCATCGTGCGCGGCAACGCCGCCGAGGTGGCGGCCTTGAGCGGCGTGCGGGCGGCGATCCGCGGCGTCGACTCCCTGGAGGCGGGTGATCCGCGCCTGCTGGCCGCGGCAGCCGGGGCGCAGCTGGGCTGCACCGTCGCCGTCACCGGGGCGGTGGATCACGTCGCCAGCGCCGGGGAGTGCGTCGCCGTCAGCAACGGCGTCCCCATGCTGGCCAGGGTCACCGGGACGGGCTGCATGGCGAGCGCTCTCTGCGGCTGCTTCGCGGCGGTGCGGCCGGAGGATCCGGTGCGGGCGGCGGCGGAGGCGCTGGCCGCCTTCGGGGTGGCCGCCGAGCACGCCCTGGTGGGGGCGGAGGGGCCGGGCAGCTTCCACGTCCGCCTCTACGACTGCGTCGCCGGCCTCGATCCCGAGACCCTGGACAGCGAGGCCCGCATCGCCCGGGAGGCGCCAGCCCCGGCCACGGCCACGGATCCGTGATCCTCCACGCCATCGTCACCGACCCCGTGCGCGCGGCCTGGGCGGCGGCCAACGGCGCCACCGTCGTCCAGCTGCGGCTCAAGGAGATGAGCACCGAGGAGCGCATCCGGATCGGCAGGGACGCCCTGGAGCGGGTCGCGGGTGGGGCGATGCTGGTGATGAACGACGACGTCGAGGCCGCCATCGCGCTCAGGATCCCGGTCCATCTCGGCCAGGAGGATCCGGGTGTGGAGCAAGCCCGGGAGGCCGGCATCCCCTTTGGCCGCTCCGCTGGCGCGGTCGGCGAGGCGCGCCAGGCGGAGGCGGAGGGCGCCCTCTATGTTGGCGCCGGCCCGGTGAGGGAGACGCCCAGCAAGCTCGACGCCGGGGTGGCGATCGGGCTCGCCGGGCTCGCCGAGATCTGCCGGGGCGTGAGCATCCCGGTGGTCGCCATCGGCGGGGTCGACGCCTCCAACGCCGCCGAGTGCGTGAGAGCGGGGGCCCAAGGGGTGGCGGTGATCCGCGCCGTCAGCGAGCTGCCCCACCTGCGCACCGTGCTGGACGCGGCCTTCGCCAAAGTGGGCTGAGCCTGGGCTGAGCCGCTCATCCTGGGTAGGAATGGTTCAGGCTTGGAGGATAGGTTCCATATATTCTAGAATTAGAGAATGCCTCTCAGCATCAAGAGCACCGAAGCGGACCGGCTGGCACGGGAGCTCACCACCGAGACCGGTGAGAGCCTGACTCAGGCCGTCGTGGTCGCTCTGAGGGAGCGGCTGGACCGCGAGAAGGCCAGGCGCCGCGGGAGCATGAGCGCTCGGCTGCGACGCCTGGCGGCTGAGGTGTCGGCCATGCCGGTTGCCGACAGCCGGACTGCGGAGGAGATCATCGGGTACGACGACACAGGCCTTCCGCGTTGATCGGAGTCCCATCGAGAAGTCTCGTCCTCGATACGTCAGCGGCCGTCGCGGTCATCCTCGGTGAAGCGGGCTCTGACGAGATCGCGGTGGCGCTCGAGGGCGCACTGAGCCGGTTCATGACCGCGGCGACCCGCGTGGAGCTCGGCATCGTCATCGAAACCAGGCTCGGCCAAGCAGGGCAGGATGTCGTCGAGCGTTTCCTCCGGGACGCCAAGATCGAGCTGGTCGCGGTCGATGCCGAGCTGGCCGCCCGCGCGATGAGCTGCTGGCGGCGGTACGGCAAGAGCCGGCATCCCGCCGGCCTCAACTTCGGCGACTGTTTCACCTTCGCCCTGGCCGAGAGCACCGGGAACCCGGTGCTCTGCACCGGCCGCGATTTCGCGGCCACTCCCATTGAGGTGATCCGTCCGCAGCGAGCGTCGTAGCGAGCATCAGAACCGTCTGGAGTCGAAGCTGCGCCCCGAGCCGGCTGGGGAACCTGACGCGTACAGTTGCGCGATGACCGACGAGGAGGCGATCGACTTCATCCGCCACAACCATCGCGCTGTCCTCGCCACCCGACGCCGAGACGGGGGTGTCCAGCTCTCTCCCGTGCTCGCCGCGGTCGACGCCGAGGGGCGGGTCATCGTCAGCACCCGGGAGGCGGCGATGAAGACGCGCAACCTCCGCCGCGATCCTCGGGCCACGCTCCTCGTCCTCACCGAGCGCTTCTTCGGGGAGTGGCACAGCGTCGAGGGCAGCGCATCGATCCTGAGCCTCCCCGGGGCCATGGAGCCGCTCGTCGATTACTACCAGCGCACCTCCGGCGAGCATCCGGACTGGGACGAATACCGGCGGGCGATGGAGCGGGAGCGCCGGGTGCTGGTGCGGATCACCGTGGAGCGCAGCGGGCCCACGCGATCCGGCTAGGGTGGAAGGAGGGCGGCGGCGTAAGGGCCGCCACCCTCGCCTTCGTCACATCGCGAGATTGCCGGCGCCGTCAGGGTGCAACCTCCACCTGGGCGAAGCCAGCACGAGAGGATGCCCCGAGAGCGCCACCCCTCACCGTGAGCGCGTGGCGCACCCCCGAGGGCGCCGCGGGACCTGCCCGCCGGGATAGCTAGGTGAGACGCCTGGGCACTGATGAAGGCCATGACGTCGAAGACGGGGACGCCGGCGGGCCGGCGGAGTACGGCCACATAGCCGGCGGCCGAGCGGGAAAGCACGGTCCGTTGGCCATCACGGGCCACGAAACGTGTCAGACGGTGAGAGAACCCGACACCCCTGAGCCGACGAGGTGTGCGGGGGGCAGTGGGGGTGCGGTCACCGGCAGCGCGGCCCCCTCCCCGGTGGCTCGACGCAGCTTCAAGAGCCCAGCCACGGCAACGCAGGAGACGGCGATCGGCGTCAGTGAGACGGGGACGAGGTGGAAGGGCCAGATGGTGGGGAGGAGGGCGAGGGTGGTGAGGGCGAGGGCGGGGGCGGCACGCGCCGGAACCTGGTCGCGCCGGAGCGCCCAACTCAGGACGATGAGAGCCAGCAAAGCGCCGCCAACGGCGCCGGAGATCACGAAGCCGGTGATGAGGGCGAGGGAAAGCACGGCGCCGGTGAGCATCCAGCGGGGGTCGAGGGCCCGACCGTCGGCTCCCATCACCAGGGCCAGGAGCGGGAAGAGAAGGACGTCATCGTTGGGATGGGCGTAGGGGGTGACGGCCAGCCAGAGACCCAGGCCGGCGAGGGGGATGAGGCTGCGCTGGTCCAGCCCGAGGGCACGCAGGCGGGGATGGCGCGCGGCAACGACGGCGATGGCGAGCACCCCCAGCGCCCCGGCGGCGGCGATGAGGTCGCCGGCGAGCGAACCTCCGGGGAGCGGGGCGACCAGTCCGGGCAGGCCAGCCAGATCGGGCTGGACGCTGCTCACCCGGCTCTCGAACCCCAGGAGATGGGGGAAGAAGGCGCCGGAGTGGGCGACGAAGAGGAACCCGAGCAGGGCGCCGCCCCCGATCGCCGCCGCGGCAGCCGCCGCGAAGCGGCGGAGCTGCGCCGGCTCGGCGGCCCAGGCGGCGCCGAGGAGAACGGGGAGCGGCCAGAGGATGTGCGGCTTGAGGAGCACGACGGCCATGGAGAGCCCGGCGAGCCAGGGCCAGCCCCGGCGCATGCAGAGGAGCCCGGCCACGGCGCCGCCGAGCATGAGGAGATCGAGCTGGCCGGAGAACACGCCGACGAGGAGCGGCCAGGAGAGGAGAGCGGCCACGACCCAGGGGCCCCGCCGCGCCCAGCCCAGGTGGCAAAGCCAGCTCCACATCGCGATCGCCGCGACGCCAAGCCCCATCGCCGTGAACACGGCGTAGCTCCACCAGAAGGGCAACCAGGAGAAGGCGCGGAGAAGGAGGCCGACAATGGGCAGGTCGGTGAAGTCGTCGAGCGAGGGCTGGACGTGCGGGTAGTGATCGACGACCTGCTCCGCCGCATGCATGGTGGTCGGGTCGTAGGGGTTGCCGCCGTGGGTCACCACCAGACCCGCCGCCATGAAGACGCGCCAGTCGTCGGCCATCCCGTAGGGCGCCGGGGGGAAGAGGTGGAGCACGGCGAAGCCCGCGTAGGCGGCCGTGAAGGCAAAGAGCGCGCCGAGCAGCATCCGCCGGGAGGACACGCGCCGATCCTAGAAGGGAAGGCCGGACCTGTCCGCCAGGAGGGTGGCTTCGTTGCCACATCGTCAACGCCGACAGCCCACTGCGCTCGCCCCATCCCTGGGCATCGAGCTTCGCCAGCCAAGCCACCAAACCGTCCAGAACATTGGGCACGTCGCCACGACGGTTCGGCAGTGGGGCGCGCCCCGTCAGTCTGAGCCGGACGGCAAGCGGTCGCGCGCCTCGCGGAGGCGACAGAGCGTCTCCTCGACGCCGATGAAAGCCATGGCGTCGAAGACGGGGACGCCGGCGGGCCGGCGGAGGATGGCCACGTAGAGGGTGCGGAAGCCGTCCCGCGCTTTGACATCCCTCGCCTCGAGGCGCTCGGTCAGGCGCAGACGCATGGCCTCGGGGTCGTCGAGCCCCCCGGACTCCACGTCGGCGAGGGCGGCGTCGAGAAGGTCGGCGGCCACGTCCAGGGGCACCTTCTTGGGAGGGAAGTCGACACTCCGGTCCCAGGGGGCGGGAGCGAGGAGGGGAGCGGCAAGCGCCGTGGCGTCGCGCAGGGTGACCATGCGCTCGCGCAGCAGGGGGATGAGGCGGCGGCGCACCTCCTTGCTGGTGCCGGGAAGGTGAAACTCGAGGGCTTCGACCAGAGCGTCCGTATCCATGCTCCGGATGTGGAGGCCATTGAGGGAGTTGAGGCGGCGCTGGTCGAAGACCGCCGGTGCGGCCTGCACGCGGTCGAGGGAGAAGGCCCCGACGAGCTCCTGGCGGCTGAACACCTCCTGCGCCGTCCCGCTCGCCCAACCGAGGAGGACCATGGCGTTGACGAGGGCCTCGGGGAGGTAGCCGTCCTCCGCGTACTCCATGACCGTGCGCGCGCCACGGCGCTTGGAGAGCTTCACGCGGTCGGCGTCGAGGACCTGGGGGACGTGGCAGAAGAGCGGAGGCTGCCAGCCCAGCGCGGCGTAGACGGCGAGGTGCTTGGGCGTCGACGGGATCCACTCGTCGGAGCGGATGACGTGGGTCATCTCCATCAGATGGTCGTCGACGACGACGGCCAGGTGATAGGTGGGGAAACCGTCTGACTTGAGCAACACCTGGTCGTCGATATCGGCGTTCTGGAAGCGGATCGGCCCCTTGATGACGTCGTCCCACTCGGTGACGCCATCGGGCATGCGCAGGCGCAGCACGGCGGGCATACCGCGCTCCCGCTCCTCCGCCACCTCCCCCTGCCGCCCCAGGCAGCGGCGGTCGTAGCGGGGCGGCTCGTGGCGCCGCAGCTGCTCCTCACGCATCGCGGTGAGCCGCTCGGGGGTGCAGGTGCACCAGTAGGCTGCGCCATTTCCGACCAAGGTCTCGGCAACGCCGCGATAGAGGTCGACGCGCAGCGATTGGACGTACGGGTCATGGGGCCCGCCCACCTCCGGGCCCTCGTCCCAGTCGAGCCCCAGCCAGCGCAGCGTCTCGATGATGGCGGCCTCACTCTCCGCGATGTAGCGGCCCTGGTCGGTGTCCTCGATGCGCAGCACGAAGCTGCCGTGTGTCGAACGCGCCGCCAGCCAGGCGAAGAGGGCAGTGCGGACGTTGCCGAGGTGCAGGTAACCGGTGGGAGAAGGAGCGAAGCGCGTCCTGATGGGCGTCACCTGCAGCGCCACGCGGCGATCAGACTAATGGCAGGCGGCGCCGCCGCAGTGGAGCGCGAAGAAGTACACGAAGACACCGGTCCAGATGAGGAGACCGGCGATGAGCACGGGCGCGTCCCAGGTGGGTAGCGCGAAGCTCACCATATGGGGCGAGCCTCCGGGATGTCCACCGCCTGCATCGTGCTGCGAGACGCTGACGACACCGCTGCCGGGCCGGCCGATGTCCCCCATTCCCCAGGCGGGGGGCGGGGAAGCGGGTGTGATGCGAGGCGTCACGCGCAGCATCTCCTCGCGCTGCCGGATGCGGGCGTCGCGGATGATGCCGAGGATGATGAAGGCGCCCACCGCCCCGACCACGAGAGCGATGGCGAAAAGGACCCAGCCGAGACCGAAGACGGTATCCAGGTAGTCGTTTTCCGGCTTGGGCCCGTAGATCATGAGCAGGCCGCCGGTGAGAAGGGCACCGAAGACGACGAGGAGGGCGATGGACTTGGTGACGATCTCGCGGACTGGCATCTCGCTCCAACCGTGATGGGCTCGTGCTGACAGGACCGAGTATATGCGCTGGTCGCACCGCTCCCCCCGACGCGGACGATGGAGCCGGGCCCTCCCGTGGCACGATCGCCACGTGGCGGTGCAGCAGATCTTCTTCCGATTCGCCTATCGCTTGGGCAGGCCCCGCTGGGACACGGGGATCACGCCCCCGGAGCTGATGGAGGTCGTCGAGGGTCCCGAGCGGCTTCCGCCGGGACGGGCCATCGACCTCGGCTGCGGGACGGGGACCAACGCGCTCTACCTGGCGGAGCATGGCTGGGAGGCGGTGGGGGTGGATTTTGTCCGCACGGCGATCGAGAGGGCGCGGGCCAAGGCGCGCGGTGCGGCCCGGCCGCCCCGCTTCGTGCTCGGCGACGTCACCCGGCTGGCGGCGCACGGGATCCAAGGCCCGTTCCACCTCGCCGTCGACATCGGCTGCTTCCACGCCATCCCGCCCCCCCGGCGGGACGCCTACGCCTCCGGCCTCGCCGGCGTCATGGCCCCCGGCGCCACGCTTTTGATGTTCGCCTTCGCCCACCTCCCTGCCGGCTACCTGCCCCGGGCGGTGGGAGCCGGGGAGGCGGAGGTGCGCCGCCGCCTCGAGCCCTGGTTCGAGGTGGCCGAGGCCCGTCCGGGCCAGGAGATGCGCCCCGGGCTGCAGATGCGGCCGATCTGGTACCGAATGGTGCGCCGGGAGCGGTGAAGACCTCGCCGCCCCTCACCCCGCGCGCCTCGGCCCGCCTGCGCCGCCCTCCGGCAAGGGTGAGCGTGGACCGTGTGGAGGGGCTGTCCATCGCCCTCCCGCCGTTCGTCGCCGGCAAGACCATCGCCGTGCTCGTCCCCCTCCTCACCGTGTGGGCCCGCAGCCGTGGGGTGGGGACGCCCCCCGCCTCCACGTTCCTGCACGCCTTCGCCCAGTGGGATGGCGCCGCCTACGCCCAGATCGCCGCTCGGGGGTACCCGGCCGGGCCGCTCAGCACCGCCATCGGCAGCCCCGACCACCTGTGGGCCCGGTTTCCCGGATACCCGCTGCTCGTCCACGTGGTCGGGTACGCGGTGCCCCCGACGGTGGTGGCGGGGATGCTGGTCAGCACCATCGGGGAGCTGGTGGCGCTGGTGTTCCTCGCCAAGCTGGTCCTGGGCGAGGGGCGGAGCCCCGCCGACGCCCGCTTCGCCTGCTGGGCCCTGGCCCTCTTCCCCTACGCCTTCTACACGACGGCGGTGTACACGGAGGGCGCCTTCCTGGCCTTGGCGCTCGCCTGCCTTTATTGGATGCGGGGCGGCCACGAGGGGCGGGCCGCCCTCGCCGCCCTCGGGGCCATCTTCATCCACGTCACCGGGGTGGCCCTGGTCCCGGCACTCATCGTCGAGCACCTCATGCGACGCCGAGGGCGGCCGGGGTGGGGGCTCGTGGCGGCGGCCGCCAGCCTGCTGGCCCTGGGCGCCTTCGCGCTGTGGGCATGGCTCCTCACAGGCGACCCCCTCGCCTACATCCACATCGCCCAGTCCCGTTCGTACAACAGGCTGTTCGCGTGGCCCTGGAGCGGGGCCGCCTCCACCTGGAGCAACGCCCTCGGGGGGCGCGGGGGGAACAGCTTCATCTTCGGGATGGAGGTCCTCTTCGGCGGGCTGTGGCTGGGGGTGGCCGGCTGGATGGCCTGGCGCTGGCGGCGGATCGCCCCCTCCCTCACGGTCTTCGTGGCGGGGACCTGGCTGATGTCGGCCTGCGTCATCTACTGGCTGGGGATGCCCCGGCTGATGATGACCGCGGCCCCGATCTACCTGGCCTTCGTGGAGATGACCCGGAGGCGGCCGGGCGTCCGGCCGGTGTGGCTCGCGGTGTCGGCGGGGTGGATGGGGCTCGTGTGCTCCCTGGCGGCGACCGGGCAGTTCGTGGCGTAGGGGACGTCAAGGCCGCCGCTACCGGCCCTCAACATCGCTGTCACACGTCCCTAACATCGCCCAAAGGCCCTAGAGGCGTGGACTACAGTCAGGGGCTGTTGTGAGCGCGACCACTCAGCGTCTCGAACGTACGGTTGCCCCCTGGCCGGCGACCCGCGCCCGGCGAATCCTCGCCTGGGCGCAAGACGGTTCCCTACGCAACCAAGTGCTCGTCGCGCTCCTTCTCGTCCTCGCCCTCCGCATCATCTTCGCCGCAGTGCTCATGGTCTCCTGCGCAAACGATGCGTGCGGCAGCACCGTTCCCAACTGGATGTGGTTCCGGCTGCCCCCCGCGACCTCGGGATGGCAGGGCTTCCTCGCAGGCCCCTGGATGCGCAATGACGCCGTTTACTACGCGCAGATCGCCGTCCACGCCTATACGCCCGCGGTGTCGGTTCCCGATCCGCTCGGCGTCTTCTACCCGTTCTTCCCCATGCTGTCGAGGGTTCTCCTGCCGGTCACCGCGGGTGACCCGGTCGTGGCCGGCCTCCTCGTCAACACGGTGCTCACCGTGGCCGCGATCGCGCTCCTCTATACCTTGGCGCGGGATGAGCTGGGGGTGACCGCGGCCGCTCGGGCCCGCCTCCTCCTCGTATTGAGCCCGGCCGCCTTCTTTCTGCTGGCACCGATGTCAGAGGCGGCGTTTCTGACCTTCACAGTGGCGGCCGTGCTCGCCGCTCGGCGCGGTCGCATCCTGCTCGCCTCCATCCTTGCGATCGGCGCCACCCTCTCGCGCGACCAGGGAATTCTGGTCGTGATTCCGCTGGCCTTCGCGGTCCTAGAGAGATGGCGGGACCGGCACAGGGAGCAGCGATTCCCCCTGCAGTGGTCGGACGCCGGCCTGCTCCTGGCTCCGCTCAGCTTTGTCGGCTTTCAGTGGTACTTGTGGGGACACGGTTGGCCGGGTGGCAGTTTCCAGGCTGAGGCAGTGTTCATGCATGCTCACGCTGCCCCACCCTGGGTGGCCCTTTGGCAAAGCATCGTGGTTGTAGTCACTCGATTCGACGCACCCGAATTCATCAACCTGGCAACGGTTGCTCTGGTCGCGCTCAGTCTCCCGCTAATGTGGCGCCGTCTGCGCCGCGCGGACACTGCATACACCGCTGCCAGCCTGCTCATCATCCTATTCCATGTCGGTGGGTATTCGCCTCTCGAGTTCGGCTCTCCGATTCACGACCACCATCTATCCGGTGTGGCTGCTTCTCGGCGGAGTGGTTGGAACACCGACGAGGCTACGCCGTATGGCATTCGGTCTCGTCACCCTTACGCTCCTGACCGCTGCCGGCGTCAGCGGCTACCACATGGTGGAGTAAAGGGTCATTGAGGCGTGACGGAATCCACAAGCCGCGAACCGGGGAACGTCGCCTTTGAAGGACACGGTCAAGAGCCCGCCCTCGATGCTGTGGGCGGCCTCGGCATCCTCCTGGTCATCGCCTACCACCTTGGCTTCATCCAAGGAGGCTATCTCGGTGTTGACCAATTCTTCGTCCTCGCAGACTTCCTGATTGCGCCGCCGCTCCTACAGGAACCGCAACTCCGCTGCTCCTACATCCGAAGGGTCCAGTTGGCTCCCACGCTCAGGGTGACGGTGCGGGATCATGCGTAGCAGGAACGGCCTACGCTCCTGGCTAACGACGGGCCCGGTCCTGGCTTTGCTCGCGTATGGTGCAATTACGCTCTCCCTCCTGAGCGACTGGGGCATGCTGCTCCCCGTCGCCTTGGCGACGCTTCTCCTCTCTGTCGCTCTCCTCGCCTACGCGACGCTTCGAGCACAGTGGGCCTGTTGGGTCGGAAGCCGGAGAACCTGGATCGTGGCGATCTCGATCTTCAGCCTTCTCAATCTCAGCTACCTCGGCAGCGGAGACACCAAGGGTGCTGGCCTCCAGGTAGTCGTCATCATTGCAATGACTGCAACTGCCGCTGTCGCCGTCAGCCTCTCAGGACGACCGGCCTTGTCGCTCATGGCCGCCAGCACTGCCCTCTGGTTGACCCTCGTCGCCCTCACCTGGCCGCTCTGGGGCAGGGCGCATATCGATGTCTTCGGGGCCGTCACCGGCGCAACTGGTGCGCTCCTCCACGGACACAATCCGTACACCCCGACCTTTCCGTACCTCGTACGTGCCACTCCGTTCCTCGCGGTGCCGCGACCAGGGCATCTCGAGTACGGGCCAATCGTACCCATCCTGTACGCCCTGGGATGGATGCTCGGAGACGTGCGCGTGATGAATGTCGTCGCAGTGCTTGCCATCGCAGCTGGGCTCGCGTGCGTTGCAGGTCAACGAGGCCGATCCGACTTGTCACGGCGCACCTTCCTGCTCGCTGTCATCTCCCCGTTGAACATCTTCATGATCCAGAACGCGTGGGTCGAGATCTTCATTGTCGCCGGTATCGTCTGGTGGGCAGCCCTTGGACGTGAGCGCCCTCGGTGGAGCCTCGCGCCACTGACTGTTGCACTCATGGTAAATCTGCTCGCAGCACCATTAATTTTTCCCTTCTGTATCTGGTCGCCTCGCTCCCGTCGTCAGATCGGGTTGGCGTTGTGCATTGCGATTGCGGCGACGCTTCCATTCGCCCTGGCGAGCGGAGTCGGACAGTTCGTTTACGACATCATCGGATTTCAACTCTCGATGGGCCCATGGTACAACTCACTAACGCTCACGTCCTACCTCTGGCAAACGACGGGTCTCACGATGCCGGGTTGGATGCTCATCATCGCCGGCCTTGCGGTGGTCGTTGTGAGTATCCGCCTCGGTGCACCGACCAGCAGAAACCAGCTCGCCCTTCAGGGAGCCTTGTTTCTCGCCCTGCCTATGCTCTTCGCCAAGTGGGCGTTCTTCAACTATTATTTCTTGTCGGCGACCATGGTAGTTCTCGCAGTCGCAGACGTGGAAGGCTTGACGGCGACTGAGTCGTTCCGCCTGCCGCGCTTCAGCTTAATCCGCCGTCCGCACCCCACGCCCTCGGCCGGCCGAGGAGCGCCTGTCGGCTCAGCGCGAGGCCAAGCGACCGGCCATCTCGGTGCTGGGTGACTGATGAGTGAGGGCTCAGGCTTATGCGGGTCAGCAGATGCGGTCACCCTCTCGTGATCTCGTCGCTGAGATAGTGGTGTCAGGAAGGGCGTACCGATCGGGTAGCACCCGCGGCATGGCGGGCGTCCGTCCGTCACTGCGACAGCGATGTTGTGATCGGACATGAACAACTTGCAAATCAGCCCGGGCCGCTGACGACCGGCCCGTCGCTTCGTACCCGCAGGGGGAGTCGAACCCCCGTTACCACCTTGAAAGGGTGATGTCCTAACCGCTAGACGATGCGGGCCTCATCGCATGTTACCCGGCCCGCCGGCCGGGAACCCGGGATCAGGTCGGAAGGGATCCCATCACGATGGCTTCTCATGCCAGGCTCCGGTCAAGCTCCATGGGTCAGCCGCCTTCCGCGCAGACTATTCCGATGATCCGGCACCCTACGCGCCCGCCTGCTGCGCCGGAATACGCAGGCGACGGCTCGCGACCTCTCTGGCGTGGCTCGCGCTCGTTGGGGTCGGTGTCGGCGCGGGGCTGCTGCTTGTCGTTGCGATGATGAGCCTGAGCTCGCGCTAAGAGGCAGTTCCTTCCCGCCACTCGACATCGCCGTGGAAGTCGGTCGGCATGGGATGACGCCGGTACTCCTCTCGCCCGTCCTTCGCCTCCTCGATCGTGGTGTTGCCCCCATGCCCGGGCATCACGATCGTTCCCGCGGGGAGCGGCAGCAGTTTGGCATCGATGGAAGCGAGGATGGTCTCCAGGTCCCCCGGAGCGAATGTCTTACCCGGACCCCCACCAAACAGGGTGTCGCCAGTGATCACGGCTCGACCGATCCTGAGGGAGATGCTCCCCGGTGTGTGGCCGGGGGTGTGGAGAACGGTGACCCTGCCCCTCCCGATCCGCAGCTCTTCGCCGTCCTTGAGGCGGCGATCGATCCGTGCCTCAGGCACGTTGATCTCTTCGGCCCCGACGAGCACGGGCGCGGACGTGGCGGCGCGGACCGCGTCATACGTCATCCAGTGG
This sequence comes from uncultured bacterium, assembly GCA_963847225.1. Taxonomy (GTDB): domain Bacteria; phylum Chloroflexota; class Dormibacteria; order Aeolococcales; family Aeolococcaceae; genus JAJZNI01. Next base: position 237,471 of record CAWJYZ010000006.1, on the reverse strand, counting down.
TCGCGGTGCCAGTGGGTGGCGACGATGCTCTCGATCCCTCCCTCCGATGCGATCGCTTCGAGAAGCGGCCTCTCTTCGAGCGGCATGTCGACGAGCAGCCCGACATGCGCCGCGGTGTCCCGGAGGATATAGGCGTTGTTGCCGTACGGGCCCATCGGGCCGACCTTCACGATGCGGATATCCCCGTCTTCGAAGAGCTGGACGGGAGCCGACGACTCCGGCCTCACGGCCGACGCCGAAGGGCGGGCCGCACCACAGCCCGTCCTGACCCGCCGACGCCGGAACCGGTGGCTGCGCGGAGCGCTGCCTTATGGGCGCGCTTGGCAGCTTGGTAGGCGCGCCGCTCGTCGGCGGTCGCGACGTCGGCGAGGGTGGGGAAATCGGGAGCGACTCTCTCCCAGCCGGTCGGCCGCACTCTGAAGTGGCGAGCGAGGACGCCCACCACGATCCGCGCCTTCAGCGGGCCGAAGCCGGGAAGTGCGCAGAGCCTCGCGTGGAGGTCGGCGGCGTCCCGGGCCTCGCGCCAGATCCTCGAGGCGTCGCCGCCACACTCCTCTGCCACCAAGCGGCAGATCCCCTGGACGCGCTGCGCCATGCTGCCGGGAAAGCGGTGAATCGCGGGCGGTGTGCGGAAGGCTGTGGCGAAGGCGACCGGGTCCAAAGCAGCGAGGCGGCCGGCATCGAGCGTGCCGAGCCGCTCCCGGATCCTGAGGGGACCCAGGAAGGCCTGCTCGATAGGGATCTGCTGGTCGAGGCAGAAACCGATCAGTAGGGCAAGGGGATCCGCGGCGACCAGCCGATCGGCCTCCGGGTTCTCGGTCCATTCAAGGCGGGGGTGCTGGCGGAAGGTCGTCATGCTGCCTGTAGGGTACGGCCACCGGGGCACCGAAGGCTATCCCGCCCACCCGCCATGGGAGTAGATCCATAGGAACAGGACCATGGAAGGAGCCGACGCGCCGATCAGGACGAGCCGCAACCACGGTCTCTTTGCCGCCAGCACCCCGCCCACGATGAAGAGGGGAAAAGCATCGAGGGTCCACCGCGCGGTGCTCACCAACGTGCTCGTCGACGTGAAAGCGAGGAGCAGGGTGGTGAGCGCCACTGCGTAAGACCGTCTGAGTCTCATCCAGGCAAACAGGGCGGCAGCCATCAGAAGCACGACGGCTGCGAGATCCGCGATCGCCGCAGCATCGTTCAAGTTGAAATGTGGCGGGGGATGAAACGCCTTCCAGAGAGATACGACGGGCAGCGCCAACTGGCGTCCCGACCAGTCCTGCTCCGCGAAGAGCACGATGAGCGGGTTGTGGAAGACGATCCCGTAGAACGCACCGAGCCCTACAATCCCAGCCAGCGGACCGAGCATCGACAGGGCGACCCCCCTCAGCCTTGCCCTCCATACCGGCCCAGCGACAGCAGCAGCCTCAGTGGCGAGCGCGATTAAGAAGACGCCGGCGAAGAGCTTCGTCAGGATCGCAGCTCCCACGAGCAACCCGCCCAGGAGAGGCCGGGCTCGGCGCACTGCGACAAACGCCCAGACGACCTCGGCGAGCACTAGAGGCTCCGCATACGGTGCTCCCAGGAACAGGGCTGTCGGAAAGAGCAGGAGGAGAATCACGGTCAGGCCCGCTGCCTGCAACCCGTAGTCGACGGCAACGAGGCGATGCAGACCGACCAGCCCGGCGGCCACAGCCAGTGTTGCGATGGTCAATCCGGCGGCTGCAGATGAAAGCCCCGTCAGACGCTCAGTCGCGGCGATGAGGCCGGGAAGGATGGGCTGAAAGGCAGCGGTGCTGTACGTGTGATGCGCACCCACGATGACGATCCCATATCCCGAGTGCGCTATGGCAACCTGCCACTGCGCATCCCACTGGAGCCATGGGGTGAATAGGGCCGCGCCAGGATGACGCGTCACCTGCATAACTGCCTCGTTGCCGAACAAACCAGCAACGACCAATATCGCGGTGACGGCACGAAACACCACCACGGCGAAGATCCCGAACCGAACTGACTGCCACCAGCGAAACTCCAGTCGGCCCCCCTCCTGGCCGGCAGCAATGACAATCTCGGCCTGTGCTACCGAAGCCACCCCCGCCTCCTCAGGTGACGCTGTCGCGAACCGATCCACGGCCGCCTTCCACCCGTTATGGTAGTGCCACACTTGCCGCCTCGCTCTATTCGCAGGGCTGTCCGAAGCTGACGTGATTGCGCCATCGCACTCGGTTCCACTCGACGCGCCGTCTCGATATCGCTGCACCTCTTTTCCTCTGCATCGGGCAGCGTTACCTCCAGGGCATTGCAAACTAGCATCGTGGTAGAAGATCCCGAAAGCGGAGATCGAGATAAGTCCGAAGGTTGCGCCGCTACCGCAGTCTCACGGAACACGATCACCCAACCGCGCGTTGCGGCGCGAGCTTCGACATCACTGAACGCGCGAATGAGAATTGAGGTCGGTCCGCATCGGCGGCCCAAACTTTGGTCCCCCAGCTTGCACCGGCAGCTAGCAGTAACATGCCGCACAGGTAGTAGTAATTGAAGTATGCCCATTTCGCGACGAGCAACGGAATCCACAGCATCAGAGCAGATTGGAGCGCAAGATCACCCTGGCTTCGCGGCCGCCCCCTCATCGCAACGGCCAGAACCGCCAACAGCGCCACAGCCACCGGTAGCCAGCCTGGAAGCGGGAAGCGCCAAATCTCCCAAATGTAGGACGTCAGATTTAGCCCGTCATAGCGCGGCCGCAGTGCCAACTGAAACCCGAGGACGTCGTACCAGAGCTGGCCGAAGCCGGTCATCAGTACGAATGGCAACGCGACAGCACAAGAGATGCAGATGGCAATCCCGATCTCAAACCTCGCGCGGCGTGACCAGATGAAGGCCGGCAGGACGAGAGGTATGGCCAATGGGCTTACCAAGAGCGCCACCGCGAGCGGAAGGGTAGCAAGGCGTTGATGCCCGTTCCGCAAAGCCAGCCACCAGACGATCCCTGCTGCCACGTACACCTCAACCCAGGCGGCATCGATCATGTGCAGGTTGAACGGGACGACTAGGGCGAGAACCAAGATCCGATGCGCCGACTGACGTTGTGGACCCTGCCGCGCAAGCCACCAGAGCCCCACGCAGGTCATCGCGACGGCCACTGCCGACATGAGTCGCACATCGCCCATGAGCCAGCCCGGTGAGACCAAGACCGGCACCAGCGGACCGTAGGCAAAATGGCCGCTCACCCAACCCCATTGTGTGGTACTCACCATCTGCAGGTACTCGAAGGTCGGAGAGTACGGATTCCCTCCGTGCAGGAGCTGACCTGTACCCCCTGTAATGACCGCAAAGACATCGATCGACGCACGACCCCAAGGGCCCCACGTCACCGCAAGCAGCGCGCACCACAGGATGGCCGTGATCCCCACGGCCGGCCAGACCCGCTGTTCAGGGAGCCAGGCTGCAACAGCCCCCGCTACACTCAGGGCGATCGCGATCACGAAGGGCCACCATTCAAGACCATGGGCGGCAGGATCCGCATAGCGAAGGTTCGTCAACGCGATAGCGGTGACTATTGCCACCCACCCGTGCCTCCCCAAAGTCACGCTGCGCCCAGAGGCGCTGCCCATGGCAAGGAGAGCCACCACGAGCGAAATCATGAGCACTCCCAGGCCCGTCGTCGAGAGGTTCCCCCAAACAGTGAGGGCAGCAACCGCAAGTGTAGCCAAACTCACCAGGCAGAGCGCCAGTCCTGACACCATTCCACCGGACGGCCTCACCCGCGAACTCTCACCACTATCTGGCGCACCCGGCTTCGGATCGCGCCGGCAACCCCTGACTCTCCTCAGCGTCAGCTCACGATGACGACGGGCAAACAGGCTCAGCATAGTTGCGCAGGGTTCGACGCGAAGGACCGCGCGAGCGATCGACTGGCTGAAAGGCAATCGCGATTGGCCCAGCATGCTCCAACTGCAATGATGAGCACCCAGGGAACGATTTCGAAGGCAGCGCCTGCAGCAGTCACGAAAACTCCCGCGGAAAGCATGAACCAGAGCGCAAAGAGCGTCAGGCCCCTTCTGTTCCAAGAGCTTATGCCCCGAGGTCCAACCGTGAGGCCGACCGGTGCGCACCAAGCCATGGCAGGCGCCAGGAAGACCAAGTCATAGATCAAGGCGTGCGGTGCCGCGAGAATCGAGAGGGCTGCGCTGCCGGCAAGGGCGAGCTCCAGACGCCCGACGTCCTTCCGGACCGAGGATCCGAGGATCCCCGCTACCATCAATGCGACAATGTCCCCCACGGCCCCTACGACCTGAGCAGGGCCAGCGTTTCCGAGAAAGGATCCGGGGATTCCTACGAAACTGACGAAGCTGTACAGCGTCCACTGCGTGTTTGACGCGATGGCAAGGTGAAGGAAGCCCATGATTCCCGAGGGCCCTGCAACCAGCCCGTTAGCTAGTAGCATCAAAAGGCCGGCGATACCTGCGCCGATCAAGATGCGGCGGTCTCGCCACCCGATCATGAAGGCGAGCAACCCTAACGCGAGGTGAGGCTTGGCAATTCCCGCACTCAACACCACCGCAATCGCTCCGGTCGTGAGGCGCCCCCGACGCCATTCCCGGTACGCGAGAGCCAACCCCAACGCACTAACTGAGCTCCACTGTGCCTGGAGGAGTTGCATTAAGGTGGCGGCGCCCCCCAACACGATGGCAAAGACTAACCACCTCCATCGGGCGGGGAAGTTCTGAGGCCAGGGTGCGCTCGAGATTGCAATCGTTATCGCGGCGATGAGTACGCCTATCTGGAGGAGCCCCCAGATCCGGTATGCAGCATCAAGTCCAGCAAGGGTGATCGGCGCTGCAAGAAAAGCCGCGATCGGTGCGTCTACGAACGGCAAATTGCCCTCGCGGTCCGGTGCAATGACTGCGGCGTGGAGGCGCGCCTGGGCGGCGAGGTCGTAGAGTTGCGCCTTATCACCCAGTCGAAAAAGCAGTCCACCGACATAGGTTGCTGTGAAGTCGCTGCGCCCGATCTCCTTTGGGGTGACCTGTGTCCAAAGGATGCCATAGGCCAGCAGCAGGGCCAAGGATCCGACCGCCGCCATCCTTACAAGCCGTGTAGGAGGGAACACCCTCCTCAAGCCTGCGGTGACTGTGGGAGCTGCAGAACGCGTCATCCGGCTTTCCACATTCGCGCCGCCCAACCTGGCGATGCGCTCCACGCGCCCAACACCGCCATCATGGCAAGGGCGATCAAAGCGCTGGCAGCGACGCCAGTCACAACCACCGCGGGCGTGGGGGGCGTCGACAACCCCGTGATGGCAAGCATGACGCTAACGAGACCGAGGAGTACGGGGGCCAACCAGGCTCGTGGGCCGCTAGGCCCCGGTCGCGTGACAGCTGCGAGAACCGCAAACGCGAATGGGTCAGCAAGGTAGTACGACCACGTCGTCTTGGAGAGGAGGGGGATACAGCAGGCGGCGGCGGCAAGAAGGGCTGACACCCTCCACGCCTCAATTGTTTCACGCCTCCAGCGGTACAACGCTACGGATACCACAATAATGGCTCCAAAGGTGAAGATAAACCCATCGTAGTTCCTGATCACCCCACCCCAGGGAAAGCCACGAGCAATCAGTACCCATGCCGAGCCCCCGCTGATGGGGAGCGTGCCACGAAATGTCACGAGCGAGTCCAAGACGCGCGTGCCTTCTGCGGCGATGAAGGGAGTTAGGCCAGCCGCCGTAATAGCAACGCTTGCTATGAGGAAGGCCAGCAAACGGCGAACGCGGTGAGACGCGGGTTGCTCGCCGCCGTACGCGAACGTCATGAGGGCGAGGGCAAGTACGGGAACGATGCAAGCGCTCCGGGTGAGCAGTGCCAGCCCAGCAGCCGCTCCGGAGAGTATCGGCCGCCCGTCCAGCAGCAATCGCAAGGAGAGGAAGCTCAGCCAGATCTCCAGCGGGATCTCGATGTGCCCAAACGATCCTAGTGCGATCCAGAGGGGCACCGACAGTGCAAGGGTGGCACCGGCGATACCCCCTCGGGTGGTCACTCCGGCGGTCGCCATGAGTTGCAGCGCCTCCCAGACGGCTAGGAGCGTGAAGGCCGAAAAGGCGGCCGTGGCCAGAGCATCCCGGAGCTGCAGATTCGACGCCCACCCAAGGGCATTGGCGAGTAGTGCGACGACCGTTAGCGGAAGGAGGGAGAGCGGCCCATTCGCGTTGGGATACGGACCCGCATGGACGGAGTAGGCAAGAAGAGGGTGGCCGTGGGCGAAGAGCTCCGCAGCCGGCCAGAAGAAGAGGTCGAGGTCGGAGACAGTCGGTTTGAGGGCGAGCGGAACCGCGAAGGCGAAGGCAAGATACAGTGCCACTCCCAAAGTGACGAGTAGGCGCCAATCCATGCGGAGAGCCCGCCGGCTCGGGGAGGCAATGGTAGGGACGGCACCAATGGCGTGCGAAGTTCCTGGCTCGGAGCCCACCCCCAGACAATGGCGCAGCGATCTTCGTCGGCACACAATGTTGCGCAATCGTCACGACCATGCCGCACGAGCGGTGGCCTCAGAGCGACAGGAACTCCTCGACCGGCAAGACCTGTCCGGCTGCTTAGTCAACATGGAAGGACCGACCAACGCGCAAGATCGTGGGTTGGGCGGGCAGACGAAGCACGCCCCGCGCAGAGCCACAGGCGAGGAGGCCGGTCCCATGAGTGAGCGTACGAGGTTCGTCGGACTGGATGTTCATGCGGCGACGATCGCCGTTGCCGTCGCCGAGGATACCGGATGCGTCGAGGAGCGCGGCACCATCCCGAATGAGGCGCAGGCGGTGAGGCGGTTGATCGGCCGGCTGAGCGAGCCGGGGGTGCGACTGTCGGTTGCCTACGAAGCGGGCCCCACGGGATATGCTCTCCACCGCCAGCTCAGCGGTCTCGGGGTGGAGTGCATGGTCGTGGCTCCCTCGTTGATCCCACGGACACCCGGAGACCGGGTGAAGACGGATCGCCGCGATGCCCTGAAGCTAGCACGCCTCCTGCGAGGTGGGGATCTGACGGCCGTGTGGGTTCCCGATCAGGCGCATGAGGCCCTGCGCAACCTGGTGCGGTCGCGCGGAGACGCCAAGGCCGACGAGCTCCGTGCCCGGCACCGGCTCAGCAAGTTCCTGCTGCGTCAGGGGCTGCGGCCGCCGGCGGGTGTCAAGCCGTGGTCACTCAAGCACGAGGCCTGGCTGAACCAGCTGCGCTTCGAGCAGGCGCCCGACCAGGTCGTGTTCGCGGACTACCGCGCGGTCGTACGGACCGCCACCGAGCGCGTTCGGCGGCTCGAGGCTGCACTCCTCCAAAGCGCGTCGTCGAGTTCGCAAGTGCGCACGATCGCTGCGCTCCAGACGCTCCACGGCGTCGGCTTCCTGAGCGCGGTCACCATCGTCGCCGAGGTCGGCGACCTTCGCCGGTTCCGCAGCGCGCGCCAGCTCATGGCCTACGCAGGACTGGTGCCGAGTGAATACTCCAGCGGCGCCTCTCGCCAGCGTGGACCCATCACGAAGACCGGCAACGGTCATCTACTCCATGTCCTCGGCGAAGCGGCGCACCATGCCCGACATGCACCCTCGTCGAGATCGGCAGCACGCGCGCGGCGAGACGGGGTGCCGCACGACCTCGCGGACATTGCCTGGCGCGCGCACCAGCGGCTCCATGACCGCTACCGCCATCTCGGCGGCCGGATCGGCCGCCCCAAGGCCCTCACCGCAGTCGCTCGAGAGCTGGCCGGGTTCGTTTGGGCGATCGGGCAGCGGCTCGATCAGTCGGTGACGGAGGGTGCGGCGGCGTGATGATTGGGTGCTGGCGCAGGTCGCGGTCGAGGCCGGCAGAGTCTCCGAGAACCCTCGACGCTAACTATGCGATCGTGAACTCGCGCCTTTTAGTCCGAGGCAGCTCGGTGAACGGCTCACTGTCATGCGGCTCGACCCGCGCATACCAGGGTGATCACCGTCGCCACCCCCTGCTCTCGGCCGCGTCCTGCGCCCGCACCCAACGCCATCGCCAAGCCTTCAAGGAGTGGCTGCGCCACGGTCTTGACATTACCTTCCATACCAGTTAGCCCAATTGGGCCTACCCCAGCAGCACGTGATAGAAGTGGCGATCCTCCCGGGGCGCCCCCTGGTCGACCCGGATCCGCTTGACTTCGGTGAACGCCCGGAGCCCTTCGAAGCCGAACTCCCGGCCCACCCCGCTCTGCCGGTAGCCGCCGAAGGGAGCCTCGAGGCTCAGCATGTGCCAGTCGTTGATCCACACCGTGCCGGTCCGCATGCGCCGGGCCATCTCGATGGCGTGGCGGGTGTCCCGCGACCAGATCCCCCCGGCGAGCCCGTAGCGGGAGGTGTTGACCCGCTGGATCACCTCCGTCGCGTCCGACGACCGCTGGACAGCGAGCACCGGCCCGAAGATCTCCTCGGATGCCGCCTGCGAGCCCAACGGCACCTCGGAGAGCACGGTAGGGGCCACGAAGTGGCCCTCCTCCCCCACCCCCCCGGCACGGCCCCCGCCGCACTCCAGCCGGGCCCCTCCTCCACGGCCCGCCCGATGGCCCCCAGCACGCGGTCGTACTGGCTCCGGGAGATGACAGGCCCCACCACCTGGGAGTCGAAGTCGGTCGCCACGCCCACCCGGAGCTGGGAGGCGCGCTCGACGAGCCGCGCGAGGAACTCTTCATACACCTCCTCATGGACCAGCGCGATCGAACCAAACTCGCACGCCTGCCCCTGATGGAAGAAGATCCCGAAGAGGGTGCCGTCGACGGCGGTGTCCAGCTCGGCGTCGGCGCAGACGATGTTGGCCGACTTCCCGCCCAGCTCGAGGGTGAGGCGCTTGATCCCCTCCATGGCGGCAGCGCGTGATGCGGCGGCCGGTGGCCGTGGAGCCGGTGAAGGAGACCTTGTCGACCTTGGGATGGGTCACCATCTCCTCGCCGACCTCGGTGGCGGGTCCGGGCACGACGTTGAGGACGGCGCTGGGCAGGAGACAGGGCCCTCAGAGCCCCGGTGCCACCATAAAGCTACCCGTGGTAGGATAGGTGTATGAAGCTCAGTGTCAGCTTGCCTGATGAGGACGTCCGCTTCCTCGATGAGTATGCCGAGGAACAGGGCACCGGCTCTCGGTCCGCAGCGGTGCACCGCGCCGTTCAGCTCCTGCGCGCGGCGGGTCTGGGGGAAGCGTACGAGACCGCGTGGACAGATTGGGGCGAGTCTGAAGACTCCCGACTCTGGGAAACGACGGTTGACGACGGTCTGTCGAACTGATGCGGCGCGGCGAGCTGCGTTTCATCGACTTCGAACCCGTCCGTGGTTCTGAGGCCAACAAGCGACGTCCGGCGGTCATCGTGAGCAACGACGGTGCAAACAGCGCTGCGACCCGGCTCGGTCGCGGCGTCATCACCGTAGTCCCGGTCACGTCGAACGTACGTCGCATCCTTCCTTTTCAGGTGCTGCTGCCTCGCGGCACTGCCGGTCTCGACCGAGCCTCCAAAGCTCAGGCTGAGCAGATCAGATCCATCGCTGTCGAGCGTGTCGGCCGCTCGATCGGACAGATCCCCGCCGCGATCATGGCCGACGTGGACGAGGCAATGCGACTGCATTTGGCGCTGTAGGCGCGTCGTTGGCCACCGTGTTCGCCTACGCACCCTCCCAGACGACATCGTCGGCTCATGTCCGACACTCGTGCTTTGGTCGGAGGATTCACCCTAGCAGCACGTGGTAGAAGTGGCGGTCCTCCCGGGGTACGCCCTGGTCGACCCGGATCCGCTTGACCTCGGTGAAGCTCCGCAGACCCTCGAAGCCGAACTCGCGGCCAAAGCCGCTCTGGCGGTAGCCGCCGAAGGGAGCCTCGGGGCTCAGCATGTGCCAGTCGTTGATCCACACCGTGCCGGTCCGCATTCGCCGGGCCATCTCGATGGCATGGCGGGTGTCCCGGGACCAGATCCCGCCGGCCAGCCCGTAGCGGGAGGTGTTGACCCGCTGGATCACCTCCGTCGCGTCCGACCACCGCTGGACCGCGAGCACAGGCCCAAAAATCTCGTCGGAGGCCGCATGCGAGCCCAATGGCACCTCGGAGAGCACGGTCGGAGCCACGAAGTGACCCTTCTCCCCCACCCCCTCGGCCCGACCTCCGCCGCACTCCAGCCGGGCCCCCTCCTTCACCGCCCGGTCGATGGCCCCCAGCACCCGGTCGTATTGGCTCCGCGAGATGAGCGGCCCCACCTGAGAGTCGAAGTCCGTGGCGACGCCCACCCGCAGCTGGGAGGCGCGCTCGACGACCTGCGCGAGGAACTCGTCGTACACCTCCTCATGGACCAGCGCGATCGAACCAAACTCGCAGGCCTGGCCCTGATGGAAGAAGATCCCGAAGAGGGTGCCGTCGACGGCGGTCTCCAGGTCGGCGTCGGCGCAGACGACGTTGGCCGACTTCCCGCCCAGCTCGAGGGTGAGGCGCTTGATCCCCTCCATGGCGGCGGCGCCGATGCGGCGGCCGGTGGCGGTGGAGCCGGTGAAGGAGACCTTGTCGACCTCGGGGTTGGTCACCATCTCCTCGCCGACCTCGTTGGCCGGCCCAGTCACCACGTTGAGGACGCCGCGGGGGAGGAGGCCGGTCTCGTCGATGGCCCGCACCGCGTGGAGCAGGCTGAGCGGGGTGTAGGGGGAGGGCTTCACCACCACCGAGTTCCCCATCGCCAAGGCCGGCCCGAGCTTCCAGAGGGCGATCATGAGGGGGAAGTTGAAGGGGGCGATGAGACTGCAGACCCCCACCGGGTCGCGCTGCACGAAATTCCAGGCGATGTCGGGCTGGTCGTTCCAGGGGAGGGGCTCGTACCAGGGCATCTGCAGGGCCAGCTCTGCCGGGACGCGGAAGAATTGGATGCCGAGCGGCACGTCGACCATCGAGGTCTTGCGGATCGTCGAGCCCCCGTTCTGGGACTCGACGAGGGCCCAGTCGCCGCTCGCCTCGCTGAGGTGGTCGGCGATCTGGAAGAGGATCTGGCTGCGCTGCAGCTGGGGCTTGTCGCGCCACTCCCCGGCCTCGAAGCTCCGCCGCGCGGCGGTGATTGCGCGCCGGACATCCTCCCGATCCGACGCCGGGACGAGGGCGATCACCTCCTCGGTGGAGGGGTCGCAGACCTCGTAGGTCTCGCCTGACCCGGCCCCCACCCACCCCCCGTCGATGTACTGCTCGTACGTGGCGATCTGCTCGCTCGCCTCGACCGCCATTATCGACCTCCCAACATTGATATATGTATCTAACCTGTCGGGGCCAGCATACGCTGCACATCACACACCACACCGCCACGCCGGCCGACGCCCATCACCACGGTAACAGTGGACGCTTCAGAGCGGTCTTCCGTAATGGTGGGCGCAGTAATCACATGACGATACGGTTTCCTGGCGGGTATGACATCCCATGACGGGACGCCGACCTTGGCTTCAAGCTGGAGACGACTCACAAGGCTTCCTCTTCGGTCCGAGGCAGAGATGGATTCCCCTCCCGGATGAAGCCACCGACCACACTCAAGGCCTGAATGGAACGCTCGTCATATGACATGGACTGTCCTGCGGGGCGCCCAGAGCGTGTCAAAAGCCCCGTCACGTTCTGGACGCCGATGAGCACTAACGCTGCGCCGCACAAGTAAGCGGCGGTGAGCGCAAGATTCGCAAGCTGGGCTCCCGGGAACGAGGAATGGGCAAAGTTGTACCCGACGAGGCCCCAAGGGATTACAAGGAATGTCAACAGCACGAAGAGCCACCTCCCGCTCCAGACGAGCGCCAGTTCGAGTGGCAGAATGTAGATGAAAGCGTAGAACGAGGGTGTGGGAGCGACGATGGAACTGACGGCGAACCCAATGGCCCACGCGACAGCCACAAGGAACGGCGGACCATCGGTCCGAATAAGGCGCCTAACCTCTAAGGCGATTAAGACAACCAGGGCGGCGAGAAGAGCGTCGCCAGCCCTACCGAGCTGCCGTACGACAGCCAGTATGACGCCCACCGGGCTAGAGTAGTTGCTGACGTTTGCGACCCAATCGGACAGCCATGTCGGATGCAGGAGCGTGGCAGCCAATCCCAGCGGGAGAAAGAGGGCGGCGTATCCCCCAATGAGAGACAGGAGGTCCCTCCTTCTACGGGGCATGAAACACACAAGAACGAATAGAGCGAGAACCACAAGATGGTCCGGGCGCATTGTCGCGAAGACGGCAGCGAGGCCCGCGGAGAACCAGCGTCCCCGCGCCGCGGCTGCCGCCGCCAGCGAGGCACCGACGAATCCAATGGCGGTGAGCAGTTGCCCGATCAGGACCAGGTCAAGCCCTGGCAGCCCGAGCAACACCAGTAGCACCCAGGAGTGCCGGACGTCCGGAAACGCCCGTCGCCATACTGCGATGGAGATGCTGAGACAGAGAGCGGAAAGCAATGATCCGAGTGATGCGGCCCACGTATATGAAAGCCACCCAAGGGGCGTTAGGAGGATGGCGAAGGGGTATGGGTAGAACTCGTTGTTCGCCTGAGAGACGGAACCGAGGTTCCCGACTCGCAGGCCGTGGTGTGCCATGACCTTGAGCAATGGCCAGATAAAGGACACATCGCCCCCGAACTGTACTCGGAAGAAGGGTATCCCCATCCACGCTAGAGCCCGGAAGACGACAAACGCCGCCACGGGAACCACGAGCACCCAGTGCTCCCGTAAGCGGGAGTGCCCCGCAGACTGCTGGGTCTGAATCGTGGGGACGCCGAAGCCCGTGCCAGTGCGCCGGCCGACAGCCAGTCTCTGCAGATGATCGGGCGCCCAGACAAGCGCCGCCCGTAGGCGCGTCACGATCCATCATCTTAGGGTTGCCCTGCGCAATCCGTCATTCCTGTAACCGTGCTGTCACGCCTACCGAGACTCGAACCATATCGGCGATCGCGAGGTGCACAAGTCGAGGACCCCGACTGAACCGGACGCGAATGCCAAGGTCACGCGTGCTCGACCCACCTCTCGTGTAAAAGCACCTAGCCTCACGGCCGACCCTCGAGGATCCGGCTGACCCCTGGCGTCGGTCGGCACCAGATCCGCCTTGGCGATCCGCACCGTGGCCTCCGAGCCGCACTTCGACGCGGGGTCCGCCACCACACAGGTGGCCAGCGGCAGTCCGTAGTGGTGCATCGCGGATCGATCAGATGGCCGCGCGCGGCCGGCTTCCCCGCCAGCTCCCCGGCGTCCCGGGCGGCCACGATTCGCGCCACCGTGTGATGGTCACAGCCGGCCAGCTCCCGCTGCCCCACCCAGCGAGCCGGTCACGTCGAACGCCTCCAAGATCCGCATGCTCTCCTCGCTGGACTTCAAGATCCCGACCTCCTGCTTCGGAGGGTCGTCGCAACCCTCCAGGAGGCCTCTGTCTACGCGACCGGGGAGGTTTCTTGGCCGCCTACGGGGAGGTTCTCATGGCCACCGACAGGGCGGATTTGCCGATCGACAGCTCCCGCCTTACGCGCTCCGTGCAGTCGCTCCATCGAGATCAATTCAATTTCTAGCGGCGGGTTCGCTCCTCCCCCCCGAGTTCCAAATCTGTAACTCGCTCTTGGCTAGGCCGTCGCAAGCGCTATAAACCGCATGATCCGACCGGCACTCAGAAATCGGCCACACCTACACGAATGAGGCAGAACCCAGCTCGTAGCGGCTTTGCGACAACATTTTGACAGGAGTGCGCAGCTGAATGGAAATGGAGGCGTGTCAGGAGACCCACGACATAGGTGCCGCCGTCCACCCCCAGCCATCGTGGCGAGCGGCGTCGCTGACACGCCTTCGTAGTCAGAACGGAACGCTGCTGTTGGCAGCTGCGGTCGTCACCGCAGGTCTGTGGTTCTCGCATATGCCTTCCCTGCTCCTCCGGGCGCAGTTCTACGCCGACGACGGGTACTGGTTTCAAGCCGCTTACAGCGAGGGACCTCTGCTTTCAATTGCGCAGACAGGCGGAGGATATGTGGTTCTCTTACCACGCCTTGCGGCCTCGGCGTCGCTCGCTCTTCCCATCGCCGCAGCTCCGACGTTCTTCAACATCGTCGCCCTTTTGATCGAGGTGGCCGGGATCTGCTACCTGCTTTCCTCTCGAATGTCGTCAGCTATTCCCGCCCTATGGTTACGGGTCGCCGTCGCGGTCCTCGTGATCGCCCTTCCAAATGCGTATGACACGAGTGGCAACCTCACCAATGCCCAGTGGCATCTAGCGCTCATCGCCTTCCTCGTTCTCTTCGCCAATGATCCGCGGCGGATGGCGGGCTGGGTGTGTGACGTGGTGATCCTCCTGCTCGCCGGTCTTACCGGCCCATATTCGGTCCTCCTCTTACCGATCTCGACGTGGCAGTGGTGGAAGAACCGCAGTGACAGGCGGCGTTCCACTCTGCTGGCAATCGTCTTCGCCTGTGCGGCCACCCAAGTTGCGGTCATTGCCGCCACCGGCGTGAGTCGTGACACCAGCGCACTCGACCCAGGTGCCTTCGCACTCGTAACCATGCTCGGGCGCCAGCTGACGATCGGACTGACAACGGGTGCCCGAGGCATCGCTACACTTGCGAGCACCCCATTCGGCACCAACCCCGCGATTCTGACCTTTCTCGCCGCGATCCCGGTCATGACATGCTCCTGGGCGGCCTGGCGTGGACCAGCCATTCTGCGGAGTTTTTGCTTCTTCGCCTTCGCTGAGCTCGTCGTCGCTCTCGCTGCACCAGATATCTCCGCTCCGCGCTGGCCCAACCTGGGCAGACCCGCGGATGTCCTCCACTTCCATCCCGGGGGCATTCGGTACTTCTTCTATCCGCTACTCGCGTTTGCCATCTCGCTCGGCTGGCTCGCCTGGCGGGGAGCGTCCCAGCTTCGCACCCGCCATCTCCCGCCCAGCCGGCGACGCCGACCATTTGGTGCCTATACCGCGCGGGTAGCGGCGATCGGTGCAGCCGGTCTCCTCTTGTTGACCGTCAGTTACGGCGTCCCACACGACTGGCTCTACCCCCCTTACCTTGACCTGCACTGGGGTACCGAGGCAGCACGCATTACCTCTTTAGCGCCTGGCAGGACACTGCTGATTCCCATCAATCCCCACGGCTGGGCGCTTTACCTCGCGGTTCGCCGATGAATTCCGCAGCCTTCAATATGGGAACTGCCGCGGGAGCCCCCTGACGGCAACTGCTGCCAGCGCCCCTCGCATCTCGTTTGCAGAGTGACCGCGATCGTACGTGCTCACGTATTATGACCACACGCCTCGACGAAGCCACCACTATTTCCGCGCAGTCGGTTGCGCGCCCATCTCCCCGTCGAGCGCACGGCGCCTGGAATTTGACGCTGCTGGTGATGACTATCCCCGCTGTCTTGTATGTCTGGCCCATCCTCCGGCGCTGTCCCGGTGCCGCCGGACCGGTGAGATGCGCTGGCAGCGGTTTAGCAGAGAACTGTGTCGCCCGGACCACAGCAGGGCCCCAGGGTGGCTCCCGCGCCGAGGTGCCGCTCTAGCTCCACCAGACCTGTGGGCGAGCCGATCTCGTGGAAGCGCTCGCTGACCTCGAAACCCGCTAGCCGGCCTGCGGCGCTCAGGGTCCCTACTCGTGGCTGCCATAGATGGAGCGGGTGCGCAGGGCCGCAGCGTGGAGGAGCAGAGTGAAGGTGAAGGTCATGAAGCTCATCACGATCAGCATCAGCCCAACCACCGCACCGTAGGCTAGGCGGCCGCCGGTCAGCGCCAGCCCGTTTGTGAGCCACTGGGCGACCAGCACCGCCCCGAGCACCACCCCGACTACAAAGGCCACCGCACACAGCAGCACGGTGCGACTGTAAGGGAAGACCCGCAGCCAGCGCCGCCGGGCCCAGCCGGTGTAATCGTGGAGCACCTGGGCCAGACACCCAAAGAAGAAGCTCTGCAACCCCACCAGGGTGAGGGTCATCCCCAGCAGCATAGTGTACAGCTGGAGGTGCAGCGGACCGAGGGTGAGCGGGCCCGCGCTGAGGGGCAGGGTGATCAGAAGCCCGAGCAGGAACATCACGATCCCCGGCCGATAAACGAAGAACTCGGCACCGTACACGAACATTGCGCGCAGGTTAATCCAGGCCGCGTGGAACGGTGATAGCCAGCCCAGCCGCTTGTGGTGGCTCACCCGTCCCTCCCGGTCCCTGAGGAAGTCCACCGGAACCTCCGTGGTGCGCAGCCGCATATGCACCGACTTCAGCACCATCTCCGAGGCATACTCCCAGGAGCTCGACTGTAACCCCATCCGGACGAGCGCCTTGCGGGTGATACCCCGCATCCCGCAGTGGATATCGGAGAAGTGACTGCCGTAGAGAAGGTTGAGGATCCAGGTGGTCACTGGCGTCCCCAGATGCCGATGGTGCCACGGCATCGAGCCCGAACTCAATGCTCCCCCGCCACCGCGACCCCATCACGAACTCGTAGCCCTCGCAGAAACCGTCCACGAAGCCACCCAGCCGCCGGAAGTCGTAGGTGCAGTCCGCGTCCCCCATCAGCACATACCTCCCCCGAATGTGAGGGATGGCGTCGATGTACGCCTGGCCCAATCCCCGCCGCGGCACCCGCAGCACCCGGGCGCCATGGGCCAGGGCAATCCGCGCTGTGGCATCCGTGGAGCTGTCGACGATCAGCACCTCTCCGCGGATCCCGGCGTCGCGTATCCCCTGCATACACCAGTCGACAAACAGCCCCACCACTGGCGCCTCGTCGCAGGCCGGCACCACAATCGACAACTCTGGCTCGACTACGTCGCCCTCCGGGATCAGCAGGTCCGCATTTCCCGCCACCCCATCGCCGATCTGGCGCTGGGCGGCCACCTCGTCCATCCCAACCGAAGGGATGAGCGGTCCACGCCCGACCCGCAAAGCCATGCCCGAGATCGTCGCAGGCGAGTTCCCCTCAGGGTCGCCGCGTGACCCATTTGTCACGGATCAGCATCGCCTCGGCCCCAGTTGCTGGGTGCGCCTGGGGCTCGTCCGTCGTGGGTCGGAAGCCGGTATCGGCGCCCCACTCCCTGCCGTGGTGGAATAGCACGAGTTTGGTAGCGATCGTGCACTCAACGTCGCGCCTTCGACTTGCGACCACCGTGACGGTCCTGCTGCCAGGCTTGAGCGCCATCTCCTCGGCGAAGACGGATCGATCGAGGGGCTGGGTGACAGGCGGTAGGCGTGCTGGTGGGGCGGTCGCCTAGTGGGGGGACGTCACGGCGCCTCTCTCTACTAGAGACGTTCACCTCAGCCTGGGCAGCGGTGCCATCCTGCAGGCGGAGCCTATCCGGGCAGGATCACGTCGAACGGGGCCATCGTCTCCGTATGGTGACGGTGGCCGGGTGGATCGCCTCAACCCGGGCCGTAGGCCTCCGGATCGCAATCGGCCCGCTCAGCGCCAACCGGCATCTCACCGGCCGCAACAACATTCACGGTGAACTGCGCGTCGAGGGTGTCCGCGACATCCCATTGTCCATGACGACCACCTGAGCACTTCGGCCGCTTGAGGGCGGATACGATTCAGTAAAGAGCTCCCACTCGCGAGCCCATGACAAGGTAACGTCACCCTCTAAGTGCGTAGTCCGCGTTGCCTTGAGTGGCTGGCGACCTGGGGAGAGGGCCGACGAGCCGCGATGAGAGTCGATGGTGCGAAGTAGATCCGAGAAAGCGGGGGCGGGTCGGTCGGACCGGGCCACTCGATTGCTCGCGGCCCACACTCCCACCGAGCTCCCTGTACTCCTGCCTGCGACTGGCACCCCTCGGAAGGCACGTCGCACGACCCGCGGGCACCTCCCTGACGTCGTTGCCGCCGCCGTTGGCGCCGCCACCGCGGCCGTCGTCGTTGCGGCGGTGGCCTTAAGGATCCCGACGACCAACTCGGCGCATAGCGATGTCGTCGGCTACCCCCTCTTCGCCGACTTTAACGCGAGCCGCTACTCCACCATCTGGTACCTCGTTGTCGCGGCGTGGCCTGCGCTTGCCCTTCTTCTGTATGTCGTCTCGCTCCGTCTGATGAGGCACCGGTGGCCCCCGCCGCACCCCACCGCTCAGTCGGAGTTGGTGCCGTCCGCCTGCGCGCCTGCTGCGCCGTCCACCCACGCGAGTGCTTCGCCCCTCAGCGAGCGTACAGCCATAGCCGCCAGAGTGGTCTCAGTAGGGCTCATCTGGGGGTTCGTGATCGCAATGACCTCCGGCGACGCTGGCGTCTTCTACTGGCGCGATCTCGTTGCAATTGCAGCGATCTACGTGATCGTAGTGGTGGGTATCGCACTGGTCCGGGGCCACTCCCGGTCGCGTGGGGCGTCGACCGGCATCGCACTGCGAACTCTGATAATCGCAAATGCCCTTGGAGCGTCTTTGAGCCCTGTCGGTCTTTGGGCGGTGTCCCAGCAGACGGCTCTGACCACAGTCTCAGATCACGCTACCCACCCCTTGCACTGGCTGCCAACTCTGCCTTGGCTGGGGGTGAGTGTTATCCTCGCTGGCCTTGTCGGGCGAGCGCTCTGGCACGTGCGCGACTCGGGGATCGAACGCACCCACGCAATAGAGAGACGCGCGCTCTTCCTCATTGCAGTCCCCGTCGTCGTCGTCCTCACCTTAGCCACACTACCCAGCACTACCGTACCGCTCGACACCTTTGAGACGGGGCAAGGCTTGACCACTCTCCGTCTCCTGCAGAGCGGGGCGTTCCCCTGGCGTGACTTTCTCCCCTTTCATGGGCTTCTGGTGGACACCTTCACCTACGCCATAGGTTATGCACTCCTCGGCCATTCCGCTTGGGCAGCGATGGCCGGCGTCGACCTCATCATCGTGCCGTTCAGCTGGATTGCTCTCTACCTATTTACGTACAAGGTCGCTGGCGTAAGTTGGGCGGCAATGCTCACCGTCGTACTGCTGTTCTTCAACGACGCGGCCACCACCTTCGCCGCCGCCGATCGCCTCTTTGCGTGGCCACTGCTGCTGATCCTGCTGGCGATCGCCCTAGACCGGCGCTCACGATTGGCTGCCTTCGCGACTGGTGCCGCCACTGCCCTGTTCGCCGTGCTGGTGCCGGAGGCCACTTATGCCGTTCCGGCATGCGCCATCGGGCTCATCGCCCGCGATGCCTACTCTGCGCTATGGCCTCGACCCCGAGTGCTCCGCGACTTCTCTCTCACCCTCGCCGCGCTCCTTGGCACCGCGGCAGTTGCCGCCGCCGTATTTGCGGTACTTGCCTCCAATCGTGCCATTCCCAGCTTCGTTGGATACTATACCGCGCTCGTGCCCGGCCATGCCCTTGAAGGTTCTCTCCCCATAGGATTGCACCCGGGAACGGGGTTGCCCATCCTGTTCTGGCTCACCATCGGCGCGCTCAGTGTACTGATGAGCCTGGCCGTTCTGGTTCGCCGACTGCGGATCGGTCTCACCCTCCGCACGCTTGACTTCCTTATGATCGTCGCAGGCATCTTCACTGCCCTCTACTATGGAAACGAGTTCCTCGGACGGGCCGACTTTGAGCACGCCGAGCTAGCGTATGCAGCCTCTCTTCCGTTTCTCATCCTGTGTGCGAGGGAAGTCGCCGCATGGTTGAACCGACGGGTCCGGCACTCGCTCCGGGGTACGGGAGCCGCGCGCCTGCGGTGGCCGGTGATGTATGTCTCACTGATGGTTGCGGGAATCGTCGCGTCGCCGCCCCTCCCCACGTTGGTGGCCACGGCACCCACCCATCTGCTCGCCGATGCGGCGGCAGAACCCCCGCTCACCGCCCTCGGGTACTTGGACTACGCGGATGCCACCACCTACCATGATATCGCCGCATTCCTCGGAGCGTTCCTCAGGCCTCGACAGCAAATCTACGATTTCGCCAACGAGCCGGGCCTCTACTACTTTGTGCTTGGCTACACACCAGCTTCAAATCACTTCTTTGCTGCCGAGGACTACAGTCAAGCCACACAGGCTGGCACGATCGCTGACCTCGAAAGGAGTTGGCCCAAGTTCGTAATCATGGCCGGGAGCGCACAGGGCGGCCTGAGTGCGTGGGATGGCATCGTGAACGCCGTGCGCGAATATCACATCTCCGAGTATATCCTCGATAACTATCAACCACTGGCCTCAGTCGACGGGGAACTGATCTACGTCCGGCGTGATATCGACATATCCATTCCCTCTTCGCTACGCTCACGTCTTGGTGGCCGGCTGCAACTCATCGACGTTCCCTTTGACTACCCGACGTGCGCGTGGGGAGACGTGCCAGAGTTCTTATCGGTTCAACCTTCCGACGGCGGCGCAGGCGTGATCATCGGTGGCGCAGCTCGTGCCGCTACAGACTGGCAACTCGCTGAACCCCGATCGGGAAGATGGTCCGACTATCACTGGATGCAGCTTACCTTCGCCTCGAATCGGCAAGCCGCCAGCTTCACTCTGGGCGACCAGCATCTAACCGGTGAACACCATGACATCACCTTCGACACTGTCGAGGGCGGTCGCAGTACCTACCGGTTTCCCGTCGGCGCATGCCCGCAGTGGCAAGGCTACATTACCTCTCACCTGCATCTAGTCAGCTCCACAGGGGTGAGGCTGATCCGCATCTCGCTCGTGCGGTAGAGACGATGTCATCTTCAATTTGCCGCGCAGCCTCCTGAACATCCCGACCCTTGAGTGTCATCGTCCGTCATGCTCCTTGACGCATTACGGCGAAGGCTATCGACTCCCTTGCAGGTTCGGCAGCACGGCACGAGGTCGCCCAAATGCCGGACGAACCTTCGTCCGGCCAATCCCGCCGACCACGGATCAGATGCAAGCGGGCGGCTGTCGCCCGGTCGCGGTCGGCCCTCCCGTCCTTGACCTCGACCAGGTCGCATTCGGGGTTGATCTGGCCCTCGTTGCTCACTACCAAGCGGGAGTCCCGCACCATGTCGAATGGACATCCCGAAGTCGTTGCGGTTGATCGTGGCCCTCGGCGGCGCAGACGATCCGGTTTCCGGCACCGAGAGGCCGGGCGCGGCAGCCAGACGCGCTGGCCAGGCTTGTGCGCAGAGCGACCAGTGTGATCAGTGCCAAGCTCGGGACGATGCCGAGCGGCAGGATCACAGGGAGCGGGCGAAGGAGTTGATGGATCGGCACCCGATCGATTGTCGCCACCGTTGAGGCGTGATGTGCTGGCCAGACCTACCCCTCTCGCGGTTGTTGCGCTGCTGTGAGTGCGCCACTGGACGTTCAACGCCCAGAGAGGGCGGCACTGGCGCGGTCGAGCCAAGTGGAACGCGACGAGCCAGCAAGGGGGCGGCTATCGGGGCGTCACCGTCCGGCGCGTGTCCGCCCCAGCTCCGTAGCCTGCGAACGGCCAGGATCCGCGCTCGAGCGGTGAGCCGGGGTGGGCGAGGGAGAGAGGGAGAGGAGAACGAGCAATGGGGGAGGTCGACTTCGCCGATGGGTTCGACATCAGCGAGCCGCTGCTCTGGGGGCTGACCCCGGCGCAGCTCGGGACCATCGTGGCCGGGGTGGCCCTCGGCTACCTCGCCTTCCGGTCGCCCCTTCCGCATGCCGCCGGGGTCGCGATCGGGATTGTCTTGGCGGCCTGCGCGCTGGGCATCTCGACCCTCCGCGTCGAAGGGCGGACGCTTCTCGCCTGGCTCGGCGCCGCGGCTCGCTGGTACCGCCGCCCGCGGGCTGGGCTCATCGTCATCGAGGGCGGAGCGGGTGACCATGCCGCTTCGTCGGGTCGGGCGGCCACCACCGAGGGACTGCGGTCGGGAAGGGTGCTGGACGGGGCTGCGATCGGCGATCCGCACGGCTTCACTCGGGGATGTGAGCTGCGCACCCAGCGCCTTGTCTTCTTCTCCCTCGCCGGGGGAAGCGGCCGGACCACCCTCGCCGTCGAGGTGGCGACGCTTCTTGCCCAGGCGGTGGCCGGCCAGCCGGTCGCCAGCCGCGAGTTTCCGCAGGTAGCCCTTGTGGATCTGGACCTGCTCAGCCCCCGGGCCAGCCTCCGCCTTGGGGTCCCTCTGGCCACCGACTGGCAGGACCTCGTCGACGCGGGTGCCGGGGAACGACTGGCCGCCCTCCATAGGACAGGATTGCGCGTCCTGCCCGGTCCCGCCGGGACAGGTGACGGTCGCTTCACGGAGGATCCCCGCCTTCTCGCCCGTCTCGAAACCCTGCTCCGGAAACTGGAGCTGAAGTGCGAGACGCTCATCATCGACATCCCGGCCGGCCTCGGCCCGGTGGCGCGGTGGGCGTTCGACGCCGCCGACGTCATCGCCGTCGTCCTCACCCCGACGGCCGGGGGCGTGCAGGACGCCTACCGGAGCACGGAGGCGCTGCGCCGGCTCGGCCACGCTCGGAAGATCCGCTACGTCGTCAACGGGGGCGACGACGTGTCCGTCTTCGACGAGGCGATGGCGGACCTCGGCGGTGCGGTGCTGGGCTGCGTTCCCGACGACACCGAGCTGACGCGCGCGGAGGCGGAGCACCGCCTCGTCGCCCTCAGCGGCGACACCGCGACCGCCTCCAGCCTGCGCGCGCTCGCGGCACAGCTCGCCGCGTCCATCCAACCGGAGGCGGCGGCGGCGGTCCGGCTCGCGCCGCTCCTCGGCGCCGGCAGACCGCGAGAACGAGAGGCCGGCTGAGCAGCCCCGTCTCGGCACAAGCGACGGTGGCTCGCCGGGGAGGCGCCCGGGACTCCGTAGCCCTTGCGGAGGATCGGTTCGCCCCCGCCGGTGGCTTGCATGCGGGCGTGCTGCGCTGCGACGAGGTGGACGTCCTGGCCTTCGAGCCCTGGCGGCTGGAGGCGGCGATCGCCGCCTTCGAGGCCCTGCTGCGCAGCCTCTCCGCCGAGCTCGTGCTCAGCGTCGACGTGCGGCGCGCCGTCCCTGACCTGCCCTTCGATGATGAAGGGACGGTGACGAGGGCGACACCTGGGCCGGGTGACATCAAACCCACCCTGTCCGCGGCGCTCGCCGATCACTGGGCGAGGCGGCTGGCGCGGCGTCCCGCGTTCCACCGGCGGGTCACGGCGACGGTCCGCCATCCCGACGCCGGCGCTGTCGAGCGCGGGCTGGCGGCCGCTGACGACGCCCTCACCGCGGCCGGGATCCCCTCTCGCCGCCTGGCCAGCAGCGAACTTCGCGAGCACCTCGCCGCGGTCGGTCTCGACCTGCGCCGCACCGCCTGGGCAGAGGGCGCGACCCACACGGCGATCGGTGGCCGGCTGGCGCGCGCCGCCCTCCTCGACCGCCTGCCCGGAGGGCACGTCGAGGCCGGGTGGCTCGCCGCGCTGGTGCGCTGCCCGGTGGAGGCGGCGATCGCCGTGCACCTCGTTCCCGCGTCGCCGCAGCTCGCCATCCGGCTCCTCGGCCGCCGGCTCCGCAGCCTGGGCGCCCACCGGCTTCTCGAGAGTGAGCGCGGCGTGGTCCCCGATGCCGCCGTGGAGACCGGGCTGGAGGCGGCTCGGGAGCTCCGCGACCGGCTGGCCCGCAACGCCGGGAGGCCGCTCCGCCTCTGGATCACCGCGGTAGCGCTGGCGGAGGACGAAGAGCGCCTGAACCTCTCCTGGGCACGGCTCGTCGGAGCCTTCGCCGCCACCTCGGGGACCTGCCGCCCGGCTCATTTCGAGCATCGCGCCGCGGCGCTGGCCGTCTGGGGGTTCGGCCCTCCGGTGGGAGCCGGGAAGCTCGTCGACTCCCACGCGGCGGCGAGCTGCGTCCCCTGGCTGCAGGCGGAGATCGACGACCCGGACGGCTACCGGATCGGCCGGATGGCGGAGAGCGGGCTGCCGGTGAGCGTCGCGCCCTTCGACGAGAGCCGCCACGTCAACGCCAACATCGGGATCTTCGCCGCCTCCGGGCAGGGCAAGAGCTTCCTCATCGGCGGCCTCCTCATCGAGGCCCGGCGGCACGGCGTCGACGCCATCGTCGTGGATCCCGAGGGCGAGTACCGGGAGCTGGTGCGGCGGCTCGGGGGGGTCTGGGTCGACCTCGTCACCGAGGCGGCCATCGACCCGTTTGATCTCGGCGACGACGCGGCCGCCGCCTGCGCGACCGTCGTCGACGTCTGCGCCCTCCTCTGCCCGGGGATCACCGACGAGGAGCGCGCCGCCGTGGAGGCCGCCGCCCGTGAGGTCCTCGGCTGGCACCGCGCCGCGTTGGAGGGAGAGGGGCGGCCCGCCCTGACCGCAGGGGTCTCGCGGCTGCGGGAGTGCGTCCGCCTATTGGACCAAAGTGCCCCGAGAGTCGCGCGGGTGCTCACCCGCTTCCTGGACGGCAGCCTGGCGGGCTTTCTCGACCGCCCCACCTCGCCGGCCTGGTCGGAGCCACTCCTCGCCGTCGGCCACCGCGAGGTGCGCGAGGAGCTGGTGCCGGTCACCACCCTCCTCCTGGGGAGGATGCTCTGGCGGATCGCCCGCCACTCGCCGCGGCGCCGCCACATCGTCCTCGACGAGGTGGGGATGCTGAGCGCCCATCCCGCGCTCCGCTCGCTCCTCGCCCAGCTCGCCCGCCGGGCCCGCAAGTACGGCAGCTCCCTGGTGGTGGCGACCCAGAACGTCCAGGACCTCCTCTCCACCGAGGAGGGCACCGTCGTGGCGAGCAACTGCGCCATCCTCCTCCTGGGCGGGCACCGGGCCGTCGAGGTGGCCGCCATGGAGCGCGCCTTCGGGCTCACCGAGGAGCAGAGGCGGCGGCTGGAGCGGGCGGGACGAGGGGAATTTGTCCTCCTGGCGGGCAACCGGCAGGGGGGTCATCGAGGTCGACCTCCCGGACGCCTATGGCGCCATGATTCAGGGCCTCTGATACTCCGCCGACCCCCGTCGTCAAGCACGGGCGGGGTGGATGAGGTTGGGTATCGGCGAACGGGCGTGCGCCCGCCCGGGCATCGGTCAATCCACTCCACACCCCAGCCACTGCGAAAGTGACCGGGGGGAGGCCGCAAGCCCCGGTCTTCAGGCCGGGGTGAGGCCGTCGTGCGTGCCTTGCTGCTCGATGGAGCGGCGGACGGCCGCAAGGGGTGCAAGTCGACATGGTCCGCCTCGCCGTTGGACTCCATGATCTGCGCCCCGACCTGCTCGCACTGCCGCGTCCAGAGCCGGAGCAGGAAGGCGTGTTGGCGTGGGGTGAGCACGCGTCGCCGGTACTTCACCACCACGACCACGTGGGCGTAGAGGAGAGAGACGGAGTGGCGCCGGCGCTCGGACGGGTGGGAGATGGCTGCTGGTCTCGAACGGATGTACGATACAGGGGTGGAGATTCGCCGCGGCTACCGCTACCGGCTGGATCTCAGCGAGGCCCAAGCGTTGCTGGCGCGGCGAACGGCGGGTTGCTGCCGGCTCGTCTACAACCTGGCCCTGGAGCAGCGGGTAATGTGGTGGCGTCAGGGTCGCCGCTCAGTGGGGTACGCCGAGCAATGCGCCCAGCTGGTGGAGCTGAAGGAGGCGTACCCGTTCCTCCGGGAGGTCCCCAGCCACACGCTGCAACAGGCGCTGCGCGACCTCGACCGGGCTTTCCGCAACTTCTTCACCGGGACGGGACGGCATCCTCGCTACAAGGGGCGGGGCCGGCATGATGCCTTCCGCTTCCCCGATCCGAGCCAGATCACGGTCAAGGGCCGGCACGTCCGCCTGCCCAAGCTGAGCTGGTGCGCGCTGCGCCTCTCCCGGCCCATCCAGGGTGCGATCAAGAACGCCACCGTGTCCTGGGAAGCGGGGCACTGGTACGTCTCCTTCTCCACCGTGGACAAGAGGGCAGATCCGGTCTCGGCGGTGGGGGACGCGGTGGGGATCGACGTGGGGGTGGCTGCGGCGGCGACGCTCTCCACGGGCGCGAGCTACGGGATCGGCGGGTGGACCGAGGCGATGAAGCGGCGCCGGCTGCGGCTGGAGCGCAGCATCGCCCGCAAGCAGAGGGGATCCCACAACCAGCGGCGAGAGCACGCCCGCCTGGCCCGGCCCACGCCCGGGCCCGGCGGCGACGGCGGGATGCGATTCACAAGCTCACAACGGCCGTGGCCAAGAACCACCGCCTGGTCGTCGTCGAGGATCTGGAGGTTCGGGCGATGTCCCGGTCGGCCCGTGGGACCGTGGAGGCTCCGGGACGCAATGTCCGGGCCAAGAGCGGACTGAACCGGGAGATCCTGGATCGGGGGTGGGGGGAGCTGCGCCGTCAGCTCGCCTACAAGTGCCCGGAGCGGGGCGGCCGGCTGGTGGCGGTGCCAGCGGCGTACTCCAGCCAGGAGTGCTCAGCGTGCGGGCACGTGGCCGCGGAGAACCGGCCGAGCCAGGCGGTGTTCCGCTGCGTGGGCTGCCGCAACGCATCTCGCGTCTCGAGAACTGGGGGTGGATCGAGCCGGCGCCGAAGGAGCGACCGCGCATACCCCCACCTCTCCGTATCGAAGCGGACGCCCAGCGAGCGCTGCAGGAGGATCGCGACGCCTGACGCCCAGGTCGTCTACTGGGACGCCTCAGCTGTCCTGTCTGTGTTGATTGCCGACATCCACAGCACGAAAGCAACGGCGGCTGCGAGGAGCGCTGGTGCGCACCTGCTCTCGACGCTGGCGTTCGCGGAGACGCTCGCCGTGATCGCTCGAACTCGAGCGTGAGGGCAATTTGCCGCACGTCCTGGCGGATGCGGCCAGGGATGTCGTCCTCAACGGACCTAGGCGACGCCTGTCCCTGCAGCCCGACTGGAAGAGTATGGAAACGCTGGCAGTTCGGTGGCCACTCCGAGGGGCCGATCTATGGCATCTTGCGACGGCGGACACGCTTCGGCGCGAGCTGCCTGACCTCAAGGTCATCACCTTCGACGGCCGGCTCGGCGTCGCATCGCAAGGCATCGGCCTCGACGTGATCCACTGAGGCTGGCCGAGGCGCGCATTTGTACGTAGCCAGTGACGGAGGGACGCCACTTTTGAGTTGACAAAAGGTTGCGGTTGACGTAAGGTTGCGCTGGAGGTGAGAGACGTGTCGCTGGGATGGGTGATCGAGCGCGAGCCCGACCAGGTCGCGGTGGAGCTCGTCGAAGCGGCGCGGGACCGCCCCGCCTGGCTGGCCGAGTTCACCCGCGCCCTGGGGCGGGACGCCGCGACGCGGAGCTCGATCGCCGAGCTGCGCCGCGTACTTTCGGTTTGGGATATGTCGCAGACAGAGGCCGCTCGGGTGTTCTCGGTGAGCCGGCAGGCGGTCTCCAAGTGGCTCTCCTCCGGGGTGCCGCGGGAGCACCACCGAGCGCTGGCCGACCTTGCCGCCGCCACCGACCTTCTCGAGCACTACCTGAAAAGGGAGCGCATCCCGGCAGTCGCGCGCCGCCCGGCGTCCAACCTGGGGTCCCACTCGCTGCTTGACGTCGCGACCGCCGGGGACACCGAATCGTTGCTTCGCGCCACTCGAGCGATGTTCGATTTCGCCGCCATCGACTCCTGAGGCTGGCTGGCTCGCCGTGCGCTCCGAGCTGCTCCCCGACGGCCACGGCTGGCTGCGCATCGCCGATCCTCGCTGGTCGGACCCTCTCGATCCCTCCTTCGGGCGACGAGGGGGCCGGTGGAACCCTCCGAACAGCTTCCCGGTCCTCTCCTTGAACCAAGACCTGGTCACCTGCCGCCTCAACCTGCGCTCCTTCATCGCCGGATGGCCGTATCAGCCCGAGGACCTCAACGATCGGAGCGGGCCGGTTCTCGTGGAGGCGGTCATTCCGCGCGCCCAGCGCGTGGCCGATATCCACAGCCAAATGGGCCTCGTATCGGCCGGTCTTTCGACCAGCTACCCGCTCGACGGGAGAGGCCGGCCCATCGGCCACGATCGCTGCCAGCCCATCGGCCGAGAGGCTCGCCGCCTCGGCCTGCGCGGTGTGCGCTGCCGCTCGGCCCGAGCGCCGGACGGCGCCGGCCGGGAGCTGGCCTGGTTCCCCGCCAGCCGGCGCAGCCGGGCACGAGCGGCATCGATCCGCTCCTTCGAGAGCTGGTATTACCCTTGAAACCGCCAGCGACCCCCCCCTTAACTCCTGCGGGGGGCAGAACCAATATATGGGGGCTCCAGCCGGAGCCGACCCCAAGATGTGGGATAATTGGAGGCCCACCACCGAGCCCGGAGTCCGCCATCTGGCTGGAACCGTCCCGCCCGTCCGCGGGGCGAAGGTTCCCAAGATCGTGCCAGACACCCCAGTAGAAGAGGAATCGCTGTGGAAACTCCCGCCACCCCACCGACGCCCGATCCGACCCCCGTCCAAGGGGCGGCAGAGGCCGTGAGCCGCCGCGCCCCCCGGCGCAGCGGGAACGGCAAGGTCGCGGTGGCAGCGCGGGGCCTGCACATCGAGCGCCGCTTCACCAAGCCCGGAGTCCACCCCTACGACGAGGTGCAGTGGGAGCGCCGGACGGCGAGCATCGCCAACGAGAAGGGGGAGGTGGTCTTTGAGCAGAAGGACTGCGAGATCCCCGCCTTCTGGTCGCAGATGGCGACCAACGTCGTCGTCTCCAAGTACTTCCGGGGCCCGCTGGGGACACCACGCCGCGAGACCTCCGTGCGCCAGGTCATCTCCCGGGTCGTCGACACCATCACCGGGTGGGGGCGCGAGGGCGGGTACTTCGCCGCGGAGGGGGACGCGGAGGCGTTCTCGGACGAGTTGACCCACCTCATCCTCCATCAGCGGATGAGCTTCAACAGTCCGGTCTGGTTCAATTTGGGCGTTCCAGGCGCTCGGCAACAGGCCTCAGCTTGCTTCATTCAGAGCGTTGACGACTCCATGGAGTCCATCCTCACCCTGGCCAAGAACGAGGGGATGCTCTTCAAGGGCGGGAGCGGGACGGGGACGAACCTGTCGTCGATCCGTTCGTCCTACGAGCAGCTGGCGGGCGGTGGGACGGCGAGCGGGCCGGTCTCGTTCATGAAGGGCTTCGACGCCTTCGCCGGGGTCATCAAGAGCGGGGGGACGACGCGGCGGGCGGCGAAGATGGTGATCCTCAACGCCGACCATCCCGACGTCGAGGAGTTCATCACCTGCAAGGTGAGCGAGGAGCGCAAGGCCTGGGCGCTCATCGATGCCGGCTACGACCCCTCCTTCACGGGCGAGGCGTACGCCTCGGTGTTCTTCCAGAACTCCAACAACTCCGTGCGGGTGACGGATGAGTTCATGCGCGCGGTGGAGGAGGACCGCGACTGGCAGCTCAGGGCCGTCACCGATCCCTCCCGCATCCTCAAGACGGTGAAGGCGCGGGCGCTCCTGCGCCTGATAGCGGAGTCCGCCTGGCAGTGCGGTGACCCTGGCATCCAGTACGACACCACCATCAACGACTGGCATACGTCGTCGAACTCCGGGCGGATCAACGCCAGCAACCCCTGCTGCCTGGTGGGCTCGACGCTCGTGGAGACGTCCCTCGGGCAGATCTCCTTCGAGGAGCTCTATCGCGCCGGCGAGCGGGGCGAGCGGTTGCCGCTCGCGCGCACGTGGAATCTCACCGGCCGGCGGAACGAGGCGCGGCCCATCCGCCGGGTGTGGGTTGCCGGGGAGACCAACCAGGTGGTCGAGCTCACCCTTGCGGATGGGGCTCTGCGCGTCCAGTCAACCCCAGAACACCGCTTTCTCACCGCCGATGGCAGCTGGGTCCAGGCCATCAACCTCACCCCGGGCCAGGCGATGCTCCTCGATGACGAGGCCATCAAGGAGTTGGCCCTGCTCCGCCTCACCATGGATGGCAAGGTCGGCACCGCTCCTCTGCTCGCGAGCCGAGCGGGGATGCCGGTGAGGGACGGTCGGCCGACGGTGACGGTGACCTCGGTGCAGCTCGTGAGCCTCGAGGCGCCGGTGCGGGTGTACGACATGGAGGTCGCCGGGACCCACAACTTCGTGGTGGGCGCGCCGGTTCCCGGTGTCTCGCTCGTGGCGCACAACTCCGAGTTCATGTATCTCGATGACACCTCCTGCAACCTGGCCAGTATCAATCTCTTGCGCTATTTGAAGGATGACGGCAGCTTCGCCATTGACGACTACAGACACGCCATACGGCTGACGATCACCGCCCAGGAGATCATCGTCAGCAACGCCTCCTATCCCACCGAGAAGATCACCAAGAACAGCGAGGACTTCCGGCCGCTCGGGCTCGGCTACGCGAATCTCGGCGCCCTGCTGATGGCCCGAGGGCTCGCCTATGACTCCCCCAGGGGTCGGGACCTGGCCGCGTGCCTCACGGCGATCCTCACCGGCGAGGGGTATGCGCAATCCGCACTCATTGCTCGCGAGGTCGGACCATTCGAGGGCTTTGCGGTGAACCGGCAGCCGATGCTGCGGGTGATGGCCAAGCACCGCGAGGCGGCGTACGCCATCCCCTCCGCGACGGTCGACACGGATCTCCTGGCGGCCGCGCGGGCGTGCTGGGATGAGGCTCACGAGCTGGGCGCGCGACACGGTTACCGAAACAGTCAGATCTCGGTCATCGCACCCACCGGATGCTTGACCCCCGACAGTCTCGTTCTGACCAGCAGAGGGCTGGTACGCCTACGCACCCTCGGCAACCCTCACGGCGCCAAGTGGCAGGACCTCGACATTGAGGTGGCGACCCATCAGGGACCCCGCAAGACCAGCAAGTTCTTCGTGAATGGTGTCGAACCCGTCGTTACCGCCACAACCCGGCGTGGCTATCGCATTAGAGGGACTACCGGACACCGCATCAAGGTCCTCGACGCTGATGGCGAGTGGCAATGGCGCAGGCTCTCCGATCTGCAGGGGCGCGACCGTCTTCCAGTGATGCTCGGAGGACTGGTTGGTGAGCCTGTCCCTGTTGCGCTGCCGCCCCTGCCAGACGCCTACTGGACCGCCGATCACGACACGCGGGTGCCCCGGTATGTGACCCCAGAGCTCACTGAGCTGGTCGGATACTTCATGGGTGACGGCTCCCTGCACGCCAAGGGGCTGCGCTTCTGCGTGAGCCCTCAAGACCAGGACCTCGCGGAGCATCTCGCTGGTCTTGGTCGCGAGCTCTTCGGTCTCCGTCCCGATGTCAGCAGAAAGCCCTCCTACATCGAGGTCACCTTCACCTCGGTTCGACTGGTCATGTGGTGGGAAGCTTGCGGTTTCGCCAAGCTCAGTCCGTCATCCGGCCACACCGGCAAGGGATGGCTCGCCCATATTCCAGATGCCATCCTCCACACGAACAATCCTGCCGTCTATGCGGCCTTCGTTCGCGGTCTGTTCGAGGCGGACGGCACTGTCAGCAGCGGCTACCCCTCCTTCACGACAGTTACGGAGTTGCTCGCTCGCGACATGCAGTCTCTCCTCCTCAGCCTTGGATTCGTCACGACTCTCGATCTCCAGAGCCCCAGCAAGGGCGGATGGAGTGGTCGCCCAAAGTATCGAGTTCGACTTCTCAACGTCAGGATGGCAGAGCAGTTCGCGACGACAGTGGGCTTTGTGTCGGCGCGCAAGCAGACCCTCTGCCGGGGGATCGAGCATCAGCAATCGGAACGATACGATCACATCCCAATCTCGCGCGACTTGATCGACCGCCTTGCGCCTGAAAACGACCGGCTGCGCCGGGTCCTCCTGATGGAGCACAACCGAGGCACAGTTACCCGACGTGTGGCCACCGAGCTTCTCACCCGAACCGCAGACGCAGAGCTCGCCCAGGCGCTGCGTTTCTTCTATGACGAGGTGGCCGAGGTGGTACTTGGCGGGGAGGATCTTACCCTCGATCTGTCGGTTCCGGACAACGTCACCTACGTGGCAAACGGTTTTGTCAGCCACAACACGATCAGCTTCATGCTCGACTGCGACACGACCGGGGTCGAGCCGGACATCGCACTGGTCAAGTACAAGAAGCTGGTCGGCGGCGGCATGCTGAAGATGGTGAACAACACCGTGCCGGCCGCCCTCAAGCGGCTGGGCTACGGTGAGGGCGAGATCGCCGACATCGTGGGCCACATCGACGCCAACGACACCATCGAGGGGGCGCCGAAGCTCCGTGACGACGACCTCCCGGTCTTCGACTGCGCCTTCACCCCGCACAACGGCAAGCGTTCGATCGCCTGGCAGGGCCACGTGCGCATGATGGCCGCCGTGCAGCCGTTCGTCTCGGGCGCCATCAGCAAGACCGTGAACATGCCCAGCGATTCCACCGTCCAGGACGTCGAGAAGGCCTACATCGACGGCTGGAAGATGGGGCTCAAGGCCCTTGCCATCTATCGCGACGGCAGCAAGCGGTCGCAGCCGCTCGCCACCTCCATGGACAAGACGACCGGCGAGAAGGTCCGGATCGTGGAGCGGCCGCTGCGCCGCAAGCTGCCCGCCGAACGCCAGGCGCTCACCCACCGCTTTGAGATCGGCGGTCACGAGGGTTACATCACCGTTGGCCTCTACGAGGACGGCTCCCCGGGGGAGATCTTCGTCAAGATGGCCAAGGAGGGGTCGACCGTATCGGGGCTGACTGATTCGTTCGCCATCGCGGTCAGCTTCGCGCTGCAGTACGGCGTCCCGCTCGACTTCCTCGTCAACAAGTTCGCGCACATGCGCTTCGAGCCACAGGGCTTCACCCGCAACGCCGAGATCCCCATCGCCAAGTCCATCGTCGACTACATCTTCCGCTGGCTGGGCTCCCGCTTCCTGAGCCCGGAGAAGCAGGCGGAGATCGGCATCATCCGACGTGACGAGGAGGACGGTTCCGAGGAGCCGCTGCCGGCCGTCGAGGGGCCGGCCAACGCCGCCCAGGTGGTGATGCCCCTCGGCTTCACCGAGATCTCACCGACGGCGACCTTCCAGAACCAGGCGGACGCCCCGTCGTGCAGCGAGTGCGGGTCCCTCATGGTTCGCTCGGGGTCCTGCTACAAGTGCCACAACTGCGGGGCGACGTCCGGGTGCAGTTGATGTCATGCGACAAAAAGATGCAACACCCAGCCGAATTGGGCCGCGCCAAAAAGATGAAACAGGCGCCAACAAAGATGAAACACCTTTTTCCGTAGGGAAAGTGCAGGTGATTGAATTATGGGCTATCTGAAGTTCCCTCTGGGCAACCGTCAAGGCGGCACCTTGGTGCGGGTGGATCTCCAGGGCGTCGAATCAGATGTTTTTCTGGTCGATGCCTCAAACTTGCGCAGCTTTGAGCGCGGGCAGGATTTTCGCTTTAAGGGCGGCCACTTCAAGACGTCTCCTGTCCAGCTTCCCATCCCCTCTGCAGGCGATTGGACCGCTGTGGTCGTCCCTAAAGGAGGCGAGGTACGGGTGCAGGTCCGGGTGCTTGGATAGCACCTCCCTCGGACCTTGCGCTAGGTGCGGAGAACCACCTCGGAGCCCGGACGGGACGAGCCCGGCACGCCCCCCCTAGATCATGATCCGACCTCGTTTCCTTCCGATTTTCCCCCTCGTCTTCCCGATCAGCCGGATCCGGGCGCCTGGCTGACCGTTACGACGACAAGGAAGAGATCGAGGCCCTGAACCTCGGTGAAGCCGCCTGCGACCGCGGGTACTTCACGAAACCAGAACTGCTGACCATAAGCCAGTGGACAACGCCTGGCTCAAAAACCGAGGTGGCTACCAACAGCGCAGCCGATATCGAGGAGGCTACCCGGTTTGCTCTGCGTGCCCAGAGCGAGATGCTGCGAATCCGGTTACCCATGCTCCTTCGGGGGACCACCCTTCCGACCGCATCGGCCCTCCTCCACCTTGCCCACCGTGAGCCATATCCCCCATCGTTCCCGCCAAGAGCTGCACGCGTGAACATCACTGGATTGATCACTGCTATCGCTTCCGGGAAGCTTCCGGTTAGTCTTGAAACACTATGACCAATCTCGCGGTACGTTTTGAGGGCGTTCCCGGAATCCAAGACACCGATTGGATCGAACTCACACAGGGGCTGATCGTCCTCACTGGACGCAATAATGTCGGTAAGAGCCGTATCCTTCAGCGCATTGCTGACTTGCCCAAGGTGATCAGTCAAGGACAAACGCCCGCTGGCCGCCTTCCAGCTTGCCAGGTCAAGGGTGACGAGTGGGAAGCTATCGCCCGCCTCACTGACGATGGCTCCGTCCGGCAGTATGAAGTGAACGACGCCGGTGGCAGATCTGTTGCGGAGTTTACGGTGCGTGGGGATCAAATCACCCTCGCATTCCGAGATCGAACGACCGCAATGAGGCGTTCTCCCACCCGCAGCAGACTTTCTGATGTTCCGGACCGACCGCATGTGGACGAGTTCCTATCTACAGTAAACCGTCTCGTCTATCTGCCCGCACAACGCTTGGTCCAGACTGCGGGAGCCACTCACCCAGTCGATGTTCCTGATCCAACCGGAAGCAACCTCGCGCAGGCTATCTACACGCACAAGACCAAGGAAACTTCGCGATGGCAGGAACTCCTGGCGATCATGTGCCGCCTCCTGCCCGAGATCGAAACTATCCTTGCATACCCCAGTGGGCAGAACATGATAACTGTGATGGTGAGAGACAGATTTGCCAAACAGAATGTCCCGCTTACAGACGCGGGAACTGGGGTCAATCAACTTCTCTATTTCGTGGCCTTTATTCTCTTCTCCGCCCCTGGACGAATCATGCTCGTTGATGAACCGCATGTTTACCTTCATCCTGGTGCAGAACGCGAACTGGTCGCCTTTCTCCATAACCATCCCGAACATGGCTATGTCTGCGCAACCCATTCTCCCGTTTTCATCTCCGCTGCTCAGCCCGAAGCTTGCTTTCTGGTCACGCGCGGCCAGGCCGGCACCCTCATTAGCTCTGCCTTCGCCTCCTCCCTCTCCCGAGCGACCATCTTTGGAGAACTCGGAGTTGATCCGGGTGAGGTCGCGTTGGCTGAACGCATCCTCTTCGTGGAGGGGAACAGCGACACCGATATCTACCCCATCCTGCTGGACAGGATCGGCTACAGCATTCTCCACCACAACTGCCGGGTGATCCAGCTCCACGGTGCGGGCACGGCACGGCCCCTGCAGGGAGCGATTGACGATCTCGCAAACACCCTGCGGATTGACTTCGCTGTGTGCTTGGACGGTGACCGAGCTGCAGATATCACCTCGCCAAAAGCAAGGGCACTTCCAGTGAGTGAGATCGAGGGGCTGTTCGTCCTGGACGCTGCTGCGGTGTGGGCTGTTTTCGATGAGGAGAGGCGAGCACAACAGAGCGTACCCGAGGGGAGTCAAGTCCTCACACTTGCCGAGGTCCGTTCCTTCTTGAAAGCTCAGGATGCCCGGGCTGGGGCGAAGCCCTCGGACACGCTCAAAGGACTGGCCCGAAAGATGGGAATCGTTTACAAGAAGGGGGTGCACGGACCACGGATCGCGGAGCGCCTCTCCGAGGAGGCCCTGCGACCGTTCCGAGAGACCTTCCAGAATTGGTTGGGATCCGGGGCTAGCGCCGACGCAACCAACTCCAGCTGACCGCGGCATCTCAGGCGGCCCTCTTTCGCTTGGGATCGCCCTTCATTGCGTTTAGAGCAGGGTTCAGAGCAAACATCACATCGTCTGACAGGATGGGGCGCAGGGTCGCGGCGTGCGTCTCTACTAACCCAGCGCGCTGAAGCCGCCCCAACGCCACCCGATAGTTGTTCTTGTCGATCCCATAGGTCCGCTTGGTGCCGCTCTGGGCATGCAACACCTCTAACAGGACGCGGGCAGTCTGAAGGGTGAGGCCTTCCTTTAGGACATACCCTCGCTCCAGGTCGTTCAGAGCCTTCTTGGTGAGCCCTACGTCCGCAGGGCGCAGGTTGAGGCGTCCTCCAACGTGCTGCACCAGGCGAATCCCCCGGTCCTTCAAACGGACGGCCAACAGCTCGCCGGCCGACCGAACTCTCCCTTCGGTCTCACCCAGAGCCTGGGCAAGGCTCGCGACCGTGAGCTCCCTTCCATAGATGAAGAGCGTCGCCTCCAATCGCAGCGCAAGGCCCTCCACATCCTGAGCCGTGCCCGCAGGCGCCGCCTTGTCTCCCTCACGCGCTTCCATCAGGAGTTCGGCGAGAGGAACACCGACTGCCTCGGCGACGGCGGCGACGGTTCCCAGGGTGACCTTGGCATCCGTACCGCTTTCAAGCCCACGAATGGTCGGCAGGGTGCGGCCCACCTTCGCCGCCAGCGCTGTCATCGAGAGGCCAGCTGCCAGCCGCGCATCACGGAGGCGTTCTGGGTCAATCACGCTCATGCCATCAGCTCCTGGATGCTGAGGCCATAGCGGGAGGCCCAGTTGCGCTTGGGCCGCAGGCGATAGAACTCAGTGAAAGATCGCCCGGTCACCTTGGACAGCGATCCCAAGTGATTTCGCATCACTCGCCGTGACAGCGCGGGATATGTCGCTGCGCTGCTGACCCATAGGGGCGCTGATTGATCAGATGTTGTTTGCCTTCTCCAGTATGTATAGGCAGCGATGGGGATGGCGCTTTGATCATCAACAAGAATCTCACGGTCACCAACGCGGATCATTACACTTGACTCCCCCATGATGACAACATCGGCGACGGTCATCTTCTCTGCATCACTCGCCTGTGCTTGGCTAGCGCACAACACGGCGGCGAGAGCCGCGATGATCGGATTGCGATACCCTCGCACCGCCCTCGCCACCGCCTCGGACCAAATTGGCAGAGCTCCGCCGGATGCGAGTACTTGCAGGAGCCGCTCCATCCTCACCTTTATCAGGTGACCTCTCACGAGGGCACCGGCCTGAACTCCACGAATGCGAGCCGTTTGGAGAGGGGCGGCAAGGCCGTCCACTTCGTGCCGGAGCCAATCGATCAGCCAACCCTCTTCAACCTCGTCAGCTACGAGTGCCGACACCGCTCTCGTGGCTCCTGCACGATACTGCTCATCCACCTGGTGGAAGACCATCGGTTCGAGTTGGTCGCGGCAGACCGCACGGAAGGTCGTGAAGTCCACGGCGGGCAGGTCTGGGAAGGTGATGCTTTGATTGGTGCTTTCCGCAGGTGTTCGATGCAGCTCAGTCGGGGGGAGCAAATCGACGAGGGCCCGATCCGGGTCGTTGCGCATATGGCAACGCCGACGGAAGCCAGCGTTGAGCTCTCTATTGCATTCCGTGGGCTGGGCCACGAAGATGATCCTTGCCGACAGCTGAACGGCCAGGTCAACGAGCTCATCGACCATGTTGGGCTGCAGTAGATGGGCTCTCACGACCACGATGTGCTTGACTTCCATGGCCTTGGCCCAGGCGATCGCAAACGACCAGAGGAGGCCCTCCTGCTTGCGCGCACCGGGTTCGGGGGTATCCCTGCCCATACCGGTCATGAGCGCCTTGGCAATCCAGCTGAGCGTTCTTCCCGGCGGTATGAGCTCGGCCACCAGCCAACCGGGTGAATTGTGGAAGGCCATCAGCCGCTCATAGGTCGCACGAGAATCCACGTGGTCGTAGACCAGCGTTGCAGGTGTTTGGTCGGCGGGAAGACCCGGCTTCATTGACCCCTCCGCATCATGACGGCCTTGATGATGGGGGTAGAGACGCGTCTATCCGGGGCTATCTCGTGGACCACGCCGACGAAGTGCCACAGATCGCGTAGGTAGCCACCATGACAGGCCGCATATACGAGCTTCGCTAGGCCGGTATCAATACCGGCGAAGATCGCGTCGTACTGGGGAAGTAAGGAAAGGAACTCCGGGAAATCCAAGGGCTTGAACTGAAGTGGGTACCTGATCCGGCTTCGGAGCATGGGTTCAGCGCTGATGACATTCCAAGCCTGCGGACCACCGACCAGTACCAGGGGGAAGCCTCTGCTGCGGTCCCAGAAGCTGCGAAGAACCTCGAAACCAATCGTGTTCATGTTCTGGGTCTCGTCCACAACAACCAGGGTATCGCGGTCCTGACCTAGGAGATCACGGATCTCCGCCTGGGCTC
Organism: uncultured bacterium; assembly: GCA_963847225.1. GTDB lineage: Bacteria > Chloroflexota > Dormibacteria > Aeolococcales > Aeolococcaceae > JAJZNI01. The sequence continues at coordinate 199,692 of CAWJYZ010000006.1, read as the reverse complement.
GGTCAGTTGAGCATTGCTGAGAAGCCCCGGTGAGAGCCGTCAAGAATTCGAGATAGATCTGCCGTACGGTTGCGCGGACGGGCGCATTGAATTTGGCGACCCGCCAGCCCGGAAGGCCGGAGATGAAGGTGTCGGTGGAGAAGGTCTTGCCCAGCCCTGCGTCACCCCAGAGGGCACACATCTGATTGGATTGCACCGTATCCTTCAGCGTTTTTGTGGCAAGGCGGAACATCTTGGTTTGGAGAATCATGCCGGCTCCCCTTCGTCAAGACCGAAGGCAAGCCGCTCGATTTCGTCGGCAGACTGAGGAGTGTCTCGGTAGCGTTCGCCTCGCTCATGAGAGGTCCGCGTGCTCTCGCCGGCAGCGGAGTCTTCTGCCGTTGGAATGGTTAATTCCGTTGCTGGCTCAGGGGTTGTGGAGGAGGTAGGATCGAGGGCAACGACTTGTTCACCATCCTCAGCATGCTCTGCGCCGTTACCCGGACGCGTCCAGCGACCAGCCGGAATGGTGTGGGTTGGGAAGCCAACATATGCGGCTTCGCGGGCTTGCTTGACGGCTCGCCGAGCTTGCTTGCCTTCTGCGGAGCGCACCGCAAGGAAGATATCCCGCTCCTGCTTGGTCAAGATATCTCGCGGCTTTGCCACGCAGAGGAAGGTCCCGTCCAGGTCGTACACCCAGAGCTGGGTGTCGTCGTGGGGCAGGTAACCGACCCTCACCTCCTCGCCTTGCCGTGTTGCCAGTTCGGTGGCGATGAAATTCTGACTAATCCGATCGATCTTGACCTTTATCCCCTCGCGCTGGACCGTGCGCGTCTCCTCTCGGAGCAGCAAGGGGGCAAGCGCTTCCGCCTCCCCTTGGGGGTCGTTGGTGAGGGTCCGGATCACACCAGTATCCTGATTCCAACGGTCGATCGGGCTCATCTGCAGCTCACTGTGAATCCGGCTGTTGTACTCGATGTCAAGCTCGCGCATGATGGCGGCGAATTGATCGAAGTTGAGCAGGGAGCGACCATCAACCCGCAGCTTGTCGTTGTCGTGACGTGGGCCTCCCATGTAGCCGGGTAGCCCGGCGAGCTTTAGGAGGTCCATGGTCCGGTGCCAGCGCTCCACCTTCCCATGCAGCTCTGGGACATGAGGAGGAAGCGCGATGACGTTGATTCCAAGGCGGCCGAGGATCCGCTGGAAATGGTCGGATATGTATTCGGCACCGTTGTCGATCAGCACAGCCCTGGGTATTCCGTGGAAGGGGTTCTTGCCCTCAGGGTCAGGCAGAAGGGCGCTTGCAAAGGCCATCGCCACATCAGTCGAATTGTGACGGGCATCAGTGAGAACCCATCCCACCAACGCCCTGGTGGCGTCGTCAAGGACGGAGATGACGAAGGGACGGAAGGTCCCGCCGTGACTGTTCACGACAAAGTCATCCAGCTCACGGCCATCCAACTGCCAGACATCATTGCGCTGGTGTCCGACGACCATCGGCAGCCGCACATAGGTCTTGTGCCCCATAGCGGCGTTGCCTTCCAGGGCAAAGACCCTTTCGGGTTTCGGGATTGCCGCGGCATAGCGCTGCATCGTCCGCAGCGAGAAATCCACCTTCCCTTCAGTACCTATTTCGTCTCCCTCACCGTCTCCGTTTTGAGCCATGAGGATTCGGTGAGTGCGAGAGGCGTTGCCTGCCGACTTGTAGTACAGCCCGCGGATCGAGGCCTCGAGCTGGGCTTCTGGAGGGACCCGCGGACGGCCAGGATGACCCTGCTTTTCTACCGCCTTGTTCCAGCGCCAGATGGTGGTGCGGCTGACCCCGGCTCGTTCGGCAGCGGCAGCGGTCGGCCGCAACCAGGTGTCGCGATTACTGCTGGTGACCGTCAGGAGCCGGACGGCGAGGGCGTGACGGGTGGCAGGTCGGTCGATCCTCCTGCGACGCTGCGCGGTCATCGGCCATCCCCCGGGATCCAGTCGCCGTTGGGGCAGAAGATGGTGGTGAGGTGGGGCGCCCTGAGATAGCAGACGCGGACCCATTTGAGGGGAGCGCCGAACCACTTGGCACCGTGGTCCAGGTAGCGCTGGACCTGCTTGGAGGGACCGTTGAACGGCACGCTCGGTGTCCCGGTCTTCAGCTCGTCAACCGTGCAATAGCCCGGGTCCGGGTGCCACCAGACCAGATCACAACGGCTGCCGTCGGGCAGTAGCTCTTCGGCTCCGATCAACTCGGCCTCGATGGGTCGCAGCCGGATCAGGTAAACGAAGACGAGGCTGTGGGCCATGACCCTCACCGGGATGGGCGACGGGATTGGCCGGCTGGACGACTTCATGGCGGTCCTGACCGCCCGGTCGATCTGGGCTCCTGTGCCCGCCAGACCATCGGAGAGCAAAGAGCACACCGCGGCGTGAGTGACCTCCCCCACCGCCCGATACAGCTCGGCGGTCGAGACGTCCCGTCCTTCCTCCTGGACGCGGGTCCGCGCTCGGGTGCTACGGCGCACCTGCAGGGAGGCCAGCACCGCCTCGTAAGGGGAGCCCGGGGGAATCCGAGAGCTCGCGCCTTCGTCCCGGCCTGTCATGTCGGTCAACTCCTTCGCTCCGCTAGGGGGGTAAATCGCATACCCTCCCGAGTCGATCGGGAGTATCGCACAAATGTTTGGAGCTGTGTTGGCTACCGTTGCCGGGTGCCTCGCTCGAAGTCCACCCGCAAGATGAAGGTCACCGAGGTGGACCGGCAGGTGCTGGGGTTCGTCAGGGACTTCTGGCCGACCCACGGCCGGGGTCCGACCCTGCAGGAGATCGCCACCGAGTTCGGCTGGGGCTCCCCTGCCTCCGCCCAGCGGCATGTCGATGCTCTGATCGTCAATGAGGAGCTGGATCGGGACCGAGCTGGGGGGCTCAGAACCCCGGGTCAGATCGCCGGGGCGCCGTGTATTGCCCAGGTCATGGGAGAGAAGGATCGCTGGGTCCCGGCGCCGGCTCCCTTCCTCAAAGCCTGGGTTGCCAGGCGCCCCAGCGAGGGCATTGCTACCGGGGACCTGGTGTTCGTGTCCTTCAGGGAGGAGCCACTCCAAGGGGAGCTCTGCCTGTTCGGGAACGCCGCCGGGCGTTTCGTGATCGAGCGGCTTTCCGGGACGGTCCGAGCCATCGGCAAAGGGGAGCGGCAGCTGGACGGGACGGAGGGCCTCAGGGTGGTTGGCCCCCTGCGATTCATTCAGCGAGCGGTGGTCCCGCCAAGGGAGAGCGCTACGGAGGCGGAACCCACGGCGGAGCCCTCCGTGCGCATTCCGTGATTTCCGACAGCCGTTCCGGTTGAAAGCGGACACCGTTCGGACGAATCCGGACAGCGTTCTCGCTGAAAGCGGACGGCGGCAGGGCAGCCGGCGCCGCGACGTCTTCAGGTGTCGGTGGGGGTCAGGGTTGGCCGGTCATCACCTCCTTTGCGAAGAGTACTGGTGCCGTCGGCGCTGTGGGAATGTGGGGAGGCCGCAGGGCTCTCCAAGGTCCGGGGGCAGGCCGAGAGTTGGAGCATGGCAGGAGCGTGGGCCGTCGTCGGCCTGTCCACGGACCGTCATTTCCACAGCGCTCCCAGGGGAGGTGTCGTAAGCCTTGGGGGCCCGCTTTCCAGCCGCACAGGCGCTCCTGTGGGCACGCGTTTGGAAGACCTGAACGATTCACTGCGCTCTCGGCCCTCCGCGCACCTCCATCGCCCGTGCGGGGTCCTGTTCGGGCTCCCGATGGCGGAGGGAGCCGCCCGTGAGGGCGATGCGGTGGGCCTGATGGAGAAGTCGGTCGAGCACCGCCTCGGCCAGGGTGGGGTCAGCCATGGCGCCGTGCCAAGCGTTGACTGGGAGCTGGCTGGCGACGAGCGTGGAGCGGAGCTGGGCCCGGTCCTCGACGACCTCCAGGAGATCGCGGCACTGGTCGACGGACGCGGCGGTGAGCAGGAAGTCGTCGAGCACTAGCAACGCGACCCGCTGGAGTTGGGCGAGCAGCCGCTGGTAGCGACCGTCGCCGCGGCTGACCGCGAGATCGTCAAGGAGCCGTGGGGTACGCACGTAGAGCGCGGTGTGCCCCTGGCGGATCGCAGCGTGGGCGAGGGCACAGGTGATGTACGACTTGCCGCAACCGGTCGCGCCGGTGACCAGGGCGTTCTGGTGATGGGTCACCCAGCTCGCCTGGGCGAGGCTGAGGATCACCGCCCGGTCGAGACCGCGCGGGCTGCGGAAGTCGATGTCCTCGACCGTCGCTGGGTAGCGGAGCCTGGCCGCCTTGAGCCGGGTGGCGAGGCGCCGGCTCTCCCGCCAGTCGGTCTCCCGATCGACGAGCAGACCGAGGCGGTCTTCGAAGCTGAGCTCCAGATACTGCGGCGCATTCTCGAGCTGCTCGCGCAAGGCGGTGGCCATCCCGCTGAGACCGATCGAGTCGAGTTTGTCGAGGGTCTGATGGATGAGCATCTCAAACCTCCTCGTCGAGGCGGTAGTAGTCGGCGCCACGCAGATTGGCGTGGGTCACCGGTAGCAGCACGACGCTCTCCTCGACCTCGGGCATCGGCAGCCGGTCGAGGTTCTGTTGCAGGATCGACTTCACCGAGCTGTACGCGATCGTCCTGAGCGCCACCGCCCGGGCGCAGGCAGCCTCGACGCGCTCCGCTCCATGGCGCTTGGCCAGGCTCATCAATCCCAGGCAGGCGCGGTAGCCGTGCTCGGGATGGGGCCGGCTCTCCAGGATCCGCTCCGTCATCTGCGCCGTTGCCGGCCCCACCGTTCGCGCCCACCGGATGAGCCGCGACGGCGTCCACTCGGCATGGGCCCGGTGCGAGGCGGGCATATGCGCCGGGTCGGTGATGTACCGCCGCCGCCCATACTCACGGACGTGACTGGCCACCCGGCGATGGCCGTGATAGACCTCGATGGTGGTCGCCGTGGCCCAGAGCTCCAGCTTCTGCTTCACCAGCCGGTGCGGCACCGAGTAGAAGTGCTGGCGGTCGTGATCGACGTGGTAGTCGATGTTGGTGGTGACGGTCTTGATCTCGGTTAACTCGTAGCGGGTGGCCGGTAGCGGCTGCAGCGCTCCCCTCTCCAGCTCTTCGAAGAGGTCACGCCGGCTGCTGGGCTGGCCCCGGAACTGGTGCGCATTGACCTCGGCCGTCTTGCCTTTGAGCGCCTGGTTGAGCTCGCTGCTGCTGAAGAAGCGGCGGTGGCGCAGGGGGGCGAGAACGTGCCGCTCGACCACCAAGACGCCGGCTTCAGCGGCTGCCTTATCCCTTGGGTGATACGGCCGGGCGGGCAGGATCACCGTGTTGAAATGACGCGCTAGGTGCAGGTAGCTGCGGTTCAGCTCCGGCTCGAACCAGCACGCTTTGGTCACACCCGATTTCAGGTTATCTGGGGTGGTAATCCTCGGAACCCCCGCATAGGCCTCATACATCCGGGTGTGGGCGAGGAGCCACGACTTCAGGTCCTGGCTTCGCGTGGCCTCGACGTAGAGCAACCCGCTGCAGCCCAGCACCCCGACGAAGATCTCCATCTCGGTGAGCTCGCCGGTGTCGGCGTCGACGATCGACATCTTGTCGCCGGCGAAGTCCACAAAGGCCCGCTCCCCCGCCGCGTACTCCAGCCGCATCACCACGTCCTGCCGCTCCAGCCACTCGTGATAGTGGCAGCAGAACTGGCTGTACGCCCAGCCGTCGGGGTGACTCTCCCGCCACTCGAGCCAGAGCAGCTGCAGGGTGACGTGGTGACCCCGCTTCAGCTCTCGCTGCACCTCCCGCCACTCCGGTACCGGCCGTCCCGCCGCCACCTCCGGGGTAATGGGCGGGAAGAGCCTCGCCTCCACCGTCGCCTCGTCCAGCTCGGGCGGCAGCGGCCAACTCAGCCCGGCCGACCCCGCCCGGGTCAGGTACTCGTGGACGGTCGACCGGTGGATGCCGGTGCTGGCCGCGATGTCACGGACGCTGAGGCCGGCGGCCTGGAGCCGCAGCACCTCCGAAATCTTGCGCATGGGTAGTCTTCTCCTGGGCACGTGGCGACCTCCTTGCTGAAGGGTTGGAACCTCGCAAGGTAGCTGCGTGCCTGCTTCGCTTCTTCCGGCGCCGACTGCCCCACCTGCCCAGGGGGGCGAGCCCTCACGAGCCGTCCGCTTTCAGCGAGAACGCTGTCCGGATTCCTCCGGAACGCTGTCCGCTTTCAGCGAGAACGCCGTCCGCTTTCGGTGAGAAGGGGTGTCGGTTTTCGTCGGCGCGGGCTGCTCGGCCGGCTCAGGGGCAGGTGAGCCTTCGAGGCCGGGGAGAGGGAGAACGAGAGCCGCCGAGCACCCTGACTTCTGGCTCGGGTCTTCAGGGAGATGGCCGCCGGTTTGAGTTCGCTTCGTTCGCATCATATGAGATGATCGGACCATTAAGCGGGCCGGGGTGCCAAGGAAAACCCGGAGGGTATTTCGCTTACCGCCAGGGGCCTCCGGATTGGGGGATGCGGCTGTAGCGTCCATGAACCCAGAGCCCGGGTATCCGCGCCCTTGGCGACTTGCAAAGGTGGGCGGGGCTGGGGTATCGTACGGATGTTCGATGAGTCCGGAGCGTTTGGAGCTCCTCACCAGGCGAAGGAGGCGAATCAGATGCCCCGCAGAGGGAAGGGGTCACCGTGGCTCACCGGTTGGTTACGGGTGCCTGACGGGGACCGCATCAGGGGGGCCATGGAGAGCCTGGGCGCCCAGATGGAGGAGGGCGGGAATGTCATCCGCCTTCCCCTGGCCCGGCTGACCTCCGGGGTGCCGATCCCGGCGGACGCCGGACCCTACGCCAGCGGGCTGGCGGCCATCCTGCGCCGCATCCCGGAAAGTTGGCTGAGGCTCATCAACTGCGGTCCGGGCTGGTACCCGCTGGTGGTCGATCTCGACCAGAAGCTGGCCTACCTGGACCCGGAGTACACGGTGCACCAGGTGAAGCAGAAGTTCGCCGAGCTGCGCTACTACTTCGAGACCGCCAAGGACGAGGCGGCCGAGGAGATGTATGACTTGACGGTCGCTGCCGCCCAGGCCTCCAAAAGCATCTGCGAGATGTGCGGGAAGCCAGGGTCACTCATGCATCGACACCTGACGGTGAGGACGGTGTGCAAGGAATGTGGTCGCGCGGCTGGGTTCGTTCCAGCGCCGGCGAGTGAGGAGCACGAGGAATGAGCCAAGGGACGGCGCACGATCTGGTTGCAAGGTCTTCCGCAACTTTGCAGCTTCCTCGGGGCGGGGATAGACTGAGCCAATGAGTGTTCGCCGGCGCGGTCGTCCCGCGCGTCAGATGCCGCCCTCCGCACTCGCCCCCGATACTCCCGCCAACCTCTCTCTCCCTATGGAGGAGAGTGCCGAAAGCCCGGCCAGCACGACGATTGAGTTCGGCACTATCCCGATTCCTGACGCCGCAGGAGCACCCCGGCGAAGGCGGCGCAACGGTGCCAAGGCAAACGGAGCCGGGACACTGGATATGCCGTCCCTCGAGCAATGGCTCTGGGATGCGGCCTGCAAGATCCGCGGCCCCCTCGACGCTCCGAAGTTCAAGGACTACATCCTGCCGCTCATCTTCCTGAAGCGGCTCAACGACGTGTACGAAGACGAGGTTCAGCGCGTCGCAGATAGCGTAGGTGGCCGGGAGATGGCCGAGAAGCTGATCGCAGCAGACCACAAGCTGGTTCGGTTCTTCCTTCCTGCCGAATCCCGCTGGCCGCAGCTGACGGTTCGCACCAGCGGCCTTGGGGAGGCCCTCACGGATGCGGTGCGAGCCATCGCGAGGATTAACCCGCGCCTGCAAGGCGTGATCGATACCGTGGACTTCAACGCCACCACAGCCGGGCAGCGCATCCTCGACGACGACAGGCTGAGGGATCTGATCGGGGTTCTGGGCGATGGGCGGTATCGCCTGGGGTTGAAGGACGTAGCGCCTGACATTCTGGGCAGAGCCTACGAATACCTTTTAAGGAAGTTCGCGGAAGGTCAGGGACAGAGCGCTGGTGAGTTCTACACCCCGCCCGAGGTCGCTAGGCTGATGGCCCGTATCCTCGATCCGCAGCCGGGCATGTCGGCGTACGACCCTTGCTGCGGGTCAGCTGGCCTCCTCTTGAAGTGTCACCTCCGCCTGATGGAGACCCATGGGGTGGAGGAGAACGGACATCGAGCCCTTCCCAACGATGTGGCTCCTCTGCGGACGTTCGGCCAGGAGATGAACCCCGCCACCTACTCCCTGTCGCGGATGAACGCCGTTGTTCACGACATGGAAGCGGACATCCACCTCGGCGACACCATGCGCAACCCCGCCAATGTGGATGCCTCAGGCCACCTACAGAAATTCGATCTGGTCACCGCCAACCCGATGTGGAATCAGGACTTCGATGAGGCCCTCTACCGCAACGATGGGTTCGACAGGTTCAGCTTCGGCATCCCACCATCGTCCTCCGCGGACTGGGGGTGGGTTCAGCACATGCTCGCCTGTCTGGGGTCTGAGGGCCGAATGGCGATCGTGTTGGACACCGGCGCGGTGAGCCGGGGGAGCGGGAATCAGGGGTCGAACCGCGAAAGGGATATCCGGAAGGCCGTAGTGGAGAAGGACCTGGTTGAGGCGGTTGTCCTTCTGCCCGAGAACCTCTTCTACAACACCTCGGCGCCGGGAATCGTGATGGTGCTGAACCGGAAGAAGCGCCATTCCGGTGAGATATTGCTCATCAACGGCTCGACGCTCTTTGTCAAGGGGCGCCCAAAGAACTACCTCACCGATGAGCACATCGCGAGGGTGGGAGAGATCTATAACGGGTGGATGGCAGAGGACGGGGTGTCGGCGGTCGTCACCACAGAGCAAGTGACTGCTAATGACTTCAACCTCTCCCCCAGCCGGTATGTGGTTGGGGTTGCGAATGCCGAAGCGATGACGCCAGAAGAGGCGGTCACCCTCCTGAAACAGGCGGAAGCAGAGCGAGCAGCGGCAGACACGGACTTGTGGAAGGTGCTCGCGGAGCTGGGGCTCAGATGAACTTCGGCGCTCTCCCGATACTGGCATCGTTGCAGGAGGGTGCGAGCGATGCCGCCCCCACCGCCCTCGGTGACTTCTGTGAGACGCGCGGAGGCTACGCGTTTCCGCCAGCATTGCAGGGGCGAACCTCCGGGGCAGTCCCTTTTTTCAAGGTGTCAGACATGAACCTTGAAGGCAACGGAGTGAAACTGTCCATTGCAAACCATTGGGTATCCGACGAGGATGTGACCCATCTTAGAGCGCACCCTTTTCCCGCGGGCACTGTTGTCTTCCCCAAGGTCGGCGCCGCCATCGCAACCAACAAGAAGCGGCTTCTCACGCGCCCTTCTCTTATTGACAACAACGTAATGGGAGTGACCCCTGACCCAACTGTCTGCCTCCCCGAGTTCCTGCTCTATTGGTTTCTCTTATTTGATTTGAGTTCGATCTCAGCTGTCGGCCCGTTACCATCCATCACGGCCACTGCTGTGAAGGCACTGACCATTCGGGTACCTCCCATAGCCGAGCAGCGGCGTATCGCACGGATTCTCTCCACGATACAGCAGTCGGTGAAGGCGACTAGTTCCATGTTGTCATCCCTGTCCGCTCTTCGCCGAACTCTTATCTCATCCACACTGTCCGACCTTTCTGCAGCCGGGATTGCCATGCGACTTGAAGGCCTGATTGAAAGGCCACAGTATGGCTTCACTGCAAGTGCCTCATCCTGCGCTGGCCCACGATTCCTTCGTATCACTGACATCACTGAAGAAGGTGTTGATTGGGCAAGAGTTCCGTCCTGCGAACCAGCGCCTTCGGACGGACCTCGGTATGCTCTGACTGACGGCGATCTTGTCGTTGCCCGGATCGGAGCTACGACGGGCAAGGCGTTCCTTGTCCGTCAGCCACCGAATGCTGTGTTTGCTTCCTACCTCATTAGGGTGCGTGCCCGGTCAGGTGTGGATCCCCGCTTCATTGCAGCGTTCTTTGATAGTCCCGGATACTGGGCGCAGGTCGATGCCTCCAAAGGAGGGCGCCTAAAAGGCGGGGTTAACATCGATAACCTTAATTGCTTGCAGGTTCCGCTTTTCTCCGAAGCTGAACAGCATCGCCTCGGAGATCAACTGGATGCAATTGATGCCTCCCTCGCGGCTACACGGCGGAAGCGGGATGCCTTGGGCCAGCTCTTCAGGGTCGGCCTAAAGTGGCTTCTGGGGTGCGACCAATGACCATTGGGTCCGAGGCAAGCGCAGTCCAGCACCCGATAGTCGCCTATGCCCGGCAGGTCGGTTGGGATTACGTAGCGCCCGAGGACGCCCTGATTCTCCGAGGGGGAGAGAACGGCCTTGTTCTCACGGATACCCTCGCCAGTCAGCTGGAGAAGCTCAACCCAGGACGAGTGGATCGGGCCCATGCGACCGAGTTGATCCACCAGATGGCTCGTGTGAATCCGAATTTGTCTGGAAATCAAGAAGTCTGGAAATTTCTGCGCGGAGTCAAGACGATTTATGACGAGGTGCAGAAGCGGGACCTCGATGTCCGCTTTCTGGATATGAAGCACCCGGAGAACAACACCTTCCATGTCACGGAGGAGTGGTCGTATCGGGAGAGGCCTGAGGTCGATGCCATCCGCTTCGATATCGTCTTCCTCATCAATGGCATCCCAGTCCTCGTTGTCGAGACAAAGAGGGCCACCAAGGAAGGCAAGGGCGAGGCCGTCGATCAGATCCGCAGGTATCACGAGGAGGGGCCCCAAGAGCTGGCCCTCTTGCAGCTCTTTGCTGCCACGAACATCCACTTCTTCTGCTACGGGGCTACCTGGAATACGGCCTTCAAGGACATCTACGACTGGCGGGAGGAGGCTGCCGGGAGCTTTGAGGAGCTGGTCAAGTCCTTTGTCCGGCAGGACCGCCTGCTGCGCATTCTCTACGACTTCATCGTCTTTCCAACCACGGATGGAGATCTCTCCAAGATCGTGCTGCGGCCCCACCAGATGAGGGCCGCAAAGAAGGTCGTGGAGCGAGCCAAGGATCCCACCAAACACCGGGGCCTCATCTGGCACACCCAAGGTTCTGGCAAGACCTTCACCATGATCACCGCCGGCAAGCTCATGCAGGCGGACCCCGATCTGGGCAATCCGGTGATCCTGATCGTGGTGGACCGAATTGATCTTGAAGGTCAGATGGAGGGCAACCTGCAATCCCTCGGACTTCAGAATGCCCACCTAGTCAGCTCACGACGCGACTTGGAGAACAGGCTTCGCGCCGACCAGCCGGGCATGATCCTGTCCATGATCCACAAGTTCGATGGTCTGCCAGCCAACCTCTCCACCCGAGAAAACGCCGTCGTTTTGATTGACGAAGGACATCGCAGTACCGAGGGAGATCTCGGTACCTACCTGATGGCGGCGCTGCCCAACGCGACTTTCGTCGGGTTCACGGGAACCCCCATTGATAAGACCTCTCATGGGAAGGGAACCTTCCGGCTCTTCGGTCGCGACGACGAGGAAGGGTTCCTGGACAAATACTCGATCCGGGATTCCATCGCGGATGGAACCACCGTTCCCTTGGATTACGCCCTGGCATCGAACGATCTCCTTGTCAATCGCGATGTCCTGGAGCAGGAGTTCTTCCGGTTGGCCGAGCTTGAAGGCGTGGCCGATGTCGAGACCCTCAACCGGGTTCTCGAACGAGCCGTCGTCCTGAAGAATGAGATGAAGAGCCCGCACCGGGTAGACCAGATTGCCCAGCGAGTTGCGGAACACTTCACTCAAAATGTCGAGAAGTCAGGCTACAAGGCATTCCTCGTCGCGGTAGATCGAGAGGCCTGCTCTTTGTACAAGGATGCCCTGGATAAGTACCTGCCGCCCGAGTACTCCGAAGTCATCATCAGCACTAGCTACAACGATCTTGACTATCTGAAGCGGTTTGCTTACAGCGAGGAGAAGGAGCAAGGCATCCGAAAAGGCTTTCGCAAGCCTGACGGGCTCCCCAAGATCCTGATTGTCACCGACCGGCTGCTCACCGGGTTCGACGCGCCAATCCTACAGTGCATGTACCTCGATAAGCCGATGCGGGATCATGTCCTCCTGCAGGCTGTGGCGCGGGTAAACCGTCCCTATGAGGATGACCAAGGCCACAAGAAGGCGGCTGGCCTGATCATCGACTTCGTGGGGATTCTGGCCAAGCTCGAAGACGCCCTCCTCTTTGATTCCAAGGACATCTCGGGGGTTCTCACGAACCTGAAGGACATTCAAACACAGTTCGCAGCGCTCATCGCTCAGGGTAAACAAGACTACCTGACGATCTCCAGTGGGCTGACTGGCGACAAAGAGGTGGAGGCGATCGTCAAGCACTTCGCGGACCCAGAGCGACGCAACGCCTTCCATAAGTACATCTCCGAATTGGAAAACATCTACGAGATCATCTCGCCAGATCCTTTCCTTCATCCCTACCTCCCGGACTATGAGGCGCTGATGAGGATCGCTGCAATCCTACGAGTGGCTTTCTCCACCAACCCGGACATTGACCGCTCCTTCTTGCGCAAGACCGCCGAGCTGGTGCAGCACAACACCTCGGCCAACCCGATCCCGCTCATCACCAGCACCCAACGGGTAACCCCCGAGGAGATCGAGGCCGTCGTACAGGATCCGAATCGCTCGGACGTGCGCAGGGTCGTTGACCTCTGCACCCTGGTTCGCAATTATGTCTTCCACGAGAAGGCGCTGCAGCCCGCTCTCATCCTCATTGGTCAGCGAGCCGAGGAGATCGCCGAAGCGTTCCGCAGCCAATTGATCTCCGCCGAAGAGGCACTCGCTGAGCTGAAGAGGCAGGTTGGAGCGATCGTCGAGACCCGTCAGGCCGAGAAGGAGAGCGGTCTGAAACCTGAGGGGCTGGCCGCTCTCTTCTTCCTCACCGGCAGGGGCGTACCGAAGGCCACTGCCGATACCCTGGCCCTCGAAGTCCAGGGGGCGCTGCAAGCGTATCCCCAGTGGCGGGTGGCCGAACAACAGGAGCGGGATCTTCGTCTCCGGCTTTATGGCGCATTTGCTCAAGCCGGGGTGACCGACGGTCAAGCCTCCTATGTCGAGGGCTTCCTCGTCATGCTCAGAGAGGTCAAGCCGTGAGCCCCTCCACTCCCTCCGCATCCACCGAGAAGCGGCTCAGCCTTCGCGAAGCCAAGGAGGTAGCGCGGCGCATAGCGCGAGACTTGCCGGGGTATAAGGAGGGGAGCAAATGGAAGCCGGAGAGGGTGAACAGGCGAGCGGGGGCTGAGCCAGTGGGTGAGGCGAATGCGATCAGCCGGCAAGAGTTCAAAGTGGAGGTCCATGCCTGGGCTCAGCGGCTGGAAGTGGAACCGTTGGAGGTTCACCTGACTGGGATGCGACGGAAGTGGGGGTCGTGCTCTCCGAGCAAACGGCTCACCTTCAATACCGCCCTCCTTCAGCAGCCCGAGGAGTTTCGGCGAGAGGCGATCGTCCATGAGCTTCTGCATCTGAAGGTGCGCAATCACGGACCGCTGTTCAGGGCACTCTTGACAACCACTCTCCAGTCTTCAGCATCCCATGATCTCTGAGATTCAGGTTCAGAACTACCGCTCACTCCAAGATGTTCGGCTCCCAATGGCATCCCTCACCGCACTGGTCGGACCGAATGGAGCCGGTAAGACAAGCATTCTTCGGGCCATGGATCTGGTCCTTGGAAGGTGGTGGCCTTCGCTCAGTAGCATCACTGTTCCCGAGGACTTTACCGACTTCGACCCAAGCCGGGAGCTGAAGATAATTGTGCGCTTCACTCCTCCACTTGTGCATGTGGACGCAATGAAGAAGCAACAACCGATTGCGGGCCTCCAGGTTAGTTGTAGGCCCTACCAGAGGGCAACGCGCAGCGCAGAGGCTGGGGATCTTCACCTCGAGTTCACCCCTATCAACGATAAGGACCAACATCCAAATGTCGCTGTCGGCTGGGACGACCAAAGGCACCCGAAGTTCGGGCCTCTTCTGAGCGTGGGGTCTGCCCTTCGCGACCAAGCCTCGGTTCTCTTCATTGATCACAGGCGAAGCCTTACGCAGCACCTGCCTTCAACCCGGGGCTCGATGCTTGGACGGCTCATGGCACCAGTACGCAAGGAATTTGAAGCATCAACAGGAGAGTTTGGCCGGCCAGCCTTCACCGAGCGCTATGAAGCAGCGATGACAGCCCTTCGCACTGACAAGATGAAGGAGGTAGAGGCCACTATCGCCGATACCGCGAAAAGCATGCTTGGGTTCATCGGCAGTCGAGCGCTCTCTGATGTGCAGATTGGCTTTGGCTTCGCTGATCCCGCCAATCCTTTCAACTCAGTGCGCCTAGAGTACCGCGAAGGGAACCTAGTCGTTCCTGGCGGCCAGCTCGGCCTTGGCATCCAGAGTGCCATGGTCATCGGCATCTTCGAGGCTAGCCGACGTCTCCGTGAACAGGTTGGCACCGTGGTGATCGAAGAGCCCGAGATGTACCTGCACCCTCAGGCGCAGAGGTACTTCTACCGTCTGCTAACCGAACTGACGGAAGATGGCGAGGCTCAGGTCATCTATTCCACTCACTCGCCTATCTTTGCTGATGCCACGCGATATGAAGGCATTAGGCTGGTGCGCCGGCCAGTAGGGCAACACTCCCGAGTGAACTTCGTTTTCGGGGTCGAAGACGAGACCTTCCTTTCTAGTAAGCGAGTGGCTCAGAAGATTGCAACGGGATTCAACGCCGGTAGGAGCGAGCTATTCTTCGCTAGAAAGGTTCTTCTCGTAGAGGGTCCAGGCGATCAGTTAGCCGCGAGAATTGCTGCTGAGAACTTGGCAATCGATTTGGATGGTGAAAACCTTGCCATCATCGAGTGTGGTAGTAAGACCGCCATCCCCTTCTATGCCCGGATCTGCCGTGCCTTTGCACTTCCTTTTGTGGTCCTCCATGACCACGACATCCGGGAGGAGGTTGGTGACGCAGCGGCTGTTGCGAGGATACGTGCGAGGAATCGGGAGCATCGCAAGACGAACGAGGAGATCACCAGTTTGATGACTGGGGCAGGTCAGTGTTACGTAATCGCACCCAGCCTAGAAGGGGTACTAGGCATAGGACGAGATGCCGACGATAAGCCCCGGCGGGTTGCCGAAGCGCTTCGAGGTCTTCGGCCAGATGCCCTTCCCCAAGAACTCCGGTTGGCGCTGGAGCAGTTAGCTAAATGACCTCCCGCCTTAGCGCGCCTAATCCTGCTAGGTCAATCTGAGCTTGCTCTACTCTCGGTAAAGGCTGGCGTCGTGAACCTGAACCCATCCACACTGGGCAGGACAGTCCGGCATGCCGGTCCTAAACTTGTCAGGGTGAATCTGTTGCCTTGGGGCACCCTAGTGTGGGGCGCCGTGCTGGATGAGCACGTAGGCTTGGAGCGGCGCCATCAAGCCTGAGCACTGAGGGGGCTGGGGAGATCTTCCTTCTCCTTCCTCGTCGTCGTAATGGATGGGGGGTTTGGGGGGAAGGTTGAACAAGTTGGGGATAGTGGATAACCCCTGCCGGGGTGCGTACTGAGCTGATCTCGGCGCGCCCGGACCTGCACGGGGCATGCTTTCCGCCCAGGAACGACGAGAGCCCTTCCCTGCGCTCTGGGGAGAGACGGGAAGGGCTCCCTCAGTGGAGCACCGCTGGTGTTGATCAGGGCGGCGCGCCGGTGCTGATGGTACGCACCGACGCCGAAGAGGTGGAGCGCGATCTCCGGGAGGGGAGGCTGCGCTGCCCGGAACCGTGTGGCGGCCAGATGCGGCCCTGGGGATGGAAGCGGCGCCGCCGGCTGCGCCTCCCCGAGGGGCGGCGGGTGGCTTGGCGGCTGCGGAGGGGACGCTGCCGGGAGTGCTGGCGCACCCACGTGCTGCTTCCCGTGGTGGCGCTGGCCCGTCGCCTCGACGCCGTGGAGGTGATCGGGAATGCGCTCATCGCCAAGGTCGCCGGTGCCGGTCATCGCACCATCGCCGCCCGCCTGGGGCGGCCGGAGGAGACGGTGCGCGGCTGGCTGCGTCGGGCGGAACGGCGCGCCGAGGCGATCCGCGATCACTTCACCCGGATGGCCCACGGACTGGGCTGCGACCTTCGCCTCGAGCCGCGCGGGTCCCCGCTCGCTGACGCCCTCGAGGTCATCGGGGTTGCCGCCAAGGCCGCGGCGGAGCGGTGGGGCGCGGCCTCGGTCTGGCACTTCGTCGCCGGGGTCACGGGCGGGGCCCTGCTCTGCAACACGTCCTGACCCTTCTCAAGCGCCACCTCGAGGTCCCACCCTTCTCCGACCACCGCAACAGCAGAGGAGAAGGCCGATGGACGACCGCCGACGTGACCTCGCACTCTTCCATTACTCGCTGATCCGCGCGGCGGCCGACCCCGCGCTGGGCCACGCGGAACGTGGCGAGCTGGTGCGCGCCCTTGCCGCCCGCGATCACCTCGCCCCGAGCGGGCAGCGCATCCGGGTGGGGCGCAGCACCCTCGACCGCTGGATCCGCACCTGGCGGACGGGCGGCTTCGAGGCGCTGGTCTCCAAGCCGCGGATCGCTCCCCTGCGGACCCGTGCCGATCTCCTGGAGCTCGCTCTCGCCCTGCGCCGGGAGGCACCGCGCAGAACCGCCGCCCAGATCGTCGCCATCCTCACCGCGCAGCGCGGGGAGAGCCCGAGCGAACGCACTCTGCAGCGCCACTTCGCCCGGCTCGGCCTGCCGCGCGGCGGTGCGCCGGTGCGGATCGCCTATGGCCGCTTCGAGGCCGAGCATCCCAATGACCTCTGGACCGGCGATGCTCTCCACGGTCCCGTCGTCGCCGGCCGCAAGACGTACCTCTTCGCCTTCATTGACGACCACTCCCGGCTGGTCACCGGATATCGCTGGGGCTATGCCGAGGACACCCTGCGTCTTGAGGCGGCGCTGCGTTCCGGGCTCGCTTCCCGGGGCATTCCCCGCTGCTGCTATGTCGACAACGGCTCTGCTTTCGTCAGCTCCCAGCTGCTGCGCGCTCTCGCTTCGCTCGGCATCCGGCTCGTGCACAGCGAGCCGGGACGCCCGGCTGGGAGGGGGAAGATCGAGAGGTGGTTCCGCACGGTGCGGGATCAGTTCCTGGTCGAGATCGCGCTCCGCGGTGCTGCTGAGCTCGCCGAGCTCAACCGGCTCTTCACTGCCTGGGTGGAAACGGTGTACCACCGCGCCGTCCACTCGGAGACGGGCGAGACCCCGCTGGAGCGCTTTCTCGCCGGCGGCGCTCCCACCCTGCCCTCTCCCCAAGCCCTCCACGAGGCCTTCCTCTGGTCGGCGTGGCGTCGCGTCACCAAGACCGCCACGGTCTCGCTCTTCGACAACCTCTTCGAGGTCGATGCCGCCCTCGTCGGTCACAAGGTCGAGCTCGTCTTCAACCCCTTTGACCTCACCGACATCGAGATCCGCTTCGAGGGCCGGCCCATGGGCCGCGCCGTGCCCCACCGCATCGGCCGCCACGTCCGCCATCCCGCTGCCCGTCCCGAGGAGCTGCCGCCTCCACCGTCCACCGGCATCGACTACCTCGCTCTCGTCGCCACTCGCTACGAGGAGGCGACCCGCCGCCAGATCGCCTACGCCGCCCTGCCCGTCGACCTCACTGAGACGGAGAAGGAGAACCGTTGATAACCATCGACAAACTGCAGGCCCACTGGGGCTTGACCCGCATGCCCTTCGGGCGCGATCTCGCTCCCAGCATGCTCTTCACCAGCCGCGCTCACGCCGAAGCCGTGGCCCGTATCCGCTGGCTCGTCAACGAGGGAGCGCTGGGTGTGCTCACCGGCGAGGTCGGTGCCGGCAAGACGATCGCGGTCAGGGCTGCGATGTCCGCGCTCGACCACCGGTTTTGCGTCCTCTACCTCGGCAACCCCGCGGTGGGGATGCGGGGCTATTACCGGCACATCGTGAGTGCCCTCGGCGGCATCCCTCCCTACCAGAGCGCCGCCCTCATCGCCACTGCCGCAGAGCGCCTCCACGCGGAGAGCGCCGAGCGAGGTCGCCGCGTCGTCGTCATCTGTGACGAGGCTCACCTCCTGGCCACCACCCAGCTCGAAGAGCTGCGTTTCCTCCTCAGCGCCGAAATGGACTCCCGCGCTCTCTTCTCCTGTCTTCTGGTCGGCCAGCCCGCGCTGCGCCGCCGTCTGAAGCTCGGGGCGTATGCCGCGCTCGATCAGCGGGTTGCCCTCCGCTACCACCTCGACGGCATGGACTTGGCCGAGACCGTCACCTATGTGCAGCACCATCTCGCCCTCGCCGGCCGCAAGGACATTCTCTTCAGCGACGACGCCCTCGCTCTCATCCACCAGACCAGCCGTGGCCTTCCGCGAGCGGTCAACAACCTCGCCATTCAGGCTCTGATCGCCGCCTTCGCCGACGGCAAGGCGATCGTCGACCACAGTTTCGCCACCGCAGCTGTCACCGAGCTGGACTCCGAATGATCACCGACCATGCTCAGCGAGGCTGTCGTCACCATCCTCACCGGGAGTGGCGGCCAACACCCTAGCCCGAACTGTACCCCCGCCCCGTTCGTGTCCTAGGGAGAATAGGTGGGGCCGGGCCTAGGGCTAGGTGGGCGGGCTTATTCGAGAGAGCGTCGGCCACCAAGTTGAAAGTTCAATTCTCCCCTGGTAGCGCCTTCGCCCCCGATCCCTACGGAGAACGCTGTTTCACCTTTTCTGGCGCAAAAGGTGTTTCATGTTTATGGCGCGTGACAGTTGATGTCGGTAGACACAAAAGGTGAAACAGACCCCTGAGATCACGCGACCGGAAACCACCCTCGCTCTCCAAGCTTAGCCGCGGAGGGCCTGGTTCCCTGAAAGGCCCCAGGCCAAGAGAACGGCCCGGGGGGACGCAGCCGCCCGGGCCGTTGGGGTCGAGGTTTCAGGAGACGCTCGGGTCGGTGACCTGGGCGGTGAAGAGGATGGTTCCCGTCGTCACGTCACGGATGACGAAGAGGAAGGGATGATCGATGACCACCGGAGTGACGTTCTGGGGAGGCCCTCCCCCGATCCCGCCAACCACCGTGGCCGCGGTGGCCGTGGTCCCCACCTCGTCAACCTGGATACGGGCGCTCTGCTTGGCCAGTCCGATGTAGAGATGGTCGCGGCTTTGGGGGTCACGCTTCCACAGCCCGCCGCCATCCCCGCCGCGATGCTCAGAGGTGCGGGAGCCGGCTGCGCAGGAGGCAGAATTCGTTGCCTTCGGGGTCGGCCAGGACGTGCCAGCTCTCGGTGCCGGTCTGGCCGATGTCGGCGGGCCTGGCCCCGAGAGCGAGCAGCCGCTCCAGCTCGGCGTCCTGGTCCCGGTCGGTCGCGTTGACGTCGATGTGCAGTCGAAGCTTTCCCGTCCGCGGGTCGCTGCTGGGGCTGAGGACGAGGGTGGGCGGCGGGCCGCTGCGTGAAGACGGAGGTCGCGCTGACTAAACTCCGTCCGTCCGGAGCGTGATCCACAGATCGGGCTTGATCATCGCGGCCACCCAGAGCGGCCAGATGCGGGGACCGTGGCAGCGGTAGCTCACCAGCCCGGCCTTGGCGACGTCGAAGGTGCGCTGCGGGCTGGTGTGCCTGGCCTGGCCGAGGCGAAGAGTGTGATGCCCCGGAGCCAGCGCGACCTCGACGGTCTCCTGGTTGGCGATGGCGCCGACGACCCTGCCGTCGAGGACGATGTCCCAGGCCTCGGACTGCCCGCCGAGAGCCACACCGCTCCACGCGCGGGAGAGCCTGAGCGTCGCCTCTTCTCCCGTGGCACCTCCTGGCTCGCCGGCTACCGGGCGTTGCGCGACCGCCCGCGCATGAAACCCGCGCCGTCCCGAGAGGAGGAACCACAGCAGCTAGCCGATGAGCGCGGCCGCCACCACGATGCCAATGGCGATCTGGACGACGTGGCCTCCGGAACCACCTAGGATGCCTGCCACCATGGGAGGAGCTGACGCGCCTAATGGCATGAGCGGCTCCTGCCTTCACAACGCGAAAGAGCACACTCCCCGCTGGCCGAGGGTCTCGGCATCACACCTGATCCGCATGATATCGCCGCAGCGATGACGGTGACGCTGTCCACCCGGTCGGCGTCACCATCTGCGCTCGAGCTCTCCTGAGCCCTCGGCCCAGCCGCGGCGGGACAGTCCGAGGTGGCTCAGCTCAGCCCTCGCCAGCGGTCCCAGCAGCCGCGTGTCGAGACCCTTCCAGGGGTGACCGGTGAGGACGCGGAGGTCCGCGTACGAGAGGTCGGCCAGCCCACGTCCCGCGAGGTACAGCATGAGAGCATCCCGCTCCTCCGGGTTCTGAGCGGCTCGCCGCACCGCCCTCACCTCACGAGCGCGCCCGAGGCGGAGACGCAGGTACACGGCGAGGGCGGGCAGCGAGGGGATGAGCGCGATGCCGATGGCGATCAGGTAGGCGAGGCGGTCGATGCTCGTCCTGGTCGCCGCCGCGCTGGCTTCGATGCTCGTTCCCGAGGCGGTGATCCGCGCCGCCTCGGCGCCGATCTGGCTGCCGATGAAGGGCACGCCAGCGAGGGTGTGGAGCGACTGACCCGTCTGCTGCAGAGAATGGCCGGCCTGTCCCAGAGTGGCGGTGAGGTTGTCGAGGTTGTGGATCTGGATGCCGGCGTAGATCCCAACCGAGATCCACGCCGCCACCCAGCTGGCCATTGCCGCGTCGGCACCCCACGCGGAGAGACGCGCGCGACTCACCGAGCCCACCGTCACGCCCCGCGAGCAGGCGTGGTGCGGCGGATGGCGACACCACCCCCTGGCTGTGCGTTCGCCGTGCTTGCCGTCATCGTTCCCTCCATCGTCGTGATAGACCAGATATCGCCTTTCATACCATTCATGCGCTGGTTTCCTGGGCCGAGACCTCCGCTCTCCGGGGTGGCGTGATCGCCGGCTTCGGCCACGGGCGGCGCAGGCGCAGCCGGCCGGATCCCCGGGTCCGCCGCCGACCCGGCCGCTTTCGTCCGACGTCCAGCCGTCCGCGCCCGCCGGCCCATTGCTGTTGCGAGCGTTGACGGGGCGCCAACCCGCATGCAGACTGGCGCCACCGGAAGCGGTGCTCGCTCGGTGCAGCAGGAGGCGCGCCCATGTGGAATCGTCGTTGGAGCCTGGCACTGGCCGGCGCAGGAGCCGCCCTGGCCGCCCTCGTGGCCCCACTGGAAGCCGGTGCGGCCACCCTTTACAAGGACTCGGCGCACGGCGTGGAGGTGTACGCCACCTCGACCGAGGGTGTCTTCACCGGTACGGCGGGCGGAAGCCTGCCCGGCGCCTGGGCCGCGACCGTGCGCCACACGGTGCTCTCGCCGAACGCCAGCATCAACGGAGGCAGCTTCAGCCTCGCGACCGCCGTCAGCGGGACGCCCACCCTCGTGAGCGGTTCTTTCAAGAAGGGGAGCGTCACGCTCATGGAGCAGGACGGGTCGTGCGGCGACCAGGTCTATCGGGTCTGGGCCACCATCGACGACGTCGGTGAGCTGGGCCATACCCACACCGGGTGGGGCAGCCTCTCTGCCACCCTCACCCACTACCGCGTCTCGCTCTTCGGCGCGTGTATCACGTACGGGGCCACCATCACCGGAGGAGTCCTCTCCCTCTCCTTCTGACCCCCACCGGCACCGACCTGGCCCGGCAACCCCGCCCGCTGGGTTTCCAGTTGCGCGCTTTATCTTCGGTTGTCCGTCATGGCGCCTCCCGGCCCGCTGGAGAGCTGAGCACCGGTGGAACGCCGAGGCAACCCCCCACCGTTAGGCAACTGGGTCTGGGGAAGGAATTCGACATAGTGAGCGAAGCGGCGGCCCGGCGGGTTGCTTCCTCACCCCACCGCGTCGAGCCATTGCCACTGCGCTGTCCGACCCGAGGCGCCCACGATTCGGCCCTCGATATATATATGGTTTATTCGAGTTCTGCACAGTGCCTGCTGACGATGCGAGCGGTCTCAACCCTGCTCGCCACAAACCCCAGCCGACCGTCGGGGCCGCGAGGCCACCAAAGAGAAGCCCGATGCAGAGGCAAATGGGCACCGTAGGATGCCGAGATGGGTGCCTGGGGAACCGGCCTCTGGTCTGACGACACCGCTCTCGATGTCCGCGGCGGCTATCGCGAGGCTTTGGAAGTTGGGGGTTCTTGGCACAGTACTTCGAACAGCAGGATCGGCTCCTCGACGGCGTCGAGACCCATTGGTACTCCATCGATCTTTCTCAGCCGTCCAGCTCGCCGCCGCACGCGAGCACGGAGTAGTCGGCGAGCAGGGTGTCGAGGATCGCATCCCAGGGTGCCCGCTGACAGCGCACGGTGCCGAAGGCTCCGACTGCGGACCTCGCGGCATCCGAGAATGGGTGGGTGAGGATCCTCTCCCTGCTCCCCTCGGCCACCGAGATCGTCTGGGCCCTCGGCCTCGGCGAGCAGCTCTGCGGAGTGAGCTTCGACTGCGACTACCCGGAGGCGGTGCGCCACCTGCCGGTCGTCTCCACCTCGGCCCTCCCCACCCCCGCCGGAGCCGGCGCCACGGACATCGACGCTGCGGTGAGGGCTCGGATCGCCTCGGGCGGCGTCCATCTACAGCCTCGACCGCGATCTCATCCGCGACCTCGACCCCGACCTCATCCTCGCCCAGGATCTCTGCCGCGTCTGTGCCGTGCCATCCGGCGACGTCACCGCCGCCCTCGATGTCATCGGCTGCAGCGCGGAGGTCCTCTCTCTCGATCCCAGCCGGCTCGATGACGTGATCCGCTGCGTGGGGGATGTCGGGACGGCAACCGGCACCGAGGGTCGAGCCGAGGCCCTGATGGCGGGCCTGCGCAGCCGCGTGGCGGCGGTGCGGCGGCGCTGCACCGAGCCAAGCCGCCCGCGCGTCCTCATGCTCGAATGGCCCGATCCTCCCTTCAACGCCGGCCACTGGGTCCCGGACATGGTGGAGGCGGCGGGCGGGGTCCCGGTGCTGGCGGAGGCGGGGAACGCGTCACGGCAGCTGACCTGGGCGGAGATCCGTCATCAGAGCATCGACATCACCATCTTCGCGCCCTGCGGGTACGACCTGGAGGGCGGGCTGGCCCAGTCGCAGGTGCTGCTGGACCGGCCTGAGGTCGGCGCCCTGGGGCGAATCTACGCGGTGGATGCCAACGCCCACTTCTCGAGACCGGGGCCGCGCGTCGTGGACGGTGTCGAGCTCCTTGCCGCCCTGCTGCACAACGCCGATCCCACCGAGTGGACCCCTGACGGCGCCCGTCTTCTCCGAAACACCGCGCGCTGACCTCGCCACGCGACGCGTTGCTATGCTGCCTCGATACGCGCTGATGGCAGGGAGGCGAGCGATGGGACGCGTCACGCATTTCGAGATCACCGCCGACGATGTGCAGCGGGCCAAGCGTTTCTACGAGATCTTCGACTGGGAGATCGTCGACTCCGGGACGCCTGGCATGGACTACTGGCTGGCCCACACCGGCAAGGAGACGGAGATGGGTACCAGCGGCGCCATCATGCCGCGGAGCTACAACAGCCAGCCGGCCATCATCTGGGTCAGTGTCGACGACCTCGATGCCATGGTCGAGAGGGTGAAGTCCGCGGGCGGCAGCATCACCGGTGAGAAGCAGACCGTCCCCGGCGTCGGCGACACCATCTACGCCAAGGACACGGAGGGCAACACCTTCGGCATGATCCAGCCCGCTCCCCGCGCCTGAGCCGCGCTGCATCGATGTCCCCATCTCCAGATCTGATGAAGGCGGTTGTCTACGAGCGGCAGGGCCCGGCCGGCGAGGTGCTCCGCGTCGCCGACGTCCCCCGGCCCGATCCCGCTCCCGGTGAGGTGCGCGTCCGGCTCCACACCTCCGGGGTCAACCCCACCGACTGGAAGTCCCGCAGCGGCGCCACGCCGCGCCAGCTCGAGGAGTTCCAGATCCCTCACCACGATGGTGCCGGGGTCATCGACCTGGTCGGCGAGGGAGGGGACCAGGCGCGTCTCGGTGAGCGCGTCTGGGTCTGGGGAGCCGCGGCGGGGCGGCGCTGGGGCACCGCGGCCCAATGGACCGTCGTCCCCGACATCCAGGCCGCCCCCCTTCCCGACTCCGCCTCCTGGGAGCTGGGGGCGAGCCTGGGAGTGCCGGCCATGACCGCCCACCGCTGCCTCTTCGCCGACGGCGAGGTGGGCGGGAAGACCGTCCTCGTCACCGGCGGCGCCGGCGCCGTCGGCCACTTCGCCATCGAGCTGGCCAAGCGCGCCGGAGCGCGGGTGGCGACGACGGTGAGCAGCGCCGAGAAGGCGGAGCTGGCCCGAGCGGCCGGCGCCGACCTCGTCGTCAACTACCAGGCCGCGGACGCCCTCGACCAGCTCCGCGCCTTCAACCGGCGGATGGACCGGATTGTCGAGGTCAACATCGCCGCCAACTTCCCCCAGATCCTGGCCCTGGCCGGGCCCGAGACCGTGGTCTCCGCCTACGCCATCGACGCCCCGGACCCCGTCCTCCCGGTGCGGGGGTGCATGAACGCCAACGTCACGCTGCGATTCATCCTCCTCTACGGCGTTCCCCGCCCCGCCCTCGAAGAGGCCGCCCGCGAGGTCACCGCCGCCCTGCGCGAGGGAGCGCTCAGCGCCCTGCCGACCCACCATTTCCCCCTCGAGGACTGCGCCGCCGCCCAGGAGGCGGTGCAGGGCCGGGCGGTCGGCAAGGTCGTCCTGGACATTCCCTGAGGAGAGCATCTTGGTGCTGTGGGTTGATGCTAAGATGCTCACGTGCGGACGACAGTACGGCTGGACGATGAGCTGTATCGGCAGATCAAGGTCAAGGCCGCGCGCAGCGGCCGGCCGATCGGGGCAGTGATCGAGGATCTGATCAGGGCCAGCCTGGCCGCCGGATCCAAGCCGCTCCCTGGCCCCCTTCCACCACTCCCGGTATTCGGCAAGGAAGGCCCGATGCCGGGAGTGGATCTGGCGGACAACGCCGCGGTCGCCGACCTGCTGGATCAAGGAGTCGCTCTCGATGCGCGGCGTTGACGTCAACATCCTCGTCCTTGCCCATCGTGCTGACGTCGACCGGCACACCCTTTTCCGCGGTTGGCTCGATGAGGCTCGGCGTGCCGATGAGCCACTCGGCATCAGCGATCTGGTTCTGAGCGGCTTCCTGCGGATCGTCACCCACCCGAGGATCTTCCGGGAGCCCACCCCTCTCGACATTGCACTGCGCTTTGTCGACATGGTGCGAGGCGCTCCTGCCGCCACACCGCTCGCGCCGGGCCCGCGGCACTGGACCGTTTTCACGCGCCTGTGCGAGCAGACGGGCGCCCGAGGAAACCAGATCCCTGATGCCTTCCTCGCCGCCATGGCGATTGAGGCGGGAGCGACGTGGATGACCGCCGACCGCGGATTCGCTCGGTTCCCCGGCCTTCGCTGGGCCCATCCGCTCGACTGATCCCCCCGCCTGAGCGGACCCCGCCTCTTTGGCAACAGACAGTCCGCCGCCGGCGAGCTCTACGGGCTCGGGCTGCCCGCGCCGGTCCGGGTGAGCGGCCAGCTGACGGCGAAGCGGGCGCCGCCCTCCGGGGCCGGGCCGACGCTCCACCGCCCCGACGTCCCCCGCACCACCGAATCGGCGATGGCCAGCCCCAGCCCCGCTCCATCTCCTCGGGCCGTGGCCCGGTGGAAGCGCTCGAAGATGAGGGGCACCTCCCCCTCTGGGATGCCCTCCCCGTCGTCGCTCACGGCCAGCTCCACACGGTGCCCGGGGAGCGGGCGCACCGCCACCTTGACCCGGGTCGCGGCGTGCCGGCAGGCGTTGTCGATGAGCACCCCGAGGAGGCGGTCCAGCCACTCCCCCGGGAGGGAGATGGGGAGGAGCGCGTCCGGGGCTTGGAGGCAGAGCTCGATCCCCCGTCCCCGCGCCAACCCGGTGAAGCGCTCCGCCGCCACTCCCACCGCGGTGTTGAGGTCGACCGTCGCCGGAGCCGGCGGGTTCGGCTCGGAGTCGAAGCGCGCCAGCCAGAGGAGGTCCTCGACGATGTCGCGCATCCTCCCCACCTCGCCACCGATCCGCGTGATGGCGGGGCGGAGCTGCCGGCTGTCGGCGCTCCGGGCCAGGTCCGTCTCCGCCTGGATGACGCTGAGGGGAGTGCGCAGCTCGTGGGAGGCGTCGGCGGTGAAGGCCAGCTGGCGGCGGCGCATCCGCTCCACCGATCCGCCCACCCGGCCGCCGACGGCCAGCGCCCCCGCGAAGATGAGGAGGAGGAGGAGGGGTCCGGCGATGAGCTCGGCGAGGACCAGATCCCCGAGGAGCCGCCCCTGGGGAGCCAGGCTCTCGCCCGCCACCACCAGGCCGCCTCCCCGAAGCTGCGCGCTGAGGAGGCGGAAGGAGACGCCGCCGATGGAGGCGCTCGTCGGTCCCCCCGGGGCGCAGAGCTGGGCGGGGAGCGCCGGAGCCGAGCCCAGCGGCCGGCAGCCTCTTCCCGGGGAGGCGATCCAGGTGAGGAGCGGCTCGTCGAAGTCGCGGTCGGGAGCCGGCTCGCCGTGCGCGCTCTGGTCCTCCGACTGCAGCTGCGAGACCCAGCTGCTGAGCCGCTGGTCGACGGAGGCGGTGAGGTTGTGGGCCACGATGAGGTCGGTCGTCGTGAGCAGGGCGCCGAGCCCCAGCGCGGCCACCGCCACCGAGACGAGGGCGGTGGGGAGGGCGTGGCGGCGGAGGACGCTGGCCGGGCTCCTCATCCGCTCACCAGCCGGTAGCCGGCACCGCGCACCGCGACGATGCTGACCCCGGCCCCCCCGCCGAGCTTGGCGCGCAGCCGGGCCATGTGCGCCTCCATGGCATTCCAGGTGGCGTCGGCGTCGGGCCAGACGTGCTCGGCGATGCTCTGGCGGCTCACCACCACCCCCGCCCGGCGCAGGAGGAGCTCGAGGATGCCGAACTCCCGCGGGGTGAGCTCGACCGCGCGGGTGCCGACCCGCACCGCCCGGCTGGCCGGGTCCAGCTCCACCGCGCCCGCTCGCAGCAGCGGCTCCGTGGCCGGCCCCCCGCGCCGCAGCAGCGCTCTGATCCTCGCCAGCAGCTCGTCGAAGGCGAACGGCTTGACGAGGTAGTCGTCAGCGCCCGAGTCCAGCCCCCGGACGCGGTCCTCGGCCGTATCCCGGGCGGTGAGCAGGAGGATGGGAAGCCGGACGCCGGCCCGGCGCGCCCTGCTGATGACCTCGGCGCCGTCGAGGCCGGGCATCCGCCAGTCGAGGACGGCCACCGCGTACTCGCCCGTCGTCAGCATGTGCAGGGCGTCGTCGCCGCGTTCCGCGCCGTCCACGACGTAGCCGGCCTGGAGCAGGCCGCGACGCAGCACCCCGAGGAGCGGAGCGTCGTCCTCGGCGATCAGCACTCTCACCGGCGTCACCCTAGCGGACGCTGCGCCGGGACGCTTGCGAGAGACTGACGAGGCCGCGTCAGCCTCCCGTCAGGTGATCGCGGCAAGAATGACGCGTGATGGCATTCCAGCCGAGCGTGCCCACGCGGGCCCAGGCGCACCGTGGCGCCGCGCCGGCCCTTCCACGCCGCTCACTGCGCGTGCCCCGGACCTGGGGGCTGCGGCCCGGCGACGCCGCCCTGGTGGTCCTCGGCAATGCCCTTGTCATCATCGCCATGTGGGTGCGCCACGGCCAGCTGCCGCGCATCACCAACCCCGCCGCGGTGCTCACCGCCGCCGGCCAGGTCGCCGCCCTGCTCGGCACCTACACCGCCCTGGTGCAGGTGGTGCTGATGTCGCGCAGCCCCTGGCTGGACAGCCTCTTCGGGATCGACCGCATCGCCGGCTGGCACCGCTGGCTGGGCTTCAGCACCGTCCTGCTCATCTGCGGCCACGTCGTCTTCACCACCGGTGGCTTCGCCATGGCCGATGGCCGCGGCTTCCTCGCCCAGACCGGGGTCTTCCTCACCAGCTACCCCTACATGCTGATGGCCTACGTCTCGCTCGGGCTCTTCCTCGTCATCGCCTTCACCTCGGTGCGGGCGGCGCGTCGTCGCATCTCGCACGAAACCTGGCATCTCATCCACTTCTACGTCTACCTGGCCATCGCTCTCGCCTTCGGTCACGAGGTGGCGGTGGGCACGGACTTCTCCCACGACCCGGTCGCCCTCGGCTACTGGATCGCGCTCTACGTCGCCGCCAGCCTGCTCATCGTCGCCTTCCGCATCGTCGTCCCGCTGCGCATCGCCCTGCGCCACCAGCTCCGCGTCGAGCGGACCGTCGCCGAGGGGCCGGGGGTCACCTCGGTGTACATCGCCGGTCGCGATCTGCCCGCCCTGCCCATGCGTGCCGGGCAGTTCTTCAAGTTCCGCTTCCTGAGCCGCGGGCTGTGGTGGCAGGTGCACCCCTTTTCCCTCTCCGCGGCCCCCAACGGCCAGCACCTGCGCATCACCGTGAAGCGGGTCGGTGACTTCACCGAGAAGGTGGCCCACCTGCGCGCGGGGACGCGCGTCACCATCGAGGGCCCCTTCGGCATCTTCACCTCGCTCCGGCGCCGCCAGCCGCGCAGCCTGCTCATCGCCGGCGGCATCGGCATCACCCCGCTGCGCGCCCTCATCGAGGAGTTCCCGCAGCGCAAGGCGTCCTTCACCCTGCTGTACCGGGCCCGCACCTGGCCCGACGTCGTCTTCAAGGACGAGCTCGATGCTCTCGTCGCCGCCCGCGGCGGCAACGTTCACTACATCGTCGGCCGGCGGGGGCAGGAGGTCCATCCCCACCCCTTCGCGCCCCGCTTCCTGGTCGCCGCCGTCCCCGACCTGCGCAACCGCGACGTCTTCGTCTGCGGACCGCGGTCGCTGGTCGAGGATGTCATCGCCAGCCTGCGCTCCCTCGGCGTGCCCCCCCGCCAGGTGCACGTGGAGCGCTTCGCGTTTCTCTCCGCATGAGGTCTTCAGCAATGCCGGTGCGCGCCATCGTCACCCTGCTCTCCACCGTCGTCGGTCTCCTTCTCATCTTCAGCTTCCGCACCCCGGCGGCAGCACCATCGACGGCGGCGCTGCCGCCCTCCTCGTCGTCGCAGTCGGGAAGCCCGGCAGCCACGCCCACCCCCTCGGGAGCGCCACCCTCCGGAAGCGGTTCACCGACGCCGGCGGCCAGCGGCCTCAGGAACGGCACCTACACGGGACAGAACGCCGCCAACTTCTACGGTCCGGTGCAGGTGCAGGTCGTCGTCTCCGGGGGCAAGATCACCCAGGTCAAGAC
The DNA here is from genome assembly GCA_963847225.1 of uncultured bacterium. Lineage (GTDB taxonomy): Bacteria > Chloroflexota > Dormibacteria > Aeolococcales > Aeolococcaceae > JAJZNI01. The sequence goes on along the minus strand of CAWJYZ010000006.1, from coordinate 170,517 downwards.
CCTGCAGGAGCCGACCGACAACCCGCAGTCGGCGTACATCGCGTCGGTGGCCATGCCCATGCTGCGCCAGGAGGTTCTCCAGGCCCAGAGCGCCCGCATCGACATCATCAGCGGCGCCACCTACGACAGCGACAGCTACGCCCAGTCGGTCCAATCGGCCCTCGACCAGGCGAAGGCCTAGCGTGCAGCCCTCCTCCGCCGCCTCCACTCGCACCGTGCACGCCGAGCCCGTGATGGGGACCGTGGTCACCATCGACGTGCGCGACCCCGGCGAGTGGGGCCCGGCGGTCGCCGCCCTCACCGCCTGGTTCCACGAGGTCGACGCCCGCTTCAGCACCTTCCGCGATGACAGCGAGATCAGCCGGCTGGGGCGTGGCGACATCGCGGAAGCCGAGTGCCACCCTGATGTTCGCGAGGTGCTCGGCCTCGCAGCCGAGGTGGAGGCGATGAGCCGCGGTTGCTTCGCCGTGCGCATCGCCGGCCGCCTCGACCCCTCGGCGCTGGTCAAGGGTTGGTCCGTGGAGCGCGCCGCGGCGACGCTCACGGCCGCGGGCGCTCGCAACTTCTTCGTCGGCGCGGGCGGTGATGTGGTCGTGCGCGGGCGGGCCGCGGCCGGGGAGAGCTGGCGCGTCGGCATCCGCCACCCGGAGAGCGCCGACCAGGTGGCCGCCGTCTTCCAGATGGAGGGCGGCGCGGTGGCCACGAGCGGAGCCTACGAGCGCGGCCCGCACCTCACCGACCCGCGCACCGGCCGTCCGCCCCGAGACCTGCTCAGCATGACCGTGATGGGGCCGAGCCTCACCTACGCCGACGCCTTCGCCACCGCCGCCTACGTCATGGGTGAGAGCGGGGTGGAGTGGGTCGCCGGCCTGCCGGACTACGAGGCGCTCGCCGTCACCGCCGACCACCGGGTGGTCGCCACCGCGGGATTCCCCGCCACATGATGGCGGCCGACGGCGAGCGGCTCCAGGGCTGGATCCACGAGAACCTGGCCCCGGTCGCCGAGCTGGTGACCGGCGGCCGCCGCCGCGAGGTCGCCACCTCGGTGCGCGTCGAGGCCAACGCCCGGCTCACCGCCACGACCGGGCTCATCCTCCTCGTCCTCCTCGCCGCCGAGGGGCTGACCATCCTCGCCATCCACCGCCTCCTGGCCCTCCACGAGGCGATCGGCCTCCTCCTCGTCCCCCCCGTGCTCCTCAAGGTCGGCACCACCCTGCGCCGCTTCCTCGGCTACTACTCCGGCGCCCCCGACTTCCGGGCCGCCGGCCCCCCGCCCCTCCTCCTCCGCCTCGTCGGGCCCTTCACCGTCCTCCTCACCGCCATCGTCCTCGCCACCGGCGTCGAGCTCTGGCTCTTCGGGCTGCGCTTCGGGAGCATCTGGCTCACCGCCCACAAGGCGAGCTTTGTTCTCTGGCTCGGGGCCATGGCCATCCACGTCGTCGGCCACATCGAGCGGGCTCCGCTGCTCGCGCTCCGGGAGCGCCTCGGGCCACCGCTGCCGGGCCGGGGACGCCGCCAGGCCTGGCTCGCCGCCTCCCTCCTGGCCGGAGCGGTGCTCGCCCTCGGCGTCCTCCTCTTCTCCTCGCCCTTCGTCATCCCCTTCGAAAGCGGCTGATCCCGGGAGGGCTCACCCACTTTCCGGACGGCCGGGTGCGTGCCCGGTATACTCGGAGGACGGCGCCAGAATGACGTACTCGGAGCGATGGCCCGGAGTGCCGCTCCACGACCGGCGACCTGGCGCGGGGGGAGTGCGCAGACCCGATGCGCTGGAAGGGAGCCGAGGGGTTGTCGGCCCGGCGGCAGATGGTCTTCCTCGCGCTCTGGGTCGTGGTGTGCGCCCTCGCCGCCGGCATCGTCATCTGGTTCAAGCAGCCGGAGCCACCCGCGGCCACCGTGGGCCAGCTCTTCGCGGCATCCGCCAACTCCGGCAACACGACGATCGGCCCCTGGGACCGCCTCTCCCTCAACCCAGCCCAGGAGGCGGTGGTGGGGACCGAAGCGGTCACCTGGTGGGACGCGGCGGGGGGCGAGCACCGCACCCCCATCCCCGCCGACGGCCAGGGGCTCGTCGAGTCCACCTTCAACCAGGACGGCTACTTCAACTACACGGCTGACACCGGGGTCGCCCTCCAGACCCTCCTCCTCATCGCCATCCCCACCCTCATCGTCGTCATGGTGCTGGTCATCCTCTACTGGCGGGCCGGCACCTCCGGGCTCACCCGTCTCCTCCGCCTCCACCGCAGCACCGCCGACCGGCCGGCCACCACCTTCAGCGATGTGGCGAGCTGCGAGGAGGCGAAGCAGGAGCTCGCCGAGGTGGTCGAATACCTCCGCGACCCCGCCCGCTTCCGCAAGCTCGGCGCCCGGGTGCCCAAGGGGGTGCTCCTCGTCGGGCCGCCGGGCACCGGCAAGACGCTGCTGGCCCGGGCCGTGGCCGGGGAGGCCGAGTGCAGCTTCCTCGCCCTCTCCGGGTCGGAGTTCGTCGAGATGTACGTCGGCGTCGGCGCCTCCCGGGTGCGCGACCTCTTCAAGCGCGCCCGGAGGTCGGCGCCCTCCATCGTCTTCCTCGACGAGATCGACGCGGTGGGCCGGCGGCGCGGGGGGAGCGGCGTCCACAGCGGCCAGGAGGAGCGCGAGCAGACCCTCAACCAGCTGCTGGTGGAGATGGATGGCTTTGACCAGGGGGCGCGCATCGTGGTCATCGCCGCCACCAACCGCCCCGATGTCCTCGACGAGGCGCTGCTCCGGCCGGGGCGGTTCGACCGCACCGTGACGCTCGACGCCCCGGACATCGCCGGCCGCAAGGCCATCCTCTCCCTGCACTCGGCGCTCACCCCGCTGGCCGACGACACCGACCTGGTGGTCGTCGCCCGTCGCACCCCCGGCTTCACCGGCGCCGACCTGGCGAGCCTCGTGAACGAAGCGGCTCTTCTGGCCGCCCGTGAGGGTGCCCTGGCCGTGGCCATGAGCCATCTGGAGGGGGCGGTCGACCGAGTGCTCGCCGGGCCCGAGCGCAAGGGGCGCCTGGTGAGCCTGGAGGAGAGGCGCATCATCGCCCACCACGAGATGGGGCACGCCCTGGTCTACGCCACGCTGCCCGGCACCGACCCCGTGCGCCGGGTCAGCCTGGTGGGCAGGGGCCGCTCCCTGGGCTGGACCCTCACCGTCCCCGAGGCCGACCGCGTCCTCGGCACCAAGTCGCAGCTCACCGCCCGGCTCATCGGCCTGCTCGGCGGGCGGGCCGCGGAGGAGCTCCTGCTCGGCCCCGACGACATCACGACGGGGGGGTCCGACGACCTTCTCCAGGCGACCCAGCTGGCCCGCCAGATGGTGGCGGAGCTGGGCATGTCGCGCATCGGGGTGCGCGTGCTCGGGGCGGCCGGGGATGGCGGTGCCGGTCAGCCCTTCTCGGATCAATGGGCATCGCGCGTCGATGCCGAGGTCGACCGCCTTCTCCTTGACGCCCTGGAACGGGCCCGCGCCATCCTCGTGGAGCGCCGCGATCTCCTCGAGGAGCTGGCCGGCCGTCTCCTCGAGGTGGAGACGATGAGCGCCGAGGAGATGGGCGAGATCATGGCCGCCCACGCGGCCGTCGTGCTGCGCGGCCTCCCCCAGCTGGACGGGGCCGCGGCGCCGCTTCCCATCCGGCGCTCCACCGCTTGACAGGGCGCGCGGCGCGGCGCAACATATGGGGTCAGCAGCCGGAGCGACCACTACATCTTGACCCCGGCTCGCCTTCTCCTTCGCCGGAGGCCCGATTCCAAAGGGATCGGGCCTCTAGCTTTCTACGCCCCCCAGGCGGGTGCCGCGGTGGCGTCCAGGTTGAGGCCGGTGGTCAGCTCGCGGGGAGCGGCGGGTCTCGCCGCCGCCGCGTTCTTCACGTACCAGATCTGGAAATAGCCGTCTCCCGATTCCGGGGCCAGGTAGAGGAGGCTCTGCCCACCCGGGGACCAGGTGGGGGAGGCGGCCATCGTCCCGGTGACGATGTGCTGCAGCGGCCCGAGACTGCGCGTCGCCGCGTCGAAGGTGGCCACCACGAGGTCCGCTCTGGTGCTGTCCGGGGCACCGCCGACCACCGGCGTGCAGACCATGGCCAGCTCGGTCTGCGCCGGGTTGAGGGCTGGCTCGGAACAGTCGTCCTGGGGTGAGGTGAGGGGGGTCCCGTCCGCCGCCTGGGATCCGTTGTACACCGGCTTGGGGTCCATGCGGACCTGGCTGATCTCGGCGTCCGGGGCGGCGTGGGGGAGCGGCGTGCTCACCTGGGAGGTGCTGGCTGACTCGTAGTCGGTGTAGATGAGGCCACCTCCGTTGAGGGCCACCGGCTGGACGTCGCCCCCCGTGTAGTAGTTGCCCCAGCTCTCCTGGGTGATCCCGCTCTTCTGGCCCTCCTGCGCCGCCTTGACCTTGCCGCGATTGATGTCCACCGAGCCGAGCGTTGTGCTGTAGATCGAATAGTCGACCTGAAGGCAGCACTCCGCCGGGTCGTTCACGTCCCCCTTGGGCCAGTCGTAGCTGAAGTAGAGGGTGTTGGTGGAGCTCACCGACGGGTAGTAGAGCCAGTCGTCGTTGCCGTGGTTGGTGGCGTTCACCTTGCCGGCGTTGTGGCTCAACTGCTTCTCGACCGTCCCATTGAGCGCCAGCTCGTAGAGGTTGGAGTAGTAGTTGGCCGTCACCTTGACGGCGAGCAGCCCGCTGCCGCCGGGGAGGAGCACCGGCTGGGTCCAGCCCTGCCCCTCCGCCTGGAGCTGCTTGACCGTGCTGCCCTCCAGCGCGAACAGCCCGCCATTGTCGGTGAAGTACACGGTGCCGCCGACGCTGAACTGGGGATGCTCCGTGGTGGGGGTGGTCTCGGGCTTGGCCACGCCGCTCGTCCGGCCGGCCAGGTAACGGTTGACGCCGGCGCCGAAGGCGGCCATGAGGCCCACCATCACCAGGGCGGTGAGGAATCGCGAACCGCGCCTCATGGCGCCGGGAAGTAGCGATGGATCAAGGGCAGGATCTGGCCCATGTCGGGCACGAGAATGCTCTGGCCCTGGGGGCCGTTGGGATTGACGGAGTACTGGGTGAGGACGATGTGCTGGATGCCCCCGGCGTCGACATCCTTGGCCAGCCCGAGCAGCGTCGAGATCTGCGTGAGGGGCACGTCGGTGAGCACCTGCCCGGAGAGCGCTGAGGCGATCTGGTTGACGTCGCCCACCGAGAGCAGGGAGAGCTTCTGGCGCAGGGCGACGAGGACCTGCTGCTGGCGGACGGTGCGTCCGATGTCCTCATCTCGGTCGTCGTGGCGGGAGCGCACGTATTCCAGCGCCTGATAGCCGGTCATGTGCTGGGCGCCGGGCAGCACCGAGACGCGGTCGGCGGCGTTGGGGTTGGTGCTGCCGCCGACGTCGTAGGGATAGGAGTCGTCCAGCACCGGGTGGGTGGCGACGATATCGATGCCGCCCACGTCGTTGATGAGGTCGATGAGGCCCTGCAGACCGATCCACACGTAGTGGTCGACGTGGACCTGGAAGTCCTTCTCGATGGTGGTGACCTCAGCGTTGGCGCCGCTCGGGCCCATGCCTCCGACCCTCCCGAAGGCCTGATCGACCTTCCCTTCTCCCCAACCCTGGCCGCTCCCGTAGTACAGGGGAACCCAGAGGTCGCGGGGGATGGAGAGCATGGTGACCTTCGCGGTCGCGGGGTCGACGCGCATCAGGATGAGCGACTGCGCGCAGCAGAAGCTGGGATGGCCGCCGCTCTTGTACTTGCTGTCGTTGTCGGAGCCCATGAGCAGCACGGTGAAGGGGGCGCCGGCAGCAAGGGCGGGGGTGCTCGAGGGGGTGGGGGTGCTCGTGGGACCGTCGGTCGCCGCGCCGCTGGTGGCGGCCCGAGCCGAGGCGCTCGCCGACGGCAGGGAGTGGCCGGTGGCGCCGACCGCCGTCATGAGCGTCGGCCAGAAGAAGGCGAGCCCACCGGCGAAGCCGGAGAGGAGAAAGCCGAGCAGCACGGCGAGAACGGTGCGAACGCGCGGGGGGTGCATCCCGTAGCGTGATCGGCGGCGCCGCTGACGGCGCCGGGGATCGCCGACCGGACCCTCCGGCCGGCCCCGCGGGCCCAGGGGATCGCTCATCGCCGCCTCACCCCTCTGGCCCTCTGCCAGCCCCTCTCGGCGTTCGTGTCATGGGCCAACCGGATGGCCTCCACAATCATTCGGCGGACCAGCGGCACCGCCGCCGGTCGACGACGCGGTGGCCGCTCACGGGGCCGCGGAATCCAGTCCGGGCCGTCGCGCCGCCGAGCGGCTTCAATACTCCGGATCATAGTGGGCCCGGTCGGGCTGTGGCGGGAATCGAACTCCCGCGCTGCGCCCCCCGGCCTCGCCGCCGGTACCAGGGGCGGCCCTAGGCTTGGCCGGTGCGCCGCCAGCGGATCGATGCCGATCAGGCCTTCTTCACCGAGCGGCTGGCGCTGCGCCCCCGGGGAGGGCGGCGCAGCCTGCCCCGGGCGGCGGCGCTGGCCGCCCACCTCGGCATCGACCTCGACACCTGGAGGCGTCATCCCGAGCGCGTCGTCGTCGTGGTCGGGTCCAAGGGGAAGGGGACGGCGGCAACGTACGCTTCGGCCGCCCTGGCGGCCGCCGGTCTCCGGGTCGGGACCCTCACCAGCCCGGGTCTGCGCAGCAACCGCGAGCGGATCCGGGTCGGCGGACAGGCCATCTCGCTCTCTGATTACGTCCCTTTGGTGCAAAACGTTGCAGCCACCTTGGCGCGCGTTCGTGGGTCGCTTCCCGACGGCGGCTACCTTTCGCCCAGCGGCCTCTTTCTGCTCACCGCACTGCGCCATTTCACAGAACGGGAATGCGCCGCCGTGGTCCTCGAGGCCGGCATGGGCGGGGCTTCCGACGAGGTCTCCCTCCTCTCCCCCGCGGCGGTCGTCATCACCCCCCTCTTCGGCGAGCACCTCGGCGTGCTCGGCACGAGCGTGGCGGAGATCGCCGTCGAGAAGGCGGGCGTGGTCACCGCCGCCACCCGGCGGGTGGTGGTCGCCCCCCAGCCGGACCCTGATGCGGCGGCGGCCATCGCCGAGGCGCTGCGCTGCCACCCCTGCCGCGTCGATTGGGTCGATGAGGACGGTGAACGCTGGTCCGCTTCCTCCCCGGTTCCCGAGGCGAGCGCCTCCGGCCCAGGCCCGCCTTGGCCCGCCCCGGCAGCCGCTCCCGGCCTCGGCAAGGCCGGCTCCGGGGACCCGTGGCCGGCCGCTCCCGACATCGCTGCCGGCTTCGGCCAGGCCAGCTCCGGGGACCCCTGGCTCACCGCTCCCGCCCTCCCTGCCGGCCTCGGCAGCCCCGGCTCCGGGGCCCCGTGGCTCGCCGCCCCCGTCATCCCTGCCGGCCTCGGCAAGGCCAGCGCCGGGGCCCCCTGGCTCGCCGCCCCCGTCATCCCTGCCGGCCTCGGCGCGCCGAGCGCCGTCGCCGGAGTGCTCGCCGGGCTGCGCCTCCTCGACCTGCGCGGGAATTCTCGCCCCGATCCCGACCGGCTCCAGGCCGTTCTGCGCACCATCTCCCTGCCGGGACGCCTCAGCCACCACCGGCGGGGCGAGCAGGGCTGGGTGGTCGACTGCGCCACCAATCCGCCGGCGATCGCCGCCGCCCTCGACCACTGCGCGGCCGGCATGGGCCCGCCCTCGGCGGTCCTCACCTTCTTCCCCCGTCACCGGGATGCCGATCCGCTCCGCACCGCGCTCGCCGGGCAGAGGGTCGTCGCCGTCCCCGGAGGCCCGCGCCGTGGCCCCCCGGGAAGCGGCGCGACCATGGACCTCGACGCTCTCGACCTCGAATCCCTCGGCCCCCGCGTCCTGGCGGTCGGCCCCGTGTACTTCGCCGGCGAGGTCCTGGCCACCCTCGACGCCGACTGTGAGCAGAGCTTTGACCTTAGCCCCGTAGCCGTCCCGAGAGACGACGACCGGGACTGAAGCCTGCGCAGCAATGACAAGGGCCCAGCCAGCTCCTGGGCGAGCAGCGGTCGTCCCGGCGCCATTCGGGGGGATCCATCTCGGAGGAGCAAGTTCCGCTTGGAGGAGCAAGTTCCGCCCGCGCCGCGCGCCCACCGTTGGGAGGCGGGCGCCGCGCCGAGCCAGGGTGCGCCGCCAGCGCAGGCGAACCAGCGTGGTAGGGTGCACTCGCGATGGCCGAGGTCGTCCTTTTCCACTCCGTCCTGGGCCTGAGACCCGGCGTCCTTCGGGGCGCGGAGCGCCTGCGCGCGGCCGGTCACGCCGTCCACACTCCCGACCGCTACCAGGGGCAGGCACCCTTTGATTCGTACGAAGATGCCATCGCCTTCGAGAGGACGATCGGCTTCCCTGAGCTCATCGCGCGTTCGGAGGCATCGCTTGCCGATCTGTCCACCCATGTGGTGTACGGCGGGTGGTCGGCCGGGGGTGCGCTGGCGGAGCACTTCGCACTGACACGGCCAGGCGCCAGCGGCGTGGTGCTCATCTCGGCGGCGGCCGAGCTGAGCTGGTTCAATGCGACGGCCTGGCCCGCTGAGGTCCCCGTCCAGGTCCACTACGCAGTAGATGACCACTTCCGCGAGGAGGAGGAGCTGCAGAGCTTCCTCGCCAGCGTTCGCGAGGCGGGCGCACCCCTCGATTTCCACGAGTACGCGCTGCGCGGCCACCTCTTCGACGATCCGTCGCTGCCTGATGAGTACGACGAACCAGCCGCCGAGCTGCTGTGGGCGCGGATCCTCGCATTCCTGGCCGGCCTGGAATCCTGATCGCCGGGCGCCGCGAGGGAAGCTGCCCCAACTCGCCGGCAGGCGGGTCAAGTTGCTCGGGACTTGACCCGCGGATTGACCTCGTCGCCAGCCCGAGACGCACAACCCATGGGTGAGCCGCCGCCTACCAGCGGCGCTGGCCGCCGGGGAGATGGGACGTGTCGTTCCAGCGCCAGACGATGGGGGCGCCCCGGTCGAGGCCGAGGATGGAGACCGCTCCCGCCGAGAAGGCGAGATGCTCCGCCGCGGTTGCGGGGAGCGTGCACCAGCGAGCCGCAAAGATGCGCAGGAAATGGCCGTGAGCGAAGATGGCCACGTTGCCCTCGACGCCGCGAACACGCGTCGCCACCGATTCGGCACGGCGCCTGACGTCCTCGAGGGTCTCTCCCCCGACCACGCCGTCGCGCCAGATCGTCCAGCCGGGGCGTTCCCGGCGGATCTCCTCCGCTGTTCTCCCCTCGTACTCGCCGTACGCCCACTCCTCAACCTCCGGATCGGCCTCGGCGGAGTCGGCGAACCCGGCGATCTCGCACGTCCGGCGGGCCCGCGCCAGCGGGCTGACCAGCACCGCGGCAAAACGCCACTCACGGAGGCCGTGGCGCAGCCAGCGCGCCTGCGCCTCCCCCTCGGTATCCAGGGGGACGTCGCTGCGCCCTGTGTGCCTCCCCGCCCGGCTCCACTCCGTCTCGCCGTGGCGGACGAGCACCACCATCTGCTCCGCCCCATCCCTCCCGGCAGCGGCGGGAGGTTCTGGCTCCGCGGCCGGCCTGGAAGCGCTCCCCGGCCTGCTCATCCGCCGCGGAGCGGGCCGCAGGTCACCGGCGCATGGAGAGGCGATGCCGGCGCATGGAGAGGCGATGCCGGCGGGGTGTGACCAGGCGGACGATGGCGAGCAGGATCACGGCGCCGATGAACGAGACGATGATGTCCTGGATCACGCCGAGGACACCACCCGCATTGATCAGGGTGGGCGCGACGAGGCGGATGATCAAGCCGCCGAGGAGCGAGCCGGCCATCCCCACCAGGATGTCCATGAGGCAGCCCAGTCCCTTGCCCTCGACCAGCCGGCCGGCGAGAGCCCCGGAGATGAACCCGACGATGATCCAGGGGATGACGTGGGTGATCGCCACGACGATCGACCAGGCGAAGAGGGCGGCCAGGATGACGCCGGCGACGACGAGGATGGCGAACATGTGCGGCTAACCGTAGCGAATTCCGGACCCCGATGTCCTGGCTCATCTCGCCGCTGCGGCCGGCTGGCCGCCGGCTGGCTGCCCCGGTCAGCCCCCCGGTCGCGCCCCTGGAGGCGCTGGCGGGGCGCAGATCCGCCGCAGGTCGCCGGCCACGTCCGCCCAGCGCTCGATGGGCAGCGGGCCGTAGGGCATGACGCGGGTGGCCCGGCCCTCGTAGCGCCGGGCCAGGGCCGCGGGCAGATCGTCCCAGCGCGCCGCGGTGCAGACGGCGTCCAGGAGACCGTCGTCGACGACCTCCGCCATGCTGCCCCAGTCCCCCTGCAGGCTCAGCCGGTGCAGGCGGTCCGTGACCTCGCCCTTCCCTTCGCTCTCCAGCACCACCCGGTAGCTCGGCGTCGAGGCGTAGAAGGCGATCTGCAAGCGCATCCGCTCGCGCCCCTCCTGCACCTCCTGGTCGCTGTCCCCGGCGGCGATCATCACCGGGACCGTCAGGGCGATAGCGGAGGCGTCACGTCCTGCCCCGCGCGCCGCGTCCGCCACCGTCGGTACCAGGATCTCGTCGATGTATCGCTCGGTATGGAGGGGATGGACGACCACGCCGTCCGCCTCCGCTCCCGCCACCCGCAGCATCGGTCCGGCGACGGCGGCCAGATAGATGGGCGGCGGCTTCACGTCGAGGGGACCGGGATTGAAGAACGGCGTGAGCAGGGTGAGCGTGTAGAACTCGCCGCGATGGGCGAGCGGGACGCCATCCTGGAAGCTTCGCCAGATGGCTCGGATGGCTCGCAGCATCTCCCGCATCCGGGCCGCCGGGTGGTCGCCGGGCACTCCGTAGCGCCTCTCGTTGTGCGCCCGCACCTGGGGACCGAGGCCGAGCAGAAAGCGGCCGCCCGAGCTGCGCTGGAGGTCCCAGGCCGTCTGGGCGTGCACCATCGGGCTGCGCGGGAAGGCCACGGCGATGGCCGTCCCCAGGCTGATGCGCCGGGTGGAGAGGGCGGCCGGCAGGAGCGGTAGGTAGGGGTCATGGCCGGTCTCCGCCGTCCAGAGCCCATCGAAGCCCTCGTTCTCCGCCTCTTCGGCGGCGCTGCCGGGATCAGCGGTGGAAGCCTCGAGGGCGAAGTCGACGAGCACCCTGGCTCACTCCCCGGAAGGAGCGGCACCCTCCTCCGCGGAGGCAGCGGCCTCTTCCTCGGCCTCGGCTGCCACCGCCGGCGCCTCCTCGACGGCGACCCTCATTGGCGCGATCTTCATCACCACCTCCTCGGGGTCGAGGCGCCCGACCAGGGTGACCCCGCGGGGAAGCGGGACGTCCCGAATGCGAACCGCCTGATCGACCTCGGTGAGGCCGCTGATATCGATGCTGAGATGCGCCGGAAGGTCACCGGGAAGGGCCTCGATGCGCAGCGTGTTGATGATCTGCTGGAGGACCCCGATCTTGAGCTGGGTGACGGCCGGCGCCTCGCCGCTCGCCGTGACGGGAATGTCCACAGCCAGCTTCTCGAGCAGGTTGACGGCGAGGAAGTCCGCATGCAGCGGGCGCGCCGTGCGCGGATCCACCTGGTACTCGCGGATCAGCACCTTGCGTGGCTTTCCCTCGATGCTGAGGTCGATGAGGTGGCTGCGCCCGGCCCGTGCCCAGATCCGGGCCAGGGCTCCGGCTTCCGCGGCGATGGCCTGGGGTGGGAGGGCGGCGCCGTAGACGACCGCGGGAACGTAACCGGAGCGGCGCAGCGCGCGCACATGGCGCCCGTGCTCGGCGCGGGGGCGGGCGATGAGGGTCAGTTGGGCCACGAACCCAGCACGATAGCAGCGCCGGAGGCGGGGAGCGCGCCGGAGGATCGCCGTCAGAGGGTGGCGGGTTCTTCGAAGCGCTCCCTGACCCAGCTCACCACCTCCCCCAATGACGTCCCGGGGGTGAAGACCTTGGCGACGCCCAATTTCTCCAGCTCGCCGACGTCACCGTCGGGCACGATGCCGCCCCCGAAGACGACGATGTCCTCGGCGCCACGCTCCCTGAGCAGCCGGATCACCTCCGGGAAGAGGGTCATGTGAGCGCCGCTCAGGATGCTGATGCCGATCCCGTCCACGGCCTCCTGGATGGCGGCATCGACCACCATCTCCGGCGTCTGATGGAGGCCGGTGTAGATGACCTCGACACCGGCGTCGCGGAGGGCCCGCGAGATGACCTTGATGCCGCGGTCGTGACCGTCGAGGCCGACCTTGGCGGTGAGGATCCGGATGCGCCGGCCGGATCCCTGGATGTCCGACATGATCGCCCTCAGTGTACGTGGCCCATGAGCCGGCCTACGGTCTGCCTGAACCTCAACGGCTACCCCGCGATCCGGCCGCTCACCTCCAGGGCCCGCGCGGCGATCGCTGCGGCGATCTCCGCCGCGCGCTGCGCGTGGGAGAGGATCGCGTGGACGGACTCGTCGACACCGGTCGAGCCGAGCCGCGCCCCGGCCAGGGCGCCGGCCAGGCTGAGGGCGGCGCGGCGCCCCGGCCCAGCGGCAGCCAGGATGGCTGCCCCGATGCTATCCGCACCCCCCAGGGCATGCACGGCGATCTGCAGCGCGGCGCCCGCGTCGTCGTCAGCCTCCGGCAGATCCTCGACCCGCCAGCGCAGCCGGTCCAGGAGGCTGAGGGGCGCGTCTTCGAGGAGGGACTGGTGGACGCGGAGGAGGGCGGTGACCGGGTCGAAGCGAGTGAGATCGGCGGCCAGGAGGGCCGCCGCGACGGCGGCGACGGCGGTCGCCTCGTCGGCGTTGGCGAGGGTGGCGATGCGGTAGGCGTCGCGGCGGATGCGCGGCCGGTCCCCGGGAGTCATGAGCCCGAAGGGGACGGCGCGGAGGAGGAGCCCCGGCGGCCCGGCCTGGGAGGACCCGGTGAGACCGCGGCCCTCGAGGTCAGCGGCGTCGAAGCCGCCCGCCGAGGCGATGGACGCCGCCACCTCGAGAAGGTCCCCGGCAGCGGCCGGAGCCTGGGCGGCACGCTCTCCGGCGAGGGCTCCCAGGAAGACCGCCTCGAAGCGATCGGCGCTGACGCCGGGCGGCGTTTCGGCGACCGCCCAGGGCGCCCTCGCGGCGGAGCTCGAACCCTGGTCCCCGGAGGAGAAGGGTTGGGGCGGCTCGAAGGGGACCGGCTCCGCACCGGCATCGGAGGTCACCGTCGAACGGTATCCTGTCCGCCGATGGCGTCGCTCGAGCCCTTGCAAAGCCTCCGCCAGCCGCTTGCCGGAGCCCTCCTGCGCGGCGTGGCCCGCCTCTCCGCCGCGGAACGGCACCCCCTGGCGCCGGCAGCCCTGCGCGTCGAGCGAACCCGGGCGAGGCGAGGCGCCGAGGTGGCGGAGCAGACGGCGGTGACACTCTGGTTCGGGGAGGGCCCGCAGCTGCCGTCCCCCGGGCTCGCCCGCTCCCCCTGGCGAACGGTGGCGGGGCTCGGCGTGACCCTGGCCGGTGCCGCGGCTCTGGCCGTGGCCTCGAGCGTGGCCGCCCAGCGGGAGGAGCAGCGTCGCATCGCGGCGGCGCGCCCGGTGCACACCCTCCCGTGCCCCCCTTCCGAGACGAGCTAGCGCTCCCCAGCCGCCGAGGAGCTCGACGCCCCGGTGGTGAGCCCGGTGCTGCACCTCGCCCTCAGATGCGGAGCCAGCCGAGGAGCTCGACGCCCGGGTGGTGAGCCCGGCGCTGCACCTCGCCCTCAGGTGCGGAGCCAGCCGATGAGCTCGACGCCCCGGTGGTGAGCCCGGCGCTGCACCTCGCCCTCAGATGCGGAGCCAGCCGAGGAGCTCGACGCCCCGGTGGTGAGACCGGCGCTGCACCTCGCGCAGGGATGCGCCGTCGGTGACGAGGAGCTCGTGGGAGACGGGATGCATCGCCTCGCGCCATTCGCGCACCACGCGCATCCGGAAGCCGCCGGCGCTGGGGAGATGGGCCGGCAGGACGAGGACCACGGAGCGATCGGGGACGGCGAGGAGGACGTCCCCGCCGGCACGTTCGGCGAGGGCGGCGAGGATGTCTGGAACGGTGATGACGCTGCCCTGGAAGAGCGGGTCCCTGCCCAGGCGCCAGCCGTCGGCCGGGATGCGGTCCACCGCGCGGATGCGTCCCGGGAGAGAGGCGAAGCGGGCCGCGGTGTTGCTGTCAGCGCGCCTCCCCGCCGCCGCATCGTCGAGGCCCGCCCCGGCGAGCGCCTCCCGGGGCAGGCCGCGCATCAAGGACCCGGGCAGCTCCTCGGCGATGAAGGCGACCATGGCCCCGCCGAGGGGCCGGGTGACGAGCTCGTCGGCTCGGCTCAACGAGCTGAGATAGCGCTCACCGCGGACACACCAGACGAGGCGCGCCGGGTGCACCTCCACCCCGGTGCGGGGGCTGAGCTGCCGCTCCGCCTCGCGTACCCACTCGGCGATGAGGCTCCCCGTCCGTGCCGGGTGGCGCCGGCAGGCCTGGTGCAGCGCGCTGAGAGGGAGGCTGCTCTGGCTCCCCGCGGAGCGCACCCTGAGCGCGAAGGCCCGGTCGTCGACCTCGATCTCGGTTCCGCGATAGCGCGCCCGGAGCTGGCGCCGCATCCTCTCCGCGAACTCGTGCGGCGCCTCGACCTCGGCCATGCGGACCAGTGTGGCGAAGCCGCTGCGGCGGCCGCGGCCCGACCTGGCCCCGCAGGGGAGGGCGCCGGGCTCGGGGGACGGCGGGCGGCTATTCGACGGTGACGGCGCGGAGGACGTCGACCCGGGAGGCGCGGATGGCCGGGAAGACGGCCGCCAACAGCCCGAAGAGTGCCGCCGCGACCGTGTAGATGACGAGGTTGGTGCCGGGAATCGCCGTGGCCGTGAGGCCGTCGGCGTGGAGCGAGCTGACCAGGGCGATGCCCAGCCCGCAGCCGACGGCGAGGCCGAGGATGGCGCCGAAGAGGGCGATGATCAGCGACTCCCAGGCGACCATCTCCCGGGTCTGCCCCCGCGTCATCCCCAGGGCGCGCAGCAGACCGATCTCCCGGGTCCTCTCCAGGACGCTGAGCACGAGGGTGTTCACGATGCCCACCAGGGCGATGACGATGGCCAGCGCCAGGAGCACGTAGATGAGGTTGAGGAAGGCGTTGAGGCCGGTGCTCACCAGCGCCTTGTACTGGTCCTTGGTGAGCCCGCTCAACACCGGGTAGTGGCTGAGATCGGAGAGCAGAGAGGCCTCCGCGCCGCTCAGGGACTCACCGGGAGCCGGGTTGGCAAGGACCACCTCGTCGCGGGGGGTGGTGACGTGCGGGTCGAGGGTGGCCAGGGAGACGAGGTAGCCGGAGACGATGGCGTCAGGTGTGTAGAGGCCGCCGACGCGCAGCGGGAGCCGCTCGCCGTTGGGGAACGTCATGGTCACCCGGTCGCCGACGCTCACGCCGCTGCTCCCAGCCAGGGTGGTGTCGACGATGGCGGTCCCCGGGGTGTCGATGCTCATCGCTGTCCCCGCTGTCATGCCCAGGCTCAGGTCCCGGCCGATGGCCGAGGGGTCGATGCCGGCGACCCCCGTCGAGAGGTTGCTGACGAGCGCGTCGCTGGTGCGCACCTCGGCGATGTCGGTGAGCCGCGGATCGTTGCGCAGAGTGGACGCCACGGCGGGATCGAACGCACCGCCTCGCTCGTTGACGACCAGGAGCTGGGCGGACAGGCTGCCGTCGATCGCCTGGTCGATGCTCGCCGAGACGGAATCGGTGAGGACGGCGACCGCCGTGACCAGGGCGAGGCCGATCATGAGAGCCGAGGCGGTGAGCGCGGTGCGGCGCGGATTGCGCCGAGCGTTGTCCCCGGCCAGGCGCCCGGTGGCGCCGCGCCATCGCCGCGCCGGCCAGCCGAGGACGCGCGCCACCGGCAGGACGAGACCGGGGGCCACCAGGGCGACGCTCAGGAAGATGGCGAGCACGGAGAGGCCGAGGACGGCGAGGTTGGGCCCGGAGACGGGACTCGCCGTGTAGAGGTTGACGAGGAGGGCGACGACCCCGGCGCATAGGAGGGCTGCGCCCACCCCGATTCGCAGCCTGGGCATTCCGCCCGTCTCCGGCACCGCCTCGCGCATCGCTGCGACCGGGGCGATGTGGGTGGCGCGCCGGGCCGGGATGGCAGCGGCGAGAACTGTGACGATGGTCCCCACGAGGAGGGCGGTGATGAAGCTGCTCATGCTGACCGAAAGGGAGACCGAAGAGCTGTAGATGCGCACCAGAAGGCTCGCCAGGAGGAGGCCGAGGACGAAACCGACGCAGGACGCGAAGACCCCGGTGATGAGCGCCTCGATGATCACCTCGCGGAACACCTGGCCGCGGGTCGCCCCCAGGGCGCGCAGAAGCGCCAGCTCCTGGGTGCGCTGGGCCACCAGGATGCTGAAGGTGTTGACGATGATGAAGCTGCCCACGAAGACGGCGATGAAGGCGAAGACGAGAAGGGGCGTGCCGATGAAGTTGTTGATGGTGGTGAGCGCGTTCTGCTCCGCCTGGGAGGCCGCCTGCTGCCCTGTCTGCACGGTGACCGCGTCACCTTTCAGCGCGCTGGAGATGCGCTGGGCCAGCTGCGTGTCGGTGACTCCCGAGGTGACGCTGGCGTCGATGGCGTCGAAGGTGGCGCCCGTCTCCAGCACCCGCTGGGCCGTGGGAGTGGTGAAGAGGGCAAAGCTCTGCACGGACGCGCGGGTCTGGTTTCCGAAGGTCGCGATCCCGCTGATGCGGAAGGGCGTCACGGCCCCCGCCTGGTAGGTGATCTGCACCTGGTCGCCGACGGCGAGGTGCTCCCGTCTCGAGAACTGACTGTCGATGACGACGTCCGAGGAGCCCTGCGGCGGGCGGCCCGAGAGCAGCTTGTAGGGGGAGAGCTGCGCTGAAGAGATCCAGTTGCCACCCATCATCTGCTCGCCACCGCGTCCGCCCAGCACCGCGCCGTTGCGGATGATCGCGATACCCCCGTGGCGGATCACCCCCACCGCGTCCTGGACGCCGGAGACGTGGCGCACCGGAGCGAGGAGGGAGGCGGAGACGGGCAGGTAGGCGTTCTTCTCGCCGGTCTGGAGGACCCCGCGGACCTCGACGGCCACCCCCCGGTCCGCCGCCCCCACGATGCTCGTGAAGGTGTTGCGGATCGTGTCCGTGAGCACCAGCGTCCCGGCCACGAACGTCACCCCGAGGATGATGGCGACCGCGGTGAGCACCAAGCGCAGCTTGTGAGTCAGCAGCGAGCGAATACTGACCTTGAACATCAGACGAAGGCTGTGTGGCCAGCGCCCGACGGCAAGCCGCGAATGCTGACCGTGAACATCGGCTGGAGACTCAGTCTCCCATCTGGCGGATGGCGGCGAGCACCGTGTCCGGGGTGGGGGAGCGCATCTCGGAGACGATGCGGCCGTCGGCGAGGAAGATGATGCGATCGGCATGGGAGGCGGCGAACGGGTCGTGCGTCACCATGACGATGGTCTGGTGCAGGTTGTCGACCGCTCGGCGCAGGAAGTCGAGCAGCTCCCCGCCGGCCTTGGAGTCGAGGTTGCCGGTGGGCTCGTCGGCGAAGATGATCTGAGGCTGGCTGACCAGGGCTCGTGCCGCGGCGACGCGCTGCTGCTGGCCCCCGGAGAGCTCGCTGGGACGGTGGCGAAGCCGGTCGGAAAGCCCAGTGGTCTGGATCACCGTTTGGAGAAACTGCGGGTCCGGCTTGCGCCCGGCGATCGAAAGCGGCAGCACGATGTTGTCGAGGGCGTTCAGGGTGGGCACGAGGTTGAGGGATTGGAAGATGAAGCCGACGCGGTCACGGCGCAACAGGGTGAGCTGCTGGTCATTGAGGCGACCGAGAGGGATCTCTCCGATGAAGGTCTCCCCCGAGGTGAGGCGGTCGAGCCCGGCCAGGCAGTGGAGCAGCGTCGACTTCCCGGAGCCCGACGCCCCCATGATGGCGGTGAACTCCCCGGCGGCGAAGCCGACGTCGATGCCGTCCAGGGCGGTCACGGCGGTCTCGCCGCGGCCGTACACCTTGACCGCGCCCAGGGCGCGGGCGGCCAGGGCGGAGGCGGTCTGCACGGCGGGGGGCGGCTGCGGGCTGGCCACGCTCATCGGCGACGAGGGTAGCAGCCGCGCCGCCTTCCGCGGCGAGATGACATTCGGCTGGCGGCGCTCCGTAACCGGGGCACAACAGCGTGCCCGGTGTGGAGGACGCTCAGGCTCCGGGCCAGACCTGCCGCGGGGTGCAGGCGCCGGCAGGCGGCGCAGCTCCGTCGCCCGAGCCGAGGGTCCCAGAGGCACGGGGCCCCGGCCGCCGGCGTGGTGTGAGCAACGCTCTCAGCCTTCGCCAGCGCCGTCGCCCGCGCGGACCCCGCCGATGTGCGGCAGCCAGCGGCTCACGCGGCTGAGGCGCCGCGCCGCGACCTCACGTAGTCCACCAGCACGTAGTCGCCGAGGCGGTCGGGACTGATGAAGAAGGCACGCCCCCGGTTGAGCCGCGTCATCTGGTTGACGAAACGGACCAGGTGGTGATTGGACTCCAGCATGAAGGTGTTGATGACGATGTTCTCCTGCGTGCAGCGACGGACCTCGATCAGCGTCTTGGCGAACGTCTCGGGCAGCGGCGGGTAGTAGAAGACGGGGCGGCCGTTCTCGATGTGGGCGGTCGGCTCGCCGTCACTCACGATGATGACCTGCTTGTTCTCGGCGTGGCTGCGGGCGAGGATGCGACGGGCCAGCATCAGCGCGTGCTGCAGGTTGGTGCCGTACACATACTCATTGACGGAGAGGTGGGGGAGCGCGGGGGCCGGGATCTCGCGGGCCAGGTCGCTGAACCCGACCACGGTGAGCGCATCGCGAGGGAACTGTCCGCGGATGAGGGCGTCGAGGGCGAGGGCCACCTTCTTGGCGGCGTAGAAGTAGCCCCGGAGCGGCATGGAGCGGCTCATGTCCAGCATCAGCACGGTGGCGCAGCGGGTGAGGGCCTCGGTGCGGTGCACCTCGAAGTCGTCGACCGACAAGCGGCGGGCCGCGGAGCGCGGACCGATCGACTCGCGCTCCTCCTCGGCACTGCGGCGCACGGCGTTCATCACCGTCCGCTCCACATCGAGATCAAAAGGATCCCCGAACTCATACGCCTTGCTCTCGTCGCCGCGCTCCCCGCCGGCGCCGAGGCGGCGGAGGTCATGCTCCCCGAAGCGGTCCCGGCGCAGACGGGCGAAGAGATCCCCGAGCGCCTTCTGGCCAATCCTGCGCGTGCCGCGAGCGGTGAGGCGCATCCCCTCCCCACCGCGCTCCACGAGGCCGCGCAACTCGAGCTCTTCGAGGAGCTTCTGCATCTCGCTCACGCCGCGCGCCGCCTCCTCGCCGAGGAGGGCCTCGAGGCGCTGCTGCGCGTCGCGGCGCATCGCTTCGCCGCGGGTCAGCCCGCGCAGCTCGCGCTCCACCTCCTCGATGGATTGCAGGCGATCCATCACCGCCATGGCCTCGTCGAGGGACACCTCCTCGCCGCCGAAGAAGTTGTAGCGGGATCCCAGCCGCCCCTCCGGGGAGAGCAGCTCGAGAGTGCCCCCGAGCTCGGCGAGGGTGGCCTGCAGCTCGGGATCGTTGAAGACCGAGGAGATGACGTCCTCGAGCTCGCGGCGGCGCTCCGGTGACAGCGACTGCATGAGCGAGTCCATGCGCGCCATCTGCCGCATGAGCTGCTCCACGAACTCGTCGAAGGAGGCGGGAGCGTCGGGGAACATCCGCCCCCAGCGTTGCAGGAACTGCTCGTAGCTGCGCTGCATCTGGGGGGCGGGAACGCCCTCCAAGCGCTGGCGCAAAAGGGCGTTGAGGTCACGGGCCATCTCGCGGAGCTCGGCGAGCTCGGCTCCCTGTATGGCGCGCATGGAGCTCGCCATCTGGGCGAAGTAGGAGTCGACGACGTTGCGACGGATCTCTTCGAGAAGGCGTTGGAAGCCGGCCTCGGCCTGCGCGTCCATGAACTCGTAGTCACGCAGAGATCGAATCGCCGCGCTCGGCTCGGGAGGCAGTGCGTCGAGGTCGTCGCGCCGCTGGCGAGCGACCCGGTCGAGCACCCGGCGCGCGGACTCCGGGGCGGTGTCGAGGCGCTCCTGGATTCCGCGCCGCTCCTGGGCGATGACGCGGTCCAGCTTCTCGCGGATGTCGTCGAAGATGGAGTCGAGCTGGAAGCGCTCCAGCTGCTGCTGGCGCCGGCGCTGCAGCCGCTCCAGCATCTCCTCCATGCCGAGCAGACGGCGGCCGCGCTGGTCGCGCCATCCCTGATTGAGAAGCCGGCGCAGCGCCGCGTCGAACTCCCAACCGTGGAAGACGTCCTCGCTGAGGCGATCGAAGAGCGCGTCGGCATCAGGCCCGAGCGGGTCCTGGGTGCCATCCCAGGCCGAGAAGCGGTGCCGCGAGGGAGCGGGCCAGGTGAAGGGCCGCGGCGCTCGCGGCGCAGGAGCGTCGTCGAGCTGCTCAGCCACCGTAGATCGCGGTTCCCTCCAGCGCCGTCTTGTTGAGCCGCTTGCCGAGGTGAAGGCCCTCGAGGAGGAACTCCATCACGGCCACGGAGGAGGCGAGGCCGGCCGGCTCCCCGAGCTTCTGGCGCGCCCGGTCGAGGCCCGGAAGCTCGGTCATCGCCTGCCGGTAGACATCGAGGGGAACGAGGGGTCCCACCTCCACGGTGAAGGCTCCACGTTCGAAGCGCTGCACCATGTCGTTGAGCTCGGCGACCGAGAAGTGACGCCGAAAGACGTTGCTGCAGGCGGTGCGGATCAGCTTGTCGAGAACCTGCTCGTCGTCGGCGTCCTCCCAGGTGTCGAGCTCCACCTTGCCGGCGGTGGATGCGGTGAGAGCGGGGAGGTCGCTGATGCGGGCCGCCGCCTCCTTCTCGCCGGTGAGCAGGGCGCGGCGCAGAGCGTTGCTGATCAGGCTCTCGTAGTTGGCGGTGGTCACGCGCACCGACACGCCGCTGCGCTGATTGACCTGGGGATGGCGGCGGGCCAGATGGGTGATCTCCACCGCGATCTCTCTCATGTGCTGGGGCATGTGGACGGGCACCGGCATGTCGTCGAAGACGACGCGCTCCTGCTCGGCGATGGCGATCTCGTCCTCCGGGGTGCGCGGATAGTGGGTGCGCACCTGGGCTCCGAAGCGGTCCTTCAAAGGCGTGATGATGCGCCCGCGGTTGGTGTAGTCCTCGGGGTTGGCGGTGGCCACCACGACGACGTCGAGAGGGAGGCGGACGCGAAAGCCGCGGATCTGGACGTCGCGCTCCTCGATGATGTTGAGGAGGCCGACCTGGATGCGCTCGGCGAGGTCGGGAAGCTCGTTGATGGCGAAGATCCCGCGATTGGTGCGCGGCACCAGCCCGTAATGGATGACCAGCTCGTCGGAGAGGTAGCGTCCCTCCGCGACCCGGATGGGGTCCACCTCACCGATGAGGTCGGCGATGGAGGTGTCGGGAGTGGCGAGCTTCTCCCCGTAGCGGTCGTCGGGATGCAGCCAGGTGAGGGGGGTGTCCTCGCCCCGCTCCTCGACGAGCTCGCGGCAGCGCCGGCAGATGGGGTGGTAGGGGTCGTCGTTGATCTCGCAGCCGGCGACGGCCGGGATCTCCTCGTCGAGGAGGGAGACGAGGGAGCGGATGAGCCGCGACTTCGCCTGCCCGCGCTCGCCGAGGAGGACCAGGTCGTGCCCGGCGAGGATGGCGTTCTCCACCTGGGGGACGACGGAGTCCGCGTAGCCCACGATCCCGGGGAAGAGGGCCTCGCCGGCCTGCAGCTTGCGGATGAGGTTGCGCCGCATCTCCGTCTTCACGGGCAGGACGCGGTACTCGCTGCGGCGCAGCTCTCCGACGGTCTGGGCTCCCATTGGCCAGCTCAGAGTAGCGCTGCGGCGGGTCACCAGCGAGCCTGCGAAGCGCACCTCATGACGAGGGTCTTGCGGACTCGTAACGGATCTGATATGGTCGAACGCAGCGAAACGGTCTGATCGTTCAGAACTCTCCAACGCCTCCCCACCTGCGAGAGCTGGTAGCGCGGAGGCGGGGCGTCCCGAAAGGTGAGGGGGCGGCCGGGGTGGCGGGCGCCACCCCGGCTGTGGACCTCACGGTTCATCTTTACAGTCCAGTGACGCCCTGTTAGCGTCGTCCGAGAGCTCCCCAGACCTCCACCGCACTGTCGCATCCTTGGGGCCGCTCCCCGTGTCCATGGCTCCCGGAGGTGCGATGCTCGATCGGGTCCGGATCCCCCGGCTCCTCATCGCGGGTGTGGAGGGGGGATCGGGTAAGACCAGCGTCACCCTCGGCCTGGTGGCCGCGCTGCGCTCCCGGGGCCGCGCCGTCCAGGCCTTCAAGGTCGGCCCCGACTTCATCGACTGCTCCTACCTGGCCCATGCTGCCGGCAGGCCCTGCCGCAACCTCGACTCCTGGATCCTGGGACAGGAGGCGGTGCGCCGCTCCCTCATCCAGGGGGCGGCCGGGGCAGACCTGGCCCTCATCGAGGGAACCGGGGGGCTCTTCGACAGCCGGGGCGGCCCCGACCCCTGGGAGGGCATCGCCGCCGGGCGCGAATTCCCCGGCAGCACCGCGGACATCGCGCACATCACCGCCACCCCGGCGGTCCTCGTCCTCGACGTCGCCACCATGGGCGAGACGGCGGCGGCCATCGCCCTGGGGGTGCGCCGCCTCGACCCCTCCCTGGACATCGCCGGCGTCATCCTCGACCGGGTGCCCAATGCCGAGCGGCGCCGGATGGTCGAGGACGCCATCTGGCAGCGCGCCAAGCTGCCCGTGCTCGGCGCCCTTCCCCGGCTCCCCGAGGCCGCCATCCCCGAGCTCGGCAACGGCCTCCTTCCCCTCTCCCGCAACCCCACCGTCGACGACGCCATCGCCGCCCTGGCCGCGGCGGTCTCCCGGGAGTGCGACCTCGACCTCATCGAGCGGCTCATGAGCCGGGCCGAGGCCATGCCCAAACCGGTGCACCGCGTCCGTCCCCCGGCCCCGCGGGTGCGCGTCGGGGTGGCCTTCGACGACGCCTTCTCCTGCTACTACGCCGAGAACCTCGAGCTCTTGGAGGACGCCGGGGCGGACATCGTCACCTTCTCACCGCTCGAGGACCACGTCATGCCCAGCGGCCTCGGCGCCCTCTACCTGGGCGGCGGGCTCGGCGAGGTGCACCTGCCCCGCCTGGCCGCCAACCACGCCTTCCTGGAGTGGCTGCGCAAAGCCCACGCCCAGGGGATGCCGATCTACGCCGAGGCGGGCGGCGCCATCTGCTGCGCCCACAGCGTCCGGCTGGGCAACGGCTCCGTCCTTCCCCTCGCCGGCCTTCTCCCCGTCGACCTGAGCGGCGAAAGCGGGCCGCGCCAGCGCGGCTATCGCGAGCTGCGCGTCGAGACCGACTCCTGGCTCGGCCCCCGGGGCACCAAGCTGCGTGGTCACGAGGTCCGCGAGGTGCAGCTCCTCGCCTGCCCCAACGACGTGAGCCCCGCCTACGCCATGCACGACTGTGACGGCGAGCCCCTGGGCTGCGAGGGATGGTCGGTGGGAAACCTGGTGTGCTCCTTTGTCCACCTGCACTTCGCCCAGGCACCCGACGTCGTCGACCGGCTGCTCGAACGGGCCCGGCAGCGCCAGAGCGAGCGGCGCGCCCAGGAGGCGCGGGCGTAGCCGGAGCCACGCCTCGAGGAGCCGCTGCAAGAAGCCCTCAGTCGCGCCGGCGGCGTCCTGATCGGGCCACGCCGGCGCCGCGTCTTCAGGCAAGCTCTCCTCCATCGTGTACATCCTGAGCTGGATCGGCTTCGCGGCCGGAATCGCCGTCCTCCTCCTCACCGCGGGCAGCGTCCTCGGGACGCTGGTCGTCCCCCGGGCCACGGCCCCGCGCCTCACCGTGTGGGTGACGTGGGCGGTGCGCTGGGTCTTCCTCACCATCACCGACCGCGTGGACAGCTACAAGAGCCGCGACCGCATCCTCGCCCTCAACGGGCCGGCCCTCCTCGGCGCGCTCCTCCTCGCCTGGGTGACGCTGGTCTTCCTCGGCTACGCCTTCCTCTTCTGGCCCCTCACCGGCGATGACTTCGGACGAGCCCTCATCGCCACCGGGTCGGGCATGTTCACCCTCGGCTTCGCGACCCCGAATGGCGCCGCGCCGATCGCCCTCAGCTTTTTCGCGGCGATGAGCGGCCTCGTCATCCTCGCCCTGCAGATCGCGTATCTGCCGGCGCTGTATGCGGCATTTAATCGACGAGAGACGCTCGTCACGATGCTCGCGTTCCTGGGCGGCGCACCGGCCTGGGGCCCAGAGGTGCTGATGCGCCAGGAGCTCATCGACAACATCGAGCGACTCGCCTGGTTCTACGAGAGCTGGACGGAGTGGGCGGCCGACGTCTCGGAGTCGCACACGACGTATCCGCAGCTCATCTACTTCCGCTCCCCGAAGCCGCTCCGCTCCTGGGTCATCGGACTGCTGGCGGTGCTGGATGCCGCCGCGCTGCACCTGAGCCTCTCCCCCGTCTCGGCGCCGGCCTCGGCGCGACCCCTCATGCGCATGGGGTACGTGGCCTTCCGGGACATCGCCGATGTTCTCGGCCTCCCCTCCAACCCGGACCCCCACCCCGACGATCCCATCCAGCTGACGGAGGCGGAGTTCCGTGACGCGGTGGCCCGGCTGCGCCAGGTGGGCTGGAAGGTGGAGCGCGACGAGGCAGAGGCCTGGAAGCACTTCCGCGGCTGGCGCGTCAACTACGAGAGCGCGGCGTACGGCCTGGCCCTCCACCTCGACGCGCCCCCCGCGCTCTGGACCGGCCCCCGCCGCAAGGGACGAGACCAGGTGATCCGACCGGAGCGCCCGCCCCATCGCGCCCCGGTCGGGGACGAGAAGGCCAAGCTCCTCGCCGTCAGGGAGCGGCGCCGGGAGGCGCGCCGGGCGACGGAGGCGGAGCACGCCGCGCTGCAGCATCGCCACGAGCCGGAGGCGGCGCCGGTCGCCGACGAGGGGACGCTCTGAGCGCAGCCGCCGGGACAGTGCCACGAGCCGGGGGCGGCGCCGGTCGCCGACCCGGGAGCGGCGGTCAGGGGCCTGATGCCGGAATTGGGAAGGCTTCTCCGGCTCAGGCTGAGGCGACGAGCGCCGGCACCGGCGCCGCTCTCGGAGCTCGGGCGGGGCGGAGGTCGCGAAGGCGGGCCCGAACGCGGAGCTGCCCCTGCCAGGCGTCGAGCTCGAGCCCGAAGCAGATGTCCAGCCGCCGGCCGCGGGGCAGGTGGGCGGTGAGGCCCGGCTTGTTGAAGGCGATCGCCTCGATGATCCCGGCGCCGCCGTCGCGGAGCGCGACCCGGAGGTGCTGTCCGTCGCTGCCGAAGGGCTGAGCGGTGAGCACCTCGCAGCCGCGCAGGGCCAGGAGCGGCGCCGGGTTGCCGATCCCGCACGGCTCGACCGCCTCCAGCAGCTGGCAGAGCTCGGGCGTGGCGTCGGCGCAGCAGATCTCCGCGTCCACCCTGAAGACGCGCTCCCGGGTGCGCCCGGCGAGCTGGGTGGCGCAGGCCTCCGACACGAGGTCGCGGAAGCGGTCGAGGTCTCCCGCCTGGAGGCTGAAGCCGGCGGCGGCGGCGTGGCCTCCGTAGCGGGCCAGCGCCGGGGCGGCGTGGTCCAGCGCCCGCACGATGTGGACCCCGGACACCGACCGGCCTGAGCCCTTCGCCTCCCGCGGGTCGAGGCAGACCACGAAGGCGGGGAGGGCGTAGCGCTCCATCAGCTTGCCGGCCACCAGACCCACGATCCCCATCGGCCATCCGGGGTCGCCGAGGACAATGGCCGGAGCATCGTCGGGGATCTCCGCCACCCTCTCCTCGGCCTCGGCCAGGGCGCTGGCCACCGCCCGCTGGCGGGTGCGGTTCTGCTCGTCGAGCCGGGTGGCCAGCTCGACGCTCTGCTCGGGATCGTCGCTGAGGCAGAGATCGAGGGCGAGCTTGGCATCCTCCATGCGACCGGCAGCATTGATCCTGGGGGCGATCCCGAAGGCGATGTCGGAGGCGGCGAGAGGAGCGTCGAGACCGGCGGTGTGGGCCAGGGCGCGCAGCCCGGGGAGATCCAGGAGACGGGGCAGGCCGCGGTGGACGATGGTCCGGTTCTCGCCGGTGAGCGGCATCATGTCGGCGATCGTGCCGAGGGCGGCGAAGCCGATGAGGTCCTCCGCCTGACCGGCGGGGACGATGCCCTCGGCCTCGAGGGCGCAGAGGAGCTTCCAGGCCACGCCCACCCCGGCCAGGCCGTCGTAGCCGTAGGCGTCGCCGGGCTGCTTCGGATTGACGAGGGCGTCGGCGGGAGCCAGACGGGCCGGGGTTCCGTCGGGGGCGAGGGGGAGGTGGTGGTCGGTGACGATGAGGGCCATCCCCCTTGGGCGGTTGGCGGCCACCTCGACGGAGCTCGTCCCGCAGTCCACCGTGACCACGCAGCGGACCCCGCGCTCGGCGAGGTCCTCGAGGGCGGCGGCGTGGAGCCCGTAGCCCTCCGACATCCGGTTCGGGATGTAGGGGACGACGTCGGCACCGGCCGCGCGCAGGGCCCGGGTCAACATGGCGCAGGCGGTCACCCCGTCGGCGTCGTAGTCGCCGTAGACGGCGACGCGGTGGCCCTCGTCGAGAGCCACCCCCAGGGTGACCACCGCCTCCCCCATCCCGTCGAGGCCAAACGGGTCGAGGAGGTCCGCGCCCCCCCGCAGGAAGGCGGGGGCGGAGAGGGCATCAACCCCCCTGGCGGCGAGGATGCTGCTCAGCACCGGAGGCTGCCCGGTCAGAGGCTCGACGTCAGCGATGTCCCAGCGCCGCGGTGCAGGCTTCAACAGGCCTCCTCTCGCGCACGGATGTTCGTCCTCCCAGTGTAACCCGCCACTGGGGGAGGTGCAAGGGTGCAAGGGGGAGTGCGGGCGCCTTCCTGCGACGGCAGCGACGGTGTCATCGAAGGGCTGGTGTCAAGGTCACGTTAAAGGTCATGTGGCGCGGATGTGACCTTTAACGTGACCTTGACTTCCCCCCTGATACCGCGGGGCCGACCCAGTTTCCAGGTGTGACCCCGTCAGGGCGTCAGGTGAAGCGCCAGCGGGTCGCGCCGCTCATTCCCCCCGTCGCAACCGCGAAGGCCGTGACCGGGGTCATGACGTAGAGGTGCCAGGGCGGCCGCGCGCTCGGGGCGCCGAAGGAAGCGATGAGGGAATCGCCGCTCACGGTCGCCGGCCAGCCTCGCAGCCTGAACTGCACCGCCACGGACTCGAGGGTGGCGGCGTCGGTCACCCTGACGGCGTCTCCCTCCAGGACAAGGTCGAGGTCGGGGAGGGATGCGGAGACGGCGCAAGCCGGGTTGGCGGCCAGGTGGCGGGACTTGCGCGAGCGCGCTCCGCTCGCGAAGTAGAGACGGCCGTTCAGCCAGACGCCCAGCACGCCGGCGGCGTGGGGGCGCCTGTCGGCGCCGGCTGTCGACAGCCAATAGGTCCCCCGTCCTCCATGGAAGTCGCGGGTCGCGAGCTGGGATTCGGCACGGGACCAGGAGATCGGCGGGTTCCCGTAGAGGTCGAGGTTGGTTTCGCGCATCGCCTTCACCTCAGTGCTCAGGGCGGCAGCGGCCGCAGCGCCCTGACCTCGATGCTGCCAAAGCGCAGAAAGGGATGCGCCGGCGCAATCTGCGTCGCATCGCTCACCCCTCCCTCACCGCAGACCGTTCCACCTCCGCAAATCATGAGCCACGCTGTGCAGGGCCGGATTCGACCGCGCCCGGAGGTTCCGAGGGCCGCCTGCTCCCCTCCGCGCGGCTCAGGAGGCGGGAGGCCCTCCCGATCGAGATGGGGAGGCGAGCTGGCGGAGCACCATCTGAAGGATGCCGCCGTGGCGGTAGTACTCGAGGTCGGTGTCGGAGTCGAGGCGCACCGTGACCTCGAAGTGGACCTCCTCGCCGCCGGCTCGGCGAGCGACCACCGGGAGGGTGCCGCCGGGGCGGACCCCGGCAACGCCGGTGATCGAGAAGACCTCGCGCCCGTCGAGCCCGAGGGATTCCGCGCTCTCGCCATCGCGGAACTGGAGGGGGAGGATGCCCATCCCCACCAGGTTGCTGCGGTGGATCCGTTCGAAGGACTGGGCGAGGACCGCTTGGACGCCCTGGAGGTACGGGCCCTTGGCGGCCCAGTCGCGCGAGGAGCCGGAGCCGTACTCGCGACCGGCGACGACGATGAGCGGGGTGCCCTCCTCCACGTAGCGCATGGCGGCGTCGTAGATGGTCATGACCTCGCCGGAGCCGAGGTGCGTCGTGTAGCCACCCTCCCTTCCGCCGGCGAGGGTGTTGCGCAGGCGGATGTTGGCGAAGGTGCCGCGCACCATCACCTCGTGGTTGCCGCGCCGAGCCCCGTAGGTGTTGAAGTCGCGCGGCTCCACGGCCAGGGCGCGGAGGTACTCCGCGGCCGGTGAGGTGAGGGAGATGGTCCCCGCCGGCGAGATGTGGTCGGTGGTGATGGAGTCGCCAAGGAGGGCCAGGACGCGCGCCCCCTCGATGTCACGGGGCGGCTCGGGTTCGGCGGGCATGCCCTGAAAGAAGCTCGGCTCCCGGACGTAGGTCGAATCCTCCTCCCACGCGAACATCGCACCCTCCGGCGAGGGCAGCGACTGCCAGTGCTCGTCGCCCTCGAAGATGCGCGCGTACTCCCGGTCGAAGAGGTCGCTGCCCACCGCGCTGGCGACGACCTCGTTCACCTCTTCGAGGCTCGGCCAGATCTCGTGGAGGAAGACGGGACGGCCGTCGCTCCCCGCGCCCAGCGGTTCCGTGGTCAAGTCGATGTGGACGGTGCCGGCCAGCCCAAAGGCCACGACGAGCGGTGGCGACGCGAGGTACGAGGCCTTGACCTGAGGGTGAATCCTCCCCTCGAAGTTGCGGTTTCCGCTGAGCACCGCGCAGACCGCGAGGTTGCGCTCGTCGACCTCCTGGGCGACGCTCTCGGGAAGCGGCCCGCTGTTGCCGATGCAGGTGGTGCAGCCATAGCCCACGAGGTTGAAGCCGAGACCGGCAAGCGGCTCCAGAAGCCCGGCGCGCTCCAGGTAGTCGGTGACCACCCGCGATCCCGGAGCGAGACTCGTCTTCACGTACTCCGGAGGCCGGAGGCCACGCTCCGCGGCCTTGCGGGCGAGCAGACCCGCGGCCAGCATCACCGAGGGGTTGGAGGTGTTGGTGCACGAGGTGATGGCGGCAATGACCACGGATCCGTGGCCGAGGCGCCGTGTCGCCGGCTGTTGGCGCACGCTGACCGCCGCACCACCACCACCCTTCTCGGCTGCCGGGGGATGGCCGGAAGAGCTCTCGGGGCTGCCGCCCTCGTCGACGAGGCGGGCGAGGGCGTCGCCGCCCGAGCCGTCGCCGTTGCCGTTGCTCGCCGCCCCGCCGTGCACGGCCTGGAAGGACTCCCACACGCGGCCCAGCGCGACCCGATCCTGAGGCCGGCGCGGACCCGCCACCGAGGGTTCGACGGAGGCGAGGTCGAGCTCCAGGAGCTCGGAGAAGACGGGGGTGTCGGAATCGTCGGTACGGAACAGGCCCTGCTCTTTGCAGTAGCGCTCGACGAGCTCGATATGGGCGGGGCTGCGTCCCGTCTGGCGGAGGTAGCGCAGGGTCTGTTCGTCGACCGGGAAGAGCGAGGCGGTGGCCCCGAACTCCGGCGACATGTTGGAGAGGGTGGCGCGGTCCGGCACCGACATCGAGGAGAGCCCGCTGCCGCAGAACTCCACGAACTTGCCGACGACCCCATGCTTGCGCAGCATCTCGGTGAGGGTGAGGACGAGGTCGGTCGCCGTGGTTCCCGGCTTCAGCGC
Organism: uncultured bacterium; assembly: GCA_963847225.1. Taxonomy (GTDB): domain Bacteria; phylum Chloroflexota; class Dormibacteria; order Aeolococcales; family Aeolococcaceae; genus JAJZNI01. Next base: position 140,773 of record CAWJYZ010000006.1, on the reverse strand, counting down.
GTTGTGGAAGCGGACGCCGACCACCACCGGCGTGAGCAGGAATAGAGGCTGGCCGAGCATGCAGGCCTCGGCCTCGATGCCGCCGACGCCCCAGCCGAGCACGCCGAGCCCGTTGACCATGGGGGTGTGCGAGTCGGTGCCCACGACGGTGTCGGGGATCGCCGTCTGCACCCCGCCGACGCCGCGGACGGCGACGACGCCGGCCAGGTGCTCGAGGTTGATCTGATGGACGATGCCCATTCCCGGGGGCACGACCCGGAAACCGCGAAACGCCTGCTGGGCCCAGCGCAAAAGCGAGTAGCGCTCGTGGTTGCGCTCGTACTCGCGCTCGATGTTGCGGGCGTAGGCGTCGGCGCTGCCGAAGGCGTCGACCTGGACCGAGTGGTCGACGACGAGGTCGACGGGGACGAGCGGATCGATCCGCGCCGGGTCGCCTCCGCTCCGCTGCACGGCGCTGCGCATGGCGGCGAGATCGACCACCGCGGGAACGCCGGTGAAGTCCTGGAGGAGGACGCGGGCGGGCACGAAGGGACGCTCGCTGTCCCGGGCCGGCGCCTTGCCGTCCCAACCCGCGAGGGCGGTCACGCCCTCCTCGCCGCCGAAGCGGCCGCCGCTCTCGCGGAGCAGGTTCTCGAGGAGGATCTTCACCGTCATGGGGAGGCGGGAGACCGCGCCGAGACCGCGCTCCTCGAGCGCGGCCAGACGATGGTAGGTCAGCCCCCCGGAAAGCTCGGCCCGCGCCCCGAAGCGGTCCTCCGCCATCTGTCCACCTCCGTGCTGAAGCCTGGACCCCTCATGGTGCGACTTCCCGCGTCCGGCTGCACCTGATGCCACCGCCGGTAATTATATAGCCTAACTATCTAGTTTGGGGGCGGGCTTCAAGCGGCCGCGCTCGCGCAGAAGGCCTCGTAGGCGGCCTTCAGCGCCGGGTAGCGCAGGAAGATGATGTGCGCGTACTCCTGGGTGAGCGGCCGGGGCGGGCGGAGCAGGTGCATGCCCACCTCGGATGGGAGGCGGTCGGCCTTGCGCCAGTTGCAGCGCTTGCAGGCCACGACGACGTTCTCCCAGCTGTCCGGCGAGCCGCCACGGGAGACGGGCACGACGTGGTCGACGGTGAGGTCGGAGGGCACCGACACCACCCCGCAGTACTGGCAGGTGGTGTCGTCGCGGAGGAGGAGGTTGCGCCGGTTGGGCCGGAGGATCCGCCGCGGCACGTGGATGTTGCGCAGCAGGCGGACGATGAGGACGTCCTCGGGAAGGCGCCGGTCCTCCAGGGCGGCCAGGGCGCGCAGCTCGGCCTCGGTGTCGACGAAGGCCACTCGCTCCTTGCTCAGCAGCACCACCAGCCGGCGATGGCTGATCACGTTCAGGGGCTGTAGTGAGGCATTGAGGAGCAGGACAGCCATGTTGGGGAAATTGTATGGTCGGCCAGCGCTTCCTCGACGAGCCGCGGGCCTCGGCGTCCCGCCGGGTGGGGAGACCCTCAGCCCGGCAGCTCCTGGTCGCCGTCGAGGGCCCCGGCGAAGAGGTCGCCGCCCACCTCGGCGAGGCGATCCCAGATGGTGTCGATGGTCCAGCGGTCGGGGCGGAGGCGGCGGTCGTCCAGCTCCTCCCAGGCCAAGGGCGTCGACACCGGGGCTCCGGGGAGCGGGCGCAGCGAGTAGGGAGCGGCCAGCGTCTTGTTGATGATGTTCTGGGTGTAGTCGATGCGGATCTTTCCCGTCCGCCGGCTCACCGTCCATTCCCAGGTGATCCGCCCCGGGTCCACCCGGCCGATGGCCCGGGCGACGTCCTCGACCCAGCCGCGCACCCGGTCGTAGTCGGGGCCGCGCCGGAGCGGAACATAGATCTGCAGTCCGGTCTGGCCGCTCACCTTGAGGTGGCCGCGGAGGCCGAGATGGTCGAGAGCCGCCTTGACCATCCGGGCGATGTCGCGGACGTCGTCGAAGCTCGCCGGTTCGAAGGGGTCGAGGTCGAAGACGGCCCAGTCCGGCTGATGCGGAGCGTCGACGCGGGAGTGCCAGGGGTGCAGGTCGATGACCGCGGCGTTGGCCAGCCAGGCGAGCGTCGCCGGCTCCCGCACCACGATCCAATTCTTCTCCTCTCCCTCACCCCGAAAGCGCCAGGCGTCGATCCAGGCCGGAGCGTGGCCCGGTTTGTCCTTGCGCCAGAAGGAATGTCCGGTGATCCCGTTGGGGAAGACCTGGGTGGAGAGCGGCCGGTCGCGCAGGTGCGGGAGCAGGTAGGGCGAGACGCGCACGTAGTAGTCGACCATGCGGCGCTTGGTGATGAGCGGATCCGGCCAGAGCGGCTTGTCGAGGTGGGTGAGGCGGAGGCGGCGGCCGCCGACCTCCCACCAGTCGTCGGCCCGGAGGCGGGGAAGGACGTCGAGGGCCTCGGCGATGGCGGGGTCGAGGCTCGGCGAGGGTGCGGAGCGACGCGAGGACCGCCGGCGGGCGGTTCGCGGCGAGGGTGGCGCGGGACGCCCGTCGCCGATCACCTCCTCCACCACGGCCGCCTGCTCGCGGACGCACTGCTCCGGGGCGAGGTCGGGGCGGAGCCCCACGAAGGCCGGGTGGCGCAGCATGCCGGCGCTGGTCCAGCCGGCGTGGCGCACCTCGCCCACGAGGCTCGGCTCCACCCAGTGGGCCCGCCCGGCGATGCGCGGCGGGGTGGGGAAGACGGGGGCGTCGCGGTGGAGCGGCTCGAGGCGGCGGAGGAGGTCGGTGATCAGCGCATCGCTGAAGCCGGTGCCCACCTCGCCGGCGTGGATCCAGCCCGCGCCCTCACGGACGGCCAGGACCAGCGCCCCGAGGTGACCGCGCCGGCCGTGCCCCTCGGTCCAACCGGCGATCGCCGCCGTCTGCGTCTGCCAGGCCTTGACCTTGAGCCAGTCGGCGCTGCGCCGGCCCGCCTGGTACGGGGAGTCGGCGCGCTTGGCGACCATCCCCTCCAGGCCGCGCTGGCGCAGGGCGGCGAAGAAGGCCTCGCCCTCCTCCTCCAGGTGGTCGGCGTAGAAGAGCGGGCCGGTGGGGCCGACAGCCTCATGGAGCGTCTTCTTGCGGATGCGCAGAGGGACGTCGCTCAGGTCTCGACCGTCGAGGGAGAGGAGATCGAATGCGGCGAACGTCACCGGGCACCGCTCGGCCCGCCGGCGCACCTCCACCGCTCCCTCGGCGTTGAGGCGCGATTGGAGCTTCTGGAAGTCAGGGCGGCCGTCGCCGTCCAGGACCACGATCTCGCAGTCGAGAATGGCGCTCCGGGCGCGGAGCTGGGCGGGGATGCCGGCCGCCTCCGGGTAGCGGGCGGTCTCCTCCCGGCCGCGCCGCCCCACCACCCGGACGGCGCCGCCGGCGACGGCCACCATGGCCCGGATGCCGTCGTACTTCAGCTCGAAGAGCCAGCCGGGGCGGGAGAAGGCCCGGTCGACGGAGACGGCCAGCATCGGCGCGGGCAGGCTGCGGGGCAGCTCGGCCGGCGCAGCTGAGCCGTCGCCATCCTCGCCGCGGGGAGAGCCAGAGCGGCCGGCGCGGGAGCGGGCCCGGCGCCGCTCCTCCCGGGGATCGCCACCGGCTTGCGCGGCGATGTCCTCGAGGCCGCGGCCGGTCTGCACGGAGCCGTCGTGGTCGGCGGCGTCATAGCCCTCCACCGCTGATTGATCCTTCTTCTTGATGAGCAGAAAATCGCGCTCGCCGGCCTGGCTGCCGCCCGCGCGGCCGCCCCGCTTGCTCATCCGCACCAGGGCGAACTCCCCCTTCAACTTCTCGCCGTCCAGCTGGAACTTGATGTCCCCCTTGTGCAGCTGGCGCTCGGGGTCCTCGGCGGACTCGCGCACCCACTGGAAGGTGCCGGCATCCCACAGCTCGACGGTGCCCATGCCGTAGCCGGAGGGGATCACCCCCTCGAAGTCCCCGTAGTCGATGGGGTGGTCCTCGGTCTGGGTGGCGAAGCGCTTGGCGGCGGGGTCGAGGGAGGGTCCCTTGGGGATCGCCCAGGAGAGCAGCACGCCGTTGTGCTCCAGCCGGAAGTCGTAATGCAGGCGCGTGGCACGATGCTTCTGCACGCAGAAGCGCTGGCCCGCGGGCAGCCCGTCCCAGAGGCTCTTCCGGTCCCCGCCCCGGCCGCCCTGGCCGCTCGGCTCGGGGGTCTTGGTGAAGTCGCGTTTGCGCTGGTATTCCTCGAGTCCCACGATCTCAGAGTATCCCCGCGGCGGGCCTCGACCGGACCCCTTCTCGGGTCCCCCGAAAAGGTGTTTGGTGGCCACGGTGACTGGTACAATTCCTTGTGTTCACTACGAAGCCGTCGTCCATGCCTCGAGCGGCGGCGCTCCCGGCAGGGTTGCGCGCCTCGCCCCCCTGTGCGGCCCTGGCATGGGTACCGCGGCCGCGGCGAGGAGCCTGATCTGACCCAGACGACGCCCGAGATCGCGAGCGACAAGCCCGGGGAGCAGGTGCGCGCGCGCCGCGCCCCCAGGGGAGACGGCTACTCCTCAGCCCAGCTGGAGGCCCTCAAGGGCCTGGAGCCGGTGCGCCGCCGCCCCGGCATGTTCATCGGCTCGACGGACAGCCGCGGCCTCCACCACCTCATCCAGGAGATCGTCGACAACGCCATCGACGAGGCCATGGCCGGCTTCTGCGACCGCATCCGGGTCACGCTGCACGCCGACGGCTCGGTCTCCGTGCTCGACAACGGCCGGGGCATCCCCGTCGACATGCACCCCACCGAGAAGAAGGTGGGCGTGGAGATGGTGCTCACCGAGCTGCACGCCGGCGGCAAGTTCGGTGGCGGCGGCTACAAGATCTCGGGCGGCCTGCACGGTGTCGGCGCCTCGGTGGTGAACGCCCTCAGCGAGCGGCTCGTGGCCGAGGTCTACCGGGACGGACGCATCCACCGGCAGAGCTACGTCCGCGGCATCCCGGAGGGACCCCTGGAGGTGGTGGGAAGCACGGAGATGCGGGGCACATTGATCCGCTGGTGGGCCGACCCTCAGATCTTTCCCGACCGCACCTACCGCTGGGAGCTGATCGCCGACCGGCTGCGCGAGCTGGCCTTCCTCACCAAGGGTGTGGTCATCACGCTCTTCGACGAGGTCCGCGAGCTGCGCTACGCCTTCTACTTCGAGGGTGGCATCCGCGCCTTCGTGGAGCACCTGAACGGCAACCGCAACGTCGTCAACCAGCGGCCGATGTACGTCGAGCGGGAGATCGAGGGCAACCTCGTGGAGATCGCGGTGCAGTACCAGAACACCGCCTTCACCGAGCACGTGCTGAGCTTCGCCAACAACATCAACACCGAGGAGGGCGGCTCGCACCTCTCCGGCTTCCGCTCCGCGCTCACCGCGACCCTCAACAAGTACGCGCGCAAGGCCGGCATCCTCAAGGAGCAGGACCCCAACCTGAGCGGCGACGATGTCCGCGACGGGCTCACCGCGGTGGTGAGCGTCAAGCTGCGCGAACCGCAGTTCGAGGGCCAGACCAAGACCAAGCTGGGCAACAGCGAGGTGGCCGGCCAGGTGCAGACGGTGCTGAGCGACGCCCTCATGCAGTACCTGGAGGAGAGCCCCACCGACGCCAAGCGGATCGTGGAGCAGTCGCTCACCGCGGCGCGCGCCCGCCAGGCCGCGGCCCGCGCCCGCGAGCTGGTGCAGCGCAAGTCGCTGCTCGAGTCCACCACCCTCCCCGGCAAGCTCGCCGACTGCAGCGAGCGCGATCCCGAGCACTGCGAGCTGTTCATCGTCGAGGGGGACAGCGCGGGCGGCTCCGCCAAGCAGGGCCGGGAGCGGCGCAACCAGGCCATCCTCCCGCTGCGCGGCAAGATCCTCAACGTCGAGAAGGCCCGCGCCGACAAGATCCTCGCCAACGAGGAGATCAAGAACCTCATCACCGCCCTGGGCGCCGGCTTCGGTGAGGGGCTGGACATCGCCCGGCTGCGCTACCACCGCATCGTGCTGATGGCCGACGCCGACGTCGACGGGTCGCACATCCGCACCCTGCTCCTCACCTTCTTCTGGCGCCACCTCCAGCCGGTGATCACCGGCGGGTACCTGTACCTGGCCCAGCCTCCCCTCTACAAGCTGGCGAAGGGGAGCGGCCGGCAGCAGCGCACCGAGTACGCCTACAGCGACCCCGAGCGGGACGCCAAGATGAAGGAGATGGGGGGCGGAAAGATCGACGTCCAGCGCTACAAGGGACTCGGCGAGATGAACCCCGAGGAGCTCTGGGAGACGACGATGGATCCGGCCCGGCGGGTGCTGCTGCGGGTGACCGTGGAGGATGCGCTACGGGCGGACGATGTATTCGATCGCTTGATGGGATCCGACGTGGAGCCGCGGCGGCGGTTCATCCAGACGCACGCTCGCTCTGTGCGCAACCTCGACGTCTGATGGGTTCTGCGCCGGTGCGCGTCGCCGTCGATGCCATGAGCGGGGACCACGACCCGGCGGCGGCGGTCTCCGGAGCTCTCCAGGTGGTGGCGGAGGGAGGCGCGCGGGCGCTCCTCGTGGGTGACCCGGTCCAGCTCCAGTCGGCCTTCGACGCCTGGCGCACCGCCCATCCCCAGCTCGCCCGGCAGGCCGACGACCGGCTGCGCTCGGCGGTGGAGATCGTGCCCAGTGGCTCCGTCATCGGCATGGACGAGCATCCGGCACACGCCGTCCGCGCCAAGCGCGACGCCTCGGTGGTCGTGGCCGCCCGGCTCGTCGCCGAGGCCCGGGCCACCGCCTGCGTCTCCGCCGGGAACAGCGGCGCGACGCTCGCCGCGGCGCTCTTCACGGTGGGACGGGTGCACGGCATCGACCGCCCAGCCATCGGCACCGACCTCCCCTCGGCGCGGGGAACCACCTTCCTCCTCGACGCCGGCGCCAACGCCGACTGCCGCCCCGAGTGGCTCCTCCAGTTCGCCGTCATGGGGAACGTCTACGCGCGCCACATGCTGGGCGTCGCCGAGCCTCGCATCGGCCTGCTCAGCAACGGCGAGGAGGCCGAGAAGGGGTCGCAGCTGGTCCAGCAGGCGCACCGCCTCCTCCGCGAGTCCTCGCTCTCCTTCGTCGGCAACGTCGAGGGCAGCGGCCTCCTGGGCGCCACCTGCGACGTCGTGGTGACCGACGGCTTCACCGGCAACGTCGCCCTCAAGACCGCGGAAGGGGTGGCGGAGTTCCTCTTCCATTCGATCTCCGAGGAGGCCAGGAAGTCCCTGTTGGGCAGGGCGGGTGGCGCACTCCTCAAGCCGCGCTTGCGACCCCTGCGCGACCGCGCCGACTACCGCAAGACGGGTGGCGCGCTCCTCCTCGGCGTGGCCGGGGAGGTGGTGATCGCCCACGGACGGAGTGACAGCGAAGCCATGGCCAACGCCGTGCGGCTGGCGGCGCGCGCCGGGCGGGAGGGCGTCTCCGCGCGCATCGCCGAGGCCATGCGCAGCCTTCCCGCGGCGCCGCCCGCCGGACCCAGCGCCGTGCCGCCGCGCCGTCCGGCGCCCCGCCGCCGCACGGCCGCCTCCAGCGGGGGCTCGCGATGACGAGCATCTTCCATCCCGGCGACATCCGGCCCGTCGACCTCGAACAGGAGATGCGGCAGAGCTACACCGACTACGCCATGAGCGTCATCGTGAGCCGGGCTCTTCCCGACGTCCGGGACGGGCTCAAGCCGGTGCAGCGCCGCATCCTCTACGCCATGCTGCGCGAGGGCATCACGGCCGGGGCCAAGACCAAGAAGTCGGCGGCCATCGTCGGCGAGGTGATGAAGAACTATCACCCCCACGGCGACCAGGCCATCTACGACACCCTCGCCCGTCTCGTCCAGCCCTGGGTGATGCGCTACCCGCTGGTGGTGGGACAGGGCAACTTCGGCTCCGTCGATGGCGACCCACCGGCGGCGCAGCGCTACACCGAGGCCAAGATGTCGCCGGTGGCCATGACCCTCGTCGAGGACATCGACCGCGACACCGTCGACATGGAGGAGACCTACCTGGCCGACCCCGACATCCTCCAGCCCAGCGTGCTCCCCGCCCTCCTGCCCAACCTCCTCGTCAACGGAGCCAGCGGCATCGCGGTGGGGATGGCCACCAACATCCCGCCGCACAACCTCGGAGAGGTCTGCGACGCCCTCATCCGCCTCATCGACGAGCCGGAGACGACGACGGAGGAGCTGGTGCGCATCGTCCCCGGGCCGGACTTCCCCACCGGCGGGCTCATCTACTCGCGGGACATCGCCCAGGTGTACGGCACGGGCCACGGCCGCATCGTGATGCGCGCCCAGGTGGAGTTCGAGGAGGCCAAGTCGGGCCGGGAGCAGATCATCGTCCGCGAGCTCCCCTACCAGGTCAACAAGGCGCGTCTCCTGGCCAGCATCGCCGAGCTCGTCAACGAGAAGAAGCTGGAGGGGATCGCCGCGCTGCGCGACGAGTCCGGGCGCAGCGAGGCGACCCGCATCGTCATCGAGCTCAAGGGCAACGCCCGCCCTCACACCGTGCTCAACAACCTCTACAAGCACACCCAGCTGCAGTACACGTTCGGAGCCCTGATGCTGGCCCTGGTCGAGGGCCGTCCGGTGGTCCTCGGCCTGAAGACGATCCTCGAGCACTTCATCGACTTCCGCCGCCGGGTGGTGACGCGGCGGACCCGCTTCCTCCTGGCTCGCGCCCGCGAGCGGGCCCACATCCTGGAGGGGCTGCTCAAGTGCCTCGAGCACATCGACGAGGTCATCGCCATCATCCGGGCGGCCCAGGACGAGCGGGCGGCTCAGAACGCCCTGGAGCAGCGCTTCGAGCTCAGCGAGCGCCAATCGAAGGCCATCGTCGACCTCCGCCTGGGCCGGCTCACCCGGCTGGAGTCCGGCAAGATCCGTGACGAGTACGAGGAGCTGATCAAGGAGATCGCCCGCTACGAGGACATCCTGGCCAACCCCCGCCTCGTGGATCAGCTCGTCAAGGACGAGCTGGCCGATCTCCGCAAGCGATTCGCCGATCCCCGCCGCACCGAGATCCGCTACGGCGACGTGGACATCAGCGAGGAGGACCTCATCCCCCGCGAGCAGGTCTTCGTCACCCTCACCCACCGCGGCTACATCAAGCGCATCCCGCTGGACAGCTACCGGGCCCAGCACCGGGGTGGGCGCGGCGTGGTGGGCGCCAAGCGGTCGACGGACCAGGACTACGTGGAGCATTCGACCACTGCTTCGACGCACAGCGACATGCTCTTCTTCACCAACCGCGGTCGCGTCTTCCGGCTGCGCACGCACGAGATCCCCGACGTCAAGCGGCAGGCCAAGGGGCTTCCCGTCATCAATCTCATCGAGATCGAGCAGGGGGAGCGGATCACCTCTCTCATCTCCGTCGAGAGCTTCTCCGACGAGCAGTACCTGGTCATGGTCACCAAGCTCGGCCAGATCAAGAAGACGCCGTCGGCGGCCTACTCGGCGGTGCGCCGCAACGGCCTCATCGCCATCAACCTCCAGGGCAGCGACGAGCTGAACTGGGTGCGCATCTCGGGAGGGGGCGACGAGCTGCTGGTGGTCACCCGGCAGGGCAAGGGAGCCCGCTTCTCGGAGAAGGAGGTGCGCCCCATGGGTCGGGACACCATGGGCGTGGGGGCCATCCGGCTGCGCCCCGCTGACGAGGTGGCCGGCTTCGACATCGTCAACCCCCTGAGCCACGTGCTGGTCGTCACCGAGCTCGGCTACGGGAAGCTCACCCCCATGGAGGACTACCCGGTCAAGAGCCGCAACATCCAGGGCGTGTACACCATGGACCAGAACGCCATCCCCAAGGTCGGCGCGATCGTGGGGATGCGCGTGGTCGAGGACCTCTCCGAGGAGCTGATGGTCATCTCCACGATGGGCCAGGTCATCCGCATCCCGCTGGCCCAGGTGCGCATCTCCGGGCGCCAGACCCGGGGGGTCATCATCATGCGGCTCGCCGAGGGCGACCGGGTGGGCTCCATCGCCGGGGTGGGGAGCGCGGGGTCGCTGGAGGCGGACTGAGGCTCAGCCGTCACCGGCTGAGCCGCCCCGTCGCCGCCGAGGAGCGGCGTCCCCCAGGCCGCCGCCTCAGGCTTTGCCGATCTTGAAGATCTTGGTCCCGCAGGTCGGGCAGGTGCCGGTCGTGGCAGGCTTGCCATTCTTCATGGTGATCGCCTGTGGGTCTTTGATCTCGGTCTGCTTCTTGCATTTGAGGCAGTAGCCGGAGACAGCCATGAGTTGCTCTCCTCGATCGGTCGAACCGGGCCGGGGCATCCCCGGCGATCCCGGGGATTGTAAGCACATGGGAGGGAGGCGGGTTGAATTGGGGCTGAATTCGCCCTGAATTCGGGGTGGCCGCCTCCGCGAGCACCCGAAACCGCTCGGACCGCTCAAACGGAGGCCGGCTCGCGCGGCTCGCCGGGGGCGCGTAACCATTCCGCCCCGCCGCGCGTAGTAGGGGCATGATCCACATCGCCTCCTCTCTCGCCCCCGACACGTCGCTCGCCGCCGGATACGGCACCGCCAGCCGCCGCGGCGTTCTCCTCGCCGTCGCCACCCTGGTGGCGCTGGGCGTGCTCGTGGTCTGGGCCCTGTCGCTGGTCGCCGGCTGAGGTATCGAGGTCTCCCCCAGCTCCTCCCCAGGCGCCCGGCGCTCTCCGCGCCTCGCCCGGAGCGACCCGCGGAGGAGCGCCAAAGTTCCTCCGCGGTCCTCTCACCGCGCTGGGGTGTGGTTCAGTCTCCGGAGATCATCGAGATGGAGCCGTTGAAGGTGGCCCCGTCCTCGACGTGGAGCTTGGCGACCCGGATCTCGCCCTGGAGGTAACCCGAGCCCGCGAGGCGCAGACGCTGGGAGGCGGTCACGTTGCCCTCCACCCGGCCACGGATGCTGATGTTCCGGCACTCGAGCCGGGCCTTGACGGACGCGCCGCTCTCGACGGTGATGTCGCCGCTCGTCGTGACCTCGCCCTCGACGCTGCCATGCACGACGAGATCACTGCGAATGATCAGCTTGCCCTCGAGACGGTCGTCGCCCCCGAGGGTCACCGTGCCGCCGCTAGAGTTCTCGCCAGCCGCTCTCCGGTCGGCCCTCGCGGTCACGACCACCTCCTTCGCCTCGGGGCTTGCGTTCATCTTCTCTGCGGTTTCCATATGCTTCATCCTTCCATCAACGCCAGCGCACAGGTGGGTGAGTCTAGCGCCCCCAGGCCCCCCCTCCCCGAGGCCGGAGAGTGGCCGTCGGCGAGTCGTTACGCGCGCCACCTCGAGGCCTACTACGGGGCCATCACCCTGGCCTACGACGACTGGTCGTCGGGCATCCACCGCCGCCACGCCGCCCGGCTCGTGGAGCTGGCCGGTCCCATCCCGGGGGAACGCGTCCTCGACATCGGCTGCGGCACCGGACTGGTCGCGCAGATGGCGGCGGAGAGGGTGGGCCCGGCCGGCGAGGTGATCGGCGTCGACATCGCCCGGCGTCTCCTCGAGGTGGCGGCCCGGCAGACGTCGCCCGAGGTCCGCTTCCTCCACTGCCCGGCCGAGGCCCTCGTCTTCAGCGACCTCACCTTCGACCTGGCCACGCTCAGCGATGCGCTGGCCTACCTCTCCGATCCCTGGCAGGCGCTCCTCGAGGCCCACCGCGTGCTCCGCCGCGGCGCCCGGGTCGCCGTGTCCGTCCTCCACCGTGGCCTGGCCACCCCCGCCCAGGAGGTCTTCCACCGCCTCCTCGTCGCCCTGGAGCGCCGCCACCCGGTGGTCGTCCCGCGCCCCCCGGGTGACCGGAGGCGTTTCGGTGAGCCCGAGGTGCTGGCCCGGATGCTGCGCGCCGCGGGCTTCACCGAGGTGGTGACGACGACGATGGTGACGGGCGGACGCGCCCGCGATGCGCGCGAGTGGACGGAGCTCATGATGGGCGCCGGCCCCTCGTCGCACGCCCTCCTCTCCGTTCTCGGGCCCAGCGTGCGCGAGCGCTTCGAGGCGGAGCTCAGCAAGCAGATGGCGCTCCTCGGGGAAGAGGAAGCTTTTCGCTACCACCACCCCGTCACCTTCGCGGTGGCCATCCGTCCGTAGCCTCAGAGCGCTGAGGGCGTGCCTCCTGCGGGTGAGTGATGGCCTCAGGCGGTGGCCGCGACGTGCTCCTTCTGGTGGGCGTCGATGATCTGCTGGGCGATATGGGCCGGGACCTCCTCGTAATGGGAGAACTCGGTGGTGTAGCGGCCGCGCCCCTGGGTGAGGGCGCGGAGGTCGATGGGGAAGCTGAACATCTCCGACTGCGGAATCTGCGCGGTCACCTCGGTGCGCCCGTCGCCCAGAGGGTTCATCCCCGCGACGCGGCCACGCCGGGAGTTGAAGAGGCCGATGATGTCGCCGGTGAAGCGGTCCGGGACCACCACGCTGACGATCTGAACGGGCTCCAGGAGCACCGGGGCCGCCTTCTGGAAGGCCTCGCGCAGGGCCATCGACCCGGCGATCTGGAAGGCGATGTCCTTGCCGTCGACGGGATGGGTCGAGCCGTCGACGAGGCGCACCTTGATGTCGACGATGGGGTGGCCGCTGATGGCTCCTTGCTCCATGGTCTGCTTCACGCCCTTCTCCACGGAGGGTCGGAACTGGTGCGGTATGGCGCCGCCGAAGATCTTGTCCTCCCACTCGTAGCCGCTGCCCCGGGGCAGCGGCTCGATCTCGAGAGTGCAATCGCCGTAGAGGCCGGCGCCACCTGACTGCTTCTTGTAGCGATGCTGCTGCCGCGCCGAGCTGGTGATGGTCTCCCGGTAGGGGATGCGGGGAGCCTGCAGCTTGGCCTCGACCCCGTACTTGCGGCGCATCTTCTCGAGGACGACGTCGAGGTGCACGTCGCCGAGGCCGTGGGCGATGAGCTCGTGGGTCACGAGATCGCGCTCGGCGGTGAAGGTCGGGTCCTCCTCGGCCAGACGGGCGAGGGACTGCATGATCTTGTCCTCGTCGCCCTTGCTCCTCGCGCTCACCGCGGCGGAGTAGCCGGCGGCGGGGAAGGGGATGGGGGGCAGCAGGAGCGGCGTGCCCCGCTCGCAGAGCGTGTCGCCGGTCTCCGCCGCCTGCAGCTTGGTGAGCACGGCCACCTCCCCGGCTCCGACCTCCCCGGAGGTGAGGATCTGCTTGCCCATCGGCCGCCCCAGCTGGGCGGCCCGCTCCTCGGTGTTGCGGCTCGCGTTGTAAGGGTGGGTCTCGCCGCGCAGGGTGCCGCGCAGCACACGCACGTAGGACACCTTGCCGAAGTTGTCGACGGAGGTGCGGAAGACGCGGGCCACGAGCGGCCCGGAGGCATCGCAGCTCACCTCGACCTCCTTGCCGTCCGCTTTGCGCGCCAGCCATGTCCTCTCCGCCGGAGACGGCAGGAAGCGGGCGATGCTGTCCAGGACGAGGGCGGCTCCGCGCCGGTCGGCGGCGGCCGCACAGACCACCGGCGCCAGCGACCGCGCGGCGACACCACGGTGGAGCGCGCTGCGCACCTCGTCATCGCTCAAGGTCGCGCCGTCCAGATAGCGCTCGAGGAGGGCGTCGTCGGTCTCCGCGGCGGCGTCGGTCAGGGAGCTGCGCGCGCGCTGGACCTCGTCCGCCTGCCCGGTGGGCATCTCCATGGGTGCCGCGCCACCGCCGCCGTCGAACCTGTACGCGTTCCCCTCCACGAGGTCGACGAAGCCCGAGAAGGAGTTGGCGGCGCCGATGGGCACGGTGACGGCGATGGGCTTGCGGCCGAAGGCCTCGCGCAGGGCGTCAACGGTGGGCTCGAAGGCGGCGTTCTCACGGTCCATCCGGTTGACCACGACGAGGCAGGGAAGACCCTGGGCGGCGATCATCTCCCAGGCCAGCTCGGCTCCGACCGGCACCGACCCCGTGGCCGCGACGACCAGCACCGCAGCGTCGGCGCCAGCCAGCGCCGAGGCCACCTCCCCGGCGAAGTCCTGGAACCCGGGGGCATCGATGAGGGTGATGCGCGTGCCCTTCCATTCGCAGTGGGCTACGGCGGCGCTGATGGAGATGGAGCGGCGCTGCTCCTCCGGCTCGAAGTCGAGGATGGACGTCCCCTGGTCCGTCGAACCCAGCCGCTGGGTCGCTCCCGCGGTGTGGAGGAGCGCTTCGCACAAGGTGGTCTTGCCGTCGTGGCTGTGGCCGACGACGGCCACGGTGCGAATGCGGTCCGGTGCGGGCGTGGCCATCTGGCTCGAACCTCCTCCGTGACGTCCCGGCGCTCCGCTGAGGAGCGCCGCCAATGGTACGCGGGCGATACCGGGCGCCCCCGCAAGCTGTTGCCGGGCGCAGAATCACCGCGGTTTGTCGCAGCGCACACGTCTCGCTTCCATCTCCCCCTGGCCGCAACCGTGGGACCGCACCGCTGAACTCGATTGGTCCGATCCGGGACTGAGCCGGCGTCTCCTCGCCGAGCACCTCGATCAGTCCCACGATGGGGCGAGCCGCCGGGAGAGCTCCATCGAACGGCAGGTGCGGCGGCTCCGCCGCCTGCTCCCCGCCCCTCCCGCCGACATCCTCGACGCCGGCTGCGGGCCCGGCCTCTACGCTGTCCGTCTGGCCGCCCTCGGCCACCGCGTCGAGGGGATCGACATCGGGCCGGCGGTCATCCGGTACGCACGCGGGCTGGCGCGCCGCCTCGGCGTTCAGGACCGGGCCCGCTTCCGGGTGGCTGACATCCGTGCCCTCGAGCCCTCGCCGCGGTACGACGCAGTGCTCCTCCTCTACTACGTCCTGGAGAACCTTCCCCAGCCAGCCCAGGCGGCTGCGCTGCGCCGGCTCGCCGGCTGCCTGCGCCCGGGCGGCCGGGTCATCCTCGAGCTGCGCCTCCGACCCGACCAGCTCGCCGGACGGATCTCGGCCTGGGAGGTCGCCAGCTCGTCCCTCCTCGCCACCCGCCGCCAGCTCCTCCTCACCGACTCGGTCTACGACCGCGCCCGCAATGTCTTTGTCCTTCGCGAGGTGTCGGTCTTCTCGGACGGCAGCCTGGCGGTGCAGCAGACGACGAGCAGGCTCACCCCCTTCACGGAGATCGTGCCCCTCCTCGGCGCCGCGGGCCTGCGCCCGGTGAGCGTCTTCGACGGATGGTCGGCGCGGCGCGGGACACCGCTCTCGGAGAGCGTCCTGGTGGTGGCTGAGCGGTGATCGGCGAAGGTCTGCGCGGCCGGGGCGGGCGGCTCGCGGCGGTCATGGTGGGGCTCGTCATGGTGGCCACGGTGCTGACCCGCCTCCCCTACATCGGCGGGCCGCAGATCGACTTCGACGAGGGCGTGTACTGGCTCTCCATGCAGTCCATGCAGGCCGGCCACGGCCTCTTCAGCGCCGTCTACAGCTCCCAGCCACCCGCCTTCCTGGGCGTCACCGAGCCGATCTGGGCCCTCTTGGGGGGCGGCATCGTCGCCGCCCGGGCGGTGATGCTCATGTGGTGGGTGGCCGCAGTGGGGGCCGGCGCCTACGTCGCCTGGCGCCTCGCCGGGGGCATCGCCGCCGTCGCGGCCGCCGCCGTGCTCTGCGTCGACCCCCTCGCGGCTCGGGAGTCTCTCACCTTCCAGCCCGATGGCCCGGCCACCGCCCTGGCCGTCATCGCCCTGGCCCTCGGGGTGACGTCGGTGTCCGCCCGGCGCCAGCTCCACGCGGACGCCGCCGCCCTGCTGGCCGGCGCCGCGCTGGCCTTCGGGGAGCTCACCAAGCTCTTCGACGTCGCGGCCCTGCCGGCGCTGGCCGGCCTCCTGCTCTTCACCCGCCACGACCGAGGGCGGCTGGCCATCGCCGCCCTGGCCGGCGCGCTGGCGGCGGGGGCCGCCTTCCTCCTCCCCCTGGCCGGCGAGTGGCAGCAGGTCCTCAACCAGTCGGTGGGGATGCACCTGGGCAGCCGGGTCACGGTCGGCCCGGGGTGGACCCTCGAGAACGTGATGAACCAACATTCCCTGGCCATCCTGGCCACGGCGGTCGCCGGGGTTCTCGTCGGATGGCGGCGGCATCCGCGGCTCGTCATCACCGGCGTCCTCTGGGTCGCCGGGTCGCTGGCCACGCTCGCCGAGGTGCGCCCGCTGTGGCCCCACCACGGGGTGGTGGCCACACCCGGACTGGCCTTCCTGGACGCCGCCCTGGCCTCCACGGTCCTGGCCTGGGTCACCAACCGCGGACGGGAGAGCGCCGCTGCGGCGCTGGCCTTCGCGGCCGCGCTGGGAGCCGCGGCCGTGCTCGTCCTCGAAGCGGTCAAACAGTTCCCGGTCATCCCGCCCACCCGGTCGGCGCAGATCGTCGCCGGCCTCGAGCGCCTGACCCCGGCCGGCAGCGTCCTGCTGAGCGACGACCAGTGGGACCAGGCTCTCGCCGGGCGGCCGGCACCGCCCCAGTACGTCGACACCTCGCTGACCCGCTTCCGCGGCGCGGGGGTGACCACCTCGGACCTCGAGGCGGCGGTGAGCAGCGACCCCGTCTGCGCCGTTCTCTTCAACTCCATGACCCACCGGCTGTCGTCGATGAACGGCTTTCAGACCTGGGTGGCGACGCATTTTCCGAGGCAGGCGGAGATCGCCAAGGGAGCGGCACTCTACGTCCGGCCGGGGTGCGGGGGCCGCTGAGCAGTTCCCTAGCCCCCGCGAGATGCGACCATCGACAGCCGTCCGTCAGTCACACCCCCGAGGATCCCCGCATGCACCTCTTCGCCAGCGTGATCGACGTCACCCAGTGGGTGAGCACTGGCAGCCTCGCCGTGATCCTGCTGCTGATGATCGCCCAGTGCGTCGGCGTCCCCTTCCCGAGCGAGGTGATCATGCCCCTCGCCGGAGTGCTGGCCGCCAGCGGGCACATCAACCTGGTGGCGGCAATCGCGGTCGGCACGCTGGGAAACGTCATCGGCTCGGTGATCGCCTACGGACTGGCCGCCTGGCTGGGCGAACCGCTCCTCCTGGGACCGGGACGGTACATCGGGATCCGCCGCCACCACGTCGAGCTGGCCGACCGCTGGTTCCGGCGCCACGGCATGGCCGCTGTGTTCTGGGGTCGCATCCTCCCCGTGGTCCGCACCTACATCTCCTTTCCGGCCGGGCTGGCCCGGATGCCGCTCGCTCCCTTCATCCTCCTGACCACCCTGGGGACGCTGCCCTGGTGCGCGGTGCTCGCCGTGGCCGGGTGGAAGGTGGGGCAGAGCTACACAACCTTCTCCGGGCCGATCAGCACGGCGGGCATCGTGCTCGCCGCACTCATCGTCGTCGTGGTGGTCGGCTGGTTCGTGCAAGGTCGGAGGCGGCGCGAACGCGAGCCCATGGCGGGCGAGACGGCCGCCGCCACGACGGGGGAAGGCGAGAGCGGCTGAGGGCCACCTCGTCTTTGGCCATGATCGGGCTCGTCGACATCGGGGGCACCAAGTGCCTCACCAGCGTGACGGACGCCGACGGTTCCCCGGGGCCAGCGCTCCTCCGCCGCACCCCGCCCGGCGGCGACCCCGCGGCCTTCCTCGGCGCCATGCTCGACGAGGTCCGGGCGGGGTCGCCGCTCGCCGCCATCGCGGTGGCCACACCGGGGCCGTTTGATCGCCAGGGCGCCCGACTGCGCAACCCGCCGGGGCTCAGCCCCGCCTGGCACGGCCTTGACCTCCGGGCGACCCTGGGGCAGCGCTACGGCTGCCCCGTCGTCGCCGAGAACGACGCCAACTGCGCGGCCCTCGCCGAGGCCCGATTCGGGGCCGGGCGGGGCTTCGGCACCGCCGTCTACTACACGGTGAGCACGGGCATCGGCGCCGGGGTGGTCCACGACGGGAAGCTCTTGATCGGCCGCCACGACACCGAAGCCGGCCATCAGGTGCTGTGGCCGGAGCACCTGGGAGGCCCGGAATGTCACTGCGGAGGCCACGGCTGCCTGGAGGCGCTGGCCAGCGGCAACGCCATCCGGCGCCGCTTCGGCCGTGGCGGAGAGGACCTCGATGATGCGGCGGCCTGGGCCGACGTCGGAAGGTGGCTGGGGCTGGCCGTGGTCAACACCGTCACCCTCCTGGACTGCGACGTCGTCATCTTCGGAGGCGGGGTCGTCCGCTCCTGGGCCAGGTTCGAGGGCGCGCTGCGGGCCGCGGTGCGGAGCAGCCTCTTGCTGCAGCCGGAGCCGGAGATCCGGCGCGGCGAGCTCGGCGAGGACCGGAATCTGTGGGGAGCCCTGGCGCTCCTGCCCGGGTTTGGGCCGGAGAGCTCGCTGGTACAGTAGGCGGCGATGGCCAAGCGAGTGACCACGGTGTCCATCGACGACGTCATCTCGGCGATCGAGACGGCGCGCGACAAGGTGATGGCCGATGAGGTGAAGTCCCTCGTCAAGCTGGGCCTGCCCAAGGTCGTCGCCTACAAGATGGTGGCCGACCGCTACCGCCAGCGCAGCGAGGGAGAAGAGGGCGAAGAGGCCGCAGGGGGAACCCCCTGGGCCGACATGTCCTGACCTGAGAGGAGCGACGCCCCGTCCCGCCCGCGCCCAAGCGCAGGCGCCACCGGCTGCTCGCCATACTAGGTCGCGGCGATGGCGTACCTTCCCAACGCGGCCGAGGAGCGGGCGGAGATGCTGGAGGCCATCGGCGCCGGCTCGGTCGACGATCTCTTCACCGCCGTCCCCGAGCGGCTGAGGCGCCCTGCTCTCGACCTCCCGCCGCCCCTCGGCGAGCAGGAGCTTGTCGCCGAGCTGGAGGCGCTGGCGGCGCAGAACCGCCCGCTTGGCAGCCTCGACGCCTTCCTCGGCGCGGGCGTCTACCGCCGCTTCATCCCGGCCATTGTCCGGGCCACGGTGGCGCGCCCCGAGTTCTACACCGCCTACACGCCCTACCAGGCGGAGGCGTCGCAGGGCACCCTCCAGACCATCTTCGAGTTCCAGTCGATGATCTGCGGCCTCACTGGGATGGAGGTCGCCAACGCCTCCCTCTATGACGGGGCGACGGCGGCCGCGGAGGCGGTGATGATGGCGGTGGCGCACACCGGGCGGAGGCGGGTGCTGGCCGCTGCGGATCTCCACCCCGAGACGCTCACGGTGATGCGCACCTTCGCCGCCGGGCGGGGGGTGAGCGTGGAGGTGGCGGAGGACGTGGCCGGCAGCGTGACGGCGGCGCACGCCTGCGCCGTGGTGGCCCAGCCCGGGTTCTGGGGGGGCGTCACCGACCTCGCCCCGGTCGCCGCCGGGGCGAAGGCCGCCGGAGCGCTGGCCATCTGCGCCGCCGATCCCTTCGCCTGCGCCCTCCTCAGCCCACCGGGGGAGGCCGGATTCGACGTCTGCGTGGGGGACGGCCAGTCGCTCGGCATCCCGCCCTCCTTCGGAGGCCCGCACGTGGGGTTCTTCGCCGTGCGCGAGGAGCTGATCCGCCGCATCCCCGGCCGGCTCGTGGGGCTGGCACGGGACAGCGAGGGGCGCCGCGCCTACACCCTCACCCTGCAGGCCAGGGAGCAGCACATCCGCCGCGAGAAGGCGACCTCCAACATCTGCACCAACCACGCCCTCATGGCCCTCGCCGCCACCGT
Organism: uncultured bacterium; assembly: GCA_963847225.1. Lineage (GTDB taxonomy): Bacteria > Chloroflexota > Dormibacteria > Aeolococcales > Aeolococcaceae > JAJZNI01. Next base: position 121,329 of record CAWJYZ010000006.1, on the reverse strand, counting down.
CTACATGGCCCGCATGGGAGCGGGAGGGATGCGCCATGTCGCCGAGGTCAGCCTCCAGCGGGCTCACCACCTCGTCGACCGCCTCGCCGCGATCGACGGCTTCGCCCTCGCCGAGCCGGACCGGCCCTTCCTCTGGGAGACGGCGGTGCGCGTGCCGGGAGACGGCGCGGAGTTCGTGCGTTCGATGCGTCGCCAGGGCATCCTCGCCGGTCTCCCCCTGGGCGGGCTGGACGCGCGGCGCGGCGATCAGGTCCTTGTCTGCTGCACGGAGATGACCTCTCCGGCCTCCATGGAGCGCTACGCCGCCGCCGCCAGCCGTTTCGCCGCCCCCGCGCCCACCCGGGTGGAGGTGTCGGCATGACCGTCGCCGAGGGTTGGGCGGGAGAGGAGCCGCTCGTCTTCGAGCTGAGCAGGGACTGGTCGGGCGGGCCCCGCCAGGCTGGCGCCGGCGTCCCCGAGCGTCCCCTCGCCGACCTCCTCCCCGGGGTGCGGCTGCGTCGCGCGCCCGCTCCCATCCCCGCCGTTCCCGAGCCGGTGCTGGCCCGCCACATCGGCCGGCTCGCCCGCCGCAACCATCACCTGCACCACGGCATCTACCCCCTCGGCTCCTGCACCATGAAATACAACCCGGTGGTCGACGAGCAGCTGGCCGGGCTTCCGGGGTTCGCCGACATCCACCCCTACCAGGCGGAGGAAGACGTCCAGGGCGCGCTCGGGCTGATGTGGGAGCTGGAGCGGCTGCTCGCCGAGGTGACGGGGATGGCCCGGCTCTCCCTGCAGCCCGCGGCCGGGGCCCACGGCGAGTGGACCGGGCTGCGCATGATCCAGGCCTATCACGCGGCCCGCGGCGACACCGCCCGGACCCGAGTTGTCGTCCCGGACTCCGCGCACGGCACCAACCCGGCGTCGGCGGCCGCCGCCGGCCTGGAGGTGGTCACGGTGCGCAGCACCCGCCGCGGCACGGTCGACGTCGACGACCTGCGCGCCCGCCTCGATCCGTCGGTGGCGGCCGTCATGCTCACCAACCCCAACACCCTGGGCGTCTTCGAGACGCAGATCGTGGAGATCGCCGAGGCCGCCCACCAGAGCGGCTCCCTCCTCTACTACGACGGCGCCAACCTCAACGCCCTGGTGGGCATCGCCCGCCCCGGGGACATGGGCTTCGACGTGGTCCACCTCAACCTGCACAAGACCTTCTCCACCCCCCACGGCGGTGGCGGCCCGGGGAGCGGTCCGGTCGGGGTCTCCGAGCACCTCGTCGACTTCCTCCCCGTCCCCACCGTGGAGCGCGACGGCGACCGCTTCCACCTCGACTGGGAGCGGCCCCGCTCCATCGGCAAGGTGCGCGGCTACTACGGCAACTTCGGGATGCTGGTGCGGGCCTACGCCTACCTGCGCGCCTACGGCTCCGGGATCTCAGAGGTCGCCGAGAACGCAGTGCTCAACGCCCGCTACTTGGAATCCCGGCTCACCCCCCTCTTTGCCCCCGCCGTCCCCGACCCCTGCATGCACGAATTCGTCGTCAGCACGCGCGGCGGGCGGGCCCCCGGGCTGCGCGCTCTGGACGTGGCCAAGCGCCTCCTCGACTACGGCGTCTACGCCCCCACCGCCTACTTCCCGACCACCGTCGTCGAGGCCCTGATGTTCGAGCCGACGGAGACGGAGTCCAAGCGCAGCCTCGACGACCTCGCCGACATCTGCGCCCAGATCGTGGCCGAGGCGGAGCGCGACCCGGCCCACGTCCAGTCGGCGCCGCACAGCACCCCGATCTCCCGCGTCGACGAGGTGGCCGCCGCCCGCCATCCCGTGGTGCGCTGGACTCCAGAGGGGTGAGCGCCGAACAGAGCCGCGTCGAGCTGCACCGTCTGCTCGCGTCGCGAAGCTTTCGCTGGGGGGATTTTGTCCTGGCCAGCGGACGGCGGTCCGACTACTTCTTCGACGCCAAGCAGGTGACCCTGGACGGCGCCGGTCTCCGACTGTGCGCCTCGCTGCTCCTCGACCGCTGCCGCGAGCTGGGGGTGACGGCGGTGGCCGGCGACGACGGGGTGGGGCCGCTGCTCGGCGCCATCCTCGCCCTCAGCGCCGGCTCCGGAGCAGCGTCCGGGGGGGCGACTTCAGGGGAGGTGCGGCCGCCGCACGGGCCACCGCTGCGCGCCTTCATGATCCGCAAGACCGAGAAGCAGCACGGCACCGCCGCCAAGGTCGCCGGCCCACCCCCCGACGCCGGGGAATCGGTGCTCCTCGTCGAGGACGTCGCCACCACCGGAGGCTCCGTCCTGCGCGCCCTCGAGGAGCTGGTGGCGGCCGGCGTGAGGGTGGTGGAGGCGGCGGTGATCGTCGACCGTGAGGAGGGTGCGGCGGCGGCCCTCGCCGAGAAGGGGCTCCCGCTCTACTCGCTCTTCCGGCGCAGCGACTTCAGCGCTCCGGCTCCCGCCTGATCATCCCGATCGCGGCGAACAGATCACCCAGGAGGTCCAGCCTGCGCTCACGGCGGGCCTACGCCCATCGAGGAATGAATCGTGCCTAGATCCGCTCCCGCCGGGCGGCATGCCCCCTCACGGCGGGGCTACGCCCATCGAGGAATGAATTGTTCCTAGATCCGCCCGCGCCGGTCAGCCTGCCCCTCATGGTGGGGCTGCCGCGAATCGACGAACGAATCATGCCTAGATTTGCCCCCGCCGGGCAGCATGCGCCCTCACGGCGCGACTGCGCCCACCGAGGAATGAGTTGTTCCTAGATCCGCCTTAGCCGGTCAGCACGCCCTCATGGTGGGGCTGCCGCGAATCGAGGAACGAATCGTTCCTAGGTCCGCTTAAGGGCTTGCAAACGAGAGTCCCCGCTGCCCAAGTAACATCGACCTGACCGCCCTCTTCGAAGCGTACGCGACGTTTCTCAGCTCAAGCGTGCGAGCAGACCGGCCAGGCCGAGGAGTCGCCGCCGGCGAACATGCTCGCCGCGATGTTGGACTGCTGGGTGGGATTCCAGATGTCGGTCCCGCCGTGGGCTCGGAAGGTCGACATCAAGAACTGGAAGAGCCCGTAGTAGGGACCCGACGGGTTGTAGGCACGGGGGTTGAGCCCAGACTCGCACTCCGCGGTGCTGATCATCCAGCTGGGACTCACCCCGTAGCGGTTGGCGGCCGCGGTGATGATCCCCTTGATGCTCCCCGGCGCGTAATGGGCGGCAGGCGCGGCGGCCGGCTGGGGCTTGGGATGCGGCCGGGGCGTCGACAGGCGCGGAGCCGGAGGGAGGGTGGCGAGGCTTGGCGGCTCGGCCACGGCGGGATCAACGGCGATCCCGGCCACCAGCGGCCCGCTGTGGAAGCGGACGAGGGAGCTGGCCAGCCCGCCGCCGGGGGTGGCGGCGGAGACGAGGGCCGCCTGGTCGGAGGTGATGCCGAAGGCCATCGCGGCCCCCAGGGGCAGCACAGCGGCCCCCACGGCCAGCTCAAAGAGCCGCCGCGAGATGCGCAGGGGCAGCAGCCGCTGCAGAATTGCTCCTCCCCCTCCCGGCCGCGTCATGCCGCGTCCGAAGATTCGCACGATCTCTCCCACCGCCCCACCCTCGATCGGCCGGGCCGTCGGCCAGCTGGACAGACGACGGGGCGTCCGGATCTCTGTTCCACCGGTGATGGGCGGTGGGCCGCAAATTGGGCAGGGCCGTCCCCTGCCGCTTCAGGACGCGAGCGGGACGATCCGCGACGCCGGGACCCTACCACAGTCGCTGGGGGGCTTTGCAACCGCTTCATTGGGCGACGGAAGAAGGCCAGCCGTGCCAGCGGCACCGCCCCTGTCAGAACTCCGCCTCGATGAGCACGCCCCAACGACCCGACGGAGAGGCGGTGCCGGCCGGCGACGATCCGGTCGGCGACGCTCTCCTGCGCGAGGCGCCCCGAGAGCGGCGCACCCTCTACGAGGGCCGGCTTCTCACCCTCCACGTCGACGCCGTGGAGACGGCCGGAGGAGCCATGGCGAGCCGGGAGATCGTCGACCACCCGGGCGCGGTGGGCATCGTCGCGGTCGATGCCGAGGGCCGCGTCCTCCTGGTCCGGCAGTGGCGTCACGCCGTGGGCCGAGCCCTCTGGGAGATCCCCGCCGGAACGCTGGGAAAAGGGGAGCAGCCGGAGGCGGCGGCGCGGCGGGAGCTCGCCGAGGAGACGGGGTTCACCGCCCGGCGTTGGGAGCGGCTGGGCACAGGTCCGGTGGCGCCCGGGTACAGCGGGGAGATCCTCCATCTCTTCGCCGCCACCCTGCTCACGGTCGGCGAAGCGCACACCGACCCCGACGAGAAGGTGGTCGCCCGCCTCTTTGACGCTGACGAGATCCGCGCCGTCGCGGCCGGCGACGGGCTGGACATCAAGACCTTCGCGGGCCTGTGGTACGCGGGAATCTCCCCGCCTCCCCGGAGCGGCCGGTGAGCGCCGGCGGCGGAGGTGGTGCCGGCGGCGGAGGCACCGCGGCCAACGGCGGGGCCTCCGACGAGCTCGTCACCCGGGCCATCCAGGATCTCATCGATTCCATCCCGGGGTCGGAGGATCAGGCCCCGGCCGTGGAGACGCCGGCCACCGCCCAGCCCTGGGCGGAGACCGCCTCCCCGTCGGCGAAGTCCAAGCGGCCCCTCGACGCCATCCTCGCCGAATACGCGGAGCGCGTCGCCGCCTCTCCCGAGGCGAGGGCCGGGGCGCCCGACGAGCGCCACCCCGGGCTCGCCTTCTACGACCGCTTCGGCGCGCCGATCCGCCCCGGAGAGGGGCGGCGGCGGCGGCGCCGGCGGGTCTCGGCACGGAGGCGGCGCGGCGGCGGCGGCGGCGGGGGCGGGGGCGGGGGCGGGAGCGGGAGCCGCCAGCGGAGCGGGTGAGCGGGGGAGCCGCGCGGCTCGGGGAGCGAAGGATCGACGGCGTCCTCTTCGACTACGGGCTGACCCTGGTGACCTTCACCCGCCCGGAGAGTGCGCTGCGCGCCGCCTATACCGAGGTGGCCGCCCGCCTGGAGGCGGCCGCAATGGGCAGCGTCCCCTCGGTGGACCGCCTTCTCCACGACGTCCACGATCGCGTCGAACGCGAGGTGGCGGCGCATGAGGCCACCGGTGCTCTGGCCGAGCTCCGGATCGCGGCCATCGAGAGGGCGGCGTATGCCGACCTCGGGCTGCGCCTCGGCGCCGACCTCCTGGACGGCTGCGCCGAGATCGTGCAGCGGGCCTGGTGGGAGGGGGTGACGGTCGCTCCAGGCAGCATCGCGACCCTGCGCCGGCTGCGCGAGCGGGGTCTCCGCGTCGGTCTCTGTTCCAACGCGCCGTACCGTCCGAACAGCATGTACGCCCAGCTCGAGCATCTGGGGCTCCGCCGCCATCTCGACGCCGTCACCTTCTCCTCGGAGGTGGGCTGGCGCAAGCCGGCCGCACCGCTCTTCCGTGCCGCGGCGGGAGCGCTCCGGGTGGCGCCCGCGCGCTGCCTCATGGTCGGTGACCGCCGCCGCGAGGACGTGAGCGGGGCGCGGGCGGCGGGGATGGGGACGGTCAGGATTCGTGCGCACCATGACGACGCCGGGCCGGACGACGCGGACCTTGTCATCGACCACCTCGCCGACCTCGTGGATGTGCTTTGCGCCCACCACTAGTGGCGCAGGCGTGGTAGCGTCGGGGAACAAAGAACCCGCCCGCGCGCGGACGACCAGGACAGGAATGGTGATGAAGGACGTCGATTTCCGCGAGTACCTCAAGGCGCGATGCCGCGAGCGCGGCATCTCCCTGCACCGCCTGGCTCTCCTCTGCGACCTCAACCAGATCTACTTCTACCAAGCTGTCAACAAGAACAAGGACAACCCGCCGCCCTGGGTGCTGCGCCGCACGGCGCCCCACCTCGGTGTGACCTACGTCGACCTGCTCATCGCCGCCGGGTATCTCGAGGAGGCGGACATCAAGGAATGGGAGTCGCGCAGCGAGGCCAACCTCGCGGGCGCGGCGCAGCTGACCGGTCCCCGCAGCTGACCCCCGCCCCCGACCCGAGTCCCCACCCGCGCCGCCGACCCGCGCAAGACGGCTAACCACCCGCCCACCAACGTGGCAACGTTTCCGGCATGCGCTGGCCGCGGGCCATTGTCCACCTCGACCTGGACGCCTTCTACGCGTCGGTCGAGCAGCTGCGCCGCCCGCAGCTGAGAGGCCGGGCGGTCATCGTGGGGGGAGCGGAGGCCGGTCAGACCGCTCGCGGGGTCGTCTCCGCAGCGTCGTACGAAGCCCGTCGCTACGGCGTCCATTCGGCCATGCCGCTCGGCCGCGCCCTGCGCCTCTGTCCCCAGGCGGTGGTGGTGCCGGTGGACTTTCCCGCCTACCGGCAAGCGTCGGCGCAGGTCTTCAGCCTGGCCCGCCAGCTGACCCCGGTGGTCGAGCCGCTCTCCCTCGACGAAGCCTACCTCGACCTCACCGCCACCCCCGGGGACCCAGTGGAGATGGCGGCCACGCTGCGCGATCGAATCCTCGCCACCACCCAGCTCCACGCCAGCTTCGGGGTGGCGACCACCAAGACGGTGGCGAAGATCGCCTCCGACCTGCGCAAGCCGCGCGGTTTCGTGGTGGTGCGGCCCGGTGAGGAGGAGGACTTCCTGGGGCCGCTGCCGCTCCGGGCTCTCCCCGGGTTGGGGCCGAGCACGGAGCGGCGCCTCGAAGGTCTCGGCCTGCGCACCCTGGGAGACCTCGCCGAAGTTCCCGAAGCGGTCCTCACCGCCCGGCTGGGACGGGCGGCGGGGGTATCCCTGCACCAGCGCTCACGGGGGATCGACCTCGCCCCAGTGGCCCCGCCCCAGGCCCCCAAGTCGATCTCCCGCGAGGAGACCTTCGCCCATGACATCGGCGAGCTCGAGCGCCTCGCCGACCGCCTGCGGGCCATGGCCGCCGAGGTGGGCCGCTCGCTGCGCGCCGCCGGGCTCACCGCCCGCACCGTGAGCCTGAAGGTGCGCTTCGCGGACTTCACGACCATCGCCCGCCAGGAGACGCTGGGCGCGGCCAGCGACAGCGATGCCGCCATCCGCGACCTGGGCCTCGCCCTGCTGCGCGGCGCCTTCCAGCCGGGGCGGAGCATCCGCCTCCTCGGGGTCGGGGTCCACAACCTCGAGCCGGCGGCCCAGCTCGACCTCTTCGGCGACCCCGCCTCGACGCGCGACCGCCGCATCGACGCCGCCCTGGACTCGCTGCGGGCGCGCTTCGGCCCCGAGGCGCTGCGCCGGGGAGCGGCGGCGGGGAGGGTGCGCGACCTCGACTGGCACCGCGAGGATCTTGAGGAGGCGAGCGGCGGACCTGAGCCCGAACGGTGACCCCGGGCTCCAGCCGGCGCGCCCCGCCGCGAGCGGCGGCGGCTACTCCTCGGTGCCGGCGGCGTCGTCCAGGTACTGGACGATGTCGGCGTCGTAGAGCTCGCGGGCGGTGGCGAGGTGGTGGGCGACGAGCTCCACCCGCTCCGGCGCCCACCGGAGGAGGGCGGCGAGCTCCGTCTCCGTGGGCGGGCGCCCAGTGGCGTCGCGGAGGCGCAGCTGGGCGGCCTCCAGAAGCTCGGTGTCCTGGACCAGGCGCGCGGCGCCCTCGGAGGCCGCCTGCTCGGCGGCGATGACGCGATCGAGGTGGCCGTCGACGACGCGGCGAACGTAGGCGTCGAGCTGGGAGCCGGTGCCGCGCCGGCCGACGTACTCCCGGACGGCGACGACCGCCGCCATCGACCCCTCCTGGTAGAGGTCGATGACGTCCACGCCCCGGTCGCGGTGGGCCACCGCGGAGTCCAGGACGGCACCCAGGGAGTGCTCGACGAGCGTCTCATGGGCCTCGCGGTCACCACCTTGGGCGGCTTCGATCAGCCGGTCGGCCGCCTCCGGCGAGAGGTCGGGGTGAGCGTGGGCGTGAGCGGCGAGGGCATCGAGGGTGGTGTCGTCGTCCCGCGCGCCGATGTTCGCGTTCACTTACGGCTCCGGGCCTCATGGTCCAATTGGGCCGCGAACTGCTCCACCGCACGGGCCACCTCGCGCCGCGCCGGAGCGGCGCTGGCCCGCTCGATGGCCAGCCCGGCGAGGCCACCGCCCACCGCGAGGGAGACGGCGAGCCCGACCCGGCAGCCGCCGGCCCCCGGCTCCACCGTCCCCGTGATGCTGAGCTGGAGGCCGCCCTCCACGGCCATCACCGTGCGCTTCGGGGCCACCGCCTCGGTGCACACCAGCACGCCGCGGAGGTGGCGCCCGAGGATCTCGATCTCCGCCTCGTAGCGGGCCCCCACCCCGCGGAGCGGGCCGCCGACGTGGCGGAGGCCGCGGACGCCGGGGAGCCAGGTGGCGTGCTCCAGGTCGGTGAGAGCGGCGAAGGCCGCCGACGGCGGGACGCGGACGACCGCGTCAGCGCTCAACTCGATCATCCATCCCACCGTACCACCGGCACTCCCGACCCACTCCCGGGCTCGCCGGGGCGGCTTCGGGGCGGCGTCACCGCGGCGTCACGCGGCGTGGATCGTCGGAGCCGGCGGAGCCGTCTTTCGTACACTCGGCCGAACTCATGAGCTCCGCCCTGGGCATCGCGCTGCTTGGCGCCGGCACCGTCGGCGCGGCCGTGGCTCGTGAGCTCGTCGAGCACGCCGACCGTCTCGCCGCGCGGAGCGGCGGCCCGCTCACCCTGCGCTGCATCGCCGAACGTGACCCGGAGCGTGTCGCCGGCCTGCCGATGAGCGGGGTGAGCCTGGTTCCCGACGCCGCCCAGGCGCTGGAGATCCCCGGCGTGGAGATCGTCGTCGAGGTTCTCGGTGGCATGGAGCCCGCCGGAGCTCTCATCGCCACGGCGCTCCAGCGCGGGCTCGGCGTGGTCACCGCCAACAAGGCGCTCCTGGCGAGTCGGGGCCGGGCGCTGGCCGCCATGGTCCAGCCGGGGAGCGGAGGGCTCGCCTTCGAGGCCGCGGTGGGCGCGGCCATCCCCATCCTCGGCCTGCTCCGGGATTCCCTGGGCGGGGATGCCATCCACTGCGTGCGCGCCGTCATCAACGGAACGACCAACTTCGTCCTCGGGCGTCTCGAGGCAGGGGAGAGCCTGGCCGAGGCGATCTCTGCCGCCCAGCGCAACGGCTTCGCCGAAGCCGATGCCTCGGCCGACATCGACGGCCACGACGCGGCCCAGAAGCTCTGCATCCTGGCCTGGTTCGCGCTCGGCGCGGAGGTCACACCCGAGCAGGTGGAGCGCCGCGGCATCCGGGGGATCGAGCCCGCCGACACGGGCGCCGCGGCCGCTCTCGGCTACGCCATCCGCCTGGTGGCGCGGGCGGAGCGCGTCGAGGAGGGATTGATCCTCAGCGTCCAGCCGACCCTCCTCCCCCGCACCCATGTCCTGGCCCGCTGCCGGGGGCCGGAGAACGCGGTGGTGCTTTGGACCGACGTCGGCGGCCCGATCGCCCTCGGCGGGCTGGGCGCCGGCGCCGGCGCCGCGGCGAGCGCCGTCCTCGGCGACATCGTCCAGGTGGCCCGCGCCCGCCGGGAGGGCCGGAGGCTGCCCCTGCCCCCCGCCCGACCGACGCGCGTCCTGGACAGCGAGGAGGCGGAGACGACGGCGTGGGTGCGGCTGCGCGCCAGCGGAGACCGCGAGGCCCCCGCCATCGTGGCCCAGATGCTGGAGGACCGCGGGGTGGCGGTGGAGGGCGTCGGGGCCACCCCCGGATCGCCCGACCTCCTCGTCTCCACCGGCCCGGCCCCGCGCGCCGTGCTGCAGCGAGCCCTGGAGACCCTGGACACCGTCCCCGTCGTGGAATCCGTGGAGCAGGTCCTCGACCGCCTCGAGCTGCCCCAGTGAGCGCTCCCACCCGAAGCCGCGGCCAGGGGGTCATCGCCACCTACGCCGACCTGCTCCCCCTCACCGAGGCCACGCCCCGGATCACCCTCGGGGAGGGCGACACCCCGCTCATCTCGTCCCGCAGCATCGCCCGGGACCTCGGCCTGCGCTCCCTCCACTTCAAGTTCGAGGGGCTCAACCCCACCGGCTCCTTCAAGGACCGGGGCATGGTGGTGGCCGTGGCCCGAGCCCTGGAGGCCAGGAGCCGGGCCATCATCTGCGCCTCCACGGGCAACACCAGCGCCTCCGCGGCCGCCTACGGCGCCCGCTTCGGGCTGCGCACGGTGGTGGTCGTCCCCTCCGGGAAGGTCGCCATCGGCAAGCTGGTGCAGGCCCAGGTCTTCGGCGCCACCGTGCTCATCATCGAGGGCAACTTCGACGAGGCGCTGCGCTCCGTGCGCCGGCTCGCCGAGACCCATCCGGTGACCCTCGTCAACAGCGTCAACCCGGACCGCATCGAGGGTCAGAAGACGGCCGCCTTCGAGGTCGTCGACGCCCTCGGCGAGGCTCCCGACGTTCTGGCCATCCCTGTCGGTAACGCGGGGAACATCACCGCCTACTGGCGGGGCTTCCGCGAGTACCGGGCGGCCGGGCGCGCCTCGGTCCTGCCCCGGATGATCGGCGGGCAGGCGGAGGGAGCGGCGCCCATCGTGCGCGGCGAGCCCGTCCTGGATCCGCAGACCTTCGCCACCGCCATCCGCATCGGCAACCCCGCCTCCTGGGCGGCGGCGGTGGCGGCGCGCGACGAGTCCGAGGGGCTCATCGACTCCGTGACCGACGCCGAGATCGCCGCCGCCCAGCGCGACCTCGCCGGCCGGGAGGGGATCTTCTGCGAGCCGGCCTCGGCCGCCTCGCTGGCGGTGCTGCGCAAGGCGGTGGCCCAGGGGGCTGTGGCCCGCGGCACCCGCGCCGTCTGCGTGCTGACCGGCAACGGCCTCAAGGACCTCCCGGCGGTGAGCGACGGCCTCGAGCCCCCGCTCTCCGTGATCGGGACGCCGTCCAGCATCGCCGACGCCATCGGTCTCGGCCCCCGATGAGGGTGACCGTCCGGGTCCCGGCGACGATCGCCAACCTCGGTCCCGGGTTCGACATCCTGGCCCTCGCCATCCAGCTGCAGAACGAGGTGGAGGCGACCTCGGAGGCCTCCGGGACGCTGAGCATCGATCCCGGCCCGGACGCCCCGGAGGAGCTCCGCGACCCCGACCGCAACCTCGTCTACCGCGCCTTCACGGCGGCTTGCGCCGCCGCCGGAGTAGCCCCCCCGGGGGTCCGCCTGCGCTGCACCAGCGCCATCCCCATGGGACGGGGGCTGGGTTCGAGCGCGGCGGCGGCGCTGGCCGGGGTGCTCGCCGCCAGCTTCCTGGCCGGGCTCGGGTGGGACGAGCAGCAGGTGATCGCCTGCGCCGCGGAGGTCGAGGGTCACCCCGACAACGTGGCGGCGGCGATGCTCGGGGGCCTCGCCGTCGCCGTCCGCGCCGGCCCCGCGATCCACCTCGATGTTCCCGACAGCCTGCGCGCCGTGCTCTTTCTCCCCGACGCCGCGATGAGCACGCCGAGCGCGCGCCAGGTGGTCCCGGCGTCCATCGGCCTGGACGACGCCGTGTACAACGCGGGACGCTGCGCCCTGCTCGTGGCCGCCCTCCTCACCGATCGCCCCGAGCTGCTGGGGGAGGCGATGCGCGACCGCTGGCACCAGCCGGCCCGCAGCGCGCTCATGCCGCACGTCCCCATCCTCATCGAGGCGGCGCTCGACGCCGGCGCCCACGGCGCCTGCCTGGCCGGAGCCGGCCCCTCCGTGCTCGCCCTCACCGGTGCGGCGAGCGCTCCCGTGGAGGCGGCCCTGGCCGAGGCGGCCAGCCGAGCCGAGGTCGCCGGACGGGTGGTCACCCACCGGGTGCGCAACTTTGGAACCCGCGTGGACGTCGCGCCGTGAGCCCGACGCCCATGCAGCGCTCGCGTCCCGTCGTCCGCAAGTACGGGGGCAGCAGCGTGGCCAGCGCGGAGCTGATCCAGCGCGTCGCCCAGCGCATCGCCCTGGTGCGCCACGACCACGAGAAGGTCGTCGTGGTGGTGAGCGCCATGGGCAGCAGCACCGACCAGCTCATCCACCTGGCTCACGCCGTGAACGCGGCCCCTCCCAGCCGGGAGATGGATCAGCTCCTCTCCACGGGGGAGACGATCACCGCCCCACTCATGGCCATGGCCCTGGAGCGGCTGGGCGTCCCCGCCATCTCCCTCACCGGGCTGCAGGCCGGGATCCGCACCAGCAGCGTCCACCGCCACGCGCGGATCACCGACATCGTGCCGCAGCGCATCATCGACGAGCTGGAGCGGGGACGCGTGGTCATCGTCGCCGGATTCCAGGGGGCGACCGAAGACCTCGACATCACCACCCTGGGGCGGGGCGGCTCCGACACCACCGCGGTGGCTCTCGCCGTCGAGCTCGGCGCCGAGCGCTGCGAGATCTACACCGACGTCACCGGCGTCTACACGGCCGACCCGCGGGTGGAGCCGCGCGCCCGCCCCATCCCCGAGATCGCGTACGCCGAGATGCTAGAATTCGCAGCCGTCGGCGCCAAGGTGATGCACCCGCGGGCCGTCGAGATCGGCGAGACGTACGCCATGCCGATCGTGGTCCGCTCCACCTTCGAGGACCATCCCGGAACCCTCATCTGCCAGCACCCTGCGATGGAAGACAGCAAGAAGATCCGGGGCATCGCGCACGACAGCAGGGTGGCCAAGGTCATCCTCACCCGCGTCCCCGACCGCCCGGGCATCGCCGCCACCACCTTCACCGCCATCGGCCAGGCTGGGATCAATGTGGACACCATTGTCCAGAACGTGAGCCACGACGGCTTCACGGACATCTCCTTCACCATCGCCGAGGAGGACCTTCCCCGGGCCCGGCCGGTGCTCGACGAGGTGGCTCGCGAGGTCGGCGCCGAGCAGGTGGTGGCGGACGCCAGCATCGCCTCGGTGTCGGTGGTGGGCACGGCGTTCCTGGGCACGCCGGGCATGGCCGCCCGCATCTTCCGAGCGCTGGCCGCAGGGGCCATCAACGTGGAGCAGATCACCACCAGCCAGATCCACGTCACCGTGATCATCGCTCGCGACCGGGTCCCTGACGCGGTGCGCGCGCTGCACGCCGAGTTCGAGCTGGAGCAGGACTAGGGCCCGCGGTGGCGCTGAGTGTGGGCATCGTGGGTCTGCCCAACGCCGGCAAGTCGACGCTCTTCAACGCCCTCACCCATGCCGGAGCCCAGATCGGCAACTATCCCTTCACCACCATCGAGCCGAACACCGGCGTGGTGCCCGTCCCCGACCTCCGGCTCGACCGCCTCGCCGCCATCTTCCAGCCCCCCAGGGTGATCCCGGCGACGGTGACCTTCACCGACATCGCCGGATTGGTGCGGGGGGCCAGCCGGGGCGAGGGCCTGGGCAACCAGTTCCTGGGCCACATCCGGGAGTGCGACGCCGTCCTTTTGGTGGCCCGCGCCTTCGAGGATCCCGACGTCAGCCACATCGAGGGCGCGGTCGACCCGGTGCGCGACATCGAGGTCATCGACCTCGAGCTCCAGCTCGCCGACCTGGACACGGTGACGCGGAGGCTGGAGCGCGTCGAGAAGACGGCGCGCCTCAAGAAGGAGAAGGCGGAGGACGCCATGGACGTGATGCGGCGTGCCCGCGACCACCTGGACGCCGGCGCACCGGTCCGCACCCTGGCCCTGACCGCCCCGGAGCGCAGCCACCTGCGCGAGCTCTTCCTGCTCACCGCCCATCCCCTCATCGTCGTCGTCAACGTCCAGGAGAGCGACGCCGTGCGGCCGCTTGCCGAGAGTGTCCGGGCGGCGGCGCGGGCTCATGGCGGCGATGCCCTGGCCATCTCCGCGCGCATCGAGGCGGAGATCGCCGAGCTGCCCGGCGAGGACCGGCGCGACTTCCTCGATTCCCTCGGGCTCGCCGAGCCGGGCCTGGACCGGCTGGCGCGCGAGGCCTATGCGCTCCTCGAGCTCATCACCTTCTTCACCGCCGGGGAGAAGGAGGTGCGCGCCTGGACGCTTTCCCGCGGGGGCACGGCCATCGACGCCGCGGGCACAATCCACAGCGATTTCGCGCGCGGCTTCATCCGCGCCGAGGTCGTCGATGCCGAGGAGCTCATCAAGGCCGGCTCCTACGCGGCGGTGCGGGATGCCGGCAAGCAGCGTCTCGAGGGACGCGACTACCTGGTGCGCGACGGCGACGTCGTCCACTTCCGTTTCAATGTCTGAGCGCAGCCTCGCCGTCGTCGGCGTCGGGCTCATCGGCGGCTCGGCGGGGATGGCGGCACGGAGGGCGGGATGGACGGTCGTGGGCGTCGACAGCCCCGACGTCCTGGCCCAGGCCGTGCACCTCGGCGCCATCGACCGGGCCGCGACGCTCACCGAGGCGCGCCGAGCCGACGCCATCTATGTGGCCGCGCCCACCTCCCGGATTCCCCACCTGCTCGCCGAGCTCTCCCCCACCGACGCCCTGGTCACCGACGCCGGCAGCACCAAGAGTGCGATCGTCCGGCGCGCGGCGGAGGTGGGACTGGGCCGCTTCGTGGGCGGCCATCCCATGGCGGGAAGCCAGCTCGCCGGAACCGGCAACGCCAGCCCCGACCTCTTCCGGGGCGCGCGCTACTTCCTCACCCCCACCGGCGGCACCCTCCCCGAGGCCTACGCCGCCGTCACCCAGCTGGTCCGCGACGATCTCGGGGCGCGGCCCACCGCCGTCGAGACGGAGCGTCACGACCTCCTCGTCGCCACTCTGTCCCACCTCCCCCACCTGCTCGCCGTGGCGCTCCTGCGCGTCACCCAGGAGATGTCAGCCGACGCGCTGAGCTTCGCCGGACCGTCCTTCCGGGATCTCACCCGGGTCGGCGCCGCCAACCCCGAGCTGTGGGCGGACATCCTCGCCGAGAACGAGCCCGCCGTGCGACGAGCGCTCCAAGCCTTCACGGCCGCGGTCGGGCACCTGGAGGCGGACATCGGGGACCGCGCCGCCATCGAGGCGCACTTCCGCGCGGCGGGCGGAGCCTACCAGGCCCTCGGCGGCATCCTCATCGAGCAAACCGGGCGCAACGTCGACATCTGGGTGGCGGTGGAGAACCGGCCGCGCGTGCTGGCCCATGTCACCACCCTTCTCGGCTCCAACGACATCAACATCCAGGACCTCTCCATGCAGCACTCCGACACGCGGCATGCCGCGCTCGTGCTCACCGTCGACGAGGGCTCCGCAGAGCGCACCCTGGAGCTCCTTCGCGGTGACGGCCTCCACGCCGAGCTGGGCGCTCCGGGATGAGCCTCACTGGGCGGGCTGGGACTCCGCAGCGAGGCGGAGGCGCTGCTGGTCCCGACCGGTGACGACATCCCGGCCCTTCAGGTAGTTGAGGGTCGTCACGGCAACGACGAGGACCGCCGCGCCGGCGATCTCCAGGGGGCGGAGCGGCATCCCCTGGCCCACCGGGGGCGGCGCGGAGAAGACGAGGAAGAGCGCCGCGGGATAGCCCAGCTCGGCGAAGCTGGACACCGAGGCCGGGGTGCTGGTGAGCCCGCGGTAGTAGAGGACCATGGCGATGAAGCCGGGGATGAGCGCGATGCCCAGGAAGCTGGGCAGCTGGCCGACCGAGTACTGACCGAAGCCGGCGACCCCCTGGTCGGTCAGCATGAGGACGAGGAGGACGGGGAGGGCGAGGCTGAAGCGCATCGCCGAGGTGGTGGTGAAGGAGACCCCGCCGAGGGCGTACCGGCCGAGCACCGTGCCCGCCGCCCAGAGGACGACGGCACCGATGACGAAGCCGGCGGCCTCCAGCTGGGCCTGGGGAGCGACGGCGTTGGTGGAGAAGACGATGAGGGCGGCGCCTCCCAGGGCGAGGGCGGCGAGAGGCCAGAAGACGCGCCGGCGCCGCTCGCGGAGGAAGAGCCAGGCCATGGTGGCCCCGAAGATGGGCTGGAGGAGGTAGAGGAGGTAGACCTCGGAGAGGACCGCTCCCGAATCCGCCTTGGGCACGGTGAAGGCGTAGCCGATGGAGCGGGTGAAGAGCACGGTGGCGAAGGCCTGGGGGCCGATGGCGATGACGGCGAGGGCCAGCCAGGTCCGCCAGGAAGCCCGGCGCACCTCGCGGATCACCCGGCCCGCCAGGGGGAGGAAGCAGAGCGCGATGAGGAAGCTCTCGACGAGGACGATCTGGCTGGCGGAGAGACGTCTGGCCAGCGCCGGCCGGAAGTAGGCGTCGGTGGCCCACATGGCGGCCGCAAAGGTGATGACGAGCGCGGAGTAGCGGTCGAGGAGGCGGGGACGGGGCGCTGCCGGCGAAGCCATCGTTTCGAGAGTATCAAGGCCTGAACTCAGCCCGCTGAAGATCGAGCTCGCCAACCCGCGGCCGGGGGGGCCCGCCGCCTGGGGTACTGCTAGGCTTCGGGCAGACATGGCACGGAAGACCCGGCGGCAGAAGCAGCGAGCCGCCAGCCGCGAGCCGGCCCTGGCCCAGGCTCGGCCGGGCGCCCCGGCACGCCCGGAACCGTTCGGCGCCCCCGCCCCGGCGCGACCGGCCACGCCCGCCGCCGCCCCGCCCGAACCCGGCGCCGCCAATGGGGCGCTCTCGGAGGAGCCTATCCCCACCCCGGCTTCCCCCGCCGGAGCTCCGGCGGCCCCGAGGACGGGGGCGGCGGCGGTGCGCCGCCGGGTGGAGCGGATCGTCCCCGGAGCGGCGCCCGCCCCAGCCCCGACGGCCGGCCCCGCCGCCTCCGCCGGGCGCCCCGGACGCGCAGCGAGCCAGCGGAGCCGGTACGGCAGCGCGGCCGCCATGGTGGCGCCGCTCGAGAGCGGGGATCCGGCGATCCCATTCGACCGCGTGCCCTACGTGCCGGCCGATCTCCGCCGCGTCGCTTTCATCGCGCTCTTCATGGTGGTGCTCATCCTCATCGCCTGGTTCGCCGTCGCCAAAGTCACCGGCTAGACGATGCGGGTCATCCTCTACACGGGAAAGGGGGGCGTGGGCAAGACCACGGTCGCCGCCGCCACGGCGGCGCGCTGCGCCCAGCTCGGGCAGCGAACCCTGGTGATCAGCACCGATGCCGCGCACAGCCTCGCCAACTCCCTGGACGTCGCGGTCGATGAGCAGCCCACCGAGGTGGCCCGAAACCTGTGGGCCCAGGAGGTCAACGCCCTGCATGAGCTGGAGGCGCACTGGGATCGCATCCACATCTATCTCACCTCCCTCTTCGCCTCGCAGGGTGTCGACGACATCGTCGCCGAGGAGATGGCCTCACCTCCTGGCATGGAGGAGGTCGCCTCCCTCATGCAGATCAAGCACCACAAGGAGTCGGGCAAGTTCGACACCCTCATCGTCGATTGCGCTCCCACCGGCGAGACGTTGCAGCTCCTCGCCTTTCCCGATGTCGCCCGCTGGTACCTGCAGAAGCTCTTCCCGGTCTCCCGGGCGGTCATGAAGGTGGCCCGGCCGGTGGTGCAGCCCTTCGTCTCAATCCCCCTGCCCCAGGACGACATCTTCGGTCACGTGCGCAAGCTGCTCCTCGACCTCGAGGGCATGAAGAACATCCTCGGCGACCCCAAGACCTGCACCGTGCGCCTCGTCCTCAACCTCGAGAAGATGGTGCTCAAGGAGGCCCAGCGAGCCTTCACCTACCTCTCTCTGTACGACTACCTCACCGATCTGGTGGTGGTCAATCGCGTGCTGCCGCCGGAGGTCACCGACCGCTACTTTGCGTCGTGGCGGAGGGTTCAGGAGCGATACGACGAGTTCGGTTGAGTCGCTGTTCGATCCCATTCCCATCCGGCGCAGCAAGCTCTTCGACCACGAGATCGTCGGCCTCGGGCGCCTGCTGGAGCTGGCCGACGCGGTGTTCGGCGATGATGATCCGGCCGCGACCTTCTATCACACCGTGCCGCAGCGCCTGCGCAAGGTGGGCGGCCATTACGAGCTCCTGCTCTCCCTGCCCTTCGTCGCCCGGGGAGACGTCGACGTCACCCATCGCGAGGGCGAGCTGTTCATCACCGTGGGACCCTACAAGCGGGAGATCTCCCTTCCCCGCGTCCTCAACGGCAAGCGGGTGAGCCGGGCGCGGCTCGACGAGGGCCTCCTCCATCTCACCTTCGCCGCCTCATCATCGTGAGCGGGCGACATCCACTGTTCGCCATCAGCCCGAAGGAGCAGACATGAGTGACAGGCCCAACCCCTTCCACCTCGTCGAGGAGGTGACCCGCCGGATCACCGGGCTCGTGCCCCCGGACGCCACCAAGCACTTCCTCAACGCCGAGAAGGAGGTGCTGCTGGGGATCGCCGCGCTCGTCGAGCGCAACGGCCGGCAGAGCAGCCGGGCGAGCTCAGGCGGCGGCCGGCGCGGCGCGGGCGCAGCGCGGAGCCGCCGGCCCCGCCACGTCGACATCGATTGAGCTTCGCTCCCCGGCTGGCCCAACTCCTCTTCCCTGACAAGCCCTCCGGGGCTCCGCTCCCGATCCTCACCCTCGACGGCCAGGAGTTCGCGGTGAACGGCGCCCAGGTGGCGCTGCTCGACGCCCGGGACCGCGTCGTCCTCCAGCTCCGTCCCTGGCCGCCGGGCTGGGAGCTCCCCGGCGGCCACTGCGAGCCGGATGAGGACCCGGCGGAGACGGCGGCGCGGGAGGCGAGTGAGGAGACCGGTTTCGAGGTGCGCATCCTCGGCCTCTCCGGGGTCTACATCTGGGAGGGGCTGCGCCACACGGGTGACGCGGTCTTTCTCGGCGAGATCACGGGAGGCGCGCCGCGGCGCAGCCTCGAAGCGTGGTCGGTGCGGAGATTTAGCCTGGACCGGCTGCCGCGGACGCTCTTCCCCTGGGAGAGGCAGCGCGTTCTCGACGCGCTCTCCTTGCGCCGGGGCGGATCACCGGTCCACCGCGTGCAGTCCATCACCGTGCAGCACGTCCTGATCTTCGGGCTGCGCTGGCTGGAGGGCCCGCTCGACGCTCTGACAGCCTGGCGCCGCCGGGCCCGGGGCGCGCGCTAGCGCCGGGCGGGGCGCGCGAGCGTGGACGTCCTCCTCCTCGTCGGAGCCCTGCTCCTCATCGTCCTCGCCTCCGAGCTCTTCACCAACGCGATCGAATGGGCGGGCAACCTCCTCCGGCTCAGCACCGGCGCCACCGGCAGCCTGCTCGCCGCCCTGGGCACCGCCCTGCCCGAGACGGTGGTCGTGGTCGTGGCGCTGATCGGAGGGGGTTCGGGATCCCAGGGCGTGGCCATCGGCGCCGTCCTCGGCTCGTCCTTTCTCCTCCTCACCCTGGGAGCGGGCATCACCGGCTTCGCCGTCCTGGCTCGGCGCCGGAGCCGTCACCTGGTCGCCGAGAGCACCCAGGTGCGCCGCGACCTCGGCGTCTTCCTCAGCGCCTTCCCCTGCGCCGTCGTCGCCACCATCCTCAACCGTCCGGAGCGGATCGTGATCGGCGTGCTGCTCCTCGCCATCTACGCCGCCTACGCGCGGGCCACGGTGGCCGCCGGCGACGTCCGCGAGGAGACGCCGGAGCCGCTCCACCTCCTGCGCTGGCGGTCCTCCCCGCCGGGGGCGGGGCGCCGCCCGCACGGCGGCGCCGTGGCGGCCCAGCTCCTCGCCGGGATGGTGCTGCTCGTGGTGGGCTCAGAGCTATTCGTCCAAGCCCTGGAAGGGGCGGCCAAGAGCTTCGGCATCGACGCCCTGATCCTCGCCCTCATCGTGGTGCCCTTCGCCACCGAGCTCCCCGAGACCGTGAACAGCGTGCTCTGGGTTCGCTCGGGGGACGATTCCCTGGCCTTCGGCAACGTCGCTGGGGCGGCCACCTTCCAGGCCTGCATCCTCGGCTTCCTGGGCCTCAGCTTCACGAGCTGGAACCTCGGCGCCGCCGGCCTCATCAGCGCCGGGTGCACGCTGGCCACCGCCCTCTTCCTGCTCGCCGTGACCCGCGGCGGCCGGGCCCACGGGCTGCTCCTCGCCGTCGCCGTCCTCCCCTGGGTAGGCTACGCGGTCCTGGAGCTGGTCACCCGGGGCCGGCTCGGCGGCTGACGGAGGGTGGGAGAGGCGTTGAGCGCGCAGCCATCGGCGGCCGCGGAGGCGGTGGCCCGCCAGGTCTTCGGGCTGCCCGGACTGCGTCCGGGGCAGGCGGAGGTGGTCGCCGCCGCCGAGCTCGGGCGTGACGTTCTCTTCGTGGCCCCCACCGGGGCGGGCAAGAGCATCGCCTACTGGGTGCCGGCGCTGGCCGGACGGGGCCTGGCCCTCGTCGTCTCCCCGCTCATCGCCCTCATGACCGACCAGGTGGCCCGTCTCCGCCGGGCCGGGGTCGCCGCCGCCGCCATCCACAGCCAGGTCGACGCGGCGACGCAGCGGGAGTCGCTCCGGGCGGCGCGGCGGGGGGAGCTTCGCTTCCTCTACGTCGCCCCCGAGCGGTTCGCGTCGGCCGCCGGCCAGGAGATGCTCAGGGAGCTCGAGTTGGATCGCTTCGTGGTCGACGAGGCGCACTGCATCTCCAGCTGGGGCCACGACTTCCGGCAGGAGTACCGCCGCCTCGGGGAGGCCATCGCCGCCTGCGGGCGTCCTCCCGTCACCGCCGTGACGGCGACCGCCACCCCGCGCGTCCGCGCCGACATCAGCGCCAGCCTGGGGCTGCGCGGGGCCTGCGTGGTGGTGAGCGGATTCGTCCGCGAGGAGCTCGACCTCGCCGTGTCGCGGTGCCGGCGGGGAGACAAGGACGCCGCCATCCTCGCGGCCCTGACCGAGATGCCCGGCCGGGCCATCGTCTACTGCGGGCGCACCCGGGACTGCGAGGAGACCGCGGTGGCGCTGAGCCGGGCGGGGATTTTGGCCGCCGCCTACCACGGTGGGCTGGAGGGTGAGGAGCGGCAGCGGGTGCAGACGGAGTTCACCGCGGGACGGCTGCGGGTGGTCGTGGCCACCTCCGCCTTCGGCATGGGGGTGGACATCGCCGACATCCGCCAGGTCATCCACCGCGAGTTCCCGGGGAGCCTGGAGACCTACTACCAGGAGGCCGGGCGCGCCGGCCGCGACGGGCGGCGCGCCCGCTGCCTCCTCCTCTACAGCCCCGCCGACCGCGACCTCCAGGAGTTCTTCATCGAGCAGGCCTACCCCGACCGCGGCGTGGTGCGCGCCGTCTACCGGGCCCTGCTGCTGGCCGGGCGGTGGGACATGCCGGACGCGGGGATGGCGGCGGGGATCGAGCCGGCCCAGGTGGAGGCGGCCAAGCGGCTCCTGGAAGGGGCCGGCGCGCTCCTGGCCAGCGGCGCCGTGCGCCGGCTGACGGCTCCGCCCGCCGACTTCGACGAGCGCGAGCGGCTCAAGGAGGCGGCCTACGCCCGGCTCACCCAGATGATGGCCTACGCCACGACGGCGGAATGCCGGCACGCCAGGATCGCCGACTACTTCGGAGAGGAGGGGGCGGCGCGGACCTGCTCCTCCTGCGACAACTGCCGCTCGCCGCGGCGGCCTGACACCGCCGTCGAGGAGGCGGCGGCGGGGGCGGCGCTGCAGGCGGTGGCCCGCTTCGACGGGCACCTCGGAGCCGCTCGGATCGGGGCCCTGCTCCGGGGGGTCGACGACGCCTGGGTGCGCGGCCATCCCTGGGTTCGCGAGCTGGGGTTCTTCGCCGCCCTGGCGGGGTGGGGGGAGGGGTCGGCGCGGGCCGTCCTCGAGGCCCTGGTCGAACGCGGTCTGGCCCGGCGCGGGCACGGCGAGCGGCCCACCCTCGGGCTGAGCCCCGAGGGGAGGCGCGCCCTGCGCGCCGGCAGCGAGCTGGCTCTGAGGGTCCCCAGCGCCGCCGGGCCCGTGCCCCGCCCGCCCGGGACGGCGGTCGGGGCAGGGGCAGCGTGGGGTGGCGCCGCTGCCGGGGGCGGCGGGGTCGGGCCGGCCCCCGGCCTCCCGGCGGGAGAGGACGCTTCGGGCGTCGAGCTCCGCTTCCAGCGCCTCCGGACCTGGCGTCTGGAGACGGCCCGGGCCGAAGGTCGACCCGCCTTCACCGTCTTCGACGACCGCACCCTGCGGGAGGTCGCCGCCAGCCATCCCGCGGCCCTTCACGAGCTGATCGCCATCCGCGGCATCGGCCCGGCCAAGCTGTCCCGCTACGGAGCCGCCATCCTCGAGGTGCTGCGCTCGGGCTGAGGCTGTCCGGTTCCTGTCCGCGATCCGGCCCCAGGGTGGGCGGGCACGAGCTGATGGCGATCGAATCCGTGGTGATCCGCGCTCCCGCTCCCGAGGACCGCGGCGAGGGTGGGATGCTCCGGCTCCTCCAGGTCGTCTCCCCCATCGCCGGGGCCGGCACGGGGCTGGTCTTCCTGGTCGCCTACCGTCAGAGCCCTCTCCTCCTCCTCACCATGGGCATGGCGATCGGCATCGGGGTGCTGATCTCGGCTGCCGGGGCCATGGCCCAGTGGCTCCAGACCCGGCGCCGTCGCCGCGCCGTCCGGGAGCGCTACCTCGCCTATCTGCGGGGAGAGGAGGAGCGCATCCGGAGGTGGGTGGCGGGGCAGGAGGCGGGTGAGGAGCTCTGGTATCCGAGACCCGCCGACCTGCTCGAGCTGGCCGCCCGCCGGGATCGCGTGTACCCAAGGCTCCGCGCCGCCCCGGAATGGCTCCACGTCCGCGCCGGCAGCGGGCTCCTGCCATCTCCGCTGACGGTGCGGATCGAGGACATCGACCCCCTCGCCGTGCCTCCCGACCCCCGCCTTCTGGCCGCGGCCCAGGCTCTGGCCGGACGCTGGCGCGAGCGGGAGGACGCGCCCGTCACCATCTCCCTGGCCAGCCCCGGCTGCGTCTCGGTGCGTGGCGAGCTGGGGAGATCGCGCGGCGTGGTGCGAGCGCTCGTCCTTCAGGCGGCTCTCTTCCACGCCCCGGAGGACCTCGGCATCGCCCTCCAGGCGGAGGACGAGGAGGCGGCCGGCTCCTGGGATTGGATGAAATGGCTGCCCCACACCCGCACCCGGCGCACCCCGGCGGCGCACGGCGAGGGCGGCGGCGCCGGGCGGGCCGCGGAGCGCCACCTCCTCGTGGTCCGTGATGGCCGGCCGGCGTCCGGCGACGCCCGGCGGACCGCCCTGGACGGCCTCCCGATGCCGGCGACCATCCTCTGCGTCGCGGGCGCCACCGGCCCCGAGCCGGAGGGGGTGCGGGCCCGCCTCACCGTCGACGCGGCCGGGGTTGCCGTGCTGCAGAGCTTCGGCGATGAGCCGCCGGCACCGCTGCGGTTCCAGCCCGACGAGGTCGACGCGGTGCTCGCGGAGAGGATCGCCCGGGCCCTCAGCCCGCTGCACGGGAGGGGCGGCGCCCGGGAGAACGGATCACGGGACGCGCCGGCCACCCTGAGCCAGGCCCTCCGCATCGGCGGAGCGACCCCGGCAGAGATCGCCGGGCGGTGGGGCGGCGCTCCGCCCGGGCTCCTGCCCATCCCCATCGGGCTGACCCCGGAGGGAGAGAGGATCGACCTCGACATCCGGCAGGCGGCGGAGGGCGGGATGGGCCCCCACGGGATGCTGGTGGGGGCGACCGGATCGGGAAAGAGCGAGCTGCTCCGGACCGTGGTCGCCGGCCTTGCCCTGAGCCACCCGCCCAGCCTCCTCGCTCTCGTCCTCGTCGACTTCAAGGGCGGCGCGGCCTTCCAGCCCTACGCCGGGCTGCCCCACGTGGCCGGCGTCGTCACCAACCTCGAGGACGAGCCCACGATGGTGGAGCGCTTGCGCCTCGCGGTGCAGGGAGAGCTGACCCGGCGCCAACGTCTCTTGAAGGGCGCGGGGAGCGTCGCCGACATCCGCGATTACCGCCGGCTCCAGGCCACCGATGCGCGCCTCGAACCCCTCCCCTACCTCCTTCTCGTGGTCGACGAGCTCGCCGAGCTCCTCTCCCACTTCCCGGACTTCGACGCCTTCTTCGAGCAGGTGGCGCGACTCGGCCGGGGCCTCGGCGTCCACCTTCTGCTCGCGACGCAGGGACTGAGCGCAGGCCTGAACAAGCTGGAAAGGCACCTCTCCTACCGGCTGTGCCTGCGCACCAACAGCGCCCAGGAGAGCCTCGCCCTCCTGGGCACGCCCCGGGCGGCCCAGCTTCCGCTCCGGCCCGGCGCCGGCTTTCTCAAGGTGGGGGCCCGAGACCCCCAGCAATTCCGGGCGTTTCTCGTCGGCGGGGGACCGAGGGACGAGGTGGATGACGAGGAGCCTCGAAGTGGCCCGGTCCGAGACCTTGTCTTTGAGCAAGAAGTCAAGGTCACGTTAAAGGTCACTTCTCGAGACGCAAAGACATACCCCAGCCGGAGGGCGTTGGTTGGCTCGGACGGAAACCCCGAGCCTGGCGGCGAACCATCCACGGATGGCGTCGTCGAGCTCATCGCCGCCCTCGGCGCGCGACGGGTGCACCCCGTCTGGCTGCCGCCTCTGCCACCGGCCATCCCGCTCGACGCCGTCCTGCACCCGGGGGGCGATGCGCTACGCATCGGCTTGGGCCTCGCCGACCACCCCGCCGAGCAGCGCCAGTCACCGTGGGGCCTCGATCTTGCCGGCTCCGACGGGCACGTGGCCGTGGTCGGCGCACCGCGGAGCGGCCGCAGCACCGCGCTCAGGAGCATCGCGGCCGCGCTGCTCACGGGCGGCGACCCGCGTCTCGTGCAGGTGTATGTGGTGGACATGGGCGGAGCCCTGCACGGGCTGTCGGCAGCTCCCCACGTCGGGGGCGTCCTCGGGAAGGACGAGCCGGAGGTCGTGCGCCGCCTTCTCCGGCTGCTTCAGCGTCTCGCGGGTAGCCGCGACGGCGAGATCCGTGAACGCCGGATGGGCGGCATCGGAGAGCTCCGTCGCAGCTGGCGGGAGCAAGGGTCGCGGGACGGCCACGGAGACGTGTTCCTCATGGTGGACAACTGGGGCGCGGCCTGCCGCGCCTTCCCCTGGCTCGACGATGAGGTCACCGGCCTGGCCACGATCGGTCTCTCCTACGGCATCCATCTCGTGCTGTCAGCTGACCGGTGGGCCGATGTCCGCGCGGCGCTCCGCGATCGCATCCCCGCTCGTATCCAGCTCCGCCCTCTGGACCCCGGCGACTCAGCCTTCGACCTGCGCAGCACGCGGGCGCTGACGCCGGTTCCGGGCCGCGCCCTGGTGAGCGGGGGCCTCCAGGTCCAGCTCGCCCTGCCCCGGATGGACGGTGAGCCAGCGACGGATGACGTCGAGGAAGCCTTCCGCCTTTGCATCGCCGGCGCGGTCCCCGGTCCACGCGCGCCGTCGGTTCCCCTCCTTCCCACGACCGTCCCCATGGACAGCTTCGACTGGGATCGATGGCGGGCCGCTCGCACTGTCCCCATCGGCATCTCCGATGTCGACCTCCAGCCGGTGACGCTCGACCTCTTCGCCTCCCGCCTCCAGCACCTCCTGCTGTGCGGCGCGCCGCGCTGCGGCAAGAGCAGCTTCCTGCGCGCCTATATGGCGGCGATGACGCGTGTCTTCACCCCACAGGAGGTGCGATTTCACGTCGTCGATGTGCGCCGTGCCCTCCTCGACGCCGTTCCCGACGCATACCTCGCTGCCCATGCCCTCTCGGTGGCCGCCGTGGGCGATCTGGTCGGGGTGCTGGGTGCGGAGCTGGAGAGGCGAACCCCACCGGCCGCGGCAGGCCGTCGCGAGCTCGCCGCGCGCTGCCACATCCACGGTCCGGAGCTGGTCCTCATCGTCGACGACGACGACCTCCTCGATGTCACCGCGCTGCGCCCGCTGGCGGGCGTCGTGGCCCACGCATGGGATCGCAAGTTCCATGTCGTCATGGCCCGCCGCCCCGTCCCTCCCGCCTACGACTCGCTGGTCAGCGCGCTGCTCGGCACCGCTCCGGCGGCGCTGGAGATGAGCGAGAGTGACCGTGCATTCTTCGTGCCCCGCCCGGTCCTCCTGCCGGCGGGACGGGCTCACCTCGTCGCCGACGCTGAGCCCATCCTCGTCCAGCTCATCCACGCCGGCAGCGAGCCCTAGCGGTAAGGCGCGGCCTCGGGATTGTCCGAGCCGTGTCCGCGCTGGGCCTCGACACTCTGCCCCAGTGCCGCTCCCCGCCAGGGTGGGTGGCGAGCTTGGAGGTCGGGAGGTCGTCAGATGTCGGTGACCGACACGCTGCGAGTTGGGAAGGGCGAGCTGCAGGCGCAAGCACAGCAGATCCGAGGCTGCGCGGCGCAGATGGACGAGATGCTGACGCAGACCCAGGGGCGCGTCCAAGCCCTCCTGGACTCCTGGCTCGGCCTCGGGGCCGGCGCCTTCGCCGACCTCTTCGCCGAGTGGCGGCGCGCGGCGCAGCAGTGCCACGAGGCGCTGATGACGATCGCTGCCCGGCTGCAATCCTCGGGCCAGGCATACGACGAGCAGGACCAAAGCATCGCCGCCGCGCTGCGCGCGCGCTGACGAGACCGTAGGCGAAGGGCGCTCTCAACCGCCCTCGACAGGAAGCCGTCCCGGGAGGGGACGACCTGGGGAGAACGATGCTCCGCCACCCCGCGACGGAGCATCGCATCCCGTCACAGCGGCCCGGCGCGCGATCCCGGCACCCACCTCACCGTCGCCTTCGCGCCCGGGCCGCCTCCGCCATCGGCGGCGCCAGGTCCGCGGACGCTGAGCCGTGGGCCGCCTCCCGAATGAGGAGCGGCGCGGCCTCGTGGCCGATGACGGCGACGAGGACCAGCACCGCTCCGATCACCTGAACGTTGTCGAGTCGCTGCCCAGCCAGCAGGATGGCGAAGAGCAGGGCCCAGGCCGGCTCGGTGGCCAGGAAGAGAGCGGCACGCGCGGCGCTGAGCCGCGTCTGAGCCCACGCCTGCAGCCAGAAGGCGAGGGCGCTGGCGAGAACACCGGTGATGCCAACGGCGATCCATACCGAGGTGCTCGGCGGCCTCCAGGAGGGGCTGCCGGCGACGGCGAAGACCACGAAGGTGATGGCGATCTGGGTGATGGCGAGGTCGGCAGCGGGAAGGTCGGGGGGACGATGGGCGAGGAGCACGATCTGGATCGCCCAGCAGACGGCGGAGGCGAGGAGCAGGAAGTCGCCGATGCCGATGCTGGCCCCGACTGCCCCCCCGGCGAGGAGGGCGATCCCAGCCAGGGCGACGACCACCGCAACCCATGTCCGCACGGCGACCCGGGCTCCGAAGGCGCGGTCGATGAGCGGTGTGAAGACGACGAAGAGCCCGGTGATGAGGCCCGCCGTGCCCGGTGCGGTTCTCTGCAATCCATAGGTCTGGAGCCCGTAACCGGCGGCGACGGCGGCTCCGATGGGAAGGCCAACGAGCAGGGCTCGCCGATGCGGAAGGCGGTGGACGAGCAGGGCCAGCACGAGGATGGCGAGCCCGAAGCGGAGAGCCAGAAAAGGCGCCACGGGGAACTGCGCCACCGCATCCTTGACCACGACGAAGGTCCAGCCGAAGAGGGCGGTGACACCGATGAGCACAAGGGCGGGAAGCACGGCGAGAGGGGATGGTGCCTGATCCGGCGGGGCGCCGGATGCCGGGCCGGCCGGGACGGCAGAGGACGGCCACTCGCGTCCGCCGCGCGGCTCGCGACGGCTGGCCCGCCGCGCGGCTCGCGACGGCTGGCCCGGGGCGCGGCTCGCGACGGCCCGCCTGGGGGCGCGGCTTCGACCCGCCGCTTCTAGGCCAGGGGGACGGCCGGCTCCGCGACCCCCGGGATCACCTGAGCCGGCTGCACGGGCCGCTCGAGCTCGTCGAGCCGGTAGCCGACGCCGCGCAGTGTCGTGATGCGGACCCGCGCCTCAGCGGGAAGCTTCTGACGGAGCCACGAGACGTGGACGTCGACGGTGTTGACGCCGCCCACGAAACGCGGACCCCAAACGCGGTTGAGGAGCTCATTGCGGCGGAAGGCTCGGCCCGGCGAGTCAGCCAGGGCGACGAGGAGGTCGAACTCTCTGGGCCGCAGGTCAAGCGGCGTCCCGGCCACATCGGCACGGCGCGAGGCGGGATCCAGGGTCAGGGCACCGACACGGATGGTGTCCATGTCCTGGTGCCGCACGCGGGGCTGCCAGCGGCGCAGCAGGGAGGTCACGTGGGCGACGACGACGGCGTCGGTCTCACTGTCGGCGAGGCAGACGTCGGCGCCGCAGACCAGTCCGGCCACGCGGTCGGACTGCGCTGCGGGGGTGAGCACGAGGAGAGGAGCGCGCGTGATCCGGCGCACGGCAAGGGCCAGGGCGGCGGGATCGACGGTGTGGGCCACAACGGCGGCGTCGACCTGCCGGGCCTCGAGATCGACCGACCATCCGGCCCTCTGCTCGACCTGGACGCCGCTCTCGTTGAGCCGCTGCTTCAGGCTCGCCGCGCGGCGTTCCGGCAGTCCGATGAGCACCACCCTCGCCATGCTTCTCAACAACCTCCGCTCCGTGAGAGGTGGCGGCGCCGGCGAACCCGACCTTCCGGTGCCTGCTCCGCACGCCTCCTCTAGTACTTCGAGACGTTGAGGTCCCGGATCTCTCCGGTCACCAGGTAGACCGTGCGCTCACAGAGGTTGGTGACCCGATCAGCGATGCGCTCCAGGTTGTGCGTCGCCCAGAGCTGATAGGTGCAGGGGACGACGCTCT
This sequence comes from uncultured bacterium, assembly GCA_963847225.1. Lineage (GTDB taxonomy): Bacteria > Chloroflexota > Dormibacteria > Aeolococcales > Aeolococcaceae > JAJZNI01. The sequence continues at coordinate 92,887 of CAWJYZ010000006.1, read as the reverse complement.
CCGGTTGGGCGGTCATGGTGGCGATCAGCTCACCATAGATGTCGTCGTACCGCTGGTCGATGATGTCGTCCTCCTGCACGAGCCGGCGCGCCGCCTCCACGTCGCGATCGCGCAGCGCTGTGTTTCCGGCGGCGAGCATGGCCTTGACCCGCTCGCCGAGCTCCACGATGGAGGGGGGAAGCGGGCGCATGGGGGGCCGGCCGAGCATGAGGGCCACCTTGGCGAGGCCCTCGGCGTGGTCGCCGATGCGCTCCAGATCGCTGATCACGTAGAGGACGGCGACGAGGACGCGGAGGCGCTCGCCGCCGACGCTGCCGCCCCCCAGCTCGCCGGACACCTTCTCCTCGATCTCGTAGCGGCGCCGGTTGATGGCGCGGTCACCGACGACGACTCCGTCGGCCCGCTCGAGGTCGGCGCCGGCCAGGCTGAGAAGGGCCTCGGCGAGCTGAGCCTCGACGGCCTGGGCGAGCTCCCAGAGGGCGTCCGAGACAGGATCGGAGACGGAATCGCGGAGTTCGTCAGTCGTTAAGGACACCTTAATCCTTCCTTCGCCATCCTGGGCCCGCAGGCACCGATGCAGGGGAGTGTGAAAGAGGTGGATAGCAGTTCGGCGAGCCCTTCGGGCCCGGCGGCCCGGACCATCGGCGAGGCGCTCGACGAGGCCCCGATGAGCCTCTTCCATCTCAAGGCTGCGGTGACCGCGGCCATGGGGTTCTTCACCGACGCCTATGACCTCTTCATCATCGGGGTCGCGGTCACCCTCATCTCCGGGGAGTGGCACCTCAGCAAGCTCCAGACGAGCTTCCTGAGCAGCGCGACGCTCATCGCCACCCTCGTCGGCGCGGTGGTGTTTGGCCGCCTCGCGGACATCCTCGGCCGCAAGCGGGTGTACGGCCTGGTGGCGGCGATCATGGCCGTGGGCGCGATCGCCACCGCGGTGGCCCCCAACTACGTCTGGCTCGTCGTCTTCCGCCTGGTGCTGGGAATCGGCATCGGCGGCGACTATCCGGTGAGCGCGGTCATCGCCAGCGAGTACGCCAACCGCAAGCAGCGCGGCCAGCTGGTCTCCCTGGTCTTCTCCGCCCAGGCCGCGGGCCTCGTGATCGGGCCGGTGGTTGCCCTCGCCCTCCTCGCCTCCGGGATCAACCACGACCTGGCCTGGCGTCTGATGCTCGGGATCGGCGCGCTCCCCGCCCTCTCCGTGGTCTACATGCGCAGCCGGATGCCCGAGTCCCCGCGCTTCGCCGCCCAGGTGCAGGGCCGCGATGCCGAGGCCCGGATGGCGATCGAGAGGTACAGCGGGGGAGTGGTGCGTCCGGTCGTCGAGAGCACCCAGCGAGTGAGCTCCAGCTTCCGGCAGTTCGCCACCAACCCCCGCACCCTGCTCCTTCTCCTCGGCACCGCCGGATCGTGGTTCCTCATGGATTACGTCTACTACGGCAACACCATCTCCACGCCGGCCATCCTCAAGGGGGTGGCTCCGGGCGCCAACCTGCTCCAGTCGACCGCGTGGACGCTGATCATCTTCAGCCTCTTCGCGGTTCCGGGGTACGTCCTCGCGTTCCTGCGTGTGGACCGCATCGGGCACCGCCGGCTGCAGTGGATCGGCTTCCTGGGGATGGCCGTCTCCTTCGCCGCCATCGGCCTCATCCCGGGGCTGACGAAGACCATCGCACCCTTCCTCCTTCTCTACGGCATCAGCTACTTCTTCACCGAGTTCGGGCCCAACGTCACCACCTTCCTGATCCCCACGGAGGTCTACGGCGTCGGGGAGCGGACCACCGGCCACGGCATCTCAGCGGGCGTGGGCAAGTTGGGAGCCTTCCTCGGCGTCTTCCTCTTCCCCATCGTCACCGTGACCTTCGGTGGGCTGAGCGGCACCCTCCTCTTCTGCGCCGTGCTCGGAGTGGCCGGGATCGCCCTCACCCGGGTCCTGCCGGAGCCCAGCGGCAAGAGCCTCGAAACCGTCGTGGCGCCGAAGTCCAGGGTGCTGGTGGCGTCAGAGCCGGCCGCCTAGCCGGGGCCGGCCCGGTACTGCCCGGGTACGATTGACGTTTGTGTCAATTTCTCCGGGAGCGGCCATGGATCTGAAGGGCAAGGTGGCGGTGGTGACGGGGAGCGGACGGGGCCTGGGACGCGCCTACGCCAGGGCGCTGGCCGCCGGCGGGGCCGCGGTGGTGGTGAACGACGTCGACGACGACGTCGCCGATGCCACGCTGCGCGAGATCACCGATGCCGGCGGCAGGGCGAAGAGCTGTGTCTGCGCGGTGGGAAGCAGCGAGGCCGCAGACCAGCTGGTGCAGGCGGCGTTCGACGGCTTCGGACGCCTCGACGTGATGGTGACGAATGCTGGCATCCTCCGCGACAGGACCCTCCTCAAGATGGAGGATGCCGACTTCGACGCGGTCATCGAGACGCACCTGCGCGGGACGTTCACCTGCGTGCGCGCCGCGGCCGGGCGAATGCGTGACCAGGGGGAGGGCGGACGCATCATCGTCATCTCCTCCATCGCCGGGCAGCTGGGCAACTACGGGCAGACCAATTACGCGGCGGCGAAGGCGGGCATCGCCTGTTTCGCCCGCACCTGGGCCCTCGAGCTGAAGCGATTCAACATCACCGTCAACGCCGTGGTCCCCAATGCCCTCACCCGGATGGTGGCCACCATTCCCGGCATGGCGCAGCTCGTCGAGGCGGCCGAGCAGGGTCAGCCGCTCCCGCCGGTGGCGCGCCAGCAGATGGGCATGGGCACCGCTCAGGACGTCGCTCCCCTCGTCGTCTTCCTGGCCTCCGACGCCGCCGCCGACATCACCGGGCAGGCCATCGGCCTGGGCGGCGACAAGCTCTCCCTCTGGGCTCACCCCAGGGAGGTCGCCGTCGCCTACCACGAGGGCGGCTGGTCGGCGGACGGGATCGCCGAGGTGTGGGGGACGTCGGTGGGACAGCGTCTCGAGCCCTTCGGGATCCCCTCGCTGGGCGGCGGCTGAGAGCGATGGAGACGCGTGAGGAGACCATCACGGGGCACGACGGGCACCGTTTGCCTGGCTGGCTGGTTCTGCCGGACGCCGGATCGGGTCCGGGAATGGTGGTGTGCCAGGAGATCTTCGGCATCTCCGACTACATCAAGGGCGTCTGCGAGCGGCTCGCCGGGCTCGGCTTTGTGGCCCTGGCTCCCGAGCTGTACTCGCGCCTCGGGCCCGGGCTGGTCTTCGACGAGCGCGACAGGAGCAACCTGCAGCCCGCCCTCGAGACGGGCCAGAAGCTGGACTTCGCCCAGGCCGCCGACGATGCCGTGGCGGCCCTCGAGCACCTGCGCCGCCTTCCCGAGGTGCGCGACGGCCGGGCCGGAGTCATCGGCTTCTGCCTGGGTGGCGGCCTGGCCTACATGGTCGCCGCCGCCTCCGACCCGGAGGTCGCCGTCTGCTACTACGGGTCGGCGATCCCCGGCAATCTCGACAAGGCGGGTGACGTGACCTGCCCCGCGCTCTTCCACTTCGGCGAGGAGGATGCCTACATTCCGGCTGAGGCGCGAGACGGAGTGGAGACGGCCTTCGCCGGCCGAGACGCGGAGTTCCACCTCCATGGGGGCGCCGGCCACGCCTTCGACAACCGCAACTCGCCCATCTTCAGCCGGCCTCACGCCGCCGCCGCCGCGTGGGAGCAGACAGCGGACTTCCTGCGCCGCAAGTTCCCGGCCGGCTAGGCGGCAGCGTGACGGGCGTCGAGGCCGCCTATGTGGCGGGCGCGGGCATCCTCGCCGGCATGGCCAACACCGTGGCCGGGGGCGGCTCGCTGCTCAGCTACCCTGCGCTCCTCGCCACCGGGCTCAACCCCCTCGCCGCCAACGTCACCAACACCGTGGGCCTCGTCCCCGGCTACCTCACCGGCGGCCACGGCTACCGCGCCGAGCTCTCCGGGCAGGGGCGGCGGCTCGCCCGGATGGTGGCGCCCATGGCCCTCGGGGCCATCGGGGGGACCATCCTCCTGCTGCTCACGCCGCCGGGGGTCTTCACCCGCATCGTGCCCTGGCTCATCATCCCCGCCTGCCTCGCGCTGCTCTTTCAGCCGCTGGTCAAGCGACTCATCGGGGAGCACGCCGGGGAGCGCTCGCCGACCCTGGCCGCCGGGGTGCTCCTCGGAGGCGTCTACGGGGCCTACTTCGGAGCGGCGCTGGGGGTGATGCTGCTCGCCCTCCTCGCCAGCTTCGTCGCCGACTCCCTGCAGCGGCTCAACGCCTCCAAGGTGGTGCTGAGCTTCGTGGCCAACATCATCGCTGCGGTGGGCTTCGCCATCTTCGGGCCGGTGCACTGGCTCGACGCCCTGGTGCTCGCCGGCGGCGCGGTGGTGGGCGGGGTCCTCGGGGCCGCGGTCGGGCGGCGCATCCCTCCCACGGCGCTGCGCTACGGGGTGGCCGCGGTGGGCATCGGCCTCGCCATCAAGCTCATCCTCGCGCCCTGATCATCGCAGCGCGGGTGCGCCCGTATCGCGCCTACTCCAGAGGTGCCAGAGCCCTCTGGGTCCAGCGCACCCCCGCCAGCACGGCATCGAGCACCGGCACGGCGAGGAGCAGAGCACACACCACCCACAGCCCGGCCGCCGGCTGTCCCGCCACGGCGCCGGAGCCGATGGCGAAGCGGGCCTCGAAAGCCGCCGGGAAGAGGAGCACGCCGGCGACCATCAGGGCGATGGCGGCGAGCGGCCCCACATCGCTCAGCAGGCGGCGCCCCGGCCAGCCTCCGATGTTCACGACAATGATGGCAGCAATCAGCAGCGCCGCGGCGACGATCAGCGGCTCAATCCCCACCTGCGCGCCACCCACGTCCTGGATGCGACGGAGACAGGCGGTGTCGACCCCCGGAGCCGTGCCGGCGAGGAGGGCGATGCCGCTGTAGGTGGCGATGCCGTCGCTGACGCAGACGGCGGGGAGCGGCTGGTGGATGGCCTGGAGATCGGCGACGAGGGTGGGGTTGAAGATGATCGTCACCACCCCCAGGAAGAAGGAGCCGAGGGCTCCGAGAAGGAGGACGATCGAGGCGACGCGATGCGGCATCGCCAGCACCTTAGCTCGCTCGCGCATACTCGACGTCGTGGCACGCGGGACCCGCCTCTTCGCCGCCGCCCTCGGGGTCGCGCTGCTGGCCGCGGCCTGCGGTGGCTACAGCGGCCCGTCGGCGGCGACGCTGCTGCGCAAGGCGAAGGCCACTTTTGACCGGACGTCGGCCTTCCACCTTCAGCTCATGAGCAGCAACACCTCGGGAAGCGGGCTGGTGCTGAAGAGCGCATCGGGAGACGCGGCGCGCCCCAACGAGTTCCACGGCACGCTCACCGTCCTGGAGAGCAACCTCCCCCTGCAGATCGGCGTCGTGTCGGTGAGCGGCACGTCGTACGTCAAGCTTCCTTTCAGCGGCGTCTACGTTGCGGCCAATCCGGCGCAATACGGCTTTGCCAATCCAGGAAAGCTGCTCGATCCCAACTCCGGGATCTCCACCCTTCTCCCCGCCACCGAGCACCCCAGCATCGGCCAGTCCACGCGCTACAACGGTGAGAGCCTGCAGCAGGTGAGCGGCACGCTCCCCGGTCAGAGGGTCAAGCAGGTGCTCGTCGACGCCAACCCCGCGCAGCCCGTGTCGGTCGTGTACAGCATCGACACGAGCACTGACCAGGTGCGTCTCGTCGACCTCACCGGGCCGCTCTTCCACTCCGGGCAGGACACCACCTTCCACCTCATCCTCACCAACTACGGCGAGAGCGTCAGCATCACGCCGCCGCCGCACTGAGCCCGTTGCGCGCCCGCTGGAGGCTCGGCTTCGCGGCGGCGGCGGTGCTCCTCGGCGCCGCCGACACCTACGTCGTGGTTCTCGCCCTGCCCTCCATCATGGCCGACCTCGGCCTCTCCCTCGACCACCTGGAGGCGGCCACGCCCATCGTGAGCGGCTTCCTCCTCGGGTACGTGGCCCTGCTGCCGCTGCTGGGAAGGGTTTCGGACATCGTGGGACGCGGGCCGGTGTTCGCGGGCTGCCTGCTCACCTTCGGCTTCGGTTCGCTGGTCACGGCGTCGGCGTCCGACCTCTCCCTGGCCGTGGCCGGCCGGGCCCTGCAGGGCGCGGGCGGCGGCGGGCTGGTGCCGGTGACGCTGGCCATCGTCGCCGACCTCTGGCCGCCGGGGCGCCGCGGTCTTCCCCTGGGGGCGGTCGGGGCCGTCCAGGAGCTGGGCTCGGTGCTGGGACCGCTGTACGGGGCCGCCATCCTCTCCTTCACCACCTGGCGGCTCATCTTCTGGCTCAATCTCCCCCTCTCCATGGTGCTGGGCGCCGGCTTCCTGCTCGCCGCTCCGGGGCGGCGCGCCGGGGGTGCGGCCCGCCCGGCCCGGGACCTCCCCGGCATCGGCCTGGGCACGCTCGCGCTGGTGGCGGGGGGGCTGGCCATCGCCGCGCCTGGACCCCTCGTCGCCGACCCCTTCTGGGGAGCGCTGTGGGCCCCGGCGGTGGGCGGTGGAGCCTGGAGCACCCCGCTGGCGCTGGCGGCCATCGCCGCCGCCGGGCTCTTCTGCGCCCGGGAGCTGTCGGGCGGCCCCGGTTCCCCTCGCCTCCTGCGCCTTCGCCGCCTCCCCGGGGTGGCGCGGCGGGTCGACGCCCTGGGTGGGCTCCTTCTCGCCACCCTGCTCGCCTTCGTGGTGGTGAGCTTCTCAACCGCCGATCCCAGCCAATCGCTGGTCGCCCCGGCCGCGCTGGGGCTTCTCCCCGCGGCTCTCCTCCTCGCCATCCTCTTCGCCTGGCGCCAGGCTCGCGGTCCGAGCCCCCTCCTCCCGCTCGGTGAGCTCGCCGACCCGGCGGCGGGCGGGGCGCTCCTCACCAACCTGGCCATCGGGGCCGGGCTCATGGCCGCCCTCGTCGACATCCCCATCTTCGCCCGGACCACCGCCTACCCGGACTCCCAGCTGGGCGCGGCGCTCGTCCTGGTGCGCCTGCTGGCCGCCGTCCCCGTGGGCGCGCTCCTCGGCGGCCTGCTCTGCGAGCGGCTGGGCTACCGCCTGACGACGCTCCTGGGGATGGGCGTGGCCACCGGGATGTTTGTCCTCATGGGGACGTGGACGGCCTCCGCGGTGGGCCCCGGCTTTCGCTCCAGCGACCCGGTGCTGGTGGCCTGCGGCCTGGGCTTCGGGCTGGCCATCGCCCCCGTCAACGCCGCCATCCTGGGCGCCGTCGCCGAGGCCCGCCATGGCCTGGCCGCGGCCCTCGTGGTGGTGGCCCGGATGGTGGGGATGCTGGTGGGGATCTCCCTCCTCACCGTGATCGGGCTGCACCAGTACGACGCCGAGGCGAGCCGCATCCCGCCCTGCCCCGGAGGGGCGCTCCGCTGCGCCGCCTACGACGCGGCCACCCAGCACGCGCTCATCGACGAGCTGCACGTCATCTTCCTGGCCGCGGCGGTGTGCACCGGGCTTGCCGGCGTGCTGGGCGCGGCCATGCTGCGCCGTCACCGGGAGCGCGCCGCCGGGGCCATGGAGGCGGCCCTGGGAGCCTAGCCCGGCGGCGGGTCGACCCTGTGGTGTTGGAGCCCATACGCGCTTCGAGGAACGAAGCTTTCCTCGTTCCGTCCGGCCTCCGGGGCGCTAGTCTCCCGGGGTGATGCCGGTGCGATTGCGTGAGGTGCGCGGCCGTCCTGACCTCGACCGCCTCCTCGAAGTCCTTGGCGATGCCGCGGCCGAGAGCGGGGTGGAGGCCTATCTCGTCGGGGGCTTGGTGCGCGACCGCCTCCTGGGCCGCGAGGGCAAGGACATCGACGTGGTGGTGGTGGGCTCCAACGGCATCCCCCTCCTCGGGGCCGTCGCCGCCCGGCTGGGCTGGGCCCGCCCCGCCGTCTTCGAACGCTTCGCCACCGGGCAGGTGCGCGGCGACGGCTTCGTCGTCGAGGTGGTGCAGGCCCGCGCCGAGCGCTACGACCCCGAGTCCCGCAAGCCCGAGGTCCGCCCCGGGACCCTGGAGGACGACATCCGGCGGCGCGACTTCACCGTCAACGCCCTGGCCCAGACACTCGACGGACGGGTGCTCGACCGCACCGGCCGGGGCCTCGATGACCTCCGCGCCGGGGTGCTGCGCACCCCGCTCGACCCTGCCGACACCTTCTCCGAGGACCCGCTCCGGATGTTCCGGGCGGCCCGCTTCGTGGCTCAGCTTGGCTTCCGCCTGGCCGAGGGGCTCCTCGCCGCGATGCGGGCCATGGCCCAGCGTGCCGCCATCCTCTCCCAGGAGCGGATCCGCGACGAGCTCAGCCGGCTCCTCGTCTCCTCCCAGCCTCGCGCCGGGATGGAGGTGCTCCGGGAGGCCGGGCTTCTCGAGGTCAGCGTCCCTGAGCTCCTCGCCATGGTGGGGGTGGAGCAGGGCGGCTGGCACCGTTACGACGTCTGGGAGCACAGCCTTCGGGCGGTGGAGCTGGCCCCGCCCGACCTCGTCACCCGGTTGGGCTGCCTCTTCCACGATGCCGGCAAGCCGGCGACGCACGCCGTGGCCGAGGACGGCCACCACACCTTCCACGGGCACCCCCGCGCCGGGGCCGAGCTGGCCCGAGTGGTCATGGAGCGGCTGCGCTACAGCAACGACGAGATCGCTCAGGTGCAGGCGCTGGTGCTGCACCACATGTGGCCCATCCAGTACCGGCCGGCAGACGTCGGGGACGGGGCGGTGCGGCGATTCATCCGCACCATCCAAGAGCAGCGTTCGCGCTCCCTGGACGTGGCCCGTGCCGACACCCGGGCCTCCGCCTACCCGGACGTCGACGCCATCGACGAGCTGGAGGAGCGGATGGGGCGGCTCGATGCGGAAGGGGAGGTCTCCCGCCTGCGTCCGCCGCTGGACGGCCACGAGCTCATGCGCCTCGCCGGGCGCGGCCCCGGAGCATGGGTGGGGCGGGCGCAGCGGGCGCTTCTGGAGGCGGTCCTCGACGGGGAGATTCCCGCGGGCGATGCCGAGGCGGCGCGCGCCTGGCTGGACGCGCACCCCGATCTGCTGACGGACTGAAGCGGCGCGGAGGCTAACCGCCGGTTCCAGGGGCTGCTCGGTTCGCAGGCCGGAGCCGGGGAGGCGGGGAGGGAGCGCGGCTTCCTCCCCGTTCCCCGTCAAAAGCTCAGTGGTTTCCCGGAGGACCGTGCCTCCCGCGCTGGAAGGACTGGATGTACATGGCCGGCGATCCCACGCCGGTCGCGTCGTCGTAGCCGGTCGCGGCGAGTAGGGCGTAGGCACCCATCCCGTCCACGCCGAGGAGGCGAAGGAAGGTGACCAGAGGGCCGGTCTTGGTGTACGAATCCGAGTAGTTGTTGCGGATCTGGGCGAGGTTGCCCTGGCTGGTGACGTCATGGAAGGCGGAGGTGCCGTAGCGCTGGTAGATCGCCGGGTTGGCGAAACCAAGCGGATGGCCAGCCGCCTGCTGGGCGTCAGCCTCGATGCCCGCGAAGGTGGGGCAGGCCACCGAGGTGCCACCGATCCGGCTGAGCGAGAAGGCGTAGCTGGTGCCGTCCGGCTGCAGGGTGGTCTGGCCGACGAGCATGCCGGTGCTGGGGTCGGCCAGCGCCGAGACATCGGGGACGACCCGCATCGGGGTGGCGCTGAAGCCCTGGTCAGGCGGGTGCTGGCTCAGCGATGCCGGCACCACTCCCATCTGGTAGAAGGGCTGGTGGAAGTAGGTGCTCACCCCACCGCCGCCGGCACCGTCAAAGAGCGGGGGCGGCGTCCATCCGGTCCCGCGGTGGTTGAGCGGCTCGATGTAGGTGCCCCAGGCGGTCTCGAACTCGTAGTTGCTCCGCCTGCCGATGGCCAGGCTGGTCCCGCCCACCGAGGTGACCCAGGGGCTGGAGGTCGGCCAGTCGACCTGGATGTAGCTGGAGCCCCCGTCCTCGCTGGGAGCCTCGTAGCCGCTGTCGCCGGAGGAGAACATGAAGCCGATGCCCTCGACGGCTCCCGCCTCGAAGACCTGGTCGTAGGCGTCGACGAGTGGCTGAGCGTACTGGAAGGGCTCGCCCCAGGAGTTGCTGACGATGCTCGCGAGGTGGGTCTCGACGATGAGGGCGAGGGCGTTGAGGAGGTCCCCGTCCGAGCAGCTCGCCGCACCCACGTACCTGACGTTGGCATCGGGAGCCTGCCCGTGGACGGCCTCGATGTCGAGCGTCTCCTCGCCGTACCAGCCGGAGCCGCCGCACTCGGAGACGTACTCCCAGAACGGCGAGAGGTACTGCCGATACTGGCCGGGACGGAAGGGATGGTCACCGACGACCTTGGCGAACCGGTTGGCGTCGCCAGGCATGGACGGAGAGGCGTAGGCGTCCACGATGGCCACCGTCTGACCCCGTCCGGTCGTCCGGGAGCTCGTCACCCCGTAGACGGAGCGGATCTGCGCCGGGGTGTAGCCGCAGACGTTCCACGGCCAGTGCTGGCCGAAGGCTCTCGGCTCGTTGGTGGCGATGAGCTGGTCGTAGTACTGGCCGCAGGGCGGAGCCACCCAGTAGTTGGGTCCCGGCGGGGGCAGCGTGCCCTGCGGCTTGGCGAAGTGCGGGGCGGTGTCCAGGCCGCTCACGGCCAGGATGTCACCGGCGATGGCGCTCGGCGCGCTCGCGCTCTGCTCCGGTGCGCGGTAGTTGTGACCGTCGGGACCCCTGAAGGTGCCGAAGCTCACGCCGAAGGCCGCGGCGGCCTGCGCCACCGAGCCGCTCACCGAGAGATGGGCCCCGATCCCCCGCGAGACGCCGGTGACGCGGAGACCCGTCGATTGCAGCCAGGCCTCGACCGCGCTGATCTCCGCCTGGGTGGGGGCGTACCTGGCCTGCGCCTGAGCGGCGCTCAGATAGTGGCCGTAGAGCGCGCTGCCCGGCGTGGAGACAGCCCGGGCATACGAGGCGAGATCCGCGGCATCGGGGCTGGCCAGGTAGACGCTGAGGTTCACCGCCCCCCTGGTGACGGCCGTCCCCGGACCGTGCCCGGGAACCGCCCAGCTCGGATGGGTGTTGGGGATATCCGCCCGCGCCTTGCCGGCGGCACCGACGGCGCCCGTACCGGCCGCCGCTGCCCCCAGCACCAGGGCCCCGGCCACCAGCGCCGAGAGCGCCGGACGACGTGGATACATCAGCCGCATGATGCTGCTCCTTCCTTACCGATCGTCAGAACACGTCGTGGCCCCCCCACCCTTGGTGCCGTCACCCGGACGGCAGCACTCGAGGCTGGTTGCCTTCTCGCGTGCCTTCCTTCCTTCCTTCCTCCTCCTCCTCCTGTCCTTCGCGTCGATCTGGTCGCTCAGTCCGAGCCGCCTCACTATAGGAGCGGGTTCCGGGATGCGCAATAGGCGAGGACCCGCCTCCCGCGGGGGTGATGCTGCCCGCCTTCCACCTACAATCGGTCGTCCCATGCTCGACCGCCTGCGCTTTGTCAAGCGGCTCGTCCGCGACCTCCCCCAGCAGCTCCGCCTCGGCTACTGCCTGGTCCGCGTCCCGCGGGTCCCGATCGCCGCCAAGGCCGGCGTGGCCGCCGCTCTCGGAGTGCTGCTGGTTCCCGCCGTGCAGCTGCCACGATCCCTGCCGCTGGTCGGGGACCTCGACGCCGTGGCCCTCAGCATCGCCGTCCTCCGCCTCTTCATCGCCCTCTGCCCGCAGGACGTGGTGGCCGAGCAGGAGCGGCTGATCGCGGCGCGGCGCAGCCGGCGCGGCGGTGAGCGGGCGCGTCTATCTGACCCCCAACCGCGGAATGGCTGCCCTGGAGCGCGAGGCGCTGGCCGTCTCCACCCCGGGCAGCGCGCAGTATCGGCAATTCCTCACACCAGCCGAGTACTTCGCACGTTTCGGCACGACTTCGGCCGCGGTGGCGCAGGTCCGTGATTGGCTGACCTCCGCCGGGCTGAAGGTCACCGGAGTTGAAGCCCACAACCGGTACGTCACGATCCGCGGCACTGTCGCTGCGGCGGAGAGGGCCTTCGGGGTGACGATCAACCGCTACCGCCATGACGGTTACACGGTGCAGGCGCCGAGCAGCGCTCTGAGCGCACCGGCGCGCGTCGCCTCGTCCGTCCTCGCCGTCTCCGGCATCGACACGACGCCGCAGACCATGAAGCCCGACAGCCAGCGGCCGAGGCCGCCGGCTCCGCCGCCCGCCGGGTTCCGCAACTCCCCGCCGTGCTCGACCTACTCCGGCGAGAAGTCGACGGCCACCACGTCGCTGCCGAACGGCGCGACGGCACCGACGTTCAACAGCGCGTACCTGCCCTACCAGCTCTGCGGCTACACGGGCAATCAGTTTCACTCGGCGTACGACGGCATGACCAGGCTGAACGGGAAGGGCGTCACCGTCGCCATCACGGACGCGTATTACTCGCCGACGATTGTCAATGACGTGTCCATCTACGCCAACGGCGATGCGACCCACTCCAGCAAGAACGAGGCAGCCTTCTCGCCTAGCCAGTTCACGCAGAGCCTGCCGAAGGTGCTCACCCACACGCACATTTGCGGCGAGAACGGCTGGTACACGGAGGAGACCCTGGATGTCGAGGCGGTGCACGCCATGGCGCCGGCCGCCAACATCCGCTACTACGGCGCGGCGAGCTGCTACGACACCCACGTGTTCACGGCGCCGAGCTACCAGGACGGCATCGACACGCAGGGGCGGCGCGGCGTGCCGGACGTGGCCATGGACGCCGACGTCCAGACCGGGATGCTCGTCGGTGAGACGCAGACCTTCCCGAACGGGGTGTACTACGACACCTACAAGCTCGGCGGCACCAGCCTCGCCTCTCCCCTGTTCGCGGGCATGACGGCGCTGGCGGTTCAGTATGCAAGTGCCGGTGTCGGCCTGCTCAACCCGACGATCTACGCGAACGCCAGCTCGTTCAGTGACGTCACGGGCAATCCGCTGGGCCTGGGAGTCGTGCGGGTCGACTACATCGACGGCGTCGACAGCACCTTCGGCACGGTGGCCTCGGTCCGCACCTTCAACACGGACTCCAGCCTGACCGTGACGAAGGGCTGGGACGACGTGACCGGCTTGGGCAGCCCCAACAGGAGCTGGCTGACCACGCTCGGCGGACCCTGACCCACTCGACGTTTGTCCTTCCCCGGAGGCACAACGCTTCCGGGGGGGCAACGTCGATACGCTCGAAAGCCGAGGAGGGTCTCCGGCCACGGGGCCGGGGACCTTCTCCTTTCTGGGCCTGGTATCGCCCGCCTCAGGTTTGCGACCCGAAGAGCTCTTCCAGGAAGAGCCGCGTCTTCGGCTGCGGAGCCTGATAGGGGTAGACGTCCTGAAGGAGCCGCAGCGCGGCCTCCACGCTTCGGGTCCCCGTCTCCCGCAGGAGCAGCTTGATGTCCTCGTCGTCCTCCCCGACCCGCATGGCCATGAGCTTGAGGGCGAGCAGATATCTCGGTGATGCGGTTGTGACCTCGATGCCCTCGATCTCCGGCAGCGGTATCGCCTCTCTGTCGGGACCGGGGAGAAAGCCCTTCACACCGTCGTTGAGCCAATCATCGGGAAGCCCCAGTTCCTCCGCGACGCTCCTCGCCGCGTCGTAGATGACCATCTTCGGTTCGAAGACGGCGTCGACGTCACGGGTCACCCGTCGAGTCGAATAGGCGAGAGCGATGGCCGCGCCCCCAACGATGAACACCTGACCACGCACGCCTCGCCGAGTCAGCTCTGCCCCGAGGGCTTGGAGGGCTCGAACAATACGAGCCCTGGAGAGCATCTTCTCAGACACGTTCGAAGACCTCCTCGGCCATGAGGACGCCGTGGCGGAACAGCGCCGTCGGGGTCCTGGCGAGGACGTAGGCGTGCATCCCGGGAAGCGAGGAGACCAGCCACAGCGGCTCCACGAACCGCCCCCCTCCATCGACCCAGCCGGGGAGCGGAATGCCCGCCCGCGCCGCGAAGAGCTCCGCGATCCCGGCCAGGGCAGCGTCGAAGCGCGAGTCACCGGTTGGCCCCGGCTCGTCTCGGATGAGGGCGATGCGCCCGGGTCGGGGAGTGGCTCGGTAATCGTCGGCGAACCCGAAGAGCAGGCGAAGCGCATCTCTCTCCCGGCCTCTCTCCAGGTGGGCTCTCACCTCGCTGGCCAGCTCGGCAAGGCTGGCGGCGCCTCGGCGGAGCTTCGGCCGAGCGACGAGCTCCAGCTCATGATCGGCGGCTCGGACCAGTCGCTCCAGAGTGTCGAGGCTCGGGCGGCGCTCCCCGGACTCGTAGGCGGCGACGGCCGACTGGACGGTGCCGGCGCGCCGGGCCAGCTCCGCCTGGGTGAGCCCAGCAGCAGCCCGCGCCTCGAGCAGCAAAATCCGGGCCCTCATGCCATGATTATATACGTTTAGAGATAATTGTCTTTCCAAGACCAGGCCGAGGGCTGGGGCCGGCTGTTCGCCTCCGCGTACAATCCGCTCCTCCCATGCTCGACCGCCTGCGCTTCCTCAAGCGGCTCGTCCGCGACCTCCCCCAGCAGCTCCGCCTCGCCTACTGCCTCTTCCGTGATCCGCGGGTGCCGATCGCCGCCAAGGCCGGCGTGGCCGCCGCTCTCGGGGTGCTGCTGGTTCCCGCCGTGCAGCTGCCACGATCCCTGCCGCTGGTCGGGGACCTCGACGCCGTGGCCCTCACCATCGCCGTCCTGCGCCTCTTCATCGCCCTCTGCCCCCAGGACGTGGTGGCCGAGCAGGAGCGGCTGATCGCGGCGCGGCGCAGCCGCTTCGACCTGGACGTCGCCGCCGGAGAGCGCCTCGCCCTGGCCATCTGGCACCGGCTGGGCCGCCGGCCGGCGTCAGAGCTGGAAGCCGCGTGAGGCTGATGTCAAGCGGCATGATGGAGGCCGCATGACCGGGTTCCCCAACCACCGGGCCGTGGTGCGCTCATGAAGGTGCTCTTCCTCAAGGACGTCGCGGGGGCGGCGCACGCCTCGGAGGTGAAGGACGTCGCCCCCGGCTACGCCCGCAACTATCTCCTGCCCAACAAGCTCGCGATCGCCGCCGACGACCGCATGGTCGAGCAGATCCGCCAGCGCGAGGAGGCAGTCCGGCGGCGCGCCGAGAAGGCGCTCATCGAGGCTCGGGAGCTGGGCACGCGGCTGCGCAAGCTCACCGTCACCATCTACGCCAAGACCGGTGAGGCCGGGCGGCTCTTCGGCTCGGTCACCAACGCGGACATCGCCCAGCAGCTCAAGCGGGAGGCGGGGGTCGAGATCGACAAGCGGAAGATCAGTGTCGAGCCTGCGATCAAGTCCCTCGGCCCGCATGAGGTGGAGGTCGAGCTCCACCCTGAGATCACCGAGACCCTCAGGGTGGTCGTCGCCGCGAAGTGAGCACGCCTCCGCAGGAATTGCGGGGGCTGGCGGCGCCCTTGCCGGTGGTGCCAGCGGGTCGGGTGCTCCCGCACGACCTCGACGCCGAGCAGGCGGTGCTGGGCTGTCTGCTCATCGATTCGACCGCAATCGACAAGATCCGCGACATCCTGGCCCCGGGTGATTTCTACGCCGAGCGCAACGCTGCCGTCTTCCGCGCTGCCCGCACCCTCTCCGACAAGGGCGACCCGGTGGACATCCTCACCCTCAAGGTCCAGCTGGAGCGCGACGGTGCGCTGGCCCGCAGCGGGGGTCTGGAGTATCTCGCCGAGCTCTCTCAGAAGATGCCGACCGCGGTGTCGGTCGCCCATTACGCGCAGATCGTCCTGGACCACGCTCTGCGCCGCCGCCTCATCGCCCAGGGAGGCGAGCTGACCCAGCTCGGCTTCGACGCCTCAGCGCGCATCGACGACATCCTCGACACCGCCGAGCGAGGCGTCTTCTCCATCGGCGACTCGCGGCGCAGCCTCGAGGTCACCCACATCGCGCAGCTCCTCACCGAGACCTGGGAGCTGATGGAGAGCCGGGCCCAGAGCCGCCAGATCGTCCACGGCGTGCCCACCAACTACAGCCGCCTGGACTCCATCACCCAGGGACTGCAGCCTGGAGAGCTCGTCATCCTCGCCGCCCGCCCCTCGGTGGGGAAGACCTCCTTCGCCCTCAACATCACCCGCAACGCGGCGGTGCTGGCCAAGCGCTCGGTGGCCATCTTCTCGCTGGAGATGAGCAAGCAGGCTCTGGTGCAGCGGCTGATCTGCAGCGAGGCCAAGGTCGACGCCTACCTCATCTCCACGGGCCAGGCGGACTCGCATGCATTCCAACGCATTGCGGATGCCATGGACCGTCTGTCGCAGGCCAACATCTGGATCGACGACACGCCCGCGCTGCCGATCGCCGAGCTGCGCGCCCGCGCCCGGCGCATGAAATCCCAGCAGAACATCGACATGGTGGTGGTCGACTACCTGCAGCTGATGCGCGGCGGACGCCAGGAGTCCCGGGTCGCCGAGGTCTCCGACATCTCCAGCGGGCTGAAGTCGATCGCCAAGGAGCTGCACGTCCCGGTCCTGGCCCTCTCCCAGCTCTCCCGCGAGTCCGAGCGACGCGAGAACCGCAAGCCACAGCTGAGCGACCTGCGCGACTCGGGGTGCCTCACCGGGGAGAGTCTCGTGTGGCTGGCCGGCGAGTGCCGCCCGGTGCCCATTCGGGATCTGGCGGGCCGCGAGGGGTTCGAAGTGCTGGCCCTCAACCCGCAGACCTGGCAGCTCGAGGTGCGGCGCGCCGGCCGGGCCTTCCATTCGGGAGTCAAGCCCGTCTTCCGGTTGCGGCTCCGCTCCGGGCGGAGCATCCGCGCCTCGGCGAACCACAAGTTCCTCACCATCGACGGCTGGCGGCGGCTCGACGAGCTGAGCCCGGGAACGCACCTCGCCACGCCACGCTGGCTGCCCAGCGGCGACCACCCCACCATGACCGATGACGCGCTGGCTCTTCTGGGCCACCTGATCGGTGACGGCTGCACCCTGCCCAGGCACATCATTCAGTACACCACCGCGGATCGGGAGCTGGCGGAGGTGGTTGCCGACCTCGCGGTGCGGGTCTTCGGCTCCGCGGTCAGTCCGCGCGTCAGTCCTGAACGGCGCTGGTACAAGGTGTATCTCCCAGCTTCGGCGCGGCTCACCCACGGACGGCGCAACCCCATCGCCGCCTGGCTCGACGGCCTCGGGGTGTTCGGTCTGCGGTCGTGGGAGAAGCGGATTCCCGACGCCGTCTTCGGGCAGACCATGAGCGGAATCGGGGTCTTCCTGCGTCACCTGTGGGCGACGGACGGCTGTATCCACATGTCGGAGAAGCTGAACCGCGTTCCTGGTGTCTACTACGCCACTAGTAGCGGGGCCCTCGCTCACGGCGTCCATTCCTTGCTCCTTCAACTCAACATTGCGTCGCACGTCGTTATGGTGGGACAAAGTGGGCGGGGTCGCGATCAGTACCAGGTGGGTATTTCAGGTCGCGAGGACCTGCTGCGGTTCATGGCCTTCGTTGGCGGACTCCGACCTGGCGCTGAGAGTCATATCTCGAGGATTGCAGATCGGTTGGACCGCACCGATGGGATATCGAGGCACGATGTAATCCCTGCGGGGATCTGGCGGTCGACGGTGATACCCGCGATGCGCGCATCCGGACTGACACAGTTGGATCTCCTGCGAACGCTCGGGGATCGTCACCGTACAGCGCTCAGGGTCACGCATGGGTTGCCGCGTGACCGCGCTGCCCAGGTAGCCACCGCCGTTCGATCCGAAGAGCTCTTCAGGCTCTCGGAGAGCGATGTGTATTGGGACACCGTCTCGTCGATCTGCCCCGAAGGCGACGAGGCGGTATTTGACATCACGGTCGAAGGTCTCCATAATATGGTTGTTAGCGACATTATTGTCCACAACTCGATAGAGCAGGACGCCGACGTCGTGCTGTTCCTCTACCGGCCCGGGATGCACAAGGATGACGTCGATCGCTCGGTGACCGAGCTGCTCGTGGAGAAGAACCGCAACGGTCCGACGACGAAGATCGACCTTCATTTCCAGGCCAGCCAGATGACCTTCTACGAGCCCACACGGGAGTAGCGCCGTGGAGGCGGGCCGGCGCCGGCACATCGGAGACGCCATCCGGACCGTGATCTCCGGCGGCTGGGCGGCTCACGACCCCGATATCCTCGCCGACCTGGTGGAGCAGGGACGCACGGTGGCCCGCCTCGTGCTCGAGGATCGCGGCGCCTCCGAGGCCTCGCACGACGCCGCGGAGCGGTTTCTTGCCGAGGTCGACGCCGAGATGGGCTCGGAGAATCCAAAGGGCGACCCAGCCAGCGCGTAGCCGGGGCCACCGGCGCCCGATCACCTGGCGCACGCAGCGCAGCCAGCCGCCCCACGCCGCCGGATCCCTGGCATACCGGGCGCGGGGACGCGCCATCATCACAAGCGTGGAAGGCGGTCCGGGTCTCCGACCGTCGAGAGGCGGGCGCACCGCGGGAGCGGTCCTGGCCGGCGTGGTCGTGGTCGCCGCCGTCGCCGGCTTCTTCCTCTCGCGGGCGGGGCGCCCCGCACCCTCCCCGACGACGCCACCGGTGCCAACGCCGCTGGTGCTGCGCACGCCGCTACCGACGCAACCCGCCTCCGACTTCGGCTACGCCCTCGTGGATGATCCGGCGACGCGGCGGGTCATCCTCTTCGGCGGCGTCAACAGCTACGACGCCACCTGGCTGTGGGATGGGAGCCACTGGACGTTCGCCAGCCCGACGCCGCGTCCTTCCGGCCGCTACGGCGGCGCTGCCGCCTACGACCCCACGATGGGTCTGGTGCTGCTCTTCGGCGGCCGCATGGCCGATGGCGAGCTCCTCAGCGACACGTGGAGCGGAGACGGTACGAGCTGGCACGAGCTGAGCGCCGGCGGTGCGGCCGCGCCCGCGGCCACGGAGTTGGCCGCGATGGCCTGGGACGACGCCACCCGCCAGATGGTCCTGGTCATTCCCAGCACGCCGGTGACGTCCACATCGGGCGGCAAGACCTGGGTCTGGGCGGGTCGCTGGGTGCAGCAGCCGGGAGGCGCGCTGCCGGCCGCCGCCCTCGGGGGGGTGATGGCCTACGACCCGGGCTCGAAGTCGCTGCTCCTCGTGAGCGCGTCCGGCGCGACGCTGAGCTGGAACGGCCGGGCCTGGCGGCGGCTTCCCGTCCCCGCTGTCGCGCATGGCCTGGCCGGCCTGGCCCTCGACCCCACGACCGCCAGGCTGATCGCCATCGCTCTCCCCGACCAGCAGCCCGGGGCGGGAAAGACCTGGGAGTGGAGCAGGGAAGGGTGGACGGCGCCGCGCCGCGCATCGGTGCCAGCAGCCTCCAACGCTGAGCTCGTGACCGACGTCTCACGCCAGGAGCTGCTCCTCGTCGGCTCCTCGCGCACACCCACCCAGATGGTGGCTCCGCCGCTCCACGTCTGGCGCTGGAGCGCCGGCGGCTGGAGCCAGGTCACCTGAGGCCCCGCCACCTCGCCCGAGACCGGGAAGAGGTGGCCGCTCCCGGGGCTGCGCCGGCCATTCATCCTGTCGGAGATGAACGCGACGCACCCGGGCCCCGCCGCATGACGCACGTGCCCGGGGACCCCAGGCAGAGAGCGCCCGACATCGCATCCAGCTCGAATACGACCGCACCGCCCCCCAACCGGCTCTCCCCCATGGGCTTCGTGCTCGCCTTCGGGGTCGTCAGCCTCCTCGCCGACTTCGTCTACGAGGGAGCGCGCAGTGTGGTCGGCCCCTACCTCGCCACCCTCGGCGCCGGCGCCACCCTGGTGGGCTTCGTCACCGGCGCGGGCGAGGCGGTGGCGCTCATCCTCCGTCTCTTCAGCGGGCGGCTGTCCGACCGGACCGGCCGCCACTGGGCGCTCTCCATCGCCGGGTACGTCATCACCGTCATCTCCGTTCCCCTGCTTGCCGTCGGCCAAGGCCTGGCCCAGGCCAGCGTGCTGGTGATCGGCGAGCGCTTCGGCAAGGGGGTGCGCACCCCGGCCCGGGACACCATGCTGGCCCAGGCCGGGCTGTCACTGGGGCGGGGCTGGGCTTTCGCCGTCCATGAGGCCATGGATCAGTCGGGCGCGCTCATGGGCCCGCTGCTCGTGGCCCTCATGGTGTGGATCAGCGGCTACCGCCTCGGCTTCGCGGTCCTCGCCATCCCGGGCTTCCTGGCGCTGCTGGCGCTCACCTGGCTGCGCCGCGCCGTGCCCGTGCCGAAGCGCTACGAGGAGGTGCCGCTCCGCAGAGCGGCGAGCGCTGCCGCGCCGGGGCGGGAGAGTGACCCTCCGCAACGCGGCTTCTCGGCGCGCTTCTGGCAGTACAGCGCCTTCACCGCCCTCTCCATGGCCGGCTTCGCCACCTTCGGCGTGCTCAGCTATCACCTGGAGGTCCGCCACCTCGTCCCGCCGCCGCTCATCCCCGTCATCTACGCGGCGGCGATGGCGGCCGCGGGGCTCGCCGCCATCCTCTCCGGCCGCGCCTACGACCGTTTCGGCCTGCGCGTCGTCATCGCCGCGCCTCTCCTCGCCGCGGCCATGGCGCCGCTCGCTTTCTCCGAGACCTCGACGCTCGTCTGGGCCGGCGGCGTGATTTGGGGCGGAGCCATGGGTGTGCACGAATCAACCCTTCGAGCCGCGGTGGCGGATCTCGTGCCCGGATTGAGACGCGGGAGCGGATACGGGACCTTCACCGCGATCTACGGGCTGGCCTGGCTCGCCGGCGGAACCATCATCGGGACCCTCTACAGCCAGTCGGTCGCCGCCGCGATCTGGTTCAGCGTCGCCCTGCAGGCCGCGTCTCTGGTGGCCTTCGTCCCCCTGGCCCGGACGGCGCGCGCCCCCGCCTGACGTCCGCTCGGCACGCCCCTGGCCGGTCCGCGACGATCACGGGCTTGGGGCCGCGGCCGAGCCAGCCACAAGAGGCTCTCCAGAAGGGTCAGGTCCCGGGGGCCAGGCTCAGAGCAGCTCGGGGCGGCGCAGGGGCTCGCCGCGCACGTGGTGGTCGAGGAAGGCGAGCACCGTCTCGTACCAGACGCGGGCGTTGCCCGGCTTCAGGATCCAGTGGTTCTCGTCGGGAAAGTAGAGGAACTGGGAGGGCACCTCGCGTCGCTGCAGGGCGTGCCGGAGGCGGAGCGCTTCCGAGATGGGGACCCGGTAATCACGAGCGCCGTGGATGATCAGCATGGGCGTTCGAATCGCATCGGCGGCGCGATCCGGCGACGCCTGCGCGTAGCGTTCGGGCGCGCTGTCAAGGAAGCCGAACTCGTGCTCCCAGGCGTCGGGTTCATCGGTCGTCGCCCCGAACTGCTCGAGCGACCAGAGGCCGGCGTGGTCGACGATGGCCCGGAAACGGTCGGTGTGGCCGGCGAGCCAGGCGGCCATGTAGCCACCGAAGGAACCGCCCATGGCGGCGGTGCGAGTGGCGTCGATGTCGGGGCGCTGCAGCACCTCGTCAAGGACGGTGAAGAGGTCGGCCATCACCGGGTCACCCCAGACCCCCCAACCCCGCTTGATGAAAGCGCTGCCGTACCCGGTGGACAGCGCGGGATCAGGCAGGAGGACGGCGTAGCCGCGCTCGGCGAGGAGGTGCGGGCACCAGCGCCAGCTCCAGGAGTTCCAGCTGCTGTTCGGTCCCCCGTGGACCCAGAGAACGAGGGGGACGGGACTGGCCGCGGAGGCGGTCTCGGGCAGCACCAGCCAGGCCCTGAGCGGCGTCCCGTCGGGAGCGTCGGCATGCAGCGCCGAAACCACCGAGGCCAGCGTGAGCGGCAGCCCGGGGGTGGGCAGCGCCGTCACCGCACGGTCGCGACCGACCCGCACCACCTCCAGTGGAGACGTCCACGAGGTGCGCAGGGCGTAGACGCAGCTGCAGTCGGGGGCGGGGCAGAGGGATTGAAAAGCCCCAGCCTCGGTGAGGCGGGTCACCCCCCGGCTGGCCAGGTCGTAGCGGAACACCGGGCGCTGCATCTCCAGGTCGGCGATGAAGTAGAGGGCGGCGGAGTCCGCCGCCCAGCGCGGCTCTTCCGGCCAGACGTCGAGATCCTCGGCGACGCTGCCCGCCTCCCCGGTCTTGAGGTCGCAGAGCCAGAGGTGCGAGCTGCGGGTGCGCTCCGGCGACCCCTCGTCGTGGACCAGCGCGGCAACCCAGCGACCGTCCGGCGAGATCTGAGGATCGCCGTAGTCGAGGTGGTCCCGGCTCAAGCTGCGCCGCTCCCCGCCGCCGATGAGGAGCAGCTCGGAGTGGCGCAGGCCACGCTCGCCGGTCAGCGCCCAGGTGGTGACCACGAGATCACCGTCGGGGCTCACCGTGAAGGCCCCCTCGTCCTCCGAGGGGTACGTGGCCTCGAGGTGGCCCCAGGCGTCGGGGGTGACCTCCTCGACCTGCGGCGGACCATCGCCGGAGATCCCGCGGACACGGAGCAGCCGGTGCCAGCGCGGCCCGAGGTCGCGATCCCACCAGCGCACCGGCTGGGAGTCGTAGAGGACCGCGCTCACCCCGGCCTGGCGTCGCCGGCGGCCCTTCTCGGCGTCCGCCTCGACCCCCTCGCCGCCCGGGAAGAGGCCGGCGCGGATGACGACGGTGTCCGCGTCACGGGCGGCCACCACGCCGCGGATCCCCCCCGGAAGGGAGAGCAGCGGCCGCGCCTCACCGCCTCCGGGGGGAAGGAGCCAGAGCCGAGCCGGCTCAGCCAACTCCCCCGCGCCGTCCGATGCCACCGAGGCTGGGTCGGGGCGGGCTGAGCTGAAGACGATCGCCCCGTCGGGCAGGAAGACGGCGTTCTTCTCCCCGTTTTCGGAGTAGGTGAGACGCCGCGGGCCGGTGGAGCCGTCGGCGGCCACCTCCCAGAGGGCGCTCACGAAGCGGGTGGAATCGGCGGAGAGGGTGTCGACGGCGAGCAGGAGCCGGCGCCCATCCGGAGAGAGGGCCAGGCCCGTCACCCGCGGCACGGCGGCGTAGTTCTCGAGGGACAGATCGGGCATCCCGCCATCATGGAGGAGCCGGGCACCGGATCGCACCTCCCGAGCCGGCCGGTGCCGGGGGGCGCCGCCCGGTGCCCTCGGCGGACGAAACCTGACCTGGTGCGCACCAGTTAGGGTTTCTAGGGGGAGCGAACGCGGGCCAGGGGCTGGCCCTCGAAGACCAGGAAGGGAGACGCCCAGGCGTGTTGATCGAGATCCTCACGTTCTTTGCGATCGCGTCAGCTGTCGCCATGCTGGCCTGCCTGCTGCGCGGAGCGCCCTCGGCGCCCTGGGCCATCGGGGTCCCGGTCGGCCTCGCCATCCTGGCTCTCTCCGGCTTCCTCACGGCGGTGATCAACGGCGACCGCCTGGGCGGCGAGGCGCTCGGTGCGGCCGGCGCATTCGCCTGGATCGTGGGCTGGATCCTGCTGCGCCGCTGGCAGGCGCTGGCCGCCCTCCTCCTCGCCATGCTCGTGGTCGCGGCCTGCAGCTACCTCGCCTATGCCGCCGACCTCACCATCTCCGAGAGCACGGGCGCGGTCTTCCTCTTCGCCTCCAGCCTCCTCCTCCTCCTCGAGCTGGTGGCCCTCGGCATGAGCCTCACCTACGCCTTCGAGATGCTGGACGTCCTGGGCCGGCGGGGCGCGCCGCCGGCCCCGCCGGCGGCGGGGGGCTATCCCTTCGTCGCCGTCCAGGTGCCCACCTACAACGAGCCCATCGAGATCGTGCGCCGCACCCTGGAGGCCCTGGCTGGCCTCGACTACCCCTCCTACCTGGTGCAGGTGGTCGACAACAACACCGACGATCCAGCCGTGTGGCGACCACTGGAGGCGATCTGCCGTGAGTTGGGTCCGCGCTTCCAGTTCATGCACCTCGAGCGCTGGCCGGGTTTCAAGGCTGGGGCCCTCAACGAGGCGACGCGGCGGCTGCCTGCCGAGGTCGAGGTGATCGCCGTCGTCGACTCCGACTACGTTGCCCATCCGGGCTGGCTGCGCGCCACGGCGCCGCACTTCATCGACTCGCGCATCGCCTTCGTGCAGGCGGCTCAACACTACCGAGACTGGGAGGACGATGCCTATCTCCGCGGCCTCTTCTACAGCTACCGCTATTTCTTCGACGTCAGCATGGCCTCACGAGCGCACCGCAACGCGATCATCTTTGCCGGGACCATGGGCCTGATCCGGCGTTCGGCGCTGGAGGCGGTGGGCGGCTGGGACCCGAGCATCGTCACCGAGGACGCGGACTGCAGCCTGCGCATGCTGGGACTGCCCAACCGATACGTGGCGGTCTATGACCCCCGGCCATGGGGCGCGGGGATGATGCCGCTCACCTTCGACGGGCTCAAGAAGCAGCGCTTCCGCTGGTCGCTGGGCGGCGTGCAGATCCTGCGCAAGCACTGGCGGGAGTTCCTGCCCTTCACCAAGCACCAGCTTCGTCTCACCTTCGCCCAGCGCTATCACTACTTCCTCGGCTCGGCGCAGTGGTTCGGCGATCTCATCACGGTCGCCTTCACCTTCATCCTCATCGCCACCGCGGTGGCCGCGGCCACGCACCACAGCCTGCCCCTCCGGCAGATGGCGGGGACGATCCTTGCCATCCCCGTCATCTTCCTGGTGACCGGAGTGCTGCGCGCCCTGTGGGCGCTGCGGCGCACCACCGGGTGCGGGTGGGGGGATGCCGTGCGCGCACTTCGAGTGTGGTTCGCGCTCTCTTGGGTTGTCTCGCTGGCCTGCCTGCGCGGTCTGATGAGGCGTGGCGCCGCCTTCCTGCGCACCCCCAAGGCGAACGAGGGTGCGGGTCGAGTGCTGCGGGGGTTCCGCTACAGCTTCGCCGAGACCACCATCGCGACGGCCGTGGTGGGCGCGGTGGGCGCCATGCTGGTGCGCTCTTTGAGCCTGTCCACGATCCTCTTGGGGGTCCTCTTGCTCTTCGAGGGCTTCGTGTACGCGAGCGCTCCCTGGGCTGCCATCTCGGCTGAAAGGATCCACATCACGGCCACTCGCGCCGTCTTCCTCCGCTCTCCGCAGAACACCGGCGAGCGCCCCAGCATGGCCCCGCTGCTCACCGCGCTCGGCGCGGGCGGCATCGCCGCCGCCGTCGTCGCCATCATCTTCGCCTTCGTCGGGAGCACGCCGTCGACAGCGCCGAGCGCGCACAGCCCCAACATCCCGACCATCGGATCGACGAACACAGCGTCGCCGACACCCACCTCCACCCCCACCGCTTCGCCAAGCGCCACGGCGACGCCGACGCCGACGCCGACCCCGGCGCCAACCTCGACGCCGACGCCGACGCCGGCACCGACATCCACCCCGTCGCCGACCGCCAGCGCGTCGCCCTGAGGGCCGGCGCGCCCGCCGCGGCCCCGATGCCAAGGGGTATGAGCGTGGTCGCCCCTTCCACGCCTCATGAGGAGCCCGCGCCGAGCCGTGGAGGGCATGCCCAGGCGGCCGGCGGACAGCGAAAGCAAGGCGCAGCGAATAGACTCCGCCCGAGATGACAGGGCACGCCCACGGATGACCGGGCAGCTCGCCGACTTCCTGGATACACACTCGGAGCGCGTCGCCGAGCTGTGGGCCCAGATGCTGGGGAGCGCCGCCGACAGCCGCAGCCTGGGACCGAGCCGGGGACCGCGCCAGTTCCTGAGCGCGGTGGTCGTCGCCCTCTCCGCCGACGATCTCCACCCCCTCCTTGCCTTCCATGAGATCGACCTCGAGCGGACGGCAGAATTGGACCAGCGACTCCAGCACGCCCTCCTCCACCTTTCCGCGCTGCGGCCGGCGACCGCGCAGGCGGCGGAGGAGGCCGGTCTCGACCTCGCCGCCCGGCTGTCCCTGGCCCAGGACGCCGCTGAGGACCTCGGCGTGCTGGCCAGCCGGCTCAGCACGATGGCGGCGCGCAGCCTCGTCCAGCACATCACCGCCATGACGGCGACCAGCAGCGCGCGCGGCACCTCGCTCTCCATCACCATGCACGAGCTGCGCCGGCCGCTCACCATCCTCAACAGCTACGGGCAGCTCCTCGCCACCGGCATGCTCGGGCAGTTGCCGGAGACGGCATCCGTCGCCATCGAGGGGATCACGGCAAGCACGGAGATGCTGGTGCGCATGGTCAACGCGCTCGCCGAAGTTTCCCGAACTCGAGGATCCCGACGACCATCTGACACTGGAGCCGACGCAACTCGGCGAGCTCGTCAGCGGAGCCGTGGAGACGGTGGCCATGGAGGCCAAGCTGCGCGACTGCCACATCGAGGAGGATGTCCCCGAGGAGGTCACGTTCCGGGCTGACCGCCGCCGCCTCACCCTCGCCCTCACCAACGTCATCGGCAACGCCGTCAAGCACTCTCCGAACGGCGGTAGGATCTGGGTGCGCGGCTTCGAGAGGGCGGGCGAGGTGCACTTCAGCGTCCGGGACGAGGGTCCCGGCTTCGCTCCCGAGGACGCCCAGAAGCTCTTCGACAAGTACTACCGATCCCCGGCCGAACGGCACCGCAAGGTGCCGGGCAGCGGCCTCGGGCTGTACATCGTCAGGACCATCGCCGAGCGGCATGGAGGCACTGTCTCGGCCCACTCCG
Source organism: uncultured bacterium (assembly GCA_963847225.1). GTDB lineage: Bacteria > Chloroflexota > Dormibacteria > Aeolococcales > Aeolococcaceae > JAJZNI01. The sequence continues at coordinate 66,468 of CAWJYZ010000006.1, read as the reverse complement.
AGCCCGGCCAGGGAGCCGAGTTCGAGATGGTCGTCCCCCGGGAGGAGAAGCACCGATGACCGACACCGCCATGGCGAACACCCGCGTCGAGCGGGACTCCATGGGTGAGCTCGAGGTTCCCGCCGACGCCTACTACGGAGCCAGCACTGAGCGCGCCCGCCGCAACTTTCCCATCAGCCCGCTCCGCTTGCCGCGGGATTTTATCCGCGCCCTCGGCACCCTGAAGCGCGATGCGGCGCGGGTGAATGCCGAGCTTGGTCTTCTCGAGGATCGGCTCGCCGCAGCCATCGCCTCCGCGGCGCAGGAGGTGATCGACGGCCGCTTCGACGCCGAGTTCGTGGTGGATGTCTTTCAGACTGGAAGCGGCACCTCGACGAACATGAACGCCAACGAGGTGATCGCCAACCGGGCCAACGAGATGCTGGGCGGCAAGCTCGGCGCGCGCGCTCCGGTGCACCCCAACGACCACGTCAATCTCGGCCAGTCCTCGAATGACGACATCCCCACGGCCATCCACCTCGCCGCAGCGACCAGCATCACGCGCGACCTGCTTCCCGCCATCGAGATCCTGGAGACGTCGCTCCGCGCCAAGAGCCGGGAGCTCTGGCCCATCATCAAGACCGGCCGCACCCATCTCCAGGACGCCACGCCGATCCGCTTGGGCCAGGAGTTCCTGGGCTGGGCGGGGCAGATGGAGCGGGCCAGGCGCCGCCTCGAGCAGGCCCGCGAGGAGCTCTGCGAGCTGGCCCTCGGCGGCACCGCGGTGGGGACCGGGGTCAATGCCCACCCGCAGTTCGCGGAGCGCGTGTGCGCTCGGCTCGCCGCCGAATCCGGCCTTCCCTTCCGGGAGACGTCGAACCACTTCCAGGCGCAGTCCACCCTGGATGGCGTGGTCTCCGCGCACGGCGCGCTGCGCAGCGTCGCGGTTTCTTTGCACAGCATGGCCTGCAACATCCGCCTCCTCTCCTGCGGCCCGCGGGCGGGGATCGCGGAGATCGCCCTTCCCGCGGTCCAGCCCGGCTCCTCCATCATGCCGGGAAAGATCAACCCGGTCATCGCCGAGTCCGTGACCATGGTGGCGGCGCGGGTCATCGGCAACGATGCCACCGTCGCCTTCTCGGGCGCGGCGGGGTCGCTCCTCGAGCTCAACGTGATGATGCCGGTCGCCGCCCATGCGACCCTCGAGTCCATCGCCATCCTGAGCAGCGTCGCCGAGAATTTCGCGCGCCGGTGCGTCGCCGGGATCACCGCCACGGACAACGGGCCGGCCCTCGTCGAGCGCGGGCTCATGACCTGCACGGGACTGGCGCCGCGGATCGGCTACGACGCCGCCGCCGCCATCGCCAAGGAGGCCCTCGCCTCTGGACGCACGATCCGCGAGGTGGCGCGGGAGAAGACGGATCTGACCGACGCGGACCTCGCCATGCTCCTCGACCCGGAGCGGATGACCGAGCCGTCGGCGGACCGCATCGGCGCCGGCGGCTGAGGCACGGGCTGCGGCCGGCAGCGCTGGCGGCGCCGGCGGGCAGCGGCGCTGGCGGCGCTGGCGGCGGCGGCGGCGGAGGCGGGCAGCGGCGCTGGCGGCTGAGGTACGGGCTGCGCGGCCGGCGGCGGCAGCGGTCAGCGGCGCCGGCGGTCAGCAGCGGCGACGGCGGCGGCACCGGCTACGGCCGGCGGCGGCGCTGGCGGCGGAGGCGGGCAGCGGCGCTGGCGGCGGCGGCGCCGGCGGCGGCGGCACGGGCTGCGGCCGGCGGCTGAGGTACGGGCTGCGCGGCCGGCGGCGGCAGCGGTCAGCGGCGCCGGCGGTCAGCAGCGGCGACGGCGGCGGCACCGGCTACGGCCGGCGGCAGCGGTCAGCGGCGCCGGCGGTCAGCAGCGGCGACGGCGGCGGCACCGGCGGCGGCCGGCGGCTGAGGTACGGGCTGCGCGGCCGGCGGCGGCAGCGGTCAGCGGCGCCGGCGGTCAGCAGCGGCGACGGCGGCGGCACCGGCTACGGCCGGCGGCAGCGGTCAGCGGCGCCGGCGGTCAGCAGCGGCGACGGCGGCGGCACCGGCTACGGCCGGCGGCAGCGGTCAGCGGCGCCGGCGGTCAGCAGCGGCGACGGCGGCGGCACCGGCTACGGCCGGCGGCGGCGTTCAGCGGCGCTGGCGGCGCCGGCGCTGACCGAGGTGGCGCCGACCGGTGCTGGCGGCGGCGACGCCCGGAGAGGTGGCGCCGGGGGGGTGATGGCGGCAGCGGACCGCCGCGGCTCAGGGCTCTGGCGCTGCCGGTGTTGCGCTGGAGGGGCGGGGCCGGGCTGCCGCGCCTCGCGCTCGGTCACGAGGCCCAAGCCGTCCCGAGGTGGCACCTCGCAGAGGAGCTGGGATTGCAGCGCGTCGCGATCCCAGAGAAGCAGGCCGGAGCGACCGGCGAGCTCGCGCGCCCCGGGCTTGAAGGAGGTGTTGCTCACCACCAGACCGCCGATGCGCGAGCAGCCGAGACGCCGAAGCATGTCGGCGTGCCCGCGCACGCCGTCGAGGGCGGCGCTCACCACCTCGCGGCCGAGGGGGGCGTTCCAGAGCTTCACCTGGACGACCACCCCCTGCTCATCGCGGCAGAGGAGCAACGCCGCGCCGACCTCGCCGCGGGCGGAGGTCGGCCAGACGGTGTAGCCGCGGTGGCTGAAGAAGGCGGTGAGCTGTCGCTCCAGCTCCTCCCGGCTGATGACCCCGAGGTTGACGACGGCGGGCGGCCGCGCCTCCTGATACAGGGGGGCTCCCAACACGGCGGTGACACGCCGCCCTTTCCGGCCGCGATTCCAGATCATGCCTTCGCCGACACCTTGCCTTCGGGGCGGCCAAACCGCGGACCAGACAGGCTGGGAAGGCCGATGCTCACATGCGGACCGTAGGCGGGGCCGCGTTCCAGTCCGCCCCACCACCCCGTGACAAGCTGCACGCGGGCTGATCGCAGGTCTCAGCGACGAGAGGCGCAGGCCGAGCAGAGCCCGGGGAGGAGGAGGGGATGGTGGGCGAGGACGAAGCCGCTCTCCCGCCGCATCCTCGCCGCCAGCGCGTGAACGGCGTCCACGCTGACGTCCTCGGTCGCTCCGCAGCGCGTGCAGACGGCGTGGTGGTGAGGCTCCTCCTGGATCTCGAAACGGGCGACGCCGTCGCCGAGGTGCACCTGCTCGAGGAGGCCGGCCTCGGTGAGCTGGGCGAGCACCCGGTAGATGGTGGAGCGGTCCATCTCGGCACGCTCGTCGCGCAGCCGCAGCCAGACGTCGTCGGCGCTCAGATGGCGGCCGCCCGCGTGCCCCAGGACGTGGAGCACGGCGAGGCGCTGCGGCGTGGCGCGCAGGCCGGCCGCGCGCACCGCCTCGCGCGCCGTTCGTTCCCCGCTACGCGGCATCGCGAGCCGGAGGCCCCCCCTTCGCGGCCCAGCGTTCCTCGATGTGGCCGATCTTCCAGACGGCGATGGCCACCGCCCAGGCCAGCACGAACATGGCGACGATGACGTAGCCGACGCTGCCCAGGTCGAGGTGGCTGACAACGCCCCAGAACGGCCCCGTGGGACGGGACGGGCTCAGGATCTGGAGGACCTCGACGGCACCGACGAGGAGTGCCACGGCGACGGAGAGCGCGGTGATGGCGAGGTTGTAGAAGACCTTGCGGGCCGGGCTGGAGAATGCCCACCCATAGGCGACATTCATGAAGGCGCCGTCGGCGGTGTCCATGAGGGCCATGCCCCCGGCGAAGAGGAGGGGGAGGCTGAGGGTGGCGAACCAGGGCATTCCCTGGGCCGCGACGTTGCCGGAGATGGCGAGCAGGGCCACCTCGGTGGCGGTGTCGAAGCCGAGCCCAAAGAGGAGACCGATGGGGTACATCTGCCAGCTCGCGCGGATGGAGCGGGCCAGGGGGCCCAGCACACGGTTGAGGAGTCCGCGCTCCCGAAGGCGGCGCTCCAGGCTGGGCTCGTCGTAGCGGCCCGCGCGCATCTCCCGGGCGATCCCCCAGATGCCGCGGAGGATGGCCAGGTTGATGACGGCGATGAGGAGAAGGAAGCCGGCGGAGACGGCGGTGCCGACGATGCCCCCGATGGAGCTGAGGTATCCGCCATGGACCTGGCCGGCCACAGCCTGAGCCGCCACCGCCACCACCGCGGCAAGGCCGAAGACGATGGTTGAGTGACCGAGGGAGAAGAAGAAACCGACGCCGAGAGGACGCCCTCCGTCGGCCATCAGCTTGCGGGTGGTGTTGTCGATGGCCGAGATGTGGTCGGCGTCGAAGGCATGGCGAAGGCCGAACATCCAGGCCGTGAGGCCAAGGCCGAGGAGGATCTTGGAGCCGCTCACCAGGGCCCCGGCGATCAGCAGTCCCCAGCCGAGACCGTTGATGCCGACGACGACGGCGCCGAACCCGCCGAGGCGCATCCAGTCCGCGCGATCGAGGGTCCGCTGCAGAAGCCGGAGCCGTCCCAGCGCCCGGCTCAGGGCTCCGCTGCCGGCCGACACGCCGCCTTCTCCGTCCCGCCCCACGTCCGGAGCGTGGCGGCCGTCCCGCCCCACGTCCGGAGCGCCGCGGCCATCCCGCCGTCGGTCCCAAGCGCCGCTCTCCCGCACCCGGCCTAGGGTACCGCAGATGCAACTGCATTGCACCTGCTCTGCGGCCGCATGAACCAGCCAGCCGCGCTGGCGCATCTCAGATCGGGCCCTTCGAAGGGGTCAGGGGGGCGATGCGCCGCAGACGCGGGGAAGTGCAGACTACACGGCTCCAGCCCGACCGCGCGCACAGGAGTCCTTCGTTGGCCGAGCCCATCACCACTTCTCGATCTGCGTCGCTGCGGCCCGGGGCGCCAACCCTCTTCCACCTGCCCCAGCGGGAGAAGCTCATCGTCATGATCGCGGTGCTGCTCGGGCTCTTCCTGAGCGCCCTCGACCAGACCATCGTGGGCGTGGCCCTTCCCCGGATCGTGAGCGACCTCAAGGGGAGCAATCTCTACACCTGGGTGGTCACCGCCTACCTGCTCACCAGCACGGTCACCGTGCCCATCTACGGCAAGCTCGGCGACGTCTTCGGGCGGCAGCGAATGCTCATTGTCGGCATCCTCATCTTCCTGGTCGGCTCGGCACTCTCCGGCATCTCCCAGAATATGGCCGAGCTCATCATCTTCCGGGCCCTGCAGGGCTGCGGCGCGGGCTCCCTCTTCCCAATCTCCCTGGCCGTGGTCGGCGATCTCTTCACCCCGCGCGAACGGGGTCGTTATCAGGGGCTCTTCGGAGCCGTCTTCGGCATCAGCTTCATCGTGGGGCCCTTCCTCGGTGGGGTGATCACCGATGACATCAGCTGGCACTGGATCTTCTACGTCAACGTGCCGGTGGGAATCGTCGCCCTTTTCGCCATCTTCACGCAGCTTCCCAACCTCAAGAGCACGACAGCGCGCCTGCGCGACCTGGACTACTCGGGGATCGTCATCTTTGCTATCGGCGTGGTTCCCATCCTGCTCGGTCTCACGTACAAGGGCTTCACGGACGCCCACGGAACCCTCTACGCGTGGACGGACTGGAGGGTCGGCGGGCTCATCGCCGCGGGACTGGCCATCATGGGACTCTTCGTCTTCAACGAAGCCAAGGTGCGGCACCCGATCATCCCGCTCGACCTCTTCTCCACTCGCACCCTCGCCTTCACCAATGTGGCGACGCTGCTCATCGCCTGCAGCATGTTCGCGGCCGTCATCTTCATTCCCCTCTACTACCAGGTGGTGCAGGGCGTCAGCGCCACCGCCTCCGGCTACTCGATGTGGCCGCTCCTCGTCGGGCTCATCGGTACCAGCATCGGGGCCGGAATATTCCTCACTCGCACCGGCCGTTACAAGACGCTTCTGATCATCGCCTTGTCCGTCCTCCTGGTGGGAAGCGTCCTCCTCACCCGCCTCGGACCGCACACCTCCAACGCGTCGCTGTGGCTGTGGCTCGGGCTCATGGGCCTTGGCCTCGGTCCCACGATGTCCGTCTTCACCGTCGTGATCCAGAACGCCGCCCCCGTCGAGAGGCTGGGGACGGCGACGAGCACGCTCACCTTCCTCCGCCAGGTGGGCGGTGCCGTGGGCCTCGCCATCGCCGGTTCGGTTTTCAGCCAGACGCTTTCGACACAGCTTCCGCAGCAGCTCACCAAGGCACACCTCCCGTCCGCGATCACCAGCCATTTCGCGAGCGGCGGCGCTCTCTCGGAGAACAACATCGCCGCGGTCGGCAACCTCGGGCAGACCATCCTGGGAGCGGTGCCAGCCCCGCTGCGACCCCAGGTGGAGCCATTCCTCCCCGCCATCGTCCGCGCCATCCACGACGCCATCGCGCTCTCCCTGGGCGACGTCTTCTGGGTGGCGGTGGTGTGCGCCGGGTTCGGTCTTCTCGCCACCATCCTCATCCGCGAGCTGCCGCTCCGCGGCGGCAGCCTCCGGGCGAGGGAGCCTGTTACGGAGGCGGCGCGTCCGGAGGAGGGCGAGGCGGCACAGCTCGCTCCGGTGCTCTGAGCTCGCCAGACGCACAGTGAGGCCGGAGCCGAATCCCTCCGCGCCCTCGAGATCCTCCCATCCCGCGGCACCCGCGGGGAGGCGCGCCCCGGAATCCGGCGCCCGCCCGCTCTGGCGCCGCGGCCCCCTCGCCGTCGTCACCTTCTCTCACGGCGCCCTCCACGTCTATACCGCCGTCCTCCCCCTCACCTACCCGGTGGTGGTCAGCCAGTTCCACATCAGCTACGCCATCCTGGGCATCTGGTTGGGCGCCGCCGGGCTGGCCGGGGGCCTCCTCCAGGGCGTGGCCGGCGCCTTCCGGCGGGTGTCAGCGCGCCTCCTCCTCTCCGTCCAGGACCTCCTTACCGCCGCCTCCGCGGTGCTCGGGGCCGTGGCCCCCGGATTCACCCTCTACGGGGTGGCCAGGATCGTCGGGTCGCTGGTCAGCTGGCCACAGCACCCCGTCGGAGCGGCGGTCCTGGCCGACAGCTATCCCGACCGCCGGGGCACGGCGCTCAGCTGGCACGTCGTGGGCGGAAGCCTGGGCACGGTCGCGGTCCCCCTCCTCGCCGGGGCGATCATCGCGCGCTGGGGGTGGCGTCCGGCTCTGGCCCTCGCCGCGCTACCGCTCTTGGTGGCGGCCGTTCTCGTGACCCGCAGCCTCCGCCACCAACCTCCGGCGCCGGGCCTTCACGAGAGCCTGGGTCGAGGGCTGGGCCGCCTCCTACTCGACCGCCGCACCCTCGTCGTGCTCATCGTCTCCACCGTGGCCTCTGGCGGCCGCGGCCTCGGGGTCCTCAACGCCTACGTCCCCGCCTACCTGGAGAGCGGGCTGCACATCCACCCCTTCGTGGTGGCCTCCATCTTCACCGCCATGCTGGCGGGGAGCGTGGTGGGGCCTCTCTTCGCCGGCCGGATCGCCGATCGCTTCGGGAAGCTGCAGGTCACCTTCGCCTCCTACGTATTGGGCGGCGCCGCCATCGCCGGTTTCGCCCTGGTCGGCTCGGGGATCGCCGGCCTCGTGCTCCTCGCCCTCTTGGTCGGCGTTCTCGCCTATGCGGAATCGCCCCTCCTGCAGGCTCTCTTCGCCGACGCTGTCCAGGGGAGGGCGCAGCAGACCGCCTTCGGCGCCTACTTTGCGATCACCTATGGGATCGGCTCGCTCTGGGTCACGCTGATCGGCTGGATCATCGACCGCGCCGGGTTCCAGGCCGCCTTCTGGGTGATGGCAGGGTCGTTTGTCCTGGCGGCGGCCATCCTGCCGGCCGCGCGGGGCGGCCCGCCGGTGCGTCAGCTGGGATCGACCGTCGCGGGCTGACCCGTGGCTGAAGCTTCGAGCTTGGTGCCTGCGGAGAGCAGGCGGGCCAGGCGGGCCAGGAGGGCGGGAGCCGGCCAGGCGGAGGAGGGGGCCGCACCGTAAGGCCAGCCACGGCCTCCGGCTTCAGCGCGGTTGCGTCGGGCTTCTGTGAGCGCCGGCGCTGCCAGGCCCCGACCCGGAAAGGGGAATTCGCTGGAACCGCGGGGGGATCACGAGGTCAACCAACTCCCTGACCAGAGCGAGAAGGCGCCGGCCGGCGGTGAGCAGGACCGCCGCCACCACGCAGCCGATCACCAGCCCGGCGATGACATCACCGGGATAGTGATCGCCGACGTAGACCCGCGCGTAGCAGAGCAGCGCGGCGAAGAGGAGGGCGGCGGTGCCCCAGCGCCGGTGAAAGGCGAAGAGGACGGCGGCGATGGCAAACCCGGCGCTGGCGTGGTCGCTGGGGAAGGAGGCGTCCGTCGAGTGCTTCAGGAGAAGGTGGACGGTCGCGGGATGGGCGACGAAGGGGCGCGGCCGGTCCCAGAACGCGGCGATGACGGCGTTGATGACCAGGGCGATGCCGGCACCGATCAGGGCGGCGAGCGCGCCCTGGCGATCGACCGCCGAGCGGCGCCACCAGCCGTGGGCGAACCACAGGACCACCACCGCGACGAAGACCCATTCGCCGGCGACCGCCACGCCGGACATCAACTGGTCGAGCCCCGGGGTGTGCCCCGCCGGCCCGTTGATCCACTGCTCGACCTGGTAGTCCATCCCCGACACGTTAACGCCGGGGGGCCGATGGTGATGTGGATTGGGAACCCTTCAGCGGAACGAGGAACGATTCGTTCCTACAAGCGGGAATCCGGGCCATACCGGGCCATATAGGAAGATATCTTTCCTCGATCGACTTAAGGGCCTCGAAAACACATGCTGCCCGCCTACGCCCGCCTGACCCACCTGCTTGAGCTTCTCGAGAGCCGGCGCGATTGGCGCGCCGCGGAGCTCGCCGCCGCGCTGGGCGTGACGAGGCGGACAGTCCGCAACGACGTCGAACGCCTGCGAAATCTGGGGTATCTGGTTGAGGCGACCTACGGCGCGATCGGCGGGTATCACCTCGCTCCCGAAGGCCGGCTGCCGCCACTCCATCTCGACGAGGGCGAAGCTGTGGCGGTGACGGTCGCCCTCCGTTACGCCGCGGGCCGAGACGGGCTACCCGTGAGCGGGCTGGAGGAAGCCACGCTGCGCGCCATGCTCAAGGCCGAGCACCTCCTCGGCGTCGCGCAGCTGGGGAGAGCCGATACGGCGAGGCGGACCGTGCGGAGTCCCGACCGCCAGCGAGCGGCCCTGGCGGCGAGGCTCTCCCTCCTCGCCGACGCCTGCGAGCAGCGCCAGCGCGTGCGCTTCCTGTACAGCGAACCCGGAGGAGAGCGGCGGCAGCGGTATGTGAATCCCCACCGCCTCGTGCACCGCGGCGGGCGCTGGCATCTGGTGAGCTGGGACAACGGCGCTGGCGAATGGAACGTCTTCCCCGTCGGACAGATGCGCCGAGTGATCAGGACGGCGTGGCAGTTTCGTCCCCAGACACTTGCCGAGAGCGAGCTCAGCGATCTGCTCACTCGCACGACCTCCGGGGAGAGTTCCCGGCCCGGCTAGCCTCTAGCGCCCCGACGCTCGGGTCAGCTCCTTTCGGGAGGGGCGTGTGGCTCAGACGCGACGGCGCCAGAGAATGTTGGCGGCAAGAAGGGCGACGAGGGCCACGGCCGCGGAGGCCAGGCCGTGCTTGAGCTGGATGCGCGGCGGCGGGCTGGCCAGGAAGGTGGTGTCCTGGGTGAAGTAGAAGACGGCGAGGGCAACGAAGACGAGGGCGACGAGCACCAGCAAGACGGCGAGCGATCGGTTGCGGCGCACGGAGGTCATTCGCGGTCCCCGGAGTGGCGATCAGCTGAGCAGGATGGCGCCGATGATACCGAGCGCGATGCAGTAGTAGGCGTACGGATCGAGACGGCCGAATCGGAAATAGCGAATCAGGAAGCGCGCGCTCGCGTAGGCCACGAGGCCGGCGGCGACTCCGCCGAGCAGCATGGCGCCGAGCCCCGGTGTCCCGGCCAGGGAGGGCAGCTCGAGGAGACCGGCGGCCAGGATGATCGGGGTGGCGAGGAGGAACGAGAAGCGGAGGGCTTCCTCGTGACGCAGTCCGGCGACCAGACCCCCGGCCATGGTGGCACCGGATCGAGAGATGCCGGGGAAGAGCGCGAAGATCTGGCAAATGCCGACGAGCGCCGCGCTCCAGAAGCTCATCTCCTCCGTGGTGCGGAAATGGCGCGCCTCGAGGGCCGGATCGCGGCGCAAGATGCCAGCCGGGCGTGGCATCGCGTCCCCCGTCGTGGCGCCGTCCTCCGTTGCCAGGCCCACTCCGCCGGCGATGCCGGCGCGCCGCTCGTCACGGCGGCGGAGCACCTCAGCGGCAAGCAGAACCCCTCCGTTCACGATGAGCAGCGCCGCGGCGAGCCGCGGATCGGCGAAGAGATGCTGCAGCGGTTTCTGGAAGATGAGACCGACCAGGCCGGCGGGAATCGTGCCGACAATGAGCAGCCAGGCGAGCCTCTCATCGGCTCCGCTCACCCGCCCGCTGACGACACTGCGGACGAATCCGGCGATGATGCGCGCCCACTGCCGCCAGTAGATGACGATGAGCGCGGTCGCCGTGCCGATGTGCAGAAGCACGAGGAAGGGGAGGAAGCTCTTGTCACTCTCGCGCACTGAGATGTGCAGCAGCGGAGGAACCACGACGGCGTGACCGAGCGAGGAGATCGGGAAGAGCTCGCTCGCCCCCTGGAGAAGGCCGTAGAAGAGGGCGATCGGATAGGAGATGGGCACGGCCGTGCACGGTAGCAGCCACAGTGCGGCCGGGGTGCCGCGGTGGCTAAGAGCCGGGGAAGCTCGCCAGGCGGAGAGCGACGAGGACGTCGGCGACACCGCCCTGATCGGGTGGGGCGCAGGTGGCGTCGGCGTGGCGAAGGAGCTCATCCGGGGCCCCCTCCACCGCCACGGCGAACCCGGCCGCCTCCAGCATGTCGCTGTCGTTGGGAGCGTCGCCGATGGCGGCGACCTGAGCCGGCTCCACCCCCAGGCGCTCGGCGACCCGGAGCACCGCCTGCCCCTTCCCCGATCGCGGGCTGGTGACCTCGATGAACTCGCGCAGCGACGGCTTCACCCGGGCGGCGTCACCCAAGGCCTCGTCAAGCACGGCGCGGCAGCGGCGCTGCTCCTGGGGGTCGAGCACGACGCAGACCACCTTCACGGTTCCCCCGGCGACCGATGACACGAGGTCGTCCACGAAGTGAATGGGGACGGCGGCGATCCCCGCGTAGTGGCGCGCCTCCGGCCGGTCCTCCTCGCAGAGAAGGTTGTCGTTGACATATGCCTGGCGGTGCCAGCCGTGGGCTCGGGCCACCTCGATGGCGTGGCGGGCCGCCGCCGGGTCGAGCCTGATGATGGAGATGAGCTCGCCGTAGGCGACCTGCTCGCCGGGATCGGGATCAGGCATGGCCTGGACCAGTGAGCCCTGGTAGCAGATGAGCGGGGCATGCACCCCGAGCCGTCGCGCCCAGGGCTGAGCGGAGCGGTAGGGCCGGCCCGTGGCAATCACCACCGGGACGCGGGCGCCCGCCTCCCGCACCGCAGCCTCGGTGCGCGGGTGGAGCTGCTGGTGGCGGTCGAGGCAGGTGCCGTCGAGGTCGAGCACCACCATCCCCACGCCGTCGGGAAGCAGGGCGTCGGCGACCGCCGGAACCTGCCGGGGCTCCGCAACGGAGGGCGCCGGCGGGTCCTCGTCGCGCTCAGCCGCGCGCCCGGGGAGCGTGGTCAACGGGTGGCGGCGGCGACCGGTGCCGGCGACCTGCGGGCCGCGGAGAGGAAGCCGCCGATGCGCTCCAGTGCCACGCGCAGGTTCTCCTCGCTGTTGGCGACGCTGAGACGCAGGTAGCCCTTGCCCCAGCGCCCGAAGGCGGTGCCCGCCAGGGTGGCCACACCAGCCTCCTCGAGAAGCCCGCGCTGCAGCTCGCGCTCCTCCCAGCCGGTGCCCTCGATGTTGGGGAAGACGTAGAAGGTGGCCAGGGGGCGGTGGCAGCGCACTCCGGAGATGGCGTTGAGCCCGTCCACGACGAGGTCGCGCCGGGCCTTGAACGTGGCCACCATCCGGTCGACGGCGGCATCGGACTCCGCGCCCTCGAAGGCCTCGATGGCCGCCCACTGCGTGAAGGCCGCGGCGCACGACGAGGTGTTGATCATCAGAGTGTCCATGCGCTGGGCGAGGGCCACGGGCATGGCTCCGAAGCCGAGCCGCCAGCCGCACATGGCCCAGGTCTTGGAGAGCCCGTCCATGAGCACGCAGCGCTCGGCCATGCCGGGAGCCCCGTAGAGGGAGACGTGACTGCCGTCGAAGACGAGACGGGAGTAGATCTCGTCGCTCAGCACGAAGAGGTTGCGCTCCTCGGCGAGGGCGGCGATGGCCTCGACATCCTCGCGGGTGAGCACCCCGCCCGTGGGGTTGGCCGGGCTGTTGACGACGAGGACGCGGCTGCGCGGGGTGACCAGGGAGCGCAGCTCCTCGACGTCGAGCCGGAAGCCGTTGGCCTCGCGGATGGGCACCGACACCGGGGTGGCGCCGACGAAGTTCACGAGCGACGCGTAGATGGGGTAGCCGGGATCGGGGATGAGCACCTCGTCCCCGGGCTCGACGAGGGCCAGAAGGAGGAAGTGCAGGATGTTCTTGCTGCCCGGGACGAGCACGATCTGCTCGGGGCGGGTGGGCACTCCGGTGTGGGCGCTGACGTAGCGTGCCGTCGCTTCGCGGACCTCACGGATGCCGCTCGCCGGCGTGTAGTGGGTGGCGCCGCTGCGCATGGCCCGGACCGCCGCGTCGATGATGTTGTCGGGGGTGGCGAAGTCCGGCTCGCCGATCTCCAGATGCACCATGTCGTGGCCCGCGGTCTCCAGGGCGCGGGCTCGGGCCAGCACCTCGAAGGCAGATTCCGTGCCGATACGGGACATCCGCTCGGCAAACCGCAGCTCGTTCATCCGCTCAGCTCCTTCTCGTGGGTGCGGCGTCGCACCCTTCGCTTCTCATCTCTCTACCGCCGCCTCGAGCGCCGTGCGCAGGGCGGCGAGCCGTTCCGATCGCTCGGCCACGAATCTCTCGATGGCCGCCAGGATGTGGGCCGAATCGAGGTGAGCCTCCTCGATGACGTCGTCGACGCTCCCCCCGGTGCGCCAGCGGTCGTCCCAATCCGCCGACAGGGAGTAGCGGCGCACCAGCGGTCCCTCGGCGAAGTGGCGCATCAGCTGGAAGGCGCCGTTGGTGATGACCATGGCGTCGATGCGATCGGCGGGACCGACCACGCTCTCCCGGTAGCCCGGCTCCTGGGCCGCGAAGAGCTGGGGGCTCAGCGCCGCCACCACCTTGACGTTGAGCGAGAGGCGGTCGAGGTCGGGGAGCACACGCAGGAGGTTGTGGGTGGGCATGGTCCCGCGCACATACACCGTTCCCGCCTTGGGGAGCCCCTCCCGGAAGGGGCGCAGCACGTACGCCCCGCGCGCCGCCCAGAAGTGCGAGGGGATGCCGAGGGCCTCGCGGTCGGGGATCTCGATGGCCGGCCGGGTGAGGTGGAGCACGACGATAGGCGTGTCGGCCGATAGCGCGGCGGCGAGGACCACCGGGACCTCGTTGTGCTCCCAGGGATGGAGGTCGATGACCCGCCCCTCGGGGAAGAGCTGGGTGACCCCCGGGGCGAAGATGCCGAAGTGGGTCCGGGAGTCCTCGGCAGTCTCGGGGCCGGAGTGGCCGGCGACCCAGAGGAGCTTGCCGACCCGGAGCTGGCAGTCCTGGGCCAGCTGGCTGAAGAGCCGCATCGGCCCGTACTTGAGGTAGGAGAAAGAGCCGTAGGTGGAGCAGGCGCCCCAGAAGCCCTCGAAGGCCCGGAAAGGATCCTCGGCCAGGTTGACCGAGGCGAGCCCGGTCATGAGACCGGCGTTGCTGAACTCGGTGATCTCCGTGGGGAGGAGGGTTCCCTCCGGGTTGGTGTCGCGCTCGTACCAGCCGAAGCCGGGGAGATCGCCGAAGTTCTGGGCGAAGCCCGCGATGTTGGTGGACTCGGCGAGGTCGGCGGAGCAGGCGATGAACAGCGGCCGGCCATGGTCCCGTTTGGCGATGGCGTTGACGTAGGCGGACCAGGTGCCGAAGGCGCCGCGGTTGGGGGCCCTCTCGCCGGGTTGCTTCCACATCTCGGCAGGGTAGGCATGGAAGTCGAAGATCTTCCGATCCCGGAAGACGGCGTCGCTGCCGCGTCCCGCCGAGCCGGAAACCGTCGACCGACTGAGGCACGCTGTCGGCGATGCGCAGCAGGCGGTCGGAGAGCCAGTCGACGAGCCCGTCATCGCGGCGGAGCACGCCGATGGCGGTGCGCAGGTTGGCCTCCGCCTGGGCCTGGCGCTCGGCGGGATCGTCGGGGGCGGGCTGGTCGACGCCCGCGTAGGCCACCTCGTGGCGGGCCATGAACTCCTTGCGCACGGCCCAGAACTCGGGAGCGTTGAGCGGCCAGGGGGTGCCGTGACTCTTGGCGTCGTACTTCCCATACCCCCGGCCCTTGCGGGTCCGGAACCAGGCGACACTCGGCACCTGGGGGTCGCCGGCGCAGGCGGCGTCCAGCACGGTGCGCGTCACCGGGCCCCACTCCGACCCCTCCTCGGTGCCGATCACCCGCCAGCCGTAGGGCGCGAACCAATCCCGCGGGGAGCCGTGGACCACGCTCGACGCCGGGCGGGGGTCGATCCCGAAGTCGTTCCAATCCACGAGGAACACCAGGTTCCCGAGCCCCAGCCCCCAGGCCGTGTTCTTGGTCTCGTGGGCCGCCCCGGGGGTGAGCCCGCCCTCGCCCTCGACGACGAAGACCTTCACCTCCGGCGCCCCGGCCCGCTTGAGGGCCAGGGCCTCGCCGGCGGCGGGGGCCATGCCGTGGCCCGAGGGGCCGGTGTTGAACTTGAGGAAGAGGGTCCGCCCCTCCATCTCGGCGTGCCCGGCCAGCCCGCCGCGGCGGCGGAGCCGGAGCAGCCACTCCCAGGTGAGGGCGAAGTCGCCGCCCTGGGGGAACGCGAAGCGGGGATCGGCGCTGCGCTCGTAGCGCGCCCGCAGCCCCTCGTTGAGCACGGCGAGGGTGGAGTAGACGAGGGGCACCGTGTGCCCGGCGCTCAGCACGAATCGATCAGCGAACCTGAGCCAGGGCCGCCGGATGTCCCAGCGCATGGCTCCACTGAGCAGGAGGGCGAGGAGGAGATGGACCTTGGAACGGGAACCCCCGGGGTGGCCGCTCTGCCGGTAGTTGAGGGAGAGGTCGATGCACTCGTCGATGACATCCTTCACGGCCTCGAAGCGGGCGAAGTCCGGCTCCGCCAGGGCGTAGAGCCGGGCCACGTCACCGAGGCCGCCGGGCCCCCGGCGAGCGCTGCCCGCCAGCTCCTCAACGGTCCTCATCTCACCTCCATCATGGGGCGCCCGACGATCCGGCCGTAGCGGCATCGTGGGACATCCCAGTCTTACCGCGCTGCAGGCCAGGATGACAGGGTCGCATGGCCCAGCCCCGCTCGGGCCGTCATCGGGTAGACTGGACGACAGTCTTGCGTTCGTTCTCCACGATGCGGTCGCGGCGACCGCCGGTTTCCAGTCCCCGGCTCGATCCAGCCGAGGAGGACGGGAGCCGAGAGCCCACCTACTCCCCCCAGAGCTTTGCCAGCCTGGGCCTGAGCCCGGCGATGCTGCGCACCCTGGAGGAGGTCGGCTTCCAGGAGAGCACCCCCATCCAGAGCGGCGCCATCCCCCCGGCGATGCAGGGGGAGGACGTCATCGGCCAGGCTCACACCGGGAGCGGCAAGACCGCCGCCTTCGCCGTCCCCATCCTGGAGCGGCTGGATCCCGATGGTCCGGCGCCCCAGGCCCTGGTCCTCTGCCCCACGCGAGAGCTCGCCGTCCAGGTCCACGACGAGATCACCCGCCTCGCCGCCGGCCACCGGCTCCGGGCCATCGCCCTCTACGGCGGGGACTCCATGCACCGCCAGCTCGAGGAGCTGCGCCACGGGCCGCAGATCGTGGTGGCCACCCCCGGCCGGCTCCGCGACCACCTCCGCCGCCACTCCCTGAGCCTCGCCACGACCAGGATCGCCGTCCTCGACGAGGCCGACCGCATGCTGGACATGGGCTTCGCTCCGGACGTCGAGGCCATCCTGCGTCACTGCCCGAAGCAGCGCCAGACCCTCCTCTTCAGCGCCACCATGCCGGATTGGGTGCGCCGCCTCGCCGCCCGGCACATGCGCTCCCCGGTCACCATCGAGGTGAGCGCGCGGCCGGAGATCGCCGAGGGGGTGAGACAGCTGTTCGTGCGCTCCACGTGGTCGGAGAAGGTGGGAACCCTGTGCCGCATCCTCGACCAGCCCGACGTCACCATGGCCCTCATCTTCGTGGAGACCAAGCGCACCGCGGACATCCTCCACGTGCAGCTGGACCGCCGGGGCTACGCCATCGGCGTTCTCCACGGCGACCTCAGCCAGAAGGACCGGGACCGGGCCATGCGCCGCTTCGTGGAGACCCACGTGCGCTACCTCATCGCCACCAACGTCGCCGCCCGGGGACTGGACATCGACGACATCAGCCACGTCATCAACTACGACGTTCCGGCCACTCCTGACGAATACCTGCACCGCGTGGGCCGGACCGCCCGGGCCGGGCGCACGGGCATCGCCATCACCCTCATCACGCCGGCGGAGATCCTCAAGCTGCGCGACGTCGAGCGCCACGCCCGCACCCACATCGAGGAGGCGTCCCTCGACGAGGACTTCCCGGCTCGCCCGGTCCCGCACACCGCGTAGCGGGTGCCCGGCCCGCCCTGCGGATGAATCCTTCCCCAGCCACGCTCCCCGCCCCAGCCCTGCACGACACGGGGAGCGGGCCCGCAGTGCTCTTCCTCCACGCCTTCCCCCTCGACGCCTCGCAGTGGGACGCGCAGGTGGCGGTGCTCTCCGGCGACCACCGCTGTGTCCGCCCCGACATGTGGGGCTGCGGGTCCTCGGCGCCGCTCCCGGAACCGGGCGAGGCGACCTTCGACGCCTACGCGGAGGCGGTTCTCTCCGGGCTTGACGGCGCGGGGATCGGGACGTTCAGCGTCGTGGGTTGCTCCATGGGTGGATATGCCCTTTGGGCCATCCTGCGCCGGGCACCGCAGCGGGTGCGGGCCGCCGTCCTGGTCTCGACCCGCGCCACCCCGGACACCGCCGAGCAGGCGACCAACCGCCGCAAGATGGCCGAGCTGGCGCTCCGCGAGGGAGTGGAGACGGCCATCCCCATGGTGAAGCGGCTAATCGGGGCCCGCGCTCTCGACGAGCCGCACATCCGGGACAGCGTCGAGGGCCGCATCCGGCGCTGCACCCCCCAGGGGATCGCCGCCTGCCAGTCGGCGATGGCCGCCCGCCCCGACAGCACCCCGCTCCTCCCTGGGATCAGCATCCCCTGCCTGGTGGTGGCCGGCGACCGCGACGCCATCGTGAGCCTGGAGGAGTCCCGGAGCCTGGCCGAAGCCCTGCCGCGGGCGCAGCTCGCCGTGCTCCCCGGCTCCGGCCACCTCCCCAACCTCGAGGATCCCTTCAGCTTCAGCGACCTGGCGGCCGGCTTCCTCCACAGCCTCGCCCCGGTGGGACAGCTGAGAACGCCGCAGAACGCTTGATCACCTCACGCCTGGATCTCGGCTTCCCCTTGGGTGTGTGGTATCGGCCAGTTTTAAAGGTCACGTTAAAGGTCACGTCCTCGGCAAGTGGACATGTTTCGTGACCTTTCCCAGCGCCTGTAATGGCACGTCCGTCGCCGGCCCTTCGACGTTTGCAGCGCTTGGGACTGCTGCGGCGGGCGGGATGATGAGCCGCACCGGGCGGTCGTAGAGGAGATAGTTCCAGGCCCAGCCGATCAGCACCAGGAGGCGGCTGCGAAAGCTCACCAGGTACATGAGGTGGACGAATAGCCAGGTCACCCACCCGAGCAGCCCGGAGAGCCGCAGCGGTCCGATCTGGGCGACCGCGACGTTCCGGCCCACCGTCGCCATCGTCCCCTTGTCTCGATAGCGGAAGCGGCCGGGAGCCGGCTCCCCCCGTTGCCTGGCGGTGATGACCCGAGCCACATGCTTCCCCTGCTGGATGGCCACCGGGGCGAGCATCGGATAGGGCTTGCCGTCGCGTCCCGGGCAGGCGGCGAGGTCCCCGATGGCGTAGAGGTTGCGCTGCCCCTTCACCTCCAACGTGTCGGGAGCGACCTCGATGCGCGCCTGGCGCGCCCGCTCCACCCCCTCCACGTCGGGCCGCGGCTGAGCGCTGACACCCGCGGTCCACACGATGGTGGCGGCGGCGATGCGCTCGCCGGTCGAGAAGACGACCTGGTTGCCGTGCACGTCGACGACGCCGTGGCCGAGGAGCACGCGGACCCCCTTGCGGCCCAGCGCCGCTCGAGCACGCCGGCCGAGCCCCGACGGGAAGCCGCCGAGGACGCTGTCGGTGGCCTCGACGAGGACGATGCCCACCTGGCTCACGTCGAGGTGCGGGAAGTCGCGGTCCAGGACGTTGGCGACGAGCTCGGAGAGCGCCCCCGCGTACTCCACGCCGGTGGGCCCGGCGCCGACGATGACGAAGCTGAGAAGAGCCTGCCGCTCCGCCTCGTCACGGGTGCGCGAGGCGGCTTCGAACGCCTCGAGAACCCGGGCGCGCAGGGCGAGAGCCTCCCCCATGTCCTTGAGCCCGTAGGAGTGGCTGGCCAGGGCGCGATTGCCGAAGTAGTTGTTGGCGCTCCCCGTGGCGAGGACGAGGTGGTCGTAGCCGATGTCCCCGTTGGAGGTGCGCAGGACCCGGTGCTGCGGATCGACGCCCTCCACCTCGGCGAGCCGGAAGTCGCAGTTGGGGATGTGGCGGAGGATGGCCCGCACCGGATGGGCGATGTCGGAGGGATTGAGCACCGCCGAGGCCACCTGGTACAGAAGGGGCTGGAAGAGGTGGTAGTTGTGGCGGTCGACGAGGGTGACGTCGAGGTCTGCGCCGCGCAGGCCGTGGACCACGGCCAGGCCCCCGAAACCAGCGCCGACCACCACCACCCGAGGTCGCCGCCCCGATGGCCGGACAGCGCTCGGCGCGCTCACCGGCTGGCTGATGCCATGAGCGCGGACCATGGCCTCAGCCTGCCGCGGCGAGCTCGCGCGCCTCGGTCGGCGTGGTGTGGGGTGCGGCGCAGAAGCCCTCGTAATCGATGGGCTCGGTGATGGTGGGGCTCTCGCCGCACACCGGGCACTCCGGGTCGCGGGGGACGCGGAACTCTCGAAAGCGCATGTCGAGGGCGTCAACGTGGAGGAGGCGGCCGGCCAGGGGATCGCCGATGCCGAGGATGAGCTTCACCACCTCCATCGCCTGCAGGGTGCCGACGATGCCGGGGAGGACTCCGATGACACCGGCCTCGGCGCAGGAGGGGGCCTCCTCGGGCGGCGGCGGCAGCGGGTAGCGGCAGCGGTAGCAGGGCGACGCGAAGGGAATGATGGTCGACACCTGCCCCTCGAAGCGGAAGATGCCGCCGTCGACGAGCGGCTTGCGCTCGAAGATGGCGACGTCGTTGGCCAGGTACCGGGTCGGGAAGTTGTCGCAGCCGTTCACGATGATGTCGTAGTCGCGGAAGAGCCGCGGCGCCGTCTCGCTGTTCAGCACCTCGTTGTGCTCGACGACGTGAACGTCCGGGTTGAGAGCGGTGAGGGCGATGCGCGCGGACTCCGTCTTGCGCATCCCGATGCGGTCCTGGGTGTGCAGCACCTGACGCTGCAGGTTGCTGAGGTCCACGGTGTCGAAGTCGACGAAGCCGATGGTGCCGACTCCGGCGGCGGCCAGGTACAGCCCGGCTGGCGAGCCCAGGCCGCCGGCGCCGATGAGGAGGACGCGGGCGTCGAGGAGCTTGCCCTGCCCCTCCTCCCCCACCTCGGGGATGAGAAGGTGGCGGCTGTAGCGGATCTTCTGCTCCGCGCTGAGGGCCCGGGGGACGATGAAATCGAAGCCCGCCTGCTTCCAGGCGTTGAAGCCCCCTGACAGCGAGGCCACATCCTCGTAGCCCATCTCGCGGAGGCTGCGCGCGGCAAGAAGGGAACGGACCCCGGCGGCGCAGTACAGGGTGAGTGGGGTGGAGCGGTCGGGAACAAGGTCCTCGATGCGGGTTTCGATGAAGCCCTTGCTGAGGTGGAGGGCGCCGGGGATGTAGCCCTGGTCCCATTCGTCCTGTTCACGGACGTCGAGGAGGGTGCGGGAACGGGTTTCCCTGGCCTGCTCGGCGGTGAGCTCGGGGACGAGGTCACGCGCCGCGGAGAGGAGGTCCCGGTAGGTTTGGCGGGGCATGGGCTGAGTGTACCGGGTGGGCGCCGAATCTCGACTCACGGGGTCGGGATTCCGCTCGTCGGGTTGTGCCGCCGTGCTGGATTCCTGGTCCTCGCTGCCGGTGTCGCCGTTCCTCGGGTCGGGCTCTGGGCTGTCTGTCACTTCCTGCGCCGTGGCGGTGCTTCAGAGTCGATGGCCACCTCCCATGCGCCCTCCACCGCCACCGCCACCGCCACCGCCACCACCCCGACCCCGGTGAACCCCGCCTCGATCGGCCCGGCGCGCGCCGCCGACCGGCGGCGGGCTTTCGACGCCCTCTTCCTGGCTGAGTACCCGCGGCTCGTGGGGATCGCCGGTCGCATCCTCGCCGACCGGGGCGAGGCGGAGGACGTGGCCCAGGAGGTGTTCCTGCAGTTCCACCGCCGCCAGGACCCGCAGGCGCCCTATGCCCCCGCATGGCTCCACGCCGCCGCCGCCCATGCCGCCCTCAACGCCATCCGCTCGCGGCGGCGCCGGCTGGGGCGGGAGAAGCGCTGGATGGCGGGAGCCGACCGCCCCCAGGATCCCGCCGAGGAGGCGGTGGCCGCCGATGCCAGGCGGCAGGTGCGAGTGGCGCTCGCCCGGGTGCGCCGCCGCCACGCCGAGGTCCTGGCCCTGCGCTACGGGGGGCTCAGCTACAGCGAGATCGCGGACGCCCTCGGGGTCCGCGTCACCCATGTCGGCACACTGCTGCGGCGGGCGGAGGCCGCGCTGCGCAAGGAGATTGGCGATGCACCTCTCTGACGGCACGCTCCGGCGATCGATCGACGAACCGTTCTCCCTCCACCCGGGACAGCGGACCCACCTCGGCGCCTGCCTGCGCTGCGAGGCTCGCGCCACCGCCATTCGCTCCGACGCGGAGCTGGCGGCGGGCCTGCTGAGCGCGGTACCCGCACCCACTTCGGCACCGGGCCCCGGCCTCCCCGGGCTGGCCCCGGCCCTGCCCGCGTCCCCCCCCGGGCCCCTGGCCCCGCCCGCGCCTGCACCCCGGCCGCCGGCTGCCGCTACCCGGGGCGCACTGGCTCGCCTCCAGCCCCGCCTTGCACCGTCGCAGGGGAGCTGGCGGTCCGGCTGGCTGCGGGATCCGCGGCGCAGCGCAAGGACCACGCGCTGGTCGGCGGGGATCGCGGGCGGCGCCGCGGTCGCCCTCATGCTGGTGGCGGCCGGCGTCCCCCAGGACTTCATCACCATCTTCCAGCCCAGCCAGCTGGCGCCGGTGGCGGTCAGCGCCTCCGACCTCACCGTCCTCCAGGACCTTTCCAACTACGGCGACGTGAGTGGCGTGCCCAGCCCCACGGTCACGCCGGCGACCCCGGCCCAGGCCCGGCAGGCGACCGGCGTCGCGCTACCCGCGTCGGTGCCGCTGCCCTCGGGAATCCCGACCACGCCGTCCTACTACGTGCTCGGCGGAGGGACCGTCTCCTTCACCTTCGATGAGGCGAAGGCCCAGGCGGCGGCGCGGCAGCACGGGGCGACGCTGCCTCCCATGCCCGCCGATATCAGCGGAAGCACGCTGCAGCTCACCCTCCACCCCACGCTTGTGGCGGCCTACAGCGTCGACCTCGGCGCGCTCTCCGATCTTGCTGGCCTGGGGAGCGTCCACCAGCAGGGCGGGGCCGCGGCTCCCTCGACGGGGTCGGCGCTGGGGGGAGGGACATCCGCCACGCCGCCACCCGCGGCTCCGGCAGGTGACGCAACCACGCTCAGCGGCGTGGTGATCGTCGCCTCGCGAGCGCCGACGGTCCGGTCCAGCGGAGCCACGGCGGCCGAGATCGAGGACTACCTGCTGGCCCAGCCGGGGGTGCCCGCCAGCCTCGCCGCCGAGATTCGCGCCCTCGGCAATCCTTCGACCACCCTTCCCGTCCCCATTCCCGTCGACATGACCGGTGCCCAGCAGGTGACGATCGGCCGCGACCGCGGGCTCCTGATCGGCGATCAGACCGGCATCGGCAGCCTGGCGGTCTGGCTGCACAGCGGCGTGGTGTACGCCGTCGCGGGGTCGATCAGCTCCACCCAGGTCCTCCAGATCGCAGACTCCATCGGTTGACTCTCGAGATCACCCGACCCCAGACCGAGAGCGAACAGGGCGGCCCGGTGACGGCCACCGGCGACGACGCGGCCATTCGCACCCTGGAGCTGAGCAAGCACTACGGGGTGGGGATGGCCGTCTCCCGCCTCTCCATGACCATCCCGCGGGGTCAGGTCTTCGGCTTCCTGGGGCCCAATGGAAGCGGCAAGACGACGACCGTCAAGCTGCTTCTGGGCCTGGCCGCGCCCACGAGCGGCGAGGCCTGGCTGCTCGGCCGGCCGGCTGGCCACCGCCGGACCCGCCGACGGGTCGGCTACCTGCCCGAGCTCTTCCGCTACCAGAGCTGGCTCACCGCGCGAGAGGTGCTCGCCCTCCACTGCAAGCTGGCGCAGCTGCCCCGCGCTGATTGGCCGCGGGAGATCGACGCCGCTCTCACCACGGTGGGGCTCGCCGACCGCGACCGGACACGGGTGGCAACCTTCTCCAAGGGGATGCAGCAGCGACTGGGGCTCGCGGTGGCGCTGCTCGGCAAGCCGGAGCTGGTCATCCTCGACGAGCCCACCTCGGCCCTGGACCCGGTGGGCCGGCACGACACGCGCACGATCATCCGCATCCTGCGCGACCGCGGCTGCGCCGTCTTCCTCAACTCCCATCTCCTCAGCGAGGTCGAACAAGTCTGCGATCACGTCGGCGTCATCTCGCGAGGACGCCTCATCGCCACCGGGACGATCGAGGACCTCCTGGGCGGGGACGCCGTGCGTCTGCGCCTCGGCGGAGTGGACGGGCGGGTGAGCGAGGTTCTCCGGAGCCGGGGCGCCCTGCAGGAGGAGGACGGCTGGATCTCCGTCCGCGGAGTGGACATGGAGCAGGTGCCCGCCCTGGTGGCCGACGTGGTTGCCGCGGGCGGCCGCGTCTACGCCGTGGAGCCGGCCCGGCAGAGCCTCGAAGAGCGATTCCTCGCCCTGCTGCGCGGAGACGAGGCCTGATGAGGACACTCAGAGCACCGATCCTTCAGCCGGCTGCCCGGAGCGACGCCTGATGGCGACCTTCATCATCGCCCGCCTCACCATCCTGGAGGCCACCCGGCGCCGCCTCGTGCTGGCGCTGGTCGTGCTCACCTTGGTGGTCATCGGCCTCACCGGCTGGGGATTCCAGCACCTCACCCACCTCACGGCCGGCAGCGGAAGGCAGTTCGCTCCGGAGGAGGTCCGCCTCGGCGTGGCCCAGGTGCTGATCCTCGTCGAGTTCATGTTCAGCGGCGTTCTGGCCCTCAGCGCCGTGGTGGCGGCGGCACCGGCGGTCTCCGGCGACATCGAATCGGGGCTGGCGCTCGCCATCCTGGCCCGTCCCGTGGGCCGCCACGAGGTGGTGGTGGGCAAGTGGCTCGGACTCGCGACGCTGATCCTCATCTACACCGTGGCGGCCAGCGCTTTGGAGCTTGCCGTGGTGGGTCTGGTGAGCGGCTACTCGCCCCCGGCCCCCGTGCCCGCGGTCGCCTACCTGGTGGCGGAGGGGGTGGTGATCATGTCCCTCACCCTCTTGCTCAGCACGAGGCTCTCCGGGATGACGGCGGGGGTCATCGCGCTCGTCCTCTTCTTCGTGGCCTGGATGGGCGGGATCGCCGGCACCATCGGCGCCGTCTTCAACAACGCGGGGATCCGCAACGCCGGCACCATCAGCCAGCTGATCCTCCCCACCGACGCCCTCTGGCGCGGCTCGGTGTTCAACCTCGAGCCCGCCTTTTACCGCGCCATCGTCGGCGGCACTGGTCCGGCCAAGGGAGGCGACCCCTTCTTCGTTTCCCAACCGCCCTCGGTCGCCTATCTCACCTGGGCGGCGGTGTGGCTCGTGCTGATCGTCGCGGGCGCCGCGTGGAGCTTCCGCCGCCGCGAGATCTGAACAGGGGCGGCCGGGTCGGCACCGCGGTATCGGGGCGAAAAGCAAGGTCATGAAAAGTGACCTTTAAAAGCCCCGCAAATGACACCCCCGTGCCTTCACGGAGCGGCCGCAGCGCAGAGGTGGGCCGGGTCTTGAGCCGCGCGGCAATTCTGTCGGAGGGCTCGCTGCGTTCGCGCTGGCGGCTGCGTTCACGATAGCCCCGGCGGCTCCGGCCGCGGCGGCCGGGAGCTATACATGCAGTGGCGGCTCCTTCTCCAGCCCGAGCATCATCCCGGCGGGGACCTACGCATCCATCACCGTTACCGGCTTCTGCGAGCCGGCCCTGGGCACGGTGACGGTGAAGAGGAACCTCACGGTCGCCTCGGGAGCCGGCCTGGCGAGCCTCGTCGCGAGTTCAAGGCTGACGGTCAAGGGCAATGTCGAAGTCCAGGCGGGCGCGGTGTTCTGGATCGGCTGTGGCACCAGCGTGCTCAACGACGCCACCTGCCCCGACAAGCCGTCCGCGACCAGCACCGACAGCATCGGCCGGAACCTGGACACGTCCGGCGCGGCCCTGGTGGTCGTCCACTTCAGCAGCATTGGGGGCAACGTCGAGATGAACGGTGGCGGGGGCGGGCTCACCTGCGCCAACCTCGCTTCGGTGCCCGTCACGCCGGCTTTCGTCGACTTCGAGTACGCCAGCATCGGGCGCAACGCCGCGGTGACGGGCCTAAGAACCTGCTGGGACGGCGTCTCCGACAGCACGATCGGCGGCAACGTCGACTTCAGCAACAACCAGACGGTGATCGGAGATGGCAACTTCGTTGACGGCAACACCATAGCTCGCAATCTCAGTTGCTTCGGCAACTCGCCGACGCCGCACCTGAGCGATGTCTTTCCGATTCCCAACTCAGTGAGCGGCCACACCGCGGGGCAATGTGTGGGGGAGATCTGACACGAGACTACCTCTGGAGCGCAGGCTCACTGCACCCCTCTCGCTTTCTGCGCGACCCCGGCACTGGCGCGCCGGTGGGCGTCTTGATCAGGGGGCAGTGAGCGAAGCGCTGACGGCCGCGCCGACGGCCGCAGCCAGGTCGCCGCGCAGCTCCGCCTGACGGCGCCGATCGGTGCGCACCTCGATCACCTGCACGCCATGGGCGGCGGATGCCCGTTCGATTGCCGGCACCAGCTCAGCTCTCCCTGTGACCAGGGCGTGCCCGGCC
Organism: uncultured bacterium; assembly: GCA_963847225.1. Taxonomy (GTDB): domain Bacteria; phylum Chloroflexota; class Dormibacteria; order Aeolococcales; family Aeolococcaceae; genus JAJZNI01. Next base: position 41,075 of record CAWJYZ010000006.1, on the reverse strand, counting down.
CCCGCCCCAGCCACCGCGGCCGCGAGGTCCAGGCCGTGAGGGGTCGCGAAGAGGGCCTCGTGCTCGGGGAGCCGCGCCTGCTCGAGGAGGCTGAAGACCCCGCCGCCGTCATTGTTGATGACAATGATGACAAGATCATTACCACCTCGGGCACCCCACAGCAGGCCTCCGAAATCGTGGAGGAGGGCGAGGTCGCCGATAAGCGCGTAGACGGGCGCCCGCGCCGCGGCCAGACCCATGGCCGTGGACACCGAGCCGTCGATGCCACTCGCGCCCCGGTTGCCGATCACCCGCACCCCCCCGCGCGGACGCATGAATCCATCCAGGTCGCGCACCGGCATGCTCGAGCCGGCGAAGAGCACGGCGCCGTCCGGAAGGCAGGCGGCGACGTCGCGGGCGATGCGACCTTCGAAGAGCTCATCGCCGAGCCCTTCCATCCAGGCGTCGAGGGCGGCGGCCGCGCAGCCGTCGGCCGCCAGCCAGCCGGCGATCCAGGGGCCCGATGAGCGCGGGGCGAACCGGCCGAGGACGGGCTCGGCATGGCCGCCTGAGCGCGGGGCGAGCCGGCCGAGGGTGGCCTCGGCATCGCCCTCTGGGCGCGGGTCGAGCCGGCGGAGGACGGCCTGCGCGACAGCGTCGGCATCGCCGTGGACGGTGAGGGAGGCGGCCCCCTCTGGATCGGCGGCGCCGCCGCGAGGGGTGACGACGATGAGACGCCGAGCCTGCGCGACGGCCCGCAGGACGGCCCGGTTGGTCGGCGTCGCCCCGAACTGGAGGACAGCCTCGGGCCGGTGAGCATCGAGGAAGCCGGGGGCAGCCAGGAGGGGAACGCCGGCGGCCAGGGCGGGCGGCCCGGTGCGAGCCCCGGAGAGGGGTTCGGCGAGGAGCGGCCACGCGGCGGCGGTGGCGAGGCGGCGGACGGCCTCGCCCGGTGAGGCAAGGGTGTCCGGCGGCTGGCTGCCATCCCCGCCGCCCCCAGCCGCAGGCAGGCTGACTGGCAGCAGGCTGCCCCCCGCGACCACCAACCCGCGCTCCACCGACCTGAGGAGGGAGGCGATCTCCTCGACCAGCGTCGGGTCCGGTGGCGGAGGTGGCGGCCGCAAGCCTCCGGGCAGCGGAGGGACCGCAGGGAGCTCGAGGTGGCGAGCAGCGGCGGGGACGAGCGGCTCCCGGAAGGGCAGGTTGAGGTGCACGGGTCCGGGCACCGGCCCCAGGGCCCGAGCCACGGCGCCGGCGGCCAGCGAGCGCCAGCGTTCTCCGGCACCCTCACCCGCGTCGGGAACCGGGGCGTCGGCGAACCAGCGCACCAAACCCCCGAAGATCCCCACCTGGTCGATGGTCTGGTTGGCCCCGGTGCCGCGCAGCTCCGGCGGGCGGTCGGCGGAGAGGAGGAGGAGGGGGACCTGGGAGTAGGAGGCCTCGACGGTCGCGGGGAGCCAGTTGGCGACGGCGGTGCCCGAGGTGCAGACGAGGGCGACGGGACGGCCCCGGCCCCGGGCCAGCCCGAGGGCAAAGAAGGCGCTGGAGCGCTCGTCGAGGTGGACGTGGAGGCGGAAGCCGCCATGGCGGGCGAAGGCGAGGACCAGCGGGGTGGAGCGCGACCCGGGGGAGATGCAGACGTCGGCGACCCCGCGCCGGCGCAGCTCGGCGGCAAACTCCGCCATGCAGGCGAGGGCGATGTCCGCCTCGCTCACAGGGTGGTCGCGGGCGTGGTCGGAGCCCGCCGCGCAGCGCCGGGGGAAACGCCGGCGCCGAGGAGGAGGTCGGGGGCGACGCGCCGGGGCGCGATCTGCCCCTCGCGAGGCAGCAGGGGGCTGGCGGTGACGTCCTCGGCGAGGAGGAGGGCGGTGCCGATGCCGTGGGCGAAGCCATGGGCGGGGAGGGCGGCGGCGACGGCGGCGCACATGGCCAGCCCGACCGATGTCTCGAGGGCGCTGGAGACGATGACGGGGAGGTCGCGGGCCAGCTCGGCGGCCCGCAGCGCCGCGCGCATCCCGCCGATCCGTTGCGGCTTGATGAGGACGGCGTCGGCGGCGTTCAGACGGCGCACCTCGAGGAGGTCGTCGGGGACGCGGATCGCCATCTCGGCCGCGAGCGGCACCGGGACCCGGCGGCGGAGATGGGCCATGTCTTCGAGGTTGCGGACGGGGTCCTCCGCCAGCTCGATCGAATAGCCGCTGAGGCGCAGCAGCGCCGCCTCGGCCTCCTCGAGGGTCCAGGCGCCGTTGGCGTCCACGCGGATCCGCGTGCCCGCGCCGGCCGCCAGGCGGACGGCGCGGACGCGCATCTCCCCGTGGCCATCCCCGACCTTGACCTTGATGGTCGAGCACCCCGCCGCCCGCGCCTCCACCGCCAGCTCCGCGGCGACCGCCGGGCTGACCCGCGGGATCATGGCGTTGACGGCGACGCTCTGCGCCGCCGGACGGGGGAACGGCTGCTCGGCGGCCTCCATGGCCCCGCGATAGGCGGCCAGGATCTCCTCGCGATTCCAGGAGGGGAGCGGAGACCATTCCGCCCAGCCGGCGGCGCCCTCGATGAGCCAACCGCTCCGCTCGCTCACGCCGAGGACAGGCTGGCGCAGCGACACCTGGAAGGGGAGGCGGCGCGTGGACATCCCCTGCGTATACCACGCCGCCCTGCGTGCGGTCAGGGGAGCGGAGAGAGCCGCTTCGCGTCGGTCAGCTCGCGGCAGGGTGGCTTGGCGTCGGTCAGCTCGCGGCCGAGCCGCTTCGCTCCGATGCCGACCGGGAGGTGGCGGGCTCGGGCTCCTCGATGCGCTGAGCGGTGATGGGGTGACCGGTGGCACTGAGGCAGCGCCCCGTGTTCAGGTCCCAGCGCCAGCCGTGCATGCCGCACTGCAGCACACCGTCCTCACCGAGGCTGCCGAAGTGGGTGAGGTCGGACTTCATGTGCGGACAGCGCCGCTGCACCAGGTAGTCGCCGATGCGCACCAGGTCATCGGGGTTGTCGCGCTCCGCATACCAGCCCTCGACGAAGGAGAGTCTCTCCTTGGAGAGGCACTTGAACCAGCTGTAGATGTACTCGTTGTACTGCCCCTTGCGGTACGCGGAGAAGCGCATGGAGAGGAAGAGGCTGTTCACCCAGTCTGTCTCGTGGCGAGCGACCTGCGCCTCGACGAGCCGGCGCGCGATCGTGAACCGGTAGCGGGCGGGCTCCCCCTCCCACCGCCTCACCTTCCCGGCCGGGAAGTCGACGGCGATGATCAGGTCGCCGAGGTCGAGGAGCATCACCGCGTCGATGCCCGCCCGGATGTGGTCGGCGAGCTCGAGAAGGGGCTCCCACCACTCGGCGAGAGCCGCCACCAGGTCGCCGTCGTAACGGGGGAGCTCGTCCATCTCCCGCCGGATGCGCGCCCGCTGCCGCACCGCGTACGCGTCGAGGTAGTCGCGCTTGTCGGTGAAGATCCGCTCCACGTCGGCGTCGGGGACGGGGTGGGTGATGCGGCAGCCCTGCGGGGTGAGCTCGGCGCGGCTCCGCGGGATGAGGAGCCGCGCGTTGGCGACGCCGCCGCCGTTCAGGTAGTCGATGAAGGCGCGCTGGTCCGGGAAGATGTTGTCGTCGCTCCGCTCGAAGTCGTTGTACCCGTAGAGCTCGGGATCGAGGAAGGCCGCGGGGCCGCTGTTGGGGAAGACGAAACGCGCCCCCACCGCCTCGATGAAGTCGCGCGCCCGGATCATGCCATTGGCTCGCTTGCTCCGGGCCAGGATGGCCTTGGAGCGGGCGGGGTACTCGTACACGATGGGGTACCAGATGGCGCCGGAGTACTGCAGGAAGTGTCCGTCGTAGTCGCCGAAGTCGCGCAGCCCCTCGGGGGACGGGGGATGGGCGTCATTCTGGTTGAGGATGCGCACCTCACCGTCGTCGACGGAGAGGGCGGAGTCCCCGATCGGCCCGTCCGCCGGCGAGGTGAGGGCGGTGATCATGAGGCGCAGGCCGTCGACGCTGAACGGCACCCCGTTCTGGCTGGAGATGAAGGCGTGGAAGCCGAGGGCCTCGAGGGCGTTGCGCAGATCGTCGGTGGGGTAGTCGGGGAGCAGGATGGGGGTCGACTTGGGGATGTCGCGCCTGAGGAGCTCGACGTCGAAGTGGTCGCGGTGGAGATGGGAGATGTAGAGGAGGTCTGGCCGGATGGCCGCGAAGTCGACGTCACTGTTGTCCGGGAAGACGAACCAGGAGGCGAAGTAGGCTGGCGACTGCCAGGGGTCGCAGAGAATGGTGGTCCCGCCTCGGGCCTCGATGAGGAGGCCGGCGTGACCCGTGGAGGTCACCTTCATGGTCTGCACAGGATCGGGGCTGCGGACCCCAGGAGGCAACTGGCGATCGCCCAGAGCCGCCCCGGACCTTCGAACATGATCGGACCCGGCGCCAATGGGTGGTGTATGCTCCCGAACCCGGCGTCGATGGGTGGTGTATGCTCCATGGTGTATATGGCTATCCGTACGCAGATCTATCTGACTGAGGAGCACCGCGTGCGGCTGCGCGACCGCGCGGCCCGCGAGGGCCGCAGCATGGCTGAGCTCGTTCGCGAGGCGGTCGATGCCTTCCTGAGCGGTGAGGACGACCTGGACGCGACCTTCGGGGCAGCACCGGAGGTGGCCGCCCGGGTCCCCTCCCGCGACGAGTGGGATCGTCATCGCTGAGCTGCTCGTCGACACCGATGTCTGCGTCGATCACCTGGCCGGGGTGCGCCGGCTGCCACGGCGTGCGGGACGGCTCGCGTACTCGGTGATCACCCGCGCCGAGCTGCTGGCCGGAGCCGGGGACCGCGAGCCGGAGGTACGCCGGCTCCTGGCCGGCATGGACGAGATACCGATCGACCGCAGGGTGGCGGACCGCGCCGGACTTCTCCGCCGGAGCCTCCCTGGCCTCAGGCTTCCCGACGCGCTCATCGCCGCCACCGCTCTGGGACGAGACGTCGCCTTGGCCACCAAGAACGAGCGCGATCTCAAGCGGATCTCAGGGCTGCGCCTGTACCGCGCGTAGCTCAGCCGATCCGCGCGGTGAGGAGGGGGCGAAGTCAGCCTGCGATGGGACGGGCACGCACTCTAGTCGTTCTCCCCGCACGGCCTGGAGATCTTCGCCAGCTTCATCACGACCGCCCTGGGCGTGCAGTCGGCCGCTTCGAACAAGATCGTTTCCGCGAGCTGAGTGGCTTCAGCGGCCGCCTGGCCCGCTCACCGGTAAGGACACCTGCACCTCTCTTGCCACCGGTGACCGAGGAGGCCAAGCTGGTGCCTTCCGCATGATTTTCGAGGCAGACGCGCCGATCGCCCCGGAGGTTGCCGCCCCCGCCGATGCCGAGGCCCTCCGCGCCCTGTACGCGGCCGGGGGATGGCGGTCGCGCTCACGCTCCTGGCAGGAGCTCGAGGAACGCATCGCCCTGGGCGAGGTCGCGGTCCTCCGCAGGGAGCGCCAGGTGGTGGCCAGCGTCACCGTCATCTGGACCGATGAGGCCCGCTGGGGCCCGGCCGGCTGGGACGGCCAGGCCGGCTACGTCCACGCCCTGGTCCGCGATCGGGAGCGCACTGCCCCGGGTCTGGGAGCGCAGCTCCTCGCCTGGGCCGAGACGTCGATCGCCGCCCGGGGGCGGCGGCTCAGCCGGCTCGACACTCGGGCGGAATGCAGCCGCCTGGTGCGCTACTACGAAGCCCACGCCTACCGCGTGGTCGGAACCCGAACCTACAGCTGGACGCCCGACCCGCTCACCCTCTTGGAGAAGCGGCTCGCCCCGCCGAGCACGACCGGCACCGCCGTCTCGGAGTCCGCATCAGTACCGGAGAGCCTGGGAGCAGTTTCAAGGCTGGTGCGCCCTCCGCCACCTCGGCCCTCCAGGCCGGGGCGACGGAGCGGGCCAACGCCCAACAGATCCGGCATCGCTCGCAGGCGTGTTCGCAAATCTGCTAGCCGCTCAACCAGCGCAGCAAAGGCTCAGGTCCCTCGCGGCACCCTGGGCGGCTACTGACGACGGCGACCGAAGCAGCGAAGAGTCGCACACCCACGCCCTCGGCGAGGGCCGGCCCGGGAGGGTGGCGCAGGGGTCGCAGGCCCTTCACGCGATATAGGAACGGATCGTTCCTCGTTGGCCTTAAGGAGCTCGAAACGGCTGGTGCGTCGAGCGCCGGGCGCCGAGGTCGGAGGCGGAGAGGCCGGCGGCGAGGAGGAGACCGGGGATGAGTAGGAACGGATCGTTCCTCGTTGGCCTTAAGGAGCTCGAAACGGCTGGTGCGTCGGGCGCCGAGCGCCGAGGTCGGAGGCGGAGAGGCCGGCGGCGAGGAGGAGACCGGGGATGAGGCCGGCGAGGAGGGGAAGGTCGTGGGGAGGGGCCACCACCAGCCCGAGGGCCAGCATGGCGCCGGCGGTCAGGTGAAGGCGGGCGGTGAGGGGGAGCAGGGCGACGAGATCGCGGCCCCTGCGCCGCCGGTCGTTGACGAGGCGCAGGGGGAGCACCAGGGCGGGGAGAGCGCAGAGGATCAATAGGCAGGCGACCGGGAGCTGCCCCACGGCCACTCCGACGACCGGCACGGCGATGGCGCCGGCGAGCAGGAGGGCGGCGAAGAACAGGCGGGCGGGGCCGTCCCCGAGGCGGACGACAAGGGTGTGGCGGCCGGCGCTGCGGTCGGTGTCCCGGTCGCGGAGGTTGTTGGCCTCCAACACCGCCACCGCCAGGAGGCCGATGGCGGCCCCGACCCACCAGGCGGCGACGGGGATGCCGCCGCCCTGGACCGCGACGGTGCCGACGGTGGCCAGGAGCCCGAAGAAGGCGAAGACCGCCAGGTCGGCGACCACGCCGACGGCGGCGTAGGGGCGCGGCCCTCCGGTGTAGAGGGCGGCGGCGCAGAGGGCGAGGCCGCCGGCGATGAGAGCGAGCCAGCCCGTCCCGGTGGCGAGGGTGAGCGAGAGCCCGGTGGCCGCGCCGATCCCGAGACAGATGGCCGCGGCGACCAGCACCGCCCGCGCCGGGACGAGCCCACTCGCGGTGAGCCGCGGCGGCCCGATGCGCATGGCGGTGTCGACGCCGCGCACGCCATCGGAGTAGTCGTTGGCGTAGTTGGCACCCACCTGGATGGAGACGGCGACGAGCAGCGCGCCGAGGGTGGGAAGCAGTCGGGGAGCAGGGCTCACCGCCGCGCCGATGAGCACGGGGATGGCTCCGACGCCGAGGGTACGGGGGCGGGCGCCGACAAGCCAGAGGCGGAGGGCTCCGTCCGCCGGCGGCCCGTGCGCCGTGGCTGCGTCGCTCATGAAGGGGTCACCGTCAAGAGGGCGGGAGCGAGTCGAGGGCTGCAGCGCCCATCGTGTGGACGTCTACGCTCCGATGGCCAGCTGTCACCGTCAAGAGGGCGGGAGCGAGTCGAGGGCTGCAGCGCCCATCGCGTGGACGTCTACGCTCCGATGGCCAGCCCGATGCGGCGGCGGATGCTGTCCAGCTGCTCGGGTGCGATCGCTGAGGGCGTGGTCGTGACGCGCTGCATCGACACGCTGGTCACGTGATGGGCAAGGGCCCAGGATGTCTCCGTAACGCCGTTCTCGGCTGTGGGGTCGATCCGCTCCGCGAAGCTGGGGTAGGCGAGGCCCTCATCCCGGGTCATGGGTACGACCAGGAGATTGGGGTAGGCGTCAGGGAAAAGATCCACGTCCTCCACCACCACCGCCGGCCGCCGCCAGGTGGGCTCAGCCGGCAACGCCCCGCCTCGCCAATCCACCAGAACGATGCTGCCGGGAGCCGGACGGCTCACTCCTCACTGATCGGGGTCCCGAACTCCTCCAGCTCGGCCCGGGCCGCGCGATGATCAGCGAGATGGGCGAGGACGCGCTCTCCCTCGGCGCGGATCGCCATCCGTCGGAGCCGCTGCGCTTCCGTCTCGGCCAGGGCCCGCACATAAGCGCTCAGCCCCTGACCACGCTGGCGAGCCGTGGCCGCGAGGACGGCACGGTCATCAGCATCGAGGCGGATGGTCAGCGTCTCTGCCACGCCACGCATCGTACTACATGGGCGTAATACGAAGGCGTGCGCGGCTCCTACCGCAATTCTGGCCTCACGGGCGGCGGGGGAAGCGGGTGAAGTCGGGCTTGCGCTTCTCGAGGAAGGCGTCGCGACCCTCCTGCGCCTCCTCGCCCATGTAGAAGAGGAGGGTTGCGTCGCCGGCGAGCTGCTGGATGCCGGCCAGCCCATCGGTGTCGGCGTTGAACCCGGCCTTGAGGAGCCGGAGAGCCAGGGGGCTCATCTCCAAGATGCGGCGGGCCACCGCTACGGTCCTGGCCTCCAATTGATCCACTGGAACGACCCAGTTGGCCAGGCCCCAGCGCTCCGCCGTCTCCGCGTCGTAGCGCTCGCAGAGGAACCACACCTGCTTGGCCCGCTTGAGCCCGACGGTCCGAGCCAGCAGCCCCGCCCCGTAGCCGGCATCGAAGGAGCCGACCCTCGGCCCCGTCTGGCCAAATTGGGCGTTGTCAGCGGCCACGGTCAGGTCGCAGACGAGGTGGAGGACGTGCCCACCCCCGATGGCGTAGCCCGCCACCATGGCGATGACCGGCTTGGGGAGCCGGCGGATCTGGACCTGGAGATCGAGGACGTTGAGCCGCCCCGTGCCCTGCTGGTCGCGATAGCCGTCGTCACCCCGGATGCGCTGATCCCCGCCCGAGCAGAACGCCTCCCTCCCCTCCCCGGTGAGGATGATCACGCCCACCTCGGGGTCGTCGCGGGCCATCTCGAAGGCGCGCGCCAGCTCGTAGAGGGTGGTGGGGCGGAAGGCGTTGCGCACCTCCGGGCGGTTGATCGTGAGCTTGGCGATCCCCTCCGCCGTCTCGTAGCGGATGTCGGTCCACTCGCCGTTGGGCTGCCAGCGCGGTGGGGGGGTGGCGCCGTCGGTGTCGGGCATGATTGGTCCTCTCTTCGCCTGCCCTGCGATCGTACGGCAGCGGGCGGGGAAGGCCTCAGGGTTCCCCGCGGCGCGAGGGAGCGGCCAGGGGGTCACACCAGCTGGGAATTTCCTTCCTGATATATCACCTCTGTGGACAATCCCTCAGGCGCACGCGACCGAGCGGCACGGGAGTGAATCCATGACCTTCCGCATGGGCGCTGACCGCGAACCGCCCCGCCGGGGAGACGTCGTCGCCGTGGCCATCCCGCCCGGGGAGGCCTGGCCCGAGATCCTGACCGCGGTCTGGGAGGCCGAGGCGGCGCTCCTCCCCATCGACCACCGCCTCCCCGAGCCGGCGCGGGTGTCGCAGCTCCGGCGAGGTCAGCCGACGCTGCTCGTCGACCAGGAGGGCTGGCACCGGCTTGGAGACGGGCGGCCGGCGGATCCCGCGGTCGCGCTCATCATCGCCACCTCGGGGTCGATCCGGGAGCCGCGCCTCGTGGAGCTCTCCCGGGAGGCGGTGACCGCCGCCGTCCGCGGGTCGCTCAGCGCGCTGGGCGCCGGCCCCGAGGACGTCTGGGTGAGCTGCCTCCCCCTGGCCCACGTCGGCGGCCTCCTCGTCCTCCTGCGCAGCCTCTTGGGCGGCGCGCCGGTCCGCTTCCGGCCCCCCGACCACATCGCCAGCCAGCCCGGGGATGGGTTCGTCTCGGTGGTGCCGAGGCAATTGGTCCGTGCTCTCGATGCCGGGATCTCGCTGCGCGGCTACCGGGCCATGGTGGTCGGCGGGAGCGCCCTCCCGCCCGAGGCGCGGGAGCGGGCGGAGGCGGCCGGGGTGCGGGTGGTGCAGACCTACGGGCAGACGGAGAGCTGTGGCGGGGTCATCTACGACGGCGCGCCACTCCCCGGAGTGGGGGTGCGCATCTCCCGAGCGGGGGAGATCGAGCTGGGGGGACCGACGCTGCTCAGTGGGTATCGCGACTCCGCTCCCTCGACGGCCGGGCGGGAGGCCGCGGCGGGAAGGCCGGCGCGCTCCGGCGAGGCCACCGTGAGGAATGGAAACGCGCGGCTCACCGCGGACGGCTGGCTCCGCACCGGAGACGCGGGGATCATGGACGGCGAGCGGCTGCGAGTCCTCGGCCGGCTGGACGCCCTCATCGTCACGGGCGGCGAGAAGGTCTGGCCCGAAGAGGTCGAGAGGCTGCTGCGCACCCATCCCGCCGTCGCCGACTGCGCGGTCTTCGCCCGACCCGACCGCGACTGGGGGCAGCGCGTGGTGGCCGCCGTGGTGGCCCGCGATCGCGCGTCGCCACCCACCCTCGGGGCGCTGCGCGGCCACGTGGGGGGCGGCCTCGGCCGCCACGCCGCACCGCGAGAGCTCGTGATCGTCACGGAGCTGCCCCGAACGCCACTCGGCAAGGTGGACCGAGGGCGGTTGCTCCGCGTCCTGACGGCGCAGCCGGGCGAGAATCGCGAGGACTGAATCCGGCTCACCGGATCATCGGAATGTGACGGCGGCGTGGCCGGAACATACGGTCGTCGGCACCAGGTCGCGCGATCCACTCAAATGGCTCAATACCCATGCTTCGACGACAACGTCGCCATGTCGGCCGCGATCACCGATTTCGGCGATGGCGACGACGTGATCGTCAACGGCACCGGGCACTACTACAGCCAGGTGACCAAGAAGCCGGTGGGGCGCTACATCGTCGGCCTCAACCAGAACGGGAGCAACCGATCCGGGTACCCGGCCGCCACCAACGATGTGCTCCTCGCCTCGCCCGCGGTGGGTGATCTGCTCGGCAACGGCGGCCGCGAGGTGGTGGACGTCACCGAGGGCGGAACGCTCTACGCCGTGGACGGCAACGGCCACAGCCTGCCCGGGTTCCCCCTCAGCCTGCCGGGGAACACCTTCGCTGCCGGTCCGGCCATCGCACCCGTGGACGGCAGCGGACGCGAGGGCATCTACGTCGCTTCGTACTCCGGTCTCGAGGTCTTCTCCATGGCGGACCTCGGATCACCGACCATCGAACCCCTCGCATCGGGCTCGCGCTCCTTCAGCACGCCGACCATCGCCTCTCTCGGGAACGGGAGCCTGAGCGTCCTCTTGACCTCGGCGTCGGGCACCTACGGCTGCGGCGCGACCGATACCTACCATCTCCGGATCTGGACCGTGAACGGGACCTCACCGGCCCAGCTCACGCCAGCCGCGTGGCCGACCTTTCACGGCAACATGCACCGCAGCGGCAGCAACCTGGCGGTGACCGCGCCGCCCCCCACCGCGATCCATGCGGTCCTCAGCGGCTCCAACCAGGCCCAGGTGACGTGGACCCCGCCCAAGGAAGCGGCAGCCTATGGCGTCAGCGGGTACACGGTGACAACCTTCGACGCCAAGGGGCAGCCGGTGGGGACGCCCGTCGCTATGCCTTCTCACTCTGGTGGAAGACCAACAAGCCAGCCCCCGGAGCCACCATCTTCACCGCCGCCGGCCCCTACCCCGCCGGCAGCACCACCTACTCGCCGACCCGCATCACCGCCTACCTGCTGCCCAGCAACGCCGCGCCCAATCAGTGGGCCTCCGTGGTGAGCACGAAGCAGTACCGCCTTTCCAACAGCGACGGCTCGACCTGGACGGCGATGGACGCCACCAAGCTCTCGTTGAGCCTCACCACCCCGGGTGGAGGCGCAGCGGAGAACGTGCTGGTGAGCGGCAACAGCGACCTGTGGACGGGCAACGCCGGCTACAACCAGGACATCGGGATCTTCGTCTCCGAGGACGGCGACCCCTCCACCCTGCTGGCCTGGAAGGAGTCGGGAGGCTTCGCCGGGACCTTCTCGCCGAACGCCGCCTTCGTGCAGGCCGTCACCACCCTCCAACCCGGCCACACCTACACCTTCACCCTCAAGTGGAAGACCAACAAGCCCGCCTCCCGCGCCACCATCTTCGCCGCCGCGGGGCCCTACCCCGCCGGCAGCACCACGTACTCACCCACCCGCCTCTCCGTCCTCCCCCAGAGCTGATCGCCCTGCCGAGGAGTTGAGGGCCCGCCGCACCCCCGTCAGAGACGGCCCTCACCCTCCGGCTACACTCGCGCGATGCCTGGGCTGCGGGAACGCCTGGAGGCGACCGGCAAGCACTTCTACTGCATCTGTTTCACGGTTCGCTCGGGAAGCACCCTCCTGCGCGACGACCTCGCCCAGTGGCACCTCGGGGCGGCCCATGAATATTTCCAGCCCGAGCTGTACGCGGGGCAGGGCCTCAGCGCGGATGAATACGTGATGCGGGTCGTCAACCAATCTCCCGAGGCGCATTTCGGATTCAAGATCACCTGGGACCAGCTCTGTTACCTGACGTCGGCGCTCAGGACGCAGGGCGAGCGTGGGGTGGAGGTCGACCTGCGCACCGTCTTTCCCGGCCTCCGCCACATCTACCTGGTCCGCAATGACCAGGTTGGGCAGGCGATCTCCTGGTGGCGCGCCGACGCCTCCGGCACCTGGCACGTCCCGGCCGGGGACAGGCTCGATCGCGGTGCGCCAGCCTACGACCGCTCCGCCATCCTCGAGCACCTGAAGCTGATCCTCCTCGACAACTTCCTCTGGTCGCGGTACTTCGCGGAGCGGCGCATCCCGCATCTGCGCGTCGAGTACGAGGAGTACCTGGAGCGCCGCCGGCCGGGGCTCGAAGCCATGGCCGAGTTCCTCGGCGCCCACCCCTCGGGCGCGAAGCTTCGCGATCGGACCCAGGTGATGCGGGACGACTGGAGCCGGCAGGTCGCGGAGCGCTTCAGCGGCGATCTGGAGGACCCTCGGCTGCCCCGGATATCGATCCCGCCGCCGGCGGCCTCACTCGGCTCGACAAGCTGATCCTGCGCCTCCCCGGCTCCTCCCCGTGACGCTCAGGCGGACTTGCCACCCGCCCGAGGCGACGAGGCCGCCGGCAGGGTGGCCGGCACCGCCACACGACCCCCCTCCGCAGCCGCCCCGTCCCGCGATCCCCCATTGATAACGGTGCGGATCGGGAAGGGAATCTCGATGCCCTCCGCCCGGTAGCGGCGCTGGAGCCGCTTCACGAACTCATGGGTGAGGAGGTACTGGTCGGTGTACTCCCGGGCCCGCAGGATCACCGAGAAGCCGATGCTCGAGTCCCCGAACGTGTGGTAGCGGATGAATGGCGCCTGCTCAGCGACCCCTCCCGCGACCTCCTTCACGACCTCGGTGGCCACCTCGATGGTGACGCGCTCCACCCGCTCGAGGTCACTGGCGTAGCTCACCCCCACCTGGAGGACGACGGACATCTCCGTCTCCGGGAGGTGGTAGTTGATGACCGCCTGGGAGGCGAGCAGCGCATTGGGGACGACGATCATGTTGTTGGAGAGCGCCCGGATCGTGGTGTTGCGCCAGTTGACGTCGACGACGTAGCCCTCCTGGCCCGTGCTGAGACTGATGAAGTGGCCGGGCTCGATCTTTTTGGAGGTGAGGAGGTTGATGCCGGCGAAGAGGTTGGTGAGGGTGTCCTGGAGGGCGAGGGCGACGGCCAGGGCGCCCACCCCCAGGGCCCCGAGGAGGGGGGTGATGGAGACCCCGACGGTCTGCAGCACCACCAGCAGGCCGACGATGACCACCACGATGCGGGTGACGGTGGTGAAGATGGAGGTCGAGGGGGTGAGGCCGACCCGCTGCAGGACGTAGGCGCGGGTGGCGCGGACCAGGAGCTCGGCGGCCACGAAGGTGATGACGAGGATGAGGAGGACCTTGAGGACGTTCTCGGCGGCAGGCCGCACCGCGCCGTTGAGGGGGAGCTCGGCCTCGGCGATCCACAGGCCGGCGATGACCAGGCCGGGCGGGAGGGCCTCGCGGAGGATGGTGAGGGTGAGGTCCTCACCGCGGAAGGCGGTGCGGCGCGCCCGCAGCCAGCCGAGGCCAAGGCGGAGCCCGAGGGCGACGACGATCCCTGACGCGGTGGCCACCACCGCGATCAGCAATTCGCGCGATGTGAGCGGGTGCGCCATGCTTGCGGATCGGACTTATCGGTTCAATAGACTGGAATCCCCCGTCTCCAGCGTTCGGCCATGGTACTGCCACGCCACCGCGGTGCCAGGGCCACGCTTTCAGCTCCCGCCGAGGCTCACCCCGACCACAGTCAGCCCCGGAACGCGTTCGAAGTGACGGACGTTGGCGGTGGCAACCCTCCACCCGGCCGCGATGGCGGTGGCGGCCACGATGCGGTCGTGAGGGCCGACATCCAAACCCACGGCCGCGAGCTCTGCCCACAGCCGGGCATGGGCGCGTGCGCACAGGAGGTCGAAGGAGATGGGGGGGAACGCGGTGATCACCGCTTCGACGAAGGCCTCCCGCCGTGGGCGATGCGCGGGGGTTGCCCGGTGGACGCCGTGGAGGAGCTCCGAGGCCGTGATGGCGGCGATGCCGACGAGCTCATCCGTGCCGAGGATCTCCTCGAGGCGCGTGCCGATCACGGCCATGGCTCCGGCGGGGCGCACCCGGCGCAGCCCGCGCTCCAGCTCGATGAAGACCGTCGTGTCTAGGAGTGTGCCCACGGATCGGCCGCGGCCGGCCCGCCAGCCTGCAGGACCGCCTCCATGTCGTCGGCGAACTCCTCGTCCGCTTGGGACGCGGCGCCAAGCAGGGCCAGGGCCTCACCCAGGCGCCTTCCCCGGGTGCCGGGTGCACCGGCGGGCCGGAGGTCCTCGGGGTTGACGATCACGAAGACGGGGCGCTCCCGGTTGAGCACCACCACCTCGTGGTGATCTGCCACGGCCTGTCGAACCCGCCGCGGAACCCTGACCTCGCCGCCGTTGATGGTCACCATCAGTGCGATGTTAGCAGTCTTCTGGGACGAAAGCGTACCAAAGCGTCCGCCACGTGCTGGAGCAGGTATCACAAGGTCGTTCAAGCTGGCCAGGCGGGCCGCGCATCTCAGCTGGACCGGGTATTGCGACGAGAGAAGTTCCGGCGGTACGCCTCACTCGAGGAGGTGGAGACCTTCATCAGGGTGATCCGTCGCGGTGCGGAGCATGCCGCTGATCCGCCGCTCCCGCCGGGGGTCAGCGGTGATCCCAAGGACGATTACCTCGTGGCTCTGGCTGGCGAGACCGGCGTCGATGCGCTGGTGTCAGGCGACCAGGATCTCACTGCCCTCACCGAGACGGGTCCCCCGATCCTCACGCCGGCGGTCTTCCTCGCCTCCCTCGGCCGGGAGCTATAGCCGCGACTGGATCGGTGTCGACGTCAAGTTGGGCTCCATCCTGGTGGCTGGTACCGCAGCCGCTCTTACCATGGCTGGGCGCCCGGACGGTGGATTCCAGGTCAGTCAACCAGCCCGAGCGCGAAGTGGATGGCGGAGTCGATGGCCTGCACTCGGGCCGCGCGCAGCACTGCGACGCGCTCTTCGAGCAAACGCTTTGGCACCGTCGTCATCGTGTCCAGATTCGCGACACCCTCCCGCGGGAGGCCATCGGCCGGCCCCAGGGGCACCTCGGCGGCGATCCCCCGCACCCGGGTTGTTACCGGCGCGACGGTGACCAGCTCACGGACGTCGTAGGCCTCGTCGCGTGAGAGCAGGACCACGGGTCGCCGACCAGCGGGCGGAGGAAGCACCGCCCACCACACCTCGCCGCGCCTCATGCGTACGGCTCATACGGTGCGGCGACGAGGAGCTCGCAAGCACTAGCCAGGGCAGCCTCGACCTCTTCGGCGCCCTCTGGGTACTCGCGGTAGGCGGCGATGTAGCGCTGGACATCGCTGACCTCGGTCTCTCGAAGGTATGCCGCCAAGGCCTCGCGGAAGTACCCACTCCGGCTCAGATGGGCGCCCTGCGCGGCCCGATCCGCAGCGGCCAGCAAGTCGGGCGGGAGGCTGACCGCAACTTTGACCGCGGTCTTCATACCCATCATCATACCGGTGGGTGTCGGCGGTCACCCGCCTCTCGTTGCGGCCGAGCGTCTTGGCCTGCTGCTCGCCCTGTACCGCTCGGCGGCGTCACCCTCTGCGGCGGCGGCGGCCAGGGCGAGGCGCTGCTGCTCCGATCTCGCCGCCCAGGACCCCCATCAGGGCCTGGGCGTCAGCTCGAAGCCCAGGGGTCGATGAGCTCGATTCCGGTGCCGTCGAAGTCAGTCAGGTCGTGGGTGGCCAGCGCGGTGCCGCGGGACCGGCAGACGGCGGCGATGAGAGCGTCGAAGCCGGAGATCGGCTTTCCGGATCGCTCGCGGTTGCTGGCGATGGCCGCGTAGTGTTCTGCCGCTGCGGCGTCGACCGGTAGCACCTGGTCGGCGAAGCTCCGGAAGATATCGCCGGCAGTGGCGAGGAGCGCCTGTTTCCGACGACCATCCGGGAGCCGGGCGATACCGTACCGGATCTCAGCGAGGGTGATGGAGGTGGTG
The DNA here is from genome assembly GCA_963847225.1 of uncultured bacterium. Taxonomy (GTDB): domain Bacteria; phylum Chloroflexota; class Dormibacteria; order Aeolococcales; family Aeolococcaceae; genus JAJZNI01. The sequence goes on along the minus strand of CAWJYZ010000006.1, from coordinate 24,799 downwards.
AGGAGCTCGTGCCTGTCGCGGTCGCGGACCCAGGCGGCGACCTGGGGCGCTGGCTCGGGGCGCATCAGCTCGGAGACGACGTTGGTGTCGAGGACGATCATGCGGTGAAATTCACGGCACGGGCCGGCTCACGGCGCTCGGGCAGGTCCAGGTCCACGCCACCCAGCATGCCGAACCGGTCAAGAAGCTCGGTGAACAGCCCGGCCGCGTCCGCGGGCTCGGCAACGGCTTCGATCAGAATCGCGCGAGCCTCTGCCTCCATGGACCTGCCGTGCTTGGTCGCACGCACCTGAAGGCGCCGCTTCACCGTGTCATCGAGGTTGCGAATGCTGAGCGCAGCCATTGCTCTCACCTCCAGACTACAATGCTAGCAGACGCTGCTGTCATGGAGCATCGGGGGGATGCGCTGAGTTTAAGAACGTGTCCAGTAGCTAACTGCTATCGGAGGATCTGCGGCTGGGCACCGCTCAGCGCGGGATGGTCGCCGGAAGACCGAAGCGCGCGGGCAGCGAGGCGTCCAGGAAGCGGGTGATCGCGCGCACCCCGTCGTCGGAGAGCGTCAGCACCACGACACCGCCGGCACGCGCCACAGGCCCCCCCGCGTCGTCGATGTACCAGCCGAAGGCCGGTTGCCCGTTGGCGCGCGTCGTCAGGAGACGGATGCGCCGCGCACCGCGTCCGGCGTGGCTGGCGGCTAGGAAAGCGGCGACTTCGCCGCGCCCGCGGTACTCGTGGGGCGCCGGCGGCATGCCGAGCCAGGCATCGTCCGTAAGTAGCGCGACGACGCCCTCGACGTTGTCTGCGCTGAAGGCGTCGGCAAAGCGTGCCGCCAGCTCGCGCTCGCGGGGCGATCCCTGCCCCGGCGCCGCGCCGTGCCCGTTACCGCGATCGCGCTGCAGCGAGCTGCGAGCTCGCTGCAGGGCGCCCTTCACCGCCGTCGCCGTCGTGTCCAGCATCGCCGCAGTCTCGGCGGTCGTGTACCCGAGGACGTCGCAGAGGAGGAGCGTCGCGGTCTGGCGCGGCGGGAGGCACTGCAGCGCCTTGACGAAGGCCAGCTCGACCGCTTCCCGCGCCTCGTAGCGCACCGCGGGTCCGGGCGCGGGGTCAACCGCTTGCTCCCACCACTCGTCCGGACACGGCTGCAGCCACGTCACGTCGCTGCGGTATGAGGGCTCAGGAACGGCGAAGGGTGCGACGGGCTCGGGGGGACGGCGCCTCCTCGCGCTCCGGATGGTGTTCAGGCAGCGGTTGGTGGCGATGCGGTAGAGCCAGCCCCTCACCGTCGAACGTCCCGCGAAGCCAGCGAGCCCGCGCCAGGCGGCCATGAGCGTCTCCTGCAGGAGATCCTCGGCGTCGTCGAGGGAGCCGAGCATGCGGTAGCAGTGGAGGCGGAGCTCATCCACGTGCGGCGCGGTCAACTGGCGGAACGCCTCCTCGCTCCCCGCTTGCGCCAGCTCCAGGGTCGATGCGCCTACGTCAGACACCGTTCCCCAGGCGGCTGCGCCGGTGTCTCAACTGATATCGATCCCGCCTCACTCAGGAGGACCCACGCATGAGTAGCACCAACGGCAAGGCCCTGGAGACCGCGCTCGCCTACCACCGGGCCTGGACATCGCACGACTTCGAGCGGTCCATGACCTACATCGCCGACGACATCGTCTGCCAGGCCCCGGCGGGCAGGCTGGAGGGCGCAGCGGCGTTCCGCGACTTCATGGGCCCGTTCGTCCAGATCCTCACCCGGTCGGACCTCGTTGCTGCCTACGGCGACGACGAGCGCGCGGTCGTCGTCTATGACACCGACACCGTACCGGTGCCCGACGCCCCAGGGGCCGAGTGCGTCACCGTACGCGAGGGACGGATCACCCACATGCGGATCATTTTCGACCGCGCGCCCTTCGAGGCCGCACGCCGCGCCGCCGCGGGGGACTGAGCCGCTCCGCTCATACCGGTTTCGACGGCCGCGTTCGCCGATGGACGACGGCACCTGGCGGGACCGGTCAGGCGGCGGGGCGCCGAGGCCGCCGCGCCTCGCCGGTGGTGACCTGGAGGCGCGCGCCGACAGCGGCGGCGAAGCGGGCGACGGTGGAGATCCGCGCGTCCAGCGCCCCGCCCTCCATCCGGGCGACGGCGGATTCGGAGGTGCCCATGCGCGCGGCCACGGCGGCGCGGCTCAGTCGGGCGGTCTTGCGCGCGGCCTGGAGCTGCCGCATGAGGGTGCGTCGCTCCTCGGCGGCGGCGAGCGCCGCCAGAAAGGTCGGATCCTCGGCGGTGAACTCAGCGACCAGCGCTTCGAGATCGTCGCGCTCGTCCTCCTCAGCCGTCACGGTCTTCTTCATGCCCAATGGAGCATACCTGATCCGGTGACCTCAGCGCTTCCGTCCACGGCTCCGCCAGTCGGCAAGTGTGAAGGGGCGCGAGACCTTCAGTAAGAACGGCCACGAAGTGTCAGTGGTCCTTCTCGCCGTTCTCGGCGGCGTCATCGGCACCATCCTCGGCGTCCTCTCCACGGTTGTCTACGCCAGCACCCGCGGATGGCTCATCGAGGTTCCCCCGGTTGCGTGGGCTGGCGGGCTGGCCGCTACGTTGGTGATCGGAGCGGGCGCCGGGCTCTTGCCTGCCCTGCGAGCCGCGCGCTTGTCTCCGACGGAGGCGCTATGGAGCGTGTAGCCGCGGGCCGCCGGGCTAGTGGCGTGACCTCGATCGGGGCATCCGCATGGCAGCCGTCGGCCCGCCACGTCTCGCGCCGCTGGCGAACAAAGAAAGGAGTGACATATGCCTCATAGCACACGCCAGCAGAGCAGATCTCGAAGGCCGCCGAACTACGTCCCACAATCCACACCGCCGCAAGCCAAACAGGCGCCGCGCCGGTCGACGCGCCGGGTCGGCCTGCGATCGCCTTGGCTGCTGGCCGGGACCCTGGCCGGAGTGTGCGTTGCGGCTCTGATCCTCCTCCTGAGCATGAGCCACCTAGGTGACACCGCTTCGCCCGGAACTGGAGCGATCCCGGCGCGGCTGCCGTTGCGTCCTCTGGGTACGGATCACACGGCGCGGCCAGCGCGTGCACAGTCGGGGGGATTCGTGCCGCCCAGAGCGGCGGCCCCATCTATACTCCGACGCCTCCTCACCACGAAGCCTCTCGATGTCGTCATGAGCTTCCACGGCTGTCCAGGACTACGGTGCGATCAGCCCGCGAGGAGCTTAGCGAGGGTCGCGTGGATGCGTCTGGCACGCGCTCGTAGTAGGTGCGGGCCAGTTCCGAGAAGGGCCGGTCAAGACGGCTGATGAGATCCCGGCCAGCATCGAAGGGTTTTGTCTGCGAATCTCCGTACATGACACTAGCGCCTTCGTCTCTTTCTCGCGTCAGGACGCAACTTCACCAGCCTTGAGTGGGCAATTTGCACGTGTTATGCGCCTGCATGTGCCAACCAGCCATGGTGCCATGGGTACTAAGGACCCGTCCCCCAACAAGCGACTCACTTCCGACCTCGTCGCACACGGGGACGGTAGCAGCCTGGCGGCCAGAGCACACAGCGCCTGCTGTGGAGTGAGGGGGTGAGTGGGTCGGGTCAGCAGGTAGCGGTAGCGGGCCCGGAAGGCGGGGTTGTTGACGAGCAGCGAGAGCGCCGCCTGGTGGGCGACAGTGCGTAGCTCCACCCTGCCGGCGTAGCTGAGCATCGGCCGGCCCACGAAGCCACCCGAGGACCAGGGGCGTGGGTTGAGCCCGGCGAGCCGGACCAGACACCGCGGGCTGTCGTAGTCACGCGGGGTGCCACCGCGGGATCTTCTGCCGGGGCCCTCCTCGCGTGCCACTCCCTACCTGTTCACGGATGAGGAGGTCACCGCGCTCATGGCTGCGCCTTTGGCGCGCAACGTCTTCGCGCGTCTGGGGACGGGGCACCATGCCACGCCGTCAGCGGCGTAGATGGCAGCCGCCGCCTCATCCCGTCCGGATCCTGCTCCACCCGGACGACGACCTGCGTATCCTCCGTGCGCTCGAGGCATACGTCGCACCGGGGCGAGGCGCGATCGTGGTCAGGCCGACACCAGGCAGCCACGGCCGCCGGACCCTCTGCTGGGACCTTCTCTACGCCGCTGGGCTACCCACCAGCTTCCAGAGCGGGTGGCAGGCTGGATCCGCCCAGGAGCAGACGGTGGCCCGCCTGCGCCGGGCTCGTCGGTCCGCGAGGTGTTCGTGCTGCGGGGGCATACTCATGGCTGCGGCTGGTCATACCTCGCCGCCGTCGCTGCTCAGATCCGAGCCCGGCTCACGCTCGTCGTCCACGAACCCCAACCCCGCCCCTACATGGTCGACTGTCTGCGCCTGGACGGTGTCAGGGTCCTGGCGCCGAGAGGGGCAGCAGTCGCTCAAGCGTGATCTCTCGATAGCTGTTTGAAGGCGCGTCCTCTTCACACCGCCGAGACGGGCCCCATTCACCCTCTGCTGCCGTACCGGCCAGCCCCGTCCTCGCCATCGATAGCCTGTCAGGACGAGGGCCCGTCCGGGCCGTGTACGGCATCAGCCTCGAGGTCCGCCCCGGCGAGGTGGTCGGCTTCCTGGGGCCCAATGGGGCCGGCAAGAGCACCACCATCCGCTGCATCCTCGACCTCCTCCGCCCCACCGCGGGGCGCATCCAGGTCTTCGGGCTCGATCCCCGCCGCGACGGGGTGGCTATCCGCTCCCGGCTCGCCTATGTCCCCGGCGAGCTGACGCTGGGGCAACAACTGGGGCATGGACCTGCGCATGCTCGCCGCCATCGCCGGCGCGGCGATCGTCCTCTTGCCGGCGTCCGGGCGCCTTCCGGGCGGCCACCCGCCGCCAGGGCTGAGGACTCCCTGCACTGGTGTGTCCTGCGGCGCGGGGGCGGGTTCGGGGACGGCCTCAGCTCGCTTCGACGGCGCCGTACCGGTCGTCGCTCACGGCTCCGTCCTCGGTTCCGGGGATGTCGAGGCCGAGCTGGATGGCGAGGGCGCTGCGCACCTGTTCGCGGAGATGCGGGTCGATGAGCCGGTGGACGGCCGCTCCGCGGCGGAGCATCGCTCCGGCGCGCAGCAGGGAGAGGGTGCGGACCTGGTGGACGAGGATGAGACCGTCCTGGGTCTGGCCGGCCTCGCCGGCGCGGATCGCAATCTCCAGCGGGTTCCTGGGCTGTGTGTGGGCCGCGGTCACGGGACAGACGGTCATCATCCCCATGGCGTGGATCGGCTCGTAGGAGACGACGAGCGCTCGGCGGCTGCCCCCCTGCTCATGCCCCTGGATCGGCTCGAAGTCCACGATGAGCATGGACCAGCGCAGCTGGGGAATCGCCACCGGGTCAGCCGCGCGCCCAGGCGGCTCGGTCGTCCTGCTCGAACTCCGCCGCGATCTCCTCCATCTCGCCGACGAACTCCGGATCCTGGGCACAGGCAGCGAACCGGCGGGCATGCTCCCGGTCCCGCACCCGGCGGGCCAGGCTCTGGATCGCCCTCTCCACGACCGCGTCCTGCGTGGGCGCGACGTGGGCCTGGTCGGCGAGCTCCCGCACCGTGAGCACGGTCTCGGGGCTGAGGTTGTAGGTGCGTTTCACCCGCTTCATGGGTGTAATCTAGCACGTCATCCTGGACGTCGTACCGGCTCGGGCTGGCCGGCGCGGCAGTACCATGGCCTGCGTTTCCCAGCCCCTCACCCTCTTCGAGAAGAGGCTGGGCTCTCCCCGCTCCGCCAGCGCACCCGCCTCTGCTGTAGGCGGCCCCAGCCGATCCTTGCTATAGTAAGGATATGGCAAGGGTGACCAGCAAGCTGCAGGTGACGATCCCCAAGGCGGTGGCAGGGCGCTACGGCATCACGCCGGGGGCCGAGATCGACTGGCTTCCCGCCGGCGACGCGATCCGGGTGGTGCCGCGGGCCGCACCGCAGCGCCCGGCCGATCCCGCGCCCCGACTCAGGCTGTTTGACCGCGCGACAGAGCGGCAGCATCAGCGCGATCTCGCAGCCGCCATCCGCAAGCCCCCGGCCGACCGTGGGTGGACCCGAGAGGAGCTCTACCTCCGTGGCGGCACTGATTGACACCAACGTCTTGGTCTATCGGTTCGATCCGCGGTTCCCCGAGAAGCAGCGGATCGCCACCCTTCTGCTGCGGGCGGGGATCGCTCGCGCGTCCCTGTACCTCCCGCACCAGTCGATCGTCGAGTTCGTGGCGGTCGTGACCCGCCCGGTGGCGGGGGGGAGCCGCTCCTCAGCCGGCCGGAGGCGCTCCGCGAGGCCGAGGAGCTGCTGGCGCAGTTCGATGTGCTCTTCCCCGACGAGGAGCTTGTCCGGATTGCCCTGCGCGGAGCCGCCGCGTATCAACTGGCCTGGTTCGATGCGCACCTGTGGGCCTACGCGGAGCGCTACGGGGTCCAGGAGCTGATCTCCGAGGATTTCGAGGACGGCCGCCTCTACGGGACGGTGCAGGCGGTCAACCCCTTCATCGGCAACGAACCCGCATCAGGGTGATACCAGCGGCGGCCTCGCGGTGTCTCGCCTTGGGGCTGGCGGCCCTGCCGCCAGGACCGGCGCAGTCAAGAGAGCCCGACCTCAGGAGGTGGTCGGTGATAGCGTCGGCATCCGGGAGGCAGGCAGGGGCGGACTTCCTGGCCCTCCCCTGGCAGCCCCACCAGGAAGGCGATGAGTGATGAACCTCGGGCGGATGGTGGCGACGACCCCCCCGGACCTCCTCGAAACGGCCATCAGCGGCGGCGAGAGCGGATCGCGGAGCGGTCCGGAGAGGCGCTGACGCGGGAGGCCGAACCGTCCTGACCGCGAGGCGTCGCTACCTGAGGATCACCGCCATGTCGCCGTAGGTGGAGTAGGCTCCATCGAAGACGCTCATCGGCACGCTGGCCCTGCCAATGTAGGCCGCCCCGTAATCGGCCTGGTCCCACGGGTTCCAGATCAAGAAGCTGTTCCCTTGGAAGCCGTAGACCATCACCGAATGCTCGTGAGGCCCGGCCCAGGGCACCGCGCTCCCCCCCTCGTAGATGGTCTCCGCCTTGTAGTGCTGGAAGTTGAAGGTGACCCAGACTACCGCGTCGTGGTTCTGGGAGAGGGCGACCACCAGCTGGCTGGGGCTGATCCCCTGGCCCGGTTCGGATCGCCTTTGACGGCGCGGTGGCGAGGTGGGATTCGCGGGTTCGAAAGTCCACCACGCGGACGGGAGGCCGCGGAGGCGCAGGTGGTTCAGGTGGCCGAGCTGGAAGTACCCGGTCCGCTCAGGGATTCGGGGATGCTCCAGAACGCCAGCTCATGGCCCATGGCCTCCCGGAAGATCGCGGTCGCCCGCTCAACGTCCACCGGGGTCTCATCCAGCATCTCAGCGCACCGACCCGCGAGCGCAACGAAGGCGGGATCCGAATAGGTCTCCACCCAACGCCGAAAACGCGGCTCATCGGGCGGGGCCAGAGCCAGCCGCCGCCCCAGCTCCGCGTAGCCCCACATGCAGGGCAGGAGCGCGGCCAACCCTGTCCCGTAGTCGTCGGCCGCTGCCAGAAGGAAGGTCGTATACCGCTCGCACGCGGGTGCTTTGCGCGCCGTCTGGAGCTGTGCGCCGAAGGAAGCGGCAAGACCACGATGCAGATCCAGTTCGTCGTGAAGGGTGGCATGCGCGCAGTCGACGAGATCACCAAGGTGTTGGGCGGGCGCCGCCGCGGCTAGCCGGGCCAGAACCCGCACGTAATCGAGTAGGAACAGGTAGTCCTGCTCGAGCCACCATCGAAAGGCGGCCTCAGGCAGGCTGCCCGTCGCGATCCCGACGACCGTCGGGTGGCGCAGCTGCTCCTCCAACATCGGGATGGCCTCGGCCATCAAGCGCCGAGACAGCGAGGTGGGCACGCTGACAACGGTAACGCTGGGTCGGCCGAGTGTCGTTCAGGCGACCAACCTCGCCGCAGACCTCGGATTCTACGCTTGTGCGGATGCTCGGCTCCGCGGGGCGGGGGCAGCCCTTGCTTCAGCTCGCGGCCGCAGCCGCTGGCTCGTCGGGCACCTCGAGGAGCTCCCCCTCGACGTTGATCTGGATGTCCTGGCCAATCACCAGCCTGCCGTCCAGCATCATGTCAACGTTGAGACCGAAGTCCCGACGGTTGATCCTCCCCTCGGCCGCATAGCCGATCCGGTGGCCCATGTTCGGGTCATTGAACTCACCGAGATTGACCGCGCTCAGGGTGAGTGGGCGGGCGTTGCCCTTGATGGTCAGGTCGCCGGTGATCGTGTAACGATTCTCGCCCATGAGCTCAATCCGAGTGCTCCGAAAGCTCATCGTCGGGAAGTGCTCGATGTCGAGGATGTTGGAGGACCGGAGATCGTTGTCGCGGCGCTCGTTGTGGGTGCGGATGCTCGCCATGTTGACGGTCACCTCGAAGGTGGACCGTTCAGGATGCTCGACGTCGAGTTTCCCAGTCGCGTTCACCTCGAGGAAGTTTCCGCGCACGGTCATCATCCCCAGGTGCTTCGTGGAAAACTCGACCTGGGTGTGCAAGGGGTCGAAGATCCAGTGCGCCATCGCCCTGTCCTCCCTGCGCCGCCGTCCCGTCCCTCCCTCATACCAGATCGTTCGATCGCTGTCAAACAAGATCTCGGTCTCGTCCAACGAGCGCGCGGCACACCTGGCCCCCCAGCCTCGGGCAGTCCGGTCGCCGGGTCCTCCTTCCGCCCAGAGCGCCGCCCAAGTGGGGATCCCGATCCAATCTCCCCGCTCCCTCGCCACCGGCAGCGGTGGCACCTGCGCTGTAGCGTCGGAGCGCCGCTCGATCAGTTGGACCTGAGAATCCCCCGACTACCCGACGCATCAACTCCTGGGGCGCAGAAGGCATCGCCGCCGTCAAGACGGCGGATGCAGGACGGCAAGGTCCAGAACGCGCTGCAGCGCTGCTACCCGCGTCACCGATGGCCATCCCCACCGGGTACGACAGGTACCCCCCGAAGATGGGAAAGACGTGGCGCAGCACTCCCCTGGCATCGCCCGCGATATTTATGAAGGCCACCCTGATGCCAAACCAGAAGGCCAGAACGTAGAAGCCGAGACATCGGGCCAGCCGGCGTTCCCCTACTTCCCTCCCCCCACCCAGGCCACCACCGGGGCGGAGGAGGCACGTATCTCGAGCCGCGTGGTGAGGAGCACCTTGCGAGGCGCCTGGTCCGGGGTGTGGATGGCCCCCAGGATCAGCCGAGCCATCTCCCGCCCCATATCCTCAATCGGCTGGCGCACGCTGGTGAGCGGTGGGTGCAGCGCCGCCGCCAGGGGATCGTCGTCGTAACCGACCACGGCCACGTCCTCGGGGACCCGGCGGCCCGCCTCGGCGAGGGCCTCCAGGGCTCCCGCCGCCATGAGGTCCGAGGCGACGAAGACGGCGTCGAGCTTGGGCCGGCGGCGGAGAAGGGAGCCCATCGCTCCCGCCCCGCCCTCGCGGGTAAAGTCGCCAGCCTCGATGAGGCCTTCGTCGTTGCTGAGCCCCTCCCTCTCGAGACCCTGGCGGTAGCCGAGGAGGCGGTCCTGCCCGGCTGGGACGTCGAGGCGCCCCGTAATGGTGGCGATCGACCGCCTCCCTCCCGCGGCCAGGTGGGCCACGGCGCGGGCCGCCCCTGCCACGTTGTCGACGTCGACATGGGTGAACCGCTCCGGCTCGGGGGGTCGCCCTCCGATCACCACCGGAATCCCCCGATCGGCCAGCCGCCGGGGAAGGCGATGGGAACTGGGCAGCGAGACGAGGAGGACCCCGTCCGCGTGCCCCGCGATGACGTAGCGCTCCAGCCGCTCGACGTCCGCGTCGGTCTGCGGCGCCAGGAGGGTGAGCTGCATGTCCCGGCCGCTCAGGATGTCGCCGAGGCCGCGGATCAGGCGGGGGAAGAACGGATCGCCGAAGAGGAGGTTGGTGGGCTCGAAGACAACCAGGACCACGGTGTCGCTCCGTCCCGTGGCCAGGGCGCGGCCGGCGTGGTTGGGCACGTAGCCGAGCCTGATGGCGGCCCGCTCCACGGCGCGCCGCGCCTCATCGCTCACCCGCGGGTTGGCGGTGAGCACCCGCGACGCTGTGGCTCGGGAGACGCCTGCCAGTTGCGCGACCTTCTCCAAAGTGACCTTCGTGCCGGGATCGGTCATGAGAGTGGTTTCGACGACCTCTAGACAGTGCTGGACCGGGTGTCGATCACCCGAGTGGGTGAATCGCCATCGACAGACGTCCGTAGCAGGATCTCGCCGAGCCGATCCACAGGGCCATGGTGGGTCATTTCGGCGGCCCGCGATAGGGCCGGTCGACCTGCGCCGCCAAGGGCGTGGCGGCTCAGGCGTTGTTCGTGCATCATCAAGCGGCTGGCTCGCGACCGCGGCTTCGGCTTCATCGCCGGCGCGGACGGCATCGAGTACCTCTTCCATCGCAGCGCCACTCGGGGCGACTTCGACAGCCTGCGCGAGGGGGAGCGGGTGAGACGCCACTTCTCTGTCATCCCTGGTCGGTGGCCCGTCACCGGTTGGCGGGGTAGAAACGTTCACGCCCCGCCTAGGGTGGGAATCGCCCCCCACTTCCTGGCACGGCAAGGTTCTCTTCCCACACCGATGTCCCTGAACTTTCTTCAACCCCGGCCGGCGGCACCGCTAGCGCCGCCATCGCACGAAGGCCGGCGCCAGCTCGAGCTCCTTCTCTTCCGCCTCACCCTGGCGGTGGCCCCGCTCCTGCTCGTGAACGGGCTCCTGGTGCCGAGCCGGGCTGCCCTGGCCGCCCTTCTTTCGCTGCTCCTCATCCCCCTCTACGGGATCCTGGCGCTGGGTGCCCTGCGGCTCCGGCCCTCCCTGCTCCTCCGACCCTGGTTCGGGCTTCTCCTCTTCGCTCTCCAGGCGGTTCTGATCTTCGTCCAGATCTGGGCATACGACCGCCCGGGCAGCCCGCTTTGGCTCGCCTTCCTGCCCGGGGTGCTGGCGGCGGCAGCCCGATGGCAGCTCCCCGGGGTGGCGTTGTCGCTGGCCTGGTTCACCCTCGATCGGCTGGTTGCTGTACTGGGCTTCCCTGGGCTGTCGGAGGCGCAGCGCATCCAGGAACTGACGCTCGAGGTGGCGGTGATGAGCGTGATGGGGGTGATCTTCGGATTCCTCTTCTGGGAGCTGGAGCTCCACCGCCAGCGCTTGCGCGCTTCCACCCAAGGCCTGACAGCGGTTCTCGAGAATGTCGGTGAAGCCATCCTCACCCTCGACGCCCAGGGTCGGGTCGGGGCTGCCAACCTGGCCGCGGGCGAACTCTTCGGCTGTGACCCGTCAGCACTCATCGGGGGTGGCGTCGACGAACTGCTGCCCGCCTACACCTACCCCCTTCACGATCTGGCCCATCACCCCGGGCGCTCCCCGCGTCACGATGCCCGGGGCATGCGTCGCGACGGCAGCGGCTTCACCGCGGAGGTGGTCACCAGCCTGATCGTGGGCGACGGCGGCCCGATCCGGATCCTGGTGCTGCGCGACATCACCGAGCTCCGCGCCCAGACCGCCGCCCTCTCCCGCCAGGCCCTCCATGACAGTCTCACCGGACTGCCCAACCGACGTCAGCTCACCCGGGCGCTGGCGGACCGTGTGAGGCTGGCGCGGAGGAACACCGCCCCCCTCAGCATCCTGATCATGGACCTGGACAGCTTCAAGGAGGTCAACGATAACCGCGGCCACCAGGTGGGCGATCTCCTCCTCAAATCGGTGGCCCGGCGCCTCACCGCTCAGCTGCGTGACGGCGACCTCGTCGCCCGCCTCGGCGGGGACGAGTTCGCAATCCTCCCCGCTCCCAGTGCGGCCCCGGGGTCCGCGACCACGATTGCCGATAAGATCGTCAGCGCCCTGCGGGAACCCTTCTCTGTCGAGGAAGCGGTGATCGAGACCGGGGTCAGCATCGGTATCGCCAGCTTCCCTGAGCATGGGGAGGACGCGGACACGCTGATGCGCCACGCCGACGCGGCGATGTACGCCGCCAAGCGCGCGGGCGGTGGGTGGGTGACGGCTGTCCCGGGTCGACAGGAGGACGGTCCGATCATCGAGGCCACGGTGAGCCCCGCCGAGCTTCGCCGTGCTATCGAGGACGGCGAACTGATCCTGCACTGTGTCCCGGTGATGGGCTTAGACGGCAATGCCCTGCGCGGAGTGGACGCCCGGCTCCGCTGGCACCATCCCGATCTGGGGATCCTCGAGCCGGGCCAGTTCATCCCCCTGGCGGAGCGGAGCGGCGTGATCCGACCGCTCATCCGGTGCACGGCCCGCTTGGCAGTGGAGCAGATGGCAGCCTGGCGCGGGTCGGGCAGCGAGGTCCCGCTGAGCATCGCCGTCTCGGAGCGCAATCTCCGCGACCCCGAGCTGGTGTCCACCATCGTCGGCTTGCTTCACCAGCACGGTCTCCCGGCGGATGGCCTGACCCTGCTGGCCACCCAGGACACCGCCCTCGCCCCCGCCGCGGGTGCTTTCTTCACGGCGGCTTCAGAGGCAGGGTTGCGCCTCGCCATCGACGACTACGGGACGGGCTCGGTCTCCCTGCTCCGTCTCCATACCATGCCGTTCACCGAGGTCCGGCTCGCCACCTCTTTGACCAGCCGTCTGGGCTCCGGGGCCGACGGCAGAGCCGTGGTCCAGGCCATCATCGCCATGGCCCATGCGCTCGGGATGACGGTCACCGCCAAGGGGGTCGGCGACGAGCCGACGCTCACCCTGCTCGGTGAGCTCGGCTGCGATGCCGTCAGCTTCCTGCGGTGGAGCCAGCCCCTCGCTGGTGACGCTCCTGCTGCTGCCATTGACGGGGCGGCCCTACACACCGCCCTCACCGGCTCCCCGTCGATGCTGTCGGATACGGCCCTCCTGAGTGCAGTCGCCAGAGCCGAACAAGGCTGAGGCGCCGCTGCCGAGGTCTCTCGGCCGGACGCAATGCCACCAGATCACGGCGCCATCAACTCGCCGCTGTGGGGTGCGGCCCAGCCAAGCCTCTCGCTGGTTCGGGCGCGCCACACCACCTGGATGGCGCTGGGTTGCAGCGCTGACCAATCCCGGGCGCCCCTACCAGGCGCGGTCCCGTCACGCCAAGGAAACGGGGCGTGCCCCAGCCTAGGAGCAACGCATACGATCGGCTTGGGAGCGGCGGCCGGGCGAACCGGGGCGTCCGCCTAGCCGGGCTGGAGACGTGCCCCGTGGATGTGTAAGCCGTGCCCTCTCCCGACCCGTATCGGGACTTCTTCATCGCCAACCCGCAGCCCATGTGGGTCTACGACCTGGACACGCTGCGGTTCCTGGATGTCAACGAGGCGGCGCTGACCAAGTACGGGTACACGCGCGACGAGTTCCTGGCCCTGGATCTCACCGACATCCGTCCGGCCGAAGACGCCGGGCCTTTGCGGACGTTCGCCCGTGCTCCCCGTGACGAGCGCAGGACCTCGGGCCCTTGGCGGCACCGTTTGCGTGGCGGCCACGAGATCGAGGTGGAGATCACCTCCCAACTGCTGACCTTCGCCGACCGGCGCGCGGCGCTCGTGGCGGTGCGCGACATCAGCGTCGAGCGTGCCCTGGAGGAGCGCTTCCGTCACTTCGCCCTGCACGACCCGCGGACCGGGCTGGGCAACCGCCGCAAGCTCCAGCTCGAGCTGGAGGCCGCCCTGCCGTCCGCGACAGTCCGGCCTGGGCCACGAGCGGTGCTGATGGTGGATATCGAGGGCGTGCAGCCGGTCAACGTCGAGCTGGGACGCGACGCTGGCGATGCCCTCCTGATGTCGGTGGCCGATGTGCTCGCGAGGGCGCACGGTGACCCCGCGCAGGCCTACCAGGCCGGCGAGCAGACCTTCGCGCTTCTGATGGATGGGGACCTCTCCTCTGCACGTCAGCACGCCCACGCGCTGCTCGAGGCACTCGGCCGCCCCTTTGTGGTTGGTGCCTCGGAGGCGTTCATCACCGCGCGTATCGGCATCGCGGCGGCGGCGTCCAACTGGGCCGCCGACGAGGTCATCCGCAGCGCCGATGCGGCGCTCCAGTCGACCAGCGACAGTGGCCAGTCTCGCGTGGCGGTATTCAACGCGGACGGTGAGGCGGTTGGTCGTGTGTTGCGGAGTCAGGGTTTCTCGCTGGAGAGCGAGCTCCGGCGAGCCGTCCGCAAAGACCAGCTCAGGGTGCTCTATCAGCCGATCCTCGACCTGCGTGGCGGTCGGATCTCCGGCGTGGAAGCGCTGGTTCGCTGGAATCACCCGCTGCGGGGGGTCATGGTACCCAACGAGTTCATTCCCCAGGCCGAACGCGCTGGCGTCGTGGCCGAGATCGACGCCTGGGTGCTGGCAACCGCCTGCCGCCAGATGCGCGCCTGGCGCGAGGCGGGCGTCCCCAGCCTCCGTGTCGCCGTGAACCTCTCCGGTCGTGATCTCGACACCGGACCTGAGCTCACGCGACATATCCGCCTCGAGCTGGAGCGCAACCAGCTGGACCCGTCGCTCCTTGAGGTCGAGCTCACCGAGAGCACGAGCTTCCATAACCTGGAAGAGGTGCAGACGTTACTCCAGGACCTGCGAACTCTCGGTGTGGGCATCGCCCTGGATGACTTCGGCACCGGCTATTCGATGCTCGACCGAATCCGAGACCTGCCCGTCGATCGGATCAAGATCGATCGCACCTTCGTGCGGCGTGCCGCCAACGGCGGGGCACCGTTGATCAACGCCGTGATCACCATGGCGCACAGCCTGCGCCTCGGTGTCGTTGCCGAGGGTGTCGAGACGGAGGACCAGCTCGACATACTCCGCGCCCAAGACTGTGACTTTGCCCAGGGGTACCTGATCGGTCGGCCCGCGCCGGCCGCCGACATCACGGCCCAGATCGCGCGTACCTCCCGGGAGCCGGCTCGGCCTGGCAACTCGGCGCCGCGCCCGTCCAAACGGCGATGAAGGCGTGGCTGCCCTGGCTGCTCCAGGCCTCGCCGAGAATGAAGAGCGCCGCTACCGGGTCCTGATCGAGCAACCGAACAGCACGTTGGTCGACCTCGTGGCCTGGCAGGCGGGCACGGTGCCGATCACCGGGGTCAGCTCCTCGAAGGGGGCGGCGGTCACTGGTCGTGCCTTTCCGCACCTTTCGGTGCCGACCAGGTCCGGGAGCGCAGAGGCTGTTCCTGGAGGTCCTCGGACACCTCGAGATCGTGCTTCGCAATGCGCTGGACCGGCAGCTTCACGCCTGGCATGACGCCCACGGTCTCCCGGATCGCTGGTACGAGGACCCGCTGCGCCTCCTTGACGCTCATCGCCGGGAGAACGTGAACACCGCTCGCGAGCGCCTGCAGCGCGAGGGGAAGCGAGCGACGGCGGGGCGGATCATCGCCGAGCTGCCCTTCCGCTTCTGGCGGTTCCTGCTGGGGAAGCGCTACCAGAACACCCTGTGGACCCATGCGCTGAGGCACGCGTTTCCGGGCCGCCAGCCGCAGCGCCGCTCCGATGTGTAGGCGCTGGTCGACGGGCTCAGCCGGCTGCGCCACCGCATCGCGCACCACGAGGCGGTCCACCAACGGAACCTGGCCGACCACCACCAGGACGCCCTCCGGCTCGCCAGCGTCATCGACCAGAACGTGCAGGCGTAGATTGCGAGCCTGAGCCGGGTGGGGGACGTCCTGGGATCGAGACCGTCGGCGTGGGCAAGGGGGGCTGGGCCATGGTCTGCTGGGAGGCGGGTGACGGAGCACGGTCGCCTCGATCCTCTCCGCCAGCGTCAAGGCCCCGCGCCGGAGACCGTCGGCTGGACCTTCGGCCGCCCCTCTCTGCCGGGACGAGCGGGGGCGCGGCTGGCCGAGAGCGTCCCGGATCTCGGCGCCCAGCTTCGCGACCGCCACGAGGCTGTCGGCGCTGGCCCGGACCGCCTGATCGGGCTCCGCTCGGGCCTCCAGCAATGCCTCCGCCCCCTGATGGAGGCGTCGGCCTCCTGCGCCATGGCGTCCTCCTTGGTCTCCTCCGCTGTGGGCACACGCATCCGAATTCTCGTCCCTGGTGCCTGCCTCAACCCTCTGATGGTCCACGGAACCGGCCGTTGCCCCACCCACGCTCCTCATCCTGATGACAGCGGCTGGGAAAGAGGGCGTTGGCGGCCGCTTCACAACTTCCAGCCGTGAGGTGTCTGGCTCGTCGGAGCCGCGATCCCACGGCGCCCCTCGTGTGCGCTCCCTCACCTGGGCGTGGAGCTCTGCCCCTGCAGCCGGCGGCCGATGACGCTCCCGACGAACTCACGCTCCTCGGGGAACGCGAGCCATCTCGCTCCGGCCGGCGTCTGGCCGGCATACCTGTCCTCCGAAGCCGGGAAGAGCAGGCCGGCCTCCGCCAGCCGTCGAAGGGCCGCCGCGACCCGGATGTGGTCCCGCGGCTCAAGCCCGAGGGCCGTGGTGATCTCGTCCGCTCCGAACTCGGTCTGCTGTCCTCCGGCCCCTGCCATCTCCAGGCAGCGGTCATCCAGTGTCTCCGCGTCGCCCTCGGGGAGGGCAGAGAAGGCATCACGACCCTCGACATGGCGGATGAACCCCTCACCCTCCAGGTCGAGGAGGACAGCTCGCACGATGTCGGGAGCGCTCTCCCCGGCGAGGAGATGCTCACTGCGGCAGTGCTCTGTCACCTCGCCACTGTCAGCGTCGCCGCGAACCCGCAGCAGCCACAACACGTGGTCGCGCAGGAGCGGTGCCAGATGGCCCGTCTTCTCCGCCCACGATCGGATCGTTCGGCGGGTCCAGACCGGCACGCCCAAGACCACCCCATCGGGCTCGGGAAGCAGCCCACGGATGCGCCAGGTCCGGACGCGGGGCGGCGCGACACTCAGGTAATGAGCGACATCCCTCTCCCCCAGCAGGTCCCACTCCGGGGCCCCCGACGTCCAGCCGTTCGCATCCATGCCCTTCCCCGTCAACGGCCCACCGAAAGCCGACCCTGCGGTTGCCGCCACCAGCCCATGATGGGACCGTAGACACGTGCACCACAACGCCGTCTCGCAGAGGTAGAAGCGCTGCCCAGTGCTCGCCGCTGGCTGCGGACACTCTCCCGCTGTCGGTGCCAGCCAACGTCGGGCTCGGCGGTCTGCGGACCGTCACCTCGGCTCGCCAGGCTGCGAAAGAACCACCCCAGCCGCAATGCTCGTCCTTGAGCTCCGATGGTGGAACGCCACCCCCCGCTCCGAGCGCGCGGGGAGCATCCCGACCTCATCATCCTCGACATCATGCTGCCGGGCATGAGCGGTCTCGACGTCTGCCGGAGGCTCCGCTCCGAGGGTTCGCTGGTCCCGATCATCATGCTCACCGCCAAGACCGCGACCATCGACGTCGTCGTCGCTCTCGAGCTCGGCGCCGACGACTACATCACCAAGCCCTTCGAGGTCCGGGAGCTCCGAGATCCCCAACCCCCGCGCGCTGTCGCGTCAAGGCACGCTGAGACGGCCCCTCAAGTGTGTAATAGACCAGCCAAGTGGTGCATAGTTGCATCATGGCTACACACATCCGGAAGAACATCTCCCTGCCGGCAAGTCTCGATGCCGAGGTTCGCGACCTCGCCCGCCAGCGTCGGACCAGCCAGAGCGGCCTCATCGCCCATCTGGTGCGCCTGGGGCTGGCCACAGAGCGCTCGGACGCCGACCCTCTCCTGCGCTACATCGGAGCGATCTCTGGGCCCGCAGACCTGTCGGAGACCGTCGATGACACTGTGTACGTAAGGTGACCTCGCTGGCCGACAGCGGACTGCTGATCGGGGCCGTCAACCGGGACGATCGCCATCACCGCTGGGCCGTCGAGCACATCTTCCGGGCTCGAGCGCGGCGCCGCCCGATCCTCGTCCTTGAGCCGGTCGTCGGCGAGGCGTACACCAAGCTGCGCTATGACCGGCGGGTGAGCCCGCGGGCAGACAGCCGGGTGGCTCTCACAGTCTTCGGCCTCGTCCACGAGAGCCGTGACACCTTCACGGTGATCCCATCGCCCCCGGACGGTCACCAGCGGGCCCCCCAGCTCCTCTCCACCTACGCGGACCAGCGCTACTCGTACGTCGACGCCCTTGTTCTCGTCACGGCTGTCGCACGAAGCGAGGTCAACGAGGTGCTGACCGTCGATCGCGCCGACTTCGGGACTTACGACTTCCGCCGGCCGGTTCTCGTCTCCACACCGGGTGGGTGAAGAGGGAGCCGATCTTGGTGACCGGTGTCGCGCCCGGTCCTCGCCACCGCCGCTGAGCGCGGAAGTCCGGGACGGTGGCAGCCGCCGCTCCGCCCGCGCCCACCCTGGGATCGAGTGAGGCGGGGCGCCTGTGAACGCGCAGTGCATGTCGCCCTGCGGGCGATTCGTGAGGTGCCGCTCCGTCACACGCTCCTGTCGAGGAAGGCGGCGAGTTGCTCGAGCGCCGACGCCCCATGGGGGCGGGCTGCTCGGGTCCGAAGGTCCCCGGTGCCCGCGGGCGATCGGCGAGGGCGACGCGCAGCCTGGACAGGGTGAGCTCGACAAGGGCGTCGGGGAAGTGTGGCGCCTGCTTGGTCGCCCGCGCCAAATCCCAACCGTGGATGAGCGTCTCGCTGGTCCGCATTCCGACGAGGAGGGGGCCGAGATGCTCACCGTAATTCCACTCGCCGTGGAAGGCATCGGGGGTGATGTTGAGTGAGGCCATGTCGGCGTCGGAGACGGTGCGCCCTTTCTCGTACGTGTTCTCGTCGAGCGCGCTGCGCACGGTGAGGCCCTTGGCTGTCGTGGTAGCGGCGATGAGTTCAACGATCACCTGGTAGTTGATGAGCGGCTTCCCGCGCCAGTTCTGGCTGATGTACGAGAAGAGGCGGTGCTCGATCTTGTTCCACTTCGACGTGCCGGACGGGAGATGGCAGACGGTCACCTGCAGTCCGGTCTCGTCCGCCAAGCGCTGGAGTTCGAACTTCCAGAGGCGCACCCGGTAGCCGTTGCTGCCGCCGCTGTCGGCCGTGACGAGCAGCTTGCTGGCCTTGGGATACACCTCGGCACCCATCGTCGTCCACCATCGTCGAATGCTCTCGACGGCGAACTCGGCCGTGTCATGGTCGATGCCGACGCTCACCCAGCCGGCGTTCTGCGCCACGTCGTACACGCCGTAGGGATTGACGCGCCCGAGGTCGGTGACGAAGTCATGGATGAGCACCGGTTCAGGATCCCGTTTGGGCCGAACTTCCCTGCCGCCGTTCTTGAACTGCCCCACCAATCGCAAACATGCTGAGGTAGCCGGCGATGACCGCGAACGGGGTGCGCAGCTCGTGGGCAGCCAAGTCCGGGAAGGCGCGGCGGGCCGCTGCCGCGGCCTTCGCTTGCTGATACAGGCGGGCGTTGCGCAGGGCCAACCCGGCGACGCTGGCGCCGATCTCGAGCTCGGCAATCTCGTCGTCACTGAAGGCTTCTCCAGAGCGGCGGGAGAGCGCGATGAGCCCGATGACCTCGTCGCGGATGACCAGGGGAACGACGGCCGTGTGCTCGTTGGGGTTGGCAAGGTGCGCAAGGAGTGGAAGGGCAGTCAGAGTATCTTTGCACCACCCCGCGGGTGAGACCGACCGGGAGGTCAGGAGGACTGCCCTCCAGGCTGCACTTCGAGAATCCAGTGGCGCGGCAAGCAGTGCCCGATTAGGCGGTCAGTTCGACGCCACCAGGCGTCACATCGACGTGGAAGTCTATTTTCAGGCCACGCGATAGCCGGAGGAGAGTATCGATCGAAGGGGTCACATCGCCAGCCTCCAGCCGCGCGATCGCCGGCTGCTTCATGCCTAGCTGCTGAGCCAGAGCGCGCTGCGAGAGGCCATGATCAACACGGTAGGTGAGGACCTTCATCGCGACTTCATGGGCGAACTGCGTCCGAAACCGCTCGGCCCGGTACTCGGGGTCGCGCAAGTGCTCTGCGACAACCTCGCGATGCGTCTTCATCTCGACGCCATGATAACACGCAGGTTATCACAAGGAACCAGTGAGCGTATCTGCCAAAGCGCCTGACCCCGACCTCGAGACTCGCCGCTCCCTCTGGAAGGGGGCGTCCGAGATCGTCGTGGACACCACCTGGACGGCCCGATCGTTCCAGATCGCAGCCGCCCGGTGGTCGTCCGTAGTCGTGTGGCTCGGTCTTCCCGCCAACCTCGTCGGCACGCGGACTGCCGCGGGTGCCGGCGCCGCCGCCATCTTCCTCCGGGCCCCAGGGGTTACGGCCACGCTCGCTCTGATCGCGGCGATCCTTGCGGGCACCAAGGCCGCCCGCAAGCCCGGAGGACACGTACCAGGGCTATGCGCACAAGGGCGCCGCGTATCTCGCTTTGCGCAACGATGTCCGACACTTCCGCAATGTCCGGCTCCGCCTTCCCGGCGCGAACCCCTCCGAGCTGGAGACCGAGCTAGCTCAAGGCTCTCAATGGGCGACTCAACGCACTCGTCGAGCAACCGCCTGTGCGAGCTCCTTCGTGGGCTTACCATCGGGCGAAGCGCAGTGTCGAAGCCGGGGAGTCCGACTACGCCGGCGACCGTTTTTGGGAGGAGCCGCCCTTCTGATGGCTAGGACCGTCTCTGCCGGCTTCGTGGAACTGCTCGGCCGCCTCGACTTGACTGACAATCAGGCATCGACGGCCTCAACACGGACCCCCGGCATCAAGGATTTCCTTGACGTAAACCTCAACATGGCGGACCGCGCTTTCACAATCGTTCCTACCGCCGTGGCACCCTGATTCGGCCAGAACGCGACATCGACATCCTTGCACCCCTCAGCTACTCCACCTACAAGGCGGCCTACGACAACGACTCTCGGGCTTCGAGATTTCGGAATGCCTGCCGGCACTGGGCCTCGAAACCGCCCGTAACCCCAGTGGCAGTCGTGGGGTCTGCCGCGACACTGAGATCGATGCCCGGCTGACCGGCGACGAACAGCAGGTTCCCGGCGCGGACGGCCTGGGAGTAGTGCCCCATCGGCGGGGGCATCGACGGGTCGATGACAGCTTCGTGATCCATGGCTGCGCGGTCCTCCCTTTCTGGGCGCGGAAGCCCGATCGCCTGGCGGAGCAGGAGTGCCTACCGCCTGCAGATTCTTCACAGCTTGTTCGGCCGAAGCCGTCACATGCGACCACGCGATTGCGCCGACGCCAAGGTGGCGTCCGGTTTGGCGCTAGGTCGCGGCGGTGGAGTGGGCCGCCCGCGGCCTTTAGTTCGCCCTTCGAGGGTGAGCGCATCCGGGCCCCGTTGACATTGACCCAGCATCAGGGTTGCAGGATGGGTCGGTACCCCCCCCTGACACAACACAGGAGAACCTCTCATGACGTTTGAAACCCCTCAGCGATCCGGCCCGGGCTCGCCGGATCCCCGCGGGGTGGCACCAGAGCCAGAGGGCCAGGGTGCCCGCACAGCCCGGCGCGCGCCCACCCCGCCGGTTTGCCCCGGTCGGTGGGCGATCGAGGTCCATGGGCTGCGCAAGGCGTTCGGCGCCACCACGGTGCTGGACGGCATCGACCTGCAGGTGGGCCGAGGATCCATCTTCGCCCTGCTCGGTCCCAACGGTGCCGGGAAGACCACGACAGTGCACATCCTCTCGACCCTGATCGCCCCCGACGGAGGCCAGGTTCGCATCGCCGGCTTCGACCTCGCCCGCGAACCCCAGGCGGTGCGCGCTGCCATCGGCGTCACCGGGCAGTTCTCGGCCGTCGATAACTTCCTGAACGGCCGCGAGAACCTGCTCCTGATGGCGGAGCTCCATCATCTCGACCGGCGGGAGGGACGCCGCCGAGCCGAGGAGTTGCTGATGCGCTTCGACCTCGTCGCCGCCGCGGAGCGGAGCGTGGCCAGCTACTCGGGCGGCATGCGGCGACGCCTCGACCTGGCCATGACGCTGGTCGGCGATCCCGAGATCATCTTCCTCGACGAGCCCACGGCCGGCCTCGACCCGCGCAGCCGCCGCACCATGTGGGAGATCGTCGAGGGGCTGGCAGCCTCTGGGGTCAGCATCCTGCTCACCACCCAGACCCTCGACGAGGCAGACCGGCTCGCCCAGCGCATCGCGATTCTCGATCGCGGTCGGGTGGTCGCCGAGGGCACGCCAGCGGAGCTGAAGCGACGCATCCCCGGCGGGCGGGTCACCCTTCAGCTGCGGGACCGCGAGGCTCTTGCCGCTGCCGAGCCGCTGCTCACCGGCGCCATCCCGGACGACGACAGCCTCACGCTCCAGGTGCCCACCGACGGCACCGCGGAGGCGGTGATGGCCGTGCTCGGTCGGGTCGAGGGTGGCGGCATCCGTATCGAGCGCTTCACGGTGCAGGCGCCTGACCTCGATGACGTCTTTCTCGCCCTCACCGGCGCCCACCATCCCCCCCAAGGAGAGTGGGAATGAGCGCCCCACGACCGCTACTGCGCAACTCCCTCATCATGCTGGGCCGCGAGTTCCGCCATGCGCAGCGATATCCGGCCCTGCTGATCAGCGGCATCGCGGTGCCCGTCCTCTTCCTCCTGCTCTTCGACGGCGTCTGGGGCGGCACCCTGAGCGCCGGGCTAGGCTCGGCCCACAGCGGATACGTCGACTACGTCCTTCCAGGCATCCTGGCGATGACCGCGGCCAGCACCGCCGAGGGGACCGCTCTCAGCGTCTGCACCGACATGACGACCGGGATCATCACCCGCTTCCGGACCATGGCGATCACCCGCACGTCGGTGCTCACCGGCCAGGTCCTGGGGAGCCTCGTCCGGGCCCTGGCCAGCGCTGCCTTCGTGGTCGGGGTGGCCCTCGGCCTGGGATTCCGCTCCCCAGCCGGTGTCGGCGGCTGGCTGTCCGCGGCGGGCGTGTTCGCCATGCTCACCCTGGCGCTCACCTGGCTGACGGTCGCCTTCGGGCTCCTGGCCAGGACGCCCGCGGGTGCCAACAGCTTGGCCCTGATCATCGTGGTCCTACCTTTCATCAGCAGCGCGTTCGTGCCGACGGCGCACATGCCGGCGGGGGTGGCGTGGATCGCCCAGAACCAACCCTTCACCCCAGTGATCGACACCTTGCGCGACCTGCTCAGTGGCACTCCCGTCGGCGACAGCGCGATCGTCGCCGTGGCCTGGTGCGCCGGCTTGGCCGTGGTGGGATACCTGTGGGCCCGAAGCCTCTACGACCGTCTGCCCAGACGCCAACCCGCAGCGGTCGCGATGTGACCGCGCTGCGAGCCGCTCGTGCTGGTGGCGGTGGCGACATCGCCATGCCCTCGCTGACCATCAGCCAACTCGCGGCCCACGTCGGGGTCACGGTGCGGGCCGTCCGTCACTACCACGCGCGGGGGCTGTTGCGGGAGCCGCACCGAGATGCTTCGGGGTATCGCCGCTACGACGCGCAGGCAGTCGTCGACCTGATCCGGATCCGCACCCTGGCCGAGGCCGGTGTGCCGCTCTCCCAGGTCGGCCGGCTGATTGAGGCGGAACCCTCCGAGTTTTCCGCCGCGGTCGGGGAGATCGATCGAGCCCTGGTAGCAAAGATCCGCCAGATGCAGCGGCGCCGCCGCCGGCTGGGAGAGCTGGCCGAGGGAGAGCGGCTCTTCCTGCCTACCGAGGTGGTCGACATCCTCTCGCGGTTGCGGGCTCTGGGTGTCAGTGAGCGGACGGTGCAGATGGAGAGGGACAGCTGGATACTGGCCAGCGCCCTGATGCCGAGCCAGGTCGGAGCCTGGGTAGCGGAGAAGCGAGCGGCATTCGATGATCCACTGTTCTGCCGCCTCTATCTCGCCTGCGACCAGGCCCGCGACTGGGATCCTGCAGATCCGCGGCTGGACGAGCTGGAGCAGGCCCTGGGCGAATGGGCCGCTCGCCAGAAGGAGAGCGCGGGGCCAGGCGCGGGGCCGACAGTGGAGGCGCCCACCGCCATCGGCCTGCTCGTCGCTCAGTTCGCGGACGCGTCGCCGGCCTGGCACCGCCTCTCCGGCGACCAGCCGGGCCGGGGAACCCGATGACGGTCCGGGTGCGTGACAACCGGCCCGCCGACGAGAGGACGTGGTGGGCCTCTCGCTTCGCGCGGGGGCCCCTCCTCGACCGGGTCGATGGCGACCAGATCCCCTGGGTTCGCCGTGGGGTCCGCCCGTCTATAGCCTCGGGGTGCCGTCGCGGCGCAGCTCCACCCCACCACGGTCGTCGCGCAGGACCACCCAACTCCGGTGCTGAAGGTGCGAGCCTCGATGAGCGGGCCGCAACTCCTGGCAGGCTCAGGGACCACCACGGACCGTCCGCCGCTCCAGGCGACGACCACGGCCCCCGCCGCTGGCCGCGGCGGATGTGGGATGTCCACTTCTGGGAGTCACCGGCTCCTCTCCGTCGGCAGGCTGCCACGCCCTTGGCCTTCTCCGGTCAAGGCGACCCTGACGGGCTGCGCAGCGCTCCTGCCTTGACCGCGGCCCGCGGCGTGGCGGACGCCCGCCCTCGGGCCCTCCCTCAGGCGGCCCGGATGTCCCGGCGGCCGAAGGCCCACACCCCCGCCACCGCCATCAGCGCCGCCGGCAAGCCGAGGGCCAGGTACCGCCAGGCGGCGGTCGGATCCACCAGCGGATCCCCCCCGAAAGCCCAGTCCCACGGGGAGATGTGCGCCGCCCCCTGCAATGTGCGGCTCAATGGGAAGAGCGCCGCGATCACCATCCCCGCGACGGTGACCCCGATCCCCACCCCGAGAACGGCGGAGGGCCGCGGCCGCACCCCGGCCACCAACACCGCCAGCCCGCCATGGAAGAGCCCCAGCAGAGTCACCAAGCCGAGGGTGGCCCCCAGCCGGTCGGCACCGATGGAGAGGCCAAAGACGGCATCGCTCCCGAACTGCACGGCGGCGGTGATCGCCGCGACGCCGAGCATCCAGAGCCCGGCGGTG
>CAWJYZ010000005.1:0-888568 GCA_963847225.1 uncultured bacterium | reverse complement strand
TACGACCCGATTGGCGAGGTCCGAGGGCGTCGTTTTGACAGGAGCCGGTTGAACTCCAGACGCTGACGGGGGAGTGAGAGACCGCGGTCCCCGGGGGGGTCGAAGGGCGATTGGTACACTCCTGCCCAGCGCCCGCCAGTCGCCCTCAGAGGTGTGCCATGGCTCTCGAGCAGCAGCTTCGCGTTCCCGGTCCGACGCCCCTGCCCGCCCGCGTCGTGCGCTCCCAGTCGCGCCCGATGATCAACCACCGCGGGCCGGAGTTCGCCGAGTTGATGGCCGACGTGTGCGCTGGCCTCAAGAGCGTGCTGCGCACCGAGAACGACGTCCTGCTGTTCCCGGCGAGCGGCACCGGCGGACTGGAGGCCGCCGTCGTCAACCTGCTGAGCACCGGCGAGAAGGCGCTTTTCTGCACCGTCGGCTCCTTCGGCGACCGCTGGGCGGACATCGCCGCCATGTACGGCGTCGACGTCGTGCGCCTCAGCATGCCCCCGGGCGAGGCCATCGACCCCGAGGACGTCGAGCGCATCCTCGCCGAGAACCAAGACATCGAGAAGGTCTTCGTCACCCACAACGAGACATCGACCGGCGTCACCAACGACATCCCGGCCATCGCCGCGGTGGTGAAGAGCCGCGGCAAGCTGCTCGCCGTGGACTCGGTGAGCGGTGCGAGCTGCCTCCCTCTCGATGTCGACCAGCTCCGCCTCGACGTCACCGTCACCGGCTCGCAGAAGGGATGGATGGCCCCGCCGGGGCTGACCATGGTCGCCGTCTCCCCGGCCGCGTACGCGGCCAGTGAGAAGGCCCGGCTGCCGCGCTGGTACTTCGACTTCGCGCGCGAGAGGAAGTTCCAGGAGCGCAACCAGACCTACACGACGCCTCCCATCAGCGTGATGTATGCGGTCCAGGAGGGGCTCAGGATCATCGGCGAAGAGGGCGTCGAGAACGTCTGGGCCCGGCATGCTCGCGTCGCTTCGATGATCCGCGCCGGTGTCGAAGCGGCGGGGCTGCGCCTCTTCGCCGCCGAGCCCTACCGCAGCAACACCGTCACCCCCATCCGCAATCCCGCCGACTCTCCCGAGGAGCTCTCCCAGCTCCTGGCTTTGCTGCGCACCAAGTACGGGCTGGTCCTCGCCGGAGGGCAGGGCGACCTCAAGGGGCAGATCTTCCGCATCGGCCATCTCGGCGCCATCGACGAGACGGATTCGGTCTCCATCCTCGCCTCCCTGGAGCTCGCCCTCTCCGAGCGCGGCCTGCTCTCCCGGGTGGGGCTGATGGTCCCCGCGGCCCAGGCGGTGCTGCGCGGCGCGACCGCCGCCGCCACCGAGGCGGCGGGGATCCGATGACGGCGGTCGCCGGTCCCGCCACCGCCGCCACCGAGCGCGCCACCACCGACATCCGCATCCGCATCCTCGTCGCCGACCCCATCGCCGGTGACGGCGTCGCCCGCCTCCGCGAGGCCGGCGATGTCGAGGTGGCCACGGGGCTTTCGAGCGAGGAGCTGAAGCGGAAGGTCGCCGGCGTCGACGCCCTGGTGGTGCGCAGCGAGACCAAGGTCACTGCCGAGTTGCTCGCCGCCGCCCCCCGGTTGCGGGTCGTCGGCCGCGCCGGGGTGGGGGTGGACAACATCGACATCGAGGCGGCCACGCGGCGCGGCGTCGTGGTGCTGAACGCGCCCACCGGCAACACCATCGCCGCCGCCGAGCACACCGTGGCCATGATGCTCTGCCTGGTCCGCAACATCCCCCGCGCCGACCGCTCCATGCATGAGGGCCGCTGGGATCGCAAGGCCTTCACGGGCACGGAGCTCCGCGAGAAGACCCTGGGGCTGCTCGGCCTCGGCAAGATCGGCTTCGAGGTCGCCCGCATCGGAGCGCAGGGCCTGCAGATGCGGGTCATCGCCGACGACCCGCTGGTGAGCCGAGAGCGGGCCGAGCAGGCGGGCGCTGCACTCGTCGACTTCGAGACGCTGCTTCGTGAGGCCGACATCCTCTCCGTCCACGTCCCCCTCACCGACAAGACGCGGGGGGCGATCGGAGCGGCCGAGCTCGCCCGGATGAAGCAGGGGGCACGCCTCGTCAACGTGGCGCGGGGCGGGATCATCGACGAGGCGGCGCTGGCCGACGCCGTCCGCTCGGGGCACATCGCCGGGGCAGCCATCGACGTCTTCACCGCCGAGCCGATCGCCGCCGACAACCCTCTGCTCGGCGTGCCGGAGATCGTGCTCACCCCCCACCTGGGGGCCAGCACGGCCGAGGCCCAGGTGTCGGTGGCCACCGACGTCGCCGACCAGATCGTCCACTTCCTGGCCGGCGGCGGCCCGCGCTACGCGGTCAACCTCCCGCCCATCACCCCTGAGGAGCTCTCCCGGCTCCGACCCTGGCTCACCCTCGCCGAGAAGATGGGGTCGCTCGCCGCCCAGCTGGCCGGCGAGAAGCTCCGCCGCGTGGTCTGCTGCTACTCGGGAGAGCTCACCGAAAGCGACCCCGGATTCGTGACCGGGGAGGTGCTGCGTGGTCTCTTGGGGCACTTCACGGACGCGCGGATCAATGCGGTGAACGCCAAGCTCGTGGCCAAGGACCTCGGCGTGGCCGTCGAGGAGCGCACCACGACCCGCGACTTCGACCACACCGACGCCGTGCTCATCGAGGTGGTCGGGGAGTCCAAGCTCACCCTGGTGGGCACCCAGTTCGAGGGCCAGCCCCGGATCACCCGCATCAACGACTTCCGGGTGGACATGGAGCCGAGGGGGATCTTCCTCGTCGTGCAACACAACGACCGCCCCGGAGTGGTCGCCAAGGTCTCCGGCCTTCTGGCCAGAAGTGACATCAACATCGCGGGCATCGAGCTGGGCCGGGACCGGCCGCGGGGGCGGGCGGTGATGCTGATCCAGGTCGACGACCCGGTGGGCGCGGAGCTGCAGGCGGCGCTGCGCGCGGAGGCGGACCTGGAGTTCCTGCGCGTCGTCACCCTTTAGTGGCGGCGCTTCTGCCGCTGCGGGGCATCCACTACAACCCGGAGCACGTCCGCCTCGGCGGGGTGCTGGCGCCGCCCTACGACGTCATCAGCAGCGCTCAGCGCGAGGCCCTCTACGAGCGGGACCTGCGCAACATCGTGCGCGTCGACTTCGGGCGGCCGTACCCCGACGACGTCGCCGGGGTGAGTGACGTGTACACCCGCGCCGCCGAGCACCTGCGCAGCTGGCTGGATTTGGGCATCCTCCAGCGCGACGAGGCGCCCGGACTCTACCTGGCCGTCCACGAGTTCGCGGCGCCGGGGGATGGCCCGACGATGCGCCGGCTGGGGCTCCTCGGCCGGGTGCCGGCCCTGCCCTGGGAGCGCTCCGAGGTCCGTCCCCACGAGCGGACGATGCGCGAGCCCAAGGAGGACCGCCTGGCCCTGCTGCGAGCCACGCGGGCGCAGACCTCCCCGGTCTGGGTGCTCTGGGACGGCGCCCCCGGCCTGCGCCCGGAGCTCGAAACGCTGGTGACGGATCGGGCGCTCATCGCCGGGCGCTACGCCGCGGAGGACGGCTCCGAGAAGCTCCTCCTCTGGAGGATCGGCGACGCGGCGACGCTGGAGCGGCTGGCGGCGCTTCTCCGGCCCGCCACCCTGTATGTCGCCGACGGCCACCACCGCTTCGAGACCGCGGCGGCATACGCCGAGGAACGGCACGCGGCCGGGGAAGCGGCCAGCGCGGACAGCCAGCACGTCCTCGTCTACGCCTCGGCGGCCGACGACCCCGCCCTCGTGGTGCTGCCCATCCATCGGATCGTCCGCGAGGGCGCGGGCCTGCCGTCGAGCGGTGACGAGCTCCTCGGCCGCCTCGACGCCGCCTGGGAGATGGAGCCGGTCGAGGACCCCGATGCCGGGCTGGCCGGGCTCGCGGAGCGGCGAGCCTCGGCTCACGCCTATGTCGTGGTCACTCGGAGCGGGAGCGGGATCCTCCACCGCCTCCGCCGCGAGGGCGCCTCTCCCCGCGCCGGGCTCGACGTGGCCGTCCTTCAGGAGGAGGTCCTGACCCCCTGCGGCATCGGCGAAGCCGAGCTGCGCGAGGGCGTCGTCGAGTACACGCGCGATGCCGCCGAGGCGGTCAGGGCGGTGCGCCAGGGGCGGGCACCCCTCGCCCTTCTCCTCTCCCCCTGCACCGCGGCCGAGGTGCTCGCCGTCGCCGACAGCAGTGAGACGATGCCCCAGAAGTCGACGTACTTCTATCCCAAGGTGCCGACGGGGCTGCTGCTTTCGGCTCTCGGACCGAGCCCGGTGGCGGCTACTCCAGGAAGTTCTCGACGGCGGTGAGGAAGAGCCGGCGCGCGCGCAGCAGAAAGAAGAGGTGCCCCCCCGGGAAGGTGACCATGCGTGCCCCGGGGATGCGGCTTCGCATCTCCTCCGCCAGGGCAAGCGGGACGGTGCTGTCGCTCTTCCCGTGCAGGATGAGGGTTGGCGAGACCAGGTCCCCGAGGCGGGCGGTGGCGTCATGCCCCGCCGAGGCATCGAACTGGCGGAGGAAGGCGTAGCGCGGCTGGGGGTGCCGGCTCCTGAGGATGGGAAGCCCGGAGACGAACGACCACAGACGCCGGCGGCGACGCCGCCTCGGGTCGACGCGGGCGGAGGTGGAGACGAGCACCAGCCGCTCAACCCGCTCCGGATGGCGCAGCGCGAGCTCCAGGGCGATGCGCCCTCCCAGGGAGATACCCAGCACATCGGCACGCTCGACGGGCACGGCATCCATGACCCCCAGCGCATCGGCGGCCATCACCTCGATCGAATACGGCTCATCCGGCTTGTCGCTCCTTCCGCTCCCCCGGTTGTCCAGGGTGATGACCTGGCGGGTGTGGGCGAGATCCGCGAGGAGGGGGGAGAATTCGGACACGTCTGCGGCCAAACCGAGGATGACGAGAAGGGGCCGGCCCTCGCCCTGCACCTCGTAGTAGAGGCGGATCCCGTTGGCGTCGGCGATGGGCATCAGATCTCTTGGCGACCCATGGTTGTGTATTTCGACCTCGAGTAAAGGTCACGTTAAAGGTCATGTGTTCCGCGCGACGTGACCTTTAACGTGACCTTTACTTGGGGCCAGATACCTGTGGTGCG
The DNA here is from genome assembly GCA_963847225.1 of uncultured bacterium. GTDB lineage: Bacteria > Chloroflexota > Dormibacteria > Aeolococcales > Aeolococcaceae > JAJZNI01. The sequence goes on along the minus strand of CAWJYZ010000005.1, from coordinate 883,480 downwards.
GGGCGACGGGGCCGGAGCGGCACCGAAGCTCTCGTGCTGACGACGGTTGCCTGCGGGCGCAGGCCGTCGCAAATCAGATCGACACAGCGGGAGAGGCGGACCCGATCGTGGGCCAAGCCCTCCACCTGGCAGAGGGCGCCGGTCATGGTGGCCACCTCGTGCACGGTGACGTCGCTGCGCACCGCGCCAGCTCGCTGAGCGCTGGCCAGGGCCTCGCCGGCCGCCTCCATCAGCCCTTCGGAGGCCGCGCTCTTGGTGGCGTGAAGGTCGACCCCGGCGGCGGCGATGGCGTCGGCCACCGCCTTGAAGGCCGCGAACTCCTCGGCCAGGCGGTGAATCAGGCTGAAGAAGGCCGCTCCAGGGTCTTCGGCCCGGCTCGCCTCCCGGGCCGCTGCCACCAGTGGCTCGATGTGGGCGGCGACGAGGGCGCGCAGGAGGGCCTCCTTGGTGGGGAAGTGACGGTACAGGGTCCCCACGCCGACCCCGGCGCGATGGGCGATGTCATCGACGGGGGCATCTGGACCCTGGGTGCTGAAGACGACCTCCGCCGCCTCGAGGATGGCGGCCCGGTTGCGCCGGGATGCCGGTCGCGGCCTGATCGGGGCTCGCAGCCCCCTCCCCAAGAGTGGTGCCGCCCGAGCGGCGGGCGGCCCACTCGGACAACCTCGTACCCTCTGCTCATGCCCAAGCCACCACTTCCCGAGGACCTGCAGGCCATCCTGCGCAAGCCCAATCCGTGCGTCATCGCCACCCTGGGTCCGGATGGCGCGCCGCGGACCGCGGCCACCTGGTACGACTGGCTCGACGACGGCACGGTGCTGCTCAACATGGACGATTCGAGGCGCCGTCTCCCCCACATGCGCCGAGAGCCGCGCGTCGCCCTCACCATCCTGGACGGCGAGAGCTGGTACCGCCATATCTCCCTGGTGGGCAGGGTGCGCGAGATCCGCCCGGACCCCGAGCTGGAGGACATCGACCGCCTCTCCCGCCGCTACACCGACCGCCCCTACCGGGACCGCCAGCGCAGGAGCTGGACGGCCATCGTCGAGGTGGAGCGCTGGCACGCCTGGGAAGGCGGCCACCTCTACCAAGTTCGCTGAGGCCGTCCCCTCACCGAGGCATCGGGATCAGCCGGGGGGCTGCCAGCCGGGGTCGCGACCGAACAGCCCCACCATTCGCGTCTGGGGGTCGGCGTCCTCCGGAACCGGGACCGGCTCGGCGGAAGAGCTGCGCACCGTCCATGCTGGTCCATTGAGTCTGCCAGGTGAGCACCGCTGGCCCGTCGCGGCCAGCCACCCGCCTGCGAGAGTCCCCCTGGAGATGACGACGAGCGGCGCACCCGCGCCTCTCCCCGCCGACGAGGCGCCGCCTGGCTGCGACCCTCCGGCTCCCCTCCCCGCCGACGAGGCGCCGCCTGCCTGCGACCCTCCGGCCCCCCTCCCCAGTGAAGGCGCCCATCCGCCTCTCCAGGCCGCCATCCTGGACATGGACGGCCTGATCATCGACACCGAGCCGGTGTGGCGTGAGGCGGAGGCGACGGTCTTCTCCGAGCTGGGCCGCCAGCTCTCGGAAGCCGACCTGCTGAGCACGATGGGGCGCCGCATCGTCGAGGTCGTCGCCCATTGGAGGCGGCACCGCCCCTGGCCCGGCGCCGCCTCCGGCGAGCCGGGCGACGCCGCCATCGCCGAGCAGATCGTCGACCGGATGGTGGAACACGTCCAGGCCCGCGGCGAGGCGATGCCCGGGGTGGTCGAGGCCGTCGCCCTTCTCAGCCGCCACGGTCTTCGGCTGGCGATCGCCTCCTCCTCACCCTCCCGGCTCATCGACGCCGTCTGCGCGCGCCTGGGCCTCAGCGCGATCGGGGTCCGCTGCTCAGCGGTGGAGGAGGAGCACGGAAAGCCCGCCCCTGACGTCTTCCTCCGCGCGGCGCGACGGCTGGGGGTGGCCCCGGCCGCCTGCCTGGCGATCGAGGACTCCCCGAACGGCGTGATCGCCGCCCGGGCCGCGGGGATGCGCTGCCTGGCCGTCCCCGACCCGCATCTCCAGGAGGATCCCCGCTTCCGGCGAGCAGATCTCGTCATCCCCTCCCTCCTCGACCTCGACGAGGCTGCGCTGGCCGCGCTCGGAAGCCGGATCGGCTGATTGGCGCCGGCTGCGGAGCGGCGGCGTACCATTCGGCCATGGGTCGACGGGTCAACTTCTATCTCGACGACGACCTCATCGAGGCCCTCAACGAGCATACCCAGGTCTCCCCGCTCTCCCGCAGCGAGATCGTGGCCATCGCCGTCCGCCGCCTTCTCCGCGACGAGCGCCGCCGGGCGCAGACGCCGCCCCTCCCCGCCACCGAGATGGCCCGCCGCATCGCCGCCGGCGAGCTGCCCAGCCGCCGTCTCGATGGCTCGAGGCTGGGCGCCCTCCCCGCTCCCTGGGAGAATTGAGCCACCGCCGAACCTTGTCCGGCCGCACCCCCGACGGGTTTGACGGGAACACCGCCGGGGTACGAGAGCCGAGGACCCTTCACCCACCTGCCAAGCCATGCCCACCTACGGATACCACTGCCCCCGCTGCCAGGCCGAATTCGAGGTCTTCCAGCGCATGACCGACGATCCGGTCGCCGACTGCCCCACCTGCGGCAGCCCTGGGCGGCGCCTCTTCTACCCGGCCGGGATCGTCTTCAAAGGAACGGGCTTCTACAAGACGGATTCCCGCGCTCGATCGACCCCGGCGAGCGGCGGAGAGAAGAAGGCCGGGCCAGACAAGGGATCTCAGAAGGAGTCCGGTGGTCCCGCCGGAACCGATGCGGGGGCCGGCAGCACCGCCCCGGCGAAGGGTGGCGCCGAGAAGAAGCCGGCGGCCAGCTCCGCCTCGGCGGCCGAGGCATGACCGGGCCAGGGGCAGGGACCGCAGCCGGGCTCGCTGGTAGCATGGAATTCGGCTCGGAAGGAGCACTCGTCTGGATGAGGAGACCCTGATGGCGCACCCCGTCACGATCACGGATTCGAACTTCAAGGCGGAAGTCGTCGATGCCAGTACACCGGTCCTCATCGACTTCTGGGCGGCTTGGTGCTCTCCTTGCAAGATGATCGCCCCGATCGTCGAGGATCTGGCCAACGAGTACGAGGGTCGGGTCAAGGTGGCGAAGCTCGACGTCGACGCCAACCCCTCGACCCCCGGAATGTTCGGTGTCATGAGCATTCCCACGCTCATGGTCTTCCAGGGGGGTCGGGCCGTCGAGCGCATCGTCGGCTACCAGCCGAAGCCGGCGCTGAAGGCCAGGCTCGACGCGGTCCTCACCGCCGCCAGCCGCTGAGCCCCTCCCTGCCCGAGGCCCCTCCGCGCGGGCGGCAGCCGGTAGCACGCTCTCTGGCGACGGTTGCGTGCAAAGCACCGAGTGAGGCAAACTGAAAGGAAGAAGCGGAGGTGAGGGGGGGCAGGGAGGCGACGTGACAGCGAGGGTTCGAGAGCGGACCGCGCAGATTCGCGACGTGCTCGCCTGGCGGGACGTCAGGTTCGCGGTATCGATCTTTGTCCTGTTCCAGCTCCTGGACGGCGCGACGACATACGTCGCGCTCTCGAGCCACCGGTTCAAGGAGCTGAACCCGATCCTCGGCGGGCTCCTGGACAGCTATCCTGCGGCCGCGCTGGCGATGAAGCTGGCGGTCGCCGCCTTCGTCGTCATCGCCATCCTGGCCGTCCGGCTCCGCTGGCGGATGCGCCGCAAGGTCATGCTGCTCTTCACGGTGGCGAGCCTCGTCGCCCCCCTCGCCAACCTGCTCCATCTGGTCGGTCTTTCCTGACCCTCACCGCGCGGCTGGGCTGGATCATCGCCGCGCCCCCAGCCCGGATTAGTCCGCCTGCGCGCCGGATGCGCTGAGCACGGCGCCGACGAGCGCCAGAGAGCCGCAGACGACGACGAGGCCGTCCGCCTTGGCGAGCTGGCGGGCGCGATCAAGGGCGGCGGCGACCGGCTCCACCGCCTGCCCATCGCCGAAGAGCTCGGCAAGCGCCGCGGCCCGGGCCGCTCGGTTGCCGCCGACGCTGGTGAACACCCAGGCGGAGGCCATGTCGCGGAGGTGGGGAAGCATCTCCTCGAGCTGCTTGTCAGCCATGGCCCCGAAAAGGGCGACGACCCGCCGTCCGCCGGCGAGCCGGGGAAGCTCGCTGGCCAGCGCAGCCATCGCCGCCGGGTTGTGGGCCCCGTCGAGGAGCAGCGGCGGCGAGGCGCCGATCCACTGCATGCGTCCCGGCCAAGCGACGGAAGCCGCTCCGGCCACGATCGCCGGAGTGGGGATGCCCCGCATGGCGGCCGCCACGGCGGCGACCGCCAGGTTGGCGACCTGAACCTGCCCCACGAGTGGGCTGCGCAGGCTCAGGGGCCCATTGGAGCGCAGGGGCCTGGTGCGGAGCACCGAGCGCGCGCGGAGCATCGAGCGCGAGCGGAGCACGGAGCGCGCGCGGGGCGGCCAGCGCAGCTCGACCTCCACCCCGGCGAGGCCGAGGCCGCGGCCCACCCAATCACTCCCCTCCTCGAGAGTGATGGCGGCCGCGCCGGAGGTGCGCGCTCGGTCGAGAGCGATCGACCGCGCCGGCTCGCTCGCCGCGACGAGGAACCAATCCCCCGGTTTGGCGATCCCGGCCTTCTCGGCGGCGATCTCCTCGATGGTGTCTCCCAGCCACTCGCGATGGTCGAGGGCGACATTGGTGAGGACTGTGCCGCCGAGGTCGGCGACATTGGTGCTGTCCCGGGCGCCACCCATGCCCACCTCGCACACGACGAGATCGGCGCCGTGCCGGGCGGCGGCAAGGAAGCCCATGGCAGTGAGGATCTCGAACTGCGTCGGGTGCTCCCCCGCCGGGGCCATGTCGGCAGCGTCGAGGACCTCGCCGGCCAGCGCCCAGAAGTCCGCATCTGGCATCGGCCTCCCGTCGAGGGCGATGCGCTCGCCCCAACGAACGAGATGGGGTTTGGCGAGGAGCGCGGTGCGCCGTCCGGCGGCCCGACCCATGGACTCGAGGAGGGCGCAGACCGAGCCCTTGCCGTTGGTGCCGGCGACGAGCACCCCTCGAAGGCCGGCGTGCGGGTTGCCGAGCCGCTCCAGGAGCCAGCGGGTGCGGTCGAGGCCGGGGACGATTCCGAAGCGGCCGGCCGCCTCCAGCCGGGTGAGCGCCGGCTCCAGCGCGCCCCCGCCGGTTGCCGTCACCCGGCGGGAGAACGGGCCGCGGGCCGGCCCCGGGGGCAAGCCGCCGCCAACGCGTCGTCCTGGTCCGGCCGCCCGGGGATGCTGCCCCGGAGCTGGCCGAGCGGTCGGGGCGCAGGCTGGGTCATGGGGCGACCGGGACGGCGCCTCGTCGCGCCCTGGCCAGGGCCAGGGTGTTGCGGAGGAGCATGGCCACGGTCATCGGTCCAACTCCACCGGGCACGGGGGTGAGCCATCCGGCGACCGGCTCCACCGAGGGCCGGTCGACGTCGCCGACGAGACGGCCGTCGACCAGGGTGGTGCCCACGTCGATGACCGCGCCTCCGGGTTTGACGAAGTCGGCGGTGATCATCCCGGGGCGGCCGATGGCGGCGACCAGGATGTCGGCCTCGCGGCAGACGGCAGGCAGGTCGCGGGTGCGGGAGTGGCAGACGGTGACCGTGGCGTCGGCGTTGATGAGCAGCAGGGCGAGGGGACGGCCCACGATGACGCTGCGCCCGACGACCACCGCGCGTCGACCGGCGATGGGGACCTCGGCGCGGCGCAGCAGCTCCATGCAGCCGCGGGGCGTTCCGGGGATCACCGCTGCCGGGGCCCCGGCGGCGAGCCTGCCGAGGTTCTGAGGGTGGAAACCATCGGCGTCCTTCTCCGGCGGCACGGCGTCGAGGAGGGCGGCGGTGTCGATGTGCGGGGGCAGGGGGAGCTGGACGAGCATGGCGTCGATATCCGGGTCGTCGCGCATCCGGGTGCAGATCTCGAGAAGCTCGGCGGTGGACGTCGCACCGGCCGGCGTCTCGAGGGTGAAGCGGATGCCGGCTCGTTCCGCGGCCCGGCGCTTGTTGCGCACGTAGGTGGCGCTGGCCGGGTTGTCTCCGCAGAGAACGACTCCGAGATGGGGCGGCGGCAGCCCGGCCTCCGCCATCTCGGTGATCTCGGCGGCGATCTCGGCGCGGATGGTCTCGGCAACCGCCCGACCGTCGATGATGGATGCCGTCACCGGCGCTGGCGCTCCAGGGTCACGCTGAAACGGTCAACGGGCGTGGCGAGCGGCGGGCGCTTGGCGACCCGGACCCGGACCCAGGCGGCGCGCGGTTCGTCGAGGAGGGCCGAGGCCAACCGCTCCGCCACCGTCTCGATGAGGTGGAACTGCTCCTCCTCGACGACCCTCCGGCAGAGCTCCACGAGGCGCGAGTAGTCGATGGTGTCCTCGACCCGGTCCGACTCCGACGCATCCCGGATGTCGGTGTGAACCTCGACGTCGACGTCGAGATGGACGCCAGCGCTGCGCTCATCTTCGCGGCAGCCGTGATGGCCGAAGAAGTGCATCCCCTCGATACGGAGGATGTCCTGCCCAACCGCCACGGCGACGCCGTCCACTCCAGCCGATTCTAGGGACCGGGAGGACGCCCTCAGTCTCGGGACCGGGAGGGCGCGCTCAGTCTCGAGACCGGGAAGACGCGCTCAGTCTCGGGACCGGGAGGGCGCGCTCATTCTCGCCGGCCTTTCGGCCGCGCCGCGCGGCGCTCGCCGGCCTTCGACCGGCGCCGCGATCAGCTGGCTCGGGCGCGCACCTCGTCCTCAACCGGGCGCATCAGGGTCTCGCGGTGGTCGACGGGGTTGACCATGACCACCTGAAAGAGATCCTCAAAGTTGCACTGGAACAGCTCCATCAGCTGCTGGCGGAGCTTGGGACCCGGGTTGCGGTGGCCGCCCTCCAGGGCGGGGATGTAGTTCTGGGTCACCCCCAGACGCCGGGCCAGTTCCCGCTGGGTCAGCTTGTGCTTCTCGCGCATGGCGCGAAGACCGGTGGCGCGGACCTCCACATTCATGGCGTACAGGGTAGTACCTCACAGTGTGTTCGTCAAAGCACCAGGATGATCCGCGGCACGGATCGCTGCAGGACGGCGACCTCCGGGCGGGCGGCAGGAACCGAGAGGTAGTCTCACCTGGCATGTGCAGGGTGTGCCACAAGCGTCCGGAGATCCCCGAGGAGCGCTACGGTCGCTGCGAGGCGTGCCTGAAGGCGGGGCGGATGGCGCTCCGCTTCCGCCTGGCCTCCGCGCCGGCGGGTGGAGGCTGGCGGGTCAAGGCCGGTGAGACGTCGCCCCGGGCACTGCGCCAGAAGTGGCTGCCCCAGCTCCGCGCCTACAACGGACAGCCCGCCCCCCGGCCCCACCTCGGCCTTCACGAGGTGGAGATGATCGTGGCCAAAGACCGGCTGGAGAGCATCCGCGTGGCCCCCGACCTCGCCGGCCACGTGCCCGCCGCTCTCCAGGCCCTGCAGCAAGCGGCCGAAAGGACTGACGCCTCCTGGTGACACCCGGCGTCTGGATGGCTAGTGGGTGAGCAGCCACTGCCAGCTCGGTGTGCCCAGATCGCCGTTGACGGTGACCGACCAGACGGCGATGGTGGTGCCGCCGTAGCGGGCGGTGATCCGGGCCCCCACGGTGCCGAGGTGGACATCCTCGGGGAGGTGGGCGACAGCGCGTCCGGTGAGCGTGGCCCGGGTTCCCTTGCGCACCAGGACAGGGGCATGGCCGCTTTGGAACGCGGCCAGGAGGTGGGCGGAGGGCCCCCAGGCGGCCTTGATCGTGCCGGGGACGGCGGGCGGGGTCATGGAGGCGGGATCGAGAGTGTCGTAGGCGGCGAAGGCGGCATGGACGGCGGCCGCCGACCCGGTGAGGGCGGGCCCCAGCCCATCGGGACCGCCCCGCAAGGGTTGGCCGAGGATGGCGCCGAAGAGGCGCACCGGTCCGGCTGCACCCGGTGCGCCCGGGTGCTGGGCGGCGAAGAGGAGGCAGCCTCCCGCCTCCGACGTGGAGCCGGTCTTGAGCCCCAGCCAGCCGGGCACCGAAGCCAGGTTGGTGTCGAGGTTGTGCACCACCGTGCCATCGGGCATGGTGGCCGAGGTGGTGGCGACGATCGCTGCGAGCGCGGCGTTGTCGAGGGCCGCCTCGCCGAGCTTGACCAGGTCGGCGGCGGAGGAGACGGTGTGGGCGCTGAGCCCGCTGTCGTCGGCGAAGTGGGTCGCCGCCATGCCGAGGACCCCTGCCTCTGTGTTCATGGCCTGGACGAAGGCGGCGTCCGAGCCGTCGACCCATACCCCGAGGGTGTCCGCGAGGTTGTCGGCGGAGGGCAGGAGGAGGCCGAGCAGCATCTGCCGCTCGGTGAAGCGCTCTCCCACCGAGACGAGGAGGCGAGATCCCCCCTCGGCGGCGACCCGCCGGTAGTCGGCGACGTCCGCCGGGGTGATGGTGTAGGTCGGTCCGGCGTCGTTGCCGGAGAGCGGCAGCTTCTTGAGCACGACGAGGGCCGCCATCACCTTGGTGACGGAGGCGATGGGGACCTGGGCGTCCGGATTGCGGCTGGCCAGCAGGCCTCCGTCCGACGACACCAGGTCAAAGCTCCCCTGCGACGGCACGGGGACGGGGGGAGGCGCGCCGGGATCGAGGGCGAGGGTCGCCGGGATGCCGAGGCGGATGGACGGACGCGGCGGCGGACGGAGCAGCTTCCAGCCCGCATACCCGCCGCCGGCCAGGATGAGCACGGCGAGCGCCAGGAAGAGGGCGGGGAGCACGTGCCGCCCGCGGCGGGCGCCCGCGGCCTCACCGTCTGGCTTACGAAGCATGTTCCGCCGTCACGGTCGCGGCCGCGAGCCGCCCTTGGGGTTACCTCTTGGCGCGGCGGCCGTTGCCTCCCTTCAGCGATCCGCTGAGCGTCGTCGACGGAGCGAAGCGCACCACCTTGCGGGCCGGAACTCGGACCTCTTCCCCGGTCCGGGGGTTGCGGCCCATACGCGCGGCGCGCTGCTGCACCCGGAAGTTGCCGAAGCCGTGGATGCGAACCTCGCTCCCCTTGGCCAGGGCAGAGGAGATCTGATCAAAGAACCAGCGAACGTCGTCCCGGGCCCGGGCCATCGCGTAGGTCCCACCCTCGTCGTCCTCGACCTTCGACTTCCACATCTCCGCGAGGGAATCGCGTGTCACCACATCTGCCATGCGCGTTCTCCATCAATCGCGAGCAACGCTCGGAATTGTAAGGATCCGCAACGTATTTTGTCACCATGGTAGGTTTGGGCGATGTCCGGCGTGAAGCGAGGCCCGCCCGATCCGAGCTGGGATCGCGACCTGTTCGCAGGTGGCGGGCACTTCATGCAGAGCGGGGCGTGGATGGCGGTCCAGCAGGCGCTGGGTGACGAGATCGTCCATTGCGCAGGCCCGGGCTGGCGATTCGCGGCGGTGGTGCACCGCGGCCGGGGCGTCTCCTGGCTGTACGCGCCCTACGGGCCGGCGGTGCAGGACGGGCAGCGTCTCGAGGTGGGGGTGGAAGCGGTCCGCGACCTGGGGCGAGAGCTGGGCGCCGATTTCGTTCGTGTGGAGCCTGATCTCGTGGGGGAGGCCGACGACATCGCCCGCTGGGTCTCCGTGCTCGAGGGCGCGGGCGCGGTGCGGGCCCGGCCCGTGCAGCCGCGCCACACCCTGGTGCTCGACCTGCGCCGCTCCGAAGAGGAGCTGCGCGGCGACATGCTCTCGGGGCGCCGCCGGAGCATCAACGCCGCGGCCCGGAAGGGGATCAGCGTGCGGCGAACGCGGGAGACCGAGGCGGTGGAGCGATTCATCCGCCTGATCCGAAAAACGGGCCAGCGCAACCGCTTCGAACCGCATTCCGCCGACTACTACCGCACCGTCTGCGCAGTGCTCTTCGAGCGCCAGGCAGCCTCCCTGTACCTGGCCGAGGTGGGCGGGGAGGCCGTGGCCGCGGTCATCGCCTTCGAATCGCCGGTGACCGGCTACTACGCGCACGCCGCCGACGATCCCGAGACCTCACGGCAGATCGTGGCCGCGGCGCCGCTGGCCTGGCAGATCGTGCTCGACTGCCGCGCCGCGGGGCGCTCCACCTTCGACTTCTGGGGCGTCCTTCCCGATGATGCGGGGGAGCATCCGTGGGGAGGATTCAGCCGCTTCAAGAAGACGTTCGGCGGACGGATGCTGACTCGCCCTGGGACCTTCGACCTGCCCTTGCGGCCGCTGCGCTACCGCGCCTACCGGGCAGCGCGCGAGCTGCGCGCGAGCCGGAGCGCGGCTCCATCGTGAGAGCGGCGACGCCCGCCGAGATCGAGGAGTGGGACCTGCTCGTCGCCGCCAACCCTGACGGCGGGCACATGCTCCAGACCCGAGCCTGGGGAGAGGCCAAGCGGCGCTGGGGCTGGCGGCCCGTGTACCTCATCGCCGAGGTCGAAGCGGTGGAATCCGTGACCACCGGCGCGGCCGGCGGGAGGACCGCGCACTCGCAAGCGGGGAGCATCGCCGTCCTCTTCCTGCGCCGGCCCGTCCCTGGCCTGGGCTGGCTGTGGTACTGCCCCAAGGGGCCCGGGGTCGTGAGCGTCGAACAATTGCGGCGGGTGCTCGCCGACCGCACCGCCCTCAACGGCGCCTTCTCCGTCGAGGTGGAGCCGGAGATCGCCGACACTCCCCAGAACCGCGCCGCGCTCGCCGAGCTCGGCCTGCGCAAGGTCGAGGACGTGCAGATCGCCCGCGCCACCGTCAACGTCGACCTCACCCCCGACGAGGACGCCATCCTCGCCTCCTTCCGACCCAAGACGCGCTACAACGTCCGTCTCGCGGCGCGCCGGGGGGTGAGCGTGACCACGGTCCCCTGTGAGCCCGATGCCGTCCTCGCCATGCACCGCCTCATGGGCATGGCCTTCCGCCACGCCGCCCTCCCGCTCCGGCCGCTCGCCTACTACGCCTCGTACTGGCGCCTCTTCGAGGCCAGCGGCCAGGGCGCGCTCTGCCTCGCCCGCCTGGGTGACGAGGTGCTCGCCGGAGCCTTCGTGGTGTGGCTCGGGGAGAAGGGCTGGTACAAGGACGGCGGCTCCTCCCCGCGCTACCGCGACGCCATGGCCCCCCATCTCCTGCAGTGGGAGGTGATGCGCTTCCTCCGGGCTCGGGGAGTGCGCAGCTATGACCTCTTCGCCGCCCCCCGCCGAGCCGACCTCGATGACCCGGCGAACCCGGTGCGCGGCCTCTGGCAGTTCAAGTCAGGGTTCTCGGCGGACCTGCACGAGTTCGTCGGGACGTGGGGGGAGGCGGTGGATGCGAGGAGGTATTGGATCTGGAGGCGGATGGCGGAGCCCCTCACCCGGCGGGTGCGCTGGCGACTCCGGGGGGATCTTCTGTACTAGGAAGGGCTAGCGCCAGACCCTCTTCATGATTATTCGGGCCAGCTTGTCGGGATCATGGTGGGAGCTGACCTGGGTGTTCACCACATCGGCGAGGATGTAGTGCACGGGGTGCTGCTGGGCGCGCTGGCGATCAAACACGACCCGATTGGTCCCGGCGCGCCGCGCCGACGCCGGGAGCGGCGGGGTGAGGTTGCTGTTGACGATGACGTAGTCGAAGAGATCGCCGCCGATGTGGGCCCGGATCACCTCCAGGTGCTCGCTCACCGTGTATCCGAGGGTCTCGCCCGGCTGCCCCGCGACGTTGCAGACATAGACCTTGACGGCGGGACTGGCCCGCAGCGCCTCGACCATGCCGTCAACGAGGAGGTTGGGCAGGATGGAGGTGAAGAGCGAGCCGGGGCCGACGATGACGATCTCCGCGTCGAGGACGGCCGCCTCCGCCTCGGGGTTGATGGGGGGAGCGGAGGGCTCGAGGAAGACGCGGTCGATGCGGCCCCCACCGATGGGAACGTGGGATTCGCCCACCCTCAGCTCGGCGCCCACCTCGGCGCAGAGCACGACGTCGTCGAGGGTGCTGGGCACGATGGCGCCGCGCACGGCGAGGACCCGGCCCGCCTCGCGGATGGCGTGCTCGAAATCTCCGGTGATCTCCGCCATGGCGGTGATGAAGAGGTTCCCGAAGGAATGCCCGCCGAGCGCGCCTTCGCCGCTGAAACGGTGCTGAAAGAGGTCGGTCATGAGCGGCTCGGTCTCGGCGAGAGCCGTGAGGCACTGCCGGATGTCGCCGGGGGGGAGGATGCGGAACTCGTCGCGGAGCCGGCCGCTCGAGCCGCCGTCGTCGGCGACGGTGACGATCGCCGAGATGTTGCCGGTGTACTTCTTGATGCCGCGGAGCAGGGCGGAGAGACCGGTGCCACCGCCGAGCGCCACGACGCGCGGCCCCTTGGCGAGCTGCCGGTAGGCGTAGAGCTGCTGCACGATGCTCTGGTCCCCGCGGCCGGTGAGGAAGGGGCCGAGGACGGACCTACCCAGGTGGTAGAAGGCGAGACCGATGATCACCAGCCCCACGCCGAGGAAGAGCAGGGCGCGGGCCCAGCGGGGCAGGAACTGGAGGGTGACGTACTGCATGAAGGGGGGAAATCGGAAGTTGACGGAGTAGAGGTCGCGCAGGGCGTAGCCGACCGCCAGGGCGATCATCACGATCCCCACCATCAGGAGGAGCAGCCACCGCTTGACGTGGAGACCGGGGGTGAGCAGCCGGATCATTGTCTGGCTGGGACGGAGCCGCGCCTTCATACCTTCCTCGCGATTGTCCCATCGCGGAGACGGCAGCGGAGTGGACTACCCGAGGGGAATGGAGGGGATGCCCTCGAAGGCCCCCGGTTCCGGCGCTGCGCCGGGCCGCCCCATGCCGACGTAGATGCCGCCGAGGGCGGTGATGGCCCTGCCGTCCAGGAAGTTGCGGCCGTCGACGACAAGCCGCCCCCGCATCATTTGAAGCATTCGGCTCCAGTCCAAGTGGGCGTAGTCGGGCCATTCGGTCACCAGGCCACAGGCGTCGGCGTCACGGGCCGCGGCGTAGGGATCCGCCTCGAGACGCGCCGCGGGCAGGCGGCCGGCCGCCCCGGGGAGGGCCACGGGATCGGTGGCGACCACCTCGGCGCCGAGGTGCTCGAGCTGGCGAATCACCTCCAGGGAGGGCGCCTGGCGGAGGTCGTCGGTGAAGGGCTTGAAGCTCAGTCCCAGGATGGTGATGCGGCGCCCCTCGAGCCTGCCCCCGAGACCCTGGCGCAGCTTGGCAATGAAGCGACGGCGCTGCTGCGTGTTCACCTCGATGGCCGCCTTCAGGAGCCAGAAGCTCTGACCGTGATACCCGGCTGAGGACTCCAGGGCGCTGACGTCCTTGGGGAAGCAGGAGCCTCCCCAGCCTAGCCCGGCGTTGAGGAAGCCGCGCCCGATGCGGGGGTCAAGGCCCATGCCGTCGGCCACGCTCTGGATGTCGCCGCCGGTCAGCTCGCAGAGCTGGGCCATCTCATTGATGAAGCTGATCTTGGTGGCGAGGAAGGCGTTGGCCCCGTACTTGATGAGCTCGGCGCTGACGCTGTCGCAGAGGACCCGGGGAGCATCGGAGCCGTCGAGAAGGCAGGCGACCCTGCGCACCGCCTCGGGATCCTCGCCGCCGACCACCACCCGGCTGGGGTGGTGAAGATCCTCGAGCGCCGATCCCTCGCGGAGAAACTCGGGAAACATGACGAAGGACACGTCGGAGCGCGAGGTGGTCCGGGCCAGCGACCGGGTGGTGCCGGGCGGCACGGTGCTCTTGACGGCGATGACGGTCCCGGCCGAGACGTGGGAGAGAGTTTCCTCGACGGCGCGGCGCACCTGGGAGATGTCAGCCTCACCGTCCGGCGCCGGCGGCGTGCCCACGGCGACGATGACGATCCCGGCACCGGCTGCCCCCTCGGCCATGGTCTCGGCGACGCGCAGCCGGCCGTCCCGAACCACAGCTCCGAGGAGCTCATCAAGGCCCGGCTCGTGGATGGGCGCGCGTCCGGCGGCGACGGCATCCCGCCGCGCGGCATCGGTCTCGACGAGGCGAACCTCGCGGCCGCCTTCGGCCAGCCCCGCGGCGGTGACCAGTCCGACGTAGCCGGCGCCGATGACGCAGACGACACTGTCCTGCGGAGTGCCAGCCATCGGCGGGCCACTCTAGCAGCGCGCGGCCCTCCAGGATGGCAGGGGCCCATAAGATGCGAAGAGATGAGGGCCGTCACCGTTCCGGGGCCGCCGGCCGGCCACCTCGGATCGCGGGCATCACCCGCCCGGCCTCAAGGGAGCCAAAGCCTGCCGCGACGGCTCGCGCCGCTGGGACTGCTCGCCGTGTTCATCGGCCTCGCCATCGCCCTCCTGGCGCCGGGCCTCTTCGCCGGATCCTCCTCATTCCCCGGAAGGGGGAAGGACCCCGCGCTCTTCGTCTGGGACCTCGCCTGGGTCGCCTTCGCGCTCAGCCACCACGTCAATCCCCTGGTCACCACCTACATCCATTACCCGAGCGGCGCCAATCTGATGTGGAACACCTCGATCCTGTTCCCGGGCATCGTGCTGGCACCGATCACACTCTGGGCGGGGCCGTTCGCCGCCTACAAGGTGCTGATGGTCGCCGCGGTCGGTCTCAGCGCGTGGTGCGCCACCCTGGCCATTCGCCGAATCACGGAGCGCTGGATCGCGGCCGCGGCCGGCGGTCTCCTCTACGGCTTCAGCCCATACATGATGGCGCAGGCCCTGGGCCACCCCCAGGTCGCGATCACCGTCTACCCTCCGTCTCCTCGCTCCTGCTCGCGCACGAGATCCTGGCCAGAGAGCGGCGCTCCGCGACCCTCCTCGGGCGTCCTGCTGGGGGTGGCGACCGCGGCCCAACTCCTCACCGGCGAGGAGCTGCTGGCGATGACCGCCGATCATCGCGGTGCCGGCCGCCGTCGCTCTCCTCGTGATGCGATGGGAACTGGTGCGGGGGCAGGCCGCTCGAATCGGCCGCGCCGCCCTCGCCGCCCTCGTGACGTTCATCGTCCTCGCCGCCTATCCGCTGGCCGTGCAGCTCTTCGGAGCGCAGCGGGTCTTCGGCGCCGTGCAGCCGCAAGACCTCTTCGTGCTCCACCCCCATCAGCTCCTCCTCCCCTCCACCCTCCAGCTCATCGCCCCCTTCGGGCAGACGACCTTCGCTCGACACCTCCACCTACATCGGGCTGCCGCTCGCCGCCGTCGCCCTCTTCACCGTCTGGTGGCTCCGCCGCCGGGCGGCGGTCGTGGTCAGCGCCGTGGTCATCGTCTGCGCTCTGGTCCTCTCCCTCGGCGGTCGCCGGGATTCCATTCCCCTGCCATGGCTGCTCTTTGACCACCTGCCGGTCTTCCGGGACATCCTGGCGGTGCGTCTCATCCTCTTCGCCTACCTTGGGCTGGCGGTCCTTCTCGCCCTCTTCGTCGACGCCGCCCTCATGCAGGCCCCGTCCCGCCTGGCAGCCGGTGGGGCGGTGGCGGCGACGGCGGTGACGCTCGTCTCGCTCCTCCCGGCACTGCCCTATCCCTCCGGCAGCTACCCGGTGCCCGCCTTCTTCACGAAGGGGGTGGCGCGCCTCGAGGGGTCGGGGTCGGTGCTCCTCAGTCCGTACGGCGGGGTCGAGCCGCTCACCTGGCAGGCCGTGTCGGGGATCGCCTTCCGCACTCAGCTCGGGCTCGTCTTCACCCCCGGCCCCCCGGGTGGGAAGCCCCAGTGGAGCGTCGATTTGGACGCCCTGGGGAGAGAGCTGATGGCGATCGTCAACGGCACCGCACCTCCGGGGAGCCTTTCGGCCGCGCAGCGGGAGGCGTACCTGGGCGACCTCCGCTCCCATGGGGTGAGCAGCGTGGTCGTCGGACCCTCCGCCGGCGCGGCCGGGGTCATTCGCCTCTTCACGGACGTTCTGCGGCGGCCGGGAACCTCCACGGACGGGGTGGTGCTGTGGACCGGGATCGCATCGTGAGTTGGGCTGCCTGGTTGGGGAGGCCGTCTGAGCCGCGCATCAACAGCTGGAGGCCGCGCTGAGCCGGGGTCCGCTGGCAGGGAGAGCGCCCTGGGCCGGGGTTGAGTGGCTGGGATGGGCCATGAGCTGGGCTGCGCTGGCTACGATTGACCGCCATGCCCGCTGAATCGTGGCAACCGCGCCGTGCCGTTGTCACCGGCGGCGCCGGGTTCCTCGGCTCCCACCTCTCTGATCGGCTGATCGCCCGTGGCATCCAGGTCGTCAGCCTCGACAACATGGTGACCGGCGACCGAGCCAACCTCGCACATCTCATCGGCAATCCCGCCTTCACGCTGCGCCTCCATGACGTCACGGAGGAGATCCACATCGAGGGCGATGTCGATGCCGTCCTCCACCTGGCCTCGCCGGCGAGCCCCATCGACTACGCACAGATGCCGATCCAGACCATCAAGGTGGGAACGCTCGGCACCCACAAGGCTCTGGGCCTGGCTCGCGCCAAGGGGGCCCGGTTCCTCCTCGCCAGCACCAGCGAGGTCTACGGCGATCCCGAGGTCCACCCCCAGGCGGAGACGTACTGGGGGCACGTCAACCCGGTCGGGCCGCGCAGCATCTACGACGAGGCCAAGCGCGCCGCCGAGGCGTTCACCATGGCCTACCGGAACCACCACGGGTTGGACACCCGGATCGCCAGGATCTTCAACACCTATGGGCCGCGCATGCGCCGGCACGATGGACGGGCGGTGCCGGCGTTCGTCACTCAGGCGCTCGCCGGCGAGCCGATCACGGTGTTCGGCGACGGCTCCCAGACCCGCAGCCTCTGCTACGTCGACGACCTCATCGAAGGCCTGGAGCGACTCCTCTTCAGCGACTACGCTCTCCCCGTCAATGTCGGCAACCCCAGCGAGATCACCGTCCTCGAGCTGGCCCAGACGGTGAAGCGGCTCTGCGCAAGCCGCAGCGAGATCGTCTTCGAGCCCCTGCCGGTCGACGACCCCAAGCGGCGGCGGCCGGACATCGGCGTTGCCCGCCAGGTGCTGGGGTGGGAGCCGGCGGTCCCGCTGGAGGACGGCCTGACCCGGACGATCGCCTGGTGGCGCGGAGACAAGCCGCCCCAGCCCGCCGTCCAGAAGCCGATCGGCCTCCCCTCGTGATCTCCCCATACCTCTCCGTCCTCATCCCGGCCCTCAACGAGGGCCGGACACTCTCCCAGATCCTCGATGCCGTCCTGGCGTCGCCGGTGGACCTCGAGGTGGTGCTGGTGGACGACGGATCGACAGACGGCACCTGGGAGGTGATGGAAGCGCGGGCCGCCGCCGACCCGCGGGTTCAGGCCATCCGCCATGACCGCAATCGGGGCAAGGGTGGCGCCATCCGCACGGCGCTCCAGCACGCCCATGGTGAGGTCGTCCTCATCCAGGACGCCGACCTGGAGTACGACCCTGCGGAGTATCCCCGCCTTCTCGAGCCGATCATGGAGGAGCGCGCCACCGTGGTGTACGGATCGCGTGCCTTCAGCAGCCACACCGCCTACTCCTTCTGGTACGTGATCGGCAACCGGCTGGTGACCCTGGCCACGAACATCCTCTACAACTGCTACCTCTCGGACATGGAGACCGGGTACAAGGTGCTGCCGCGCGACCTCGCCCTGGCACTCGATCTGAAGGCGCGGGGCTTCGAGCTCGAACCGGAGATCACCGCCAAGATCCTCCGTTCCGGGCACCGCATCTATGAGGTGCCGGTGAGCTATGCGGCTCGCTCCCGCGCCGAGGGCAAGAAGCTGACCGCCATGGATGGGCTGCGCGCCTTGATGACGCTGGCCCGTTACAGGGGGTGGCGCCCGCGGGCGTGAACCTGGAGGCACCCAGCGAGCGGTGAAGTGGATGGGCGGGGGGGGCACGAAGGCGAGGGATGGCTCCGCTGCCACCCGGGCGCAGGTCCCGGAGACGACGGCTGAGCCCAGGGCGGGGGTGGGGGCCATGCCCGCTCAGCCTCAGCTGGGCGCGGTGGCCGAGACCCCGGAGCCGAAGGCGGGGGTGGGGGCAGAGGCGTCGATCGCCGCCGCCACCGGCAGAGCCGCCCGATGGCGGCGCTCGGCTCTCGGCTGGCTGCCCGCGGCCGGCCTTCTCGCGTACCTCACGCTGCTCATCGAGACGCTTCCGGGCTTCATCGAGCGCAGCGTCCCGCAGAGCGACACCGTGAGCCCGCTGCTCCTCACCCAGGCTCTCTTCTCGGCGGGCCACGGCACCATCCATCTCGGCGCGCACGCCGGCTTCAGCAACCTCCTGCTGGTCGCCCTCGCCCTCCCCTTTCCCGATGCCCGCGTGGTTTCCCAGGTGCTTCCCTATGCGGTCTACCTGATCGGGGCGGCGATCCTCAGCGGCACCGTGGTGCGCCTATCCGGATGGCGAGCGGGTCTCCTCTCCCTCACCGTCTGCGTGGCGGCCACCCCCACGCTGCTCTTCGATGAGGTGTCGCCCGCCGGTCGTGTCACCACCCTCGCCAACGTCGCCCTGCTGGGCCTCCTGGTGGTCCGACTCATCGAACCGCGGGCCAGGCCCACCAATGGGCGGTCTCTGATGGCGGCCATCGTGGGCGCCGGACTCGTGACCGGATTCGACATCGCGTCCGATCCCTACCTATTGGTGGTCGGCATTGCTCCCCTGGCCCTCACCGCGCTCAGCCTGTGGCTGCGCTGGCGCGACGCGGCGAGCCTCCGGCTTGCCAAGGTGACGGCCGCGTTGATTGCCGTCGCGGCCATCTCGACGCTACTCACATTCGTGATCGCCCAGGGCCTCCAGGTCCACTACGGCCGCCCGTCGGTGCATCCCGCCTCCCTCGCCGTCCTGGGCCACAACCTCCGCCTCCTCGGCGCCGCGACCTGGAGCGCCATCGGAACGCCACTCAACTACCGCAACCTGGGCGCGGGCACGGATGCCCTGGGAGTGCTCGTCTGCGCCATGGTGGTGGTGGCCGTGGCCGGCGCAGCGCTCCGCCTCAAGCGCTGCCGCGCGGCTCAAGTCGAGCAGCGCACCCGGGTGGCGCACACCGTCTACTGGTCCCTGGTCGCCGCCGCCACCACCCTCGCCTTCGTGGCGACGAACTACCCCGTGGACGTCTTCTCGATCCGCTACCTGACGCCGGCGTGGCTTGCCCTGGCGGCCCTGCTGCCTCTCTGGGGGCGACGGGGCTCGTGGACGCCGGCCGTGCTCGCCCTCCTCGTCACCGGGCTGGCCGCCGCCAACTCGTGGAGCCTGGCCGCCTTCACCCCGCCGCCGCCGGCGGCCGCCAGCCCCTTGGTCAGGACGCTGGAGGCCAACCACGTCACCTTCGGGTATGCGGACTACTGGGAGTCGAACGTCGTCACCTGGGCCACCGAGGGCCGGGTGACCATCCGGGCCGTCGTCGAGTGCGGCGCCGGCGGTGCGCGCCTCTGCCCGGACAATCTGAACTCCGCGGACGGGTGGTACCCCGCCGTGCCCGGGCCCACGGCGGTGATCGTCGACCCGCACCGATCGATCACCCACCCCCCTTCGGCGTACGGTGCTTGGAACCGGGTGATCTCCCTGGGCGCGGTGAAGATCTACATGTTCGACGAGGGGATCGACGTGACCTCAGGCGGCGGTGCGTGACCTCACGGAACCGCGCGTGAGCGAGGTGCACGTCCCGGCTTCATCGCCGGCGGCGCCACGCCGGTATGGGAGAGGGTGGGTGGCAGCCCGGGCCGTCGTGGAGGCTGCCCTGGCCCTCGCCGTGGTCGCCTACGGGGTGGTGCAGGCGGGCGTCCTCGGCGGCTTCCTCACCCGGCAACTCCCGAGCAGCGACACCATCAGCCCGGTCCTCCTCGTGCAGGCCATCGCCTCACCCCACCACGGGACCATCTACCTGGGCAACCATGCCGGCTACAGCGACCTTCTGCTGAGCGCTCTCGGCCTGCGCTTCCCCGCTCCGATGCTGAGCCCGCAGGCCGTCATCTACGCCGTGTATCTCATCGGGGCTCTGATCCTGGGGTGGACGGTGCGCCGCATCGCGGGATGGCGGCCGGCCATCATCGCCGCCCTCATCTCCATGCTGGCCAGCCCGCTGCTGCTCTTCAACGAGGCGTCCCCGGCAGGACGGGTCACCTCCCTCACCAACCTCGCCGTCCTGGGATGGGTGCTGGTCTCGCTCGCTCTGGCACCGCGGAGAAGCCTCGCGACGACGGCCGCCGCCAGCATCGGCGCCGGGCTCATGAGCGGCGTCGACGCGATCTCCGACCCACTCTTCGCCGCCGTCGGTCTGATCCCCTTTGTGCTGACCGGTGCCGCCCTGTGGGCTCGCCGGCGCGATCGCCAGAGCGCATGGCTGGCGGCCGTGGTGGCCGCCACCACCGTCACGGCCGTCGCGGGCGCTCTGGCCACTCGCGGCGTGGCGCACCTGCTGGACCTGCATGCCCTCCCGAGCCACCTCCAGCTCTCCTCCCTGCGCGAGATGGTGCACAACCTGCATCTCGTCGGGGCGGCAACCGGCGCCACGGCGGGCCAGCTCTCCGCCTCGGTTGGCTCCGGGACGATGTCCTATGTGCAGACCGGCTTCGGAGTGGTGGTGGCGGTCACCGTCCTCGCCGCCCTGGTGGATGCGGGGCGCACCTTGCTGGGCTCCTTCGGGGAGGAACCCCGCGCCGAGGCCGTGGCGACCCACAAGGTGTACTGGGCGCTGGTCGCGGGCCTCGATCTCGCCCTGGTGCTGCTCTCCAATTACGCCATCGGCATCACCACCATCCGCTACCTCACCCCGCTGTGGCTGGCCCTCGCCGCCCTCCTCCCCCTCGCCCTGCGGCAGCGCCCGGTCGGATGGGTGGTCCTCACCGTCGCCGTGGCCGCGCTGGCGGCGGTGGACGCCGCAGCCTTCGCCACCCTGCAGCTGCCCGAGAGCCCGTCGAGAGCGCCGCTCACCGTCAGCCTGGAATCTCAGCCGATCACCCGGGCGTACGCCGACTACTGGGACGCCAACATCGTGACCTGGGCAAGCGGCGGAAGGGTGGCGGTGCGTCAGGTCGCGCCGTGCGGCGGCGACGCCGCTCATCTCTGTCCGTACGACACCAACGCGGCATCCGCCTGGTTCCAACCGACCTCCGGCGAGGTGGCGGTGGTGGTCGATCCCCGCTACTCCCTTCGCGATCCACCGTCGCCGGCATTCGGAACGCCGGAGCGCGTTGTCCGGCTTGCAGGGGGGATCACCGTCTACGTCTACCCCCACGACCTCCCTCTGGGGGGGTGAGCGTCGCGCCCCGCGCTACTGCTGGCGGAGGCGCAGCTTGTCGAGCAGGTGCTCGGCGTCGATGTAGCGGATCGTGCCGGAGTACGAGCGCATGACGAGGCTCTGAGTGCGGCAGCGGTTGTCCTCCAGGAAGCGCACACCCTCGAGGAGCTCCCCGTCGGTGATGCCGGTGGCGGCGAAGAAGACGTTGCTCCCCGCGCACAGCTCCTCGAGAGTCAGCACGGCACCGTCGTCACGCTTTCCCTCGCTCTCCACCTGCCGGCGCGTCTCCTCGTCGGGGACCCAGAGCCGCGCCTGCATCCCGCCGCCAACGCACTTCACCGCGCAGGCGGCGAGAACCGCCTCGGGTGCGCCGCCGATGCCCATCAGCACGTCGATGCCGGTGCGGTGCTCCATCGCCGCCATCAGCCCGGCGGCGACGTCGCCATCCATGATCAGCTTGACGCGGGCCCCCGCGGAGCGGATCTCCTCGAGAAGGGTCTCGTGGCGGGGGCGGTCGAGGACGACGACGGTGAGGTCGTCGACGGCGCGGTCGAGGGCGTCGGCGATGCGCTGGAGGTTGGCGGCGACGCTGTCGGTGATGTCGATGACCTCGCGAGCCTCCTTGCCGACGATGAGCTTCTCCATGTAGTGGACGTGGGTGAAATAGAGGGCGCCGCGCTCGGCGAGAGCCACGGTGGTGATCCCCCCGGGGAGCCCGCGGGCCACCAGCCGGGTGCCGTCGATGGGGTCGACGGCGACGTCGACCTCCGGGGGGTTGCCGTTGCCGACCCGCTCGCCGATGTAGAGCATCGGGGCCTGGTCCTTCTCCCCCTCGCCGATCACCACCAGGCCATCCATGTCGACGTAGCCCAGGCTCCGGCGCATGGACTCCACCGCCGCCTCGTCAGCCTCCTCCTTGCGGCTCCGCCCCATGAAGCGGGCGGCGGAGATGGCGGCCCCCTCGGTGACCCGGACCAGCTCGAGGGCCAGGTTGCGATCGATGGGGGTCCCGATGTCGGAGGGCCGGCGGGCGGCGACCGTCATGGCTCAGCCGATGGTACGGAGAGGGAGCGCCGCTGTCAGCCCCACCCGCGCCTCAGGAGGTGGCCGGAGGGGTCGGCGCCGAGCCGGCATCCGGCCCGCGACCGCCCGAGAACCCGGGCGCGCCACCGGGCGGGCTCCAGCCGGTGAGGTCGGCGCGGCGGCGGAAGTACTCCTCGCGGCTCAACTGGCCGCGCGCGTAGGCGACGTCGAGCTCGTCGAGGGCCGGGCTGCGATAGGGGTGCCCGCCGTACCAGCCGCCGCCCGTCGGGGGCAGCCCGCCCCAACCCCAATGGCCCGGCCGGCGCACCAGGACCACGATGAGCCAGATGACGGAGGCCACCATCAGGCCGAAGAACACGAGGCCGAGGATGCCCCACACGGTGGGGAAGGCGGCGAAGCCGCCGGGTCCGAACTGGAACATCACGCCCCCAATGTACCGCCCCGGGTCTGTCGTTCTGATGACGAGATCGCCGCGTCTGAGGCTGCGGACCGGGCGGCGGCCGACTGGGCGGCGGCTCGCAGCCCCTCCACCCCGAAGGTGGAGATGGCCTGGGCGGCGGCGCGGAGCCCGGCGGCGAGCGCCTCCGGGAAGAACGCCTCGTCGCCGCGCTCCTGGGCGGCGCAGAGGCCGAGGAAGCCGCCGGCGACGCCGTCACCGGCCCCGGTCGGATCCACCACCGCCTCCACCGGCGCCGCGGGGAGCTCCAGGGTGGCGGCGGCGGTGACCAGGGCAGCGCCCTTTGGTCCTGCCTTGACGACGATCGCGCGCAGGCGCCCCCTCCCGACCAGGCGGTGCGCGGCGGCCCGCCACGTCGAGGCAGCGGGCACCAGGGCCAGCACCTCCTGGCGATCCAGGAAGAGGACGTCACAGCCGGAAGCCACCTCGAGCAGGGCGGCGCGCTGCGGTCGGATGAACGCCGTCATGCTGTCCAAGCCGATGAGAGCGGCCTGGGACTGGCGGAGGACGTCCGCCTGCAGGGCGGGGCTCATGCTGCCCAGGAAGAGGACGGGAGCGGCGGCGGCCGCGGCGCTGAGCCGGGGGCGCCACTCCGGGTCGCAGCCCGGCTCCTCGGCCACGGTGCGGGCCACCCAGCGCCGGAAGTCCTGGACCGCGTGCCAGCGAAAGGTGGGGTCGTCGCTCACGGTGAGGCCGGTGAGGTCGACGGGCAGCCCGGTCAGGGTGTCCCGCACCACCACCTCGGCATCCCGACCGCAGATGGCGGTCAGGTGCACACGCACCTCGCTCGCCGCCGCCAGGCTGAAGTACAGCGCGGAGCCCCCGATCTGCCCCTGGCGGCGGCCGGCCGGCGTCGTGATGTCGTCCAGGTGAATGGTGCCGGCGACGGTCACCGTCCAGGGCATGGCGCGGATCCTCGTGTCGGGCGTCGTGCGGTCCGCCCCTCCTCGCGTACGCCAAGCCTAACCGGGAAGCCTCAGCGATCCACCCGGCGGGCCCGGAGCCTGGCGGGGCTGATCTATCGTGGGCAGCGAATGCACACAGCTCGCCTCCACTGGCCCGCGGGAACCGCCGGGGATGAGGGGTTCGCGGTGGCGCTCACGCCGGAACGGGCCGGCTGGGGACGGGCGGGGCTCAGGATATTGAGGCTCGAAGCGGGCGGCGGCCGCACCCTCGAGACGGGTGACGAGGAGATGGCGGTGCTGCCACTGCACGGCGCGCTGAGCGTCGAGGTCGAGGGACGCAGCTTCCGCCTCGAGGGTCGCGACAGCGTCTTCTCCGCCGTCAGCGACTGGGTCTACCTTCCCTGCCGGACGGAGGCGCGCCTCCACGCCTCGACCCCGGCGGGGGGCGCCGAGGTCGCCCTTCCCTCCTCGCGCGCCACCCGGCGCTTCGACCCCATGCATGTGCGCGCCAGCGCGGTTGCCGTCGAGATCCGTGGCGCCGGGCCCTCCACCCGCCAGGTCATCAACTTCATGGCGCCGGGGGCGTTCGATGGCGCCGAGCGTCTGATGTGCGTCGAGGTGCTCACCCCCAGTGGCAACTGGTCGAGCTGGCCTCCCCACCGTCACGACGCGTCCCCGGAATGCCCGGTGAACAACGAGGAGATCTACTACTTCCGGATCGGGCAGAGCGGAGGCACGGGATGCAGCGACACCGGCTTCGGACTGCACCGTCTCTATGCCCCTGAGCACGGCATCGACGAGACGGTCACGGTGCGGGACGGCGACGTCTTCCTCATCCCCCGCGGCTACCACGGTCCCAGCGTGGCCGCGCCGGGCTATCCGATGTATTACCTCAACGTCCTCTCCGGTCCGGGCGACGTGCGCTCGATGGCCTTCTGCGACGATCCCGCGCACCAATGGGTCCGGGCCTCCTGGCGAGCCATGGCCCCCGACCCACGCTGCCCCATGACGGCGGCGCCGGGCGCGCGGCTCGAGGCGCCGCCGGCATGAGCGTCACAGCCACGAGCGTCGGATACCGGAGCCGGCTCCAGCAGATGACGCGGACCACGCCGACCTGCCTTTGGAACGACTCCGCGGACATCGACGAGCTGACCGCCTCCATCGCGGACGGCGCCGTCGGCGCCACCTGCAACCCGGTGATCGCGGTCACCATCCTCAAGAAGGAGCTCGCCGCCTGGAGAGCGCGCATCGAGGCGCTGATGGGCGAGCTTCCCAGCGCCAGCGAGGACGCCATCGGCTGGCGGCTCGTCGAGGAGATGTCGGTGCGGGCGGCGCGCCTCCTGGAACCGGCCTTCCAGGCCCACGCGGGCCGCAACGGGCGGCTCTCGATCCAGACCGATCCGCGCCTCTATCGCGACCCGGCGGCCATCGTCGCCAACGCCACAACCTTCAGCGCGCTGGCGCCCAACATGATCGTCAAGATCCCGGTGACGCGGGCGGGCATCCCCGCCATCGAGGAGGCGACGTATCGCGGGGTCAGCATCAACGCCACCGTCTGCTTCTCGCTGCCCCAGTGCGTGGCGGTGGCCGAGGCGGTGGAGCGCGGCCTGCGCCGCCGCGAGGCGGAGGGGCTGGAGGTCGCCACGATGGGGCCGGTCTGCACCATCATGGTGGGCCGCCTCGACGACTGGCTCAAGGTGGCGATGGAGAAGCAGGGGATCGCCATCGACCCCGGGTACCTGGAGTGGGCCGGTATCGCCGTGTTCAAGAAGACGTACCAGCTCTTCCGGGAGCGCGGCTACCGGATCCGGCTGCTCTCCGCGGCGATGCGCAACCACATGCACGGGAGCGAGCTGATCGGCGCCGACGCCGTCATCTCACCTCCCTACGCCTGGCAGCGGCGGTTCAACTCGAGCGATATCGAGGTCCGGCCCCGCATCGACGAGCCGGTCGATCCCCAGGTGGTCGAGACGCTGCTCCGTCACTTCCCCGATTTTGCTCGCGCCCACTCGGAGGGGGGATTGGCAGCGGAGGAGTTCGACAGCTTCCCGCCCACGGTGCGGACGCTGCGCCAGTTCGTCGCCGCCGTCGCCGACCTGGACGCGCTCGTCCGCGACACCATGCTGCCCAACCCCGGCTGAGTCGGCCGGTCAGATCAGTCCTCGCCGGCGGGCGGCCGCGGGAAGAGCTCGATGATCTCGGCGAGCCGGGGCGGGCGCCGCCTGTGGGCGTCGACCAGGAGACGCTCCTGCGCCGCGAAGAGGGCGTCGGAGACAGCCCCCGCATCGCGCCTGATGCCCAGCTCGTCGCGCAGCTCGGGCTCCACGCTCCCCACCAGGCGGGCGACCGCCCCCCAGAGCTCCGGGGGGAGGGGACGGAGGCGGCGGAGACGGCATTCCTCCACGAGGTCGAGAAGGGTGTCGGACTCGCGAAGCCGGAGCCGAGCCCGGTCGAGGCGCGCCCTTTGGAATCGAGCCCGGCGCTCGATGTCGATGACCTCCTGGCGGGTGCGGGCCAGGGGCCCCGGGCGGCTCCTGAGGAGGGCGGCGGAGATCATCAGGGCATTGTACGGGCCGTTTCCTCAATCGTTGAAGGAGGCGGCCGAGGAATGGGCTCAGGAGGCGGCTTCGACGGGGTAGGAGAGGGAGCGCCAGCGGCCGTCGACGGCGACGAGGTGCACGGTGCGGCGCAGCACGAAGGGCTGCTCAGCGGCCCCGAAGCCGTACTCGACGTCGAGCTCGGCGACGCCCTGGTGGAGGTCGCCGTGGTGAGGATCGGTCCACTGGTCCAGGTGGCGGACGGCGGTGACCTCCACCCCCTCGAGCCGGCCGGGCCGGCCCCGGTGGGCATCCGCGAAGCGGATCGCGCTCCCCCAGCGGCGCTGGCACTGCGGGGCAAGGAGGGCGAAAGCGCGCTGGTACTCACCGACGCGGATCAATTCGACGAACAGGGCCTCGCAGTACGCGGCATCGCCGGGCGCCGGCTGAGCCGGACTGGACGTGCTCCCCGGCAGGCCCGCGGCGGCCGCCGCTCCCCGCTCGTGGGTGGCGACCAGATCGCGAATCCTCTCGGCCAGGGTGGGGCGCAGCGGCGCCGGCTCCCGCTCGGCCTCCACGAGGGTGACAGCGGCGCTGGCCCCCCGCGACCAGAAGGTGCGCTGGCGCCGCTCGATGAGGGTGGATGGAAGGGCCGGCGGGGCTGCATGGCCAGCGCGGCGGAGAAACCTCGGGGCCCAACCCATCCCGGAGCGAAAGGTACCATCCAAACATGGCAGGCGCACGCATCCTCCTCGCCGAGGACGAGGCTGCGCAGGCCCGGCCGTTGATCGCCGCGCTCCAGGGGCGGGGTCACGAGGTGCGCTGGGTGCGGGCGGTGCGCGAGGTCCGCGCCGAGCTGCCCGGTTTCAGCCCGGCCCTTCTCCTCCTCGACGTCACCCTCGACACCGACGGTCTCGAGCTCCTCCAGGCGCTCCGCTTCGCCCCCCAATGCCCGCCGGGTGGGGTGGTCGTGCTCATCGACCCCGACGACGTGCGCGCCCGGGAGCGGGCCCATCAGCTGGGCGCCACCGCCGTCGTCGCCAAGGAGGCGACCCCGGAGCATCTCGTCGCCGTGGTCGAGGACCTCATCGGCTTCCTGTAGCGGCACTCGCGACGGAGGCTCGGCGCCAGGTCGCGCGCCTACCCGAGCCGTGCGCTCGTGCCGGCGGGAGTGAGGCCGAGTCCCAGGAGCAGCTCCCTCCAGCGCATGCGGAGTGCGGGCTCAGAGAAGTCCTCGAGGCGGCGCCGCTCGGCCTCGATGAGAGCCCGGCGCAGCGCCCCGTCAGTGATGACCCGGTCGACGACCGCCGCCCACACCAAGGGATCCGTGGAGGTGAGGAGGATCCCGGCGTCGCCCACCGTCTCCGGAACGGCGGCCGCGGCCCGGGCCACGATGGGCACCTGGAAGGCCATGGCCTCCACCAGGTGCATGCCGAAGCCCTCGTGCTCGCTGGCGCAGACGGCAACGCCGGCCCCGGCGTAGAGATCACCGATCTCGCGGTCGCTGAGCCTTCCGGGGATCTCCACCGCAGCACCGACGCCCAGCGACGCTGCGAGACGCCGCAGGGGTGCGACGTAGGCGCCGGTGTCGTCCCAGCCTCCGGGGAGCAGCAGGGTGGCCGCCGGCTGCGACAGCGCGCGCAGGGCGGCGAGGATGCGGATGAGCTCCTCCTGCCGCTTGTTGGGGGCAAGCCGGGAGACGAAGATGAGGCGCGGTGGGTCGCGCGGCCGGGCCGGCCGGGGGCGCAGGCGGGCCAGGTCGACCGGAGGCGGGATCACCGTCACCCGCGGGCAGCCGGCGGCGCTGAGCTCGGCCGCGTTGTACGCCGAGTCACCGACACCCATCTCCACGAGCGGCGCCAGGCGGGCGAGATCGCGACGACCACGTTCGAGCCAGTAAGCGACGCGTGGGCTGATGGCGCGGTAGTAGTGGGCCGGGGTGATGTTGTGGTAGACGAGCACCCGGCGGCAGGGCAGTCCGGCGAAGAGCTCCGCCGCCCGGGCGCCGATGCTCAAGTGATAGATGACAACATCACTCCTCGCCACCCGCGTCGCCAGCTCGGTGGCCGGACGCGCCTCACGCTGCAGGCTCTGATGGGTCAGCTCCGCGAAGATCTCGCCCGCATACCCCATCTCCGCGAATCCCGCGCGCATCCGGCGAACCGCCTGGCCGATGGCATCACCCGCCGAGAACACGGGAAGCAGCTGGTGGATCGCCGTCACACTCGCGCCTCCCTGCGCGCCGCGAACTCCTGGAGGGCGCTCTCCATCCGGTCCATCACCATGCTCCAGCTCATCTTGCGTTCGACGTAGCGCCGGCCGGCCGCGCCCAGCGCCCGCCGCAGGCGAGGATCGCCGGCGAGGCGGAGGATGGCCTCGACCGCCTCGGCCACGTCGCCCACCCACAGACCACCGCCGGAGTCCTCGCAGTGGCGGCGGGTGACCGCACAGTCGCGGTGCACGACCACAGGCGTGCCCACGCTCCAGGCCTCCATGACCGCGTAGCTGAAGCTCTCGAAGAGGGAGAGGTTGATCACCGCCACGGAGCCGGCGAAGGCGGCGAGCTTCACCTGCTCGCTGACGTAGCCGAGGTCGTGGACGAAGGGTCGGGCCGAAACTGGGACGCGCACCGGGCCGGTCCCCATGGCGAGGAGCCCGATGCGCCGGCCCCAGCCCAGGTTCGCCGCCGTCACGATCTCGGTGACCAGCGGAAAGTTCTTGGCTCCTTCGCGCCGACCGGCGTAGCTGACGACGGGATCGCGGAGGCCGAGGCGCGCTCTGAGTGCCGCGGCGTCCGGGGGATCCACGGGGACGTCAACGCCAGCACCGATGAGCCAGGCGCGGCGCGGGCCCAGGATCCGTTCGCCAAGCCGTCGCTCTCCCTCGCTGATCCAGAGGAGGCCGGCAGCGCCCCGCAAGGTGTCCTGGACGCAGCCGAAGCGCGCATAGGGCTCATCGTGGAGGAGCGGCTGGATCAGGCTGCGGTCGGGGCGCACGCGCGCCCCGAAGACGGTGGTGGCGAAGAGGTAGGGCGTGAAGATCAATGCGTCCACGCCGCCGGCGGCATCGGCGATAGCGTCGAGGAGCGGCTCGCTGTATCCGGTGTTGCGCACCCACTCCACCTCGGCGGCCGCCGGCAGGCGGAAGCCGGCGTCGAGGGCGGTTTGGAGGCGGCGCATCAGGAGGTCATCGCGGGCCACGGTGACGGGGAAGCGGCGAACCGGGACCCCGCCGACCTCGCCTCTCCCGGAGGGCAGAACGTTCTCCCAGGTGTGATGGTCGATGGCGCAGGTGGTGAAGACCTCGACGGCATGGCCTCGGGCGAGAAGGCGCCGGGCCAGCTGGTGGGCGTGCTGCTCGGCACCCCCCACGATGCCCGGCGCGAACCGGGGGACGACGAAGACCAGCTTCACGAGCCGGGTGGCGCCGGGGGGTGATCGCCGCCGACCCGCCCGGCGGCTTCCGTGTCCCGCTGCTCCAGCGCCGCGACGCGGTCCTCCAGAGCCCGAAGGTCGCCCAGGATGGCGAGGTTGAACCGCGTCTGGTCGACGGCAATCGGCGCCACGTACCAGGCGAGGAGACGGCGCACCACCCGCTTGGCGAAGACCACCACGGGAGCGACCCCGGGAACGGCTGAGCGCAGCGGCCGGGCGCTCTCGATGAGGGCGCTGGTCTCCGGGGGCTCCTCCTCCGCCCCAGGCCGGAACTCAGCCCGGAGGCGCTCGAGGAGAGCCGCCGGGTACTCGCCGGCGGCCCGCTTGCGGGCCACCTCCGCCTCGATGTCGGCGATGAGCGCGCCGGGATCAGGCGAGCCCGGCGCGGGGGCGGCTGTCATTGCCCGTAGCGTAGCCGGAGTGATAGGGAGGCAATGACGCCGCCATCAGCACTCCGCTGGGTGCCGGTTGCCTCGGCTCTGGATTGCATCATGTGCAATCGCACAAGGTAGCGCAATGCGGTGCCACATTCCAGTGAAGAGGAATGCGTGCGCACTCGGTCGACGTAGCGTCGTCACGCAATGGAGCGCCGGGTATGCACTCGCTCTATGCAAGTTATCGAGACGCTCGTCTCCACCTGCTACGGCGCCTAGGGCCCATGGGACTACTGCGGGGTCAACGGCTACCCGGGGCAGTACATCCTCTGGGCGGAGCTCAACTGGGCCAGCCCGTACTTCGAGAGGATCAAGGGCAACGCCTCCTCTCTTCCCTACAGCTACACGAAGCTGACGGGCCGTGCGGCGCCCAGAACCCCATCGGTGGGGGCGCTGGTGATATGGGGCGGGCCGGGGCCGCTGGCCGGATCCAGCGCCGGTCACGTCGCGGTGGTGACCGTGGTGGCCGCTGACGGCAGCGTCTACACGGTGAGCCAGATGAACTGGAGCGACCACGGCTGGGACATCTCCACGATGACCGTCCCCTTCAACGCCTCCGCGAACGCCGCCGTGCGTCTCATGGGCTTCCTCCCCGCCGGATAACCGTCGATCCCACCTCTCAGGTGAGCACGGTGACCCTGACTGACGGGTAGCGGCGCACCGTGGCCCGGTCGAGGGTCACGAGGCTGAGATCGCCCGCCTGCGCAAAGGCGGCCAGATAGTCGTCGGTCCACAGCTCGTGATCCCGCTGGTCGTGCGAGGAGAACGCGCGCCACAGAGCCTCCAGCCCCAGCGGCTCCTCGGCCCAGACGACCCGATCATCGGAGCGCAGGGTGTCGAGCACCTTCCACGCGGCACGCCGCGCCAGCGCATCGTCGCCCATGACCGACGGGTTGGTGAGCAAACGAAGCAGGCTCATCTGCGTCACTCGGCAGAGCGCCATCTCTGTGGTCTGGGCCTCGAACCAGGAGGCGGCAACGGGGTGGTGAACATGTCGCGCCCAGACCGCCGCCAGCCACACCCCGACGTCAAGAAGGGTCATGCCCGCCCAGATCGCGCGGCGTCCTCGCTGGCCAGCACGGCCTCGATGTCGGCATTGGTGACATCAACGGGCCTGGCGTCCGCCACCCCCACGAGCGGGAGCTGCACCCGGCCGCTTGCCGGTGAGGAGCCCGGGCGTGCCCGCAGCTCGTGGGAGAGAGCCCGAGCGAAGAGATCCTTGAGCGTCTCACCGCGCTCGGCGGCATGGATTCTGGCCGCCCGCATCAGCTCCGCAGGCAGGTCAACCGTTGTGCGCATAAACACATCATAACATACACATCGCGGCCGAAAAGGCAGGACGTCGACGCCTGCGGCGGCGTCACCGGCCCGGACGCCGGAGCCCTTCAGGAGGAGCGGGGCGGGTATTCGTTGCGGCGCCGGATCCGCCGGACGCCGGACGCCCGCCAGCAGACCTCGATGCTGCGCCCGATGTACTCCAGGGAGCGCTGCACGTTGATGGACGAGGATTCCCGCGTGTACCGGGTCGCGATGGCGACCTCCTGGAGCCGGAAGCCGCCGACGACGGCGGCCACCAGGATCTCGGTGTCGAAGACGAAGTCGTCGGAGAAGCTCTCGAAGGGGATGGACTCCAGGAACCGCCGGCTGTAGGCCTTCATCCCCGAGTGCATCTCGGTGAAGTGGGTGCCGAGGAGGAGATTCTCCACCACGGTGCTGAAGCGGTTGCCCCAGTAGCGGTAGAGGGGCATGCCCCCCGCCCGGGGGTTGCCGGTGCAGGCGAAGCGCGACCCGAAGGTGAAGTCGGCGACCCCGGCGAGGATGGGGGCGACGAGGGCCGGCACGGCCGAGGGGTCGTACTGATAGTCGGGATGGAGAAGGACGATGACCGTGGCCCCGAGGTCCAGCGCCTCCCGGTAGCAGGTCTTCTGGTTGGCGCCGTAGCCACGGTTGCGGTCGTGGACCCGGACGTCGATGCCGAGCCGCCTCGCGACATCGACGGTCGCGTCCGGGGACGCGTCGTCGACGAGGAGGAGGTGGTCGGCGCTGCCGGCGGGGAGGGCGCCGATGGTCTGCTCCAGGGTCCCCTCCGCCTTGTAGGCGGGGAGGGTGACGACGGTGAAGTGGTGGGGGGTGGGGGCGGACACGGCCTTCCCGGGATGATAGGGTCAGCTTCCGCTCACGTGCTCCGATGCCGGTTTGGAGGGCAAATCGTGGGCTCAGCTACACGGCGACGACGTCGACGACCTCACCGAGCCCGCGGAAATCGTCGCCGTTGCGCGTATAGAGCGGCAGGCCGGCCGCGGCGGCGGTCGCAGCGATGAGCAGATCGACCGCTCGCGCACCCCGCGCTCTTCGACCGGCCGCAGCCACCGCTGCGTAGATCCGTCCGTAGGCACGCGCGGCGGCGGTGTCGAACGGAAGGGGGTCAAAGGTCGCTTCGGTCCGCTGGAGGCGCTCTTGCCGGACCCCCCGTTCCTCGGCAGTGGCCGCCGCATGGGGTCCGGCCGCCAGCTCGGCGAGGGTGAGGGCACTGATGGCGAGTTCAAGCGGCAACACGGTCGGGTCCAGACTCTCCAGGTCGAGTACCACCGAGGTGTCAACGAGCCCACGAGAGGGGCGCTCAGCCACGCGGGCTTACGTTTTGCGAAGCGATGGCATCGAGGTCATCTCGGAGCCCTCGGTAGTCGACGGGGGGCGCGCCACGGAACATGGCCATCGCCGTCTCCGTGGAGACGAACCGATGCCTGCGCAAAGGCATCAGCTCTCCCACCGGCGTGCCGTTGCGCATCACGATGTAGCTCTCGCCACCGTCGAGTTCCGCGCATGATCTCTCCGCTGTCATTGCGCAGCTGGCGCTGGCTGATCTCCCTCATGCTGTCAGTGTAGCATGTCGTGCTACGCCATGCGCAAAGTTGCCCACGGTAGTCGCTGCCCTCCAAGGTTTCGCCGGTTCCCGGGGAGTAGGCCGAGCACCGTCGATGGCGCTACTCGCCCTGGCGGACGAGGACCGCTCAGCGGTAGAAGGGCATGCCCCCGCCCTAGGCCTAGGGTTGCCGGTGCAGGCGAAGCGCAACCCGAAGGTGAAGTCGGCGA
The DNA here is from genome assembly GCA_963847225.1 of uncultured bacterium. Classification (GTDB taxonomy): domain Bacteria; phylum Chloroflexota; class Dormibacteria; order Aeolococcales; family Aeolococcaceae; genus JAJZNI01. Next base: position 850,439 of record CAWJYZ010000005.1, on the reverse strand, counting down.
CCCCGGCGAGAATGGGGGCGACGAGGGCCGGCACGGCCGAGGGGTCGTACTGATAGTCGGGATGGAGAAGGACGATGACCGTGGCCCCGAGGTCCAGCGCCTCCCGGTAGCAGGTCTTCTGGTTGGCGCCGTAGCCACGGTTGCGGTCGTGGACCCGGACGTCGATGCCGAGCCGCCTGGCGATGTGGACGGTGCCGTCCGGCGAGGCATCGTCGACGAGGAGGAGGTGGTCGGCGGTCCCCGCGGGAAGGGCGCCGATGGTCTGTTCCAGGGTGCCCTCCGCCTTGTAGGCGGGGAGGGTGATGACGGTGAAGTGGTGGGGGGTGGGGGCGGACATGGGCTGGGCCGATGAAAGCCGGCCTCAGCGGACCCGGCCGAGGGGCCGCAGAGAAGAGGGCCCCGGGGTTCTCCCGGGGCCCTTCTGGTCACCTGCCCAGCTGATGCGGCGTCAGCTGTGCGAGTTGGTCTGCGCCGGCGGTGAGCCGCTGCTCCCTCCGTAGTTGGTCACGCTGTACGTCTGGCTCGTGGCGAGAGTGCTCTCGAAGGCGTCCTCGTTCGTCGAGGTGCCACCCACCGTGTAGCTCTGCCCAGCCGTCTGGTCGTACTGCACCATGTAACGGCCCAGGCTCGCCGTCTGCACAATCACAAAGTCGTGGGTCTCAGCGCCGTCTGCGCACGGCTCCGTGCACGACTCCGCCACCGGGTCCCAGGTCGCCACGGTGCCGCTGACTGAACCGGCAGAGGCCGGGGTGTGCACCCAGTTGAGGGTCGTCGACTCCGGCGCCCCGATCGACGGGCCGATCTGGCCCACGCCCGGAGCCACCGCCAGCTGCGCGGAGACGGTGAGCGTGGTGTCGCTGTCCGATGAAACGAAGATGAGAGCACCCTGATGGCAACCGCTGAGACTAAGGCAGTGATCCTTGAAGGTGTAGTCAGTGAAGGTCATGCTCGCGCCGCCGGCGATGGTCAAATCACCCGTCCCGCCGTCGGCGTTCGCCGGAATCGTGTCGTTGTTCGTCCCGTCATTGGGGTTGACAAAGTGGCCGACACTTCCTCCGAGGTTGTTGTCGTCGCAGTCGTACAAACCCGCGCCAGCGACGTTCCCGGTGGCGTTGGCGGTGCAGTGGGCGCCAGGGCCGCCCGACAGTGCATCGGGATTCGTGACCCCGGTGAGGTACACGTGCGTCGTCGACGAGCCCGTGTTCGTGATGGTCCACGTCACCGCGTAGTCAGTGGACCTGCTGTCGAGGCCGCTCTGATCGACGACCGCGGCCTGCACCCCGAACTGGCCTGCGGATCCAGCCTCGGCGTTCGCCGTCGACGTCAGCGCGGTGTAGTACCCGCCATCCTGGAAGGTGTCCGCGGCGGCCGGGTAGTCGGTGGTCACAGCAAGCGGGGCAAGGCCCGTGGCCACCGGAGTGAAGGTGAGGCTGCCACCGACTGCGTTCGGCTCACCGCTCTCGAAGGTGGCGAAACCGCCTCCGTCGGTGTCCACGTAGCCCTCCGGCGTCGCGGAACCGAGCCCGTCGGCCGCGGCCCCACCGGAGGGGTTGTCTCCCATGATGGCAAAGAAGGTGCCGGTCCCGACAACCCCAACCGCGGTGTCCGCAGTCGGGCTGCCCGTGTAGCTGGCGAACGTGGTGGTCGCACCGCCAGCGGTGGCCCCGCTCGCCTCCGTGGTGGTCCCGCTTGGGCAGTCAGCACCCGTGCTGTCCGCACCCTCCCAGCAGTACGTGGGGGTCCCGCCGCTCTCGATGTAGACGTCCTCGAACTGGCCGATCGACGCCGTCGTCGGGCTTCCGATCACCTGCTGGAAGCTGAGCCCCAGGGTATTTGTGGTGTCCGGGGACCCGTTCTTGGTCGCCGACACCGTGTACGTCCGCGTGCCAGTCGTCGTCACCGACTGCGCCGTGGTTGGCGTCACCGCGATGGTGGTGACGGTCGCCGGTGCAAAGAACCCGAACACGTCCACGATCGCATCCGCGCTCCCGGCCGCATTGTAGATGGTCTGCGAGCCACCGCCCAGCGTCGCCTGGACCATGTTCGGCACGATCTCACGCGCCGCGAAGTTCAGGTCGCTCGCCCTCGGGCGGGTCGCTCCTGTCGGGTACACCGTGAAGTAGCTTCCCGCCGTCCCGTCCGCGGTGGTCAAATTCTCCGCCACCGCCGTCGCCGCCGAGGAGATGGCGCCGACACCGGCGGTCATGATGCTCAGGCTACCGCCCGAGCTCAGGGTGTCACCCGCATAGGAGGAGCCGCTTCCCGAACGCGTGTCCGCGATCCGCTGCGGCGTGGGGAGCGGCGTGAACAGAGAACCCGCTCCCGCCGACGCGGTGCTGTCGGTGTAATAGCCGTCCGCATCGACGATCACGTCGACCGACCCCGAGACATTGTAGATGGACACCTTCCCGCCGGTGCCGACCGGTACGATCACACGGTTGGGCACGACCTCCCCGGGCGCAAAGTTGAGGTTGCTCGCTGTCGGACGGGTGGCTCCGTACGGGTATGCAGTCAGGTAACTCCCCGCGGTCCCGTTGGCCACCGTGAGGTTGAAGACGACCGCCGATACCCCCGACAACGGGATCGCATCACCGCCCGAGCCGGTGACCTGCAGGTTCAGGGTCCCACCCGGCGCCAGGGTCTGTCCCGCGTATGGCTCCCCGCTTCCCGGGCGCGTATCGGCGATGCGCACTGGCGTGATCGGCGCGTACTGCCCCGCCGTGTCCGAGGGGGTGGCATAGTACCCCTCCACGTCCAGCACCACCTGAACTTGTCCCGACGGCTGCTCGTCGAGCACCGTCACCCCGCTACCACCGGTCATCGAGCCCAGGCCAACGGTGGTCAGGTTCGGCACCGTCTCATTGGCCGCAAAGTTGAGGTTGGAGACCTTCGCCGCCCCTCCCACCGGGTACAGCGACAGGTACCCGAAGATCGTCGGGCCAGTCACCGTGGCGTTGATGACCGCAGCCCCGGCTCCGCTCGGCACCGCGCGCGTCGACCCGTCGGCGCACGCCACCGTCCCGCTCGATGGGGCCACGAGGACGTTGATGCTGGTTCCCGCGTCGAGCGGCGACGTATTGCGCGTATCCAGGATCCGGCACGGGCTCACAGCGAAGTAGGCCAGCGTCCCGTTCACGGGTGTCGTGACCGCCGAAGCTGTCCCGAGCTGCGTCATCACACCGACCAGCGCCAGCGCCGGGGCCAAGCTCACATAGAGGGCCTTGCGCGCCGCGCTCACCCTTCCCTGTCTGCGGCTCCCTCTCCAAAGCCTGTTCAACCATTCAGTCACGCAGTTGCCCTCCAAATGCACGCACTGCAGAAACCCTTCCTTGAGACGCGCGCCGCATGCTACGCCAACCTGGCTCCGTCCGTCCAGGGGATTCTGTAATCGCTTACGTGACGCCAAGGTGCTCCCACGACAATCCTCGTTGGCTTTGTTGTGAGCGCGGTTCGGTTCCGGGTCGCTGTCGGCAGATCCGAAGGGCATCAATCGCTACGCTTGATTGAGTTGCTAGGAGAGGCGCGCTGAGCGTCCGGAGCCCTCGGAACCGGTCAGGCTGGCGCGGGCTACGCCTCTGCTTCCGAACGGCTCGACAGGTAGGCCTGCAGTCCGGCACGCCAGGGTGGGAGGGACGCCTCGCCCAACTCGCTCCAGGCGTGGTTTTCCAGAACGGAGTAAGCCGGTCTCGGTGCCGGGGTCGGGTAGTCCGAGGTCGCGATCGGCTCCACCGCCACCTCGAGCCCGGCCTCCGCGACGACCGCCGTGGCGAAACCGTGCCAGGTCGTGCTTCCCGAATTGGTGAGGTGGTAGGTGCCGGGCACCCCACGTTCGAGGAGCCGGATGAGGGCCGGGGCGAGGTGGCCCGTCCAGGTGGGAGACCCCCACTGATCGTCGACGACCCGTAGCCGGCCGTGCTCCTTGGCCAGGCGCAGCATGGTGAGCACGAAGTTGGGCCCCCCCTGCCCGTAGAGCCAGGCGGTGCGGACGATCTGGTGGTGGGGGAGGACGGCGCGGACAGCCTCCTCGCCGGCGAGCTTGCTCCGCCCGTAGGCGCTCCTCGGGTTGGGGGTGGCGTCCTCGGGGATGGGCCGGGTGGCGGTGCCGTCGAAGACGTAGTCCGTCGAGAGGTGGCAGAGGAGGATGCCCCGCTCCCGGCAGGCCTCGGCAAGGACGCGGGGGCCAACCGCGTTGGCCCGCCAGGCGCTCTCCGGCTCCGCCTCGGCGGCGTCGACCCGGGTCCAGGCGGCGCAGTTGACGACGGCGTCGGCGCGCGCCGCGTCGAGGGCCATGGCCACCGGGGCCGAGGCGGTGATGTCGAGGCTCTCGTGCCCGTGACCGGTGGCCTCATGGGGGGAGGCGGCGAGGATCTCCATCAGCTCACGGCCGAGCTGACCGCCGGCGCCGAGGACCACGATGCGCATCACGGCGACTCCGGTCCGGCCGAGCCACGGCGGTGGCGCACCGCCGGGTCACACAAGAGCATGACGTTTCTCCAGCTCCGGGAATTCGCCGCTACGGTATCCGGATGCCATCCTCCCCTGGCTCCCCGCGTCGCCGCTTCGCCGCCTGGGCGGCCATCGTGGTCGCAGTCCTCATCGGCGCCACGGCGGGGACGCTCGTGACCCTGGCCGTGAAGGGGGCCTTCGGCGGGGCCCCGGGGACCGCAGAGCGGACCCCCCCCGCCAGCACCGCCTCCGCTTCGGCGACGCCGTCGCCACCCACCGCCTCCGCGACGGTCTCGGCGACGCCGACCGCGACATCGACGCCCACCGCCGGCTCGAACGCCGAGGCGGTGGCGACGGCGAAGAGCCTCTTCCCCGCAACGGGAGACCATTACGGCTGCGGCGACGCCAGCGGGCACTACGCGTCGTGCGCGGTCAGCGCACGGCTGGCGGCGAGGCTCAGCAGCCTCTACGGGCAGGCTCCGTACCGACCGATGTGCCGCTGCAGCCGCAGCTGGGAGAGCGTCAGCTTCACCCCAGTGGGAAGCAACACCGTCGATGTCGACTTCCATTTCGCTCCGAGCGGGGCGGCGGTGACCATGGTGGTGTCCATGATCCCCGACTCCTCGGGGACCGGCCTGGTGGCCGACGACACCACCTGCTCGGGCGCCTCCATCTACTCCGGCGCGCAGCCGCCCGCCTGCTACATGCCGGGCTGACGCTGAAGCCGGCGCAATAGTGCCGTCACAAGCGAATTGTCACAAGCTGCCGGACGCTCGTCACAGCTGCGTGGCAGGAGCGTGCATCAGGACGCAGGCGCCGCATGGTGCCGACCATGCGACGCCTGCTCATCCTCGCCACCCTCCCCCTTCTCGCCGCCCTCCCCCTCAGTGCCGCAAGCGCCAGCGGCGCCACCTCGAGCGCCGACGCTCCGGGCCACGTGGCAACGGTGCCAAGCGGGGAGACGACCGGGAACCAGATCTTCAACGACTCGATGCGGCCGGCCCAGCCGGGGGTGGCCCCCGGCGCACCGGTGCAACCCCTGTACCAAAGCCTGCAGGAGAACTCGGCGAGCCAGCCGCGGATGGAGAGCACGGCGACGGCGGGCTCCACCCAGGTGCTCGGCTTCGTCCAGGTCGGCGAGGTGACCTCGGGCGACTGGAGGAGTGACCTCCACTTCAACCTCCTTTCGACCATCGCCTACGACAGCCTGGACATCAATGTCAACGGCGCGGTCATCAAAGACGCCGGCTACACCGCCTGGTGGAGCGGGCAGATGACCAGTCTGATGAACACCGCCCACGCCGCCGGCGACAAGGTGGTGCTCACCATCACCGACTTCTCGAGCAGCAGCATCGAGACCCTGGTGACCACCCCCAGCTACGCCCAGAGAGCGGTGAGCCAGGTGGTGCAGCAGGTCGCCCAGCGCGGCGCCGACGGGGTCAACGTCGACTTCGAGGGAGGCTCGGGCATCTCCGCCTCCGCCTTCACCGCCTTCATCGCCCAACTGCGCAGTGCCCTCAAGAGCCAGGTCCCCCACCAGAGCTACCTCACCCTCGACACGTACGCCTCCTCGTACAAGGGCGGGTCGTACTTCAACATCCGGGCCCTCAGTCCCTACGTCGACGGCTTCGACGTCATGGCCTACGACCTCAACTACGGGCGCACCCTGCCCAACGCGCCGCTCTACCCCAACTCCGCGTACTCGTACACGGACACCCAGATCGTGAACGGTTACCTGGGGCTGGTGCCGGCCTGGCAGATCATCCTCGGCGTCCCCTACTACGGGTACGTCTACTCGACGACGTCCAAGGTCTTCAACGCCACCCGCGGCGGGGACGACGAGGTGGGAGCGGTGACCTACTCCGGGGCGCTCGCCGACTTCGCCTGCACCGCCGGTCCCCCGGACAACCTCGTGCATAACTGGGCGCCCTCGGCGGCCTCGCCGTGGGCGGCGTGGTGGAGCCCCGCGAGCGGCGATCCCTGTGGCGGCAACCACGACAGCTACCGTGAGCTCTACTACGACAACGGCCAGTCGCTCGGCGACAAGTATGGCCTGGTGAAGAGCGACGAGCTGCAGGGGATCGGGATCTGGGCGCTGGGCTACGACTCCGGTTCGAACGACCTGTGGAACGCGATCAGCGCCAACCTGAGCGTGGGCCACGGGGACCCGGTCCTGGGCGCGGCCCCTCGGATCACGGGCCTCAGCCCCGGGGTGGGGCCGGCCGGGGGCGGGAACACGGTGACGGTCCAGGGACAGAGCTTCGAGCCCGGCCTGGCGCTCACCTTCAACGGGCAGAGCCTCCCCATCGCCAACCTCACCCCCTTCTCCTTCACCTTCACGCCGCCCGCGGGATCGGGGACCGTCTCCCTCGGCGTCTCCGACACCTGGGGCACGAGCGCGGCCGCCTACACCTACGTCGACCCCTCGCGGTACGTTTCGCTCACCCCCTTCCGCATCCTCGACACGCGATCGTCGTCGTGCGTCAACTGCTCGGGCGGTGCACTCGGACCGCACACCTCCCGCACGGTGACCATCGCCGGCTACCACGACCCCTCGACGGGGCAGTCGCTCCCCTCGAGCGGGGTGCAGGCGGTCGTCCTCAACCTCACCGCGGTCGGAGGGACCTCGGGCACCTACCTAGCCGTCTTCCCGGCGGGGGCGACGGGTACCTCGACGTCCACCGTCAACGCGCGGCGGGGAGAGGTCATCGCCAACCTGGCCATCGCTCCCCTGGGAAGCGGCGGGGCGATCGACGTCTACAACGCCGCGGGGACGGTCAACGTCGTCGCCGATGTGCTCGGCTACTTCACCTCCTCCTCCGGCGGTGCCGGCCTCTACCACCCGCTCAGCGCCGCGGTTCGCGTCTGCGACACCCGCGGCGGCACGGCGTGCAGCACTGGTGGACCGCTGGTCGCCGGGCACCCGCGCCTGCTGCGGGTCGTGGACGGCGCCACCACGGTGACGACCGGCGGGGATGCGGCGGCCGTCACCTTTAACCTGACGGCAGTCGCCCCGAGCCGGGGCACGTACCTGGCGGTGTATCCGCCCAGCCCCAGCACCCACACCTGCGGCACGCCGCCGGTGATCTCCAACCTCAACCTGGCCGGGGGAGCGGTGCAGGCCAACCGGGTGATCGCCCGCATCGACCCCACCAACGGCTCGGTCTGCGTCGCCACCGGTGCCGGCTCGGTCAACGTCATCCTCGACATCAACGGATGGTTCGGCAACGGGGCCGACAGCGGGGGAGCCCTCTTCCATCCCCTCGGCCCCTCGCGGATCTGCGACACCCGCCCGCCGGGGGCGGCCTTCTCGCCGCCCCCCTGCGCCGGTGAGACGCTATCCGGCGGCGAGACGCTGGCCGTCCAGGTGGGCGGGATGGGGGGTCTGCCCAGCTCCGGGATCCGGGCGCTGGCCGCCAACCTCACCGCCGTCGACGCCACCGCAGGGACCTACCTCACGGTGGGGGCGTGGGGCGTGGCGGATCCGACCTCGGACCTCAACGTCGGTCCCGGAGAGGTGATCGCCAACTGCGTGATGACACCGGTTTCGAGCGACCAGCGGATCGGCATCTACAACAGCCGCGGCGGCATCGACGCCATCGTCGACACTGAGGGGTGGTTCGGGTAGGAGGAGAGTGCCCGGCGTCGCCTACGCCAGGTATGGCGCCGCGGTGACGGTGGTGTCTCGGGACGCCACACACACACAGATTTGAGGGACACCCGTGAGTAGCGTTGGCCTTACTGTGAGCGGTTGGCGTATCCGTTCGACGCATCGCCTCTTCGCGTCCGTCGCCGCCGCCGCGGTGAGCGCGGCGATGGTGAGCGTCGCTCAACCGGCGCGGGCGGCGTCGGTTCCGTGGGGGACGGTGCTGGTGCCGGGCTCCGCCTGGGCCGGCACCTACGCCGCATTGGGGAACCTCAATGTCTACAGCAACGGCAACGGCAACGAGGACGTCTCGGGACTGTACGGCTTGGAGTACGAGTGCTTTGAGCTGGCTGCACGGTGGGCGCAGATCGCGTACGGCGACCCCCACAACCATTGGCACGCCTACTACGCCTATCAGATGTACGACACCGGGCCCCAGCAGACCCCGGCCTTCCTGCAGCGGCCCAACGGCGGGCCCTGGATGCCGCAGTTCGGCGACCTCCTCGTCTTCAACCAGACCAGCTTCGATCCCGCTGGGCACGTTGCGGTTGTCACCAGGGTGGGCGGTGGCTACGTCGACATCGTCGAGCAGAATTGGGGCGATCCCGATCCCACGGGACATGCGGCGCTCCCCATCGGCGGCTACGTCAACGGCGTCTGGGATGCCACCTACATGTCGCCCCGCTGGGGGCTGCCGGTGCGCGGCTGGCTGCACTCGACGGTGGCCCCGGGGGGCACGGTCCAGCCGGGGAACCCCTGGACCGGTGCGCAGAAGCCGGCACCTCCCACCGACTACCCGCCCGGGGTTCAGCTCCTCCCCACCGGCGGTGTGGCGGCCGGGAGCGCCGAGTCAGCGCCTCTCGTGACGCGGCCCAGCCCGCCACCGGCCGGGGTGGCGTCGCAACCTTCGGACCTCCGACCGGGCGCCGTCACGCTGCCACCCGTGAGCCGGCCCATCCCCCGGATGGGGTAGACCTCGGGGATGGCGGCCCCTTCGATGCGAACGCGGCTCATGGGCTGGGCGGGATCCCGTCCATGAAGCTCATCGGCGGCAGGGGCCCGGTGGCGGGAGCCGGCGTGATCGCAGCCGGCGTGCTTGCCCTCATCGCCGGCCTGGCACCGCGGGATGCGGCGGCAGCGGGCGTCGACATCCGGCTCAACGTCCCCATCGTCAAGCAGGACATGCCCCTCGACTGCGAATCGGCGGCGCTCGCCAGCGCCATGCAGTACAAGAGGGTGGACATCAGCCAGAACACTGTGTTCAATGAGCTCCCCAAGGATGGGCGGCCGGCCGAGGTGAGCAACGGGAAGCTGATCCACTGGGGGGATCCGTACACCGCCTTCATCGGCAACGTGTACGGGAGCGAGGTCAACTACACCGGCTACGGCGTGTACTATCCGCCCATCGCGGGCGTGGCAGAGAAACACGGTCTCTCGGTGGACGCCCACGGGGGATGGACCCTCAGCCAGCTGGTCTCCGAGCTGGAGGCGGGGAACCCGGTGGTGGTCTGGGTGCCCTGGCACCTCGAGACGGTGACCGTGACCTCCTATGTCGCCTACGACGGCAGGAGGGTGTGGTTCTCGATTGGGGAGCACGCCCAGGTGCTCATCGGATACGACCAGGGGGCGGGGACGATCACCCTGATGGACCCGCTGAGCGGCGGCTATGACACCTATTCCGCCTCGCTCTTCATGACCAGGTACGACGCCTGGCACGCCGAGGGCGTGGCGGTGAAGTACCCGCCGTGTCCCACCGTCGGGGTGGTGCCGGGAGGTCTCAACCCGCTGAGCGCCGCGGCGTGGAGCGGTTGCTCGGCGGTGCCCCGTCCCACGGGCTCGGGGCAGGACGGGCCCCGGCTGGAGGTCTCTGCCACCCCGGCGACCCCGACGACCGCAAGGGTCAGGGCAGTGGCGAGGGGAAGCCGACGATCACCGCCAAGGGGCTCCGCTCGGACTCAGGAGCCTGCGGCTCACGGTCCTCACTCCGTCACCCCTCAATCCGTCACCTTCTGGTAATTGCGGCGGTAGAACTCCCAGAACTCGCCGCTCTTGAGCGGGCGCCACCAGGCCTTGTTCTCGACGTACCACCGCACCGTCCGCTCCATCCCCTCATCGAAGCCCACCTCAGGGCACCAGCCGAGGGCGCGCAGCTTGGAGCTGTCGAGCGCGTAGCGGCGGTCGTGGCCGGGGCGGTCGCGGACAAACTCCCGGAGGCTCTCCGGCTTGCCGAGGAGGTGAAGCACGGTGTCGGCCACCGTCACCCCGCTGATCTCGCTGCCGGCGCCGATGTTGTAGTCCTCGCCAGGCGCGCCCCCGCGCAGGACGATGTCGATGCCCCGACAGTGGTCGGCGACGAAGATGTAGTCGCGCACCGCCCCGCCATCACCGTAGATGGGGAGCGCTCGGTCCTCGATGGCGTTGGTGATGAAGAGGGGGATGATCTTCTCCGGATACTGGTACCAGCCGTAGGTGTTGGAACCACGGGTCACGATGGCGGGGAAGCCGTGAGAGGCGCGGTAGGCCTGGATCAGCAGCTCGCCCCCCGCCTTGCTGGCGCTGTACGGGCTGCGCGGCCGCAGCGCGTCATCCTCGCGGCTCTGCCCCTCCCGGACCTCGCCGTAGACCTCGTCGGTGCTCACCTGGAGGAAGCGCGCGTGCCCGGCGGCCCGTGCCGCCTGGAGCAGGACGAAGGTCCCGAAGACGTCGGTGAGGATGAACTGCCCCGGCGCCTCCAGGGAGCGGTCGACATGGGACTCGGCGGCGAAGTTCACGATGACATCGCACTCGGCGGCAAGCCGCTGCACCACCCCGGGGTCGGCGATGTCGCCGCGCACGAAGCGGAATCTGGGGTCGTCGCGCACCGCGTCCAGGTTGCGCTCGTTGCCGGCGTAGGTGAGCTTGTCGAGCACCACCACGAAGTCCTCGGCATGATCCCGCAGGGTCATGCGGACGAACTCGCTGCCGATGAACCCCGCCCCGCCGGTCACGAGAAGCTTCATCTCTGTCACCCCATAAGGAAGTAGAAGGCGAGGCCGGCCTGAGCCACCGCGAAGGTCCCGACCGCCACCTGCGAGGCGCGACCCCGCAGCGATCCCATCAGGGCAAGGACGAGAAGCGGCGCCACGGAAAGGCCATAGCGTTGGGCCAGCCCCGGGTAGGTGTGATGAAGAAGCCACGACGTCTCGGCGATGGCCACGCCACCCAGGTAGAGGACGGGAAGTGCGACCAGGCCCACCCAGTGGCTCCAGGCTCGTGGCCGGCCGAAGAGCCAGGCGAGACCCGCTGCCACGGCGAGGTATTGAAGGAGCGTAGCCATGAACGTCTGCAGATTCTGGGAAAGGGCCGTCCCGCCCACACCGCCGGTGGCCGTGGTGACATAGGCGGGGACGCCGCCATTGGTCAGCGGTTGGAGAAGCACCAGGGCCTGGGCCGCCATCAGGCTCAGAGTAGGCGGACCATGCAACCCGATAAGGCCCAGGCTGGGCCGGTGCGCAGGAGCGGAGAGCTCCAGGTGGCGGAAGGCCACATACCACCCGCCCACGGCCAGGAGTCCGCCGAGCAGGACGACGGCCGCTCTTCTCAAGCACGGGCTGGTCAGGGCCCGAGCGGCAGGACGCCGCAGGGGCTCGCGAGTGGTGCGCAGCTCTGCCCCGGCAAGGATGGCGAGGAGGACGGCGACCGCTGCGGCACCGAGCACATTGGTCAGGTCGAGAGCGCACGCCGCGAAACCGGCAAGCCCCAGGGCCGGGAGGGTCCATCGTCGTGGCCTCTTCCACGCCAGGGCTGCGAGGAAGGCCAGGAGTGCGCCTGCGAACACTCCGGTGGCGGCATTGTCCACGACCGAGGACTGGTAGAGCGCCCCCGGAGATGCTCCGAGCAGGACGATACCGATGGTGAGCGGGATCGGGGCGATCTGCAGAAGCCTGCCCGTCCCCCAGAGCAGCAGCAGTCCGGCGGCCAGCCAGAAGATGCCGCTCAGCCGCGTAGCCGTGAGCTGACTGACGCCCAGCACACGCTGGGGGATCCAGCGGAGGCCGGCGCTGATCGCATAGTAGGCGGGTGGCTGTTGAGCCTCGTACTGATAGGCGGCGACACCGAACTCGTCGATGTGGAGCACCGCAGAATCGCAGGGGGGGAAATACTTCTCACTGGCGTTGGCGATGCCATGGCAGGCCATGGCACGCAGGGTGGAAGGCAGGACCGTCTGCCCCAGGCGGGGCATGCTGCCGGCGGCGATCCTGTCGACATAGTCGTACTCCGCCTGTTCGTCGAGCGGAGAGAGCTGATAGTTCACATGCACGTGGATGGCGATCAGCATGGCAGGCAACACGATGCAGCTGAACAAGGCCAATCCCAGCGCCGCGAGGCTGGGGAAGCACTGGCGAAGCAGAGTGGTGGAGGCGCCGTCTCGGGGAGAGTGGCCCACTTGCTCAGACGTTGTCGATCGTCCAGTCGAACCCGATCCTCGGATCGTTCCAGGCAATCCGGCCCTCGTCGGGAGAGGTGGGGTGATACGGCTCGGTGACGTAGTACTCGAGGATGACATCGCGCAGGTCGAGGACCTGGTAGCCGTGCGCGACACGTGGGGGGATGGCGACCATCCGAGGGGAGTGCTCACCCAAGATCAGCGCCTGGATGCGCCCTGCCGTCGGCGACTCTTCGCGGAGGTCGACCAGGACCACCCTGGCATTCCCCTGAATGATGTCCCAGTAGTCCCATTGGCGACGGTGCCAGTGGAAGGCCTTGATGAGCTCGGGGGGGTTGCCGCCCCGCGCAAAGGCCAGGCTCCGCGACATCTGCGCGAAGGGCTGCTCAGGGATGAACGGCCGTCCCTCGTCGTCGAGATCACCGCGCTTCAACTGCTCGATGAAGTAGCCACGCTGGTCGGCGAACTTCCGGAACGTCTTCACCATGACGCCGTCGATCCGGCCCATCCGCTCCGCGGCCGGGAGGTGGGACATGACCGAGAGCACGCGCTCCATGCCATCGTCGAGGGGAATCCAGGCCATCAGCGCAGCTCGACCTGCGAGTGGTCGCCGAGCATCAGCTTGTAGGCGTGCGGCCGTCCTCGGTCCGAGCAGACGGTGCATTCCTTGCCGATCAGCGAGGACTCGATCTTGCCCTCCACGTTCTCGATGACGCTCCTCTCCAGGATGATCGAATGCTCGACCTCGGCATTGCGGACCGTGCAGCCCTTGGCGATAGAGGTGAACGGGCCGATGTAGGCGTCCTCGATCAAGGCACCCGCGCCGATGATCGCCGGCCCCCGCACCCGGCAGCGCTCGAGGCGCGCCCCGGCCTCGACCACCACCTTCCCCTCCAGGCGGACGTCCTGCCCCACGATGCCCTCGTTCGCAGGCTCCAAGCCGTCGAGGATGATCCGGTTGGCCTCGAGGAGGTCCTCGAGGCGGCCGGTGTCCTTCCACCAGCCGCTGATGACGTGGGGGACGACGCGAGCCCCATCATCGATCATCCGCTGGATGGCATCGGTGATCTCCAGCTCGCCGCGGGCGCTGTAGTCGATGCGCTCAATGGCGCTGAACACCGCCGGCGAGAAGAGGTAGACGCCGACGAGGGCGAGGTCGCTCTCGGGCCGCGCCGGCTTCTCCGTGAGCCGCACCACCCTGCCGTCCCTGAGCTCGGCGACGCCGAAGCGCTGTGGCTCGGGAACCCGGGCGAGCAGGATCTCGGCGTCCGGGTCGGTGCGCCGGAACTCGTCCACGAAGGCGGTGATGCCGTCACGGATGAGGTTGTCGCCCAGGTACATGACGAAGCGATCCTGGCCCAGGAAGTCCCGGGCGATGAGCACGGCGTGGGCCAGGCCCAGTGGCGCCTCCTGGGGGATGAAGGTGACCCGGGCGCCGAAGCGCGAGCCGTCGCCGACGGCAGCCCGCACCTCCTCCCCGGTCTCGCCGATGATGATGCCGACGTCGGTGATGCCCGCCGCCACCACGGATTCGATGCCGAAGAAGAGGATCGGCTTGTTGGCGACGGGGACGAGCTGCTTGGCGCTGGTGTGGGTGATCGGCCGCAGTCGGGTCCCCTGACCGCCGCTCAGGATCAGGGCCTTCAAAGCGGTGGCGATGATACCAGGGGTGACGGGGCGAGCAGAGTGTTCAGCCGCTCCGAACACGGCGCCGGAGCCGGCGGCGCCGCAGGCCGCTGTAACAAGCGTGTAGCGGAGCCGGCGATCTGGACAGCGCCGTTGCATGGTCACCGCTGTGCCTCGCGCAGCGAGCCCCCGCGCCTCCTGCGGAGCGGCCCCGGCATCGCCGATGCCTGCACGTGCTGACGTCTCACCCACCGCCACAAGGGCCCAACGACCATGCTCGCCTCGCTCGCTACGTCGCTCCTCCGCCTTCGTAAGCTGCGTGCCGCGGTCTGCGTGGGGGCCGCTGCCGCGACCCTCACCGCGGGGATGGCGGGCACACCTGTGGCCGCCGCGAGCGCACCAGTGGCGGGCGCCGTCGCACAGGTGGGAGGGCACATCGGGCAGGTGAGCGCCGCGCACCCCCTCCGCCTGCCCGATGTCGTCAACACCAAGCCGGAGCTGGTTCAGACCATCGCCGGTGTGGGGCGCAGGGGGCGCACCACCGCGCGTCCGGCTGCGGGGACGCCGAGGCTCGAGACCACCTCGAATACGTCTCCCCTTCTCCTCCAGTCGTGGCCGGGCTCCAGTCGGAGCACCCAGGTGAGCGCGTTCGGAAACGATCAGAAGCTCACCCCGCCGGATCCACAGATCGCCGTGGGTCCGTCGTGGGTCATCGAGACGACCAACACCTCCCTCCTCGTCTTCCAGCGGACCGGGACGCCGTTCCCCGACGCGCCTGGAGCCACCTGCCCGCCACCGGGTCCGGGCTCTTCCGGCTATGCCTTCGCCAGCCTCAAGGGGTGTGACGAGGTCGACCTCAACAACTTCATCAACAAACCCGCGGGCTGGGAGCTCAGCGATCCGCGCCTCCTCTACGACCCGTCGGTCGGGCGCTTCTACCTCTCCTTCTTCCTGACCGTCACACCGGGCCCGACGGTCTCCTGCTTCCTGGGCTCTCCCAACGGCGACACCTGCAGCGTCGTCTTTGTCCTCCACACCAACAGCGGTGACCCGACCGGACAGTGGAGCGGCTACTACTTCGCGTCCTACTACCTCGACGCCATCACCGATGAGCCGATGATCGGGTTCTCCTCCGACAAGCTCGCGGTGTCGTGGGACGAGTTCGACGCGGGCACCTCTCCTCCGGGGTGGCTGGGCGACGAGTACGCGGTCCTGTCGAAGTCCACCTTCCTCGCCAACGGTGCCGACCCCATCATCTTTCCTAGGAACGGCCAGTTGCTTGCTCCGTCCCAGGAGCCCGGAGGGGCCTTCTTCAGCATCTTCCCGGTCTCCAACCCGCTGGGCGGATCCACCCTCTTTCTGATCAGCAACGGCGCGGCCCAGGACCTCACCCCTGGTTCCTCGCCCTACATCCTTGTCATGTCGGTCACCGGCACCACCTCCGCGAACGTCGCCGTCAGCGGCGAACACGCGGCAGTGAGCTCCTACTCCACCTCCTCGGCGCCCGCCGCGCTACAGGCGGGCAGCACTGACACCATCGACCCCGACGACGACCGGATCAACAATGGGGTCTTCGCCAAAGGAGTGATCTGGACGGGCTTCGACGAGGCCTGCACACCCCAGGGCGACACCAAAGACCGCGCCTGCGTGCGCTACCTGGCGATCAGCACCGCAACCAACCCACCGTCCGTGCTCCACGAAATCCACTACGGCACCCCCAACGCGTACGTTTACTACCCCTCCTTCGGGATCGACCCCGCCGGTGACCTGATCAGCACCTTCACCACCTCCAGCAGCAGCACCGACCCCGGCGTGATGGCAGTCGGCATCCCCGCCGGCCAATCCCAGATGTCGGCACCGGTGCCGGTGGTGAGCGGGAAGGGCCCTTACGTCGCCTCGGAATCAGGGGCTTGCAGCCCGTCCAACGACCCCCTCAACGGCACCACCGCGTGCCGCTACGGCGACTACGCGGGGGCCGCCATGGACCCCTCGCATCCCCATGACATCTGGTTCGCCAACGAGGCGCAGCTCGACGCCGGCAACCAGGACGACTGGGGCACCGAGGTGGGCCGGGTCACCTACGCCGCCCCATCGATCGCCAACCTCACCCCATCGGTGGGACCGACGGCGGGTGGGACCACGGTCGTGGTGAACGGCTCCGACTTCGGACCCGGCTCGCAGTTCAGCTTCGCCGGGACGTCCCCGAGCCCCACCGTCCTCACCCCCGATTCGTTCACGTTCACGACGCCTGCGGAACCAGCGGGCTCTGTGACGGGAACCGTCACCGATGGCAACGGCACGAGCGCTCCGTCCCCGTACCTCTACGTGCCCCCGTCGACGTACGTGCCGCTCACCCCCTACCGCGTCCTCGACACGCGCAGCTCCTCCTGCATCCAGTGCAGCGGCGGCGCGCTCGGGCCGGGGGCGACACGCACCATCCAGGTCGGCGGCTACACGCCGTCGGGATACACGGGGACGGTCGTGCCCGCGTCGGCAACGGCGGTGGTGCTCAACGTCACCGCGGTCCAGGGGACGCAGCCGACCTTCGTCACCGCCTTCCCCGCCGGCGGCGGGGCGCCCACCGCTTCCAACCTCAACGCGAGCAAGGGCGAGGTCATCCCCAATCTCGTCACCGTGGCTCTGGGGAACAATGGCGACGTCAGTATCTTCAACGCCGCCGGCTCCATCAACGTCGTCGCCGACGTGCAGGGTTACTACACGAGCTCGACAGGGGCGGCCGGCTCCCCGGGTGAGTACCACGCCCTCTCTCCACCGGTGCGAACGTGCGACACCCGGTCGGGCAATGGAACACCCTGCGCCGGACACCCCATCGGAGCGGGCCAGCGCCTGCTCGTCGCGGTGACCGGCGGCCAGAGCGCGGTCTCCGATGGAGGCGCCGCCGCAGCGGTGGCCCTCAACCTCACCGCCGTGCAGGGGACCAAGGCTACCTACCTCACCGTCTTCCCGCCGTCTCTGAGTGGCGGATCCCCAACCTGCACGTCGCCGCCCCTCGTCTCCGACCTCAACGTGGGGCCGAACGCCATCCAGCCGAACCGGGTCATTGCCACCGTCGTCCAGTCCCAAGGCGCCGGCTACGTCTGCGTCTTCAACGCGGCAGGAACCATCAACGTCCTCCTCGACGTGGACGGTTGGTTCGGCAACGGCTCGGACACGGGTGGCGCTCTCTTCTACGCTCTCGGTCCCACCCGCATCTGCGACACCCGCTACACGCAGGGGACGGAGTGCGCCGGCAACACCATCGGCCCTGGCGTGTCACTCCCCGTTCAGGTCGCCGGCGTCGGCCCCCTGCCCTCCTCAGGAATTGCGGCCATGGTCGCCAACGTCACCGCGGTTCAGGGGACGAGCGGCACGTACCTGAGCGTGTACCCTGACGCCTCTTCGCGACCCGCGACGTCCGACCTCAACGCGGCCCCGAAGGAGATCATTCCCAACCTCGTGATGGTCGGCGTGGCTTCCGATGGCAAGGTCGACATCTACAACGCCGCGGGCTCCATCAACGTCATCGTCGACGTGGCGGGGTGGTTCGCGTTGCCGCCGGCGTGAACCAGCGACGGTGGTGGATTCCATCTCGCCGCCGGTCCGGCTCGGGGCCCCCGGCGGCGTCGAGCCTGGAGAGCTCGACATCTACAACGCCGGAGGAGCATCGACGTCATCGTCGACGTCGAGGGCTGGTTCCAGTGAGGTACGAACCGCGCTCAGCGGTTCCCGGTTCCTCTTCGGGCTGAGCGGGGTCGGGAGGCCGGCGACGCCGCAACCCGAGCCTCGCCGCGAGCCAGCGGAGCCGGCGGCGCCGCCGCTCGCGCCTCCTCCGCCTCATCTCCCGGCGAATCTCCTCCTGCAGCTCACGCGCGGCGGCGACGGCCCGCGAGCGGACCTCGCCTGCCTCGGCCGCCGTGGGCGGCCCGAGCGGCGTCTGCGGCGCGGCGACCCGAAGCGGCGGCAGCGGCCTCCGTTCGGCGCGGGCGACCGCTGCTGGAACCGCCGCTTCCAGGCTCGCCGGGTCGGGGTGAGGTTCGAAGTCCCGGAGAAGGTCCCCCCACTTGGCGATGAAGCGGCGTCCGCTGCGCGCCCCGACCAGCCCGCGGACCTCCTCCGGCAGGCTGCCCCCCCGCCGGTGGCGGAGCCGCGCCTCGGGAACGTAGACGATGCGATACCCGGCCGCATGCACGGAGAGACAGAGGTCGACATCCTCGTGGTAGGCAGGAAAGTACCGCTCGTCGAACCCCCCCACCGCCTCCCACGCGGCACGCGTCACGAGCAGCCCGCACGCCGAGCAGTAGTCGACGTCGCGCACCCGGTCGTACGCGGTCGAGCCGGGGGGCAGTCCCCGCCCCACATGGTGGGTCCCTCCGTCGCTCCAGAGAATCGAGCCGGCCTCCTGGAGCGTGCCGTCAAGATCGAGCAGCCGGCTCCCCACCCCGCCCACTCGGGGATCGGATTCGGCGACCGCGACGAGCGCCCCGAGCCAGCCCGGCTCGACCTCGGTGTCGTCGTTGAGGAACACCAGGTGTCGCCCCCGGCTGAACCTCGCCCCCCAGTTGCATCCTCCTCCGAAGCCGAGGTTGACCCGGGAGGACACGACGACGAGGCGCTCGGGGGAGGGAAGGCCCTGCAACAGGCTCTCCGGGGTTCCATTGCCCACCACCACCACTTCGTGAGCTGGGGCGGCCGGCATGGCGGTGAGCGAGCGGAGACATCTGGTCAGGTCGCCCACCCTCTCCATGACGCAAATGACGATGGAGGCGGCCGGGTCGGTGGGGACGTCGCGCCCCCGGCGGACCAGCTCCCTGCCCCTGATGCCGCTCGTCACTGATAGGCCCGGCCGCGGCTAGACGAGGCGGAAGCGCCCGTCCACCCACTTGACGTTGGGGGTGGTGTAGGGGTCCTTATGCCCAGCCCCCGCCAGCCAGCGCTCCGAGAACAGCTCCTGCTCGGCCCGAGGGTGGAGAGTGCCGCGGGTGGCGCTCTCCTCGTGCACCAGTCGGGCGCGCGGAGTGTAGACGACCCGGTAGCCGCGGGCCCGGGCGCGCAAGCAAAAGTCGACGTCGTTGTAGCTGACGGCGAGATGTTCGTCGAAGCCTCCCAGCTCCCTCCACACCGCGGTCGGCACCATCATGCAGGCTCCGGTCACCGCGCTCACCTCGCGGGGCACCGGCCAGCACGCCGGAAGATCGAGGAACTCAATGGGGACCTTGAGGTTGAAGGGTCCGAGCCCCGGCCCTCCGTCGACGGTGACGCCCTGGTGCTGGGGTCGCCCATCCGGGTACAGCAGCAGCGCCCCCACTGCGGCCACGCCCTCGTCGACGGCCTGCTCCAGGAGGACCTCGATCCAGCCCGGTGTCTCGACGACCACGTCGTTGTTCAGGAGGAGCACGTAGTCGGCTTCGACGGCGGCCACGCCGATGTTGACGATGCGCGAGAAGTTGAAGGGGCCGGGAGCCGGGACGACCCGGAGGCCACGCTGCTCGAAGAACCGCTGCGTCCGGCCGCTGCGGCTGTCGTTGTCCAGGATGGTGACAGAGCGGTTCCCGTATGTGCTCAGCGCGTCGATGCTGTCCAGGCAGCGCGCCAGCAGGTCGGAGCGGTCGCGGGTGGGGATCAGGATGGCGACCGATGGTTGATGCGTCAGGCTCCGGTGCACGCTGTAGGAGCCGGTGAAGGGGCCATCGTCGACCGTCGCAGCGATGCCCCGGCGCTGCAGGGCGTCGCGAACCGCGCGGCGGCCGGCGGGATAGGCCCAGGGCTTGCTATCGATGGAGAGCGCCGCCGAGCCCGGCACCTGCCGCCACGAGTAGAGGACCTCGGGGACATGGGCGATGCGGTCCGTGACCTCGGTGCAGCGCAGGAAGAGATCGAAGTCCTGCGCTCCGTCGGTCTCGGAGCGGAATCTTCCGATGGTCTCGATGATCGTGCGCCGCACCAGCGCCATGTGGGTGATGTAGTTGAGGGAGAGAAGCAGCTCCGGTGACCACTCCGGCTTAAAGAAGGGGTCAATCCGCTCGCCGTCTGGCGAGATCTTGTCCTCATCGCAGTAGACGAAGTCGAGCTCCGGCTCGGACTGCAACCTGGCCACCAGCATGTGGAGCGCATGCGGCTCGATGACGTCGTCGTGGTCGAGAAGGGTGATGTAGTCGCCGGTGGCCACCTCGAGGGCGGTGTTGGAGGCGGCCGAGATGCCCCCGTTCTGCTCGCGGAAGGTCAATCTGATGCGGGCGTCGCGCGCCGCGAAGCGCTCGAGGAGATCCCTCACGCCCGGCTTCGAGGAACAGTCGTCGACGAGGCACAGCTCCCACTGCTCGTAGCTCTGATCGAGAACCGACTGCACGGCGTCCTCGACCCACGCATCCTCCGGGTTGAAGACTGGCAGGATGACGCTGACCAGAGGCCGCGTCGCCCATCTCCGGGACTCGTCGCGCATCCGCAGAAGCTCCGCCTCCCTCGGGCGGCGGCGGGTCAGCCATGCCTGGTATTCGACCGTTCGCCCGTCGGGGTGCGGCGCAGTCGCCCGCGGGATGGGTCGCCGCCGCACGATGCCGACAGCGCGCCGAGCCCCGCTAGCGCCGAGCCGTGCCCGCAGGCTCCCCGCCGGCGCCACCAGCCGCACAGCACGCCGCAGCCCCCTGGCGACCCGGTAGCTGCGGCTGATAAGGATCCGCTGCAGCTCCGCCTCCAGCTCACCGTTGCGCCGGGTCAGCTCCACCTCTTGGCTCTGCGCCTCGCTGAGGTCAGCCTCGAGCGCGGTGAACCGGCTCTCCGCGTCAGCGGCAACCTTGGCGGTGGCCCGCAGCCGGTTCACATCCTGCATCTGCTCCACCACCGCCCTGTTGCGATGGTGGGCCTCGACCTGCAGACGCCACACCTCGCGCTCGTAGTCCTGCACCACCCGCTGCCAGGGGTTCCGCCTCCGACGGAAGCGGACCGCCCACCAGGCGATGAACGAACCGTCGAAGCCGAGGTCACGGACGAAATCGTGGCGGGCAAAGAGCTCGGTCCAGTACTCGAGGGGGCGGACGTTGCAGTGCGTCTCCTCGCGCCAGTCGTCGGGGGTCGAGCTGAAGACCACGTCGTCGGTGACGGCGCAGAGGTTGGCGACGGCGCGATCAGCGTCGCCCGCCTCGATGTGCTCCAGGACCTCCAAACAGGTGACGAGGTCGTAGTGTCCCTCGATCGGTTCGAGGACGCTGCCAACCCACAGATTCGGCCGCACGTCCTCGCGAGCCTGGGAGACGGCATATTCGGAGACGTCGAAGCCATGGGCGTCGACGCCGCGGTCGCGCAACGCCTCCACGAGCAGGCCGAGCGCGCAGCCGACATCGAGAACCGACTTCGGTTCAATATCGCGAACGATGCGGTCGGCGAAGCCCGAGAACAGGCTGAGCCAGGGCTCGCCCCGCACATAGGCTGTGCTCTCCTGCCCTTCGTGGTCGTCGTAGTGGGCGTAGTACTGGGCGTCGTAGAGCTGGCCTGGGTCGGCGGGAACCGCAGCTGCCGTTTGCGCCTCAGTCTCGGTCATACCCACATCCTGCTCGTGAGGTCCTTGGAGAGGGGGCTCGATTGTAGCGAATGAACCCTCCGCCTCCCGAGCCCCCTTGGCCAGATGTCGTTCGAGCTCGGCCAAACCTTCGGGAGAGCCAATCTCGTAGAAGCGATCGGCGACCTCGTATCCGGCCAGAAGTCCGGCCGCGCTGAGAGCGCGCAGCAGGTCGGCGAGATCAGCCTGAGCCCCGGGGGCCACCCGCTCGGTCACCGCCGCTACGCTGAGCACGGTGAAGCCATAGTCGATCCACTGCATCGCCCCGCGCGATGCTTCGGGTCGGGCCTTGTCGTAGATGACGACCCGTCCTCCGCGGTAGACGGCGTTGCTCAGATCCCATTGGTTCTGATTCCGCATGACGGTCATGAGTGCCGGGCAGCCACTCGCCCGGTACGCCGCCTCGATGCGAGGAAGGTCCAGGGTCAGATACGAGTCGCCATAGATCACCCCGAAGCTCTCGGGGACGGCGCCGGATGAGATCACGCGGCGAAGAGCTCCGGCGGTGCCCAGGGGGTGGCCGCCATCGGCCACGTAACGGACCCGAATCCCGTAGCGCTCACCGTCCCCGACGTGAGCCCTGATGGCATCCCCGAGATGGCCGATGCTGTAGATGACGTCGCTCACCCCGAATGAGCGTAGGCGCCGAAGCTGGAGGTCGGCAAAGGGCTGGCCGTTGACGGGCAGGAGGACCTTCGGAGAGGTCGCGGTGAGCGGGCGCATCCGGGTGGCGAGACCGCCGGCGAGGATGACGACGGGCAGGGTCATCCGTTCCGAACGATCACCGTCGAGCCGTCAAGATCAAAGGTGAAGCGCACCTCGGTGAGGCCCTCGCGCTCCATGGCGCCGCGGAGCGCGTGCGTGTCGGCGGCGTAGAAGAGGAGGAAGCCGCCACCCCCCGCTCCGACCAGCTTCCCACCGACCGCTCCGTTGGCCATGCCGATCTCGTACCACCGATCGATGGCCGGACTGCTCATCCCTGGAGATCGCTCGCGCTTGCTCACCCAATGCTGGTGGAGAAGTCGCGCGAAGGACAGGGTGTCACCCGCCTCCAGGGTCTCGCGCACGCGGTGCCCGATCTCCGCCACCGCGTCGAGGCTCTCCAGCATCGACTTGTCGGCGGCGACCGTCCGATCGCGCTGCAGGCGCAGGTGGACGTCGGCGGCGCGGGAGTACCCTGTGAAGAAGAGAAGGAGGTGGTCTTCGAGGTCGTGGAGGGAGGCCGGCGGAAGGCGCAGGGGCGTAACGGTCACCCGTCCGCCGGTGTCCAGCTCGAGGCAGGTTAGGCCACCGAAGGCGGCGATGTACTGGTCCTGCTTGCCTCCGGGGCGGGCCAGCCTGCCGAGCTCGAGATCACAGGCCTCCTCGGCCAGGTCATGGGTGGCGATGTGCTCGCGTTTGAAGGCATAGATGGCTCGCAGCAGGCCAACGGTGAAGGAACCGGATGATCCCAGCCCGGTCCCCGCCGGGATGTCCGCGAGGCTCACCAACTCCAGGAAGGGGCCGATCGGATGCGCCTGCAGCGCCTCGCGGATGATGGGATGGGTGATCTCCTTGACCGAGCGGCGGCGCTCGAGCTCGGAGTACTTGAGGAAGTAGTCCTCGGTGAAGGTGCGGTTGATGCCCACATAGATGTACCGGTTGATCGCCGCCGCCACCACGAGACCACCGCGGCGGGCGTAGTAGGAGGGCAGGTCGGTGCCGCCTCCACCGAGGGAGATGCGGAGTGGTGTCCGCGTGATGATCATGAGCCGGAGGAGGCAGCGGCTGGCTCCCCGGCGCTCACAGCCGGTAGCCGGCACTCACCGCGTCGCGGTGGAACATCCGCACCGTCTCCAGCGAGAACTCATCGAGATCCTTGCCCAGGAGTGGAAGCTTCCGGAGGAGGTCGTGAGTGAGCGTGATGATGTGGCAGCCGACCTCATGCGCTTGAATGACGTTCAGGAGCTCACGCGGGCTCGCCCAGATGAGCCTCACCTCAGGACGCGGCTCCAGGATCTCGAGGCAGCGGCGGATCGCCGGAATCGGATCCCGGCCGGTGTCGGCGACCCTCCCGGCGAAGAGGGAGACGAAGTGCCCTACCCCCGGGTGGAGACTGTCGAGGACCCGCTCGATCTGCTCCGGTGTCGTCATCGCGGTGACGTTGAGATGGATGCCCTGGGAGCTGAGCTCCCAGACCACCTCGGAGCTTGACCGTCCCGCGGTGTCCGTCACCGGAATCTTCACATACACCTGCGCACCCCAGCCGGCGATGCGTCTTCCCTGCCGCACCATTTCCCTGAAATCGTCGGCGAAGACCTCAAAGGAGATGGGCCGGTCCCCGACCAGCGGGAGCACATCGAGCGCGAAGCCTTCACAGTCGCCGATCCCGGAGGCTCGCATGAGGGTTGGATTGGTGGTGAAACCCTTGATCGCCGGATGCTTGGCCAGCTCCTCGATACCGGATCGGTCCGCGCCATCCGCGAAGATATCGACGCGGAGCTCGTTCACATCCACAGCATCGACCATCTCAGGCCCTCTGTCACGACCGCGCCTGCCATCGGCCGGAAGCGCCGCTCAAGAGCGAGCTGCCGGAGACGCACCCCGATCGAGCTCGTGGCGCATCGCCGCCAAGGATCTGCGCATCGCCTCCACCGCTCCCCAGCGATTACTCCAGCCCAGCTGCCGGAGACGCGTCGTGGCCAACCGGACCACGGGCACGTCGCCCTTCCAGCCCCGATCCCCCCCGCTGAATTCAAACGCGACCGAGCCGGGTACCAGTCCCATGGTCTCGGTGGCGAGCTCGGCAATCTCGCGCACCGTCATGTAGTCACCGGTCGCGACATTGTAGACCTGGTACGGACGAGACTCACGCCGCAGAGCGACCAGGACGGCCTCCACCACGTCACTCACATGGATGTACGACTTGCTCTGGTGGCCATCGCCGAGGATACGCAGCCGGGTCGGATCCTCTGATAGCCGGCGCAGGAAGTCGAAGCCAACCCCATGCGTCTGCCTTGCTCCAACGACGTTGCCGAAGCGGAAGGCGCATCCGCGAAGACCAAACATATGGCAATACGAGGCGATCAAGCCCTCGCCGGCGAGCTTCGAGGCGCCGTACGTGGAGATGGGGATGAGGGGACCGTGGTTCTCATCAACCTCCATCTCGCCCACGTCCCCATAGACGCCACTCCCCGAGGCGTAGAGGATGGTGGGCGTTGCCGTGATCCGCATGGCCTCGACCACTCCCTGGGTCAGCAGCGTTCCCTCGTCGAAGTCGATGGCCGGCTGCGTCATCGCCTTTGCGATATCGGGATTGGAGGCCAGATGGACGACGACGTCGTGGCCGCGCATGGTGCCGATGAGGACATCGCGCTCCCGGACATCGGCCCGGACGAGGGTGAGGCGCGGGTCGTCACGTCGAGTTGCGAGGTGCCACTCGCGACCCGAGGAGAAGTTGTCATAGATCGTGACCCGCTCCGGAGCTTCGGCGCTGAGAAGCCGCTCAACGAGGTGGCTGCCGATGAACCCGGCGCCCCCGATGATCAGCCAGCGGCTGGCCACTGCTTCCCTCCGACGGCGGACTCCCACTTTGTCGCGGAGCGCTGAAGCTTGGGATGGGAGACGAGGAGATGCCACAGCTCAGCACAGAGGCCCTCGGTGTGGGGCGTAATCCGCTCCTCGACGAGAGCGGGTATCACCACGACGGCGTCGGCGACCCTGGCCGTGAAGCCGCCATCGCGCCCGACGATGCCAGTGATGAAGCACCCCACCGAGCGGGCCAGCTCCAGAGCGCGGACGAGGTTGGTGCTGATGCCCCGATCAGCGTCACCTCCGCCAACCGAGAAGACCACCACGCCGTCTCGCGCCTGAAGATTCGAGCCGCTGAGCCAGGCGCTGAAGACGGTGTCGAAGCCTTCGTCGTTGGTTCGCGCGGTCAGTTCGGCCACATTGTCCACGGGTGTGTAGGCTTCGAAACCGCAGAGCTTGCGAAAGTCGCTGACGGCATGGCTGGCATGCCCCGCCGAACCGCCGACGCCGAGCACAAAGAGGCGACCTCCTTGGGCCCGAACCCGGCCCAAGCCCTCCACCACGCGCTCGACAGCATCGGCGTCGATGGCCAGGGCGATGCGGGCGGAACTCCTCGAGGTAGAGGCGACTGAAGGTCATCAGCGGCGCGGACTCGCCCCACCGCCTTCGCTCCGCGCCGGGGAACCGTAGATGGACTCCGAGCGCAGGGCAGCCGCGTGCAGCAGCAGGGTGAAGGTGAAGGTCATGAAGCTCATGATGATGAGCAGGAGCCCAATGACCGCGCCATAGGCGGCCCGGTCATCGCTGATTCGCAGCCCGTTGCTGACCCAGTGGGCGACCAAAAGCGCGGCCAGGAGGAGCCCGCCCACGAAGGTGACGGCGCACACGAGCACCGTCCGCGTGTAGGGAAAGACCTTGAGCCACCGCTGCCGGGCCCGTCCGCTGTAGTCGTGGAGCACCTGGGCCAGACATCCGAAGAAGAAGCTCTGCAAACCGACGATGGCCAGGGTCAGACCCAGCAGCATGGTGTGCAGCTCCAGGTGGAGGGAGCCGAGGCTGATCGGGCCGGTCGAGAGCGGCAGCGTGATCAGCAGCCCCAGGAGGAGCATGACGATGCCCGGCCGATAGACGAAGAACTCCGCACCGTAGACGAACATGGCGCGGAGGTTGATCCAGGCGGCCTGGAACGGTGAGAGCCAGCCGAGGCGCTTGTGATGGCTCACGCGGCCCTCCCGGTCCCGGAGGAAGTCCACGGGAACCTCGGTGGTCCGGAGCCGCATGTGCACCGACTTGAGCACCATTTCGGAGGCGTACTCCCAGGAGGTCGACTGCAGGCCCATGCGAAGGAGAGCGTCCCGGCTGATACCCCGCATGCCGCAGTGGATGTCGGAGAAGTGGCTTCCGAAGAGGAGGTTGAGGATCCAGGTGGTGAGCGGCGTGCCGATGTACCGGTGATGCCATGGCATGGATCCCGGCTCGATGCTGCCCCGCCACCGCGATCCCATCACGAACTCGTATCCCTCCCGGAAGCGAGCAACGAAGTCCCCCACGTGGCGGAAGTCGTAGGTGCAGTCGGCGTCTCCCATGAGCACGTACCGGCCCCGAATATGCGGGATGGCATCGATGTAGGCGTGGCCGAGGCCCCGTCGCGGCACCCGCAGGACGCGGGCGCCATGAGCGACCGCGATCTGGGCGGTGGCGTCCCTCGAGCTGTCGACGATGAGCACCTCGGCCTCGATCCCTGCGTCCGCCATGCCCTGCTGGCACCAGTCGACGAACGTCCCGACGGTGAGCGCTTCGTCACAGGCAGGGATGACGATGGACAGCTCGGGATCAGGGACGTCATGAACCGGGAGCAGCAGTTCGATCGAGGGCCCCTCCCCCGCCAGAGCCTCGCCGGCTCTCCCTCGCCTCAGCTCCACTGCCGCCGTCACCCGGCTGCTCCGAACGCGAGAGGCCATGTCCGAATCATCGCAGGAGGTCCACCCGGGCGCCCTCACCGCCGTCCCCGGCCCGGAGCCGTGGCGGTAGCCGGGGGCGGCCCGTCAACCTGCCTCGAGGCGCTCGATTCTCCCCTCACGGCAATCCACCCTGGCGCTGAGCCGGTGGCTCACCGGCGGTCCCATCACGGGCGCGAGCGCCGGTCCCCACGCCACCGCGTCGTCCCGGAGCTCGAGCTCCACGTCCACCTCCGGGTCACCGTCCTGCCAGTAGGCGGCGGTCACACAGCGCGCGCCTGCGCCGTCAAGAGGCGTCGCGGCTCGTCCGATGAGGTTGTAGGTGTCGGGATCGCTGCGGACCGCGTCGAGTGCGTCACGGTCGAGATAGTCGAGCCGAGGCTGGGGGGTGCACCCGAGATGGGCGAGATCGGCGAGGAGCCGCCCGAGCACCTCTGACACCCTCGCGGTCGCGGAGGCGCGCACCGCAGCCTCCTTGCTCCACCCTGAGCCCTGGGGCGGCGGCACATGGACAAAGGCGGGCATCCTTTTCGCCCTCCATTCCGCGGCTGGGGATTCGATCCGAACGCCGCATCATAGCCGCCCTCGGGCCGATGTGGGAAGTCCGCCGCCCCTGCAAGCGGGTGCGAGTGCAGGGTTAGAGTCCCGGGGTGACCCTCGCCGGACTGCCTGCGCCGCCGTCCGAGCCGCGCGGTGCCCTCCGCGGCACCTGGCGAATCTGCTTCCCGGGTGCCCGGCACCTCCTCGTCGCGGTGCTCGTCTGCATCCTGCTACCGGTGGCGCTGGTCGCCATCCACGTCCACGAGAACCCCTCACTCTCGCCAATCGACGAGTGGGCCCACTACGACTACGTGGACGAGATCGCCGCCGGCCGGCTCCCGCGCCTCGGTGAGCTGCTCCTTCCCTCCACGATGCGGACGATGGCCTGCCAGGGGATCGACCTCAAGGGCGTCCGCTGGCCCCCCTGCAGCGCCGCCACCACCGTGGCCAGGGACTTCGGTGCCTCCGCTTATCAGTACGAGGCGCAGCAACCCCCCGGCTACTATGCGATCAGCGCGCTTCTCCGCGCGATCCCTGCGCATCTCGGCGTGAGCCAGCTCAACGCCACCCGCCTCGTCGGAGCGTTCTGGCTCGCCCTGGGGCTCAGCTGCCTCTGGATCGCCGGCCGTCTCCTGGGCATCTCCAGCGGTGCGCTGGCCATCGGCATGGTGCTGCTGGCCAGCTCCCCGGCCGTGCTCTACGAGTCCTCGGTCGTCACCGACAGCGCGACCGGAGTGTTCGCCGGGTCTCTCCTATGTCTCCTCGCCAGCCTGACCTGGCGCCATCCCGGGCGCTGGGCCTTCGCCGCCCTGGCCATCGCCGCCTTCGTGGTCAGCGCCCTCGACGCCGACAATGCGCTGGCGGCGGGGGTGATCGCCGTGCTGTTCGTCCTGGTGGCCTGGGCTCGGCGGGGGGCATCAGGGCGCTGGGTCGATCTCCGCTGGCTCGGCTACGCCGCCGCCTTGGTCGCCGGCTCGGCGGCGTCCATCCTGATCTGGCTCGCCATCTTCAACCGGCGGGTCCTGATCGCGCCCGGCAGCCTCCCCACCTACAACTTCCTGCGCATCAAGCTGCGTACCGAGCACATCGGCAAGAGCCTGGCCCTTGTCGATGCTCTGCCCGTGCTGCAGCCCCTCACCCACGAATATGTCGCCTACCGCTCGAACCGCACCGGAGCGTTGCTCGACCCCGCCCTCGGCCACAACCTCCAGGTCGCCTTCGCCGGCCTGCTCGAATTTCTCATCCTTGCCCCCGGCCTGGCCTGGTTCGTGGTGCGCGAGAAGCTGTGGACCCACTGGATGGGCCTGGTGTCACTGCCGGTCCTCTACCTCGGGGGGATCGTCATCGGCATCAGCTTCGTCATTACCTACAAGGTCCCTCCCGCCACCGCCGGCCGCTACGGCCTGGCCGTGGCCCCCCTCCTGCTCCTCGCCCTGGTCGGCTCGCTGCACGACGCCGCCGCGAAGTACGCGGTCGGAGCCTTCGCCGCCTTCGGAGCGGCGCTCACGGTGTACCTCATGATCCTGTGAGCGAAGCCCGGTGCTCGCGGCCAGATTGCCGGGGGCCCGCCGGGCACCCAGGACCGGTGCCGGAACGAGAGCAGGGGGAAGGTGGTTGGTGGTCAGGGAAGGCGGGCGGTTCCGACGATCTGCCAACCCCAGGGGATCCCGTCGAGGTTGAGACGGAACAGCAGGTCGAAGGCCCTCATCGCCAGCCGCACGGTGCCCGGGAGCGTCCCGCCGGTGCCCCTCTCCGCGGTCACATCCTGGACCAGGCGGCGTCCCCTGGCGATGACGGTGAGCCGGTACAGGTTAAAGAAGGGAAAGCCGACGGCAAGGATGCGCACTGGCTCGAAGCCAGCCCCCCTGAGCAGGTTGGCCAGGGCCGCTCGATCGTAGTGGCGGCGGTGCCCGATGTGGATGTCGAACGCCGACCGCCGACCGCCCGGCACGGTGACGACAAGACGGCAACCTGGGCTCATGAACCGCGCCGCCGTGCGCAGCAGCCTCACCGGATCGTCCACGTGCTCGAGCACCTCGGAGCAGACCGCGTGCGTCGCCCACCCCGCCCATCGCTCCGGAGGCGCGCGGTCACCGAGCAGGTCCCATTGCAGGAACCGGGCTGAGGGCGCCCGGCGGGCGGCCAGCGCCACTCCCGCAGCGCTCAGCTCGAGGCCAAGGACCTCCGCGCGAGGATATGCGTCGCCGATCATGGCGGCGAGCTGCCCCTGACCGCTGCCGATATCGAGGACCCGGGCGGGCGCCTCGCCAAGCGCCAGCCCCCTCAGCACCGAGCGGGACCGCATCCGCTCCGCAGGATTGCGCTGGGTCGCGCTGTCGAACCGTTGCCAGTGGGCGTCCCACGCGTCCGGCCCGTCGACAGGGGCCTTTTTCTCTCCAGCCGCGGCCGTCTCGTCAGCCATCCTTGACCTTGGAGCAGGCCGCGAACGTGTTCAGGCCAAACTTGTGCCGGAAGCAGCGGACGCCGCGGGGTCGGAAGCCGGCCCGGACGAGGAGCAGCCAGAGGTCCTTCGGGTCGTAGTAGGCCTTGTGATCCTCCATCTCATCGGCGGGGCTCATGCCGAGCCGGAAGGCCGAGAGCTCCAGGAACCACTTGCCGCGCCAGGAGGGGACGTTGATCAGAGCCATCCCCGTGGGGGTGAGCAAGCGGAACAGCTCTCGAAGGGTGTCAAGAGGCTCCCAGAGGTGCTCCAGCACCGAGTTGCAGATGACGACATCGAGAGAGCCGCCGGAGAGCTCGCCCAGGGCCTCCGGCAACCTGCCCTCGATGGCTCGGACCTTGGGATGGCAGCGGAGGTCGGGCCTGATGGCGAGATCGACCAGGGTCATCTCCGCGACCTCGGGGAGGAGGGCCTGAGCGACCAGGGCCTGATATCCGCAGCCGACGTCGGCCACCCGCATCCCTCGCATGTCGCGGACCACTCGCCGAATCTGCCGAACGGAGAGGCGGATGCCGAGGCGGTCCACGGCGGTCAGGGACGAGTCCTGACCGTAGGCGCGGTGGCGCAGGTCTCTACCGGTGGCCGCCATGCGCGAGACCTCGTGCCAATCGGCCCCGGGGCGCGGAGGCGCCCCGTGGCCGGCGGAAGAGCGCTGTCGTATCGGAGGTCATGCGGCCACCATGATGAGCGGAGCTTGCGCCGGCTCGCCAGGTACGATGCCGCCGTGTCCGACGCCGACCTCGAGAGCCCTCCCGCTGACGGCGGCGCCGCCGCCTCGGAGCAGGCGACGGTTGACGCCTTCCACCGCCTGTACTACGAGGCCGGCCCGCGGACCTGGCAGGACACGCGGTGGCTGGGGGTGCGCGCCCTCAAATGCCCGATGGACCTGTGGGCCTACCAGGAGATCCTTCACGACGTCCGCCCGGAGTTGGTTGTCGAGACCGGCACCTTCGAGGGTGGCTCCGCCCTGTTCCTCGCCAGCGTCATGGACCAGCTGGGACGGGGGTCCGTGCTCAGCATCGACATCGAGGAGCGGCCGGGTCGCCCGAGGCATCGGCGAGTGCGCTACCTGCGCGGTTCGAGTGTCGCCCCCAAGGTCCTCAAGCAAGTCCACAGGGCCGCGCGGCGGCGGGGCCGGGTGCTCGTCGTCCTCGATTCCGACCACTCCCGCGACCACGTCCTCTCGGAGCTACGCGCCTACGCCCCGTTTGTCAGCGTCGGCAGCTATCTCGTCGTGGAGGACACGAACGTCAACGCTCACCCAGTGCTTCCCGAGTTCGGTCCGAGGCCGGCAGAGGCGGTGGAGATCTTTCTCGGCGAGCACCTCGAGTTCGTTCGTGACCGCTCGCGGGAGAAGCTCATGATGACGTTCAACCCCGGCGGCTTCCTGCGACGCCAAGCCTGACCCCTCGCCTTCAGCGGTGGGAGCTGTTGTGTCGGTCCCCAAGGATTGCGCTCAGACCCCGAGCGAGGGTCGTTGTGAGACGCCGGCGGATGGTGCCGGGGGGCGCCGCCCGGCGTACGAGCGCCTGGCAGCGGGCTGCCAGCCGGTACGTGGGGCTGACCTGGAGCGCACGCCACGCCTCCAACGTCTCGGACTGGGCGCGGAGCCTGGCCTCAAGCTCGGCGACGTACCCGAACTGACCTGCAAAGGCTTCCCTTGCCGGGATGGGAATATCAGGCGCCGACGCGGCGCTCTCGCCATCTTGCGGAGGGCGAGCGGGACGATCCGCGGTCTCCTTGCCAAAGATGAAGACGTACTCGTTGTCCGGTCCCCCCCTGCAGGGGCTGAACTCCAGCAGCTCCAGGGCCACGTTCGCCTCGCGCCGTGCCGCCTGAACAACCTCGATGAAGTTCTCTGGGCGCCATACGTGAAAATGGATGCTGTATCCAGTCCTCATAAGGTCTCGGACGCGTTGCGGCCCGGTGGACGGGATCCCGCCCGCGATTGGTTCAACCCGCTCCACCCAGTCGACGTAATGCGCCTCGCGTGTCGCTTCGACCCCCTGGTGGAACTCGTTGATGACGTGCTCCACTGGAGTGAGCTCACGGTCGCGGTCGAAGGTCAGACGCGGATCGGGAAGCGCAGCGTAGAGGATACCGCCGGGTCGAAGGACCCGAGCCATCTCGGCGAGACCTCGTAGGGGGTTCTCCAGGTGCTCAAGAAGGTGACACGCGATGACGAAATCCTGCGACTGGTCGGGGATCGGGGAGAGATCCTCGGCATCAGCCACGATGTCGATGGGAACCAGCGAGTCACCGGCGAGTTCGGGGTAGTGATCGCGCAGCCCTTCCGGTTGCAGCCGGTCCACGTAGCTCACCACGGTGCCGGCCGGGACCGGGAGGGGATTGTGCAGAGCCCCGATCTCAATCCCATGCCCCACCAGCCAGCGCGCCATGTAGAACCGCTTGTCCACCGTCGTCCCGATTCTACCTTCGCCACTCGTCCTTCATCGCCACCCGTGCGGTGGCAGGGAGCTCCCTGCCGGTGCCGCTCACGGGCAGTCTGTCATCGCGCCGGTAACCCCGCTGGCGGACGTCATGGCGGGATGGACAGGACGTGGTCGAGCGCCGCCTCGACGCTTTCTACACTCACCG
This sequence comes from uncultured bacterium, assembly GCA_963847225.1. Classification (GTDB taxonomy): domain Bacteria; phylum Chloroflexota; class Dormibacteria; order Aeolococcales; family Aeolococcaceae; genus JAJZNI01. The sequence continues at coordinate 817,676 of CAWJYZ010000005.1, read as the reverse complement.
TCGGCCGCCACCCCGTCTCCGTCCAGTCGCGCTGGCGGCGCAGCCAGATGGACGGCAGCGCCATGGCGCGAGCGGCCGCCATGTCCGTCTCTGCGCTGTCACCGATGATCCAGGCGCTGGGGGCGGGCGCATGGCCGCCTCCCGGGTTCGGGACAAGAGCAGAGATCTCGCCGCAGCTGCTGGCAGCCGTCGCGAAGATGCCCGGGTCTGGTTTGGCGACCCCGACCTCGTCCGAGACCACGATGACGTCCACGAGGGGTGACAGGCCCGTCCGCTGGACCTTCTCTCGCTGAACTCGGTGGACCGTTCGTGACCACGGCGATCCGCCAACCCAGGGATCGCAGCCGGCGCAGCCGTGAAGCAGTCCCAGCGCCCACCGGCGGGAGGTGCGGTGGATATTCGACACGATAGCGTTCGACGAGCGCCCCAATCGTCTCTTCCAGGCCCCACCGGTCACGGACTTCGCCGAACAGGCTGTCGCGAGCGCGGAAGCCATCGCAATCCGAGCGGATGAGCCATTCAACGTCTTCCTCGCGGCGACCCATATCGGAGACGAACCTCCGCGCCCAGGCTTGGAAGCCAGCCGCCCTGTCGATCAGCGTGTTGTCGAGGTCGCAGAAGAGAATCGGCATCGGTTCCCGCGTCGCGAGGGGCTGGGGCGATCTCATACCGGCTCTTCGGTTCTTCTCAGATCGCTCCTGACGACTATCATGCCTCGTCCGCATCGCTTCTAGAGACGGGCGTCAGGACCGCCCGGGCGGCGCACCCGCTTCCAGACCTCTTCGGGCCCACTGGGGATGCGCCCCTCATCCACGGGCTAGCCCACCTCCTAGATCCGGTGTCACTAGCGAGCGCCGCAATCACCGGCGGCCACGCCGTCAGGGAAGGGCGCCGTCTACACTTCGGTGCACTGGAGGAACGAGACCAAGGAGTGCGACATGGCTCCCAGCGCAAGAGGCGCACAGCGGAGGATGCGAACCGCTTTCCGGGCCCTAAGAGGCGAAGGAACTCGTGGCCAGCTCCCCTGTTGGAACAGCGTCCCTCAACTCGACGGGAGTCGAGGGGATGTTCTGCAGGGAACTGCCGACTCCGAAAACAGCGGTAGACATCTTCAAGGGTCAGTGGAGCTCTGACTTCCCTGCGCCTCTTCAGGGACTTACGGGAGGTGGAGCGAAACTCTTTGAGGACGGACGAATCGCCTATGCCGACGAGCAGTTTGGCGGTATCAAGGGCATGCGGGTCATTGAGTTGGGACCGCTGGAAGGCGGGCACAGCTACATGCTCGATCGGCTCGGGGCGGACGAGGTAATTGCCGTAGAGGCGAACCAACGAGCCTTCCTTCGCTGCCTAGTAGCCAAGGAATTGTTGGGCATGTCGAGCGTGCGTTTCCTATGCGGCGACTTTATGCCGTTCCTTCGTAATGCAGCGGAAGAAGGACGAAGCTGGGACCTCTGCTTGGCCGTGGGAGTTCTCTATCACCAGCCCGACCCAGTAGCGCTACTGGACTTAGCGACGAGCATAAGCGACCGCCTACTGCTCTGGACGCACTATTACGACGTCGAACTGCTGAAGGCGATCCCCGGTGCTGCAGCGAACTATTCGGAGCCGATCGCGACGACCACCGCGGGCTACGACCACGTGCTCTACCGCCATGACTACGGAACAGCGCGCGCGTGGCCTGGATTCTGCGGCGGCCTCCAAACCTGGACTTCCTGGATGACGCGGGAGGGGATTCTCGGGGCGCTCGCCCATTTCGGTTTTGAAGTGAAGGGCATAACCTTCGACCATCGAACGCATCCAGCCGGTCCGGCATTCTACCTCGTCGCCGAGAGGAAACGAGAATGATGAAAAGCCCCTCAGGAACGCCTTGAAGATCTCGGCCGCGGAGACGTTGGATTTACCGGCGGTCCTGTCCTCGAAGCGGATCATGACCTCGGCGATGTCGACTTTGTTGTGTCACCCACGCCGACCCCAACGCGCTCGTCAGCCGCTCCGCCCGTGCCAGACTGCCCGACGATGGACGCCGTCACCCGTGACCGCGTTGACACCTCGGCCCCCGTGGCCGCCCCCATCTACCTGGACCACGCTGCCACCACCCCCCTGGACCCGGCCGTCCGCTCGGCCATCCTCCCCTGGCTCGGGGAGCGGTTCGGCAACCCCTCGTCGGTCCACGAGCTCGGCCGCCGGGCTCGGGCCGCCGTCGACGCGGCCCGTGATCGAGTTGCCGCCGCGGTCGGCTGCGCTACCCGGGAGGTCATCTTCACCTCGGGCGGCACGGAGGCGGACAACCTGGCTCTGCGCGGGGTCCTGGAGCGCTGGGGGGCCGAGCGAGGCCGCCACCTCGTCGTCACCGCCATCGAGCACGAGGCGGTCCTCGCCACCGCCGAGACCCTCGCCGAGGCCGCTCGCGCCGAGGTCACCGTCGTGGGCTGCGACCGCCTCGGGCAGATCGATCCCGACGCGGTGGCCGCGGCCGTGAGGCCCGACACCGTCCTCCTCTCGGTGATGCTCGCCAACAACGAGGTCGGCACCGTCCAGCACATCGCGGCCATCGCCGAAAGGGCGCGGGGCCGCAACCCGAAGATTCTCGTCCACACCGACGCCGTCCAGGCGCTCGGCAAGATCGCCCTCGACTTCTCCGCCCTCGGCGTTGACCTCCTGAGCCTCAGCGCCCACAAGGCCTACGGTCCCCAGGGAGTGGGAGCGCTCATCGCCCGCCACGGGACGTTCCCGACCGCCCAGCTGACCGGGGGTGGCCAGGAGCGGGGGAGGCGGAGCGGAACCGAGAACGTCCTCGGCGTGGCCGGCTTCGGCGCGGCGGCGGAGTTGGTGTCGGCTCGCTGTGAGGCGGACGGCAAGCACCTCGAGCAGCTTGCTGGTCGATTGACCAACCTACTGACCGCGAGCATCCCCGGGCTGGTGGCCACCGGCCACTCCCAACACCGGCTCCCGGGCCTCTGCAGCTTCGCCATCCCGGGGGTGCGGAGCGACCTCCTCCTCGCCCTCCTCGACGAGCTCGGGGTGGCCGCCTCCGCGGGCAGCGCCTGCTCGAGCGGCGCGCCGACGCCCTCACACGTCCTCGCCGCCATGGGCTACGGCGAGCTCGCCGGGTCGGCACTCCGCCTCAGCCTCGGCCGGGGGACGACCGAAGAGGACATCGAGATCGCCGCGGGGAGGGTCGGCACCGCCGTCTCCCGCCTTCGCGCTGCTGCACATCCCATGCCCGCGACTGCCGCCGGAGCAGGCTGATCAGGCGCAGCTGCCGTGGCCAGCGCGTCCCCCGTCGAAGGAGCGGCGGGCGAGGGCTACCGCGCCGCCACGGCGGCGTCGATGAAGGCCGTGGAGCCGGGATCCAGCCATACAAGCCCAGGCACGGCGGCAAAGCCCTGATCGGCCGACGCCAGCGCCCATCCTCGGCGGCGGGCGGTGGCGGCGAGGATGGCGTCGAACGCCTTCACCGATGGCGTGCCCTGGAACACCTCCAACCCCTCCAGAAGATCATCGACCTCGGTCGGGACGAGAGGACTCAGCCCCTGTGCATACTCGCGCGCCAGGGCAACGGCATCCAGCCGGCTGTGCCGGCGCGCTCGGACATGGGCGAACTCCTGGATCACCTCCACCGTCGTCCTCGCCCCGACCAGCCCGTCGCGAGCGAGCTGAAGAAGGCGACGGCACGGGTCTCGCAGCGGGTGTTCACCCCCCACCGCGTACGAGAGGATGGTGGTGTCGAGGAGGATCACGTGCCCGTGTCGTGGCGGGCGTAGACGTCGTCGAGCTCAGCCTTGAGGTCACGCGGGTCGTCGGGCACCTCCATCGGCTCGGCGTCGAGGATCGCCTGAAGGGCCCACCGGCGATCCTCGGCATCCGTGGGGTAGCGCTCATCGATCGCCTCGCGCACCAGGACGCTGACCGGCACACGGCGCCGCTGTGCCTCGTGCTCGAGCCGCAGCCAGCGCTCCTCGTCGATGAGCACCTGGAGCCGACGGTCCAACATGCTCATACATTAGCATGTCACAGTCGCGAGGGCCCCCCGGCGGCCCAACCCGGCATCGGGGTACAATCCTGACCATGACGGTCGGAATTTCGTCGCCTGCCTCCTTCAGCATGCGGGTGAGCTCCAAGGCCCACTACGGGCTCCGGATGATGACGGAGCTGGCCAAGTGCCATGGGCACGGCCCCACGAGCCTCGCCGAGGTCTCGCGGGTCGAGCATCTCCCCCTCGCCTACCTCGAGCAGCTGGCCGCCCAGCTCCGCCGCGGCGGCCTCGTGGAGTTCGACGCGCGGGGTCCACGGCGGCTACCGCCTGACCCGGGAGCCGGCCACCATCTCCGTGCTCGACGTGGTCCGCATCGTGGAGGGCGAGGTGGCGCCCGTCGAGTGCCTGGCCCATGACTACGTCCAGGGGAGCTGCATCCGGGAGGGCGAGTGCGCCTCGCAGCCACTCTGGCAGCGTCTCAAGCGGTCCATCGACGCCGTCCTCAGCTCGACCACCCTGGCCGAGCTGGTCGCTCACCACGCCCTCGCCGAGAGCTTCGCGCCCCTCCCCACGCTGACCGTCGGAGCCGCGGCGCAAGCCATGCAAGGACCGGGCCGTCGCAGCCAACGACACCAGGAGGTTGCCCATGCCTGAGACGCAGCGCGGCAACGGAGCCGTCCCGATGTCCGGTGAGAGATCGCTCGGGGGTGGAACGCTCGCCGCCGCCGCCGTGCCCGCAGGAACGCCGACCTCCAACGCCCCGGCCACCCTGGAGGTGGAGCGGCTCCACGTCAGCGTGGAGGGGAAGCAGATCCTGGAGGGTGTCGACCTCCGGGTGCCGGCCGGGGAGATCCACGCCCTCATGGGTCCCAACGGCTCGGGCAAGTCCACCCTCGCCTACACCCTGATGGGCCACCCCAAGTACAGGGTGACGGCGGGGAGCGCCCGCTTCGCCGGGGAGGACCTGCTCGCGCTGACTCCCGACAAGCGGGCCCAGCTCGGCCTCTTCCTCTCCTTCCAGCAGCCCACCGCCATCCCCGGCGTCACCACCGTCAACTTCCTGCGCGCGGCGCTGCGCTCCCAGGGGAGGGAGCTCCCCGCCCGGGACTTCATCCAGCGCCTCGGCGACGAGATGGCGGCGCTGCGCATGGACCCGAGCTTCCGCTCCCGCTACATCAACGACGGCTTCTCCGGAGGGGAGAAGAAGCGGGGCGAGATCCTCCAGCTGGCCATGCTCCAGCCCCGTCTCGCCATCCTCGACGAGCCGGACTCGGGGCTCGACATCGACGCCCTGCGCACGGTGGCCGAAGGGGTGCAGCGGGTGATGGAGAAGAGCGGAGGGAAGATGGGAGTGCTGCTCATCACCCACTACTACCGGATCCTCGAGCACCTGTCGCCCGACCGGGTCCACGTCATGCACCGCGGCCGCATCGTCGAGAGCGGCGGTCCGGAGCTCGCGCACAAGGTCGAACGCGAGGGGTACGACCCGTTCCTCACCGCGGTCGCCATGGCGCAAAGGGAAGGATGACCGGAATGACAGTGCAAGCACGCGAGCTGACCAAGGACTACAAGTACGGCTTCCACGACATCGACGTCTCGGTCTTCCGCACCGAGAAGGGGATCTCCCCCGAGGTCGTCGCCGCCATCTCCGCGCACAAGGGGGAGCCGGAGTGGATGCTGAAGTTCCGGCTCAAGGCCCTCGACCATTTCCTGAAGCGGCCCATGCCGAGCTGGGGCGCCGACCTCTCGGGGATCGACTTCAACAACATCTACTACTACATCAAGCCGGTCGCGGAGCAGGGTCTGAGCTGGGACGACGTGCCCGAGTCCATCCGTCTCACCTTTGATCGCCTGGGCATCCCGGAGGCCGAGCGGAAGTTCCTCGCCGGTGTTTCGGCTCAATACGACTCAGAGGTCGTCTACCACAACATCCGCGCCGACCTCGGCAAGTTGGGGGTGGTGTTCGGCGACTGCGACACCGGGCTGCGCGAGCACGAGGAGATCTTCCGCAAGTACTTCGGCACGATCATCCCGCCCAACGACAACAAGTTCGCGGCTCTCAACAGCGCGGTGTGGTCGGGCGGCTCCTTCGTCTACGTGCCCAAGGGCGTGAAGGTGGATATCCCCCTCCAGGCCTACTTCCGCATCAACAGCGACAACATGGGCCAGTTCGAGCGCACCCTCATCATCGCCGAGGAGGGGGCCTCGGTCCACTACATCGAGGGCTGCACGGCTCCCACCTACTCAAACGATTCCCTGCACGCGGCGGTCGTCGAGATCATCGCCGAGAAGGGCGCCCACGTCCGTTACACGACGATCCAGAACTGGTCCGACAACGTCTACAACTTGGTGACCAAGCGGGCCATCGCCAAGGAGGGGGCCAAGGTCGAGTGGATCGACGGGAACTTGGGCTCCAAGGTGACCATGAAGTACCCCTCGATCTACCTCATGGGGGAGGGGGCCCACGGCGAGATCCTCTCGGCGGCCTTCGCCGGCGACGGCCAGCACCAGGACGCGGGCAGCAAGTGCATCCACGTCGCCCCCAACACCACCAGCAACGTGGTGAGCCGCTCCATCTCCAAGGGGCGGGGGCGCACCTCCTACCGCGGCCACATCAAGGTGCTGCCCAAGGCCGAGAACTGCAAGGTGAGCGTGCGCTGCGACGCGCTCCTCCTCGACGAGGAGTCGCGCAGCGACACCTACCCCTACATGGACATCCAGAACCCCGACGTCACCTTCGGGCACGAGGCGTCGGTGTCGAAGGTGGGCGAGGACCAGATCTTCTACCTCCAGACCCGGGGGATCGACGAGCCGCAGGCGACGGCGCTCATCGTCAACGGCTTCTTCGAGCCCTTCGTCAAGGAGCTGCCGATGGAGTACGCGGTGGAGCTCAACCGCCTGCTGGCGCTCTCCATGGAGGGTGCGATCGGGTGACGGAGGCCGCCGTCACAGCGGGGGCCGTCAGCCGGGAGACGCTCGACACCCTCCTCGCCCGCAGCCCGGAATGGCTCGCCGAGCGGCGCAGCACCGCGTGGGACGCCTTCACCGCGCTGCCCATGCCGTCGTCGGCGCGCGACGAGGATTGGCGGCGCACCGACATCTCCAAGCTGCGCCTGGGCGAGCTGGAGGAGGCGGTCCCGGCCCCGCCGGGCGCCGTCGAGGCGGCGCGGCGCCGCCATCAGAGCGGGGCCGGAAAGGCGGCGCTCGTCATCACCCTGGCCGACGGCACGACGACGGTGGAGAATGCGGACTCCCTGCATGCGCAGGGGGTCATCGTCTGCTCCCTCGACGAGGCGGTCCGCCGCCATCCCGAGCTGGTCCGCCGCGGCCTGGCCGGCATCGGCATCGACGAGTCCTACTTCGTCGCCCTCTGGAACGCGCTGTGGCGGGGTGGCGCCTTCGTCTATGTGCCGAGCGGCGTGGAGGCCATGACCCCGGTGTGGGTGGCTCAGGTCGCCCCCCAGGCGGGCGGCGTCGGCTTTCCGGCGACCGTCGCGGTGATCGATGAGCACGCCTCACTCACCCTCATCGAGGACATGATCGGGGACGGCGCGGAGAGCGCGGCCCGCTGCACCGCGGGAGTGACTGCGCTCGTCGCCGGCCGCGAGGCACGCCTCGACGACATCCTGGTGCAGCAGCTTCCCGCCGACACCTGGCACTTCTCGACACGCCGGGCGCAGCTCGGCGCGGCCGCCCGCTACCGCCTCTTCGGAGCCACGCTCGGGAGCCGGCTGCAGAAGGCCTACTGGGACGTGATGCTGGAGGGCGAGGCCAGCGAGGCCGACATCCTGGCCGTCTGCTTCGCCGGGGCGCAGCAGCACCTCGACCACCAGTCCCTGCAGCTGCACCGCGGACAGGACACGCGCAGCAACCTCCTCCTCAAGGTTGCCGCCCGGGACCGCGCCCACAGCGTGTACAGCGGCCTCATCGACGTGGAGCCGACGGCGATCCACACCGACGGCTACGTCTCCAACCGCAACCTCCTGCTCAGCCACGGGGCGTCGGCGAGCGGAGTTCCCCGCCTCGAGATCAAGGCCAACGACGTGAAGTGCGGGCACGGGACGACGGTGGGACACGTCGACGATGAGGAGCGGTTCTACCTCATGGCCCGCGGCGTCCCCCCGGAAGAGGCCGAGCGGCTCATCGTGCGCGGCTTCTTCGCCGACGTCCTCGACCGCGTGCCCGTTGAACCCCTGCGCGACTGGCTCGTCGCCCTCCTGGACGCCGAGATCGCCGGGAGCAGCGAAGCGGAGAGGGGATCGTGATCGTGAGCCAATGGGTCACCGTCGCCCGGGTTACCGACATCCCCCCGGGACACGCCGCACGCCTCGAGATCGATGAGACACCGATCGCCATCTTCAACGTCGAGGGTGAGCTGCACTGCATCGACGACACCTGCACCCACCAGGAGGCGTCGCTCTCCGAAGGTGACCTCGACGTCGAGCGCTGTGCCATCGAGTGCCCGCTGCATGGATCCGCATTTGACCTGCGCACGGGCGACGCCATCACCCTGCCCGCTGTGGAGCCCGTCCGCGTCCACGCGGTGGAGGTGAGCGACGGGGTGATCCGGGTGGCGCTGAGCGAGTGAGGGTGATGTCGACGACCCGCGCCCCCTCGACCGCCGCGGCGACGGGTATCGACGACGGGCACCTCGACGTCGAACGGGTCCGCGCCGACTTCCCCATCCTCCATCAGGAGGTGAACGGCCACCCCCTCGCCTACCTGGACTCGGCGGCGACCTCCCAGAAGCCGCTCCCAGTTCTGGACGCTATCGACCATTACTACCGGACCATCAACTCCAATGTGCACCGCAGCGTGCACCGTCTCGGCGCCGAGGCCACCGAGGCCTTCGAGCGCTCCCGGCGCCGGGTGGCGGCGTTCGTCGACGCCGACCCCGAGGGCGTCGTCTTCGTGCGCAACACCACCGAGGCGCTCAACCTGGTGGCGAGCTCCTACGCGCGCGAGACGCTGCGTGCCGGGGACCGGGTGGTGCTCACTGAGATGGAGCACCACTCCAACCTCGTGCCCTGGCAGCTCGCCGCCCAGCGCGCCGGGCTGCAGCTCGCCTTTCTCGGCGTCACCAACGCTGGCCAGCTCGACCTCTCTCGCCTCGAGGAGCTGCTCTCCCCGCCCACCCGGCTCGTCAGCCTCACCCACCAGTCCAACGTGCTGGGCACCGTCAACGACATCGCCGCCGTCACCGAGGCGGCCCACCGCCGGGGTGTCCTGGTGTGCGTCGACGGGGCCCAGGCGGTGCCGCAGATGCCGGTCTCCATCGCCTCTCTGGGCGTCGACTTCTACGCCTTCTCGAGCCACAAGATGTGCGGCCCGATGGGGGGCGGGGTGCTCTGGGCCCGCCCCGAGCTCCTCGACAAGATGCCGCCCTTCCTGGGTGGCGGGGAGATGATCGCCCGGGTCGAGCTGGAGCGCTCGACCTGGAACGCCGTCCCCCACAAGTTCGAGGCGGGCACCCCCGACGTCGCCGCCGCGGTGGGGATGGCGGCGGCCTGCGACTACCTCGACGGGGTGGGCCGGGAACGCATCCACGCCCACGAGCAGTCCCTGGTGGGGCACATGCTCGACGTCCTCGACGAATCGGGGGCCACGGTCTACGGCCCCCGCGACCTCTCCATCCACGGCGGGGCCGTGAGCTTCAACGTCGCCGACGTCCATCCCCACGACACGGGTACGGTTCTCGACCGTCTCGGCATCGCGGTCCGGGCTGGGCACCATTGTTGTCAGCCATTGATGCGCCGGTTGGGAGTCGCCGCCACCACCCGGGCGTCGGTCTACCTGTACACGACCCATGCTGAGGTCGACCGTTTGGGTGAGGGCATCGCCGAGGTGCGCCGGGTCTTCCGGGTCTGACGAGGTCGCTGGAGCCGGGGGGCCCCGGGGCGGTTGGGCCGCGGGGTTCCGGCAGGGGGCGACCATGTGGTGGCGGAGCCCATACGCGTAGGTAGGAAAGCTCCTTTCCTCGCTGCCCTGAGGTTGCCGGGGAGCCCATCCGCCACCCGCCGGAGGGGGATCGCCGTCAGCCGATCGTCCCGGGAGGAGGCGGTATGGCGAACCGTCCGGTAGGCTGGAACCTTCACGGCCCTGCCCGGCTGAGCATGTGGAGCCGCGTCCATGAACTTTCTCGAGGGGCTGCACGGGGCGGTCGCCATCGCTCTTCTCTGCAGCCTCCTCTTCGCCGAGGAGGCCGGCGTGCCGCTGCCCACCCCCGGGGAGCTCGTCCTGCTTGCGGCCGGGCTGCTCATCGCCGCTGGAGGCCTCGACCCCTACGTCTTCGGTCCGCTGGCCGTCTTCGCCTGCGTGGCGGGGGCGATGGTCGGATACACCTGGGCGCGGGCGGTGGGCGATCGGGGTCTGCACGCCGTGGCTCAGCGGCTCCATCGCGAGGAGACCCTGACCAAGGTCACCGCCCGGGTCCGCACCTCCGGCTGGACCGGGGTGGCCATCAGCCGGCTCATCCCCGGGCTTCGCATCTACACCACCCTGGTGGCGGGGGCCCTGCGCCTGCCACGGGCCACCTACCTCGAGGGCCTCGTGCCCGCCACCGCCCTCTGGGTCGCGGCCTTCGTGGCCCTCGGAGCGGCGGTCGGGGTTCCCGTCGAGCACTTCCTCACCAGCATCGAGAGGCTGGCGGTGCAGGGCGGCCTGCTCGTGGTGGTGGGGGTCGGCGTCTACCTGGCCGCGCGCAAGGCGCCGGCGGGGCACGGTGCCGGGCTGGTGCGCGTCCCCCGCTGGGCACGAATCGCCTTCGCCGCGGCCATCGACATGGGCATCGTCGGCAGCATCATCACCGGCCTCCTCGCCATCGGCCGGCTGGCGGGTCTCGGGTTCAACTGGGGCTGGGTGGACGCGGTGGCGGCGGCGCTGGTGGTGGCCGCCTTCTACTTGGTGGTGGCACGGCGCAGCGGGGGAGCCACGGTCGGCGAGGCGCTGCTGCGCACCAGCTACGCAACCGGACAGGGGCTGTCTCTGCGTCCGATGCTCCATATGAACTCGCGGCCGGCTGCGGACGGCGGCCGGCGAGGAGCACCTGCCGGGGGCGGCCGATCTCTTCCGTGCCCTGGGCGACCCGGGGCGGCTGGCCCTGGTCCGAGAGCTGCTGCAGCGGGCGCGCACCGCGCGCGAGCTGGCGGAGACGATGCACCGGCCGGAGTTCGAGGTGGAGCACCAGCTGGAGCGGCTGCGCACCGCCCAGCTGCTGGTGGCCACGGGTGATGACGACGCGACCTTCTTCCAGGTGCGCCCGGATCTCCGCCGACCCGTCCGCCTGCTGATGGAGGCGCTCCCCCGGGCACCCTCGGCGGAGGGGGGAGAGGCCTCGGAGGCAGCTCCGCCGGGAGAGGGCGGAGAGCCGGTCCCGGCCTCCGGCACCGGCTGAGCTCGCCGGCGGCCCGGCTGGCAGCCTGTCAGCCGGCTGGCGCCGCGGTGCCGGCCAGGGTGAGCTTGGCCGCCGGCTCGGTGCGCTCGAGCCGCGCCTGGGCGCGCCCCAGAGAGCCGGGGGTGAGCGGCACCGCGGTGACCGCCGCCAGGAAGTCGCCGCCTTTGATTCGCAGGATGGTGCAGGGAGAGGTCGCGGTCACCGTGGCGGTGCGCGGCCGGCGCTCCAGGAGCCCGATCTCCCCGAAGTAGTCCGGCGCCGTGAGGGTGGCGAGGCGGCGCTCCTCCCCAGCAGCACGGGCAGTGACGGCCGCCTCCCCGGCAGTGAGGACAAAGAAGTCGTCGGCCTCGGCGCCCTCGGGGATCATCACGATGCCGGGCTCCACCTTCTCCTCGACAGCACCGCGTGCCACGGCCTCGAGAGCGCCGCGGGGGATGCCGGCGAAGATGTCGAAGCCGCGCAGGATGCTGAGGCGCGGCTCGATGCTCACCAGCACCGCACGAGCCCGGGCGTCGAGGCGCGCGATCCATGGATAGGCCAGCACCGAGAGCACGGGGATGGCCAGGCCCATCACCAGCAGGGTCGTGTCGAGGCCGAAAGCGCCGAGGAGGATGGGCATGAGGAGGGCGCCGAGGGAGATGGCGGCGAGGACGAGGGCGAAGAAGACGCCGAAGACGCGGGCCACCACGTCGGAGGGCACAAAGCGCTGCATCGCGGTGATGGCGAGGACGTCGACGATGATGGTCCCGGCGCCGCGGCCCACCTCCAGGAGGGAGGCCACGACCGGAGAGTGCACGAGGGGCAGCAGGGCCGTGGGCAGGCAGTACAGGGCCATGCCGGCGACGATGATCGCCCCCAGGCGACGCATCGCCGCGATCCGGTTCATGAACAGGGCCATGACGATGCCGCCGGCTCCGAGGGCTCCGAGCAGGTAGCCGTAACCGGTGCTGCCGGTGCCCAGGAGGTCCTTGCTGACAACGACCAGCAGCACCGTGTCGGTGCCGTAGATGAAGCTGGCCAGGATGCTGAAGCTGGCCAGGAGGACCACGGTTCCGGAGCTGGCGAAGGCCTGGATGCCCTCGGCCATCTGGCGCAGCGGCCCGACGGCGCCTCCCTTGGTGATGTCCCCGGGGCGGTTGCGGGTGAGCATGCGGCTCACGAGGAGCGCCGAGACGCCGAAGGTCGCCGCGTTCACCGCGAACACCACGGCGGGTGGGCCGAGGAGGATGAGCACGGCGCCGAGGGCGGGCCCGAGAAGGAGGGTGAGGTTTTCGACCGCCGACTGCATGCTGTTGGCAGCGGCGAGCAGCTCCTCGCCGACCACGGCGGGGGTTGCCGCCCGCGCCGCGGGGTCGTAGGCACGGCCCACCACCGAGGTCAGGGCCACCAGCACGAGGCCGAGCACCACCGAGCCGTGCAGCGCCGCCACCACGGCGAGCAGACCCTGGACGACAAGAGCCACGACGTCCAGGGACACCATCAGCCGGATCCTCTCCACGCGGTCGGCGAGGAGGCCGCCGAACGGGCTCGCCACCAGGGAGGTGAGGAAGCGGCTCACCGACGCCGCGGCCACCCAGGCGGCGGAGTGGGTGACGTCGAAGACGTAGACGACGAGGGCCACGTTGTAGGCCCACGACCCGGTCATGGAGATGGTCAGACCGCTGAACAGCAGGCGGTAGTCGCGGTTGCGGAAGAGGGCTCCGTAGCTGGCCCGCGGCGCCGACCTCTCCGCCCGCCGCCTGCGGTAGCGGAGGAGCCGGTTGCCGAGCCCGTGCGGGGGCGACGATTGTGGTTCGACCGCCTGGACCGTCACGGCGCTCCTCTCCCCATCGGCTCTGGCCGCTGTCCGAGGCAGGCGGCCGGCAAAGGGTACACCGCCCCGGTCGCATCCTCCAAGGGCTTCCCGCCAAGGCGTTCGAATACGCCAGGTGGACGCCTCCCCCCGGGTACGCTATTGTGTGCCTGCCTGTCCACGCTGTGCCCATGGAAGGGAAGCCCGGCTGGCTGATATCAAGAAGCTTGTCCGGAAGGAGGAGGGTAACCATGGGCCGATTTGGGGTTGGCAAAATTCGGTGGGGGGTGATGCTGCTTGTGGCGGCGGCCATGGGGTTGCCGGCCACGGCGAACCTGGCTGGCGCGAGCGGTGGTTGCAGCAGCGCCAAGTGCGCGCTCGGGAGTCTCTCGTACAACCCGAGCCCGGTCGGTGCGGGGGCCACCGTCAACTTCACTTTCACACTGACAAACGAGGACACCCAGCAGTCGCTAGGCTCCGCCGACCTCACCGCGCCAAGCAACTGGGTGCTGAGCTCGGCGTCGGTGACCGACGGCTACCCAGCCGCATCGGCAACAGCTAATATCGCGTCCGGGACCGTCCTCGAGCTCCGATCCCTCGACGTCCCGCCGGGCGGCGCTATCACTGCATCGTTCACTGGCACAGTCTCCTGCGCCGGAGCGGCCAGCGATTGGATGTTGCAGGCCAAGCAAGCCAACAACTTCAACGGCAACCCGGGCAACGACTTCGTCATCGATTCCGCGAGCGGTCTCAGCGTCCAAGTCAGCGGCGAATGCACGCTCGCTTTCGTCTCCATCGCCGAGCCGGCGAAGACCTCCTTCCCAACAGGCGGGGGCACCTACTCCAACGACATCACGAGTCAACCGTTCGATCCCACCGGTGCGCCGGTGGAGGTCGAGGCCAAGGATGGCGAGGGCAACCTCCTTGGCGGCGTGACGATCGCTCTGAGCGAGATCTATGGGCCCACCAACAGCAAGCTCATCGGCGATACCTCAGCTACTACAGGCGACGGCACGGGTGGCACGTCGCTGGGCGTGGCCTCCTTCTCCCCGATTTATGTCAACCAGACGGGCTACTACGCGCTCACGGCCAGTGCCGCTGGATTCCACACAACCAACTCGACAACCTTCCTAGTCACCACAACCTCCGCGGACTGCAACAGCTCGTGTGCGGGGGACATTGCCGCCGGCAACAAGACGACGGGGGTCAGCGTCGACATCAGCAACGCCACCGGGGGCGACATCTTGAGCCTTGGGCTGGGCGGCTTCGCATATAGCTGCACTGGCTACGGCACGGTGACGGGGTCGATCGGAGTCGACCTCTGGACCGCTTCGAGCAAGTACGACGGAACGGACTCAGCCGCTACCTACGACATCATCATCGACGTCCCCAAGTCCGAGGTGGACGCCTCGGCGAACAACGGAGCGCCCTTCTACCAGATCTGTTACGCCAGCACCGAAGACTTCCCGGTCAGGGCTGGTGGAATGGCCTCCCAGGATACGGATACAACCACAATCCCGGGTACGTTGACGCCCCTGTACGTCGGCCTCCTTCCCGACTGCTCGTCGACCGTCCCGGCTCCGTGCACCGTCTCGCGGACCAAGAAGGGCGGCGACGTCCTCATCGAGTTCTTCGGTGCGCCCGGCGACTTCTGGGGGTCCACGTAAACGCACCCTGACCCACGGTTCGCGGCAGGCCCCGCCCCGCCAAGGGCGCGGCAGCGGGGCTCTGCTGCGGGATCTTCCACTGTAATCGCGCGGCGTCGGGGGGAATGACCTCCCGTGCAAATCTGCCCCAGTTGCGGCGAGGAGAACCCTGACCGGTTCCGGCTCTGTGGTTTCTGCGGAACCCCTCTCGTTGTCGCCCCGCCGCCGCAGGAGGTCCGCAAGACCGTCACCATCGTTTTCAGCGACCTCAAGGGCTCGACCGAGCTGGGGGAGCGTCTCGACAGCGAGGCGCTCCGCGAGGTCCTGCATGCGTACTTCGAGGCGATGAAGACCGTCCTCGAGCGTCACGGCGGCACCATTGAGAAGTACATCGGCGACGCCATCATGGCCGTCTTCGGGCTCAACCGCGTCCACGAGGACGACGCCGTGCGGGCGGTCCGTGCTGCGTACGAGATGCAGGAGGAGCTGAAGAAGCTCAACGACCATCTCGCGGCCCGCTGGGGTGTGGCTCTCCAGAACCGCACGGGCGTGAACACCGGCGAGGTCATCGCGGGCCAGCCAGCACCAGGACAGCGGCTGGTGACCGGCGACGCCGTCAACGTCGCCGCCCGGCTGGAGCAGGCGGCCCCGCCCCTGGAAACCCTGATCGGAGAGCCGACCTACCGCCTGGTCCGCGACGCCGTCGACGTTGAGCCGGTGGAGCCGCTGGAGCTGAAGGGAAAGTCCGAGCGCATCCCCGCCTATCGCCTCCGGGGGGTGAGCCGGCGCGAAGGGGTGGCCCGCCGCGCCGACACCCCACTGGTCGGACGCAGCGCGGAGCTGAACGCGATGGTCGAGGCCCTGGCCCGGGTGTCGAGCCTCGGCTCCCCCCAGATGGTGACCGTCCTCGCCCCCGCCGGCACCGGCAAATCCCGGCTGATCCAGGAGTTCCTCGAACGGGCTGCGGACAAGGCGCGAGTGCTGCACGGGAGGTGCCTCTCCTACGGCGAGGGCAGCTTTGGGCCGCTCGCCGAGATGGTCCGGGATGCCGCCGGGATCACCGATGCGGACGACGCGGAGGCAGCTCGGACAAAGCTCGATCAGCTCGTCGGGGGCGAGGCACCGGACGTCACCGAGAGGCTGGCGGCGGTGCTCGGGCTGGGGGAGGCCACCTTCCCGGTTCGAGAGACGTTCTGGGCCACCCGGCAGCTCATCGCAGCGCTCAGCCACACCGGCCCGGTGGTGGCGAGGATCGAGGACATCCACTGGGCAGAGCTCACCTTCCTGGATCTCCTTCGATACCTTGCTGAGCCCGGCTCGGACGCACCAGCGCTCCTGCTCCTCTGCTCTGCGCGCCCCGAGCTGTTGGATCAGCAGCCGGGATGGGGCGAGAGCAGAGATGGCGCTCAGGTGCTGATCCTCAGCCCCTTGAGCGAGGTGGAGAGCGGGGAGGTGGTGTGCAATCTTCTCGGCGACGGCACGCTCGCCGAGGCGCCTCGCCGCCGGATCATCGAGGCAGCGGCAGGGAATCCGCTCTTCGTCGAGCAGATGCTCTCCATGATGATCGATGACGGGCTCATCCGCCGCGAGGGGACCGGCTGGGTGGCGGCTGCCGATCTCTCGTCGCTGGCCGTGCCTCCCAGCATCACAGCCCTGCTGGCTGCCCGCCTCGACCGGCTGGGCGCCACGGACCGCAGCGTCCTGGAGCGCGGGGCGGTCATCGGTCAGCTGTTCCTGCAGCCGGCGGTGGAGGCTCTCTGCTCCGACGAGCTCCGTCCCCAGGCGGGGGCGAGCCTGGATGGCCTTGTCAGACGAGAGCTGGTGACCCCCGTGGAGGCCGGATCCCCGGGGCAGCGGGCGTTCCGCTTCGACCACGCGCTGATCCGCGACGCTGCCTACCAGGGCCTCCTGAAGCGGACTCGGGTTGACCTGCACGAGCGGTTCGCCGATTGGCTCGAGGCCAATCCCTCCGAGCATTCGGGAGAGCTGGACGAGGTCTGCGGCTATCACCTGGAGCAGGCCTGCCTGACGCTGGCGCAGCTCGGTCCCGTCGACGAGCGGGGCAAGACCGTGGGCCGGCGCGGGGCGACGCATTTGGCGGCGGCTGGCGAGCGGGCCCGATCGAGCGGTGACGTGCCGGCGACGGCCACCCTGCTGCACCGCGCCGCGACCCTCGACCCCCATGGAAGAGAGGCGCCACGGTGGCTCCTGCATATCGGCGAGGCCCTGGGCGAGATGGGGCAGTTTCAGGCGGCCGAAGAAGCCCTCATCACCACGGAGGAGCGCGCCCGGGCGCAAGACAGGCCCGCCTTTGCCATCGTCGCGTCGGTGGTGCGGCGGATGTGGCGGTTCCTGTCCGCGCCGGAGAACGAGCCGGCGGCGGCCGTCGCCGCGGAGTGCGAGCAGGCCATCAGGGAGCTGGAGCGGACCGGCTCGCACGAGGGTCTCGCTCGCGCCTGGCGGCTCATGGCTTACGTGCACTTTTATGAAGGACAGTTCAGTCGCGCCGAGGAAGCCGTAACCCAGGCAATCCACGAAGCCGAGCTCGGTTCCAGCCG
This sequence comes from uncultured bacterium, assembly GCA_963847225.1. Lineage (GTDB taxonomy): Bacteria > Chloroflexota > Dormibacteria > Aeolococcales > Aeolococcaceae > JAJZNI01. The sequence goes on along the minus strand of CAWJYZ010000005.1, from coordinate 800,311 downwards.
CGTGTTCGAGATCCGCATGCTCTCCGCGCTCGCTTCCTGCGTCGTCTACAGCGCCACCCCGGTCTCGGACGCCCTCGACCGCTGCCAAGAGATCCTGGGTCGAGGGGCCGGGGATCGCAGAACTGAGGCGATGACCTTCTCGGCGATGAGTCACCTGCAAGCCATGTGCGGAAGCGCCGAGCTGGCCCGGGATCTCTACCAGCGCAGCCGAAAGATGCTGACTGAGCTCGGCTTCAGCCTGAGTGCCGCGATCACCTCGCTGCACTCGGGACCGGCGGAGATGCTGGCCGGCGACCTGGATCGCGCTGAGTCCGAGCTTCGCGCCGACTACGAGGCGCTGACTGCGATGGGCGACAAGGGGTACACGCCCACTGTCGCCGGGCTGCTCGCCGAGGTCCTGCACGCGCAGGGCCGCGACGAGGAGGCCTCGACGTTTGCTGGCGTTTGCCACGATCTGGCGGCGCCACACGACGTTGGCGCCCAGTACCAGTGGCGCTGCATCCAGGCCAAGCTACTGGCCGTGCAGGGTCGACCCGGAGAGGCCGAGGAGATGGCCCATGAGGCCGTCCGGGTGATTCGCACCACCGATCAACCCGACGTCCAGGGTGACGCCCTCGTCGGGCTCGCGGAGGTGCTGGAGGCAGCCGGGAAGCCTGGAGAGGCCGAGGCTGCGCTGGCCGAGGCCATCCCCCTCTTCGAGAAGAAGGGCAACACGGTGTCCGCGGCCCGTGCCCTGCGCGCCATGGAGCGGCTCCGGGGAGCAGGTGCCATCGATCGCCCGCAGATCCTGCGGACGACGGTTCGAGCCCGAGGCAGGGCTGCGGTCAGCGCGCAGTCCTGATGCGGGTGGGCAACGGCACCCTTCCCTCTCAGAGGGGCGTCGTACACTCCCCGCGATGAACTGCCAGGCCTGCGGCGCGGAGAACCGACCGGGCCGGCGGTTCTGCGGCAGCTGCGGCGCTCCGCTGGAGCGCCTCTGCCCGTCCTGTGGCGCTGCCAACGGCGCGGAGGATCGGTTCTGCGGTGAATGCGGGGTGGCGCTCGGGGAGGCCCCTGCGGCGATCGTTGCGCCCGCGGCGATGAGCCCCCCTGGGGTTCGCGCCGGGCCCACGCCGGGCGGGGTGCGCTCCGAGCAGCCTGCTCCAGAGCGGCGCCACGTCACGGTGCTGTTCGCCGATCTCGTCGGCTTCACCGCACTCTCCGACCGGCGCGATGCCGAGGAGGTGCGCGACCTGCTCAGCCAGTACTTCGAGAGGGCTCGCACCGTCATCGGACGCTACGGCGGAACCGTCGAGAAGTTCATCGGCGACGCCGTGATGGCGGTATGGGGAGCCCCGAGGGCCCTCGAGGACGGAGCGGAGCGAGCCGTCCGCGCCGCCCTCGAGCTCGTCGACTCCGTGGCGGTCTTCGGGCAGGAGCTCGGGATCCCCGGGCTGACGGCCCGTGCCGGGGTCATGACCGGCGAGGTGGCGGTGAACGTCGGCGCGAGCGGCGAGGGCATGGTCGCCGGAGATCTGGTCAACACGGCATCGCGGGTACAGGCGGCTGCGGAGCCGGGGATGGTCTACGTCGGCGACGCCACCCGCCAGGCGACCGAGGCCGCCATCGTCTACGAGGACACCGGCAAGCATCAGCTGAAGGGCAAGCCGGAGCCCATCCGGCTGTGGCAAGCGGCCCGGGTGGTCGCGGCCCGCGGCGGGGCGCTCCGCCCCTCCGGCCTGGAGCCCCCCTTCGTGGGCCGCGACCGGGAGCTCCGCCTTCTCAAGGAGTTCCTGCACGGCACCGGCGAGGAGGCCCGGGCCCGGCTCCTCTCCATCGTGGGCATGGCCGGGGTGGGCAAGTCCCGCCTCGCCTGGGAGTTCTTCAAATACGTCGACGGCCTGACCGAGACCATCTACTGGCATCGCGGCCGCTGCCTCGCCTATGGAGAGGGAGTTGCGTACTCCGCCCTGGCGGAGATGGTGCGGATGCGTGCGGGGATCGCTGAGAACGAGGCGACCGAATCGGCGCGCGACAAGCTCCACGCAACCATCCTCGACTTTGTCGCCGAGGAGGAGGAGCGGCGCTGGGTGGAGCCTCGGCTGGCTCACCTCGTCGGGCTCGAGGAGGTGAGCCTCGGGGACCCACGAGACCTGTACGCGGCTTGGCGCGTCTTCTTCGAGCGCGTCGCCGCGCACAGCCTGACCGTCATGGTCTTCGAGGATCTCCAGTGGGCCGACGGCGGGCTCCTCGACTTCATCGAGTACCTCCTTGACTGGTCGCGAAGCACCCCCATCCTCGTCATCACCCTGGCCCGCCCTGAGCTGAGCGAGCGGCGCCCGGGGTGGGGCACGGGAAAGCGCGGACTGGCCTCCCTCTACCTCGAGCCGCTCTCCTCCGAGGCCATGACCGAGCTGCTCGACGGCCTCGTGCCGGGGCTTCCCGCCGACGTCGCCGCCCGCATCCGGGAGCGGGCAGCCGGCATCCCCCTCTACGCCGTGGAGACGGTGCGCATGCTTCTCGACCGTGGCCTTCTCGTGGAGTCCCAGGGGAAGTACCGTCTCGAGGGGTCGCTGCAGGCTCTGGAGGTGCCGGAGAGCCTGCATGCCCTGGTGGCGGCCCGGCTCGACCATCTGAGCCTTCCCGAGCGGCAGGTGCTCCAGGACGCGTCCGTGCTTGGCAAGTCTTTCACCGCGGCGGCTCTCTCCGCGGTGAACGGGAGCGAGGAGAGCGAGCTGGCGCGGCTCTTGACCGGCTTGGTCAGCAAGGACCTGCTCGCCATCCAGTCCGACCCTCGCTCGCCGGAGCGCGGCCAGTACGTGTTCGTTCAGGACCTGGTGCGGAGCGTGGCCTACGCCACCCTGGCGAGACGCGAGTGCAAGTTGCGCCACCTCGCAGCGGCCGCTCACCTGCAGAGCGCCTGGCAGGAGGGAGAGGACATCACCGAGGTGGTGGCTTCGCATCTGGTCGCCGCCTACCGAGCGGACCCTGACGCGGAGGACGCGCCGGAGATCCGCGACCGGGCCACCCGAGGGCTGATCAGAGCGGGCGAACACGCCAACTCCCTGAGCGCTCCGGCCTCCGCGCAGCGCTACTACGAACAGGCTCTCGAGCTGATTGACGACGCCGCCCTCCGCGCAGAATTGCACGCCAAAGCCGGCAGGGCAGCGGCGCGCAAGGGTCGTGGTGTCGAGGCGAGGTCCCATCTGCGCCAGGCGGCCGAATCCTTCGCCACGGCTGGTCTGCCGATGGAGGGAGCCGCGGCCCTCACCGAGCTCGCCCGCCTGGAGTTCCGGGAGGGGGACAGCGACGCCGCCGTCCCCCGCGGCGAGAAGGCACTCCAGGGCCTGCAGGGCGCCACCCGGGAGGAGCACCGGGGCTTCCTGGGCAACGCCGAGAGCAGCGTTGCCAGCATGGCGTTTTTCCGTGGTGAGTTCACCGTCGCACTGGAGCACATCGAGCGAGCACTGGAGATCGCCGAGGAGCTGGGTTCCTGGGACCTCCTCTCGCGGAGCCTCGACACGAAGGGCGGCATCCTGCAGACCCAGGGCCGCCTCATGGAGGCCGAGCTCCTCTTTCAGGGTGCCCTCAACGTCGCCCTCGACCACGACCTGCCTGAACAAGCGGCACGCGCCTGCTCGTACCTGGCCACACGCCTGGAGGAGGCCGACCGTATGGAGGACGCGCTCGCCGTCTACGAGCAGGGTGCCGAGCTTGCCGAGCGCATCGGCGATCGGCCCGTGATGTGGGGCAACAAGCTGAACTGCATGGCTCCACTCTTCGAGCTCGGCCGGTGGGACGCCTGCAGATCCATCTTCGCGGGGTACTCGGAAGACGACGTGGCGGAGCTCAGTCAGTCCACCTTCGTCGCCGCCACCTCGCTCACCGCGCTGTGGCTGCATCTGCGACAGGGCGACGTGCTCGCCGCTCATGGCCTCCTCAACTCCTCCGGCTCCACCCTGCAGAAGGCGACCACCGGGCAGGACCGCTGGTACTTCGATGCGGCTCAAGCGGCGGTGCTCAACGCGGAGGGGGAGGCGGGCCAGGCCCTGGCTCTCGCCGAGGACACCCTGCGCGCCAGCATCGAACAGTCGTCCCTCGTCTCCCTGCGGCAGGCGCTCGTCGAGGCCGTTGAAGCGGCCTTCACCCTCGACCAGGAGAGCAAGGTCCAGGAGTTGATCGACCTCATGCGCCGCAACATTCGGGCCGGCGCGCAGCCGTCCATCGACGCCCACCTGCTGCGCTGGACCGGCCGTCTTGCCGAAAGGCGTGGCGACGCCGAGGAGGCCGAGACCCACCTGCGCCAGGCCGCCGAGGCCTTTGACAGCCTGAGCCGACCTTTCTGGTCCGCCGTGGCACGCATGGAGCTTGGCGAAGTGCTGGCCCGCGCGGGGCGGCTTCGCCAAGCCGAGGAGCTCATCGCCCAGGCCCGCCGGACCTTCACGGAGCTCGGGGCCCAGCCGTACGTCGACCGGACGGATCGCGTCCTCCCGCCGGCGAGAGCGGAGGGAGCCGAGGGCCTGAACCCGGTCGAGGCGTCCGCCTCGGTCCCCGCCTGAGCGCAGGCACCGGCCGAACTCCAACCAAGCCTCGCCAACGGCAGCCCAGCATTCCATCAAGCTGGTGATGCGGACTTCCAGCCCACCGATGTCGCGCTCGTCAATCCACGGCAGGCGGAGCGATGACCGCTCAAGTCCCCAGGACGCTCGCCCCCAAGGATCGCCACACCTCGAGCTTGCCCCGCACCGCCTCGATGACGGCGTCAGTGAAGTGGCTGGTGGTGGCGCTCCCACCCAGGTCCGCGGTGCGCGTGCCGCGGCGCACCGTCTCGAAGACGCTCTCGTAGACGGCGCGGGAGGCGAGACGCAGCTCGTCATCCGGCATCAGCCCGAGGAGCGAGGCGCAGGCCAGGATCATGGCCATGGGGTTGGCGACATTCTTCCCCTGCAGCAGTGGAGCGGTCCCGTGCGGTGCCTCCGCCATCACCACCGTCGGGGTGAGCGATCCGCGGGAGAAACCGATGAGGAGCGACTCCGCCCCCGCGATCGAACCGAACAGTCTCAGCACCAGGTCGCTCATGCAGTCGCCGTCGCGATTGAGGGTCGGCACCACCAAAGCGTCGCCGCCCTGGTTGAGGAGCAGGGCGTAGGTGGCGTCGATGAGCTGTGGCTCGTACTCCACATCGGGGTGACGGGCCGCGGCCGCATCCATCTCCTCTTTGAGCATTCCCTCGTAGATCGGGGAGACGGTGAACTTCGGTCCCCCGAAAACGCGGGCCCGGCTGCGCGCGGCATGCACGAAGGCGAACTCCGCGACCTCGCGGCACACGGCGCGGGAGATGCTCTCTCGGCGGAAGGCGCGTTCGTCGTCACCGCTGCCCTCCCGCCATTCGCTCGCCCCGTAGGCGTCGCCCACCGCCATCCGGACCACGCTGATCGGAGCGCTCACCCCGGCGATGGGGACCACCCCGGGGATCCGGCGCCCCGTGCGGAGGATGACGGTGCCCCCGACCTCGGCCCGGAGGATGGCGTTGGGGCTGCCCACATCGTCCCGTCCCTCCGGGGTGATGGTCGCCGCCTTGAGCCCGTGGCCGCTCTCCCGCATGGCGGCGCTGGCGTCGTGCACCACCTGGTTGGCGGTGGCCCGGCGGCTTTCGAGGCTGAGGTCAAAATGCCGGAAAGCCAGCTCGGCACCGATGACCCCGACGTCGAGCACCCGGAGAGCCTCGACGAGCAGCTCCTCGCCCGTCTCGTCGCCGTGCAGCACGGTGAGGGGGGTGGTCATGGTCGTCACCCAATCTAGCGGGTCGTGGGGCATGGGCCGGGCTGGCCCCGCCGCCCGGCTGGGTACAATCCTGAGTGTGGAAGTCGGGATTACGGCAGTCGACGACGAGCTCTTCCGAGAGATCATCCTCGACCACTACCGCAACCCCCGGCACCGGGGGGAGGTCGCCAGCGCCAGCGGGACCCTGGAGGCGGACAACCCCCTCTGCGGGGATGAGATCCGGCTGAGCTGGCGCCTGGAGGGTGATCGGTTGGCGGACGTCGCGTTCACCGGCAAGGGCTGCTCGATCAGCCTGGCGGCGGCGAGCATGCTTTGCGACGCGGTTGCCGGGCTTCCCCGCCCGGAGGCCGAGCGGCTGGCCCTCCGCTACCGCGACATGCTGGTGGCCGACGGTGAGGCCGACGGGATCGGCGACCTCGAGGCCCTCCGGGGGGTGAAGGCCTACCCGGTGCGGATCAAATGCGCAACCCTCGCCTGCAACACCCTGCTCCAGGCTCTTGCGGGCGCTGAAGGAGAGGCAGCATGAGCGAGTATCGCAACGAGAGCTCCGCCTGGGCTGGCGGCGAACCGGCGGCGCGCGGCTCGTCGGCTGGCGGCGAACCGGCGGTGACGTCCGTGGGTGACGGAGCCTCGGCCGCCACCGGCTCTCCGGAAGGCCATCCGCTGCGCGCCTCGGAGGAGATGATCCGCGACGCCCTCTCCGAGGTGTACGACCCGGAGATCGGCATCGACATCGTCTCCCTCGGTCTCGTCTATGGGAGCAACATCGACGAGAAGGGGCTGCTCACCGTCGACATGACCCTCACCTCGCCGTACTGCCCTCTGGGCAGCATCCTGGAGACGCAGGTTCACGCCGTCTGCGTTCCGCTGCCCGGCGTCGAGGACGTGCGCGTCAACCTCGTCTGGGACCCGCCCTGGGACCCGCGCACCATGGCCTCCGACGAGGTCAAGCTGGAGCTCGGCATCTACTGAGGGGGGAGCGAGGGGCTGGAGCCGCCGGCTCCGAATCCGAGCGCAGGAGCCTTCAGGGCACCGTGCTGACCGCTATGGGGCGCGGCAGACGTCGTCGGCGTCGAAGGATCCGGACGGGTACTGGGTGAGGTCGACCGGTCCTCCGGTGAAGCTGCTCGCACCGCACGCCGATGCGGCGCTGCTGAGCGAGGAGTAGCCGGCGAGCCACGCCGGATTCTGGTTGAACTGAGTCCCCGTTGTCCCCGCTCCTCCGGTGATCTGACCCCACTGGTAGCTCGTCGAGTAGAAGCCGACGCTCTTGACACCCTGCGATTGGAGACCGGCGACCTCTCCCAGCAGAGCGGCGGTGTCGTTGGCCTGCGAAGCGGCCGTCTGGCCATAGCGACTCTCCAGCGTCTCCCAGCTGTTGCTGGTCTCCACGTCGAGCCACCAAGGCAGGGCAGCAGCTCCAGCGCTACCGAGGGTCGCGACAGCGTCGTTGAAGGAGTTGAGCGTAGGGGACTCCGGTGGGAGGGGCCGGCGGCGGCGAGGCGCCAGCATACGCTCGGACCGGTTCGCGTGGGCGATCCCGTAGCATGGCTGCAGTGCCCGCGGAACCGGATCGCCTCTTCGACAAGGCCGCGGCGGACGCCGCGCTGCCCCGCCTTCGCGAGCTGATTGGCCGCCTCCAGGAGTTGGCCACCTCCGAGGCCGCGGTCACCGGGCGGCGCCAGCTGGCCCAGGCGGGAAAGTCGAACGGATCACCCACCGCGGCGGCCGGAGCCTTCCGCGCCGCGGCCGCTATCCAGGAGATCCTCGACGAGATCGAGGCTCTGGGGGTCATCCTCCGCGACGCCGCGAGCGGTCTCTGCGACTTCCCGGCGACCCGCGCCGGGCAGCCCGTCTACCTCTGCTGGCGGCTCGACGAGGCGGAGGTCGCCTGGTGGCACCCGCGCGACATCGGTTTCGCGGGCAGGGAGCGGCTGTAGGCGGGGTGTCGCCGCGATCGCGGACCGTTCGGTGCCCCCCGGCGGACGGTAGACTATGGGCAGCGTCTCCGGCCCGTCGCTTCCCCGCACCGATCAGTCGACGCTGCGCGGCATCGAGGCGATCGGGCACTCCCAGAAAAGGAGGGTCCTGCCGATGATTGATTGTTCGAAATGCGTGCCGACCTGCGCCGGGGGCGTCTGCTGATCGCCGGCAGCCCGAACTGACTTCAGGAGACGCGATCGCCAGCGGCGATTGCGACGTCTCCGAGCGCTCGACGGGGTGTCCACCAGGACGGTGGGCACCCCGTTGTTTTGGTTGCGCGGAAAGCCACTCCCTGCCGGCCGCTCATCTCGAGCCGCCTCTCGACGCCTCTCCCAACCGATCACGGCGATGCTGCTCCACCCGCTGCTCCACGCGGGGGGAACGTCGCCGCACCTCGGCGAAGGGCGCGCGCTACCGGCCGGCGGCCTGGACGGCTTCGCGGAGGGGCTTCTCCTTCCCCGCCGTCGTCCCGGCCGGGCCCGCAACCCCCTGCAAGAGCTCGCTGACAGCGTCCACGACCTGGGCAACGGCACGGTCGAAGACCTCGCGGTTGCGGGCAGATGGGTGGCGGTAGCCGGACACCTTGCGTACGAACTGCAGGGAGGCGGCCTCGATGTCCGCGCTCGTGGCCGGGGGGTCCGCTCCGCGAAGCGTCTTGATGCTTCGGCACATGCCGGGAAGCCTATTCCACTCGCCGTCGGTCGCCGCGGCAGGGAAGGCTCAGACGAAGCGGGCCGCCTCCGCCTGCGCCTCGCGGGTCGCCATCTCCGGAGCCGAGACGATCTGATCCGTCTCCACGTAGGCCTCGGTGCCGTCGGCGAGACGCACCTTGGTGAAGGCGCCAACCCCTCCGGGTATGGCCCGGATGCGCGAGGCGGTGACGATGCTGCCCGCGCGAGGGGCGTCCCAGCGGGGCTCGCTGTAGAGCTCATAGGGCATCCCCGCCCAGGAGGCGACGAGGCTCACCGGCCCGGGCGGCATGATGCGCAGGCGGTAGATGGTGTGCTCGTCAGAGGCGCCGCGCGTGAGCAGCATGGCGAGCTGGAGGGCGCGGGGCAGCGGGCCGCGGCCCCGGCTGGCCTGCAGGCGCACCACCGTGCCCGCCATGCCCGGCTCCACCTCGCAGGTGACCCATCGGGTCCGCCAGCTGACGCGCTTCGACCACTGGCCGACGATCCCGTTCCGCCGGAACTCCACGATGCGCGCGCTACGCTCCCCGGTCACCTCGAAGCGGAAGGGGAAGAAGCCGAGCATCTGCTCCATGACCGCGAACACCTCCCGCGGGGGGGCGGCGGTCAGGAAGGTCCAGCGGTGCGCCTCCTTCGCCAGCGCCATCGGGGGCATTGTATTCGGCGAGGCGGGGACGAGCCGCGACGGCGTGCCGAGCCGGCCAGCCCGGGTCGCCGCTGACACCCGCGCCGGGCGCGCCCCCGTAGGCTATGCGGAGCACGACCCGGCTGACCAGGCCGCGCGGGAGGCGAGATGCCGCTGTACGTCGGTTCCACGGTGATCAACACCCCGGACATCCCTGGTGCGATCGCCTTCTGGACCGCTGCCCTCGGCTATGTGGTCCGCGACGCGGACGAGGAGTTCGCCGTGCTCACCGATCCGGGACGGCGATGGTGCAACGTCTCTCTGCAGCTGAGCAACGAGCGCAAGCGGGGCTTCAACCGCGTCCATCTCGACCTCTACGCTGCCGATCGGGAGGCTGAGGTGAAGCGCCTGGAGGCCCTGGGCGCCACTCGGGTGCTGCCGTGGACGTACGCCGATGACCATGACCACGTCGTGATGGCCGCCCCCGACGGCAACGAGTTCTGCGTTGTCCAGAGCCCGTACTCGCGGGACTGACGACAACCGCGCGCCCGGGCGCCCGCCAGCGCAGGACTGATCGCAACCGCGCGCCCGGGTGCCCGCCCGCGCAGGACTGTCGCAACGGCGACCGGGTGCCCATAGGCGCAGGACTGTCGCAACGGCGACCGGGTGCCCATAGGCGCAGCAATACAGCCATGGCGCCCGGATGCCCGCAGGCGCAGGCCTGCCCGCGAGCGCGCGCTCCGGTGCCCATGCCGGAGCGCGACCGACCGGCGCTTCAGTCTCCCGTCGCCACCACCCCGGCACGCTCCAGCATGAGCACCACGGTGCGCTCGGGGGCCACGGTGCGATGCGGCATCCCCTTGGGGACGATGTACGCCTGGCGCGGCCCCAGGACCACGGTCTCCCGACCCTCCAACTCGATGCGCAAGCTCCCCTCGAGAACCAGGAAGAGCTCGTCTTCCTCGTCGTGGCGATGCCAATGGAACTCGCCCTTGAGGACGCCGAGGCGGACGGCGGTGCCATCCACCTCGCAGAGCGTCTGGTTGAACCAGGGATCACTGGCGGCGTCGATGACACGCTGGACGTCCAGCTTCTGGAGCGGGCCGGCCAGCGGCCTGTACTCGATGCTGTAGGAGGTGGGCGCCATCTCTTCAGAAGATGCGGCGGATGCCTTCGGCGACGCGCCCTCATGATGAACCGGCTCCTGGCTCATTCCCGCACCACAGCTCCATCGGCAACCCAGCGGTCGCCGTTCTGACCACCCACCTCGGCGCTCCGCGCTCCCACCACCTCGATGATGCGATAGCGCTCGCACATGCTGTCGAAGCGCGGAGCGGCATGATCGTCGAGCCAGCCGCGGTGGCTGGCGATGAGCGGGGCCAGGACGCGACGCAGATAGTCACCCCTCACCATCCATTGGTAGTAGTGCCGTCCCCCGTGGTGATAGGGGCCGTAGAGCTTGCCGCCGGGGAAGGCGGCGGCGAGGCGGCGAAAGGTCTTCTCGTGACGGACGTGCATCCGCAGGGTGACCTGCGGCTGCCGGCCGTCGCCTCCGAAGTGCCCCTCACCGACGAGAAGGCCGAGGAGGAAGCCGATGTCGAGGTCATCGGGCGGCGTTGTCCGGCCCAGGGTTGGCGGCATTGGTTCCATCAGCCCGGAGAATAGAGGTTGTTTCACCCCGGCGTTGCCCGGAGAACGGGCAGGAATCGCCGAGCGCCGGGGCGAACTGCGCCACCAGGCCCGGGCCTGAGCTGGCCCCGGGTTCCCGCCCGCCGTCCCGGCCCTGTGCCCTCCCCCCGCCTCGCTTCCGCCGTGCCGGCCTGCGCCCTCCCGGCGGGCGTCCCATAATCGCGGCGATGGCCCCCCCGAACATCCTCGCCGTCGCCAACCAGAAGGGGGGTGTCGGCAAGACGACGACCGTCGTCAACGTGGCCACAGCCCTTGCCGAGAGGGGACGCAGGGTGCTGCTCATCGACTGCGATCCGCAGGCCAACGCCACCTCAGGCCTGGGGGTGGCCCGGCGCGACATCACCACCAGCACGTATGACGTCCTGGTCCTCGGCCGTCCCCTCGCCGAGGCCCGCATGGCCACCCGCGTCACCGGCCTCGAGCTGGTCCCCGCCGACATCGCCCTGGCCGGGGCCGAGATCGAGTTGGTCGGGGTGGCCCGGCGCGAGAAGCGTCTCGCCTACGCCCTCGAGGCTCTCGCCGACGGCGAGCCGGTCGACTACGTCTTCCTCGACTGCCCCCCCAGCCTCGGGCTTCTGACGGTCAACGCCGTGGTCGCCGCCGACGCCCTGCTCGTCCCCATCCAGTGCGAGTTCTACGCACTCGAGGGACTCGGCCTCCTCACCCACACCATCAACCTGCTCCGCCGCGACCTCAATCCCCACCTGGAGGTAGCCGGCATCGTGCTCACCCTGTACGACGCCCGGCTCACCCTGGCCAACCAGGTCGTCGAGGAGGTGCGCAACCGCTTCGGCGAGCGCGTCCTCGACCCCGTCATCCCCCGCAACGTCCGCCTCAGCGAGGCCCCGAGCTACGGCCTTCCCATCACCCTCTACGCTCCGGCCTCCCGCGGCGCTCACGCCTATCGCGAGCTGGCCGCCAACCTCGACGCCCGTCTCCAGGCGGGCGCGAGCGGCGCCGCCGTCCCCTGGCCGGCATGACCCCCGACGGCACCTTCACCCCCGGGATGGGCGGTCCGCCTCGCCGCCGCGGTCTGGGCCGGGGATTGGACGCCCTTCTCGCCAGCAGTGACCCCACCCGCGACCTGGGAAGCGGCCCAGCCATCGTCGAGGTGGACCCCCACCGGGTCCACCCCAACCCGGAGCAACCGCGGCGTGACTTCGACCCCGCCTCCCTCGCCACCCTCGCGGATTCGATCCGCCACCACGGTCTGATCCATCCCATCGTCGTCGAGCCGGATGTCGACGGCTACCGCCTCGTCGCCGGCGAGCGGCGCCTCCGGGCGGCGCGCCAAGCCGGCGTGGCCGCCGTCCCCGCCATCCTCCGCCCCGCGTCCGAATCAGGTCGCCACGCTCTCGAGCTCGCCCTCACCGAGAACCTGCAGCGCGAAGACCTCAACCCCATGGAGGAGGCGGCGGCCTACGCCCGCCTCTCCGACGCCTTCGGGCTTTCCCACGAGGCGATTGCCCTCCGCCTCGGTCGCACCCGGCCAACCGTGACCAACGCCATCCGCCTCCTCCAGCTCCCCGCCAACCTGCAGGATGCGGTCGCCAGCCGCGCCCTGACGCCGGGACACGCCCGCGTGCTCCTCAGCCTGGGCGAGGAGGAGGGAATGAGCCGCGTGGCACGGCAGGTGGTCACGGACGGTCTCACCGTCCGCGCCACCGAGGCCCTGGTGCAGCGCGAGCTGGCCGTTGGCGGCAAGGCGCCGCGGCGCCACGTGGCGGCGACATCGGCGCGGCGCAGCGCCGAAGACGAGATGCTTCGCCACGGCCTGGAGGCGGCCATCGGCCTGCCCGTCACCATCGAGCGCACCCCTCGGGGAGGAAGGGTCGTCATCACCTTCAGCGACGACGAGGATCTGGATACCCTCTATCGGCGCCTCGGCGGCCGTCCCCTCTGAGCTAGCTCACCGGCCGGCGCCTCACCAGTCGGGGTAGGGAGCGCACCCTCCCGGCAACTGGTTCCAGTAGTCGCGGTGGTCGATGACCAGGCCCGTGGCCTCGAAGCGCAGGAGCGTGACGCCGGCCATGCTCAGCCGCTCCCCGTCCTCCACCCAGGATGCCCACCACTCCACGGCCGCCCGTTCCGAGGTTGCCAGAGGTTCATTGAACCGGCAGGTCACCTCGGACTCGGCCTCGAAGTTGGCGCGGAGATACTCCACCACCCCCTCCGTGCCCAGCGACGCCTCCCGGAAGGCGAGGGCGCGATAGCGGGCGTGAGGCGCGTACAGACGCGCCACGGCCTCCCAGTCGCGGCGCGGCCAGGCGGTCTCCCAGGTGTCCTTCCAGCGGCGGGCGGCGACCGCGACAAGCACCCCCAGATTCTGGCGCATGCGCCCTCGGTGTGCGACCTGGGGCGCACCTGGGAGCGAGGGGTGACCAGCGCGCCGGTCGCTCCGCCTCCCCTCCAGGCGCCGTCGCGGCGCCCGCCTCAGAGGTTGTTGATGAGCTTCTCGCAGTCCACCGACCCCAGGAGCCCCCGATGTTTCTGCCATCTTTGGCATCAATTTGGATGGCCCGAGCAACCCCGCCTCCCGGGGCGCGTTTCCTGAGGCTACTTCTTGGTTTCCCAGAAGATGGTGTCGATCTGGCCGATCAGATCAAGAAGCTTCTGACCCTGTGCCGGGTCCACCGACTTCTTGGCGAGGCCCGCCTCCTTGGTGGCCTGCCAGAAGAGGTCGTGCAGCTGAGGGTACTTCTCCTTGTGATCGGGCTTGAAATAGTCGGTCCAGAGGATCCACAGGTGCTCCTTCACCAGGTTGGCGCGCTCTTCCTTGATGGACACGCACCTCGCTCGATAGTCCTCGACCGTCTCCGCCGCCGACTTCCCTTTCTCGGCGTTCTGGTACCGCTCCTGGATGGCCTTGACCGACTGGGCCTCGATGCGAGCCTGGGCCGGATCGTAGACGCCACAGGGAAGGTCGCAGTGGGCATGCACCCGGGTGGGGGCGGAAACCCGATCGAGCCTGGAGAGCAGCAGGTCGACGATGGACATGGCACGGTCTCCTACCTGATGGTTAAACCGATAGTCGTGATCACCCTATGATCCCTGAAAGGGTGAGTCGGGGGTCGCTGGCCCGGCTGGGCATCGCCGCCGCCGTGACGGGGGCGCTGTTGGGCCTCCTGCGCGCGGCCGGCGTCCGCCGCCTGGTTGTCGAGGGACGCTCGATGGCGCCCACCCTGCTGCCCGGCGACCGCCTGCTGCTGGTGCGAGCCCGCCGCCTGCGCCCCGGCGACCTGGTCGCCGTGCGCGATCCCCGCAACGAACGCCGCCTCCTGGTCAAGCGCGTTGCCGCCATCAATGGCGGCAAGGTCGCGCTTCGCGGCGACAATCCCGACGCCAGCACCGACAGCCGCGTCTTCGGCGACGTCGCCATCAGGCTCGTGCTGGGCCGGGTCGTGCGCCGATACGCTCCCGCGCCCCGGCGCGGCCGGGTGAGCTGAGACGGCACAACGCCATTCGGGGGGCCGCAATCCTCCGGGAGGAGGGCCGGCGGCGACGCCATCGCGGCCGTGGCCAGCCTCCTCGTGGCGGCCGTCCGCTCGGCGGCACTTCGTGCAAACTCCCAACCATGCCCCCGGCGCCCGACCCCTCCGCGCCCTCCGTCGCCGAGACCCCGGCGTCAGCTCCCTCCGGTGGGGGGAGGCTCGGCCCGCCTCCGACCGCCCCTCGCAGCACCTGGCTCCGGGACCTCCTCGAGGTCCTGCTCATCGCTCTGGTCCTCTATGCGGTGATCTGGACCTGCATCGAGACGGTCCGGGTCGACGGCCAGAGCATGGACAACACCCTGCAGGACGGCAACTTCCTGATCGCCAGCAAGATCTCCTACGTCTTCGGCAATCCCCAGCGCGGCGACATCGTCATCCTGGATCCGCCGCACAGCTGCAGTGGCGGCACCTCCACCGCCGACTACGTGAAGCGCGTGGTCGGCCTCCCCGGCGACAGCCTGGAGATCACCCCCGCCACCTCCAGCCAGCCGGGCCAGCTGTATATCGAACCGGGGGGAGCCGGCCCCTGGGAGATCGTCCGCGAGCCCTACCTCCCCAACTCCTGGGGGCAGGTCCCCGAGTCCGTTCCCCCCGACGGCATCGCCATCGGCCGGGTGGTGCACATCCCGGCCCGCATGTACGTCGTCCTCGGCGACAACCGCGACGAGCTCCTGCGACTCCCGGGTCTTCGGCATGGTCGCCCGCACCCGGATCCTGGCCAAGGCCATCTTCCGCGTGTGGCCACTCTCCGCCTTCGGCGGGCTGGGAGCGGGCCCCACCCTCGTCGTCAGCTCTGCTCCCCAACCGGCGGCGGGCGTCGCCATCGGCCTCCTCCTCGCCGGCCTCCCGCTGCGCCGTGCTGTGCGGCGGCGGCGCGGGAAGGCCCGCCGGTCACCACCCCCAAGCAGCCGGCACGATTGAGCCGGGCAGGACCGGTCCCTGGCGCAGCCCTCAGCCTTCGCCGGCGACCCAGTCGCTGACGGCGCTCTCCCAGGCCACCAGCTCCTCCTCGCGGAAGAAGAGGCCCACCTCCACCTCGGCCCGCTCCGGCGAGTCGCTTCCGTGCACCACGTTGTTGGCGATGGAGACCGCCAGGTCGCCCCGGATGGTGCCCGGCGGCGACTTGGCCGGGTCGGTGGCGCCCATCACGGAGCGCACCAGGGCCACGGCGCCGGGCCCCTCCCAAACCATGGCGACGACCGGCCCGGAGGTGATGAAGCGGACCAATCCCTCATAGAACGGCTTGCCGACGTGCTCGGCGTAGTGGCGTCCGGCAAGCGCCTCGTCGAGTCGAAGCAGCTTGAGCCCGGTGAGGTGCAGCCCGCGCCGCTCCAGCCGGGCGATGACCTCCCCGACCAGCCCCCGCTGCACGCCGTCCGGCTTCACCAGCACCAGGGTCCGCTCTATGGTCACCTGGGGACGAGACGTTACCGGAAGCACCCCCAGGGACGTATCCGGCCCCGCGGCGCGTCCAGCCGCCTACGACGCCCGGGCCAGAGCCCGCTCGAAGCGCTCCGTCTTGGCGAAGGGGCCGATGATCGCCGCCCGGAGGCCGCGGCCGCAGATGGTCTCGGCCATGGCTCGGATGTCCTCGGCCGTCACCGCCTCGATGGCGCCCACCACCTCGTCGGCGACCATGATCTCGCCGGTGAGCAGCTCCTGCTGGCCGAGGAACTGGCTCATCGCCCCCGACCCCTCGAGGTGGAGGAGGAGGCGGCCCTTGGCGTACTCCCTGGCGCGCTCCAGCTCGGCCCCATCCAAGGGCGCGCTGGCCAGCCGGACCAGCTCGTCGACGGCGAACCCCACCGCTTGCGCCGCCCGCCGCGGCTCGCAGCCCAGATAGATACCGAGGCAGCCGGTGTCCCGCAGCTTGCTGGTGAACGAATGCACGTCGTACACCAGAGCCCGCTCCTCGCGCAGCTCCTGGAACAGCCGGCTCGACATCCCCTCCCCCAGGACCACGTTGAGGAGGTCGACCACGAAGCGACGGGGGTCACGGTACGAGCAGGCGTGCCCCCCGAGGATCACGTTGGCCTGCTCGGTCCGCTTGGAGAGGAGGCGCACTCCCCCCCGGCGCCCCTCATCGGCGGGCGCCGCGTCGGCTCCGAGCCCCTCGGCCAGGGCGGCGAGGCGGGGCTCGACGAGGGCGGCGACCTCGGCGACCTCCACCGCGCCGGCCACGCTCACCACCAGCCGTTCGGGGAGGTAGTGGCGGCGCAGGTGCTCGCGGCAGGTGTCCGGAGCGAAGCTCCGCACCGTCTCCTCGGTGCCGGCCACGTCCCAGCCCAGGGGCTGGTCGGGGTACATCACCTCGTCGAAGAGGGTGCCCACGTGGTCCTGGGGATTGTCGAGGTACATGCGGAGCTCTTCGATGACGACCTGGCGCTCCTTGGCCACCTCCGCCGCCTCGAGCAGGGGACGGAAGAGCATCTCGGCGAGGACGTCGCAGGCCATGCCGAGGTGCTCCGCGGGCACCTTGGCGTAGAAGACGGTCGCCTCCTTGTCGGTGGAGGCGTTGATGCTGCCGCCCACGGACTCGATGGCCTCCGAGATGGCCCGGGCGGTGGGGTAGCGGCCGCCGCCCTTGAAGACCATGTGCTCGATGAAGTGGCTGAGCCCCGCCGTCGGGGGCTCCTCGTGACGGGAGCCGACCGCGTACATGAAGGCGACCGCCGCCGAGCGCCGCGCCGGCATGGGGGCGGCGATCAGGCGAGCCCCCCCGGGGAGGCGGCGCAGCTCGTAGTCGCGCCCCCCGCCGTCAGCCGGGCGGTCCACCTGAGCCTTCCCTGCCCACCGCCCGCCGGGCGGTCTCAGAACCGTGACCAGCGCGGCCGGCCGCCGCCTCCAGCACCGCCCCGGCCGCGATCCCGTCCACCTCCTCCCCCGAAGGGGCGGCGCGCCGGGCGCCCGAAGCGGTCGGGCAGCTCGGGCAGGTCGGGCTGCGCCGGACCGGTGGGATTGATCACCACCCGGCGCGCCGGCTCCCGGCCGATGCTCTCGGTGCTCACCCCCTCATCCTCGGCGAGGGCGAGATGGATGGCCCGCCGCTCGTAGGCGTGCATGGGATCGAGGGTGTAGCGCTGCCCGGTCCGCTTCACCCGGTTGGCGAGCCGCAGCGCCAGCTCCCGGACGTGCTCCTCGCGGCGGTGGCGATAGCGCTCCACGTCGAGGATGAGGCGGCGCCCGGTGGCGCTCTCGTCATCGCCCATCATGAGGTTGACGACGGTCTGCAGGGCGCGGAGCGTCTCCCCACGCCATCCGATGAGCACGCCGAGGTCATCACCGGCGATGTCCAGGACGGAGGGGACCGGGGCATCGGCCGGTCCGGGAGCGGGACGGCGCACGGTCACCCGCGCCGCGATCCCCATGCGCTCCAGGAGGTCGACGAGGACCGCCCTGCCCCGCAGGGTGTGCTCGTCCAGCCGGGTGAGGCGCACCCTGGCCTCGCTCACCCCCGAGACGTGCTCCCCGGGGAGGGCCGCGGCGGGCCGGGCGAGCACCTCGACACTCACCTCGTCGCCGCCCACCCCGAGCTCGGCGAGGCCGGCGGCGATGGCCGCCTCCACTGTCGCCCCCGCGCTCTCCACGCTCTCGGCGCCCTGCGCCACCACCGCCGTCTCACCTTCTGCCAATTCGATCTCTCCCTCGTGTGCCGCCCCTCTTCCCTAGCGACGCCGTCTCGCTCTCCTCTGCGACCGGGCCGGGGCCCGCCCCGTTCCCGGAGCCGAGGGCAACGGCGTGACCCCCACCCTCTTCTGGGCGCCCTGCCCATTCGACGAGGCCGCCGCGGCCTGCGCCGCCGGGGCGAAGTCCGCCTTCTGGTACGACAGCTCGGTGACCCGCTGCGCGCCCGGGAACCACGGCGGCACGCGCAGCGACCCCCAACCCATGAGGCCAAACTGCTGCCCCACCATCACCAGCGCCGCGGTGAGCCAGTAGAGAGTGAGGGCCTGCGGCCAGATGAAGCAGAAGAAGAGGCTCATCAGCGGCATGAAGTACACGATCGTGCGCATCGACGAGGCCATCTGCCGCTCCGTGTCGCTCATGTCCGGCCGGAGCGGCTGCATGGTCATCTTCGACTGCACGAAGTAGGTGATGCCGGTGAGGACGGGCAGGATGAGGAGCGCGATGTTGGCCGGGTGCACCACGAGATTGGCCCAGTTCGTGTGGCACACGGTCTGCGTCGCGGCGCAGTTCTGGATCTCCTGACCGATGGTCAGCCCGACGTTGTGGATCCACAGGAAGTTGTGGCCGATGCTGGCGGGGAGAAGGTCGAAGGTGATGCGGGGGTGCGATGTCTTGGTGGCGTCGAGCCCGATGACGTCGCGCACCGCCCAGTACAGCCCGTAGAGCACCGGCAGCTGGACGAGGAGGGGCAGGCACCCCGACATGGGGCTGAACATGCTCACCCCGTGCTCGGCGTAGATCCGGCGCTGCTCCTCGTAGATCTTCTGGTTGTTGCCCTTGTACTTGCGGCGCATCTCGTTGATGAGGGGCGAGAGGCGACGCTGGTCGCGCTGCACGCGGCGCTGGGTGCGGATGTTCCAGCGGAAGATGGGGAAGAGGAGGCCGCGGATGAGCAGCGTCACCACGATGATGGCCAGTCCGACGGAGCCGATCCACTGCAGCGGGCCGACCGCGTTGAAGATCTCGCTGAGCTTCTCGATCAGCCAGCCAACGGGGTAGCGGAGAACGCTGATGAGGAACGCGACGGCGTCGATGGGGTTGAGGTCGGCGGCGCCGATCACGGTGCGAGGGACCTCGGGGCGGCGAGCCGCGCCTCACGCCGCCGCCGGCGCGCCGCGCGCCAGGTGACATAGGTGTCGGGCACCGGGTCCATACCGCCCGGGTAGAAGGGCTGGCAGCGGGCGATCCGGCGCACCCCCAACCACCACCCGCGCCGGGCCCCGAAGCGGCTGATGGCCTCGAGGGTGTACTGCGAGCAGGTGGGCTCGTAGCGGCAGCTGCTCATGGCGCCGAACACCGGGCTGAGACTGTGCTGGTAGATGCGGATCAAAAGGAGGCTGAGCCTTTTCATCCGCGAGGGCTCCCGCCGCTGCTCCGGGGGGACGGGGCGCCGCGAGGCGGCTCGCCCGCATCGCCCTTGGGGGTGGCCTTTGTCCCCGCCCGGGCCAGCGCGGCCCGCGCCGCGCGCTCCACGTGCTCCTGCAGCTCCATGAAGGGAAGGGTCAGGGCCTCCGGGTCGGCGCTCACGATGAGGTCGTACCCGCCCATCGCCATGATGCCGCGGCAGGCGGCGCGGAGGCGGCGGCGCAGCCGGTTGCGGGGGACGGCTCCCGGCATCCTCGGCGTGGCCAGGCCCAGGGCGCCCTCGTCACCCCCATTGGCGGCGGCGAAGATCCGGAGCGGACCGGACCGCCCCTGGCAGCGCCCGGCACGGATGGAGGCGAAGTGACCGCGTCCACGCAGACCTCGTACGGCCGTCAGCGCGGCCCGGCGGGGGTCAGGCGCTTGCGGCCCTTGAGGCGGCGGGCCTTGAGCACGTTCCGCCCACCGGGTGTCGCCATCCGGATACGGAAGCCGTGAGTTCTTGCGCCGGTACGCCTTCTTCGGCTGATAGGTCCGCTTGATGCCAGCTCTCCTGCACGGAACTTCGAGGAATCTCCACCCGCGGGCATGCCAGAGCCAGCGCCGGGTGGCGGGAATCCCGGTCAGTATACCCATGCGGGGGGCTCTGCCCCGAATCCCCCGGCGCTCTGGCTCCCGCCTCCGCCTTCACCTTTTCCGGCGGGGCTCCGCCCCCTCATTCCCCGAACGGTGACCGGGGCGGCCACGGTCATCGCCAGCCCTGGCGATCCCCCCAGACCTCGACCGGACCTGGCCAGGGCTCCGCCAAGAACGGCCGGCGCGACTCGTTGTCGGCCGCCTCCGGCATTGCTAGACTGGCGGGTGCTCCGGCGGGACAGGCTCCCTCAAGGCGTCGTCCCTGACCCGCCCCGTCCGGCAGCGGCGCCGCGATTTTTCCACTCTTGTTCACAACCTGTGGACAACTGGAGTGATCACGGCGGCACGCGGAGGACAGAGGTGCGGCTTCGGCGTTGGCCGATGCGGGTCGACAGGTAAAGCGTGACGCTCGGAGCTGACGATGGCGCCGCCCTCGGCGTCAGCGAACGCCCGCCAGGACAGCAGGTCTGGGCCGCGGCCCAGGAGGAGCTGCGTTTCCAGCTCGCCCGTCCCAGCTACGAGACCTGGCTGGCCACCGCCACCCTCGTGGAGAGCGACGGCGAGCGCTTCCTCATCGGGGTGCCGACGCGGCTGGCGCGAGACTGGGTCTCCGAGCGCTTCGTCTCCGTCATCCAGGAGATCATCTCCAGCCTCATCGGCCGCGACTGCACCGTGGAGATCACCGTCGACCCCACCGCGGTGCCCGCTCGCGACGAGCCCGCTCCACTGCCGGACTCCGACCTCGCCCCCGAGACCGACCTGTCCCCCGCCGGGGAGACGCGGCTCAATCCAAATTTCACCTTCCAGAGCTTCGTCGTCGGCACCTCCTCGCGCTTCGCCCACGCCGCCTGCCGAGCGGTGGCGGAGGCTCCCGGGAAGGCCTACAACCCGCTCTTCCTGTACGGCGGCGTGGGCCTGGGCAAGACCCACCTCATGCACGCCATCGGGCACGCCGTGCGAGAGGGACACCGCCGCTCCCCCAAGGTCGCCTACGTGACCTCTGAGAAGTTCACCAACGAGGTCGTGGAGTCCATCCTCGAGAACAAGACCACAGAGTTCCGGCATCGCTACCGCAGTGTCGACGTGCTGCTCATCGACGATATTCAGTTCCTGGCCGGGAAGGACCGCACCCAGGAGGAGTTCTTTCACACCTTCAACGCACTCCACGACATCCAGAAGCAGATCGTGGTGAGCAGCGACCGGCCGCCCAAGGAAATTCCCACCCTCGAGGACCGGCTGCGTAGCCGCTTCGAAGGGGGCCTCATGGCTGACATCCAGCCACCCGAGTTCGAGACCCGCCTGGCCATCCTCAAGAGCAAGCTCGGCCCCCACTCCCGCCTCGTCCCCGACGAGGTTGTCAGCTTCATCGCTCACCGGATCCAGAAGAACATCCGCGAGCTGGAGGGGGCGCTGATCCGAGTCCTCGCCCACGCCTCCATCAACGGCCACGCCATCACTCTGGAAACCTCGCAGCGCATTCTCCGCGACATCATTCCCGTGGCCGACGTGCAGCCGCTCACGATTCCTTTCATCCAAGCCACGGTGGCGGGCCACTACGGGATCAGCGTGGAGGAGATGAAGAGCAAGCGCCGCGACAAGCACATCGTCTTTCCCCGCCAGGTCGCCATGTTCCTCATCCGCGAGGAGACGGAGTCCTCCCTGCCCGTGGTGGGGGATGCCTTCGGCGGGCGCGACCACACCACCGCGCTCCACGCCATCGAGAAGATCAGCGAGCTCCTCCGGGAGGACGTCCGCCTCCAGAGCGACATCCGCCAGCTCCGACAGCGCCTTCACAACCACACGGAGTCCGAGGGGTAATCCTGTGGAGAGCTTCCGGGGAGCCTGTGGAGGATCGCCCCAGCCCGCCTTCCCTGAGCAAAACCCCAGCCAAAGCCCCCTGCCCCTCCACAGGCAGGCGCCAGTTCTCCACAGGGCGCCCAATTCAAACGGCCGGGTTCTCCCCGGTTTGCCCACTTCGGTTAACTACCTCTTCTCAATAAACTCGTCCCCCTCAAGGAGTCCCCTCGGGTGAACAACTGGCCCACCGACGTCGCCACCGGCTCCGCCATGAAGTGCACCGTCTCACCATCCGCTCTCAGCGCCATGCTCAACCTGGTCTCGAGAGCCGTATCCCCGCGATCGACGCTCCCCGTGCTCAGCAACGTTCTTCTGGAGACGGACAGCGGCGGGCTGCGGGTGACCGCCACCAACCTCGATCTCACCATCAGCGCGGTGGTGCCCGCCACGGTCGAGGAGGAGGGCCGCATCACCGTTCCCGCCCGTCTCCTCAGCGAGTACGTGGCTTCCCTCGACGAGTCGCCCTGCCGGATGGAGGTGGAGGAGCGGACGCAGATCCTCCGCATCAGCAACGCGGCGCAGCGGACCAATCTCCACGGCATCGACGCCGTGGAGTTCCCGCCCATCCCAGCTCGGGAGAGCGAGCCCGCGGTGGAGGTGGACGCCGCGCAGTTCCAGCTGGGTGTCGCTCAGACCTCGGTGGCCGCCTCCGGGGACGAGCAGACCCCGGTTCTGACCGGCGTGCTCCTCCACATCGAGGGTGAGAGGATGACCATGGTGGCGACAGACCGCCATCGCCTCGCCGTGAAGACGCTTGCGGTCGAGATCCGGGAGGCGGGTCTGCACACCGGCAGCGTCATCGTCCCCGCCCGGCACCTCGGAGAGGTCGCCCGCGCGGTCAACCCGAGCCGCCCCAAGCTGGGCATCGCCTTCAGCGACAACCGGAACCAGATCTTCTT
Source organism: uncultured bacterium (assembly GCA_963847225.1). Lineage (GTDB taxonomy): Bacteria > Chloroflexota > Dormibacteria > Aeolococcales > Aeolococcaceae > JAJZNI01. The sequence goes on along the minus strand of CAWJYZ010000005.1, from coordinate 777,630 downwards.
CCGTCTTCGCGACATCGAGATCGCCTCTCGCCTCATCGAGGGCAACTACCCCAACTACGCGCAGGTCATCCCCTCCCAGTCCTCCACGACCGTCGTCCTGCCCACCGCCCTCCTCCTGAAGAGCGCCCGCACGGCATCGGTGCTGGCTCGCGACGCCGCCAATCCCCTCCGTCTCCACGCCGGGTCCGGCGAGCTCGAGCTACGCGCTCAGACGGCGGAGGTCGGTGACCACGACGCGCCACTCCCGGCCACCGTGGAGGGAGACGATGTACAGGTCTCCTTCAACGCCCGCTACCTTCTGGACGCTCTGCAGGCCATCGACGCCGAGGAGGTCCAGCTCGGCTTCAACGGGCCGCTGCAGCCGGCCGCCTTCCGCCCCCACGGGCGAGACGACTTCCTGTCCGTGATCATGCCGGTGCGAGTTCCGTAGAGCAGCTCAGCTGAGCGCGGTGAAGCGAAGGCGGCGCACCTGATCGCCGCCCAAGCGCCGGTTGAGCTCGGCGGTGATGACCGGCATCTCCAGCTGCAGCTGCTGAGCCAGGGCGCCGTTTCGGGTGGCCACGAGGAGGGTGCCGCGCTCCAATGAGATGGCCTCGCAGAGGGAGGCGAGGGCCGGACCGACGACGGCGGCGAACGCCTCGCGGAGCTGGAGCTCGCGGATCTGCCGGCGCACCCCCAGCTCCCGGAGCGCGGTGTCGAGGAGACCGGCGATGTGCTGGGGGTCGCCACGCTTGTCGCGGGGCCGGTGGGACCCGGTCATCGCGGCGCGACCGTGCCGCGGCGGACGAGGAAGTGGCGCTCGCGCGGACCACCGAGGTCGACGGGCTCGGCGGTGGTGATGAGGCTCTGGGGTGAGTCCGGCCCACTCGTCACGGCAGCGACGAGCTGGGTGCGGCGCTGCTGGTCCAGCTCGCTGAAGACGTCATCGAGGAGAAGGAGCGGAATCGCCCCGGTCCGCTGGTGCGCGTAGCGGAGCTCGGCGAGCTTGGTGGCCAGCACCGCGCTGCGCTGCTGCCCCTGGGAGGCGGTGAGACGCGCCGGGCGCCCGTCGATGAGGTACTCGACGTCATCACGGTGAGGGCCAGCCAGTGTGATGCCGCGGGCCAACTCCTCGGGCCGGAGGCGCCGGAGAGCTTGGCTCAGAGCCACGGCCATCTCCTCTTCGGTGGTCGCGCCGTCGGAAGCGTCCGGACGGTAGCGCAGGGAGAGCTCCTCCCGGCCCCCGGTGAGGTCGCGCATCGTCGCGGCGGCGATCGGGGCCAGGCCCTCGACGATCTCGCGACGCGCCCGCTGCACCGCCGCGCCGTGGCGGGATAGCGCGGCGTCGAACGGGGCGAGGTGATCGTCACCGGCGCCGCTTCGGAGCTGGTGGAGGAGAGCGTTGCGCTGCTGGAGAGCGCGGCGGAAGCGGAGCAGATCGTCGCCGGCCTTGCGATCGAGCTGGCTGAGGAGGGTATCGGTGAGCCGCCGTCGCATCTCCGGCCCCGACTTCACGAGCTGGAGGTCGTCGGGCCAGAAGAGGACGACGGGGCAGCGCCCCAGCACCTCCCGGGCCGGGATGGGCTTGCTCTCAGCGAGCGAGGTGCGTACGGCTCGGGGCCGCACCGTGGAGCCGGCCTCTGGCTGCGGGCGAAGGCGAAGGCGGAGCCCGAGGGTCTCGTGGCGGAGACCGCGGGTGACCAGGGCGTCAACAGCGGCCTCCTCCTCTCCCCAGCGAATGAGCTCGGCGGGTGACGTCGCCCGCGGTGACCGGGTGAGAAGAAGGGTGGCGACCGCCTCCAGGAGGTTGGTCTTGCCCTGGGCGTTCTCCCCGCTGAAGACGTTCACGCCATCTCCGAGCTCGACCGTCAGCTCGCCGTAGTTGCGGAAGTTGTAGAGGCGGAGGCGGGTGATCTCGGCACGCACCGATGGCGGCGAGGCGATGACCCCGGAGCTCATCGGGCGAGGGAACGGATCATTTCGGCGACCTCCTCGGCGGCCCGAGGCTGAGCCAGGCGGCCAGCCGCGGCACTGAGCGCAGCGAGGCCCTCGGAACCGGGGCGCGAGAGCTCGCCGAGCTCGCGCAGCAGCTCCTGATCGGCGGGGACGTAGCGCCCGGCGCCACCCGCCACGACCCACTCCATGTTGCCCCGCTCCTGGCCGGGGATGAACCAGACGATGAGAAGAGGAAGGCCGCAGCAGAGCGCCTCGGCCACCGTTCCGGCGCCGGCCTTGGTCACCACCACGTCGGAGGCTCGCATCCACTCCGCCATGTTGTCGACGAAACCGAGGACGGCGACCGGTTTGCCATGCCTGTCCCGGAGACCTTCGAGGGCTCGTCGGGCGCGTCCGTTGTGCCCGCAGACAGTGATGAGGTTGATGTCGGACTGACTGCCGGCGATGAGCTGCGCCCAATGGGTGAGATTGCCGGAGCCGTCGGCGCCCCCGCAGAGAAGCACCGTGAAGCGGTCTGCGGCGAGTCCAAGTGTCTCGCGCAGGTGGCGCCGTTGCGCCTCGCCGGCCGGCTGGAAGGCGGGGTCGACGGGCAGACCAACGCGCGCCAAGCGCTCGGCGGGGACGCCGTTGCGCAGACACCGGTCGAGCGCGATCGGCGAGGGCACGACGACGAGATCAACCTGCGGGGAAGCCCAGAGGGCATGGACGTCGACCAGGTCGGTGACGACGCTCAAGACCGGGGCGGTCAGCCCCAGGTAATGGCGTGCCCGGGCGGCGGGGTGGCCGAGGAGGGGATGGAAGGAGACGATCGCCGCGGGCTCCAGAGCCCGGAGCCAGCGCACGATGTTGCGGTCGACGACCCGCAGGGTGGCCTCGATCAGGGCCGCCGCCGGCCGGGAGTTGGTGGCGTGCCAGAGACCTCCCCACAGCCAGGGGGCGTGCACCGTGATCGGACCGTAGAGGCGGGTGGCTCTGCCGGTGGCCTGGTCGCCGGCAGCCTCTGAGCTCTTCGCCGGTACCGTCCCGTGGGGCCGCGAGGCGAAGGGGTCGACGATCGCCACCTCGAACTCGCCAGGATGAGAGAAGGCCAGGCGGTGGGAAACAGCGTTCGCGAAGGAGCGGTGGGCGCCCCCGGTGTCGGCGATGAGGAAGAGGAGTCGCCGGGCCACGGCTAGGCTCCGAGGCTGATGGCGATGGGGACGAGGCCGCTCTCGGGTAAGACGATGGGGAGGGCGCCGGTCCCATCGGCGTTGGCGACGATGGCCTCCGCCTGCCCTGCCCCAGCGGTGGCGAGATAGGCGATCTGGCGGCCGTCGGGGGCGACCGCCGCGGTGTTCAGATCCGGATGCAGCTTCGGGGCGGCGAGCGGCGCGGTCGCGCCACTGCCCAGGTCGATGCGGACCAGTTGGGAGGCGCCGCTGGCGGAGCGCTCCACCGCGATGAGGGTGGCGCTGTCGACGAACCCGACGGGAAGGGCCGCCGCGGCGAGGTGCTGGGGGGCGCGCGAGCCGGCGGGCTTGGCCACCCATGTCGTCGTGGACCCCCCGGGAGGCTGGAGCGCCACCGCGATCTCCTGACCGGAGGGCGCGGCCACGATACGGCTCGCCGCACCAGTCAGTCCGGGCAGAGGGTAGCGGGCGTCCAGGGCAGGGGTGGCGAGGTCGATGCGCGCCACCGAGCCGTCCTTGGCCGCCACCGGGATGGCGAGCGTGTCCCCGGAGCCGGTCCACACCGGCGTTCCGGAGGGGGGGAGGCCGCTCATCAGAGAGGTGAGCGAGCCGCTGCCAGGCTGGTAGAGCTCGACCTCTCTCCCGCCGCTCACGAAGGCCAGGGTCGAGCCATCCGGCGACCAGCTCGGCCATTGGGCACTCTGGAAGGCGATCTGCTCGTGGCCCGAGGCCAGATCCAGGATGTGCAGCTGGGTCGACTGCGGGGTGGCCGGATCGGTCTCCACGAGGGCCAGCCAAAGGCTGCCCGGTGAGATCGCCGCCTGCTCGAAAGAGGCGGTGGCCCCTCCCTGGGGAGCTCCTTCGCAGCCCGCGGCGGCCCGGCAGGGGGGAGCCTGGGCCACCACCTCGGCAGGGATGGGAAGGGAGGTGGGCGCTGTGGAGAGCGGCGCGAGAAGGACCTCGGTCGCACCCTCCCCCTGCCGGCCGGCGAGGACCAGGGCCTGGGACCCGGCGGCGAGCGCCCCGGTGCGGAAGCGGATGCTGATCTCCCGGGCCAGGGGTTGGCCGTGGGCGTCCGTCGCCTTGCGGCTCAGCCTCATGGTGTAGTCGGTATCGGGGGCCAAGGGCTGGCGCGGCACGACCTCGAAGGAGGCAGGGTCTTTCGGGTCAGCGATGACGCGGACCCCGGGCGCGGCGGGAGAAAGCGAGACCGCGGCGGCCAGCGCCGATGCCTTCATGGGGTGGGAGAAGGAAAGGGAGATGGCGCCGTCGCGGGGGAAACCGGTCTGGCCGCTCCCCGGCGTCGAGGAGGTGAGGGTGGGTGCGGGGGCGCTCGTGAGGTTCCAGACGTGGTCGAGGCTGTTGACCGTCCCCGCGGTGGACGCCACCCCCGCCCTGAGGCTGAACTCGTACTTTGTGTTGGGGGCGAAGAGCGCCGGGCCATGATGGTGAAACACAAAGCCTGAGTGATCGCTCAACCAACTCACCCAGCAAGCGGCGCTGGGAGCTGCTTGGAAGGCCGAGGCGAGATCGCTGCAGCCGGGGAGGCCGCTCTGGCATCCGTTCGCACCGGCACAGATGTCGAAGCTGGCGGCGACGCTCGCGGGCCGGACTGCCTGGTCGAAGAAGACCTCCACCGGGGTGTCGGCGTCGAGGTGGGTGGACCCGTCGGGCGGGATGAGGGCGACGATCTGCGGTGGAGCCGCGAAGCAGCCGGAGAGGACCAAGGAGGCGCCCACGACGGCTATCCCCAGCGCGAGCGAGAGGAGCCGCGACCGAGCCCGAAAGGGGATCAAAAGCTCCGGGAGAGCGCGTGCTCCACGTCGATTCCCGCCACCCTGCCGGCACCGCTCTTCACCTCGATGCGGGCCGTGTTCTCCGCAGCGATCTTGGCCACCCCGGCCGTGGCGGTGCTGAGCGTGGGGTTGGCCTGCGTGTAGGCACCGAGCACCTGCCCCTGGCTCAGGAGGATGATGCCGACGTCGTCGGATCCGACGACCATGACCGCGCCCTCGACGTTTTCCTCGGTGAGATGGGCGAGCAGAGCGTCGAAGTTGATGAAGCGGCCGAGCAGGCCGGTGTACAGGAGCGGGGCCGTCAGGAGCTGGGAGAGCGCCTCAACGGTGTCGCCGGACAGGTCGATGACGTCCAAGAGCCCCGCTCCGGCATCCATGTGGCGGCGCATCGCCTGGAACGCCAGGTCGCCGCTCGGCGCCCCCGGCTCGCTGGAGAGAGCCTCGAGGAGCTCGCCGTCATGGAACAGGAGGACGTTCGTCGCCGCGCCGCTCGAGAGGCGGACATATCCGGTGTGCTGATCTGCGCGTAGGGTGCGGAGCAGCTTCGGGAAGTCGACGAAGGCGCTCTTCAGGCCCTCGTACTGCGGCCTTCCTGCCGGGAGGGGATAGACGATCTCGAGCGGGGCGGCGCTCGGAGCTCCGAGCAACTGCATGGGCGTCTCCTGCGAGGCCCCGGGGCTCGGGGCTTGCGGGCCGGGCTCCGGGTAGGGAGTGGCGGCCGGTTGCGATGCCTCCTCGTACGGCCCGGGCTCCTCGTAAGGTGGCGATGCACTGGTCCAACCCGAGTACCCCTCGCCTTCCGGGGTCGGTGCCTCGGTGGCACCCTGCTCCTCGGCTCCGGGCTCCCAGCTCGGGGCGACGTACTGGTCTCCATTCTCGGTCTCTGCGCCCTGGGCCGCGTAGGCCGGCTGCCCGTCCCAGGAGGGGACCTCCTCGGCTTCGGGTTGGCTGGGGGTGCGGCGCTCAGCCTCGGCGATCAGCTCACCTGGAGAGGACTTGATGGTCTCCTCCGGGGGCAGCTTGGCCCGGGGGTCGAAGCGGTACCGTCCCTCCGGCCAGGCCAGCGCGTTGATGACGACGTCCTCGCCCTGGGAGTTGGGGCTCTGGGCGTGGAAGAGATGCCCGAAGAGAAAGTAGAGCGACGCGCTGTCGCTCTCGCTCTCAAGGGAGAGAGAGCCGGTGGCCCGCTCCACCTGCATGGTCTGGAGCAGCGAAGCCAGGCTCGATTCCTGCAGCGAGCCCTGAGTCTGCACGGACCCTTCTCCGGTGGGTGAGTCTTCTGATCGCGCGCGAGGGCGGTTTTGGCGGATGCTCTGAGTTCGGCCGTATAGTAACAACCTCGTCGCTGGTGTGCCTGTGGCGCCGCGCCGCTCGGCGCAGCCCCGGCGAGAGGGCCACCCCTGAGTTGGATACCTCACGAGCGTGGAAGGGCAGCGCAGCAGAGTGCTGGTGGTGGAGGATGACGAGGGCGTCCGCCGCGCCATCCGGCTCACCTGCGAGAGCGAGGGCTATCTGGTCAGCGAGCTGGACCGCGGCGGTCCCGCGGCGGCGCGCGCCGAGGCCTTCCGGCCCGACGTCATCCTTCTCGACCTCATGCTCCCGGACACCAGCGGCTTCGACGTCTGCCGGGAGCTGCGCCGCCGGGGGGATCAGACCCCGATCCTCATCCTGAGCGCCAAGAACGAGGAGATCGACATCGTCCTCGGTCTGGAGATGGGCGCCGACGATTACATCCAGAAGCCCTTCCGCCCCCGCGAGCTGCTGGCTCGCATCGCCCTCCACCTGCGCAAGGCCCGCGCCAGGATGGCGAGTGATCGCCCCAAGGGGCCGACGCGCCTCCGCTTCCGCGGGATCACCCTCGATCAGGCTGAGCGGCGGGTCGTCCGTCCCCAGGGGGAGGTGGCTCTCACCCACACGGAGTTCGACCTGCTCGCCTGCTTGGCTCAGAACGCCGGGCAGGTGCTCTCCCGCCAGAAGATCATGGACGCCGTCTGGGGGTTCGGCCACCCCATCGACGCCCGGGTCATCGACGTCCACATCCGCAATCTCCGTCGCAAGATCGAGGACGACCCGTCCCGGCCCCACTTCATCCTGGCGGTGCCGGGGGTCGGCTATCGCTTCGCCGGCGTGGAGGCGGGCGACTCCTGAGGTCGAGCGCGGGCTCGGTTGCCCGCTCCGTCGCGCCGAGTAGACTCTCGGCGTGGCCACCCCGCCGATGCTGGCCCGGCGCGACGGCACGGCGCGGCCGTCGCTGCGGCCCGCCCCCGATCCCGTGGTCGGTATCACCGCGGGACTCCTCGGACTCCTCGCCGTCGGCCTCTTCGCGGCGGCCATCGGCGCCACCTACGGGTACGTCCTGCCTCCCGTGGAGACCCCGATCGTCGGCTCGCTCGCCGCACTCTTCGGGCTCGTGCTCTTCGTCAACCTCGTGGCGCTCACCGCCCGGCGGCTGCGGAGCCGTGGGCGATGACGGGTGGCTGAGCACCCGGCGCCGGAGCCGGCAGAGCAGCCGAACCAGGAGGGCAGCGGCTTCCCCTCCTATGAGGAGGTGTCCGCCGACCTCGTCGAGGCCCTGGACGGGACCGGGCTCTTCGTTGAGGACGTGCGCCACCACCTCGAGCCGTCGGTGGGCGAGCGCCGCTTCGAGTGCACGATCCGGCTCAGCTCCGGCGAGCCGCCCTCGCGCTACCACGTCCATCTCAGCTTCGTCTGGGATGCGCTCCTGACATATGTCGCCGCCTACGGCCCCGGTGCCGACTGCGAGCTCTACCACGACGACGAGGAATCGCAGGACTGCCCCCACCGCCAGGTCACGCCCCAGCCCTTCGTGGAGCTGGAGGCGGAGTTCGTTCTCGGGGACGGCGGCTACGAGCTCCACGACCTCGCCGAGGTGGCCGGCTGGGTCGACACCGTCCAGGGTCTATTGGCCAAGGCCTTCCGCGACGATGACCGCCCGTCGGTGCACATCGGCGTCGCGTCCCTGGGAGCGACGACCCTCGTCGAGAAGTTCACCGCCGAGCACAGCTGGCTCCTGGACTTCGAGCAGCCCCCGGACTTCGCGGGTATCGCCCGCCAGCTCCAGGCGGCCCTGCGCCTCATTCCCCAGCTCGCCGACCGCCTCCCGATCTGACGCTGGCGACGGAGCCGCAACCGGCCTTCCATCGGACCTCAGGGCACCAAGATGGTGGGGTCAATCTCGGCGATGAGGCGGCGCCAGAAGGGACGGTGGGGAAGCTCCGGGTGAGGCACTGCGGGGTCTGCGGCGGAGGCGACCTCGCCGCGCCGGCCGAGGAGGAGGATGTCGGCGTCAGCCCGGCGGGGGCCCCAGGGGTAGGTCGGCCGGCGGCCACAGGAGGCCTCGGCGACGGCGCACACCTCGAGCCAGCGCGGAGGCGGCCAGGGCTCAGGGCTGCTGGCCAGGACCACCTGGTTGTGGAAGTCGCCCTGGGCGGTGACGCCCACCGGGCGGGTGAGGATCTCGCTCGAAACCGACTGAAGGTGGAGTCCGCCGGCGGTGAGGGCGTCGCGCAGGCAGGCCAGAGCCCGGCCGCGGTGGCCGACGTTGCAGCCCAGGGCAAGCCAGGCCCAGTCGGTGAGCACCGGTCGGCTCATCCGGTGGGACCGGGCGCGGGGGCGTCCGCCAGCCCCGGGGGTATCTCGCGGAGCACGGCGTCCGCCACCGTGAGCCCCCGGCGGAGCGCCGCCACGTCGTGGACGCGCACCATCTCGGCGCCGGCCGCGACCGCGATGACGCAGAGGGCCAGGGAGCCCTCCATGCGCAGCTCGGGAGGGGCGCCCCCCAGGAGCAGACCGATCGTCGACTTCCGCGACGGGCCGATGAGGAGGGGGCGGCCGATGCCGCGCAGCTCGACGAGGCGGTCGAGCAGCTCGAGGCTTTGAGCCGGGCGCTTGCCGAAGCCGAAGCCCGGGTCCACCAGGATGCGGTCGTCGTCGATCCCCTGGCGGGCGGCGATGAGAAGGGACTCGCGCAGCTCGCGGGCGACATCGGCGACCAGGTCCTGGTAGTCGGTGCCATGCCGGTTGTGCATGGCGACGAGGGCCACCTCCGGGTGGGCGGCGAGGACCCCGGCCATCGCCGGGTCGCCGCGGAGGCCCCAGACGTCATTGACCATCACGGCACCCTGGTCAACAGCGGCGGCGGCGACCTCCGCCTTGCGGGTGTCGATGGAGATGGGGACGGGAAGGCGGCCGGCGAGGGCGCGGAGGACGGGCAGCACCCGGGCCAGCTCGGTGCCGGCGTCCACCGGCTCGGCGTGCGGCCGCGTGGACTCGCCGCCGATGTCGATGATGTCCGCCCCCTCCGCGACCATCTGCTGCGCGCGCTCCACGGCAGCCGGGACGTCCCCGGCGAGGCCATCCCCCGAGAAGGAGTTCTGGGGTGGCGTTGAGCACGCCCATGACGAGCGTTCTCCGCCCCACCTCGAGAGAGTGCGGACCGCAGCGGAGCGGTGGGTGGTGCTGACGTCCGGTCAGCGTCACCGCCAGCGTGGAGCCGAGGTCCTCGGTGGGTGGGCCCCACCCGGCCAGCTGCTGGGCCAGCCCGGCGAGCGCAGAGACGGGACCGACGAGGACGGCGCGCGCGGCGTCGGGAGCCGTGATCAGCTCGGCTCCGCTACCACGTGCCACGCGTTCAGCGACGCGGACCTGATCGGATCGCAGCCCCTCGATCGCCAGCGCTTCGACGGCCCCCTGGCGGGCGATGCGGGCCAGCCCCGCGGTGCCGGCGATGCGCTCGACGGCGCGGCTCAGCGAGCGCGGCGCTTCCCTGGTGAGGGGCCGCATGTTGTAGCGAAACGCCGCCTCCGCCGCCGCCACGTTGTCGCTCAGGGGACGCCCTCCCCGGCCATCTCCGCGCTCTCCACCTTCTCCGCGCTCTTCCGCTTCTCACCCTTCCCGTGCTCGCCGGACTCTAGCCGCATCCAGACCGGCACCGAGCAGGACTACCACAGTGGCGCGGCGCACCGCGATGCCTGGGGGGAGATCCTCCCCGCCGCGGAGACGGTGATCAGCACCGGGTCGGCGCAGCCCCAGCCACCGAGCAGCTAGCTCGCCGGTTCCATAGCCCGGGCGGCCAGGCGCACCTCCGCCGGCCGCAGCGAGACGATCCTGCGCGAAAAGCGGTCGGGCACAAAGTTCGGTGGGCTGCGGTTGTGCGGCGAGCACCTATCTCGGCACCGCCGCGACGCCTAGCCTCTCTGAGAGGTGAGACACGGTCCGGCCATCCGGACCGCATGGGAGGTCGAGCGTCATCATGCCCACCGCTGATCCCAGCTGGTTGAATCCTGGCGACAACGCCTGGCAGCTCACCGCGGCGACGTTGGTGGGGATCATGAGCGTCCCCGGCCTCGCCATCCTCTACGCCGGGCTCATGAAGCGGAAGTGGGCGGTGAACTCCGCGCTCATGGTGCTCTACGCCTTCGCCATGACGCTCATCGTCTGGACCCTCTTCGCCTACAACATGAGCTTCGGGCATCCGATCAGTCACAGCTTCACGGCGGTGGGCACGCCGGCCCCGGTGCTCAGCGCCGCTGACCTCACCAAGCAAGCATCGATCCCCCTGCTCACCGGGCTCATCCCCGCCCTGCGCTTCCCGATGAGCTCGATGGTCTACTTCCAGTTCGTCTTCGCTGCGATCACCGTGATCATCCTGGGTGGCGCCCTCCTCGGCCGCATCAACTTCCGGGCCTGGATCCTCTTCGTGCCGCTGTGGATCACCCTCGTCTACTCGGTCGGAGCCTTCAGCATCTGGGGCGGCGGCTGGCTGTCGTCGCTCGGAGCCCTCGACTACAGCGGGGGCTACGTCATCCACGTGGCAGCCGCCGTCTCCGGTTTCGTGGCCGCCGCGGTGGTGGGCCCGCGGCTCCTTCGCGACCGGCAGCACTCGTCGCCCAGCAACCTCATGCTGGCGGTGGCGGGCGGCGGCCTCCTGTGGCTTGGCTGGAGCGGCTTCAATGGCGGTGATCCCTACTTCGCCAACGCCGACGCCGCGGCAGCGATCGTCAACACCCATCTCTGCACGGCCACTGCGCTCCTCACCTGGGTGCTGTGGGACTATCTGCGGTTCAAGCGGCCGAGCATCGCCGGCGCCATCAACGGGATGATCGCCGGCCTCGTGGCCATCACTCCGGCGGCGGGCTTCGTCGACGGCTGGGCGGCCATCATCATCGGCCTCGCCGCCGGCACGCTGCCCTGGCTCAGCATCAACTTCGCAGCGCGGCTCGCCATCTTCCGCCGGGTCGACGACACCCTCGGCGTGCTGCACACGCATGGCGTGGCCGGCGCCCTGGGCGGTCTCCTCACCGGCGTTTTCGCCAACCCGGCGATGATCGTGTACGGCGCCCCCGGTCTCAAGAACAACGTCTCCGACACCGGCCTCGCCTTCGGCAACCCCAAGCTCCTCGGCATCCAGGCCCTGGCGCTGCTCTTCATCATCGCCTTCGATGGGGTGGCCACCTTCGTCATCATCAAGCTCGTCGGTCTCGTGGTCCCGCTGCAGGCGCCGGAGGCTCACCTCCGTGTCGGCGACGAGCAGGTGCACGGCGAGGTGGCCATCGACCTCGAGCCGTACCCCGGCGCGCCGCAAATCGGGATGCCGGAACCGGTCTTCGCCGAAGCCTCGTAGGGGATCGGAGGGACAGGCCCTTCCCTCAGGACATCCGAGAAGCCGCGGTGCGGCACATGCGGTAGAAGCAGAGAAGTCAAGGTCACGTTAAAGGTCACTTCCCGCGGACATGACCTTTAACGTGACCTTTAAAACCGCCGTGAGTCCGCAGGGTCGTCCCGGCGCCGGTTCTCACCGTCAAGCCGCCGCTCAGCTAGCCGGGGAGTCCGATTTGTCGAGGCTGCTGGTACCACCTGAGCACCCGCATGGCCCGGAGGGTGTTCCAGCGGCTCGGTCTACCCTCACCCTCATCCATCTCGAAGTACACCCTGCCCGGATGGGGGTTCTCAAGGGCCCAGCGACCGTCCGCAGCGCGCTTGGACTCGACCACATCGATCGCTTCCGCCACCCGGTCGTCCGGAGCGACGCCAGCCGCGCGCAGATAATCGAGGCCTCGGAGCACGTCGTAGTGCCAGTAGGTGGGGTAGGAGAACTGCGTCCAGGTCGCAGGCCGACCGGTTGTTCGGTCCTGGTCAATCACCTCACCGGTCGACAGCCTGTGACGCATGCGCCGATCGAGGAGGTATGCCTCACCGCGGAGGCGGGCAGCGCTCACTTCCGATGGGCCGCCCGTGGCTCGTCCGTACTCCAGCAGGCCTTCCACCACCTCGATCGTGCTGTGGAACGATCCCCGCGTCGATCCCTTCTCCTGCTCACAGTTCCAGCCGCCATCCACCATCTGCTCGCCGAGGAGCCGGTCGATGATGCCCGAGACGTCCTCGCCGAAGTAGGCGCCGAGGGCAACCGTGCGGCCGTTGATGCATGGCTCCACCTCGCCCGCGAAGAAGGGCTCGCCGTCGTGCTCCCATCGACAGTGCTCACGGACCAGGCGGATGGCGCGCCGCGCTGCGGGGCTGGCAGCTTCAAGACCGAATGCCCGCAACAGCACCAAGCTCCAGGTCGTGGAGGTCCATTCGGGGAAGAGGGTTCCTCGGCTCTCGGGTGGCAGGGATTGCCACCAGGTCGTCGCGGCCGGGGAGGTGAACGCGGGAGTGCCCCCATCCCACTGGCCATCCTGGCGCTGCAGGCCGAGCAGGCATGCGCCCCATCCCTCGGTCGCGACGCGGGCGCGCTCGGCCGCGATCTCCCCCTCGGGTGCATCGGTGAGGTCGCGCATCACCTGCCAGCGGATCGCTGGATCAGATTCCAACAGCCAGCCGGTGACGTCCATCCCTTCACCTCTGTCTAGCGGGCGAACAGATCCTTTCCCGTCGCGGTAAAGGCGGTGCAGCGTCGGCGGGTGAGCTCAACCGCGGCGGTGCTCACGTCGCCACCCACGAAGTGGCAGTCGGCGGCGAGGGCGGCGACCGCCGAGCTGCCACTTCCGCAGAAGGGGTCGCACACCGTCATGCTCGGCTCCACGCTTCCCGACAGCATGCGGGTGAAGAGCTCGACCGGCTTCTGGGTCGGATACGCAGCCCGGTGAATGCGCTTGATGCGCCAGACATCGCCGAGGTCACGCCGGCGCAGGCGTCGCTGCCCCTTGCCGGCGAAGATGATGAGCTCATGCTGCCGCCGGAAGTAGTGGCCCATCCCGATGTTCACCTTGTCCCACACCACGATGCCCTTCACCGCGAAGCGATCACGCATCAGGGCGCCGAGGCTGAGGAGGGAGAAGGAGTTGAACATCACGTAGATGTGCCGGTCGGGGCGGAGCACCCGGTGGCACTCCTCGAGGAAGCGGGCGAACGTCGTCGGGTCGTCCTGGAACTCCGGGAACCAGCGCGGGTTACCGGGATCGGCGTAGCGTCCGACGATGCGCCCATGGCCGAACTTCATGTGCCGGTTCATGCCGGAGTAGGCGGGATCGGTGACGATGCAGTCGACCGATGCGTCACCCAGCCCGCCGAGGAGGTTCAGGCAGTCAGCCTGCTCGACGCGCCACGAGAGCGCGGCCCAGGGCGCGCCACCGGCTGCCAGAGCCATTCCCGGGAAGCTTAGAGGCTGCCGCCAGCCTGGAGGAGGTTCCGAGCCCCGCCAGCCCAGCCTCCTGAAAGCGGCGCGCCTCGCTGAGGCGCCGCAGTTCGTCGGTCCGCGCCCGGATGAGTTGTTCGAGGATCCATGGGTTCATAGCCATATCTGCATTTTGCCATAGGCATGCCTGAAAGTCAAGCCTCAGGCTGATATAGTCAAGTGGCTATGCCGATCGACTACGAGGGGCGCTCCGGCGACGCCGCTCCCGAGCTCCGGATCGGAGGGTCGATCGCCGTCGAGCTCGACTACGCCATGCTCGCCGCCTCCAACCTCCTGGTTCGCGGCGACCACCCGGAGCTCGTCCAGCTCTACGCGAGCTCACCGGAGATGGAGAGGAGAGTGCGCTCCCTCTGGGAGCCGGAGGAAGCCCCGCTCTGGGGCGCGATGGAGCTCGCCATCCTCGCCCACCGGGGCGGGCTGCTCTTCAGCACCGACCCCGACCAGCTTCTCAACCGGCTCGAGGCCCTGGCCGCCGCCGTGCCCACCGACCTCCCCCTGGCTTCGGAGACGGAGGACGCTCGCGCGACCATCCTGCGGCGGCTGGAGCGGCTGCGTTCCTCGGTCGAATTCCGCGGCGGCTACGCCGAGCTGGTCCGTGACCTCTGGGCGGTCATCGGCCCGGCGTGGCGACGGCGGGGGTGGCCGGCGGTGGAGGCCATGGTCAAGGCGCGCCGCGAGCTGCAGCGGCGCTCAGCCCCCTGGCAGGAGGTGGCGCGCCCCCCGACGAAGCCGCTCAAGGCGCGAACCGTGGGCCTGGTGTCGGCCCTCCCGCCCGGCGGCGTGGTGGCGGTGATCCCGGCTTACTTCGCCCACCTCACCGGCTACGCCTACATGGATCTCCCGGGGACGGTGCTGATCGGCATCCCGGCTCTCGGCGGTGCCGCCGAGGCCAAGGCCCGGGGCGAGCAGCTCGCCCGTCAGCTCAAAAGCATCGCCGACCCCACCCGGCTGGCCATGCTGGAGCACCTGAGCTGCGAGCCCAGCACCGTCACCGAGCTCGCCGAGGCCTTCTCGCTGGCCCAACCCACCGTCAGCAATCACGTCAAGCTGCTGCGCGACGCCGGGCTGGTGGAGCTCACGCCGCGCGGGGGGCGGCGAGCGCTCACGGTACGAAGGGAGGCGCTCCGCCAGGTGGCGGGCCACCTCGTCGGGCTGGTGGAAGAGGCGGGGGAAGCTGATCAGGCGGCCGGAGGAGGCTCGTCGCCGTCCGAGGGAGACTGAGGCGAGCCCTCATCCTCCCCGGGTGGGTGGGTCGGGGGCGAGGGACGCGCGGGACGGTCGTCGTACGGCAGCGGACCGGGCGGGCTCGGCGGGCCGGCTTCGCCAAACGGTCCCCGGGGCCCGCCCAGGCCCAAGCCGCGGAGGAGCCTCTCCAGCTCCTGCGGGCCGCCGAGGTCCTCCTGCACCCGCTCCGCGAAGCGGGCCATGAGGTCGGAGAGCTGGGGGTCGCCGGTGAGCTTCTCCTGCAGCCCACCGAGCTGGCTGAAGAGATCGCGGATGGCCGCCTCCTGGGCCACCTGCATGAGCACGGGCTGCGAAGCCGCCGCGGCCACCGCCTGGGCCTGCTGGCGCACCACCTCGAAGCCCTGGCAGGCGAGGCACGTCCCCTGGTGGCCGCAGCGGCAGAGCTGGGCCTTGAGCCGATCGAGCTCGCGATGCAGGCCAGAGAGATCGACGCCGCTCTCGTTGTCCGTCATGTTCCGATCCTACAGGTGCGAGCAAGGCCGGCCAGCGCATCCTCCCGGCCTATGCTCGTCGACCATGACGGGAACCCCCCGGGCTCTCATCACCGGGATCACAGGCCAAGATGGACCGTACCTGGCCGAGCAGCTCCTCGCCGAGGGGTGGGAGGTGCACGGATTGGCGCGCCCCGGGGATCTGCCCGGGGAGGGTGTGCCCGGAGAGGTCCGCATCCTGGAGGCGAGCCTGGCCGATGAGGCCTCGTTGGAGGCGGCGGTCCGCGCCTCCCGCCCCCGGCACATCTACAACCTGGCGGCGGCGACATCGGTCGCGGCATCCTTCGACGATCCCCTCACCACTGGCGAGGTGACCGGTCTCGGGGTCCTCCGCCTGCTCGAAACCATCCGCCGCATCGATCCGGCAATCCGCCTCCTGCAGGCCTCGAGCGCGGAGATCTTTGCCGGCGCCGCCACGTCGCCGCAGGACGAGAGCACCCCTCTCCAGCCGATCTCTCCCTACGGTGTGGCCAAGTCATTCGCCCACCAGATCGTCGCCGTCTACCGGCAGAGCCACGGCATCTTCGCCGCGACGACGATCCTCTACAACCACGAGTCGCCGCGGCGGGGCCTCCACTTCGTGACCCGCAAGGTGAGCGACGGCGCCGCCCGCATCGCCCTCGGCCTGGCCGCCGAGCTGCGCCTCGGCAACCTCGACGTCGAGCGCGACTGGGGATATGCGCCCGACTACGTGCGCGCCATGCGCCTCGCCCTGCAGCGCGACACGCCCGACGACTACGTGGTCGCGACGGGTGAGACCCACAGCCTGCGCGAGGTCCTCGACATCGCCTTCGCCGAGGTCGGCCTCGACTGGCGGCGGCACGTCGTCTCCGATCCGGCGCTCACCCGGCCCGCTGAGCCGGTGCGCCTCTGCGGCAACGCGGCGCGGGCCCGCCGCCTGCTCGGCTGGGCGCCGTCCCGGGACTTCGTCTCGGTCATCAGGGAGATGGTGGCCGCTGATCTCGACAGGCTCAAGGGGGCGGCGGACAGCGGCGCCGCTGCGCCGCCCCGGAGCCGTGCGGCACACCCTGGGCATACGGGGTGAGACCATCCGACGGATGAGCAGAACGGCCCTGATCACCGGGATCACCGGGCAGGACGGCGCTTACCTCGCCGAGCATCTCACCGGGCTGGGCTACGAGGTGTGGGGCCTGTTGCGCGGCCAGAACAACCCTCGCGCCGCCTCAGTGCAGGCGCTCGTCCCCAGCCTGCACCTCATCGAGGCGGATCTCAACGACCAGTCCTCCCTGATCGCCGCCCTGGAGACGTCGCGACCGGACGAGGTCTACAACCTCGCCGCCATCAGCTTTGTCGCACTCTCCTTCAAGCAGGCCATCAACACCGGAGAGATCACCGCCCTGGGGGTCACCCGCATGCTCGACGCCATCCGCGTCGTCAATCCTCAGATCCGCTTCTACCAGGCGTCATCGAGCGAGATGTTCGGCAAGGTGCGGGCGGCGCCGCAGAACGAGATGACCGCTTTTCATCCGCGATCGCCGTACGGCGTGGCCAAGGTGTACGGGCATCACATCACGGTCAACTACCGGGAGAGCTACGGGATGTTCGCCGTCTCCGGCATCCTCTTCAACCACGAGTCCCCGCGCCGCGGCATGGAGTTCGTGACCCGCAAGATCACCTCCGGCGTGGCCCGCATCAAGCTCGGCCTGGAGAGCGAGCTTCGCCTCGGCAATCTCGACGCCAAGCGGGACTGGGGGTTCGCCGGCGATTACGTCCGCGCCATGCATCTCATGCTGCAGCAGGAAACTCCCGACGACTACGTGGTGGCCACCGGGGAGACGCATTCCGTGCGGGACTTCCTCGATGCGGCCTTCTCCCATGCCGGCTTGCGCTGGGAGGAGCATGTCGTGAGGGATGAGAGTTTCGTTCGCCCTGCGGAGGTCGACACGCTGGTCGGCGACGCCACCAAGGCGCGCACCGTCCTGGGCTGGACGCCGACCGTCAGCTTTCCAGGGCTGGTCGAGATGATGGTGAAGTCCGATCTCCGCGGCGCTGCCGCGGCGACGGCGCAGCTGAAGGCCGCCGGCGATCCCGTCGGGTCATAGGCGCCGGCGCGGGCGGCGCGCCGCGGGGCTCATTCCCTGGTGGCGGACGACGGCGCCGTAGCGCGCCGCCAGGGCCCCTCCCATGGCCGCTGTGGCCGCGCCGACAGAGACGCAGAAGGCGATCTCCACACGCAGCAGGGTGCCGGGGACGACCACCAGGGCGACCACCAAGCCGGCCATGCCTCCGACCCAGCCGAGGGTGGCGCCGACATAGAAGCGCAGGGCGATGGTGGCGTAGGCGAGGGTGAGGGCGGCCATCATCCCCTCGCTGCCCAGGGCCAGGAGAACGAGGTCGAGACGGCTCAGGGGATGGGCGCTGGGGAAGAGGATGGCGAGGACGGGCGGACCCAGGAGGGCGATCCCGGCTACGGAGATCACCGCCGCGGCGGCGATGAGGAGGAGGAGCCGGGAGAGGAGGCTGCGGAACTCGCCGAGCCGTCCCGCCGCGGCTTCGGCGGCGAGCTTGGGCATGAGCGCCGCCTGCACCGCCTGGAAGAGGAAGAGAGGGATGCGGGCGATGATCAGGCCGTTGAGGACCCGGCCCGCGGCGGTGGGGTCGCCGCCGCTGAAGAAGGCCTGAACGGCGAGCGGGGTGACGTTGGTGAGAGCTTGGGCGAGGAGGGAGCCGGCGAGCAGCCAGCCGAGCGCCGAGGTCAGCTCGCTCCAGTGCGCCGGCGGTCCGCTGGCGGCGACGCCGCGCTGGCGGGGGAGGACGACAGCGACGGCCACGACGCAGGGAAGGGAGATGGCGAGCGCGAAGCCCGGGCTGCTGGCCACCCCGAAGCGCCAGAGGACGGCCGCGGCCCCGGCGCGGACCAGCCCCTCGACGACGAGGATGGCGGCGTAGCCGCCGAAGCGGCCAGCCCCCGCCAGACTGCCGCGGCTCAGGTAGTAGAGGGCATAGCTTGCCATGGCCACCATGAAGCCGACGAGGAGCCAGGCATCGCCGCTGAAGAGGCGGCTCACCAGCGGCGCCTCGCCGGCGGCGGCCGCGGCCATGACGGCGAGGGCCAAGCCGATGCCGAGGAGGAGGGCACGCCGCACCACCGGGCCGGCGCCGAGGCCGGCCACCCGGCGCGCTGACGCCGCCCTCCCCACCTCCTGCTCGAGAGGGAGGAAGAGGCCGGGCGCGGCCACGAAGATGAGGGCCCAGAGGACGCTGAAGGGGGAATAGAGGGTGGCGCCGAGAGCCCGGTGGGCGATGACCAGGAAGCCGTAGGTGGTGACGCCCTGGAAGGCGAGGGCGCTGCCGACGAGGAGCGCCCCGGGCGGCAGGGGGCTGGTGCGGCCCCTGGCGCCGGGGGTGAGGGCGGAGGCGGTCACGGCGCGACCGGTCTCGATCTCGGCCATGAGCTCTCAGTTTGTCGCAGAGGGGCGGTCTGCGACGGCACCCGAAGAGGACGGTGCCCTTTTTCCCGCTGTTGCAGGAAGGACGCTTGCAAGGGGCCGCAGTTCGGGTATAGTCGGGGCAGCGGGAGCTTTCGAGAGCCGCTGTCCGGCCGCCAACCGGCCGCATGCCGTGCCAACGCCGATGCGTGCCTCCAGAGCCTCCCGAAGTATGTCTCGCGCCGAACGGGTTGGGGCCCGCGGCGCAGTGAGGTTGACAGTCCGCTGATAGCACCGGACCTCGCGCTCGACCGGCTTCATCTCGTCGTGCCTGACGGCACTGACGCCATGGTCGTGCTCTCCACCCTGGCCAATGGCAGCGCCACCGATCCGCGCGCCCTCTTCGCGGAGCGGCTGTCCGAGGTCGGCCACCTCACCGCCTCCTTCAGCGACGAGGAGCCGCCGCACGTCCGCCTCTCGCTGCCCGACCTCAGCATCGAGTGCGTCCCCCAGCCGGATCCCGAGGGTGACCGGGAGCACCTCGCCCTCCGGGTGCTCTCCCTCAAGCCGATGCGCAGCCACCCGGACGGGGCCAAGGTGCTCACCCTCACGACCCGCGAGCCGGTGGTCACCGCGGCCAACGGGGTGGTGAGCGACACCTTCCGCCTCCTCGATTGGCGGGAGGCGACCGCCCGCGCCGCCAAGAGTGAGCGGCTCTTCGCCACCCTCAAGCTCGTCGAGGGGCTGGAGTCCGCGGAGAAGGGCCGGGCCCAGACCCAGCGCACCCGCTACACGGCGGCGCGCGAGTTCTGGCGGTGCCGCACCTGCCGGGCACTCTGGCGTCCCGGGGAGCAGACCCGCTGCTCCTCCTGCGGGCGGGAGTTCAGCGAACTCGATCGGCGTCAGCCGGAGATCGGCAGGGTGGAGTTCAGCGTCCCGGAGGCGGAGAGCATCAATCTCGCGCCCGACGCCGCCGTCCTCGTCGAGCCGGAGGACGAGCCGAACTTTGTCGGCCGCGTCTCGCGCATCGACCACCATCGCCGCCTCGTCGAGGTGACCACGCGGACCTTCGAGCACGCCGGCACCGAGGGGTACATCACGCCCTCCTTCAACCGCTCCCTCTATCAGGCGAAGCGGTCGGTGCTGGCGGCGATCGCCACCCGCGACTTCGGGGTGGGGCTGCTCTCCCAGCTCCTCGTGGCCCCCGAGACGGTGCGCTCCCCCGCCTTCGACCCGGCCGCGGACTCCTCCGCCTGGCTGACCGAGGGGATGCGCGCCAATCCCCCGCAGGACCGCGCCGTCGCCCTTCTCTCCCAGCTCCACGCCGGACAGTCCGTCTTCATCCAGGGTCCGCCGGGAACGGGCAAGACGACGGTCGTCGTCGAGGCCGTGAAGCGGCGTCTCGCCATCAACCCCGACGAGCGGATCCTGGTCACGTCGCACTCCAACCTCGCCGTCGACAACGCGCTCGAGCGGCTCGCCGGCACCCCCGGCATGCGCGCCGTGCGGGTGGCCCGCGCCGAGCGCGTCCATCCCGCCGTGGAGCGCTTCCGCTGCGACGACGAGGACGATCCCCGGCTCCTGGAGGCGAACTGCTACTTCGCCACCTGCGCGACCGCGGCCACCTCGGCGATCACCGACATGAACTTCGACATCGTCATCCTCGACGAGGCCAACAAGGCCCGGGTCGACGAGGCCCTCCCGGCCCTTCGCCTTGGCGCCGCGCTGGCCCTCGTCGGCGACCACAAGCAGCTGCCCCCGGTGGAGGACGACTCCCTGTACGGCATCGTGGAGATCGACCCGAGGCTGGAGGAGCTGGTCAACACCTCACTCTTCGAGATGGCCTGGGATGGAGGGCTGCCGGACGCCTCTCGCTGCCTCCTCACCATCCAGCACCGGATGCACCCCCAGATCGCGGCCTACGTCTCGCACGCCTCCTACGACGGCCAGCTCGAGGACGCCCAGGAGGTGCGGGAGTACGGCTTCGTGACCCGCCGCCCGCTTCCCGTCGCCCTCCACTTCGTGGACACGGACGGGATGCGGGGGAGCCGCGAGCGGCGGGGTCCGGGTGGGGCGCTGCGCAACGAGACGGAGGTGCGCGTCGCCGCCCACGTCGTGCGCCTGCTCGACGAGCGCTGCTCCCGCGACCTCAGCATGGCGGTCATCGCCATGTACGCGGAGCAGGTCGAGCGGCTGCGCCAAGCGCTGGGGCGAAGGAAGTTCAAGCGCTCGGTGAAGATCGACACCGTCGACTCCTTCGAGGGCCGCGAGGAGGACCTCGTGGTGATCTCCCTGGTGCGCTCCAACGAGCGGGGACGCATCGGCTTCCTGCGGGTGCCGAACCGGCTCAACGTGGCCGTGTCCCGGGCGCGCCGGCTCGTGGCCTGCATCGGCGACGCGGCAACCCTGCGCGCCGGGGAGGAGTCCATGTACGGGCTCCTCGTGGAGGCGGCTCGGGAGTCCGGGGGCTACGTCCCGGCCGCCGACGTGCTGGCGCCGAAGCGCCGGCCCGGGGCGACCCGCAGCGAGCCAACCGAGGGGACCGCCGAGACGGGTGAGGGGCGCCGCCGCCGCCGCCGCCGCCGCCGCAAGGGAGGGGCGGCCGCTCCGGCGCCAGCCAGCCTGGGCCCCGACGGGGAGCCGGTCACCACCGCCACGCTGGAGGAGGGTGCGGCCCAGAGCCAGCCGGCTCGCCGCCACCACCGCCGCCGCCGCCGCGGTCCCCGACCGGATGCCACCCCGGAGGCGCCTCCCGGGGGCGCCGACGGCCAGCCCGCCGGTGGCGGTGAGGAGCACGGCCCGGGCGGCCTCCACTTCGCCCCCGAGGGGACGAGAAGCTTTCGGCCGCGCCGTCGCCGTCGGCGCCGCCACGGCCCTCGCGGGGACGGCGGGAACGGCGCCGAGGTCGGGGCTCCGGATTCCGCGCCTCCGCCGCAAGAGCCGGCACGACCACCGCTGGCCGCCGAGGCGTAGAGGAAGGCATGGGCGAGCCGGTCACCGTCTTCGTCCGCGCCGGTGACCCCACCTGCGCGGCGGCCCTCCAGTACCTGGCGCAACGGGGCGTCGAGCACCGGGTTCGAGACATCCTCACCGACCCCTCAGCGAGCGCCATCCTCCTCGGCCGCCTGGGCAAGGTCACCGTCCCGGCCTTCCAGATCGGTGACCGCCTCATCGTCGGGTTCGACCCCGTGCAGCTGGGCCGCTACCTGCCCCGCCCGGCGTCGGAGAGCCTTCCCTCGGTGAGCTTCGGCGCCGGGGTCCGGACGGTGACCCCGACGATCGCCGCCCAGCGTGGGCTCCCGGCCGCCTACGGGGTGGAGGTGGGGCCGGTGCGGGACGGTTCCCCCGCCGCTCTCGCCGGCGTCCGCCCGGGCGATGTCATCACCGCCATCGGGGCGTACACCCTGACTGGGGGGGAGGCGCAGTTCCGCACCGCGGTGGCGGCGCGCCATCCCGGTGACAGCATGGCCATCACGGTGTGGCGGGAGGGGGCCAGCCAGGAATCTGCCGTGCTGTTTCCGGCCGCCGAGCCCGAGCCGGCGGCATAAGCCCGCCGCGGCGGGGCGCGCCGGACGGAGCCGTTACCAGCCTGGGGGCGGCTCGGAGCGGTTGAGGAGGCGGAGGAAGTCCTCGGCGCGGGCCACCGCTTCCCAGCGGCGGTTGAAGAAGTCCTGACAGATCATCTGCGCGTCCGCGAGGCGGGTGACGGTGACAGCCCACTGGGTGAGGGCCTTCGAGACCTCCACCTCATAGGTCTCGGCGTCGTTGCGCGTGACGACGCCCGCCGGCGCTGGCCGGCGCTGCAGACGCTCATTGCGGCGGGGGGACGCCATCGCCATGGCTGATACCTCCAGGGGAGAGCGGGGCCGGCGGAGCCGGCAGCGGGAGTCCTCGGTGCTCAGTGCATTTCGGGGTGGTACGACGCCGGGCAGCCACGCTGCCGGGCACCGGACATCCCGCGCGGAACATTGTCGCGCATCAGGGCAGTCGAGAAAAGACTACCGCCCCGCGCGGCGACCCAAAACCCGGCACGCCGGGCGGGAGCCTCTAGCCCTCCCTCTTCTGGGAGGGCCGGGGATCGAACGGAAGCTCGGGGGATTCTGCCACAGCAAGGCGCGGAGTGGCGGGGTCGGCCGGCTTCGGGCCCCGTGCCGGAGGCGGCGCCGGCTCGGGGGGGAGAGCGGCGGAGCGCGTCCAGGAGGGGACCTCGCCGTCGCGCTCCGCCATGCGGCGCAGGATCGGCTCCGGCGGCCGGGGGAGGTCGACGTCGAGGAGGTGGGCCATGTCGAAACCGTTGACCACCGCGTAGTTGCTGCGGTTGTTGTTCATGAGGAGGTGGACCGGGACCCCGCGGGCGGCCACGGCCTGGACGGGGGCCACCCAGCGCTCCAGCTCCCTGGGCGGGTAGAGGTAGTCGAAGCGCTCGGCGGTCGTCTTCGTGTGGGCGTACCAGGTTCGGAAGTTGCGGCCGTGGAAGCGCACCAGGGCGAGCCTCGGCGAGGTGATGGCGAGGTGCGGTGGGGCGGTGCCGGTGCCGATCTGGGGAGCGTCAACCCCGACCAGGGTGCAACCGAGCTCGCCCAGGAGGTCCTCGGTCTGGGCGAGGCGGTCGGCTTCGAACCAGGAGCGGTGACGGAACTCGACGGCCACCACGTCATCGGGATGTCGCTCCCGGACCCGCAGGAGCTCCTCTTGAGCGGCGGTGGAGGCGGTGAACCAGGGTGGGAACTGGTAATGGACAGCACCGAGCTTGCCGGACTCGCGCAGGGGCCGCAGCGCGGCCTCGAAATCCCGTTCCTCTGCGGCGGTCGGCGGGCGGGGCCGGCCTGCCTCTCTCTCGTGCCGGGTGAGGCTGCGGAAGGCCTTGATATTGAAGGTGAAGTGGTCCGGGGTCCGCTCCACCCAGCCGGCCACGGTCGCGGGGGAGGGGATCCCGTAGAAGGAGGAATCGATCTCCACGATGGGGAAATACCGGGCGTAGAAGGCGAGCCGCTCCTTCTGGCGCGACCCTCGGAGCTCCGGGGGGTAGAACTCGTCGTGGTCGAGCCAGTTGCAGGTGCCAATGAGGATGGGCGCGGGCACGCGGTCACGGTACCGCGGCGCGGTGGCCGCCGACTGGCCCTGCGGTCCCAACCGGAGGCGGCGGGACTGGCCCCCGAGGCGAAAGTTGGGGTCGATCGCCGATCATGCAGCGGATGGCAGCCGCGCCCCCCGTCCCACGCCGCAGGACCGACCTGCTCCATGTCGCCACCGCCGCGGCGGAGGCGGCCGGGCGGGTCATCGTCACCGCCCGGAGCAGCGGGCTGCCCCATCCGGCCGAGGTCAAGGGCCACGGTGACTGGGTGACCTCCGTCGATCGCGAGGCGGAGTCCGCGGCGGTCGCCATCCTGCGCATGGCGACCCCGGAGATCGGGGTCCTCGCCGAGGAATCCGGAGGGGAGCGGGCGGCGCGGATGTGGGTCGTGGATCCCCTGGACGGCACCACCAACTTCGTGCGCGGCTACCCGGTGGTGGGGGTGAGCGTGGCCCTCATCGAGGCGGGAGAGCCGGTGGTCGGGGTCGTCGCCGCACCCGAGCTGGGGCGACGCTGGACGGCGATCCTCGGCGAGGGCGCCTACGACCGCCGCGGCCGGCGCCTCGACCTGAGCTCGAGCCCCGCCACCGGGGTGACCGCCACCGGTTTCCCGTTCCGCCACCCCGAGTGGAGGGACCGCTATCTCGCCGTCATGGAGCCGGCTCTCGCCGAGATGGAGGACCTGCGCCGGGACGGGGCCGCCTCACTGGATCTCGCGGAGACGGCGGCCGGGGTCTGGAGCGGGTTCTTCGAGCTGGGCCTCGGCCTGTGGGACATCGCGGCCGGAGCGCTCCTCGTCCGCGAGGCCGGCGGCGTCGTCACGGACTGGCACGGCGACGAGCGCGCCGTCTTCGAGAGCGGGGACATTCTCGCCGGAGCGCCGGCCTGGCACCAGCGTATGCTCGCCATCGTCGAGAGGGTCGAGAGGGGATGAATCCAGCCGCGCCGCGGCGTAACCCGCCAAGCGCCCAGCGATTCCAGCTCTGCGCCCCATGGCAGTGACCGAGCCAACCCCCACCGCCTCGCCGTCGGCCCGGCTCCTCGAGGGCCGGCGTCTCGTGGTGACCGGCGTGCTCACCCCCAAGAGCATCGCCTACGCCATCGCCGAAGCCTGCCTCCGCCAGGGCGCGGAGGTCCTCCTCACCTCCTTCGGCCGGGCCATGAGCCTGACCGAGCGCAGCGCTCGCCGTCTGCGTGTCGCCGGACCGGTGCTGGAGATGGACGCCACCCGTCCCGATCAGGTCGCTGCCGTGGCCGCCGAGGTCCGGCGCCGCTGGGGAGAGCTCGACGGGGCCGTCCATGCCATCGGTTTCGCGCCCGACGACGCCCTCGGGGGGCGGTTCCTCACGGCTCCCTGGGAATCCGTGGCGACGGCGATGCACGTCTCCGCCTTCAGCCTCAAGACCATGGCGGCGGAGCTGGCCCCGCTGATGCCCGCCCGGGGCGGCTCGATCGTCACCCTCACCTTCGACGCCACCGTCGCCTGGCCCCTCTACGACTGGATGGGACCGACGAAGGCGGCTCTGGAGGCGATCGTCCGCTATCTGGCCCGGGACCTCGGCCCGCGCCGAGTGCGGGTCAACTCCATCTCCGCCGGCCCTCTCGAGACCATCGCGGCCAGGGCCATCCCCTCCCTCATGGGCCTCAAGGGCGCCTGGGAGCGGGTGGCACCGCTCGGGTGGGACAGCGGCGACGCCGGGCCGGTGGCCGACGCCGCGGTTTTCCTGCTCAGCGACCTGAGCCGCGCCGTGACGGGGGAGATGCTTCACGTCGATGGCGGCTACCACTGCCTGGGTGCACCGCTGGTGCCGGGCCCGACGCCCGCACCCTCCGGGGAGGAGCAGGGAGAGCGATGAGCAGCAACGGCAACGGGCGGGTCCGGGTCGCGGTGACGGGACTCGGGGCGCTGACCCCTCTGGGACCGGACGTCGCCTCCACCTGGGATGCCTGCCGGCGGGGAGTCTCGGGGATCGCGCCCATCACCCTCTTCGACGCCTCCCCACTGGCCACGCGGTTCGCCGGGGAGGTCAAGGACTTCGACCCCGCGGAGCACCTCGGCCCCAAGGACGCCCGCCGCAGCTCGCGATCGGCGGCCTTGGCCATGGCGGCCGCCCGGCAGGCCGTCCTGGACTCCGGCCTCGAGGTCCGCTCCATCGGGGACGAGGTTGGCGTCCTCATCGGCTCGGGCATCGGGGGCGTCGAGTGGCTGGAGAACATGGTGCTCCGCCTCCACGAGGGCGGGCCCCGACGGGTCTCGCCGTTCACGATCCCGGCCATGATCACCGACATGGCCGCGGGCAGGGTGGCCATCGAGTTCGGCGCCCGCGGCCCGAACTTCGCGATCGTCTCGGCCTGCGCGTCGTCAGGGCACGCCATCGGCGAGGCGGCCGAGTGGATCCGGCGGGGTGACGCCGTGGCCGTGATCGCGGGCGGTGCCGAGGCCTGCCTGACCCCGTTGAGCCTCGCCGCCTTCAACGCCATGCAGGCGCTCTCCACCCGCAACGACGAGCCGCAGCGGGCCTCGCGCCCCTTCGACCGCGATCGGGACGGCTTCGTCATCGGCGAGGGCGCCGGGATGGTCATCCTCGAGGAGTGGGAGCACGCCGTCGGGCGCGGGGCTCGGGTCTACGCCGAGCTGGTCGGATACGGAGCCACCGACGACGCCTGCGACATCGTCCAGCCGGATCCCGCCGGCCTCGGCGCGTCGCGCAGCGTGGAGCGGGCGCTGCGTCGGGCCGGCCGCACACCCCGAGAGGTCGACTACATCAACGCCCACGGCACCTCGACGCAGCTCAACGACACCGCGGAGACCCGCGCCATCAAAGCGGCCCTGGGGGATCGAGCCGCGACGGTGCCGATGAGCTCGACGAAGTCGATGACCGGTCACCTCCTCGGCGCCGCGGGTGGGGTGGAGGCGATCTTCTCGGTGCTCGCCATCCGTGATCAGTTCGTGCCGCCGACGATCAACCTCGACGACCCGGACCCCGAGTGCGACCTGGACTACGTCCCCAACCGGGGGCGGTCGGCGCGTGTCGACCTGGCCATCACCACCAGCTTCGGCTTCGGGGGCCACAACTCCTGCCTGGCCTTCGCACGCTGCGAGGAGTAGCCGCTTACCGCACCGCCTTCCGCCTGGCCGGCGAGCGCGGCTGCCGCAGCGTCGCCGCACCCTCGATCTCCACGGGCATCTACGGCTCTCCGATCGACAAGGCGGCGCCCATCGCCATCGCCGCGGCCGGCTGACGCGGAGGCCATGGGAAAGCCGCTGGGCCGGGCGCGCTCGCTCCCCGAGGAGACCCCGCAGTGGGGCGCGGCGGCGGTTCGCCGCGTCCGTCTCAGCGTTCCGCTGCGGAAGCCGGTTCGCGCCGCAGCCCCACGGAACTAGGGGAGCGGGCGGCCCGGGTGGCGGAGAGAAGGGCCGCCACCACCATGAGCGCCATGGAACCGTAGAAGGCCGCGTGCAGCCCGTCGGTGAACGCCGCCGCCACCGGGCCGTGCAGGGAGGCTGTGCCGACGAAGATGGCGAAGGCCTCCTGCTGGGGGATGGTGCGGGAGGCGAGGAGGATGGCCATGGAGAAGGAGAAGACCATGCCGACATTGGCGAAGGTGCGCAGCATCCCGGAGGAGACCCCGAAGAGCTCGGGAGGCGAAACCTTCATCACCGCCGAGGTGTTGGCGGGGAAGAAGCAGCTGGCCCCGATGCCATTGACGATGCTGCCCAGGACCACCAGCCAGAGGCCGGTCGTCAAGCCGAGCTGCGCGTAGATCACGAGAGCGATGACCTGCACCGCCAGCCCGAAGGTCGCCGGGACCACGGCGCCGACGCGGTCGGCAAGGCGCCCGGCAAAGGGCGCGACGCTGCCGCCCACGACATAGCCGGGGACGAGCAGAAGGGAGGCGTCGATGGGGGAGAGCCGGCGCGGACCCTGCAGATACATGATGACCAGGAAGAGCACGGCGAAGTTGGCGAGACCCTGGAAGAACGAAGCGAGGAGGGAGGGGGTCATGGTGGGGATGCGCAGCAGCGAGAGGCGGATCATGGGCTCGCTCTGGCGCCATTCGATCAAGGCGCAGAGAGCGAGGCAGACAAGGCCCCCGGCGAGGTACCCGATGAGCGCCGCATCGATCGGTGTGGTGGCCAGCTCGGTGACCGCCCACAGG
Source organism: uncultured bacterium (assembly GCA_963847225.1). Classification (GTDB taxonomy): domain Bacteria; phylum Chloroflexota; class Dormibacteria; order Aeolococcales; family Aeolococcaceae; genus JAJZNI01. The sequence continues at coordinate 749,714 of CAWJYZ010000005.1, read as the reverse complement.
ATCCCGTACAGCCCGAGGCCGAGCGTCACCATCCCCGGGATGTCGAGGTGGTGCTGGCGGCGCTGTCCCACGTCGTGGAGGACGCGAACGGCCAGGGCCACGGCGCCGAGGCCGATGGGGACATTGATCCAGAAGATCCAGCGCCAGGAGAGATAGGTGACGATGGCCCCTCCGAGGATGATGCCGACCACCGCCCCCAGGCTCCAGCCGATGGCATTGAAACCGTAGGCGCGGCCTCGCCTTTGGGGAGGAAAGATGTCGGCGATCACGGCCCCGCTGTTGGAGGTGACCAGCGCCCCGCCGATACCCTGCAGGATGCGGAAGCCGATGATCGAGCTGCTGTTCCAGGAGAGGGCGCAGAGGGCAGAGCCGAGAATGAAGACGAGGAAGCCGGCCTCGTACATGCGCACCCGGCCGAACATGTCGCCGAGCCGGCCCACCTGAGTGGCCAGGAGAGTGATGACCAGGAGGTAGCCGATCACCACCCACACCACCGAGGAGAGCCCGACCTGGAGGCCCGCGCGCATCGCCGGGAGGGCGAGCACGACGATGGTGGTGTCAACCGCCGTGATGAGCACGCCGGTCATCACCACGGTGAGGGCCAGGCCGGTGTGGATGGGGCGCTCCGGGGCACGCGGCGCGGGGTTGCTGGCCGGCGGGCCCGAGGTGCTGGGGCCGGTGCTCACCCGAGGAGGATAGGTCCCCCCGGCTACAGCCCGTAGGCCTCGAGGAGGCGGAGCCACACCTCGCTCATGGAAGGGTACGAGGGGACGGCGTGCCAGAGGCGGTCGAGGGGAACCTCGCCGACCACGGCGACCGTGCCGGCGTGGAGCATCTCGGCGACATCCTGCCCCACCAGGGTGAGGCCGACCAGGACGCGGCGATCCTCGTCGACGACCATCCGGGCCCGACCCTCGTAGCCGTCGGCGAGCAGCGAGGCCCCGGCCACGCTGCCCAGCGGGTAGTCGACGGTGCGGATCCGGATGCCGGCGCGGCGCGCCTGCTCCTCGGTGAGGCCGACGGCGGCGACCTCGGGATCGGTGAACACCACCTGGGGGACAGCGCGGTGGTCGGCGGTCGCGGTGTGGGGGCTCCAGTCCCCGGGGGTCACCCGCCCCCGGGCGCGGGCGACGATGGCGTCGCCGCAGACGCGGGCCTGGTACTTCCCCTGGTGGGTGAGGAGGACGCGGTGGTTGAGGTCACCGGCGGCGTAGAGCCAGCCGCCCTCCACCCCGAGAGCCGCCAGGCTGTCGTCGACGTCGACCCAGCCGCCGGGCTCGAGGCCCACGGTGCCCAGGCCGAGGTCGGTGGTGCGGGGGCGCCGGCCGGCGGCCACCAGGATCTCGCCGGCCTTCACCTCGGGGCCCCCGGCGATGGTGAGGGTGACGCCCCCCCGGGGATCGCGGCTCACCCCCTCGACCCGCGCGCCGAGGCGCACCGTGATTCCCGCCGCCTCCATGGCCTTGGCGACCAGCTCACCGGCCACCGGCTCGAAGGTGCCGAGGAGGCGATCGGCCATCTCCAGGACGGTCACCGCGCTCCCCAGGCTGGCGAACGCCTGGGAGAGCTCGCAGCCGGCAACACCACCGCCGAGGACGGCGAGCCGCGCCGGGATCTCCTTGGCGCTGGTGGCCTCCTTGGTGGTCCACGGCCGGGCGGCGTCCAGCCCGGGAACGGGGGGGAGAGCGGGCTCCGACCCGGTGGCCAGGACCACCGCGTGGCGGGCGGAGAGGACATTGGTGCCGCCGTCCCCGGTCACCTCCACACGGCGCGGACCGGCTAGTCGCGCATGGCCGCGCAGAAGGTCGATGTGGGCGCCCTCCAACCAGCGCACCTGGCCGGCGTCATCCCAGTGATTGGTGAAGCCGTCGCGACGGTGCAGGACCGCGTCGCGATCGAGCCGACCGCGCACCGCCTCACGGGCCCCGGCCACCCGCCTGGCCGCCGCCACCGCCTGCCCCGGCCGAAGCAGGGCCTTGCTGGGCATGCAGGCCCAGTAGGAGCAGTCGCCGCCGACCAGGTCCTCCTCGGCGACGCAGGCGGTGAGACCACCCTTGACGGCGCGTTCCGCGACATTCTCCCCGGTCGAACCGGCCCCGATGACGACGACGTCGTAGGTGAACTCCGCGGCCATGCGCCTCCTCCCCCTCGGCGATCGCTGTGCAGCACTCATGGTCCCACCGACACCCGGCGCTCGGCCCGCCAGCGGGTCAGGTCGGCGGGAGTGTCGAGGCTGCGCCACCATCGGGGAGCAGCCCGGGGCGCCTCCAGCTCCTCGGCGTCCACCCAGCGCACACGGAGCTCACGGAGGAGGGCCAGGAGAGACAGGTCGGGCCCCTCGAGATGCCGTTCGGCGGCGGCCAGGGCGGTGCGCGCATACACCGCGTGGAGGGGCTGGGGCCGCCCGGCGGCAAGGGGGACGACGGCGTCTTCGCCATGCCAGAGCGCGGCAAGGGAGAGAAGGAGGGACGGGCTCAGCTCCGGCATATCGACGGCGACGACGGAGCAGAGGGGATGCGGTGAGGCGCCGAGAGCGGCGACCAGCCCGCCGAGGGGCCCGCGATCGGGATGCGGGTCGAAGGCGAGACGGCAGCCGGGGCGCTCGATGGCGCGCGTCCCGGCGCAGATGATGAGGGGCTCCGCGACCTCGCCCAGGCGGCGCAGGGCGCGGTCGAGGAGCGGCTCACCGTCGACCTCGATGGAGAGCTTGTCGGCGCCCATCCGTGAGCTGCGCCCCCCGCAGATGACGGCCCCCGCGAGGGGCCGCCCTCTCCGATGGCTGGCGGTCACCCCGGTGCGCTGGCCTCGCCGCCCGCCGCATGGTCATGCGGCGCGTCCTTGGCACCGGCCTCGCCGGCAGCCCTGGAGGTGACACCCTCGATGAGCGTCGCCGCCTCCCGGAGGGCCTCCTCCTCGGGCACTCCGGCGGTTCGCCGCCGCTCCACGAAGCGGCCGATGAGGTAGCTGGCCAGCGGGGCATCCTGGCGCTCACCGGTGTGGGCAATGTCGCGGGCGAGGCGGAGGAGGAGGGCCCGAGGCCGCGGGGAGAGGGTGCCACCACCCGGAGAGCCGAGAGCGGCGGCAATCTGCTCCAGGAGATCCGCGCCGCCCTGCGTCGTGGTTGCGCCTTCCGTCATCCCTGACACACTGTGCACCAGGATGCCGTCGACGCGCCAGCGAGTGCTCCGCCTCGGAGGGGATTCCGCGGCCTGGACCACCGACGAGCTCTCGGCCGAAGAGCCCTTGGAGATCCGGGTCAGCGGTGTCCCGATCTCCGTCACCATGCGCACCCCGGGAGATGACTTCGACCTGGCCGCGGGATTCCTGGTCACCGAGGGGATCATCGGAGGCGCCGAGGAGATCGCCTCGATGCGGATGTGTCCGCAGAGCGGCGCCGATTCCGGACCACTGAACGTCGTGGAGGTCTCCCTCCGCGCGGCGCCGCAGGCCGCGCCCGCCACCCGCAACTTCTACGTCTCCTCCTCCTGCGGTATCTGCGGCAAGGCGAGCATCGACAGCGTGCGCACACTCAGCCGCCATCCCGTGCAGAATGATCCGCTGCGCGTCTCCACGACGCTATTGGCCAGCCTTCCGGTCCAGCTTCGCGAGGCCCAGCGCCAGTTCTCGCGCACCGGCGGGCTCCACGCCGCCGGGCTTTTCGACGCTCACGGAAAGCTCCTCTGCGTCCGAGAGGACGTGGGCCGGCACAACGCCTTCGACAAGGTGATCGGATGGGCCGCGACGGCGGGCCGGCTGCCGCTCACCAGCCACATCATCCTGGCCTCGGGGCGGGCCAGCTTCGAGCTCACCCAGAAGGCGCTGATGGCAGGGATTCCCTGCATCGCCGCGGTCTCGGCTCCCTCCGACCTGGCCGTGAAGCTGGCCCAGGAGGTGGGCATGACCCTCGTCGGCTTCCTCCGGGGCGAGGACATGAACGTCTACGCGGGACACCAGCGCATCGCCGTCACGGCAGGCTAGGGCGAAGGGCGGGACGCGGGGCGCAGCCGGCGGCGCTGGGAGTCGACCCTCTCGGTGACGCCGAGGCGGTCGAGATGCTCGAGAAGGGGGACGGCGACCCGCCTCGTCGTGCCCAGCGCCTCCCGCGCCGCCGACAGGCTGAATGGCTCCTCCACCCCCCCCAGCCGCGCCGCCGCCAGCTCCGCCGCCTGGGGGAGGAGGAGGATGTCCCCGGGAAGGCGGAGGACTAGCCCAGCGGCCGCCGCCGCGCCGATCTCGCGGGGTCCGAGGCCGAGGGAGCGGAGCTCGCCGGCCTCCGGGGCGGCGAAGGGGTCGCCCTCGAGGCGGGCCCGGAGCGTGGCGATGGCGGCGGCAACCCGCGGCGCGAGGGTGGCTGGTCCCTCGGGCCGAGAGGCGCCATCACCGGTCGCGCGGACGCGCCCCGCCACCTCGACGAACCCGCCGCGATCGTTGAGGAGACGGTCGAGGAGCTGGGTGGAGGGCAATCCCAGGGCGCGGGCCAGCTCCTGACGGGGCACCCCATCGTTGAGGAGGCTGCCCCTGGATCCTCGGCGAACGGTCTCGGGGAGCTCCGCGGCCCAGCGCTCCCAGAGGGCGCGATCGACGAGCCAGCCGGCCTCCGCGACGACGCCGTCGGGCGCTGGAGCGGGCACGGGGACGCCGATGGCGGCGAGCAGCGCGTGGGAGACGGCCCCGCGGCGGCGCAGCTCGTCAGCCAGGCTGGGGCTGCCGGTGCTGGCGGCGAGGCTCAGGGCCCGCGCTCGCGCCGCCCCGCGCCGGCGCAGCCCCGGCGGCGCTGGATCGAGGACGGTGACGCCGGCGACCACCTGGCGCCGTCCCGGCTCGCGCAGCAGGGCCCGATCGCCCACCCGCAGAGGGAGGGGCTGCGCCAGCGTGAGCCGGACCGCATCGCCGTCCTCGGTGAGCGGGCGCACGCTCACGGGGATGGCGGCGGATCCGATGTGGAGGATCAATTGAGCCGCCACCGCCACCGCCTGGGCCCTCACGTCGACGTGATTCGTGAAGCGGAAGGCGCGGGGAGTGAGGAGCGGATCGCCTCTCTGCACCTCGCGGTGGTCCTCTCCGCGGAGGTTGAGGGCCACCCGCGCCGGCGCGCTCACCGCCTCGACCTCCTCGCCGAGGCTCTGCAGCCCTCGCACCGTGACCCTCCGGCCGCGGAGCTCCAAGACCTGGCCGCGGGCCACGCTGCCGGCGCTCAAGGTGCCCGTCACCACCGTGCCCGCGCCGCGGATGCTGAAGGAGCGATCGACCCAGAGCCGGACCGCCGCCTCCGGGTCGGGGCGCGGAAGGCCGCCGAGGAGCGCGTCGAGCGCGGTGCGCAGCTCCTCCAGCCCCTGACCGGTGCGAGAGGAGACGGCGACCGCCTCGATGCCGGCGAGGGTGGTCGCCGCCAGTCGCTCGAGGCTCTCCGCCATGGCCGGGCGGGGGTCGGCGAGATCGCTCTTGGTCACCGCCAGCACCCCCTTGGCGACGCCGAGGGCATGGAGGGCGCGGACGTGCTCCTCTGTCTGCGCCGACCAGCTTTCGTCCGCGGCCACGACGAGAAGGGCCACGGGGACGGGGCCGACGCCAGCCAGCATGTTGGTGGTGAAGCGTTCGTGACCGGGCACGTCGACGAAAGCCACCGCCTCCCCGGAGGGAAGGCGGGTCCAGGCGAAGCCGAGGTCGATGGTCATCCCCCGGCGCCGCTCCTCCGCCCAGCGGTCGGGCTCCATCCCGGTGAGGGCGCGGACCAAGGCGGACTTGCCGTGGTCGACGTGGCCGGCAGTGGCTACGACCTGCATGCGATGACGGCGCGCACGATGGTTTGGTCCTCGTCGGGGGGGACGCAGCGCAGATCGAGGAGGCAGCGCCCGCGCTCCAGCCGGCCCACCACCGCGGGGTCGTGGAGGCGGAGCCGGGCCGCGTAGCCCGGGGGCAGGCTCACCGCCCAGCCGGGCAGGGTTGCAGCGGTCCCGCTGCCGCCACCCGCCGTGCCTTCGCTGGGAGTTGCCCAGGCCTCGGGGCCCAGGCGGGCGGCGATGGCCTCGGCGCGGGCGCGGAGCCCGGCCGGGTCGGCGCCGAGTGCCACCGCGGTCGGCGTCGGCGGGCCGCTGACGCTGGCCTCGAGGGCGGCGAGGGTGAGCTTGTCGACGCGCAGCGCCCGGTAGAGCGGCGAGCGCCGCAGCCGGGCCACCAGAGGAGCGTCGCCGGCCACGATGCCCGCCTGGGGTCCACCGAGGAGCTTGTCGCCGCTCGCGATCACCAGCGCCGCCCCGGCCCGGAGCGCGCTGGTCATGTCCGGCTCGTCGGGGAGGAGGGGGTCGGGGAGGAGAAGCCCGGAGCCGACGTCGACCACCACGGCCGGGCCCAGCCGGCGCAGCTCCTCGATGGTCGCGGCGGCGGTGAAGCCGGCGATGCGGAAGTTCGACTGGTGCACCTTGAGGATGCAGCCAGTTCGCGGTCCGACCGCCTCCGCGTAGTCGGCGAGGTTGGTCCGGTTGGTGGTGCCCACCTCGCGGATGCGGGCCCCCGCCGCCGCCACCAGGTCGTGGAGGCGGAAGCCGTCTCCGATCTCCACCATCTCCCCGCGGCTCCACACCACCTCGCGACGCCGGGCGAGCACGCTGACGGCGAGGAGGAGGGCCGCCGCGCCGTTGTTCACGACGAGGACGTCGCCGGCCTCCGGAAGGGCGGCCCGGAGGGCCTCGAGGGCGCCTCTTCCGCGGGTGGAGCGCGATCCCGTGCCCAGGTCAAACTCCAGGTCCACGTAGCCGGCCGCGGCGAGCAGCGCCTCGCGGGCGGCCCGAGAGAGGGAGGCTCGACCGAGATTGGTGTGCAGGACCACCCCGGTGGCGTTGATGACCTGGCGCATGCTGGTGGCCTGTGGGGGCAGGTGGCGGAGAACGTCGCTCACCACGGCCTCGGGAGGGAGGGTGCCACGCCGCACCCGCGCTTGGGATTGGTGCACAGCGGCGCGCACCAGGGGCCGTCCCAGGTGGAGGAGGGGGGCGCTCAGCCGGGGGTCGTTCAACACCGAGTCCGTCGATGGCACCGTCCGTCGCGCATCCGTGGCCACGCCATGAATGTATCGGCGAAGACGGCCAGGGGGAAGCGGGCCTGCATGATCGATGCGCCGGTCTCCTTCCGGCGGCCCGGGCGCCGAGGAGCGACACCTTTTGCCTCGCTCGGGGGTATTGATGAGCGTGAAGGCCGCCGGTGAGGTGATGTTGGTGGCGGGGGCCGACCTGGAAGCGGAGGCGGACGAATTCGACCGCAACCTTCGCCCGCTGCTCGTGCCGGCCCACCGCCTGGCCCTCGGGATGCTGCTCCGCGCTCCGAAGCCGAGGACGCCGTCCAGGAGGCGAGCCTTCGGGCCTGGCGGTACCGAGGGCGACGCCCCCCAGGGGCTCCGTTCGGCCCGTGGTTCCTCGCCATCGTGGTGAACCAGTGCCGTGACAGCCGCCGACAGCGCTGGCGGCTGGCTCCCTTGGAGGCGTCGAGGGGCGCGGCGAAACCAGGTCCGGACCAGCTGCTGGCGGCCGACTTGGGGACGGCGCTGGCCGGCCCCCCCGCGGACCAGCGTGCCGCAATCGTCCGCGCTGATGACCTCCGCCGCCGGCGGCTCGACGTGGTCCCTCGCCGCCATGCCCGGTGGGTGACAGGGACCGGGCACCGGGGCGGGCCCTTGCCCACCAGGCGCGGCGGAGGCGGACGGGAATCGAACCCGCCGCGACGAGATGCTCGCCGCCACCGGTTTTGAAGACCGGGGGGACCACCAGGCGCCCAGACGCCTCCACCGCAAGAGGGTAGGCCGCGGGTCCAGGGGCACGTCCCCAGAGGACCGGGGAGCCCCGAGGCCGCGGCGGCCGATGCCGTGATGCCAGAGTCACAGGGTGCGCCTCACCGAGTACGGGCACGGCGGTGGCTGCGCCTGCAAGATCCCGCCGGGTGAGCTGGAGGAGATGGTGGCGGGCCTGCAGGGCGCGGGCGGTGACGGCCTGCTCGTCGGCCTGGAGCATGGGGACGACGCGGCCGCAGTGCGTCTCGACGGCACCGGCCGGGCCCTGCTCAGCACGGTCGACTTCTTCACCCCGGTGGTCGACGACGCCTACGACTGGGGGCGGATCGCGGCGGCCAACGCGCTCTCCGACATCTACGCCATGGGGGGAGAGCCGCTTCTGGCCGTGAACCTTCTCTGCTGGCCGCGGGAGCGGCTGCCCATGAGCCTGGCCGCCGAGGTCCTGCGCGGCGGCCTGGCTGTCGCCACACAGGCCCAATGCCCAGTTGCCGGCGGCCACAGCGTCGACGACCCGGAGCCGAAGTACGGGATGGCGGTGAGCGGGGTCGCCGAGAGCCGCCGCATGCTCCGCATCGACGCCGGTCAGGCCGGCCTGCCCCTCTGCCTCACCAAGCCATTGGGACTGGGCGTCCTCAACAACCGCCACAAGCAGACCGGCGAGGTCTTCCCCGAGGCGGTGGCGGTGATGACCGAGCTGAACCGCGAGGCGTCGCGCGCGGCGCTGGCCTCCGGTTCGTGCTGCGCCACCGACGTCACCGGCTTCGGGCTGCTCGGGCATCTCTACAAGCTGGCCCGCGCCAGCGGCCTCACCGCTGTCGTCGACGCCACGGCCGTGCCCTATCTGGACGGCGCCCGGGACTCAGCGCGCGCCGGCTTCGTGAGCGGGGGCACCCGGCGCAACCTCGCCTGGGTGGATCCCCACGTCGCCTGGGCCGGCCGGGCCGCCGGCGACGAGTGTGAGCGTCTCCTCCTCTCGGATGCCCAGACGAGTGGCGGCCTGCTGATCGCCGGAGAAGTTCCCGGCGTGGCCATCATCGGCGAGCTGCGCCGCCCCGGCGATCACCTGCTCGAGGTGATGTAGGCGCAGAGCTCCAGCTCCCCGGGGTAAGCCGGCGCCTTCCAGGGGCTGACCGTCGGAGCCGCTGGCGACGGCATCGCGAAAAAGGGCGAAGAGTAAAGGTCACGTTAAAGGTCACATCGAGCGCACATGACCTTTAATGCGACCTTAACTCGACCGGCTCAACGACATGTGCGTCGGGGTCGGCGGCAGGTGAAGGGTGCGCTCGTCATCCCTGGCCGGTCGATCCTGCATCGGCGCGTGGTCCCTTTGCGGTTGAAAGGACGACGGGCGCCCTTCCCTGCGTGATCCCGGGGGTGGTCACGAAGCGGGCGAGACCGCCCCGCCCCTCGGGCACCCCCATTGCCGCGGACCGGGCCCCCGCCAGGCGGCGCCGGCGGGAGCGGCGAGTAGGATGAATCCGAACGCCCAAGTTCCACGACGCGCGAGCGGCGGGCTCGCCAGGAACGCCGGCGCACCCGGAGGCAGAGCCCATGGATGCTCGGACGCCGCGCCGTGCTGGATCGGCCGCCGCTCGTGCCAAGGCGAGGAGGGCTGGGCGGCTTCGCCCCTTCGACCTGATCAGGCAATGGCCCCTGCTGCGCCAGATCACCGAGGGCGACCCGCTGGGGCTGGGGCGGTCCGTCCGCTCTGCCAGGACCCAGGCGCTCGCGCCGCGCACCGCGACGGCGGACCGGGTAGTGGGTTCCATCTGCCCCTACTGCGCGGTGGGCTGCGCCCAGCAGGTTTATGTCAAGGATGACGAGATCATCCAGATCGAGGGCGATCCGGCGAGCCCCATCTCGCGGGGCCGTCTCTGTCCCAAGGGGTCGGCGACCAAAAGCCTGGTCACGGGACCGCGGCGCGAGCTGCGCGTCAAGTACCGGCGCCCGCACGGCACCCGGTGGGAGGAGCTTCCCCTCGACCGGGCCATGGAGATGATCGCCGACCGGGTGATCGCGACCCGTGCCGCCACCTGGGAGGAGCACCGCGGCCGGGGGGCGCACGCCGTCCCCTTGAAGCGCACGCTGGGCATCGCCAGCCTGGGCGGAGCCACCCTCGACAACGAGGAGAACTACCTCATCAAGAAGCTCTTCACGGGCGGCCTGGGCATCGTGCAGATCGAGAACCAGGCCCGTATATGACACAGCTCCACGGTCCCCAGTTTGGGGACGAGCTTCGGGCGGGGCGGCGCCACCACCGCGCAGCAGGACCTCCAGCACGCTGACTTCATCGTCATCCAGGGGTCGAACATGGCCGAGTGCCATCCGGTCGGCTTCCAGTGGGTGATGGAGGCGAAGGAGCGGGGGGCGACCATCATCCACGTCGACCCCCGCTTCACCCGCACCAGCGCGCTCGCCGACATCCACGTGCCCATCCGGGCCGGCTCCGACATCGCCTTCCTGGGGGGTATCGTCCGCTACATCCTGGAGAACGACCGCTGGTTCCAGGACTATGTTGTCGAGTACACCAACGCGGCGACGATCGTCGGCGACGACTTCCGTGACACCGAGGATCTGGATGGCGTCTTCAGCGGCTTCGACCCCGACGCCCACACCTACGACCCGTCGAGCTGGATGTACAAGAACGCGAGCGTGGCGGCCTCGACCGGCGACCGAGTGCGGCCGCCCGCCCCGCCCGGCGTGGGAGCGCCCCAGCAGGACCGCACCCTGCAGCACCCGCGCTGCATCTTCCAGCTCCTGCGCAAGCATTACGCGCGCTACACGCCGGAGCTCGTGGCCCGGACCTGCGGCGTCCCCGAGGAAGCGTTCCTGCGCGTCGCCGAGACCCTCTGCCGCAACTCGGGTCGAGAGCGCACCGGAGCCTTCTGCTACGCGGTGGGCTGGACCCAGCATACGGTCGGGGTGCAGTACATCCGCACCGCCGCCATCATCCAGGCCTTGCTCGGCAATATGGGCCGCCCCGGCGGGGGGATCCTGGCCCTGCGCGGGCACACCTCGATCCAGGGATCGACAGACATCCCCACCCTCTACGACATGCTGCCGGGGTACATCCCCATGCCGGGAGCCGTCACCTACCGTGACTGGCAGGACTTCGTCCGCGGCAACTCCTCGCCCACCGGCTACTGGGGTCATATGGACGACTACTTCGTCAGCCTCATGAAGGCGTGGTACGGCGACGCCGCCACCCAGGAGAACGGCTGGTGCTTCGACCATCTGCCGCGCATCGACCCCGACCACTCCGCCTACGTCTTCACCAAGGGAATGATCGAAGGCGCCGTCAAGGGGTTCTTCCTGCTCGGGGAGAACCCCGCCGTGGGGTCGTCGGCGGGGAAGTTCAATCGCATGGCGATGAGCCATCTCGAGTGGCTGGTGGTCCGCGACCTCGTCGAGATCGAGTCGGCCGCCTTCTGGTACAAGTCACCGGAGATCGAGAGCGGCGAGCTCCGCACCGAGGAGATCGGCACCGAGGTCTTCCTCCTCCCGGCCGCGGCGCACACCGAGAAGGACGGCTCGTTCACCAACACCCAGCGGCTCCTGCAATGGCACCACGCCGCCGTGGAGCCCAAGGGCGACTGCCGCAGCGACCTCTGGTTCTTCTACCACCTGGGCCGGATCATCCGGGGCAAGCTGGCGGATTCGAAGGAACCTCGGGACCAAGCGCTGCGTGACCTCACCTGGGAGTATTCGACCGAGGGGCGCCTTGAGGAGCCGAGCGCGGAGGAGGTGCTCGCCGAGGTCAACGGCCATGGCCCCGATGGCAAGCACCTGAGCGGCTACGCCCAGCTCAAGAAGGACGGGAGCACCTCCTGCGGCTGCTGGATCTACTGCGGCTGCTACGCGGACGGGGTCAACCAGACGGCGCGCCGCCGCCCGGTGTGGGAGCAGGGGAACTGGCCGGGCTCGGAATGGGGCTGGGCCTGGCCCGACAACCGCCGCGTCCTCTACAACCGCGCCTCCGCCGACCCCGAGGGGAAGCCCTGGTCGGAGCGCAAGCGCTACGTGTGGTGGAACGACGCCGAAGGGCGCTGGGAGGGGGTGGATCGCCCCGACTTCCGGGCCGTGACCCCGCCCTCCTATCGCGCCGACGAGGGCGCCGAGGCGGAGATGGCCATCTCAGGGACGGATCCCTTCGTGATGCAGGCCGACGGCAAGGCCTGGCTGTACGTGCCCTTTGGTCTCAAGGACGGGCCGATGCCCACCCACTACGAGCCGCTGGAGTCGCCGTTCCCCAACGCTCTGCATCCGGAGCATGACCACAACCCGGCGCTGCAGGTCGTGGAAAGCGATCTGACCCCGCTGGCCCGCGCCGGGCGGCCGGGGGAGGGTGACCAGGTGTACCCGTATGTGACCACCACCTATCGGCTCACCGAGCACCACACCGCCGGCGGCATGACCCGCTTCACCGAGTATCTCTCCGAGCTCCAACCCGAGTTCTTCTGCGAGGTCTCCCCCGAGCTGGCCATGGAGCGCGGCCTGGCGAACGCGGGGTGGGCGACGATCATCAGCCCGCGCGCCGCCATCGAGGCGCGGGTGCTCGTCACCGACCGGGTCCGCCCGCTCACGATCCAGGGCCGGGTGACCCACACCGTCGGGCTGCCCTACCACTGGGGGACGATGGGCCTCTCCACGGGGGACTCGGCGAACGACCTGTTCCACCTCGGGCTCGACCCCAACGTGCACATCCAGGAGGTGAAGGCCGCGGTCTGCGACATCCAGCCCGGGCGGCGCCCGCGCGGCCGGGCCCTGCTCGATCTGGTGGAGGAGTACCGGCGCCGCGCCGGCATCGCCACCGCGCCGGCGGGGAGCAGCGAATGATGGAGAGGACGATCTCGATGAACCCGACCCCGGGCGGGAGCGCGGGGCCGGTGCTCGACCCCCTGGCGGCATCGCGACTCTCGACCATCGTCAGTCACGACATCGACGTCCGCTCGCACGACCCCGACGGCACGCCGCGACAGATGGGCTTCTTCACGGACTCCTCGCTGTGCATCGGCTGCAAGGCGTGCGAGGTGGCCTGCAAGGAGTGGAACCAGGTCCCGAGTGACGGGCTCAACTTCACCGGCGAGTCCTACGACAACACAGGAGAGCTGGGCTGCAACTCCTGGCGCCATGTCGCCTTCATCGAGCAGACCAGGGAGGTCGCCGTGCCCGGCGACGCCGCGAGCCCGGCGACGCGCTGGCTGATGGCGAGTGACGTGTGCAAGCACTGCGCCAACGCTGCCTGCCTCGACGTCTGCCCCACCGGCGCCATCACCCGCACCGAGTTCGGCACCGTGGTGGTGCAGGAGGACGTCTGCAACGGCTGCGGCTACTGCGTGTCAGCGTGTCCCTTCGGGGTCCTGGAGCGGCGCGAGGGGGATGGGCGGGTCTGGAAGTGCACCCTCTGCTATGACCGGCTCCGCGCCGACATGGAGCCGGCCTGCGCCAAGGCCTGCCCGACCAAGTCGATCCAGTTCGGCCAGCTGAGCGAGCTCCTGCCCATGGCCGACGCCCGGGTCGCCGAGCTGCACCGCCGGGGCGTCTCCGAGGCCCGGCTCTACGGCGCCGACCGCTCGGACGGCGTGGGGGGCTTTGGCGCCTTCTTCCTCCTCCTCGACGAGCCGGAGGTCTACGGGCTGCCGCCAGACCCGGTGGACACCACCCGCCACGCCTGGCAGGCGTGGTCCGCCGCCGGGGTGGCGGCGCTGGGGATGGTGGCGACGATCGGAGCCGCCGTCCTGGCGTGGGGACGGGAGTGAGCGCGGCCGCGGGCCGCGGATGGGAGACGGCGGGGCCGGGGACGGCTCCCGTGGGCGCGGACGGCGGCCGGGTCAACCCGGCGCAGCGCCGCGGCGGCCGGGGCGGGGAGGCCCGCATGGTCCCCGACGCCAGCCCGCGGTCGTACTACGGCCATCCCGTGCTGAAGGCCCCGGTGTGGCGACCCGAGGTCCCCACCTACCTCTTCACCGGGGGGCTTGCCGGCGCCTCAGCGGTGCTGGCGGGGGTGGCCCGGGTGAGCCGCGACGACCTGCTGGCGCGGCGCTCCCTGCTGGTCTCGCTGGGTGCCGTCCTGGTGAGCCCGATCCTGCTCATCCGCGACCTCGGCCGCCCCGAGCGCTTTCTCAACATGTTCCGTGTCTTCAAGGTCACCTCCCCGATGAGCGTGGGCTCGTGGCTGCTCCTCGGGGCCGGGGCCACGACCGGGGCCGCGGTGGGCTCGGACCTGCTCGGCATCCTGCGCCCGGTGGGCCGCCTCGCCGAGGCGGCGGCCGCCGCCATCGGGGCGCCGCTCGCCACCTACAGCGCGGTGCTGCTCACCGACACGGCGGTGCCCGCCTGGCACGAGGCTCGGCTGGAGATGCCGACGATCTTCGCCGCCAGCTCGGTCAGCTCGGCGGGCGCCCTCGCCGCCATCGTCTGCCCTGCGCAGAGCGCCGCGCCGGCCCGCCGGCTCGCCATCGCCGGGGCCATCGTGGAGCTGGTCGGCGCGCGGATGCTGGAGAGGCGCCTGGGCCGGCTCGGTGACGTGTACCGCCAGGGCCGGGCGGGGCGCCTGCTGGAGGCGGCCGAGCTGCTGGCCGGCTCGGGGGCGTCGATGCTGGCCGTCGCCGGCCGGCGTCGTTCCGTTGCCGTCGCGGGTGGGCTGGCCGTGCTCGGCGGCGCTCTCTGCGAGCGCTGGGGGATCTTCCGTGCCGGCATTCAGTCCACCAAGGACCCCGGCTACACGGTGGCGCCACAGCGGGAGCGGATCGCCCAGCGCGAGGGGGCCGCACCCGGACCCGCGGCGCCGGGCTGAGCGCCCGGCGCCGGGATCGCGGTGCGATCCGGTGATCAGAGGGGCAAGGTCCCCTTGATGCTGAAGTTGATGGCCGCGGCGAACATCAGGTACATGAGCCAGAGGCCGGTGCCGAGGTGGAAGAAGCCGAGTGCCTTCTCCCCCATAACGCCCACCCTCTCCGGCAGGTCGGCCTTCACGGTCGCGACGATGTCGGCGATGTAGACGAAGGTGAGGCCGGTGAACAGCCCGCCGACCGGGAAGTCGCTGGCGTCGTAGAAGACGATCATGCCGAGGATGGAGATCAGCAGGAAGGCGATGGTCATCCCGAAGTTGGCTCTCGGGTCGTTGCCCCGGGCCCGGTTCCAACCGATGACGAACCAGTGCACGCCGTATGCCGTGAACGCCAACCCGGCCATGTACAAGGGCCCGGTGTAGTTGCCGAAGACGGCAAGGCCGGCGAAGAGCCAGAAGCCGGTGAAGAACTGCATGAAGCCCGGCATCCAGATGCCCCAGACACCCATGGCCTCGTTGACCGACCTCTCCTTCTTCGGATAGCCGAAGAGCTCGTGGGGCCCGTAGATCAGGTACCCGGTGCCCAGCCCCATGAAGCCGACCGCGAGCGGGGGCAGCGCAGTGGTCGGCAGGCTCACCACGGTCGACGCAAGCAGTGACATGCGAAATCCTCCGAAAACCCGTCCGGCCCCACCGCTCCGCGTGGAGCCCGCCAGGCATTGTCAGCCGCCTAAGGTCGAGAGTCAAACTTGGGCCGAAATTTCGTTGGGAGAGCGTCCCCAGGCGTTTCAATGAGCAGGATGAGAAGCAACCCTCGGCACGGGGCGGTCCCCGAGGACTTCGACCCCTGGCTGGAGGGCGAGCTGCCTGCACTCCTCAGCGCTGGCGGCTCCGCTGTCGAGCCGCGGTATCGGAGCGCGCGTTCGTCCCGGCCGCACTGGCGGCTGCGCCTCGCCGCGATGCCCGCGGTGCTGGGGACCAAGCTGCTGGTTGGCGCCGGGGTCATCGCGCTCGCCGGGGCGGGGGTGGGCGTCAAGACCGCCGTGACCGGCTCGCCCAGCCCTCTTGTCTGGTCCCGCGACGCTCAGACCACGGTCCAGACATGCAAGGCGGCGGCCAGTTCGCCAGGCATCGGATCCTGCGTCAGCGGCGCGAGGGCCAATCCGCATGCGTCGGGAAGCCCGTCGGGGCTGGCCCACCAGGGGGGGACGTCGCCGCCGGGGCGCGCCATCCCCGCCTCCAAGAAGGCCGCCGCGCAGGCCCAGCAGAGCGCCTCAGGACATGGCACGAGCCGGCCCACGCCGAACACCGACCACACACCCAACCCACACCCCTCGCCCAGCCATTCGCCGCACTCCTCAGCCGTGAAGTAACCAGGTTGATGAGGGAGGGAGCGCCGCGTGGCCCCATGATGGTGGGGCCATGCCCGACCCTTCCTACGCCCCCGGGTCGGACGTCGATTTCGACCGGCTCTACCGCGACTGCTATGGGCGTATCGTGGCGACGCTCCGGGCGCTGCTGCGCTCCGATGCCGACGCCGAGGACTGCGCGCAGGAAAGCTTCGTCCACGCCTACCGCGCATGGCGGACCTGGACGCCGGAGGCGCCGGCCGAGGCCTGGCTGCACCGCATCGCCATCAACGCGGCAATCTCACACCGGCGCCGGGAGCGGCTGCGCCAGCCCCTGGAGATAGTGCGCCGGCTCGGTCACCCGGCGCCGGCCCCGGACCCGGCGGCGACGGACAGGGCGTTGCTCCTCAGCGCGCTGCGCGGCCTGGCCCCGGAGCAGGCGGCGATCGTCGTCCTCCGTCACCTCCACGGATACTCGAACCGCGAGATCGCGGCCGCCCTGGGGGCGCCAGAGAGCACGATCAGCTCCCGACTCGTCACCGCCAAGGCGCGGCTCGCGGCGGAGTTGAAGGCCGCCGGAATGATCCCCGAGCCGCGATCGCTCAACGCTGCGGCGGCTCGGGGGAGAGCTCCCGAACCGGGTTCGGTGGGGGGTCGATGAAGCTTCGCGTTCCCGCGACCCGGGCAGAGAGGAGAGCCATCCCCTGATTGCGCGTCTGACGGGGATGGCTCCTCTCTCCCGCTCACCGGGAAGCCGGTGAGCCCCGAGCGGGGTGCTCAGGAAAGGAAACGCGCGAACCAGGGGAAGTAACGAAGCCGTAGCGTGGCGCGTGCTGCGCTGAGCACCTGCCAGGAGGCGCCATGGCCCCTACCCCCCTCGACTTCCACGTCCACCCCGCCACGGTGGAATACCTGGAGGGGTCGCTCGGCCCCTACATGGACACCCTGCGGCGGCACTTCCGCCTCGACATCCCGGTGCGGAGCGTCGAGGAGATGGCGGCGGATTTCGTCGGCATGCGCGGGGTGCTGCTGGCCTGGGACGCGCGCACCGGCACGGGGCAGCGACCGGTGAGCAACGACTGGGTGGCCGCGGTCTGCGCCCGCTATCCGGAGACCTTCATCCCCTTCGCCTCCGTCGACCCCTGGCGGGGGGAGGAGGCGATCGCCGAGGCTCGCCGCGCCGTCCACGACCTCGGGATGCGGGGCTTCAAGTTCCAGCAGGCGGCGATGGCCTTCACCCCCTCGGAGGAGCGTTTCTTTCCGCTCTGGGAGGAGATCCAGGCGCTGGGAGTGCCCTGCCTCTTCCATGTCGGGACCACCGGGCTGGGGGCAGGCATGCCGGGGGGCGCGGGGCTCCGCCTCGAGCACGTGCGTCCGATCCACATCGACACCGTGGCGGCGGTATTCCCCCGCCTCAGCATCGTCTGCGCCCACCCGGCGTATCCCTGGCAGGAGGAGATGATCGCCATCGCCCTCCACAAGGCGAACGTGCATGTCGACCTCTCCGGATGGGCGCCGAAGTACTTCCCTTCGGAGCTGGTGCGAGCGGTGAAGGGGCGCCTGCAGGAGAAGGCGTTGTTCGGCACGGACTACCCGTTCATCCTTCCGGAGAGATGGCTGAGCGAGTTCGACGCTCTGGGGATGCCCGACAGCGTGAAGGAGAAAGTCTTGTGGGGTAATGCCGAGAGAATTCTCGGCATCTCCTCATGAGCTGAGGAGCAGCTCGATTCGGAAGGTGGGCCGCCGCCTGGGGTATCGTCCACGCTCACCCGGCCGCCGTGCGCCGCCACCACCGCCGCGACGATGGTGAGACCGAGGCCGCTGCCGCCGCGGTCGCGGCTCCTCTCCGGCTCGGCGCGGTGGAACCGCTCGAAGATCCGGCTTCGCGCCTCGGGAGCAACCCCCGGGCCGTGATCGGCGACCTCGATGGCCGCCTGCCGTCCTCGACGTGCAGGCCGACCTCGACCGTCGATCCCGCCGGGGTTGTGGACCAGGGCGTTGCGGAGTAGGTTGGCCAGAACCGGATGCAGGCGTGGCGACGCACCCTCCCCTCAGCCTCTTCACGGCCGGGAACGGAACCCGGTTCCCGGACGGTCGGGTACGCTGGGCCGATCGGTCCCGGAGCGGGCCGAGGCCACGGCGCATCTCCGCCGGGCGGCTGGAGAAGGAGGCGATCCCATGCCGGACAGCGTCTACCGTGTCACCGAGCTTGTGGGAACCAGCACCGAGTTCCTGGGAGAAGGCCGCCCAGGCGGCCATCGACACCGCCGGCCACACCCTGCGCGACCTGCGTGTGGCCGAGGTGGTCAAGCTCGACCTGACCGTGGAGGAGGGCAAGGTCTCCCGCTTCCGCACCCGGCTCAACCTCTCCTTCAAGTACGAAGGCGAGTAGAGCCTCGCGGTCCGCTGGGCCGGACCACGAGTCCCTCGTCCCCCTCCAGCTCGAGGTCGCCACCAACCCAGCCGGTCCTCTCGGCCCGCTCCCGTCCCCTCCGGTCGATCGCGCTTGCCGCTCGGTTGAGCGGGCGGTCCTGGAATGTAGTGGCGCAGGCCGTGGCGCTCACGCGCTTCCCGCCGCGCCGCGCGCTCGCGAATCCGCGAGGTTCGTTCCTCCTCCTCCTCCTCCCGCCTCCTCGCCTCCTCTCGTGGCCTGGTCTCGGCCGCGAGGTCCTGTTCGCGCTCGCCCTTCAGCTCGCTGGCGGCCGCCTGATGCTCCGCTTCGCGGACCCGTTCCTGGGCGGCCAGAGCCCGCTCCGCCTCGGCGCGAGCGCTGCGCTCCTGGGCCGCGGCCTCGCCCTCATCGTCGTCGGCGCGGGCCCGCTGGGCCGCGGCGCGTCGCGGCTTGACCCCGCTGCGCCTCCTCGCCCTGCGGCGCCGCCGTGGGAGCCGAGCCGCCCGCTGACCGCCTAGTCGTCGGGCTCCGCGGCTCGCCCCCTGCCCGGGGGCGCAGCCTCCGCCTCGGGGGGGCCGAAGGCGACGCTGATCGCCTCATCGTGGGTGCGCAGCGCCTCTTCGGCCTGGAGGACGAGCGCCCTCCGATCGGCATCGGTGCGCGCCCCTCCGATGAGGCTGCGCGGCCACAACCGGTAGGCGAGAACCACGTTGACCTCGGCCGCGTAGAGGGTCCAGCGGGCCCCCAGGTACAGCCAGGCGAGCAGGCCGATGACGGTGGCCAGCGAGCCGTACAGCTGGGACGCGTGCGCCACCTCGTGATCCACGTACAGCACCCCGAAGCTCTGCAGGGCGGTCCAGCCCGCGGCGCCCAGGAGCGCCCCGGGGAGGAGGGTGCGCCAGGTGACGTGGCGGTTGGTGAGCACCTGAAAAGCCAGCAGGTACAGAACGAAGTTGAGAGTCAGCGAACCGGCCACGCCCAGCACAGCGGCGGGGACGGCGAAAGGACCGGTCACACCCTGGAGGCTGGCGAGGCCGGCGGAGACCAGGAAGGTGAAGCCGAGGATCACCAGCATGAGCAGCCCGCGCAGTCGGGACCACCAGAGGTTGGGACGAGCCGCAAGGGCGATGTCCCAGACCGCGTTCAGCGCGCGCTCGGTCGCCAGGGTCACCCCCAGGCCGGCCCAAAGGGCAGCGCCGAGTCCCACTCCGAGAGCGACCTGGTTCCCCGCGATCGTCCGGCTGATCAGTCCGGAGAGGCCGGGAAAGTCGCGGTTCACCGCGTTCTGCACCTGGGCCGCCAGGCCAGGATGGGCTCCGAGGACGAACCCCAGGATGGCCACGAAGGCAAGGAGGAGGGGAAGCACCGAGAGGAAGCCGTAGTAGCCGATCAGAGCCGCCAGGCTGCCCCCCTGATCGCCGCTGAACTTCCGCAGCACGGCGATGGGGAAGGCCAGCCAGATGCGCTGCTCCTGGAAGGTGTCGAGCGCTTGCAGTGCTTGGGTGATTCGGCGGCGAACCCTGCCCATTTCGATTCCCTGCGCATCATGCGACGGCAACAGGTGGCGCTGAGCACTGGTGGCCGGTGCGGAGGAGGCACAGAGCAGACTCCGGATCGTGCGGCGCGTCATCGTTCGGCTGGTGAGGGACGTCTCCGTGGTCTTCGTCGTGGGCACCCTCGTGGTCCTGGTCCTGGTCGGCCTGGGCGCCTACGAGCTGATCCAGCACGTCATGAGCTCGAAGCCGCCTCCCCCGCCACAAATCAGCATCATTCCCCCGCCCGTCGGCGGGCATCCGCATGGAGACACGCCCTGGTTCCTCGTGGTGGGCGACTCCATCTCCGCCGGCGTCTACCCCGGGAGCGTCGGGGCGAAGCAGAACCCCTCCTTCGTCTCCGCTGTCGCCAACGACCTGGCGGCCCGCGGCCTCCACTGGGAGCCGGACGACCTCGCCTGCCCCGGCGAGACGACCCAGACCTACGTCAGTGGCTGCGCCGCGGCATTCACCAACCCGCTCCTCTCCGGGAAGTCCTCCAAGCAGGTGGCACTTGCCGACATCGCCGCGCACCGGCCCACCCTCAAGTTCGTCCTCGTCGAGCTGGGGGCCAACGATCTGCGCTCCTTCAAGGGAAGCAAGAGCTGGATGGCGGATGCGGGGGCGCTCCTCGCCCGCCTCCAGAAGATCGTCGAGGGGTTGCGGCGCGCTGCGCCCGGGACCCCCATCCTCATGGCCAACTACTACAACCCCTACGTGGCCACGGAACCCTCCACCATTCCCCGGGCGGCGTACGTGAACGGTGGTCTCGCTGAGCTGGCTCAGGTCGAGGGGAACACGCTCGTCGACTTCGCCTCGGCAATGGGGACGAACACCAATCCGGGAGAGAAGGCTGTCTGCGAGCTGGTCGACTGCCGGGCACAGGGGATCCATCCCACCCCGAAAGGAGCGGCGCGGCTTGCCCAGGCCACACTCTCCGCGTTGGCGGGCGCGGGCCTCGTGCCCACCCCGACACCAAGCCCGACTGGGAAGCTCAGCCCCAGCGCGACGCCGTCCGCGAGTTCCTGACAGCGGGCCGGGCGGAGGCGGCCCGCCGAACCGACCCTGGTGTGGAGGGAAGCTCCCTATGCAGCCGCAGGACAACGCCAGCCAGAAGCAGGGCCGCGGAGACGAATCGGCGGTCGCGCTCTGCCGCCGTCTGAGCGGCCAGCCGCAGTGGCAAAGCGTCCCCATCCTCATCCTGGCGAAGGATGTCGGAGCGGTTGGCATCGGTGACCTGCTCGAAGCGCCGCTCACCCGTTACGTGGAGCGTGGCGCCGCAGCGGAAACCATCCGGCAGGCGGTCGTCGACCTCCTCGCCGCGGCCAGCGGTGCCCACGCCGAGAGCAGGTCGCCGAGCGGAGCTCCGCAGCTGCAACAGCACCTGGGCGGGCTCGGCTGGCCCTGATCTCCGCTGACGGCAGCGGGGCCAGGCTCCCTGCGCCACTCTGCTCCGGCGCTGGCGGCCGCCGCGTGCGCAGCCGCCTGGGGTGACGGTCGCCCGCCTCGCTCAGTTCCCGCCGCGCTGCGTCTGGTCGACCCGTGAGCCCGGCGGCAGCTCGTCGCCCGCCTGGCGCGGACGCTCCGGATTGCCGCGCTGGCGATGCGGCTCATGGTGCGGATGCCCCGCGTCACCGCTCTGTTGACGCGGCTCACCGTGTCCGTGCTCCGCGTCGCCCTGTTGCGCATGCCGGCCACGGGGCAGGTGCTCCGGCTCCCCTGGCGGCAGGTGCTCCGGCTGCCCTTGCGGCAGCTGCTCCGGCTCCCCTGGCGGAGGGTCGGGTGACGGGCGAGGTCCATGGCGCGAGAGGAGTGGGATCCATGGTCGTCGCCGCGATGGCGAATGCGGTTGGTGGGCCGGTGTCTCTCCAGATGGGGTGCGCTGTTCCGCCGGGATCAGCCACGCGGTCAGGGGGCCGATGGTGGCTCCCTGAACGAGGATGCTGAAGAGCACGACGCCGTAGACGAGCGTGCGCACCTCGCTGAATCCGCTGCCGGACTCGGTGAGGCTCAACACGAGGGCGATGGCCACCGCTCCGCGCATGCCGCTCCACACGACCACATGCTGCCAGTGCCAGGGCATGGCGCGGCGGACCATCCACACCGGTAAGAGGAGGAGATACACAGCCGCGGCGCGCGCGACGATGGCGATGATCGCCGCGGCGATCACGGCACCCAGGCGGCTGAACACGTCGGGGATGGGTGTGCTGAAGCCGATGAGCAGAAAGATGAGCGAGTTGAGGACGAAGGCCGCATATCCCCACACGGCGTCGATGGCCGCGCGGGTGCGCTCTGACATGCCGTGGGAGCGGCCGTAGTTGCCGAGCACGATGGCGGCGGCGACGACCGCGAGAATCCCGGACACTTGCAGCGCCTCGGCGAGGACGTACGTTCCATAGGCGCCGATGGCCGTGTAGGTGAGCTCCACCTGGGAATCGTCGATACGGCTGGTGAGCAGAGAGAGGGTGAAGCCGACCGCAGCGCCGAGGGCGAGGCCACCACCCGCCAGTTGCAGGAAGCTGAGGATGGCCGCACCCGCGCCCAGTGATCCCCCGGTGGCCGCGGCGAGCGCGATGGAGAAGGCCACCACCCCGGTGCCGTCGTTGAGCAGGCTTTCGGCCTCGATCACCGCCCCGAGGCGTCGCGGCACGCCCAGGCGCCGGAACACGGCCGCCACCGAAACCGGATCGGTGGGAGCCACGGCGGCGCCGAGGAGGATGGCGAGCGGCACGCTCAGTCCGAGGGTCGCATGACCGAGAAGGGCGATCACCGCCATGGTCACCGCCACCCCCCCCGTCGCCAGCAGGATCACCGGCACGAGATCTCGGCGGAGACGCGCCCAGCGCAGGTTGAACGCCGATTCGAAGAGGAGGCCGGGGAGAACGATGAACAGGATGAGGGAGGAGGTGACGTGAGGTTGGTAGCGGGAGGCGAGGGTCCCGAGGGCGGCTCCCGCCACGGCGAGTGCGGTGACGTAGGGGATGGGAAGGCGCCGCACCAGCATGGCCACGATGGCGGCCGCCGCCAGCAGACCGACGAAGGTGATGACGGTCCGGTTCAGCGACTCGCTGCCCGCGGGGACGGTGACCGTGCTGGCGAGAGGCACGACGCATGAGTATCCTCCGCGTGCTCCGGGGCCTGCCGCGCGATTGCAGCCTGGCCGCGCAGGGGCTCACACCGTTCGCTACGTCACCTGACCTGTGGAGCGTCAAATCCGGGGGTGCATCAAGGAGGAGGCGACCATGTCCCCCTTCACGGTGAAGGAGATCGAATACCTTCGCGGTCAGCCGCTCGGTCGGCTCGCCACGGTGGGTCGTGATGGCGCCCCCCATGTCGTCCCGGTGGGCTTCCAGCTCGACACCGAGGGCGGCACCATCGCCATCGGCGGTCACGCGCTGAGCGAATCCAAGAAGTGGAGGGACCTGCAGGCGAACCCGCGAGTCGCCTTCGCGGTCGATGACCTTGTGAGCGTGCGTCCATGGACCCCGCGCGGCATGGAGATCCGCGGCCTCGCCGAGCTCCACGAGGAGGGCGGCGTCGAACGTTTCGGCCCCGGCTGGGATTCCGCCTGGCTCAGCATCGTCCCGCGGCGCGTCATGAGCTGGGGGATCGAGGGAGCGGCGTTCTCACCGTCCGGACGGCGCACGGCCCGATCAGTCGGATAGCCGTGACCGGGGGGGCCGCGCTGACCACTGCCGGCCGCTCCGAAGGAGGGCGGCGGCGCGACGCCCGCCACGGGTCTCGAGTCGGGGCGACCGGCGGCCCTCGCCGGACCGATTCTCATACTGGCCACCGTGGTCGAGGAGACCCCACCGATCTCAGCCGTGTCCGCTCGCCCCAGTGGCGAGGCGCTGATCCATGCTCGCGGTCTCACCAAGCGCTTCGGCAGCTTCGCAGCGGTCGATGGGATCGACCTGGACGTCTTCCCGGGAGAGGCCTTCGGCTTCCTCGGTCCCAACGGTGCCGGCAAGACCTCCACGATGCGCATGATCGCCTGTGTCTCGCCGGTGACTGCGGGCACCCTCCGGGTCCTGGGCCTGGATCCCCGCCGCGATGGTGTCCGCATCCGCGGCCGTCTCGGTGTCGTGCCCCAGGCCGACACCCTCGACAAGGAGCTCAGCGTCCGCGAGAACCTGCGCATGTACGGGCGCTACTTCGATCTCCCTCGGGGCGTGGTCCGGCAGCGGACCGAGGAGCTGCTCGACTTCGTGCAGCTCCGGGAGCGTGGCGATGACCGCGTCGACCGGCTGTCAGGTGGCATGAAGCGCCGTCTCACCATCGCTCGAGCCCTTATCAACGAGCCCGATCTGCTTCTCCTCGACGAGCCCACCACGGGTCTCGATCCCCAGGCCCGTCACCTGGTCTGGGAGCGGCTCTACCGGCTCAAGCGGCGGGGTGTCACCCTCGGTCTCACCACTCACTATATGGACGAGGCGGAGCAGCTCTGCGACCGCCTCGTGGTCATGGACCGGGGACGCATCGTGGCGGAGGGAACGCCCCGAGCGCTAATAGAACGCTGGTCGACGCGCGAGGTCGTGGAGCTGCGCTTCCCCGACTCGCATAGGACTGGTGGAGGGGATGGAGTCGAGGCGCTGACGCCGGAGCTGGGCATGGCCGAACGGGTCGAGGTTCTGCCCGACCGCGTCCTGCTGTACACCGGCGATGGTGAGGCCGCCATCACTGCGGTGCAGCAGCGGGGATTCCGGCCCAGCAGCTCACTGATCCGACGCAGCACCCTGGAGGACGTCTTCCTCCGCCTCACCGGTCGCAGTCTCATCGAATGAAGGTGCGCGAGCGCGTCCCATGAGAGCGGCTCGGGTGGTGGAGGCCGACCTCCTCGTCTATCGCCGTGCCTGGCGGGGATCGATGATCGTGTCTTTCGTCTCTCCGCTCCTCTTCCTGGCCTCGATGGGGATCGGTCTCGGCAGCCTGGTCCAACATGGCGCAGGTGGCGTCGCCGGGCAGAGCTACCTCGACTTCATCGCTCCCGGGCTCCTCGTCGCGACCGCCATGCAGACCGGGGTGCTGGAGACAAGCTATCCGATCATGCGCAAGATCATCTGGGACCGCCTCTACGACGCCATGCTGGCGACGCCGCTGCGCGTCGACGACATCGTGCTCGGGGAGATCGGCTTCCTGAGCCTGCGCCTGCTGCAGGTGTCGTTCGTGTTCCTGGTGGTGATGGTGCTCTTCGGCGCCGTACGCTCGCCGGAGGCGGTAGTCGCGATTCCCGCGGCGGTTCTGACCGGGCTCGCTTTCGGACTGCCCATGATCGCCTACGACGCGATCCAGCGCGGCGATGCCGGCTTCGCCGCCATCAACCGCTTCCTGGTGCTTCCCCTCTTCCTTCTGAGCGGCACCTTCTTCCCCATCAATAAGCTGCCCGGGGTCTTCCAGGCCCTGGCCTGGTTGCTGCCTCTGGCCCATGGCACCGCCCTGGCGCGGGGCCTCACCCTGGGCAGCCTCGGTCTCTCCGAGGCGCTCCTGCATCTGGGAGTCCTGCTCGCCTATGCCACCGCCGGGCTGTGGCTGGCGCGGCGCCTGCTGCAGCGGAGGCTGACACCTTGATCGCGGTCCGCTCTCTCGCCGGATGGGGAGGCGCCGGGCGCCGCTCGACGCGGGTGGTGGAGCGCAACCTGATGGTCTACCGCCACACCTGGGTGATCATCGTCTCCGGCTTCTTCGAGCCCCTCGTCTACCTTCTTGGCATCGGCTATGGAGTCGGATCGCTCGTCAGCCACGTCACGGTCGGCGCCGGCCGTGCTCTTCCCTATGCCGTCTTCGTGGCACCCGCGCTCATGGCCACCGCGGCGATGAACGGCACGATCTACGAGACGACGTTCAACTTCTTCGGCAAGCTCCACGACAGCCTTACCTACGACGCCATCCTGGCCACTCCTCTCTCGATCGGCAATGTTGTGAGCGGTGAGGTGATGTTCGCCCTGATGCGGGGAAGCGTCTACGCCATCGGATTCGTGGCGGTGATGACCGTTCTCGGCCTGGTGCTGTCACCGCTCGCCGTTCTGGCCGTGCCGGGAGCGCTGCTCATCGCTTTCTCCTTCGCCTGCGTGGGCATCCTGGCCACCACCTTCGTGCGCTACTGGAGCGACTTCGACACGGTGCAGCTCTTCCTGCTCCCCATGTTCCTGTTCTCTGGAACCTTCTATCCGCTCTCCGCCTACCCCGCTGCGCTCCAGGTGGTCCTCGAGCTGACGCCCCTCTACCACGGTGTGCACCTGCTCCGCGAGCTGACCACCGCGAGGCTCGGGCTCGATGCGTTCGGCGACGTCGTCTACCTGGTGGTGCTGGGAGTTGTCGCCTTGCTGCTGGCCCGGCGCCGGCTGGGTCGCATCCTCAGGGTCTGACCGGCCATCCAGCGTCCGCTGAACGAGGGACCGTCAGTCGAGGACCTCGACGCGGGCGACGACCACCCGGAAACGCCGGAAACCGTTGAGGACCCTGGTACCCGCTACAGGACTCGAACCTGTGACCAAGGGATTAAGAGTCCTGGGAACGGGTGTTCGGCAGTGTCTGGGCGAGGTCGCCTCAGACGTCGCTGTAGTGGGCGCCGAGGAGATGCCGGTGGCGGGGAGGGACTACCCGGCGACGTGGCCGGCGTTCCGACGGTGGTTCCCCGATGAGGAGGCCTGCGCCGCCTATCTGGCCAAGTTGCGCTGGCCGGATGGGTTCGTATGCCCGCGGTGCGATTGCCGGGATGCCTGGCAGATCGCGGGCGGGCGGTGGATGTGCCACCGCTGCGGGCGGAAGACCTCGGTGACGACGGGGACGATCTTCCATCGGTCGCGTCTGCCTCTCACCAGCTGGTTCGCCGCCATGTGGTTCGTGTGTGCCCAGAAGAACGGGGTCTCCGCTCTGGGCCTCCAGCGAGTGCTCGGTTTCGGGTCCTATCAGACGGCGTGGGCGTGGCTGCACAAGCTGCGCCGAGCCATGGTCCGGCCAGACCGGGAGATGCTGGGCGGGCCGGGTGCTTCCGTGGAGATGGACTGCACCTTCGTGGGGGGACGCAGCCCGGGCACCAAGGGCAAGGGCGGAGTCCGGTACGCCAACAAGGCGGAGGTGGTCATCGCCCTCGAGCTGCGCCACCCCAAGGGGTTCGGGCGGGTGCGGTTGGCAAGCATCGAGAGCCAGTGGCGCAAGGACGAGATCGTGGACTTCATCCGCGCCAACGTCGCCCCTGGCACCACCCTCTACACCGACGGCGACAAGCTCTACCACTACCTGCCCAGAGACCTCGGCATCGCCCACGAGCCGATCGTGCTGGTCAGTGCCGGCGAACCCGCCCACCGCCTGCTGCCTGGAGTACACCGGGTCGCCTCGCTGCTCAGGCGGTGGCTGGAAGGCACCCTCCACGACGGGCAGGCCACGACCAACCTGGACTACTACCTGGACGAGTTCACCTTCCGGTTCAACCGGCGCAACAGCAGCAGGCGAGGTCTCCTCTGGTATCGGCTGGCCCAACAAGCCGTCGCCACCACGCCCCACGCCTACCGCGACCTCATCGCCAAGCCCGACCCCTATATGTAGTGGTACTGCACTCAAGTGGATAGGCCATACAGCTGTACGCGACCGCCCTCACCCTTCTCTCTTGCTCTCACTTCTGCTCTCAGCCCGTGGTGATGCGGATCGAGCGTACCTCTTAGTAGGTCGGCTGCCCGGTGCTGACCCCTTGGCCAGTGTAAGACAATCTGTGCTAGGATGTCCGACATGGACATCGACTACCTGGTCATCGCTGACGCGGCCGTCGCCGCGGGCGGAAAGCTCTACATCCATGGCGCCGGCTGGGACACGCTCTGGGCGCTCTCCTTCCCGATGCAGTACCCACAGCTCGCGGTGGCCCTACGCCTCCGAGTGCCTTGGTCGGATACCAACCAGCCACACATGCTCGAGGTGGACGTCATCGACGCCGACGGCAACTCGATCATCAAGCCCCCCTTCGGACCCTTGCGGACCCCTGTCAACTCTGGCCGCCCGCCAACCCTCCCGGTCGGCGAGGACCAGGTCGCACCCTTGACCGTCACCATCGCCGGCATCACTTTCCCAGGTCCCGGGACCTATGTCGTCGTGGCGAGGATCGATGACAACGAGCGCGCCCGATCGCCCTTTCGGGTCGTCGCAGTCACGGCGCCCGGGCTTCTCACCAGCCCTCAGCAGCCGCAGGCCCCGAGCCCTTAGGAGTCTCGATGAGCCAATACGCCGTCCATCTGAATAGGAACGTCCCCCGGGCGCCTGCTGTCGCCCAGACGCTGCCCCCGCCGATCGACCAACTGTTGAGTCTGGTCCCTGGCGTCATCGTCCCGGCTAATGTCCCCGACAGTCCGTCCCCTTCGATGTTGGCCGCCAGCTTGCCCTCGACCTGGAGCGCCGATCGCACAGCGACGTGGTGGCGGAGCTCGACGGCGCCATGCGCTTCCAAGCCCGCCTCGTTGACCCCTCCCGCCGGGTCTGGCAGCTTACTCAGCTTCCTCTTGCCCCAGGCCCAGGGCTCGCAGAGGCTCAAACGGACCACCAGGTAGCGTCGATGGCTGCCTGCGTCGCTCCCTTTGAGGGGCCCGTGGTCCAGAGCGCCGCGATCTCACCGACCGCAACTGCCCCGCAGGAGCGGTGAGGTGCATCCTCGGGATGCCGAGGCATGGAGCTGGGACGACGCCAACGAGAGGGAGTTGGCGAGCCATCGGATTGCTCCCTGGGAGGTGGAGCAACTCTTTGTAGAGGACCCGGTATGGGTTCCGAACAAGAAGACGGGCTCTGGGGAGTGGAAGATGGTCGGGTACACTCGGGGCGGCCGTCCCTTGGCAGTGGTCGTCACCATGAGGGACGCGGCTATCCGACCGATCACCGGGTGGGACGCCACCCCGGGCGAGAAAACGAAATACCTGACGAAGCGCAGGAGAAGCACATGACTGAGGAGCAGGATCGGGCCCAATTCCTCCAGGCCCACAAAGACGATCCAGAGCTGTGGGGGAAGGCGGACCCACATGGTGAGGGTGAGGAGGCCAGGCGGCCTCTTGGCGTCAGCATCACCGTACGCTTCTCCAGCACGGACGCCACCCGCATCCGCGAACTTGCCCAGGAGAGTGGGGTTGGGTACTCCGAGGTAGTCCGCCGGGCAGTTGCGACGTTCCTAGGCCCTCGTTTCGAGGTCCATGGTGTCGGCACCAACTATTGGTACATGGCCGGTAGCCCGACGGCGGTTGCCTACCCGGAGTTGGTTCCAGCTTCCGCGGAGCCCGCTCTCGCGTTCGGCACTCTACTGACCCGGTAGCCACCGACCGCGGCCCGCCGCCCGCGCCAAAGCGCGTCCCCTTAGCTCGGATTCTCGCGCAGCGAAATCGGCCCCAGTTTGGGGCTGATCGCGGCGGTCAAGGGAACTGGAAGCGAAGGGTGCGGTCACCCCACCAGGGCACCTGAATGACGGGGTACTCAGCGGAGCGCAGGATGGGACTGTAGGTGCGTCGACGCAGGCGGACGACAACCCCGTCGGGGGCGAGGGTGATGTCGCCGGGGGTGGAGATGAAGCGGCGCCAGAGGGTGTCAGGGGTGGCGGTCTCATAGCCGGCTAGCCGGCGGCGCAAGGCGTCATCGGCAGCCTGGGCCCAGACCGTGAGGGTGGTGTCGAGGTCGACGTTGAGGGCCACCGCCGAGCTGAGGGCGTCGAGGTGGAAGCTGCGGATCGCCTCCTCGAGGCGCTGCTCGACGGCCATCCGCTTGGCGTAGCGGTTGACCAGCCGGCCGGCGGGAGAGCCGGTGTCGTTGGTGAGGATGAGGGTGGGCTCGGCGTGGCCCAGGCCGCGGACGGCGATCTGGCGCAGGTGTCGTGGGCAGCCCCGGACGGTCACCGTGTCCTCGTGCACCTGGGGATGCGCGTGGGGACCCCGCCGATCGAGGGTCACCGTCTTCCACTCTCGGTCGGGCAGGGCCTTGAGTCGAGCCATGAGCACCGGGTTGCGATGGCGAAGGGTGAGGAAGTGGATGCCGGCAGCGTCGATGGCCGCCAGCCCAGGTCCGTTGGTGACCTTGGCGTCGAAGACCAGCAATTCCGGGAGGGCTCCCGTCGCCGCTTCCCAGTGATGGGCGAAGGCGAGCGCTTCGGCGGCCTGGGTCGCCTTGGTGCAGCTCGCATTGGCGTAGACGAGGTTGCGCGTGGCGCCGTCCTGGGCGAAGAAGGTGAGCACCGACTCGGTCCGCTGCGAGCGCCGCGGCACATAGTGGCTCTCCAGGGCCACGTCCTCGCCGAAGTGCATGATGGCGTGGAAGTCGAGGTCGAAGTCTTTGCCCTCCGCCTGGCCATTGCGCACCAGCGCCGGTCCCAGGGCCGCGAGCAGCGCCTGGTCGTGGGCGCGGGAGAGGCGGTAGCTGTAGGTGCCCAGGGCGGTCGCCTTGGGGAGCGAGGTGAGCCCGGCGAAGGTCGCCAGCCCAGGGTCAACGGCGACGTCGTCCACGTGGGAGACGCGTCGGCGACCGATCAGCTTGAGAGCGAGCAGCGAGAGCACCGAGGCGAGAGCGGGGATCTCGGTGGTCCCTGGGAAACGGGCGGCGGCGACCGCTGCCGGCAGGTCGAGGGCGACCAGCCCGGGCACCAGCAGCAGCACCCCGGCAAAGTCGGTCTCCCAGCGCACCGCCGTCCGCGGCCACTCCAGCACCTCGGCCCGCGGAGGATGGTCCCGCCGCGGGGCGCCCCGCTCCGCCGGAGCACGCTGGAGCAGACGCTCGTAGCCCTCCTGGCGCAGCACCTCCCATACCCCGGTGCGGTTGAGAGGGGTGGGCCCGCCCGCCAGTGCCGCGGCGATCTCGGTCACCGAGTGCCCCGCCCGGCGAAGCCGCAGCACTTCCTCGCGAGCGGCCTCCTTGGCCGGGGCATGCCGTGGTCCAGGGCGACGCTCGACGAAGAACTCCGTGTCGCCGGCCCGGAAGTCGCGCACCCAGCTGGTGACCGTGCTCAGGGTCACCCCGAACCGGGCGGCGGCCTCGGCGGCCGCCACCCCCTCGACGAAGTAGGCGCGCAGGATCTCGTAGCGCCGCTGGGTCGGCTGGACCGGGTGGGTGAAGAAGTCCACCCCCGGTCGCTGAGGCCGTTCCGCTGAACGCATTCGTACGAATTATGACACAACGTCGAACGCCTGTGTGACCGAGCAGTGAACCCGATTGCAGTCCCTGAGGCAACAACAGGCCGGATCACCGCCGCTGCCCGACGCCCAGCCCAGATCGCCGCGCGGGATGCGACGAGATACCCTTCCGCGAGATCGGTCCTACCTTGTCCGGTCTCCTGAGAGTCAGCCCACCCGGCCGGATGCGTTCTCAGCGCTGAACACTCGAGGCGCGAGAATCCGAGTTAGTGGACCATCGACGACCTCGCGCCCCCGGCAATCACGCTCTTGGATCGTGTCTACCGGTGGACAGTGCCGGGCTCGGGGAAAGTGACGGCCTGCGGCCTTGGGCAACCACCCCGCAAGCGGGGACCCCGGTTGCCCACACTTCCCCCCACCCCTTGGACGGCCCGGCCACCCCTGAGGGGGCCCCGGCCGACCCGCCCACACTGCCCACCAGCCGACAGCGGCTCTTGGGACCGGGATGAACGTCGGCGAGCGCGCGGCGGCGGCGATGGTCAGCTCTCGCCTTCGTGTTCGGCTACGAACTCGAGCTCGTCGACAGTCCTCACCCGGGCACTGGCGGCCGCCGGCGAACGAGCGCCTTCTGCTCTCAACGACCCCCCGGAGCCCCGCGACGACCACCCCAAACACCGGAAACCGTTGAGGACCCTGGTACCCGCTACAGGGGTCGAACCTGTGACCTTGGGATTAAGAGTTCCCTGCTCTACCAACTGAGCTAAGCGGGCCCGGCCGGCCGAGGCTGGCACCCCTATCCTACCCCCAGCCCGGACCCCCCCCGGACGGGCGCACCCGGCCCCGGGGTGGCCCCGCGGCCGGCACCCCGGCGCACTTCGGTGCCCCCTCAACCCGCCTGGGTTTGGCGGAGCCGCTTGGCCAGGGACTGGAGCAGCTTCCAGCTGATGGCCCCGTTGGCCTGGACGAGCGGACGGAAGTCCCAAAGGGTGAGGCCGTAGCAGAGCAGCTCGGTGGAGGCGGTGACGGTGGCCGTCCTCGCACCCTCGTCGATCAGTGCGATCTCCCCGAAATGGTCGCCCGGCCGGAGGGTTCCGCGGGGCCTCCCGTGCACCGTGACCGCGGCCTCTCCCGACCTGATGATGAAGAAGGTGCCGCCCCCCGCCCCCTCCTTGGTGACCGTCTCACCCGCTTCGAATCGCCGCTCCTTGAAGAGGCGGGCCACCTGATGGGCCTCGGTCGTGCTCAGCTCCGCGAAGAGGGGCACACCTTCCAGGGAGCTGACCGGCACCGCCTCCGCGACGTCGGCCGCCGGCTCGGACGGTGCCGGCGCGCGGCGCGGTTTGGAGCCCGCGCGCGTGATGGCGCGGCACTGCAGCAGATACAGCTCGCCAGCGGCAAAGGCCCACTCGATGTCGCGGCCAGGACCGTAGGCCTCCTCGCAGCGGGTTGCCAGCCCGTGGAGCCGGCCCAGCTGGTCGTCGCCGAGGCAGAGCGCCTCGACCCGCTCCGGCTCCACCTCCGCTTCGCAGGTGCCCCCCGCCGGCTGGCGGCGAATGGCCAGCCGCTTCACCCCGGCGGTGCGCTCCAGGATCTGCCCGGAGCCCGAGAGGCGGTAGGTGTCGGGGATGACGCGCGCCGCCACCACGGATTCGCCCAGGCCCCAGCTGGCCTCGATCACCCGCTCGTCAGCCCCCGTGACCGGATTGCGGGTGAACATCACGCCCGCCACCTCGGGGTCGAGCAGCGTCTGCACCACCACCCCCACGCTGGGGCGGCTCATCAGCCCCACCCGCTGGCGGTAGGTGATGGCGGAGTCCGAGTTGGCCGACCACCAGATGTCGCGCAGCGCGGCGTTCAGATCGGCGGGGGAGAGGATGTTGAGGAGCGTCAGGTGCTGTCCCGCGAAGCTGGCCTCGGCGCCATCCTCGTCGACACAGGACGAGCGGGCCGCCAGGGGCCGGGGCAGGGAGCGGGTGGATCGGGCCACCCGTCCCGCCGCGCGCCGGTCGCCCGCGGCCACCGCCTCGACCACGGGTCCGGCCAGGGCCACCCCCGGCGGTACGGGCAGCTTGGCCCGCGCCGCCTGGCCCAGGCCGACCGCCTTGGAGCCGAAGACTCTCTCGTCGCGGGCCTCGGCCAGGGGAACGATCGTCCTCGGCGAGGGACCGCTCACCGCACCGAGACCTCGCCGGCGTCGCCGTCCACCCGGAGCACGGCCCCCTCCGGGATGCGCTGGGTGGCGTCCCGGGTGCCCACCACCCCGGGGATGCCGTACTCCCGCGCGACGATGGCCGAATGCGACAGCAGTCCTCCGCTGTCGGTGACGATGGCTCCGAGCAGCGGCAGCAGGATGTTGAAGGCTTCGCTCGTCGACTCGGTGACGAGAACGTCGCCCTGCACGATGCGGTCGAACTCGGCGCGGCCCGACACGCGCCGCGCCGGTCCCTCGTAGACGCCTCCGCTGGCGGCGATCCCGTGGATGACGTGCTCCTCGTGGGGTGTCTCGGAGCTGCCGAAGAGGGCTCCCATGGCGATGCCCGCGGCCCGCATCATCCGCGCCGCCCCCGGGGGCAGGCCGGAGGGGTCCGGCGGGGGAGGCGGTGGCGAACCGAGGAGCGGTGGAGCGTCCTTGGCGGTGTGCGAGGTCCGGTACTCGAAGCGTTCCGCCAGCGCGTCGGCGGAAGGTCCGTCCGCTCCCTGGAGGAGCGCGCGCATCTCCTCGAGCCCCGCTTCGACGATGTGCTCGGGGTCGTGGATGCGACCCGCGGCGGCCAGCCGCCGTCCCCCGGCCATGGCCGCGCGGCGCATGATCCCGGCCGCCCAGATATCGCTGAACACGCCCCGTTCGTCGCGGATGCGATAGGTGAGGCGCGCCTCTTCGAGCAGCTCGTTGAACTGCTCCCGATGCTGGTCGGGGACCCGGCGTCGGACCTCACTGATGCGCTCTTCCACGTCGGATCCCTCGCCCCCACGTCCCGAGATCGACGATCGAATGGCGCGCAGCAGCGCGTCGGGGACCTCGAGCGCGTAGCGTCCGGAGATGTCGAAGCCGTCGACCAGCCGGTAGCCGGCGAAGTCGAGGTAGGCGGCCAGGGCCCGGCCGGCGTCGGTCGGAAGATTGCGCAGCTCCTCCAGGACCTGAGCGGGATCGGCGTCGGACTCCAGCAGACCTCGGGCTGACGCGTCCTGCTTGACGGTGGCGATGAGACGTTCCAGCTCCGCCGAGCTTCCCCCCGACACCGGCGCGGCTCCCCGCATCATGGCGAGCAGCTCCCCGTGGGAGAGGCCGCTCCACTCCCCGACGTGGGCCAGGAGGTCGCCGATCGGGACCATGGCGGCACCGGTGAGGCTCATGTGCTGATAGGTCATGGCGGCGTGATGATCGCGGCACCGCTCCAGGTAATCGATGAGCTCGGAATCCGAGAGCGTCTCGGGATCGACGGACTGGAGCGCATGGTGGGCTCGGACCGAGGCGGGTTTGAGGGAGGTGTCCCACTCGTTCAGCTGCTCGCGCCACAGCTTGCGCTCGAAGACCTCACCGGCCCGCTGCAGGCGCTGCGGGATCTCCTCCGGCGAAGCCGGCCTCATGGTGTGGTACGAGAAGCCGTTGACCGAGGCGCCCTCCATGTTGAAGGGCAGGCCGTAGTAGCTGGTGAAGGCGCGAAACCCGCGGGCGTGCGGCTCGTGGTGAGTCTCCTGAAAGTAGCGGGTCATCGGCCGCGGAAAGTGGACCGGGTCCAGCTGCCAGGAGCCCGGCCCCGGAGGCTCGAAGACAAGCCGGTCAGCCATCTGGGTCGCCATGCGCCGTGACCTCCGCCAAAGGGTCCGGCACGCGCCGGCCGTGCGCGGAATGGTAGCCAGGAACGAAAGCGCCCGCAGGACCGGGATCGAGGAAGCCGGCCGCGGCCATGGCTCACCCGCGCCGGACCGGGCTCGGAGCGCAGGGCGGACCCGGCGGCGCGCGCCCGGCGAGGGCCGGATATCCACAAGATTCTGTACGTGTGGTAGATTCCGAACGTGCTGAATTTATCGAGAGACATTGACACGGGAGCCCGCCGCCGCTTCATCGAGGACTGCGGACGGTTCTTCGCACAGTGGGGACTGGGACCGACGCTGGGCCGGATCTGGGGGTATCTCCTGCTCAGCTCCGAACCGGCGAGCCTGGACCTGATCGCCGGCGATCTCGGGATCAGCAAGAGCAGCGCCAGCGTCACCACGCGACAGCTGGAGCAGTTCCTGCTGGCCCGGCGAAGCGGCCAGCCGGGGAGCCGCCGGGCGCTCTACGAGGCCAACCCGTTGAGCCGTCACTTCTTCGACCAGATCCTGGGGACCTACCGGGAGTTGACGCGCATCCTCGAGACGGGGGTCGCGGTGAGCCCCGACGACAGGGTTCGCAGCCGCATCGAGGAGGCGGTCGGATTCTTCCAATCCTGGATCCAGGAGTTCGAAGGGCTGGTGCGCCGGCTCGAGGGGACGAGGAGATGAGCAGCGACGCCGCCATCCAGACCGAGGCTCTGACCAAGGATTACGGCGGGGGCGCGGGCCTCTTCGACCTCGACCTCCGGGTCGAGAACGGAGAGGTGTTCGGCTATCTGGGTCCCAATGGAGCCGGCAAGACCACCACCATCCGCCTCCTCATGGACATGATCCGGCCCACGCGCGGGCGGGCCGAGGTCTTCGGCATCGACTGCCACGCCCGCCCCGTGCAGGTGAAGCGGGCGGTCGGCTATGTCCCCGGCGAGATGCCCCAGTGGGGAGGGCTGCGCGGGCGCGAGGTGGTCGCCTATGTCGCCGGTCTCCGCGGCGGCGTCGACGCGGGCGCGGTCAGCAGCCTGGCCACCCGCCTCGACCTCGACCTGGGTCGCCGCTACCGCGAGTACTCGTCGGGCAACAAGCGGAAGATCGGATTGCTCCTCGCCTTCATGCATCGTCCGCGGCTGCTCGTGCTCGACGAGCCCAGCAACGGCCTTGACCCCTTGATCCAGCAGGAGTTCTTCGGCATGGTGGAGGAGGCCCGCGAACGCGGCGCCACGGTCTTCCTCTCCTCGCACGTCCTCTCCGAGGTCGAACGAATCTGCCAGCGGGTCGCCATCCTCCGCTCCGGCCATCTGGTTCAGGTCGCCCGCCTCGACGAGCTGCACCACCTCCGCTACCGCCGCCTCGAGGTGGACTTCGCCGGAGACGTCCCACTCGAGGCGGTCCGCTCCTGCGCCGGCGTCGACCACGTGGTGGCCGACGATCATCACCTCGTCTGCGACGTGCATGGAAGCGTGGCGGCGCTGCTCCAGGCATTGGGGCGCGGCGAGGTGCTCAACCTGGTGACCCACGAGCCTTCGCTGGAGGAGGTCTTCCTCGCGCAGTTCCGTGATGAGCCCAGGGCGGCGGGCGAGGCTGCCGAGGTCAGGGCGTGAGCGCCACCAGCGCGGCCGCGCGACCCCTGGCTCTGCAGCGGCGACGTCGCCGGGCTCCCCTGTTCCGCTACGCGCTGCACGCCCAGCGCTGGTGGTTCGCCGTCATCGCCTTCATCAGCTTCGTGGCGCCGTACTCCACCGGCGCCGCCTACCTCGCCGCCGCCCCGAACGCCGCCGCCCGGGCCGCCTTCGCCCAGGCCACCCAGACCCTGGGGGCGGCGCTCGCCTATCTCGTTCCGCTGCCGCAGCGGCCGGACACCGTCGCCGGCTACGTGTGGTGGAAGGGCCTGACCTTTGGGACGCTGGTCTTCGCCGCCTGGGGCCTGGCCGCGGCGGTGGCCCTGGTGCGCGGCGACGAGGAGCGTGGCGTGACCGAGATCTGGCTCGCCGCCCCGGTCGCCCGGGTCAGGGCGCTGCTCTCGGGGACGGCGGCCTTCCTGGTTGCCGTGGTCGGCGCCGCGGCCTGCAGCGCGCTGGGCATCGGCGCAGGGCTGGCCGCGGGCAAGACGTCCGCCAGCCTTGCGGCGGTGGTCGGGCAGTGCCTCCCTCTCGTGGGCATCGCGTTGGCGTGCTTCGCCATCGGCCTGGTGGTCGCCCAGCTGGCCGCATCCCGGCGGGGTGCCCTGGGCTGGGGCACGGTCGTCCTGCTCGCCCTCTACGCCGTGGACGCCCTGGCCCGGGTCAACTCCGGCGTCGTGGGAGTGGCGGTCCTCTCTCCCTTCCACCTGGCTGACATCTCCACCCCGCTGGTGCCCGGTGACAGCTTCGACGCTGCGGCCACGGGCTCCCTCTTCGCCTTCGCCGCGGTCCTGGTTGCCGGGGCGGCTCTGGCCTTCACCCGCCGCGACCTGCAGTCGTCGCTGCTGCGCCGCCGGGGCAGAGCCGTGCGGGTCACCGTGACTCCATCTGCCAGTCCCTTCTTCCGTGAGGCCATCCTCAGCCGGCTCTGGCAGCAGCGCATCGGCCTGGTCGCCTGGACGCTGGGCACCGCGATCGGCGCGGCGCTCCTCGTGTCGCTGGCTCACGGGATGGCTGGCCTGCTGCAGAGCTTGGGTGGGATCGGCCGCCTCCTCGGCGCCGGCGGCACCGGCGATCCCTCGCTGTGGGTGGTGTCCTCCATCTGGTTTGGCGTCGCCGCCCTGGTCCTCGCCGCCTACGCCATCGCCCAGGTGACGCGCTGGGCCTCGGACGACGCCGAGGGAAGGCTGGAGATGGAGATCGCCCAACCGGTGGGCCGCCGGCGGGTGGTGCTGGAGCGCTTCGTGAGCCTCGCCGGGGTGTCCGCGGTCATCGCCCTGGTGGGATCACTGGTGACCGGAGCCATCCTGCCCAGCCAGGGACTGCACGTGGGCACCGGACCGCTCGCGCTCGCCACGATTTTGCTGGTGCCGCTGGCCCTGAGCTACGGGGCGCTGGGGGCCCTGATCATCACCCGTGCGCCGCGCGTCGCCATGGGGGTGCTGTCCATGATCGCAGCCCTCGGCTTCTACCTCCCCCTGCTCGTCCCCCTGTTCCGATGGCCGGACTGGGTCAACGACCTGTCCCTCTTCCACCTCTACGGGACGCCGCTCACCACCGGCGTCTACTGGACCGGGCTCTGGATCATGCTCGGCATCATCGTCATCGGGTTCGGGGGCGCGACCCTGGCCATGAGCCGGCGCGAGGTGGGCCGCTGAGCGGGTGAGGCGAGCGGCGGGTGGCGATGGAGGGGGCGCACGCCGCACGCCTCCGGCCTGCTCCGGATGCGCGATGGGGCAGCGGGCGCCCGTACCATGCCCAGCGTGGCGGTCGACCAGAGCCGGGCGGAGGCGGCGGGCGTCGAGGCGCCGCTCCGCGCCCCCAGCTGGTGGCAGGAACGCGCCGCGGCGCGAGCCCCGGCCCCGCCCCGGCCGCCTCTCGCGACAGAGCGCGAGGTCGACGTCGCCGTCATCGGCGCCGGCTTCACCGGGTTGTGGGCGGCGATCCGGCTCGCCGACCTCATGCCCAGCCTGCGCATCGCCGTGGTGGAGCGCGAGACCGCCGGCTTCGGAGCCAGCGGACGAAACGGCGGCTTCGCCATGACCATGGTCGGGCGCAGCATCCACGACCTCGTCCGCAAGGTGGGGCCGGGCGCCGCCCAGGCGGTCCGCGCCGCCATGGTGGAGACCCTCGACGAGATGGAGCGCTTCTGCGCCGCCGAGGGCATCGACGCCGAGATGAGCCGGCCGGGGCTGCTCACCGTCTCCAATGGACCCGAGCAGGACGCGCGCATCGAGCAGGATCTGGTGGCGACGCGGCGGCTCAAGCTCGCTGACCTGGTCCCCCTCGGTGCCGGGGAGTGCCGGGCTCTGGTCCAGGCCGCGGGCGTCCGCCGGGGCCATTTCGAGGCCGCGGCGCTCCTCCTCAACCCCGCCGCGCTGGCCCTCGGGCTGGCCCGCTCCGCCGAGCGGCGCGGGGTCACGCTGTACGAGCGCACCCCGATGCTGGCCATGGACGTGGAGCGCGATGGCGTGGTGGTGCGCACTCCCCACGGCGCGCTGCGGGCGCAGCGCTGCCTCGTCGCCACCAACGCCTACGCCCACGCCATCCCGCGGCTCCGGCGCTTCCTCTTCACCATCTGCGCCTCCATCGTCTGCACCGAGCCGCTCACCGCCCGGCAGTGGGCGCGGGTGGGCTGGGAGCGGGGGATGGGCGTCGAGGACCGCCGGGTCATGCCCCATTTCCACCGCCCCACTCCCGACGGCCGCATCCTCTGGGGTGGCCGCGACGCACCGGTGTCGCCCATCGGCCCCGATCCCCGGCGGGACCTGGACGCGCGCATCTTCCGCCGCCTCGAGGAGACCTTCCGGCTCACCTTTCCCCAGCTCGCCGACGTGCGCATCGCCGAGCGGTGGGGCGGTCCGGTCGGTGCCACGGTGCACTGCCTGCCCGTCGCCGGGTGGCTGCAGCCGGGGCGCATCGCCTATGCCCTCGGCTACAGCGGTCACGGCGTGGGCCCGGCGGCGCTCTTGGCCCGGGTCGCCGCCGATCTTCTCCTGGAGCGCGGCACCGACCTCCTCCAGCTGCCCTTCACCACACGCCGTCCGTTGCCCATGCCGCCGGGGCCGCTGCGCTGGCCTCTCCTCGCCGGGGCGACCCACGTTCTCCAGGCGGCCGATGATCGGGGCGGCGCGAGGGGACCGGTCGGGCGAGCCCTGATCCGGCTCCTGCAGTAGCGCGATCCAATGAGCGCCGCCTGGCCGGTGCTCCTCGCCGCGGCGGCGGCCTGCGCCATCGGCACCGGGGCCGCCCTCCAGCAGCAAGCCGCGCACGGGGCCCTTGATCGGGGAGCCGCCGGATTGGGGCTCATCGCCGCGCTCCTGCGCCGACCGGTGTGGGTGGCCGGGGTGCTGGTGATGGTCGCCGGCTACGGCCTGCAGGCGGCGGCCCTCGACCTCGGCCGGCTCAGCGTGGTGGAGCCCATCCTCGCCACCGCCTTGGTGGTGGCGCTGCTCGTCGCCGCGCTGCGCCACCGGACCTGGCCCCGGCCCATGGACTGGGCGGCCATGGGCCTGGCGTCGGGAGGGGTCGCCGCCTTCCTCGTCATCGCCGCCCCGCGTGGGGGACGGCCGGAACCGTCGCCGCTCACCTGGCCGCCGCTCCTCGCCGTCCTGATCCTGCTCGGCGGGGCGCTCCTCCGGACCTCACGCGGCTGGGCACCGGCGGCCCGAGCCATGGCCATCGCCGGGGTGGCCGGGGTGACCCTCGGGGTCTCCGACGCCCTGGTCAAGACCACGCTCACCGCCGCCGGCGCCGAGGGCTTCCGAGTTTTAGTCACATTCGTCCCCTACCTGCTGATCGCCGTGGGTGGCACCGGATTTGTGCTGCAGCAGCATGCCTACCGCATCGGCGAGCTGCGGGCGGCGCTGCCCGCCGCCTCGGTGCTGGAGCCCCTCACCGGGACGGTTGGCGGGTTTCTCCTCTTCGGCGAAGGGCTGGGCGCCGCCGACCCCGGCTCCCGGGTTGCCCTCGGGCTCGCCGCCCTGGCCGCCCTGGTGGGCGTGTGGCGACTCGGCGGGGCGCCGCTCTGGGAGACGGACCGCGGGCCGCTCAGAGCGGCGACCACGGCGGAGGGAAGCGCCGCGTCCAGATCGGCCGGCGGGTCCCCTTGCCGATGAGCTCCACGATGGGTTTCTCGTCGACGGGCAGCGCTCCCGGCCTGGCGAGGAGGAAGCCCTGCCCGTAGCGCACGCCCAGGTCGCGCAGCTGGGGCAGGTCGCGCTGGTTCTCGACCC
The DNA here is from genome assembly GCA_963847225.1 of uncultured bacterium. Taxonomy (GTDB): domain Bacteria; phylum Chloroflexota; class Dormibacteria; order Aeolococcales; family Aeolococcaceae; genus JAJZNI01. Next base: position 709,123 of record CAWJYZ010000005.1, on the reverse strand, counting down.
TGGCCCCGACGATGGACGTCCCGCTGCGCTCCGCGAAGGCGATGACCACGCGTCCCAGGGCGCGCTCCGACGCCTCGCTGTCCGGGCCCAGGATGGTGGGGGTGTCGATCTTCACGATGTCAGGAGCGAGGCGGGCGAGCTGGCGGAGGCTCAGCGTGCCCGCCCCGCCGGCGTCGACCGCGATGCGCAGCCCGCCCTCGCGCAGGGGCCGCAGCGCGTCGGTCAGATCCCCCAGGTGGAAGCCCGATTGGTTGAGGCGGATTTCCACCACGACGCGGGTCAATGGAGCCTTGCGGAGGAGCTCGGTGGCGTCGGAGCGCAGCAGGGTCGACGCCGAGAAGCTGAGGCACAGGTAGGCGCGCCGCGAGAGAGCGGCGAGGCCGCCGAGGGCGGTCAGGGCGGCCGCGATCTCGAGGTCCCCCCCGAGCCCGGCTTCGGCCGCCTCAGCGAACCACTGAGAGGCCTCGCCGGAGCCGAAGCGCACCGCGGCCTGCGCGCCGACCAGGCGGCCGTCGGTCAGATCGACGATGGGCTGGTAGAGAGGCGTGATCCCGCCGGCGGCCATGACGGAGCGGAACAGCGTTTCCCTGGGGTCCGCCGCCGGGCGTTCGGCGCTGAGCGGTGGCTGGAGCGCGGTCGCCGGTGCGGACGCCTCCTGGCGCCGGTCGGCGAGCTCCCGGAGCGCGGTGGCCAGCTTCTCAGTGGAGGCGAAGGCGCTCCCCTCGCCGAACCACTCCTCGCCCTCATGGATGGCACGGACCACGGCGACCGCGATCGTCGCATCCTTGCGCCCGCCTGGCGCGCGGCCCCTGCCGCCGCCCTTCGCGGCCTGCGCCCGCTGGGCGGCCGGGGTCGCGCGCGAATGGCCTCGCGCCGAGCCTCGGGCAAGCTGCACCAGCGTCCTCCCCTCCGTCGCAACGCCCACCCCGCCGGCGCCGTCAGGAGAGCCGGCGAGAGGGCACCGCCCCACACCGGCACTCAGATTCCGTTGCGAAGGAGCATAAGCCTCGAGCGCGGCAAGCGTCAAGAACGGCTCGGTAGCGTCCTTCTCCCCCCGACCTGACCCCGCCAGCGTTTGAGGTTGAGCTCGAGGAGGGAGCGGCGCTGCTGGCCCAGGCGCAAGGAGAGGGGTGGCGGCACGGGGGAGATGCCCCGGAGCGGCGAGGTGGTCCGAGCCGCGATGGCCCGGCGCAGGTCGGCCCAGCCCCGGCCGGGGTAGGCGGTGACCAGGCGGCCCAGGTCGTGGGCGCCGAAGTGGCTGTCCCCGGCCGCCATCAGGGCCCCCACCGCCTCCCGGTGCTCGGCGCAGAAGGCATCCAGCCGGGCCCAGGTCCCGGGCAGCACGGGGGCGGTGTGGCGGGCCTCGATGCCATCGACGCGGCGGGTCGCGAGAAGCCGGCGCAACCGCCGCTCGGTGATGGCGGCGAACCAGGTGGGGAGGAAGGGATGGGCGACCACCGCCAGGCCGCCCTCATCGTGGATGGCGTCGACGGTGTCCTCCACCGACATGTGCATGCGGATGGGCCGGCGGATGTCGATGGCGACGATGTGGATGCCCGGCGGAAAACTGCAGGTCACCTCCTCGCCGGCGACGATGTCGACACCCAGCTCCGCCCCCAGCGCGACCGCCTCGTCGAGAGGCGCCACGGTGTCGTGGTCGGTGATGCAGAGCACGGAGAGGCCGGCGCCCGCCGCCGCATGGACCAATTGAACCGCCGTCACCATCCCGTCGCTCGCCGTCGTGTGACTGTGGGTCTCCGCCACCGACAATCCGGCGCCGATCCGCACCCGGCCGCCCTCAGCCGCGCGAGCCGCCACGGTGGCGGCCTCCTCCCCTCCCGAGAGTGACATCATCGCCGCATCCATCCCGGCGAGTCTAGCCGGACGGTGGCGTGCAACCCGAGCGGCGGCGCCTGGCTGAGAGCTCGATGAGAAGCGCGCTCGGTTATCAGCCCACGCGGCAGACCGCTCATATACTCGGTCCACCCAGATGACCGCGCGCGGCCGTGTCCTCGTCGTTGACGACGAGCCCTCGATCACCGATTTCATCGCGCTCGGCCTGCGCCATGAGGGATACGAGGTGGCCACCGCGGCGGATGGCCGGCAGGGTCTGCGCGCCGTCGACAGCTTCAAGCCCGACCTGGTGATCGTCGACGTCATGATGCCCCGCCTCGACGGCTTCGAGCTGACCCGCGCCATCGCCGGCGAGCCGCATCGCGGCGTCATCATCCTGAGCGCCAGGGACGAGACGACGGACCGCATCCGCGGCCTCGAGCTCGGCGCCGACGACTACCTGGTGAAGCCGTTCGAGTTCGGCGAGCTTCTCGCCCGGGTCCATGCCGTGCTGCGCCGCCGCAATCCGGAGCTGAGCCGGGTGGTGCGTGCCGGCGACCTCACCATCGATACCGCCACCCGTGAGGTTCGAATCGGCGACCGGGCCGTGGAGCTCTCCGTCCGGGAGTACGACCTCCTCCACTTCCTTGCCGTGAATGCCGACCATGTGCTGCCCCGCGAACGCATCCTCGACGAGGTATGGGGCTACAACTTCTTCGGCGACGCCAACAACGTCGAGGTGTACATCCGCTACCTGCGCCAGAAGCTCGGCGATCCCGATCACACCCGCATCCAGACGGTGCGCGGCGTCGGCTATCGCCTGCGGGCCTGATGCGGCGCGTCGGCGTCGCGTTGCGCAGCCTGCGCTGGCGGCTCGCCCTGGCCTACGTGGCGCTGATCGCCGTCCTCCTCGCCGCCTTCGGTGCCTTCCAGTACGAGACGCTGCGAGCGTCACTCATCGCCAACCGCGTGCAGGAGATTCGATTTGACCTCGAGGCGGCGGCGAAGCTCTATGCGGCCCGGGACCAGAGCCTCAGCCGGACGGCCAGGGTCGCCCTTCTCGCCAACCTCATGAGCCAGTCGGCGGGGGCCGGGGCGGCCGTCGGCATCTATGGCCCGGCGGGCGTCCGGATCTTCGTCCGCCCGCCGGGCGACGACCCTCCGGAGCTCGGTGCGGGGGTCTTCCGCCGCGTTCTCAGCGGACGGCCGGCGGACCAGGTCGTCGACGCACCGAATGGCGACGCGCAGCTCGTCGCCGGCTTTCCGGTGCCCACCGACCACGCCCTGCGCCGCGTCGCCAGTGTCCTCGAGGTCTCCGAGCCGATGACCTCCATCGATAACGTCCTGGGGGGCGATCTCGACAAGCTGGTCATCGGTGGCGGCGTCGTGCTCCTGCTCGTGCTCCTCCTCGGTCTGCTCCTCACCGGCCGGGCGCTCAACCCGCTGCGCCGCCTTACCAGGACGGCGGGAGCGCTGGCCGGGGGTGACCTGCGGGCGCGCAGCCGGCTCCAGCCCAAGGACGACGAGGTCGGCCAGCTTGCCGGCGCCTTCGACCACATGGCCGATCGCATCGAGCTGGCCTTCGCCGCTCAGCGGGACTCCGAGGAGAGGGTGCGCCGCTTCATCGCCGATGCGTCGCACGAGCTGCGCACCCCGGTGACCGCGCTCTCCGGGTACATCGATGTCCTCCGCCGCGGCGCAGCGGAGGCGCCGGGGGCGCTCGACGCGGCCCTCGGGGCCATGTCTCGGGAGGCAGAGCGGCTCCGCCTCCTCGTCCTCGACCTCCTCGCCCTGGCCCGCCGCGATGCCCATGCTGAGCAGCGCCCCGAGGACCTGGACCTCGCCACCCTGGTGGCCCGGCTCCTCGACGAGGGGATGCCGGGAATGCCCGAGTGGCTGGTTCGTGACCTCCCCCCCGAACCGGTGATGGTGCGCTGCGACCCCACCGCCCTCGCCACCGCGCTGCGCAACATCCTGAGCAACGCTTGCAAGTACGCCCCGGGGGCCCGCCAGGTGTGGTCGGTGCGGATCGATGCCGCCCGCGCCCGGATCGACGCCCACGACGAGGGGCCGGGGATCCCGGCCCCCGACCTGCCCCACGTCTTCGAGCGCTTCTTCCGCGGCGAGAAGACGCGGAGCCGGGAGGAGGGAGGCAGCGGCCTCGGGCTGGCCATCGTGCAAGGGTTGATTCGAGCACAGGGCGGAGAGGTCGCCATCGCCAGCGCCGAGGGCGCGGGGACCACCGTCACCGTCTGGCTGCCTCTCGCCACGCGAAGCACCGGCGCCGCGCCTCCCCCGACCGCGCTCAGAGGTTGAAAGGTGCTCCCGGAGAGATCGCGCTCAGCTCGGTGATGCGGCCGGTGAGGAGCAGCACCCCGAAGGCGAGGAGGAGGGCCGCGGTGACCAGGCTGACCAGGCGAAGCCGGCGGTTGACGGCGCGGATCGGCCCCTGGAGGCGGTCGCAGAGCACGGCGACCACCAGGAAGGGCACGGCCAGCCCGAGGCAGTACAGGACCATGAGGGGCAGCCCGGCGAAGCCGCGGCTCGCCGCCACCAGAGCGATGGCCCCCAGGGTGGGCCCCAGGCAGGGCGTCCAGCCGGCCCCGAAGCTCACCCCGAGGAGGGCTGCTCCGGCGGCGCCTCCCCGGCCTCCCCCGGTCGCATGGAAGCGCAGGTCGCGCTGCAGCCAGGGAATGCGCAGCACCCCCAGGGTATGCAGGGCGAAGGCGATGACGATGATGCCGGCGGCGATGTCCACCTCCTGGCGGTGGGCGGTGAGCAGGGTGACGTCGAGGGCCACGAGCACGTAGAAGACGGCGATGAAGACGGCGGAGAAGCCGAGCACAAAGGCGATGCCGTGGACCAGGACGGGCGCGCGGCGGACGGCGAGAGCGGCACCCGGCCCGGCCGAAGCCGTCGCGGCGAGCGCCGCGCCCTCACCGCCGAGGTAGGCGGCGTAGGCGGGGATGAGGGGGAAGACGCAGGGCGACAGCACCGAGACCAATCCGGCGGCGAAGGCGAGGGGCCAGGCGGGGAGGGCTGTGGCGAGCATCGCGGCGACCCGATGCTAGCGGGTGGCGATCGCCCGCCTCAGAGCGGGCCGGCGACGTAGTAGTGGCGTCTCCAGCGAATCCAGGCGAAGACCACGACGAGGACAAAGAGCACCTCAAACACGAGCGGCACGGGGAAGTGGAAGACCGCCCCAGCCACCTGGGCGATGAGGGGCGAGGAGGAGGTGGCGCTCCTCGGGTGGTGGTTGGAAGCCGCGGCGTGGGTGGGCGCCTGGCTGGGGGCGGCCGACGCGGGGATGGTCGCCACCGGCCCGGACGCGGGCAGGACGGGCGGCGAGGGAGCGGTGGCGTCCAACTGCCGGTAGATGACCGGGGTTCCAGCGTAGCTGTCGACCGCGGCGATGACCGTCGGGTAGGGCTTCCCGGCGGCGACCGCGAGGCTCTCCACCTCCCGGGGCGCGGACTCTCCGGTCGGGTGGGCGGTGGGCAGCCCCGTCCCGAAGTCGGCGAAGGTCTGCCCGCCGTCCATCGACCGCCAGGCGCCGCCTCCGCTGCTCCCGCCGGCGTCCGCGCCGGCGTAGACGAGGTTGGGGTCGAGGGGGCTGAAGGTGACGTCGGTGAGGGTGGTCCCGCTGGGCAGGCCGTTGCTCGACGTCCAGGTCTTGCCGCCGTCAGTGGAGCGGTACGCCCCTTTGGTGGTGAGGACGATGAGGGGGCTCGGCGCCGACTGGGATGCCGGTCCGGCGGCGATGCCGTTCACCACCGCCGGGCTCGAGGCGGTCGAGGTGGGCAGCCCGTTGCTGAGCGAGACCCAGCGGGAGACGGTCGCCGAACCGGCGGACAGGGTCAGCTCAAAGAGGTAGCCCCGGGTGGGGGTGGGATGGTCGATGCCGGCGTAGAGGAGCGCGGAGTGCGGGCCGGCGACGAGGGCAAGGCTGCTGACGCTGTCCCCGCTGAGGCCGGCCGGATACCAGGAGGAGCCGTCCTGGGAGAGGGCGACGCCGTCGTCCGTGCCGGCCGCGAACCCGCTGGGGCCGACGGCGAGGCAGCGCACGTCCCGGTTCAGCAGTCCGGTCGAATCATTGGTCCATGTCACCCCGAGGTCGGCGCTGCTGCGGATCCCGCCCGCCCCCTGCAGCCCGGCGAAGAGGGTGTCCGGAGTGGTGGCCGTGTCGAAGGCCACGCTCCAAACCGCAGTTCCGGCGAGCCCGGCGCTGCTCCACGTGCCCCCCCCGTCCCGGCTGAGATAGACGCCGTTGTCGGTCGCCGCCGCGGCCAGGCTGGGGTCGTTGGGGGCGAAGGCGATATCCCAGATCTTCTCCTGGGTGGTGAGGCCCGGGAGGCGTCCGGCCACCGTCCACCCCCGCGTGGCCGCGGTGGCCCCGGGGCCGAGCCCGGCGGACAGGAGGAGGAAGCCGGCGCCGAGGCTGGCGGCCAGGGCCGCGAGGCGGCGACGGCGGTGGGGCGCGGGGGATGCCGGGGAGGCGGTGAAGGTGGCGATCGCGAGTTGATCCGAAGAGATTGGAGAGAAGGGGGGGCGCAGGCGGATGCTGCCCGCGGACCGGCCGGACCGGAGGGAGTGCGGGGCCAGGATAGCAGCGGGCTTCGCCGCGCGGGCCCGGTCCGTGACAGGGGTGTTGCCGGTCGGTTCCCCGCCCGCGTCCCGGCCGGTTACAGGGAGCGGCCGGCGGACGCGCCCGCCGGAGCCGGCGCCGCGCCAATCACAAGAGCGGCCGGCGCACGAGCGTATGTTCCCGGTCGGGGCCCACCGACACGACGTCCACAGGAGCTCCAGAGAGCTCGCCGAGTCTCTCGATGTACGCCTGGCAGGCGGGCGGGAGGTCCTCGAAGCGGCGGCACTCCCGGGTCGGGCTGCGCCATCCCGGCATCTCCTCGTACGCCGGCTCGGCGTGCTTGAGGTGAGAGATGTTGGACATGGGATGGTCCCACGGCTGGCCCTTGCTGCGGTACCCGGTGGCGATGCGGATCGTCTCCAGCTCGTCCAGCACGTCGACCTTGGTGACGACCATGGAGTTGATGCCGTTGGTGGCCACGGAATAGCGGGCCACCGCGGCGTCGAACCAGCCCACCCGGCGGGCCCGGCCGGTCACCGTCCCGAACTCCAGGCCCGCTTCCCGGATCCACTCGCCGAGGCGGTCCTCGACCTCGGTGGGGAAGGGACCGTAACCCACGCGCGTCGTGTACGCCTTGAAGACGCCGACCGTCCTGCTCACCCTGGAGGGTGGGATCCCGCTGCCGGTCAGAGCCCCGCCCGCCGTTGGCGCTGACGAGGTGACGTATGGATAGGTGCCGAGGTCGATGTCGAGCATCGCCCCCTGCGCTCCCTCGCACAGGATGCGCCGACCGTCCTTGAGCGCTCCCTGGATCACCGGGTAGATGTCCTGGATGTACGGCTCAAGGCGCTCCGCGTAGCCGAGATACTCCTCGAGGATGGCCTGCTCATCGAAGGGTGCGTGGCCGTAGAGGCGAGTGAGGACCTGGTTCTTCAGGCGCAGCACGAAGCGCAGCTTCTTCTCGAGGAACACCGGCTTGGTGAGGTCGCCGACGCGAAAGCCGATGCGGCGAACCTTGTCTTCGTACGCGGGGCCCACCCCGCGGTGGGTCGTGCCCAAACGGTCATCCCCCCGCTGCTGCTCACCGAGCTCGTCGAGCACGGGGTGATATGGCATCACCATGTGGGCCCGGTCGCTGATGACGAGGTTGCGCGTGTCGATTCCCTGCCGGTGCAGATCCTCCAGCTCGGCGAGGAAGGAACGCGGATTCACCACCATCCCGTGGCCGATGACGCAGGTCGTCCTGGGGGACAGGATGCCGCTGGGGATGAGCCGGAACTTGAAGGTCCGGCCGTCCACGACGACGGTGTGACCGGCGTTGTCCCCGCCCTGGGACCGCACCACCAGGTCGACCGAGGCGGCCAGGAGATCGATGACCTTTCCCTTCCCCTCGTCGCCCCACTGGCCTCCGATGAGGATGGTGACACTCAAATGCCGGGCGCTCCGCTAGGCGATGAAAGCAGCGCCGTAGCCTACCGTGCTGGCGCCGGCGCACGCGCAGGACGGGTGGCGAAGGCCCCCCGCCGGCGGCAAACCTGCGCTCCGCACGACCTCGCGCCTCCCTCAGCACCACCTCGCGCCGCCCTCAGGAGCGACACCACAGAGCCAGGGGGTCGTCGCTCGGCCTGAACCCCGCCGCCTCGGCGAGCGCGGCTGCCTCAGCGAGACCGGCGGCCAGATGCTCGGGGCGGTGGGCGTCGCTTCCGAAGCTCACCGCCTGCCCGCCCTCTTCGTACCACCAGCGGAGCGGGCGGAGACCGGGGCAGGGACCCCGCGGCGGCCCCATGTGCCGGCTGCTGTTGACCTCCAGCGTTCGTCCGCTGCGGGCCAGCGCGCGCAGGACGGCGCGGTACTCCTCCTCGAAGTCGCTCTCGTCGAAGCGCACCTCGGCGTGGGGCCAGAATCGCTTCGGGTAGTCGAGGTGGGTGAGGATGGCGAAGGGAGCGGAGCTTTCCACCAGCAGGAGGGCGTCGCCCAGGTAGCGGCGGAACTGGCCGGCGGCGATCTCCGGGGTCAGCATCTCCGGGACGCTGAGGTCGACGAGCTCACCCTCCATGACGATGCAGTGGAGGGAGCCCAGGACCCGGTCAAGGGGGCGCTGGCCCAGCAGTCCCGCCACCTGAGCGGGGAAGAGATGGGGCTCGCCGAGCTCGATGCCGGATTCGATGCGGAGCTCGGGGTGAGCGGCGCGGCACCTGTCGATGGCCTTCCAGTAGCCGGCGATATCGAGGTCGCCGCTCTGCCCCGGGGTTGCCGGCATCCGGACCGGCCAGGGGCGCCCTGGGATGCGACCGGTCGACCACTCCCACCGGCTCCTGGGCGCCGCTGTCGCCGTGTCCTCGGTGATCGATCCGCCGCTCCGCCCTGCCGGGGTGGCCGCGCCCACCCACGCCGTGAAGTCGGCGTGCTCCGTGAAGGCGATGGCCGGCAGTCCCAGCTCGACCGCCCGCGCGCAGGTGGCCATCATGTCCCCCCGGGCCGCGTCCCAGGACCATTCGCTGTGAACGTGCCGGTCGGAGGGCGGCGGCGCGGCCCGAGCCATGGCGCAATCCTGGCAGGCCGCCGCCGGCTGCTTCGCGTGGCCGCCCGGGTTCAGATGGCGGTGACGGTCACCTGGGCCGTGCCCTTCACCCCGTCGTCGTCGGTGACCGTGACGGTGACCGTGTAGGAGCCGAGCAGCGGGTACTGGTGGGAGAGCGTGAAGCTGGTTCCCTGAAGGGAGAGCGTCTGCGTCCCGCTGCCGTCCCCGTAGTTGACGGTCGCGGTGAAGTGGTCGGCCGCGCTGTCCGCGTCGCTGAAGCTGCCGCTCGTCGAATAGCCGCCGAGGAGTGAGATCGATCCCCCGCCGACGCTCACGACGGGTGCGGTCCCCGCGCCGACGCTCACCGTCGTCGTACCCCGGGTCGCATTGCCGCTCGAGTCCGTGACCGTGACCGTGACGGTGCACGAGCACTCCTCGCCGTAGGTGTGCCGCAGCGAGAAGCCACTGCCACTCACGGAGAGGGCCTGCACAGCGCTGCCATCCCCGTAGCTGACGGCAGGACGCCCCCGAGCCCGCTCGGGTGCGGCAGGATCCGGCTGAGCCCCACCGCCACGGCGAGGGTGGCCAGAGCGGGCAGGGCCACCGCCGAGCAGCGGAGGAGGAGGCTGAGGAGGGGGCGCCGCGGCCATTCGCGCCGGGACCGGGGGACGGGCGGCGAGCTGGGCGTGGTCTTCACCGTCCAACTCCCGGGGCGGCGGCGCTGCCGGCATCGGCGGTGAGGCCGACCCGGTCGCGGCCCTCGCGCTTGGCCGCGTAGAGGCTCTCGTCAGCATGGTTCAGCAGCTCGGCGAGGCTGCCATGCCCATCGAAGAGGGCGATACCGACGCAGGCGGTGACCGGGACCGACACCCCGGGGAGGTGGAGGGCGGCGATGCCGGCGCGCACTCTTTCCGCGGCTCCCAGCGCGGCGTCGCGGCCGGTGCCGGCCAGGAGGAGGGAGAACTCCTCGCCCCCGAAGCGCCCCACCAGATCAGGGCCACGCGTGACATCGAGCAACTCCCGTCCCACCGATGCCAGCACCTTGTCGCCGACGAGATGACCGTGGCGATCGTTGAGCCGCTTGAAATGGTCGAGATCGACGAGGAGAAGAGCGGCCTCGCCGCGCTCCCGGCGGGCTCGCTCGAGCGCCTTCTCCGCCATCCGGTACCAGGTCTCACAGGTGAGCAGGCCGGTCTTGCTGTCGTGCCGTGCCGCGTGCCGGATGCTGGGATGGAGAAGCGCGCGCTGCATGAGCGCGTAGAGGGGGACGAGGAGGAGGGCAAAACCAGGCCAGTACCCGCAGACGACGGCGCTCAGCGCACCCGTGCCCAGCACCGCCGCCTCGGTGAGGGCGAATCGCGGGCCCGCCAGCCAGCGGCGTAAGAACTCGGCATAGTCCGGCGCGCTGAGCCGGGCCCCGACGGCAATGACCCCCAGCTCGACAGCGAGGAACACCCCGACGGCGCTCACCAGCACCGCTGCCGCCTGGGCCAGGCCATACCACGGAGCCGGCTCGGGGAGCAGGTGCAACCGCCAGACCCCCGCGGTGGCGGCCGCCACGGTGACGACGGCCCAGGAGAAGATGGCATGGCGCAGGCGGATACGACCGCCGCGCAGCTGCGCGTGAGCGTAGGCGAACGCGGCCACGACGCCAGCCATGCCGGGCGCCAGCAGCAGGGCGGCGGCGAAAGGCCAGGCGGCGAGGCCGCGATGCGGTCCTCGCCGAGACCCGCCCGCGCCATCGACCGCCCGGCCCAGCTCGACGTTGGCAGCGGCTCCCAGGAGCAGGGCCGCCCCGACCTCGAGAGAGCCGGCCCTGGGCTGCCAGCGGACCAGGGCGGCGACAGTCAGGGATGCCGCTGCCGCCAGCATGAAGGCGCCGAAGGCCGTCGCCGTCCAGGTGTTGCCCGTGCCGGCCTGGGGCAGGGCCATCGGAGCGCCCGCCGGGGCGGCGCGCACCGTGCCCGTGCCGGGGTCGATGAAGACGCCAATGGGCGCTCCGGGGCGGCTGACGAACGCGCCCTCCCCGGCGCTCGACCAGCGACCTGGCCCCCGATCCGGCAACGCCGACATGGGCGAGTCAGGCGACAACGCGATCACGTCCGGCGACCTTGGCGGCGTACAGCGCGGCGTCCGCCGCTTCCAGGAGGGCATCGATGTCGGCCGGTCGCATCGCTGCCGGTCGTCCCATTCCGATGGAGACGGTGAGCTGAAGGCCGGTTCGTCCGATGGTGAGGGGCCGGACGCTGCGGCGTACCCGCTCGGCAACGGCGAGGGCACGATCCCGGTCGGCGTCCACGAGCAGGACGGAGAACTCTTCACCGCCGAAACGACCCACCAGATCGCCCTCTCTGACGGCGTCGCCGAGAGAGCGTGCCACCTGCACCAGGACTTCGTCGCCGATGAGGTGACCGAAGCTGTCGTTCACGAGCTTGAAGTGATCGAGATCCAGCACCAGCACGGCGACGGGGACACCGCGACGTTGGGCCTTGGCCACCTGGGCGGCGGCGAGCGCGTGCCAGGTGTCGAAGTTGAGGAGGCCGGTCTTCGGGTCGTGGCGCGCAACGTCGCGCAGGGACCCGTGCAGGATGCCGCGCTGCAACCAGAAGTACGCCGGGAGGGCGAGCCCGAGGAGGGCAGGCTGGATGCTGACCAGCAGGGCGCTGACGGCCCCGACGCTGAGCACCGCGAGCTCGTTGAAGTAGAAGTCGGGACTGCGCAGCTGCCCGAGCCAGAAGACGTCGTCGTCCCGGTTCCAGGTGATGGCGGCAGCCAGGAGGAGGGTGGCGACGGCGAGGAACGTGGCGGTGAGAAGAAGCACCAGGGCGAGGCTCGTGGCTGAGCCGCCCCCCGGCCATCCGCCGAGGTGGGCCCGGACGGCGAGCGCCACGACCTGCGCGGCGAGGGTGACCGCGCCCCATGAGTAGAGCCACTTCCAGAGGGTCACCCGCATCCCCCGGATCCACGCCGCGGCGTACACCACGGCCCCGATCAGACCGGCCGCCCCCCCACCGAGGAGCAGCGCGGCCGCGAATGAGAAGGCGGAAAGCCCCTTGACTGAAACAATCTGGGGGTGAGGACAAGTAGTAGTCGTAGCCGGGGGGTGAGGGTGCGGGAGAGGGGGGCTGAACATCTGTGGACGGTGTGCAGAACTCCCGGTGCCAGCCCGGTGCCGCCGTAGCCGGTGGGATGTTCATCATCGGCACCGGTGAACCTTCCGCACGGGCCTGACCCACCCACTTGACCGGCCCCGTAGTGCCCTCAAATTGATCTGTCGACCCGTTCACCGGGGGGTTCGCCGGTGTCGTCAGTGGGGACGGGACGTGACCTTATAGAAGCGCGCCCTGCGGACCCGTTTCAGTCCTGTCCGCCCGCCCCACTGACTCACCAACCCCAGTCAGGCCCCGCAGAGCGGGGGTGTTGAGGACATGAGGATGGCACCGATAAGCATGGCACACGACCCCGCCGTCGGCATCACCGTCGGCGTCGACACCCATGGCGAGGTCCATGTGGCTGCAGCCTTCACCAGCGATCTCGGGCGGCCGCTGGGCCATCTCCAGATCCCCACCACGCCCGCCGGCTACGGTCGCCTGTTGCGCTGGGCCCAAGCGTTCGGTGATGCGACGCCTCGCTTCGGCGTCGAGGGTACCGGCGCCTACGGTGCCGGTCTGGCACGCCACCTGCGTCGTGCCGGCTGCACGGTGATCGAGATCAACCGGCCCAACCGCCAGACCCGTCATGCACGCGGCAAGTCGGATCCCATCGACGCCGAGGCGGCCGCGCGGGCAGTGCTCTCCGGCGAAGCATCCTCGGTCCCCAAGAGCGACGAGGACAGGGTGGGCATGATCCGAACCTTGCGGGTGGCGCGCCGCTCGGCCGTCCACGGCAGCACGCAGATCGTCAACCAGATGCACTCCCTGCTGGTCACGGCGCCGGCTGATCTCCGCGAGCAGCTGCGCTCGCTCACTGGCCGGAGTCTCATCGAGACCCTGGCGGCCTTCCGGCCCGGACCGATCACCACACCCACGGCGGCGGCCAAGATGGCCCTGCGGGTTCTGGCGCGACGCCATCAGCACCTCAGCGACGAGATCGCCACGCTGAACGTCGAGCTCGAGCGTCTCACCCAGGAGGTCGCGCCCGAGCTGTGTGCCCTCAAGGGCGTCGGCCCCGACGTGGCCGGAGCACTCCTGGTGGCCGCTGGCGACAACCCCGAGAGGCTGCGCTCCGAGGCCAGCTTCGCGCAGCTCTGCGGCGTGGCGCCGCTGCCAGCCTCATCCGGCAAGACGACCGGCCGCCATCGGCTCAACCGCGGCGGCAACAGGCAGGCCAACAACGCCCTCTGGCGCATCGTCATCGGTCGCCTCCGGTGGCATCAGCCGACCAGGGACTACGTGGCCCGCAGAACCGCCGAGGGCCTCTCCAAGAAGGAGATCATCCGCTGCCTCAAGCGCTACGTCGCACGTGAGGTCTTCCGAGTCATCGTCGCCGACCGCGAACTTGCCCGGGCTGCTTGACAAACCATAGAAGCATCACTGCGCTGCTCGGTAACCGGCCCTCCCTCCGCGAGCCGGCCCAGCTCGACGTTCACCAGGCCGGCTGCCGCCAGCAGGCAGAACGGCAGAGGCTGGAGGGGAGAGCCGAGAAGGCTGATGAGGGTGGTGGCCAGCGCGGTGCTCACCACCGGGAAGGTGAGCACCCGCACTGCGACCGGGGCGGAGAGCCAGGCCGTGAGTGCCCGCTGCGGTCGCGCGGCGACCATGGCTTCAGCGTACCCCGCCGACGTTCATGCCTCGACGAGCGTATGACGCGGATTTCGCAGCGCGAGCCCCTCGTGGTGACGCGCGGTCGGCCGCATTTCGCAGCTCTGTGCGCTCGTCACCGATGCGTTTCTCGAATGTCCGATCGTGGCCGCGACGGTTACAGTTGGCCGCCGCTGCAGGGGTGAGCTGTGACCGGCGCGTCGTGGGTACGCCCTGGTGACGAGCCTATGCTGGCGCTGATGGGCGCGCCGTCCAAACCTTGCCACGTCAGTCGGGGACTGGCCTTCCGTCGTCAGCGAGATGGTGCGGGGGATGGGCTTCGCGGGGTCCACCAGAGGTGATGAGCGAGCCGCGCGCAGGGCCGCCCAGCGGGCTCGAAAGAATCCCAAGATTGCGCGCCGGATGAGGGGAGACGAGGTATGGAGGAAGCGCCCGCGCGCTCTCAACGGATGGTGCAGACGAGCCCCCAGCGACGTCCCGACGAGTGGTTCGGCGACGGCAGCGCCTTCGACAATCTGAGCCACCTTGCCGACGCCCTGGCGGAGATGGCGAGCGTCGACCCCTCGATGGCCGCCTCCATTCTCGCCTCCGCGAGCAGCCCCGCCGTGCACCAGCCGTTGAGGCCGCCGGCGCCCGGCGGCATCGACGGCTTGGAGAGCTTCCACCGTCTGGAAGAGGTTCTGGACACCGGCGACGAGACCGCCGCCCGCCGGCGTCGGACGCGCGAGCGCCTCCGCGCCGCCATCGAGGAGGGAGCGGTCAGCTCCCTGTATCAGCCGATCGTGGATCTCCGCACCGGCCGCGTCGCCGGGGTGGAGGCGCTGGCTCGCTTCGACGACGGAAGCCCGCGGCAGTGGTTCCGGGAGGCGGCCCGGGTCGGCTTGCGCGAGCTGCTCGAGACCGCGGCCGTTCGGGAGGCGCTCACCGGCATCCCCGCCCTGCCGCGCGACGCGTACATCTCTCTCAACATCTCACCGGCCACGCTCCTGCTCGGTGAGATCCGGTCGCTTCTCGCCATTCCCTCCTTGGATCGGGTCGTCATCGAGATGACCGAGGACGCCATCGCGGAAGATTACGAGCTGATCAGCCGAGCCCTCCAGCCGCTCCGAGAGGCGGGAGCGCGAGTGGCGGTCGACGACGCCGGAGCCGGGGTCACGAGCCTTCGCCACTTCATCCTCTTGCACCCCGACGTCATCAAGATCGATACCTCCCTGATCCGGGGGATCGAGCATGGCCTGGCGCGGCGTGCTCTGTCGGGGGCCCTCGTGGCCCTGGCCCGGGAGACCCGGGCGGTGGTGGTGGCGGAGGGCGTCGAGACCCCCGCCGAGCTGCACACCCTGCGCGAGCTCGGGGTCACGCACGGCCAGGGATTCCTCTTCGCTCCGCCGCTCAGCCTGCCCTTGAACCTGGAGGCAATCGTCGCCGCAGCGCTCGAGCAGAGCGCCGCCTGAACGGCCGCCCGGCGCGCGGCAGCAGTCCCATCCATAGTGGCCGCGGCCGTCGCCCAGGAGGCGGCCGGGTCGCCCGCCACCCGTGCGCAGCGGCCGCCCTGGACTGCGATACCGTCGCCTCGTGGCCGTCAGCATGCGCGTCGCCGAGATCACCGCGGAACGTTCCATCGCCGATGCGCCCGACCTTCCCCTTCACCTCGCCGGTGAGCCGGGGACGGTCGCCATGCAGCTGCGCACAACCGTGCGCCGGGTGGCCGTCGGCGCGGGGCTGGCTCGCAACTCCGCTCTCCTCGCCTCCATCCGTGCTCTGCCCGGGCTTCCCGGTCTGGTGACGAGCCCGGCCGGAGGGACCTTCATCATCGGCGGCCCGGGGTGGCTCGGCCTCTGCGCCGTCGGCGTGCCGCCGCCGGGGCGAGGGATGCCCCTCGATTGGATGAGCGACGGCCTCAACGCGTGGTTTCAGGTCGCCCTCGGCGACTTCGGCGTCGCCGTCCGGGCCGGACGCATCGAGGGAGGCTGGTGCCCGGGCTTCAGCGACATCTCCACCGCCGGACGCAAGCTCGTGGGCCTCGGCTACCGCGTCACCAAGGATTGGGTGGTGATGCGCGGGATCATGCCGGTGGCCCCCATCTCGGGCGCGGACCTCGACATCCTCGCCGCCTGCCACCACCTCATCGGCGTGGAGATCGCCGCCGAGGCCAACACGTCGCTCTCGGAGGCGGCGCGGGAGCCGGCCCTCAGCGTTGCCGATGTCATCCATCGCTGGCGGGATGTCCGGATCGGAGCCTGATCCGCCGCCGGCGACGGGTCAGGCAATCCGCCCCGCGCCCCCAGCTGCGCGGCTCACCTCCGCGCCGGCCTCGCTCACCGCGCCGCAGCGGGGCGGCTGCGCCGCCCTCGTGCCCCTGGCCATCGTCCTGGCCGGCCTCGGCGCCGTCATCCTCCTCCCCAATCTCTACAGCGACCCCAACGGCCTCGATCCCTACGTGCTGCGCGCCAGCGGGGTGGCGCTTGCCCTCTTGGTCCTCTCCTTCGTCCTGCGCAGCCTCGCCCCGAGCCGGCTGATTCTGGTCAGCCTTGTCACGATCACCCTGTCCTGGTCGGCCTTCACCGCGGCGCCGACCCTGCTCGTCGATTTCGGGCAGTGGGGATTGCGCGCGATGAGCGGAGACCAGGCCAACCTCTACGCCTCGGAGGCCTGGTTCGGCGTCACCCTGGTCAGCCTCCTCGGCGTCTGGGTCGGGACGCGCCGGGGGATGCCGGCGCTGCGCCTGCGCAGCTTCGGACGGGCGGCGCTGGCGGTGTCGGTGGGCGGCGTGGCCGTCTTTCTCCTCGCCGTCATGCTCATCCCCGCGTCGCTCCTGGGCCGAGAGGGGCTGCCCGTCGTCGCCATCGCGCGGGACGCTGCCTGGCTGGTGCCCGCCAACATGCTCCAGGGTCTGGCCCAGGAGCTGCAGTTCCGCGGCCTTCTCCTCGGCAGCCTGGAGAGGCTGACCACGCCGTTTCGGGCCAACCTTGCCCAGGCGGTGGTCTTCGGGCTCGCCCACCTCGCCATCGTCTATCAGGGGCCGCTCGCCCCCTTTGTCCCCATCACGGCCGCCCTCGGCTTCCTTCTCGGCTACGCAACGCAGCGGACGCGCTCCTTGTGGCCGGCGGTCATCGTGCACATGGTCGCCGACGTGGCCGTCGTGATCGGCGTCCTTCCCGGCCTCTACGGGTATTGAGAGGAGAGCCCGCGAGCCGGCTACGTCGCTGGGTCGCGTTCAGCGCCGGGTTCGAACCGGGCCACCGTCCCCGTCGCGGCGCTGCGCCGCGCCGCCTCCACCACCTCCAGCACAGCGACACCCGCCTGGGCCGGCACCGGTACCGCCCCCTCCCCGCGGATGGCCGCCGCCATGGCCGCGTAGAAGTCGCGAGCGCGCCCCGCCGGGAGGGGCACCTCTTCCAGGCTCGGGCCCTCCGATCCCCCCGTGGCGAGGACCGCTCGCTGGCTTCCGTCCGGCTCCCCGAACCTCGGGTCGCCGGCGCGCCGCCCAGCCCGGCTCTGCGCCTCTTGCGGGTCAAGACCCCACACCTCGAGCGCGGCACGGAGCCCCCAAACCCGCCAGCGGGCGGCAGCGGACGGGGCCAGGTTCGTCATCCAGAGGTGCGCCGTGGCCCCGTCCGGAAAGCGCAGCGCCAGGAAGCAATCGTCGTCGCCCGCCACCCCCGGGCGCACCCGGGCGATCTCCGCGTAGACGGTGGAGGGCCGCCCGAGGAGGACCAGGGCCTGGTCGATGAGGTGGCTCCCGAGGTCGAGAAGCAGCCCGCCGCCCTGCTCTGGTGCGGTCGCCTCCCGCCACGACGCGGTGCTGGGCTGAGGCCGGAAGCGTTCGAACCTGGCCTCCAGGCGCAGCACCCCGCCCAGGCGATCCTCGGCCACCAGCCGCTGGACGAGCAGGAAATCGCTGTCGTAGCGGCGGTTGTGGAAGACGGCGAGGAGGGACCCGGATCGATCAGCGGCATCCCGCATGGCCCGCGCCTCCTCGGTGCCCAGCGCCATCGGCTTGTCAACGACGGTGGCGAGCCGGCGCCGGAGCGCGGCGATGGCCAGGGGGGCGTGGAGATGGTTCGGGGTCGCCACCACGACCAGATCGATGCCGGCGAGGTCGGCCCAGAGCTCGTCGGGGCTGGCGAGGAGGCGTGCGGTCGGGAAGTCGGCCGCGGCCCAGCGTCTGCGCTCGGGATTGGCGGTGACGATCGCCCGCACCTCGAGGTCGGGCACGGCGGCGATGAGCCGACCATGAAAGACGGCGCCAGCCAACCCATATCCGATGATGGCGGCACCGATGCGCTCCATGGGCCGGCAGTCTCGCACGTGGAGGCTGCGCAGCCTTCTCCCCGCCGCTCTCCTCAGCCTCGCCACCACCCTCGGCCTGGGCCTCTTGACCCCGGTGGGCGCGGCGGCTCCCTGGTGGCAGCCGGTCGCCTTCCCGGGCCGGATGGTGAGCAGCGTCGCGGTGCGCGGCGGCCGCGTGCTGGCCGTGGTCGACGGGCGGGTCATGGTGCAGACCGCCGCCGGCTTCATGGCCGCGCCGTCCTCCCTCTCACCGCCCACTCCGCAGCCCTCCGTCACCGTGCGCCGTGGAGGCCATTCCGTGAGCTGGTCCATCGCCCCAGACGGTGCCCTCCACGTCTCTCGCGACGGCGGCCCGGCCGGGCCGTCCCCGGGAAGCCCCGATCTGGGCCGGGGCGCTCACCTCCTCGCCGTGCCCCTGGCCGTTCCCCGGGGGGCCCCGCTCGGGAGCGTCGTCGTCGCGGTGAGCCAGGGCGGTGTGGTGTGGCGGCGGGCGCCTGACGGCGCCTGGGCGGTGTCCCTCGTCCTGCTTCCCCGGACGCTCGTCACCGGCACCCCGGCGGTCACCTCCATCACCGCCTTCAGCGCCAGCACCCAGAGCGGCGTCGTCTACCTCGGCACCGCCGGCTACGGAACCCTGCTCAGCCCCGACGGTGGCGACGACTGGATCCGGGCCGATCCCGGTCTGCCATCCGACGTCACGAGCCTGGCCGCGAACCCCTCCGGTCTGGGCAGCATCTGGGCTGCCACCGGGAGCGGTCTCTACGTGCACCGGCTGCAGCCGATCCCGGAGATCCCCTCCTACTCGGGGGGAGGTCTCACTGCGAAGTGGCTTCTCACCATCGCCATCGCCCTGGCCGCCACCCTGGCCGCCGCCGGTGCGCTCAGGCTCTGGTTCCGCCGCCCGGCGCAGCCCGAGGCGGTGTGATCGGCAGCGATGGAGATCGCTTCGTCACCGCAACGGTACAGCGCTCGTATGCTACAGTGAATGTAGCAATGACCCGCGCGTCTGTTTCCGCCAATGGCTCGCCGACCTTCCCGGGCGTCGCCGGCGGGTCTGAGCGCGCGACGCTCATCGACCGCTTCCTCGCCCTGCAGCCCCGGTTGCGCCGCCGCTTCGCCCGGGCCGTGCCGGCGCATCTCCGCGCCGAGCTGGGCGGCGTCACCATGCAGCAGATGGCGGCCCTTCACGCCATCGCTCGGCAGGGCGACGTGACCATGAGCCGGCTGGCCGGCTGTCTCGAGGCCGCCTCCCTGAGCAGTGCCACCCAGATGGCGGACCGTCTCGTCAAGCTGGGACTGACCGAGCGCACCAACGATCCCGACGACCGGCGGGTCGTCCGCCTCTCTCTGAGCCCTCGCGGCCGCTCGCTGCTGGCGGGAATGGAGGCGGGATGGAGACGGGGGATGGGCGAGGCATTGGAGGGCCTGAGCGACGCGGAGTGCGGGCGCCTGGTCGAGCTCCTGGAGAAGGTGGCGGGCCCGGCACCGGGCGAGGAGGGCCACGATGGCCACTGACGACGTCATCACGGTCCGCGGGCTGGTCAAGCGCTACGGCACTGTCGAGGCGGTGAGGGGAATCGATCTCGACGTGCGGCGTGGCGAGATCTTCGGCTTCCTCGGCCCCAACGGCGCCGGCAAATCGACGACCATCTCCATCCTCTGCACCCTGGTGGAGGCCACCGCCGGCACCGCCACCGTCGCCGGCCAGGACGTGGTGCGGCAGCCTCAGGAGGTGCGCACCCGCATCGGCCTGGTCTTCCAGGACCCCTCCCTCGACAACCAGCTCACCGGCCAGGAGAACCTCAACTTCCACGCCATGGCCTACGGCGTCCCGCGGCGGGAGCGGCCCGAGCGCATCCGCGCCGCCCTGGAGATGGTGGGCCTGGAGGATCGCGCCGACGCCCAGGTGATGACCTACTCCGGCGGTATGAAGCGGCGCCTGGAGATCGCCCGCGGCGTCCTGCACTACCCCGAGGTGCTCTTCCTCGACGAGCCCACCATCGGCCTCGATCCGCAGACACGGGCCACGATCTGGGACCACCTGCGCGAGGTGCGCCAGCGCACCGGCACCACCATCTTCATGACCACGCACTACATGGAGGAGGCGGAGTGGTGCGACCGCATCGCCATCATCGACCACGGCCGCATCGTCGCCCTGGGCACGCCCGATGAGCTGAAGAGCCAGGTGGGCGGCGACGTCGTCGTCGTCACCACCTCCGACAACACCCGTGCCGCGCAGAGGATCACGGAGACGCTCGGCGCGGCGGTGACACCGGACGACGGCACGCTGCGCATCGACGTCGCCGACGGCCCGGAGTTCGTGCCCAGGCTGGTGCGCACTCTCGACGTCGAGGTGCGCACGGTGACGGTGCGGCGGCCCAGCCTCGACGACGTCTTCCTCAAGCTCACCGGGCGAGCCATCCGCGACGAGGACGTGGACAGCAATGCCGCGCTGCGCCGGATGATGGCGCAGCGGTGGCGGGGAGGACGCCGATGACCACCACCACCGAGACCGCCCCGGTCACTCAGCGCACCGAGGCGCAACCCTCCTCTCCCGTCTCGCGCTCGGGCCATGTGCGGGTGTCGTTCTGGCAGGGAGTGTTCATCATCTGGTACCGCGACATCATCCGCTTCACGCGCGATCGAGCTCGGCTCATCGGCTCCCTCGCTCAGCCGATCCTCTTCCTCGTGGTCTTCGGCGTCGGCCTGAGCTCCGCCTTCGGTGGCGGCGCCGGGGTGCTTCCGGCGCACACCACCTACCTCCAGTTCATGTTCCCCGGCGTCATCGGCATGACCGTGCTGATGACCTCCATCTTCAGCGGCATGCAGATTGTCTGGGACCGCGAGTTCGGCTTCCTGCGCGAGATCCTGGTGTCCCCCATCGAACGCTCCGCCGTGGCCGTGGGCAAGGCTCTGAGCGGGGCGACCCAGGCCATGATCGGGGGTATCATCATGCTGATCTTCGCCCCCGTCGTGGGGGTGAGGTTGACGGTGGCGGGCGTCTTCGAGATGCTGGCCCTCCTGCTCCTTCTCGCCGTGTCCCTGAGCTCCTTCGGTATCGCCATCGCCTCGCGGATGCGGTCCATGCAGGGCTTCCAGGTGGTCATGAACTTCCTGATGATGCCCATGCTCTTCCTGAGCGGCGCCCTCTTCCCGCTCAAAGGCCTGCCCGCCTGGATGACGGTGATCACTCGTTTCGACCCGGTGACCTACGCCATCTCCCCGGTGCGGGTATCCCTCTTCAGCAACGCCAACTATCCGGCCCCGTTCATCGACGCCGCCCAGGTGACCATCGGCGGCTACACCCTGCCGCTCCTCCTCGACGTCCTCATCGTCGCCGTCATCGGGGTCGGCGTCCTCGGCTTCGCCATCGCCGCCCTGCGCAAGCGCGATTAGAGCGCTCGCCGGAGCTCTCCAGCCCGGGCCGGCAAATCAGGCGGCGCCTCGGTGCTCGTAACCTGAGCCACCGGCGCCTGCCCCAACCATGGCTGTCGACACCGGCAACTCCCCCCGTCCCCTGAGCTACCGCAGCGTGGCGCTCGTCCCCGGACTCCCCAGGCTGCTGGTGGCTGCGCTGCTGGGACGCACCGCCATCCAGATGCTCTCGGTGGCAATGGTGCTCTTCGTCCTGGCGCGCTTCCACTCCGCGACCCTCGCCGGCCTCACCGTGTTCGCCTCCGCCTTTCCCGGCGTTCTCGTGAGCCCCCTCGCCGGAGCGCTGCTCGACCGCTCCGGGCGGGTCGCGCTCATCCGGCTCGACTACTCGATGGCCGCCGTCGCGGTTGGGCTCATCGTGCTGCTCAACGCTCTCGGCGTGCTCAACCCCGGGCTCCTCATCGCCATCACCGTGCTCGGCTCGCTCACCGCTCCGCTGAGCAGCGCGGGGACGCGGAGCCTCTTCCCCATCCTGGTTCCGCGCGCTTTGTGGGATCGGGCCAATGCCATGGACAGCGCCGGGTACGTCATCGCCGCGGTGGTGGGCGCCCCCCTCGCCGGGGTCATCGCCGGGCTCGTCGGCCGGCCCGCCGCCGTGCTGGCCACCGCCCTCGTGTTTGGGGCGGGCGCCCTCTCCCTGCTGGGCATGCGGCGGTTCAGCGCCCCTGCGTCCGCCTCTCGGGCTCGAGCCATCCACCGGGAAGCCTGGGCGGGCATCGTCTACCTGAGCCGGCATCCGACCCTGCGTGGCCTCGCCGTCAGCCTCTCCCTGGGCGGCGTCGGCTCCGGGCTCCTCGTCATCGCTCTGCCCGTCCTGGTCCTCGGTCGGCTCCACGCCAACGCCGCGGTGGTCGGCGCGCTCTGGGCGGTCAGCGCAGCGAGCGGGGGGGCGACCGCGATCCTCGCCGGCCGCATGGGGAGCGAGGATCGGGAGCGGCGCATGCTGACCGCCGGGATGGCGGTGAGCGCCGTCGCTCTTCTCATCCTGGCGGTGGCCCCGGACGTGGGCGTCGCCTCGCTGGCCATGCTCCTCTGGGGCGGCGCCGGAGGATGGATGGACATCGGGCTCTTCTCCATCCGCCAGCGGCGCACGCACCCCGCCTGGTTCGGCCGCGCCTTCGCCGTCAGCATGTCGCTGAACTACTCGGGAATGCCGGTCGGCTCGGCCCTCGCCGGGCCCCTCCTCGCTCCCGGGGCCGCCATCTGCCTGGGCGTCGCCGCCGCCGTCACCGTGGCGGCCGCCGTCATGCTTCCGCTCATGATCCCGGCCCGGGCCACGGCCGACGAGGCCCGACCGCCCACCACCGGCGGGGCCGGTGCATGGGATGATCCCGGGTGACAGATGGCGGCCCTCGACCAGACCAGGGCGCTGCGCCGCCCTCCCAAGGTCTTCTCCATCATCCTCGCCGGCGGGGAGGGCAAGCGGTTGCTGCCGCTCACCAAAGACCGCGCCAAGCCGGCGGTGCCGGTCGGCGGCGTGTACCGGCTCATCGACTTCGTGCTCAGCAATCTCGTGAACGCGGAGTTCCGGCGCATCGCTGTTCTCACCCAGTACAAGAGCCACAGCCTCGACCGTCACATCAGCCAGACCTGGCGCCTCTCCCCGCTCCTCGGCAACTTCGTCACCCCGGTTCCCGCCCAGATGCGCCGTGGGCCGCGCTGGTTCTCGGGTTCCGCGGACGCCATCTACCAGAACTTCAACCTGCTCGGGGACGAGAAACCCGACTACGTCCTCGTCTTCGGAGCCGATCACCTGTACCGGATGGACCCGCGCCAGATGCTGGTGCAGCACATCGCCAGTGGAGCGGGTGTCACCGTCGCGGCCGTGCGCGCCCCCCGTGCCGAGGTGCGCAGCTTCGGCGTCATCGAATCGGACGGGGAGCGCATCACCCGTTTCCAGGAGAAGCCGGAGCGCTCCCCGGGTCTGCCCGACGATCCGGAACGCTGCCTCGCCTCGATGGGCAACTACATCTTCACCGCTCAACTCCTGATCGATATCCTCGGCGAGGACGCCGAGCGGTCGGCCAGCAGGCACGACGTCGGGGGCGACGTCATTCCCGCCCTCGTCGACAGGGGCGAGGCCGCCGTCTACGACTTTGAGCACAACGTCGTCCCCGGAAGCACCGAGACAGACCGCGGGTACTGGCGGGACATCGGGACCCTGGACGCCTACTACGAGGCTCACATGGACCTGATCTCGGTGACCCCCATGTTTAGCCTCTACAACCTGGAGTGGCCCATCTATTCGTTTTACGGCCCGCTCCCGCCCGCCAAGTTCGTCTTCGACGAGGAGCGCCGCCGCGGCACGGCGCTGGACTCCATCGTCAGCCCCGGCGTCATCGTCGCCGGCGGCACGGTGCGCCGCTCCGTGCTCTCGCCGGGGGTGCGCATCGGCGAGGGGGCGCTCGTCGAGGGCTGCGTCCTTCTCGACGGCGTCGAGGTGGGCGCGGGGTCGGTGCTGCGCCGGACGATCGTGGACAAGGAGGTGGTGATCCCTCCCGGCTCCGCCATCGGCGAAACCCCCGGGGACCGCGACCGCTTCGCCATCTCCCCCAACGGGGTCACGGTGATCGCCAAGCGCCAGCAGATCACGGCGTGAAGGTCGGCATCCTCACCCGCGAGTTCCCCCCGGAGGTCTACGGGGGAGCCGGCGTCCACGTCCAGTACCTGGCCCGCGAGCTGGCTCGTCACGTCGACGTCGCGGTGCACTGCTTCGGAGAGCCGCGGTCGTCGCCGCTGGTCGCCCGGGCCTACAAACCGTGGACGGCGCTGGAGAGCGGGCGTCCGGAGGACGCTGCCCTCGGGGTGCTCTCCGTCGACCTGGCCATGGCCGGAGCTCTCGACGGGGTCGACGTCGTCCATTCGCACACCTGGTACGCCAATCTCGGCGGGCACCTCGCCAAGCTGCTGTGGGGGTTGCCCCACGTGTGCACGACGCACAGCCTGGAGCCGCTCCGGCCCTGGAAGGCGGAGCAGCTTGGCGGCGGCTACGCCCTCTCCCGCTTCGCCGAGCGAACCGCCCTCGAGGCCGCCGACGCCGTCATCGCGGTTTCGGAGGGGATGCGTCGCGACCTCCTCCGCGTCTATCCGAAGCTCGATCCCGCACGCCTCCAGGTGATCCACAACGGCATCGATCCCGAGGAATACCGTCCGGTGCGGGAGACGGCCGCGCTGGCCCGGCTCGGCATCGACGCGGAGCGTCCCTTCGTCCTCTTCGTCGGCCGCATCACCCGCCAGAAGGGCCTCCCCCACCTTCTTCGCGCCGCGCCGCTGCTCGACCGCCGCGCCCAGCTGGTGCTGGTCGCGGCCGCCCCGGACACGCGGGAGATCGCCGCCGAGGTGGGCATGCTCCTCGACGCGGCGCGGGCCGCCGGAGCTGACGCCATCTGGATCGAACGCATCCTCCCCCACGACGAGCTCGTCGCTCTCATGAGCCGTGCGGCGGTCTTCGTCTGCCCCTCGGTGTACGAGCCCTTCGGCCTCGTCAACCTCGAGGCGATGGCCTGCGAGACGGCGGTGGTGGCGAGTGCGGTCGACGGGATTCCCGAGGTGGTGACCGATGGGGAGACCGGCCTGCTTGTCCCCTGCGACCCGGTGGCGGTGGCCGCCGAGCCGCGGGCCGCCCGGGCTTTCGAGGCGGGGCTGGCAGAGCGGATCAACGCCCTGGTCGGCGATCCGGCGTTCGCCCGGCGATTGGGGGAGGCGGGCCGTCGCCGGATCCTCCGCCAGTTCACCTGGGAACAGGTGGCGGCGCGGACGGCCGAGCTGTACCGCACGATCGCCACCTCGCCCGGATGAGCCCCCGACGGGCTCCGGCAGCCCTCCGCGCTAACTGAAGCAGGGGGCGTTGCCGCTGAGATTCGGGAAGGGACCGATCGATGCACAGGGCGCGTGGACGGGGTGGCCGGTCTCGAGGGCGATCTCTCCGGGCCGCATATGTCTCGCATCCTCGCCCGGCGCGGGGAGACCGTCAGCGCCGGCGAGCCCATCGTCGGCCAGGCGACGATCTGACCGGACGGCTACGGCGACGGTCTGGCGCGCATGCGGCGTCGGAAGCGGGCGCGCCCGGCAAGCCGATGGGTGGGCTCCTCATCCCCCGGTTGGGCAAGGGCCGCGACGACGACGGCGGCCAGTCGCCGGCGGCCGCGCCTCTCCCACTCCGGACCACCCAGGCTGCGGCCGGCATCCTCGACGTCCAGCGCGAGGTCCCAGGCGCTGGCGTGACGCCGCCGTGCGGAGCGAGCCATTCCGCTGAGAACCAGGGCGCCGAGCTCAGCGGGGAGGTCGTGGACCGGCAGCGGCGCGCCGAGGTGCTGCTCGCGAAGCATCGCGGGGCTGCCCCGGAAGGGCGGAGAGCCGGTGAAGCACTCGAGGAGGAGAACGGTGGCCGCGTACAGGTCGCTGGCCACCGATGGCGGCTCGCCCACCCACAGCTCGGGAGCCATGTACTCGGGAGTGCCCGGGATCCAGCGGCCGCTGGGCGTCCGCGCCACCAGGCCGAGGTCGGTGATGCGGGTGATGCCCTGACGGTCGACACTGACCTTGGTTGGTCTCACGTCGCGGTGCAGGATCCCCTCCCGGTGAGCCGCCTCCAGGCCGAGAAGGACGTCGCGAACCACCACGAGGCTGGCCTCGGCGTGGCCGGCGGTGACGTCGGGAAGGAGAGAGCGAAGCCATGCCCCGTCCACGAAGTCCGTGACCAGGGCAAGGCCGAAGGCGTCCTCGACCTGGGCGAGGGTGCGCACGATGTAGGTCGGGTCGAGGTTGGCGACGACGGGCGCTTCGGTTCGGAGGCGGTGCAGGAACTCCGGATCTCCGAGCATCTCCCGCGGCAGCTGGCGGAGCGTGACCATGGCGCCCTCCGCCTCACGCGTCGCCGAGGCGTCGGGTGGGCCGGCGCCGATGGGTCCGGCTGGCGGCATCGATCCCCACGCTGAGGCCCGGGCTGGAGAGAGGAGAGTAAGTGCCGGACCTTCTGCGCATGGTATGGGATCGCATGTTCGAGATGGCTGCAGGCTGACGAAGCCGAGTGTCTCGGGCGCACGCTAAGCCTCACCTGGAGATCTGCCGTCGATGCCGAACCGCCTCATGAACCAGACCAGCCCCTACCTCCGCCAGCACGCGGACAACCCTGTCGATTGGTACCCCTGGGGCGAGGAGGCGCTGCGGCGCTCCCGCGCGGAGGACCGTCCCATCCTCCTCTCCATCGGCTACAGCGCCTGTCACTGGTGCCATGTGATGGCCCACGAATCCTTCGCTGACCCGCGCACCGCCGCCCTGATGAACCAGCTTTTCGTCTGTATCAAGGTCGATCGCGAGGAAAGGCCCGACCTCGACGCCGTGTACATGCAGGCGGTGCAGGCAATGACCGGCGGTGGGGGGTGGCCGATGACCGTCTTCCTCACCCCGGAGGGAGCGCCCTTCTTCGGGGGAACCTACTTTCCCCCTGAGACGCGGGGCGGCCTCCCCGCCTTCTCCGCCGTCCTGCGCGCAGCCCACGACGCCTACCGCAACCGCCGCCACGACGTGGAGCGCGCCGCCCGCGAGGCTGCCGCGGCGCTCACCGCCCCCCATCTCCCCTCCGGCGAGGAGCCATCCGCCGGAGTGGTCAGCGCCGCCGGCGCCCGTCTCATCGCCCAGGCCGACCGCCGCCATGGCGGCTTTGGTGGCGAACCCAAGTTCCCCCATCCCGCGGCCTTGGAGCTTCTCCTCCGCCGCGGAATGCTGGGCGACGACGGAGAGGCGGCGGATGTCGCCCTCACCTCGCTGCGACGGATGGCCGAGGGCGGCATCCGCGACCACCTGGGCGGCGGCTTCCACCGCTACAGCGTGGACGCGCAGTGGAGAGTGCCTCATTTCGAGAAGATGCTCTACGACAACGCCCAGCTGGCCACGGAGTACCTGCACGCCTGGCAGCTCAGCGGCGACGACGCGATGGGCGAGGTCGCAACCTCCACTCTCGACTACCTGATGCGCGAGATGCGGCTTCCCGGCGGCGGCTTCGCCTCCTCGCAGGACGCCGACAGCGAGGGCGAGGAGGGCCGCTACTACACGTGGACGCCGGCGGAGGTCGCCGCTGCGCTTGATGACGAGGACGCTGCCAGCCTCGCCCGCCGGGCCTTTGCCGTCAGTCCGTCGGGAGGCTTGGAGGGGGGGCGGAGCGTGCTGCGGGTGACGGAGCCCTGGGAACAGATGGCGGCCGACTTGGGCACGAGCGTCCAGGACCTGAGCGAGCGTCTCCATGACATCCGCACCCGCCTCCTCGCCGCCCGGAGCCGAAGGGTTCCGCCGAGCCGCGACGGCAAGGTGGTGACGGCCTGGAACGCGCTGGCGCTGCGCGCCTTCGCCGAGGCGGGAACGGCGATGGGCCGTCCGGACTACGTGGAGGTGGCCCAGGGCTGCGGGGGCTTCCTCATCGACGAGCTGATCGTCGACGGCCGCTTGCGGCGGAGCTGGCTCGACGGCCCGTCCCCGGTGGGTGGGTTCCTGGACGACGTCGCCGGTCTCGGCGACGCGCTCCTCGCCCTCTACGAGGCAAGCGGAGACCCCGGGTGGTTCGGCCGTGCCGTGGCCCTTGCCGAGGACGCCGCCGCGCGCTTCCGCGACCCCGAGCGCGGCTACTTCGACTCCGCGTCGGACGCCGAGCCCCTCCTGATCCGGCCCCGGGGCCTGGAGGACAACCCGCTCCCCGCCGGCCAGTCGCTGGCGGCCCAGCTCTTCCTCCGGCTGGCGGCTCTCACCGGGGAGCAGCGCTGGCGCGAGCGCGCCCTGGAGATCGTGCGCCCGCTCACGGCCGCCATCGCCCGCATCCCCCTGGCGCTGGGCAGCCTCGCCTGCGTCGCCGACCAGATGCTGGCCGGATCCCGGGAGGTGGCCGTGGTGGGGCCGCGGGGCGACCCTGCCACCCGAGCGCTGCTCGCCGAGGTGTGGCGGCGCTACGACCCCTATCGGGTATTGGCCTGGGGTCCGGAGGGCGCCGTGCCCCTTCTCGCCGGGCGCAGCCTCGTCGAGGGCCGGTCGGCTGCCTATGTCTGCGAGCGCTTCGTCTGCCAGGCGCCGATCACCGATCCGGAGGTGCTCGCCGCCGCGCTCGTCAGCCGCGCGGCAGCGGAGTGATAAGCGCCCCCCCGGCTGCAGACCGGCATTGTCTTCAGCCGGGTTTTAAAGGTCACGTTTAAGGTCACGTCTTTTCCGCGAGGTGACCTTTAACGTGACCTTGCCCGGAGCCCCTTTTTCCCTGCGTGGGACCGCGAAAGCTCGATTCCTCTAGAACTGACCGCAGCCGAGGGCGCGAACGGGGCCCTCCAGGGTGCCGAGGGGCTCGAAGCGGGGCCACTCCCGGTGGTCGATGGCGGGGGAGAAGTCGCCCGTCGCCTGGTCCTCGACGTACTCGAGCCGGGGGCCGTGCGCAACCAGCTCCTCCAGCGCCCCGGCGAGCCGGTCGACGTCCTCCAGGGTGGTGCCGACCCCGAAGGAGGCGCGCACCGCCCCGGGGATGGCCCGGTGCTCGCCGGCGCGCAGCTGTCCCCGCACCGCCTCCGCCCCGGCCGCATCGATGCCCAGGAGATGGACGAGATAGGGATGGGCGCAAAAGCAGCCGTGGCGGACCCCGATGCCCCATTCCGCGGAGAGGACACTGGCGACGAGGGCATGCTGCATCCCGCCAACGGTGAAGGTGCAGACTCCGAGGCGGTCGATCGCATCGCCCTCCCAGAGGCGGAGCCGGGTGATCCCCGGGATGGCCGCGAGGCGCTCCTCGAGATGCCGGCGCAGCTCCCGCTCGTGAGCCGCCACCACGTCCATGCCGCAGGTGAGGAGCTCGCGGCAGCTCGCCCCCATGGCCACGGCGCCGAGCACGTTGGGGCTGCCCGCCTCCAGCCGGTCGGGAAGGTGGGTCCAGAGCACGGAATCCAGGGTCACGAAGTCCACCGCACCGCCGCCGGCCAGGAAGGGCTCGCTCTCCGCGAGAAGGCGCCGCGGCGCCACCAGGGCGCCGGCGCCGAAGGGGGCATACATCTTGTGGCCGGAGAGAGCCAGGCTGTCGACGCCCCAGTCGCGCATGGCCAGGGCGCGATGCGGGGCGAGCTGGGCGGCATCGACGAAGACCAGCGCGGAATGGCGGTGGGCGAGCGCAGCCACCTCCGCCACGGGGAAGACCTCCCCGGTGACGTTGCTCGCCCCGGTGATGGCGACGAGGCCGACAGGATGCTGCGAGAGGGCGGCCTCGACGGCGTCGAGGAGGGCGGTGGGGCTGGGCGGCGGGGTGAGGTGGACGACCGGGAAGCGGCGGCGCCAGGGGAGAAGGTTGGCGTGGTGCTCGACCGCGGTGCTCAGCACCACTTGGCCGGGGCCGAGGCTCAGGCAGTGTGCGAGTGTGTTGACCGCGTCCGTCGTGTTGCGGACAAAGATGACGACATCATCGGGTCCGGCGCCGGCGAACTCACGTACCGCCTCGCGGGCCGCCTCGTAGAGGCGGGTGGAGACCTGCGAGGCGAAGCCCGCCCCGCGATGCACTGAGGAGTACCAGGGGAGGGCCTGCTCCACCAGGGTGACGACGGCCTCCATGGCCGGCGTGCTCGCCGCGCAGTCCAGGTTGGCGTAGCGCGCCGAGCCGCCGCCGGCGAGGGGGACCTCGAGATCCCGGCCGCAGAGTCTGGGAAGGGTGGCCGTCTCCATGGTCAGCGTGCTCCTGGCCCCGGGCTCGAATGCCGGATGGCCGCGCCCCAAGTGTGACCCCGACAGCGCCGGTCGGGGGCGGCCTAAGCGGCCGAGATCCCCACGGGAGAGGGCAGCTGGTAGAGGAGGCGCATGTCGGCCGCCTCCCCCGGCCCCGCGGGGCGCTCGATCCGGCCGACGCAGGTGAAGCCGTTGCGCTCCAGCGCATGGCGGGAGGCGGCGTTCCTGGCGTCGACAGTGGCATGGAGGCGGGCGAGGCGCAGTTCGAGGAAGGCGCGATGGGTCGCGCGCTGGATGGCGGCGGTGGCCACTCCCCGGCCCCGGAACCGGGGCGCGATCCAATAGCCGATCTCCGCGCTCCCCAGCACGTCCTGCCGGATCCCGTCCAGGGAGAGGTGCCCCGCGGTCACTCCGGCGACGGTGATGACGAACCCCTCCGCCCCTGGATCCTCGATGCAGCGGCGAATCCTGGCGCGCTGCCCGCCGGGCGTGAAGAAGTCCGGGTTTGACCAGGGGAGCTCGATGGCCACGGCGGCGCGGGCCTCCCCATACATGGAGGCGAGGGCGTCGGCATCCCCCTCCTCCCAGGCCCGCAGGTCGACGGCGACAAGGGCGGGGGCTTCGAGGAGGGCGGTCACGGCTCGTGACGGTAGCACCGCCAGGTGGCCGACCCGGCGAGAGGCAGGGGTATGCTGGCTTCGCACATGCGCCGCCACCTCTCCTCGCCGCCCGCCCTCCTCCTGGCCGCCACGGTCGCGGCCGTGCTCGCCGCCTGCGGCGCCGGGGCGCGCCTCACCGCCGACAGCCCCGACCAGGCGGTGACCGCGGCCCTCGAGGCGGCCCAGACCACCCCGCTCCTCATGAGCTTCGGCGGAAGCCTCAACCTCGACACCGCCGGCCTGAAGGACGTCCCGGCGAGCCTCCAGCCGGAGCTCACCAAGCTCGGCACCGGAGGCTCCGCAAGCGGCAGCCTCACCCAGGCCTCGAGCCGCCGGCGGCAGGTGACGCTGAGCTCCGGTGGGCACACCTATACGCTGGTCGCGTACGACGGCCAGGGCTACGTGCGCCAGGACGGGGCCGGCTTCGCCAAGCTCTCCAAGGCCCTGCCCTCCAACACCACGGTGAGCTCCGCCACCATCAGCGCGGCGGTCGACGCTCTCGCCTTTCAGGACGTGAGCAAACCCGGCCAGGCTACGGAGCACTACCAGGCCACCATCACGGTGGACTCGCTCCCGAAGCTCGTCGAGGCCCTCAGCGGAAGCGGCACCTCCACCTCGCAGCTGCAGCAGCTCGTCACCCTGCTCACCCCCTTCGTGACCCTGAAGGGAGCGAGCGTCGACGTTTGGATCAGCCACGCGACGGGCGGCCTCGCCCGGGTCAGCCTGGCCGGCTCCTTCAGCGTCAACGTCAGCTCCATCGCCTCGGCCTTCGCCGGCTTCGCCTCCCCCGGCGTCCTGGGCAAGAGCCTGCCCAGCGGCACCTTCAGCGGCAGCCTGAGCTTCAAGGCCACGGTCACGCAATTCGGCGGCTCGGTCACGCTCACCCAACCCGTGGCCACCGCCACCCTGCCGGCGGCGAGCGGCGCTTCCGGGGCATGGAGCGCGGGCCTCAACGGGATCCCCTGAGCCTCCTGAGGCCAGCCTCGGAGCTCGGCCTGGGAGCGCGTCAGTGGCGGAGGGAGCGGAGGGCCTCCACGGCGGAGGGGTTCTCCAGCGAGGACAGGTCACCGGGGTCGGCCCCCAGATAGGCGGCGCGGGCCACCCGGCGCAGCACTTTGGCGTTGCGGGTCCGGGGCAGCTCACCGACCACCTCGACGGCGCGGGGGCGGAGGGCGCGTCCCAGGGCGGCGGCGACCTCCGCTGCGAGCTCCTCGCGGAGCTCCGGGGAGTCGGCGACGCCCGCCGCCAGGACGCAGAAGACGACGAGGGCCTCGCCACTCAGGGGGTCGGGCACGCCCACCGCGGCGGCCTCGGAGACCGCCGGGTGGGCGACGAGCACGCCCTCCACCTCGGCCGGACCGAGGCGTTTCCCAGCCAGCTTGATGGTGTCGTCGCTCCTCCCCCGGATGTACCACAGCCCATCGCTCCCCACCTCGGCCCAATCCCCATGCACCCACACGTTGGGGAACCGCGACCAGTAGGTCTCGAGGTAGCGCTCCGGGTCGCGCCAGAAGCCCCGCGTCATCCCCGGCCAGGGGAGGCGCACGACGAGCTCACCCACCCGCTCGCGCACGGGCTGGCCCGCCTCATCGACGACGTCCGCGACCATCCCCGGCACCGGCCCGGCAAACGCCCCCGGCCGGAGCGGGGTCATGAGATTGCCGCCGAGGATGCCGCCGCTCACCTCCGTGCCCCCCGAGTAGTTGACGATGGGGCAGCGACCACCGCCGATCCGCTCCAGGAACCAGAGCCAGGGTTCGGCGTTCCAGGGCTCGCCGCTCGACCCCAGCACCCGGAGCGAGGAGAGGTCGTGGGAGAGCGTGGGCTCGTCCCCGTAACGCATCAGAGATCGAATGACCGTCGGCGCCACCCCGAGGACGCTGACCCGCCGGCCTTGGACCACACTCCACAGCCGGTCCGGCGTCGGGAAGTCGGGGACGCCATCGAAAAGGACAAGTGTGGCACCAACAGTGAGAGCTCCGCAGATGGCCCACGGACCCATCATCCAGCCGATGTCGGTGTACCAGAGGAGGCGGTCCGTCGCCGCCACGTCGAAGCAGTGCACCAAATCCTGGGTGGCCTTGATGGGAAAGCCGCCGTGGACGTGCACGGTTCCCTTGGGCCGCCCCGTCGTCCCGCTGGTGTAGAGGAGCATGAAGGTGGCGTCGGCGGCGGTGTCGGCGACATCGGCGCGGGGCTCCTGGGTGGCGACCAGCTCGTGGTACCAGACGTCACGCGGCGGGGTCATAGCCGCATCGCCATCGAGGTGGCGCACCACGAGAAGGTGGCGAAGGCTGGGGACACCGGTGGCCACGGCGTCGGCCACGGCCTTCAGCTGCACCCGCTTTCCCCGCCGCGTGAAGGCGTCGACGATGCAGAGCAGCTTGGCCTCGCAATCGCGAAGGCGGGTGCGCATGGCCTCGGCGCCGAAGCCGGAGAACAGCGGCGCCACCACCGCGCCCACCTGAGCACAGGCGAGGAATAGGGTCACGCACTCCGGCGTCATCGGCATGCAGAGCCCGACCGCGTCGCCCACTCCGACACCCAGCGCGCGCAGCCCCTGGGCGGCGCGGGAGACTTGGGCGGCGAGGTCCGCGTACGTCCAGGTGACGGGGGGGCGGTCGTCGCCCTCGTAGACCACGGCCGTCGCGGCGGGACGGTCGCGGGCGTGGCGGTGGACGGCGTTGTCGACGAGATTGAGCCTTCCTCCCGGCCACCATCGGGTCCAGGGGAGACCGGCGCTCGAGTTCCTGCATCCGTCCGGGGCGCACGCGCCATTCCAGGGCGAGGTCGTCGAGGACCGCGGCCCAGAACCATTCCAGAGCCGCATCTCCCCCGTCGCGCAGGCGGCCGTCGAGCTCCGCCGGGTCAGCCATCCCCAGGTGGTCCAGGAAGCGGCGCAACCGGTTCTCGGCGCGCTGCTCCGCCGAGGGCGTCCAGGCGAAGGGTTCCGCGCGAGATCCGGTCACCCCGTCACTATCGCAGCATGACTTCGCTGACGGCGCCGGCGCTGCGCCAGACCGGAGCTGCGGCGAAGCCGGCCCTGCTCGGCATGGGCCGCCTCACCCTCTGCGTTCTCGCTCTCGGCCTCCTGGGGGCCGCCAACCTCTGGCGCTACGGGGTCTACTCCGGGCCGGCCGTCCTGCTCCTTCTCGCCGCTCTCCTCGTCGCCCTGGTGGCCGTCTCCTGGCGCCGCCTGGCCTGGGGGCAGGGACGCCTCAGCTGGGCCCTGCTGGCCGCCGCCATGGCGCTGGTCAACCTCCTCTGGCCCATCGCGCGCCAGCTCGGGCCGGATGTCGCCGCCCAGCTCGTCGGCGCGCTCCTTCTCTCCGCCTGCGTGGCGACGGCGGCCTGGCTCCCGCGGGGAGCCGCCACCCTGCCCCTCCTCGCCGGCGGCTTCGTCGCCATGCTGGTGATGGTGGGCTCGGCGCTCACCTGGGGGGCCTCGGGGATCGATGTCTTCGCCGCCGTCACGGGGGCGACCGGAGCCCTCCTCCACGGGCACAACCCCTACACCCCGCTCTTCTTCTTCCACCCGCCCCGCACCTTCGAGCACTTCGTCTATGGCCCCGCCGTCCCCGTCCTCGCCGCTCCCGGCTACCTCCTCGGGGACGTGCGCACCATGTCGATCGTCGCCATCGCCGCCACCATCGCCGGGCTCTGGTACCTCGCCCGCCAGGGTTCGCTGCGCGCCGATGCTCACCGGGTCGCGGCGGTCGCCGTCGCCTGCCCCTTCTGGGCCGGGATGGTGGTGAAGAGCTGGGTCGATGTCTACATGCTGGCGGGCTTCGTCTGGTGGCTGGCCTTGCGTCGTGATCACCGGCGCTGGGCGGTGGCCGCGCTCGTGGTCGCGCTCTGCGTCAAGCCCACCGCGCTCATCCCCCTCGTGCCCTTCTTCCTCTGGTCGCGCAGAGCCCGGCGCGAGATCACCGTGGCGGTGGCAGCGGCCATCCTCGTCGAGCTCCCCTTCGCCCTCCTCACCGGCCCACCGACCTTCCTGTACGCCACCATCGGCTATCAGCTCGTCACGCCCTTTCGGGTTGATTCCCTCAACATCGCCGCCCTCCTCTTCCGGCACGGCGGCATCCACCTGCCCGTTCTCCTTCCCGTGGGCGCCGTGGTCCTCGGCGCCCTCCTCATCGCGTGGCGCGGCCGGCCGCGGGTCGAGGGGGAGCTGGCGCTGCAGGCCGCCCTCCTCACCGCCGCCGCCTGGCTGCTCGCCAAGCAGGCCTTCTTCGACTACTGGTTCGACTGCGCCGTGCTGCTGCTGGCGGCCATGGCCGCGGCGGGCTCGACGATCGCCGCCGGCGACGTCTCTCTGCCGGGGAGGCCGCCACCCACCGGGGAGGTCTGGGCAGCCCCACCCCGCGTCGCGCCCGCCGGGTAAGCGCGCCGAGCGGGGATGACCCGGCGCTGAACAGCCGCCGCCCCGACCACCGCGACGAGGCTCACTCCGCCGCCGACCAGGAAAGCTCGGAAGGTGCCGCCCGTGGCGCTGAGCCAGCCGGCCAGGAGTCCGCCGATGGGCGCCGGGATGGCGATGAAGAGGTAGCCATAGAGGGCCATCGCCCGCCCCCGCAACCGATCGGGGGCCACCATCTGGATGGTGGCGTTGCTCATCGAGGTGTAGGTGGTGAAGGCCGCCCCGGCGAGGACGAGAACCGTCCCGGAGGCGGCGATGGAGCCGAGCGGCGACAGGATCATGAGAAGGGCGGCGAAGGCCGCGCCGCCAATGAGCAGCAGCCGCCAGCTGGGCCGGCCGACGGTCGCCGTGAAGAGGGCGCCGATGAGCGCTCCGGCCCCGAAGCAGGCGGTGAGGATGCCGAAGCCCACCGGCCCGGCGTGCAGGGTCAGGCTGGCCAGGATGGGCAGCAGCACGTTGAAGTTGATGCCAAAAGTGGACACAACGAGGAGAAGGGCGAACACCAGCCAGGCGGTGGGGGTGCGGAAGGTCCAGGCGATCCCCTCCCCGAGGCTGCGCAGGAAGCGCCGCTCCGGATCGCGCTCGGTGGTGTAGAGCTGATTGGTTCGCATCAGGAGAAGGCCGGCGATGACGGCGAGGAAGCTGATCGCGTTGAGGGTGAAGCAGATGGCAACTCCCACCGTGGCGATGAGCACGCCACCAACCGCGGGTCCCGCCGCCCGAGCCAGGTTGAAGAGCGAGGAGTTGAGGGCCACGGCGTTGGGCAGCTCGCTCCGTCCCACCATCTCGTAGACGAAGGCCTGCCGCGCCGGGGTGTCGATCACCTGGACCGCTCCGCCCACGGCGGCGAGGGCGTAGACCTCCCACAGGGTGGCGGCATGGGCGAAGGCCAGAACGGCGAGCACCGCCGCGCTCAGCGCCAGCGTGCTCTGGGTGCCGACGATGGCGAGGCGTTTGTCGAAGCGGTCCACCAAGGGGCCGCCGAGCAGGCCGGCGACGGTGTAGGGAAGGAACTGGAAGAGGGCCAGGGCTCCGAGGGCCAGCGCGGAGGCGGCGGAGGAATGGGTGAGCTCCAGCACGAGCCACGCCTGAGCCACGGTCTGCACCCAGGTGCCGGCCAGAGAGATCGCCTGCCCGGCGAAGTAGAGCCGGTAGTTGTAGTGGCGCTGCAGGCTGCGGAAGGTGCGGGTCGGTGCCGAGACGACGGTCACCCGGCGCGGCCCTCCCCGGTGCTCGCCGAACGATCTCGGGTGATGGCCTGGAGAGCCTCGATTGCCGCATCGACGGCGGCGCGTTGCTCCGGGGTCAGCCGGGCCAGGCGTTCGGCGAGGAAGGCGGTGCGGCTGCGCCGCGCCGCCCTGACCACCCGGGCCCCCTCGGGCGTGGCGCTCACCCCGACCCGGCGGCGATCCCCGGACCCCTCCCGGCTGCGGACCGCGAGGCCGGCCGCCTCCAGCTTGTCGATGGCGTTGGACATCGAGGGAGGGGCGATGCCGACGAGGCCGGCGAGGTCGTTGATGCCGACCCCCGGATGGCGGTCGAGCAGTCCGAGGATCTCCAGCTGGCCGGCGCTCACCGCCGAGCTCGGCGAGTAGCGACGGAGGTGGCGGGCGAGGTGGAGGAGCACCGGGCGGAGGCGGTTGGCGAGGTCCACGGCGGCCGGCG
The DNA here is from genome assembly GCA_963847225.1 of uncultured bacterium. Classification (GTDB taxonomy): domain Bacteria; phylum Chloroflexota; class Dormibacteria; order Aeolococcales; family Aeolococcaceae; genus JAJZNI01. Next base: position 672,276 of record CAWJYZ010000005.1, on the reverse strand, counting down.
CGGCCGCGGGAGGTGACGCTGTCGGGGCCATGCGATCTAATTATATAGACTAACTATATTTTTTCAAAACCGAGTCGATGACCTGTCACCGGTCACTCTCCGCGCCCCGGCCATGCTGCGCGAGGCGGAGCGCTGGCCGCGATCGGGCCCTGCCCGTGCCCCCCGGATCGCCGCTTCCCGGCCGGGCCGGGGGGTGGTTGTCGCGATCCCCGCTGCAGGTTCCGGGGGCGTTGCGCGAATCTCTTGAGCATGGTGGACAGCGCCTCTCCGCCCCCACCTCCTGAGGAGGGCAGCCCCGGGGCGGCCGCCCTGAGCGTCGCCGCCGGCAGCGTCGCCGGGTCGGCGCGCACCGCGGCCACCTCGGCGCGGGCGGTGGCGGGATCGGCGGCGAGCAACCTCTTCGCCGGCCTTCCGCCGCTTCTCATGGCCCTCCTCGGCGTCATCGTCGGCCTCGCCGTGGGCATGGCCCTCGGGGTCGTGGTGTGGACCGTTGCCGGGTGAACCGCGCCGCTCCCGGCTGATCTCCCTCGGCCCCTTCGTCGCCGGCCTCCTGATCGGCTTGGCCATCGGGGTGCCGCTGGCCCACGCTGTCGTCCAGCTGGTGAGCCAGCAGGCCTCGGCCGCCACCTCCCCCTCTCCCCCGTCGGAGGCGGCGTCCGCCACCTCGGTGCCCACCGCCTCGGCTTCTCCGTCCGCCCCTCCCGCCTCCTCCCCCTCCTCCTCGGCGTCCGCCGCTCCGTCGCCCGGGGGGTTGCCGCCGGTTGCCGCCCCCCTCTGCCCGGCGCTGGCCGCTGGCCAGCCCTCCCTCGACGCGCTGCAGCCGCCCCCGACGGGTTACCGCGCCGAGGCCGCCCTCGGCTGGCTCGGCTGCGGCACCTCCACCCTCCCGCCCGGAGAGGCGGGGACGCCAGTCCAAGTGGACCGGGCATGGCTCCTCGCCATCAGCTACACGTGCCCGCTGGGGACCGTCGGCCTCTCCCCGGGCACGATGCTCTCGGTTCGCGAGACGGCCCCGACGTCCCTCACCCTGGGGAGCGCGTCCGGCGACGCCGGCGGGGCGATCGTGGATGGCGCGGGCGGCGCCGCCTTCTCAGCCGGGACGGAGCAGCTCGAGGTGGTGGCGCCGGCTGCCTGCCTCTGGCACGTCGCCCTGTACCCGGCTCAGTCCTGAAGGCTCGCGCCTCTGGGCGTGAGCTCTAGCCTCTAGCCCGGACGGCGTCGGCGAGGACCACGGCGCTGAGAGCCATGCCGGCGAAGATCCGCGGCGTGGCGATGCGGGCGCGCAGGTGGGCGGCGAGCAGTCCGGCGTTGGCGGCGGTGAGCGCCGCCGCGGTGGCCAGGCGCGCCGCCCGGCCGCCCCCGGAGGCCTGCCGGGCCGCGACCACCCAGAGGCCGAGGAGGGCCACGCCCCCGGCCGCCCGCCCGGGGTTCTCACGTACCAGAGTTGGCCGCCCAATCAAGAATGCGGCGGTATCAGCGGCGCCGGCAAGGGCGGCGGGGGTGGCGATCTTCATCCTCTTCTCCTCGGTGAAATGGGCGCTGGCACCATCGGAGATGATGCCGAGGGAGCCGGTCGGTATGCTCTTGAAAGGGGAGGCTGGCGGGGTGGAGCCGATGACCTGGCCAACAGGAAGGATGTCCACATGGCCGCGACGGGTGAGCAGCGGCGTTCGGCGCGCGCGACTTGGGGGGAGCGCCGCTTCACGCTGCTGTCCAACCACGGCCACGTTTTGGCCTGCCTCGCCCGCCAGCCCCAGATGACGATTCGCGATCTCTCGTTGGCTGTCGGCATCACCGAGCGCGCCTGCTACCGGATCGTCGCCGATCTCGTGGCGGCCGGACTGCTCCGCCGCGAGCGCGTCGGCCGCAACAACCACTACATCGTGGAGCGTGGCGCCGGCCTCCGGCATCCGGCCTGGGAGGGGATGCGCCCCGCCACCATCCTCGACACGACCTGAGGTCATCGGCTCGCCGCTCCAGCCGCGGTCAGCCGATGACCACCCGGTGAAATCCCTCAGCGGCGCTGTCCGGGCCCAGCCCGGCCGCCTCCCCGCCCACGCGGAGCCAGGTGCGAACCCGCCCCTCGAGGGCGTCCCAATCCAGGTACTGCGACCGGTGGCAACGCAGGGCCTCCAGCTTCCGCTCCCGGGTGGCGGTGACGTCGCACCACTGGTTGACTCGCTCGGGGGCGACCCCCATGACCCACAGCTCGCGCACGGTGTGCGGCTCCAGCCCCTCTCGCTCCAGGAGGTCGGCGTGGGCGAACGGGTTACGGGAGTCCGGGTACACCGCGGCCAGGGCGGCTTCGGCCGCGGCGAGATGGTCGGGGTGGGAGGCGAAGAGGCGGTTCCAGTTGCGTTCCGGTGACTGGGTGACCACCCGGTCCGGGCGCCGCTGGCGAATGATCCGGGTGATGTCGCGGCGCAGGTCGTGGGTGACCGTCAGCTCTCCGTCCGGGTAGCCGAGGAAGGCGATGTCGGTGACCCCGACCACGCGGGCCGCGGCCATCTGCTCCTCGCGCCGGATCACCGCCATCCGCTCCCGGGATACGGAGCGGTCGAATCCGCCCGCCCGCCCGTCGGTCACGATGCAGTAGCTCACGCTGATGCCGGCGTCCGTCCAGCGGGCGGTGGTGGCGGCGCAGCCGAAGTCGCAGTCATCGGGATGGGCGACGACGATGAGGACGCGTTCGATGCCGTCGATGTCCGCCGGGTTCTCGGTCATTTCTCGGGATGGTATTCGCTTCGCCCTCGGCGGTCACCGGGGAGACCCGCCCCCGCCGGCTGCCCCGCCTGGCCGCCGCCGGCCCGCGCGGGGGCGGGCGGCCCCGGAGATTCCCGCCGCCACTCCCTCCGGCCCCTCGTAGACTCAGCCGGCGTGGCTCCCTCCCCGGCTCCTCCCCACCCCGAGCTCGGCCGCCTTTCCGCCTTGATCGGGCAGTGGCGGGGAGAGGGCGAGGGCGAGTGGGAGGGACGCCGCTTCGCCTACCGGGACCGGATCGGCTTCTGGCAGGCGGGGCGGCCCTTCCTGGGCTACGAGCAGCGCACCGAGGCCCTCGACGATGGCCGGCCCCTCCATTCCGAGGCTGGCTACTGGAGGGCGGCGCCGGATCGTCGGGTGGAGCTGGTGCTGGCCCACTCGACGGGCCACGTCGAGGTGGAGACGGGCCAGTGGGAGGGTGGGCGCCTCGAGTTGGGCACCCGCTTCCTGGAGTCCTCACCCGCCGCCAAGCTGGTATCGCGGCTGGAGCGCACCATCTCCGTGGACGGGGAGCGGATGGCCTACGAGCTGCGCATGTCCGCTCCCGGCGGGCCGGTTCGGGTCCATCTCCGCGCTCGGCTGGGTCGGCTGTCCGATGCCGCCGCCGGGTCGCCCCGGGGCGAGGCTCCCGCCGCGGCGACGGGCGACGCCCCGGATGAGCACCCGCCGCTCAGCCCCGAGGACCTGGGTGACGACCCCCTGGCCGCTCTGCGCCGCTGGTACGACGCCGCGCTGCGGGCTGGCTCCCCCTCCGCCGACGCCATGGCTCTGGCCACGGCGAGCGGCGAAGGGACGCCCTCGGTGCGCTTGGTGCTGCTGCGCGGGCTCCACCCGGAGGGGCTGTCCTTTCACAGCAACCGGGAGAGCCGCAAGGGCCGCGAGCTGCGGGAACGGCCCAGAGCCTCGGCCCTCCTCCACTGGGAGCTCCCTCTCCATCGCCAGGTCCGCGTGGAGGGACGGGTGCAGCTCCTCTCCGACGAGGATTCCGACGCGTACTTCGCCGAACGTCCCCCCGGAGCGCAGATCTCCGCCTGGGCCTCGCCGCAGAGCGCGGTGGTGAGCGGCCGCGAGGAGCTGGATAGCCGCTGGACGGCGGTGCGGGCGCGCTTCCCCGGGGGAACGGCGATCCCCCGGCCTCCTTTCTGGGGCGGGTACCGGCTGGTTCCGGAGGTGGTGGAGTTCTGGCAGGGGCGACGGGACCGCTTCCACGACCGCATTCGCTTCCACCGAGAGGGAGGCGGATGGGTGCGCGAGCGCCTGGCCCCCTAGGGCCGGCCTCCCGCGCCGGCTCGGTCGAGCACCCGCGCCGGGGCCGGGGGAGGCTGCGACGGTTGCGAAACATGATCACAACGGTCCGCTGCATTGCGGCGAAGAGGGCACACGGCTGCCGTGTACCTTTTGAGCCAATCCCATGGAGCGCTTCAGGCTGTCATGACCAGGGGCGAGGTCGCGCCGGCAAACCTCCTTCCGGGCGGCACCCGTGCCGGCCGCGAGCCCGGCAGCAGACCGGCTGTCCTCATCGTCGACGACAACGTCTGGCTGGCGCAGACGATCGTCGCCTACCTGGAGCTGGAGGGCTTCCGGGCCGAGGCGGCCCACAGCGCCGAGGAGGCGCTCTTCGCGGCCAAGCGCTCACTCTGGGACCTCGCCGTCGTCGACATCAACATGCCGGGGATGGACGGCATCGAGGTCTGCCGCCGCCTCCGCGCCATGCTGCCAGGCATTCGAGTGATGATCGTCACCGGACGTGACGCCGAGGAGGATCCGCAACGGGTCGCAGCGGTGGGGGCGCAACGGCTTCTCACCAAGCCCATCGCGTTGGCATGGCTGCGCGACGAGGTGCTGCGCGTCCTCGCCTCCTGAACGTCGGAGCCACCCCGACGCCTGCTTCCTGGGCTGACTAGTCGCGGCGCGCGCTGAGCACCGGCACGTAGTCCCCAACCAGCTGGCGAACCCACCAGGCTCCGGTTTCCCTCCGCTCCCCGGGAGTGGTGAAGCGGTAGCGGTAGAGGAGAGCGCGCACGTGGGTCGGGGGCGTTTCCGGGAAGGGATTGCGGCGCAGAAGGCGCAGCGTGGCCGCATCGTTGCGGAGCAAGCGGGCGAGGAGGGGCACCAGCCAGCTCTCCGCGTAGCGCCAAGAGAGGGCCGCGAACCACATGAGCCAGTCCAGGCGCAGGTGGTAGGGGGCGACCTGCGGCGGCCGGCGGCGCACGTCTCCGGGTTTTCCCTTGAACTCGTACTCCCTCCAGGCGGTGCGGGGCGTCACCTCGGGCTCGTCGGTGCCTTCGATGACCACCTCGTTGCGCACTCGCGTGACACTGCCGAAGGCGCCGTAGGTGTTGACGAGGTGGAGGGTATTGAAGCTCGCATTCATCATCTGGTGCCGCGAGAGCATGTTGCGCAGCGGCCACCAGCTCAGCACCAGGACCAGAGCGGTGATGGCGATGCTGAGGCCCGCGAGCCAGCCCGGCTCGGCGGGCTGCGGGGCGGGGTTCGCCACCGGGAAAACGTGCTGCAGCCAGGATGAATCGAGCCCGGAGAAGGCGAGCACGATGGTCAGGGCGTTGAGCCAGGCGAAGTTGCCGGAGAGCACGAGCCAGAGCTGGGTGGCGATGATGAGCAGGGCTGCGCCGCTCGCCAGCGGTTGGGGGAGGAGGAGGACGACGGGCGCCGCCAGCTGGGCGATGTGATTGCCGAGCACCTCGACGCGGTGCAGGGGGTCGGGGAGGTTGTGGAAGTACCAGCTCCAGGGGTTGGGCATGGGCTGGGTCTCGTGGTGATAGCGCAGGCAGGTGAGGTCGCGCCAGCAGGGGTCGCCGCGCAACTTGATGAGCCCGGCGCCGAGCTCGAGACGGACGACGACCCAGCGCAGCAGCCAGATCACGAGAACGGACGGCGCCGACGTCGACGGGCCCAGGAAGATGGCCAGGAAGCCGACCTCGCAGAGCAGGGACTCCCAGCCGAAGGCGTAGAAGGTCTGCCCGGCGTTGACCACGGAGACGTAGAGCATCCAGAGCAGCGCCCACACCGCCACCGAGACCACGGCTGCCCCGGCCATCTCCGGAATCCCGAGGATCACCAGCACCGCGGCGGCGATGCCAAGGGCACTGGTGGCGCGCAGGAAGCGATCCGAGTAGTGAAGGTGATAGAGGCTGGGGGCGCTGAGGAAACGGGAGGGCCGGAGACGGTGCCTGGCGGCGATCAGGCCGCGCTCTCCGAGGAGGGCCGGAAACTCGTTGAAGGCGTTGAGGAAGGCCGAGAGGTAGATGATTCCGAGACCCCGCTGGATCACCAGGCGGGTGAGCCAGTAGGCGGGCGCGGAGAGGCTGAGGCTCAGCGCGTGCATCCGGTCCCAGCGTGCCACACTGTTTTCGTTGTGCGCGAGGTTCAGCGCCAAACCTCTGGGACCGGCGGGCTACGCCTTTTCTGGAGGACCTGGTACCCCGATGCGGCGGTGGCCGGCGGCCGTGTGCTCATCGCCCACGGCTACGGCGAGCACGGCGGGCGTTACCGGCACGTCGCCGAGCGCCTCAGCGAAGCGGGATTGATGGTCGTCGTCCCCGACCATCGCGGGCACGGAAGGTCGGAGGGCCGGCCCGTGAGTGTCGAGCGTTTCGAACACTATGTCGACGACCTGCACAGCGTCGCCGAGGCGGCGGGGGAGGCGGACGGCGAGGCGCCGACCGTGCTCATCGGGCACAGCCTCGGTGGACTCATCGCCGTCCTCTACGCCCTGCGCTTTCAGGAGGAGCTGGCCGGGCTCGTGCTCTCGGCTCCGGCCATCATCACCGAGCCGGTCTCGGGGCCGCTCCTTGGCGTCGCCCGGCTCCTCGCCCGGCTCGCCCCGGCGATGGGGGTGCGCAGACTGCCGCTTGATTCGATCTCGCGGGATCCGGCGGTGGTGGCCGCCTACACGGCGGACCCCTGGGTTCGCCGCCGCCCGGTGCGGGCGCGGCTCGGGATGGAGATCGTCGATGCCGCGGCCGCGGCCCGGGCGGGCCTCCCCCAGCTCACGCTGCCCCTCCTCGCCATGCAGGGCAGCGAGGACCATCTGGTCGATCCCTCGGCGGCCCGCCAAGCCCACGCCGGCGCGAGCAGCCCGGACCGGACCCTGCTCGAGTACCCCGGGCTGTATCACGAGGTCTTCAACGAGCCCGAGCGCGACCGGGTGCTCGACGACCTCGTCGGATGGGTCATGGCCAGGGTCGGAAGGACGGCCGACAGGAGCGGCGCCGCGGTCAGCTGAGCCCCACGCGGCAGGCCGCGCCGGGACCCGCCTGCCGATCGGGTTCCCCGCGCTTGGCGCGCCTCACCTCCGGCACCGGTCGGTGTGCGGGCGAGGCCCTGCCGCCCATGGTTGCCCTGGAGGGCGCGCAAAAGCCGCCGGTCGGGGTTGCGCTGGCCGGCCGAGCAGAGCCGCCATGGCTGGCCATCACAGCGGTCTGTGGCGACCCCGATCGGATTCGAACCGACGATCTCCACCTTGACAGGGTGGCGTGTTAGGCCAGGCTACACCACGGGGCCGCGCCTCTCAGCGTGGATAGGGTACAGGTTGGGAAAGATGCCGCAGCCCAGCAGCAGACCCGCCCGGCCGGGCCGCCGGCGGCGCCCCGACGAGGTGTCCGCCGGGGGTGTCCTGGTGCGCCCGGCGCCGGGTGGGACCTGGGAGGTGGCGCTGATCCGGATGGGCGAGCGGTGGTCCCTGCCCAAGGGGCTCGTCGAGGCCGGGGAGTCGGCAGAGATGGCCGCGCTGCGCGAGGTCGCCGAGGAGTGCGGGGTGGAGCCGTCGTCCCTTCGCCTCCGGGACGCCCTCCCTCCCTCCGATTACGTCTATCGCCGCGATGGACGCCTGATCTTCAAGCACGTCGATCATTTTCTGATCGAGGCCCCCCAGGGGACGCCTCTCGTTGCCCAGGCCGCCGAGATCGACGCGGCCCGGTGGATGAGCTTCGACGAGGCTTTGAGGCAGGCCAGCTACCGGGACACCGCCGCTGCGCTGAGCCGCGCCCGCGAGCTCACGGCGGCACACTGAGCGCTCCATCTGGCGGCTCGGCAAGCGCCGTGCTGGCACCGACGACGTCGAGCAGCTCGGCGAGGAGGGCCGCTCCGGCCACGTCGCCGCCGTCCGCGGGGCCGAGGAGTTGCTCGGCGAGGCGGTCGGCAGCCGCCAGGGCACCCGGAGTGTCCAGGTCGTCATCGATCCGATCAAGGAACGAGCCGCGCCACTCGTCGGCCTCCATCGCCGGCAGCGACGTCCCCGCCCGCGCCGCCCTGGCATAGCGCCGGCTGCGCTCCGCGGCCTGGCCCAGGTCTGCCTCGGTGTACTCCCAACCGTGACGGTGGTGATGGGCGGCGAGGAGGAGGCGCACCGTCGCCGGCGAGGCACGCTGGAGGAGGTCGCGGACGAAGACCAGGTTGCCGAGCGACTTGCTCATCTTCTCGCCCTGGTAGCCCACCATGGCCACGTGAGACCAGATGCGGGTGAAGTCGCCGGTTCCAGCCGCCTCCGCCTGGACGATCTCGGATTCGTGGTGAGGGAAGATGAGATCCTCCCCACCCCCGTGCACGTCGACGGGGATGCCGAGGTGGCGGGCGGCGAGCACCGAGCACTCGATGTGCCAGCCCGGCCTTCCGCTTCCCCAGGGCGACGCCCACGCCGGCTCCCCGGGCTTCGACGGCTGCCAGAGAACGAAGTCCAGGGGCGCCCTCTTGCGCGGATCGTCGGGATTGGCTCCCCGCTCGCGGCTGAGGCGCACCATCGCCGCGGGGTCGAGCCGTGAGAGGGCTCCGTAGTCCGGCATGGTGGCAACCTCGAAGTACACCCAGCCGTCGGCGGCGTAGGCATGCTCGCGCCGCACCAGCTCCGAGATCCAGTCGATCATGGCCGGAACATGCCGGCTGGCGCGTGGCTCGGCGTCCACCGCCAGGATGCCGATGGCGGCCATGTCCCGGTTGAACTCGGCGGTCACCGCCTCGGCCAGGTCGCTCCAGGGGACGCCGCGTTCCCGTGAGACGCGCATCATGTCGTCGTCGACGTCGGTGACGTTGCGGACGCTGCGCACCTCGCGGCCGAGGCTGCGCAGGCGGCGGACCAGCACGTCGAAGGTGTGGTAAGTGAAGGCGTGCCCGAGATGGCCGCCGTCATAGGGAGTGATCCCGCACACGTAGAGGCGAAGAGGCCGGGCGACCACCCCCAGCTCACGCGGCGATTGCGTGAGGGTGTCGTGGAGCGAGATCACCGCTCGCCGGAACCGGCCTCGTGCGCGCGCTCCCGGCGGACGCCTTCGAGGATGTGCTTCTGGAGGAAGCCGTAGAAGAGGTCGCGCTGGCTGCGATCCGTCGCCGCTCCGACCTCAGTGCCCTGGAGACGGCGCTCGATCCAGGGTGGGATGCCCTCGGCGGCGACGGTGGCGCCGACCCTGACGCGCACCGTCACATCCTCCTCGCCCCTGACGAAGAGGGCGACGACGAGACGGACGCCGGTGTGGTCGACGAGCTTCCAGGTGCGTTCGTAGCGGCGGATCCCGGTGCGCTCGGGAAAGGTCGAGACCAGCGGCTCGCGGACGAAGCGCTCGCCCGGTCCAGCCACCCCCACGAGGGTGTCGGTGATGAAGGCGTCCAGGTCCCGAGCCACCCAGTTGACCAGCGAGGGGGCGCGGTTGTCGAGATCCGGCATCCCTGAGCGCTCGAAATAGCCGATTGCGGCGATGGTTCCAGCATGGCGACGACAGTAGACGACGCCGTCGACGCTGGCGCTGTGCTGGGGACAGAGGGCAGATTCGCACTGCCGGCCCCGGCGGTCCACGTAGTGGCAGCGCTCCGCGTTGCGGCTGGGACAGCCGCGCTGCTGGCAGGGATGGTCACCGTCCGAGGCTGGAAGGTGGGCGACCTCCTGCCCGATAGGGGCGGCGGGGGACGCCGGGGAGGTGGGCGCCGGGGCGCTCGGGGCGTCTTCCGGCGCTTCTGCGGCCGGTTTCGGCGCCGTCCCCGTGCTGCGTGCGCCCCGGCGGAACAGACGCATTCACCGCTGAATCCTAAGTCCAGCGGGAAGCTGGCGGATGCCCTCGGCTCACGGCCCACCGCCCAGAGCGACCGGCGACGTGGTCACCATGCCGAGCGCGGCGCTGAGATGGCGCACCTGCTCCATCAAGGTCGCAAACTGATCCAGGGTCAGGGATTGCGCTCCGTCGGAGAGAGCCTCATCCGGGTTGGGGTGGACCTCGAGGAGAAGCCCGTCGGCTCCCGCGGCGAGGGCGGCCAGCGCCATCGAGGGAACGAGATGTCGATGCCCCGTGGCGTGGGACGGGTCGACGAGCACCGGAAGGTGGGAGAGGGAGTGGATGAGGGGAACAGCCGAGAGGTCAAGGGTGTTGCGGGTCGCTGTCTCGAAGGTCCGGATCCCGCGCTCACAGAGGATGACCTCGGAGTTGCCGTGGGAGACGATGTACTCGGCGCTGAGGAGCCACTCCTCGATGGTGTTGGAGAGGCCGCGCTTGAGGAGCACAGGCCTGCCGGATTCTCCGACCGCCTCGAGGAGGGCGTAGTTCTGGGCGTTGCGCGTCCCCACCTGGAGGATGTCGGCGACGGCGCAGACCTGCTCGACATCAGCCGGGGTGAGCACTTCCGTGACCACGGGAAGGCCGGTTTCAGCTCGCGCCTCGGCCAGGTATTCGAGGGCCAGGGCGCCGAGCCCGCGGAACGAGTACGGAGAGGTCCGGGGCTTGTAGGCCCCGCCGCGGAGGAGGCGCCCGCCGGCCGCCTTCACGGCCCGGGCCGTGGTGAGGAGCTGATCACGGCTCTCAACGGCGCAGGGTCCGGCCACCACGGCGAAGCCGGTCGCCTCTCCGATGGCGACGCCGGCCACGGAGACGATGGTGGGGGCAGGGTGCCACTCGCGGCCGACCTGCTTGTAGGGCTTGCTGACAGGGATCGCGTCGAGGACGCCGGGGAGGGCGATCACCGCGTCACGGATCTGCCCGGGATTGCTGCCCAGGACGCCGATGGCGAGGCGATCGGTCCCGGGCAGCTCGATGGGTCGAAATCCCCGCTCGCGGACGTGGCGGACGACGTTCTCCACCTCCTCGGGCGTCGCCTGGTGGTTCATGAGGATCAGCATCGCCGGCAGCGGGCAAGCATACAGGGCTGGAAAGGAGCAAGCTGCGCCGGATGGCAGGGCTCCTCCGCCGGAAACCGGCGGTCGTCCGTCTGACCGCTGCCGACCTGCCCGCCATCCGCCGCCTCCTGGACGCGGATCCCGTGACCAACGTGTACCTGCGCAGCGAGCTGCGGCTCGGCGCCCGCGGCGACGGCTGGTGGGGGCTGGGGACCAACGGAACCCTCCGCGCCATGGTGGCGGCCGGTCCTCTGACCGTCCCTTGGATCCCGGATCCCAGCGACGCTCCACCGCTCGCCGAGGCCATCGTCCGCGAGGGACCGCCCCGGCTCCTGATCGGTCCGGCACCGGCGATCCGGGCGCTTCGCTCCGCCATGCCAGTCCATCCTCTGCCCGTCGAGGTGCGCGACCCGCAACCCTTCCTCGTGCTCGACCGGCTTCCTGGAGCGGCCTCCGCCACTCCCATGCGCCGCGCCTCTCCGGGGGATCTCGACCGGCTCGTCGTCGCGGCCGCGGCCATGCACCGCGAGGAGATGGGGGTCGACCCCCTCCTCCTCGATGCCGTGGGCTGGCGGGGTCGCATGGCCGGTCTGGTGGAGCGAGGCTGGGCGTACGTCTGGATGGAGGGAGGTGAGGTTCTCTTCAAGGTGGAGCTCTCCGCGTGGACTGCGGAGGCGGTCCAGCTCCAGGGGGTGTGGACCGACCCCGGCCACCGCCGCCGCGGTCTGGCCACCCTCGGGCTGGGCGCGGTCTGCGCCGAGCTCCTCCGCGAGGTCCCGATCTGCACCCTCTACGTCAACGCCTACAACGAGCCCGCGCTCCGCCTCTATCACCGTCTTGGCTTTCGACACGCCGGCGACTTCGCCACCATCATCTATCCCTGAGCCTCCGCGGCGCGCACGCGGCGAGAGGAGTTTTGCGACGTCTTACGAGCTGCGCAGGCATCCCCGTACTAGGATGGGTGGCACCGCTGTCGTCGGCGGATGACTTCGCTGCAAAGGTGCTCGCCACATGCCGCGACCAGTGGAAGGGGAGGGACGTTACCTCGCGGGGCTCGATGGTCTTCGCGCCGTCGCGGTGCTCGCCGTCATCGCCTACCACCTCAACGCTCCCTGGGCCTCGGGTGGGCAGCTCGGGGTTGGCGTCTTCTTCGTCCTCTCCGGCTACCTCATCACCGATCTGGTGCTCGCCCAGCGGGAACGGCGCGGACGCTTCGCGCTCCGCGACTTCTGGATGCGGCGCGCGCGCCGCCTCCTGCCTGCGCTGTGGGTCATGCTCGCGACGGTCACCATCTGGGTCGCCTTCCTCGACGCCTCGCAGATCCCCGCTCTGCGCGGGGACATGCTGGCGGCGTTCTTCTACTTCAGCAACTGGTGGTACGCGTTCCAGCACGTCTCCTATTTCGCCCTGTTCGCTCCGCCCTCGCCCCTGGGACATCTCTGGTCGCTGGCCGTCGAGGAGCAGTTCTATCTCCTCTGGCCCCTCCTGCTGGTGGTCGCACTCCGAGCTCTTCGCCGCAGGGAACTCCTCATCGGTCTCTTCCTCGCCGGCGCCGCGGTGTCGGCGTGGCTGATGACCTCCCTCTACCAGCCGGGCGTCGACCCCACCCGCGTCTACGAGGGGACCGACACGCGAGCCTTCCAGCTCCTCCTCGGCGGCGCCCTGGCGGTGGCGCTCCCCATCCGTCAGCTCTTCACCCCGGTGTCCCGAGGGGGGCGGACCTTCTTCGAGATCCTCGCCGTCGTCGGGCTCCTCGGGATCGTTCTCCTGGTCCTTCTGACCAATCAGTACGACCCCTTCCTCTATCGGGGCGGCATGGTGGCGCTCTCCCTGGCCAGCCTCGCCGCCGTTGCCGGCCTGGCCCATCCGTCGACGGCCAGCGGTCGGCTGCTCGGCGCCCGTCCGCTGCGCTGGATCGGAGTGCGCTCGTACGGCATCTATCTCTGGAGCTACCCGATCATCGTGCTCACCACCCCCCAGGGAGCTTCGACGGGGGCGCAACCACTGCGCATCGCAGCCCAACTCGCCGCAACGCTGATCGCCGCCGCGCTCTCGTGGCACTTCATCGAGGAGCCGATCCGGCGCGACGGGTTCCTGGCGCTGGTGCGCCGCCTGCGCGCGCCTCGGCTGCGTGTCGCGGGGGTCCCGGCGGGCCCATGGGTGGGCCTGGGAGTGACCGGTGCTGTGCTGGCGGCGTCGGGAGTGGGGCTGGCCGGGGCGGTTCCCGGGGCGAGGGATCAGGTCGCTGTCGCCGACCTGCCGCACAGCCTCGTCTACGGGCCGCGCCCGGAGAGCCGAGCCGACCCGGCCACGATTCCTCCTTCCTGCACTGCGGCGGCGCCGACGAGCGTCCCCGCCGGCCAGCTGCCGGTGACGGCGATCGGCGATTCCATCATGATCGACCTGGCTCCCGACCTCCACCGTCTCCTCCCCGAGGCGTACATCGATGGCCGGGTATCTCGGCAGATGTCCGAGCTCCCCGCGCTGCTGGGCCAGCTCCACGCGGCGGCCAAGCTGGCTCCCGATCTTGTCGTCGAGCTGGGCACGAACGGCCCCGGCTGGGATCCGGGAACCATCGCCGCCGCCCTGCGCTCCTACGGGCTGAGCCGCGTCGTGCTGGTCGACGCGGGCAGGGACCCGGACCATCCCGACTGGACGGCCGTCATCAACGACGAGCTCTCTCAGGTGGTGAGCCAAGTGCCGGGCAGCGTTGTCGTCGATTGGTACGACGCCAGCCAGGGCCATCCCCAGTACTTCATGTGGGGAAGCCAGATGGGCGACGGCGTGCACCCGGGACCCAGTGGAGCCGAGGTGCTCTCGGAGATGATCGCCTCCACCCTGACGGCCCCGGCCGGGACGGCGTCGCCGACGCCGGCGCGCCCCGTGTCCCTGGCCGGCTGCGATCCCTGACGCCGTGCGGGACTCCGCCCCCAAGCAGCCAAGGTGTCTGTCCCAGGTGGGCGCGCGCCTCTAGATCAGGTGTGCTTTCCAGGCGATCAGGACGGCGGCCGCGCGGTCGCTGCAGCCGAGCTTGGTGAAGATGTTGCTGACGTGCGTCTTCACAGTGTTCTCACTGACGAAGAGCCGCTTGCCGATTTGCGCGTTGTTGCAGTGCTCAGCCATGAGGCGGAGCACGTCGAGCTCACGGGGGGTCAGGTTGTACTCCGACCGGCTGATGGACATCAGCCCCGGATCGAGCAGCGACTCTCCGGCGGCAACGGCGCGAATGGCGTCGGCCAGCTCCTCGCGACTCGTATCTTTGAGGAGGTAGCCGCGCGCGCCAGCCTGCAGCGACGGGAAGATGTAGTCTTCGTTGCGGTAGGTGGTGAGCACGATCACCTTGGCCTCGGGATTCTCACTGCGGATCCGGCGCATGGCCTCGATGCCGTCGATGTTGGGCATCTGCACGTCCATGAGGATGATGTCAGGGCGGCTCTCGCGCGCCCTTTCGACCGCCTCCGCACCGTCGGCAGCACGGGCCACGACCCGGATGTCCTCCTCGACCTCGAGCATGGTGCAGAGGCCGTGGAGCACGACCGGGTGATCGTCAGCGACCAAGACCCGGATCATGCCGGGACCGCGGTCCGGCCGGGCGGCTTCTCCACCGCCCCGGTGTTCTCGTCGGTCACGGGAAGCCGCACGGCGATGGTCGTCCCCCTCCCCGGTGCGCTCTCCACCTCGAAGGTCCCCCCGGCGAGGCGGACCCGCTCCGCCATGCCGACGATCCCGAACGACCCGGGCGCGACGCCGCCCGTGTCGAAGCCCTGCCCGTTGTCCTTCACCGTGAGCTCGACGTGGCCGTCCACGTGGCGGAGCCGAACGGACACCCTGGAAGCACCGCTGTGAGCGGCGATGTTGGTGAGCGCCTGCTGGGTGATGCGCAGGAGGGCGACCTCGGCCTGGGGACGGAGCGCCGGGGGTGGCGACATCCGTTCGGATCGGATGCGAGCCGAGATGCCGGTGCGGTGGCGGAAGCGGTCGACCTCGGCCTCCGTCGCGGCCACCAACCCGGTGGAGGCGAGCGGGGTCGGGCGCAGATCCCACACCGACCGCCGGGCCTCGGCGAGCGCGGAGCGAGCCAGCTCTTGAGCCGAGGCGAGCGCGGGGAGGGCGAGACCTGGGTCGCGGCCGGCGAGGGCCAGGGCTGCTTCGAGCTGGACCACGATTCCGGTGAGCTGCTGGGCCAGGGTGTCATGAATCTCCCGGGCGAGCCGGGCTCGCTCCTCGAGCACGGCCATGTCGCGCCCCTCTTCGGAGAGCCGCGCGGTGCGCAGCGCGAGGCCGACCTGGTTGCCGATGGCGAGGAGGAGGGCGGTCATCTCCGGGCTCGGTGGCACCTTGCTGCGCAGTCCGAGAGCGCCGAGGGCGCCACCCGTGCCCAGCGCGAGGCCGATGAGGGTCCCCTGCCCGTCCTCCCGGGTGACCAGGCTGTTTTCCCCGTAGGCGGCGAGGGCCACCTCCTCGAGCGAGGGGCCGAGCTCGTCGCTGGCCGATCCCCGAGCGCTCAGCTGACCCTCGCGGTTCACCAGTAACCCGCGCCCGGCGGTGATGGGGAGGATGGCCCAAACTGCGTCGAGCGCGCCCTGGAGGATGGCCTCCGGATCGAGCGTCCTGGTCAGGGACCCGGCCAGCTCGTTGAGGGCGAGGAGCTCTTCGTTGCGAGCGCTGAGCTCGGCGGTCCTTTGCGCCACCTTCTGCTCCAGCTCCCGGCTGGCCGCCAGGATGACCTCGCGAGAGGCGTTGATCTCCCGGCGCATCCGCTCCAGCGAGGCCGCCAGGTCACCCACCTCGTCCTGGCCCTGGGGCGGTACCGGCTCCTCGGTCTCTCCGGTGGCCAGCCGCTCCGCCGACAGGGTGAGAGCCCTGACGGGGGCCACCACCAACCGGGAGAACATGGTGGCGAGGAGGAAGCAGACGACGACAAGGATGGCGACGATGGGGATCGCCGTCCGGAAGATCTCGGTCAGCGAGTTGTTGATGCCAGTGGTGAGCGCCGTGAGATTGGGCTCGAAGTCCGCCTTGGGCGCCACCTCCAGCAGCGTCCATCCCGGAGGCGCCACCAGGGTCGTGAAGAAGAGCTCATGGTCGCCCCCGGCCCTTTCGACAGGGGAGGTCCCATCCCCGTCGGTGATCGCCTTGAGCACCGCCGCCCCCCCCCGTCCGCGGGGGGCCGGAAGCGGGTGGCCGGGTTGCAGCTTCGAGGGGAAGTCCCTGGTCAGGGCAGGCATGCTGGTCGGGGTGGCGATGTCCACCGCCCCGGCGCTTCGGCTGACGCTGAGGAGGAGGGGGTAGGAGCTCGGGTAGGTGTAGGCGATGAGGGGCGACGTGATGGCCGTACCGAACTGGGCGAGAGGGACGTCCGCCCCCACCACCAGGCCGTCGCCCAGGGGCACGTAGACGCTCGTCTCCCAGCTGCCGTGGAGCTGGTTGTAGTAGGCGGGGAGCCACTCTGCCTGGAGGCTCTGGACGGGCTGCGGGGACTGGGACCCGGAGGAGGTCGGGAGCATCGCGACCGGCGCGCCCTGGGGATTGCTGGAGAGACCCTGTCCCTTGAGGCTCGATGGAGGAGGCGGGCTCTCCAGCACGGCGGTGTCGGCGGGATCGGCGACCCAGACACCGGCGACGGCGACATTGCCGCCCGCCGCCGCCAGCTGCTGGAGGAACTGCGCGAGGGCCAGCTCGGTCTTGCCCAGGCCGGCCAGGCGCTCGATGCGGGCGCTCGGCGACCCGCCGGTCTCCCGCCCGCTGCTCCCGAGGAACAGGTCGACCCCGCCGGCCGCGGGTCCGGAGCCGACGGGGACGGTGAAGACGCCGTCTCGCTCTGCCGGAAGGCGGGTGATGGGGGGTGCGCTGGGGGGGTGGGAATACTCGACGTCCGCGGTGTTCGCCAGCTTGGTGACCTGATGCTGAAGCGTCTCCAGGTCGAGGGTGATGGTGCTGGCGCTCTTCGCCATCTCGTCCTCCAGCCCCTGCTCGTTGCGCTGGACGAACTGCTGCTGGGTGGCTGAGACGGTGGCTTGGATGATGCCGCGGAGGTTGAGCGCGGTCAGGCCAAAGAAGGCGGCGGCGGGGACGAGGGCGACCACCAGCGTGGCCACCAGCAGGCGGTCGCGAAGTCTTCGTCTCGGGTTGAGAAGGGGGAGCGTCAGCCGTGGACGCCTCATTGCCACCTCCGGGCCCGGGAGCTCCGGGCAGCCTGAGTATACGGCCGCCCAGTTCGCCCGAGGTTCGGCCTCCCGACGCCTGGGGCTGCCGGACGCGCGAGAATGGCGCGGTCTCAATGAGAGAGATCGCCGACCTCGTGCTGGATTCCGCGGCTGCCGCTGGTGCGGCGTACGCCGACTGCCGGGTGGTGCAGCGTCAGGCGCAGTCGCTGGCTGTCAAGGACGCCGCCATCTCCCACGTCTCGTCCTTCGAGGACGAAGGAGTCGGGGTGCGCGCTCTCGTCGACGGCGCCTGGGGGTTCGCGAGCGTCGACCGGATGGACGCCGCGGCCCTCGAGGATTGCGCTCGCCTGGCGGTCCGCATCGCCCGGACCTCGTCCCGCCTCCGCCGCCGCCGGGTGCGGCTGGCGCCGTCGGTGCCGGCCACCGGTCGGTATGTCACGCCGCAGCGGCGAGACCCGTTCGAGGTCAGCCTCGAGGAGAAGATGGACCTGCTCATCCGCGCCGACGAGGCGATGGCGGCCGTGCCGGGGATCACCAGCCATCGGGCCTCGCTCGAGTTCGTCAGGGAGCACCGTTACTTCGCGAGCACGGAGGGCTCCCGGATCGAGCAGCTCATCGGGGAGTCCGGGGGCGGCATGGACGCCACGGCGGCGAGCCCCGACGAGGTGCAGGTGCGCAGCCATCCCAACAGCTTCGGGCGGCACCAGCTCTGCGCCGGCTACGAGGCCATCGAGGAGATGGATCTCGTCGGCAACGCCGGACGCATCGCCGAAGAGGCGGTCGCGCTCCTCAGCGCCCCGCCGTGCCCGACGGGCCGGATGACGCTGATCCTCGACGGCACCCAGGCCGCCCTCCAGGTGCACGAGTTCCTGCGGACACCCAACCGAGCTCGATCGGGTCCGCGGCGACGAGGCCGCCTACGCGGGGACGTCGTTTCTCACCCCAGACCTTGCCGGACGCTTCCGCTACGGCAGCGAGCGGGTGACCATCACCGCCGACGCCACGGCGGGTGGCGGTCTCGGCACCTACGGCTGGGACGACGAGGGGGTGCCGGCGGAGCGGACCTTGCTCGTCGACGCGGGCATCTTCCGGGGCTACATGTCTTCCCGCGAGACCGCGGCCGAGCTCGGGGCCCTGTCGAGCGGGGCGATGCGTGCGGAATCCTGGAGCCACATTCCTCTCGTGCGCATGACCAACGTCAACCTCGCGCCCGGTGAATCCAGCCTCGAGGAGATGATCGCGACGACGGAGCGCGGAGTGTATCTGCAGACCAACCGCTCCTGGAGCATCGACGACCGGCGCCTCAACTTCCAATTCGGGACGCAGAACGGCTGGGAGATCGCGGATGGGCGGATTACCCGCCTCGTCAAGAACGCCCTCTATGCCGGCCGGACGCCGGAGTTCTGGCGCTCCTGCGACGCGGTTGCCGGGCCGGATGAGTGGCGGATGTGGGGCGTCGTGAACTGTGGCAAGGGCCAGCCGTCCCAGGTCATGCACGTCGGCCATGGAGCCGGGCCGTGCCGCTTCCAGGGGGTCGCCGTGACCGCCGCGGGAGGCTGACACCCTGGCCAGCCTCGACGACCTTGTGGGGCTCGCCGATTCGGTTCTCGGTCGCGCCGGCCAGGCGGGCGCCGAAGTGGTGGTGACGGAGCGGGAGGTCGGTCTCACGCGATTCGCGCGCAGCCAGGTGCACCAGAACGTCGCCGAGAGCTCGCGGAGGGTGCGGCTCCGTCTCCTGGCCGACGACCGGGTCGGCGTCGCCGAGCTCCGGGGTGACGTCGAGGACGCCCCCGAGCGCCTCCTCATCGCGGCGGAGGCGGCGCGGCGGCTGGCACCGGCGGGAGGAGTGACGCCGCTCCCCAACCCTGACGCGGGGCCCGACCTCCCGGTGGCGTGGAGCGCCGCCACCAGTGACGCCACCCCGGAATGGCGCGCCGAGCGCGCCGGGGCCATCTTCCACACCGTCGAGACGGCCGGGTTCGAGGCCTTCGGGGCGGTGAAGACCGCGCTGACCCGCACCGCCATCGTCAGCAGCACGGGGGTCCGGCGGCGCGCCGAGAGCACGGCGGCGACCGTGATGTGCGTCGCTCGCGGGGAGGACGGCTGGGGCTATGCGGACCGTCACCACGCCGACGCCGCCTGCCTCGACGCCGAGGCGGTGGCCGCCGAGGCGGCCGATACCTGCGCCCGCAACCAGGCCGCGGTGCCGATCGAGCCCGGCGTCTATCCCGTGGTCCTCGCTCCCTATGCGGTCGCCGACCTTCTCGCCCACCTTGCCGACCTCGGCTTCAGCGCCCTCGCCCGTCAGGAGAAGAGAAGCTTCATGCGACCGGGCGAGCGGCTGATGAGCGAGCGGATCACGATCGCCGACGACGCCGGCGATCCGCAGGGCATGCCCTTCCCCTTCGACGCCGAGGGCGTCTCCACCCGGGCGGTCAGCTGCGTCGAGGAGGGCATCTGCCGCGGCTTCGTCCATGACAGCGCCACGGCGGCGCGCGACAGCATCCCATCCACGGGCCACGCCATCCCCATGCCCAACACCTTCGGGCCCTGGGCTCGCCATCTCAATCTCGCCGCGGGGGATCGCGACATCGGCGAGCTCATCGCCGACTGCGAGGGCGGCCTCTACGTCACCCGGCTGTGGTACGTGCGCGACGTCCATCCGCTCAGGACGATCATCACCGGCATGACCCGGGACGGGACCTTCCGCATCGAGGGCGGCCGGCTGGGCCGCCCGGTCCGCGATCTGCGCTTCACCCAGAGCATCGTCGACGCTCTGAGCGACGTGCGCGGCGTCGGTCGGGAGCGTTTCATCAAGCTCGAAGAAAGCGAACGTGCCGTCCTCGTGTCCGCCCTCTGCCTCGGACGGTTCACCTTCACCTCATAGCGAGAGGCGCGGCGAGCGGCGCCGAGAGGAGATGATGGGTGCCGTGAACGGTCGAGACGTCGTCATCGTCGCGGCGGTGCGAACGCCCCTCGCCAAGGGCAACCCGAACAATGGAGAGCTCCGCGAGGTCCATCCCGTCAACCTGGCCGCCCACGTTCTGCGCGAGGTCACCCGGCGGGTGAACCTCGACCCGGCCCTTGTCGATGACGTGGTCATGGGCTGTGTGGGTCAGACGGGAGAGCAGGGCATCAACATCGCCCGCCAGGCGGTGCTCGCTGCCGGCTTCCCCGTGGAGGTGCCCGCAACCACCGTCGACCGGCAGTGTGGCTCCTCGCAGCAGGCGTTGCACTTCGCCGCCAACCTCATCACTGCGGGCGTCTGCGAGGTGACCGTCGCCGCTGGGGTGGAGTCCATGAGCCGGGTGCCCATGGGCTCGTCGATGCTCCAGGGCCCGGGCACTCCCTTTCCTCCCGAGGTGCTCGAGCGCTACGAGCTGGTGAGCCAGGGCCTGGCCGCGGAGATGGTGGCCGAGCGCTGGGGGGTGAGCCGCACCGAGGCCGACGAGATCGCTCTCCTCTCCCAGCAACGGGCGGCGGCGGCGCGGGAGGAGGGGAGATTCGATCGCGAGATCGTCCCCGTCCCCGTGCCGCACAACGGGGGGGTGCAGCACGTCGGCTCCGACCAGGGCATTCGCGCGGAGACGACGATGGAAGCGCTCGCCGCGCTCACTCCGTCGTTCCGGCCTGACGGGATCCACCATGCGGGGAATTCGTCCCAGATCACTGACGGAGCTGCCGCTCTCCTGCTCATGTCCCGGGAGCGGGCCCGCCAGCTCGGCGTCCCGCCGCGGGCCCGGATCACGGCTCAGGCGGTCGTGGGGGTCGACCCCGTCAGCATGCTGACCGGTCCCATCCCGGCGACCAAGCGGGTCCTGGAGAGAGCCGGTCTCCGCCTCGAGGATCTCGATCTGGTTGAGATCAACGAAGCCTTCGCCGCTGTCGTCGTCGCCTGGGCGCGGGAGCACCACCCCGACATGGATCGGGTGAACGTCAACGGGGGGGCGATCGCCCTCGGCCACCCTCTCGGCGCCTCCGGCGCTCGCCTCATGGTGACGCTCCTGCACGAGCTGGAGCGGCGCGACGGCCGGCGGGGGCTGCAGACCATGTGCTGCGGCGGGGGGCTGGGGACGGCGACCATCATCGATCGGGACAGCCACTGACCGGCGCAGAGGGGGGGCACAGCCGGCGAGGGCGGCAACCCGTCCGGTCTGCTGCTCCTGCACTTGGTATGCTCGGCGAGCAGTGGCCGCGAAGAAGGTCCTCATCATCGAGGACTATTACGCCCTCGCCGACATCGAGCACCTCCTCTGCACCATGGAGGGCTACGACGTCCGGGTGGCGAGGAGCGGCGATGAGGGGCTCGCCCAGCTCGCCGAGTTCGATCCCGACCTGGTCATCCTCGACCTCATGCTCCCGGGCGAGGTGAGCGGGACCCAGGTCCTGGAGAAGATCCGCGAGGAGCGCGGCCAGGAGCCGAAGGTGCTGGTGGTGAGCGCGCTGGTCAATCCCACAACGGCTCCCAAGCTCGAGGCCTACGGCAACGTCCAGACCCTCGCCAAGCCGTTCAAGATCAAGGAGCTGGCGGCGCGCATCCAGGAGATGCTGGCCGCCCCGGCCCGGTAGCCTCCGCTCCGTGGTGCGGCCCCGGGGGGCTGCCTGGCTGCGTCGAGCCTGGTGGGCGCTCGGGCGCGCTCCTGCCGTTGGAATCGCGGCTGGGCCGAGATGGTCCCCGCCTGCCGCCTCGATCCGGTGCCCGTGGCCACCCCCGAACGGGTTGCGAGCATCCTTTCGGGGGTGATGGATGGTGCATGAGCCACGCCGCCGAGAGGCCAGGAGCTGGCGAAAGCAGGGCCCGCCCGGGCTCAGAGGACCTTGGAGAGGAAGGCGCGGGTCCGCTCGTGCTGCGGATTGCCGATGACGTCGCGCGGCTTCCCCGCCTCGACGATCACCCCGCCATCCATGAAGACCAGGGCGTCGCCGACCTCGCGGGCGAAGCCCATCTCGTGGGTCACGACCACCATGGTCATGCCGTCCTGGGCGAGACCGCGCATGACGTCGAGCACGTCGCCGACCAGCTCCGGATCAAGAGCCGAGGTGGGCTCGTCGAAGAGCATCAGCTTGGGCTGCATGGCCAGCGCCCGGGCGATAGCCACCCGCTGCTGCTGCCCGCCGGAGAGCTGGCGCGGGTAGGCATCGGCCTTCTCGGCCAGCCCCACCCGGTCCAGGAGGTGCCGCGCCCGCTCCATCACCCCCGCCCTGGACTCCTTCTTGACCCGCATCGGCGCTTCGATGACGTTCTCCAGGGCGGTCATGTGAGGGAAGAGGTTGAAGTGCTGGAAGACCATGCCGATCTCGGAGCGCTTGTGGCACACCTCGCGGTCGGGCAGCTCGAAGAGGCGGTCGCCACGCTGCTCGTAGCCGACCAGCTCGCCGTCCACGGAGAGGCGGCCGGCGTCGATCTTCTCCAGATGGTTGATGCAGCGCAGGAAGGTGCTCTTTCCCGAGCCCGAGGGGCCGATCATGCACAGCACCTCGCGAGCCGCCACCTCGAGGTCGATGCCGCGCAGGACCTGGAGGCGTCCGAAGCTCTTATGCACCCCTTCGGCGCGGACCATGGGAGTCACGGCTACCACTCGTCGCGGCGCTGCACGCTTGCCACCGGTCCGAGGACATCCACGGGCGGCGCCCCGTGGAAGGTCATGGCGGTGAGACGGAAGCGCTGCAGCGGTGTGAGCGGCAGCTGGCGGGTTGACCCGCGTGCGAAGTAGCGCTCCAGGTAGTACTGGCCGACGGTGAGGATGGAGGTCACGACGAGGTACCAGATGCTGGCCACGAAGGCCATCTCGATGACGAGGAAGGTCGAGCTCGCGATCTGCTCCGAGCGGGTGAAGAGCTCGGGAACCGCGGCGACGAACGCCAGTGAGGTGGTCTTGAGCATGGAGATCGTCTCGTTGCCGGTCGGAGGGATGATGACGCGCATCGCCTGGGGGAGAATGACCCGGCGCATGATGAGCAGCCGGCGCATCCCCAGCGCCTGCGCCGCCTCCGTCTGCCCCTGCTCAACGGAGATGATGCCGGCGCGCACGATCTCCGCCATGTAGGCTGCTTCGTTGAGTCCCAAGCCCAGGCAGACGGCTACGAAGGGGTTGATGAGGCTGTTGGTGTCCGCCTGCACGCCGACGTGGGTGAAGGGGATGCCGATGCCGACATGGCGGAGCACGACGTTGAGGTTGAACCAGAAGAAGATCTGCACCAGGACCGGGGTCCCCCGAAAGAACCAGATGTAGAGCCAGCTCACGATGGACACCACGGGGTTGGGGGAGAGGCGCATCACCGCCAGCGTGACTCCCAGGACGATGCCCACGGCCATGGCGATGACGGTCAGCTCAAGGGTGACGACGAGCGCCTGCAGGACGATGGACTGGTGCAGCCAGTAGGTGATCTGGTCCCAATGGATGCCGGAGGTGACGATGGTCCCGATGACCTCCGCGGCGATGACCAGGATGACCACCGCCGCCACCCAGCGCCAGGGATGGCGGACGGGAACCGCCTTGATGGTCGCGGAGCGATCCCCGTGGGGCAGGGCCCCCGCCGGCGGCTGGCTGGCGGAGGCCTTGGTGGCCGGGCTCATGGCCGGCACATCACGTGACCTGTCGATGACCTCTCAATATGAGGGGACGCAGGTGGAGCCCACCGAGCTGTTGTTGTTGAGGGTCACACTGGAGGCCGGGATGGCGCCGCTCTGCACATCCCAGCTGGAGAGGAGCTTGCCGTACGACCCGCTCTGGATCAGGTACTTGAGGGCGTCCTGGATCGCCGATTCCAGGGCGCTGCCGTGGACGATGGCGATCCCGTACGGCGCGATGCTGCAGGGCTTGCCGCCCAGCTTCACCTTGCCGTTGGTCGCCTTCACCTGGTAGTCCGCGATCGGCTGGTCGGCCCAGCCGAAGTCGTCGCGACCGGAGATGAGGGCGGTGTTGGCGTCCGTCTGACCCTGGTAGCTGTCCACCGTGATGTTCGGCTTGCCGGCGGCCTGGCAGTTGTTGGTGTCCCCCGAGATGGGCTTGCCTCCGACATCCTCTCCCATGAATCCCCAGGCGTCGGACTCCTCGACGGTGCCCGCCTCGACCGCCACCTTGTGGCCGCACATGTCGACGGCGGAGTTGATGGTGGGGCCACCCGGGCGGACCAGCCACTGCTCGCCGGCCTGGTAATAGGTGATGAAATCGATACCCTGCTGCTCGCGCTTGGCGGTCGGGGTCCAGCTGGACACGCTGAACTGATAGCGCGGCTTGTCGCCGCCGGCCTGCTCGCTGGGGGTGGATGCCTTGAGCTGGGCGATGATGTCGTCGAAGGTCACGTTGTTGAAGGTGCAGGCCTCGCCCATCACCTTGCAGATGGCATCTCCCAGCTGGACGTCCCAGCCGACGATGTCGCCGGTCGTTGTGGAGATGTACTCGTTGGGCGCGTAGGTGGCGTCGGTGGCGATCTGAAGCACGGTGCCCTGGAGAGACGAGGGCACCTCGGCGGCGACGCTCGCCTGCTTGGTGACCTTGGCCAGGGCGCTGCCGGTGCCCGGCGCCGAGGAGGGGCTGGAGCTGCTCCCGCAGGCGGCCACCAGCAGCACTGTCCCGATCACGAGCGACACCCCCCGGGGACGCGCAAGGCCTAGCCGGTTGATCCTCACCACTCATCTCCTCTGCGCCGCCTGGGCCGGGGACTCCCCATCGGCCGGGACATGCGCAGGATGAGGTTGTCGGTGGGCTCTGTCAACGTGCTGGCCGCCCCTCGGGCTGGAGTCCTCGTACCTAGAAGCACCAAACAAACCTAACGCGTCGCCCCGTACAAGCCCCCCCTTGCCAGCGCTGAAACCCATCGGAGGGAGGCCCGGTGAGCCGCCGGCCGGCTCGCCCAGAGCCGGCCGGCTTTCCTCACTCCAGGGCCACGGGGCCGCGCTTGGCGTGCGGCTCGCCGCCGCGCAGAGCGGCCAGCCCAGCGGCGAGCAGCGCGGCGGCGGCGAGGAAGTAGGCGGAGGCGGCGAAGCCGCTCACCACCAGGCCGGGGCTGGCCAGCGAGCCGGCGATGAGGGCCAGGATGAGGGCGATGAACGCCTGTCCCATCGACGTCCCCAGGCCTCGGGTCATGTTGAGGACGCCGCTCGCCACCCCGGCCTGCTGGCGCGGAGCCGCTCCCATGATCGCCGCGTTGTTGGGGGGTGTGAAGAGCCCCAGTCCGATTCCCAGCACAGCCAGCGGGGGAAGCAGGGCGGCTCCTCTGGGCGGCGCCATCCCCAGCCAGACCAGGCTGGCCGTGGCCAGCAGCATCCCCGCCACCGTCAGGGGGCGGGCCCCCACACGGTCGGCGGCCCGACCGGCAAAGGGAGCGATCACCCCGAAGGCGAGCGGCATCACGGTCAGCTCCAGCCCCATGGGGCCGGCCCCCAGATGCTCGGGTCCTCGCTGGAGGTAAAAGGCGACCGCGAAGAGTGCCCCGAACATCACCAAGTAGGAGAGCAGGCCGCTGGAGACTCCCGCGGAGAAGGGGATGCGCCGGAAAAGGCGCAGGTCGAGGAGGGGCGCCTCCGCCGTGCGCTCCCGGCGCAGGAAGACCCCGGTGAGCACCCCGGAGGCGACCAGAAGGCCGACGGGGAGCGGCCTGACGCCGCGGTCGTCGGCGATCGTCGTGATGGCGTAGAGGAAGGCGCCCACCGCCGGGACGAAGAGGGCGAGTCCCGTCCAGTCGAAGCGCGACCGCTCCGCCAGGTGGCGGCTGCGGGGTATGAGGAACCAGGCCAGCGCCGTGGCGACGATGCCGGCCGGGACGTTGACGAAGAAGATGAGACGCCACCCGTTGGCCGGTGTCATGAAGCCATTGCCGAGCGCGATCAGGGCGCCGCCGACCGCCGGTCCGAGAGCCAGCCCGAGCGCCTGGGCGATGCCCTGGATGCCGATGGCGCGTCCCAGCCTGTCGGCGGGCATGGCCAGCGCGATGATGGCCACGCTGTTGGCCTGGAGCATCGCCGCGCCCACCGCCTGCAGGACTCGGAAGCCGTCGAGGCTGCCCAGGTTGGGGGCCAGCCCGCAGAGGGCCGAGCCCACGATGAAGACCACGAAGCCGTAGGTGTAGAGGAGCTTGTGTCCCACCATGTCGGCGAAGCGACCCACCGCCGTCACCATGGCGACCAGCACCAAGAGGTAGGAGAGACCTACCCACGTCACCGACCCGGCGCCGGCGTGGAACGCCGTCTGCAGGGTGG
Organism: uncultured bacterium; assembly: GCA_963847225.1. Taxonomy (GTDB): domain Bacteria; phylum Chloroflexota; class Dormibacteria; order Aeolococcales; family Aeolococcaceae; genus JAJZNI01. The sequence continues at coordinate 646,034 of CAWJYZ010000005.1, read as the reverse complement.
GGAAGGCGGCGGTGACGATGCTGGCGTCGAGCTGGCCCATGAAGGCGCCGACGCACACCGTGCCCACAGCGAACCAGGGGGCATTGGGGCGGTCACGGATCGCGGCGGGCCGGGGCGGCTCCACGAGGAGGCGGTGCAGGTTCAGGTGGTGCCCCGCCGCATGCTTGGCGTCGCGGCCTCCAGGATGCGGCGTCACCTCACGATCATGGCACCGAGCCGCCGAGCGGACGGTGGTCGGCCCGCATCGGCCGCCGCGCCCCTTTACTGGGCGACGGGTTCCGGCGTCCCCCGCGCGCCCTCCTCGAAGCGGCTCCCGTACACGGCGAAGTAGCGCGCCTCGGGGTGGTGCATCACGATGGCGGCGGTCGACTGCTCCGGCACCAGCTGGAAACCGGCGGTGAGCCGGACTCCGATCCGCTCGGCGGGGACGATGCGGAAGACGATCTCGTGGTCGCTCAATTCGGGGCAGGCAGCGTAACCCCATGAATAGCGCCGCCCCTGGTCGGGGGCAAGTCCCAGCTCACGCCGGATGTGGGCGTGGATGTACTCCGCGGTGGCCTCCGCCATCTGGGTGGCGAAGCCGTGGACGCGAAGCATGTCGTCGTATTCGCCCTCCGCCTGCAGGCGGTTGGAGAGCTCGCTCGCCCGCGGACCCGTGGTCACCACCTGGAGGGCCACCACATCGCGCTCGCCCGGGGCCGCGAGCTTGCGGGAGCGCACGTAGTCGGCGAGGCAGAGTCGGCTCTGCTCCTCCTGGCGGGGAAAGTGGAAACGGCCGACCTCCCGCTCCACGTCGGTAGCGTCGTAGACGATGACGTCGTCGCCGTCGGCGAGCGCCGGCCAGTAGCCGTAGACGGCCTGGAGCTCGAGCCAGCCATCCCGCTGCGCCTCCCGCATGGAGCGCTCGAGGCGGGGTTCCAGCTCAGTGCGCACCAGCTCCTCCCACCGTGCCGGGTCGCGCACTCCCCGGAACTGCCAGCTCATCTTGAAGAGCGAAACCCGGTCGATGTACGGATAGACCGCCTGGGGGCTGATTCCCGTCACGACCGCCGGGCCCCAGAAGGGCGGCTTGGGGATGGCCACGTCGCCGCGCGTCGCGCTCCGCGCCGGTCGAGAGCCGTTGCCGGCCGTCGCAGCGACCGGCGCCCTGCTCTGCTCACGCTCCCGGAAGACGCGCGCCTCCTCGCGGATCCGCTCGACCAGCACGTCGCGGCGGCCCGGGTCGGTGAGCTGGTCGCAGGTCTCCAGCCCCTCGAAGGCGTCCTTGCAGTAGAAGACGCCGGGGGCGTAGAGGCGACTCTCGCCGAGGTAGAGGATGCGCCGCCCGAAGCCGCGGTTGATGGCCGCGCCGCCGATGATCACGGGGTACTTGAGGCCGCGCTTGCCCAGCTCCTCGAGGAGCATCGGCATCTGCTTGCTGGTGGAGACGAGGAGGGCCGAGAGCCCGATGACGTCGGCGGAGACCTCCTGCGCCTTGTCGATGATGGTGTTGAGAGGGACCTGCTTGCCGAGGTCGTGGACCGTGTAGCCGTTGTTGCTGAGGATGGTCTTGACCAGGTTCTTGCCGATGTCGTGGACGTCGCCGAAGACGGTGGCCAGCACGACCTCCCCCTTGCTGTGCCCCTCGCTGCGGTCCAGGTACTGCTCCAGATGCGAGACGGCGCGCTTCATCACCTCGGCGCTCTGCAGGACGAAGGGGAGGATGAGCTCGCCGGCCCCGAAGCGGTCGCCGACGTCCTTCATGGCGGGGAGGAGGATGTCGTTGAGGACGGCGACGGGGTCGCGGTCGCGCAGCGCCGCGTCGATGAGCCCCTCGATCCCCTCGCGGCGCCGGTGCAGGATCTGCGCATGAATCCTCTCCGGAGCCTCCATCCCCGCGAAGGGATCGGCCCGCTCCGCGCCCACCCGCTCGTTGACGCCCGCGAAGTGCTCGATGTAGCGGGTGAGCGCATCCTCGCGCCGGTTGAGGATGAGGTCCTCGGCCAGGGTGCGCCGCTCCTCGCTGACCTCGGCATAGGGAACGGTCTGGGCGGGGTTGACGATGGCGGCGTCGAGGCCCGCCTCCACCGCGTGGTAGAGGAAGACGGAGTTGAGCACGGCGCGGGCCGGCGGGGTCAGGCCGAAGGAGACGTTGCTGACGCCAAGGGAGGTGAGCACCCCGGGGAGCTCCCGCTTGATGAGGCGGATGCCTTCCAGGGTTTCGACCCCCGAGTCCGCATACTCCGCGTCGCCGGTGGCGAGCGTGAAGGTGAGGGCGTCGAAGATGAGCTGGTGTGGCTCCAGCCCGTACTCCCCACAGGCGATGTCGCGGATCCGGCGAGCCACCTCCAGCTTGCGCTCGCGGGTCTTGGCCATCCCCTGCTCGTCGATGGTGAGGGCGATGACGCACTGGCCGTGGTCGCGCACCAGCGGCAGCACCGCCTCGCAGCGCTCCCTGCCGTTCTCCAGGTTGATGGAGTTGACGACGCCCCGTCCCGGCAACGTCTCCAGAGCGCCCTGGATCACGGCGGGGTCGGTGGAGTCGAGGACGAGCGGGGCTTCCACCGCCTGCTGCAGAGACTTGACGGCGGCCGCCATCTGCTCCTTCTCGTCACTCCGCTCGGTGAGGGCGACGCAGACGTCGAGGGCGTGAGCACCGCCGTCCACCTGACCGCGGGCGACGCGCACGATGCCCTGGTAGTCGTCGGCGAGGAGCAGCTCCTTGATCTTCCGTGACCCCTGGGAGTTCACCCTCTCTCCGATGAGGAGCGGTCTCGGCTCTTGGTTCAATGCAACCGCCCGCATGCTCGACGCCAGTCTCGGGCTGTCGTCGGGGGTGCGCGGCGAAGCCGCCAGCCCGCCGACCTGGGCCACGAGCTCGGCGATGTGCGCCGGGGTGGTGCCGCAGCAGCCGCCGACGACGTTGATGCGCAGGTCGCGGACGAACCCCGCCAGCTGCTCGGCCATGGGCACCGGCTCGAGCGGGAAGTGAGCTCTGCCGCCGACGTTGAGGGGAAGGCCGGCGTTGGGGATGCACGACACCGGCAGGCGGGTGTGCTCGCTGAGATAGCGAATCGGCTCCCCCAGGTACTCCGGGCCGGTCCCGCAGTTGAGGCCGACGACGTCGACGTGGAGGGCTTCGAGGATGGCGAGGACGGCGCCGATGTCGGTGCCGAGGAGCATCCTTCCCGAGACGTCCAGTGAGGCCTGGGTCTGGATGGGGACGCGGCGCCCGGCCATCTCCATTGCCGCGCGGGCGCCGAACACCGCCGCCTTCATCTCCAGGATGTCCTGACCCGTCTCGATGACGAGAAGGTCCGCACCACCTTGCAGGAGGCCCCCGGCCTGGACGGCGAAAGCGTTGCTCAGCTCGGTGAAGGAGATGGCGCCCAGGGAGGGATCGCTGCTCCCGGGGAGAAAGCCCGACGGTCCCATGCTGCCGGCGACGAAGCGCGGCCGCGCCTTGGTGGAGTGCTCGTCGGCAAGGCGGCGGGCAAGCCGCGCCGCCTTCTCGTTGAGCTCCAGGGTGCGCTCCTCGGCACCCCACTCGCGCAGGCGCAGGGGGGTGCTCTGAAAGGTGCAGGTCTCGATGACGTCGGCGCCCGCCTCGAGAAATGAGCGATGGACGCGCTCGATGAGGTCGGGACTGTGCAGCACCAGCCCGTCCACCCATCCGACCAGCTCCGTTGCGCCGTACTGCGCGGCGGTGGGCTCCATGGCGTGCAGGCTCGTGCCCATGGCCCCGTCGAAGATGAGCACTCGCTGGGCCAGTGCTTCGAGGTATGCGCTTCGGGTCTCAACCATCATGCGGGACCGTCCGACCTGCCGTCCGGGGGTCGCGTGGTACGCTCGGAAGCCCGGCTGTTCAGCTTGATCCGTTCCAGCCACTATAGAGGAGAGTCCTTGGCGCGACGCCCCCCCCGCCCCGGTTCCACTCGCCGTCGCTCCCCGACGCGCCGCCGTGCCGCTCCCGATGGCAGGACGCCCACCGAGGTCAAGGAGGAGACGATCGAGATGGACGCCACGGTCGTCGAGCCCCTTCCCAACGCCATGTTCAAGGTGCGCCTGCAGACGGGGCAGGACGTCCTCGCCTACACGTCGGGAAAGATGCGCAAGTTCTACATCCGCATTCTCATCGGGGACAAGGTCCGCGTCGAGCTCAGTCCCTATGACCTGAGCCGAGGTCGCATCACCTTCCGCTACAAGTAGAGGCGAAGCCCGGCGGGCGGCGGATCCGGCGCTACCCTCAGCTCAGATGGCTGTCTACATCGCGGTCTTCGTGGTCGTCGTCATCGGCCTCTTCCTGGCCTGGCGCGGGCTGGGTGCCCACGCCACCACCGCCCCCCTGCCGCCCGACGTTCGCGCCCTGGCGGGGACGCTGCGAACGGTGCTCGACCTCCTCGACGCACCAGAGCCGCGCCCCAGGGAAGCGCCGCAGCAGGCGCGCAAGCTGGCCGCGGCCATCACCCTCCGCCTCGCCCAGGCAGCCCCCTCCGCGGAGGAGGAGGAGGCCGCCGCCCTGGCTCTCCTCGGCGCCGCCGCTGACGATTGCGGGTGGGCGGCGCGGCTGCAGGAGAGCTCCGGCTACGCTGCCAACCCCGGGCTGCGGGCGGGCGCGGAGGCCCTCCTGAACCACGCCCGGCGCTGCCTGGACGCGGTGCCGCGCGTCGGGGAGGAGCCCGCCCTCACGGGCCTGCCGGCGGCGCCTCCGGCAGGCTGACGCTCTCCGCCCGCGCCTCTCGGAAGGAGCGCAGCGTGGCCTCGAGCCCAGCTTGGAGGGTCACCGTGGCGCGCCAGCCGAGGCGTTCGGCGGTGCGGGACGGGTCGAGACATGACCGCCGCTGCTCGCCCCGCTTGGCCGGACCGTGCAGCGCCGCCAGGTCGGTGCCCACGCCGGCGCAGAGGAGCGCGAACAGCCGGTTGACGTCGGTCTCGACGCCGGTTCCGACGTTGTAGGCGCCGGGTGAGGCGTCGATGGCCAGGAGGTTGGCGGCAACGACGTCGCCGACGAAGACGTAGTCGCGCGTCTGCGTGCCGTCACCGTTGATGACCGGAGCGGCCCCGCGCAGCAGTCGCTCGGTGAAGATCGCCACCACCCCCGCCTCGCCGTGGGGATCCTGGCGCGGGCCGTAGACGTTGGCGTAGCGGAGCGACACCACCTCCAGCCCTGAGAGGCCGGCGTAGACGCGCGCGTAGAGCTCGCCGGCCGCCTTCGCCGCGCCGTAGTGGGAGGCCGGACGCAGCGGATGGTCCTCGGCGGTGGGCACGGAGTCCGTGTCGCCGTAGATCGCCCCGCCGCTGCTCGCGAAGATGAGGCGTCGGACCCCGAAGCGGGCGCAGGAACTCGAGAAGGTTGACGGTGCCGAGGACGTTGATCCGGGTGTCGAAGAGCGGCTCCGCCACCGAGCGGCGGACGTCGACCTGTGCCGCCTCATGGAAGACGATCTCCGGACGGGCTTGCTCCATGACCGCGGCCAGCTCATCGTTGATGTCCGCCTCGACGAAGGCTGCGTGCTCCGGAACCTGGGAGCGCCGTCCGCGGGAGAGGTTGTCGAGGACGGTCACGGCATCGCCGCGGCGCACCAAAGCCTCAGCGAGATGGGAGCCGATGAATCCGGCGCCCCCGGTGACGAGGACTCTCATCCCGGGGGGGAGGGCGGGGGTCCGAGCCGCCCGTCTGCGGTGGCTGCGGTGCCTGCGCTGGGAAGCGCACTCACCATGTGGAGCTCGCACGGCTCGGCACCCGTGGCGTCACCGCCCCCGGCTGGGAGCGCTGCGGTGCCCGGAGGTGGAGAAGGGCGAAGGCGATGAAGCCGATGACGACGAGGCTGCCATAGCTGATGCTGCCATCCAGGAGGGCGACGGAGAAGGCGCGCGTTTGGTCGAGCCCGGCGACGACGATGAGCGATGCGGTCACTCCTCCCTGCACCAACCCCACCCCACCCGGGGTGAAAGGAACGGTGGTGAGCAGGGCCGCGACCAGGGCCACCAGAACGAACTGTGACGGTCCCACCTTGGCGCTGAGGCCGAGGGCTGCGATGACCAGACCGAGGCGGCCGGATTCGCAGCTCCACACCAGGACGGTGAGGCTGATGAGGGTCGGCCAGCGGCGCAGGGAGGTGACGGCACCGGCTCGGAACAACTCGTAGCGATGGAAGATGGCCTCGGGGAGGAGGCGGAGGACGCGAGTGCCGCGACCCGCGCGCATGAGCGCGACGAGGCCGATGCCGGCCACGCTCAGCAGCCCCCCGCCGACGACGTAGGGGATGAGCGCGGCGGATGAGCGCTTGTGGAAGACGTATGCCCCGGAAGCGACGAGCAGAACCATGAGCACGCAGAGGTCGAGAAGGCGTTCGCTCACCACCGTGCCGAAGGCCTTGCTCCCGGGGATGCGCTCACGCACCCGGCCCAGATAGGCGCGATAGACATCGCCCATCTTGGCTGGGACGACGCAATTGACGAAGAAGGAGGCCAGGATGATGGGGCTCAGCCGGGCGGTGTGGCGTGGCTCGCCGGCGTTGGCCAGGAGGATCCGCCAGCGCAATCCCCGGACCACGAAGGAGAGGTAATAGACGAGGACGGCGGCGAGGTAGAGCCCCAGGTCGGCGTGGCGGATCTGAGCCCAGGCGCCTGCCCAGGGGATGGGTGCGCGCCACACCGCGATCCCCACGACCAGGATGGCGGCCGCGAAGGAGAGCAGGGTGCGTTTGGTGAGAAGGCGGCTGCTGAGGGACGGGGCCTGCTCCAGCTCCGCCACCTCCTCCACCTGGATCGGCGTGGTCACGCTCAATCGCACCCTAACACGACGGTCGTCACACCTCCGTCGCTCCGGGTTCGCGGCGCTGCTGCGAAGCACAGGCAGCGCCGTCAAGGCTCCACCCCGCCGCCCGCGTCGAGGCCCGCCGGCCACCCGGCCGCCGGGACCCGCTGTGGGCTTAGGGCCGGACCCTCTCGTTGCGACGCTGGCGCCCCAGGGGGTGCGGTGAGGCAGCCGCCTCCCGCTCGGCGAGGATGCGCACCGAAGCGCTGGGCCCTGATTCGCCGCCGCCGCGCGCGGAGAGTGGCCGGCTATCCCATTGACGAAGCTTGAATACCCCCTTGAGAGCGCTGTAGGGGATGCCCACGGTGCGCATCTCGGAGAGCCCCGGCTCCGCGACCTGCCAGATGCCGCCGAAGCGGCCGAGGCGTGAGTCCGGAGCGATGTGCGCGCGCAGCACCTGCCCGTCGACGAAGTGAAATGCCGCCCGATCCCAGCCGGAGGCCTGGGGGGGCGCCGCCTGGGGATTGCCGATCACCACCTGTCGGATCGAGCTGAGAGGAAGGAGCGCCCTCTCATTGTTGGGGTCAGCCCCTCGGACATCCACTTCGAGGAGGGCCCGATCGAAGCTCAGATCGTCGACGTCTCCGTGCAGGATCTCGCCGTCGAGGAAGCGGATGAGGACAACCGGCACGCCGCCAGGGTACAGGACGGTCTGCCGACCGCTGCGCGTCCCGCTCCGCGCTCCGGCATGAGAAAGGCCCCCGGGAGCGTGCTCCCGAGGGCCTCGAGTTCTGGGTTCGGTGCGCGATCAGGGAGCGGGCGGTGCCGCCGGCGCCGCGGGTGGCGCCATGTTCGGGGTCGCGCGCTTGACGGTGCGCCGTGCGGTCGTGCGCTTCGCGGTCGTCCGCTTGGCCGGGCTGCGCTTCGCCGCCGCCGCGGGTGCGGCGCGCTTGGCGGTGGTGCGCTTGGCGGTGGTCCGCCGTGCCGGGCGCTTGGCGGTGGCGGTTCGCTTGGCGGCCGCCGCGGGAGCCGCGCGCTTGGCGGTGGTCCGCTTGGCGGTGGTCCGCTTGGCGGTGGTCCGCTTGGCGGTGGCGCGCTTGGCGGTGGCGCGCTTGGCGGTGGCGCGCTTGGCGGTGGTCCGCTTGGCGGTGGCGCGCTTGGCGGTGGTCCGCTTGGCGGTGGCGCGCTTGGCGGTGCGACGCTTGGCGGTGCGACGCTTCGCGGTGCGCTTGGCAGTGCCGGCGGTCGCCGTGCCCGCCGCGGTCCGGCGTCGCGCCACGGTCCGCTTGGCGCCGCCCCTCATGGCGGCGGCCAATTGGGAAAGGGCCTTGCGCAGCTCGCTGTCGAGGCGCTCGACGGATTTTTCGAGTCCGCCGAGCCGCTTCTCGAGGTCACCGACCGGCAGCGCCTTCACCAGACCCTGCACGGCCTTCATGAGGTCGCCGCCGGCGACACCGCGCCGCGCCGTGCCTCGGGGCCGCCGCGCAGCACCCTTGGTGGCGCGTGCCGCACCGCCGCCTTTGCCTCGTCTCGTCCTGGCCATAAGCTGAGAGCCTCCGTGATCAACAGGCGGTGTCGCCCGCTGTCGGTTTTGGACAGGGAGTGAAGAATCCCCGCCGAATCGCCACATAGCATGCAGCGTGCACACACGAATGTCAACGTGTAAGGGCGAAGATAGCGTTCGGTCGCGTTTTCTTCCGCCGCGGCGCAAGCCGGAGAGGAGCGGTTTGCGCCACCGGGTCACCGTCACCTTCTGCACCACGGGCCGCTGGGGGGACGCTGATAGGATCGGATATGGAAAGGCATGGTGGAGATCATCGAGGCCATCCAGCGCATCGTCGGCCCGGAGCGGGCTCTCAGCGGCGATCGGATCAGCGATGACGACTGCCACGACGAGTCCCTCACCGCGGTCGGGCAGCATCCCGCCGCGGTGGTCGAGGTGGACAGCGCGGCTCAGGTCGCGGCGCTGATCCGCTTGGCGCGCGAGACGGCCACCCCGCTCACCGTGCGCGGGTCCGGCACCGGACTTTCGGGAGCGTGTGTACCCCGTGAGGGCGGCATCGTCCTCGCCATGCGCAGCATGGATCGCATCCTGGAGATCGACGAGGAGAACCTGGTCGCCGTGGTGCAGCCGGGCGTGACCCTGGCACAGCTCGATGCCGAGACCGCACGCCACGCCCTCGTCTACCCGGTTTTTCCGGGTGAGATGGGGAGCAGCCTGGGCGGCAACGTGGCCACCAACGCGGGCGGGATGCGTGCCGTCAAGTACGGGGTGACCCGGCATCAGGTGCTGGGACTGGAAGCGGTGCTGGGCACCGGAGAGGTGATCCGGACGGGCGGCAGATACGTGAAATCGACGACCGGCTACGACCTCACCCAGCTCATCCTGGGGTCGGAGGGGACGCTCGCCGTGGTCACCGAAGCGACGCTCCGTCTCTACCCCCGCGTCGCGCATTCCAGGACGGTGCTGGCCCCCTTTGCCGGCCTCGAGCAGGTGAGCGCAACCGTGCCGCGCATCCTCCGTCGCGGCCTTGCGCCGCTCATCCTCGAGTACGTCGATCGCGTGTCCATGGCCGCCATGACGGCGCAAGCCGGCTTGGAGCTGGGCATCGGAGAGAGTGTCCAGGAGGCGGCCTTCGCCTACCTCATCGTGGTCCTCGAGGAGGACGATGAGAACCGCCTGGAGGCCTCCGTGGAGACCCTCGGCACTCTCCTCATGGAGAGCGGTGGCCTCGATGCGTACGTGCTCCCAGGGCACGTCGCGGAGGCGCTGATCCACGCCCGTGAGAGGATGTTCTGGGTGGCCAAGGCCGCCGGGGCCGACGACATCATCGACACCGTGGTGCCCCGCGCCAGCCTTCCCGCGTTCCTCGACGCGGTGCATGGGGTTGCGGCCGCTCACGATGCCCTCGTCACCGGTTGCGGTCATGCCGGAGACGGGAACGTGCATCTTTCGGTGTTCCAGCCCGACCCGAACAAGCGCCACGAGCTGCTCCGCGCCATCTACGCGCAGGCAGGACGGCTGGGGGGAGCCATCTCCGGAGAGCACGGCGTGGGAACGGACAAGCGCGCCCACTTCCTGGAGCTCGAGGCTCCGGAGAAGCTCGCTCTCATGCAGCGGATCAAAGCCGCCTTCGATCCCGACGGCATCCTCAACCCCGGCGTCCTTGTCGCGCCGGCGGAGTCAAGCCCGGGGATTTCGGTGGGGCAGCCGGCACCGCGGTCGTCGCGGCCGTGAGCGAGACGGCGAGCGCCGCACCCGCGGCACCCGCGCCGGTCTCGGGCGCCACCGCTCTGGTGCGCAGCCTCGGCAGCAGCGGAGCCACGGTCTGGTTCTCCAATCCGGGGACCACCGAGCTGCGCATCGTGGCCGCCCTCGATCAGCTTCGCGAGGGGCGACCGATCCTGTGTCTCTTCGAGGGGGTCGCGACCGGCGCGGCGGATGGCTTCGCCCGCATCGCCGCGCGCCCCGCCGTCGCGCTGCTGCACCTCGGCCCCGGGCTCGCCAACGGGGTCGCCAACCTGCACAACGCGCGCCGCGCGCGGACGCCGCTCATTGCCGTTGTCGGCGATCACCCTCTCCAGCACGGGCGTCTCGATCCGCCGCTCCAGTCCGACATCGAGGCGCTCGCCGGCGCCGTCTCGGGGTGGGTGCGACGCAGCCTGAGCGCCGACACCGTCGCCGCCGACGCCGCCGCAGCGGCCCGCGCCGCGCTGGGTCCGCCGGGAGGGGTGGCCACCCTCATCTGTCCCGCCGATGTCCTCTGGTCCGACACGGCGAAGCTCGCCGAGGTGCCGCCCGAGGTGTCGCGTGCCGCACCACCGGGCGTGGAGGCCGCCACGGTGGAGGAGGTCGCGCGCCGGCTGCGCGACGAAGCGCCGGCGGCGCTTCTCGTCGGGGGTGCGGCGCTGCGGGCGCGCGGCCTCCGCGCCGCGGCCGCCGCGACCGCCGCGACCCATGCGCGTCTCCTGTCGGAGACGTTCCCGGCGCGCCTCCAGCGCGGCGGCGCCATCCCGCGCACCGAGCCTCTCGCCTACGGGCTGGCGATGGCGGCGGGCCAGCTCGAGGGCCTGCGCACCCTGGTGCTCGCCGGGGCACGTCACCCCGTGGCCTTCTTTGCCGAGCCGGGGATGCCGGGATCCCCGGTGCCCCCGGAATGCGCGGTGCACGTGCTGGCCGACGAAGGCGACGACGCCACGCCCGCCCTCGAGGCGCTCGCCGACCTCCTCGGTCCCCACGGAGCGGTGACGGGTGGCGCGCACGACGACGTTCGCACCCGCCGCCCGGACGGCGACCTCACGCCGGTCTCCGTCGCGCAGGCGGTCAGCGCGCTGCTCCCCGAGGAGGCGATCCTCGTTGACGAGGCGGTGACCAACCGGATCTTCCTCTTCAGCGAGACGGCGGCGGCGCCGCCGCACGACTACCTCACCCTCACGGGCGGCGCGATCGGTGAGGGTCTTCCCCTCGCGGTGGGTGCGGCGGTGGCGGCCCCGGGTCGGAAGGTGATCGCGGTGGAGGCCGACGGCTCCGCCCTCTACACCGTGCAGGCGCTGTGGACCATGGCGCGCGAGGCGCTCGATGTCACCGTCCTTCTGCTCAACAACCGGCGCTACGCGATCCTCGCCGGCGAGCTGAACCGGATCACCACCGAGGTCTCGGCGCCGGCGAGCTCGCTGATCGACCTCGACCGTCCGGAGCTCAGCTTCTGCCGCATCGCCCAGGGAATGGGGGTGGCCGCCACCCTGGTGACGACGGCAGGCGAGCTCTGCGATGAGCTGGCGCGCGGCTTCGCCGAGCCGGGACCGCACCTCATCGAAGCGCGCGTGCCTCCGCTCTTCGCGCTGCCCGCGCCACCCGGGCGCTGAGCCGGTCCGCGGCGGCAGCCTGGACAGCCGCCATGACCGATGGTCCGTCCTCCGCCGCAGGTGTCGTTCCGCCAGTCGCGCCACCCGCCGCCCTCGGGGTGACGCTGGACGTCGACGAGCTCAGTCCCGGCCGATGTGCAGCAAGCGAAACGCCACCGCCGTCCCCGTCCCATAGATGAGATGGGCGGCCAGGTCGGGGGCGAGCTCGTCGGCGCGGTACTCCCAGACGGGGCGGTACAGGCCGGTGGCGGGGAGAAGGACGTAGCTGGTCCCCCAGACGGTCGCCCCGAAGAAGGGCCCCCACCCCGTCCGCGGGCGGCGATCCGACGCCGCCATCAGACCGAATAGGCCTCCCCACCACATCCCGTAGCTCCAGTGGACGAGGGCGCCGGTGACGCGCACGAAACGCGTCTCGAGGGTTCGCTGGGTGACGCCCTCGTAGACCTGCTTGCCAACGCGGGCGGGAGTGGCGGCCGCATCCCACTCCTCGAGGGGCGCCCCGGCCGCGTCGTCCCAGCCATTGCCCTCGGCGGGACGCCCCACGGCCGGTTGGGAGGCGGGATGGAGGGCGTCGCCGTCGGGCTCCGCCGCCTCGCCGTCCGTGAGCCTGCGCCGCGCGTACCAGAAGAGGTCCATGGCGGCCGTGCCGGCGGCTCCGGCCAGCGCGCCCCGCGCCACCGCGGCGATCGGGCCGTCGCGTCTCATCCGCTCAGGGTAGCGGGGCCAGCCACCTCCCGCGAGGCGCAGCGGAGCCGAGACCGGCGTGGCGGAGCCGGAGGCCGACCGCGTAAGCCCGGCGTCAGAGGCGCAGGCGAAGGCCGTAGAGGCGGTAGAGGGCGGTCCCCAGCTGGGCGGCGGAGAGGGATCCCCGCTGCACCTCGATGAGGTGTCCCCGAACGTTGTAGAAGGCGGTGAGCGGCTGGCTCGCCGGACCGCCTCCAAGCGCATCACGGAGGCCGGTGCCGGTGCTTCCGCCCACATCGCGGGCCAGCGGCCAGGACGCGACGCCGTCGCTCTGGGCGATTCCCAATCCGCCGCCCTGGTCCCCGCTGTCCACGCCCACGAAGGCGGCCTGGCCACCCAGCTCCAGGGCCGCCCCGGCGAAGAGCCGGAGCTCCGCTGAGCACTCTCCGCAGTCCCTCGAGAAGAGCGTCACCACGAGGGGCCGGCCCCGGAACGCCGCGGCACTGACGTTGCCCGGACCCGTGAGGCGAGGGAGGACGAAATCGTTCGCCGACGTCACCGCCGCGCCCTGCCCTCCGCCCAGGCGGAGGAGGAGGAGGGTGAGGACCAGGGCGGCCGCCACCAGCGCCGCGGCCACGCCGGCGAGGGCTGCGAACCTGCGGTGGTGCAGGGGGGATGAAGCCACGCGGGCCAGGCTCACAGTCCGGTTAACGGCCCGGCGAGGCCGTCGGTTCCTCTGCGATGGACGAATCCCTGGCGTGCCGAGCGGCGCCTCCCGGCGCCCCGCTCCCCGTTCAGTCGATGCTGCGGTACCAGAGCGAGGTGGGACGCAGCCCGGAGCGGTCGGGGCGCATGGCGTAGTCGGGGATCACCCCCACACGGGTCCAGCCCAGGTGGGAGTAGAGGTGCTCGGCGTCGCTGCCCGTCTCGGTATCGAGGACGAGGAGGGTGCGGCCCAGTGTCCGAGCCTCGGCCTCGAGACGGCGCATGAGCCGGGCCCCGATGCCACGGCGCCGAGCCGCGCGGTGGACGAGCATCTTCTGCACCTCGGCGCGGTGGCTGGCATTGGCCTGCCAGGCCAGGACCAATTGGGCGCATCCCACCAATCGCCCCCCCATGAAGGCGGCCAGCACCACCCGCCGCCCGAGCTCCATCTCCGTGAGGGTCGCGGCGAACCAGTGGCGCGCCTCGGCGTGGCTCAGCGGGGCGAGAAAGCTCACCGAGGCCCCGCTCTCCACAGCGTCGACGAGGAGATCGGCAAGCTCGTCGAGATGGCGCCGGAGGCCGACGGGGTCGAGGCGTCGTACCACGACCTCCGTTCGCCGAACCGCCGCCGGCTCGGGCATCGCACCCATCCGAGGAAGGGTACACATGGCGGGGCTGCGCCCCCCCTGTCCCCGCTACTGACGCGCGGATTCTGAGCGGTGGCGGCATCATCCACATATGTCCGATGACAACACCTATCCGGCCATGGTGCTGCGTGCGCATCACGAGGACCTCGTCCTCGAGGACCGGCCCATCCCGGAGCCCGAGGGCGCCGATGTCCTTCTCAGGGTGCGGGCCTGCGCGGTCTGCCGCACCGACCTCCACGTCCAAGACGGCGAGCTCGGCCGCGGCGTTCTGCCCATCGTCCCCGGCCATCAGATCGTGGCCGTCGTCCAGGCCGCCGGAGCGGAGGCCGTCCTCCGTCCTGGCGAGCGGGTCGGCGTCCCCTGGCTGGGCTGGGCCTGCGGGGTCTGCGCCATGTGCACGAGCGGGCGGGAGAACCTCTGCGCGAACGCCCGCTTCACCGGCTGCGACCGGGACGGCGGCTTCGCTCAGCTCACCCTCGCCGACTCCCGCTTCTGCCTGCGCCTCCCCCCGGGATACTCGGACACCGAGGTGTCCCCCCTTCTCTGCGGAGGTCTGATCGGCTACCGAGCGCTGCGCATGACCGGCCGGCCGCGCCGCCTCGGCCTCTACGGCTTCGGCAGCGCGGCGCACATGATCGTCCAGGTGGCCCGGCACCAGGGGGCGGAGGTGTACGCATTCACCCGAGAGGGGGACACGGAGGGCCAGACGTTCGCCCGACACCTGGGAGCGGTGTGGGCGGGTGCGAGCACGGAGCGGTCACCGGTTCCCCTCGATGCCGCCATCATCTTCGCCCCCGTGGGCGCGCTAGTCCCCCTGGCGCTGCGCGCCGTGAGCCCGGGGGGCAGCGTGGTCTGCGCCGGCATCTACATGAGCGACATCCCGAGCTTCCCGTATGCGCTGCTCTGGGAAGAGCGCTCGCTGCGCTCGGTGGCCAACCTCACCCGCGCCGACGGCGTCGAGCTGCTCCGGGTGGCCGGGGAGACCCGCCTCGAGGTGACCACCGAAGAGCACCCCCTGAAGGAGGCCAACGCCGCGCTGGCGCGGCTCCGGGACGGCCTGGTGCGGGGGACGGCGGTCCTCGTCATGGGTGGTTGAGAACCGCCCGGGCGGGTACAAAGGAGCGTGATGACCGAGACCGACCGGCTTCTCCCGATCCTCCCCGTCGACGATGTCGTCGTCTTCCCCCACATGACCGTCACCATCCCGGTGCGCGGCGAGCAGAGCGCCGCCGTCGAGGCGGCCAACCAGGGCGATCGCCGCCTCCTCCTCGTCACCCGCATGGAGGGGAGCTTCGCCAAGGTCGGCACCATCGCCCGCCTCCAGGAGTCCGGCAAGCTCCCCAACGGGACCGAGGTTTGGATGATGGCCGGCGAACGTCGGGCCCGCCTCGGCGCCGGGCAGGCGGACGTCGGCGGGGCGCTCTGGGTCCAGGTCGAGGAGGTCCCCGACGAGCAGCCCTCGGAGGCCGCGCTCGAGCTGGCCCGCGAGTACCGGGCGCTGGTGGAGAACCTTCTCGACATCCGGGGGATGCAGGGCGCGGTGCAGTTCCTCCGCGAGGCGCGCACCCCGGGGCATCTCGCCGATCTCGCCGGCTATTCGCCGGACCTCTCTCTCGAGCAGAAGCTCGAGATCCTGGAGACCCTCGAGGTGGAGGAGCGCCTGCGCAAGCTCATCGGGTGGATGAAGGAGACCCTCGGCGAAGCGGACCTCAAGGACCGCATCCGCACCGAGGTCGCCGAGGGGCTGCAGAAGTCGCAGCGGGAGTTCATCCTCCGGCAGCAGCTCGAGGCCATCAAGAAGGAGCTCGGCGAAGGCGGCGACGACGTCGTCTCCACGTATCGCAAGCGGCTCTCCGAGACGCAGATGCCGGAGAAGGTGCATGGAGAGGTGGAGCGGGAGATCGACCGTCTGCAGCGCACCAGCGAGCAGAGCCCCGAGCACGGCTGGATCCGCACCTATCTGGATTGGATGTTCGACATCCCCTGGGACGTGCGCTCCGAGGACAACTTCGACCTCGCCGCCGCGCGCCAGGTGCTTGACGAGGACCACACCGGTCTGGAGGACGTGAAGGACCGCATCATCGAGTTCCTCGCCGTCCGCAAGCTGCGCCAGGAGCGCGGCCTGGAGCTGGTCGGCGGTCGGGGATCAGGGGCCATCATCACCCTGGTCGGGCCTCCCGGCGTCGGCAAGACGTCCCTCGGCGAGTCCGTCGCCCGCGCTCTCGGGCGCAAGTTCGCCCGCATGTCGCTGGGCGGCATCCGCGACGAGGCGGACATCCGCGGCTTCCGGCGCACCTACGTCGGCGCCCAGCCGGGACGAATCGTGCGCGCCCTCAAGGAGGCCAGGACGAAGAACCCGGTCATCATGCTCGACGAGATCGACAAGGTCGGCGCCGACTGGCGCGGCGACCCCTCCGCCGCCCTTCTCGAGGTGCTCGACCCGGCTCAGAACGGCACCTTCCGCGACCACTACCTGGAGGTCGACCTCGACCTTTCCGAGGTGCTCTTCATCCCCACCGCCAACGTCTCCGACACCATCCCCCCTCCCCTCCTCGACCGCATGGAGATCATCCGCCTCGACGGCTATACGGAGAACGAGAAGCTGGCCATCGCCCGCGACCATCTCCTCCCCCGCCAGCTCTCCCAGGCCGGCCTCTCCGGCGATGAGCTGGAGATCACCGACCCGGCCATCCTCAAGGTCGTCACGGATCAGACCCGCGAGGCGGGGGTGCGCAACCTGGAGCGCGAGCTGGGTCGCATCGCGCGCAAGGTGGCCACCCGGATCGCCTCCGGGTCCGTGGCCACCCCGGTTGTGGTCGGTCCTGACCAGATCAGGGAGTACCTGGGCAAGCCCAAGTTCGACAACGAGGTCGCCGAGCGCACCGCCGTGCCCGGGGTGGCCACCGGCCTGGCGGTGACCGGGGCGGGCGGCGACGTCCTCTTCGTGGAGGTGACCAGCGGGGGCACGGACGGCAGTCTCACCCTCACCGGCCAGCTCGGTGACGTGATGAAGGAATCCGCGCAGATCGCGCTCTCCTATGTCCGTTCGCACGCAGAGCGGCTCGGCATCGATGCCGCGGCGACCGCCAAGGGATTCCACATCCACGTTCCCGAGGGTGCCGTCCCCAAGGACGGTCCGTCCGCCGGCGTCACCATCGTCACCGCCCTGGTCAGCCTGCTCACCGGCCGCCCCGTGCGGAGCAGCGTCGGCATGACCGGTGAGGTCACCCTGCAGGGGCTGGTGCTGCCCATCGGTGGGGTGAAGCAGAAGGTGCTGGCCGCGCACCGCATGGGGCTCACCGAGGTGGTGCTGCCCAAGCGCAACGAGAAGGACCTGGACGACGTCCCCCAGTCGGTGCGAGAGGCGATGACCTTCCACCTGGCAGCTCGCGTGGATGACGTTCTGAGCGCCGCCCTCGAAGCCCAGCTGGCCGCCGGCGAAGCCGCCTAGCTCGCCGCCCTCGAAGCCCCGCTGGCCCCGGCGAAACCGCGCCGCCGCCGCCCCCGAAGCCCCGCTGGCCGCCGGCGAAGCCGCGCAGCCGCCGCCCCCGAAGCCCCGCTGCGCGCCGGCGAAACCGCGCAGCCGCCGCCCTCGAAGCCCCGCTGCGCGCCGGCGAAGCCGCGCAGCCCGACGCCCGGCGGGGGACCTCGTCCGGGGTGGCGCACGGGCGGCGCCGGAGTCGCTTCCTATACTCAGAACGAGACGTGGACAGCCTGGATGACGCAGAGCAGAGGGAGATCGACGCCGTGATCGGCGCCCTCCGGTCGGACACCCGGGATATCCGCGTCTTCTTCCCCGTCCTCGCCGTCAAGCTCGCCGACGCCCTCCCCGGATCGGTCGACGTGGAGCGCCAGGGTCCCATCTTTGCCCGGCGGCGGCCGATCCGCCGCCTCAGCGTGCGCCTCGAGGACGACCTCCTGTTCGCCGAGATGACGCCCGAGGGGCTGATCTGCCGGCGGGCGAGCCTGCGCGACGGGATGGCCGAGGAGGTCGACTTCCAAGCCTGGATGCGCATCCTCCTGGGCGCCCTTTGGGCCAGGGCGAGGACCGTCTCCGACGCCAGCGCCGCGCTCCGCGCCCTCGTCACCTAGCTCCTAGCCCTAGCCTTAGCCGAGGCTTCCGGCAGCCTCAGTGGTTGGGGGGGTGGTGCTTGTGGTCGCCGGGACCTCCGGGACCTCCGGGACCTCCGGGGCCGCGACCTCCGGGGCCGGGACCGCCCTGCCCGGGGATCGCCTGCCCCGGTGGCACACCGCTCAACTGCTGCGCTCCGGTCGTCCAGTTGGTGCCCACGAGGAACCAGGCCTTCTCGCCCGAGGTGAGCCCTTGGAGCACCGGTGTGGAACCCGCTGACGTCGGGGAACCGCTCCCCTGGGGGCCGGGGTCTCCGGGCAGCCCTGAGGTGCCGCCACCGCAGTACCAGTAGTTGGCGCCTTGGTACGTCCAGTACCGGCAATCGCCCCCGTGGCGCACGTTGGTGGCGCCGCTCGTCGGGCTCGGCGACTTGCTGGGCGCCGTTTGTCCGAGGGAGGGGATGGGCTGTCCGACCGTCTCCTCGACGATGTCTTTCGGCGGGCCCGGCCAGTTGTCGCTCACGCCCTTGAGGGCGCTGGTCATGTAGTCGTGCCAGATGGGCGCGGCCCCGGTGAGCCCCGTCGTCCCCCGCATCGGTGAGTCGTCGGTGTTACCGACCCAGGTGGCGGTCACCAGGTGCGGCGTCCACCCCACCGTGATGTTGTCGCGAAAGTCCTGGGTCGTGCCGGTCTTGGCGGAGACCCCGTGGCCGGCGAGGGTGAGGTCGGAATGCGCGCCGAACTCCATCACCCGGTTCGCGTCGTTGCCCAGGATCTTGTTCAGGATGAAGGCCACCCCCGGATCGAGCACCCGCTTGCCCTTGGAGCTCGCCTGGTAGAGAACCCGGCCGTCGGGGGCGGTGACCTTGGTGACGAACTGCGCCGGATGCATGATCCCCAGGTCGGCGTAGGCGGTCGCCGCCTGCGCCATCTCCCAGAGCGGCAACGGGTAGGTGCCGAGGGTGAGGCTGGGTCCATAGCTCGAGGCCGGCTTGGTGAGGGTCGTCACTCCCATGGTGCGCGCCGTCTGGACGACGTTGGGGATGCCGGCGAGGAGCTCGAACTCGGATGGCAGGCACGTTGAGAGAGTTGCCCAGGGCGATCGCGATGGGCACGATGCCGTGCCAGTGCAGGTCGTAGTCGTTGGGCTTGTACGTCTGGCCGTTGTCGAGGGGGATGGAGATCGGGCCGTCGAGGACGGGCGTGAGCATGGTCGCCTTGTGCTCCGCGATGGCGGTGGGATAGGTGAAGAGCTTGAAGGACGACCCCATCTGGCGCGGCACCGACGCCATGTCGTAGTCAGCTCCCGGCACCTTGGGGCCGGCGTTGCCCACGTAGGCGAGGACATCGCCGTCCGTGGGGTCGATGCTCACCAGAGCTCCGTCGCTGACGTGCTTGTCGCGAAGGCTGCGGATCTGGCCGGTCACCGTTTTCTGGGCCAGCCCTTGCAGCTTGGGGTTGAGGGTCGTCTCGATGCGCAGCCCCGCCGTGGCCACGTTGACGTGGAGGATCGACTGCACCTCCCCCACGACCCGGTGCACGAAGGCCGGATAGAGGTCGTAGCTGCCGAGGTCGCCGCCCCCCGCGAAGTGGAGAGGCTCTTTGAAGGCGGCCGTCGCCTGCCGGGCGCTGATGACGTGGTTCCGCTCCATGGCCTGGAGGACTTGGAGCTGGCGGTCCTTGGCCTCGCGCAGGCTGGTGCGCGGATCGTAGGCCCCGGGCGCCTGCGGCAGCCCGGCGAGGAGGGACGATTCCGCGAGATCGAGCTGCGACGCGTGCACCCCGAAGTAGATCTCCGCCGCCGCCTCGATGCCCGTGCTCCCCGCCCCGAAGGGGATGTCGTTCACGTAGGCGTCGAGGAGGGCCGGCTTCGGCATCCGGGCCAGGAGGTCGTTGGCGTAGGCCACCTCTCGAACCTTGTAGATGAGGCTGCGGTTGTCGGTCAGATAGAGGACCTTGGCCAGCTGCATGGGGATGGTGCTCGCCCCCTGCGACGAGCTTCCGGAGCGGAGATCGGACCACGCCGCGCCGGCCACCCGGATGGGGTCCACCGAACCCTCCGACCAGAAGGTGTGGTCCTCGACGGCGACGATCGCCTCGCGGAACAGGGGGGAGACCTGGTCCAGCGCGACCGGGACCCGGTTCATGCCGGGAACGTGCACGTCAGCGATGGGGCTGCCGTCGGCCGCGGTGATGAGGGTGTCGGCGGGGAGGGATCGGGGCGTTGGCGGGGACCCGGCAAAGGTGTCGATGAGGGGCACCCAGAGCGTCACACCGCTGATGCCGAGCGCGATGGCCAGGGCGGCGGCCGCCGCCAGCCAGAGGGTGAGGCGGTGTCGCCGCCCTGGTCCGCGGGGACCCGGCCCAAGGTTGCGCCGGCCGTAGAGGCGCAGCGCCTCCTGGCGCATGGCGGTGAGCTTCCGGCGCCGTCCCGGCCGGGCGTCCGCGCGATATGGATCGACTCTCATCGTCAGCGCTCCCTTCCAACCCGCGCGCTGCCGGAAGAGGCTGCGCACCCCTCCGCCACCTCTTTATTTGTGATAGCAACTATATCAGCTCTGGGGCCCGCTCCGTGGTCAGGTGGCCGCTCCTCGCGGCGCCGCTCCGGGGCGATCCACTAGATGTGGGGTCCTGCCCTCTTCGCAACCACAAGATGGCGGGCCGCCCACCTCCGGGCTCTGCTACCATTCGACGATGGAAGATTCCCGAGGGCGGCCGGCCTTGGCCCGGCCGCGGTGGTGTGGCGATGGAGTTTGAGCTCGGCCGTTCCAAGCGTGCCCGGCGTGCCTACGGATTTGACGAGGTTGCCCTCGTTCCGGGCCGGGTCACCATCGATCCGGACGAGATCGATCTGAGCTTCAGCATCGACGGCACGCGGCTCTCCATCCCCTTTCTCGCCGCCGCCATGGACGGTGTCGTCGATCCCGGCTTCGCCGCGGAGATGGGCCGCCTCGGCGGTCTCGCCGTGCTGAACCTGGACGGCGTGCAGTGCCGCTACGAGGATCCGCGAGAGGTGCTGGAGACCATCGCCGCGGCGCCGCTCGAGGAGGTCAACGTTCTCCTCCAAAAGGCCTACAGCGCCCCCGTGCAGGACGGTCTCATCGGCCAGCGCATCGAGGAGATCAAGAAGGAGGGCGTTGCCTGCGCCGTATCCACGGTGCCGGCCAGAGCCGAGAGGCGCTCCGGCATCGTCCAGGAGGCGGGGGCCGACTGCCTCGTCGTGCAGGGCACCGTGCTCACCGCGCGCCACATCAGCCGCGCCTACCGTCAGCTCTCCTTCCGCGAGCTGACGGGCCAGCTCAGCATCCCGGTCGTCGTCGGCAACTGCGTCGACTACGCCACCGCGCTCGAGCTGATGGACACAGGGATCAAGGGCCTCCTCGTCGGCGTGGGGCCCGGCGCCGCGTGCACGACCCGTGCGGTGCTGGGGGTTGGCGTTCCCCAGGTCACCGCCACCTCCGACTGCGCCGCCGCCCGCGACGACCACCATCGTCGCAGCGGAGAGCGCGTCGCCGTCATCACCGACGGCGGCATGCGTCTCGGCGGTGACATCGCCAAGGCGTTCGCCGCCGGAGCCGACGGGGTGATGATCGGCTCCATCTTCGCCGCCGCCAGTGAGGCAGCGGGACGGGGCAACCACTGGGGAATGGCGACCCCCGACCCCAACCTTCCCCGCGGCACCCGCATCCGGACGGGCGTCAAGGGATCGCTGCGCCAGATCCTCTTCGGTCCGGCTCACGTCGACGACGGGTCGATGAACCTCGTCGGAGCCCTCAAGAGCGCCATGGGTGTCTGCGGAGCGCGCACCATCGCCGAGTTCCAGGAGACGGAGATGGTGATCGCTCCGGCGATCAAGACCGAGGGGAAGACGCAGCAACGCGAGCAGCGCGTCGGGATGGGCGTTTGACCCTCTCCCCAGCGGCCACCCGGACCCCCGGCGCAGCGCCGGATGCTCCGCCTCACATCGCCGCCCAGGACAGTGTTCTCGTCCTCGACTTTGGCAGCCAGTACGCGCAGCTCATCGCCCGCCGGGTGCGCGAGTCGCGCGTCTACTGCGAGCTGGTGCCGGGGACGATCTCGGTCGACGAGGTGCGCCGGCGCGCACCGCGCGGCCTCATCTTCAGCGGCGGTCCGGCGTCCGTCTACGAGCCCGGGGCACCCCACCCCGATCCTCGCATCTACGAGCTCGGCCTTCCCGTTCTCGGGATCTGCTACGGGATGCAGCTTCTCGCCCACGACCTCGGTGGGCAGGTGGCGGCGGCGACGCGCCGGGAATACGGCGGCGCTCAGCTGGAGATCGACGATGCCGCCGGTCTCTTCGAGGGGCTGCCGGCGGAGACCGCGGTCTGGATGTCCCACGGCGACGTCATCACCGGGCTGCCCCCAGGATTCCGAGCCATCGCCCACTCCCTCAACTCGCCCTGCGCCGCCTTCCACGGCCCCCAGGGACGCTATGGCATCCAGTTCCATCCCGAGGTCGTGCACACCCCGGCGGGCAAGCAGGTGCTGGCCAACTTCCTCACCAAGGTCTGCGGCTGTAAGCCGACATGGGAGGCTGGATCCTTTGTCCAGATGGCGGTGGCGGAGATCCGCGCGCGGGTCGGCTCAGGGCAGGTGCTCTGCGCCCTTTCCGGCGGCGTGGATTCCGCGGTGGCGGCGACCCTCGTGCACCGCGCCGTCGGTGACCAGCTCACCTGCGTCTTCGTGGACAACGGTCTCCTGCGCCGTGACGAGGGTCAGCGGGTGGTGGACGTGATGTCAGCGCAGCGACACATCAAGCTCGTCCACGTCGACGCTGGGGAGCGCTTCCTCAGCGCCCTCGCTGGCGTCGTTGATCCCGAGGAGAAGCGGAGGCGGATCGGGCGCACCTTCATCGAGGTCTTCGAGGCGGAGGCACGCCGCCTCGGTGAGATCGACTTCCTGGCCCAGGGCACGGTGTATCCGGACGTGATCGAGTCCACCTCGCACGATACTCGCCACGCTCGCACCATCAAGACGCATCACAACGTCGGAGGCCTCCCTGCCGACCTCCGCTTCCAGCTCGTCGAGCCGCTCCGTTACCTCTTCAAAGACGAGGTGCGCCGAGTCGGCCTCGAGCTCGGGCTCCCGGAGGACATGGTCTGGCGCCAGCCCTTCCCCGGGCCGGGCCTCGCCATCCGCGTCATCGGCGAGGTGACGCCGGAGCGCCTCGAGGTCCTGCGTGCCGCGGATTGGATCGTCATCGATGAGGTGAAGCGCTCCGGTCTCTACCGCAGGGTGTGGCAGTCGTTCGCCATCCTCACCCCGGTCTCCTCCGTCGGTGTCATGGGAGACGGCCGGACGTACGCCAACGTCGTTGCGGTGCGCATCGTCGAGTCCGACGACGCCATGACCGCCGACTGGGCGCGCGTCCCCTACGACGTGCTCGCCCTCATCAGCCGGCGCATCGTCAACGAGGTGCCCGGCGTGAACCGTGTCGTCTACGACATCAGCAGCAAGCCCCCTTCGACCATCGAGTGGGAGTGACGTCACCCGGCGGAGGCGGTGCTCCGCTGTCACCGGCAGGTCGCTGCCGGACTTCGCGCTCTCTTGGACTTCGCAGGCGTTCCTGTCCATCCGTCTCAGGGCCGTTGTCAAGCACGAAGGAATCTGACCCTGGACGCTTCGTTCCCTCAGGAAGAAATCTGACCGTAGTCGTCGTAGAGGGATGGGGGGTTTGGGGGGAAGGGGTGGAAAACTCGGTTTGCTGTGGATAACTCGTCTCAGGCACTGGTCTGCACTCCGAGGTGGACGGGGAGAGCGGCGATGCGCCGGTCGATGCGGCGCTTGAGGGTGAGCGGGCTGGTCGCCGTGTAGAGCTCCGTGAGCGGGCGCAGACGGTTGAGGTCCAGCTGCTGCGGGTAGTCGTCGAGGAGGCGGCGCAGCGGCGTCTTGGGGATGTCGTAGAGGCGCCGCGTGCGACTGTCAACGGTCTCCTTCCCCACCAGCTTCATCACCGGCTGGAAGCAGTTGGCGAAGGGGCGGAGGTCGTCGGTGTAGAAGGCGTCGAGCCAAGCCTGCTGCTCCGGGGTGTCGAGCCGGTCGTAGCCGATGAGGCGACGGACCAGGGTCCAGTTCTTCTGCTCGACGTGGCAGTTGTCGTTCTTGTGGTAGGGCCGCGACCGGGTGAACGCGATGCTCCGCTCCTGGCAGTAGCCGAAGAGATGGAAGTTGATGAACTCGCTGCCGGTGTCGGGGTGGAGGCCGCGGAGAGGAAAGGGCAGCTGCTCGCGGATCCGCTCCACGGCGGCCACGATCCCCGTCTGCCCCTTGCCCAGCACTGGGATCCGCTCCGTCCAGCCAGTGGCCAGGTCGACGGTGGAGAGGGTGTACAGGAAGGTGCCCGCCGCGTACTCGCCGCTGTGCGACACGAGGTCGATCTCCAGGTGACCGGGGACGTCCTCAGCACTCTGGGAGCCCGGCAGAGCGGGAATCTGCCGACGCAGCAGGCTGCCGGGCTTGGTCTGCGCCATCCGCCGACCGACGAGACCCTTGCGGCGCGCGGCGATCGCCCGCTCCACGGTGCTGACGCTGGCCTGGCAGAGCAGCTCTCGGGTGACCGCGTCGACCGCGAGCTGCTGATGGGCCTCCAGAAGCGGGACCAGCTCGCCGAGGAAGGGCTGCAGCCGCTCGGAGCAGATGTATCCGGAGGCCTCCCAGGCCACCAGCAGCGCCTTCTGGAACTCCAGCCCATAACGGCGGGCTCGAGGCGGCCTCTTGGCGACCACCACCCGCCGGCGGCCCCGGAGCATGGCGATGGCGTACTTGCGGTGGTAGCCGGTCGCCAGGCAGAAGGCGTCGAGGATCGCACCCCGCTCCACCCGGCCGGCCCGCGTGTACCGCCCCATCAGCTCCAAGGCCAGCTCATAGCGATCCCCGATCCGCATGGCTCCCTCCGCCGCGGCTCGGGCCGCCCGGCCTCGGTAAGAATCGCCGCTGACGGAACGATGGGGTCCACAGTCAGATTTTGGATGAGGGAATACGAGGGCTTGACGCCGCCCCCCCGCGACCCCTACAGTTTCTCCGCGTCAGCCATGACTGGGAGCCGCGTTGGATGAAGTCTGCAAGCGTCCTCTCCCTCTCCAAGGAGAGAGCGGAGAGCCTGCCGGAGGTGCCCCTCTGAACTCGTAGAGCCGTCGCACGGCGCTGCTCACTGAGGCCGTCCGGCAGAACCGGACCGGCCTTTTTTGTTGCCATCGGATATTGCAGTGAGCGGAGCAGATGACCTGGAGCACTTCCGGCACCCTCGCCGTCGAGGTGGAGGGTGTGTCCAAGACCTTCCGATCCCGCGAGGGACGGCGTCGCGTGGCCTGCGCTGCCCTCGTCGGCCTTGACCTCGTGATCCCACGCGGCGACATCGTGGCCGTGGTGGGCCTCAACGGCAGTGGCAAATCGACCCTGATCCGGGTGATCGCCACGCTGACAACGCCCGACTGCGGAAGCGTCCGAGTCTTCGGTCACGACACCCAGCGCGAGAGCCGCGTCGTGCGCCGGTGCATCAACCGCGTCTCCGTCGAGGCCTCCTTCTTCAAGGAGATGAGCGCCTTGGAGAATTTGAGCTTCGCGGCCCGTCTCTATGGGCGGAGCGGTGCGGGAGTGCGTGAGGAGGCGCTCACCGTGCTGCGCCGGCTGGGCTTGGGGAGAGCCGCCCTCGCCCGTCCCATGAAACAGCTGTCCCGCGGACAGCAGCAGAAGGTCGCCATCGCCCGCTCCGTGCTGAGCACCCCCAACCTTCTCCTGATGGATGAACCAACGACGGGTCTCGATCCGCGCAGCAAGCGCGAGGTCCAGGCCTTCATCCGGAAGCTCCACGGCGAGGGCGGGATCACGGTCCTCCTCAGCACCCACGATCTCGCCGAGGTGGAGGCCCTCTGCCAACGGGTGGTGGTCATCGACCGCGGCCGCATCGTCGCCGAACTCGAGCCCCGAGGCCCTGCGCCGCGGGGTCGACGGCAGCGCATGCGCATCGCTCGAGGACGCCTTCCTCCGCCTCACCGGAAGGAGCTTCGAGGAGGAGGCCGACGGCGAAGGCCCCGATGTCCCGGCGGACATGGCCGCCGCTGCCATGGGGGAGGCGCGATGAGCATCGCCGATCTCCGTTTCGAGACCACCGCTTTCCTGGGCTTCTTCGAGCGCCAGCGCAACCTCTACCGGCGCTACTGGCTCTGGGAGGTGGTGTGGCTCGTGTACGCCATCGTCGCCGTGCTCTCGGTCGGCTATCTCGCCAGCGGTCTGGGGACGCTGGGGGCGCTGGCCGGTCCCTCCCGTCTCGCCGCCGCTCAGCTCTACCTCTTGGTCGGCGCTCTCCTCTGGCAGTACCTCTCGATGGTGTTCTTCGAGACGGCCTTCGCCATCGTGTGGGAGCGCTGGGAGGGAACCATCGAGCACACCTTCATGGCGCCGGTGCGCCGGGTCACCCACCTCCTCGGGTGCGCCTCCTTTGCCCTGGTCTACGCGCTCCTCCGCACCGCCATCATCCTGGCCCTGCTGCTCCTCGCCTTCCATCTCGATCTCTCGCACGCCGACCCCGGGGGTGCGGTGCTCGTTCTCGCCGCCGCAACCCTGCCCGTGCTGGGGCTCGGCATCCTCACCTCCATCCTTCCCCTCCTCTACCCGGAGAAGGGCGAGCAGATGGCCTTCGCCGTCCAGGGGGTGCTCCTCCTGGTGAGCGGCGTCTATTACCCGCTCTCCGTCCTTCCCGGCTGGCTGCAGGCGGTGGGTGCGGTATCGCCGCTCACCTACATCCTGGAGGGAATCCGCGCTTCCCTTCTCGAGCACCGAGGGGCGGCTGCGCAGCTTCCCCTCGCCGGCCTGCTGACGGCGATGGGCATGGCTCTGGTGGCTGGCGGGATCATCCTCTTCGCTCGCGCCGAGCGGCGTGCACAGCGCCTCGGCCTGCTCAAGCGGAGCGGCTGACCCGACGCGGACGCGAGGCGCGGCGTCAGGCCGCCGGATGCAGGTCGGGGCTGCGGGCCCGCGGAATCATCCCCTCGGGAAGTGGCGCGATGGCGCGGAAGCCTGATTGCGTGCGAATGAGCTGCCAGCCAGCCTCGTGCACCTTGAAATGATGAGCGCGGCAGAGCAGCACAAGGTTGTCCAGGTCGGTGGCTCCTCCGTGTGCCCAGTGGCGGACGTGGTGCCCCTGGCACCAGGTCGCGGGACGGCCGCATCCGGGCCAGACGCAGCCCTTGTCGCGAGCCACCAGAGCACGCCGAGTGGCGGGCGGGATGACGCGCCTGGCCCTGCCGGCATCCAGCAGGAGGGACTCCGGTCCGAAGATCACACGGCTCACGCTGGCGTCGCAGCCCAACCGGCGCGCGGTCTCCGCAGCGATCGGCCCCGCCCCCTCGAGCTCGGCAGCGGCCGAGCCGTATCCGTCGAGCAGAGTGTCGAGGCTCACGGTGACCTGGAGGTGCGGTCTCGCCCCGGCATGGCGCGGCAGGGAGCCCGCATCCAATAGGCGCGCGGAGAGCTCGATGAGGGCATCAGCCTGGCGCCGCTCGCGGTTGCGCTGATCCTCGCGTCCGTCCGGGCGGGAGAGAGGCTCGAGTGCTGAGCACAGCGTTGCGCCACCCTCGCCGTCGAGAAACCCGCGTAGCCAAAGGCCGCCGCCCTCGGTCATTCGAAGCTCGAGGAAGCGCGCTTCCACCTGCTCGACCTGCTCGCGCAGATAGCGCCTCGGGTCGACCGCATGCCGGACGTGGGCAGCGTCCCGGCGCAGCTGCGCGACCGAATGGTGCCGCGCTCGCCGGAGCAGGAAGCTCTCGTCAAAGGGAGGGGACTTCGGCGATTCGCCCAGCCAATCAGCGGTACGGGCGATGACCGCCAGATGGGCAAAGCCGATCTCGCCCTTTCGCATCGCTGCCGTGCTCTCAGGAAGGCCGGCAGCCTGGGTGCCGACAACCAGGGCATTCCACGACGTCGTGCTCGTCGTTCGGCACTCGTGGGTCATCCAGGCGGACGGGCTCGGATGACCCTGCCACGCGTCTTCGCCACAGGCGGCGAGCTCGGCGACCAGGGACGCGGTCGCCAGGTCGATGCGGTCCGCCAGACGGCGGAGAGCCACCAGCTCGTCCTGCACCTCCTGAGCGGCGCGGACAGGCGCGTGAGCGCGTGTGGCGTAACGGTCGATGGCGTCGGCGAGCTCCCCGATGCCGCCATCGGCACGAGACTGGACCGCCGCACCCCTCTCGCACATTGCTGGCAGCTTAGCACACGCATGTTCGATCGTCAAGGCAAATCGACGAGCTCGCGGGGCGACGGGCGGTTCGCCGGATCCAGCTCCTCGCTCTCGCCGAGCGCCGCGGGCAGCGCCCGGCCTGCTCAAGCGGAGCGACTAACCCGAGGGCCTCGCTTCGCAGTTATTGAGGGGTACGCGGCGAACAGCGCCCGGATCGGCTGGCCGCAGACGAGGCACCCTCGGGGCCGCCGCTCACTGAAGAGCGATCCGCTGCGCACGTCCGACGTCGTTTGCGTGATCACTGGCATCGGCTGCACATCACGCTGCTCCCATGCACAGGTCGAGCACCAGATGCCCCAGGCTCGGGGAGTGAGGGCACCGCAGAGGGTGCAGTAGCGCCAGCCCGGGGGAGCCGGCTCACGCCGGCCGAAGTCGAGGTCGTCGGTGAACGAGGCCGTCCTGAGCTCGACGGACATGGCGGCATGGTAAGAGCGGTTGCTGGTCGGGGCCGCTCGATCGCTCGATCGTTACGCTCAACCGCGTCATTCGGCGTGGGGAACGGGCGTGTGGGCACAGGTCCTTCTCAGACGCCGGAAAGGGAACCGCGCCGCGTCGCCGGCGGCGCTCGCGCCGCCACCGAGCCCATGGCTGGGGCGTGGGCTGAATGCGGTGAGCCTTCGGCTCGCCGCCAGCGCGCCGCACCTGGCCGCGGCCGCAACCGCCCGGTGATGCCCTGGCGACCGCGGGCTGGCTGCTCGCGACCGCGCAGCCATGAGGCCCGATCCCCGAGAATCCCGGGGGCATGATGCGGGTCCTGGTCGTCGGCTCGGGCGGCCGCGAGCACGCCCTGGCCTGGGCCTGCTCCCGGCACCCGTCGAATCCCGAGGTCATCTGTGCGCCCGGCAACGCGGGGACGGCGGAGCTTGGCGTCAACGTCCCCTTGGCCGTGACCGACGGCCCGGGAATCGCCGCCCTGGCTCGGGATCGCGGTGTCGACCTCGTGGTCGTCGGCCCCGACTCGGCCCTGGCCAGCGGGGTGGCGGACGCCTGCCGGGCCGAGGGCCTGGCCGTCTTCGGACCCTCCGCGAGCGCCGCCAAGATCGAATGGTCGAAGACGCACGCCAAGCAGCTCATGGATCGGGCCGGCGTGCCCACCGCCCGCTGGCGCTCTGGGGATCGAGAGCGTCGCGGCGACCTCTTCGATTTCATCCTCGAGCTGGGCGGGTCCTGCGTGGTGAAGGCCGACGGCCTGGCCGCCGGGAAGGGCGTCGCCATCTGCGACAGCCGGCAGGAGGCGCTGGCGGCGCTCACTGCCTGCCTCAACGAACGCCGCTACGGCGCCGCTGGAGATGTCGTCGTGGTCGAAGAGCAGCTGCACGGCAGTGAGATGTCTGTCTTCGCGCTCTGCGACGGCCGGCGCTTCCGGCTCCTGGCGCCGGCTCGCGACTACAAGCGGGCGCAGGACGGGGACCAGGGGCCGAACACCGGCGGCATGGGCGCCTACGCGCCTGCGGAGGCGGGGGAGGCCGCCCTCGCCGAGATCTCCGACACGATCATCGCGCCGACCCTCGCCGCGCTCGCTGAGGCGGGGACGCCGTTCGTCGGCTGCCTCTACGCCGGGCTCATGCTCACTCCGGGAGGTGTGCGGGTCCTGGAGTTCAACGCCCGCTTCGGGGATCCGGAGACGCAGGTGATCGCTCCCCTCGCCGGAGAGGGCCTCCTCGATCTGCTGGTGGCGGCGGCCCACGCAGAGCTGCCGCCTGCGGGCGATGGCTCCCTGGAGGCCGCGGCCCCCGCGGCGGCCGTCGTGGTGATCGCCGCAGCCAACGGTTACCCCGGCCAGCCGCGCACCGGCGAGCTCATCGTCGGGCTCGACCAGCTCGACGAGGACGTCGTCTGCTTCCATGCCGGCACCGCCCGCGACCAGCGCGGCCGGCTGGTCACGGCGGGTGGCCGGGTGCTGGGGATCGTCGGTTTGGGCCGTGAGGCCGCGTCAGCCCGGCGGCGCGCCTACGACAACCTCGGCCGGGTGCACTTCCCCGGGCTGTGGTCGCGTACGGACATCGCCGCCAGAGTTGTGGGAGCAGGACGATGAGTGAGAACCCGATGGTTGGGATCGTCATGGGCAGCGAATCCGACCTGCCGGTCATGCGGCGAGCCGTCGAGATCCTGGATCAGTACGGGATCGCCTCCGAGATCGGGGTGATGTCGGCGCACCGCGCTCCTCAGGTGGTGCACCGCTATGCATCGCAGGCGGCGCAGCGAGGGCTTCGCGTTCTCATCGCGGGCGCGGGCGCCGCGGCTCACCTGCCGGGCGTCCTGGCCTCACTGACCACCCTTCCGGTCATCGGTGTTCCGCTCGCGGGCACCCCGCTCCAGGGCTTCGACTCCCTGCTCAGCATCGTGCAGATGCCCCCCGGCATACCCGTCGCCACGGTCGCGGTCGGTGACATGGGAGCGCGCAACGCCGGCCATCTCGCCGCTGAGATCCTGGCTCTCTCCGATCCGCGGATCGCGGCCAGGGTGCTCGAGACCCGCGAGCAGATGGCGGCTCGGGTCCAGCTCCCGGAGGGCTTCGAAGCCGGCTCGAGCGACTGAGCGGAGCTACTCAGGCGCGTCCTTCCAACCGAGGTGCTTCCAGTGGAAGACGCCTCGCAGCCCCAGGTTCTTCACGTGCAGCTCGTGGAACGGCTCGTAGGCCGCTACCGCGCTCTGATCAACGGAGAGATGGACCGCTTGCTCGGTGATGCGCGCGATGTCCGCGGCCGGAGCCAGGAGGTGGACGCCGCGGGCGTGATGCTCGAAGACGACGCCGTGGAAGATGTCCTCCTCGGGAAGCGCGGCCACCTCGACGACATGGCCCACCTCGTGTCCGTCGCTGCACGCTACTGGCGCGTGGGCTCGAATATCGAGCCAGGAGACGGTCGCCTCGGCGGTATCGCCGAGGCCGCCGGCCGCCGGCCCGCCGTAGAGGGCGTCGACGCCGTCGGGAGTCGAAGCCTCTCCACCCTCGGGGCTCACCGCATCGGGAGTTCCCGATGGCGACGATTTGCTCTCGTCCATCGGGCCACCTTATCACCCTGCGGCGAGACCCATGGGGCTCGGTCCGCCGACCGTCGCGGTCGTGCCGCGCGCGACGGCAGCGCTGTTACGCGCTCACCAGCGGGGCCACGGGCGACGCCACGAGGAGGCGGCGCGTCGCCTCCAGCCCCCACCCGTCCAGCCCGCTCAGCCCGTCTCCGGAGCCTCGCAGCCCGCCCCAGCGCTCCACGGTGTCCGCCCACTCCCGGCGGCGCTCCATCTGTGGTCGCATCAGCAGGCAGTCAGGGTCGTTCACCCAGAAGCGGCCGTGCAGAAAGGCCCGCTCGCGCACCGCCAGCGTGGCGCCGCGCTGCGAGGGTGCGCTGAGATCGGTTCCATCGAGCGGAGCGTGGTGCAGGGCGATGTCGGCTCCGACGCGCATGGCGTCGACCAGGCCGATGGAGGGCAGGATCGGCGCCCCGCAGGCCAAGAGCGTCGCCGCCGGCCCCACGGCGCGGCGGATGAGCTGCAGCGCGAGACAGTAGGCATCGAGCGGCGAGCAATCCTCCCGGCGGCGCCCGGGAACGGCGCCCGCGTAGAGGAAGTCGAGCTTGAAATAATCGAAACCCCAGCCTCTGAGCTGGCCGAAGACATCCAGCAGCCCCTCCTTGGCATCGGGATGGGTGACGTCGAGGACGGAGGGAAGCTGGTCCCAGTTCCTTCCAGCTTCGGCGCCCCGCACCATCCAGGACGGCCGTTGTCGCAGCAGCGCGCTGTGCTCCGCGACGAGGAGCGGGGCGATCCAGATGCCGGTGCGCCGTCCCGTGGAGCGAATGGCAAGGGCGACGTCGGCAAGGGAGCGGCCGAAGCGCGGCGAGGGCGAGAGCCAGTCGCCCACGGCGTTTTCATAGCCATCATCGATCTGGACAATCTCGACGGGAACCTGGAGGTCCGCCGCCGCGGCGACGTTGTCGAGCACGTCGCTGGCCGTGACCGCCCCGAAGTAGCGGTACCACGAGCACCAGAGCGGGGGCAATGACGGCGGCGTCGGCAGGGCGCGCTCCTGCGCCACCCGATCGGACCAGCGAGCCAGTCCCGCGGCCATGGAGGGCGCGTCGACGCGGCTCTCACGCACGGAGCCGTCGGCGGCGACGACGAGACGGCCGTCGCGAACCACAGCGCGGATGGAGGGAACCTCACGCCATGGCTCTGGCGCCTCCCAGATGCGGAGCGGACCGCCGTCGCGATGGCGCACCGCGAGCAGGCCCTCGCCCTGGAACCCGGTGCGGGGTGGCTCCTTGTCGGGGCGGAAACCGGTGATCTGTCGCTCCCGGCTTGGCGGCCGCGGCGAGGTGGCCTGGGCGGGGTAGGTCCCGGTGGGGCTCCACGACTGCCAGCCGTGCTCGTGGATCAGAAGGTCGGAGGCCGGTCCGCAGTCGGCGACCTCCTCGAACCGCACCTGCCGACAGTACCGGAGCCGCCCCGTGCGAATCCCGCGCGCGGAAGGGGGCGTCCTTGGAGGTCGGCGCGAATCCCGCGCGCCGAAGGGGGGCGTCCTTGGGGGTCGGCGCGCCAACGCGCGCCGGAGGGGGACGTGAGCCCCCCTACAATCGGGCGGGTATGGCGCGCCTAGCGCTCGTCGAAGCATCGCTGCGATTCGGGCAGCAGGCGCTGCTGCTGAGCCGCCTGCGTCAGCGCCATGCCGTGCGCGCGGCCGAGCTGCTCGACGCCTGCGGCTTCGCGGCGCTGGAGGTGTTCGGAGGCGCAACCTTTGAGGCCCAGCTCCGCTTCCTCGGAGAGGAGCCCTTCGAGCGTCTGCGCGCGATCCGGGCCGCGGCCCCGAGCACGCCGCTCCAGGCGACCCTGGCCGGCCAGATGCTGGTCGCCCACCGCCACCAGCCCGACGACGTGGTCCAGGCCTTCATCCGCCTCACCGCCGAAGCGGGAATCGACGTCTTCCGCCTCCTCGATCCCCTCAACGACCCCGCCAACCTGGAGGTCGCGGCCCTCGCCGCGAAGGCGGCGGGGGCCCGCGTCGAGGGTGTCGTCGTCTGCACCGCGGCGCCCGCTGCGGACCTGGCCGCGGTCGGGAAGTCGCTCTCCGGCATGGGGTGCGACTCCGTCTGCATCCACGATCCTGTCGGTTCGGTGGGGGCCGCGCGTGCGGCCGAGCTCGTCGAAAGGGTGGCGGCCGCCACTGGGCTCCCGATCGCGGTGAGCTTCACGGGGCACACCGGGGAGGCGGCGCTCGCTTACCAGGCGGCGCGTGCCGCCGGGGCGGCGTCCGCCGACGTCTGCGTCTCGCCGCTCGCCGGCGGGGCTTCCTTCCCCGCCGCGGAATCCGTCATCGCCGGCCTGGCGGGCACCGGCGCTGCGGCGGAGGTCGAGCTCGACTCCGTGCTCCGGGTCACCCACTTCATGGAGGAGATCGCCCCCCTCTACGCTGACCTCATCGACCCCGCTTTCTTCCGCTTCGACGGAGCCGCGCTCCGGGGTCTGCTCCCCAAGTCGGCGATGGGCCAGGCCCTCGCCGAGCTCCACGAGCGGGGCGCCGTGGACCGGTTGGCCGATGTGGAGGCCGAGATCTTGCGGGTGCGCCGGGAGCTCGGCGATCCCCCGCCCATCTCGCCCTTCCCCGAGCTCATCGCCATTCAGGCCGTCCACAACGTCTTCGAGGGGGACCGATACGCGACCCTGAGCCAGGAGATCAAGGACTACTGCCTGGGGCTCTTTGGAACCCCGCCCGCCCCCGTCGACCCCGAGGTGCGCCGCCTCGTCAACGGACGGGAGGAGCCGATCACCTGCCGTCCCGCCGACCTCCTGGAGCCCGGCCTGCCGGCGTCGAGCCGGGAGCTGGTCCGAGAGGGCCTGCCGGCAGATCCCGAGAAGGTGGTCACCTTTGCCCTCTTCGGCGCCGACCTCAGCGCCTTCCTGCGCCGAGAGTCGATCGTCGAGCGTCTCGCCGACGAAGCCGAGCCTTCCGACAGCGCCTCCGAAGGCGACGCCGGCGAGGCAGCTCCGGACCCCGCCTCCCTGGTGGCGGAGCTGGGCGAGACCGGGCCCGCCGAGGAGGTGCGCACCCTGCGTCTCGAGGTCGACGGCCAGAGCTACGAGGTTCGCGTCTTCGGGGCTGGGCCGGCCCCGGCGGCCACGCCGCCCGCCTCCGGGTCGCGGCAGCGCACACCGCAGGTGCGCGACGGCACGGTGACGGCGCCCATGCAGGGCCTCATCCTGAAGCTGACGGTCGCCGAAGGTGACACGGTGGAGGTCGGTGACGTCGTCGCCGTCCTGGAAGCCATGAAGATGCAGAACGATGTCACCGCCACGCGGTCGGGCCGAATCACCGCCATCCACGTCAAGCCGGGCGACGTCGTCGCTCCCCAGGCGCCGATCGTGGACATCGGGTAGGCGCTCCGGGGTGGGAGCGACTGCCGCCGGCGCCGGCCGCGGCGCCGCCAGGCCGACAACGCGAGGTCGCCAATGCACCCCGGAGGCCCGAGGGGGGAGT
Source organism: uncultured bacterium (assembly GCA_963847225.1). GTDB lineage: Bacteria > Chloroflexota > Dormibacteria > Aeolococcales > Aeolococcaceae > JAJZNI01. The sequence goes on along the minus strand of CAWJYZ010000005.1, from coordinate 611,595 downwards.
AGGGGGGCTCTCCGGCGCGGGGGGATTCGGAGGTTGGAGCTACCCGAGTGTCGCATCCCGCTCGTCACGGTTTCGTCACCATGCCGTCGTCACCCGATCCCTCCAGGCCGTAACGTCGCGGTACCCGCCCGCGTTCATCTGCAGAGACCTCGATGCGCGCCCTTCGTCTCACCGCCCTCCTCAGTCTCGCCGGGGTGCTTGCCCTCGGAGGGACCGCGCTGCTCGTCAGCGCGCATCGCCAGGCGGCCTTCGCCAGCGGCGCCGCCAGCCTGCAGGGCGCCTGGGCTCGCGATCTGGCGGCGGGGGTGCCGGCCTCGAGCATCGATCCTCTCGAAGAGCAGCTCCGCACCCAGGGGCCTGCCGCGGCGTGGTGGTCCCCGTCCTGGTGGACGAGCGATGCCTCGGGGCTGCTCCGCCACCTTCAGTCGGCCACCGCCGCCGCCTACTCCGCGGCCGTGGCCGGGGAGCGGGACCAGGCAGAGGCGGCGCTCTCCGCCTGGAACGCCGAGGTGAGCCGCAACTCCGGCTACGTCCCGGCGGCGGAGATCGAGGTGGCCAAGGCGTGGCCGGAACAGCTCCAGACGGCCGCCACCCCGAACCGGTTGGCGACACTCGCCACGGCCTGGGAGGCCCAGCTCGCCAGGACGCAAAGCGAGGTCCAATCCGCCGAGCTCGCCGCCCAGGAGAAGGCCCGCGTCAAGGCGGATCTCAGCGCCGTCGGCGGGCCCTCGGGCCTGATCGCCCAGGCGCAGGCCGCGGTCAACCGCGCTCGTGGCGACAACCTCGAGCCCGGCGACGTGCCGGCCCTCCTCAGCCAGCTGAAGGCGGAGGTCGGCGCGGGAGCCTCCATCGACAGCACCGTTCAGAAGCTGACCTCAGCCCTCCAGGCCCTCGACCATGTGTTCACCCTCAACGACCAGCTCTTCGGGGAGATGCGACCCATCCAGCTCATCGCCGACCAGGCCGCGGCGGAGGGGGCAGCCGGTGCCTCGAGCTTCCTCTCCCGCTACCACGCGCTGGACAGCGCCTTCCTCTCGGCCGCGACCCTGGCCCAGCTCTCACGGCTGCAGGCGACGGCCACCTCGCTCCGATCCGCGATCCAATCCGCGCTCAACGCCGACGAATGCGGCCACAACGTCGGCTCCGGGCCGGAGGGCAAGGTCATCACCATCAGCATCGGTCTCCAAGAGATGGTCCTCTATCAGAACGGCTGCGTCGTCAAGGCGACCCCGGTGACCACGGGGAGGCCTGGTTTCATCACGCCCACGGGCAACTTCCACGTCTTCTACAAGACCTCTCCCTTCCAGATGATCTCCGAGTATCCATACGGCTCGGCCGGCTGGTATCCGCCCACCTGGGTTCAGTGGGTGATGGAGTTTGCCGGCGGCGGCTACTTCATCCATGACGCCTACTGGGAGGACCAGGGCGCCTTCGGTCCGGGAAGCCAGTACGACGTGGCTCAGGACTGGGCGAGTCACGGCTGTGTCCATGTGCCCACCGCGCTGATGCCGTGGGTCTACAACTGGACACCCTACGGCACCCCGGTCGACATCAGCGCCTAGGCGGGGACTCCAGCCAGCTCAGGCCCGGGCCCGGTCGCGCACGGCGAGGGGTGCGGCCCGGCGCGCCTGACCGGCCAGCGCGCTCAGCTCTTCGAGGAGAGTCGCGGCCTCCCCCTCGTCGCGACAGAGCGCCTCCCCCACCCAGCGCCGCCCCGCGGTGTCGACGCGCAGGCTGGCGAGATGCAGGGCGCGCAGCAAGGGCCCGGTCTTCCAGCGGATGCTCTGCACCTTCTCGAGGGGGATCACGATGACGGCGGGCCGGACCCGGCCGGTCTGGGTGACCAGGTGGCGGTTGTCGTGCCAGGTCCGCAGGTAATGGAAGGAGAGGGGGGCGCGGATCCGGGCGCGGAGCGGCGGGGCGGCGGTCGCGGCGAGGCGGAGGGGCGCTCCGGGCAGGAGGCGGGAAACGATCCACTCCGCCTCACCGCGGGTCGCCACCGGGGCGAGGAGCCGGGCGAGCTGGCGCGCCTCGTTGCGCTCCCGTGGGGCTGGCTGCCGGGCAACGTCGAGCTCGACCCGGGCCCAGCCGAAGGGACGCCACAAGAGGGGCCGGATGAGGCGCACCGCCTGGATCCGCGCATAGGGCACGGTCTCATGGCGCTTCTGAAGCATCCCGCGATGGAGCCGCAGCCCGTCCGCCGCCTGCCCGATCGTGAAGTCGAAGTCGGTGTTGACGAAGCGAGCGGCGTCGAGGGCGACCGCGAAGAGGGTGGTGAGCAGCGAGCTCCCGAGCGATGCCGCCCCCTCGGGATTGGTGCTCCCGGGACCGACGGCGTAGACCAGGATCCCAGGCAGGAGAAAGAGGACCGCCCAGTAGACGGGGCCGCGCAGGAGGCTGGCGGCGACCAGCCGGCCGTTGGAGACCTGGAAGAGGGGCAGGGCGGGAGGCTCCGGCGTCTCCGCCGCCAGCCCGTGGGCCAGGGCGAGGAGCTGGGCGCGAACCACGCCCGCCTCCTCGCTGCGCAGATAGGCGAGGCGGCCGTGCTGGTGCCGGGTGCTCCCGGCCGAGATGACCCGCACCTCGGCAAGGCCAAAGGCCCTGGCCGTGAGCGGAGCCAGGATGTCGATGGCCTGGACGCGGCGCAGCGGAAAGCGCAGCGACTGACGGACAAACAGGCCGGTGTCGATCTGCAGCTCATTCCCCACCACGCGCCAGCGGGTGACCACCCAGGAGACGACAGCCACGCCGAGCGTCAGCACCATGGCGGCGGCGACGAAGGCCAGGTCGATGAGCTGCGGCGTGTCCCCGCCGCGACCGCGGGACGACGATCCGGGCGAGCTGGTGAGGCCGGGGAGGAGGACCAGGATGAGGACGCCGATGGGCGCCGCGAACTTGGGCAGCGGGGACAGGGGGTGGAGGCGCGACCACTGACCGGTGAGGGGTCCCGCCTTGACCGACTGGTCCCAGGGGAGAGCCTCTCCCGGTCGGCCGCCCATGAGCGGCGGTGGCGGGGGCGGGGGCGGCGGCGGCGGGGATGACGGCGGGGGCGCCTGCGGAAGGGTCACCGCTCAGATCCCCGAGGCGCGGGCTTCCCCGAGCAAGGTGAGCCGGTCGCGCAGCCGCACCGCCTCCACTGAACGCAGGCCGGGGATGCGCGCGTCGGTGGCCGCCGCCGCGGTGTGCAGCTGCACCGTCGCCAGGTCGAAGAGGCGGTCGATCGGTCCGGCGGTCATGTCCACGAACTGCATGCGGCCGAAGGGCACCACCGTCACCCGGCGAAAGAGGATGCCGCGGCGGACGACGAGGTCGTCGTCGCGCTCCAGGTAGCCCCAGGCGCGATACCTTCCCCGTTCGACGAGCCAGGCGGCGCCGCCCGCGGCGAGGGCCACCACCGCGCCGGTCACGGCGCCGGGGGCGCCTCCGGACGCGGCGCCGACGCCGGCCAGGAGCGCGAGCAGGAGGAGCGTGGCGCAGCCCAGCACCGTCTGACGGGCGAGCCAGAGACGCGGCGATGGCCGCGCATATTGGCCCATCCTGGGAAGGGACATCTCACCGATCATCGGGAGCCAATGATCACCCAACCCGAAGCTGGCGGGAGCCGGCGGCCAAATCCGGGCCAGGGGCTGGCGGGTGGGCCGGACGTGCAGGTGGAGGCTGAAGTGGAGAGCTCGGCCTGGTGGCGGGATGCGGTGCTCTACCACATCTACGTGCGCAGCTTCCAGGACTCCGACGGCGACGGCGTCGCGGAGACCTCCCGGGGGTCGCCAGCCGTCTCGAGCACCTCCGCTGGCTCGGCGTTGACGCCGTGTGGCTCTCGCCGACCACGGTGAGCCCGGATGCCGACTTCGGCTACGACGTCAGCGACTACCGCCATGTGCAGCCCGCGCTGGGTGGCGACGCCGCTCTCGAGAGCCTGACCGCCGCCGCGCACGCCCGCGGCATGCGGGTGCTCTTGGACCTCGTCCCCAACCACACGAGCATCGAGCATCCCTGGTTTCGCGAGGCGTGCAACTGACCGGGCCACCCCGCTCTGGTGCGCGTCGAGCCACGACAACGGCCGCTTCCCGACTCGATGGTGCGGAGGCGATGAGCGGCTGGCGTGCTGTGCCCTCCTCGTCCTCCTCACCCTCCCTTCTCTACTACGGCGACGAGATCGGGATGACGGAGGTGGAGGTCCCGGCTGGCCGCCGCCGTCCAGCCCTGCGCCGGCAGCGCCCGGCCTGGCTGACCGCGCCGCCGGGAATCCTCGCCTGGCGCAGCGGAGACCGTCACGTGGTGGCCGTCAATCTCTCGGAGACGCCGGGCGCCCTGGCCGGGGTCGGGGGGCGGGTGGCGGTGGCCACCGATCCAGCCATGGAAGGCACCCTGCTCGGCTCCCTTCGCCTCGCCGCCCGGAGCGGCGTGCTCCTCGACGTCCCCGAGGCCTGACGCCACCGTGGCACCATCGATCCCGTGTTCGGCAAGGTGCTCGTCGCCAACCGCGGCGAGATCGCGCTCCGGGTGATCCGCTGCTGCCGAGACCTGGGCATCACCTCCGTCGCGGTGTACAGCGAGGCCGATCGCGGCGCCCCCTTCACCCTGCTGGCCGATGAGGCGGTCGAGATCGGCCCGGCGGCACCCTCGGAGTCCTACCTCCACATCGAGAGGATCATCAGGGCGGCGCGCTCCACCCATGCCGAGGCCATCCATCCCGGCTACGGCTTCCTCAGCGAGAACCAATCCTTCGCTCGCGCCTGCGCCGAGGCCGGCATCACCTTCATCGGCCCGCCTCCGGAGGCGATGGCGGCCATGGGGGAGAAGGTGCCGGCCCGGGAGCGCATGCGCGCTTCCGGGGTACCCATCGTCCCGGGCAGCGGGGCCATCAGCGATGCGGGCGAGGCGGCGCGTGCCGCCAAGGAGATCGGGTATCCGGTGCTCGTCAAGGCCTCGGCCGGCGGCGGCGGCATCGGGATGCGGGTGGCCCGCGACGAGGCTGAGCTGCGCAGCAGCCTGGAGGGGGCGCGCTCGACGGCGGAGCGCGCCTTCGGCAACTCCACCGTCTTCCTGGAGCGGTACGTCGACGAACCGCGCCACATCGAGATCCAGGTGCTCGCCGACGCCCACGGCAACGTCATTCACCTGGGCGAGCGCGAGTGCTCCATCCAGCGGCGCCATCAGAAGATCGTCGAGGAGTCCCCGTCGGTGGTGGTGGACAGGGCGGCGCGGGCCCGGATGGGGGAGGCGGCGTGCAGGGCGGCTCGCGCGGTGGGATACGTGAACGCGGGCACCGTCGAGTTCATCTACTCGAGGGGGGACTTCTACTTCCTGGAGATGAACACCCGCCTGCAGGTCGAGCATCCGGTCACTGAATTGGTGTACTCCATCGACATCGTCGCCGAGCAGCTGCGCATCGCGAGCGGCGAACCCCTGACACTGCGCCAGGAGGATGTGGTGCCCCGGGGGCATGCCATCGAGTGCCGCATCAACGCTGAGGACTACGAGAACGGCTTCATGCCCTCACCGGGTCGGGTCAACGCCTATCACGAGCCCTCCGGCCCCGGCGTCCGCGTGAACTCGTCGCTCACCGGTCCGGGGGCGGTGTCGCCCGCCTACGACCCGATGATCGCCAAGCTCATCGTCTGGGCTGCCTCGCGCGACCTCGCCATCGGTCGCATGCGCCGTGCTCTCACCGAGTTCACCGTGAGCGGCATCCGGAGCAACATCCCCTACCACCTCGCCGTCCTCGACACCTCCGACTTCCAGCGCGGCGACTACACCACTCATTTCATCGAGGATCACCCGGAGCTCATCGGCGCCGCGCGCCGCTGCGAGGAGAGGCGGGCCCGATTCGATCGTGTGGTCCGGGATCCGGCACGGGTGGCGGCCATGGCGGCCGCGATCGCCACCTCGACGTAGGCGCGTCCCGGCGCGCCGGTACGCCCTGCGGCGGCATCGGCATCGGTGAGCCGCCGTGGTTCCGGCTATGGTTGAGACGAGGCGATTCTCCTCTCGCCAACCCAGGAGGCGCCCGGGGGGCTGACTGAGAAGCAGGATGAAAGAAGCGATCGCCGAAGCGGGGGCGCACGGCGGAGGGCCCCCTGGGGTCGCCCGGGCAGGGGGGTGGCGAGATTCCCCGGCCGGTGGGGGACGGGCACCCATGGCGATCGCCACTGCCTGCGCTCTGCTGGCTGCCGGAGCCCAGGCGGCCCGTCTCGCCCGCCCCGGTGGGGTCATGAGCGGCGGCTCCTATGACACCAGCCTCTACCTGGCAAGCGCGGTGCACCTGGTGCACGGTGCGCTCCCCTACCGCGACTTCGTGCTGCTCCAACCTCCTGGACTCCCCATCGTCCTGAGCCCCTTTGCGCTCCTGTCAGAGCTCATGGGGACGCGTGGCGCGCTCAGCGCATGGAGCATCTGCCATCCGCTGCTCGCGGCTCTCAACGTGCTCCTCGCCGGCCGTCTGGTGCGCCATCGGGGGTGGCCCGCCGTGCTGTGGGCGTGTCTGCTGGTCGCCATCTATCCAGCCATGTACCTGTCCCTCCAGGATGGGCAGCTGGAGGTCCTCATGATCCTGTTCGTCCTTCTCGGGCTCAACCTGGCCTTCGATGGCGAGGGCCTGAAGGGGACCTGGGGCCTCGCCGGAGGAGCGGCCCTCCTCGGCTACGGCGCCTCCGTCCTCATCGCCGCCGCCGTTCCCATCGTGGTCTTCCTCGCCGCCGTCGCATGGCATGCACGCCGGCGACTGCTGGCGGCGGTGGGTGGCACCGCCGTGGGGGTCCTGGCTCCCTGCCTGCCCTTCCTCATCCTTGCCCCGGCAAGCTTCGTGCGCGACACCGTCATCGCGCAGCTCACCCGCGCTCCCGGAGCCGTGCGGACTCCGGTGCTGGCTCGGATCAACGAGCTCGGATTCGCGGAGCACACGCTGACCGCCCTCCTTGTCATCGGCGTCATCGCCCTCATCATCGCCCTGGCCTTCATCTGGCGCCGCCGTGCCCTCTCAGCGCTCGAGTTCGTCGCCCTGGCCAGCACCATCGGCATGGGGGGGGTGCAGTTCGCCATCGCCCGGTACTACCCGCACTTCGCCGCCATGTTCGTGCCATTCCTCGCCATCCTCGTCGGAGTTCTCGGTCTCCCGCTTCGCCGCCCCCCGGTGGGTGAGGTCGGCGATGCTCCCCCTCGCGCTCATCGCCGCGCTGTCGGTGATGGTTCCCATGTTGCGGATCTGGGAGCAGAGCTCGTTCCACGACCCGGCGCCGGCTGTCGACGCGCTGATCCCCGCGGGGGGCTGTGCCGTGGCCGAGCACACCCAGGATCTCGTGGAGAGCAACCGTCTGGTGTCGACGCGAGCCGGCTGCCCGCCCTTGGTGGACCCCTTCGCGACGTATCTCGCGGAGAACCACCCGACCTTTCTCAGGACGTACGCGTCGGCTTTCGCTGAGTGCCAGTTCATCGTCATCGGGAGCTCGCTCCACCACTGGTTCAGCGGTCGCTGGGAGGCGTCGCTGCGCGGCTACGTCCGGGCGCATTTCCACATGGTTCGCCTTGACCACCTCTCCATATGGGCACGCCGCACCAGCGCCGACCGCGAGGGCGCAGCCTCCGCCATCCCCGCCCTCCGGGCAGGCCACCCGTGTCCCGTGGTCAGGTCCCGAGTGGAGACGCTGTGAAGACGGTGGGGAGAGCGGCGCAGGAGGGAAGCGACCGGGGGGCCGGCGAGGGAGCACGCCGCCCGCGCTCCGGTGCGCCGGCGCGGGGCGGCGACCTCCGCGGCTGGCCGCTCGCCGCGCCGCTGCTCCTCTACGTCATCCTGCGCATTCCGTCCTTCTTCGAGCCGCACTGGTACACGGACGAGGCCGGCTACGTCACCACCGCGCGCGGGCTGCTCCGAGGAAAGGTTCTCTACGCGCAGGTCTGGAACAACAAGCCGCCCATCCACCTCTGGACCATTGCCGTCGACACCGCCCTGCTGGGTGACTCGGAGGCGGCCCTCCACGCTCTGACGTTTCTCAGCGGTCTGCTGACCCTGGCCGCCATCGCCTACGTCGGGTACCGGCTCCTCGGACGAGGCCGCGCCACCCTGGCGCTTCTCGCCGCCGCCGCCCTGCTGGGGAGCCCCCTCTTCGACGCCGAGCTGATCCTCCCCGAGGCCCTGCTCATCGCTCCGGTCAGCTGGGCCGCCGCCCTCGTCCTCACCCGGCTGGGAAGCCCGGATGGGAGGCGGTGGCCGCTCTGGCCGGCGCTGGCCGGAGCGCTCGCCGCGGTCGGGGTCGGCTACCAGCAGACGGCCCTGGCCGACGCCTGTGCCTTGGCCGTCATCCTTGCCGTCCACCGGCCACCGGGCCCGAGCCTGGCCGGCCCGGGACGGCGCCTCAGCCTCTACGCCGGGGCCTTCGCCGTCGTGACCTCCATGTGGCTGATCCCGTCCGTGATCATCGCCGGGGCGCAGAACGTCGCCTACGCTCTGGTCGGGTTCTACGTCACCTTCACCCACACGAGGTACACGGGAGGAGCCGGGAGCCTCGCCCGGGACCTCACCCTCCCCGCCGCCGGCCTCGTCCTCGCCGGCCTCGCCCTCTGGCTCCGGGGCCGGCAGCTCGGGCCCAGCACCTGCCTCTGGCTGTGGGCCGTGGCCGACCTCCTCGTGCCCGCCGTCGCCCGCCAGCCCTACCCCCACTACCTGCTCCCCTCTCTGGTGCCGCTCCCCCTGGCGGTGGCGAGCGTCGGGCGGGGCTGGCGCCGGACCGCCGGATGGCCCTGGCGGGGGTCGACCTGGGCCCATGGCCTCGCCGACCTCGGCCTCCGCCGCAGCCTGGCGGCCCTGGGCATCTTCGCGGCGGCCTGCCTGTCCGGTTGGGCCGGCTCAGTCGCCGGAAACGACTGGGGGCTGGTGCAGGCCTCCTCCTCGCACGGCCTGGCCACCTACTACGGAGGCGCGCTCCGGGTCCTGGCCCACCAGCAGTCGCTCACCGCCTGGCAGCAGCTCTTCGACTACCGCGTCTCGGAGGACGCGCAGGTCGCCGCCTGGGTGCGGCGGCACGGGCTGGGGGGAAGCAAGGCGGTCGTCTGGTCGTCGGACGCCTGGCTGTACGAGCTGGCCGACCTCCAGCTCCTCCTGCGCACCCCGCCGATCTACAACGACGAGGTCCTCTACGGCTCGGATCTCAACCTGGAGGGGGTGGTGGCGAGCCTGCATCCCCCCCTCATCGTCACCGAGGGAGCGGCGCGCCGAGCCTATCCGGCCATCGACCGGGTGGTCGACGGCGGCTACCGAGCCATGGGCAGCTCCCAAGATGGCAACGAGATCGTCTGGGTCCGCGCCGACCTTGTCCTGGCGGCTTGGTCAGGCTGATCCAATCCTCGCCGCATCCCCTCCTCCCCCATCGGGGGCAGGGGCTCCCCTCCAGCGCTCCTACCCCCCGATCGGGTAGGAGACCTGGGATGTGGGTCGGCCGCCGTCGATGTCGCTGATCGACGTCCCCACCACCACCATGGAGCCGGTGGGGAGGGTTCCGGCGACGGTGAGCGTCGCCTGCCGCGTCTCGGGGTCGTAGGTCGGACCGCTCAGCAGGGAGATGGTGCTGCCGCCGGGGCCGGCGATCCACAGGCTGTCGGCGTTGACCGAGCTGGGGTCGAGATCGGAGTCGAAGGTGACGGTGACGAGGCTCTCCGGGTTGTGCGCCCCGCTTGCCGGCGGCGTCACCGTGACCGTGAGCACCTTGGGCCCGCCGCCCTGCTCGCGCAGCGGCGGGATGTCGAGGGAGGTCACCAGCCAGCCACCGTCCACCTTGCCCAGGCTGACGGTCTCATCGGTGAACTGCCCGGGGTTTGATCCCGAGGGGTCGACGATGAGCCGCGCCGACGCCGAGAGCGTCGGACCGGCCCCGGAGCAGCCGGTGCTGACCACGTAGCCGCGGCTCAGACCGGAGGGAGAGGCCGCGACGCTCACCTGGCTGGTGGCGAGGCTGGCCAGCCGGCTCGCCGGGCCGGAGACCTGCACGTTCACGAAGTCGCTGAGCACCAGGTCGGCGCCGGCGCAGGCGGAGGCGGGGGTGACGCTCGTCGATCCGCGGCCGACGGCAGTCACCTCCAGGCTCCCCGACGAGATCGCCGCCAGGCTGCTGCCATCGGGCGAGAAGGCGAGGGAGCTGGCCCAGTGAGGAGCGGTGCCCAGGACCGTCCCCGAGCCGGCGTCGCGAACGCTGAGGCCGCCGGGATCCAGGCTCTCGGCGAGGATGCTGGCGTCGCCGTTCAGGGCCAGGGCGGTGACCCCGGTGGCCGAGGCGCCCGGCAGCACGGCGGGGGAGGCCAGTAGATGGGCCGTACCCAGCTCGCGGAGCAGGGACGTGCCGCCGGAGCTGGAGACCCAGACGACCGTGGAGCCGTCCCCGCTGAAGGCCACGGTCCCGGCGGCGCTGCCGGCCAGCTGCACGGCGGCGGGTTGGCGGCCTCCCCGCAGCCCGGTGACCAGCCAACCGTCGTCCGGGCTGGCTCCCAGCGCCGCCGCCGGGGTGGGAGTGGGTGCCGGGGTGCTGGTCGGTGAGCCGCCCGCTGCCGCGCCGCCGGGGGTCCCGCTGGCCCTTCCGGTGGGGGAGGGCGAGCTGACGACGGGCGACGCCGGCACCGGGGCCGGGGTGCTCGGCGAGGCGGCCGGCCCGGCGGCGATGTCCGCCGCCGGCACGAAGGCGGAGTTGCCGTCGGGCGAAAGGGTGACGCCGGTGGCGGTTGCGCTCGCAGGGAAGGGGAGAAGGCGGGTGATGCGGCCATTCAGGACGTCGACCTCGTCGATTCCGTCAGTCGTCGCGAAGACGATGTCGTAGGCGTTGGCCCAGGCCAGGGCGGAGACGGGCTCGGCCTGTCCGCCGCTGGCCGGCCAGACCCGATGGGCGCTCGCCTGAGGGTCGCTGATCCGCGGATCCTCGTAGACGATCTCATCACCCCCCGTGACCGGGAGAGCCAGCGCCAGGTACTGGTAGGACGAATTCGGCGACAGGGCGGCGGCGTCGGCCGGCGCGGAGCTGAGGGTGATCGGTGTGGAGCCGGGAGGAAAGAGCGCCGCACCGCCCGGGGCAGCGGAGGCTGTCGCGGCCGGGGTGGCGGTGGCCGAGGCGCCGGCCTGGCTCACCGTCTCGCCGGGAGCGCCTCCCGGTCCCCAGAAGGCGCCGGCCCCGCTCCCCGCGCTGCCCACGACGCTCGGGGTGAGCGTGGGGATGGGCGTGGCGCTGGGGCTCGGCGAGGGGGTGGCGGAGGTACCGAAGCTGATCGTCACCGGGGCCTTGAGCGTCTGCCCGGTCTGGCTGTGCACGGCGGAGGGCGGGATCACGACCCGGTAATCGGTGTCGGTGGCGAGGGCATGGAGGGGAGTGACGACGAGGGTGGTGGGCGTCTTCCACATGAGGGTGAAGGCGGTGGCGGGCTGGATCTTCAGCTGCTTGGCGAGGGCGGCGGTCTCCTGCGTGTTCATCGGAACGCTGAAGCGGACGAGGATCGCCTGATGGGGATCGACCTTCTGGTCGGGGGCGCCTCCTCGCTGGGTGACGTTGGAGGCCACCACCGCGGGGCTCGCCGTTGCCGCCGGGGGATGGCTGACGACGGTGGCGACCACCGCGGCCGCGATCGCCGTCGCCGTGGCGAGGGTGCCCCAGGCCGCGGGGCGGAAGCCGTGGAGACGGAAGCGCGGGCGCCGGGGAGCCAGCACCGTTTGCGCCTCACGCATCAATCGAGCGCGCAGCACGGCGTGGAACCGGGGATCGAGGACGGGCTTCGGGCGGCTCTCCCGGAGACGCTCGGCGAGCCGGAGCAGCTCCGGCTCGGAGCCGAAGAGCTCCTCCAGCTCGGGGTCGGGAGGCGGGGGCGGCCCCAAGGCGCGGCTCACATCGATCCCTCGGCGGCGAGGCTCACGCCGAGGCGCTGGCGCACCCCCACCATGCCGCGATGGATCAGCAGCTTGACGGCACCCTCGCTCTTGCCCATGACCACGGCGATCTGAGAGAGCTTGAGGTCCTCGCCGAGCTTGAGGGTCATGGCCGTGCGCTGCTGCTCCGGGAGGCTGTCGATGGCCGCCCAGACCCGGGCGGCTTCGGCCGACTGGATGACCCGCTCCGCGACGGGACGCTGCGGGTCGGCGACCTCGATGGCGGCGTCGAGGCTCTGGGTGGCGCGGTGCTGGCGGTAGTGGTCGAAAATGGCATTGGCGGCGATCTGATACAACCAGGCGCTGAACGGATGTCCGCTGGGTTTGTAGCGAGGCATGGCCTTGAGCGCCTTCATGAAGACCTCCTGGGTCACCTCCTCGGCGGCATCCTGGTCGTGGAGCCGGCTGTAGGTGAACCGGTAGATCTGACCGAAGTAGTGGTCGTAGAGCTCCCCAAATGCGTCGGCGTCCGTCTTGGCCCGCTCGACGATGACGTCTTCTTGGGCTCGGGAGAGGGTCATGGCGCTGCCCCCTCGGAGCCTGTGCACCCGGTGAACGGGGGGGCGGGGCGCGCGGTTACGCCGGGCGGCATCTCGGCGTCAGAGTAGCCGCCGGGAACCCCGCCGGTATTCAGTCCCTGCAAACCTGGGCGGGATGGGCCGCCCTTTACAATCTGGGCGCGTGATCCCCCGTTACACTCCGGAGCCGATCGCTGCCATCTTCAGCGACGATTCCCGGCTCCGGCGCTGGCTGGAGGTGGAGCTCCTCGCCGCCGAGGGCTGGGCCGGGGCGGGCCGCATCCCCAGGGCGGCGGCCCAGAGCCTGCGCCGCTCGGCGCGGCTCGACCCCGCCCGGATCGCCGTCCTGGAGGCCGAGCAGGGTCACGACCTCGCCGCCTTCGTCCAGGCCGTGCAGGAGACGGTCGGCGACGAGGGTCGCTTCCTCCACCTGGGGCTCACCTCGTCGGACGTCGTGGATACCGCCCTCGCCACCCAGCTGCGCGACGCCGCCCACCAGATGGACGAGGACGCGGCCGCCCTGGAGGGGGCCCTCGCCGAGCGGGCCGTGCGCCATCGCCTCACCCTCATGCCGGGACGGACGCACGGCGTCCATGCCGAGCCCCTGAGCTTCGGGGTGAAGCTCGCCAACCACCTCGACGAGGTGCGCCGGGCGCGCGCTCGCCTCGCCGCCGCCGCCCGCGAGGTGGCGGTCGGCCAGGTGAGCGGTCCGGTTGGCACCCACACCTCGGTTCCGCCCGCCGTGGAGGAGCACGTCTGCCGCGGCCTGGGCCTGGAGGTGGCCGCCACCGCGACCCAGGTGCTGGCCCGCGACCGCCACGCCGCCCTGGTCGCCGCCATGGCCCTCTTCGGCGCCGTGCTGGAGCGGCTGGCGACCGCCATCCGCCTCCTCCAGCAGACCGAGATCGCCGAGCTCGAGGAGCCCTTCGCGGAGCGCCAGAAGGGCTCGTCGGCGATGCCCCACAAACACAATCCGGTGCTCTCCGAGCGGATCTGCGGGATGGCCCGCCTGCTCCGCGGCTACACGGTCACCGCACTCGAAGACGTCGCGCTCTGGCACGAGCGCGACATCTCCCATTCGTCCGCCGAGCGGGTGCTGCTCCCCGATGCCTGCGCCGCCCTCGACTACATGCTGCGTCTCTCCACCCGGCTCATCACCCATCTCCAGGTCGACGTCCTGAAGATGCGCCGTGACGTCGAGCTGCAGGGCAAGATCACCTGCTCGCCGCGCGTCCTCGACGCGCTGCTCGGCGCCGGCTGGGCGCGGGAGCGCGCCTACCGCGCGGTCCAGGTCCTCGCCGAGAGAGCGCGCTCGGGGGAGGCGGGCTTCGAGGCGCTGGTGCGCATCGAGCTGTCCGGCGTGCTCGGCGCGGAGACGGTCGCCGCCTGCTTTGACCTGTCCGCGTCGCTGAGCGGTGTGGACGAGACGTACCGCCGCCTCGGACTTCCGGTCATCGAGCCGCCGGAGGCCGAGGCCACCGCGCCCCGACCCAGGCTCGCCATCGAAGCCGGCCTCGGAGGACGGAGCGGATGACACAGGTGATGACGGCTGCCGAGGATGTCGGTCTCGAGGTCTTCCGGCGCGGCAAGGTGCGCGACACCTTCGTCCTCGACGACGGCACCCTGCTCATGGTGGCGACCGATCGCGTCTCCGCCTTCGATGTCGTGATGCCCGAGCCGATCCCCGAGAAGGGGCGCGTGCTCACGCAGATATCGCGATGGTGGTTCGAGCGCACTCGCGACATCGTCCCCAACCACCTCCTCCCCGACCGTGACGATGCCCTGCCGGCGGCCGTGTGGTCGGCGTGGCGGGAGCGCTCGATGCGCTGCGCGCGGGCCGAGCGCATCGACATCGAATGCGTGGTCCGCGGCTACCTCTCCGGATCCGGATGGAAGGAGTATCGCCAGGACGGCACCCTCGCCGGGGAGCCGCTCGCCGCCGGGCTCCTCGATTCGTCGCCCTTGCCCGAGCTCCGCTTCACGCCGGCCACCAAGAACGACACCGGCCATGATGTCAACATCAGCCGCGCCGAGCTGGCCGGGATGGTGGGGCGGGATCTCGCCGGCCGCCTCGAGGAGGCGTCACTCCGGCTCTTCCGCTTCGCCGCCGACCACTGCGCGAGCCGCGGCATCATCCTCGCCGACACCAAGTTCGAGTTCGGGATCATCGAGGGAGAGCTCCGCCTCATCGACGAGATCTTCACCCCCAACTCTTCGCGCTTCTGGGAAGCCTCGGAGTGGCGCGAGGGTCAGACGGCGGTCTCCTATGACAAGCAACCCATCCGCGACTACCTGGATGCTCTCGGGTGGGACAAGCGGCCGCCGGCACCGCACCTTCCAGCCGACGTGGTCGCCGCCACAACGCGGCGATATGTCGAGGCGGCACGGCGCATCTGCGACCTCAACCTGTGACGCCCTTCCTCGCCGATGTCGTGGTCTCGCTGAAGCCGGTGGTCAACGACCCTCAGGGGCTCGTCCCCACCGAGCGGGCTCGGTGGGGGCCCCTCTTCTTCTCACAGGGGCTCGCCGCCCCTTGCCGGGCCGGCAAAGCCGGCCGCGGCTCACCCCGCCTCAGCCGTGGAACAACTGGGAATCCACACTCAGGAGACCCCTGCCGGTGACGCCCTTCCTCGCCGATGTCGTGGTCTCGCTGAAGCCGGTGGTCAACGACCCTCAGGGGCTCGTCCCCACCGAGCGGGCTCGGTGGGGGCCCCTCTTCTTCTCACAGGGGCTCGCCGCCCCTTGCCGGGCCGGCAAAGCCGGCCGCGGCTCACCCCGCCTCAGCCGTGGAACAACTGGGAATCCACACTCAGGAGAGCCCTGGCGGTGACGCCCTTCCTCGCCGATGTCGTGGTCTCGCTGAAGCCGGTGGTCAACGACCCTCAGGGGCTCACCGTGCGCGCCGGGCTGCAGCAGCTCGGTTTCGCCGAGGTCTCGGAGGTGCGAATCGGCAAGCACATCGCCGTCGCCCTGGAGGCGGAGAGCGAGGCGGCGGCGCGCGGTCGCGTCGCCGAGATGTGTGAAAAGCTCCTGCGCAACCCGGTGATCGAGGATTACACGATCACCCTGCGGGCCGCCGCCCCGGGATGAAGTTCGGTATCGCCGTCTTCCCGGGAACGTGGAGCGACCGCGATTGCGCTCGAGCCGTGGAGGTGCTCGGCCACTCCGCGGTCTCCCTCTGGCACGAGGACCGCGATCTTCGGGGCGCCGACTGCGTCATCCTTCCCGGAGGCTTCGCCTACGGCGACTACCTGCGCACCGGGGCGGTGGCGCGCTTCGCTCCTCTCATGGGAGCGGTGCAGGAGTTCGCCGCCGCGGGCGGCCTCGTGTGGGGCATCTGCAACGGCTTCCAGATCCTTTGCGAAGCGCACCTGCTCCCCGGTGCGCTGACCCGCAACGCCTCCCTGGAGTTCCGCTGCGAGACCAGCTGGCTGCGGGTGGAGACGGTCGAGACGCCATTCAGCCGTGCCTGCACGGCGGGGCATGTTCTCGCCATCCCGGTGAGCCACGGCGAGGGGCGCTACGTGGCCGATGTCGACATCCTCGACCGTCTCGAGAGGGAGGACCGCGTCGTCTTGCGCTACGTCGCGCCGGACGGTTCGCCGGTCGGCGCCGCTTCCCCCAACGGCTCCATGCGCGACATCGCCGGCATCGTCAGCGAGTTCCGCAACGTGCTGGGGATGATGCCCCACCCCGAGCGGGCCAGCGAGGCGCTGCTCGGCTCGGTGGACGGTCTGCAGCTCTTTCGCAGCGTCGCGGAGTCGGTGGAGAGCGCGGGAGCCTTCGCGGTGGCGGGGTGACGGAGACCCTGGACGTCAGCGACGCGCAGCTGGCCGAGGTTGCCCTCACCCGCGAGGAGTACGCCCTGGCGGTGCAGCGGCTGGGCCGCGTGCCCAACGAGGTGGAGCTGGGCGTCATCGGCGCGCTGTGGAGCGAGCACTGCGGCTACAAGACCAGCAAGCCGCTCCTGCGTCGCCTGCCCACGAGCGGCGAGCGCGTCCTCCAGGGACCGGGGGAGAACGCCGGCGCCGTCGACATCGGCGGCGGGCTCGCCTGCGTCTTCAAGATCGAATCCCACAACCACCCCTCGGCCATCGAGCCCTACCAGGGGGCGGCGACGGGAGTGGGGGGCATCCTCCGCGACGTCTTCACCATGGGCGCCCGCCCCGTGGCACTCCTCGACTCCCTGCGCTTCGGCCCGTTCGAAGAGCCCGAGCAGCGGCGGCTCCTCGAAGGGGTGGTGGCCGGCATCGGCGGCTACGGCAACTGCGTCGGGGTGCCCACGGTGGGCGGCGAGCTGTACTTCGACGAGACCTACCGGGGGAACTGCATCGTCAACGCCATGTGTGCCGGGATCATCGAGCAGTCCCGGCTCACGCGGGCCGCGGCCCGGCAGCCGGGCGACCTCGTCCTCCTCGTCGGCGCCGACACCGGTCGTGACGGGATCCACGGCGCGACCTTCGCCTCGGTGGAGCTCAACGAGGCCTCCAGCGAGCGGAGGCCGGCGGTCCAGGTCGGCAACCCCTTCCTCGAGAAGTGCCTGATGGAGGTGTGTGTCGCCCTCGCCGGCGACCCTCGGGTGGTCGCCATGCAGGACCTCGGTGCCGCCGGGCTCACCAGCTCCTGCGCCGAGCTCGCCCAGCGCGGGGGGTGCGGCATCGAGATCGACGTCTCCCGCGTCTCGCGCCGGGAGCGGGGGATGACCCCCTACGAGGTGATGCTCAGCGAATCGCAGGAGCGAATGCTCCTCGTGGTCCGTCCGGAGGACGCCGCGGAGGTGCGCGCCGAGTTCGCCCGCTGGGACCTCCACTCCGACATCGTCGGTCGCATCACCGACAGCGGGCGGCTGGTGGTCAGCGACGCCGGTCCCGTGGTCGTCGATCTTCCCCTCGCCATGCTCGTCGATGAGGTGCCCATCCGGCATCCGGCGGCGCGCCGTCCCGGGGAGCTCGATCGCCGCCTCGCCGTGGACCCGCTGGACAGCGCGCCCGCCTGGGATGTGGCGGAGACGCTCCTGCGTCTCCTGCAAAGTCCGAATGTCGGCAGCCGCCGCGCGATATTTCGTCGCTATGACCATCAGGTCGGCGACGACACGGTGATCCTCCCCGGTGGAGACGCCGCCCTCCTGCGCGTGCGCGGCACCCCGGGTGGCATCGCCCTCAGCACCGACGGCAACGCCCGCTATGCCTCCCTCGACCCCCGGCGCGGCGCACAGATCGCGGTCTGCGAGGCGGCCCGCAACGTGGTCGCAGTGGGGGCCAGGCCGATCGCCCTCACCAACTGCCTCAACTTCGGTAATCCCGAGAAGCCGGAGGTCTTCTGGGAGCTGGGGGAAGCCGTCGAGGGGTTGCGCGAGGCGTGTCTCGCCCTCGGCGTTCCGGTGGTGAGCGGCAACGTCTCCCTCTACAACGACACTGAGGGGACGAGCATCGCCCCCACCGTGGTGATCGGGATGCTGGGTCTGCTCGACGATCTCGAACGCCGTGTCGGCGCAGGCTTCGGCGAGGACGGCGACGCCATCCTCCTGCTCGGCCCGGTGGGGATGGACCTCGCCGGCAGCGAGTACCAGCGCATCGCTGAAGGCCTCAACGCGGGCCCTCCCCCCAGCCTCGACCTCGAGCTCGAGGGGCGCGTCCAAGCCGCCGCCCTCGAGGCCATCGGCGCCGGGTTGATCCGCTCCTGCCACGATCTCGCCGAGGGGGGCCTGGGAGTCGCGCTCACCGAGTGCTGCATCCTCGGTCAGCGTGGAGCGCGCATCGGCAAGCGCTTCCTCTCCCTGGCCCAGCCGATGGCGCGCATCGGCCTGCTCTTCGGCGAGTCCCAGTCACGATTCCTCCTCAGCGCGCGATCCGAGGATGTCCCCGCCCTCCGGGAGCTGGCGCGGCGCCACGAGGTCGAGCTGCGCCAGCTGGGCAGCACGGGCGGTGACCGTCTCATCGTCGACGACGTCTGCGACGTTCCGCTGCGCGACCTGGAGCGCGCCCACAGGGCGGCGCTGGTCCCGCCGGGATGACGGCTCCCCAACGTCGCGACACCGCGACCGCCTGCCGATATACTGGCCTGGACCTCGTGCCACGTTCCCCCCGTCGCCTTCCGGCGCCGCCGCTCCGCGACCGCCTCATGGACGCCGAGCGGATGCACGAGGAGTGCGGCCTCTTCGGGGTCTTCGCTCCCGGCGAGGACGTCGCCAATCTCACCTACTTTGGCCTCTACGCCCTGCAGCACCGCGGCCAGGAGTCGGCGGGGATCGCGGTGAGCAACGGCCTCGACATCCTCATGCACAAGGAGATGGGGCTCGTCTCCCAGGTCTTCGACACCGAGACGATGGAGGGCCTGGTCGGCAACATCGCCATCGGGCACACGCGCTACAGCACGACGGGAAGCCCGCGCCTGCCCAACGCCCAGCCCATGCGCTTCGAGCACGGTCAGATCGGCCCCTTCGTGCTGGCCCACAACGGCAACCTCATCAACGCCGGGGACATCCGCGCCGAGCTGGCCGCTGACGGCGTGGAGTTCGTCTCCACCAGCGACACCGAGGTCCTGGGCAGGCTCCTTGCCCGGACGCCGGGACGGAGCCTGGACGCCGTGCTGCGCCGCGCCCTGCCGGCGGTGCACGGCGCCTACTGCCTGCTCTTCCTGACCCGAGACGCGCTGATCGCGGCGCGCGACCCGCTCGGGATCCGCCCCCTCTGCCTCGGCCGCTACGGCGACCCGGAAGCCCCCGGTGGATCCGGTTTCATCCTCACCAGCGAGACCTGCGCCCTCGACGTCGTGGGCGCCAACTTCATCTGCGAGATCGAGCCCGGAGAGATCGTCACCATCGACAGGGAGGGGATGCGCAGCAGCAAGATCCCCTCCGGCGAAGCGCGCCGGGCCATGTGCTCCTTCGAGTTCATCTACTTCGCCCGTCCGGACTCGGTGATGCAGGCTCGCTCCCTTTACGAAGCCCGCCGCCAGATGGGCCGCGAGCTGGCCCGCGAGGCGCCCATCGCCGCGGACGTTGTCATCACCCTCCCGGACTCGGGGACGCCCGCGGCCATCGGCTACGCGGAGGAGGCCGGCATCCCCTTCGCCGAGGGAATGATCAAGTCGCGCTACATCACGCGCACATTCATCCAACCGTCGCAGCGGCTGCGCGAAGCGGGCATCCGCCTCAAGTTCAACCCCATGCGACATGTGCTCGACGGCAATCGGGTCATCCTCGTCGACGACTCGATCGTCAGGGGGACGACGAGCCGGCGCATCGTCGACGAGCTGCGCCGCGCCGGCGCCGCCGAGGTGCACATGCGCATCGCCTCGCCGCCCATCATGTGGCCCTGCTTCATGGGCATCGACATCGCCTCGCGCAACGAGCTCATCGCCGCCACCCACAGCGAGGATGAGGTGGGCCGGCTCGTCGGTGCCGACAGCCTCCGCTACCTCAGCATCGCGGGGCTGCGCCGCTCCATGGGTGACCCGGAGGGGAAGGGCTTCTGCTTCGCCTGCTTCACCGGCAGCTATCCCGTCCCCGTGCCCCTGCAGCTGGAGATGGACAAGCTGGCCCTGGAGGAGCCCGAGGCCGCGGTCCCCCTGCCCATCTGAAGCGCCAGCCGGCCACGCCCGCCGAAGCGGGTGGCGAGCGGTGCGGCGCTACTATCGAAGCCGATCACGTGTTCGTAAGGTTTGACCTGAGATCGTGAACGAAGACATGCCGGCGATGCAGGGAGACGGCGACCGCTTCGGCGATGGCGCGCGGGTGGGCCGCCACAGCGTGGCCGCCGGCTTCGGCGCGGGGCCGGGGGCCGCCTCGACTGCCAACCCGCCGCCTCCCCCACCGCCTCCTCCGGGTGGCTCAGGTCCAGGCTCCTGGAGCGGAGGGCCGGGATGGGCCCCCCCGGGGTGGGGCGGACCGCCGGCCTGGCCGCCGCTCCCCGGGACCGCCGCCCCCGCCCCGCGCCCCCCGGTGACGCGCCGGCGGGCGCTCTTCATCGCCGCCGCCATCTTCGGTGCGCTGGTCATCGCCGCAGCCTCGGGCACGGTGACGGCGCTCCTCGTCCGCGGCGGCAGCTCGCCCGCCGCGGCCCCCCCCAGCCAGTCGACGAGCCCCACCCCGGGCCCGGCCACCACCCAGGCTCGAACCGCCTACCGCCAGATGCTGTCCGCGGCCGAGGCCTCCTCCGGCTACCACTACGTCAGTGCCTCCTCCTTCCTCGGCCAGTCCGTGAGCCGCGAATCGATGATCGGCGACGCCGGCCGCAACGATGGCACCCAGGTCATCACCCTGAGCAGCACCTACGGCACCGAGCAGTTCACCCTCCGCCTCACCGGGGACGGCAGCGTTTACTTCCAGGGCAACACGCCGGCCCTCGAAGACCAGATCGGGGTGGTGGCCTCCGCCGCCCCCGCCCTGGTGGGCAAGTGGGTGCTGGTGACGGTCGGCGACGGGCCCTACCAGCAGCTCGAGGCGGGAATCACCGTGGCCTCCCATCTGCAGGGAGACGAGCTGACCCCGAGCTCGCTGGCCAGCGTGGCAACCGCGAGTGGAACGGCGGAGCGGATCAGCGGGAGCGTGGAACAGAACGGGACGGTGATACAGGGGGCGTCCGCGCACTTCGACGTCGCCACCACCTCGAAGCTGCCTCAGACCTACGTCGAGAGCGATCCCAGCCTGGGGCTCTCGACGACGGACAGCTTCAGCAAGTGGGGGAGCGCCCCCACGGTGAGCGCCCCCTCCGGAGCCGTCGCCTGGTCCTCGCTGCACACCCAAGCGCCTCCGGGGGGCTACGGAAACGGCGGGGCCCAGGGCGGGACGCCGAGCCCGAGCCCGTCCACGCCGAGCCCCTCGGGCGGATCGGTATAGGCGCCGCCCCGGCGTCGAGCCCGCGCGGCGACGAGCCTCCGGGCGCCGCCATCGCCGCCCCCGCGGCGCCGCCGGGGGGCCCCCCGCCCACCCCTGTACACTCCCCGCGGAATGGGTGACCTCCGCTACGCGGACGCCGGCGTGGACATCGATGAGGCCGACCGCGCGGTCGCTCTCATCCGCCGCACGGTCGATGCCACCCACGGCCCCGAGGTCCTCGGCGGCATCGGCGCCTTCAGCGGCCTCTTCGCCTTCGATACCGCTCGCTGGCGCCACCCCGTTCTCGCCGCCAGCACCGACTCCGTGGGCACCAAGGTGAAGGTGGCGATCGCGGTGGGACAGCACCGAGGCATCGGCATCGACCTCGTCAATCACTGCGTCAACGACATCCTCTGCTCCGGCGCCGAGCCGCTCTTCTTCCTCGACTACTACGCCACCGGACGGCTCTCCCCCGAGCACCTCGCCGAGGTGGTGCAGGGGGTGGCCTCGGCCTGCCGGGCCGCCCGCTGCTCCCTGATCGGCGGGGAAACGGCCGAGATGCCGGGGCTGTACGGGTTGGGCGACTACGACATCGCCGGGTTCATCGTCGGCGCTGTGGAGCGCGAGGAGGTGATCGACGGCGGGCGCATCGAGGTCGGCGACGCCGTCCTCGGGCTGCCCAGCAGCGGCCTCCACACCAATGGTTACTCGCTCGCCCGGCACATCCTCGCCGACCGGGAGATCGCCTGGGACGAGGTTCTCCCCGGCACGGACCGGCCGGTCGCCGACCTTCTTCTCGAGCCCCACCTCGCCTACCTCGATGCGGTGCGCGAGCTCCGCGGGCGGGTCGAGATCCGCGGGCTCGCCCACATCACGGGCGGTGGGCTCCTCGGCAATGTGCCCCGCATCCTGCCCCCGGGGACGGCCGCGGCCATCGAGCGGGGGAGCTGGCCGGTGCCCGCCATCTTCCCCGCCCTGGAGCGGGCCGGGGGCGTCCGGACCGAGGAGATGTGGCGCACCTTCAACATGGGGATTGGCATGGTGGTGGTCATCCCCGCCACCCAGGTTGCCGCCGCCGGCCCCGGGGCGGCCGGGCTTCCCCTGCACCGGATCGGCGAGATCGTGGCCGACACCCAGGGCCATCAGGTGCTTCTGGGGTGACCGGCCGGCACGAGGAGCGGGTCCGCCTGGGCGCCCTCGTCTCGGGGCGAGGCAGCAACCTCGATGCCCTCTGCCGGGCCGCCTCCCAGCCCGGCTTCCCGGCTCACGTGGTGCTGGTCCTGAGCAACCGGCGCGACGCCGGCGCCCTGGAGGTCGCCGAGCGCTGGGGAGTGCCGGCGGAGGTCATGCCGGTGAGCCGCTACGAGCACGACGGCCGGCTCCGCGATCGAGCCATGCGCGACCGTCTCCGCCTCGTCGACGTCGAGCTCGTCGTCTGCGCCGGCTACAACCGCGTCCTCACCGACGAGTTCCTGGCCGCCTTCCCCGACGCCATCCTCAACGTCCACCCCTCGCTCCTCCCCGCCTTTGGGGGCGGCATGCACGCCGTGGAGGCGGCCCTCGAGTACGGCGTCAAGGTGAGCGGCTGCACCGTCCAGCTCCTGGACCCGGGAATTCCCGACGGCGGCCCGATCATCCTGCAGCGGACCGTGCCCGTCCTCGAGGACGACGACGCCGCCACGCTGCACCAGCGCATCCACGAGCAGGAGTGGGTAGCCCTCCCGGAGGCGGTCCGGCTGTGGTGCGAAGGGCGGATCCGGCGCGAGGGCCGGGTCACCCGCATCGCCCCGGAGCCGGAGAGGGCGCTGCCGTGAGGGCGCTCCTCGGGGTCAGCGACAAGACCGGGCTGGTCGACCTGGCCCGGGCTCTGGAGGAGTGCGGCGTCGAGCTCGTCGCCACCGGCAACACGGCCCGCACCATCGCCCAGGCCGGCATCCAGGTGCGCCAGGTCAGCGAGGTGACCGGCGCTCCGGAGATGCTCGATGGCCGGGTCAAGACCCTCCACCCGGCCATCCACGCCGGCATCCTGGCCCGCCGCGACGACCCGCTGCACATGCGCGCCCTGGCCGAGCACGGCTACGCGCCCATCGACATGGTGGTCGTCAACCTCTACCCCTTCGCCGCCACGGTGGCCGCCGGGGCCAGCCCGGAGACCATCGTGGAGAACATCGACATCGGGGGTCCGACGCTCATCCGAGCGGCCGCCAAGAACAGCGCCGCCGTCGCCGTGCTGGTCTCTCCGGAGCAGTACCCGGCGGTGGTCGAGGAGATCCGCCGCGGCGGAGCGGTGACGGCGGCGACGCGGGAGAGGCTGGCGGCCGAAGCATTCGCCCATGTGGCCGCCTACGACAGCGCGGTCGCGGAGTGGCTGCGGTGGCGCTCACCGGCGGAGGGGATGCCCGCCGCCTTCAGCGTCGGCGGCGAGCGAATCTCCGAGCTGCGCTACGGGGAGAATCCCCACCAGCGCGGCGCGCTCTACGCCCTCCCCGGGCCGCCGGGTGGAGTGGCCCGCGCCCGCCAGCTCCAGGGTCCGGCGCTCTCCTTCACCAACTGGCTCGACGCGGACGCCGCCCAGGGTCTGGTCGACGAGTTCGAGGAGACCGCTGCCGCGGTCATCAAGCACACCAACCCCTGCGGCTTCGCCACCGGAGACACCCCCCTCGACGCCTATCGGCGCGCCCACCAGTGCGACCCCCGCTCCGCCTACGGCGGCATCGTGGCCCTCAACCAGGAGCTCGACCTGGAGACGGCCTCGGAGCTGGCCCGAACCTTTCTGGAGATCGTCATCTGCCCCGGCATCACCCCTGACGCCGCCCTCCGCCTGGGCCGCAAGGAGAGGCTCCGGGTCCTGGTCCGTGACCACCCGGCGGACTACGCCTACGACGTGCGCACCCTGAGTGGCGGGCTTCTCGTCCAGTCCCGCGACCGGGTGGTGATCGACCGGGCCACGCTGCGTGTGGCATCGGAGCGCGCGCCGACGGAGGCGGAGTGGGCCGATCTTCTCGTCGCCTGGCGGGTCTGCCGTCACGTCAAGTCCAACGCCATCGTCGCCGTCCGGGAGGGGATGGCGGTGGGGGTGGGGGCCGGCCAGATGTCCCGGGTCGAGGCCGCCGAGCTCGCCGTCAGCCGCGCCGGGGCGCGCATCGCCGGCACCGTGGCGGCGAGCGACGCCTTCTTCCCCATGCCCGATGCCCTCGAGACCCTGGGCAGAGCCGGGGTCACCGCGGTGATCCATCCCGGGGGGTCGAAGAACGACGAGACGGTGACCGCCGCCGCCAACGCGCTGGGGGTGGCCGTGGTGCTCGCCGGGGAGCGCCACTTCCGGCACTGATCGGGTGGCGTGGCGCAGGCGGCGGGGCCGGCTGCGGCGAGGGGGGCGCGGCCTTCCTCCGCCTAGCGGCGGTGGACGGGGGCGGTGAGCCGCCGCCGGGCAGGGATGGGCGGGGGCTTCACGGCCTTGGTCCTGTAACGCGAGATCCAACACCGCTGTCGCGATGCTGTCGCGCTCACCGCCACGGTTGTGACGGTTCTACGATGAAGCCTCCTCGTCGTCGGCGCTTCCCGTGATCCAGGCGTTATTCCTCCAGAGGTTCTCGAGATGGTCCGCACGCGCACGATCGACGAAGCCCCCGCTGCCCCGCCGCGGAGACCCGGCGCCTGATGCGCCCCGCCTTGGGCGAGCCTCGCGCGCAGGCGGAGAGCGAGCTGCGCGCCCTTCCCGGAGCCGGCCCTCTCCCTGACGCGGGCGACGACGGTTTCCCCGATCTGCCCGGCATCCTCGCCGCCCTCCCCCTCGCCATCGGCGTCTCCCGAGTGGCCTCTCACTTCCCTCTGGAAGCGGCCAACGAGCGCTTCCAGCTCTGGATGCTGAGCGTTGCCGCCGCCGACTCGGTCGGCGGCAACATCGCCGGGGAGGTGACCGCCCTTGTCGCCGCGGTCGCCGCCACCGGCCGCCCCCAGCGCCTCGAGGGCCTCCACGTCGCGCCCCGCCGGGGCTCGGAGGTGGCGCCCCAGGCCGCCGTGTGGGACGTGGCCGCCTACCCTCTGCGCGACGCTCGGGGGCGGACCGTGCGGGTCCTCCAGCTCGTCACCGACGTCATCGAGAGGGTGCGCAGCCGTGAGGAGATGGGCACGCTGCAGCGCCTCGCCGAAGAGCAGCGCACCGACATCGAGGCCCTGCAGCTGCGCCTGGAGCGCATGACGGCGCTCGACAAGCTCAAATCAGACTTCATGCACCTGACGACGCACGAGCTCCGCTCCCCGCTGGCCATCGTCTACGGCTACCTCTGCATGATCCAGTCCCGCGTCCTCGGCGAGCTGTCGGCGGAGCTCGAGGAGGCGGTCTCCTCCTCGGTGCAGAGCGTGGAGCTGATGATGCAACTGGTGGCGGAGCTGGTGGAGATGGCCAGGATGGACGAGAACCACCTGGCCGATCGCCCCCGCGAGGAGGTGGACCTGGCCGAGGTCGTCGCCGAGGCCGCGGCGCGAGTGCAGAGCTCCGAGGGTCACCAGCTGCGCCTGGAGGTCGGCACGGAGCCGGTTCTCGCGGTGGGCGATCGCGCCCAGCTCCTCCGCGTCTTCACCAACCTTGTCGACAACGCGATCAAGTATTCGCCGGCCGGTGGGGAGGTGCGGGTGAGCCTGCGCCGCCGCGCCACCCAGGCCATCGTCGACATCACCGACCACGGCATCGGCATTCCCGGGCCGGCCATGGACCGGCTCTTCACCCGCTTCGGCCGCATCGTCACCTCGGCCAACCAGGGGATCTCCGGCACCGGGCTGGGCCTCTACCTCTGCCGGGAGATGGTGCGCCGCTCAGGGGGCGACGTGACCGCCGCCTCGGTCGAGGGGCGCGGCTCCACCTTCACCGTGCGCCTCCCCCTGGCCCCCGGCAGTGCCCGGCGGGGAAGCTCCGGGGCGGTGGCTTCATGACCGCGTTCCTGAGACGACGTTCCTGACCCGCCGAACACTCCTCGGCGCGTTGGCCTCAACCTCCGTGGGAAGGAGGGGAGTGGCCCAGGGATGGCCTTCCCGCCAGCTGTAGCCTCCCTTTGGCGAGTTTGCGCCGATCTTCGCGAGAGCTCCGGGGCTGGCTTCCCGCCTCCCGGAACGAGCCTTCCGCGAGTTCGCGTCGAGGCCAGGGTGGGACGAGAACTCGTACCATGGGGGGTGACAGGGAAGCTGATATTGCTCATCATGCTAAGGGCATCAGGAGGTGAGCTCATGTTTGGACGATATTCGGCGCGGGCATCTGGAGCCCTGATCATGCTTGTTGGTGCGTGGGGTGGAATTGCACCGTATGTGGGGCCGACCTTCGCCTACCACATGGACGGCGCCGGCGCCTGGCAGTGGACCACGGCCCGGGCGGAGCTGAGCCTCGGACCGGGGGTCATCGCCGTTCTTGGCGGGCTGCTCCTCATGATTGCCGGGTACCGCGCGGCGCAGCGCTTCGGCGCCTTCATCGCCGCCACCGCGGGGACCTGGTTCGTGGTCGGGAGCCTCTTCTACCCGCTCTGGAGCGGAGCCTCAGTGGCGCTCCCGGCGACCAGCACGCCGGCCATCAGCACGACCTGGATGAGGATCGTCGAAACCCTCGGCTTCTTCCTCGGCACCGGGGTGCTGATCGCCATCCTGGCGGCGTACGCCTACGGTGCCCTGGCCAGCGTCGGCATGGCCCGGGGGGCCCCGGAGCGGTCGATGGAGCTGCGCGGAGCGACGCGTGGCGCGCCGGTCCCGCCGCCGGTTCGCGAGGAGCCGGTGGGGCCCAACCCGCCGGTGGTCGCCCGCTAGCCGCGATCAGCGTGCCGAGCGCAGCCTTGGGTTGCGCTCGGCCTTGGCCTGGTCAGTGACGCAGTAGCGTGCCGCCGGCATGGCCTCCAGCCGGCCGGCGGCGATCTCCTGGCCGCAGACCTCGCAGAGCCCGTAGCGGCCGCTGTCGAGGCGGTCCAGGGCGGCCTCGATCTCCTCGAGCTCGGCGCGGACGCGCTGCTGCACCGAGGTGTCGAGCTCCCGGTTCAGGGTCTCGGCCGCCTGCTCGGCGGGCAGCTGGTCCGGGCGCAGGTCTCCCTCGGCGGGGGCGCGCCCGGAGAGCACCGCCTGCAGCCGGTCCCTCTCCGTCTCGAGGCTCGCGCGGGCGGCTTCCGTTTTCACCATGACCGTCCAACCCTAGCGCTCAGCGAGCGTGCCTTCCAGCCCCGGGCTAGGCCGGCTCAGGGATGAGCCAGACCACGGCGAGGGGCGGCACGGTCATGCTGGCGGCGTATGGCTGGCCGTGCCAGCCCGGCTCCCCCGCCTCGACGGCGCCGAGGTTGCCCTGGTTGCTCCCCCCGTACACCTCGGAATCCGTGTTGAGGGCCTCGCGCCAGCGCCCGGGGAGAGGCAGGCCCACCCGGAAGCCGCGGCGGGTGACGGGGCTGAAGTTGGCGATGCAGGCCAGGGCCGGCCGGCCGGAGGCGTCGTAGCGGAGGAAGCTCAGCACGTTCTGGTCGGCATTGCCGGCGTCGATCCAGTGGAACCCCTCCGGCGAGTGGTCGCGCTCCCACAGCGCGGGGAGCTGGGTGTAGAGGGCGCCGAGGTCGCGGACCGCACGCTGCACCCCGCGATGCTCGGGATAGTCGAGGAGATGCCACTCCACGGAACCGTCGTGCGACCACTCGGTCCACTGCCCGAGCTCCCCGGACATGAAGAGCAGCTTCTTGCCCGGGTGGGCCCACATCCACGCGAAGAGGGCGCGCAGGTTGGCGAACTGCTGCCACCGATCGCCCGGCATCTTGCTGAGCAGCGAGGCCTTGCCGTGCACGACCTCATCGTGGGAGAGGGGGAGGATGAAGTTCTCGGACCACGCGTAGAGGAACCCGAAGGTGAGCTGGTGGTGGTGGTAGCGGCGGAAGACGGTCTCTTTGCTCAGGTATTCGAGCGTGTCATGCATCCAGCCCATGTTCCACTTGAAGGTGAAGCCGAGGCCGCCGCCGACGGTGGGGCGCGACACACCCGGCCAGGCAGTGGACTCCTCGGCGGCGGTGATGACGCCCGGGTAGTCGCCATGCACCACCTCGTTGAACTCGCGCAGAAATGCGATGGCCTCGAGATTCTCGCGGCCCCCGTAGCGGTTGGGGATCCACTCACCGGGCTTGCGGGAGTAGTCGAGGTAGAGCATGGAGGCCACGGCGTCCACGCGCAGCCCGTCGATGTGGAACTCCTCGATCCAGTACCGGGCATTGGCGATCAGGAAGTTGCGGACCTCGTTGCGGCCGAAGTTGAAGACGTACGTCCCCCAGTCGGGCTGCTCGCCGCGGCGGGGATCGATGTGCTCGTAGAGGCCGGTGCCGTCGAAGCGGGCGAGCGCCCACTCGTCGCGCGGGAAATGGGCCGGGACCCAGTCGACGATGACCCCGATGCCGCTCTGATGCAGCCCGTCGACGAAAGCACGGAAGTCGTCGGGGGTCCCGAAGCGGCTGGTCGGCGCGTAGTAGCTGGTGACCTGGTAGCCCCACGAACCGGCAAAGGGATGCTCGCTCACCGGCAGCAGCTCGACGTGAGTGAAGCCCATCTCCGAGCAGTAGGCGGCGAGCTGCCCGGCAAGGTCGCGGTAGCTGAGCGGCTCACCCGCCGGCGTCCGCCGCCAGGAGCCGAGGTGCACCTCGTAGATGGAGAGCGGCCGGTCGATCAGCGGCCCGCGCTCCCGCGCCGCGAGCCAGGCGGCGTCACCCCATTGGTGGCGTGCCTCCTCAACGATGCTGGCCGTGCGCGGCGGCACCTCGGCCCAGCGGGCCAGGGGATCCGCCTTGTCGACGCGCTGGCCGTCAGCACGGGTGACCCGGAACTTGTAGTGCGTCCCGGCGCCGATGCCGGGAACGAAGAGCTCCCACACCCCGTTGGCGCCGAGGGAGCGCATGGGCTGGACCGCGCCGTCCCAGCCGTTGGCGTCGCTGATGACGGCCATCCCACGGGCGTTGGGGGCCCAGACCCCGAAAGCCACCCCGAGCACTCCCTGGTGCTCGAGGACGCGGGCCCCGAGGCGCCGCCACAGCTCGCGATGGCTGCCCTCTCCGAGGAGATGAAGGTCGAGGTCGCCGAGGGTGGGCCAGAAGCGGTAGGGGTCGTCCATCTCCCATCTCCCGGCGGGTCCGCGGCAGCGGAAGCGGTAGCTGGGCAGCTCGGGGAGGGGGATGACGCATTGGAACAGGCCGCGGTCGTCGACGCGCTGCATCGGCACCACCCCGCCGGGGTGGGCCACGGCGGCTTCCACCACCGAGGGGTGCCAGAGGCGGACCACCGTCCCCTCGCCGGCCCGGTGGGGACCGAGGAATCCGTGGGGGTCGTGGTGGGTGCCGGCGGCGAGGCGGGCGCACTCCTCCGCCAGGACACCGTGCTGGAGCGTGGTCATGGCACGCCGGCGAGCAGGAAGTCGAGGGGGATGCCCACCCAGTCGGGTCGATGACCGAGCTCGTAGCCGACCTCGTACACGGCCTTGGAGAGCTCGAAGGCGACGCGCAGGGTGAAGGCGGCGCCAGCGTCGGGAAGGAGGCCGGTTCCCGCCGTCCGCTCCAGATAGGCGGCCCAGAAGGCGTCCCGGTTCACCTTGGCCCAGGCGTGCCCGGCGGGGTAGAGGCGGGCCCAGAGGGGGTCGGAGGGCGGCATCCGCTCGGCGAGGGCCGCCGCCGCCGCGTAGTCGAAGGAGCGCAGCATGCCGGCCACGTCGCGGAGCGGGGAGGTGAGCTCGCGGCGCTGGTGGGCGGAGCGAGAGGGCTCGCCCCCAAAATCGATGATCTTCCAGCCCTCGTCGGTGCGCAGCACCTGGCCGAGGTGGTAATCGCCGTGGGCTCGAATGGCCAGGCCGCCGTCCTCGAGGTGGCGGAGGGCCTCGAATCGACCGGCGACGACGTCGCGCTTGGCGGCGAGGGGGGCGGCGGCCGGGTTGGTGGAGCGGAGGAGACCGTCGAGCTCGGTGACCATCTGCTCCGACCAGCGCCGGAGCTCCGCGCGGCCCGCCCGGGAGGGGGTGAGGGGGGCGGGGAGGGCGGGATCGGCGAGGGCCAGATGGAGCTGCGCCGTGACGTCACCGAGGCGACCCGCCTCGGCCTCGAAGGAGGCGCCGTGCTCGTCGACGAGCACGTGACGTTCGCGCGGGGAGGTCAGCTCGGCCTCCTCGGCGGCGCCGTAGAGGTCACGGAGTGAGGTGAGGGCCATCGCCCAGCCTTCGCTGCCGTTGTGGAGGAAGGCCTGAAGGATGGCCTGGAGGGCCTGCGGCTCCCCGGCCTCTCTCCGGCGCGCCTCGTAACTGATGTGGCCGTGCAGAGCTGGGGTGTGGGGGAAGCGGCGGGCTCCCAGCGCCGCCATCATCTCCAACTCGGCGCTCGGGCCGGCCTCGAGGCGGCGGCTCCACTTCAGGAAGTCCTTCTGCCCGCGGGCGAGCGCCGAGTTGCTCTGCTGGACACCGAGGAGCCGGGGGGCCTCGACCCCCTCCATCTCGATCTCCACGAGGTGCCGGCTGAGAAGGCGCCCCTGGTTCGTGGGCCACTCCCCGCCCTCGGCCAGGAGGCGCCAGAGCTCGCGGGCGGCCTCGGGGTCGGCGAGGGCGTCGTAGACGAGGAGGCTGTGCTCGGCTCCGGCGCCGCTCTGGATGAGGCGTTCCGGTCCGAGGGAGGCGAGCGGATGGGGGGCCGATCGCACTCCCAGGGGAAGGCTGTACAGCTCCGCCGCCTCACCCTCGTACTCCACCCGCCACAGGGTGTAGAGGACGAGCGGCGCTGCCTCGTGGAGCACGCCGACGTCCTCCAGCTCGATTCGCCGCACATCCATTTCCCGGCCTCCGAACCAGCGGGCCCGCTTGAGCCAGGCGCGAATGGCATCCGCCGCATCCGCGATGCCGTAGCGGCCCAGGGCGAGCGCCGTGGGATCTGTGCTCAGTGTCATAGGAAGGTCTTCTCGGGTCACTCCGTTGCCCGGGGCCTCCCCGCCCGGCGCCCCGCAGCAATCATGCCCTCACTGCACCTGTTCGATGGTGAACCAATAGAACCCGTGCGGCGCGAGGGTCAGCAGGTAGGGGAGCTCGCCGATGCGCGGGAAATGCACCTTGCCCAGCATCTCCACCGGGGTGAGCCCGTTGAAACGGTGCAGGTCGAGCTCCACCGGCTGGGCGAAGCGGGAGAGATTGTTGACGCACAGGATCACATGATCCTCATGAGTTCGCAGGTATGCAAATACCGACGGGTTTGCGGCGTTGAGGGCCTCGAATCCGCCCATACCGAACCCCGGCCAGCGCTGGCGGACGGCAATGAAGCGGCGCAGCCAGTGGAGAAGCGAGGACTCGCTGCGCTGCTGGGCTTCCACATTGACTGCCTGGTATCCATAGACGGGGTCCATGAGCGGAGGCAGGTAGAGCTGGGCGAAGTCGCCGCGACTGAAGCCGCCGTTGCGGTCACCCGTCCATTGCATCGGAGTGCGCACCCCGTCGCGGTCGCCGAGGTAGACATTGTCGCCCATCCCGATCTCGTCGCCGTAGTAGAGGATCGGCGTGCCCGGGAGGGAGAGGAGAAGCCCGTAGAAGAGCTCCATCTGGCGTCGCCCGTTGCCAAGCAGGGGCGCGAGGCGGCGGCGGATGCCGAGATTGAGCTTCATGCGCGGGTCGCGTGCGTACTCGTGCCACATGTAGTCGCGCTCTTCGTCGGTGACCATCTCCAGCGTCAGCTCGTCGTGGTTGCGCAGGAACAGCCCCCACTGCGATGACGTGTTGGGAAGAGGGGGGGTGCGCTTCAGGATCTCGGTGATCGGGTAGCGCTGCTCCTGACGCAATCCCATGAACATGCGCGGCATGAGGGGGAAGTGGAAGCACATGTGGCACTCGGGACCCGCCTCGGTGCCGAAATACTCGACGACATCCTCTGGCCACTGGTTGGCCTCGGCAACCAGCACCCGGCCGCCGCCGTACTCCCGGTCGATGCTGGCGCGCACCTCGGCGATGAAGGCGTGGGTCTCGGGGAGGTTCTCGCAGTTCGTACCCTCACGGGCATAGAGGTAGGGCACGGCATCGAGCCGGAAGCCATCCATCCCCAGGTCCAGCCAGAAGCGGCAGATGTCGAGGACTTCTTCGTGGACCTTGGGATTGTCGTAGTTGAGGTCGGGCTGGTGGCTGAAGAAGCGATGGAAGTAGTAGGCCTGCGCGCTGTCGTCCCAGGTCCAGTTCGAGGTCTCCGTATCGACGAAGATGATGCGCGCGTCGGCGAAGCGGGCCCTGGTGTCCGACCACATGTAGTAGTCGCGGTAGGGCGAGTCGGGAGAGGAACGCGCGGCTTGGAACCAGCTGTGCTGGTCGGAGGTGTGGTTGAGCACGAGGTCCATGACCACGCGCATCCCCATGGCGTGGGCTCGCTGGACCAGCTCGCGAACGTCGTCCACGCTGCCATAGGCAGGAAGCACGTTGTAGTAATCCTTGATGTCATAGCCACCGTCTCGCATCGGAGAATCGTTGAAGGGGAGCAGCCAGAGGCAGTCGACGCCGAGCCAGCGCAGGTAGTCGAGATGATCGATGAGGCCGCGGAAGTCGCCGATGCCGTCGTCATTGCTGTCGGCGAAGCCGCGCACCAGCACCTCGTAGAAGACGGCGCGCTGGAACCACAGCGGGTCCCGGTCCGCCGTGGCCGGCTCCGGCCCTGGCTGATGGCGCAGCGCCGGCGCCGGCGGGGGCAGGGTGGTGGCCCCGCCGGCGGCGCCGTCCGACCGGGCCTTGGCTGCCTCGATCTCCTCGGCCCTGGTCATCGGGGTCTCAGATGGAGGACGTGGGCGGGCTGCGAGCCGGGGTCGAGGCGCACGTAATTGGCCGGTCCCTGCCAGACGTAGGTGGTGCCGGTCAGCTCATCGTGGGCCTCGAAGGGAAGGTCGGCGGGGATGCCCAGGCTCTCCAGGTCCAGCCAGGTGGTCGCCTCCTGGGGAGCGCCGGGGTCGAGGTTGAGAACCACAAGGAGCACGTCGTCGCGGGAGCTGCTCGTCCTGCTGACGCAGATCATGTTCTCGTTCTTCACCTCATGGAGACGGAGGGTGGGCAGGAGGGCGATCGCCTCGCGGTGGCGGTGGCGGATCTCGTTGAGCCGGGTGATGAAGGGGGCCAGGCTGTCGGGCCGCCCCCAATCTCGCGGGCGAAGCTGGTACTTCTCGGAGTTCGAGGTATTCTTCGCTGCCGTCGCTCACGGCCACGTTCTCGGCCAGCTCATAGCCACTGTACATACCCCAGGACGGTGCGGTCATGGCGGCCAGCACGGCGCGCACCCGGAAGGCCGGCGCACCGCCTCGCTGCAGGTAGGCGTGCAAGATGTCTGGCGTGTTGACCCAGAAGTTGGGCCGGAACCAATCCGCCTCCTCAGTTCTGGAGAGCTCCGTCAGATACTCGGAGATCTCCCGCTTGGTGGTCCGCCACGTGAAGTAGGTATAGGACTGACTGAAGCCGATCTTGGCCAGGCGATGCATCACGGAGGGGCGGGTGAAGGCCTCGGCCAGGAACACCACGTCGGGCCGGCGCCGGTGCACCTCGGCGATCAGCCATTCCCAGAAGGGGAAGGGCTTGGTGTGGGGATTGTCGACCCGGAAGACACGGACCCCCTCCCCGGCCCAGTGCAGAACCACGTCGCGGAGCGTCTCCCAGAGGGAGCGCCAGGCCCGGGTTTCGAAGTCGATGGGGTAGATGTCCTGGTAGCGCTTGGGCGGGTTCTCCGCGTAGCGGATGCTGCCGTCGGCGCGATGCCGGAACCATTCGGGGTGCTGGCGCACCCAGGGGTGATCGGGGCTGCACTGGACGGCGAAGTCCAGGGCCACCTCCAGGCCGTGGCCCTTCGCCGCGGCGACGAAGGCTCGGAAGTCCGCCGCTGTGCCCAGGTCGGGGTGGATCGCCGTGTGCCCGCCCTCAGGGCCGCCGATGGCCCACGGGGAGCCCACGTCGTGAGGCCCCGCCAGGGCGCTGTTGTTGGGCCCCCGCCGGAAGCTCCGCCCGATGGGGTGGATCGGGGGCAGGTAGACGACGTCGAATCCCATGGCGGCGATGGCGGGCAGGCGCCGCGCGGCGGTGCGAAGGTTGCCGCTCGTGGGCGGCTCGGCCCCCTCGGATCGCGGGAACATCTCGTACCAGGCGGAGAAGCCGGCGAGCTCGCGCTCCACGAGGAGGGGCCACGGTCCGGATCGGGTCGCCGGCGAGCGGTCGGCGGCGGCGCGCATCAGCGCCACCCAGGCCGTGCGCCCGGCCTCGCGAAGCCGCTGGGCGGGGCTCAACCGCTGGTTGCGCAGCTGGGCGGCGAGGGCCCCGAGGGAACGCCGCCCCGGGGCCGCTTGGGCTCGCCCGGCGGCCTCCTCCACCAGGCGCGCGCCGTCCTCCAGCTCCATGGCCACCGGCTGGCCGGCGTCGATGCGCACGCGCAGGTCGCGCAGCCAGGTGGCGTAGTCGTCGACCATGGCGACGATCTCGAAGGCCCAGGGACCGGTGCGCCGCGGCGTGAAGGTGGCCACGAAGCGGTCGTTCAGCCTCCCCTCCATGGCCAGCTCCCGCCATCCCGCACCTCCCGGTGGGGGCGCCGGTTGGGGCTCGGTGGCAGCGGGGCCGAGCCGGCGCGCGCCCCCGCCGGGAGCCGGGCCGTGGCGCACCCAGGCCATGACCAGGTCATGGCCGCCGGCGAAGCAGGCGGCGCTCACCGTGAGGGGCAGGCCGAGGGTGGCCTTGGTGGGGAGGGCGCCGCAGTCCACGCAGGGGCGGGGGGACTCGATGACCGCCCGGTGCGGCGCCGGGGCGCGGCCATGGGTGAGGGTGGCGCCGGGCCGGCGTCGGGCGCGGCTCGTGGTCTCGCGCAGCACCATCCGGGAAATCCTACCCGCCCGCGGCACCCCGCATTTCGGCCAACATCGCACAGAACTGATGCCCCTGCTCGAGGGCGTCGTCCAGCGCGACATGGGTGTGGCGCAGCTCCGGCGAATGCCAGTGCGACGGCCATGCGCGTTTGCCCGAGTGGCGGTACTTACGGCGCAGCACGGCCATGGCAAAGGAGCGCATGTCGAGGCCCGACTGTCCAAACACGCTTCTTCCTGTGAAGCGCATCAGGTACCAGTACACGAAGGTGAAGTCGAAGCCGGCGGGGTAGGCGACGAACACGGGAGCGCCGGGAAGCCCCTCAACCCAGGCGCTGTAATCGGCCATCGCCTCGGCCGGGTCGCGGCGGTCGGTCTGCGTAGCGGCCAAGGCGTCAGGGAACTGCGTCCACCAGCGCTCCGTGTCGAGGTCGGGGGCCGCGCCCTCCAGGGGGAGAAGATTGGCCGTCCACGTGGCCAGGAGGGTGCCCGGAGCGGCGAAGGCCGCGGAGCCGAGCGAGAGCATGGAGTGGGGACCGGGGATGGGACCGTCCGCCTCCACATCGGTGCTGACGTAGACTTCGGGTCGCGGAGGCTGCTGTTCGCTCACCACCGCATCTATACTCGCTTGGTGCCGCGGTCGATGTGGCGAGGGGCAATCAGCTTCGGGATGGTGGCCATCCCGGTGCGCATGTACCTCGCCAACGAGTCCAAGGGTGTCTCGTTCCGCCTCCTCTGCCCTCGCGATGGCGCTCCGCTCCGCAACAAGCGCTGGTGTCCGGTGGAGGACCGCGAGGTCGGATGGAACGAGTCCGTCCGCGGATACGAGGTGGGCAAGGACGAGTATGTGCGGGTCGAGGACGAGGAGCTGGACAACCTCCCGCTCCGCACGACGCACACCATCGACATCCTGGAGTTCTGCGAGGACGCCGAGATCGACGCCGGCGTCTATGTCAAGGGCGCCTACTACCTGGAGCCGGAGAGCGTGGGCGTGAGGCCCTACCAGCTGCTCCGCGCGGCTCTCGCCAAGAGCGGCAAGGTGGCGATCGGCAAGGTGGCCATGCGCGACCGGGAGCAGCTCTGCCGCCTTGCCCTCCACGATCGGGCCATTCTCCTCAATACCCTGCACTGGCCCGATGAGATTCGCGACCACGGCGAGCTGGCCCTCCCCGAGGAGGACGGCGAGCATGCCCGGGAGCTGCAGATGGCGGTGATGCTCATCGAGAACCTCTCGGCGCGCTTCGACCCGGAGCGCTACCGTGACGAGTACCGCGACGCGGTCCACAACATGGTCGAGGCCAAGATGCGCAACGAGCCCGTGGAGCGGGCCCCCGCGCCGGAGGCCGCCAAGGTCACCGACCTGATGGCCGCCCTGAAGGCCTCGGTGGAGGCCTCGCGCCGGCCCGAAGGCGCGGCCGAGGAGGAGGCCGAGACCCGACCGGCGCCTCGGGCCGCCGGCGGCCGGCGGCGGGCGTCGTAGCTCACCCGTCCCGGATGAGCGCCAGAGCCAGCCGCCGCCTGCCCCGCGCCGACGAGGGCGCGCTGCCCCTCAACCTCCCCGCCCCGCCCGCCCTTCCGGGGCGGCTCCTCCCGGAGTTGGCGGTTCCCTGCGCCGCCGCCTTCGACCACCCCGCCTTCCATTTCTCGATCGACTGGGACGGCTCCCGAGCCCTGCTCTTCCTCTCCCCCGAGGCGGTGCGGCTGCAGTCCGAGACGCTACGCGACATCAGCGACCTCTACCCGGAGATCGTCGAGGCGGCGCTCCCCCTGACGGCGCAGCCGGCCGTCCTCGACGGGGTCGTGGCGGTGCTCGATCCCCACGGCTGCCCCGACCTCGGCGCTCTCGGCGAGCGCATGGCCCTCGGCCCATCGTCACGGCAGAGGTTCCCCACCGTCTATCTCGCCACCGATCTCCTCCATGTCGGCAATCGGGCCACCATGACGCTTCCCCTCGAGGAGCGCCTCCGCCTCCTCCAGGAGCTGGGAGGGGCCGACGCCCGCCTGCAGGTCCCGGACTGGGTGGTGGGGGAGGGTGAGGCTCTCGCCGAGGCGGCCGGGGCGCGCCGGCTCCCCGCCCTTCTGGCACGGCGTTCGGCCTCCCGCTACCACCCCGGCGTCGCCTCTCCCGATCGCCTCCGTGTCCAGCTGCGCCAGCGAGCCCACTGCGTGGTCACCGCCGCGGAGCGCATGGTCCTGGGCGGCACGCGCCAGCGCCGCCTCCGTCTCGGCGAGCACCACCAGGCCCGCCTCCGGGAGTGCGGCAGCGTGGAGATCGCGGAGAGCTCCATCCTGTGGCGGTGGGCGGCGCCGGGAGGCCGGCTGCGCCACCCCCTGGTGGCCACCGTGGAGCATGGCGGGCGGAGGCTGGACGGCCGTCTCCGCCATCCCGTCCTCATCACCCTGCGCGACGACGTGGATCCCCTGTGGTGCATCCGCCGCGACCCGGTCCCACCGCCCCCCAGCCTCCCCGTGCCGGTGCGCGGCTTCCGGCCCACGGTGCTCGCCGCGCTCCCCCTGGAGCTGGTGCCCGCCCGGACGGACTGACGGTCAATCGGGCGACCCTGTGCCATCATGGGGTCACCGGTCGATGGGAGCTCCACGCACAGCGCGATCGGCCTGTCCCGGCGAGGAATCGGCGATGCCGATCCTGATGTGTCCGCCGACCTACTACGGGGTCGAGTACGAGATCAACCCCTGGATGCACGTGGAGGTGCCCGTGGACCGGGCCCTGGCGCGGCAGCAGTGGGAGGCGCTGCGGCGCACCTACGCCGAGCTCGGCCTCGAGGTGGTCCTGGCCGAGGCCCACGACGGCCTTCCGGACATGGTCTTCACCGCCAATGCCGCCGTCGTCCACGGCGAGGGCGCGGTCCTGAGCCACTTCCGCCACGCCCAGCGACAGGGGGAGGAGGCGCGCTGGCGTGCCCTCTTCGAGGCCTGGGGGATGCGGGTGGCGGACACCGGCGGGATCCCCTTCGAGGGGGCGGGCGACGCTCTGTTCGTCGCCGGAGCGCTCTACTGCGGTCACGGCTTCCGCACCGACCCCGAGGCGATCCCTCGGGTGGCTCAGGCCCTCGAGGTGGAGACCATCCCTCTGGAGCTGGTCGACGAGCGCTTCTATCACCTCGACACCTGCTTCTGCCCCATCGACGAGCGCACCGTTCTGGTCGTCCCCGAAGCCTTCTCAGCGGAGTCCCTGGGGAGCATTCGGAGGCGGGTGGAGCGCGTCATCGAGGTCCCCACCGAGGTGGCGGAGGGCTTCGCCTGCAACGCCATCAGGGTGGACGCCACGGTGGTCTCCTCGACCGCCGCCGAGGCCCTCGCCGGCCCTCTCGGCGAAGCCGGGTACCGGGTCATCGGACTCCCCATGACGGAGTTCATGAAGGCGGGTGGGGGGGTCCGCTGCCTCTCCCTCCCGGGGGTCCCCGGCCGGGTCACCGCCCCCGCCTCGGGTTCCTCATTGCGGCGCTGAGGTCGCGGCCCCCCCCGGGGAAGCCGCGCGCCGGCCGGGCGATATCAAGGGGACGCATAAGCTGATAGAGCCCCTGGTGGATTAATTGGATAACTTGTGGAAAGCCGCAACGATCAGCAGCTTTGACGTGTTCCGCCCAAAGACCCGCCGGCTGGCCGCCGGGGTTGTCGCCGGGCTGCTGGTCGCGGCCTGCGGGGGCCCGACGACGCCCCGGCACACCTCCTCGCCAACCCCGGCCGCGACGGTGAGCGCATCCACCTCGCCGGAGGGCGGCTCGCTCTCCCCGACCGCGGCGCCGCCCTCTCCCGAGTGGCTCACCTACCACGGGGGCGAAACCCGCACGGGCCTCGACGCCACGAGCCCCGCGCCCCACCACCCGGAGCTTGCCTGGCGCGTCCAGAGCCTGGACGGTCCGGTCTGGGCTGAGCCGCTCATCGACGGCAGCCGGGTGCTGGTGGCGACGGAGGGAGGTTCTGTCTACGCCCTCGACGCGGCCAGCGGCCACATCATCTGGCGCACCCACATCGCCAACCCCATCCCGCGGGCCGACCTTCTCTGCGGCGACATCGATCCCCTGGGCATCACCGGAACCCCGGTGATCGACGCGGCGACCCAGACCCTCTATGCCGTCGCGGAACGCAGCAACGGCACCCACCTGCTCGCCGCGCTCTCGGTCGCCAGCGGTGCCATCGAGTGGACGAGGCCGGTCGACGCCCCCCACACCCTACCCCGGGACCAGCAGCAGCGGGCGGCGCTGGCTCTCGCCGGAGGCCGCGTCCTCGTCGCCTTCGGGGGCCTCGATGGCGACTGTGGCAGCTACAAAGGGAACCTGGTCTCCGTCCCGGAGACCGGCGGTGGCGCCGTCCACAGCTACACCCTGCCGGTCATCAACGAGGCCGGGATCTGGGCCCCCTCGGGCCCCGCGGTGAGCGGCGGTGAGGTGTACGTGGCGAGCGGCAACAGCGCGACCGGGGCCGGCTTCGACCACAGCAACAGCGTCATCTCCCTCACCCCCACGCTCACCGAGACCGGCTACTTCGCGCCGACCGACTGGCGCCGCCTCAGCAACGCCGACCTCGACCTGGGCTCCACCGGACCCCTCCTCGACGGAGGCGGGGTGCTCATCTGCGGCAAGGACGGCGTCCTCTACCTGCTCGATGCCGCCCACCTCGGCGGCATCGGGGGTCAGCTGGCAAGCCTCGCCCTGGGCAGCGGTGCCTACGGCGGGATGGCGCTGGCGGGCTCCACGGCCTTCGTGCCCACCCTCGATCACCTCGATGCGGTGCACGTCGACGTCGGGAGCCGCAGTCTGCGCGTTCTCTGGCGGGGGCCGGACATGTGGCCGCCGATCGTCGCCGGCGGCGCAGTCTGGGGAGTGACCCACTCCGGGACCCTCCTCGCCCTCGCCGCGTCGAGTGGCCGGCAGACCGCCGCCCTTCCCATCGGCCCGGTGCAGCATTTCACCACCCCGGCGGCCGCTAAGGGATGGCTCTACATCGCAAGTGGGGCTGGGGTCGTCGCCGTGAGGGGGATCTGAATCCCGCCGTGGGGCCCGCCTCCTCCAGGACGTGAGGGGACCGCCCGGGTGCCTTCGCTCAGAGCTTCGTGCCGATGGGATCGGCGCCCATCAACTCGCCGACCGCGCGCTGGTACCGCGCGGTATCCACGAAGACGCCGTGCGCGGCGATGCTCTGGTCGCCCTGGTAGTAGGCGGCCAGGGCCCGCGCCGTATCTCCGTGGTGAATGGCCAGGAGATGAGCGATGAGCAGGGAGCCGGCGGTGACGTTCTCCTCGGCCACGTGCACATCGAGGGGCCTCCCGGCGAGGTTCTCCGCGACCCACTCCCCGGTGGAGGGCTCGATCTGCAGGAGTCCCACCGCGCCGGTGGGCGAGATGAGCTCCTGGCGCCAGCGGGACTCGGTCCAGGCCACGGCCCGGATCAGCCCCGGGGCGACGCCGCTCCGCTCCGCGACGTGGCCCAGCAGGGCCCCCACCCGCACCAGGCGCCCGGGAACCTGGAGGGTGGCGCCGGGCGGGAGGGCCGCGTTGACGTTGAGACCGTTGGTCCGGGCCAGTGCCGTCGGGTCCACGCCGTAGAGCCGCGCGATGTGCCACAGGCTGTCGCCGTTCTGCACCTCATGCGAGTCGATGTCGACGCCGCCCAACACGTAGCCCGGCAGGCTGCGCGAGGGATCGGGGATCTCCAGAAGCTGGCCGACCCGGAGCGGCTGGGCGGCGGCCAGGTGGTTGGCGTCGGCGATGGCCCGCACCGACGAGCCGTGATGGAGGGCGATGGAGCCGAGGGTGTCTCCGGGGCGCACCACGTAGGTGGAGGCCATGACCGCGGCGGGGGCGGCGACCGCTGTGGCCCCGAGCGCGACGGCGGCGAGACGAGAGGGCATGCGCTGGTTCCCTGGTGTGACGTGGAGTGCAACGGTGCTGCGACGCTGGGGTGTCTTGGCCGGGGCCAAGCGTACGGCGCTTGCAACAAACCGGTCAACGCCGTTGCACGTTCGTTGCGCCGCACCGGAAAGCGGGTCTCCGCGGTGACGCCGGGAGGTATCCCGGCCCCTGCCGCACTTGATGCGCTTCTGGTTACGGGTTGGCGGTGGTACGCTGGGCTTGCATGACCTACCAGCGCCGCCAGACGGGCATCGCTGTCCCCGCCGCCCTCATCGGCTTCCTGTTGGGGACCGTGCTCGGCGTGGCCACCTTCGCAGTGGCCGGGCTCCTCTGGCACGCGGGCGCTCGGGGTGCGGCGGCCACGGCCTCCGACTACGCCGTCTTCATCGGTCTCGTCTGCCTCGCCGCCGGGGTCGTCTTCAGCCGCCCGGCGCGTCGACGCCGGGCGCGGGTGCCCATCAACCGGGCCCTGCCCCCTCAGTGGTGGCCGCAGGAGACGGACACCGTGCCGCTCATCGCGGCCTGCGTCAGCGCTCCCCTGATCGCGGGGGCCGGGATGGCGCTCCTTCTCTTCCGTTGAGACCTGACATCGTCGCCGGGGCGCGGTTCCCCGACTACGAGCTGACCGGACACGATCGTCAGCGCCATCGCCTGGGTGAGGTGCAGGGCGGTGATCCCATGATCCTCGTCCTTTCCCGGGGGCACTTCTGTCCCAAAGACTTCCAGCAGCACCGTTTGCTCGTCGAGATGTATCCGCGCATCGCCGTGGCCTACACGAAGATCGTCACCATCTCCACCTCCAACCTCATCGAGACCAACGAATGGCGCGACTCCCTGGCGGCGCAGTGGCTCTTCCTCTCCGACCCGGAGCGGAAGGTGCAGAAGGACCTCGACATTGAGGAGTACACCGATCCCCACCACGACCCCATGGTTCCCCACACCCTCGTGCTGGAGCCGGGGCTGCGCGTCTTCAGCGTGTACAACGGCTACTGGTTCTGGGGCCGGCCCTCGGAGGCGGACCTCTGGCACGACCTCCGCGAGGTGAGCCGCAAGGTGCGCCCGGACTGGGACCTCGCGGATTCCGGGGTGCGCGAGAGCTGGGCGGGAGATCGCCGCCTCCACTACCCGTACCGGGTCGGCCAGCCCACCGGCTGACGCCTCGGTCGTTCCCGGCACGCCACCCAGCCGCGACCGGCGCGGTGGGGCCGCGGTGCTAGTCTCAATTCCCGGGCGACGCTCGGGAGCAAAGTCCATGGCAGTCCATCCCCACCGCCCGCCCGCCCCCATCGCGGCGCCCATCGAAGCCGTCGTCTTCGACTTCGACGGCACCCTGGTGGCCACCCGCTTCGCCGACGAGGCGGCGGTGACCGAGTTCGTGGCGCAGGACGCTTCCGCGGCCCGCGGTGCCGCGCTCTTCTGGGCCCACGACGGCGAGCCGCTGCTCTCCCGGATCGAGCGGGCCTGGCCGGGCCGGACCGCCGAGGTGCTGGCTTATTTCGAGCGCCAGGCGGCGCCGCAGCGCTACCCGGGGATCCGCTCCATGCTCGAGACCCTGCGGCGGCGAGGCCTGCCCATGGCGGTGGTCTCCTCCCGGCGCCGCGACGCCCTCCACGCCGGCCTGCGGGCCACGGATCTGAGCCGCTACTTCCCGGTCGTCCTCGGGCTCGAGGACGTCGCCGAGCCGAAGCCGAGCCCGGAGGGGCTGCTCCTCGCCACGCGCCGCCTCGGGGTGGCGCCGCCGCGCACCGTCTACGTCGGGGACAACGGTCTGGACGTCGAGGCGGGACGCCGCGCCGGCGTCACCGTCTGGCGGGCGGTGTGGGGGATTCCCCCCCTGAGCCCCAACGGCGTGGTGCTGCTGCACCGCCCGGCCGAGGTCACGGGGCGCCTCCTCACCCGGCTGCCCCGGAGCCCCGGCTGACTTGCTCCGGCTCGGGGGAAGCTGCGTCCCGGGCGATGAGCAGGCGGAGGCCGGCGACCGCCGTGTCGACGGCGGCGGCGAGGGGGAGGCGGCCGGCGTCCGGCATCCCCGCCATCCCGGAGAAGGCGCCGTCGATCACGGCGAGCACCACACCCGCGCGCACCCGGCGCACCCGGGCCACGGTGAGCAGCGTGGCCGCCTCCATCTCCACGGCGATGCAGCCCGCCCGGGTCCACGCCTCAAAGCGTTGGCGAATCTCCGTCTCCAGGGGGAAGTGCTCCGGCTCCATCTCCGCGTAGAAGGCGTCGTTGCTGAGCACGATGCCGGCCTGGCAGCGATGCCCGGCGCCCAAGCCGGCGTCGCGCAGCGCC
Source organism: uncultured bacterium (assembly GCA_963847225.1). Taxonomy (GTDB): domain Bacteria; phylum Chloroflexota; class Dormibacteria; order Aeolococcales; family Aeolococcaceae; genus JAJZNI01. Next base: position 568,378 of record CAWJYZ010000005.1, on the reverse strand, counting down.
GTCACCACACCGAGGTCGGCGACCGCCGGAAAGCCCACCGGGGCGTAGTGGTCCGAGACGCCGGCGCCATGGGCGGCGGCCTCGGCGATGATGACGTCGCCGGAGTGGAGCGCCGGGTCGAGAGAACCGCACGAGCCCACCCGGATCAGGGTCGTGGCCCCGAGCTTCACCAGCTCCTCCACCGCGATGGCGGTCGAAGGTCCTCCGATCCCCGTCGAGGTCACGCTCACGGGGAGGCCCTGGAGCGTTCCGGTGTAGGTGGTGAACTCGCGGTTGGCGGCGACCTGGCGGGGGCTGTCGAGGCGGGCGGCGATGAGCTCGCAGCGCCCGGGATCGCCGGGGAGGAGCACGTAGCGCCCCACCTCGCCCGGCTCCGCCTGGAGGTGGTACTGGCGCTGACCCACGACCGCCGCACTGTAGCAGGGCAATAGGATTGCCAAGCATGGAAGGCCGGCTTCGAAGGATCGCCGTGGGCAGCGCCCGCGCTTCGCGCGGCTGCCGCGACGCCGGCGACCTGGCCAAGGCCGTCTCCTGCCACGAGGGCTCGCTGACGATCGATCTCCAGCCGCCGACGGGGTTGCGGACCGTGGCGCCACCGACGCTGGCACCATGAACCGGCCTCGAAGGATCGCCGTTGGCAGCGACCTCCGCCACGACGTCGCGGACTCCATCGCCGACCGCCTGGAGGTCGCCGGGCACCGCGTCATCCGCTGTGGCGCCGTGGCCGGGCCGGACACCCCCTGGCCGGAGGCGGCCGAACAGGTCGCCCGCCTCACCGCCCAAGGTGCCGCCGACACCGGCATCCTCTGCTGCTGGACGGGGACGGGGGTGAGCATCGCCGCCAACAAAGTGCCGGGGATCCGCGCCGCCCTGTGCGGGGATGTGGAGACGGCCCGCGGCGCCCGGCGCTGGAACGACGCCAATATCCTGGCCCTGAGCCTCGCCTCCTCCAGCCCCGAGAGCGCAGCGGCGATCGTCGACGCCTTCCTGGAGACGGCCGACGTCGACCCCGAGGAGCGCCCCAACATCGACCGGGTCGAGGCGATGGAGCGCCGATACCAGCGAGGATGACCGGGATCCTCTGCGTCATGGGGTCGGGGGAGACCGCCCCGACCATGGCCCCGGTGCATCGGGCGCTCCTCGAGGGCCGCGGGGGAGCGCGAGCTCGGGCGGTGCTCCTCGATACCCCCTTCGGCTTCCAGGAGAACGCGGACGACCTGGTGGCCCGCACCCGGGAGCACTTCCGGCGCAGCATCGGCCACGAGCTGGAGCTCGCCAGCCTCCGTGACGCCGGCACCACCGAGCTGGAGAGGGAGACCGCCTACAGCGCCATCGCCCAGGCCGATTACGTCTTCGCCGGTCCGGGGAGCCCCAGCTACGCGCTGCGCACCTGGCGGGTCACGGAGGTCCCCCGGCTGCTCGCGCAGCGGCTGCGGGATGGCGCCTGCCTCACCTTCGCCTCGGCGGCGGCGATCAGCCTGGGCGCGCTCGCCCTTCCCGTCTACGAGATCTACAAGGTGGGCGAGGAGGTGCACTGGCTGGAGGGGCTCGACGTCCTGTCCGTCGCCGGCATCCGGGCGGCGGTCGTCACCCACTGGGACAACGCCGAGGGGGGCACCCACGACACCCGCTTTTGCTACATGGGGGAGCGGCGCCTGCGCCGCCTCGAGGAGCTGCTTCCCGAGGGTGTCGCCATCCTCGGGGTCGACGAGCACACGGCGCTCATCCTCGACCTCGGCGCCGGGCGGTTCACGGTGCGAGGGAGGGGCCGGGCGGTGGTGCGGCGCCAGGGCGAGGAGACCGAGCTCGGCACCGGGGTGGAGGGAGACATCGCCGAGCTGCGGGCGCTCCTCACCGGGACGGGGGCACCCCCCGGCGGGCGCGGCGAGGCGGGCCGGATGGAGGAGCGGGACCTCCACCCTGCTCCCGGGGAGCCGTTCATGGCGCTTCTCGGCGAGCGTCAGGATCAATTCGACCGAGCCGCGGACCGCAGCGACGCCAGGGCCATGGTGGCCGCCATCCTGGCCCTCGACAGCACCCTGGCCGAATGGTCCGGCGAGACCTTCTCCGGGGACGAGCGGGAGCGGGCCCGGGCGCTCCTCCGGAGCATGGTGACCCGCCTCGGCGAGGCCGCCGCCGACTCCAGCGTCGATCCCCGGGAGAGCATCGCGCCGCTGGTGGAGGCCATCCTGCGGATGCGCCGGGAGTGGCGTGATGAGCGCCGCTTCGCCGACGCCGACCGCCTTCGCGACCTCCTCGTCACCTCCGGTGTCGAGGTCCACGACGGCCGTTCGGGCGAGACCAGCGGCTGGGAATTGCAGAGCGCCAGCGACGGGAGAACGACATGACCAGCACACCGGCGATCGCCACCCACCACCTCGGTCACGGCGGGGTCGAGCTCGGTCCCATGGGGATCGGCTGCTGGGCCATCGGCGGGCCGGTGCACCAGGACGACGGCCGCACCATCGGCTGGGGCCAGGTCGACGACGAGGAGTCGGTGCGCGGCATCCGGCGCGCCTTCGACCTCGGCATCCGTTTCTTCGACACCGCCGACGTCTACGGGGCGGGCCACAGCGAGCGGCTCGTGGCTCGGGCCCTGCGCGGGCATCGGCAGGAGACGGTGGTGGCCACCAAGTTCGGGTGGACCTTCGACGAGGACGGAAGCCGCCGCGGCCACGCCATGGAGGTGACCCCGGCCTATATCCGGCGGGCCTGCCAGGCGTCGCTGCGCCGCCTGGAGCGGGACGCCATCGACCTCTACCAGCTTCACGTCGGCGAGCTTCCGCCCTCTCAGGCGGACGCCGTCGTGGAGACCCTCGAGGGGCTGCAGCGGGAGGGATTGGTGCGCCGGTTCGGCTGGAGCTGCGACGTTGCGGATGAGGCCCGGCGCTGGGCCGAGCGGGGGACGTGCGCGGCCCTCCAGTTCATCGCCAACGTGCTCCAGGAGACCCCCGGGATGCTGCCCCTCTGCGAGGAGCTGGCCATGACCGCGGTGATCCGCAGTCCCCTGGCCTCCGGCTTCCTGAGCGGCAAGTACGCCGCCGCATCGCGGCTGCCCCGCGACGACTGGCGGGCCCAGTCCATCGAGCTCGGTTGGGGCGACCTCTGGAACCCCGATGGCAGCGCCAACCCGGTGTGGAAGGCGAAGCTCGACGCCCTCCGCGAGGTGCTCACCGATGGCGGGCGGACGCCGGTGCAGGGAGCCCTCGCCTGGCTCTGGGGACGCAGCCCCGTCGCCGTGCCCATACCCGGATTCAAGACCGTGGCCCAGGTTGAGGAGAACGTCGGGGCGATCCGCTCCGGCCCGCTCTCCGCCGCAGGGATGCGGCGGATCGACGAGATCCTAGGCCGCTGACCGCCCGGCGCCCTCCAGCACGATCATGCGCTGGTCGCGGGCCATGCGGGTCAGCTCGTCGTCGCGCCCCTGCCACATCATGGCCAGCATCTGGAAGTCCCCGCGCAGGCTCCAGAGCGGGTGCCCGAAGGTCGCCGGACGGTTCTTCTCGATGACGAAATGGCTGGACCAGGCGGCCCCGTAGGCGATGACCGGAAAGGCGAGCACGCCCAGCGGCCGGCGGGCGACCAGCGCCGCCGAGGCGGCCAGGGCACCCAGGTGGGTGCCGGCAAAGTGGCACCAGCGGGTCGCCGGCCGGCTGTGCTGGCCGACGTAGAAGGGGAAGAACTCCTCGTAGGAGCTGAACTGCCGCTTCATCGCGACGCCCTCCATGCGGTGGACGCCTTCGAGACTACGCCTCTGGGAGGCGCCTGGCTTAGCTATAGCTATAGCGAGGGCACGATGTCCAGGGTCCCCTTGAGGGGAATTCCGATCGCCTTGGCGCGTTCGGTCGGCCTGATGCTCACGGCGATGGTGCCCGCCGCCCGGGGGATGAGATGGACGGCGATGCTCGTCGTCTCCTGGGTGGCCAGCTCGCCGCCGCAGCTCCTGTTGCCCCGGGCAGGAAGGGTCTCGATGCCTTGGAAGGTGACGCTCACGAAGTCCACCGGCTTGCTGAAGCTGGCTTGGAGGCAGAGCGGGGCGATGGTCTGATCCCCGGTGCTCTGGACGGAGAGCTGGAGGAGGAGCGGTCGGCCGACGCTTCCATGGGCGGAGATGACCCCGTCGACCTCGGCCTGGACCGGTCCCGTGTTGTCGACGAGCGGGAAGAGCACCGCAAAGAAGATGGCGAGCACGACACCCAGGCTGACGAGGCCGGCGACCAGCCTGAGAACCGGCCGGGGCAGGGAGCCCACGCGGCTCCCGGCAGCTTCACGCACGTCGGTGATGGTGACGGCTCCGGGGTCTCGGCCGCCTCGTCCGGGACCTGCAACGGCACGGTTCGGCGCCTCTTCGCCGGAGCCATGGCGCCTGTACACTCGCCCGGTGCCGGCGCTCACCCCACAGCTCATCGTCGCCCAGGCCGCGCGGCTGGGGGAGGGGGGCCACCGCTACTCGGCGCGCCAGCTCTACTACGCCTCCTGTGCCGCCGCCGAGGCCGACCATCCCTCGGCGACCAAGGGGATCATCGGCATGGCGGCGGTCCTCATCCTCCTCGGTGCCGCCCTGGTTCGGCTGTCGCCTCCGGCCGCCGTGAGCCTCGGGCTCATCGGGGTCGCCGGGCTCCTCTTCGCCCTCCTCAACAGCCGTACGGAGCAGGCCCAGGCGCTGGCCCGCGCGGCCGCGCCGCGGCCCCTCGCCATGAGCTACGAGGGCTTCACCACCGGCCCCCTGCGCGAGGCCCTGGCCGGGGAGCCGGAGCGGCTTCGCCTGCTGATCGGAGCCGAGCCGGAGGGCGCCGACGCCGGCGCGAGCTCGGGTCGACCCGGGGAGAGCCGGCGGCGCCCCCGCGGGGCCCTGCTCCTGGCCTGTGAGAGGGAGGAGACGGCCCGCATGCTCACCGCCAACCTCCCCCACCTCCCCGCCGGATCGGAGGTCTTGGTGCTCCCCGCGGAGAACGGGACGGCGCTGCCCCCCGGCGAAGCATCGCCTCCGGCCGCGGCTCGAGGCGCCCGCCGGCGCGCGCCCGCCGCCATCCGGCGGCGCACGGTCCTCGCCGTCCATGACGCCGATCCTGAGGGCTGCGCCCTTCCTTCCCGGCTCCGCCGCGGCGGCGCCGCCCGGGTGATCGACCTCGGGCTGTGCCCGCCCTCCAGCGACGCTCGGCTGGCTGTCCTGGAGGGCGCTCCGGCGCGCGTGTCCGGCGACGTCGAGGAGGACCTCACCGAGCTGGCGGTTGGCTGGCTGCGCAGCGGACGGCGGCTGGAGCTCGCCACCCTCAGCCCGGCGGAGGTCCTCGCCCGCATCACCGGCGCCGCCCCCACCTCCACCTCCGCGTCGCGGCCGCGAAGGGTGAAGCCCCCCACCCCGCGGAGCGCATCGCCGAGCCCGGCTCAGCCGGAGAGCGTCGCCGTCTCGCCCGCCGGCTCCCAGACTCCCGCCCGGTAGAGGCGCCCCGGCAGGTCGGCGTCGAGGTCCTCGGCGAGTCTCGCGCTGACGGCGCAGTAGGCCTGCAGGTCGGCGCTGATGGCGGCGCCCTCGGCAGCCAGCGCCTGCAGGGCGTCCTCGCTGCAGACGTTGCCAGTCGACCGGGGCGCGAAGGGACAGCCGCCGATCCCTCCCGCCGACCCGTCGAAGCGGCGCACCCCGCTGGCGTAGGCGGCGAGCACGTTGGCCACCCCGAGCCCCCGCGTGTCGTGGAAGTGGCAGCTCAGCAGGTCGCCGCGCACGACCTCCTGGAGGCGACCGAGGAGGTGGCGCACCTGTGCCGGCGTGGCCACGCCGATGGTGTCGGCGAGGCCGATTTCGTCCGCTCCGAGGTCGACGAGCCGGGCGCACAAAGCGGCCACCCGGTCAGGGTCGACGCGACCCTCGTAGGGGCAACCGAAGGCGACGGAGAGGGCGACGTCGACCCGGCAGCCGGCGGCAGCCGCGGCCCGGACGATGCTCTCCAGCTCGGCGAGGGATGCCGCCACACTCCGGTTGACGTTGGCGCGGTTGAAACCGTCGGTCGCCCCCACCGTCACCACGACGTTGCCGAGCCCGTGCCCCAGGGCGCGATCGAGGCCCCGCCGATTGGGGATGAGGGCGCGCAGCCGGCTTCTCGGCGCCGAGCCGAGACCGGCCAGGACGGCGTCGGCGTCGGCCATCTGGGGCACGGCTGTGGGAGACACGAAGGCGGTCGCCTCGACCCGGGGCACGCCGGTCTCGAGCAGGCCCCGGATGAGGCGGAGCTTCGTCTGGGTGGCGACGGCGCCTCCGGACCAGCTCTGCAGGCCGTCACGCGGGGCGACGTCCGTCCAGGCGACGCTCTCGGCCACGGTGCCCACGGTCACCAGATGAGACTAGCCGCCTGGGCTTCGGGACCGGTGGCTTCGATCCCCCCGCTCAGCGGCCGGCGGCCAAGCCCTGGTGGAGGAAGCGCTCCAGGAACTCATAGAAGTGGTGGCGATCGCTGTCCTCGCCCTCGGGCGGCACCGGGTCACCACGGCGGCGGCGGCCGATCCACGGGGGGATGCCCTTGGCCACCACCCGGTCGTCGACGACCAGCAGCACCGTGGCGTCATCGTGTTCGTCGACGCGCAGCACGACGCGGTGGACCAGCCCCCGGGTGTTGCCGATGCGCCAGCCGCGCTCCCAGCGGCGGCCGCCCTGGGCCGAGCGGCTGACGTTGACGTCATGGTCTTCGAACACGACGGCGTCCCTGCCCACCGCGGACAGAACAGCCGCGTTGAGCCCGGCGTACCCCTCGTCGAAGACCCAGCTCACGAGCGATGCGCCGCGGTGGTCGACGGGAGGGAGGATCCGGGGGTCGGCGGCCTTGGTGCCCAGCGCGACCATGGTGCTGGCATGGCGGCGGCAGTACTGGCCTCGTCCCACCGGACGAAGGTGCTGGAGACACCAGTGCGTCCCGCAGGCCCGGCCGCGCCCGTCGACGTAGGCGCAGGTGGCGACGGCAGGGGTTTCACAACCCGCCTCGCGGCAGCGCGCCGGTCCCCTGGCGACCCCCGAGGCGTGGCTCGGAAGATCCTCAGCGGAGGGGGGCGGGGCCGACGCCGTCTCCTCGCTCGCCGTCCCTGCGAGCATCCACTCTGTGACCGCCACTCTGGACCTCTCGAAACGAATTCGCCGGGCGCTCGTCCGGTATTGAAAGATTAGCGTCGATTGATGCGGCAGCTGGTGGGTTCGTCATTTCGTGACTGCGCGGTGTCGGAGCCGTGGGCGATGCCGCTGCTGCACTGTATCCTGCCGCATCGATGACCGGCCTGCCCCAACCCCTCGAGGCGGCTGGCGCGCGCCTTCTGGAGGAGGGAGGCGACATCGGGCGTGATCTCGCCGAGGAGCTCGCCCGGCTCCCCGACGAGGAGCTGCCTCTACTCATCGGTCTCGCCCATCGCGTCCGCATCGACCGGATGGGCGCGGCGGTGGAGGTGGAGTCGATCATCTCCGCCAAGACCGGCGGCTGTCCCGAGGACTGCACCTTCTGCGCGCAGTCGGCGCGCTACGGCACGGGAGTGGCGCGACACCCCCTGCTGGACGCGGGTCGCCTCGTCACCCTGGCCCGCCGAGCTCGCGATCTGGGGGCTACCGAGTTCTGCATCGTCGTCGCCGTTCGCGGCCCCGACCAGCGCCTCCTCGACCGCGTCTGCGCGGCCACCCAGGCGATCCACGCCGAGGTCGATATCGAGGTCGCCGCCTCGCTGGGTCTGCTGCGCGACGGGCAGGCCGAGCAGCTCGCCGCGGCCGGCATCCACCGCTACAACCACAACCTCGAGGCCGGCCCTCGCTTCTTCCCGATGATCTGCTCGACGCACACCTTCGCGGACCGGGTCGCCACCTGCCGCCGGGCCGTCGCCGCCGGCCTGGAGCTCTGCAGCGGGGGAATCTTCGGCATGGGGGAGACGTGGGAGGACCGCCTCGACCTCGCCTTCTGGCTCCGCGCCCTGGAGACGCGAGAGATTCCCTGCAATTTCCTCGATCCCCGACCGGGGACGCCGCTCGGAGAGCGGGCTCCGCTCCGGCCGCTGGACGCTCTGCGCTGCGCCGCCCTGATGCGGCTCGTCAACCCTCGAGCCGTGGTGCGCTACGCGGGGGGGCGCGAGCTCGTGCTCCGCGACCTGCAGGCCTACGCCATGGTCGCCGGGGCCAACGGTCTCATCGCCGGCGACTACCTCACGACCTTGGGCCGCAGCGCCGAAGCCGACCTGGCCATGCTCGCCGACCTCGGCATGCCGGTGGCCGCCCGTCCCCTCACCGGCACGAGCGGCCGCGTCTCCCCACCCGCGTAGCGGGCAGCGCACAATCTCCGGCCCCTCCCGCGGCGGGGCCGCATTCATTTCGTCACCGCCCTCCCCGTAGCGTGGGGGCGGCGATGGACAGCACTGGGGAGGGAGGGATCGAGACCATCCGCGCGGCGTCCGCGGGGTCTGCCGAAGGCCGCCCGCGCGACCTGGGCGAGGCGGCCGTGGCCTGGACGGTCGCGCCGCCCAGGTCTCCCACCCTGGCTTGGTGGATCGCCACCGAGGTCGCCGTGGGTGTCGTCCTGGTGGGCGGCGGCGCCCTTGCCGCCCTGGTCTCGGGGACGGTCGCGACCCGATGGGTGTGGCCGGTCATCCCCCTTCTCGCCACCACGGCGCTGCTCGTCGCGGCCGTCGTCATCCTCCAGCTCCGCCTCTATCGCGCGGCGCGCAGAGCCGCCTTCCATGAGGCTCGCGAGCGCCTTCTCGGCGCGGAGCGCGAAGCCCTTCTCCATGAGGCGCTCCTCGTCGGCGATCGGGAACGGCAGCGTCTCGCCGCCGACCTCCACGACGGCGTCATCCAGCTGGTCAGCGCGGTGACGTTGCGCACCGCCACCCTGGCCCGCGGACTCCGCCGCCAGGGTGAGGCCAGTCCCGGGCGGCTCAACGAGGTGGCGGCCAGCCTGGACCGCGTCACCGTCGACCTGCAGGCGATCACCGCGGACCTGCGCTCCCTCATGGGCGCTCTGGCCGGCGACGACGTGCAGGGAGATGGGCTCACCGGAGCCCTCAGCGCCCTCCTGGTTCCCCTGGCCGAGAGCGGGACCCATGTCGAGCTGTCCGTCGGTGAGATCGGGGGCGACGCGGAGACCCGAACTCTCCTTCATCGCGTCGCCCAGGAGCTCATCCGCAACATCGCCAAACACGCGGCCGCGCAACGAGTGTCCGTGAGGGTGGGACAGGACCACCACACCATCCGCCTGCGCATCAAGGACGACGGCAGGGGTTTCGACGTCGCCACCCTGGAGGAGCGCCTCCACCGCGGCCACCTCGGTCTCCGGCTTGCCGGGCAGCGGGTGCGCGACGCCGAAGGGGAGCTCAAGATCGACAGCGCTCCCGACCGGGGTACGACCATCGAGGTCGCCATTCCGGCGCCAAGCCATTGGATTGAACCCGGTGCTGCGCCGCCCGGTGGGCCGCCTGAGCTTTCCCTCAGCGCTCGACGCTCGGCGCAGTGATCATGCCCTCGCGGATGGCGATGGATACGGCCTCCAGCTTGGAGTGCGCTCCGAGCTTGCCGATGATGCTCTGGATGTGATTGCGCAGCGTGTGGATGCTGATGAACAGCCGCCGGCTGATCTCCTCGTTGCTGAGACCGTCGGCGAGGCAGAGGAGAACGGAGGTCTCCCGGGGCGTCAGGGACTCCAGCGGCAGAGGACCGGGCGCGCCGCCGATCAGGCGTCCGAGCATCGCCGGGGAGACGGCGGTGGCGCCGCTTGCCGCGGCCCGGACGGCGGCGGCGAGCTCCTCGAGGCTGTCCCCCTTGGTGACGAACCCCACGCAGCCGGCGGCCAGAGCCTCGCTCAGCACGTTGGGCTCGGCGGCCGCGGTGACCAGCACCACGCGTGCGCTGGGCCGGAGCGCGCGAAGCTCCGCGGCGGCGTGCGTCCCCTGGCCGTCGGGGAGACGCTGATCCAGGAGGATGACGTCGACATCCGTGTTGCGGAGCACCCGCCGGGCGTCGGCGAGGCTGCCCACCGTGTCCACCACCTCCATGTCGCCCTCCTCGTCGAGGGCCGCGGCCACGGCCTGGGTGAACATGCGGTGGTCGTCGACCACGAAAACCCTGATGGCGCTGGAGGGCGCAGCCGGCACGTCGGTCTCCTTCTCGAGGGCGGCGCCGAGCCTCGGTGCCACCCCCGCTCCCATTGTCGGCAACGGCCCACGATTGCGCTTCCCCGCCTCGCATCTGTATCACCGCCGTCACCTCGCCGGGCGCGGGCGATCCGGTAGTGCAGGCGCACCGGATGCACGCAGCCCATGGGTGCCTGGCGTGAGGCCCGACCGACCCCGCACCATGGCCGGTGTCGTGATCTTGTCGCAGTCCGTTGACGCGGGCTCGCCACTCTGGGCGCTCGCCAATAATCGCCCCGAATCCAACCTTTCAGCGCCGCGGCATCGCTCGATGCGCATGTCCAGGCTGCTGGCGGAGCAGGGGATGCGCGCCCACTGCCATCAATGTCGCCTGGTCCGGGCGGAACGACCGCTGGTCCGGGCGGAACGACCGCTGCGCCCAGAGCGATGCTGCCAATGCCGCTCCCGCGGCCTCTGGAGCCGTCTCCGGGACCGTCGACCTCTGGAGTCGTCGGGCCCGGCGTCGGCGCCCGCTCCGCCATGACCTCCACCCAGGGGCTGCCCGGCCAGCCGACCGCCACCCAGGACGCGGCCCTTGTCGCGCTGAGCGGCTGCGACCTTCCCACCCTGCGCCAGCGCGTGGTCGAGATCGCTGCGGCGCGCACCGCGGCGGACGCGGTCTGCCTCCTCGACCTGACTGCTCACGACGGCATGGTCACCCTCGCCGGGAGCCCGCTGGGTGGCGGCGCCGCCGTCACCGCCACACCGGCCGATCTCGAGCTCCTTGAGCTCCCGCAGGTCAGCCTGACGGCGGCCGGGCGGCGGCGGGGAGCCATCGCCCAGCAGCTCCGCGCGGAGGGCTTCGCCGCCGCCCTCGTGGCCGGCCTGGGAACGCACGGCGTGCCCCAGCTGCTCGTCGCCGCTCGGCGCAACGGCCGATTCGGAGCCTCGGCGCGGCCGGTGCTGGCCGGGCTTGCCGCCATTCTCGCCGGGGCCGAGAAGCAGCATCGCGTGGCCCGGATCGGAGAGCGCCGCTACCTGCAACAGGGGGCCGTGGCCGCCCTGGGCCAGCGCGCGCTCGCCGGCGAGGACCTCAGCGCTCTCATCCAGGCGGCGTGCGGCGCTGCCGTCTCCCACCTCGACGCCCACGTCGCTCACATGCTCGAACGGGCCGGCGAGGGTCTCGTCATCCGCGGCGCCGCCGGGGTGCTGCCCGCCATGATCGGAACACGGCTGCCTTTCGACGAGAGCTTCTCAGCCCGCGTCGTGATGTCCGGGGAGCCGGTGGTCATCGCCGACGTCACCGCCGACCCGCTGTACGCCCAGGCCAGCCTGGTCCATGAGGTGCAGGCGGCGAGCCTCGCCATCGTGCCCATCCAGAGCGGCCATCGATCCATCGGGGTCATCACCGTCGCCTCCCGCTCGCCGGCCAGCTTTACGGAGCACGACATCAGCTTCCTCCAGGGCCTCGCCAACGTCGTCGCCCTGGCGGCCGAGCGGGCCCATGTCCAAGCCCAGCTCCGTCTCTCCGTCGAGGAGCTGCGCAAGAGCGCGGAGGATCGCAGCCAACTCCTCGCCCACGTCGTCGAGGCCCAGGAGGAGGAACGGCGGCGCATCGCCGACGACATTCACGACGAACTCGGTGCAGGTGATGACGGCGGTGGCCCTGCGGCTTGCGACTCTGCGCCGGCGCCTCCAGGCGGAGACCGTCGACCCCATCCTCACGAGCCTCGAGCACGACGTCCGCCAGTCGATCGCGCGCCTTCGCCACCTCATGTTCGTGCTTCGCCCTCCCGCCCTCGAGAACCAGGGTGTGGCCTCCGCCCTGCAGGCCTTCCTGGCTCAGGTCGCCGACGACGCCGGCCTGGCCTACACGCTGGAGGATCGCCTCCGCAGCGAGCCCGAGACGGAGGCCAGGATCGTCGTCTACCGGATCGCCCAGGAGGCGGTCTCCAACGTCGTGAAGCACGCCCGCGCCACGCGGATCGAGGTCACCCTCGAGGAGGATCTGAACGGCGTCCTGGTCACCATCCGGGACGATGGGATCGGCTTCGATCCCAGCCGCCCGGAGAAGCCGCTGCCGGGCCACCTGGGCCTCCTCGTGATGCGCGAGCGGGCGGAGCAGACCGGCGGGTGGTGCATCGTGGACAGCGAGACCGGCCGGGGGACGTCGGTCCGCTACTGCGTCGGCGGCGGCGTCTCCCGCCCAGCCGAGCCGCCCTCCGGGCACAGCGCGGCGCTGGTGCGATGACCCTCCGCGTCCTCATCGCCGACGACGACGCCTCCATGCGCAGCGCCCTCAGCGAGATGCTGGGAAGCGAGCCGGGCTATGAGGTCGTGGGTCTCGCCGAGGACTCCGAGACGGCCATCGCGCTGGCCACCATGCATCAGCCGGAGATCGCCATCCTCGACGTGAAGATGCCCCGCGGCGGAGGCGTTCACGCCGCCGAGGGGATCCGGGCCTGCTCTCCAGGCACCTGCATCCTCGCTCTCTCCGCCTGGGACGACCGGGAGACCATCCGGCGCATGCGCCGTGCCGGTGCGGCGGGCTACCTGGTCAAAGGCTCCGCCCCCGACGACCTCTTCACGGTGATCGAGAGGCACACACGCTCCCGGGTCCGCGGCTAAGGAGGGGTGACGCGGCTCCGGGCTCAGGGAGCCACGGCGGCGGTGATGCGGGGGTCGAGACCGGCCCAGCCCTGCAGGTCGTCGCGCCTTTCCCGGATGAGCCTCCTCGCCATCCCGGTGTACTCGTCGAGGCGGCCCTGGCGCTCGTAGAGAAGGCGTGGTTGGAGGAGCTCGGGATCGGCGACGCCCGGCACGGAGGTGGCGACCTCATAGCCGAAGTCGGGGTCGCGCTGCCACCGGATGGTGCCCTCGGCGATGGCCTTCACGATCGCGCTCGAATCGTCGATGGACACCTTCTTGCTCCGCTCGTCCGTCTCCGGTCCGCCGATGCGCCCGGTGTTGAGCAGGAGGACCTCGAAGCCGCAGCTCGCCTGCAGGGAGAGGAAGCGGTTGCCCTGCTCCTCGTGGCGGAGCGGGAAGAAGGGGTTGGTGCCGGGCACGCGGAGGAACTTCCCCTCCTCCTCCTTGCCCCCAGCGCTCGTCCCCTGGGTCTCCCCCAGCATGAAGTAGGCTGCCGCCTGGGCACCTTGGAGACGGGCCACCGCCGGGATGATGGCCTCGTTGCGATTGAGGATGAGCAGGTCATGCACCGGCGCCAGGTCGCGGGCGTCGCGGTGATCCCCGAGCGCCTCCATGCGGAAGACGCCGCGCCCGTTCTGCGTGTAGGAGGTGTCGAAGAAGTCGACGTTGCCGTCCTCGTCCTGGGAGACGTTCTCCAGGTAGGCCTCGGGCTTGGTGACCGCGCCGTGGATCGTCGGCTCGTATTTGGGATCCAAGCTGAAGGTCTTGGCGAAGCAGCCATTCTCCGTGGCCACCACCCTGCCCCCGGGGAACAGGCCGACGAAGTCATCCTGGACCGGCGCCGAGCCGTTCTGGCGGGTAAAGGTGGTGGTCGTCTTCCCGGTTCCGGACAGGCCGACGATGAGGATGGTGCGCTCCCCGCGTGGGGTGGGCACCACCTTGCAGCCGGCGTGGAGAGCCAGCCCGCCGCGCTCGTAGGCGAGGGCGTTCCACATGCGCAGACCGCCCTTCTTGGACTCGCCGAAGTAGTCCGAGTTGATGACCCGCGTGATCCCCGCCTCGAGATCCACGGTGATGACCCGATCGTCGGGGAAACCGGGCGCCATGAGGTTGGGGGTGTCGATCACCGTGAAGCGCGGCTCGAACCCGCGGCCAGCGCCGGCCGCGTCGAAATAGAGCCAGCGCTGCATCCCGGCGACGTTGGCGTTGGCGGCGTCGCAGTAGAGGCGGATGGGAACCATCTCGCGCTCGTCGTTGCCGAGGTACCCGTCGATGACCAGCATCTCCCGGCCGCGGATGTGCTCATCCTGGAGGCGGGCGATGCGCGCTCCCTCAGCGCGGCTCAGGGTCTGATCGCTGTGCCGCTCCGGGGTGTCGGTGACGATGTAGGTGCTCGACTTGCTGCGCGACGTGACCCGCGTCTGCACGTTGTAGTTGCCGAAGGTCGTGAGGCGCGCGTTGGGCATCCGGCCGGTCAGCTCGCGCAGCTCAGCCGGGCTCGGGTCCCAGCGCACTCCTCGAGCCCGGGGGAGTGCGCCGCGGTGGGTGTCGATCGCCATGGGAACGCCTCCCTTCACTCCGATACCGGACGGACCGCCGCGGACCAGGCCATCGAGGCAGTCAGAGTTGACAGTGGGATCAATGTAGCAGCGCGAGCCGCCGAACGGCGATGCGGCGTCCCGAGCTGGCCATCGAGACCATGGTCTCAGGCTACCCGGCGGCACCGCCGCCGGATCGCGGTGCATGCGCCCAATTGGCTCTGTCTGCGACAGATGGGGGTATGCTGGCGCCATGCCCAGGACGCCGTCTCCCGCGCCCCTCGCCGCCGAGCTCGCGCGCTCTCTGGGCCGTCTCCGCCGCTCGCTCAACCGCAGCGTCCGGGCGGCCACCGGCACCAGCCCTCTGCCCGAGGCCCAGCTGGAGCTCCTCCGCCTCGTGGAACGCAATCCCCGGATCCGGGTGCGCGACGCCGCCCTCGAGCTCCGGGTGGCCCCCAACACCGTCAGCACCCTGGTCCGGCGGCTCGTCGACGCCCGTCTCCTGGAGCGTGAGGCGGATGTCGCGGACGGCCGAGCGGCGCAGCTCCTTCTCAGCGCGGCCGCGGTGGAGCGCCTGCGCCGCTGGCGCGACCGGCGCCATGAGATCCTCGCCGCCCGGCTGGCGGCGCTCCCCGAGAGCGATCGCCGCTCCGTGGCGGAGGCTCTTCCCGTGCTGAACCGTCTCGCCCAGTCGCTGGAGCTCGGCTCAACCCCCGCCCAGGACGGCGACCCCCAGCCCAGGATCACGCTCCATGGCGCTTGAGCTCGCCGCCCCCGGGGCGAGGCTGACCGGACCCGACCTCCCGGTGAGCTGCCGCGACCTCCGGGTGAGCTTTGGCAGCCTGCGGGCGGTGGACGGAATCTCCTTCGCCATCGGGCCCGGAGAAGTCTTTGGCCTGCTCGGTCCCAACGGTGCCGGCAAGACGTCGACCATCCGCGTCCTCACCACCCTTCTCCGGGCCGACGCCGGGGAGGTCCGGGTCTTCGGATACGACGTGCGCCGGGAGGCGATGCGCGTCCGCCATCACATCGGCTACCTGCCCCAGCAGCTCTCCGCCGACTTCGCCTTGAGCGGCTATGAGAACGTCTGGCTCTTTGCCCGCCTCTTCGACCTTCCCCGGCGCGAACGGGAGAGCCGGATCCGCGAGGTGCTGGTGGCCATGGGCCTCGACGACGTGCGCGACCGCCTGGTGCGCACCTACTCCGGCGGCATGGTGCGCCGCCTCGAGCTGGCCCAGGCGCTGGTCAACCGCCCCGAGCTCCTCGTGCTCGATGAGCCGACCATCGGCCTCGACCCCCTGGCTCGCGGCGACGTGTGGGAGAGGGTGCAGGAGCTGCGCAGCGACACCGGCATGACGGTGCTGCTCACCACCCACTACATGGAGGAAGCCGACACCCTCTGTGAACGGGTCGCCCTGATGCACCACGGCACCATTCGCACCGAGGGTGCGCCGGGCCTTCTCAAGACGGCGCTGGGCCCGGGGGCGAGCCTCGACGACGTCTTCCGCCACCACGTGGGGACGGCCATCGACGACGAGGAGATGAGAGGAGGCCGCGATGTCCGCCGCACGCGTCGCACCGCACAGCGTCTCGGCTGAGCCTGGCGCCCGGCCCCGGAGCATGCCGCCGCGCTGGCGGCTCTACCCCAGCCGCATCCTCACCTTCTGGCTGGTGGAGCTGCGCAAGATCCGCCACGACCGTACCGAGCTGTACACCCGGGCCGTCCAGCCGGTCCTCTGGCTGCTCATCTTCGGCGAGACCTTCTCGCACCTCAGGGCCATCCCCACCCCGCCCGGGATCAGCTACCTGGCCTACCTCTCGCCCGGCATCATGGCCCAGTCCGCGCTCTTCATCGCCATCTTCTTCGGCATCCAGATCATCTGGGAGCGGGATTCCGGGATCCTCACCAAGCTGATGGCGACGCCCACTCCGCGTCTCGCCCTCATCAGCGGCAAGGCTTTCGCCGCCGGGGTGCGCTCCGTCTCCCAGGTGGTGGTCATCCTCGTCCTCTCCGCCATCCTGCAGATCGCCTTCGACTGGAACCCGCTCCGCCTCCTGGGGGTCGCCGCCGCCGTGGTGCTCGGCGCCGCCTTCTTCTCCTGCCTGTCGATGAGCATCGCCGGGGTGGTCCTGCAGCGCGAGCGCCTCATGGGCGTCGGGCAGGCCATCACCATGCCCCTCTTCTTCGCCTCCAACGCCCTCTATCCGGTGCGGGTGATGCCCGGCTGGCTGCAGGGGCTGAGCGCCGTCAACCCCATGAGCTACGAGGTCGACGCCCTGCGCGGGCTGCTGCTCGGCATCAGCACCGACCACCCCCTGCTCCTCGACTTCGGGGTCCTCCTCGTCGCCGTGGTGGCCGGCGTCGTCACCGCCGCCGCCCTCCTTCCCCGCCTCGCCCGCTGATCGCGAGCCGCGCCCCAGCGGGGCTCAAGAACCCAGCGGCCGGCCTGGCCGGCTGCTCCCGGCCCCGCCTTTCCCCCCGCTGGCGGCGCCCTCCGCCGGGGGGCCGCTCGACCCGGCGGCCGCAGGAGGAGCGGCCCTCGCGGAGCGCGCTGCACGGGGTGTAGGCTGCCTTCGATGACCCAGACGGCGACCCCTCCCGTCACCGACCCCGCGGCGCGCCGCGACCAGGCCTGGGTCTTCTTCAACGGCGAGTTCCGCCGCTACCGGGAGGCCCGCCTCGGGCTCATGACCCACGCCCTGCACTACGGCACCGGCTGCTTCGAGGGCCTTCGCGCCTACTGGAGCGAGGAGCGCCGCCAGCTCTACGGGCTGTGGCTCCCGGAACACTACGTCCGGCTCCACCAAAGCGCGCGGGCTCTCCAGATGCGGCTGCCCCACACCGTGGAAGAGCTCTGCGAGGTGACCGTCGAGCTGCTCCGGCGCAACGACTACCGGGAGAACATCTACGTCCGCCCCATCCTCTTCAAGTCTGATGAGGTGATCGGCGTCCGCCTCCACGACATCGGGGACAGCTTCGCCATCCTCACCAGTCCGATGGGAGACTACGTGCCCACCGGCGGGATGCGCTGCATGGTCTCCTCGTGGCGGCGCATCGAGGACACCATGGCGCCGGCCCGCACCAAGTGCACGGGCATCTACATCAACAGCGCGCTGGCCAAGTCGGAGGCGGTGCAGGCCGGCTTCGACGAGGCCATCATGCTCACCAACTCGGGACACGTCTGCGAGGGAAGCGGGGAGAACATCTTCCTGATCCGCCAGGGCGTGATCGCCACGCCGTCCGTGTCCGACAACATCCTGGAGGGGATCACACGCCGGGGCATCATCCATCTCTTCCGCGAGGAGATGGGGCTCGACGTCGTCGAGCGCTCCATCGACCGCAGCGAGCTGTACGTCGCCGACGAGGCCTTCATGTGCGGGACCGGGGCGCAGATCGCCCCCGTCACCGAGGTCGACCACCGCGTCATCGGTGACGGCGAGCCCGGTCCCCTCACCCTGCGCGTTCAGGACCTCTTCCACCGGGTGGTGACGGGTGGGGTGCCCAAGTACGAGGAGTGGCTGCGCCCCATCTGGTGACTGCGGCCCGCGCTTCCGCCTCCGGCCTCCGGCTGCGCCTCCGCCGCGGCTAGCCGGTGGCGGTGCGCAGCGCCAGGCGCACCTCCGCCGCGGCCGCGGGATGCTGATTCCGGCACCAGGCGCAGGCTTGCAGGTGCTCCCTGACGAAGGCCCGCTGGGGCGCCTGCAGATGGGTGCGACCCACCGTGGTCAGCAGATGGTCAAGGCGAACGCAGCTTCCCTGCTCCTCGGGCGGGCTCTCCAGGAGGAGGTACTCCTCGCGAAAGCGGCGGCGGGCACGATGCAGCAGGGTCTCCACCGCCGCTTCGGAGATCTGCATGAACTCGGGCGATGGCTGCGTACGAAAGCCCCTGCAGCTCCCGCAGGGTGAGCACCATCCGCTGCCGTTCGGGGAGCTGCTTGGCGACGTCCCACACCAGCTGGCGGAGGTGGGCCAGCTCCAGGGCCCGCTCCGGCTCGCCGCTCCGGTCGGGGTCGGCGAGGCGGAGCATCTGCTCCTCGGGATCGGCGGCCGGCTCCTGGTGGGCGGCGCGCCGCTTGCGCCGGCGCAGCTCGTCATGGCAGGCATTGACCGCGATGCGGCTGATCCAGCCAGCGAAGTTGAAGCTGTCGTCGATGCGGTCGATGGACCGGACGAGGTTGAGGAAGGTCTCCTGGACGAGGTCCTCGACGACCATGTCATCGCTGACGTAGCGCAGGCAGATGAGCCGCACTCGAGCGTGATGGCGGCGGAAGAGCTCGTCGAAGGCGAGGCTGTCGCCCTGCCGGTAGGCGTCCACCAGCTCGACATCCGGGCTCTCACCGAGCTGGCCGCCGTCGACCAGGTCGACAGCCGGGCTCTCCCTCCCCTCCGGCTCGTCGCTGTTCCTCACCCCGACCCACCCTGACGCGGTGGAGCCCGGACCGGTGGGATCACCGAGGGCTCTGCACTGGAGAGTACGACGCCTGCCGCTCGCCGGGGTCAGCGGCGCCCGATGAGGTTGAAATAGGCCGCCATCTCGGCGTCCGTCCAGACATGCCCGTCGCAGCGGTCCACAGCCAGCCCCCGGGTGGTCGTTCCCTCCGGGGAGCCGCCGGCTGCGTAGAAGGAGAACATCGGATGCTCGGCGAGAAGGCGAACGGGCCCGGGGAGCGCGGCGAGAAGCCCGGCCCGACGCCCCCCCTCCGCGGGCTCCATCGAGGCCTCCCGGTAGCGGACGGGCACGATGTGGACGGTGATGCCGTGGCGGTCCAGGGCGCGGCGTCGGGCCCGCGCGGTGTCCAGGCCGAGATTCAGCCCCAGGAACTCGAAGTCCGACCCCAGCAGGGTCGCGCTGCACGGCCGGCCCCGCCACGGCCGGGCTCGCACGTGGACAAGGTCATATTCGCTGCGCGCACCAGGGGGTCCGAGGTCCGGATCGATGGCCTGGGGCCCTCGCTCCTCACTCCGTCGCCCCTGGTAGCGAGGTTCGCCGGCCGGCACGGGGAGAGCTTGCGCCGGTGCGGGGTCGGCGTGGAACTCCGCCGAGGGCTCAGCCGCCCGGGCGCACCCGGGCCACCCAGCGGTCCGGCCAGCGCAGCTCGGCGAGGTTGGGCATCATCTCCGGGCCCTCCCAGACCCGGTTGAGCAGGTCGGTGCCGCCACGGGCAGCGACGGCGTCGCAGAAGCTCTCCCCGAGCTGGTACTGGCGGAGCTTCACGGCGATGCCGGAGAGCGCCAGGATCAGCCGCTCCAGGAGGGTGCGATCGGTCTGCCGCTTCTCGAAAGCCCTCTCCAGCTCATCGAACTCCAGGATGTGGGCGCGCCCCACCCGGTGCATGACGAAGTTGCTGTAGCCCTCGATGACGCTCATCATCGCCTGCAGCCGACCGAGGCCCCGCAGCTGCGTGCTGAGAAGGCCGCCGGCGCGGCGCAGAGCCGCTCCCCACTCGGCGGGCCTGGTCCCCAGCGTGACCCCCTGCGCCTCCAGGCCGCTCGCCACCAGCTCGCGCATCAGCCCCTCGATGTGGGGCCCGAGCCAAGGGTGGGCGTGGAACTGCCAGGCATGGGTCGCCTCATGAAGGATGAGCCAGCGGCGCAGGGCCTCGCCGGGGACCCGCTGGCCCCGCTGGAAGCCCTCGATGTTCGGCTCGACCATGTACAGGGTGGTGGGCGGGCGCTCGGCGAAGGCGGCTCCGGGGAGCATGAGCACGGGGTCGAACTGGCCCAGGACCCGCTGCGACATGAGGCCAAAGAGCTCGCCCAGATAGCGGCTGGTGAGCCGCCTGCCGACGTCGGCGAGCGCCGTCTGGGGAGCGCTGCGCAGCTCCTCGATGGGATCGAGGAGGCGCCGGGCGATGCTGAGGTTGGCGTCGATGAAGCCGTGACGGTCGAGCACGCTGAAGCGGGGGAGCGTCTCCGGCATGGGGCGGCAGATCTCGACCATCCAGGGGGCCAGCTCGTTGGCGAAGCCGTCATAGCGCTCGGCGAGCGCGGCCGCCCGGGTGGGGTCGAGCCGGCCGCGCTGCCCGGACCGGGCCCGGGCGGTTCGCCGCACCATCTCCCAGTCGACGAGGCCCCTGGCCGCCCCGCCGGCCTTGGTGCGGGGCCGGGCCAGGGCCCGCACCGAGAGGGCGGCGAGCCCGGAGAGGGCGGCGAACCCCGCGGAGCGCTGCAGCGCGCGTCGGCGACCGGCCATGGACCGATCATAGGGGCCAGCCGGCGGCGGGCTCGGGGCGGCGCTCGCGATCCCCGACCACCGGGAGGGGAAGCCCCGGCGCCGCGGCGCCGCCTCGGTCCCGGGCCTTTGGCACTCTCCTCCCCCGGCCGCTAGCCCGCGCTACGCGCGGCTGCCTCGACGCCGGATGAACTGCGGGGCTCCCGCACTCTTCTCACGAACGCGCTGAACTTCGGCCACCCGCCGACTTCGTGGTGACGGCCCCTGGGCCACGATGCCCCTCATCCCGTCACCTTTCTGGCACTCTCCTCCCCCGGCCGCTAGCACTCGCCGACCGAGAGTGCTAAGATGACCTGCGACACAAACCGCACGACCAATTGACGAGCCCTGCCCGCGGGGCAGGCGGTGGAGGAGGTTCATGGCCAAACAGCTGCTCTACGACGTGGAGGCGCGTGCCGCCCTCAAGCGAGGGGTGGACGCCGTCGCCAACTCGGTGAGGATCACCCTCGGCCCCAAGGGCCGCAATGTCGTCCTCGACAAGAAGTTCGGATCGCCGACCATCACCAATGACGGGGTGACCATCGCCAAGGAGATCGAGCTCGAGCAGCCCTTCGAGAACATGGGCGCCCAGCTCGTCAAAGAGGTCGCCTCCAAGACCAACGACATCGCCGGTGACGGCACGACCACCGCCACCGTCCTGGCCCAGGCGCTCATCGAGGCCGGCTTCCGTCAGGTTGGCACCGGCGCCAACCCCATCCTCCTCAAGCGAGGCATGGACAAGAGCGTCGAGGCCGTCGTCGAGGCCATCAAGGGGCAGTCCACGCCGGTCACGGAGCGGGAGAAGATCGCCCAGGTGGCGTCGATCTCCGCCGCCGATCCGGCCGTCGGCGAGACCGTGGCCAACGCCATGGAGAAGGTCGGCAAGGACGGGGTCATCACCGTCGAGGAGTCCAAGGGGCTGGAGACCGAGCTCGAGCTGGTCGAGGGGATGCAGTTCGACAAGGGCTACATCTCCGCCTACATGGTCACCAACGCGCAGCGTATGGAGGCCGTCCTCGAGGAGCCCTACATCCTCATCACCGACCGCAAGATCTCGGCCGTGGCCGACCTCCTGCCCATCCTCGAGAAGGTTGTGCAGATGAGCAAGCCGCTCCTCATCGTCGCCGAGGACGTTGAGGGAGAGGCCCTCGCCACCCTCATCGTCAACAAGCTGCGCGGCACCTTCACCGCCGTGGCGGTCAAGGCCCCGGGCTTCGGCGACCGGCGCAAGGCCATGCTCCAGGACATCGCCATCCTCACCGACGGCACGGTGATCAGCGAGGAGATCGGCATCAAGCTGGACTCCGCCACCCTCAACCAGCTCGGCCGGGCGCGCCGGGTCAGCGTCACCAAGGACGACACCACGGTCGTCGAGGGCGCCGGGAGCCAGGACGCCATCAAGGGCCGCATCGAGCAGATCAAGGCCGAGATCGAGAAGTCGACCTCCGACTGGGACAAGGAGAAGCTCCAGGAGCGCCTCGCCAAGCTGAGTGGCGGCGTCGCCGTCATCAAGGTCGGGGCCGCCACCGAGACCGAGCTCAAGGAGAAGAAGCACCGCATGGAGGACGCCGTCTCGGCGACCCGGGCGGCCGTTGAGGAGGGAATCGTGCCCGGGGGCGGGGTGGTGCTCATCAACTCCATCGCCGCTCTCGACAAGGTGAAGGCGGAAGGCGACGAGATGGCCGGCGTCAACATCATGCGCCGCGCTCTCGAGGAGCCCCTTCGCCAGATCGCGATCAACGCCGGTCTCGAGGGCTCGGTGGTGGTGGAGAAGGTCAAGACCCTGCCCAAGGGCCAGGGCCTCGACGCCGCGACCGGCAGCTACGTCGACATGGTGTCGGCGGGCATCATCGACCCCACCAAGGTGACCCGGTCGGCGGTTCAGAACGCCGCCTCGATCGCCGGGCTGCTGCTCACCACCGAGGCTCTGGTCACCGACATCCCGGAGAAGAACAAGGCGGCCGCCGCGCCGCCCATGCCCGACTACTGAGGTCGGATTCAGGGGAGCGGCCCGGCAGCGCGCCGGGCCGCTTTCGTTCTTTCCGGGGTCCCGCGTCCCCTCAGCCGCCGACGCAGCTGGTGGCGAGATAGGCCTGGGCGCCGGCCTGGGGGTCGGGCCGGCCGGTCAAGCGGACGTTCACGCCCGGGGCGGGCGCGGCGCACCCGGACGGAAAGACCACGAAAACGGAGCGGGCTCCGGCTTGCACATAGCCTTGCAGGCATCTCGGCGGCGAGCCGGCCGGGCAGCTGACCGGCTGAAAGCTCCCGGCGATGGTGGTGAGGCCGGAGGGGCTGGTGGCCACGATGGGGTTGGCGACCAGCCCCTCGACGCCGAGGACGGCTCCCACGACGATGCCGGCTGCCGCCAGGGGGATGAGCGCCATCCCCCAGCGTGATCGCAGTGGGTTGGCGCGAGGCAGCGCCAGCTCGGGGGCCTCCGGCATGGACTGCTAACGTACTCGACCGCGTGCGCGGGACGGTGGTCTTCGTCACCGACTTCGGGCTCCAGGACGGCTACGCCGCGGAGCTGTGGGCGGCGGCGTGGGCTGCGGCTCCGGGGGTCCGCTGCGTCGACGGCTCCCACCTCGTGCCCGCCTACGACGTCCTCACCGCCGCCTACCTCTGCAAGCGACTGGCCAGCACCTTCGGGGCGGGGACCGCCCTCTGCGCCGTCGTCGACCCCGGGGTGGGCGGCCCCCGGGCGGCCGTGGCGGTGCGCTGCGACGGCGTCTTCGGGGTGGCCCCCGACACCGGGCTGCTCTCCTATCTCTGGATGGAGGCGGAGGGGCGCCGGGCCGTCCGCCTCGCCACCCCCGCCCCCGCCTCGGCGACCTTCCACGGCCGGGACCTCTTCGCGCCCGTGGCGGCTCGCCTCGCCGCCGGAGCGGATCTCGAGGACTGCGGCGACCCCATCGAGAGCCCCGCGCTTCGGCGTGAGCTGGAGCCGGCCGCGGACCGCGACTCGCTGCGCTCCGCCATCGTGAGCGTCGACCGCTTCGGGAACTGCGTCACCGGGGTGCGAGCCTCCGACCTGGGTGGCAGGGAGCCGGCCGCGCTCACCTGGAGGGGGGGTCGGGCCACCCGGATGGTGAGAACGTATGCGGAGATGGAGGGTGGATTGGGACTCCTCTGGAACAGCGGCGGGCATCTCGAGCTGGCTGCCCCCCAGGGTTCCGCCGCCGAGACCACCGGGCTGCGCAGCGGGAGCCCGGTCGCAGTGAAGCTGCGCCAGCGGTGAAGGCGCCCGCCCGCCGCCGGCACCGCTGCCCGCTCACCTCTTGGCCGTGAGCGGCGTCGCCGACAGCCCCCGCCGCGACTGGGGCTCTCTCACCGGTGAGGAGCAGAGCACCCTCGACCGCGCCGCCCTCGACCTGGGGGTGAGCGTGCTCCAGCTCATGGAGGTGGCCGGCTGGCAGGTTGCGCGTTGGATCCACGCTATCGCCGGCGGCGCCCCGGCGGGGCTGCTGGTTGTGGCCGGAAGTGGCAACAACGGAGGAGACGGGCTGGTCGCCGCCCGCCACCTGCTGACCTGGGGGCACCGCGTGGAGATCGCCCTCATCGCCGACCCTCAGCGCGTCGGCGAGGTCGCCGCTCGGCATCTCGCAGCGCTGCGCGCCATCGGTGCACCGATCGATGTGGCGGTGCAGGGCGAGGTCCGCAGAGAGGCCGTGGAGCGAGCGGACTTCGTGGTCGACGCCCTCCTGGGCACCGGCGTCCGCGGCGACCCCCGCGCCGCCGCCGCAGAGGCGATGCGCCGGTTTCCGGCGGATCGCACCCTCTCCGTCGACGTCCCCAGCGGACTCGATGCCACCTCCGGCATGCCGGGTCGGCCGACCGTCCGGGCCTTCAAGACCTGCACCCTGACGGCCATGAAGGCCGGCCTCTGGACACCCGGCGGACGTCAGCATGCCGGCGACATCACCGTTGCCGACATCGGCATGCCGGCAGCCGCGTGGGCGGCGGCCGGCCTGGCCCAGCCGTCGAAGATCAAGGGCGGTGACCTCCTTCCGCTGCCCCCCACGTTGCTGACGGAGGCGACGAAAACCTGAAGCGGCGCAGGCGACGTACGTTGTCAAGCACGAAGGAATCTGACCCTGGACGCTTCGTTCCCTCAGGAAGAAATCTGACCGTAGTCGTCGTAGAGGGATGGGGGGTTTGGGGGGAAGGGGTGGAAAACTCGGTTTGCTGTGGATAACTCGTCTCAGGCACTGGTCTGCACTCCGAGGTGGACGGGGAGAGCGGCGATGCGCCGGTCGATGCGGCGCTTGAGGGTGAGCGGGCTGGTCGCCGTGTAGAGCTCCGTGAGCGGGCGCAGACGGTTGAGGTCCAGCTGCTGCGGGTAGTCGTCGAGGAGGCGGCGCAGCGGCGTCTTGGGGATGTCGTAGAGGCGCCGCGTGCGACTGTCAACGGTCTCCTTCCCCACCAGCTTCATCACCGGCTGGAAGCAGTTGGCGAAGGGGCGGAGGTCGTCGGTGTAGAAGGCGTCGAGCCAAGCCTGCTGCTCCGGGGTGTCGAGCCGGTCGTAGCCGATGAGGCGACGGACCAGGGTCCAGTTCTTCTGCTCGACGTGGCAGTTGTCGTTCTTGTGGTAGGGCCGCGACCGGGTGAACGCGATGCTCCGCTCCTGGCAGTAGCCGAAGAGATGGAAGTTGATGAACTCGCTGCCGGTGTCGGGGTGGAGGCCGCGGAGAGGAAAGGGCAGCTGCTCGCGGATCCGCTCCACGGCGGCCACGATCCCCGTCTGCCCCTTGCCCAGCACTGGGATCCGCTCCGTCCAGCCAGTGGCCAGGTCGACGGTGGAGAGGGTGTACAGGAAGGTGCCCGCCGCGTACTCGCCGCTGTGCGACACGAGGTCGATCTCCAGGTGACCGGGGACGTCCTCAGCACTCTGGGAGCCCGGCAGAGCGGGAATCTGCCGACGCAGCAGGCTGCCGGGCTTGGTCTGCGCCATCCGCCGACCGACGAGACCCTTGCGGCGCGCGGCGATCGCCCGCTCCACGGTGCTGACGCTGGCCTGGCAGAGCAGCTCTCGGGTGACCGCGTCGACCGCGAGCTGCTGATGGGCCTCCAGAAGCGGGACCAGCTCGCCGAGGAAGGGCTGCAGCCGCTCGGAGCAGATGTATCCGGAGGCCTCCCAGGCCACCAGCAGCGCCTTCTGGAACTCCAGCCCATAACGGCGGGCTCGAGGCGGCCTCTTGGCGACCACCACCCGCCGGCGGCCCCGGAGCATGGCGATGGCGTACTTGCGGTGGTAGCCGGTCGCCAGGCAGAAGGCGTCGAGGATCGCACCCCGCTCCACCCGGCCGGCCCGCGTGTACCGCCCCATCAGCTCCAAGGCCAGCTCATAGCGATCCCCGATCCGCATGGCTCCCTCCGCCGCGGCTCGGGCCGCCCGGCCTCGGTAAGAATCGCCGCTGACGGAACGATGGGGTCCACAGTCAGATTTTGGATGAGGGAATACGACGTATTGACCGTGGAAGGGGACGCCCCTATGATGTGCCGGACGCCACCGCCCGCCCATCGGGTGGATCAATGATTACCGCTGCACTCAACGTCCCAGTCCAAAGTGGCGAGTTCGCAGAGCTCGTCTCCGAGCATCTCGACGATCTGCTCACGTATGCCGTGCACTTGGTCGGCGATGCGACGGACGCGCTCGAGCTCACCGCCGGTGGCGTGCATCACGCCGGGCGCTACCCGCCGGCGCGCCTTCAGATCGATGGCCGCGCGGCTCTCTATCGCGCCGTGACCCGCGCCTGCCGCACCGGGCAGCGTTTTCCGCCGCGTCGTCGCGGCCCGTCGCGGCTCTGGCATCGCAGCCGTCCAGCCTTCGACCTCGCCCTCGAGGGAGGCGACTCCGCCAACCGGATCAACACCGTGAAGCGCGCTCTCATGGCGCTTCCCTTCGAGCGCCGCGCCGCCCTCCTCCTGCGCAGCGTCGCTGGGCTGCGCTATGCCGAGATCGGCCGTGCGCTGGAGTGCTCGCCGGAGGCGGCGGCCCGTCTCATCTCCGCCGCGCGGCGAGAGTTCGACAGCATCTACCGCGAGATCGCCCTATGAGGTGCAGCCTGCTCACCCTGAGCAGCTACCTCGACGACGAGCTCGATGCCCCCCGTCGCGCCGAGGTCGACGCCCATATCGTCGGCTGTGAGCGTTGCCACCAGGGCCTCGACTACCTGCGCGAGGAGGTCTCCCGCATCAGCGGCCTGGCCCGTGTCCACCTTTCCGATCCGGTGGCGCGCACCTTCCTCGAGCAGCTGGGCCTCATCGGCCCGGACGATCATCTTCCCCCCCGCCCGCCGCGCGCGCCCTCCCCGCCGGGCGATGCGCCCCCCTGGTTCAGCGGTGGCCCAGCTGGCGGAGCCCTCCCTTGGGCGCCGCGCCGCTCCGACCCCAGCCAGTCCGACCAACCCACCCTGCCCTTCCACGAGGAGGCCGTCCTCCAGCCGCGTGGCTCTCCGCGGGCTGCGGGTGGAGCGGCGGCGTCGGAAGGCGGGATCGGCGAGGGCGAGGAGACGGAGGTGCACCTGAGCGGACGGGCGACCTCCGCCGCCGAGATGGTGGAGGGAGCTCTCGAGGCTCGGGGAGGCACGGAGGCGGTCACCCCCCTGCCCGCGTCTGGCGTCCCGCTCCCCGAGACGGAGGCTCCGCCGTCGCCATGGCGAGGGCCGTCAATCAGGCCGGCTGCCGCGGGGGAAACGCCGCCCGGTCGCTCGCCGGCGCCGCGAGGTGACCCCTGGGGCTGGGCCCCGCGCGACCGGCCGCTGTCGGGCGCTGGGCGGCCTCCCGCCCCGGCTCCGTCCGGGCCGCCTCCGCCCAACCTGCAGCCTCTTCGAGCGCCGTCGCCTGGGGCGCCAGCTCTCCGCGCGCCATCGTCCGGGGTGCCGCGGTCCGAGGCGCTGCCGGCCGAGGTGCCGCCGCTCGGGGCGCCGCCGGCCGGGATACCGCCGCTCGGGGCGCCGCCGGCCGGGATACCGTCCGCCGAGATGCCGCCGCCCGGGGCGACGCTATCCCCCTTCTCCCGTCTGGCGGCGGTCCCTCCACTCGGGGCGGGCGTCCCTCCAGCGAGACCGGCCACGGCCGCGGCTCCCGGCTCCGCCTCCACCTGGTCCGCAGAGGAGGCCCACGCGCCCGAGACGCTGGCGCGCACGCCGTCTCCGGACGCCGTGCTTCGGGAACGCCGGACGTCGCCGTCTATGGCCACCTCAACGGCGCAGGACGTGGACCGTTCAGCGGAGAGGGCGGGGCCACAACCCGGCGACGCCTCCACCCCGTCGCCGATGCCAGCGCCGGAGCGGCTCGCTCCGAGCTGGCCGCTCAGGTCGTGGCCCAGAACAGCCTCGGAAGGAAGCCCGGATCCCCGGTCACCCGCCGCCTCCGCCGCCGTCGCTCCGGCAGAGCAGCCGGCCTCCAGCACCCTTTCCCCGGCGCCCGCGCAACTCCCGTCGCCTGATTCCGCTTGGGGCCCGGGGCCCAGGCGGCGCGACGACGCGGCGCCTCTCGCCCCCCTGGCGCCCGGCCTCGACCACGACGCCATCCCCGATCCGCTCAGCGCCCCCATGACGGGCCCACCCCGCAGGATTCGACCGAGCCTCGCGGGGCGGCTGCGCGACGAGCTGGCCCTCCGTTTCACCCTCGCCCGCGACAGCCGGCGCCGGGCCCGGACCGGCGCTGACGAGCTCCAGCCGGGATCCCCCCTGGGGAGCCCCGTCAGCGAACGGGACCTCGCCGATTCGGGGGTCATTGCTCGTGCCGAACGCGGCGGACCCGAAGCGTGGGCGTCGAGCATCGATGAGACGCTCCCCCCGATCAGCGGCCTGGAGGCCACCGACGTCACCGCCGGGGTCCCGAGCTCCTCCGCGCCGGTGCCCAGGATCGCGCGCCGGCCAACCACGGCCGAGGACCTGTCCGCGCCGGCCCAGCGCGTCGCCGCCCCCTTCCGCATGGCGGCCCTGGGCCGCCGGGCGGGCACCTCCCCGCGGGCGGAGGGTCGTCACACCCGTGGCCTGCGGGATTCGGCCCTCACCGCCGGCCTTCCCAGCTGGCTCGGACGAGCCCGGTCGCGATGGGTGACCCTCGCCGCCGGCGCGGCGCTTCTCCTCGGCGTCATCCTCCTCATCGCCCTACCCGGCGGGACCACTCCCACGGCGCGGATCCGGCCGAGCCCCTCCCCCCACGTTGCCGCCTCCCACCCGGGGGTGGTGACGTCGCCGCCGACCACTGCCCAGGCCCCGCTGGTGAGCCCGGCGGTGACGGCGACGGCCGCGGCATCGGCCACTCCGTCCCCCACCGCGACCCCGAGCCCCACCCCGCCGCCGGCGGCCGCCGGTCCGTCCCAGAGCTACGGATCGGGAGGTAGCGGTTGGCAGCTCGAGAGCCTGCGCTGCTGCTACGTCCAGGGCCCCGGAACCGACAACGGGGACACCCGCGTCGTCTTCGACATGAGCGGCTCGGGCGCCGCGCCGCGGATGACGGTGAGCTTCCCAACCCCGAAGACGATGGTGGTCAGCTTCACGGGGGCGGCCGCGACCGGCACCTTCTCGTCGGTGAGCGGCGGCGTGATCACCTCGATGATCCCGCCGACCGGTTCGACCGCGACCTTCCGCTTCGCGCTGAGCCGAGCGGTCTCAGTGAAGGACTGGAACTTCCTCACCAGCGACGCGTCTTCGTCGACGCCACTCATCTACTTCGACCTGGGCTGAGCGCCACCATCTCGGCGCAGGGCCGCAGGCTCAACTCAGGGCGTCGTCGGCAAGCTCCCATCGCCGCCCGAGCCGTCCTGTCGCAGAACGGCAACCGGCCCTCCTGGCCGCCAGCGCTCCGGCTACCGTGTACGGAAGAGAGCAGTCCGCCGGACGGCCCATCGAGAAGGCGACGCCCCCCGTGCGACTTTAGGTGACGGTGCCCCGGCCCGCCTTGTCGCTGGCCGCATCGGCACAGGGAGCTCGGGTTGTCGATGCCTCGCCGCCGGATGAGGGTCCCGCCCGCGGGGCCGGTCACCGACCTGCTCGCCTCGCCCGTGTCTCGCTGGTCTCGCCGCTCCGCCGAGCCGCGCCATGCCGACCGGCCGCCGAGCGCCGAGGAGACGAGGGCAGTGCTGGCCGCCTCCTTGGGCCTCGACCCCGCGGAGCTGAGCGGTGTTTCCGGCGCGGGAGCGGCCACGGCGCTGGGCCGCCTCGGGGAGCTGGTCCGCCGCCTCTCCGAGCAGGCGGCAACCGATGAGCTGACCGGCGCCCTCCGTCGCGGCGCGGGATACGCGGTGGCCCGGGCGGAGATCGAAAGAGCCCGCCGGACCGGGGCGCCGCTCACCCTCATCGTCGTTGATGTCGACGGCTTGAAGCGGATCAATGACAGCGCGGGGCACCTGGCCGGAGACGCCGTCCTACGCCGGGTCGCCGCCGAGCTCGGCGGTGCCATGCGCCCCTATGACGTCCTCATCCGTTTCGGGGGCGACGAGTTCCTCTGCGCCCTCGGTGGAGCCGGCATGACCCAAGCCAAACGGCGCTTCGGCGCTGTCCGGGGCAGGCTTGCCGCCGAGGAGATCTCCATCAGCGCCGGCTTCGCGGCGCTGCGGGGCCGCGGAGGCCTGGACGACCTCATCAGCCGCGCGGATGCCGACCTCTACCGTGGCCGGCGCCGTGAGCAGGGCAGCTGAGCCACGCCCCTCGGGCAGCGTGGGCCTCCGGCACGGCGCCGCCCGGCGACCGGGCGGCCAACTCCGAGCCCGACAGCGGGCTCTTCTTCCGAGCTGAGCCCCGCGCCGGGACCGCGCCCCGGCGGAAGCCGGCGCAATCCGGACCAAAGGATCTGGACTGTCTGGCGCGGCAGTTCGGGGCCCGACTATGCCGCCTTGCAGTTCTTGGTGTGCTTGAGGATGCGCTCGCGCTTCGGCTCACCCGGTTTGCGGACGTGGCGAAAGGCGATCTCGACGCTGATCTCGTTTTGCCGCATGAGCTGCAGGCAGACGGGGCAGCGGATGCCGGTGACCACCTCCTTCTGGGAGTAGATACCCTTCGATTCCTTGATGGTGTTGGCCATGCGGACATGCTCCTGCGAGGGATGGGAACCTGTGTAGTCTAATCAACAAGAGGCCCGGGCGGCGGCCACGGCCGCGCTACAGGACCATCACCTCCCGCCCTGGGACGTGCCCGACCAGCGCTCAGCGCCGCCGCGAGCGGCTCAGGGACTCGAAGATCAGAGTGGCGATGACCATGCATGCCGCCAGCCCGACGACCGGAACGGCGAGCACCCAGAAGAGGTTGGGAGCGGGATGGACAGCCGCCAGCAGCATCGCCTGCAGTCTATCGCCCTGCGCGCGCGATCGCGCGCGCCGCGGCCGCACGGATGGGGTCAGGCCGCCAACCGGCAGGCGGGGCACACTCCTTCGCTGACGCCAAAGGGATCACCATGGTCGATGCCCTGGCCGCAGACGCGGCAGAACCGTCCGGCGTCCGAGAACCACTCGATGCTCGCCCCGGATCCGCACATCGATCGCAGGATCATCCAGATTCTTGTCATTGGGCTCCTCCTCGCTGGCGCTGTCTCTATGAGGTACAACCCCGCGACCCGCCGCCGGGTTACACGCGGCGCCGCGGGCTCTCCGGGGGACGGGCCTGGCCGCCCGTGGTTGTCGAACGCACCCTGGAGCGCTTCTGGTGCCTCGGGCCGGATTCCCGCCACCCTCCAGTGACACCGCCCTACCGGTGACCGATCTCCGCCTGCCCACTCTCTGGTACCCCGTGCCGGATTCGAACCGGCGATCTCCGCCTTGAGAGGGCGGTGTCCTGGGCCTCTAGACGAACGGGGCGCGGAGCCCGGGCCGACAGCAGAGCCTACCACCGGCCCCGCCAGCGGCTGAGCCGGCCGCGCGAGGCAGCCGTCAGACCCTCGAAGGCGCGGCCATCCCCAGACAGCCGAGGCAGTCGGCGAGGGTGGCCCGGGTGGCCGCCACCAGCTCGCGGCGGAAGGCGCGCCGCACCGGATCCGGCTCCCGCACCACCGCCTCGGTGTGCTCGTAGAAGTCGGTGAGGGTGGCGGCCAGCGAGAAGGCATAGGTGCAGAGCGCCGAGGGCGAGAGCCCGGCGCCGGCCTCGGCGAGGGCATGCCGGTATCCGTCCAGCGCATGAATCAGCTCCCTCTCCACCCCCTCCAGCCCGGGCACCGGCGCCGGATCCGGCGCGGCTTCCACACGGCGGAGGATGCCCGCCGCCCGGGCGTGGCTGTACATGAGGTAGATGCCGGTGTCCCCGGTGATGCGCAGCGCCTCCTCGAAGTCGAAGGCGATGATCTGGGTGAGGGAGAACTTCTGGAGGTAGTAGCGCACCGCGCCGGAGGCGAGCTGCCGGGCAATGTCGGCGCTGGCGGCCTTCTCGGAGACCCGCTCCAGAGCCCGATCGAGGAGGTCGTCGGCGCGCACCTCGATCCCCCGCCGCCCTGAGAAGGCGTAGATGTTCTTGCCATCTTCGACGAGAACTCCCAGGGCTTCGGCGGCCGCCGGGGAGAGGGCGACGACCTCGTAGGCGAGGTGGATCGAGCGCTTGGCCTCCTCGGGGTGCCCGGTTCGCTCCAGACCGTGCTGCACCACCTGCTGGGGATAGGCCTGGCGGGCGTCGATGACGTTGACGACCCGGGCAGCGCGTCCGAACCCCGCTGCCTCCAGCGTTCCCTCCCCCACCGTCGTCGTGGCCGGTGAGGCGGGATCGTCGGGATGCCAGCGCCGGTAGCGGAAGTCGCGCCCGAGGAGCCCGAACTTCCAGAGCTGGTAGGCGATGTCCTTGGCCGTGTAGGTGGCGACCCCGTCCGACTTCACCAGCACCTTGGCATCGTCGTCATCGGCGCTCCCGGAGTCCGCCGGCATCACCCAGCAGCCGGCGTGGCGGCCCTCGCTCACGTGGACGATGGCCCCCGCCTCGCGGAGCAGCTCGAATGCCCGGCGCCAGAAGCCCAGAGCGATGATGTCCGACTCCCAGGTGAGGAGGTCGTAGCCGATGTCGAAGCGCTGCATGGTGGCGAGGTGGCAGTCGACGACCCGCGACGCCAGCGTCTTCACGAAGCGGGCGATGTCATTGCCACCCTCTTCGATCGCCCGGAGCACCTCGAGGCGCCGCGCCTGCAGCTGTGGATCGGTCTCGTAGCGGCGCTCGACCTCGACATACACCCGCGAGCAGTAGCGGTCAAAGGGCTCGTCCGGATCCTCCGCGATCCCCAGCTCGCGCACGCCGATGGCGACGTCGGCGACCTGCACCCCGGTGTCGTCGATGTAGTTCTGCACCTCGACCTCGTGCCCCAGGCGGCGGAGGATGCGGGCCACGGTGTCACCGATGCAGGCGTTGCGCAGGTGCCCGACGTGGGCCGCCTTGTTGGGGTTGGTGGCGGTGTGCTCGATGAGGGTGCGCCCCGAGGGCGGCGGCTCCTCGGGCGGGAGGAGGGGAGTCGAGGGGTCCAGGGCCAAGCGCCTGATCGACGACCGCCCGCGCCCACACCGGCATCCAGCAGGTGGCAGTTCACGTACCCGGGTGGCGTCGCTGTCCATTCCCGGACAAATGGCAGTGACAGCCCCTCGAGCCGCTCCCGCAGCTCGGCGGCGATCTGCATCGGGGGCCGCCGCAGCACCGCCGCCGCGCGCAGCGGGGCGGGCGTCGAGAGGTCGCCGAACTCCGGCCGCGCCGACCGTTCGACGAGGGGCTCGACGCGGTCAGCGATGTCCCAGCCGGTGAGGACGTCGCGCACGGCGTGGCGGAGCTCGCTGCGAACGTCGAGCATGGACCCTGGATCCTACGCGGCAGCGGGCCGCTCCCCACCGGGCAGGCCCGGCGGGATCCCCCGAGGGCGCCTTCCGGCCCCAAACCGGGACAATGCCGCACTGATGTCTGGCATCCGCCACTGTGTCGTGCCCGCCGCCGGCCTGGGGACCCGCTTCCTCCCGGCGACCAAGGTGCTGCCCAAGGAGATGCTTCCCGTCGTCGACCGGCCCCTCATCGAGTGGGCGATCGAGGAGGCCATGTCCGCCGGCGCCAGCGAGATCGTGCTGGTCATCGCGAGCGGCAAGGAGCTGATCCAGGCTCACTTCGAAGCCCAGCCGGAGCTGGAGCGGGTGCTCGAGGAGCGCGGGAAGCAGGCCGAGCTGGCGGCGGTCCGGCACTCCCAGGAGATGGCCCACATCACCTATGTGCTCCAGGAAAAGCCGCTGGGTCTGGGCCATGCCGTGCTCTGCGCCGCATCCGTCGTGGGTGACAATCCCTTCTTCTGCATGCTTCCCGACGACCTCTCCCACGCCCCCACCCCCATCCTCGCCCAGCTCCGCGGTGCCTGGGAGGAGGTGCACGCGCCGGTGCTCGCCCTCATGCGCGTCGGCCCGGAGCAGATCTCCCGCTATGGCTGCGCGGCGGTGGGGGAGAGCCGTGGCCTGCTCCACCGGGTGACCGCCATGGTCGAGAAGCCCAAGCCGGAGGAGGCTCCCTCCGACCTCGCCATCATGGGTCGCTATGTGCTTCCCGGCAGCGTCTTCGAGGCGCTCCGCCACATCCGGCCCGGGGCGGGCGGGGAGCTGCAGCTCACCGACGGCATCGCCGCCCTCCTCTCCGAGGGCCCAGTCTGGGGCCTCGAGTTCGAGGGTGAGCTCCTCGACGTCGGCACCCCCGACGGTTGGCTCAGCACCAACGTCCGGCTGGCCTGCGAGCTGGGTCGCGGCGCCGCCGTTGAGGCCGGGCTCCGATGAACCTCTTCCGGCGCGAGTGGGGCGCCCTGCTCTTCATTGCCACCGTCCTCATCGGGGCCATCGCCGTGGGCATCTCCTTCGCCGTCGCCGCCGGGACCTCCAAGGCGCCGCCCACGCCGCCCCCCTGCCCCACCTACACGCCCTATGTGGTCACCCCGACCCCGAGCGGGAGCTTCTCGCCGACCCCCTCGCCGTCTCTCATCCCCTACTGCTCACCGCCGCCGACGGCTCCCATCCCCACACCCACTCCGAGCCCCTCCACGAGCCCATCGGCCTCGGCTAGCGCCTCAGCGTCGCCGACCCCCACAGCCACCCCCTCTCCGTAGCATCGGGGGACGCCAGTGCCTCGCATCGCGGTGATCCCGGGGGATGGGGTGGGCAGAGAGGTGATCGCCGCGGGGATGGAGGTGCTCTCTCGGGTCACCCCCCTGTCGTTCGAGGAGCTCCCATGGGGAGCCGACTACTACGCTCGTTCGGGGAGCATGATGCCCCCCGACGGCCTCAGCATCCTCGAGGGCTTCGACGCCATCTATCTGGGCGCGGTGGGCTGGCCGACGGTGCCCGACCATGTGACCCTGTGGGGCCTGCTGCTCCCCATTCGCAAGTGTTTCGAGCAGTACGTGAATCTCCGCCCGGTCAAGCTGCTGCCCGGGGTTCCCGGGCCACTGGCTGGTCGGGGGCCGGCAGATGTGGACATGCTCTTTATCCGCGAGAACACGGAGGGCGAGTACTCCGGAGCGGGAGGCCGGGTGCATGTGGGAACCAGCCTCGAGGTGGCCGTGGAGGTGCCTGTCTTCACCCGGGCCGCCATCGAGCGGGTGGGCCGCTACGCCTTCGAGCGATCCCGGGAAAGGTCGCGCTCCCTCGTGAGCGTGACCAAGTCGAACGCGAGCCGGTACGCGTATGTCCTCTGGGATGAGGTGATCGCATCGCTGGCGCCCGAGTATCCGGATGTTGACGTGCAGCGGGTCCACGTCGATGCCATGGCGGCGCGCATGGTGCTGCGCCCGCAGAGCGTGGACGTCGTGGTTGCCTCCAATCTCTTCGCGGACATCCTCACCGACCTCGGTGCGGCCCTGCAGGGGAGCCTCGGCCTGGCGGCGAGTGCCAACCTCAATCCTGAGCGACGTCATCCCTCCATGTTCGAGCCGGTTCACGGCTCGGCGCCGGACATCGCCGGGACCGGTCGGGCCAATCCCGTCGGCGCCATCCTCAGCGGCGCATTGATGCTGCGTCACCTGGGCGATGACGGCGGCGCCCGCAGGGTGGAGGCCGCCGTCGAGGCGGTGATCGGTAGCGGGAACATGCTGACTCTCGATCTCGGTGGGAGCGCGAGCACGCAGGAGGTCGGACAGGCTGTGGCGGCAGCCGTCGGAAGATCCTCAAGCCGCTAAGCGCCGCTCCCCCAGAGCAACAAGCTTCCCCGCGCTGCCGCCTTCGGCCTCCGGCTGCGCCTCCGCCGCGGCTGCCTCGGCACCGTCCCGTGACCTGAGGCGCCGTGCGCCGCAGGGGAGCGCTGATGATGGTGCCACCAGCCGCCCTTCGGGACACCGGGCTCGCCCCCGGCATTCCTCTCCGATCCTCGACTTAAGTGAGCGCTAGACGGTGGGCTGGCCCATCGTCGACGCGTGCTGAACCGCCAGCGAGCATGGGGGAACGAGGTCGACCCCGTCGGGGTCGTTCAGGTAGCCGGGGATCGCGCCAGAGTGCCCGGTGACGCCGTACTGCCAGACGATGCGGTCGGTCCTCGGGTCGATGACGACGACGCGGTTGTTGCGATCATCGTTCATCAGGAAGTCGCCATTGGGAAGGGGGAGAGCCAGCGAGGGGTGGTTCAGAGGCGGGTTGCCGGGCAGCGGGTGGTAGCGCCAGAGGAGCTTCCCCGTCCAGTCGAAGGTTTCGAGGAGACCGGGGCTCGTATAGCCGGCGGTGACGAGAACGCCCGGCGACACCTCGTTGGTGTCGGACGGATACCAGGTGCCCGGAGGGTGTGCGGAGCGATAGACCCTGCCGTCCAAGCCGAGCTCATTCACCCAGTCACCGTTGATCTCGGTGACGGCGTAATGGCCGTTGGAGAGAGGGAATGCGCCGTTGGGGTGGCCCCAAAAGGTGGGCGGGGCGTGGTGGCAGTTCGTCGAGATGGTTGTTCCGTAGATGTGGGCAGGGCTGTGGGCGTCAGGACCGATCAGAAGGATCCGGCAGTTCTTGATGTCGGCGGTGATGAGGTAGCCGTCGGGCAGCATCATGGCGTCGTCGGGGTTCCAGACATGGTTGGGGCCCGAACCGGGAACGCCGGGCGTGCCGTATCGATAGACGATGCGATGGGTGGCGACGTCGATGACACTGATGACAGCGTCGTCCTCCTCGGTGGCCACGATCTCCCGCCCGTCTGGGGTGAAGAAGGCGTCATCGGGGACCAGGAAGGTCTGTCCCGAAGCGAGATCTCCTGGCCGGGGGAACTGCCAGACGATCTCGCCCTGCGGGTTGACGACGACGAGGCGATTGTTGGTCCGGTCCGCGATGAGGACTGGTCCTGGTAGCACCCTGGGATCGGAGCCCGGTTGAAGGTGCGGACCGGTGAGCGGCGTGGAGAACATGGAGGCTTCCAGCGAAGGCGCGGAGGTCGGCCTGGGGCTCGTTGGGGAGATGCCGGGAGGCGGGGTGCTGGAGGGCGTCCCGGTGGCTGGTGAACGCGGTGCGCTTTGGCCCGCCGAACACCCGGCCGCCAGTGCCGAGAGGGCGGCGATCAGGGCTAGCCTGCGCATGGCGACCCCGGAAGCGTCGTTCCACCCGTCCGGCAGGACCGCTCGGAGCAGTAGCTGTCCCCAAGCAAAGGATCCCCTCCACCATGATGGGGGAGGGCGGGCCCCCAGGGTCGCTCACCCGACGGACGGGTCAGCAATCCCAGGCCACCCTGCACCGCAAAGCGCCGCCTACCTGGCTGAGCTGCCCGTCTCGGCGGCATTCGGAGCCTCGGAGGTGTCCGGGACTCCTGCCGTCGACTGGTCGTTGGGGCCGTTCTGCGCTCCCGACTGGACGTCGGGGCCGCCCGCTGTGTCAGGCTCTGCGGCCTTACCGGTGCCCGCCTCGGGGGCGTCCGCACCCGTCTGGTCGTTCGGGCCGCTCTGCACGCCGGACTGGTCATTGGGACCGCCCGCGGGGTCCGCCTGCGCCAGCTGCACGACGCTGTGGCTGGCGTGGGACGGCGCCGAGGTCAGCGCGGAAGAGTTGGCAGCGGCCGCACCGCCTCCGAGCGCCAGGGCTGCTCCCACACCGCCTGCGGTCAGCAGCACGCTGCCGCCTGCCAGCTTGAGCCTCCGGCTGATCGAGGGTCGCTCACGATCACGGTTCATGGTGAATCCTGCCTGTGGTGATCGGCTTCGACCGGCCGCGTCGGCCGGCCCTTCCTGAGCAACATCCTGAGAGCGCAGGCTGACCCCACCCTGACCTGGGACACCACGGGCTTAGCGCCATGTTGAGGTCACTTTGATGTAAGGTTCCGCCTCCATACTCCGCGGCATGCGGGTGCTGATCGCCGAGGACGACGTCGGCCTCGGCCGGGCGATCCGGCGAGGTCTCGAGGAGGCCGCCTACACCGTCGATGTGGTGACCTCCGGGGAGGACGCGGCGGCTGCCGCTGCGTCGACCCCCTTTGACCTCATCGTCCTCGACATCATGCTTCCCGGCAGCGACGGCCTCTCCGTCTGCCGCGACCTCCGCCAGCAGAGGGTCGAGACGCCGATCCTCATTCTCACCGCACGCGATGCAGTGCCGGACCGGGTGCGCGGCCTTGAAGCGGGAGCGGACGACTACCTCGTCAAGCCGTTCTCCTTTGCCGAGCTGCTGGCCCGGCTGCGGGCCCTGAGCCGCCGCCATCTGGCAGGTCGCTCCTCCATCCTGGAGCTGGGCGATCTGCGGCTCGACACCGCCGCGCGAACCCTGACCGTGCGTGGGCGGCTAGTGCCGCTGCGCACCAAGGAGCTCGCTGTCCTCGAGTACTTCATGCACCATCCCGGCCAGCTCCTCACCAAGACGCAGCTCGAGGAGCACGCTTGGAACTACGACTTCACGGCGGAGTCCAATCTCGTCAAGTCTTACATCTCCCGCATCCGCCGCAAGCTGATCGCGGCCGGGGCGGAGGATCCGCTGATCACCGTTCGTGGCGCCGGTTACCGCTTCGAGGTGAGGGCGTGCGCAGCTTCTTCCGCCGAACCCGCGTCCGCCTGACCGTCCTGGTCGCGGTCGCCTTCCTGCTCATCGCTGGCGCGGTGGCCAGCGCCTTCTGGCTGACCTTCTCCCACCTGCAGTACAGCGCGATCGACTTTGCCCTGCGAAGCTACGGCAACTCCCTTCTGGCGGGCTGGCAGGACAACAACGGCACGCTCTCGATTCAGGGGGCGGACTCGACGGGCGAGACCGATCAAGGCTTCGCGGTCGGGGTCACGGCCCTCGACGGACGCGGTCACGTGGTCCTCCGTCTGGGCAGTGCTCCTCCGCTGGCTTTGCTGGCGAGCGCAGCCAGGCAGGCGGCATCGGGACACCGCAACATCAGCACCACGGTGGCGTGGTCGGGGAAGTCGGAGCGGCTCCTGGCGATGCCCGCTCCCTCCGGTACCACAACCGGCGCCGTCGTTCTTAGCCAGCCGCTCACGGGATTGGATCAGACGCTCGTCGCCACCGGTGTGCTTTTGACGGCCATCGTGCTGGTGCTCGGTGCTGTCGTCGCGGTCCTCGCCTACGTGCTCACGGGCAGAGCCCTGCGCCCCGTCCGAGTGATCGCCGACACGGCTCGCGAGATCAGCGAACGAGACCTGCACCGCCGCGTCGACCTCGACCTTCCCCGTGACGAGCTGGGGGAGCTTGCCGCGACCTTCAACGCTATGCTCTCTCGTCTTGAGGCCTCGTTCGCCTCGTTGGAGCAGCTGACTGCCGATGCGGCGCACGAGCTGCGTGCTCCGCTGGCCCTGGTGCGGACCGAGCTGGAGGTGTCCTTGCGTTCCCCACGCAGCACATCTGAGCACGAGGCCAGCGAGCGTGTGGCCCTCGCCGAGGTGGAACGACTCGGAGCGATCGTCGACCGGCTCCTGATCATCGCCCGAGCCGACGCCGGAGACCTCCGGCCGGCGGGGCAGGAGGTTGACATTGCCGATATGCTCGACGAGACGGCGGAGCGATGGCGGCGCATCGCCGGTGAGAAGGGCGTTGACATCCAGGTCTCTGGCGTCGCCGAGGGCAAGTCCTTGGGCGACCCGGAGCTGCTCCAGCGCCTCCTCGACAACCTCGTCGACAACGCGGTGCGTCACACGCCCCAGGGAGGCCTCGTTACTCTCGAGGCCACTGTCGACGCAGCGGGCTGGGCGATCAGCGTCTCGGATACGGGGCCTGGAGTGCGACCGGAGATCAGGCCCGCCCTGTTCCGGCGCTTCGCACGCTGGGACCCGGCCCGCGCTCGTGAGACGGGCGGAGCCGGGCTCGGACTGGCGCTCTGCCGGGTGATTGCCGAGGCACACGGCGGGGAGATCTTCCTCGAGGAAGGAGCCATCTCGAAGGGTGCGCGCTTCGTGGTGCGCCTCCCCCTCCGTAGCGCCGCCACGGGCGTCCCTCGGAGCGACATCGGCGCACGGCATGTGAGCAAGGCCGTGGACCTTGCGCAGCCTCGCCGCTGAAGCCCTCGTCGTCGACGTTGACATCGAGGAGGTACTTGAAGAGGAGGTCGTAGTGGAGCCGCCCCCCGGACGTCCACTGAGAATTGCCGCTCGCTGCGGATCGAGTACAGGCCCATGAGCAGGCTGGCTTGAGCAGGTGCTCCGGCGGCACGCTGTGGCGCCCTGTGGCCGCATACATGGCATCGAACTCCGCGGCAAGGTCGGCGAGGGTCGCCTCGACCACCGCCTCGCTGCCGCCTTCGGCCTCCGGCTGCGCCTCCGCCGCGGCTGCCTCGGCACCGTCCCGTGACCTGAGGCGCCGTGCGCCGCAGGGGAGCGCTGATGACGGCGCCACCAGCCGCCCTTCGGGACACCGGGCTCGCCGCCGGCATCCCTCTCCGATCCCTCGACTAAGCGCCGCTCCCCCAGAGCAACAAGCTTCCGTTCTCTTGGACGATGCTGGCCCGGCGCAGCTCCAGGTCGACGAGAGGAGGATGGCCGGGGTCGATGACGACCGCGATCCGGTCCGCGAGACGGAGCCCGCCGATGCGGACGCAATCGCGGAGGAAGGTGAAGGCCAGCGGGCGCACGAGGTTCCAGACGTAGGAGCGGATGGCCGGGCTCTCGGTGGAGCGGGAGGCGAGGCTGTGGTCGCGGAAGGCGAGCACGCACACCTCGTCGCTGAGCTGCACCGGCGGGGTCCACGAGTAGGCTTCGTCCTCGGCACTGATGTCGACGAGCCGGTCTCGCTCGGGGAAGAGAGCGAGGCGCTCGACGAGGAGGCGCATCGGAGGCGCTGGCCCCTCGACAACGATGGGGACATCGCGGAGCTGCTCATCCCAGCCCTGCGCCGGGTAGCGCGCGGTGAAGCCGAGGTCCTCGATGCCGGTGAAGGGCGCCGGCACCTTGAGGAGCAACTCCTCCATCACCGCCGCCCGCGATCCGCCACTCGGCTCAAGGGCGCGCAATTCCCGTCGAGGATCACGGGAGTCGCTCCAGGTCGTGTCATCGTGCAGCAGTGGAGAGGCGCCGGACGGCTGTCTGGCGCCTCTCCAATCTAGCATGGGTATCCGCCCGACGCCGGTTCCGCATCAATTGTCGCAGCCGCGGGGCGTGCGCACTCTCACCGAGCGGCGACCGTGGTACCGCCATCGTTCCGGCGCCCGCGTTGCGCCGCCTCTCCCGTTTCGGAGCGCGCCCCGATCGTGGACCACCCGGCCCACCCCTAGACTTGAGCGCCGTGGCCGCACCTCTCGCCGACGTCAGCGTCCTCGACCTCACCCGGCTGCTGCCCGGGCCCTTCTGCACCATGCTGCTCGGGGATCTCGGTGCGGACGTCGTCAAGCTGGAACCGCCCGAGGGCGATCCGACCCGTGTGATACCTCCGCTCGTCGCGGGGACCTCAGCCCTCTTCCACGCTCTGAACCGCAACAAGCGATCGATCGCCGTCGACCTTCGGTCGGCGCCCGGCCGGGAGATCGCCCTGCGGCTCGCCGCCAGGTCGGACGTGGTGGTCGAGGGGTTCCGCCCGGGGGTCATGGAGCGCCTCGGCCTCGGCTACGCGGAGCTGCGCGCCCGCAACCCCCGGATCGTGCTCTGCCGGATCAGTGGTTGGGGACAGGATGGGCCCTATCGCCAGCGCGCCGGTCACGATCTCGACTACCTGGCCGCCGCGGGCATCCTGGCGATGAGCGGCGGCGAGACCGGCCCCGTCATCCCCGGGGTGCAGATCGGTGATCTCGGCGGCGCCCAGGCGGCGGTTGTCGCCATTCTCGCGGCGCTCCATGAGCGCGATCGCAGCAGTACGGGCCAGTCCATCGACGTCTCGATCTTCGACACCTTGCTGAGCTGGCTTTCCATCCATGCCGCGGCCCATTTCGCCAGGGTCGCCGCGGGGACGCCGGGCGCTCCGGGTGCCGCCGCCTCCCAGAAGACGCCGCCCAGGGGCAGGCGGCCTTCCGCGGGCCCTGGAGGGCCGAGGCTCGAGGCATCGTCCGGAGGACCGTTGAGCGGACGCCATCCCTGCTACCGCCTCTACCGCTGCTCCGACGGACACCTCGCCGTGGCCGCCCTGGAGCCCCGGTTCTGGTCCCGGCTCGTCGAGCTGCTCGGCCTTCCCCAGCTCGCCGGGGCGGGCTTCGCCGACGGCGACGAGGCGGTGGCCGTGGCTGCGCAGCTCGAGGCGGTGCTGCTGGGGCGCACCGCCCGGGAGTGGATGGAGCGCCTCGCCGGTGAGGATGTCTGCGTGGAGCCGGTGGGGGATCTTGCCGCCGCTCTTCGCCATCCCCAGGCGGAGAGCCGCGGCGCAGTCCTGCCGGCGGGGCTCGCCGGCCCCCTGCCGCAGTCCGGATTTCCCTTTCGCATGACCAGGACCCCGGCCGCGGTCCGGCGCCCCGCGCCCCTCCTCGGCGAGCACGGCGCGGAGCTCCTCGGGGAGATCGGCTATGGTGAGGCCGATGCCACAGCGCTGCGCGCTCAGGGAGTGGTGCGATGACCTCGACTTCGCCGGGAGGCGGTGGGGTGGCGCAAGCCGTCCACGATCATGAGACCGGCGGGGGGCGAGCCCGGCGTGGCAGCGTTCCCCGCCGCAGCGCCCGCACCCGGGAGCGGATTCTCGCCGCGGCGACCAGGGTTTTTGCACGGCGGGGCTTCCACGGCAGCCGGGTCAGCGACATCGCCGAGGAGGCCGGCATGGCCTACGGTCTCGTCTACCACCACTTCCGCAACAAGGAGGAGATCCTCGCCGCCATCTATGCCGAGAAGTGGGGGGAGTACATCGCCTATCTCATCGAGCTGAGCCGCCGGCCGCTCAGCTTCGCCGAGCGCATGGCGCGCCTCGTGCATTTCTGGCTGCGAATCTTCCGTCAGGATCCCGACCTGATGACCGTCATCATCAATGAGATCACGCGCTCCTATGAGTTCATGGAGTCCCACGACATCGCCACGGTTCTGGCGGCCTTCGACGCCATCCAGGTGATCCTCGACGAGGGGGTGAGGAGCGGCGAGGTGCGCTCCGGCGTTGATGCCAGGCTTGCCACATACATGGTGCTCGGCACCGCTGAGATGGTGCTCAGCGGCTACGTCCTCGGGACCCTGCGCCGAGAGGCCGAGGAGGATTGGGAGAGGGACGAGCGGCAGCTCGTTGACCTGCTCCTGCACGGGCTGGCCGGAGCCGGCCCAGAGCCAGCAGGAGACTGACGAAGACCGCCACGTGGACAGCCGTGCACCACTCGCAGATGCGGTGGAGAAGCACGAGCTCGGTGTACACCAGGTAGAGGACGAAGAGCAGCCCGGCCGCTCCCCACAGGGCGTGGAGAGGCCGGAGCCAGGTCGGCTCGATGGCGCTGTGCCGCCGCGTCCGCAGGCTCCATGCGGCGAGCCCGCCGCTCACCAGGAACCACAGCATCCCCGGCACGGTGATGGGCAGCGGCGTCCCCGGCACGAGCGAATAGCTGCTGCTCACCACCGCCCCGCAATCGAAGGCTGCGCCGGCGCAGAGCGGCACCGCGCCCGCGTAGTGGAGGGTGGTCAGGTAGGCGGCGATGCCCAGGCCGACGACGGCGGTCCCGATGAGCGTCCAGGCACTCCAGTCCGGTCTCCGCGACGGCGGCCCGGAGAGGTGGGTGGCGAGGCTCGGGTGCACCGCGCTCCACGATCGGCCCTTCGTCGCCGTCCGCGCTAGGGTCAGAGGGCCTCAATCCCCACGGTCACTTGCCACCAGCGCTCCACCTCGGCCCGCGTCTCCTCCCGGGACCCGCCGTTGTCGATGACCCACGTCGCCCGTTCCCGCTTCACGGCGATGGGCAGCTGGGCGGCGATCCTCTGCAGGGCCGAAGCCTCGTCGAGGCCTGTGCGGTCGCGAAGGCGGCGCAGCTGCGTCGCCGGGTCGGCGTAGACCAGGAGGACGCCGTCCGGAAAGTCACGCTCCCGGGCCGCCTCGAAGAGGAGGGGGATGTCGACGGCGATGAGGGGGTGATCCGATGCGGTGGCGGCCGCCACCAGCTCGGCGCTGCGGGCGCGAACCAGGGGATGGATGATCGCCTCCAGGGTGCGCCGCCGCTCCGCGTCGGCGAACACGAGGGCGCCCAGCCGCTCCCTGTCGAGCCCTCCAGCCGAGGCTCGAATGCCGGCCCCGAAAGCGTCGACGACCGCCGCCAGCCCCGGGGTGCCGGGTTCCACGACCTCGCGCGCGACGGCGTCCGAATCCACCACCACAGCGCCGCGCCCGGCGAGCATTGCCGCCACTGTCGACTTGCCGGTGGCGATCCCCCCGGTGAGGGCGATGACGGCTCCTCGGCGCAGCCGGCCGCTCACCGCCCGGCGCCCCCAGGCGCCGCCCTTCCTATACTCCAGGGGCCATGTCCCGCCTCATCTCCTGGCGCCACTGCTTCATCGGACTGGTGGCCGGCGAGGTGCTCCTCTTCATTCTCGTCAACTGCGGCCTCATCCTCACCAACCTCTGGTTCGGCACCGCCAGCACGCAGAACGGGGCGGTGGATGGGGGAATCGTCGGGGTTGCCGCCCTCGTCGCGGTCATCGTCGGCGGCTATCTGGCCGCCCGCCTCCACGGCTCCTCCGACCGCTACCAGTCGGTCCTGCAGGGGCTCATCGTCGCCATCGGCTT
The DNA here is from genome assembly GCA_963847225.1 of uncultured bacterium. Taxonomy (GTDB): domain Bacteria; phylum Chloroflexota; class Dormibacteria; order Aeolococcales; family Aeolococcaceae; genus JAJZNI01. The sequence goes on along the minus strand of CAWJYZ010000005.1, from coordinate 523,910 downwards.
CATCGTCGTCGGGGCCATCTACCAGTTCGTCGTCGAAGCGCAGCTCGTCCATCTGGCCATCGTCAGCGGAGCCAAGGCGCCGCCCAACCCCAGCCTGGACCTGGGTGACGTCATGGGCAACGACTTCCTGGCTCTCTTCGGCGGCTGGGTGGGCGGCCGGCTCGGGCGGCGCAGTCCGGGGCTCGCGGAGCGGACGGAGGCGCAGCGCGTGGTGCCCACCGGCCGGCAGCGGCAGGGTTAGCGGCCGACCGGCTCCTGGGCGTTGGCGGCGTAGACCTGCCCGACCAGGTCCACGCGCCCGAGTGACCGGGCGAAATCGAGGCACGCGGAGCGGGTGAAGCGGAGGTGCTTCCCCGGGGTGTGCCAGGCCTGGAGATGCCCCTGGGCGACGGCCCGCCGGAGCGTCGACCGGGAGACGCCGCAGAGCTGCGCTGCCTCCCCAGTCGTCAGGATCTGGTCCTCGTTCTGAGCCATCTGCGTGATTCCTCCCATTCCAACCAGCCACGCCCTGATCCCGCCGGCTTGGCGGCGTCGGTTGTTTACCAGTGTACAGGGACTTTGGCGCGCTTGTCTCGTTCTAGGTTCCCAGGACCAGCCGCGGCCCGGGGCTGGCCGGGCCCTCAGCGAGAGGTGCTTTCACCCTATCGTGTGAGGTGGAGCCTCGAATCCCTTCGTATACTTGGCCACAAAGCGAGAGGGCTCTGGCGATGGAGGTGGATCGAAGATGTCGGCGCGGGTGCACGAGCTGGTGACCCGGCTGATGGAGAGCATCGGCACCGTCATCGTCGGGAAGCAGGAGGAGATCGAGCTCTGCATCCTCGCCCTCCTCTGCCGCGGACATGTCCTCATCGAGGACGTCCCCGGGGTGGGCAAGACGATGCTCGCCAAGGCCCTGGCCCGGGCCAGCGGCTGCTCCTTCGAACGCGTCCAGTTCACCCCCGACCTGCTGCCGGGTGATGTGACCGGGGTCTCGGTCTTCGACCCGCGGACCACGACCTTCGAGTTCCGCCGCGGCCCGGTGTTCGCCCAGGTGCTCCTCGCCGATGAGATCAACCGGGCCACACCCAAGACCCAGTCCTCCCTGCTCGAGGCCATGGAGGAGGGCCAGGTGACCGTGGACGGGCAGACCCATCGCCTCCCGGAGCCGTTCATGGTCCTGGCCACCCAGAACCCCATCGAGCTGGGTGGCACCTTCCCACTTCCCGAGGCCCAGATCGATCGCTTCCTCTTCAAGGTGGATCTCGGCTACCTCCCCGCCGACGAGGAGGTGGCCATGCTGGACCGCTTTCAGACCGCCTCGCCGCTCACCGAGATGCTCCCGGTGACTACTCCCGAGGAGCTGGTCGAGTGCCAGGCCGCCAGCGCGGCCATCTACTGCGACCCGGCCCTCAAGGAGTACTGCGTCCGCCTCGTGCAGCGGACGCGAGAGCATCCCGATGTCGCCCTGGGGGCATCGCCGCGAGGAAGTCTCGGCCTCCTCCACGCGGGCCAGGCTCGGGCGGCGGCGCGGGGGCGCGACTTCATCCTCCCCGACGATCTCAAGGAGCTCGCCCCGGGCGTGCTCACGCATCGCGTCATCCTCCGCCCCAACGCCGAGCTCAGAGGGCTGAGCTCGGCGTTGGTGATCGAGGAGATCCTCGCCGGCGAGGCCGTTCCCACCGCCGCGCGCCGCTTGGCATGAGCCGCGCGGCGACAGCGGTCGGCGCCGCACCTGGAGGTGTTCCGGCGCAGCGGCCTCGACTTTCGACCGGGACCTCGGGAGCGAGGCGGTGAGCGCCAAGGCTCCGCTGCTCGCCGTCATCGTCGTCCTCAGCTTCTTCGCCGCCCTCAGCGGGGTCCACCTGGCCTATACGCTGGCCTACGCCCTCCTTCTCCTCCTCCTCATCGCCTGGGCATGGTCGTGGCGGCTGGGTCGCCGCCTCGAGGTCCGGCGGCGGCCGCCGGAGGGAGCGCACATGGTGGGGGAGGCCTTCACGGAGCGCTTCACGGTGCGCAACCGCAGCCGGCTTGCCCTGCCCTACTGCGAGGTCCGCGATCTCACCCGCATTCCCGGCTACTCTCCCGGGCGGGCCTGCGCCCTCAATCCCGGAGGCTCCGTCTCCTGGACTACTCGAGGCGTCTTCACCCGCCGGGGCAAGATCAGCTTCGGACCCCTCGAGGCCCGCTTCGGCGACCCGTTCGGCCTCTTTCCCCGGACCCTCCGGCTGCGCGGAACCGCCTCCGTCACCGTCTACCCGGCCATCCACCCCATCGAGGCCGTGCTCGGTCCCGTGTGGACGGGCGGTTCCCTTGGCGAGCTGCAGCACGGCCGGGCCCTGGACCTTCCTCCCCAGGCCGCCACCATCCGCGAGTACTCGCCCGCGGATGGGTTGAACCGGATCCACTGGCCCTCCACGGCCCGGACCGGCCGCCTCATCAGCCGTCAGTACGAAGCCCCGCAGAGCGTCGACCTCCTCGTCATCCTCGACCTCTGCGCGGGCATCCATCACGGCGAGGCCCCGGAGTCCAGCCTGGAGTACGCGGTCTCCCTCACCGCCTCCATCTGCCACAGCGCCCTCCAGCGCGGTCAGGCGGTCGGCGTCGTCGCCAACGATCGCTCCGCCACGGTGATCGGCCCGGGGCGGGGGGACACGCAGCGCCTCCGCCTCCTCGAGTTCCTGGCCACGGCCCAGGACAACGGCGGGCGGGCGATTGCCGAGACGATCGCGAGGCACGGCCGCGGCTGGCAGGACCAGGGCGGCCTCATCGTCGTCACCAGCGATCGCGATCCCAGCTGGGTCGAGTCCCTCGTCGAGGTAGGGGTCCGGGGGCGACGCCACCTCGCCGTCTTCATCGAGCCCACGAGCTTCGGTGCCCCCGGGTCGGCGCTCCGGATCTCGGCGGCATGGCGGCTGGCGCTTGACTGGTGGGTGGTGCGGCGCGGCGATGTTCTGTCCGCCCCCTATCCCGGCCGGGCCGCCGGCCTCTGAGACGAGGCGGTGATCGGGAGCCCGTGGCGCGGTCCGGGGGGGCGGGTCCACGCCTTCGTCCGGCCGGCGCCGGCGCTGCCACCCAGCCTTGACCGGCGCCTGGCGGCCGTGCCGGAGGCGAAGCGGCTGCCGCGCAGGGTCGAGATCGCCGCCGAGCCGGTGGCCCCTCCAGGCATCGGCAGCTACCTCGTCGCCGTCGTCGTGATCATGGCCATGACCACTGCGGTGCTGGCCGGAGGGTGGATCGGCGACGGCCAGCCAGCCCTCCTCGTCGGCGTTGTCGGCCTCGTCGAGGCGATCCTCCTCGGCCGCGCCGGGATCGGACGTCTCGAGGCCCTCGTCTTTGGCCTTCCCCTCTGCGCCGCCGTCGTCGTGCCGGTCACGATCGGCGTCCTTCCCACCTCGGTGAGCAACCTCGGCTGGTATCACGTGGTGGGGGAGTACGCCCTCCAGGCCTTCGCCGGTCTGCTGGCGTCCGGCCCGGGCGACTTCGTGAACTGGGCTTTCCTGGTCGGGCTCGGTGCCCTCGTCTGGGCCTGTGCCTACTGGCTCGGCTGGGTTGCGTTCCGCGAGCACCGGGGGATCCTCGCCGTCCTCCCCATTCTCGTCATCCTCGCTGTCAACTCCCTCAATGCCCCCAATGTCAACCTCAACTCGGGGGCCGAACTCCTCGGTGGGCCTGGCTGAGGTCATCGCCATCTTCTCGGGCATCCTCCTCGTCGGGGTGAGCGAGCTGGGCGGCCTCGCCGCCCTCTGGCGATGGCGTCGGGTTCCGGCCATGAGCGGGCTGCGCGGCCGCTTCAACGCCAGCCTCACCGTCGTCGCCGCCATTGTGGTGGTGGTGAGCCTCCTCCTGCCCCCGCTCACCCGGGTCGACGTTGTCAACTTCTTTGCCGGGCTCGGCGGCCAGGGCAACGGTGCCGGGCAGGCCATCGGTGCCAGCCAGATCGGCTTCAGCACCGACGTCACCCCCGGCGGGCCGCTCGTCAGCAGGCCCGTACCCGTTCTCAGCTACTACACGGGGAGCGGCGGCTCCACCTACCTGGCCCTGGCCACCGACGACACCTTCTCCGACGGAGACTGGACGATGGGCTTCCAGGGGCGGACCCCGACGAGCGTCTCACTCAACGCCAATGATGCCATCCCACAGGACACGCTCGGCATCCGCCGTACCATGGTCACGGCCCACATCAGCGTCCTGGGGCCGTCGGGTGGTTCGGCCACCAGCCTGGGTCAGGACGCGCCCTTCCCGGCCGACCCATACTCCCTCAGCGTTCGCGCCCTCGCCACCGGCATGACGGTGGAGGACGCCAGCCTTCCCGCTGCCACCGCCAGTCGGTCGTCCCCGGGTGGATATCGGTGCACGGGGGACAGATGCGTCGACCCCGGGACCCTGGGCGCCGGCAGTGTGCTGGAGACCGTCGACAGCGTGACGGTGGCCAGCGCGACCCGGAGCGCGGCCCTGGTCGCCAGAGGCGCACAGAGCACCGCGACGGCCACCCAGCTCGAGCAGGCCGGCCGCGACTACCCGCAGTGGGTGACCCAGCTCTTTCCAACCGAACCCGGCATCTCCTGGCTCACCCGCAACAGCAGGTCGGCGAACGCGGCCACCCAGGCCACGGAGATCTACAACCTCGCTCGCCAGTGGACGAAGAACGTTGCCTCCGACCCCTATGACGAGGCGACCGCCATCGAAGAGGAGCTGCGCAGCTCAGCCTTCGGGTACACCCTGACCCCGCACGTGGCCCCCGCCGGCACCTGGCCGATCGTCTACTTCCTGACCAAGAGCCAAGAGGGCTACTGCCAGTACTTCGCGAGCTCCATGGGGGCGATGCTCTGGAGCCTCGGCATCCCGGCTCGCCTGGTGACCGGATACGGCCCGGGGAGCACGAGCGCGTCGGATCTCACCGCCTCTGGACAGCAGAAATACACCGTGACCTCGAGCGATGCCCATGTCTGGGTCGAGGTCTACTTCCCCTCCTACGGATGGGTGCCCTTCGAGCCCACGGCGGCGTCCAACACCGGCGGCACCTACGATGTCCCCCCGCGCGGCCTGAGCTCCCTCAACCCCACGGCGCCGATCTCGAGCGGCGCCGCCCATCCGAAGCATCCGGCCTCCACCGCCCCGAGCCCGAGCGGCAGCGGCTCCGAAGCGAGCGGGACAGGCTCCTCGTGGTGGGGTGCGGCGGCGGGCGGCGTTCTGGCCGCCGTCATCGTGCTGGCGCTGCTCTTCCTCCGCTGGTGGCGTCGGCCGCGAAGCTTGGCCGGCGTGTGGCGCCGGCTGGGCTTGGCCGCTCGCGTGGCCGGGATCGACGCGGACCCGGCGGAGACCCGCCCCGCCTACGCCGTCCGCCTGGCTCGGGCTCTCGGAGGCAGCGGGCCGCCGCTCCTCGCCGCCGAGCTCGCCACCGTGGCGGCGCTCAGCGGGAAGGCAGAGTTCGCACGCGACGGCCTCGAGATGTCGGATCGGGAGCTCTGGGTGGCCACTTGGCGAAAGCTCGGCCCGAGCGTTACCCGCCTCCTGCGCCAGCGCCTCCTGCGCCGCCCACCGGCCGTCTGACCCTACTGCGCGGCCGGGCTGACCCGAAGCACGGCGACGGTGCCCGTCACCCCGGCAGCTCCAGGGTGAGGAGGTCGTGGGCCACGAGGGCCCCCCGCACCGTATCCCGCGCCGACAGGTGATTGACGACGAAGCGGCACTCCGGATTAGCCTCCACCAGCTCCTCGACCTCGCCCCGCCAGAGGTGCCCGCCGCCGACCGGACCGGTCATCCCGGAGCATTCGCAGACGAGGACGTCGGATTCCGCGGCGAGGCGACGGATGCCGGGGCAGAGGGTGGTGTCCCCGCTGAAGCCAACCCGCAACGAGCTCCGGCTCACCGAGTAGGCGAGGGAGGGGCCGGTGCTGTGCACCACGGCGTGACTGCGTACCCGGGTCGCGCCCATGGTCACCTCCTGGCCGTCCTGGAGAACGACGAACCGCGGGGCGACCCGCTCCTCGATGCGCTCCTGGGTGGTGCGACCGTAGCCGGCGGCGACGAGGCGGCGCGTCATCTCCCGAATCCCGACTGGCCCGGCGATGGTGAGCCAGCCTGGCTCCGGCATCGACGCCTCGCTCCAGGCCAGCGCTCCGAGCAGGGTCGGCAGCATCCCCATGTGGTCGAAATGGAAATGGGTCACGAGGAGGAGCTCGATGTCGCTGAGCTCCAGCCCGATGCGGGGGAGCAGCACCTGAGGCGGTGAGCCGACATCGACCATGACGCGCCCGTCCAGTACAGAACAAGCATTGCCGCCGCAGCTGGAGAAGGCTCCACCGCTCCCCACGATCGACAGGTGCACCCGCCAAGCCTAATGGTGGCGCGAGCCGCCGCGCCGAAAGCCCGATGCGACGGAGGCGGCTTCGCCGGCGGACCCGCGGTCAGGTCCGGCGCGCCGCGGCGGTGGGGGAGTGGCGCGGAGCTGGGGTCGGCGGGAGAAGCGGACGAAGACCCTCGACCCGGAAACCCCAGTCGAGCAGGCGGCTCTCGAGCTGCGCCGGGTAGGCAGCGTTCATGAGCACCGCGAGTAGGCGGTGATCTCCGCGCACCGCCATCCCGATGAGGCAGGCTCCGGCATTTCCCGTCCATCCCGGCTTGATGCCGACCGCCGCCGGGTAGTCGTCGAGGAGGGAGTCCAGGTTGTGGAGATAGAAGCGTGGATGCCCCGCGGTCGCCGGCAGCACCATGTTCCGGGTGGCGACGATGCGGTCAAAGAGGGGGAACTCTTCTTCGACGTAGGTGGCGATGACCGCGAGGTCGTAGGGGGTGATGTAGAGCCCCGGGTCGTCGAGCCCCGAGGTGTTGGTGAAGTTGGCTCCCTCCAGCCCAAAAGCCGTGATCTGGGCGTTCATGGCGGCGAGGTAGCGGGGGAGCCCCACGGTGTCGACGGCGATCGCCGAGGCGGCGTCGTCGCCGCTCGGCAGCAGCATCCCCTCGAGGAGCTCCTGGATGGAGAGGACCTCTCCCGCCTTCAACCCCATGACGGTGTCGTCCCAGGACTGCCCGAGGGCGCTCCGAGTGATGGTCACCGGCTGGTCGGGATCGAAGTTTTCGAGGGCGATGAGCGCGGCGAGCACCTTGGTCATGCTCGCCGGAGGCAGCGACTTGTTGGGATTCTTGGCCCAGAGGATGGCCCCCGTGTCGACGTCGACGAGAATCCCGGCCGCGGCGCGCATCGGGGGCGCGCCGGTGGGCATGACCGGCGGCTCGGAGAAGTTGATGTGAGCAGTGGCGACGCGCATGTCGAACCACGGCTCGGGGGTGTCCCGGGGTGTGCTCTCGACGACGGCGTGGGCCGGGGCGGGCGGCTTGCTCGGGGCAGTCGGCGCCACCGCGCAGCCTGCAGCGACGCAGGCGGTGGCGGCGCAGAGGGCGGTCAGTGCGGCGGCGGCGCGAAGCGGGGGTGCAGCCGACAGCCGAAGACGGAGGTGTGGGGCCATGGATACGAGCACCGGAATCGTAGGCTCCTGGGCTGCCCGTGAGCGGTTCGAATGCCCGCCCCCGGGCCTTCTGCTGCGACACCGCCTTTCCCGCCCCAAAGCGGCCGCGGCCCTCGCCTTCGCCGCGGCGTTTCCCTCTGCCTCAGCGGGGTTGGCCCTCGCACTCTCGTGGTATCCCGTAGGACATGACGGCCGTGAGGGCGCTTTCGTTTGATGACGCTTCCCACTCCGCCACAAGCCCCCAGCTTAGGTAACCGCCAATGCGTTTAGACCGATTCACCGAGCGATCCCAGGAGGCCCTGCAGGCCGCCCAGACCGCCGCCGCCACCCTCCAGCACCCCACCGTCGAGCCAGAGCACCTCCTCCTCGCCCTCCTCAACCAAGAGGAGGGCCTCGTCCCCGCCCTGCTGCGCCGGCTCGAGGTGCAGCCCGAAACGATGGCGGCGCGGATTCAATCGACGTTGGAGAGCCGCCCCAAGCAGCTCGGCATCGCCGAGCCGCCGGTGGGGACGGCGCTGCGCTCCGTGCTCATGGCCGCCTTCGAGGAGATGGCCCGGCTCAAGGATGAGTACGTCTCCACGGAGCACCTCCTCCTCGCCATCACCCGCCAGCCTCAAGGAGAGGCGCCGCGCATGCTGCAGCAGGCAGGCGTCACCCCGGAGCGGGTTTACGCCACCCTGGAAGCGGTGCGGGGCGCCCAGCAGGTCACCGATCCCAATCCCGAGGCCAAGTACGACGCCCTCGCCAAGTACGGCCGTGATCTCACCGACGCGGCCCGGCGGGGCAAGCTCGACCCTGTCATCGGCCGCGACGACGAGATCCGCCGCGTCATCCAGGTCCTCTCTCGGCGCACCAAGAACAATCCCGTGCTGATCGGTGAGCCAGGGGTTGGCAAGACGGCCATCGCTGAGGGCCTGGCCCAGCGGATCGCGAGCGGCGACGTCCCCGAGGGATTGAAGGACCGCCGCGTCGTGGCCCTCGACCTGGGCGCCATGGTGGCGGGGTCGAAGTACCGCGGCGAATTCGAGGACCGCCTCAAGGCGGTGCTGAAGGAGGTGACCTCCTCGGAGGGGCGGGTCATCCTCTTCATCGACGAGCTGCACACGTTGGTGGGCGCCGGCGCCGCCGAGGGGGCGATGGACGCCGGCAACATGCTGAAGCCGGCGCTGGCCCGCGGCGAGCTGCGCTGCATCGGCGCCACCACCCTTGATGAGTACCGCAAGCACATCGAGAAGGACGCCGCGCTGGAGCGGCGCTTTCAGCCGGTGTACGTCGACCAGCCCTCGGTCGCCGACACCATCTCCATCCTGCGGGGCCTCAAGGAGCGCTACGAGGTGCACCACGGGGTGCGCATCACCGACTCGGCGATCGTGGCCGCGGCCACGCTGTCGCAGCGTTACATCGCCGATCGCTTCCTTCCCGACAAGGCCATCGACCTCATCGACGAGGCGGCGTCGCGGCTGCGCATCGAGATCGACTCCCTGCCCACCGAGCTCGACATCGTGGAGCGCGAGATCCGCCAGCTAGAGATCCAGCGCGAGGCGCTGCGCAAGGAGTCCGATTCGGGGTCGGTGGAGCGACTGCGCGCCCTGGAGCGGGAGCTCGCCGACCTGCGCGAGAGTTCGCACGGGCTCCGCGAGCGCTGGGAGCAGGAGAAGGGGGCCATGAACCGCATCCGCGACATCAAGGAGCGTATCGAGCAGGTGAAGCACGAAGCGGAGCGGGCCGAGCGGGTCGCCGACTTCGGGCGGGCCGCCGAGCTGCGCTACGGGCAGCTCGGTGACCTGCAGCGCTCGCTCGGTGCCGAGGAGAAGCGGCTCGGTGAGGTCCGCGGCGACCATCCACTGCTGAAGGAGGAGGTGGACGCCGAAGATATTGCGGAGGTTGTCTCGAACTGGACGGGCGTGCCGGTGACCCGGATGCTGGAGGGCGAGGTGCAGAAGCTCCTCCATATCGAGGAGCGGCTGCACGAGCGGGTGGTCGGCCAGGACGATGCCATCGACGCCGTGGCCAACGCGGTGCGCCGCGGCCGGGCGGGGCTGGCCGATCCCAACCGGCCCATCGGCTCCTTCATCTTCCTGGGCCCCACCGGGGTGGGCAAGACGGAGCTGGCCCGGGCCCTCGCTCAGTTCCTCTTCGACGACGAGCAGGCCATGGTGCGCCTCGACATGTCGGAGTACATGGAGAAGCACACCGTCTCCCGTCTCATCGGGGCGCCGCCCGGCTACGTCGGCTACGAGGAGGGCGGCCAGCTCACCGAGGCGGTGCGCCGACGCCCCTACTGCGTGCTGCTTCTCGACGAGATCGAGAAGGCGCACCACGACGTCTTCAACATCCTCCTGCAGCTCCTGGAGGACGGGCGTCTCACCGACGGCCAGGGACGGACCGTCGACTTCAAGAACGCCGTCGTCATCATGACCAGCAACATCGGCTCCGACCTCATCGCCGAGCTCCCCCACGACGCCTCCGTCGATGCCCTCGAGAAGCTGCGGGCCCAGGTCATGGAGCAGATGCGCCTCCAATTCCGGCCGGAGTTCCTGAACCGGGTTGACGAGGTCATCCTTTTCAGCCGCCTGGATCGGGAGCAGCTCCGCCAGATCGTGGGGATCCAGCTCCGCGGTCTGCGCGATCGGCTGGCGGCCCGGGGGTTGACGCTGCACGTCTCTGAGGGGGCGATCGACGTCCTTGCCTCCGAGGGCTACGACCCGACGTACGGGGCGCGACCGCTCAAGCGGGTGATCCAGCGCCGGCTCCAGGATCCGCTCGCCATGGCCATCCTGGAGGGTCGCTTCACGGAGGGGGAGACAGTCGAGGTGGACGCCGCCGGGGCTGAGCTCAGAATCGCCCGCGGGGCGGCGGTGGCAGAGGCCGCGGCCGAGCCGGCCTGACGGTGCGCGGCTCCTGGGCGCTCGCCGACCCACACCGGGTCGCCGGTTGCGAGGGGCGCGCTGCCGGATGGCACGGGACGGCCGCCCCGAGCCGCATGCCGCGCGAACACGCCGAGGTCAGGCGGGGGGGCGCTGCCAACGGGTGGCACGGGACGGCCACCCCGAGCCGCACGCTGCGGCGAACAAACCGAGGTGAGGCCGGGGGGCGCTGCCAGCGAGTGGCACGGGACGGCCGCCGAGCCGCATGCGCGGCGAAACACGCCGGGGTCAGGCGGGGGGCGCTGCCAGCGAGTGGCACAGGCCGGCCACGCCCAGCTGCATGAGCAGCGACGAACAAACCGAGGTGAGGCCGGGCGGCGCTGCCAGGGGGTGGCACAGGCCGGCCGCGCCCAGCTGCAAGGGCAGCGGCGAGCAAACCGAGGTGAGTTGGGGGGACGCGCCAGTGCGTGGTAGAGGACTGCCCCGCTCCGCCGCATGGGCCGCCGCCAGCAACCCCAACTCAGGGTAGGGGACGCGCTGGGCGCCCACGCTTGGTTTCGGGGCTCAGTGAGGCATTGGGGGGCTCAGTTCTGCGCCAGGTGCGGATGATGTCGCCAGGCCGGCATCGAGCGCATGTGCTCCAGGCTGCGGGCCCGGGCGGCGGCTCGGTCGAGACCCGCGGTGCGCATGGTCCACTGGGCCACCCGCTCCACCCGTTCCTCGAAGCTCTGCAGCTCGCCGCGCTCCGTAGTGCAGTGCATGCAGTAGGGGATGGTCTCGTCTCCCCGCGCATGCTCCTCTGGTGCGCTCAGCCGCATGCCGCAGCTCTGGCAGCTTGCCACCGTGCTCATGAGAACTCCTCCAACCCGGGCATTGTCCCCGTTGCCTCCACCGCCCAGGTCACCAAGGGCGGTCGGACGCGGGCGCAGCGTGGGTTGCCCTTCTCGTCGGTGAGACCCAATCTGGCCACGAGACGGCCACCCGACGCCAGGACGTGTTCGACGAGCGCCGGCTCGATGTCAGCGAGGCGCAACTTGGCGCCGCGGAAGAGGCGCAGGGTTCCGTCGCCCGGGACGCCGCCCCAGACGAGACCGAGATTGCGGTCGTCGCGATGGCCGCGCACGGTGGGGCCGCCGAAGTCGAGACCCCGTTCGTCGCGGCGCACGCTCACCCTCACCTCCCAACGGGCGGTCGCCGCCCCGCCGGGGACCGGTTCGACCGCGCGCCAGTCGCCGCGGCTGGGGACGATGGTCAGACCCTCCCTCTCCCTCTCCCGCGAGCAGAGAGCGACGTGAACCTCGTGGTGGACCGTGCCGTTCGGCTCTGGACGGCAGGTGAGGCCGGGTAAGTCATGGCCTTCGATGACCACCGATATCCACCCGAGAGACCGCACCGGCGCGTGGCGGTGGGTGGCGGACGGCGCCACCCTCTCGGCCGCAGTGTTCTCCGCGTAGGCCCGACGCAGCCAGCCGACCACCTCGGCGTCCACATCGGTGAGAGAGGAGAGCTCGATCCGCCCGGTGATCGCCCCGTTGCCCACGGATCCAGCCGGAAGGAGGCGGCCGCCAGCCGCGGGGCGGTCGAGGCGCAGCCCGAGGTCAACCCGCTTCTTTGTGGTGGGTTGGATGGTGGCGAAGGTGCGGCGCGGAGAGACGAGAGAGATGTATGTCTTGCGGGCCTGCAGCGTGACCTCCCCAATCTCGGGAAGCCGGGCGAGGACGGCGTCGAGGATGGGACGGAGATGGGCACGGTCGCGGTACTGGCCGTCGATCAGCGATACGGCATCGCCGGTGAGGAAGTCCGGGTAGCCGAAACGCTCCCAGACGAGGAGGCTCTGCGGGTAGCCGGTGACGCCACGCTCCAGCAGCCATGCGCGCAGCGAGCGCTCATCGCTCAGCTCCTGCTCCGTGACGCGGCTCTTCCACTCCGCGATGTCGAGGCCGGTGCGGTCCTCGAGCTGTCGCGTGATCTGCGAACGCATCCCCCTCCAGCTCCGGAGCGGCGGCCCATCGCGGCGCGCCACGTGTTCGTCCCCCTCAGCGGACGGACGCGCTTCCAGGGTGGAGTTGCGCCGGGTGACCTCGGCGCGAAGTGCGGCCCAGCTCGGAAAGCCGTGGTCACGGGCCACCACGAGCTGGGCCCCGTTGAGGGTGGTGGGCTGCAGACCGAGGCGCGCCATCCGGCTTTGCGCTTTCGGATCGCCGTCGCACGCCGCGCGCTGCAGTTCGCGGGCACGGCGGCGAAGCTGATCGAGGTTGGGGTGCGGCGGAAGCTGGGGCATGAGCGTCTCCTGCCGGGTCGTGGTCCGCGACCGACCCGGCGCGAACGCCTCACGCCGACCGGGCGATGCTCCAAAGCTGGCGATGGAGGTGGACTCTGTCCTGCCCGCGGACCCGGGTGCGCCCTCCTGCGCACGCCCATTCTATCCGCACCTGGACGTGAACCAAGCGCCGGCGGGGCTCGGGCGTCAGGTTGACCTGGGAGGGCGACGCGTCCTCGTGGCGGTGGAGGGGCTGCCTGCGGCTGCCGTCCCCTTCGGGGGTGCTGCCGGCTTCCCCTTTGCGGTTGCTCCCACCTTCGTCGCAGGGCGCTGCACGGCTGCCGGGCGGAGCCGCTCCGTCTGCTCCTTGAGGGCCTTCACCGACTGCTCGAGGTTGTGGCGTACCGCGGGCTCCGCAGCCTTGCCGAGCATCCGTCCGGCGATCCCCCCGCCGAACTCGTACTCCATGTCCAGGGTGACCTCGGTGTGATCGCCGCGCCCGCTGAAAGCCCAACGGCCCTTCTGCTGGAATCCCTCGATGGACCGCCAGGCGATGGTGCGGTTCGCGGTCCAGGTGGTGATGCGCACCACCGAGCGAAGGTTCGCCGGCCCGGCTTTCATCACCACTTCGAACTCTGCATCCTTGCCGTGGACGACATCGGTGGTGGGCGACCAAAGGGTCAGCCCGCGCATGTAGCGGACGGTGTTCCGATGATCGTCGACATAGGCGAAGACGCGCTCCACCGGCGCCTCGACCTCCCTGCGCAACGCGATGTGTCCCATCGCCGCGACCCTCCCGTGAACCGAGCTGCTCCAGTATGGCGATCCATTCAAGCTCCGGCGAGCCGCTGACGAACCGCCGGCACCACCTCCTCGGACCAGAGCCGGAGCGCCATCTCGGAGGGCGGCGACCCGGGTTCGCGATAGACGAAACCGCCAGGGCCATGCTCCAGGACCGCCCCGGTGAGCTCCTCTACCCACCGCTCGGCCGAGCCGCCCTGCCACCGGCCGTCGCCCTGGCGCGATTCAGCCGGCAGCGAAGGGGTGATCCGGCCGGCGAAATTGAGGATCTCACCACGTCGGCGCGATCGCGTCCCGCCGCCTCCGCCGCCGCGTCGACGACCGGCCGCGATTCGCGGTAGAGCGGGCTGAGCCAGCCAGCCCCCCGGCTGGGCACGCAGCCGTCGACGAGCCGTCCGGTACAGCAAGGGGGCGGGGCCCACGGCGCCCGCCCAGACGGGCGGCGCCGGGACGGGCGAGGGTTCGAGGTCCGAGACCTTGTAGAACTTCCCCCGGATCGTGACGGGGTCGCCGCTGCCGGAGAGGGCACGGATGAGTTGGATGGCCTCCGCCATTGCCGCCACCGCCTCCCCGGGCGTGAGGCGGCCCACGCCCAGCTTCACGATGAAGTCCCACAGGCCGCCGGAGCCGAGGCCCAAGATCACTCGCCCGCCGCTCACGGCCGCCAGCGAGGTGACGGTGTGGGCCAGAAGCGGGGCGGGACGCGAAGGCAGATTGGTCACCGTCCCGGCGCCGCCGATGCGGGAAGTGACCGCGAGCAGAAAGGCGGGGCCATGTAGGCGTCCACCCTGTTGGCGAGGTATGGGTGGTCGGCCAGCGTGAACAGGTCAAGACCCGCTGTGTCAGCTGCTGCACGGCCCGGCATGAGCTCTACGACCTCCGCCAGGTTGGCTCCGGACCAGTCTCCGAGACCGACGCCGAAGAGGACGCTGCGCTCCGCCATGCCGCGCCAGTCTGCCACGATGCGATCCTCCGCAGCGCGTCCTCCCGGGGGCGCACGGCGACGATCGATCCTAGCCTCGGCCCGGCTTCCCGTAGGCTGTGACGGCGATGGACGTTCCCGTGCGGCCGGCCCGGCCCAGCCCCGTTCTCCTGGCGATGAGCGCCCTCTTCGTCGCCTGCCTCGTGACCTCCAACATCGTCGCCGTCAAGACGGCCCGGCTCGGACCACTCACCGCCCCTGCGGCGATCGTGCTCTTCCCGCTCACCTACCTCTTCGGCGATGTCCTCACCGAGGTGTGGGGATTTGCGACGACGCGAATCGTCATCTGGTCCGGCTTCCTCGCCAACATTGTCGCGGTCGGTTTCATCGCCGCGGCCATCGCGCTGCCCGGGGACCCGAGCTTTCACGACCAGAGCGCCTACGCCGCCATCCTCGGGCAGTCTCCGCGTCTTGTCCTCGCCTCTCTCGTCGCCTATCTCTGCGGGGAGTTCCTGAACAGTTTCGTCCTTGCCAAGCTCAAGGTGCAGACGCATGGTCGCTGGCTGTGGACGCGCACGGTCGGGTCCACGCTTGTCGGTCAGGGGGTCGACAGCGCGATCTTCCTGAGCCTGGCCTTCGCCGGAGAGCTCCCCGGCTCGGTTCTCCTCCGCAGCATCGCCAGCGTCTGGTTCCTCAAAGTGCTCTATGAGGTGGTCGCCACGCCGCTCACCTACGCGATCGTCATCGCCCTGAAGCGGGTCGAGGGGGTAGACGCCTACGACCTCCAGACGTCCTTCGTCCCCATCCGGCTGGCCGGGCTCCGCCGCCTTCTCCGCCAGGGGGCGGTGTGAGGTCGGCGTCAACACCAAGAATCTGCGGGTCGACCGAAGCGGCCTTGCGCATGCACGGCTGACCATGCCGGGGGTGTGCCGCTCCTAGCCGCCGGTCGAGATCTTGCGTCGCTGCCGGGTTCGCCTGAGCGAGGTCCGAAGGGGCGGAGAGCGCAGCCCGCTCCCTGGCGGAATGGGCTCTCTGGCTGCTTGTCCGTCGGGTCGTTCGGCGGCGGTCAGACGGCGTCGGGCGGGTCGGGAGGGCGGGCCTCCGCGAGGGGCGGTCCGAGGTCGGCGGGGATGGGGGGAAGGGCCACCATCCCGGCGTCGGTGCGGATCAGGCGCCAGCCGCCCTCGTGGACCCGCCAGTGGTGAGCCCGGCAGAGCAGGTAGAGGTTGGAAAGGTCGGTCGCGCCGCCGTCGGCCCAGTGGCGGTGATGGTGGACCTCCCCCCAGGATGCCGGGCGGCGGCAGCCGGGCCAGACGCAGCCCCGGTCGCGGGCCAGCACGGCCCGGCGGGTGGCGGCGTGGGGGACGCGGGCTGCCCGGCCGACATCGAGGACCTGGGAGCGGGGACCGAAGACCACCCGGCGCACCTGGGCGTCGCAGGCGAGGCGGCGGGCCATCTCCGCGGCCATTGCGCCGCCCCGCTCCAGCTCCGCGGCGGGCGCACCCTCCAGGCCCTGGAGGGTGGGCAGGGAGACGGTGACCTGGAGATGGGGGCGCTCCCCGCCGTGCTGCGGGAGGGAGCCGGCGTCGAGGGCCGCGGCGGAGATGTCGACGAGGGCGTCGGCGAGGCGGCGCTCCCGGCTGCGCTCGTCGTCGGGAAGGGGGGTGGCGAGGGGCTCGAGGGCGGAGCGGAGGGTGGCCCCGCCCTCCCCGTCGAGGTAGCCGCGCACCCACACGCCGCCGCCCTCGGTGCCCTTGAGCTCGAGGAAGCGCTCCTCGCGCTGGAGGCGCTGCTCATGGAGGAAGCGGCGGGGGTCGAGGGCGTGGCGGAGGTGCTCCGTCTCCTGGCGCAGCTCGGCGAAGGAACCACTCCGGGCCCGGCGCAGGAGGCGGGCCTCGTCGAAGGCATCGGCGCACCGGGACTCCTCGGCCCACTGGGCGGTTCGGGCGATGAGGGCGAGGTGCGAGTAGCCGACCTGGCCGGCGCGGAGCGCCTCGGTGGTCTGGGCGAGGCGGGGGGCCTGGCGACCGGCCACCAGCGCGTCCCAGGCGGCGGTGCCGGTGGTGTGGCACTCCTCCTTGATCCACTCGACAGGGCTGGTGCAGCCTTCCCAGGCGTCCTCACCGCAGTCGGCGAGCTCGGTGGAGAGCGCGGAGAACTCGAGGAGGAGGGTGTCGACCACCTGGCGGATGCCGACGAGCTCGTGGCGGACCAGGGCCGGGGAGCGGCGGTCGCGGGAGCGCATCCGGAAGGTCTCGACGGCGACGCGCAGGAGGCCGATCTCGTCGACCTTGGTGGGCGGGCCTTCGGTCGTGACCAACATCACAGGTGAGTGTAGCGAACAGACGTGTGCACTGTCAAGCACGAATCGGCTTGCGAGCCAAGGTCAGGGGCCGCGGAGGCGGCCCGCCTCTGCCGGCTGGATCGCGCCCGGGGCGCCCTCAGCCGAAGAAGCGAATAGGCTGAGCGAACCATGCGAGATCAGCGGCCGCCGGGCCAGCAGGCCATCGCCGAGAACCGGCTGGAGAGCTTCGGCAACCGCAGCCCGGGGCGGGACTATACGGTCCAGTTCACGATCCCGGAGTTCACCTGCATTTGCCCCAAGACCGGCTTCCCCGATTTCGCCACCCTGAACGTCCGCTACATCCCCGGCCCCCGCTGCGTCGAGCTGAAGTCGCTGAAGCTGTACATCAACGGATTCCGAGATCAGGGCATGTTTCACGAGGAGGTCGCGAACCGCGTCCTCGACGATTTGGTCAGCCTCCTCGATCCCCGTTACTGCGAGGTCGTCGGCGACTTCAACGTTCGCGGCAACATCAAGACCGTGGTGACCGCCGTCCACCGCTCGGCCGGTTGGGCAGGCGAGCCGGACCCCTGGTGGGAGCCCGTCCCCGACCGCTGATCCTTCGGGCTCAGGTGAGTCGGACAGCGCCGTTCGTCCTGGGCAGATTGCTGAGACGCGGGTCCCGCATGCCGTGTCCACGCACGCGGAGGAAAAGGTCGTCACCATCCATGGCAAACCCAGCCCCCAGCTCGCTGGCGAGATAGGCGGCGATGCGCGCATCGACGGCTCCCAGACCGACGAGCTGGGGCACATCCCCGGGAAGCCGAAAGGCCGGCGCGAGGTACGCCATCCGCCGGTTCCAGGCTCCGGCAGGTGCGCGCGGAAGCGGGGTGCCGAGTTGGGCACCGAGGAGGGCGGCGAGAGCGAATATGCGGCTCTGCTGTGGCTCTCCCACGCCCTCCCAGAGAGCACGTTCGTGAGCAATGCCCGCCATCACGTCGCGGGCACGCTCGAGGAGGCCGTCGGGCAGCACGGCCACCCAGGTGCGATCGCCGACGCGGCGGGCGCTCCAGCCTTCCCGCTGCACAACTCGGCCTGGGCGTGCGGCCGCCGCGTCCAGGCAAAGCGCCAACCGGGTGCCTGGCCCGGCGCTGCTCCCCGGGAGGGAACCAGTCTCCTCGTCCCACGTGCGCGTCGCTTTGCGGACGATCCGCTCCCGAACCAGGGCGACGGGGAGCGCCAGGTCGCGCATGCCGAGCTCGAGTGCGGCAACAACCGTTCCGTCGCCACGGTCCCGGGGAGGGTGGAGCGCCGCGCCCATAGCATCGGCCGCGATACTGGCGAAGCCCAGACCCCACCCGTGGCGGTCGCGGCGGCGCCGCGCCGTCGCCATCTCGACTCGGCCCGCCCTCCCCGCCCACACGACGTGAAAGGCCCGGCCCTCCTGCATCAGCCTGACCGCGGAGGTGTGGGTGTGACGCTCGGCATTCACCGCAATCTGAACCAGGCAGAGGGCGGCAACTTCCGGCGAGCTGACGGCAAAGGGGGGCTGCCCGGTGACCATGACGTCGAGGCTCGTGCGAGCGTGGATTCCGGCCAGAGCGAGGTCGATCACAGCATGGGAGCTGCCGGCCTGGCCCAGGCTTCTTCCCATCACCAGGCGAAGAGACGCGGTGAGCATTTCCACCCGCCTTCGTTGGTCACCGGCCACGGTTGCGGCGGTGCCTCCGAGCTCCCTGAGGAGCTCGTCAACCAACTTCATCGACCCGGCGTCAGCGGGTTCAGTCGCCACTGCCAAGGTGGTCGTCCGCGCCGCGTAGCGGACCGTGCCCGGGCCGGCCCCTTGCCATTCCGGCGTGGTGACGATGAGGCTGCCATCGGAGTCGAAGAGAGCCGCTGAGGCGGGGAGCTCGGCGACCTCCCCCAGGGTCAGATTCATCCGCCGCCGGACGGATGGGCGTTGGGCGGATTGTCGGTCGCGAGACGGTAGCGTCGGTTTCCGTGGCTCACCACGCGGACCGGCGACGAATGCTGCGACAGCCATTCGGCGAACCGCCGGACCGCACGGGTGGCCGTCTCGGAGTAGAGGGTCACGACCTGCGGATAATGGACTACCAGCCGCACCGCCTCCCGATGGTGGTACGTAGCCCGGCTCGGTAGATGCACGACGACGGCTCCGTCGTGGACCTGCAGGTCGCCAACCGTGCGGTCCAGCATGCGGCCGATACGCCCGACAAGAGAGGCGTACCCTTCGCGCTTGTCGTGGACCCAGGCTCGGGGATGTGCCCGCTGGATCCCGCTTCGAACCGCGAACGAATCCACGTTCGCCGTGTAGACGATGACCAAGCAGTCGCTGGCTTCGCGGGCGAGTACGCAGAGGGCATCGCTGCTGGTCGCGGACTGATCCGGCGCCATTCCGAGATCCCAATCGACGATGGCCACCACCGGCCGAGCCGGCCCACCGTCACGCAGTTGGGCGATGGCTCGGGCGGCGCTGCGGACGCCGATCGGATGGAAGCCGTGAGCCGCGAAATGCCTCTCCAACTCGGCGAGTTGCGTCGGGTCATCCTCGAGGACGAGAACATCCGCGCTCGCCTTCATGGTGCGGCGCTACGAAGGCACACCCAGCCGGTCACTGGGTCGGGGTGGGGTCGCACTGGAACGTGGCGCGCGGCCAGAGCGCGCGCCGCTCCCTGGAAGGAGCGAAGGGAAAGGTCGAACCCGGAGCTCCCCGCCGAGACGAGAGCCTGCAGCGCCGCGCTTCGCACGTGACCAACCCCCGGGATGTCAACCCCTGATCCGATGGCGAGAAACATCCCGGCCACCCCCGATCGGAGTGATTGGTCCACCCAGCCGGCGAGATCGGCAAAGCGCGCGAAAGCCCGAGCGTGCGGCGGAAGCCCCGACGGCCGATCTCCCAACCAGGCGGTGAGCACCGGCTTGCGGAGGAGGACGGCGAGGTCCTCGGGGAGCTCGGGAACCGCCCCCACCACCATCCAGGGCCAAGGACGGCAGGAGCTCGCGACATCGGCAAGCTCCCCCTGGTACGCATGTTTGACGACGACGAGGGCGCGATCGAGAAGATCCCCGAGTGCCACGGCGACCTCGCCGTCCATGTCGAGGACCACAAGGCTGCGCTCGGAACTCGGCACCATGGTGCCAGGAGCCGGCGGTACGCCTGCCAATTCGAACTCCCTCTCGATGCGCCGCCCCGGCGCGGGCCTCCGACCGCCTTGGGGGCGGGCGGTCATCATAGCCCGCCCGCCGGGGGTCCCACGGCCCCTCGCGCGGTTCGCTAAAGTATGCGCTCAGGCTTGGTAGGGGGAGGGCCCGTTGACCCGACGGCGGATCGTGGCGGCAGTCTTCTTCAGTCTCGTCATCCTCGGCGTTCTCGGCGTCATCGTGGTGGCCGAGGTGGAGACGAGCGGACGAAGCGTGTCAGTCCTACGTCTCAATCACGACGTTCAGCAGGGGGCCATCTTCACGGGCTCGGATGTGGACGTCGTGCCATTGCGCATCTCCCCTGGCGAACTGAATTACGTCACGCCCGGCAGCGTCCGACCGGGCTCTCGGTATGCAGTCACACTGCAAACCGGCGATCTCCTGCGGCGCGACGACCTTCTCGCTGCCGACGCTCAGATCCCGATATCGCTCACCCTCAGCGATCCACCGCCCCTGAGCCAAGGAGAAGCCATCGACCTCTTTGCCCGGGTGCCGGGCAGCAGCGCGGTGATCCTCATCGGTCATGACCTCCCCATCCAGCAGGTGCAGACGGCATCGGTGACGGTCCTCGTGAACAGTCGGGACGAGCTGGCCTGGCTGGAGGTGATGAGGGCAGCCGATGCGCCCGGCTCCGGAAGCGCGGCGCTCACGCTCTACGCACTCCCAGCCGTGGGTGCTGCACCCTCCGCGGCGCCGCCCCCGGGCATCACCCAGGCGCTCTGCCAGCTCAGTCCAAGCTCCTGCGCGGGACTGGCCCCTCCTGCTTCGGCCACCCCCTCCTCATGAGCCTGCTCGTCGGCGTTTACACCACCCGGGCGGGCCAGACGTCGACGTACTGGGCGGTCTCTCTCGCCTGGGCGCTCGCCCAGCGGCGCACTGTCACGCTCCTCGATTGCGACATGGAGGGAGGCACGATCGCCGACCTCCTCTACCTGCGCACCGATGGCCGGAGCATCGGCAACTGCATCGGGGAGCGACCAGCTCGGGCCGACGAGCTAGCCGGACAGGCGCTCGTCCTCGCCGCCCGTCCCAGGCTGCGCGTGATTCCCGGCCTTCTTGGAAGCTACGGCTTTGAGATCGCGGATCTGCTGCGGCGCATCGGCCCGGCTCTTCCCGCCCTCGACTGCGAGGTTGTCATCGCGGATCTGGGCCATCCTCTCGCCCACCCCGGGCTGCGCTCACCGCGAGCCAGCGCGGAAGCCATCTGCTCCACCTTTCACCGCGTCTTCGTCGTGGTCCGCGACGAGCCCGCACTCCTCGCCCGCAGCATCGCGGTGCTGCGAGCGGCTCGGCCGCCACATGGGGAGATCATCTTCTGCCGCCAGCGATCTCGTCAGCTTCACCGTCAGGTCGCCGAGACCCTGGATCGGGAGCTGCCCGAGCTGCCTATCCGTGATGCGGCCTGGCAATGGGACGAGCGCGCCGCCCTTCGCATGGGTGACAGCGGAGTTCCGATCTCCCTGAACGGATGTGTCGAGGAGCTCGGCCTATGATCGCGCGGCCGGCGGCGCCGTCGGGAATCCCGCTCGCCGACACGGTCATCGTTCGTGCATGGCCGAGCATCGTGCCAGAGGATCGCGAGATCGCTCAGATGATCGCTACCCGGGTTGCCCAAGCGAGAGCCTCTGATCCACCCTCGGTGCAGCAGGAGGAGCGCCTTGAGCAGGACGTCGAGACGGTCATCCGCCGCGCGATTGAGGCTCCGGCGGCCAGCGGCCTGCCGCTCGCTGTCACCTCGGCGCTAGCCGCCGACGAGCAATATCGAAATCTCACGGTGCGCAACGCGATGGTGCTCGCGTCACACCTCTGGCCGCTGTCGCTGCTCATCTACGGTCCTGACCTCGAGAACATCTCCTGCCTGGGCCATGACCACTGGATGGTTTCGAGCGTGGGCCGCAAGGCGGTGCTGATCGGCGGTAGTCCATTCCGTGATGACGACGAGGTGATCGAATTCTTTCGCCGCGTGATTCGGCTCATCGGGGTGACCGGCGATCAGACGATCACCGATGCCATGCCGATCTGCGAGACCAACGTCGGATCGGTGGTGCGGCTGGTGGTCGCCAAGCGCCCCGCGATCTCGGGTCAATCGGGCGTCAAGGCCTCGATCCGCATTCCCGCTCGATCCAAGGTGCGGGACCTCTCAGACTACGTTCAGCAGCAGGTGATGCCGCTGCCCGTCGCGAGCTTCATGGAAGCCCTGGTTCAAGGTCGCGCCAACATTCTGATCGCAGGTGGAACCGCGACCGGGAAGACGACGCTGATGCGTGTCCTCTGCGGCGTGGTGCCGGCGGCCGATCACCTGGTGGTTGTCGAAGATGGGGCAGAATTGCACCTCGACCAGGATCGTGGTGACGGCGAGCCCTGGCATCGACTGACGTCAGCGATATCGACGATACCGTCGATCCGATCCGATGTCGAGTTCGCGCCAGCTCACCATGTTCGAGCTGGTCCGTCACGCGCTCCGCTTTCAACCCGACCGCCTGATCCTTGGAGAGTCGCGCGGGGAGGAGATGGCGGCGGTCTGCAAGGCGCTCATGACCGGCCACGACGGATCGATGACGACTATTCATGCCGAAGATGCCGAGCTGGCCCTTGACCAAGCAGCCCAGTACGTGATGGAGAACCTTCGCTTCGCCGGAAACGAGCGAATGGCTCGCCGCATCGTCGAACAGGCCATCCATGTCGTCATCCATCTGGCCAACCAAGGGGGACGTCGGCGGGTCACGGGAATCCTCGCCGTCGAGCGCGGCAGCAACCACAAATGGATCTATCGGCAGCTCCCCAGCGGTGGGTGGGAGCGCATGACCGAGCGGGTCGGAGACCTGAGCCGTCTTGCGCCTCGCCTCCACCCGCTCCTCTGGAATGGCGAGGTGCCGGCACTGTAAGCATGCTGCAGAGTGTTCCCCTCTCCGCGATTCTCGTGGTCGGCGTGGTGCTGATCTTCGCCTGTGCCTGCGGTGGAGCGGCCGCCCTGCTCGGCCTAGACCTGAGCCGGTTCCGACCGGGTCGCGATCGGCGCTACCCGCTGCTCGAGCGGCAGAAGGACATCGCCGCCGGACTGGGCTGGCGCTGGCAGCGCTGGCTCGCCTTCCGTGGGGCATGCGTCTTGCTGGGGCTGCTGGTCGCGTGGTGGACCGGGATCGCCCTTCTCTACGTCGTCGCCCCGGTTGCGGGATGGGCGGGGACCGGGTTCGCGTTCTCCGGCGTGGCCGCGAATCGCCGGCTGCGCATGGAGCGAGCATTTCTCGGCGAGCTGCGCAATCTGCGGGATCGCATGGCGGTCTCCAATCAATCGCTGGATACCGCCCTCCAGGAGATGGGGCGTCAGCCGGGCGCGGAGCTGGTCCACGTGCTCGCTCCGCTGTCCGGCAGAGGCTCCACGCTCGCCAACCTCGTCGAGATGGGGCTCCGGGCCCGGTCTCCGGTCGTCGAGCAGGCCGTCGCCGTGCTGGTCTGGGCGCGCAGCCGGAGTTCCGAGTTTCTGATCCAGGCCATCGACGGCGTTCTGCTTCCCGTTGGCGAAGCCCAGGTCGCCCTGGAAGAGGAGAGGATGACGACCCTGTCCCAGCAGAGGGCGGTGACAGTGGCCATGGCGGCGCTGCTGGCAATCATGCTCTTCCTGGTGCTGCGGGTCGACAGCCTTCGCGCCTTCTATCAGAGCTTTGTTGGTCAGATCTGGCTCCTCCTTGCGTTCGGAGTGTTCGCACTTCTGGTCGGGGTGCTGGGGGCTATCGTCCGCCAGCCGGTCTGGACGCGCTGGGAGCTGCGCCGACTCGCCGATGAGCAGGAGCACCTCGGTGGCTGACATCTGGCGGATGCTGGTTTTCGTCGCGGCGGCCGCCGGCCTCATGGGCATATGGGCGATCGGCCTCGCCCGGCTTAACTTCTTCACGCCCAACGATGTCCAGGCGTGGCGTCGGCTCGCTGCCATCCACGGCTACCGTTCCAGCACCAGCCGGCTCGAGCGGCTTGCCGCCCGCATGGCGTTGCTGCGACGAGTGCAGGAAGAGCTCGATCTCAGCAGGCTGCTTGCCATCGCGGGGTGGGCGGAGAGCCCCCTCACATTTCTCCTTCGCACCTTGCTCTTCAGCCTTCTCGCGGCCGGGCTCGTCCTCGCTCTGCTGGTAGCCAGCCTCGTCGCCTGGGGAAGCTGGGCGCTTCCCCCCTGGATGGCGCTCGTCGTCGCCGGTGGCGTCCTCCTCCTGCAGGTCCGGCTGCTTCAAGTTCGTGCCAACCTTCGCCGAGAGCAGGCTGGGCGGTCTCTCGGCGACATGATGATGCTGGTTGCGATCATGACCGACGGGCGCGGCCTCCAGGTCGAGGACGCCGTGCGCATCCTCTCCCGTTGCGTCGACCACCCGACGCTGCAGGAAATCGTCGAGCACCAGGGTTGGCATCGATTGGTGCGGACCCGGCCGGCCACGACCGTCGACCTCTTCCGCGCCATCGCGAGCGAGTACCGCATTCCACAGTTCTCAACCCTCGCCGATGCTGCCAGCAATGCCAACATCGGCTTCAGCGAGCGCGAGGTCTACACCCGCGCGGCGCTGGCCTTTTACGCTCACCGTCTCGCCGAGGCTCGGTTTCGGGCCGCCCGGGCCAAGACGCTGGTCGCGATCCCGGTCGCCGGCATGCTCATCCCGCTCCTCATCCTGATCGGAGCTCCCATATTCTCGGTGATCACCGGCGCGCTGAACGGATGAATGGGACGAGCGACCCCACAGCCGCGACAGCCTTGTCCTGGCTGGGCATGGGCGCCGGATTGCTGGTGGCCACCGTGGTCGCCCTGGGCCTCCCCAACGTCGGGCTCGCCACCGGCCTTCTTTCCGGCGCCTACCCGACCGTGACCTCAGCGGTGGCCTTCGCCTCGCTGCTCTGCTATGTCGCCGTCCTCGGCGTTCTGCTCCTGGGCGGGATATGCCTGGCGCGAAGCGGTCCGCGCTGGCTGCTCCCTCTGCGGCCGAGCTTGGCCATCGCGTTCCTGGTAGCGGGGATCCTGCTCCTCGGCATCAGCGTCGCCGGACGGCTCGCCAGCGGTGGTCAACTCTGCTGCGGCGGCAGCCCGGCACAGATCCATGAGGCGGTGTCGCTTGTGCGCTGACAGCCTGCACCTCACGATGATGCCGGAGGCCCATTCTGGAGAAGGGCCCTGGGCCCTTCTCGTGCTGCTGGATGACGAGCGGGAAGCCCGAGCACTGAGTCGGTTCCTCGAGGGGCTGCGAGACCCTGATTCGGTCGCCGCCGCGGATATCCTCGTTCCGCCGGTCCGCGGCATCGACTTCTTCGCCGACGACTCGCGACAGCATGACCTCGACGTCTGGTGGTCCAGGCACGTCCCTCGCTCGGCCACGCCCGTCTACCTCCTCCTGGATGTCACGGGTCTCGAGGAATGGCTCGCGGCGGTGGATGGTGACGTCTACGTTGGCGTCGCTGACGCGCATCGCATGGCCGCCTATGCCACCTTCCCGAGCCCTCGCCGAAGCCGCGTCCATCCCTTTCTTTGCGATGGACCCCTGGATCTCGCCGCCGTGGTGATGCACGATCTGAGCCCCGCCTGCGGTTCGGAGGCGACCCTCTTCGGCAGCGCCAATGCCCTCCGGGCTGCGGCGCTCAGCCGGCGCTTTCCGCTGCGGTCCATCGGTGCCAGTGCATCGGACTTCCCGGCGGGGTCGGTTTCCAATCCATCATTCGCGAAGCCGCCGCGCGACGTCGAGGCTCCCGGAAGCGCTTCGGACCAGCGTCAGGACGAACCGGGTCCCGCGGCCCGGCCCAATCTGTCTGATGAACAACTGCCGGGTCGCGGCCCGATCGTCTCCGCTTCTGCCTCCGCACCGGGGTCAGCGCGGCTGCCGTCGCAACTCTCCACTCGTCGTGCCGCCCATTGGGTACGGCGGCTACTGGGGCGCGAAGAATATCGTCCTCGGCCGGATGCCGAGCTGGCTCACCAGCTCGCGGCACGGGGCCCGACGATCGTCGTCACCGGCTCCCGCAAGGGAGGCGTCGGCAAGACCAGCTTCGCTGCCGGAATCTCGGTGACGGCCGGCGGCATCCTGGACCAGATCGGCCACCGCGCCTGCATCGTCGATGCCAACATTGCCAATCCGGATGCCTGGGGTGAGCTCCACCTCCCGGATGGCGCCGCCACCGTTCGCGAGCTGATCGCAGCTCTCCTCGCCAACCGTGAGCCGCCGCCGCCCGTGCACGCTGCGATCCCTGGGCTGGCCTGCTATCCCGAAGTACGCGAGCCCACCGAATATTCGCGCACGGCTATCCGCGCCCTGGCTGACTATCTCCGCCGCCGCTACACCTTCACCGTCGTCGACATGTCCAACCGACTGCCCGACCCGACGGCTGGACCCGAGGCTGCAGTGGCCGCCTACTGGCTCGAGGCTGCCGACGTGCTGGTCCTGCCTACCACCTCGGCCCGCGCCGACTTCAACGGCGCTCTCGACTACCTCGAGATCGCGGGGCTGCCTCCCACGCTCGTCCCCTACATCGTGGCTGCCGATCGGCGCCTCCGAGACAACCCCACCACTCTCGAATACCTCAAGGCGATCCGGCGCAGAGCCCACAGCGTTGTCGAGATCGCTGACGAAGCCAATGTCGTGCGGCTGGCGGGGATGGAAGGAGTTCCCGCGGAGCATCTGTCAGTCCGGTTGCGCCTCGGTTATCGGCGCCTGACCGAAGCCATTGCCGACATGCCACGACGGGGGAGCTGAGTGGCTCCGGTGGTCCGTCGCACGCCCTCGAGGGTCCCGCCGACAGGCCTCTCGGGAGAAGTCCCGGTCGACAGAAAACCCCAGTACCTCCCTCTTCCCCTCGGCGGACTGAAGCCGGCGCACCGGGCGAAGCGCACCCGCCCAGCGAGCCGCTGGTGGCGGCGACATCGGGCGGAGCTGGTTGCGGGGTGCGGGGTGCTTCTCGCCGCCAGCGCGGCGGTGCTTTCCCTCTTTCGCCCCCCCGCCTCCGTCTACCTCGAGGGAGATCACGTCTATGTCGATGGCATCACCCTGCTTCATCCTGCGAGCAATGGCGGAGTGGTATCGGGGCTGCTCTACGAAGGGGCGGCGACGCTCCTCATCATCCCGGGAGCTGATGGAGAGGTGATGGCCTCGGCGGTGACCTTCCTCCACGGCGAGAAGGTTACGGGGGTCTGCCGTCTCGCACCGCCCGCCGGCGGGCGCATCGCCGAGAGGTGCCAGCTGCAGATTGGTCCAACCTCGGTCGACTGCCGGGATTCGATGCTTCTCCAGACCTCCGGAACATGGCAGCGACGCTGCAGCGATGGCAAGCGCCTCAGCATCGCCGTCCCCACCGGGGGTGCCCTCGTTCCAATGCCCTTCCCGCTGGGAGAGACGTGACCGCAGGTCGCGCCTCCTTCGGAACGGAGGGTCGGCAAGACGACGGCCACATGCACCCCCCTCTGCGCACCACAAGATGCGATCAGGCGCTTCCGCGCTTTCGAGCCCGGTCTATGCGCCGACCAGTCTCGCCATATCGTCGGCCAGCTCGTCGAGCGACGACTGCATGACGCCACGGATCACGAGGCCACGGACATCCGCAAGAAGCGCAGCGAGCGGGAGCTGCGCGGCAGCGGCTTCATCGATCATGGCCTCGACCCGCGACGCCGAGCGCTGCAGGCGAAGCCGGGCAAGCTGCTTCAGCTGGGGAGCGAGGTCTTGAGTGGGCACCTGCAGGCTACCGGACGCCAGGCTGCCCGTCTCCGTCGCTGCCGACGGCCACGGCGACGGCTGGGCGTTTCCCACCGCAAATGGGGCGAAGGGAGAGGCCGCCGCCTCCGCCGGGCTGGGCGGAGCCGCCGCGCCCGCGTAGGCCGGCGAGTGCCGGGGGGCTGCGTAACCTGACGCCTCCACGACGGGGTCGTCAGGCGTGCCGCTCCACCCGGAACCGTCCATCCACGCCGAGGCACGCTGGCCAGGGACGTCCGTCGCCGCCGCTTCTGCGCTCCAGCTCTGATCGATGTCGCCGGGATGGGGGTGCTCACCGAACCCGTCCAGCGGGCTCGCGCCGACCGGCTCAGCCGGCTCGCCCTGCACCCAGATCGTTCCCCGCCCGGCATCGGCGAGCGGGTCGAGCAGATCCTCGGACCCGAGCTCGGGGTGACCGTCAGTGTAGGTTGCCACCTGGCGGCCGTCCACGATCAGGGTGACGCCTCGCCCGCGCGGGGTCTCCAGCTCGACGACGAAGCTGCCGTCGCGCCGGCAGAGATCGGCGAGGAGCCCATGCCAGTCCGTCCACTCGAGGCGGAGATCCGCATAGCAGGGGGTGCCCCGGAACAGGGAGGGGAGCACGGCGACGACAAGCGGGTCGAAGCGGTAGGCAGCCACTATGCCGTCTTCCCATGAGTGGATGACGGCCTGCGCCCCCTCGCCTTCGAGGGCGGCATTCCCGGCGAAGGCGTAATCCTGGGCCCGGACGCCATCCTCGACGAGGACGACGCCGACGGCATCCGTCCCGCGAACGATCACCGCGCCATGGCCGATGGCCGGGCAGAGGGCGTCGATCACGATCGCCCTGGCGGGGATGCCCTCGAACAGAGCGATACCGCGAGGAAGCAGGGGGATCATGTCATGTCCCTGGGGAGCCCATTCCTCATCAGGACGGGGCTCGCCGCCTTCCGCAGCCGCGGCCGGGGGGGCGGCGCCGGTTTCCGCGGCGGAATCAGTGACCTCGGCCTGGGGGGCGATCTCTTCGGCAGCGGCCACCATGTCCTCTGCCTCCGCCATGGCGGCGGCGTCCGGAAGCTCGTCCTCCTCGGCGAGGGGCGGCTCCGCTTCCTCGGGCGGCACCTCGAGCTCGACCGAGGGTGGGTCGAGCTGGGCCGCGTCGTCGGCTTCTGGGTGTGGGCCGCTGTCGGCTGGGTCGGCGCTCATGGGGTGGCTATCGTATGCGCTCGCGGCGCAGAGCGGTGGTGCAGGACGGACCCCTCCGCGGCCCCCTTCCGCGGATGGGGCCCGCCCTGGTGCTCAGGCGGGCCCGCTGTGACGCGCCTCGATGGCGCTGGTCCCCGCCTGCATGTTCCGACCGCTACCGCGGGCCGTGATCTGTCCCGACCGCCGTGGTGCCTGCCGCGCCCTCTGACCGTGGTCGCGGGCGAACACCCCGTCGTGGCGGCAGGGGCAGGGAGTGGGGTGGCGGACGCACGGCATGGCTGACCAGCCGCCTCGGGATCGGAGGGCGGGCGCCGATCACCTGTCAGCTCGCGACCGAAAGAGTCGATCTCGTTGGCTCCTCCGGATCCTCGACGCCGAGCTCCGGAGCGGTGCGTCGGGCGGTGAGGAGTTTCACCGATTGGGCGACGATCTCTGTCGAATAGCGGCGCAGGCCGTCAGCGCCGACGTACTCGTGGGTCCGCAGCCGCCCTTCGATGTAGATGCGGCGGCCGCGATGGCAGTACAGGGCGCAGACTTCCGCGAGCCGGCCGAAGGCGATCACGGAGTGATACTCCGTCTCCTCCTGCCGGTTCCCCTGGGCGTCGCGCCACCCCGTGTTGGTGGCGAGGCGCAGCCGGGTCATGGGTTTCCCGGTGGAGGGAAGACTCTCCGCGTCGCGGGTGAGATTGCCGATGAGGAGGACCTTGTTGATCATCTGCTTCTCCTTGTCGATCTGGCGATGCGAACGCCCCTGTGGCGATCACTGCTTGGGAGTGGAATGTCGAAGGCCCTGGTCGTGGCATCAGGGTCGTCGTGTGCCCGCGGTCCCGACGTTCTGCCCGCGCCGGGGCACGTCGCAAAGCCCAGCGCACGGCACGGGGTGAGGATGGCGTGGCCACTCAGACCGATCCGGGCGAGCGTTCCCATGGTCGTCAGCTGCTCGCACGCATCGGTGCTGGAAGCCAGGTGGGGCGGAAGCGGGCTCCGCCGGAAGTCGTCGTGACCAGGCCATCGGGGCCGGCGGCAAGCGCCAGGAAGCGCGGCACCTTGAGTGCCACCCACACCGTGGCGAGGGCATAGATGGCGGCGCCGAGCCCGTCACCGCGAGCCAGGCCGGTGACTGCCGCGATGCTCAGGACGAGGAGCTGACCGGCCTGCATGAACACGGCGACCACGAAGAGCCGTGTCCAGGCGCGGGAGAAGCCGCGAGTCGCTGGAAGGATGAGTGCCAAGCCGGCAAGCGGAGCGGTGACGACGAGAACCTGCAGCACTGCCATGCGGATGACGTACGCGAAGCTCAGAAAGGCGACCATGAGGACCAACCCCAGCAGGACGAGAACCTGGAAGAGATCACCGAGGAGGCTGGGGCTGTCCAGGGCCGGCGTGCCGAGCGGCCCATTCCATGGCAGCTGTCCTCCACTCAGCCCTGAGGCAAAGGAGGAGAGCGCGTTGTTGAGATCGACGGCCATCTGCATGAGGCTGAGTGACGCGTTCATCAGGACGAGCGCGAGGAGCACGCGTGGGATGGCCGAGCGCAGGTCGTACTGCGCCAGGAGGCTATGGTCAACGAGCCTGCGGACGAAGAGGGCGATGACCACGAGGACGAGCAGCGCGTCGGCGGCGAGGCAGACGGACCGGTTGAGGGCGAGCAGCGTCGGGTCCCCCGTGAGGGCTCGTCCCAGGCGGACGGGGTCGGAGGTGCTCAGGAGGTAGGTGTTGAGCAGGCCCATCACATCGTCGCGCCCGCTCTTCACCAGGTCGGTGAGAAGCTGGCCGATGAGGCCAGCGAGCCCACCGGGCGAAGCCTGTTCATGCGCCAGCGGATGCGCGTCGGAGACCGCACCCACGATGGACGGTGGCAGAGACGGCGCCGGTGGAGGCGAGAGAACGTTCACACCCGCCCCTCAGTGCATCCCGCTGGGGATGGTGGCGATGAGCGCGTGGGTCAGCGTGCCGGCGAGCTCGGCGCCGACCACGCTCACCACGATTCGGCCGATCCATCGCCGCGCCTCGGAGACGCCGCGCGGATCGGTGGCCACCATTCGCCACACGAAGGCGGCGAGAAGGGCGAGGGCGCCGAGGCTTGCGATGATTCCCTGCGCCAGCGTCACCCAGCTGTTGACGAGCGCGGTGAGCTGATGCATGGCGGCCTCCGGGGTGGCAATCGACGCGGCGGGCCGCCCCTCCGGCCTCTCGGCCCCGGGCTGGGGCCGGCGGTTACACTACACAGTTCAGTAGTTCTGTGTCAACTCCCTCCACCCCCCGCTCGATGGCCCGAACCCCCAGGCCTCGGAGGCGATGATCGGGATGCCCTGCCGTGCGTCGCCGATGCCCGGAGCCCCCCGATCCCCACACGTCGCAGCGCCTGCCATCTGCGTGCACGGCCCTGACCAGTCGTGGCCGCCCGAAGCGCCGACCCGACCGCCAGCGCGGCGCGAGCGTCGGCAGCGAGCGTCGGCAGCTCCCCGCTGCCCGCCCTCGGTACCAGCCGCCGCCGGTCGCGGATGCGCCGCAAGCTCCCCGCCGCCCGCCTCCGCTACCAGCAGGCCGCCGCCGGTCGCGGATGCGCCGCAAGCTCCCCGCCGCCCGCCTCCGCTACCAGCCGTCCGCCGCCGGTCGCGGATGCGCCGCAAGCTCCCCGCCGCCCGCCTTCGCTACCAGCAGGCCGCCGCCGGTCGCGGAAGCGCCGCAAGCTCCCCGCCGCCCGCCTCCGCTACCAGCCGACCGCTGCGGCTCAGCCAGTGGGCCCGAAGCTCTCCGCGGCCCGCTTCTGCTCCGCCGACAGAGGCACCGGCAGGCGGACGTCGACCTCGGCGATGAGGTCGCCCCTCCCCTCGCCGCGCAGCCGCGGCATACCCAAACCGCGCAGGCGCAGCTGAGCCCCGTTCTGGGTCTCCGCGGGAACGCTGAGGGAGACGCGCTTCCCCTCGAGCGTGGGCACCTCCACGGTTCCGCCCAGCAGCGCCACCGAGAGCGGGACGGGGACATGGACCCGAAGGTTCTCGCCCTCCCGGCTGAAGCTCCTGTGCGGTCGAATCCTCACCCGCACCAGAAGGTCCCCGGCCGCTCCCCCGGCCGCGCCGGAGGAACCCTGACCGGCCGCCCGGACCCGAGCCCCGTCGGCAATCCCCGCCGGAATGCGAACCTCCACTCGACGGGACCCTGAGGGACCGGTGAGCTCGATGGTGCGGACGGTCCCCCGGAAGGCCTCCTCGAGGGTGACCTCCACGTCGCCCTCGACGTCACCGCCCCGCTGCGGCGCCGGGGGCGTCGGCGTCCCCGTGAAGCCCGTGAACGGCGACCGTCCGGTTCCGCTCGAGCCCGTCCCCGCCCCGCGGGCCGCCGCCGCTCCCCGGCCAAAGATGTCGTGGAAGAAGTCGGAGAAAGGGCTGTTTGAGCCGCCGAAGAGGTCCTCGAGCTGATCGGGGGAGACGGTGCTGTACTCGACCTGAGGCCCGCCTGCCGCGCCGAAGGGAGGCGCACCCCGCCGGCCGGAGCGTTGCCAGGCGTCGTAGGTGTGGGGGCCCACCTCATCGTAGGTCTTGCGCTTCGCGGGGTCGCCGAGGACCTCGTAGGCCTCGGTGATCTCCTTGAACCTGGCCTCCGCGTCCTTGCTCTTGTTGATGTCCGGGTGGTACTGCCGGGCCAGCTTGCGGAAGGCGGCCTTGATCTCCTTTTCCGACGCCGTCTTGGGGACGCCGAGGGTTGCGTAGTAATCGCGGTAGGCGGTCGCCATGTGCAAGCAGTGTGCCGCCAACCGCACCGGGCGGGGCGGCTCAAGAACTCCGTACCGCGCCGCCGGAGCGGCCAAACGGGGACCCTCCGTCGCGATCACGAGAGTGAACGGGCGGTCGCCACGCGCCGGCCAGGTGCGACGATAGGGCGGTCGTGCTGCGCTTCCTCCAGGGCGTCGATCGGCGTCGCCCCTCGATTCCTCGGCTTCACCGTGCCTGAGACAGTTGCCCTGACCCTACCGGCGATGGGGGAGTCGGTGACGGAGGGGACTGTCGTCAATTGGATCAAAGGCGTCGGCGACCCCGTGACGGAGGGGGACCCGGTGGTCGAGGTGACCACCGACAAGGTCGACATCGAGGTGCCCGCACCGGCCAGCGGCACGCTCGCCGAGGTCGTCGCCGAGGAGGGCGCCACCGTCCCCGTCGGCGGCGTCCTGGGGCGCATCGCCCCCAACGCCGCGGCCGCCCCCGCCGCCGAGACCGGAAGCCCGGCCGCCGAATCTCCCCAGGTCGATCCCTCCGCCGCCCCCATCGACGAGGCAGGATCCGCCCCGGCCCCCCTGCCCCAGGAGGCACAGCCCGCCCCGGCTCCGGCGCCCGCCGCTACCCCATCGGCGCGGGAGACCGTCGAGGTCACCCTGCCCCCCGCCGGCGAGTCCGTGGCCGAGGGGATGGTGGCTCGCTGGATCAAGGCCGTGGGCGACAGCGTCGCCGAGGGCGAGCCGGTCGTCGAGGTGACCACCGACAAGGTGGACATCGAGGTCCCCTCCCCGGCGAGCGGGACTCTGGTGGAGATCGCCGCCCTGGAGGGGGCCACCGTCCCCGTCGGCGGCGTCCTGGCCCGCCTCGCCGTCGGCGCCGCTGCCGCTCCCGGACAGATGCCCGGCGAGGCCGCCCCCCAGGAGGCCGCCGCTTCGCCCGAACCTGCCCCTGGCGAGAGCACCCAGCCAGCCCCCCCGCCGGCAGCGGCCGCCGAGGCCGCCGTTGCCCAGCCGCCCCCCCCGCAGCGGGCGAGCGCCGGGCCCACCCCCACGCCGGCCACCCTGCCCGGCGTCGCCGCCACCCCCCTCGCCCGCCGCCGCGCGGCGCTCGCGGGTGTCGACCTCGCCACCCTGCGGGGCAGCGGCCCCGCCGGTCTCATCCGCCGCGACGACGTGGTCGCCGCGGCCAGCACGCCCGCCGCCCCGGAGGGACCCGCGGCCCCGAAACCCGGCGTCCCGATCGCCCCCAAGGCGGCGACCGGAGCCACCCTCCTCCGCGGCCCGCGCGCCGCCCTCGTCGAGGCCATGGAGCGGAGCCGCGACATCCCCACCGCCACCTCCATCCGCACCCTCCCGGCGGCGGCCCTGGAGCGGCACCGCGCCGAGCTCAACGCCGCGCTCCGAAGCGCTGGGCCGGACATCAAGGTCTCCTTCACCCACCTCATCGGCTACGCCGTGGCCCACGCCGCCGAGGCCATGCCGGGGATGCGGGTGCACTTCGAGCGCGACCAGGACGCCAAGCCGCTCCGGGTGGACGGCGGCGTCCACCTGGGGCTGGCCGTCGACACCAAGCGCCCTGACGGCGGCCGCTTCCTCGTCGTCCCCGTCCTCAAGGACGCCGCCTCCCGTCCCTTCGCCGACTTCCTTGAGGAGTACGAAAGGCTCGTCGAGCGCGCCCGCAGCAACGCCCTCACCCCCGACGAGCTGAGCGGAGCGACGCTCACCCTCACCAATCCCGGGGGCATCGGCACGATGGCCTCCATCCCCCGGCTCATGCCCGGCCAGGGCTGCATCGTCGCGGTGGGGGCCATCGGCTACCCGCCCGAGTATCGAGGCCAGGATGAGGCCCGGCTCCGCGAGCTGGGCATCGCCAAGGTCTTCACCATGACATCGACCTACGACCACCGGGTCATCCAGGGTGCTGAGTCCGGAGAGTTCCTGGGCCGCATCGAGGCCCTCCTGGGTGGAGCCGACGGCTTCTACGAGACCATCCACGCGAGCCTCGGCGTCCCCGCTCCGGTCCGCGCGGCGGAGCGCGCCGCCGCGGCCAAGGAGGGAGCTCTCACCACCGCCCCGGCACCGGCTCTCGAGCGCCAACTCGCGCCCCCGCCGCAGCAGCTGAGCATCGAGCTCCTCGCCGCCGTCCAGGCCGCCACCTCGCTCATCAAGGCGCACCGGACCCATGGCCACCTCGGTGCCCACCTCGATCCTCTCGGCACCAGCCCGCCCGGCGACCCCGCCCTGGACCCCGACACCTATCACCTCACCGCCGAGGTGATGGAACGCATTCCCGCCGACATCCTTCGGGTGTACGTCCCGGGCCGCAACCTTGCCGAGGTCCTGCCCCAGCTGCGCGAGACCTACTGCGGCACCCTCGCCTACGAGATCGAGCACATCTCCAGTCACGAGCAGCGCCTCTGGCTCCGCGAGAAGATCGAATCCGGCGCCCACCACGCTCCCCTCTCGGACCAGGAGAAGCTCCGCCTCCTCTGGCGCCTCACCAAGGTGGACGCCATGGAGCGCTACTTCCGGCGCGCCTTCATCGGCCAGAAGACCTTCAGCGGCGAGGGCGCGGACATGCTCGTGCCCATCCTGGAAAAGGTGCTGAGCCTGATCGCGCAGGACGGCATCCCGGAGGTGGTGATGGGAATGGCCCATCGCGGCCGCCTCGCCGTCTTCGCCCACGTCGTCAACCGTCCCTATGAGGATCTGCTGCGAGCCTTCGAGAAGGGTGAGCTGCGCGTCGACGACCCGACCGGCGACGTCAAGTACCACGTCGGAGCCAGCGGGGTGTACGTCACCGAGAACGAGAAGCGCATCAACGTCCGGATGCTCTCGAATCCCTCGCATCTCGAGGCCGTGGACCCCGTCGTCGAGGGCTGGGTGCGCGCCCTCCAGTCAGATGCGGAGGGGACGAAGCTGCATGTCGATCCCCAGGAGGCGATCCCCATCCTCATCCATGGCGACGCCGCCTTCAGCGGTCAGGGCGTGGTCCAGGAGGTGCTCAACCTGCAGGCGCTGGACGGCTATGCGACGGGAGGGACGCTGCACGTCATCGTCGACAATCAGCTGGGCTTCACCACCGATCCCGAGGAGGCGCGCTCCACCCGCTACGCCTCCGATCTCGCCAAGGGCTTCGACGTCCCCATCGTGCACGTCAACGCCGACGACGCCGAGGCCTGCATCACCGCCGCTCGACTCGCCTATGACTACCGGCGCACCTTCCATCGCGACGTCCTCATCAACCTGGTCGGATACCGGCGCTTCGGGCACAACGAGACCGACGAGCCGAGCTACACACAGCCCCTCATGTACCACCGCATCCGCGAGCACCCGACGGTGCGCGAGCTCTTCGTGCGCAAGCTGGTGGGCGAGGGGCTGATCAGCGAGGAGGAGGCGAAGCGCCAGTCCGACGAGGTCTTCGCCCGCATCACCGACGCCCATCATCGGGTCAAAGAGCATCTCACCACCATCACCGACGAGGAACCACCGGCGGGGCGCGACGCCACCCTGGCCGCGGCGGAGCCGCCCCGGACGGCGGTGCCCGAGGATCGCCTCCGCTCCATCAACGAGGGCCTCTTCGGGGTGCCCGAGGGCTTCACCGTCAATCCCAAGCTGGCTCGCCAGCTGGCCAAGCGCAAGGCATCGCTGGATGACGGCGGCATCGACTGGGGACACGCGGAGGCGCTCGCTCTCGGTTCCCTGCTCGCCGACGGCGTCCCCATCCGCCTCACCGGCCAGGACACGGAGCGTGGCACTTTCAGTCACCGCCAGATGGTGCTGCACGACGACCACACCGGAGCCACCTGGGCCCCCATCCAGCATCTCGACGACGCCCGCGCCCCCCTGGAGGTGCACAACAGCCCGCTCAGCGAGGTTGGCGCCCTCGGTTTCGAGTACGGCTACAGCGCCGCGGAGTCCCGCCGTCTCGTCCTCTGGGAGGCCCAGTTCGGCGACTTCACCAACAGCGCGCAGATGGTGATCGACCAGTTCATCGTCGCCGGGCAGGCGAAGTGGGGGCAGCGCTCACGTCTCGTGCTCTTGCTGCCGCACGGCTACGAGGGGCAGGGCCCCGAGCATTCCAGCGCCCGGGTGGAGCGCTTCCTCCAGCTCTCCGACGATGAGAACATCCGCGTCATCAACTGCTCGACGTCGGCGCAGTACTTCCACATCCTGCGCGACCAGTCGCTGGGAGAGGTGTCGCGCCCGCTCGTGATCATGACCCCCAAGTCCCTGCTCCGCTCACCGGATACGGCCAGCGAGCTGGCAGCTCTCGTGAGCGGGGGCTTCCAACGCGTCATCGACGATCCCGAGATGTCCCGGCATCCCGAGACGGTGCGCGTCCTTCTCCTCTGCAGCGGCAAGGTGTACTGGGAGCTCCACAACCACGAGCTGCGCGAGCCTGCCCGAGATCTCGCCATCGGTCGTGTCGAGCAGCTCGCTCCGCTCCCCCTCGAGGAGATTCTCAGCATGGTGCGGAGCTATCCGAAACTGGAGAAGCTCTACTGGGTGCAGGAGGAGCCGGAGAACATGGGCGCCTGGATGCATCTCCAGCGCCGCATCGGCCGCCACCGCCCCTATGAGGTGGGCTGGGAGTACATCGGCCGGCCGCGCCGCGCCGCGCCATCCGAGGGGTACCACGGATCACACATCCTGGAGCAGGATCGGCTTCTCCGCGAAGCTCTCCTCACTTCCGGGGCGGCGCAGCGTCACCTCAGCGAAGGCCGGCCGGCGCGCGCGGAGACAAGCAACGGTCCCGCGCCCAAAAGCGAGAAGGTGGTCCAGCCGGCCCGCCGCTCCCCACCTCGATGAGCCAGCGCCTCGTGGTCCTCGGCGGCGGTCCCGCCGGTGACGTCGCCGCCCTGCGCGGCGCCCAGCGGGGTGCCGAGGTCAGCCTGGTGGAGCGCGCCCAGCTCGGCGGCACCTGCCTCAACTGGGGATGCATCCCCACCAAGTCGCTGCTCGCCACCAGCGATCTGCTCCGCCGCATCCGCCGTGCCGGCCACCTGGGCATCGAGGTCGGCGAGGTGAAGGTGGACTTCGCCCGCATGATGGCCCGCAAGGAGGAGCCGGTCACCGCCATGCGCAACGGCGTCGAAGCCGCCTGCAAGCGGCGCGGCGTCCGCGTGGTGCGCGGCCAGGGCGTGGTCGAGGACGGAGCCGTCCGGGTTGGGGACGAGCGCCTCGAGTACGACCAGTTGATCCTCTGTGTGGGCACCGAGCCCACCGGGCTGCCCGGCATCGACATGGAGCACCCGCGGGTCGTCACCTCCAACGGCATCCTCCGCCTCGAGGAGCTTCCCCGCCGCCTTCTGGTGATCGGCGGCGGCGTCATCGGCTGCGAGTTCGGCTCCTTCTTCGCGCCGCTCGGCGTGGACGTGCAGATCGTCGAGGTCCTCCCCGAGATCCTGAACGGCGTCGACCCCCGCATCGTCCGCGAGTTCCGCCGCCTCGTCGAGAAGGAGGGGATCAGCTTCCACACCGGACGCCGCGTCGACACCGTCGATTATCGCGATGACGGAGTCACCGCCACCCTCGACGACGGGACGGCTGTCCAGGCCGACCTCGTCCTCGTCTCCGTGGGGCGCACCCCGCAGACCGCGGGGATCGGCCTCGAAGCCGTGGGCGTGCGCCTCACCGAGGGCGGCCATGTCGAGGTTGACGAGTTCCTGCGCACCGCCAACCCGCGCATCTGGGGCGCCGGCGACTGCATCGGCGGCCTCCAGCTCGCCCACCTGGGCAGCGCCGAGGGGGCGCGGGCCGTGGAGAACGCCCTCGGCATCGGGGTACGGGTCATGGACCGCACCGTCGTCCCCTCCTGCATCTACACGCATCCGGAGATTGCCACGGTGGGCATGAGCCCGCAGAGCGCCAAGGCTGCGGGCCACGAGGTGAAGGTCGGCCAGGCCCGCTACCTCGGCAACGGCAAGGCGCTGGGGGAGGACGAGCCCGACGGCATCGCCCAGGTGTACACGGAGGCGGGGACGGGTTTGATCCTGGGAGCGACGGTCATGGGCGTCCACGCCGTCGAGATCATCCAGGAGGTCGGCGTCGCCATCAGCGACGGTCTCACCGCGGAGGAGCTGGGCGACATCATCCACGCCCATCCGACGGTGAGCGAGCTGGTCATGGACGCCGCCGACCAGGCCGTCGGGCTGGCGCCCTATCTGAGCTGAGGATGCCGGCCGGGAGGCCCGGCCGTATCAGAATCTGGCCGATGTCCGCGGACATTCCCCTTGCCTCGCTGCCCGCCGGCCGGATCCTGGTCGTCGAGGACGACGCCCCGCTGCGCCGCATCCTCTGCTCCGCCCTGGAGCGGGCGGGTCACCCGGCGGACACCGCCCCCGACGGCCTGGTCGCCTCGTTGAAGCTGCGCGAGGGCGGTTACGAGGTGGTGCTCCTCGACATCGGCCTGCCCTTCATCGACGGATGGAAGATCCTCGACACCCTGGAGGGCCGGCGCCTGCCCTCGGTGATCGTGATCAGCGCGCGGGGAGACGAGCGGGACAAGGTGCGGGCTCTCGACATGGGAGCTGACGATTACCTGACCAAGCCCTTCGGCGCCGACGAGCTCCTGGCCCGGGTGCGCGCCGTCCTGCGCCGCGTGCGCGGAACCGCCGAGGCGGCGCGGGTGGTGCGCAGCGGCGAGGTCGTCGTCGACCTCGGGACCCGGCGCGTGACCCGCGCCGGAGACGAGGTCAGGCTCTCCCCGACCGAGTACGTCCTCCTCGCCGAGCTGGCCCGTCACCCGGGGATGGTCATGGACCACCGCACCCTCCTCACCCGGGTGTGGGGACCGGCCTACGCCGGGGACCGCAACTACCTCAGGACATTCGTGCGGCGGCTCCGGCGCAAGCTGGAGGCGGATCCCGCCGAGCCCCGGGTGGTGGTCACCGAGGGCCGGCGCGGCTACCGCTTCGGGGAGCCGTCCGAGGTCGCTGCTCATGCCACCGGCGTGGGCGGTGGGGGCGGCGACACCGGGAGCTGACCGCCATCCGGGCCATGCCCTGCGAAGCGATCGATTCGCGGACCATGTCGTTCACCGAACGTTGACGCTTCCTCGCCCACACTCCCCACCGTGAAGGCCTCCAGCTGCGGGGTCGAGGAGGTGCCGGGTTGCTTGATCTCCTGATGCTCGCCATCCTGGCTGTCCTGGCCATCGCCAGCCTTCTCTACGTGGCCGGTTTGGGCAAGATCTGATGGGCGCGGACATCGGCTACCTGGTGGCCCTCGGAATCTCGGTGATCGTCACCGCCTACCTGGTGGCGGCCATGCTCTTCCCGGAGAAGTTCTGAGCGTGCCCCTGCCGCTGCGCGCCGGGAGGAGCTGAGGCGTGGCCCTCGACATCGTCGCCGTCGTCGCCACCCCACGCGGCAGGCCGCGTGGGGACCCCTGGTCTCGACAGGGGGGCACTGCGGCCCCCCTCGCGCCGCATGGCAAAGCCACACGGCGCTCACCCTCCAGCTCGGCGGGACTCCCCGCCGAGCGCGCTGTGCGCGCACCGCATCGCGACGCCCCATCGAAATCGCGGTGCTGAATGATTCTTGACATCGTTGCCGTCGTCGTCACCTACGCCGCGGTGGGGGTCTTCGCCTGGTTCCTCGGCCTCTACATGGTGCGGGTCTTCCGGGGCGAGAGGACCTTCCTGCACCCCGTGCTGCGGCCGGTGGAGCGCGGCATCTATCGGATAGCGGGGATCGAAGAGGAGCATGAGCAGGGCTGGAAGGGCTACCTCGTGGCGCTGCTCTTCGTCACCGTCATCAGCCTCCTCTTCACCTACCTGATCCTGCGCATCCAGGACAAGCTGCCCCTCCAGTCGCTCTTCAATCCGGCCAGGCTCCCCG
Source organism: uncultured bacterium (assembly GCA_963847225.1). GTDB lineage: Bacteria > Chloroflexota > Dormibacteria > Aeolococcales > Aeolococcaceae > JAJZNI01. The sequence goes on along the minus strand of CAWJYZ010000005.1, from coordinate 483,656 downwards.
GGGTGCCCCCGGCCCTGGCCTTCAACACGGCGGTGAGCTTCACCACCAACACCAACTGGCAGAACTACACCGGCGAGCAGACCATGACCTACCTCTCGCAGATGCTCGGCCTCGCCTTCCATCAGTTCCTCTCCGCGGCGACCGGGATCGCCCTCGCCATCGCCCTGATTCGCGGCGTGGCCCGGCGCAGCGCGCACACCATCGGCAACTTCTACGTCGACATCGTCCGCTGCACCCTGTACATCCTCATCCCCATCGCGGTGGCGGCCACCATCATCCTGGTGGCCAGCGGCTCGATCCAGAACCTCGGCGCCTACACCCCAGTGAGCACCCTGGAGGGGGTGTCGCAGACCATCGCCCAGGGACCGGTGGCGGCCATGGAGGCGATCAAGGACCTCGGCACCAACGGCGGCGGGTTCTTCAACGCCAACGCCGCCCATCCCTTCGAGAACCCCACCGGCCTCACCGACGCCCTGGAGATCCTGCTCCCACTCTGCATCCCCTTCGGTCTCGCCATCACCTTCGGCACGTGGGTCGGCAACGTGAAGCAGGGGGCGGCCATCTTCGCCGCCATGGGCATCATCCTGACCGCGGGCGCGGGATTCGCCGCCTGGCAGGAGCAGGCGGGCAACCCGGCGATCAGCCCCACCGCCGTCTCCCAGGTGAACACCGGAACCCAGGCGGGCGGCAACATGGAGGGCAAGGAGGTCCGCTTCGGCCCCATCCAGTCGGCGCAGTACGGCACTGCGACCACCGGGACCAGCACCGGCTCCGTCGATTCTTCGCACGACAGCTGGACGCCACTTGGCGGCCTCGTCCCCATGCTGCTCATGCAGCTGGGAGAGATCACCCCCGGCGGAGTGGGCTCCGGCCTCTACGGGATGATCACCTTCGCCATCGTCGCGGTCTTCCTGGCCGGCCTCATGGTGGGGCGAACCCCGGAGTACCTGGGCAAGAAGATCGAGTCCCGTGACATCAAGTACGCGGCGCTCGCCATCCTCATCCTTCCCTTCTCGATCCTCGTCCCGGCGGCCATCTCCGTGCTCGTTCCCGCCGGCCAGGCTGGTCCGCTCAACATCGGCGCGCACGGCTTCAGCGAGATCCTCTACGCCTTCAGCTCCACCACCGGCAACAATGGCAGCGCCTTCGCCGGGCTCTCCGGGAACACCCTCTACTACGACACCATGCTGGCGGCGGCGATGTGGCTCGGCCGCTTCGTCTTCGTCATCCCCGTGCTCGCCCTGGCCGGTTCCCTGGTGGGCAAGAAGGTGGTGCCGGCGAGCGCCGGAACCTTCCCCACCGACACCCCGCTGTTCGCCGCCCTCCTCGTGGGGACGATCATCATCGTCGGCGCGCTCACCTTCTTCCCCGCCCTGGCGCTCGGGCCCATCCTCGAGCAGCTGCAGCTCCACGCCGGCCACCTGGCTCAGGCCTATCCAAGTCAGTGAGGGTGAGATGACAGTCGTCTCCAGCACCGCCGGCGCCACCCATCGCCGGCGCAGCAGCAGCCTCTACGACGCGGCGATCCTCCTCCCCGCCATCTCCGGGAGCTTCAAGAAGCTCGACCCACGTTGGATGGCGCGCAATCCCGTGATGTTCGTGGTGGAGGTCGGCGCCCTCATCACCTCCTACGCCTTCATCACCGGGTTCTGGAGCGGAGGCAACAGCGGCCAGCAGAGCTTCGTCGGCCAGGTCTGCCTCTGGCTGTGGTTCACGGTGCTCTTCGCCAACTTCGCCGAGGCCGTCGCCGAGAGCAGGGGCAAAGCGCAGGCGGCCAGCCTGCGGCGCACCCGCTCGGACACCATCGCCCGGCGTCTCATCGGCGGCCCTGCCGGCCGCGAGGAGCGGGTCCCCGCGCCCGCCCTGCGCAAGGGGGACGTCGTGGTCTGCGAGACGGGCGACATCATCCCCAGTGACGGCACCATCCTGGAGGGCATCGCCTCTGTCGACGAGGCGGCGATCACCGGTGAGTCCGCCCCGGTCATCCGGGAGGCGGGCGGCGACCGCAGCGCCGTCACCGGGGGCACCCGGGTGCTGAGCGACCGCATCGTCGTGGAGATCACCCAGAACCCCGGCGAGACCTTCCTCGACCGGATCATCGGCCTCGTCGAGTCGGCGTCGCGCCAGAAGACGCCCAACGAGATCGCCCTCAACATCCTGCTGGCCAGCCTCACCATCATCTTCATCGTCGCGGTGGTGACCCTGCAGCCCTTCGCCGTCTACGCGGGCGCGTCGGTGACCGTGCCGGTGCTGATCGCGCTGCTCGTCTGTCTCATCCCCACGACCATCGGGGGCCTGCTCTCGGCGATCGGCATCGCCGGCATCGATCGCCTCCTCCAGAAGAACGTCCTGGCCATGTCCGGCCGGGCCGTCGAGGCCTCCGGCGACGTCGATGTCCTGCTCCTCGACAAGACTGGCACCATCACCCTCGGCAACCGCCAGGCCAGCGAGTTCATCCCCGCTCCCGGCGTGGACATGCCCCGGCTGGTGCGCGCCGCGGACCTGGCGAGCGTCCCCGACGAAACGCCCGAGGGCCGCTCCATCGTCGCCCTGGCCCGGCGCTACGGCATTCCCGAGGACCCCAACATCCACGACTGGAGCTTCGTTCCCTTCTCGGCGATGACCAGGATGAGCGGGGTTGACCGCGACAGCGTCAGCATTCGCAAGGGAGCGGGCGACGCCATCGCGCTGTGGTGCTCCGAGGGGCAGAGCCGGGATCTGCCCGCAACGGTGCGGGATCAGGCGGAGGGCATCGCCCGAACCGGCGGAACGCCCTTGGTGGTGGCCGAGAACCGGCAGGTCCTCGGGGTCATCCATCTCAAGGACATCGTCAAGCCGGGGATCAACGAGCGCTTCGCCGACCTGCGCCGGATGGGGCTGCGCACCGTGATGATCACCGGCGACAACCCCCTTACCGCCAAGGCCATCGCCGAGGAGGCTGGCGTTGACGACTTTCTCGCCGAGGCGACCCCGGAGAACAAGCTGGAGCTGATCCGTCGCGAGCAGGCGGGAGGCCGCCTGGTGGCGATGACCGGGGATGGGACCAACGACGCCCCGGCCCTGGCCCAGGCGGACGTCGGCGTGGCCATGCAGAGCGGCACGCAGGCGGCCAAGGAGGCCGGCAACCTCGTCGATCTCGACAGCGATCCCACCAAGCTCATCGAGATCGTGGAGACCGGTAAGCAGATGCTGATCACCCGGGGCGCCCTCACCACCTTCAGCGTCGCCAACGATGTCGCCAAGTACTTCGCGATCATCCCCGCCATGTTCTCGGCGTTCCCCGCCCTGAGCGCCCTCAGCGCCCTCAACATCCTCGGGCTGGAGACTCCGGAGAGCGCAGTGCTCTCGGCGGTGATCTTCAACGCCCTCATCATCGTGGCCCTCATCCCCCTGGCCCTGCGCGGTGTGAAATACCGCCCCGTCGGAGCCGCCGCGCTGCTGCGCCGCAACCTCCTGATCTACGGCCTCGGTGGGGTCATCGTGCCCTTCCCCGGCATCAAGGTTGTCGATCTCATCATCACCCACCTGCACATCATCTGAGATGTTCAAGCGCCTTTCTCGCGAGCTGCTCATGGCGCTGCGGGTCACCCTGGTTCTCGCCGCCATCGGCGGCCTCCTCTACCCCCTGGCCATGACCGGCATCGCCCAGGCGATCTTCCCGGGCCAGGCCAACGGCAGCCTGATCAAGAGCTCAAACGGGACCATCGTGGGCTCCAGCCTGATCGGACAGTGCTTCTACCAGCCCGACCAGGGGAAGACCGACTACCTGGAGACCACCCCCTTCGAGACCGGAGATTCTCCGCAGGTGACCGGCGAGGTGTTCTTCGCCGTCGACCCCCGCTATTTCCAGGGGCGGCCCTCCTACACGCAGATCTCGTCGCTCCCCGCGCCGGCGCTCCCCGCCGGGCAGCCACCCTCGCCGTCCAAGGACGGTGGCCACGAGCTCGTGCCCCTCGACCCTCCCTGCCAGGCCAACAACTCCCAGGGCAGCAACCTGGGAGCCAGCAGCCCCTACCTGGTGCAGCGCATCGACGCCTACGCCGACTACCTGCACTGCCTTGGCGTCGACAGCACGGTGCCCTTCCCGGGCCGCCAGCTGGCGGCGGTGGCTCGGGATCCGTCGCGGTACTGCGCGGGCGCGGCCAACAACACGAAGCCGATCCCCGTCGACCTCGTGACCGGAGACTTCACGAGCTTCGACCCCGACATCAGCCAGGCGTCAGCCCTGGCCCAGGTGAACATGGTGGCGAGCGCCCGCGGCATCGACCCCACCCAGCTCACCCAGCTGGTGGACCACAACGTGACCGGCCGCTCGCTCGGCGTCCTCGGTGAGTCCTATGTGGACGTGCTCCAGCTCAACCTGGCTCTCGACAAGGAGTTCGGGCAGCCGCCCCCCCGGCGATGAGCGCTCGGCGCCGGCCCCGGTCGAGGGTGGCGAGGCGTCCGGAGGTGACCAGATTCAGCGTGGCCACCGCCAGGTACACTCGGCGACGGAGAAGCCCGCCCCAGGCGATGATCGAGCCGGCGGGATGGCGCGCATGAGCGATCAGAGGCCCGGGATGGAACCCATCGACCCCGTCGCTGCGGCGACACTCGCGGTGGAGGTCGAGGAGCCTCCCGAGGCACCGGAGCGGCGGGGCCGCCTCAAGGCGTACCTGGGGGCCATGCCCGGCTCCGGCAAGACATTCGCGATGCTGCGCGAGGGCCGCGACCGGCGGGACTCCGGGGAGGATCTGGTCATCGGCTTCGTCGAGACCCATGGTCGCCGGCGCACGGGCGAGGCCATCGGGACCCTGGAGGTGATCCCCCGCCTGAGCGTCGACTACCGCGGCACCACGCTCACCGAGATGGACGTGGACGCCGTGATCGCGAGGCACCCGGAGGTTGCCCTGATCGACGAGCTCGCCCATACCAACGCCCCCGGGGTTCACCACCACAAGCGCTGGAAGGACATCGAGGAGATCCGCGACGCCGGCATCGACGTCATCACCACCCTCAACATCCAGCACCTCGAGTCCGTCAAGGACGTGGTGGAGCGAATCACCGGCATCACCGTGCACGAGACCGTGCCTGATACCGTCCTCGACCGGGCCGACGAGATCCAGTTCATCGACATCACCCCGGAGGCGCTGCGCAAGCGGATGCGCCACGGCAACGTCTACCCGCTGGACCGGGTCGACACCGCGCTGCGCAACTTCTTCCGCCCTGGCAACCTCGCCGCGCTGCGCGAGATCGGCCTTCGCCTCGTGGCCGAACGCGTCGGGGAGGAGCGCGGTGGCATCCAGGCGCCCCCCGAGGATGTGCTGGTGGCGGTGGGCGGGAAACCCTCCGCCGAGGCGCTCATCCGCCGCGGGGTTCGCCAGGCGCGACGCGGGCGCGGCTTCTGCACGGTGGTGCACGTGCGTCACCCCGGAGAGGCGGAGCACCCCACGGTGGTGCACGGGCCTCAGCCCGGCGAGGCGGAGCAACCGGACGGCGAAACCGCGGGATGGCATCGGCTTGCCGAGGAGCTCCAGACCACGGTTCTGGAGCCGGAGTCCGCCGACGTCGCGGCGACCCTCATCGCTCTGGCTCACGAGCGCGGGATCCGCCACGTGGTGGTGGGCGAGCCCCGGCCACTCGGCTTGCTCGGGCGCCTCCGAGCGACCATCGTCGAGCGGGTCATCGAGGGCCTCCCCGACGTCGACGTCCATGTCATCGCCCGCTACGCCGCGGTGCGTCCCGGCGCCCCCCAGGGACGCCCCGACCCGGACTCCCTGCTGCGCGATCTGCAGGACGTCCGCCCCCAAGGCGGTCTTCGCCTCTACATCAGCTACGCGCGCGGCGCCGGTGCCACCACCGCCATGCTCGACGAGGCCCGGCGACGTGCTGGCAGAGGCACCGACGTGGTCGTCGGCTCCATCACCGGGGGGGGCGCGGCGAAGCTCGGCAACCTGCCACTCCTGGGCGGTGCCGATTCGGCGGCGTCCCGCGGACTGCTCGACGCCGACGCCTTGCTCAGCCGCAACCCGGAGGTCGTCGCCATCGACGACCTGGTCGGCATCACCACCACCGGGCAGCTGGTGGGCTATGTCGTTCCCCGCATCCGGGCCGCTGGTATCACCGTCATCGGCACCGTCCATCTTGTCGATCTGCGCAGCACCGTCTCCCTCATGGGCTCGATGGTGCGCCGACCCGCCGGCCGGCCGGTGCTCGATGACGGCGTCGTCGATGCTGCCGACGAGGTCGAGGTGGTGGACATTCCTCCGGCCGAGCTCGAGGAGCGCCTCCGGCAGGGCGATGTGATGCCACCCGGCGAAGCGCTCCAGGCTCTGCAGGGCGAGTTCCGTCCCGGGGTCCTCGCCGCGCTCCGCGAGATGGCCTTCCGCCGCGTGGCCGAGCACTGTGACCGCCGGCTTGTCAACTACATGAGCACGGCGCGGATCCAGGAGCCCTGGGAGGCACGCCCTCGCGTCCTGGTCCTGGTTCCCCCTCGCCCCGGTCAGGAATCGGTCATCCGCCGGGCCGCCGCCCACGCTGCCCGGCGTGACGACGCTCTCACCGCCCTCTCGGTGCGGCGGAGGCAGCGCAGCGACGACGAGAAGAAGCTGCTGGGCGGCTACGCGACCTTCACCCACCAGCTGGGTGGCGAGTTCGTGAGCGTCAACGGTCGGGATGTCGCCGAGACGGTCGCCCAGTACGCCCGCGACCATCGCATCACCGAGATCGTCGTGCTGCGCAGCGACCGCCACCCCAACTCGCGGACCGTCCGCCGCCTCATCCGTCTCGTCGCCAACGTCGACGTGCACGTCGTCGCCACCCGCGACTAGGACTAGCGCTGGGCGCCTCGGGAAGGCCCGGCATCAGTCCGCTGCGCCGGCTCCGCCTCGGCGGCACCTTGCGTCGCCGATGCTCCGCCTCGGCTCAGGCGGTCACCGCGTGGATTCCTCGTCGGCTGCTGCGGGGAGGGTGAAGGCGAAGCGCCCGCCCTCGCCCTCGCCAGGCTCCTCGATCCAGATCCGTCCGGCGTGAGCCTGGATGAGGCCCCGCACAATGGCCAGCCCAAGTCCGGTGCCCGCCGAGGGTGGGCCGCCATCAGGATCACCCTCGCCCTCGGTCGCCCCCCGGGCGAAGCGCTCGAAGATTCTCTCCCGATCCTCCGCCGCCACCCCCGGACCGCGATCGATGACACGGACCACGACCATCGAGCGCTTGCCCGCGGTCCCGCTCACCGTGATCGCCGTGCCCGGCGGCGCGTGGTGGTCCGCGTTCTGCAGGAGGTTGTCGAGGATCTGGCCCACGCGGTCCCAGTCGGCGAGGACCTCGAGACCCTCCGGGGGGAGCGAGACCTCGACGGCGCGCGTGGGGGAGGCCAGATGGAGCCGTCCAACGGCGGCCTCGATGGCCTCGCCGAGGTCGACCTCCACCGGCTCTAAGGCCAGCGCATGGCCTTCGATGCGGCCCATGTCGAGGAGGTCGGCGACGAGCCTCTCCAGCCGGCGAGCCGCGCCAACCAGTGCCTCCATCTCGCTGCGCGCCTCCGCCGAAGGTCTCAGCCGGCCCAGCATGTCCGTGGCGCCGGTGAGGATGCTGGCGAGCGGCGTGCGCAGCTCGTGCGAGACATTCCCGAGGAGATCGGCACGAACGCGATCGGAGGCCTCGAGGACACGGACCTGCTGCTCCGCTCGGGCCAGGCGGACCGCCACCGCAGCCGCTTCCTCGCGCTCCCGCTCCAGTCTGCGCAGGTCACGGTTGGCCGCATGAAGCTCCGCGGCGAGGTTCTCGGCGCGGAGCTGGGCGACACGGCGTCGCGAACCGAGGAGGCCGACCGCCACGGCCACGACGAAGAAGACGATGAGGTTCACGACGTCCGCCTCGTCGGCGATGGTCAGGGTGTGATACGGGGGGACGAAGAAGAAATCGACGCACAGGAAGCTGGCCGCAGCGCAGGGGATGGCCGCCCACAGACCCTCGATGAGCCCGAGGGCGGCGACGAGACCGAGGTAGAGGAAGACATAGTCGCGGCTCTCTGGCAGGGCGAGGGCTACCAGCATGGCGGTGAGCGCAGCCGGACCCGCAAGCGCCGCGCCGATGCCCGCCCATTGCCAGAGCCTCGAGCCGTTCATGACGTGACCGGTGATCCCCGGCAGAGCTCAGAGCGCCTCCAGCTCCACGTCATGGCGGTGCTTCTGAAGATGGTACGGCACATTGACCACGACCGTTCCTGGGCGAAACCTGAGCGCCGCCCTGAGGCGGAGGGGAAACTGGTTGTGCAGCAATTGGTGCCACCAGGACGTCGCCACCAGCTCCGGGAGGACCACCACCAGGGTGCGGTCGCCGATCTGCTTGCCGATGGCGTCGATGTAATGGAGCAGCGGTCGCAGGATCGAACGGTACGGCGATTCGACGATGACCAGGGGGATCTGATTCCCCCAGGCCTCCCATCGAGCGCGTAGCCGAGCCATGTGCTCTGGCGTGCCGCAGACGTGGACCGCGATCACCTGGCCGGACAGCGAGCGAGCCAGGGCCATGCTCTGCATGGTGATGCTGTCGAGCTGGTCGACGGGGACCAGGCACACCGGCTGGACCTGATCGGGAGATGTGGGGATCTCGGTGGTCCTCTGCTCGGCAACGTCGGAATAGTGATGCTTGATGGCCAGGAACAAGAAGACCATGGTCGGAACAATGAGCAGGATGATCCAGGCACCGCTGGCGAACTTCGCGGCGGCCGTGACCAGGAAGACAACAAAGGTCATCACCATCCCGAGCGCGTTCATTGGCAGACTGCGTTTCCAACCAGTCTCTCGCCGCCGCAGCCATCGCACCACCATTCCGGCCTGGGACAGGGTGAAGGCAAGGAAGACGCCGATCGCATAGAGGGGGATGAGTTGGGTGACGTTGGCATGGAAGATGAAGAGCAGGAGGCTGGCCAGGATAGCCAGCACGATGATTCCGTTGCTGAAGGCGAGCCGATCGCCGAGCCGCCGGAACTGGTGCGGCGCGTACTCATCGCGGGCGAGGAAGAAGAAGAGCCGCGGGAAGTCGGAGAAGGCAGTGTTGGCGGCGAGGATGAGGATGGCGGTCGTCGCCACCCCGGTGAAGATGAAGAGAGCTTCGCCGATGGCGGTGGCGGCGGGTGCGACTGGATGTCCCACCCCGTTCACCGTGATGCATTGGAGGGGTCCGGTGAAGGCGTGCGCCGCCACCTGGAGCACCACCGACTGGTAGCAGGGGTCAGAAGAGTTCGCGCAGGTTCGATCCCAGGATGTGGTTGGCCACGGTGATGCCGACGAACATGGTGACGCTCAGAAAACCCATGATGGTGAGGGTGATGCGGGCGTTGCGCCACTGGGGCTGCTTGAAGGCGATGACACCGTCGCTGATGGCCTCGACGCCGGTGATTGCAGCGCAGCCCGAGGAGAAGGCTCGGAGGAAAAAGAAGATCAGCGCCAGGCCGCCCAGGGCGCTGAGGCTCGTCTCCGCCTTCAGAGCTCCGGAGTAGTGGATCGTCGTCGGCGCCGAGTGCAGCCCCCCTGTTGCTAGGCGAACAAAGCTGACCCCGATGGTGAGGAACATGGCGGTGATGAAGAGATAGGTGGGGGCGGCGAAGATCGTCCCCGACTCGCGTATGCCGCGAAGGTTGCCGAGGGCGATGAGCACGACCATGGCGATACAGGCAACGACCCGGAAGTTGACGGCAGCCGGGAAGACGCTCTGGATCTGGTCGTATCCGCTGGCGATCGACACGGCCACGGTGAGGATGTAGTCGGTCATGAGGGCCGCCGCCGCGATGAGGCCGGGAATCGGGCCGAGATTGTCCTTGGCCACGATGTAGGAGCCGCCGCCTCCCGGGTAGGCCTTGATGGTCTGGCGGTAGCTGAAGACGACGGCGAGAAGAAGCAGGCCGATCACCCCCATGATCGGGAGGTCGAAGCCGACCGCGGTCGCTCCGGCCATGGCCAGCACGACCACGATCTGCTCAGTCGCATAGGCCACCGACGAGAGGGCGTCGGAGGAGAGAACGGCCAGGGCTCTGACCTTGTTGAGCAGCTCGTGGGAGATCTGGCGGGTCGCCAGTGGCCGGCCGAGGACGGTACGCCGCACGCGGCGCCGCAACCGCCCGACCCCGGTCGTCGGGTCGGTGGCGCGAGCGGTGGCCTCCAGCCAGCCCGGGCCGACCTGCTCGAAGCCCGCGGCCTGGGCGCGGATGATCCGGACGTACTTCTCCCCCGGGCGCCCTTTCGTCTCGGTGACGTCGAGCCCCGGGGTGATGTCGGTGCTGGCGCCCGTGGGAGCACGGACCCCGGCGGACCAGGCTCGGCCCGCCTCCCGCAGGGCGGCGACCTCCTCGGCGGGGAGGCCGACCGGCTGGGCGGGCCCGGCGGCGCCGTCGGGGTTGGCGCCCCGCTGATCACTCATCGCCCGGAGTGTAGGGTCCGCCTCCCCGGATCGCGGGCAAAGCGGCCGCAAGCTCCTGACGGCGGGCGCGCCAGGTCAGCCAGGCGGCGTCTCGCGCAGCAGGAAGACCCGGCAGGGAGCGTGCTGCAGGAGGTAGGGCACCGTCCGGCCCATGTGGAACTCACCGAACCGCTCCCGGTAGGTCAGGCCGATCACGGTGAGGTCGATCTGCCTCTCGGCGATCTCCTCCACGAGAGCGGGCGCCGCCTCCCTCGCCTGGAGGACCTCGGTCTTCACCGAGACGTCGTAGTCCTTGCCGATCTCGACGGCGTGATCGAGCAGCTTCTCCGCCGGATCCACCGCGTCCCCGGCCACGGTGCCCAGGGAGATACCACGAGGGACCTCGACGACGGTGACGGCGAGCACCATCGCCCGGGGCCGCAGAGAGAGTCGGCAGGCGAAACGCACCGCCTCCTCGTCGGTGGCCGAACCGTTCACGGCCACGAGGATGCGGTGCGGGGTGAACCCCGGCATCAGCCCGGAATCCTAGCCGGGAGGGGTGCCCGTTGGGGCGTCCCACCGCTGGGTACAATCGAGTGGGTATGAAGGTGATCGTGATGGGGTCCGGCCGCGTTGGCGCCCGGCTCGCACGCCAGCTGAGCGACGACGGCCACCAGGTGACCGTCATCGACGAGCGCGTTTCCGCCTTTGACCGCCTCGGTCGCGATTTCCCGGGTGAGATGATCGTTGGCACCGGCATCGACGAATCGGTTCTGCGCCGCGCTGGAATCGAGTCCGCCGACTGCTTCGCCTCGGTCACCAACGGCGACAACCGCAACCTCATGGCGGCCCAGATGGCGAAGCGGATCTTCAACGTTCCTCGGGTCATCACCCGCGTGTACGACCCGATCCGCGAGGCCGTCTACCGGGAGCAGGGCCTGGAGACCATCTGCCCGACCACGATGGGGGCGAAGCTGATTCGCGACTACTTCCTGGACGGGATCAACCGCAGCCATGACGAGCCCGTCGAGGATCGTTCTCGGGCCAAGGCCTCGTGACCACGACCGCGGCGGCCAGTCAGCACTATGTCATCATCATCGGGGGCGGCAAGGTCGGCTTCTACCTGGCCAAGCATCTCATCGAGCGTGACTACGAGGTCACCCTCGTCGAGAAGGATCCGGTGCGCGCTGAGTGGATCGAGCACCAGCTGGGCATGGTCAGCGTCATGGTCGGCGACGGCGATGAGATGGCTTTCCTCGCCACCACCGGCATCGAGCGCGCCGACGTCGTCGTGGGTACCACCGGCGATGACGAGGACAACCTCATCGCCTGCCAGCTGGCCAAGATGAAGTTTCACGTCCCGCGCACCGTCGCCCGGGTCAACAATCCCCAGAACGTCGGCGTTTTCAAGGCGTTGGGGATCGACGCCCCGGTGTCGGCGACCGAGCTGCTCATGGGTCTCATCGAAGCCGAGCTCGGCTCGGAGCTCGTGCGCGGCGTGGCGGTGAAGGCTTCCGGCGCCTGCCTCGTCGACCTCGCCCTCCCCCAGGTCTCCCACCACGTCGGCAAGCGGGTGCGGGAGATCGCTCTTCCCGACAGCGGGTTTGTCATCGCCATCGTGCGCGACGGCCGGCCGGTCATGCTCACCCCCGAGACGGTGGTGGAGCCGGGCGACGAGCTGATCATCTACTCGCAGCTCACCGATGTCGCCGCCATGCGGGATTCCCTGGCCAGCGGCTGAGCGGGCATCGGGGCGTCAGAGCGAGGGGCCGAGGAGACCGGCGTCGCGGATGGCCTGGAAGGCGGCGGCGGCGAGGACCCTGCCGCCCCTCGGTGTGGGGTGCTGCCCATCACCTCGGCACTCCACCAGCTGGCACATCCGGGCCCTGCTCGTCCCCCCTGCCGGGGCCATGCGCCGGCGAAGTCGATGAGATGGGCGCCGGCCTGGGCGGCGAGGGCATCCACTCGCAGGTTGAAATACTCGATCTGCGCGGCATGCGGGTCGGCGCCTCCCCTAAACGGGTCGTAGACGTTGGCGACGAACAGGGGACGCCGGGAGCGGCGTGTCGCAGCTCGGCGACGATGCCCTGGAGGCCGAGCGTCTCCGGGGTGATGCCGGCGCTGATGGAATCCCCGACGACGAGGAACCAGGGCCCGTCGCCAGAGGGATGGCCGCCGACCGGCGCGGGGAGGAGCTGGAGGTCGGGCACGGTGGGTCGCAGCCTGCCGAGCCCATGCCCCCAGGCGAGGCTCCACACCGTCATCTGCGCGGTGACGCCGACCAGGAAGGAGGCGAGGAGGCCCGCGGTGAGCCGCATCCAGAGGGGGGTGCGCGCCGGAGGCCGGCGCCAGCTGCGCACCGCCCAGAGGAGGGGGATAGAGAGGCGGCCCAGCGGCCGGCCGGCGGACGCCCGGACGGCGCGGCGCTCCGGGGTGCGCTGTCCGACGGTTGCGCGCCACGGATCTTCCCACCCGCCACCGGCCCGGGACACCGCGCCGCAGGCTACCGGCTGCCGGGCTGCGGCGACGCGCCGTCAACGCTTCGCGTCCCTGTCCCCACAACTCTCAACCGGCTGCGTGGGCACCTCTCCACAACCCAGAGGAAGCCGCCAGGGCATCCCCATGGGGAGGGCCGTGTTCGCCTCCCCTCGCGTGGGTGCGGGTCCTTCGCCATCCGCACCAGCCCAGGGCGTGACCCGGGCCGCGCTATTGCCTGCCCCGCTCCACCTCCCGACCCAACTCGAGGGCCCGGCGGCGCTGGCGCCGCCGCTGGACGGTGCGGCGCAGCCCGATGATCTCCGGCACGGTGGCGGCGGCGACGACGGCTGCGGCCCCCACGAGCACGCCACCCAGCCAGCGGGGATTGAGGGCGAGGGCCGTGGAGCCGGCCGCCAGCAGCCCAGCGGAGAAGCTGGTCAGCACCACGACGACGAGGAGGCGACCGACCATCCCGGCGCCCTCGCGCGCGGAGCCGGCGCGGCGGCGCAAGGTGGGCACGTCGAAAACCGGCTTCCCCGTCTGTCGCGCGCGGGCCACTCGCCACGCCAGCGCCCCCAGGATGAGCCGCACCAACCAGGCCACAGCGCCATCCTAGGAGCCGGAAAGCGCGTGGTACATTCGCTGATCCAAAACACTAGGGGAGGCAGGAGATGGTGCGCGCCTATGTCCTCATCAGCGCCACGGCCGGGAAGGCGCTGGAGGTCGTGAACAAGCTGCGCGGTCAGGAGGGGGTCGTCCACGCCGACGCCATCACCGGGGAGTACGACGTCATCGCCGTCGTCGAGTCCTCGGACATCGCCGGCATCGGCAAGCTGATCGTCGAGAAGGTCCAGGCCGCGGACGGAGTCTTCAAGACCATCACCTGCCTGGTGGTGCAGTAGCGGCCAAAGAGGCGGCGTCCGCCCTCCCGGGCCAGACGTCGTCGTCCCCTCGTTGGGTCGTATGACGCTCCCCGAGCAGCCCGCAGCCGGCCTCGCCACCCTCGTGGGGCAGGCCTCGCGGCGCCTGCGCACCAGCTCGCCGCTCAAGCGGTCGCTCCTCCTCTGGCTGGCCACCGGACTCGCCCTCAGCGAGGGCTTGGCCATCGCCGTCGCCCAGCTGCACGGCGGCGGATGGGTCACGGCGGGCCTCCTCACCCTCGGCTGGTGGCTGCTGGTCGCCGTGGTCGTGGCGGGGGGCGCGGCGATGCTGGTCGGGCCCGCCGGCTCCCCGGTCGACCGCTATGGCGTCCCCAACGGGTTGAGCGCGGTTCGCGCCTGGCTCTGCCTCCCCCTCCTCCTCCTCAGCACCTGGTCCCTGCCCGGGCGCCTGGCCATCTTCCTCTGGTTCTCCGTGGGCGGCGCGGTGGGGATGCTCGACGCCGTCGATGGCTGGTGGGCGCGCCGCTTCGGCCCCCTCACCGAGCTGGGTAAGGCCATCGACCCGGCCATGGACGCCCTCTTCTTCAGCGTCGCCGCTCTCGGCAACATCGCCCTCGGCATCCTCACCTGGTGGCTGGCCACGATCATCCTCGTGCGCTACCTCGCTCCTCTCCTGCTCACCCCCCTCGTCTTCCTGCTGCGCCGCCGTCCCGAGCTGGTGCGGACCGAGTGGGGCCGGCGCAACACCATCCTCACCGGGGTCGTCCTGCTCGCCTGTCTCCTCGTGGACCTGGCCGGTGGCCCGGTCGTGATCGCCAACGCCGCATCGCTCGCCCTCCTCGTTCCCACCGCTCTCCTGCATGTCCGCGCCCTCGGGCAGCGGGTGGCCGCGGCGCCGGTCGTGGCCCCACGCGGCGGGCCGAGTGGGGACCCCTTCACTTGAGGGGGCACTGGGCCAGCCTCGGAGCGAGGCCGTGTGGCAGGCTCTTCTGTGACGGCCTCACCGAGACCCTGGAGGCCCTGGCTCGCCCGTAACCGGCCGTGGGCCGGAGGATTCTGCCCATGACACCACCTCCGAAGGGGAGGCGCTGAGATGCCCGGTCTCACCGACGCCGAGCTCGAGGAGGAGCGTCAGCTCATCCTGACGGCGAAGCGCGATGCCTCCGCCTACGCGGCGATCTACGCGCGCAACGTCGACCGGATCTTCGCCTACGTGTACACCCTGACCAGGGATCGGGAGCTCGCCGAGGACGTGACCGCCGCCACCTTCGCCAAGGGATTGGAGGAGCTGCCGCGCTTCGAGTGGCGCGGCGTCCCCTACGCCGCCTGGCTCTACCGGGTCGCCTCCAACCTCGTGGCCCGGCAGCGCCGCCTCCCCGCCTGGGTGGAGCTCACCCCGACGGTGGCCTCCAGCGGCGAGCTTCCGGAGGAGGCGGCGGAGCGGCGGGACCGCGCCCAAACGATCCGCTCGGCGGTGGAGGCGCTCCCGGCAGACCAGCGCCAGGCCGTCCTCCTGCGCTTCGCGGGCGAGCTGCGCAACCGGGAGATCGCCGAGGTCATGGGACGCAGCGAGGGTGCCGTGAAGCTCCTCACCTTCCGCGGTCTGACCACCCTGCGCCGGCGCCTCGGGGCTCCCCTCCCCGCCGAGCGCGCGAGGGGAGGCCGGTGAGCGAGGAGGCGGAGCGGCTCGACGCCGCCCTCAACCGCCGCCGCATCGGGGCGAGCGTCGACGACCTGGGCTCTCCCTTCCGCGACCTCGTCGACCTCGCCGTCGAGATCGGAGCCGCCTGCTCGGCGCCGCTGCTGGGCGCGGCGGAGCGGGAGGCGCTCTACTCCGCCATCCTTCGCCGCGTCGAGGCCGACCGGCGGAAGCCGCGCTGGCGCCGGGTGAGCCCTCAGGATGCGGCGATCCTCGGGGGGGCCGCCGTCCTCACGGCGGTCGCCGCCACCCTCGGGGTCCGCGCGGTCGCCGGCCATCGCCGGCATCGGCTCATCTCCGCCCCCGCATAGGACGTACGAATGGAGGCGGCGAGAGCGGGACCCGCGGGAGCTCCGCTCGGTTAGCGTTCCTCCATGCCGCCACGGGATGCCGAGAGGGGCGACGACCTGGTCGGACCGGAGCGCGCTCGCATCGAACGGCGCGACCGGAAGCGACGGCCGCAGATGGTCGTCGACAACGCCGGGGTGAAGCGGCTCCTGGGAGCGCTGGCGAGGCGCCGCCAGAGGGCCCGCGCCGAGAAGGAGAAGGGAGGAGGAGAGAGCGCCTCCTGATCCGCGACAGCTTCGCGGCGGGGAGCGCGCGAGGGCTGTCCGACAATGGGCCCCGTGCCAGAGAGCCCCCCGCCGCCCCCGGGGCCGCCACCCCCGGCTCCGCCGCCACCCCCGCCGCCGCCTCCCCCGGCATGGCCGCCGCCGTGGCCCGGCCAGCGGGCCGCGCTCTCCCCGCCCGCGCCTCCCGGCTGGGCGTCCCCCAACTTTCCGGTGTGGGCCTGGAGCCCGCCGGTCATCGGCTGGGGACGGTTCCGGGCCCAGTCCTTCGGTGAGCTGCTGGACTCCGCGTTCACCGTCTACCGGCGCCGCTTCCTCCCCATCGTCGCCATCATGGCCATCTTCCAGCTCCCCTACCTTGCCCTCACCGTCCTCGCCGAGCAGCCCTTCGCAGCCCTCCTCCCGAGCGCGGGTTCGGGGATCTCCCTGGCACCCGGGCAGTCGCAGAGCCTCCTCTCCTCGCTCCTCGTCGCCGCCCTCGTCCTCCTCGCCGTGGCTGTCGGCTACCAGGTCTTCCTCCTCTCCCTCGCCCAGGGGGCGGTGGTCAAGGTCGTGGGCGACGATTACCTCGACCACCCCTCGGGCGTCGGCGCCGCCCTCAAGATGGCGCTGGGCCGCGCCCTTCCCCTCATCGCCTTCGCCACCCTGGCCGGCGTGCTGGCCCTGGCCCCGCTGGTCCTCGTGATCCTCTTGGCTGTCCTCGCCGGCGGCGGCGCGGGGGTGCTGCTCGTCATCCTCGGCGGCCTGGCCTGGGCTGTTTGGGTCATCTTCGTCGGAATCAGGGTGAGTCTGGGGGTGCAGGCCCTCATGCTGGAGAGGGTCGGACCGGTGGCCGCGCTGCGGCGCAGCTTCCGGCTCACCGTCGGTTCGTTCTGGAAGATCTTTCTTTTCTATCTCGTCATCAACATCGTCTCGTTCATCGTGAGCGGGCTGCTCCAGGGGCTGGCCGGCCTCCTGGTGAGCGCGCTGCCGCTCTCCGCGAACTACCTCGTTTCCGCGGTGGCGAGCGGGGTGATCAGCATCTTCACGTCCCCGTTCATCCTCATCCTGCTCACCCTCGTCTATTACGACGTGCGCATCCGTCGCGAGGGATTCGACATCGAGATGCTCGCCCAGTCGCTCAGTGTCGAACGCTGAACCGAACGACCGCCGTCAGCAGGGGCTGAAAGGCGGCGCCGCGGGACGCCGCGGGGCGGCCGCCCTGCTGGCGCTCGTCCTCTTCGTCGGCGTGACCGGCGCGGGGCGGGCCGCCCCCCCTGCGCGGGCGACTACGTCGGGGCTCTGCGTCACGTGGAGGCCGAGCTCCGAGCCGGGACGCCGCCGGAGACGGCCGCGGAGCAGCTCAACGCCCTGGCGCTGAGCGATGGGGCCGCCCCGGCTCTCGATCCCGTCATCCTCGACCTGCAGAGCGGCGCCGCCGCCGCCGCGCTGAGGCGGCTCGATGCCCTGGCCGGGACGCTGCGACCGCGGAGCGGTGGGGACTGCTCCGCCCCGTACGACGCGGGTGCTCGGGAGAAGCTTGCCGGCGTCTATCGCTCCCCGGCCCTCGCCAACCTCGACCGTCCCCCCGCCCCCAACTGGGTCCAGCAGATCCTCAACGCCATCGGCAACTTCCTGCAGGCTCTGACCCAACGCCTCGGCACGCCGCTCTCCCTCGCCCTCGGGCTCGGCCTCCTGGCCCTCGTCGCCGCCGTCGGCGCCTGGCGTATCGGCAAGGTGGTGGGGTGGCGCCGCGAACCGCAACCGGGACGGGGGATCGTCCAGCCGGCCGCCCCGGACGCCGACGGCGAGTGGCGCAGCGCCGTCCAAGCCGCCGCCTCTGGCGACTTCCGGGAAGCCATCCGGCGAGCTTTCCGCAGCGCGCTGCTCAGCCTCTCGGGTCGCGGTCGTCTGGCGGTGGACCCCGCCTGGACCACCACCGAGCTGCTGGCCAGCGCCGGCCAGGACCGGGAGCTGCTCGCCCCCCTGGCCGCCGCTGCGGGCGGCTTCGACGTCGCCTGGTACTCCGGAGAGCGGGTCAGCGATGCCGACTGGGAGGCGGCGCGCGATCACTGCCAAGCGGTGCGCCTTCTCGCCGGGGAGCGGAGCGTGACGCGATGAGACGCTCCGCCCTCACCCCTTTGGCCATCGTGGTCGCCGTCCTCGCCGTTCTCACCGCGGTCATCGCCACCCTCGGATCGGGACAGAGCAGCGACACCGATCCCTCCAGCACGGCCAACGGGAAGGCGGGCACCCTCGTCCTCTACGAGTGGCTGGGCAGCCTCGGCTACGCGACCCACCGTATCGATTCGACGTGGGATCTGTCCGGGTCCGACGTGCTCATCTCCGCCGCGCCGCTCGACGTCAACCCATGGAGCTCAGGTGACGTCCGCGCCGCCGACGCCTTCGTCGCCGGCGGCGGCACCGCCATCGTGGCCCTCGACGACCCGGGCGCCGTCCAAGCCCTGCTCAGCGCCCACTCCGTCGAGGTGACGCCCGCCGCGGCCGCCTCCGCCACCCCGAGCCAGCCCTTCCCGGGGAGCGGCGGGGTCGCCAGCGTTCCGCTGGCTCCCCCGCCGAGCTCGGGGATCGCCTCGGCCTTCTCGGGCGGAGACGAACTCGTCCCCATCCTCGACGCCGGCGGCCAGCCGGTCGCCGCCGAGATTCGGGTGGGAGCGGGCCGTCTCTGGCTGCTCGGCAGCGAGTACCCGCTCAGCAACGACGGCCTGCGCCGGGGCGACGCCGCGGCCTTCGTGCTGGCTGCCCTCCAGGGCAGCCGGGGGATGCGGGTGGCCTTCGATGAGGTCCATCACCTTCCCCCCGCGGGCAGCGGGGATTACGGTCTGAGCGCGGTGGTCAGCGGCCCGCTGCTCGCCGCCGTGCTGCTCGCCGTCCTCGTCACCCTTCTCTTCCTCCTGCTCAGCGGCCGCCGCCTGGGCCGAGCCCTGCCCCGTGCCGATCCCACCCGGGTGCCCTCCGTACTCCAGCACATCGAGGCGGTCACCAACCTCCTGGCCCACAGCCGGGAGCGGGGCGGCATCGCGGGGCGCTACGCCGAGGAGCTGAAGCTGCGCGTGGGGCGCGCCACCGGCGTCGATCACCGCCTGGTGGATCCCCTCTTCACCGCCCAGCTCAGGGGTTTTGGGGAAGAGCGGGTGCGGACCCTCGCCGGGGTCCTCGCCGAGGCGCGGCATCTGGCCGGCGGACATCCGGGTGAGGCGGAGCTCCTCCGCCTGGCCGTCGCCGTCGATGCCGTCGAGACCGAGTGGGGGGCGGTGGCCATTCGCTGAGCCGCGCGAACCCCAGCCGCGCCAGCGGGCGTCGTCCTGCCCGTCGGGCGGGGCAGAAGGTCAGCGGATCGTCACCCGCCGTCTCCGGGCCGCATGCACAATTGGCCCTCGATGCCGATCGCCGCCGAGCTGCGCAACACCCTCCAGGAGACGATCGGCCGGGCTGTCGTCGGCCAGCAGCAGATCATCGACGGGCTCTTCCTCGCCGTCCTCGTGGGCGGCCACGTCCTCTTGGAGGGCGTCCCGGGGACCGCCAAGACGCTGATGGCCCGCTGCCTCGCCGCCTGCCTCGACGCCCGCTTCACCCGCGTCCAGTTCACCCCCGACCTCCTCCCCTCGGACATCATCGGCACCAACGTCTACCGCGCCTCGAGCGGGAGCTTCGAGTTCCGGCCGGGCCCCATCTTCACTGACACCCTGCTCGCCGACGAGATCAACCGGGCCCCGGCCAAGACCCAGGCCGCGCTCCTCGAGGCCATGGAGGAGCGCCAGGTCACGAGCGACGGCCGGCGGATGCCTCTGGGGGGCCGCTTTCTCGTCGTTGCCACCCAGAACCCCGTCGAGTATGAGGGCACCTACCCCCTCCCCGAGGCCCAGCTCGACCGCTTCTTCCTCAAGCTGGAGGTCACGGTGCCGCCGGCCGGCGCGGAGATGGAGATGCTGCGCCGGTTTGACCGCGGCTTCGACCCCCATGACCTGGAGAGCGCGGGGGTGGGCACGGTCGTCGACGCTCCCGGGCTGGCCGCGGCCCAGGCCGAGGTGGGGGCCGTGCAGGTGAGCGACGCGGTCCTCGGCTACATCGGCCAGCTGGTGGGGGCGACGCGCGCGAGCCCCGACCTGAGCCTCGGCGCCAGCCCCCGCGGGGCCATCGCCCTGCTCCTCGGCAGCAAGGGGATGGCAGCGCTCAGGGGGCGGACCTACGTCGTCCCCGAGGACGTCAAGGACATCAGCACCGCCGCCCTGCGCCATCGCCTCATCCGCCGTCCGGAGGCGGAGATCCAGGGGATCGGGGAGGTGGCGGCGGTGGAGCGGGCCGTCGGCCGGGTGCCCGTCCCCCGGTGACCCCGAGGGGCGCGGTCCTGCTCCTCCTCTCCCTGGCGCCGCTGGGGGCGGCCATCGCCGTCCCGGCCCTCCTCCTGCCGGGCGCCGTCCTCCCCGTCCTCGCCGCCCTCGCCGTCTTCGCCGACTCCCGGCGGGCTCCAGGCGGCGACCGTCTCGGCGTGGAGCGCGAGCACGATGAGCTCCTCTCGGTGGGCCGGCCCAACCTGGTGACGCTGCGCATCGCGGTGCGCGGGGCGGCCTTCCCCGTGCCCGCCACGGTCCGCGACGAGCACCCCCTGCGCATCCCCGCCTCTCACTCGGTACAGCGGGTGCTCCTCCCCGGCGCGCTCCACTACACCCTCACCCCGGCGGTCCGCGGTGAGGAGCGCTTCGGGGCCACCGTCATCCGCTGCCCCGGGCCCTGGCGCCTGGGGTTCCGTCAGTCGGCGGTGGGTCATGGGGAGACCGTCCGCGTCGACGCCGATCTCGCCGGGGTGCGCATCTACGAGGCCCTGGCCCGTCGGGGGCAGCTCGCCGAGCTGGGGGTTCGCACCCAGCGGCGGCCGGGGGAGGGAACCGAATTCGAGCGCGTGCGCGAGGCGGTGCCGGACGACCCCGAGCGCTTCATCAACTGGAAGGCGACGGCCCGCAGCGGCCGCCTCATGGCCTCCGAGCTCATCCCCGAACGGGCTCAGCCGGTCGTCCTCTGTCTCGACCACGGCCGCCTCATGGGCGTGGGAGCTGGCGAGCTCACCAAGCTCGACCACGCCATCAACGCCGGGCTGCTGCTGGTGCACGTCGCGGTTTCGGCCGGGGACCGGGTCGGGCTCTTCGCCTTCAGCGACCGGGTGACGGTCACCCTGCCCCCCCGCGCGGGCCGGATCCAGATGCGCCGCTTCCTCGACGCCGTGCGACCGCTGCGGCCCGGGGAGGTCGAGGCCGACTACGACGAGGCACTGGCTCATCTCAGCCGCTGGCAGCGCCGCCGGGCTCTCGTCGTCATCTTCACCGACGTCCTCGACCCCGACCAGGGTCAGGCCCTGGTGCGCCAGTGCGCCCGGTTGCGTCGTCATCACCTCCCCCTGGTCGTCACCGTCCGAGATCCGGCTCTGGAGGACACCGCGCGAGCCTCACCCACCGATATGCGGTCGGCGGCCGCGCGGCTTGTCGCCGGCAGCCTGGTCGCCGACCGCGAGGAGACGCTCCAGCTGCTCCGCCGCAGCGGCGTCGAGACCCTCGATGCCGACGCCCGCACCCTCTCCCCCCGGCTCGTCAACCGTTACCTGGAGCTGAAGCGCCGCGCCCGGATCTGAGGGCGGGCCGGCGGGCTGGGCCGCGGTACCTCGGCGCGCTGGCCGGCCCCGGGTGCTCGGATGGTCCGCCCCCCGGCAACCCAGGGTTCCGCCGCGACGGCCGGCTCCCCGCGGGAGGCACCGGCCTTGCCCGGCTGATCCCGCGCCGCCCCCGGCGCGAGGCTACGCGGGGGGTGGCGGAGGCCCCACCCCGGCCGCCCCGGCGTCCGGGGGAGGGGGCGGCGATCCCCATCCCGGGACCGAGGGCGGTGGAGGAGGCCATTCCCAGGCCGGGAAGGCGGCGCCGGGGTGGGGGACCGCCATGGGGAGGAGGCCCGGGCCCGTGCCGCGGAAGGCGTCGCGGGTCGTCGGGGCGATACCGATGCACCAGATGATGGCGGCGTTGAGGAGGACGTTGAGGCTGCCGAGGACCAGGCTGGGGGTGGTGGAGACGGTGATCGCCGTCCCGTTGGGCCGCGTGATGGTCTGCCCCGGTTGCAGCCCGCTGCTCAGCATGAGGAGGGCGGCGATCACCCCCAAGGAGGCGACGACCAGGGCGGTGACGCGGGCCCCGCCCCTCAGCCGCCCCAGGGCGACCCCGGCCCAGATCCCGGCCACGGCAAGGCCGATGACGACGATGGCGGCGGCCAGGACGGTGCCGCCGATCGCGCTCCCCGACACGGCGAATCCGGGGAAGCCGGGCAGGGTGAGGCTCGTGGCGGCGAGCATCAGGCCGAGGCCGGCCACTCCGAGGATCAGACCGAGAAGCAGCCAGAGACCGCTCTCCACGATGACCAGGACGCGCCCGACGGTGACGCTGGCCGGGGCGGGAGGTCGGTACACGGAGGGTCTCCAGCCTCCGCCAGCCACCACACCGAATCCTGGCGCGCCAGCCGGTGGCGAACTAGATGGCGGGGCGGAGATCTCCGCCGTTGGAGGGGTCCCGAGCCGGCAGGGCAGTCCAGGTCCCGGCCGCGGGAAGGGGTTCGGCGCTCGGCGTTTCCGCGGGAGCCGCGGGGGAAGCCCGTTCGGGGGACGCGGGGGTCGCCGCCGCCGCCGGGCCCGCCGCCGCCAAGGGCGCCGCTTCATCGAGACCGGCGCCGCTCAGGGGCAGGGGGGCCGTGCCCCAGCCGCTGCCGCCGCCCAGCACCCGGGCGTCGAGCTCTGGCCACCAGTGGGTGCCGATCAGGACGAGGGCCAGCACCGGGCCGAAGAGGACGTCACCGACCGCCGTTCCGATGAAGCCGATGAGGTAGAGGGAGATCCCGATCTCCAGAGCAGCAAAAGTGGCGCGGTATCCCTGGGGATTGCGCTCCGCTTCCCGGTCCAAGAAGACGGCGGCCGCAGCCAGGCAGACGTTGACGACGGCGAGCACCGCGACGCCGGCTCCCGAGACATTGGCCTGGTCGACGAGCCCCTGCATCGGGAACGCCGTGGAGGTCGCGCTCCCCGCCGTGATGAGGATGACGAACATCCATCCGGCGCCGAGGACCAGGATGCCGGCCTGGAGGTAGACGAGGGAGCGGGCGGCGAGGAGACGGCCCGCCGGGCGGGCGCGTCCAAACTGTGTCGAGCTCATCGAAGCGCTCCCGGAGAGCGGCGCGGCTGGGACCCCATGGCTGGCCTGCCCAGCGTATACCCGGGACCGCTCGTCTTCACGGCCGGCATGGGGTGAGGGTAGGCGGGTGCAACGGCGCGCTGCCGCTCCGTCTCCGCTTCGTTGCTGGACCGCGGCGGCTCGGATCCCACCCGGCCACGGCGAAGGTCTCAGCCCGAGGCCGCGGGGGCCTCCACGGGATCTGGCATGGCCTCCAGGGCGGCGACCACCTCACGGGTGAGGTGGGTCGGCGTCGACGCTCCCGAGGTCACGCCCACCCGCTGCACGCCGACGAACCACTCCCGGCGAAGCTCCGCCGCGGTGTCGACGAGGAAGGCCGGCTTGTGGGCGAGCTCCTCGACCACCTGGACGAGCCGCTTGCTGTTGCTGCTCCGCTGGCTGCCCACGACGACCACGCAGTCGACGTCGTGGGCGGCGAGCACGGCCGCCTCCTGGCGCTCCTGGGTCGCGCGGCAGATCTCGTTGTGGACCTCGATCTGGGGGAAGCGCTCGGCGAGCCGGTCGATGATGGCCTGGGTGTCCCACATGGAGAGCGTCGTCTGGCAGGTCACGGCGAGCGGCGTGCCCGGCGAGAAGTCGAGGGCATCCACCTCCTCGATGCTCTCGATGAGGGTCGTCTGCTCCGGGGCTATACCGAGCACCCCGGCCGGCTCGGGATGACCGCGCTTTCCGACGTAGACGACGTGGTAGCCGCGAGCGGCGAGGTCACGGACCAGGTCGTGGGTCCGGGTCACGTCGCTGCAGGTGGCGTCGACGATCTCCAGCCCGCGCTCGCGGGCCGCGGCGACGACCTGGGGAGAGATGCCGTGGGCGGTGAAGATGACCGTGCCTTCGGTGATCCGCTCGAGGCCCTTCATGCGGTCGGTCTCGGCGACCAGTCGCACCCCCGCCGCCTCCAGCTCTCGAGTGGCGTGCTCGTTGTGCACGAGGTAGCCGAGCATGGTGACGGGCTGGCCGCGGTGCTCGCCGCCCACCTGCTTGGCGAGGCGAATCGCCTCCACCACCCCGTGGCAGTAGCCGCGAGGCCGGATCCTCACCACTTCCATGCGGCCCAGTCTACCGGCCACACTCCGCCCGGCAGCGCCGCCGCGGCAGCATCAGCTGCCGATCACGATCGGGATGCGGACGCTTGCGCGTCGCAACGTCGCAGCACCACGGGATGATCGACCCATCGGTCAGGTGCCCTCAGGGCCTCGTGACGCTGGGGCGCTGCGGGACCAGTCGCGGGCAGTGGAGATCCGCCCGGCGCGACCGCCGTCGGCCATGGGAATGGGTACCAGCGGGAGGTCCTCGTGCCTCTCGACTACAGTCGGGAGTTCGCCGGGGGGAGGGGCGGCGGGGAGGGTGGTGCCGGCGGCGGATCGCCGCGAGGGCTGGGCGGCGCCGGAAATCCCTGCGGCGGAAAGGCGGGAGAGGGCAGCTGCCCCAGACGGAGGTGGGCCTCCCAGATCTGGTTGAGGCTCGTCTGCAGGTAGAGGACATCGAGGCCGAAGACGAAGCGGAGCAGCAAGGCGATCCAGGGGTTGCAGCGGTCGCCGCTGAGGTTCGCGGCGTCCTGCATGCGTCGCACTCTCTGAGCGGTCGTGTACACGCTCACCAAGGGCGGGACGATCAGGATCCAGCCGAGCAGGACGGCGAGCAGCGAGACGCCGGGGCGGATGGATGGATCACGAAGGTAGCGGCGCGCCTCGTTGTTGATCTTGTACCACCAGACGAAGAAATAGATGCCCAGGGTGATGAGGGGGAGACCGAGCCAGACCCCGATCGGGTTCCGCCATTTGAAGACCTCACCACCGACCACAACCTCACGCGCCATGTTTCTCGTCCTCTCTATCCGGGGGAGGTGCCGGCCGCGCCCGCCGCCTCCAACCGTAGCGGCGAGGATGTCCGGTGTATGCGCCCGGCCAGCACCAGCCAGGTGTAGAAGGCGCTGCCCACGGCCAGGCCGATGCCGACCTTCACGCCTCCCGGCAAACCGCTCGGCGAGACGAAGCCCTCGAGACAGCCCGCCACGACGAGGAGCACGCCGGTGGCCAGGAAGAGGCCCACCACATCGTGGCCCGCGGCCGCGATCGAATCGAACTCGCCGGCGCAGCCCGGGGCGCAGGATGGCGTCGCCGAGGCGCAGTCCGGCGGCTCCAGCGATGACGATGATGCTGAGCTCCAGGACGCCGTGGGCGGCGATGAGCGACCAGAACGCGAAGTCGTAACCGCCACCGTGCACGGCTGCCCCCAGGGTCCCCAGGGTCCAGCCGTTGAGGAGGAGGAGGTAGACGGTGGGCAGGCCGAGCAGGATCCCCGAGACGAAGACGATGGCCGCCACCTCGATGTTGTGGACGAAGATGCTGGGCGCGGCCAGGAACGGCTGCGGAACGGCGACGCTGGGGGCGCCTCGGGCCATCTCATCGAAGAGGGAGTCGGGGACGAGGAGGGGGCGCAGGTCGGGGCGGAGATCGTAGGCCAGCCAGCCGGCGAGGACCCCGGCGAGAAGGCAGGCGAGGGCGGCCGCGAAATAGCCGGCGTTGGCCCGGAAGAGCCGCGGCGCCCCGGTCAGGAAGAATTGCAGCGCGCCCTCAACCCGGGGCTCGCGGCCGCGATGGAGGAGAACGTGGACCCGCCCGCAGAGCCCATTGAGATATTCGGTGATGGGGTGGTCGGGAAAGTCGCGGCGGGCGATGGCCAGATCGCCGGCGGCGTGCCGGTAGAGGGCGGCGAGACGCTCGAGGTCGGTGGGTCCCAGGTGGCGCAACCGGCCGGCGGTGAGGGTGGCGGAGCGCGCCTCCAGCTCCGACCAGCGGTTCCGCCGCGCGCTGACGAAGGCGTCGACGTTCACCGGCGCCGCGCCTCCAGCTGCATGTAGAGGCGCTCGAGGAACAGCTCGGGGGGCAAACCTCTCTCCGGGGCGGATGCCGGGAGGGCCATCCTGTCCAGGAGGGGGGCCGCCACCAGGGCGGCGAGGGAGGCGCGCTGCTCGGGTCGCAGGCCGGGGCGGCCGAGGAAAGCGCGGATGGCGGTGAGGTCGCGCTCGCCGAGGCTCGCCAGGCCGTCGATGGGCGGCCCGGGATCGAAGCTGCGCAGGTAGACGGGAGCGGCAGCGGTCGCCGCGGTGAGGGTGACGGGTGTCCGCTCGCGGACCACCACCGTGCCGGCGAGGAGGTCGCCGAGGCGGCGGGCCTGGGGGTGGACAAACATCAGGATCGGCCCCACCCCCAGGAGATCGACGAGGTAGCCCAGGCTGCGGAGGAGGTTGTCGCCGAGGCTCGCCGTGCCGCCGTCGAGGCGGATGATCCGCAGCCCCATCGCCGACTTGCCGAGCGTCCGTCCCGCCGTGAAAGCCGGGTAGAGGGTGAAGTAGAGGACGACGGCGACGACGCAGAGGGCGGAGGCGAGGAGGAAGACGAGCGTGGCGTCGATCGAGCCCGATCCGCCGCTCTCGGCCATGGCCGTGGCCAGCCCGTTGGCGGCGATAGCGATGACCACCATGAGGAGAGCGAGGAGCAGCCAGTCGATGAGCGCGGCGGCGATCCGGGTGGCGAGGCCGGCGACCCGGAAGGCGATCGCCACGTTGTCGGCGGTGGTGACCCGCTGGGTGTCGAAGCTGAGGCTCATGACGGGTTGCGCGGGGATGGTCGCAGGTGTCAGGTGAGCGGTGCGGCCCGCGATCGGATCGTGGCGGTGTCAGGCCTCGGCTGAGCCGCCGCCATCAGGTGGTGGCGGCGGAGGCGGAGGCGGTGGGCTGGGCGCCATGGCGGCAGGGGGAGCCTGGCCCGCCGCGGCTCGCAGGGGGCGGGCCACCAGCCCGAGCGTGGTGAAGCCCTCCCCCAGGCGCACCCGGTTCCAGAGAGCGCCAATGAGGACGAACTGGGAGAGGAGGCCGATCCACGTGGCGAGCAGGAAGAAGAGGGCGAGGCTCTGGCCGTAGGCGTTGTCGCCGTGGACGAGCTTGCCGTAGAGGGGGAAGAGAAGGGTGACCGCTTCGATGAGGATGCCGGCGACGAGCGCGCCCGGCCAGATCTCTCGGGAGCGGAAGCTGCGCCGCGGCACGTAGCGGTAGATGAGCAGCATCAGGCCGGTGAGGACGGCGAGCCCCACGAGCGGCCCCAGCCCGGCCATGAAGGGCAGGACCGTCATGAGGCTGTCGGCGGCGACGGCGAGAAGGAGGGCGACGATGAGGATGACGAGCATCACGACGCCCATGGCACGCTGGCGCAGGAAGCCGCGCTGGCCGATCGCGAACATCCGGCTCAGGGCGAACTCGAGGGAGGCGAAGAAGTTGGTCCCCGTCCAGAGCAGGCCGGCGATGGCGAGGATGCCGAAGACACCCGCCGTGTCGGGGAGATGGCGGACCACGCTCCCGATGTCGCCGCGCGCCGAGGCGGGAAACGCGTGGACGATGGTTGTCTGCGCTCCCTGCTGCAGCGACGGGTTCCTGAGCGCCAGGCCCACGACGGCGAGGATCCCGAGGATCAGCGGGAACATCGACATGAAGGCGTTGTAGGCGAGGCCGGCGGCGAAACTGCCGACCTGTGCCGAGCCATAGGCTCCGATGACCCTGATGGGGGTCGTCTGTTTGATTCGGTCCAATGGCGAACGGTGAGCCGGCTCCCCCGCCTCGGCGCGCTGCTCCGGGCGGACCGACGTCGGCGTTGTGGCACCCATCACCCCATTGTGGGAGGGCGGTCCCCAATGCTTCAGCGTCCCCGGAATCGCGGCGGTCGCCTCTCCCGAAAGGCTTGGGCCCCCTCACGGGCGTCCTCGCTGGCCGCGAGCAGCTGCAGTCGCGCCTGGAGGTGGCCTAGCGCCGTACCGAGGTCAGGAGCTCCGATCGCGTGGAAGGCGTCGCGACCGAGGCGGAGGCTGAGGGGACTGGAGGCGGCGATCTGCGCCGCCCAGCGCTGCGCCTCGGGGAGCACCTGCAGGCGGGGGACCACCCGGTTCACGAGGCCCCACTCGCGAGCCTGCGCGGCGGTGATGGGGTCGCCGGTGAGGAACAGCTCCATGGCCCGCTTGGCGCCGAGGTGGCGCAGGACGACCGCCATCACCATCATCGGCCACAGCCCGACGCGCACCTCGGGCGTGCCGAAGGTCGCCTCCTCGGCGGCGACGATGAGGTCGCAGGAGAGAGCCAGGCCCAGACCGCCGGCGAGCGCGGCTCCGTTGACGGCTCCGAGGAGGGGCTTGCCGAGCCGCGTGCAGGCGGTGAAGACGTCGGCGAAGAGCCCCTGCTCCCACTGCCGGCGTCCCTCGCCCTCCCCGGCGAGGGTGGAGAGGTCGGCGCCGGCGCAGAATGCCCGGTCCCCCGCGCCGGTGAGCACGACGGCCCGGACCTGCTCATCGCGGCCGGCGTTCTCCAGGGCGGCGAGGAGCTCGGCGAGAAGGGGTTGGTTGAGCGCATTGCGCGTTTCCGGGCGGTTGAGGGTGAGGGTGAGGACGCCGGCGTCGGCCTGGGTGAGGAGCTCAGGGCTGGACCCGTCGGGAGGCACTCAGGGACCGGCGACCAGGAGGCGTCCGTCCACCCAGCCGGTCCATCCGTTGGAGCAGACCACCCGCGCCCAGGCGCCCCGCATCTCCGTGACCTGCACCGGGAGGTGGCCGCCGAGGTTGGCGATCACCGGGCTGTTGGGGTCGGGAACGGCCCAGGCCTGCATCCCCTGGGGCGGGACCTTGTGGCCGGGGGTCCACGGCCCCTGGGGGGCCGGCTGCGCCCCGTACTGGCTGTAGCCCTGGCCGGAACCGGAGAGCGGCCCGACCGGGCTGGCTCCGCCGGCGTAGCCGCCGGATCCCTGGTAGCCGGACTGCGGGGACGCGCCCCAAGACGAGGCCGAGGTGGCGGCCGCGGCCGCCGGTGTCGCTGCGGCCGATTGATCCTGAGCCGCGGACGCCGCCGCCCCGGCCGTCTCCGCCCCGCCCGCCGCCGCCGCGCCGGCGATCACGCGCAGCACGGCCTCACGGGTGCGCGACATCTCACCGACCGCTCGCAGCAGGCTGTGCTTGGTGAGTCCGTCGAGGACGATCCAGGTGCGGATCGTCACCCCTTGGGTGGCGGCGCTGATGGACACCGGAGCGGGGCGCTGTTCCTCGAGACGGGCCAGAGCCCCGGCCGCATGGGCGGCATCAGCCGCTGTCACCTCCTGGCTCAGGCGGAGCCGGTCGCTTCCGCTGGCCAGGCTGGCGACGATCTCGGCTTCGCCGCTCTGCAGGACGAGCACGAAGTCCGTGTCGGGCTCCTGGCGCTCCCCGGTGAGCTTCAAGTCGTCGGCCGGGCTGCACCAGCCGGCGATGAGCTGCTTGGCGTCGATGGCCATGGTGATGGAGACCTCCCGAATGGGCGAGACGCCCCACGCCACCGGGCGAGGGGCGAGAGAAATTCTGGCAGGTGGCGGAGGCGGGCGGTCAGGGGCGCCCCTCGGGAAAGCGGAGCCGGAAAGCCTGAGCGCTGGTGTCGAAGCCGAGAGAGCGCTATGGACCCTTCGTATTGCGTCGGCAAGGCGACGCACTGGTGGTGTGGACGCCGAGCAAGGCGGAGGCTAGAGTCGGCCCACGGCGATGTCACCCATCGGGCGGGTTGGCTCTGGCGAACGCGGAGAAAGGGTTCGGGTGTCCCATCACCTCCTGGTCGTCGAGGACGATCCTGACCTCCGTTCCTTGGTCGAGCTGGCGCTCGGTTCCC
Organism: uncultured bacterium; assembly: GCA_963847225.1. GTDB lineage: Bacteria > Chloroflexota > Dormibacteria > Aeolococcales > Aeolococcaceae > JAJZNI01. Next base: position 453,762 of record CAWJYZ010000005.1, on the reverse strand, counting down.
AAGGGTATTCCGTGGAAAGCGCGCGCAATGGGTTGGACGGACTCCAGATGGCACTGTCCGGCCCGCCCCGCCTGATCATCACCGATGTCCGTATGCCCAGCATGGATGGAATCGCGCTGTTCACCGAGATGAGGAAGCACCAGCGTCTGGCGAGCGTTCCGGTCATCTTTTACACCGCGTTCGCCGAGGACGAGCGTCTCGCGGACATGAGGAAAGCGCTCGGCGTTGAGGTCCTGCGCAAGGAGGGACCCACGAGCTCGCTCAAGGACGCTGTGGCGCGGCTTCTGGCCGAGAAGGAGGCAATAACGCCGGAGGCGCCGTCAGCCGCCTGACCGAGCGGTGTCGCCTGACCTGCTCCCACTCCGCGGCCCGATCGCCCATCGAAGGGGGTCGCCGGCTCGGGCCGGCGGGTCGAGACGCGATGCCGGTGCCGCCGGCCTGATCCCTGCCGATGGGTACCCGATCGGTACCCAGCGCCCGGCTCATGCCTGCGCCAATACACTGGGCGAACGTGGTCGTGCAACGCCTGCTGCTGCGGGGTCTCGGGCGGCTGAACGCGACGACCACGGTCCTGCAGCGCGCTCGCCTGGGAGATCCGCTCGGCGGCATGTGGGAGGCCGCCGACGTGCAGTGGTGGTGGCGCCGTCCCCGGGTGACCGACGCTCTGCCGCTGCCGGTCTGGTTCGACGCCCTTGGCCCCGTGGCGGCTGCAGGGCTGACGGCCTGGGACGGCACCTGGCAAGCCGACGTCTTCGCCGTGCCGTCGATCGTCAAGCCGGAAGAGGTCTGGGCCGCCACCTTGGAAGCCACCGCCGGACACCGGGGCGAGGCACTCCGGGTGCTCGTGCGCACGGAGGACGCGCTGCTAGCGGACCTCGCTATCCAGAGCGGATTCGCGATGGCCGACGAGTTGTCGGGCACCGCATGGATGGACGCCGACCATCGCCCGCCGGTCGCGCAGGTCGATGGCTTCGCGATCGTCGATCGCGTAGCACGCGCGGATCGTCCGCACCCGATGATGGCTCGAAACGGTGAGCTGGTCGAGCCGCGGCTGCGACAGTGCTCGCTGTACGATCCGACGCTCGATCTGGCGGTTGAGGACGCCGATGGCCGGGTCGCCGGCTACGCGTTGTTCTGGTTCGACTACACAACGCTCGTCGGACTCCTCGAACCGATGCGCGTCGAGGACCAATACCAGCGACGCGGCCTCGCCCGCATGTTGCTGACGAATGGCCTCGATCGGCTCGCCCGCAAAGGCGCACGCCGCCTGAAGGTCGGCTTCGCGACCGACGCCGCCCGCAGCCTCTACCTCGGCGCCGGCTTCGTTGAGACGTCCATCGATCGGTTGCTCATTCGACCGGCACCGCCGGAGTGAGGCGAGCCCTCGCCCTTCTGGTCGCGGTCGCTGCCAGCGCCGTGGGGCGGTGCGAGAAGGCGACCGGTTGGGTACCCCCGGCAGGAATCGAACCTGCGCACAAGGTTTAGGAAACCTCTGCTCTATCCACTGAGCTACGGGGGCATAAGGGATTTCTCGCGACGTACCAACAACGTACCAACAACGCTATATTGGCTGAGTTGGTACGAGCAGCCCGGGCGACGGGCGGGCCGGAGGTTGGCATGGCGGCCAAGAAGCGGGCTCCTTCCGGATCGGGTTCGGTCATCGACAGATGGAAGGGTAGCGGCAGGCGCCGCGGCGGGGTGCAGACCCGGTGGGAAGGCCGGTACAGCATCCTCGTGGACGGCCGGCGGGTCCAGCGGTCCGTCTATGCCGCGACTCAGCGGGAGGCCTCGCCAAGCTCTCCGCGGCTCTCGGAATGTCCGGGGGGAGTGGGTCGACCACCCGCGATCGCAAGGCTGGCACGAGGTCACGCCTCACCGTCGGATCGTGGCTGACTGCTTGGCTGGCAGACAAGCATGAGAGCACCCGCCATCAGACCTTCCGGCGCTACCGCTCGCTCGTCGAACACCTGAAGGCTGGTCTCGGCGACCGGCTGCTCCCGGAGCTGACCGTCGCCGACGTTGAGCGCTTCCTCGCCGCCAGGCAACGCGGTGACAAGCCGCTCTCGGCGCGATCGGTCGCCCATCTGCGGGCCGTGCTCCGCAACGCTCTCAACGACGCCGTGCGGCACGGCCACGTCGCCTCCAACGTGGCTCAGCTCGCGTGGCCGCCCCGGATCGTGGCGAAGGAGCGTTGGGACTGGACGCCGGCCGACCGGGACGCCTACCTTCGGGCCCTCGAGGGCACCGACAGCTATGCGCCGGCCGCGACCGCGTTCTACGCTGGCTTGGGCAACGATATACTTCGCGCACTAGACAATCTAGTGTTGGTGCCGCGGAGGCCGGTGCTCACGGGGACGTCTCGTGACGCCCCGGCTATCCCATCGCGCCCCTAACCTTCGACAAGTCCGGCCAGTCTGCGACGGGGAACCGCTTCTCGAACAGCCTCAGGACCATTACCACCGTGTGGATGCTGCCGCCCAAGTGGGGAAGCGCATCGATACGACCGAAATCCGGGCCAATTCGTGGGTCGATAGCTACGCAAGAGGCTATGTAGCTTTGCATTGGCACATCTTCGGCTGGCGGCGCCTCGCGGAACGTCCACCGGTCGACCTCTGCGCCACTTTCCAGCGGGACGTTGAACTTGGGGTGTTGCATGAGCCCGTAACGGATGGCGACGCGAGACGGTGGACTTGGCACCGCCTGCACAACGATGTTTGGCAGGTGAAGATGCCGGTGTTTGTCGATGTTGTCCAGCCGGTCTATGTCGAAAACGGCGCGCCGCATCGAGCCCTCAGGGGTCTCGGGCGGATACTTGGAGCCCCATCCGTTGTACGGCTGGAGCCACTCGATCAATGTCCTTTCCGTCCTTCCGAGATTCCCGATCGTACCCCACTTAACAGTGGGAATCGGGACGCCCTTCTTGGTTACCGGCTGGGTCTCGCAAGCCGGAAAAGCGGACGCCTTCATCACAGCATCGGGGACCTTACCGCGGTAACGGCGGACGTGCAGTTGGAAGACGAGATTGTCCAGGGCCGCCCGCAGGTTGTGGTACGCCTCCCCCAGAATCAAGGGCCAAATCGGGTCGAGAGGATCGATCTCTCCGACGTAGAAGCGGTATTCGCGACCTTCTCGGTAACGCTTGGGGACGACGGTCCAGTTCTTATGGTCAACCCCGTGGAAGTCATCTTTGAGAGTGTGGTAATGGTGAATTGCCCGGTTCACCCTCGCTATCGGGTCTTCGAGACTTCCAGCCATCCGCCTACTGAGGGTCTTTAGGCGGTGGTCGTCTTGCCTGCTCCTTTTCCGCCCGCAGACGTGCGTCCATCTCCGTCTTTGGGATGGCTAAGATTCGGCGTAACGCCTGCTCGAACTTTCTTTGCGCTTGCTCCGGGCGCACCGGGGGATCGGGATCGCCGCCGCTGCTTGTCACCAAGCCGCTCCGAGTGCCGGACAACCAATCAACTCCGCGTAGGTCAGACGGCGACCGGGAACCCGGCGCGTCGCGTCCACGAACCGCTCGGTGTCCGTGGCTCCCCGAGTGTTGAAGCGGTAGGTCGCCTCATCGAGATAGCGGTCAAGGTGAGCGGGGTCGACCGAGTGGTGTGTCCCGTAGACGATCCGCTTGAACAGGGACCAGAAGTTCTCGATCCCGTTTGTGTGGACCCGACCCTCGACGTACCGTTCCGAGTGGTCGATGACCTCGTGGACGAACTCGGCCTCCAATCCCTGGTAGGAGAGCAGGGCATCGGAGTAGACGGTCGATCCGGGGGCCACGTTGGCGCGGACCTCGGCCTGCAGGGTGCTCTTGCGCCTGCTCGGGACGACCTTTGCCCGAACCTCACCGTGGCGCTCCAAAAGCCCCATGACGGCGGCCTTGCCGATGGGACCGCGCCCGCGGTGCTCCCGCTTGTCAGCGTGCTTGAACTTCTCCTTTCCGCCAACGAATGTCTCGTCAGCCTCCACCTCACCCGAGAGCGGGGCGTCGTAACTCTCGTTGTGCAGAGCAACCCGGATACGGTGCCCCATGAACCACGCGGTCTTTTGGGTCACGCCCAGGTCGCGGGCGAGCTGGTGGGAAGATCGCCCTTTCTTCCCTGCCGAGTAGAGCCAGATGGCCGGGAGCCACTTGGAAAGCGGCAGCGGGGAATCCTCGAAGATCGTTCCCTTCTTCACGGAGAAGCGCTCCCCGCACGCCTTGCAGTACCAGATGGCGCGGGTCTTGATGTAGCCCACCCGGTCAGAGTGACACGCGACACATTCAACGCCGCTAGGCCAGCGCTGAGCGGCCAGAAAGTCGCGGCAAACGGCCTCGTCCTCGAAGTAACGGACGGCTTCGAGGAGTGTTGCTGGGAGCGGTGCCTTGGTCATGAGTAAATACTACACCAGCCAGTCGCGTACGTCAAGTATATCGTTGCCCTGGCTTGCGCCAAGGTGAGATCCTCGGGCTACGCTGGCAGGACATCGAGCCGGGAGTGATCCACGTCCGTCCCAGGCCGGGGCAGAGAGCGCGTTCGTAGAGCTTGGTGGTGAAGAGGGCGAGCTGACGGCCAGTGGGGGTGAGGCGGTAGGAGTGGCTGTGCGGGAGGCGCTCGAGGATCTGCTTGCGGCAGAGGCGCCGGAGGTCGTAGGCCATCTCTCCTGGCATGTAGGGGCGGGCGAGGTAGTGCTCGACGAGGGGACGCAGGGTGCGGTTGCGGATGGGATCGCAGACCCATCGGAACTCGCTGAGGGCAGCGAGGAGGCCGACCACCCGAGGATCACCGAAGTGCAGCCCTGGAGCCCGGTGGTCGGGATCGCCGGTGGGCATGATCAGCGCCTCGAAGGTGCTGGCCGCCGGGGTGCAGTGATGGGCCTGGCGTTCGAGGTCGAGGAGGCGACGGTTGATGTCGCGGCCAAGGCGACGCAGGGTGACGAGGTTGGCGAGGAGCTTGCCGACGCCGAGGTCGCGGGGCTCGTTGATGGTCGTCTCGGTACGCAAGGCCCGGTCGCACTTCCAGTATTGCTTGATCGTGGTGTCGCGGTGGCGGACCCGGATGCTGGGGTCGACGTGGGTGCAGAAAACGCGGGTGCGGAACGGTCCCTCTCTGCGCCGCCGGGGCAGGCGGCGGTGGAAGAGGAGCTGCATTAAGCCAGACGCGGATCGACCAGGGGGCGTAAGTGCACATCCGGATGAAGCTTGGCCCCCACTCCGCGTCCCAGTCGGGTGGGGGGACGGCGTTGCCGCCGCCCCCTCCCCTAAGAACCGGACGTGCGAGCTTTCCCCGCATCCGGCTCAAGCCTCTACGTCCGCCTCGTAATCGAGACAGGGCTACGTTTCGGGCTCACCGTGGCCAGTGGTTGAGGACATTCAGCCGGGTCGAATGGTCGCGTCGCCCGCGCAAAGTGGCGGTTCTCCCTCCGCTGCCGGTCAGCCCGGTCCTTGAAGTAGTCCGCCCAATCGGGGTCGAAGGGATTTGCGTCCCTGCGGATGGCGATGTGCCGCCGCATAGGAACGCTGCTGGCGAAGAAGATGCGCAGCATCCGCTGCTCGCCCGTTGCTCGTTGAACTTGACCGCTGAACACCCATTGCCGGCTGCCGACAGCGGGGAAGTAGTGCGTCTTCAACCACCGTCTTGACCGTCCCGGGTGTCGTTTCCGAGCCCAGCTCCACAACACTTTCCAGATTTCGTGGTCCACTCGATGGAAGGCCTCTCGGTTGACACCGTACCGGTGATGATGGGCCCAGCCCCGAAGAAGGGGGTTGAGCTTCTGGATCAGTTCTCCGGCAGGGGCCTGCGAGTTGCCCTTGATGATCTCCCGAGCTCGCTCCAAGACAGAGCCAATGCTCCTCTTGGAGGGCGTGATGCGAAGCGTGCCCCGATACTTGCGTACCGTCTTACCCAGGAAGTCAAAGCCCGTATCTACATGCGCAATGGTCGTCTTCTCAGCCGACAGCGTCAGCCCGCGCTCCTCCAGGAACTCCTCCACGAGGGGCCGGACCTCGGCCTCCAAGACCTCCTTGGAGTCGCCGGTGATGATGAAGTCATCCGCATACCTGACCAGGTAGACCCGATGCCGGGCGCTGTTGGTCGCCGACTTCGGGAACTTCTCCCGGAGCCGACGCAGGAGCCCGTCCAGGGCGAGATTGGCCAGGACTGGCGAGGCGATGCCCCCTTGCGGGGTTCCGTCCTCGGTTGGGAAGAACACGGACTTATCGATGAACCCGGCCTTCAGCCACTGGTGAAGGATGTCCTTCTCCATCGGCACGTGCTCTTGGAGCCACTCGTGGCTGATCTTGTCGAAACAGGACTCGATGTCGCCTTCGAGAATCCACTGCGCCGCGCCCTTGCTGAACAGCAGCATGAAGCACTGCTGTATGGCGTCGGCCGTGGACCTCTTGGGCCGGAACCCGTAGGAGGTTTCGTCCCCTGTGGTCTCGGCTATGGGGTTGAGAGCCAGCAGGTAAAGGGCCTGCATGGCCCGGTCCCGCATGACCGGGATACCCAAGGGGCGCAACGTCGCCTTGCCTCGCTTTTCGATGTACGTCCGCCGCAGCGGCTGGGCACGATACCCATGCTGCCGAAGCTCGCGTACGGCCGCTGATTTCTGTCCGGAGGTCTTCCAGGTCACCCCGTCAACTCCCGGCGTCCTCTTACCTCGATTCGCCGTCACCCGTCGCACGGCAAGCGCCTTGCCGCTGAACGAGCGGGTCAGCAGGTGCTGCAGGGCTTTCACCCGGCCCCACCGGCCTGCCTTCGTCGCCTTCACGATGCGTACCTGGAGACGCCGCACGGTCGCCTCCGCCTTCTTCCAGTCGATCTGGTTCCAGCTTCTAGCTCCGTGGGAGGATGCACCAGGATCGCGTCGTCGCTCTCCCGTCATCTGCAATCTCCTCCTTGGGCGCTTTGCCAAGTTCTCTCGTGACGAGAGACCACGCGGAAGTCAGCCCGTTTGCACGGGAGGCACCGGCCCCTATCCGCCCCATTACAGGGCGGCGTTCGCTTGCTCCGCGATCCCATACCCGCTGCCCCACGGGCTCGCCTTGCGGCTCGCTTTCCCTCGCGGGGGGACAACGGGTTTACCACGTTCCGCACACGTTCCCAGACGGGTTAGGCCCTGCCATTCCGCCGGCGACCACATGGTCTGCGGCCGGGTATACATTACCCCCGGCTCCCGGATCGCTCCCTTGCGGGCTCCAACCCTGGCCTCGCGGCCCAGCACCTTGGGTTGGGTCTACTTCACGACGTGAGCGCAGTTCACATATGTTGGCCATACCGTCCACCCAGCGCCCGACCGCCTTGGTGCTGGCAGTCGCGGCCGTCCCTCGCGGGCTGGGCCACCAGCCTCGTGGGCTGAGGTCAACCTTGTCCCGGAGGCTTCGCACCCCGGATCTCTCCGACGCACGCTCCGGTAGGGTCAGGGACGCAGAAGTCCCGGTCAGATCCTCTTTTGGCACCTCCTACGCGACCTAACGAGTTCCGACAGCAACGAGTGCGACATCGTGTCGCACGATGTAGAAATAGACGTAGTTGACGAAGGCACTGGCCCGGGTCGCCGCGTACTTGCCGACCTCGCGCTGGCGCTTGGCGCCGGGGCGGAAGACGTTGGCCCTCTCCTGGGCGATGCCGATCATCGCCACTCTCTCCTCGCTAGCGGAGGCGAAGTAGGTGGCGGCGACCTCTTCCTTGCGCTGGCCCCGTTCGAAGTGAACGGTGGGGATGCCCTGCTCCTCGGTCAGCCGAGCAACCGCTCGGGTGAAGCCGGCGGTCATCTCCCCGAGCAGGTCATAGCGGGGGATCGCCTCACCCCGGTGGTGGGTAAGGAACCAGGCAAGCTGGCCCGGATCCTGGAGCTTGGCCAGGTACCCGTTGAGAAACAGGCGGTCGAGGGACTCGTACTTGAGGACGACGTGCTCGTCGAGTAGGGTGGAGACGTTGGGCATGGTGGTTCTCCGCGAAGAGTTGGCACCGTGCCCAACTCTCTCACCAGCCCCGCGCCGCTGCCAGGCGGCGCCTCGCTCAACCCGTCGGCGTAGGCGAGTTCATCTCGCCGTCAGCCGACACCTCTCAGCCCATAAGGGTTTGAGGCCGAGCGGTCCTGACCGCGAGGCTTCGCTAGAGCGCGCCGGTCCGCCGGAGGACTGCGGTGGCCTACCCGGCTATCAGCAGCTGATCGCGGCGCTCGCGGACCGCACGGATCCGGAGGCCCAGCACCTCCGTCGATGGGCTGGGCGCTTCTACCCAGAGCAGGGGGACCTCGACGCCGTTAACCGGCGTCTGGCAGGGCTGCCGCGAGGCCGCCGGCCGCCGCCAAGGGCATGAGCGGTTCACCTTCTTCGGTCGCGACGCGCAGCTGCCGGCTGGTCGCCAACGCGACCGCCATGCCCGATACCCACAGCTGGTTCTTGCCCCGGGGGAAATAGCCTCCTCGGGGCACCCGAACGCAACCGCCATCCCACCACCGCACCGTACCCACAAGAGGCCAAGAAGCAAGTCGTCTCAGGGCACGCCAAGAGACTCCGCCGAATTCCGACCGACCACCCTGAGACGCGCTGATCCGTCCAGAGACGTCAAATTGCTGCAACACTTGGATCCGCCACCCGGGGGGTCGACCCCTCCGTTGCTTTACACGCGAGCGGCACGTTTGCGGCGCGCCGCTCTCCACCTCATGGTTGAGGGACTCACGAAATGCCCTGGGGACGGGCAACCCTTCGGCCGAAACCCGCATTCGCGACCGTGGCTATCGCGTAAGGGAATGCCAGCGACGGAACCTGGCGAACCCGAGCTCGGCAAAGGCGGAGGCTGGCTTCGGCCTTCCCATCGACGCGCGGACACCCCTCAGGACGACGCAGGCGGCTGTAACCTACGCTCCTCGCGTCACTCTACAACGAGGCAGCTAGCCATGAAGTGGGTCACCCGCAAGAATGCGAACGTGGACCGAATTGCCTGTCCCTGGCTGATCAAGCGCTTTGTTGACCCGGATGCCGAGTTCCTCTTCGTGCCCTCCGAGGCGGTGATGACCGTTGCCGAGCGCGAAGGAGCGACGCCGTTCGATGTGAAGGATGTCGAGCTCGGCCACGTGGACGGCAGGTGCAGCTTCGAGTCGATCATCGTCAAGTACGACCTTCAAGACCCAGGGCTCGATCGCCTCGCGCAGATCGTGCATGGCGCCGACATTGCCGCCGACCGAGAGCAGTGCCCCGAGGCTGCCGGCTGGTACGCCGTGGCCCACGGCTTTGCGCTCCTGCACGGCGAGAACGACCACGAGAAGATCCGGCTCGAGACCCCCGTCTACGACGCCCTCTACGAGTGGTGCCGCCGAGCCGCCGTCGCCTGATCGGACAACGACGACGAGGCGGGATGACCGCGCGTATGGCGCAACGCGGGCAGCCTCGTTGACGACGGTGCCCAGGATCGTCATCGGCGTGCAGGGCCTTCGGGCGTTTGCCTATGGCTTCGGGGCCGTTCTGATCGGGTCGGCCCTGGCTTCGGAGGGCCTCTCCGACCTGGCTGTGGGCGGTGTCTTCACGGTGATGCTCGCCGGCATGGCCGGCTCCTCCCTCCTCGTTGGCCGCTTCGGCGACGCCTGGGGACGCCGCCGGACTTATTGCGGGCTTCTCGCCATCATGGGGCTGACCGGTACCGTCTTTGCCCTCACCACGTGGTATCCGGCGCTCCTGCTGGCGTCGCTGACCGGCACGCTCTCCGCCAATGCCAACGAGTCGGGCCCGATCACGTCCATCGAGCAGGCTCTGATTGCAGAGGAGCCGCACTCGATCCGGGCCCGCCTTTACGGACGGTACAACGCTGTCGCCTATCTCTCCGGCGCGTTCGGCGCCCTGGCCGCTGCCGGGCCACCTGCACTTCGTGCGCTGCTGCCCCGCCTGCCGGCCGATCGCCTTTGGCTCCTCCTCTTTCCCGTGATCGCGGCGGCCTGTGTCGCCGTGGCCGGGCGTCTACCCGAGGCACCGAGCCGCCCGCCGGCGACAGAGCGGGCCCACACCGACCTGTCGCCGGCGTCGCGACGGTTCATCGGCCGGCTCGCTGCCTCGTTCAGCGTCGATGCCTTCGCCGGCGGCATGGTCGTGCAGAGCTTTCTGGTCTTCTGGTTTGAACGCCGGTTCGGCGCGTCGACACAGCTCATGGGGGTGGCGCTGTTCGCCACCGGACTTCTCCAGGCCGCCTCGTCCATCATCGCCGGCTGGATGGCGCCCCGGGTGGGGCTGCTCGAAACCATGGTCTTCACCCACATCCCCTCGAATGTGCTGCTGGCATTGGTTCCCCTGATGCCGAGCTTGGGAGCCGCACTGGGAGTGCTGCTGGCCCGCTACGCTCTTTCTCAGATGGATGTGCCGGCGCGCCAGGCTTTCATCGCGGCCGCGGTGGCACCGGGCGAGCGCGGTCGTGCCGCCGCCTATACGAACAGCGCCCGCTACATCGGGAGTCCAGCGGGACCCGCCGTCGGTGCCGCCCTGATGCAGTGGGTGGCTCTGGCCGCCCCCTTCGTCGCCGCGGGAACCATCAAGGTGGCGTACGACTTGACCGTTTACGGACTCTTTCGACGGGTCCCCTTGGAGGGCGTCTCCGTAGCGGCAAGCTCGCGACACCTCGAGAACTCGAGCTCACATGGAGTCAACATGGAAGGACCGACCAACGCGCAAGATCGTGGGTTGGGCGGGTAGACGAAGCACGCCCCGCGCAGAGCCACAGGCGAGGAGGCCGGTCCCATGAGTGAGCGTACGAGGTTCGTCGGACTGGATGTTCATGCGGCGACGATCGCCGTTGCCGTCGCCGAGGATACCGGATGCGTCGAGGAGCGCGGCACCATCCCGAATGAGGCGCAGGCGGTGAGGCGGTTGATCGGCCGGCTGAGCGAGCCGGGGGTGCGACTGTCGGTTGCCTACGAAGCGGGCCCCACGGGATATGCTCTCCACCGCCAGCTCAGCGGTCTCGGGGTGGAGTGCATGGTCGTGGCTCCCTCGTTGATCCCACGGACACCCGGAGACCGGGTGAAGACGGATCGCCGCGATGCCCTGAAGCTAGCACGCCTCCTGCGAGGTGGGGATCTGACGGCCGTGTGGGTTCCCGATCAGGCGCATGAGGCCCTGCGCAACCTGGTGCGGTCGCGCGGAGACGCCAAGGCCGACGAGCTCCGTGCCCGGCACCGGCTCAGCAAGTTCCTGCTGCGTCAGGGGCTGCGGCCGCCGGCGGGTGTCAAGCCGTGGTCACTCAAGCACGAGGCCTGGCTGAACCAGCTGCGCTTCGAGCAGGCGCCCGACCAGGTCGTGTTCGCGGACTACCGCGCGGTCGTACGCACCGCCACCGAGCGCGTTCGGCGGCTCGAGGCTGCACTCCTCCAAAGCGCGTCGTCGAGTTCGCAAGTGCGCACGATCGCTGCGCTCCAGACGCTCCACGGCGTCGGCTTCCTGAGCGCGGTCACCATCGTCGCCGAGGTCGGCGACCTTCGCCGGTTCCGCAGCGCGCGCCAGCTCATGGCCTACGCAGGACTGGTGCCGAGTGAATACTCCAGCGGCGCCTCTCGCCAGCGTGGACCCATCACGAAGACCGGCAACGGTCATCTACGCCATGTCCTCGGCGAAGCGGCGCACCATGCCCGACATGCACCCTCGTCGAGATCGGCAGCACGCGCGCGGCGAGACGGGGTGCCGCACGACCTCGCGGACATTGCCTGGCGCGCGCACCAGCGGCTCCATGACCGCTACCGCCATCTCGCCGGCCGGATCGGCCGCCCCAAGGCCCTCACCGCAGTCGCTCGAGAGCTGGCCGGGTTCGTTTGGGCGATCGGGCAGCGGCTCGATCAGTCGGTGACGGAGGGTGCGGCGGCGTGATGATTGGGTGCTGGCGCAGGTCGCGGTCGAGGCCGGCAAAGTCTCCGAGAACCCTCGACGCTAACTATGCGATCGTGAACTCGCGCCTTTTAGTCCGAGGCAGCTCGGTGAACGGCTCACTGTCATGCGGCTCGACCCGCGCATACCAGGGTGATCACCGTCGCCACCCCCTGCTCTCGGCCGCGTCCTGCGCCCGCACCCAACGCCATCGGCAAGCCTTCAAGGAGTGGCTGCGCCACGGTCTTGACATTACCTTCCATACCAGTTAGCTGATACTCGGCCATGTCCCGGGCTGACCATCCAATGAGCCACCGCGGACTGACTACTCCACACGGAAGGGTGCGGGAGGAGTGTCTTCGTCCTGCTCCCCGTCCCGGGTTCGGGGAGCAGCACGCCGGAGGCGGTCCAACGCCGCATTTGGGTCTCTAGAGCGAACACAGGTTCGTACCAACTGGCGTGAGCGTGGAGCATGAACTGCCGGAGGCCTCCGACGTCCTCGCGGTGGTGGCCCATCCCGACGACGAATCCTTCGGATTGGGCGCGATCCTCGCCAGCTTGGTCGAGCACGGCGCGCGGGTTCGCCTGCTCTGTCTCACCCACGGCGAATCGTCCACGCTCGGGGAGGCGGGCCAGTCCCTCGCCGAAGTTCGAGCTGCGGAGCTGCAGGCTGCCGCTCGGGCGCTCGGCGTCGCCGACGCGGAGCTGCTCGCCTATCCGGACGGGTGCCTCCACGCCTGTTCCCTCCGGGAACTCACACGGGTGGTGGGACGATCTATGGGTGCCGCCCGCTTTTTGCTCGCCTTCGATCGCGGCGGCATCACCGGCCACCGAGATCACTGCCGCGCCACGGACGCTGCAGCGATGGCCGGGAGCGCGCGCCAAGTGCCCGTTCTGGGATGGGCGTTGCCCCAGTCGGTGGCCCACCAGCTCAACGCCGAATTCGGTACCAGCTTCGTCGGTCGTCGGCCGGCCCATCTCGACATCTCGGTCACGGTCGACCGCGCTCGCCAGTATGAGGCCATCGCCTGTCACGCCAGCCAGTCGAGCGACAACCCCGTGCTCTTGCGCCGGCTCGAGCTGCTGGGGGCACATGAGTATCTCCGCTGGCTGGTGCGAGCGCGGTCGCGCCATGAATCAAGCGCCTGACGAGCTGAGTGATCGCACCGGATGCTCAAGAGTTGCTGTCCTCGACGAGCATGTCGCGAAGTGTGAACGCCTGGTTCGATGGGCATCGCCTGAGTCGGAGCTCCAGCGGGTCGGGAAGTGCTGCGGCCGGGACGGACTCTGAGGGTCGCTGACCGGTCGGCCAGCAGCGAGCCCTGACCCGAGTTGCAGGCGGACCGGGCAGCGCAAGGTGGCCTCAGATGGCCAGGATGGTGATGAGGTCGTTCAACCCGGCGAAGTCGTCCGGATTCCGCGTGTAGAGCGCCAGCCCTCGGGCGTGCGCGATGGCCGCGATGAGAAGGTCAGCGAGACGCCCGCGGTGGGAGCGTCCCGCCCCGGACACCGCCGCCACCACCTGACCGAAGCTCCGAGCCGCTGCGCGGTCGAAGTCAATGGGATCGAAAAGCGCCTCCGCCTGCTGGAGTCGAGCCTGGCGCCGCGCCCGCTCGGCCGGCTCGGTGGCCAGGTGTGGACCCGCGGCCAGCTCCGCCATGGTGATCGTCGAGACCGCCACCTCATCAGGCATGGAGGCGACGACCTGGGGGTCGTCCCAGTCGATGACCATGGAGGTGTCGCCGAGGCCCACCGTCATCTCCGCTCAGGCACCAGGCTCTGCTCGACGGCTCGGTCTAGGTCGGCGCGGAAGGCGGCGCGATCCAGGTGGGGCCCCTGACGGGTGACGTCGGCGATCTCGCTCTTCGGGACGAAGGTGCGGCGGGTGCCCTGGATCGGCCGGAGCTCGGCAACGGGGGTGCCGTTGCGGGTGACGACGAAGCTCTCGCCAGCTGCGACGGCGGCGATGATCGCGGCGTTCTGGTTGCGAAGCTCACGCTGAGGGATGGTGGCCATGGGCCAACTGTAGCACTTAATGCTACGCATCGCTACAGGCGAGGAGACGGCCGCGCGACTGCTCCTCGCTGCGCCCGCCGAACGCCGAGAGCGATGAGCACGTCGGGCGCGCTGCGGTCGAGCGCCTCAACCCCCGTCCGCACCGCCGCCTCGTCGGGCTCCACGGGGATGCCGGCAAAAACTTGCACCGCGGCGCCGCCGAGGCGGCGGCGCACCTCCTCGACCGCCCCCCGCTGCTCAGCGAGGGCGTCGGTGACGATCACCACCGGGCCCGGCGCCGCCGCCAGAATGCAGCGTCCGGCAGCCATCCCAGCGCCCACCGGCTGCGGTGAGAGCTTCAGCTTGCCGGGGATTCGTCCCTGCTCGCCACCGGCAGATAGAAGAGGCCGGGTGCCAGAAGGCCGTCGGCGCGGCTCATCGTCTGCAGCAGGGTCTCCATCCCGGCGCGCGCCGCGTCCCGCACCGCGGAGAAGTCCGCGACACGCAGCCGCGTCGTGAAGCGGGGGCAGATGAGGGTGAGCGGCACGCGTCCGCTGTAGTGATCAAAATCAGCCCTCACCCGCGCATGCAGCGCCAACGACGTCACCCGGTTGAAGACGTCCGTCCAGCGTCGCACCGGGCCGACCGCCGGTTCCGAGGTGAGGTCGACGGCGATGATCCGCGAGGGGTTCATGCGCGCCGCGGTGGAGATGCTGCAGTTGTCGGTGACCCCGCCGTCGACGTAGAGGCGGTCGCCGAGCCGGACGGGGGGGAACACCAGGGGGATGGCGCAGGAGGCGCGAAGGGCGTCACGGAGGGGCCCTCGGGAGATGATCACCGGCTCCCCGCTGGCGAAGTCGGTGACGATGATCTCCAGCTTGAGCCGCAGCTCCTCGAAGGTGCGCGCCCCGACGGCGCCCATGGCGTAGTCGACGAGCTCACGGATGGCATCGTCGCTGCGCAGCCAGGGCCGGCGCATGGCCCGGTTGACGGCGACCCGGAGCGGCCGGGTACGGAAGACGGCGCGGGTTTGGGGACTCGCCCAGATCTTCTCGAGCGCGTCGACGGCATCTGGAAGATCGAGCGCCGCGACCACCGCGGCGTTGAGGGCGCCGACGCTCGTCCCGACACAGGCGTCAGGCCTCAGTCCCCGCTCCGCGAGGGCACGGAGGATGCCGAGCTGTGCGGCCCCCCGACCACCGCCCCCACCCAGCACCAGCACGGTGCCGCCCGTGGACGCAGTGATCGTCTCCATACACATAGATTGCCACCGTCTCCCCCAATCGGAGCGGAAGCACCCTCGCACGACCGCATGCCCCCGCGGCGTTCAGCGGCGCTGATCACCCCCCCGGTGGCCGAGAACCCGCGGCTGGCCTCAGGTGCTGGCGCGGCCGCGGGCCACGAACCAGATGATGCCGGCCAGGAGAATGATGGCCACGACCACGTAGACCACGATCTCCTTCGGCCCCGTGGGGTTGATTGCAAGCATCGGTGTGTCTCCTGAGAGAGGCGGTTGGCGATCGCGGCGCGTCGGTCCGCCACAGCGAGAGCCGCAGCCTAGCGCAGCCGGACCCTACCCTGCACCGCTGGCGCGGCTGCCGGGGAACCACCGGCGCCAGCCGCCGAGCGCCGTCGGGAAGGCGAGATTCGAACTCGCGACCTCACGGTCCCGAACCGTGCACTCTAACCTGGCTGAGCTACTTCCCGATCGGAGGGGAATGATATCAGCGGGTCTCCGCGCCACCCGGTGGCGCGCGAGCCGCTGGCCGTCCTGGGCCAGAGAGCAGCGGCGGCAGAGCCGGGGCCGGCCATCGTCTGAGACCTCCCCGGCGTCGCCGCTACCCCAGCTTGGAGAGCTGGGCGTATTGGTCGTCGGTCAGTCCGACCAGAGCCGCCTCGACGTTCTCCTCGAGGTGTTCGACCGTCGACGTCCCGGGAATGGGGAGCATGACGGGCGAGCGCTGCAGCAGCCAGGCCAGACCCAACTGCACCGCCGACACCCCCAGCCGCTCCGCCATCGCTCCCACCGGTCCATCGCGGCGGGCCAGCGTCCCCGTCCCCAGGGGGAACCAGGGGAGAAAGCCGATCCCCTCGCCCTCGCAGTAGTCGACGAGGTCATCCCAGCCGCGTTCGACGAGGTTGTAGCGGTTCTGCACGGTGGCGACCCGGATATGGGCACGGGCCGCGCGCACCTGCTCGAGGCTCACCTCGGAGAGGCCGATGAAGCGGATCTTGCCCTCGTCCTGGAGGGCCCGCAGCTCGCCGAGCTGAGCCTCGACGGGGACCTCGGGGTCGATGCGGTGCAGCTGGAAGAGGGGGATCCGCTCCAGTCCGAGGCGGCGGAGGCTCATCTCGCATTCCTGGCGCAGGTACTCGGGGCGGCCCATCGGGTGCCAGCGGCCCGGGCCGGTCCGCACCAGCCCCGCCTTGGTGGCGATGACAACGTGGCCCGGGTAGGGGTGGAGGGCCTCGCGAATGAGCTCCTCGCTGACGTAGGGACCGTAGGAGTTGGCGGTGTCGATGAGGTCGACGCCGAGCTCGACGGCGCGGCGCAGGACGCGGATGGCCTCGTCATGGTCGGCCGGCGCTCCCCAGATTCCCGGTCCGGTGATCCGCATGGCTCCGAAGCCCAGGCGGTGGACGGTGAGCTCCCCTCCGATGGCGAACGTTCCGCTTGCCGTCGCCGGCCGGTCGATGGTCGACTCCACCATCGTCATCTCCCCTTTCGAGCGCAGGCTCGCTTCCGTTCTTCGTCACAATCCATCCTCCCACACCCACGGAGCGGGGCCGCCGCCTCGGCCACGTTCCATCCGCGCCGGGACCGCGCGACTGGCGACCACTAGAATGGGCACGAGATGACTGCTGATCCGGCTTCCCAGGCGGGGGACGGCGCCACCGTCCCTCCCAACGGCGAGCACAAGGGCGGCCTCCGGGTCAAGCGCGGCCTCGCCGAGATGCTGAAGGGCGGGGTGATCATGGACGTGGTCACCGCCGACCAGGCCAAGATCGCCGAGGAGGCGGGGGCGGTGGCGGTCATGGCCCTGGAGCGGGTGCCCGCCGACATCCGCAAGGAGGGCGGGGTGGCCCGGATGAGCGACGTCTCGCTCATCAAGGGGATCATGGCCGCGGTCACCGTCCCGGTGATGGCCAAGGCCCGTATCGGGCACTTCGTGGAGGCCCAGGTTCTCGAGGCGCTGGGGGTCGACTACGTCGACGAGTCCGAGGTGCTCACTCCCGCCGACGAGGAGAACCACATCGACAAGTGGGCTTTCACCGTGCCCTTCGTGTGCGGGGCGCGCGACCTCGGCGAGGCGTTGCGGCGCATCGGTGAGGGCGCGGCCATGGTGCGCACCAAGGGCGAGGCCGGCACCGGCAACGTCGTGGAGGCGGTCCGCCACATGCGGGCCGTGCGGGGCGGTATCCGCCGCCTGCAGGGCCTGCGCCGCGACGAGCTGATGGCCGAGGCCAAGCGGCTGGGAGCCCCCTATGAGCTCGTCGTCGAGGTGGCCGGGACGGGGAAGCTCCCGGTTGTCAACTTCTCCGCGGGGGGGATCGCCACCCCGGCCGACGCCGCCCTCATGATGCAGCTCGGTGCCGACGGCAACTTCGTGGGCAGCGGCATCTTCAAGAGCGACGACCCCCTCGGCTACGCCAAGGCGATCGTGGCCGCCACCACGTACTACGACAAGCCCGAGGTCATCGCCGAGGTGAGCGCCGGGCTGGGCAAGGCCATGCGCGGCCTGGATGTCGCCTCCATGCCCAAGGAGGAGCTCCTCGCCATCCGCGGCTGGTGAGCATCCCGGCTCGGGACGCCGATGGCTGTGTCGGGGGGCCCGGCACCTCGTCGTCACGCCCGTCAGAGCGCTCCTCCTCGCGCCACCCCTTCCTTGCGCTCGGTCCCCCAGCCGTCGCCCTGGGCGGGTGCCGGGATCCGAGGCGTTTCGTCGATCCAGTGTCGGGACGCGGGGGCTTGGGTACACTGACCTCAGTGACAGCGACGGTGCTCGATCCGCCTTTCCGGGGCGGTGCGCGGGCTTCGAGGGGCTGACACCATCGCCCGGATCGGTGTGCTCGCCCTCCAAGGGGACGTGCGCGAGCATCTGGCCGCGTTCGAGCGGGCCGGGATCGAGGCCCGCCCGGTGCGGACCGCCGACGAGCTGGCGGCCGTCGACGCCCTTGCCCTCCCCGGAGGCGAATCGACGACGATGAGCCGGCTGATCCGAGCCTTTGGACTGGAGCCGCCTCTCAGGCGGCGCCTGCAGGGCGGAATGCCCACCTTCTCCACGTGCGCCGGGACCATCCTGCTCAGCCGCACCATCCTCGACGGCAAAGACGATCAGATCGCCTTCGGCGTCCTCGACCTGGCCACACGCCGCAATGCCTATGGACGCCAGGTGGACTCCTTCGAGCGCGATCTGGAGATTGCTGGGCTCGGTGACGAGCCCTTCCACGCGGTCTTCATCCGCGCCCCGCTCATCACCGCCCACGGGGCGCATGTCGACGTTCTTGCCAGTCACGAGGGCAGTCCGGTGGCCGTCTCCCAGGGAGCGCACTTGAGCTTCACCTTCCACCCTGAGATGACGGCCGACCTCCGCCTTCACCGTCTCTTTGCCGAGCGCGTCGAGGAGGCTGCGGCAGCGTGAACATCCGGCCCGCATCCTTCCGGGACCTGGCCCGCATCGAGCAGCTCTACGCGGCGGCCGGCGCCGCGGACGAGCGCCACCTCCAGGCCGTGCAGGACCATCCCGTGCCCCAGGCGACCCTGCTTCGTGTCTGGTATGCGGTCAGCAAGACGGTCTCCTCACTCGTCCCCTTCACGGCCGGGGGCACGGGGGACACTCTCTTTGTCGCCGAGAGCGGGCGGGAGGGCATCGTCGGCTTCATCCGCGCCCAGGCTGCGCAGGGGAAGTCGGACACCATGCAGATCCTCAACCTCTGCGTCACCCCCACCGCCAACGGCCATTTCGCGCGCGAACAGCTCCTCACCCATCTCACCAACCACGGCGCCGAGCACGGCGTCCACCGTTTCCTGGTCCGTCTCCCCGTCGACGACATGCTGATCAGCCTCTTCGTGGAGCGCGGTTTCGTCCAGCTCGCGACCGAGCAGATCCTCTACAGCGATGACGCCTCCGGCGACTCCAGCGCGGCGGCGTCGCTCCGGCCGGCGCGGCGCGAGGACATCGGTGCCGTCTATCTCCTCTACCTGCGCACCACGCCGTCGCGCGTGGCCAGCCTGGAGGGGCCATCGCTGAAAAGCTGGCAGTCGGGCTTCGCCGACGGCGCCATGACCAGGTTGGGCCGCGATGACGTCCGCCACCTGGTGCTCGAGGATCCCGGCGTGGTGGGCTGGGCCTCGATCCGGGCGGCCTCGGCGACGCGACCGACGCTCCTCTCCCTGATGTGCGACGGCCATGACCCCCGCCTCCGCGAGGCGCTCGTGGGTGGGGCACTCCGCGAGCTGCCGCCGGGACCGGTCTCCTCGGTCCTGCGCCACTACGACTCGGAGCTGATCCGCTGCCTGCAGAAGCGAGGCTTCGCCATCTATGGCACCCAGGTGCTGCTGGTCCGTGACCTGGCCAGTCGGGTGAGGCTGCGCACAGCGCCCTCGCGCCGCAAGCAGGTTCTCATCGGGGCCAACCTCGCCCACTCGGTGCCGGTCGAGACGCCGGCGCTGCGCGTTCTGAGCCGCGGGAGCGAGACATCATCGCGCCGGTGACGCCGTCCGCTTCGGCGTGGCTGGAGGAGCTCGCCCTTCTCTTCGAGGCGCTGCCTCCGCGCATCGCCTCCGCCGCCCAGCAGGCGGCCGGGGATCACGGCGATCTCCTGGAGATCGTCCTCGACCTGGGCAGAGAGCCCGAGGCCCGCTTCGTCGACGGCGAGGTGATCCTCGACCATGTCCCCGTGGCCCACCGCGATATCGAGTACGTGGTCGAGCGCGTCGGCGACTTCGGGGACGACAACCGTGCCGGCATCGAGCGCACGCTGCACCGGATCAGCGCCATCCGCAACCGCGCTGGAACCATCGTCGGCCTCACCTGCCGGGTGGGTCGCGCTGTCACCGGCACCATCGACATCATCAAGGACATCGCGGTGCAGGGCCGCTCCACACTCCTCCTCGGCGCTCCCGGCATCGGCAAGACCACCATGCTTCGGGAGTGCGCACGCGTCCTCGCCGATGAGCAGGGCAAGCGGGTGGTCATCGTCGACACCTCCAACGAGATCGGCGGCGACGGCGACATCCCCCATCCGGGGATCGGCAGGGCGCGTCGCATGCAGGTGCAGACGCCGGCCCTGCAGCACGCGGTGATGATCGAAGCGGTGGAAAACCACATGCCCCAGGTCATCGTCATCGACGAGATCGGCACCGAGCTGGAAGCGGCCGCCGCCCGCACCATCGCCGAGCGAGGGGTTCAGCTCGTGGGCACGGCGCATGGGCTCACCCTCGACAACCTTCTCGTCAACCCCACCCTCAACGACCTTCTCGGGGGCATCCAGACCGTCACCCTCTCCGATGAGGAGGCGCGGCGCCGCGGCACTCAGAAGTCCGTCCTCGAGCGCAAGGCTCCGCCCACCTTCGACGTCCTCGTCGAGATCCAGGAGCGCGACCGCGTGGCCGTGCACATGCCCGTCGACGACACCGTCGACGAGGCCCTGCGAGGCCGCTTCAAGCCCCCCCAGATCAGGATGCGCGGCGCCAACGGGCAGATCATCAGCCGCATCGACACCACGGTTCGGGCGGCGCCCTTCGAGCCCGCTCCCTTCGGTGGAGGCCGCCGCGGCCGGGAGCGTGACCGCCGCCGCCACGGCTTCGACGTCGAGCAGTACATCGCCAACCAGCAGCGCGCCAAGCGCGATGCCGGCGACCTCTCCCCGGGCGCCCGTCCCGGCCAGCCGCTCGCCATCTTCCCCTATGGGGTGTCGCGCAGCTACCTCGAGCAATCGGTGCGCGAGCTCAAGCTGCCGGTGCGCATCCAGCACCACGTCGAGGACTCCGATATGGTCCTGACCCTCAAGAACTACTACCGGCGCAGGGACTCCCCGGTGCGCGCCGCGGAGTCCTCGGGGATCCCCATCGAGGTGCTGCGCAGCAACACCGTGGCCCAGATCAAAGGCGCCCTGGCCCGCGTCTACGGCGTGGAGGGACCCGACCCCACCGGGATCGCCCTCCAGGAGGCGCTGGAGGGAATCGACCGCGCCCGCCAGGGTGGCGGCGAGGTGGAGCTGTCACCGCAGAATTCGTACGTGAGGCGCCTCCAGCACCAATTGGTCGAGCGCCACGACATGGCCGCGCTATCCCGGGGCGACGAGCCCCACCGCCATCTGGTCATCCGGGCCCTGGAGGAGGAATAGGCCCTCCGGCCGGCGCCAAACCATGGCTCCGCGCCCGCCCCGCCCCTCCCCCCACGTCTGCCGGCCGGCGCAACCCCCCGAAGGCGGCGGGCAGGCGAGCTTCAGCTGTCCCTTGAGGTGGGACCCGCCCGCTTCGCCTGAGACCGGGTGGGGCGGCGGCCCCGCGCGAATGCGCGGGGCGCGCCCTCATACTCGCGGTCGATGTCCTCCTGGCCCGGGTTCTTCATCTCTCTCGAGGGGATCGACGGGGCCGGCAAGAGCACGCTGGGGGCGGCGCTCGCCGGCGAGCTGAGCCGCGCCGGCCACGACGTCGTCATCCTCCGTCCCTCCGACACCCAGCTGGGGGACCTGGTGCGTGGCTACCTCCTCCAGCATCACCAGGTTCCCGTCGATCCCTGGAGCGAGGCCCTTCTCTTCACGGCGGGCCGCGCCCAGCTCCTTCGCGAGCGCATCCTTCCCGCGCTCAAGACGGGTGCGGTGGTGATCGCCGACCGCTACGCGGATTCCACGCTCGCCTATCAGGGCGGCGGCAGGGGGTTGCCCATCGACGTTCTCCGCGATCTCCATCGTCGGGCCTGCCGCGACGTCTGGCCCGACCTCACCTTCCTCCTCGACCTTCCCCGTGGTGTGGCCGAGGAGCGCCAGCGCTCCCAGCAGCTCCCTCTCGACCGCTTCGAGAGCGCCGCCGACGGTTTTCACGCCGCCGTCCAGGCCGCCTTTCGCGATCTCGCTGAGGCCGAGCCCGAGCGCATCGTGAGGATCGACTCCACCCGGCCCCCGGCGGCCGTGTCCGCCGAGATCAGCGCCGTCGCCGTCCGCCGCCTGGCAGAGCGCCGGGGCGCTGCCTGATGCTGTTCCGGCCAAGGGCCCCGCTCCGCCGCGCCTCGGCCCACCTGCCCCTGACCCCATGAAGCTCCTCTTCGCCGTCATCCACCCCAAGGACGCCGACGCCTGCGTGGCCGCCCTCACCGGGGCGGGCTTCCTCTGCACCCGGTTCGCCAGCTACGGTGGGTTCCTCGACCGCGACAACGTCACCCTCCTCATCGGCGTCGACGCGGCCCAGGTGGAGGAGGTCATCGACATCCTCCGCACCCGGGCCAGGCGGCGCACCGAGGTGCTCCCCGGCGCCGCCCGGCAGCGGGCGGAGATGGCCTCCCCATCCCTCGACGTGGAGGTGGGCGGCGCGACCATCTTCGTGGTGGACATCGAGCGCTTCGAGAAGCTGTGAGGCGGTGCATCCGCCTTCGATGGGCAGCGCGCTGCCGCTGCCTCGATGGGGAGCCCGGTCAGCCCAGCTCGACGACCACCTCATCGGCGGCCACGACGCGCTCCACCCTGGTCCCCACCAGGTGGACGCGCACCCCCGGGATGCCCGGGGCGCCCGGCTCCCAGCCCTCGGCGTAGAGGGAGCGCGCCATCCCCCAGGTCCCCGCGGTGCGCGCCTGGCGTCCGTCGGTGAAGCCGAGAACGCCGGGGCGGGTCGGGTAGCCGAAGCCCACCTCGCCGCCACTCACGAGGAACGCCCGCACGGCCCCCAGCGAGTGGTCGTCCGGGAAGGGGGAGGGGTCGGCGAGGAGGGCGTCGGCGAGGCTCGGCATGGCCGCGCTGCCGGCCCTCTCCCGCACCGCCATCCTGGCGGCGTGGCGCTCGGCTCGGTCGCGGCGGCGGCGCTCGGTGGCGATCTCCTCGCGACGGGCCCGGATCTCCCGGAGGCTGCGGTCGTAAGGGGCCATCGCCGCCCGGGTGGCCCGCTCCACCTCGCCGAGCCGGACCGCCTCGGCGTCGAGCCCGGCGGCGTCCAGGTCGCGCAGCCGGTCGGGCTCGATGCGCGGGGGGAGCGGGGGCGGCGGCAGGGAGGCGGAGCTCTCGGTCACGCGTTGGACGATAGGACGGGCGGCAGCCCAGCCGGTCCCGCTGGCGGGAGGGGGGCCCGCTGCTGTATCACCGCCCAAAAGCACGCTCGAGACTCGGAGAATCGTTGAACCATGACCGACACCGCCGCCCCCCCGGTCCGCGCCGCCAACCAAGGCCCCGTCCGCCTCCTCACCATCGCCCATCCCCCGGTCAACGCCATCAGCCGCGGGGTGGCTTCGGGCCTCCTCGAGGCCCTCACCGAGGCCGAGGCGGACCCCGACTGCCGGGCTCTGGTGCTCACCGGTGAGGGGGAGCGATTCTTCTCCGCGGGGGCGGACGTCACCGAGTTCTCCAATGCCGCTCCGGGCCTGGGCAGCGCGGGCATGGACGTCACCAGGCGGTTGGAGACGTCGCCGCTACCCATCCTCGCTGCGGTGAACGGGGTTGCCTTCGGGGGCGGCTGCGAGATCGCCCTCGCCTGCGACCTGCGGATCTGCGTCGAGGGGGCCAGCTTCGGCCAGCCGGAGATCAAGCTCGGCATCATCCCCGGCTGGGGCGGGACGCAGCGGCTGGGCCGGCTCATCGGCCCGGGACGGGCTCTCGAGATGCTGCTGAGCGGCGACTCGATCGACGCCCGCCGCGCCGAGGCGCTGGGCCTGGTGAGCCGCGTCGTCCCCGCCGCCCGTCTCCTCGAGGCGGCCGTGGCCCTGGCCACGACCCTTGCCGAGCGCGCCCCGCTCGCCGTCGCCGCCATCAAGCGCGCGGTGCGGCGTGGCGCCGCCGCCGGGCTCGACGCCGGGCTCGGGGCCGAGGCCGCGGAGTTCGCCCGGATCTTCGAGAGCGAGGACGCTCGCGAGGGCATCGCCGCCTTCCTGGCCAAGCGGCCGCCGGTCTGGAAGGGGCGGTAGGGATTGCCTCCGGTACGCGCCAGGTAAATTGACACAGATGTCAATTTTCGTTGTCATCGTCAGCCCCATCGCCCTGGTGGCGCTCGCCGCTGGGTCGTTCACGCTGACGGCGCTGCGCTGGCGCCGGCTGGTCCAATTGATGCGCCAGGCCCAGCGGCCCGATCCCCGTCGGGATGACCTTCCGGGGCGGGCGAGAGCTGTCCTCACCTACGTCCTCGGCCAGGGCCGGCTGCTGCGCTGGCCCTACGCCGGCCTGCTCCACGCCCTCATCTTCTGGGGCTTTCTGGTCCTCCTCACCGCCATCGCCCAGGCCATCGTCGAGGCCCTCTGGGTCGGTGCCCGCCTCGACACCATCCCCTTCCTGGCCCCGGCCGTGGCCTGGATGCAGGACATCTTCGCCGTCCTCGTGCTCACCGGGGTGGTGATGGCGCTGGTCAACCGGCTCGTCGTCAACCCCACCCGCTTCCGGGCCAGCCACCGCGGCGACGCCCTCCTCATCCTCATCTGGATCGCCGTCCTCGTGCTGTGCATGAACCTCAACCAAGCGACGCTCATCGCCGAGCACGCTCCCGAGGCTCTGGCCGCCGATCGCCCCTTCGCCTCGGCGCTCAGCCGGATGTTCAGCGGGCTCGCTCCGGGCAGCGCCGCCCTCGCCGCCCTCCACGACGTCTTCTTCTGGGCTCACCTCCTGCTCGTCTTCAGCTTCCTCGTCTACCTCGGCTACAGCAAGCACCTGCACATCGTCACCGCCCTTTTCAACGTCGCCTTCAAGAATCAGGGGCCCAAGGCGCGCCTGCGCCCCATCGACATCGAGGCGGTGATGGGTGCCGAGGACGAGAGCGCGCAGCACTTCGGTGTCGCGAGCCTCGAGCACCTCTCCTGGAAGGACATGCTCGACCTCTACACCTGCACGGAGTGCGGCCGTTGCCAGACCCACTGTCCCGCCTACAACACGGGGAAGCCCCTCTCCCCCAAGACCCTCATCACCGACCTGCGCGACGTGGCCTACGAGCGCCTCAACGGGGGGTACGCGGCGACGACGCACAGCGCCCACCTCGTGCAGGGGGCGAACGCTGAGGGCGCGCCGGCTCCTGACGCCGCTCCGATGTGGGGGACGGGGAACGGACACGCGGGGTCCCCGGCCGGCCTGCCCGGCCACTTCCAGCCCTCCTGGCTGAGCCCGGACCAAGTGGCTGCCGCGGTGGCGGCCGCTGGGGGTGAGCGGCCTCTCATCGGCGGTGCCATCGCCGAGGAGACCCTCTGGGCCTGCACCATGTGCGGGGCCTGCATGGACCAGTGTCCGGTCCTCATCGAGCACGTCCCCAAGATCGCTGACATGCGGCGGCACCTCGTCCTCGACGAATCGCGCTTGCCGCGCCAGGCGGAGACCGCGTTGCGCTCCATCGAGACCGTCGCCAACCCCTATGGCGCGTCGCACCAGACGCGCGCCGACTGGGCCAGGGACCTCGAGGTTCCGCTCATGAGCGAGAAGCCCGACGCCGAGTACCTCTACTGGGTGGGCTGCGCTAGCTCCTTCGACGACCGGGCACGCAGCATCGCCCGTTCCCTGGTCCGCATCCTCAAGGCCGCCGCTGTCGACTTTGCCATCCTCGGCACGGAGGAGCGCTGCACCGGGGACCCGGCGCGGCGCATCGGCAACGAGTACCTCTTTCAGGAGCGCGCCCGCGAGAACATCGAGGTGCTCCAGCAGCACGGCGTGCGCAAGATCGTCACCACCTGCCCGCACTGCTTCAACACGCTGGCCAACGAGTACCCGGACTTCGGCGGGCACTACGAGGTCGTCCACCACACGCAGCTCATCGCCGATCTCCTCCGCCAGGGCAGGATCACTCTCCGCCAGCCGCTCGACGAGACGCTCACCTTCCATGACTCCTGCTTCCTGGGCCGCTGGAACGGAGTCTTCGCGCCGCCGCGCGAGATCCTCGAGCAGATCCCGGGGTTGCGGCTCGTGGAGATGGCGCGAAGCCGCACCGAGGGAATGTGCTGCGGCGCCGGCGGTGGCAGGATGTGGATGGAGGAGGCCCAGCCGCGGGTCAACCACCGGCGCCTCGATGAGGCAGTGGAGACGCGGGCCACCAAGGTGGCGACAGCCTGCCCATTCTGCCTCACGATGTTCGACGAGGGCATCGCGGCGAAGCAGCTGCAGGACCGTCTCGCCGCCGAGGACGTCGCCGTCTACGTGGCGCGGGCGATGGGGGACGGCACGGCGCAGGGGGCGTCGCCCGACCATGGGTTGACACCGGAGTCGGGCGTGCTTTAGTGTCTCGTCGCCGACCCGCTGCGGGCGGGCGGTTGACGCGACGTCCGATTGCGCGTGCCCGGGAGGCGATGACTGGTGTCCGCAGCTGCGGTAACACGGGTACGGTGATGCGGGTCGTCGCGGTCGTTGCGCACAAGGGTGGGGTGGGCAAGTCCACCCTCGCCTTCCAGGTCGCCGCCGAGCTGAGCCGGCGTGGCCAGCGTGTCCTGGCGGTGGATGCCGATCGCCAGGCCGACCTCACCCGCTACGCGCGCGGACCGCGCATCGCCGGGCTGGGCCTCGATGCCGTGCTCGCCGACCCGGCGGGGCCGCTCGACCCCCGGCCCTACATCGGCCCCGTCGGCGATCGTCTCGAGCTGCTGGGCAGCTCATCCCAGCTCTCGGCCGCCGAGCGGGTGATCGCCCAGGCACCCGAAGGGCCGTTCCTCCTCCAGCGCGTGCTCGCCGCTGTCGCCGCCGACTACGACTGGGCGGTCGTCGACACGGGGCACGCCGAGGCGCTGGTCGCCGCCGCCATCGTTGCCGCCGACGCCCTCCTCATGCCCACCGCCGCCAGCTCGCCCGACGCCGACCACGTGGGGGAGACGCTGGAGTTCGCCGCCCAGGTGCGCAGCGAGCTCGGGCTGCCCTACGCCAGCGTCCTGGGCCGCTCCCTCATCACGGTCTGGCGCCGGCAGCACAACGGGGTCGCCGATGCCAAGGTCATCGAACAGCTCCACGCCCGATTCGGCGATCTCGTCTGCCCCACCCTGATCCCGCACAGCTCGCGTGTCTCGGAGGCCAACGCCCAGCGCCTCAGCGTGCGCCAGCACGCTGAGATGTTCGGCAGCGGCCGTGACCTGGCCCTGCGCTCCGTGGTCCGCGCCTACGCCGAGGTCACCGCCTTCCTGGCGGGCAGGATGACGGCCGCCGAGCCGGTCGCGGCCGCGGAGTGGGTGGCGGCTCTCGGCGCGGAGGAGGCCGACCCGGCCCAGGTGGCGGCGGCGCTGCGCCGCCTCAAGAACCGCCGGGGTCTCGACGACGACCAGCTGGCCGAGGTTCTGGGCAGGCCTGTCGAGTGGGTGCGCCAGACCCTCGCTTTCGGCGCCCGACATCCTGAGGGCGAGGATCGCCTCACCGTCCGTCCCCGCTTGCGACGCACCCTGGCGGCCATGGCCGGCCCACGGTGGCGATCCTGAGGCCGGCGCCAAGCCCGTCCTTCGTCCGCGACCGCCTCACCTGGCTGGCCTACCTCGGGCTCTCGTCGTATGCCTTCTGCCTCTACGCCCTGGGGCCGATGCTCGCCTTTCTGCGCCAGGAGCTGCACCTCTCCTACACCCTGGCCAGCTGGCACTCGTCTCTCTGGGCGGCGGGGGCCATCGTGAGCGGCCTCAGCTTCCACCTCCTGACGAGGAGGCTGGGCCGGCGTGCCGTCTTCTGGCTTGCCGCGGTGGCCCTCGGCGCTGGCCTCCTCCTCTTCGTCGCGGGTCACGTGCTGGGAGTGACCCTCCTGGCCGCGGCGGTGGGCGGCATCGGGGGGACCCTCCTCGGCTCGGCCAGCTCCACCGCTCTCGCCGATCGCCATGGCCCGGCCAGCGATCGGGCCATCGTCGAGGCCAACGTCGGGGCCAGCGTGACCGCCGTCCTGGTCCCCGCCCTTCTCGGGTTGCTGTCCACGACCCGCGTGGGGTGGCGGGCGGCCCTGTTCGTCCCTCTGCTTGCGCTCCTCGTCCTCTTCAGCGTCTCCGGGAGGGTGCGCTTCCCGACTCCCCCCGGGGAGGCGGCAACCGGCCGGCTGCCGTCCGAGTTCTGGTGGCGCTGCGCTCTCGTCGCCCTCGCCGTGGCCGTCGAGCTGTGCATCGTCTTCTACGGCGTCCCGCTGCTCTCCTCCGGGGCCGGCTTCTCCACCGCCGGGGCGGCGGCCACCATGAGCCTTTTCTTCGCCGGTGAGCTCCTCGGACGGACGGTCGGCGCCCGGCTGACCCGGCGGCGCGGGCAGGCTCGCCGGATCATCGCCGCCAGCCTGGGCGTGGCCATCGCCGGGTTTGTCGCCCTCTGGGTCGCTCACTCCGTGGTGCTGGCAGCGGTGGCCCTCTTCGTGACCGGGCTCGGCGTGGGCAACCTCTACCCCCTCAGCATCGCCATGGCCCTCGCCGCCGGCGGTGGTCGCACCGACCGGGCGATGGCTCGGACCCAGCTCTTCGTGGGGCTCGCGGTCCTCACCGCGCCGCTCCTCCTCGGCGTCCTCTCCGACCGTCTCGGGGTGCTCCGCGCCGTCGCCCTGGAGCCTCTCCTCATCCTGGCGGCCGCCGTGGTCCTTGCCGTCGCGCCCCCGCGCGGCAGACCGCGGGGGGGCCCCCTCTCTTCACAGGGGGGCACTCCGGCCCCCCTGTGCCCCGCTTCGCGGGGCAGCCTCGAGACCGGCTGCTGAGCTTCTCCGCGCTTCGCCGCACGGCCCTGTGGCGTCGAGCCGCCCACCGCCTCCTGGGGGACGTATCGGAGAGCCAAGCGGCCCTCATCCCAAAGCCCCGCGCGCCTCCGCGCCGAGGGCCGCGTTTCACGCTCTCGCTCCGTTCGCCTGCGCACGCGGAGCGGTCCGAGCGTGGCCGGGCGTCGCATAATGATTGACATCAATGTCAACGTCGCAGGAGGGTGCGATGGAGGGCGAGGCGGTTGATGCCTACAGCCCGGAGTGGGCCGCGCGTTTCAAGGAGGAGGTCAACGGCTCCTCGGCCTATCGCGACGCCGCCCTGAAGTGGGAGGGCAGCGTGGGCCTGGTCATCCTCGCCGAGCCTGACAAGGGGTTCCCCGAGGACCTCGGCGTCTTCATGGATCTCTGGCATGGGCAGGCCCGCGACATCCGTCCCTGCAGCCGGCCGGATGCCGAGGGGGCCCAGTACGTCATCACCGGGTCCTACTCCACCTGGAAGCGGGTCGCCACCAAGGACCTGAATGCCATCAAGGGCATCATGCTCGGCAAGCTCAAGCTGCGCGGAGATTTCCCCACTCTGGTCCGCTACACCAAGGCCTCCCAGGAGCTCACCGAGTGCACGACCCGCGTCGCGGTGCGCTGGCCCGACGAGGCGGGCGTCGGCTGAGCCGTTGAGGACCGCGCTCCGAGCCGCGCTCGCCTGGCGGTGAGAGAAGGCAGCGCAGCCTGCCTATACTCGGTGCCTGGGGGCCATGCTGGAAAAGATCGATCACGTCAGCATTGCCGTCCCTGACCTGGAGGCGGCCGTCGCCGTCTACACGCGGCTACTCGGCCGCGGCCCCTCTCACCGAGCGACCGTCCCCCACGACGGGGTCGAGGCCGTGATGTTCGAGGTCGGCGATTCACGCATCGAGCTCCTCGGCGCCACCCGCCCGGATTCGGCGATCAGCCACTTCCTCGAGAGACGGGGCGGCGGCCTGCATCACGTCGCCTACGGGGTCGACGACGTTCAGGCCGCCCTTGACCATTACAGGGAGATCGGGCTGCGCCTTCTCGACACGGCGCCCCGCCCAGGAGCCGGCGGGCGTCTCGTCGCCTTCCTCCACCCGGAGGCGGCCGGAGGCGTCCTCACCGAGCTGTGCCAGCCGCCCCGGAGGGCTGAGACGGCGTGAGCGAGAACGGCGAGATCCGCACCGACTGGGGCGTCCGCCTCGAGCCCGCCTATACGGCCTCGACCAGCCGGCCCCCGCCGGGAGAGTTCCCCTTCACCCGCGGGCTGCGACCCGACGGGTACCGCAGCCGCCTGTGGACGATGCGCCAGTACGCCGGCTACGGAGGTGCGGAGGAGACCAACCGCCGCTTCCGCTACCTCCTGGAGCGCGGGCAGACCGGGCTCTCCTGCGCCTTCGACCTTCCCACCCAGATGGGCTACGACAGCGACGCTCCGCTGGCCCACGGCGAGGTCGGCAAGGTGGGCGTCGCCATCGACTGCCTCGACGACATGGGGGTGCTGATGCGCGGGATACCGATGGATCGGGTCACCACCTCGATGACCATCAACGCCCCCGCGGCGCTCCTCCTGCTCCTCTACGCCATGGTCGCCGAGAGCCAGGGCATCCCCGCCTCGGCCCTCGGCGGAACGATCCAGAACGACATCCTCAAGGAGTACGTGGCACGGAGCACGTTCATCTTTCCGCCCGGCCCGTCGATGCGCCTCGTCACCAACTCGTTCGCATACTGCGCCGAGAACCTACCGCGCTGGAACCCCATCTCGATCAGCGGCTATCACATGCGCGAGGCGGGCGCCACCGCACCGCAGGAGATCGCCTTCACGCTGGCGAACGGCATCGCCTATGTCGAGGCGGCGATCCGGGCCGGGCTCGCCGTCGACAGCTTCGCCCCTCGCCTCTCCTTCTTCTTCAACGTGAGCAGCGACTTCCTGGAGGAGGTGGCGAAGTTCCGCGCCGCTCGGACACTCTGGGCGGAGGTGATGCGCGACCGCTTCGAAGCGCGCAACCCGCGCAGTCAGATGCTGCGCTTCCACGCCCAGACGAGTGGCGCGAGCCTCACCGCCCAGCAGCCACTCAACAACGTGGTCCGGGTCGCGGTTCAGGCCCTCGCCGCCGTCTGCGGCGGAGCCCAGTCTCTGCATACGAACTCCTACGACGAGGCGCTCGCCCTCCCCTCGGCCGAGGCGGCCGAGATCGCGCTGCGCACCCAGCAGCTCGTGGCTCACGAATCCGGCGTCGCGAGGATTGCCGACCCCCTGGGCGGCGCCCACGCCGTGGAGGCGCTCACCGATGGCCTGATCGACGCCTCGCGCGTCCTCATGGAGCGCATCGAGGAGCTGGGTGGCGCCGTCGCCGCCATCGAGTCCGGCTTCTACCACCGCGAGATCCAGGAGTCGGCCTACGCCTACCAGCAGGAGGTGGAGAGCGGACGCCGCGTCGAGGTCGGTGTCAACCGCTTTATCGAGACCTCGCAGCCCGCGGTCCAGATCCAGCGCGTCGACGCCTCCCTGGAAACCGATCAGGTGGAGCGTCTTCTCCGGATGCGGGCGCGGCGCGATGCCGTCGCAGTGCGGCGGCGGCTCGATGATCTGCGTCGCAGCGCTGAGGGTCGCGACAACCTTCTGCCCCCGATCCGGGCCGCTCTCGCCGCCTCGGCGACGGTCGGGGAGGTGTGTGATGGCCTCCGCGCTGTCTTCGGCTCCTACCAACCGCCGGCGATCTTCTGAGGCCCGCGCCTTGAGAGCCGGCCGCGGCGAGGCCTGCTAGTGTCACCGGGATGACCGAGAGGATCCGGCGGCGTTCCGCTTCGCCTGCCGCGGGCGGTGACGGGGCGGTGCCGAAGGACGCGCCGGAGGAGCCGGCGGGCCCTGGGCGAGGCCTTCCCGTCCAGGCCGACCGGCCCATCAACCTGCTGCGCAAGCGTCGCCACGACGCCATCCATCGGGGCGGGGCCGCGGAGCGCTCCCAGCATCCCAAGGGCAAGCTGACCGCGCGGGAGAGGATCGACCGTCTCCTCGATCCCGGCTCCTTCACCGAGATCGACCTCTTCGCCGTCCACCGCCATACGAGCTTCGGCATGGAGGATCGGCGCGTCGCCGGAGACGGGGTGGTCACCGGATGGGGGACGGTCGCTTCCCAGCGGGTCTTCGTCTTCAGTCACGACGCCTCCGTCTTCGGGGGATCGCTCGGCGAGGTCTTCGCGGAGAAGGTCAGCAAGGTCATGGATCTCGCCGTGCGCAACGGGTGCCCAGTGATCGGGATCAACGACTCGGGAGGGGCCCGCATCCAGGAGGGGGTGGTCTCCCTCGCCGGCTACGCCGAGATCTTCTACCGCAACGTGGCGGCGAGCGGGGTCGTCCCCCAGCTCTCCGTCATCGTCGGCCCCTGCACGGGCGGTGCCGTCTACTCGCCGGCGATCACCGACTTCATCTTCATGGTGCGTGACGTCGGGTACATGTTCATCACCGGTCCCGATGTGATCCGGGTGACCACCGGCGAGGAGGTCGGCTTCCAGGAGCTCGGCGGCGCCGACATTCACAACCAGCGCAGCGGTGTCGCCCATTTCGACGCTCAGACCGAGGACGAGGCCTTCGCCCAGGTGCGTCGCGTCCTCGCCTACCTGCCCTCGAGCAACCGCGAGGACCCGCCGTTCCGTCCCAGCACGGATCCTCGCGAGCGCGCCGATCCCGAGCTGCAGACCATCGTCCCTGACAATGCCACCCAGGCCTATGACATGCGCGAGGTGATCACCCGCGTTCTGGACGACGCGGGGCTCTGCGAGGTGATGGCCTTCCATGCCCTCAACATCGTGTGCGGTTTTGGACGCCTCGGCGGCCATGCCGTCGGCGTCGTCGCCAACCAGCCCCGAGTCCTGGCCGGGGCGCTCGATATCGATGCCTCGGTGAAGGCAGCGCGGTTTGTTCGCTTCTGCGATTCCTTCAACATTCCTCTCATCACCTTCGTGGACGTGCCCGGGTTTCTTCCCGGCACGGACCAGGAGTACCACGGCATCATCCGCCACGGCGCCAAGCTTCTCTACGCCTACGCTGAGGCCACGGTGCCGAAGCTCACGGTCATCACCCGCAAGGCCTACGGAGGCGCCTACGACGTCATGTGCTCCAAGCACATTCGGGCTGACTACAACGTCGCCTGGCCCTCCGCGGAGATCGCGGTCATGGGCCCCCAGGGTGCGGTCAACGTCATCTTCCGTCACGAGATCGCCCGCGCTGCGGATCCCCAGCGGCGCGCCGCTGAGCTGGTCGCCGAGTATCGCCAGCAGTTCGCCAACCCGTACTACGCGGCCGAGCGCGGCTACGTCGACGATGTCATCGAACCCAAGCAGACGCGCGGCGTCCTCATCGCCGCCCTCGAGATGGCCTGCACCAAGCGGGTTGCTCGGCCGGAACGCAAGCACGGCAACATCCCCCTGTGAGAGCGCGGCGCCAGCCTGCCAGGGAGCGTGCCAACCTCTGAGCCGGTCTGGAGATCAGTGTCCGCCCTGACCCGATCGGACTGGTGATTCGAGCCCGAAAGCAGCGGCATAGGCGGGATCGGGCCGGCCCTGGACGTGGTGGACGTAGGGGACCACCACCCGAGCCACCAGCACCTGGATGGCGGCCGCGACAGGAATCGCGAGCAGGGCGCCGATGACCCCGGCGAGGGCCCAGCCGATCAGCAACGCGACCACCACGGCGAGAGCGGGGAGGGCGAGGACCCGCCCCATCATCATGGGCACGATGGTGTTGCCGTCGACCAGCTGGATGACCACGATCACGAGGAGGACGAGGAGGGCGTAGCCGGGCGATACGGTGAAGCCGAGCAGCACGGGGGGAATTCCGCCCAGGAAGGGACCGATCATGGGAATGGCCGCGGTGAGCCCGGCGAAGATGCCCAGGAGGATCGGGCTGGGCAGCCCGAGCAGGGCGCACGCCACTCCGGTGAACATCCCCACCACCAGCATGTTGATGGCCTGGGCGCGCACGAATCCCCCCATGCGGAAACCGATCTCGCGGAGGACGTCGCCTGCCAGCGGCTGGGCTCGGGGCGGGAAGAGATCGACAGTGAAAGCCTTGAGCCGGTCGGCGGTGACCAGCCAGAGGAAGGTGATCACCAGAACCAGAAAGAGACTGCCGGCGGTGCCGGCGATGGTCCCGCCGATGGCCAGCAGGTCGGTGGCGGCGTTGCCCAGCAGGCCGCTCACCTGGCTTCCCAGCTGTGCGCTGGTGATTCCGAGATGCTTCTCGACGTCAGTGACCAGGCTGAGCGCCGACCGCTGGTACTCGGGGAAGTGGCCGGCCAGGCTCTGCGCCTCGGTGACAACGGGTTGGACGAGGAGTCCGACGATGAGAGCGATCAGCGCCAGGAGTCCGATGTACACAACGGCGATCGCCACCACCCGGGGGGCGCGGAGCTCCTGGACCCGCTGCACGAGGGGACGGATGCCCTCGGCGATCACCACGGCGATGAGGAAGTCGAGGACCAGGGAGAAGACCTGAGCCAGAAGCACGGCCAAGCCGATGACGGCGAGGACGAGGATCGCCGCTGCCACGAGAGTGCGGACGCGGACCACGCTGCGCAGCTCCCGCCGCCGTTCGGGAGGGTGCGCCACTGCCGCCGCGGGCGCCTCCTCCGCCAGCGGTCCCACCGTCTTGCTGATCTGGGTCACGGCGCCGCCAACCGTATCAGGGATTCCCGTCTGAGGCCGGCGGTCCGCAACGCGTGGTCAGAGCCCGACGAGGCGAACCCCCGCGCTGCGCCGGGCCAGGCGGTTGACGCCGAGAAGAAGGACGGTGAGCTCCTCGGTCAGCCGGGCATTGCCGAGGCGGCCGGCATCGATGGGGCGCAGGCCGGGGATCAGCTCCACCAGCCGCCGGACCTCCGCCTTGGCCGCATCGTCGTCGGCGCAGAGCAGCACGTCCTCGTCGAGAGGGCGATCGAGCTGGGCCAGATGGGCGCTGCTCACGGTGTGGAAGGCACCGACGATCGGGCTTCGGGGAAGGAGCGCCGCCACCTGCGCCGCGGCCGAGCCCTCGCTGACGGCGAGGGGGACCGGGCCCAGGTCGGCGTCGAAGCGCACGGGGACGGCGGTGCTCACGACGACCTTGCCGGCGAGCGGCCCCGCCAAGCTGGGGAGGAGCGGGGCCTGCGCCTCGTAGGGAACGGTGATGATGGCGACGGCAGCCTCCGTTGCGGCCGCGGCGTTGGCCAGGCCGCGCAGGAGAGCGCGAGCCTCGGCGTCGAGATGCGCGCTCGTCTCCGCGACCCGCTGCTCGGCCCGGTGCCCATCTCGCGACCCCATGAGCACCGGGCAACCGGCCATGGCCAGGCGGAGCGCCAGCCCGGGCCCCAACCGTCCGGTTCCGCCGATCAGCGCGACCGGTCCGGGCGACCGCGCCGAACTCTCCATACCGAGAGTGTATCCGCCACCCGCCGAAGCGCTTTCGCTCGGACCCTGCCGCCACTTCGGCAGAATTGCTGCGAACAGGCGGGCCATCGCCCGCGTCCGAATGCCACGGGAGTGCGCGCACGATGGAATTTCGCCGGGTCGGCGAGTCCGGCCTCGAGGTCTCGGCACTGGGGGTGGGCTGCAACCAGTTCGGCCGGCGGGTCGACGCCGTCCAAGTGTCCCGGATCGTCCAGGGGGCGCTCGACGCCGGGGTGACCCTCTTCGACACCGCCAACATCTACGCGAACGGGGAGTTGGAGCGGCTGCTCGGGGCCGCCCTGCGCGGCCGGCGCGAGGCGGCGATCGTCGCCACCAAGGTCGGCGGTCGCGTCGACGAGGGCCCGTACGGCTCCGGAGCGTCGCGGCGACACATCCGCCGTGAGGTGGAGGAGAGCCTTCGCCGCCTCGGAACCGACTGGATCGACCTCTACCAGGTGCATTTCCCCGACGCCGACACGCCCATCGAGGAGACGCTCGGGACACTCGACGACCTGGTGCACGAGGGCAAGGTCCGCTACATCGGGAGCTCGAACTTTCGGGGCTGGCAGATCGCCGAGGCGGACTGGACCGCCTACCACCATCACCTCAACCGCTTCGTGAGCGCGCAGAACCGCTACAACCTCCTGAATCGGAGCGCGGAGACGGAGGTGGTCCCTGCCTGCGAGCACTTTGGGGTGGGCCTCATACCCTACGTCCCCCTCGCGCAAGGCCTGCTCACGGGCCGATATCGACGCGGCGAGCCCGCCCCGGACGGAAGCCGGCTGGCCGGTCCACAGGGCGAGGCGCGTCTCGCCGATGCCAACTTCGACGCTGTCGAAGCCCTCTCGGCCTACGCCCGCCGTCACGAGACCGACCTCTTGGGGGTGGCCATCGGTGGGCTGCTCGCCCAGCCCGCCGTGGTCTCGGTGATCGCTGGCGTCACCCAGCTGGAGCAGGTGACCGCCAACGTTGCGGCGGCGGACTGGGTGCCAGGCGCGGACGATCTCGATGAGCTCGACGAGATCGTGAGGGCACAGGGGTCGGAGCCCCAGTCGTGAGGCGGCGCGCCGTCCTGGTCACGCCAAGGGGTGGCATCCCCCCGCAATACACTGCCCCAAGGTGAAGCTCCTCGAGTATCAGGCCAAGCGCCAGTTCGCCCGCGCCGGGATCGAGGTCCCCCCCGGCCGCCTGGCCAGGACGCCCGACGAAGCGGCGGAGGCCTGCAGGGAGCTGGGACGGATCGCCGTGAAGGCGCAGGTGCCCATCGGCGGGCGCGGCAAGGCGGGCGGGATCGCCGTCGTCGACACCCCGGAGGAGGCGCGCCGCGAGGCGGCTCGCATCCTGGCCATGGAGATCCGCGGCTTCCCCGTTCACAGCGTTTGGTGCGAGACGGGGCTGGAGATCGCTCGCGAGCTCTACCTGGGCATCGCCCTGGACCGCGACCGGCGCAGCCTCGCCGTCATCGTCTCGGCGGCCGGTGGTATGGAGATCGAGCAGGTGGCCGCCGAGGCGCCGGAGAAGATCGCCAAGCTGTGGCCCGACCCTTTCGCTGGCCCCCAGCCGTACGAGATCCGCCAGACGGCCTTCGCCGCCCTGGCCCAGGCTCCCGACCTCACGGAGCAGCGCGGCCGCCTGGCCGCCGCTCTCGTCCCCCTCACCCAGTCCCTGCACCGGCTGGCCATCCAGACCGACGCCGTCACGTGCGAGATCAATCCGCTGGCCGTCACCGCCGATGGCCGCCTGGTCGCGGCGGACGGCAAGCTGGAGGTCGACGAGAACGCCGAGTACCGCCACCACGACCTCGCCGCCGAGCTGGCGTCGGACGTGGCCGGCGACGACGGCCGGAGCGGGGAGGACCCCTACGAGGCCGACGCCAAGCGCCGGGGGCTGACCTACGTCCACCTCCCCGGCGGCAGCATCGGGTGCATCGGCAATGGCGCTGGGCTGGCCATGAACACGCTTGACCTGGTGAAGCAGATGGGCGGCAACCCCAACAACTTCCTCGACATCGGCGGCGGGGCGGGCGCCGACAAGGTCCACGCCTCGCTGGCGATGATCCTCACCGACCCCGATGTGAAGGGCGTCTTCATCAACATCTTCGGGGGCATCACCCGGGGTGACGAGGTGGCGCGGGGCATCGTGCAGGCGCGCGACGAGCTGGGCATCAAGCTGCCCCTGGTGGTGCGCATGACCGGCACCAATGAGGAGGAGGGACGGGGCATCCTCGAGGACGCTGGCATCGTCCCCGGAACCAGCGCCCCCGACGCCGCCCGCAAGATCGTCGAGCTGACCCGCCGAGAAGCGGCGGAGCAGAATCCCGGATCCCTGAGAACGTCACATGCCGGCTACCCGGACGGCGCGGAGCGTCCTCTGTAATGGCCATTCTCGTCGACAGCTCGACACGGGTTGTGGTGCAGGGCATCACCGGGCGGGAGGGCAGCTTCCATACCCAGCAGATGCAGGCCTTCGGCACCCGGGTGGTCGCCGGGGTGGTGCCCGGTCGCGGCGACTTCGAGGCGCTCGGCGTCCCCGTCTTCGACACCGTTCGCATGGCCGTCGAGGCGACCGGAGCCGACGCCAGCTTCATCATCGTCCCCCCACCCTTCGCCGCGGACGCGGTCATGGAGGCGGCGGCCTCCGGGGTTCGCCTCGCCGTCTGCGTCACCGAGGGGATCCCGGTCCTGGACATGGTGCGCGCCGTCGCCTTCGTGGGGCGGACGGGGATGCGCCTCATCGGCCCCAACTGCCCAGGGGTGATGACCCCCGGCGAGTGCAAGATCGGCTTCATTCCCAATCACGTGGCGCGGCGGGGACGGGTCGGGGTGGTGGCGCGCAGCGGGACCCTGACCTACGAGGTGATCCAGGGTCTCTCCCAGGCCGGCCTGGGGGAGAGCACCGCCGTGGGGATTGGGGGCGACCCGGTGCTCGGATCGCGGTTCGTCGACGTCCTGCCCCTCTTCGCCGCCGACCCCCAGACCGAGGCCGTGGTCATGGTGGGCGAGATCGGTGGCGCCGATGAGGAGACCGCGGCCACCTGGATCGAGGAGACCGGCTTCGACAAGCCGGTGGTCGCCTTCATCAGCGGTCGCACCGCGCCCCCGGGCAAGCGCATGGGGCACGCCGGGGCCATCATCAGCGGCAGCAGCGGGACGGCCCAGGGCAAGATCGACGCGCTGCGCGCCGCCGGGGCGGACATCGCCGACACGATCGAGGACGTCGTCCGGCTCGCCGGCGAGAGGGTCGCCGCCAGAACCCGCTGAGGCCAGCCCCGGTCTCCCATCGCACCGGCAGCCTGCCGTCAGCTCGAGACGCTGGCCGCCCTCGCGGCGACCACCTCGACCTCCGTCTCCGCTCTGTGTCGCGCCGCCTTCACCGCGTACATGGCGGTGTCGGCAATGCTGAGCAGCTCGTCCGGGCCCTCCTGACCGGTTCGGGTGATGGCCGTACCCACCGACGCGCTCAGCGTCACCCGCTGCCCCTCCAGTTCAAACGGCGTCCCAAGGCGTCCCGTGAGGTCACTGGCGATGGCCGAGACGGCTTCGGCGCCGGCGACCTCCTCGAGGAGCACGGCGAACTCGTCGCCGCCCAGGCGGGCGGCGGTGTCGCTCCGGCGCAGGCGCTGCGAGATCCGCTCGGCTACGGTCACGAGGAGGCGATCCCCGGTCGGGTGGCCGAAGCTGTCGTTCACATCCTTGAATCCGTCGAGGTCGAGGAACAGCAGGGCAACCCGCGCCCCCGGCCTCCGACCGGCGCGAGCCAGCGCCTGGGCGAGCCGGTCGAGGAAGAGGGTGCGGTTGGGGAGCCCGGTGAGCGGATCGTGGTGGGCGCTGTGGCGCAGGTCCTCCTCGCGACGGCGGAGCTCGGCGACCAGCTCCCGCTCGCTCCGGTACGCTCGGGCGAGCTCCTCGATCTGGCTGCGCAGCCAGACCGACACCTCGCGCTCGACGGCCACGCCGATGAGAGCGGAGGTCTCGAAGAGCTCCAGTTGGGGAGAGAGATCGGCGATGCTCCGCCGCGCGCCCCGCTTCCCGGCCGCCCCTCGTCTCATCCTGGGGCGATGCTGGCATCAGCCCGCTCCGCAGGGCCAGCGGCATCTCAGGCCCGTCATGGCCCCGCGACAAGTTCGCCATCCCCCGCCACCGGGGCGGCGCTCGGATCGCTACGGTTGGAGGCGACATGGTCGACTTCGAGCTGAGCGACGAACAGCGGGCGGTCCGCGACGTCTGCCGCGACTTCGCTCGAGCGGAGATCGCGCCACGCGCTGCGGGCTACGACGAGACAGGGGATTTCCCCTACGAGCTGGTGGCGGGGATGGGCCGGCTGGGCCTCTTCGCCCTGCCCTTCGCGGAGGAGGTCGGCGGCGCCGGGGGAGGTTTCCTCGCCTACTGCCTCGCTCTCGAGGAGATCGCCCGCGCCGACGCCTCCTGCGCCATCACCCTGGAGGCGGCCGTCTCCCTCGGCATCGCCCCCATGGTCCACTACGCGACCCCGGAACAGCGGGAGCGCTGGCTGCCCCCCCTCCTCACCGGAGAGCGGCTGTGGGCCTTCGGTCTCACCGAGCCGGGCTCGGGGAGCGACGCCGCCGGGCTGGAGAGCCGGGCCGTCGCGGACTCCAACGTTTGGGTCATCAATGGCCGAAAGGCCTTCATCACCAATGCCGGAACGGAGATCTCAGCGGGGGTCACGGTCGCCGTCATCACCGGCTGGGACGGCGACCGCAAGCGCATCAGCACCATCGCGGTGGAACGGGGAACTGCCGGGTACACGCCGGGAGCGAGGTACCGCAAGCTTGGCTGGCACGCCTCCGACACGCGGGAGCTGATCTTCGAAGACTGCCGCGTGCCATGTGACCAGCTCATCGGCGTCGAGGGACGGGGTCTGGACCAGTTCCTCTGGATCCTGGAGTTGGGGAGGGTCGCCATCGCCGCGCTGAGCGTGGGGCTTGCCCAGGCCTGCCTCGACGAGTCCGTCCGCTACGCTGCCGAGCGCCGCCAGTTCGGGGTTCCCATCGCCCGCTTCCAAGGCACGCAGTTCAAGCTCGCCGATATGGCCACCCAGATTGAGGCGGCCCGCCTTCTCACCTGGCAGGCGGCGACGGCCGTCGACAGGGGCCGGCCCTCCGCGATGCTCGCCTCCATGGCCAAGCTGCACGCCTCGGAGGTGGCCACCACCTGCGCCAGCCAGGCGGTGCAGATCCATGGTGGCGCCGGCTTCATGGAGGACTCGCCTGTCGCCCGCTACTACCGCGACGCCAAGGTCGGGGAGA
The DNA here is from genome assembly GCA_963847225.1 of uncultured bacterium. Taxonomy (GTDB): domain Bacteria; phylum Chloroflexota; class Dormibacteria; order Aeolococcales; family Aeolococcaceae; genus JAJZNI01. The sequence goes on along the minus strand of CAWJYZ010000005.1, from coordinate 413,439 downwards.
TCGGGGAGGGGACGAGCGAGGTGCAGCGCATTCTCATCGCCCGCGAGCTGCTGCGAGGCCTCGACGTCCTCGACTGAGCAGGCGCTCAGCGGCTGCCCCGCGGTGGGAGGATTCGGCATACGTGTCCGCCTCAGGAGGCAGCTCCATGACCGAGCAGGCCCAACCGGTCCCCACGAGGAGCGCGATCGGCTTCGTCCACGTCCCCCATCCCCGCATTCGCCAGCGCAAGTCCGAGGGGACGGTTCGCACGGACGACGAGCGGGTCGGCCTCAACGGGCGCATCGGGCTCCACATCACCGCCGTCGTCGGCACCATGTGGGCGGCCTATCTCTTCGCCGTCATCGGTTTCACGGGCATCGTGGCGGCCCTCACCGGCAGCGTCTTCCTGGTGCTGCTGGTCGGCGCCGTCAGCGGCTACTTCCTCCAGCTCGTGCTGCTGCCGGTCATCATCGTCGGCCAGAACCTCCAGAGCATGGCCGCCGACAAGCGCTCCGAGCAGACCTTCAAGGACGCCGAGGCCATCCTCCACGAGTGCCTCCAGCTCCAGGCTCACCTCCAGGCCCAGGACCAGGTCCTCAACGACCTCATCAGCGGCGCCAGGGCGGGGAGCGCCCCGGCGTGATTACGATCGGGGTATGAGCGATGTCGTCGTCGTCGCCGCCACCCGGACCCCCTTCGGGCGCCTGGGAGGGGGCCTCAGCGCCATCCCCGCGGTGGACCTCGGCGCCCTCGTCATCCGCGAGGTCCTCGATCGCACCGGAACCGCTCCGGGGGACGTGGACCAGCTGATCATGGGCAACGTCATCGCCGCCGGGCAGGGCCAGGTCCCCTCCCGGCAGGCGGGGCTCAAGGCCGGTCTCCCGGCCTCGGTGCCCTCCTTCACCGTCAACAAGGTCTGCGCCTCCTCGTTGAAGGCGGTGAACCTCGGGGCCCTCCTCATCAGGGCGGGAGAGGCGGAGGTCGTCGTCGCCGGAGGCATGGAATCCATGTCCCGCGCCCCCTACCTCCTCGAGGAGCAGCGCTTCGGCAGCCGCCTCGGCGACCGCACCATCGTGGACTCCATGCTCCGCGACGGCCTGGTCTGCCCCGTCGACGGGGTGCACATGGGCGTCCACGGCGATGCGGTGGCCGCCGAGCTGGGGGTGTCGCGGGAGGAGCAGGACGGCTGGGCGCTGCGCTCCCAGCGCCGCTACGCGGAGGCTCTGGCCGGCGCGCGCTTCGTCCGCGAGATCCACCCTGTGCCCACCCCCAAGGGCGAGGTGGGGGCCGACGAGCAGCCCCGTCCGGACACCACCCTGGAGGGGCTGGCCAAGCTCCGCCCCGTCTTCAGGGAGGGCGGGGCGGTCACCGCGGGCAACGCACCGGGAATCAACGACGGTGCCTCTGCGGTCCTCCTCATGTCCAGTGAGCGGGCGCGCGCCGCCGGTCTGGAGCCGCTCGGGACGTGGGTGGCGGCGGGCGATTCAGCCGCCGATCACCCCTACCTCGCGACCGTGCCGGCGACGGCCATCGAGCGGGCCCTGACCAAGACACGGGGTGAGGTCACTGTGGATCGCCTCGAGACGGTCGAGATCAACGAGGCGTTCGCCGCGGTCGCCATCACCGCCACGCGGATGCTGGAGGTGGACCCGGAGCGGGTCAATGTCAACGGCGGGGCGATCGCCGTCGGCCACCCCATCGGTGCCACGGGAGGAAGGATCCTCATGACCCTGCTCTACGAGCTCAACCGGCGCGGGGGCGGGTACGGCGCGGCGGGGATCTGCAGCGGCCTGGCCCAGGGCGAGGCGACGCTGGTTCGGGTCGGAGGCTGAGCCGCCGGCCAGCCTCGGCGTCGCCGAGCCCCATAATCCTGGCGTGGACTTCCGCCTGAGCGAGGAGCAGATGGCCCTCCGCCAGGGCGTCCGCGACTTGGCCCAATCACGGATCGCCCCGCGAGCCGGAGAGGTCGACGAGAGCGCCGAGTTCCCCTGGGATTACGTCGAGCTCTTCCGCGAACACGACGTCTTTGCGGTCGCCTTCGCCCCCGACCACGGCGGTGTCAGCGGCAGCGCCCTCACCCTGGGGCTCTGCGTCGAAGAGCTGGCCCGGGTCGACGCCACGGCGGCGCTGATCCTCGCGGTGCAGGCGCTCGGCGCCTACCCCGTCATCCTGGGCGGGACCGAGGAGCAGCGCCGCCGGCTCCTCCCCGACCTGGCCAGCGGGACCCGGCTCGCCGCCTACGCTCTCAGCGAGCCCGGCGCGGGCAGCGACCCGGCCGGCATGGAGACGCGGGCCATTCGCCAGAACGGCGAGTACGTCATCAGCGGCTCGAAGATCTGGATCACCAACGGCGGGGTGGCCGACACCGTCGTCGTCTTCGCCAAGACCGACCCGGAAGCCGACGCCCACGGGATCTCGGCCTTCGTTCTCGAGGACGCCCAGAAGCTGCGTGGCTTCCACGCCTCCACCATCCACGGCAAGCTGGGCATCCGCGGCAGCAACACCGCCGAGCTGCACTTCGACGAGGTGGTGGTGCCGGAGGCCAACCGGCTCGGAGCCGAGGGCGAGGGGCTCAAGCTCGCCTTCCGCGTCCTCGACCGTTCCCGCCCCGGGATTGCCGCCCAGGCCCTCGGCATCGCCCAGGGAGCGCTGGACCACGCGGTCGGCTACGCCCTGCAGCGCAAGCAGTTCGGGCGGGCCATCGCCGAGTTCGAGGGGATCCAGTTCATGCTCGCCGAGATGGAGGCGCAGGTGCAGGCCGCGCGCGCCGTCACGTACCAGGTCTGCCAGATGATCGACGATGGCGCGCCCGGGGTGACCAAGATGGCGGCCATCGCCAAACTGCTCGCCAGTGACACCGCCATGCGGGTGAGCACCGACGCCGTGCAGATCCTGGGAGGGTACGGCTACGTTCACGAGTACCCGGTGGAGCGGATGATGCGCGACGCCAAGATCACCCAGATCTACGAGGGGACCAACCAGATCCAGCGCTTGGTCATCGCCCGCCAGCTCCTCGGCTCCGTGTAGGCAACCGCTCGAAGCGCCTCGAGCCGGCGCTGCGCGAGTGCACCGCTTCCGGCCATACTGGGGCCCTCCGCCGCCCCGGCCCCAAACCCAGCCCCCGGGGGCGAGGGAACCGCGGCGGATCGCGCCGTGCCGCATGCGCTTCGGTGTGACGCTCTGACCAGCCGGGGATGGGAGCTGATCGTGCGCATCGGGATCCTGAGTGGCGGTGGTGACGCCCCCGGACTGAACGCCGCCATCCGCGGCGTCGGCCGCCGTGCCCTGCTCAACGGAGATCAGGTCATTGGTGTCAAGAACGGCTGGGCCGGGCTGGTCGGCGAGGGTGATCTCACGGAGATGGACAGGCGCGTCTTCTCCGGCATCCTTCAGCTCGGCGGTACCGTGCTGGGCAGCTCCCGCACCAACCCTATGAAGCGCGAGGGTGGGACCGAGGAGGTGCTGCGCAACCTTCGGCGTGCCGAGCTCGACGCGCTGGTCGCCATTGGTGGCGACGACACCCTTTCGGTCGCGGCCCGGCTGGCGGAGAATGGCGGTCCCGTCGTCGGAGTGCCCAAGACGATGGACAACGATCTCTCCGTCACCCAGTACTGCATCGGCTTCGACACCGCGGTGAGCCGTGTCGCCGAGGCGCTCGATCGCCTCCACACCACCGCCGCCGCGCATCACCGCGTCATGGTTGTCGAGGTGATGGGCCGGGACACGGGATGGGTGGCCCTCATGGGCGGGCTGGCGGGGGGCGCCGACCTCATCCTCATCCCCGAGGTGAAGGTGACCCTCGACGAGGTCATCGACCGCCTCCAGCGGCGCCTGCGCAGCGGCAGTGACTTCAGCATCATCGTGGTTGCCGAGGGCGTCGAGATGGAGGGCGTCACCGACAAGGAGGCGGCGGGACGGCGGGATGCCTTCGGCCACGTCCAGCTCAGCAAACGCGGTGTCGCCGACGCCCTGGCGGAGCTCATCGAGGAGCGTCTTGGTCATGAGACGCGGACCACCGTGCTTGGGCACACCCAGCGGGGCGGCAGCCCCTCGGCCTACGACCGCATCTGGGCGACGCGGGTGGGAGTCGCCGCCTACGACCTGGTGCTCGCCGAGCGCTGGGGGATGATGCCGGTCGTCAAGGACGGCACCGTCGCCACCGCGGCGATCGCCGACGTCGTCCGCGAGCAGCGCCGCGTCCCCGCGGACCTGTACGAGCTGGCCCAGATCTTCTACTGAGGCGCAGGACGTTAGCAGCCGAGCCGCAGGCTCGAGACGCCGACCGGAGGAGCCGTCAGTCCAACGCACTGGGCCACCCTGACACCCACCTGTCCGAAATCCGCTAGCGGCCGACGCCCGCCGGGCGTCACCATGCGAGCCATGAGGATGTCCTGCTCCGATGGCTTCGGCGTTCCGGCTGGCCGGTGATGGTCATGCTCCACGTGGACGATTTCGAGAGCCGCTATGCGGCGATGGCGAGCCGGGATCGGCGCTTCGAAGGGCAGTTCGTGGTGGCCGTCACCTCCACGGGGGTGTACTGCCGAATCGGCTGCCCGTCGCGGACGCCGCGGCCTCAGAACGTCCGCTTCTTCGCGAGCCAGGCGGCCGCCGAGGCCGCGGGGTTTCGGCCCTGCCGGCGCTGCCGTCCCGATCGGGGGGCGGCACCGGGCGACGGCCTGGTGGGCAAGGTGCTCGGCCTCATCGCCGCCGGGCAGGTGGACGGCGAGGGCGTAGAGGGGGCGGCTCGGCGTCTCGGGGTGAGCGCTCGCACGCTGCACCGGCGCCTCACCGCCGAGGTCGGGGTTGCTCCACAGCGGCTCGCCGCCAGCCGGCGCGCGCAGACCGCCCGCGCCCTCATCACCGAGACCTCGATGAGCCTCACCGACATCGCCTTCGCCGCCGGCTTCAACTCGCTGCGCCGGTTCAATGAGGCGATGCTGGCGGAGTTCGGCGTCGCGCCGGGTGCGCTGCGGGTCGGTGCCGGCCACCCGAACCGCCCCTCGGTTGCGCCCTCCAATGAGGCGGCGTGGCTCACCCTGCGGCTGGCCGGCCGATCGCCATACACCGCCGCCCCGCTCTTCGCCTTTCTCGCCGCCCGCGCCGTCGCCGCCGTCGAATCCACCGAAGCCGCGTTGTATCGACGCTCCCTGCGCACCCGTCGGGGATCGGCCGTGGTCGAGCTCGCGGCCAGCGGCGATCAGATCCGTCTGCGTGCGCGCCTCGACGACCTGCGCGACCTCGAGGAGGTGGTGCAGCGCTGTCGGCGCCTTCTCGATCTCGACACCGACCCCGCCGCGGTCGCCCTGGTGCTCGCCCACGACCCCCTCCTCGCGCCCCTCGTCGCCGCCGCTCCCGGGCTTCGCGTGCCGGGCAGCGCGGTGCCCTTCGAGACGGCGGTTCGCGCCGTGCTCGGGCAGCAGGTGTCGGTGACCGCCGCCCGGACCCTGGCCGGCCGGCTGGTGGCCCGCCACGGGGAAACCCTCCCCGCCGGAGCGGGGAGCGTGACGCGGCTCTTTCCCACCCCCGATCGCCTCGTCGACGCCGACCTCGACGGCCTCGGCCTCACCGCCGCCCGCGTGGCTTCGGTTCGGGCGCTCAGCCGGGCGGTGGCGGGCGGGGAGCTGGACCTGGAGGAGGGGAGCCCCGATGAGGTCGACGCCGGCCTGCGCCGCCTTCCCGGCTTCGGCCCCTGGACCCGCGCCTACATCCTGATGCGGGGGCGCGGCGACCCCGATGCCCTCCCGGCCTCCGACCTCGGTCTGCGCCGGGCCATCGAGCGCCTCGGCGCAGAGCCGGGCCCGCGCAGCATCGCGCGGCGCGCCGAGGCTTGGCGGCCTTGGCGAAGCTACGCCGTCTTCCATCTCTGGCACAGCCTGGCAACGCCCCGCGGCGTTCCATCCCCGGCTCGGCGCGGTCCAACACCCCGCCGCTGCGAGAGCCCCCAAAGACCGCGCCCCACCCTCAGGACGGAGACCATGCCATGACCTACGATGCCTTCACCATCGCGACCCCCTTCGGCGCCTTCAGCGTCATCGCCGACGGCGAGGCGGTGCTGGCGAGCGGCTTCACCGACGACCTCGAGGCGCTGCGTCCGCGGGTCGACGACACTGCCTCCGACCTCCGTATTCGTGACGAGCTTGGCCAGATCTCGCGAGCCCTGCGCGCCTACTTCGAGGGCAGCGACGTCACGGCCATCGATGCTCTGCCGGTGCGGACGGGGGGCAGCACGTCGATGCGCCGCCTCTGGGACGAGCTGCGCCGCATTCCCGCCGGCGAGGTGCGCAGCTACGCCCAGCTGGGTGGCTCTCCGCGCTTTGCGCGTGCGGCGGGCACCGCCTGCGCCCGCAACCCCATCCCCCTCATCGTCCCCTGCCATCGCGTCGTCCGCTCCGACGGCGCTCTCGGCGGCTTCGGTTGGGGACTTCCTCTCAAGCGCTGGCTGCTGGACCACGAGGCCGAGGCGGTGGGAGCGCTGCGCCAGCCGGCGCTCGCCGCCATCTGACCTGGATCGGTGAGCAAGCCCGCGCCTCTCATCCCAGCAGCCGGATCACCCCGGCGTTGGCACCTCCGCGCGCTCGGTCATGGGGGGGCTTGCGCACCCCTGCGGAGAGGGAATGCGGGCCTCCCCGCAGGCTGCGCTCCCCCCCGTGCACGTTGCCCTCTTGGGCTGATCTCGCCTGTCCGGGAGTCTGCTTCGCGCCCCTCGCCGCTCCAGGTCTGAGCGTGGCTCAGGCAGGCTGGGACGGCTCTCGGTACGATCGCCTCGCCGATCCGCAGGCCGGCTGGGGGAGAGTGGTCGTTGATCGGCTGGGGCTGCGCGGCGATGAGACCGTTCTCGATGCCGGCTGCGGCAGCGGCCGCGTCACCGAAGAGCTGCTCGCACGCCTGCCGGGCGGCCGGGTCATCGCCCTGGACAGCTCGGACTCCATGCTCACCCAGGCGCGGACCCGCCTCGCGGGCCACGCCGACCGGGTTCAGTTTGTGCACCGCGACCTCCTCGAGCTGCGCCCCGGTGACCTCGGCGAGGGCGGCCCGGTGGACGCCGTGCTGTCGACGGCGACCTTCCACTGGATCACCGACCACGACCGGCTCTTCGCCGGTCTCCGCGAGGTGCTCCGGCCGGGCGGCCGTCTGGCGGCGCAGTGCGGGGGTCGGGGCAACATCGCGACGCTCATCGAGGTCGTGCGGTCGCTCGGCGCGGAACGAGCGGGAACCTGGCTCTACGCCTCCCCCGAGGAGACCGCCGCCCGGCTGCGCCAGGCCGGCTTCGTCAACGTCCAGGTCTGGTCGCACCCTCAGCCGACGCGCTTCCCTGACCCTGAGGGTTTCGCCGACTTCCTGGAGACGGTCTGCCTCCATGAGCACCTCGCCACCCTCCCCCCGGAGAGGCGGCGCGGCTTCGTCGAGGAGGTCGCGGCCCGCATGCCGGGGCGGACGCTGGACTACGTCCGGCTCAACATCCTGGCCCAACGCCCGGCCGGCGCCTGAGCGAAGAGCTCAAGGCCTGAGACCGCGACCCATCACCACAACCCGGGGATGAGCCGCTTCCTTCCCCGCGCCCACTCCGCCCAGCCCGGCAGCGAAGCGCCCAGGACGCCCTCCTCGAACTGGAGGCGGAGCACCTGGAGGGCGATGAAGGCGACCACCATGCTGAGGCGGATCAGATCGATGTCGGGCAGCAGCATGGCCACGGCGCAGAGGATCTCGAAGAGGTAGAGGGGATGGCGGACCAGGCGGTAGGGTCCGCGGGTCACCAGCTGCCGCGCGGCCGGGAAGATGCCGAAGGAGAGGCCGAGGCTGCTGAGCGCCCAGATCTCCGCGGCGCTGGCGGCGACGATGAGGAGCACCGCCGCCACCCCCGTCCACGCGGGCAGCGTCAGGAGGGTGACGCCGGGGAGGAAGCCGACGCCGAGCAGCATGGTGGTGGCCACGAAGGCGGTGGCGCGGGGAAGGATCCGCCGGTCGACGGCCTGAGGCCGGGGCCGGACCACGAAGAGGACCACGGGGATGAAGCAGAAGGCGACGAAGAAGCACTCCCGGACTGGCCCCCCCAGCACGTAGACCCAGCCCTGACCGGCGGCTCCGCGTACGGCGGCCGCGGTGCGCAGGAGGATCTCGTAACCAAGGACGGTGTAGAGAACGCTCGGGACGAGGACGCCGAAGAGAAGGTAGCGCGGGTCGGCGAAGAGGCTGTTCCGGCTCCCGGAGAGCCGCGCCGCCCTGATGCCGCCCGGGTGCGCCCGCGCTGGGCTCGAGATCGCGGCAATTTCGCTCACCCGCCGAGTATCCAACCGGTCGCCCTCCGCCTCGGCTCCGGCAACCGACCCGTGACCCGGTGGCGATGGGTCCGCAGGGGCTGACGTCGGTTTCGGCGGCCTCAGCGGCTGATCGTATCAACCGCCAATCGTTGCGAGCTCTACACTCCGGGTCCGTGTCCACCTCCATGGCCGAGCGCATCGCCGCCGGAGACGTCCGCGCCCTGGCCCGGGCGATCCGCATGGTCGAGGATCACGACCCCGAGGTTCCGGCTCTCATCGGCGCCCTCCGCGACCGGGCGGGGAGCGCCGCCGTGGCCGGGGTCACCGGGCCTCCGGGGAGCGGTAAGTCGACGCTCTGCGATCAGCTCATCACCAGGTGGAGGGCGCGAGGGGAGAGGGTGGGAATCATCGCCGTCGACCCCTCCAGCCCTTTCAGTGGGGGGGCCATCCTGGGGGACAGGGTGCGGATGCAGCGCCACGCCGGCGATCCGGGGGTGTTCATCCGCTCCATGGCGGCACGAGGACATCTCGGCGGCCTTGCTGCCGCCGCCCGCGAAGCGCTCCGGCTCCTCGATGCCGCCGGTTGGGAGCGGTGCCTGCTGGAGACCGTGGGCGTGGGCCAATCCGAGCTCGAGGTCATGCGCAGCGCCGACACGACGATCGTGGTCGTGACCCCGGCTGCCGGCGACGCCGTCCAGATCATGAAGGCCGGGATCCTCGAGATCGCCGACGTGTTCGCCCTCAACAAGGCGGACGTCGCCGGTGCCGCTCGGGTGGCGCGGGAGCTGAAGGAGCTCGTCCACCAGACGCGGCAAGCGGCGGCCTGGCAGCCGCCTGTCCTGCAGGTCGTCGCCACGACGGGAGAGGGGGTCGACGAGCTGGTCGGCGCGATCGACTCCCACCGCGAAGCGCTTGGCGCGAGTGGGGAGCTCGAACGCCGCCGTCGAGACCGCCTCCGGGCCGAGGTCGAGGCCATCGTCGTGGCCCGCGCCACCGAGAGGGCGCGCCGGGCGCTGGCGGAGCGGAGAATGGAGATCGAGGAGATCAGCGACCTCGCCGGGGTCGACCCCTACGCGATCGCCAGCGAGGTCATCGATGAGCCGGCCCGGGGCCGGAAGGACTGACGAAAATGGCGCAAACCGTCCGCCGCCGGGCGGAGGAGACCGGCGAGCTTCCGGAAGGGGAGGGCAATTCCTCCGCCCTGCGCGTGCCCGCCGACACGCTGGGGGGCATCCCCCTGCGCTCCGTGTATGGCCCCGAGGAGGCGGCTCGGCGCGACCTCGCCCGCGACCTCCCGTCGCCCGGCGAGTATCCCTACACGCGTGGCATCCACCCCACGATGTACCGCGGCAGGCTCTGGACCATGCGCCAGTTCGCCGGCTTCGGCACCGCCCAGCAGACCAATCAGCGCTACCGCTACCTCCTCCACCAGGGCCAGACCGGCCTCTCCGTCGCCTTCGACATGCCGACCCTGATGGGACGGGACTCCGACGAGCCGGAGTCCCTCGGCGAGGTCGGTCGCTGCGGCGTCGCGGTGGACTCCATCGACGACATGCTCACCCTGTTCGACGCCATCGATGTCGGCGCGGTCACCACCTCGATGACCATCAACGGCCCGGCGATCGTCCTGTTCGCCATGTACCTCGCCGTCGCCGAGGCGCAGGGGGTCGCCTTCGAGCGCCTCGGTGGCACCCTCCAGAACGACATTCTCAAGGAGTACATCGCCCAGAAGGAGTTCATCTATCCGGTTCGGGAGTCGATGCGCCTCGTCGCCGACGTCATCACCTTCTGCACCCGCGAGCTGCCGCGCTACAACCCTGTCTCGGTCAGCGGCTACCACATCCGGGAGGCAGGCAGCACCGCCGCCCAGGAGGCGGCATTCACCCTCGCCGACGGATTCGCCTACGTCGAGGCCGGTGTGCAGTCGGGACTTGCCGTCGACGACTTCGTCCCGCGGCTCTCCTTCTTCTTCAACAGCCACGTCGATCTCTTCGAGGAGATCGCCAAGTACCGAGCGTCGCGCCGCATCTGGGCTCGCCATCTGCGCGAGGGCTACGGTGCCAAGGACGAAAGATCCTGGAAGCTCCGCTTCCACACCCAGACGGCGGGTTGCTCGCTCACCGCCCAGCAGGTCGAGAACAACATCGTGCGCACCGCCTACGAGGCGCTGGCCGCCGTCCTCGGCGGCACGCAGTCCCTGCACACGAACTCCATGGACGAGGTGCTGGCCCTGCCCACCGAGCGCGCCGCCCATGTCGCGCTGCGCACCCAGCAGGTGCTCGCCTACGAGACCGGGGTGCCCTCTGTCGCCGATCCCCTGGGCGGATCCTGGTTCGTCGAGGAGCTCACCGACCGCATGGAGGCGGAGATCGAGCAGTACCTCACGGCGATCGAAGAGCGTGGCGGCATCATCCCGGCCATCGAGGAGGGATACCCGCAGCGCGAGATCGCCGACGCCGCCTTCCGCTACCAACGCCAGCTGGAGTCCGGGGAGCGCATCGTGGTGGGGGTCAACGCCTTCACCGATGAGCCGGCGGGCCCGCCCCCCGAGACCCTCGTCATCGCTCCGGAGATGGAGCGGGCTCAGTCGCGCCGGCTGGCTGCCCTCCGCGAGCGGAGGGACGGGCTGAGCGTGGGCAACCGCCTCCAGGAGCTCCGGGAGGCGGCGGGTCGCGCCGACAACCTCGTCGTCCCCATCCTCGACTGCGTCCGGGCCCGCGCCACCGAGGGAGAGATCGTCGCCGCCCTCCGTGACGTCTTCGGCTCCTACCGCGAGGCTCCGGTCCTCTGACGGCGTGACCTCAGCGTGCTGAGGGCCAGCCCTCGAGGTGGTCCTCAGCGCCCCGCGCCGCCGGGACTCCCGCGCCACCCTCCAGGCTGCGCCGGGTGAGACGGCGGCCCCGCCGCGAGGTGAGCACGATGGCGGCGGCCAGGAGGGCGTTGGCGAGGAGCAGGAAGACGGCGATCTGGGGAGCCCCGCCGACCTGCAGGCCGCTCACCATGGGGAGGAGCCCGAGGGGTGCAAGGCCGGCCACGAAGGGGGGGAGGAGGGTCGCCACCCCGCTCGAGCCGCTGCCCCGAGCGCGAGCTCGCGGGGCCGTCGAGGGACGCGCGCCCCCCGCGCCGCGCCGCGCGGAGGTGGAGCCTGAGCCCGGCCGGGCGGTGGCGGACCCGATGGTCAGGTGCGGCTGCGTTCCCGCAGCCACCCCCGAGGGCACGGCGGCCGGGGCCGGCGCGGGGGGCGGCGTGGCCTGGATCGAGCTCTCCGTGCGTGATCCGTGAGGTGGGGGCGCCGCCGGGCCCCTCCCATGGTCCTTCCGCCCGTGGCCGGGCCGGCCCTGACCTGCACCGGAGGGGCCGTGCCCGTGCCCGCCAGCCAGCCCGGGAGGACCGCCGGAGCCGCGTCCCGGTCCTGACGGGCTCTGGCCATGGTTCTCCGGGGCTGCCTGCACCGCGCTGGCCTTCCCCGGGGCGCGGGGACGATGAGCTCGGCTCGATGGGCCCTGACCCGCGTGACCGTCCCCCCGCACCGCGTGGGTGGCGGGGCCGGCGCTGCGGAAGTCGGCGAGGAGAACGGCGGAGTGTACCCCGCCGGCGCTGGCCGGGCGCCCACCCACCTGCCCCGCCGGCGCGCCCGCCAGCCGGGTGGCCGTCCGCGCTCCGTCGCCACCGCCCGCCGATCCTGGCTCGTGGGCCACCACGACGGCGCCGAGCCCGATAGCGCAGGCGGCCGCAACGGAACCGACGAGGAGACGCGCACTCGTCATCAGCCAAAGCGTAGTGCGCCGCGGCGAGGCAGAAACGTCAGGGGACTCGCGGAGCGATGACATTCCTGTGACCGCGATGATGAGCCGTGCCGCGGCTCACGTCAGCGATGCACCGGAGGCCGCCGCGAGGCGGTGATGTCGACAGCGACCTCGGCGGAGGCGATCTCCTCATCCTCGAAGACCGCCGGCCAGTCGAGGCGGACTGTCGTTCCCTTTTTCAGCGCGCTCTCCAGGCTGATCTCCGCCCCATGGGCTTCGACAAGGACCTTGACGAGGGCCAGGCCCACCCCCATCCCCCCATAGGCCCGGGTGCCGCCGCGATCGACCTGGAAGAATCGCTCGAAGACGCGGTCGTGGAGGGAGGGATCGATGCCGATGCCGTGGTCGGTGATGGCAATGGCGCAGCGGTCGGGAGTGGCGCCGGGGCCGGCCGCGATGAGCACCTCCTCCCCGTCGCGTCCGAATTTCACGGCGTTGTCAAGGAGGCAGCGGATCACCTGGCGCAGCCGTTCAGGGTCGGCGTCGACGCCGAGGCGCGGCGGGACGTCGACGCGCAGGGTGACGCCAAGCCCGCGCGGGAAACGCCGGCTCACATCCGCGACCGCATCCCGGACAGCGTCCGCCACCTCCACCCGGCGCCGGTGCAGGCGCAGGTTGTCGGCGCTCATCAGGGAGAGGTCGATCATCGTCTCCAGCATCTCCGAGAGCTGGCTGGCGGCCAGCTCGATGTTGTCGACGATGCCGAGCTTCTTGGTCTGATCGGGGTCGGTCCACACCATGCGCAAGAGCTCGACGTGACCGACGATGGCGGTGAGCGGGGTGCGCAGCTCGTGCTGCGCGGTGGCGAGGAAGTCCGATTTCATCTCGTCCAGCTCGCGCAGGCGCCGCACCGTCTCGCGTTCACCCTCGAAGAGGCGGGTGTTCTCGAGGGCGATGGCCGCGTTGTTGGCGAGCGCGGAGAGAGCGCGGATGTCGGCGTCGGGGAGGGGCTCGGGCGTGCTCACCACCATGGCCCCGGTGACCTGTTCGCGGTAGGAGAAGGGAATGGCGAGTGCAAACAGCCGCGCCCCCCCGCTCCGTGCGCTGAACCGGGAGGCTCGACCGGAGAGCAGGTCGCCGACGGCGCGGTCCGGCAGCTCGGGGTCAGGGAGCGCTCCGGGTCCGCGGGAATGCAGACGCATCGCGCCGTCGCGGTTCTCGAAGATCCAGGCGCAGGCGCGCGGGCCGGCGATGCTTCCCGCCGCCGCGCACACTGCGCTCTCCAGGCTGGCCACGCCGGCCGTGGTTGTGGTGAGGGCCCGGGAGACCTCGTCGAGACGCCGCACCGCGTGATCGACGTGGCGCACGTTGCTTTCGATCTGGGCGCGCAGCCGGTTCACCTGATGGGCGAGGACCCCCAGCTCGTCCTCGGAGCGGATGGGAATGTCGCTGGAGTAATCGCCGCCGGCGATCCTCCCCACGCCCGCCGCCAGCTGCGCGACCGGCCGGCGCACGAAGCGGTTGACGAAGAGCAGCACCATGAGCCAGGTGACAAGCAGCGCGGTGAGCGCCACCCAGAGGATGCTGAGCGCCTCGCCTGACTGATCGCCGAGGAAGGGTTGGAGGGGCGTCTCCACCCCGACGAAAAGGGGCGGCGGCCCACCGGGGGCGGACAGCGCGGAGAGCGCCAGCGCCGAATCCCCAGAGGAGGAGGTGGTGAAACCGGTGAGCTCGGTCGCCCCGCCGCCAAGGTGCCCGGCGAGAGCCCCGGGGAGAGGCGCGGCGCGCAGCGCCGGGTGGGGTTCGCTGCCGGAGAGGACCTCGAGCGGCGCCCCGGGGCGGTTGGCGACCATGAGGGGGGTGTAGCCGGTGCCGATGGCACCCACGAGGCGGATGAGCGCGCTGGGGAGGGGCAGGCTCACCACCACCACGCCCAGCATGCGGTTGCCGGCCGCGCTCCGCACCGGTGCGGCCAGGTCGTCGAGCGGCGTCGACGTGGTGAGGCGGTCGAAGGACTCCGCCGCCGTCCCTTCCAATGCCTGCTGCGTCGCGGGGAGCGAAGCCGAGAGGGTGGGGAAGCCGGCCGGCGTGGCCGAGGCGACGAAGCCGCCCGAGGCATCGAAGACCGCCACACCCTGGTCGGGAATGATCCTGACGACCGAGGCCGGACCGTGGAGGAGGCTGCTCACCGCCGCCTTGGGGTCGGCGGACGAGAGGGCGGCGGCCATCTCGGGCAGGCGGGCAAGGTCGGAGGCGGCGTAGCGGGCCTCCGGGATCGCCACCTGGGAGACCAGCTCGGCGAAGGCCTCGGCCCGGCTCTGGGCGCTGCTCAGCGCGGCGGAGCGAGCCTGCTGATCGCGGCTGACCAGGAGATAGGCGCTGATCCCGGCGATGATCGCCAGGGAAAGGGCGAACCCGCCAAGGAGCAGCCGGGTGGCCAGGGTGAGCCGCGGCCGGGCGAGCCGGAACCCCCGGCGAGGAGCGCTGGACCTTCCCACGCCCCGAGGGTAGAAGCGTCGCGACGCCCCCCAGACCCCATAACGCGAACGTGGCGGGATCGTCGCAGAGCGGTTGTGCAGGCGGGCGACGGCCGCCCGGCCCAGCGCGGACGCCAAGCAGATGTTCGAAGCAGGTTGCTAAACTGGCCAGCGAGGATCCGCTTCAAGCCGGCCCCGTGAGGCCCGCAAGGGGATCGGCGCCGCGTCGCGCGGTGCCCCTTGCGGTCGCTCGCGGGCCGCAGGAGGACATCGGCGATGACGTTGGCCACCAGATCGCGGAGGCTCGAGCACATCGTCTCCAGCGAGCAATTTGACCGGGACCTGCTCGATGAGCTGTTCGCCCGCGCCGACCTGCTGGCGGGCCGCCGCGATGCCCGCCTCGCCGGCCGCATCATGGCCACCCTCTTCTACGAGCCCTCGACAAGGACGCGCCTCAGCTTCGAATCCGCCATGCTCCGCCTCGGCGGCGCCGTGATCGGCACCGAAGCGGCGCGCGAGTTCTCCAGCGCCATCAAGGGGGAGACGCTGGAGGACACCATCCGGATGGTCTCCTCCTACGCCGACGTCATCGTGCTGCGTCACGACCAGGCCGGAGCGGCGGCGCGGGCGGCCGCGGTGGCCTCGGTGCCGGTGGTGAACGCCGGCGACGGTCCCGGCGAGCACCCCACCCAGGCTCTCCTTGACCTCTATACCATCGGCTCCGAGCTGGGCGGGGTGGACGGCGTCCACGTTGCCTTCTGCGGCGACCTCCGCTTCGGCCGCACCGTGCACTCGCTGGCCCAGCTCCTGAGCCTCTTCGGTGGAGTGCGGATGACCTTCGTGGCCCCCGAGGTGGTGCAGGTGGGTGCCGAGCTTCAGTCGCGCATGACCGCGGCGGGCGTCCCCTTCCACCTCACCGACCGTCTCCAGGAGGTGCTCCCTTCCGTCGACATCGTCTATCAGACCCGGGTCCAGAAGGAGCGCTTCACCGACCTCGCCGACTTCGAGGTGGCGCGACAGGCCATCCGCATCGACCTCGATGTCATGCACGCCCTGCCGAGCAGGGCGATCGTCATGCACCCCCTGCCCCGCGTCGACGAGATCGCGACGGATGTCGACGCCGACCCGCGAGCCGCCTATTTCCGGCAGGCGCGCAACGGTGTGGCCATCCGCATGGCACTCCTGGACCTGCTGCTCGGATGAATAGGCGTGGAATCCCCGAAGCAAGCGCTGAGGTCGTCACCGCCCCTGCCTCCACCCGACCGGCCTCCAACCCGCGGGTGCTCGATGCCGAGGCCATGGACCGTGTCGTCACCCGCCTGGCTCACGAGATCGGCGAGCGTCATCCTCAAGACCTCGACCGGGTGATGATCGCCGGGATTCGTGAGGGTGGCCTCGCCGTGGCCCACCTCCTGGCTGCGCGCGGCCACGAGGTGTGGGGGCGTGAGGTCCCCCTCGTCGCCGTCGACGTCAGCGGCTTCCGTGACGACCGCCCCCGCGAGCCGGGGATGCGCGGGGCCTGGGAGGCGGTGGCGGACGGCCCCGTGCCGTCCCCCGCAGGGAGGGTGGTGGTCCTCGTCGACGACGTCATCCAGACCGGGCGGACGATGCGCGCCGCGCTCGACCTCGTGATGTCGCGCGGCCGCCCCGCGGCCATCGAGGTGGCCGTCCTCGTCGACCGAGGCGGGCGGGAGATCCCGCTGCGTCCCAACCACGTCGGCAAGAACCTCCCCGTCGCGACCTCGGACTGGGTCGAGATCCGGCTCCACCCCCAGAGCGGGGAGGTCGGGGTCTACCTGGTGCCCCGGCGATGAACTGCATCCTCCGCGGCGTCCGCGTCATCGAGCCGCTGGCCCACCGCGACGCGGCGGGACAGGACGTCTGGCTCAGTGAGGGGCGGATCATCGCCATCTACCGGCACATGGGAGAGGGAACCCTGCCGGTCATCGATCTCACCCCACCGCCCGGCCGCCCGCCGGTCATCCTCTGTCCGGGCTTCATCGACATCCACACCCACCTCCGTGAGCCCGGGGATGAGGGTGCCGAGACCCTCCACAGCGGGTCGCAGGCCGCCGCTGCCGGCGGCTTCACCCAGGTCCTCGCCATGGCCAACACCGTGCCCCCCGTCGATACTCCCGACCGGGTCAAGGAGGCGACCTTCCGGGCGGTGGCGGCTTCGGTCCAGGTGCTGACCTGCTCCGCGCTCACCCAGGGCCTCCAGGGTGAGGAGCTCGTCGACCTCGAGGAGTGCGCCGCGGCAGGGGCGGCCGCTTTCTCCGACGACGGCCGCAACGCCTTCTCGCCGCGACTTCTCAGCGAGGCGATCGGGCGGTCGGCACCTCTCCGCCGGCCCATCCTGGTCCATGCCGAGGACGAGGAGATGATCGCCCAGGTCAACGGCGTCCAGGGGCCGGTGCAGCGCTGCACGCTGCGACCGCCGGAGACGGAGGTGCGGGCCGTTGACTACGCGCTCCGCGCCCTGGCCCACGCCGGGCGCGGCCACGTCCATCTCCAGCATCTCTCGACCGCCGCCGCCGTCGAGATGGTTCGCCGCGCCAAGGAGGAGGGCGCGCTGGTGACCGCCGAGGTCACACCCCATCACCTCGGCCTCTGGCTTCCGGTCGCCACCGAGCCCGACCCCCCGACCCTCCTCAAGGTGAACCCGCCGCTCCGCACGGACCGCGATCGCGAGGCCCTGGTGCAGGCGCTGCGCGAGGGGGTCGTCGATGCCGTGGCCACCGACCACGCGCCACACCGCGTGGAGGAGAAGGCGCTGTCCTATGAGGAGGCGGCGCCGGGGATGATCGGCCTGGAGCTGGCCCTCGCCACCACCATCACCCTGGGGGGCATGGGCGGCGACTGGATACCCACCCTCGTGGAGCGGCTCACCACCGGTCCCTACCGGATCCTCGGCGCGGCGGCGGGGCTGCGCGAGCCGCGGCTGCGCATCGGCGAAGCGGCGACCTGCGTGCTCTTCGACCCGGCGGCGGAGTGGACGGTCGAGCCCTCCCACCTCCGCTCGACGTCACAGAACACTCCACTCCTCGGCTCCAAGCTGCGTGGCCGCGTGCTGATGACCCTGGTCGACGGCGCCCTGGTCCACCATGACCGGCAGCGGCTGCCCTTCCCGGTCGCCGCCGGGGAGCCCGTCCATGGTTAGCTCGCCGGACGCTCGGGGACGCCTCGCGCTGGAGTCCGGCGCGGTTTTCGACGGCCTTCTCTTCGGCGCTCCGCTCAGCCCCGCGACCTCCGGCGAGGTCGTCTTCAACACCTGCATGACCGGCTATCAGGAGGTGTGCACCGACCCCTCCTACGCGGGCCAGATGGTGGTGATGACCCATCCGCTCATCGGCAACTACGGCGTCCGCGACGACCACGCCGAGTCCGCCCGGATGCACTGCCGCGCACTCATCGTCCGCGAGCTCTCCGAGCGTGTCGGCCACGCTGCCGCCCAGGGCTCGCTCGACGAGGAGCTGCGCCGCAAGGGGGTTCCCGGGCTGCGCCGCGTCGATACCCGCGCCCTCACCCGCCACCTGCGGGAGCGGGGGACCCTGCGCGGGGTCATCGCCGTGGCCGCCGCGATGTCTCCCGAGGAACAGGTGGCACTGGCTCGCCGGGCTCCGTGGGTGAGCGATCGCGACCTCGTCGCCGAGGTCTCCCAGGCCGAGGCGTGGACCCGCTGGGAAGAACCCCTGCCCGAGGAGCTGGAGATCGGGGTCCGGCTCGCCGGCCAGGCCGGCCGGTTCACCGGCCGGCGCATCGTCACCCTCGACCTCGGCCTCAAGCGCAACCAGCTGCGCGCCCTGCGCAGTCGCGGCGTGGAGGTCATCACCGTCCGCCACGACGCCGACCTGGCCGCCGTGCTGCGCCACGAGCCGCACGGAGTCGTGCTCAGCAATGGTCCGGGCGACCCCAGCCGTATCCCCGGCCCGGTCCGCCTGGCCCGGGAGCTGATGGAGCGGCGCGTGCCCATCCTCGGCATCTGCCTCGGCCACCAGGTGCTCGGCCAGGCAGCGGGGGCGACGACATCGCGGCTCCGCTTCGGCCACCACGGCGGCAACCACCCGGTGCGCGACGAGGTGAGCGGCGCCGTCTTCGTCACCTCCCAGAACCACGAGTTCCAGGTGGACGGCGCCAGCCTGCCGGCGGAGGCCGGCTGGTACGTCAGTGAGAGAAATCTCAACGATGGAAGCGTCGAGGGGCTCCGCCATCGCGACCTTCCTGTCATCTCTGTCCAATACCATCCGGAGGGCGCCCCCGGTCCCCAGGATCGGGCCCACGTCTTCGACGAATTTCTCGAGCTCTGCTCGACACAGGGGGGCGCTGCCGCCCCCCTTCGCCGCCGCTCAGGCGGCGGCTACCCCCAAGGTGCCGCCCCCCATCACCGCGGCTCAGGCGGCGGCTACCCCCAAGGTGCCGCCCCCCATCACCGCGGCTCAGGCGGCGGCTACCCCCAAGGTGCCGCCCCCCATCACCGCGGCTCAGGCGGCGGCTACCCCCAGGGTGCCCCCCCCTTTCGCCAGGAGGGCAACTCGCCCCCCCTCGGCGCGCAACAGTGCGCGCCTCCCCCCGAGGAAGCGCGGCCAGCCTCAGGGGGTCGAGGCAAGGCGGCCGGACCCGAGGGGGGGCCAATGCCGACCACCGCGGCGGCGGCCGGGGTGCCCCGCACCGTCCTGGTCATCGGCTCCGGCCCGGTCATCATCGGCCAGGCCGCGGAGTTCGACTACGCCGGCACCCAGGCCTGCAAGGCGCTCCGCGAAGAGGGCGTTCGGGTGGTGCTCGTCAACAGCAACCCGGCGACCATCATGACCGACGAGCAGTCGGCGGACGCCGTCTACATCGAGCCGCTCACGGTCCCCGTGGTGGAGCGGATCATCGCCAGGGAACGCCCCGATGGCCTCCTCGCCACTCTGGGTGGCCAGACCGGCCTCAACCTCGCCGTGGCTCTCGACGATGCCGGGGTCCTGGAGCGCTACGGGGTGCGTCCCCTGGGCACCTCGCTGCAGGCCATCCGGACCGCCGAGGACCGGGAGCTCTTCAAAGCGCTGCTCGGTCGCATCGGCGAACCCGCCCCTGAGTCCCGGACCGTCTCCTCGGTCGCGGAGGCGCGTGCCTTCCTCGAAGAGATCGGGTTACCCCTCGTGGTCCGCCCCGCCTTCACCCTGGGCGGGACAGGCGGCGGTCTGTGCGCCAGCCTCGACCAGTTCCTCGAGGTGGTGAGCGGCGGACTCGCGGTCTCGCCGATCGGACAGGTCCTGATCGAACGCTCCCTCGCCGGCTGGCGCGAGATCGAGTACGAGGTGATGCGGGACGCCTCCGGAACCTGCATCACGATCTGCAACATGGAGAACCTCGACCCCATGGGCGTCCATACCGGAGATTCCGCGGTCGTCGCTCCGGCGCAGACCCTCACCGATCGCGAGCATCAGCAACTGCGCAGTGCCGCGCTCCGCATCATCAGCGCGCTGGAGATTGCCGGCGGCTGCAACATCCAGTTCGCCCTCGCCCCCGACGGCCGGGAATACCACGTGATCGAGGTCAACCCGCGGGTGTCGCGGTCCTCGGCGCTGGCCAGCAAGGCGACGGGCTACCCGATCGCCCGCCTGGCCGCCAAGATCGCCATCGGACGCCGTCTCGACGAGATCCCCAACGCCGTCACCGGCAAGACCTGCGCCGCTTTCGAGCCGGCCCTCGACTACTGCGTCGTCAAGCTCCCGCGCTGGCCCTTCGACAAGTTCCCCGAGGGCGACCGCCGGCTGGGCACGCAGATGAAGTCGACGGGAGAGGTGATGGCCATCGAGCGGAGCTTCGAGGCCGCCTTCAGCAAGGCGCTGCGCTCCCTGGAGCAGCGACCGCCGTCGGCCGAGGAGCTGCGCGATCCGGTGCTCCTCGACAACCCCAACGACAGGCGGCTCTTCGCGGTCATGGAGGCCCTGCGCCAGGGTATGAGCGTCGAGGAGGTGAGCCGGCGCAGCACCATCGCGGTCTGGTTCGTCGACCGGCTGCGCGCCCTCGTCGATGCCGAGGAGGCCCTGCGCGGCGGCCTCGAGGATGAGGCCCTGGCACGGGCCAAGCGCGCGGCGATCTCCGACCGGCGCATCGCCGAGCTCTCCGGAGCGTCCATCGCGGCCATCGAGGAAGCGCGCCGGCGGCTGGGCCTCGTGGCCAGCTTCAAGTGCGTCGACACCTGTGCGGCGGAGTTCGCCGCCACCACGCCCTACTACTACTCGACCGTGGAGATGGAGGATGAGCGACCGCAGAGCGGGGGCGGCGCCGTGGTGGTCCTCGGCAGCGGCCCCATCCGCATCGGTCAGGGGATCGAGTTCGACTATTGCAGCGTCCAGGCCGCTGATGCGCTGCGCCGGCAGGGCGTCGAGGCGATCATGGTGAACAGCAATCCTGAGACGGTGAGCACCGATTTCGACTGCAGCACCCGCCTCTATTTCGAGCCTCTCGACGAGGAGGCGGCGCTCACCGTCATCGAGGCCGAGCGGGCCAGCGGTGTCGTGGTTCAGTTCGGGGGACAGACCGCGATCAATCTCGCCGAGCCCTTGCATCGCCGCGGCGTGCCGATCCTCGGCACACGAGTGGAGGCGATCGATGCTGTCGAGGACCGCCGCCGCTTCGAGATCCTCATGCGCGAGCTGGAGATCCCCCAACCGCACGGAGCCGCGACCACCGATCTCTCGGAGGCGGCCGAGATCGCCGCCCGGGTCGGCTATCCGGTGCTGGTGCGGCCCTCCTTCGTCCTCGGCGGGCGAGCCATGGAGATCGTGCACAGCCGCGACCAGCTGGAGCGTTACGTGACGGCGGCGATGCGGGCTCTCCCCGAAGACGGGGGTCCAGGGCGCCTGCGCGGGACGGTGCTCGTCGACAAGTACCTCTTCGGCACCGAGGTGGACGTCGACGCCATCTCCGACGGCGAGACGGTCATCGTCCCCGGGTTGATGGAGCACGTGGAACGTGCCGGGGTGCACAGCGGCGACTCGATGGCCGCCTACCCCGCTCCGGGTCTCAGCGCCGAGGTGGCCGAGGAGATCGTCGCCGACACCATCGCCATCGCCCGCGCCCTGCCCGTGGTCGGCCTCTGCAACATCCAGTTCGTGGTCTGGCGCGGCGCGCCGCACGTGCTCGAGGTCAATCCTCGCGCCTCCCGCACCGTCCCCTTCATCAGCAAGGTCACCGGGGTCCCGATCGTCGAGCTGGCCACGCGCGCCATGCGCGGTGAGCGGCTCGCCGACCTCGGCTGGCGCAGCGGGCTCGTGCCGCCTCCACCCCTCATCGCCGTCAAGGCCCCCGTCTTCTCCACCGTCAAGCTCAACCTGGTGGAGCCCGCCCTCGGGCCCGAAATGAAGTCGACGGGGGAGGTGATGGGGGTGGACACGACCCTGGGAGCCGCCGTGGAGAAGGCCTTCGTCGCCGCCCTCGGCGCGGTCCCCCAGCGCGGCGCGGTGCTGTGCAGCATCGCCGACAGCGACAAGGCGGAGGCGCTCCCCGTGCTGGCCCAGCTCTCCGCCCTCGGCTTCGAGATCTTCGCCACCGCCGGCACGGCGGCCGCGCTGAGCGGCGCCGGCATCAGCGCCACCGCGGTGGGGCGCATCGGACAGAGCCGGCCCAACGTCCTCGACACCATCGAGGAGGGGCGGGTCTCCCTCGTCATCAACACCATCTCCAACGTGGAGACCGACGAGCTCTCGGTCCAGCTGGACGGAGATGGTCGGTTGGTGGCGGCGGGCCGGACGGTCAAGGACGGCTACCGCATCCGCCTCGCGGCGGAGCGCCGGCGGCTTCCCTGCTGCACCTCCATCGACACGGCGCGCGCGCTCGTCGACGCCATCGCCCGGCAGCGCCGCGGCGGCGACGTCACGGTGGCCACGGTCCGCGCCTATCGCCAGGGTGGTGTGATGGCGGTGGCCGGATGACAGCCGAGCTCTCGGACCTCGGTCGGGCCCGTGAGGAGAGCGGGGAGGTCCTTGCCGTCGAGCGCCTGGGCGGCGGCATCGTCGAGATCACCGCGCGGCTTCCCCACCTCGCCAGCACGGCGCGTCCCGGGGAGTTCGCCCAACTGCGCTGCTGGGACGGAATCGAGCCGCTGCTGCGCCGTCCCTTCAGCGTCGCGTGGACGGAGGGTGACCGCTGCAGCTTTGTCCTCGAGGCGGTGGGGGTCGGGACGCGCCTCCTCGTCGGACTTCGCCAGGGCGACACCCTGCACGCGCTCGGACCGCTCGGAAACGGCTACACCATCGACCCCGCCCCAGCGCGTGCCGTCATCGTGAGCGGCGGGCTCGGCTGCGCTCCCTTCCCGCTCCTCCTTCGCGAGCTCCGTCACCGGGGGTGCGCGGACATCATCGTGTTGAGCGGGGCGCGCACGGCGACGCGCCTCTACCCAAAGGCGCGGTTTCGCCGAGGCGATTCCGCCATCAACGTCGTCGAGGCGACGGACGATGGGAGCCGGGGCCGTCGGGGCGCCGTCACCGAGCTTCTTCCCGGCGTCTGCGGGGAGCTGACCTCCGTCTTCGGCTGCGGGCCCAACCCCATGCTGGCAGCTCTCGCCGAGACGCTCGGCCGCCTCCCCGAGCGGCCGCGGCGCGCCGAGGTATCTCTGGAGGCGCCGATGGGATGCGGCTTCGGAACGTGCCTGGGATGTGTCCTTCCGGTGGTCGCCGCCCCTCTTGCCGGCGGCGCCGGTCCACCTGGGGGGAACGGACGGGCAACGGCGTGGGAGCTCTGCTGCCGCCACGGGCCGGTCATGGAGGTGGAGGAGGTCGCCTGGGCGGCGCTTCTCGGCCTGCCGCCGGCGAACGTCGCGTGAACCCGCCCGCTCTCACGCCTCCTGACCTGCGCGTGGACTTGGGACGGGGCCTGCTGCTGCCCAACCCGGTGGGGCTCGCCAGCGGCACCGCCGGCTACGGCTTCGAGCTGCGCCGGCTCGTCGATATCGATCGTCTCGGGGCTCTCTTCACGAAGGGAACGACCCTCCGCCCCCGTGAGGGCAATCCACCGCCTCGGGTGGCCGAGGTGCGGGGTGGAATGCTCAACTCCATCGGCCTGCAGAATCCCGGCGTCGAGCATGTCGCGGCGGGCTACGCCCCCGAGTTTGCCGGCTGGATCGTCCCCGTGGTGGTGAACATCGCGGGTGGCGACATCGACGAGTACGTGGGCTGCGTCCAGCGCCTCGACGCCGTCCCGGGGATCGCCGGCTACGAGCTCAACATCTCCTGTCCCAACATCGCCCACGGCATGGATTTCGGCCGCGACGCCGCTGCCGCGGCGCGCCTCGTGGACGCGGCCCGCAGCCGGACCTCGCGCCACCTCATGGTCAAGCTCAGTCCCAATGTCACGGACATCGCCGCCGTGGCCCGGGCGGCCGAGGATGCCGGCGCGGACTCCCTCTCCGCCGTCAACACCTTCGTGGGGATGAAGATCCACCGCGGCATCTCAAGGCCGGTGCTTCCCGGGCGCGGAACCGGGGGGCTGAGCGGTCCGGTGATCAAGCCGCTGGCCCTGGCCGCCGTGGCCCAGGTCCAAGACGCCGTGCGCATCCCGGTCGTGGGCATCGGCGGGATCACGGACGCCGGCGACGCCCTCGAGTTCCTCATCGCCGGAGCCAGCGCAGTTCAGGTGGGCACGGCCACCTTCGTCGACCCTGGGGCCGGCCTCCGTGTTCTCGATGGCCTGCTGGACCTCGCGGTTCGCCGGGGAGCGCGCACGCTTCCCCAGCTGGCGGGAGCCCGCTCCCCTCTGGTGCCGGACGCCGGAACCAACCCCTCGCTGGCGCCCCTCCTCGCACGCCGGCTCTGAGCAGGCGGGCGCGGCAGCTCCGCAGCACGCGGCGAGCGCCAGTCTTCTTCAGCGTCCTTCAGCGCCTCCAGCCGTCTTTCAGCGGACCTGGGCCCGTTTTTCGGGGCGGGAGACGATGGTCTCCCCAGACGAAGTCCGGAGGACGGGAACCGGGTGGCCGGGGAGCCTCCGGAGAGGGAGACCACGATGAACTCGATGAACTTCTATCTCGCCGAGGCGCGGCGCCAGGATCTTCTGCAGCAGGCCGAGAGGCACCGACTGGTTGCCGCGGCGCGGCGTCAGCAGAAGGTCGCGGCCGCGGAGGCCAGGGCCGCGCAGCAGGTGGCCGCGCCACCCCGCCCCGCCCGCGTCCCGCTGCTTGGCTGGCTCCGGCTCGGCCACAGGACCGCCTGAATCTCAGGGAAGAAGGGGCGCGCATCGGGTCGATGCGCTGACCCCGAGAGGGATCGCTGCAACCCCGAGAGGGATCGCTGCGACCCCGAGAGGGATCCAGGGCTCATGCGGTGGTCCGGGGGCCGGCCGGGGCCGACCTCCGGATCCACCGGGGAGGAGGAAACTGCGTTGCCCTCCCCTCGACCCCATCAGGCGCCAGACTTTGGCGGCCGCGCGCGTGATGGAGTCAGGCCGAGACCGACGATGGGGGGGCGTCACCCCCGTATTCGACCGCCTCGTCGAGGGACAGCTGCTTGCCTGCCCTCCAGGCCTCAGCCGCAGCGTCTGAGCCGAGACGTGCCTCCGCCCCCCGGCGAGCCTCGTCCATGGCCCTCTCAATGGGGGGCTCGACGGTGAGGCCCATCCTTCGAGGCATCTCCATGGCCGCTCCGAGGAGGCGCAGGCAGCGAGCTGGCTCGCCTTCCAGGAGGGCGACGCGAGCCAGCCCGACGAGGCAGTAATGGATGAGGAATCGGCTTCGAAACGCCCCTCCTCGGCGCAGGCCCTCGGTCCAATGCGATCGGGCCGCGGCCACGCCGCCCATGGCGAACTCGATCTGAGCCAGGGTCTCGACCTCATAGCCGAGCATCCACGCATCGTCGGTCGTCCGGCCCAAGGCCACCGCCTCTTCCACACGTGCTCGCGCGCCCAGCGGATCACCGGAATGAAGCAGACAGTTGCCGAGGTCATTGAGAGCCGATGCGAGCCAGGTCGGATCGCCCGCCTCGCGAAGGTGTGGCTCGGCGGCCTGGAGCAGCGCGATCGCCCGCTCACTTTCGCCCGCGAAGAGCTCGACGATGCCGAGAGCATGCAGCGCCCGCCCCCGAATCAGGGAGCTCTCGAGCCGCTCCCCGATGGCGAGGCTCCGCTCACCGAGGCGGCGCGCCTCGTCGCGACGGCCGGTGAGCATCTCCAGCCAGCAGCCACCCCGCAGGATGGCGGCGCACAGCTCATCGTCGGCGATCGGCGTCTCCAGGCACTGGCTGATCCAGCGGCGCCCCTCGAGCTGACGCTCCAACCGCCAGAAGCGGAAGAGTGCCGTGGTGGCCCGGACGGCGCTCTCGGGGTCGTGGGTCAGGGCCCAGGTGAAGGCATCCCTCAGGTTGTCGAGGTCTTCCTCGACCCTCCTCACCCAGACGGCGCCAAGGGGGCCGCGCAAACCCTGCTCCGCCTCTCCGGCGAGGCGGAGATAGAAGGTGGCATGACGCCGTGCCACCCCTTCGCGCTCGCCCTCGGCGTCGAGACGGCGAGAGGCGTACTGCCGCACCGGTTCGAGCAGCCGGTACCGCCCCATTCCCTCCACCCCGGCTTCGACGCTGACCAGAGATTTGTCGATGAGCGCGGCGATGAGGCCGAGCATCGCCACTGGCCAGGCGGTCTGGCCGCCCCCGCAAACCTGCTCCAGGGCGGTGAGCTCGAATCCTCCCGCGAACGTCCCGAGCCGGCGAAAGAGCGCCTGCTCCTCCGCAGCGAGCAGCGCGTAGCTCCAGTCGAGGGTGGCCTCCAGCGTGCGCTGGCGTGCCACCGAGCGGCGGCCGCCGATGCCGGCCATCGCCAGGTGATCCGTCAGGCGCGCCTCCAGAGCCGCGACCGGCAACATCCGCAACCCCGCCGCCGCCAACTCGATGGCGAGGGGGATGCCCTCCAAGCTGCGGCAGATCCGAGCCACCAGGGCGGCGGACTCGTTGAGCTCGAAACCGCCCACGGCTGACGCCGCCCGCTCCACGAAGAGCTGCACCGCCTCGAAGTCCTCGAGCCCAATCGCCGTCTCCGCGAGATCGGTGGGCGGTGGTATGGAGAGCGGCTGCACTCGCCAGACCGTCTCGCCAGGAACACCGAGCACCTCCCGGCTGGTGGCCAGAACGTGCAACCGCGGGCAGCCTCTCAGCAGCACCTCCACGGTCTCCGCACAAGCCGCCACGAGATGCTCACAGGTGTCGAGGACGAGCAGGCACTGCGAGTCGCGGAGGGCACCGACGATCGCGTCGGCGCCGCTCATTCCGGCCCGCGGTCGCACGTCGACGGCGGCGGCGAGCGTCTCGGCGAGGACGGTGCCGTCGCCCAGCGATGCCAGCTCGACAATCCAGACACCGTCCGGATATTCGTCCATCAAGCCAGTGACCGTCTCCACGGCAAGCCGGGTCTTGCCGATGCCACCGACGCCGGTGAGGGTCACGAGGCGCGACCGGGAGAGAAGCTGCCGGACCCTCCCCACCTCGCTCGCCTTGCCGACGAGACGGGTGAGGGGGGTCGGCAGGTTGGTTCGTTCCCTGTGCACCGCGGGGGTCGGACGCACGCTGCCCAGGTCGGGGTCCTGATTGAGGATCTGGCGGAAGAGCCGCTGCAGCTCGGTGCTCGGCTCCATCCCCAGCTCGTCGGCCAGGCGCTTTCTGGTTTCGTGGAAGACCTCTGAGGCCTCGGCCTGCCGTCCGGAGCGGTACAGGGCGAGCATCAGCTGGCCGCAGAGGCGTTCGCGCAGGGGATGGAGCCGGACCAGGCTTTCGAGCTCTCCGACGAGATCGGGGTGCCGCCCGAGGGCCAGGTCAGCCTCGATGCGCTCCTCCGTCGCCAAGAGACGCCGCTCCTCCAAGCGTGCCGCCTCGTGCTGGGCGAAGGGTTCGCCGGCAACGTCTCCCAGAGCCGGCCCACGCCAGAAAGCCAGCGCCCGGCGCAGGCGCACGGCCGCCCCGTGCGGATCGGCGGGCATGCGTTGCCGGGCTTCCGCGACCAGGGATTCAAAGCGCAGAGCATCCATCTCATCGGGTTGCACCCGGAGGCGATAGCCGGGTGCCACCGTTTCCAAGATCGCGCTCGGCTCGCCGCGCTGGCGATGCGGTTCGAGCACGCGGCGCAGCTGGCCGATCATGGTCTGCAGGACGTTCGTTGCCGTCGCCGGAGGCTCGTCCTCCCACAGATCGTCGATCAGCCTCTCGGCGGCGACGACCCGATTGGCATGGATGAGGAGATCGGCGAGCAGTGCCCGCTGCTTGGTGCCGCCCAGCTTGAGACGCCGGCCCCCCTCGGCCACCTCCAGAGGTCCGAGGAGGCGAAAGTCCACGCCACCTTCCTACTGGTCGCCGGCGCAGCCGTCAAGGAGGAGGATGAGCCCTGCCTTGGGTGGCGCTCCTCGCACTCTCGGGCGCGGCCCTCACCGCCAACCCTCGAGGGCAGGTCGCGATCACCATCGCGAGCCGCGGGGAGGGGGCGTCGCCGGTGCCCCTTCAAGGGTCAGGCGGAGCCATTGAGCGTCGGCGCTGCCCCCTGCAGGGGTCGAACCCGCATCAACCGGTTAAAAGCCGGCTGCTCTGCCGTTGAGCTAAGGGGGCCTCCAAATTCGCCATTATGGCCACGTGCCCACTCCCGTTCCCGGCTTTCCGACCCGCTTCCCGGTCCGGGGCGACGGTCGCCGGCCCTGGCGCTACCGGATCGTGGCGGGCAGCTGGCGCACCATCCTGCGCGTCCTCTTCTTCCGCCGCCTTCATCTGGAGGAGCTGGCCGGCGTGCCCGTGGACGGTCCGCTTCTCGTCGTCTCCAACCACCTCAGCAACTGGGACCCGCTCATCTACGGTGCCTTCTTTCCGGGGACGCTCTTTGCCATGGCCAAACGCGAGCTTTTCCGCCCTCGTCTCATGGCCTGGGTGCTTGCCGGCTGCAACTGCTTCCCGGTCGATCGCGGAGCCGCTGACCGCCGCGCGGTGCGCATCAGCCTCGACCTCCTTCGGGCTCGACGCCGCGTCCTCGTCTTCGTGGAAGGACACCGCTCCCGGGTTCCGGGGATGGGCCCGGCAGCGGCCGGCGCCGGTTTCCTCATCCGCAGGACGGGAGCCCCGGTGCTTCCCGTCGCCATCTGGGGCACGGAGCGCGCCCTTCGTCGCACCGGCGGTCTCCTCCCCCGACGTGGGCACGTGCACGTCCGCCCCGGCGTCCCCGTGAACGTGACGGGATCCGGCGATGGTGAGATCTCCGGTGCCATCGCCGCCCGCGTGGCGGCTCTCCTCCCGCCCCGCTACCGCGGCCTCCACGCGGCGGCCGAGGCGACGACTGGCCCGCCCGAGCCGGGACCGCCACCCCTCGTCGAGTCGGCGGCGGGTGGTCGGAGCTGATCTCGAGCCTTCGCGCGCCTGAGCCGGGGTCCCCTCGTGTTCCCGACGGCGGCGGAAAGCCGGGACTGATCGCCTACTCGCCACCCGGGGCGCTGGCCCGCTTCACCCCGTTGCCCTTCTCCGCGCTCTCCAGGCAGGTGAAGGCGACCACCTCCTTGGTGTCCGGCGCCATGTCGAAGCGGACGATGGCCGTCTGGCTCAGCACCGTCTCCACTCGCCCGGTGGCCCCGACGGGGTAGTTGCCGATCGGTGTGCCCGTCCGAGGGCGGGTGTTCTGGACGAGGACGACGCGCTCGCCGATGGCGAAGGGAGGAGGCGGCTCCTCCCGTGCGCTCGGGGGCCGGCCAGGCTGGGGTCGAAGTGGGGGCCGGATCTCTGGCCCAGCACCACCCTTCGCCTCTTCCTCATCGGCCTCCTCAGCTTCTTCGACTCCGACCTGAACCCCCTTCTCCTCCAAGTCGTCGTCGGCGTCGTCGGAAAGGTCGACATCCGCCGCGGCGCGTGACGTCGCGTCGTCGAGGTCCTCGACGCCCACATCGGCCTCGTCTTCTATCTCGAGGTCGTCGTCGTCCGCCACGTGGTCACCCTCCCCGGACAGCCATTCTCATCTCGTGACCCCCGCCCTGGTCCCTGAGACTGCGAGGATACTTCTTAGAATCGGTTCGATGGCGGTCCGGACCTGGTCGGCGCTCCCGCCGCGTGCCCAGCAGCGAGTCCTCGAGACCCTTCCCGGTGCGCTCAGCTGGACGGTACTCGGTCTTCCCCTCGTCATCGCTTTCGCCATCCGGCTCAACGACCCCGCCGACCTCTGGATTCTCGGCCTCGGCGCTGTGGTTCTCGACGCCTATTTCTTTGTGCGCACCGCGGTGACCGTGTACTGGGTCTGGCGCACGCTGGAGGAGTTGCGCCGCGTACAGAGCATCGACTGGTGGGCGGAGTGCCAGAAGCTCGAGACTCCCGGACGCCCAGGCGCGGAGGAGATCACGCACTGCGCGCTCATCCCCACCTACACGGAGACCTACCCGGTACTGCGCGCCACCGTGAAGGCGCTGGTCGACCAGAACTATCCGGATTCGCTCAAGGTCTGCGCCATCATCACTCGCACAACTGACCTCCGCGGCATCGAGAACGTCGCGCGTCTGCGCCGGGAGTTCGGGGGGCGCTTCCGCGCCTTTATCCACATCCAGGATCCGTTGCTGCCCGGGATCGTGGTGGGCAAGTCGGCAGCCATGTCGTACGGTGGCCCGGTTCTTCGCCGCCACTGCGACGAGCTCGGGCTCGACCCCTCGCGCACGCTGATCACCGATCTGGACTCCGACTTCCGGCTGCACCCTCAGTACTTCGCCTACATCACCTGCAGCTTCCTGGGGGTGGATCACCCGCTGACCAGCATCTGGCAGCCGGTGCCCGTCTTCCTCAACAACCTCTGGCGCGTGCCGGCGGCGGTGCGGGTCATGGCCACGGCGGCCACGCAGTGGCAGATGTTCCTTCATCAGCATCCGGATCGTCTCGTGATGTTCTCCTCGTACAGCATGTCGCTGAAGCTCCTCAGCGAGGTCGGATATTGGGACAGCGACGTGATCCCCGAGGATTCCCGCTTCTTCTGGAAAGCCTTCTTCCGCTATGGCCAGGACCTCCAGGTGCGACCGGCGTTCCTGCCCGTCTTCGGGGACGCGCCGCGGGCGCGCGACTACACCTCGACGCATGCCAGCCAGTACAACCAGATCAAGCGCTGGGCGTGGGGCGCCACCGACGTCCCCTATGTGTCGGTGCGGATGCTGAACCACCCCGAGATCCCGCTCAGGCTGCGCATCCGGCGCTTCCGCCACCTCATCTTCAATCATCTCGCCTGGGCGACCCTCCCTCTTCTCATCTTCGTCGGTGGTTGGCTGCCGGCCCTCGTCGACCTCGACTACAGCCTCTCCCCGACGGCCGCGGTCCTGGGGGTGATGACCACGGCGATCCTCACCTTCGCCCTGGTCAACACGCTCGTCCTCATCGTCGTCGATCGCGCGATGTGCCCCAAGCCGGCGTCCTGGCGGTGGTGGCGCCGTCTGTGGTCCGACCTCCAGCTGTTCCTCTATCCCATCGCGGGTCTCGCCCTCTCCGTCATCCCGGCCCTCGAAGCGCAGACCCGCCTCATGTTCGGCGCCTACCTGGAGTACAAGGTCACCGCCAAGGAGTGAGGCGGTGGGCCGTCGCGGCTCGTGCTGTGTGCCCATGCCAGCGCGACGCATGGGTCGGCAGCCCGCCGCCGGATGGCGCCGCCCGGACCCGGTGACCACGCCGCCCATCGGCGGGTGAGGGTCGGGCGGCGGGTCGCCCCCCAGCCTTCAGAGGTGGACCTCGCCGGCGCGGAGCATCTGAGCAGCGAGGAGGTATGCGCCAGCGCTCCAGCTCTGCGCCGGCGCGCCACCTGGCTCCCCGGTCCTGGCGTCGATCCACTCGTGGAATCCCCATTCTCGTCCGGGGTCGGCGCTCAGCCGGTTCGCCGCCGTCAACCGCCCCATCTCCGCTTTCGCCTCCCTTGTCATGCCGACCTGGTGAAGCGCCGCGACGTAGAGGCCGCCGATGAAGGGCCACACCCCACCGTTGTGATATCGGCCCGGTGGGTTGCGCCAGTGCCCATCCTGGAACTCCTCGAGATCGTGACGGTACATCCCCCAGCGATCGCCCGGCTCGAAGCTCCGCGTGTAGGTCCGCATCGGGTAGGGCCGCGCGCCCGGGCTGGCGTGGAGGAACTCCATGATTCGCCGGGCGCGCTCCGACGCCGCGACCCCGTAGAGGACGGCGAGCACGTTGCCGAGGACGTCGCACTCGTCGACGTAGCGGCAGCCGTCGACGTGGGAGAGGTAGTGGCCGCGGTCGCGGCGCACGGCCGCGAGGCGGGCACGGGGCCCGATGGGGTGCGGGAAGCGGCCGGAGCGCCCGGCTCCGCCCGGCTTCCCGGGCCCCGAGCTTGCGCCTGCGGCGGGGACGCCCTCGAGCAGCTCCTCGTGCGGCGTCGCCTCCGGCCAGAAGAGGAGGTCCACCTTGCCGCGGAGCAGCTCGGCGCGCGCCGCGTAGAGGGCGCTGTCCGATCCTCCCATCCCCGCCAAGCCGGCAAGCGCGCGCTGGTAGAGGACGTTGACGTAGAGCAGCTTGCCCGCCCTCTGTAGCGTCGAATCCATCCAGTCCCCACCCGAGGGCGAGTCGATGAGGGTGAACTGATTGGCGTCCTGGGCGGCGAGCCACGCCGCCGCCCGGGCGAGATGCCCTTCGAGCCGGTCCTGCAGATCGGGGTTGGGGTGGGCCGCCAGGTGCTGGGTGGCGGCCACGATGTACAGGCAGGTGGCGTCGGTGCAGCCGGACTCGTGGAAGTCCCAGTAGCCGGCCTCCGGCCAGTACGCGACGGGCATCTGCCCGGACGGCGCCTGGAGGGCGGACAGGGTGCGGAGGCTGCTCGCCACCGCCTCCACGACGGCGGGGTTCTCGGAGAGATTGGCGCCCAGCGCGGCGAAGGCGACATCGCGCGTCCAGATGGCCGCGTAGTGGGGAAGCGCCGCCGAAGCGAGGAGACCGTGGGGCGAGAGACCCGCTTCGAGGATCGCCTCCGCCTGGCGGCAGCCCTCCTCGATGTCGACTTGTGCGTCCCCGGCACCGCGGGCTCCCGATTCTCTTCCCTTCTCGTGCTGGGGACGGCTCACCCCGTTGCCTAGGAGCCGACCTCGGCGTGGTAGTGGTCGGAGATCTGCTGCCACGACGCCGCGTTGACGCCTCCTGGAAGCGGCGTGTTGCCATCGAAGTAGCGGATGTGGCCGGTCTCGACGTTGCGGTACTCGCCAGGGCTCACCACGGTTCCGGGCGCGAAGCGGACGCCGTGGCTGCGCCCGCTGGCCTCGTCGACCGGTGTGTGCCGCGCGTGGCTGGCCCCCGCTCCGGGGTGATAGTGGTCGGAGATCTGCTGCCAGGAGGCGGAGTTGGCGTTCCCCGGCAGCGGGGTGGTGCCGTCGAAGTAGCGGATCCGTCCGGTCTCGGTGTTGCGGTACTCGCCAGGGCTCACCACGGTCCCGGGTGCGAAGCGGACGCCGTGGCTGCGCCCGCCGGCCTCGTCCGCTGGCACGTGCCGCCGGGGGCTGCTCCCCTCTCCGGGGTGATAGTGGTCGGAGATCTGCTGCCAGGAAGCGGCGTTGGCATTCCCCGGCAGCGGGGTGGTGCCGTCGAAGTAGCGGATCTGTCCGGTCTCGGTGTTGCGATATTCGCCAGGGCTCACCACCATCCCCGGCCCGAAGCGCACCCCGTGCTTGGGCATCGTCGCCTCCTCAGCTCGCTCGTCGAAGCAGGACCAGTCTAGTCCGTCCCCGGCGCCGCCCCCACCTTTTCGAAACCTCAGCGCGGCGGTCCCAGACCGCACGCTTCCCGGGCCATGCCGAGGGTCTCCCGAGCCAGGGCGCGGGCCTTGCGGGCCCCCTCCGCCAGCACCTCCCACACCACCTCTGAGCGGGCCTCCAGGGCGGCTCGCCTCTCCCGCATGGGTGCGAAGTGGGTGGCGATGGCGTCGGTGAGGAGGGCCTTGACATCAACGCAGCCGGTGCGGCCCGTCCGCTCCCCCTCCCAGATTGCCTCCCACCGATCGGGGCTGAAGAAGCGATGCAGGCCGCACACATTGCAGCGCTCGGGATGGCCGGGGTCGGACCGGCGCGGCCGCTCCACGTCGGTGACCATGGTCATCACCGTGCGCCGGATCACCTCGGGGTCGTCCAGCATCCCGACGGTGTTGCCCCGGCTCTTGCTCATCTTGTTGACCCCATCGGTGCCCAGGATCCGAGGGGTCTCGGTGAAGAGACCCTGAGGTTCGGGAAAGACCTGGCCGTAACGCGTGTTGAAGCGGCGCGCGATCTCGCGGGTGATCTCGACGTGCGGTGCCTGATCCTCTCCGACCGGCACACGATCAGCGCGGGGCAGCAGGATGTCGGCGGCTTGGAGAACGGGATAGCCGAGCAGCCCGTAGTTGATGTTGTCGGGAAACTGCGCGGCCTTCTCCTTGTAGCTGGGCACCCGCTCCAGCCAGCCCAGTGGAGTGGTCATGGAGAGGAGGAGATGGAGCTCGGCGACCTCTGGAAGGTCAGACTGCAGAAAGATGATCGAGCGCTCGGGATCGAGGCCCGCGGCCAGCCAGTCCAGCACCATCTCGGCCGCGGCCGGGCGGATCGTCGAGGGGTCGGTGACCGTGGTGAGGGAGTGGTAGTTGGCGACGAAGAACATGCAGTCGTAGCGGTCCTGGAGGAGGACCCAGTTGCGCAGGGCTCCGAGGTAGTGACCGATGTGCATCCGGCCGCTTCCGGTAGCCTGCATCCCGCTCAGCACGCGCAGCCGTCGCGCCGACGCCGGCGCCGTTTCCGTCGGGGGCGCCGCGCTGCTTTCGGTCATGGGCCTGGGATTGTATTCGCTGGCCATGGCACCGTAGCCGCGGCCTGGGGCGGTGGATTCCCGCCTCGCCGTGGGGCTTCGCCTGCCGCCGCGCCCGCCTGCCGGGGCGTCGCGTCTTGCCCGCCCTCTCCGCTACCTTTTCTGGGCATGCTCAGTGGAATCGGGAGGTAGTCGTCATGGGCCTGCCGCGACGCCGGCTCGGCCGTCGGGGCCCGGAGATCACCCCGGTTGGCTTCGGCGCCTGGGCGGCCGGTGGGGGCGGATGGTCGTTCAGCTGGGGGCACCAGGAGGACCGGGCATCCATCGAAGCCATTCACCGGGGCGTCGAGCTGGGGGTGAGCTGGATCGACACCGCCGCCGTGTACGGCCTCGGGCACTCGGAAGAGGTGGTGGGCAGGGCCCTGGCCGGCCTTGGCCCAGGCGACCGTCCCCTCGTCTTCACCAAGTGCGGTCTGCGCTGGGATGCGGCCCGGCCGCTCGTCCCGTCGCGCCGGGTGCTGGCCCCCGCCTCCATCCGCGAGGAGTGCGAGGCGTCGCTGCGCCGCCTCGGGGTCGACGCCATCGACCTCTACCAGTTCCACTGGCCGGATCAGACCGGGGTACCGGTGGAGGAGAGCTGGGGGACCATGCTCGCGCTCCGGGAGGAGGGCAAGGTCCGCTGCTGCGGCGTCTCCAACTTCGACGTCTCCCTGCTGGAGCGCTGCGAGAGGCTGGGCCACGTCGACTCCCTCCAGCCCCCCTTCTCCCTCATCCATCGCGGCGCCGCCTCCCTGCTCCTGCCGTGGTGCGCGGAGCACGGAACCGGGGTCATCGTCTACAGCCCGATGCAGTCGGGCCTCCTCACCGACAGCTTCACGGTGGAGCGGGTCGGTCGCCTCAGCGAGGAGGACTGGCGCCGCCGTGACCCGGATTTCACCGCCCCGAGGCTGGAGCGCAACCTGGCCCTGCGGGATGCCCTGCGGCCCATCGCCGAGCGCCACGGCGTCTCGGTCAGCGCCGTCGCGGTGGCCTGGACCCTGAGCTTCGAGGCGGTGACCGGGGCCATCGTCGGCGCCCGGTCGCCGACGCAGGTCGAGGGCTGGATCGCCGCCCTCGACCTGGAGCTCACCCCCGCCGACCTCGGCGACATCGCGGCAGCGGTGAAGCTGAGCGGCGCCGGCTCCGGGCCGGTGCGCCCGGCCGAGGCTCCGGCGCATGGCTGAGCAACCGGCGGGCGCGGCGAGCTGCTCGGTTCTCGGTGAGCCACCGGGGAGCCGCGCCGTGCCGGCCGGCCCCCGGCCGCGGTTTTCCCGCCCCCACATCGGCTGGCTTCAGACGCCGAGAGGAGCGCCGAGGACCTCTTCGTAGACCGCCACGGTGCGCCGGGCCGAGCCGGCCCAGGTGAACCGGGCGGCGTGCTCCAGGCCGAGGCGGCGACGCCTGTCGGCCTCCGAGGGATCGCCGAGCAACCTCGAGAGCGCGGCGGCCAAGGCCTCCCGTTCCCCGTCGGGGACAAGCGCCGCGGCCTCTCCCGCGACCTCCGGGAGGGAGCTGTTGGCGAAGGCCACGGCCACCGCGCCGCAGCCCATCGCCTCCAGGAGGGGGAGCCCGAATCCCTCAGAGGCGCTGGCGCTGACGAACAGGGCGGCGCCCGAGAAGAGGGCCACGAGGTCGGGCGTGCGCACAAAACCGACGTCCCGTCCGTGCTCGCCCAGGAGGGCCAGCTGGGCGCGCGCCTGGGCGGCGAAGAAACCCTGCCTGCCGGCGACGACCAGGTCGAGGTCGTGATCGCGGCGCAGCCGCCGGGTGACGTCGACGAGGATCGGGAGCCCCTTGTACGGCTCGAAGGTCCCGACCGCGAGAAGGTAGGGCCGGGGAAGGTTGAGGCGCCGGCGCACCTCGGCCACGGCCTCGGCGGGCGCCGGCCGGTAGACGGAGGAGAGGCCGTGGGGCACCACGTGGACACGCTCCGGGTTCGCTCCCGCCATGCGGACGCAGTCACGGGCGGTGGCGCGGCTCGGGGTGATCACCGCATCGGCGCGGCGGATGAGGTGCATCCCCGGCCTGCGCAACAGCCTGGAGCGCGGCGAGTAGCCGGGGAGCAGGAAGGGGATGAGGTCGTGCACCGTCACCACCACCGGGACGCGGGATCGGAGCGGTTGCCCCTGCTCGATGGCGTGATACAGGCGGGGCCGGGCCCGGCTCAGAGCGCGGGCGACGAGAAGGGGATCGGCGAGGACCTGGGCCCGCCTCTCCAGGCGGGGGAGCCGCGCTCCCACGGGGAGGCCGAGGTCGTCGCCGCCCCGGCGCATGGCCCGGTCGCGGCTCAAGAGGAGGGAAACCTGGGCCGAGAAGCTGATCGCAGCCATCCCCTCGAGGAGCCCGCGCAGGTAGGTGCCGATTCCCCGGGCCGCGCTATCCCCCTGGAGGGGCCGGCCGTCGATGAGGACGGGCCTCACGGGGACCTCTCCGCGGTGCCGCCGGGGTGGGGGCGGCTTTCCACCGGGGCCGGCGAGGGGCCGCTGGCGGTCTGGCCCGGGGGGCGCTCCCGCGCGGCGGCGATCAGCTGCGACAAGCGGCGCACGGCGTCGCTCCATCCGTAATGGGCACGAACGAAGCTCCGGCCCGCCTCGCCGAGCCGGCGCGCCATCTCCGGATCGTCGAGGATCCGTGCCGCCTGCGCGGCGAGAGTGCCGGGGGAGGCGAAGAGCAGAGCCCCTCCGCTCCGGGCCGCCTGGCCCGCGAGCACGGCTGAATCCCCGTTGACAAGGCACGGGCGGGCACAGGCCCACCCCTCGAGGGCCACCAAGGACAGGCTCTCCAGCCGGCTCGGGATCACGATCAGCTCGGCTCCCGAGATGGCGGACCAATGCTCTCCCTCCTCCACCCAGCCCAGGGAGATGACCCCTGGCGGGGGGGCGCCGAGACCCGCCCGGTCGCCGATGAGGACGAGGGAGAGGGCGGGGTGGCGCTGGCGGAGGAGGGCGAAGCCCTCGAGGAGGAGCGCGACACCCTTGCCGGGGGTGAGGCGTCCGGCATAGAGGAGGTAGCGGCCGAGCGCATGGCGCTCGCGGAAGGCATCCCGGCTGGCGCTCGGGGGAGGCTCGATGCCCGTCGTCCCGATGGCGTGCGGCTTCCCGGCGGCGCCGGGATGTATGGCCTCGACCAGCCGCCGCTCCTCCTCCGTCGAATACCAGAGCCCGTCGGTGGCGAGCAGGACCCGGCGGACGGCTTGGAGCCGGATGGCCGGCTCGTCATGGGCGGCGGGGATGAGGAGCCGGGGGTGGGGGGCGGCCGGGAGGCCCCACAGCGTGGGGTGGTAGAGGTAGGGGATGAAGAGGGTGGGCCGGTCGGAAGCCTCGGCGAGGGCTCGGACGAGGCGCGGGGAGAAGGGGCCCTGCGTCACCACCCAGGCGGTCTCCGGACGCAGTGGCGCGGGGAGGCGGAAGACAGCGCGGCTCAGCTGATGGAAGGCGGCGGGACGGCGCCGTCCCAGGACCGGGAAGCGGCGAACCCGGACCAGCCCGTCGACGTCGTCGCCGCCCGGGAAGGCGGGGGCCCAGGTCGCCTCGTCGCCCGCCGTCGTGGTCCAGACCTCGACGTCCCAGCGGCGCGCGGCGAGGACATGGGCCAGGCGCCGCACCAGCTGCTCGCTGCCTCCGCTCACCTCAGCGCCGTACCGGGGAACGACGAGGCGGATGGCACGCACCCGGAGCGGGGCCGGGCTCACACTCGGGTGGAGGGGAGCGGCGTCGCCAGCTTCCGGCGCCGCGGGGAAGCGGCGCCCGCCGCCCCCTCGCCGTCCGAGGCGGGCTCCGACCGGGGTCGGTACCAATCGGCGCGCGTGAGGGGCAGGCCGGACCGGCCATCCGCTCCCTGGCGGACAGCGAGGATCTGGTGCACGGCGACGCCGCCGAGCTCGAAGCCGACCCGGCTCCCGCTCATGTAGAGCTTCCAGACCCGCGCCCGCTGGGGTCCCACGATCCCCACCGCCTCCTCCCACG
This sequence comes from uncultured bacterium, assembly GCA_963847225.1. Lineage (GTDB taxonomy): Bacteria > Chloroflexota > Dormibacteria > Aeolococcales > Aeolococcaceae > JAJZNI01. Next base: position 375,251 of record CAWJYZ010000005.1, on the reverse strand, counting down.
ACCGCTCCAGCCCCTCGACCCAGCGCTCCAGGGTCCTCGCGTAGTGCTCGCGGAGGCTCTCCACGTCGCGCACCTCGAGACCCGCGGTCTGCAGGGCGGTGACCATCCGGCCCACCTCTTGGATCTGGCCGTCAGGGAAGACGAAGCGGGCGATGAAGGGACCGCTTCCCCGATCCCCCGGGCGGGTGGTGATGCCGTGGATGAGGGCCCGACCGCCGGGGCGGAGGAGGCGTAGGACCGTCTGCGAGTAGCCGGGCATCCCCCGCGGTCCGACGTGCTCGACCATCCCCACGCTGGCCACCGCGTCGAACTCCTCGCTGAGCGGATCGCGCCAGTCGGCAAGGCGGATCTCGGCGCGGCCCTGGAGACCGAGCTGGGCCGCACGCTCCCTCGCCCAGGAGGCCTGGGCCGGGCTCGTGGTGATCCCCACCGCCCGCACACCCCAGCGCTGGGCTGCCTGAAAGACGAGGCCGCCCCACCCGCAGCCGATGTCGAGGAGGTGCTCGCCCGGACGGAGCCGGAGCTTGCGGCAGACGAGCTCATTCTTCGCCTCCTGGGCGGCGTCGAGATCCATCCCCGGCTCCGCGAAGTAGGCGCATGAGTAGGTCATCGTGCGACCCAGGAAGAGGCGGTAGAAGCTGGCCGGCTGGTCGTAGTGATGACGGATCGCCTGGCGGTCCCGCAGGCGGCTGTGCAGCCGTCCGCGCAACCGCGCCTCGACGGGCAGGCTGCGGGGGTCGGGTCGGGCCCCGACGGCCAGGGCCGCGCCGAGGAGGCGGGGCACGAGCCGGGCGAGGCTGCCGGTGCGCAGGTGGTTGGCCTGGCAGAGGAAGGCGTGGAGGCCCTCGATCTCCAGCGATCCCTCCACATAGGCTCGGCCGAAGCCGCGCTCCGGGAGGTCACCGATGAGACGGTCGAGCCCGGCCCTGCTGGTGAATCTCAGGACGAATTGGGGCGCGGAGCCCTCTCCGGCCGCGCTCCCGTCCCAGAGCTCGAGGCGCCACCGCTCGCTCTCCAACCCTTGGGCGAGCACCCTGAAAAGCCTCCGGGCCGCCGCCCGAGTGGGCCGTCCCCGGGGGGAGCCGGCGGCGCTCATAGGTGGCCTCCCGGGGAGGAGAGGGCCGCATCCGGCGAACCCGCCCCGGGTCGCTCGACAGGCAGCACGGACCAGCTGCCGCCGGAGGTCAGGACACCCTGGCGGCTCTCCTTGTCGATGACCCGGAAGCGGATCGGAGCCTCCAGGTGGTCGTAGGTTTCGCCGCTCCGCCGCCCCCGCAGCGCGACGTTCAGGTGATAGCTCCCCTCCAGAAGGGGGAGGCGGGGGATGTCGTAGCGGACGACCGCCTCGGCACCCCGCTCGCTGCGTCCGAACTCCGCGTAATGGCTGACGGGCAGGCTGTCCTCGGCCACGCCGAGGCCGTCGCTGCGCACCATCGCCACCGAGCACATGAACTCGGAGACGGCGTCGTTCTTGATCTGGTAGCCGAGCTCGATTCGCACCGCGTCGCCGGTCATGGGGTCATGGTCCTCCACGCCGCGAGCGTCCTGAAGGTGAACCTCGGTGATCACGACATCGCGTGATCCCCAGCGTTCCACCGCCTCCCCGGCGTGCCGAGCGGTCTCGACGGCGAGCCCCACCGAGCCCCGGTAGTGCGCGGTGATGTCGGCGGGATCGCCGTCTCCCATCAGCCGGCCGTGGTCCAGCAGGAGAGCTCGGTCACAGTAGCGGGTCACCGCCCCGAGCTCGTGGGTGACGAGGACCACGGTGCGGCCCTCTTCCTTGTAGCGGTTAAAGACGTCGAAGCATCGCTGCTGGAAGGCGGCGTCGCCGACCGCCAGGACCTCGTCCATCATGAGGATCTCGGCATGGGCCTGGATGGCCAGCGAGAAGGCGAGGCGCACCTCCATCCCGGAGGAGAAGTTCTTGAGCTTGTGGTCGACGAACTGCTCGAGCTCGGCGAAGCCGATGATGTCGTCGAAGCGGCGGCGCAGCTCGGCGCGGCTGAGGCCGAGGACGGCGCCGCTCAGGAAGATGTTCTCCCGGGCCGTGAGCTCGGGATTGAAACCCACGCCCAGCTCCAGGAATGGCGACACGTTGCCCTCGATGCTCACCCGCCCGGCGTCGGGTTGATAGATCTTGGCGAGGATCTTGAGGAGCGTGCTCTTTCCTGAGCCGTTGGCCCCGATGATGCCGATGAACTCTCCGGCGGGGACCTCGAAGCTGACGTCCTTCAACGCCTCCAGGATCCGGTAGCGCGACGAGCTGCGCAGGTGAGTGAGCCGGTGCTTGAGGGTGGCGCTGCGGTCGAGAGGGATGCGGAAATGCTTGGAGAGGTTCTCGACCCGGATGGCGATGTCGGCTCCCATCTCAGAGATCCTGGGCGAAGTTCTTGGCGCGCGCCCGGAAGGTGAAGGCCCCGATGGCGAACACCGCCAAGACGATCAGGTAGGGGATCGGCGCCTCCCAGGTCGCCGTGAGGGGGTGCACCTGCTTGACTGCGGCGAGGTGGCCGGTGACCACGGAAAGCGTCCACGGCGCCACCGGGGTGATGAGGGCGTGGCGCAGATCTTCGATGACCTGCATGATGGGGTTGGCGCTGATGACATCGACGATCCAGGTGTACTTGAGGTTGCGCGCCTTGGCGGGCGCCAGCGCCGCGCTGCTGAGGGCGAGGTGCGCCCGCTGCAGCACCCAGGTGAGGCTGAACATGACACCCGAGGCGTAGAACAGCACCTGCATGAGGACCTCCCAGAGGTGCCCGACGTCGCGGTACTGCACGAACAGGGAGGCGAGGAAGAAGGCGATGCCGAGGACGAGCAGATAGAGCTCGAGGAGGAGGGGGATGGCGAGCAGGCTCTGCGGGCCCAGGGTGATCTGCGGCTCGTGGGTCACGAGCTGCAGCACGGCGGCGATGACGAGGACCAGAAACAGGTTGATGAGGAACGTGAAGAGCGAAGTCAGGGAGGCGGCGATGACAAGGATCGAGCGTGGGAAGTAGGCCTTTCGGATCAGCCCACCACTGCTCGCGATTGCCTGCATCGCGGCCGCGCTGCACTCTGCGAAGAACGTCCAGATGACGATGCCGAGGAGGAGCTGCATGCCGTAGCCCGGCGTACCGTCCTGGATGTTGAAGAGGCCGACGAAGATGACGTAGGTGATCCCGAACATGAGCGCCGGCTTGAGCAGGGACCAGAGGTAGCCGAGCACCGACTGCGTGTAACGCAGCTTGAACTGGCTGACGGCCAACTCCAGGGTGAGCCGCCGGTAGTGGTGGAAGGTGTTGAGGGCGCGCGGCGCCTCCCCCGGCTGGAGCAGCCGGGAGTCAGCGGTTGTTGTGCTCATTCGCGAGAGAGGGGCGCACGGTCTACCGTTCCAAGCCTGACAGATGAGGGTGCGATTGAGGGCATTGTACCAATCGCGCCATGCCTGTTCGGCCAGTGATCACCCTGATACGATCGCCCCGCGATGGCCGCGGAGCGGGATTCGAGGAGCGGGATCCCTGGTGGTGCGGCGCGGCAGGCGCTGCTGGAGCGGATCCGTCCGCTGCTGCGCGACATCCCCGACTTCCCCCGCCCCGGCATCGTCTTCCGGGACATCACCCCCATCCTCAACGATCCCGCCGCCCTGCGCGATGTCGTGGAAGCCATCGCCGACGACCATCGGGAGGGCGGCGTCGAGGTCGTCGTCGGGATCGAATCCCGGGGATTTGTCCTGGGTGGAGCCGTCGCCCTGCTCCTCGGCGCCGGTTTCGTTCCCGTACGCAAGCAAGGCAAACTGCCCTATCGAACCATCGCGGCAGCCTACGCGCTGGAGTACGGCGAAGCCGTCCTCGAGATGCACGCCGACGCCATCCGTGCCGGTCAGCATGTCCTCATCGTCGATGATCTGCTCGCCACCGGGGGAACCGCACGTGCCGCCGCCGAGCTTGTCCAGCGCCAGGGCGGCGTGGTGATGGGCTTGGCCTTCCTCATCGAGCTCCCCGATCTCGGCGGCGCCGCCGCGCTGAGGAGCCTGCCCCACCGCTCCCTCCTTCGCCTCTGAGGCGGAGCCCGCGACGGCGGTGCGCTCCACCCCACGCTGTCAGGACCGCCTCCCCGTCCCCGCAGGTACCATCACGACCTGATGACGGCCGCCAGCCTCTCCAGCGACGTGGCCGACCTCTCCCTTGCCGCTGAGGGCGACCGGCTGATCGGGTGGGCGGCTCGGGAGATGCCGGTGCTTTCCCTCATCCGCGAGCGCTTCGCGGGCCAGAAGCCCCTCGCCGGCCTGCGCCTCGGTGCCTGTCTTCACGTCACCAGCGAGACCGCCAACCTCGTCATCACGCTGAGGGCGGGGGGCGCCGACGTGCGGCTCTGCGCCAGCAACCCGCTGTCCACGCAAGATGCGGTGGCGGCTGCGCTCACCGCCCACCACGGCGTACCCACCTTCGCCGTCCGCGGCGAGGACAAGAGCCGCTATTTCGAGCACATCAACGCCGTCCTCGAGCACCGCCCCCACCTCACCATGGACGATGGCGCGGATCTCGTGGCCGAGCTGCACAAGACCAGGACGGACCTGATTCCCGAGGTCCTGGCCGGAACCGAGGAGACCACCACGGGGGTGATCCGGCTTCGCTCCATGGCCGCTGCCTCCGCGCTGCGCTTCCCCATCGTGGCGGTGAACGAGGCGCTCACCAAGCACCTCTTCGACAATCGCTACGGAACCGGCCAGAGCACCCTCGACGGACTGATCCGGGCCACCAACGTCCTCATCGCCGGCAAGACCGTCGTCGTGTGCGGCTACGGCTGGTGCGGACGCGGCCTGGCCAGCCGGGTCGCCGGGCTGGGCGCGCATGTCGTCGTCACCGAGGTCGACCCGGTGCGCGCCCTCGAGGCGGTGATGGACGGGTATCGGGTGATGCCGCTGGCTGCCGCCGCCCCCGGGGCCGACTTCATCGTCACCCTGACCGGCGACGTCAACGTGGTCGATCGCCACCACTTCGACGTCATGAAGGACGGCTGCATCGTCGCCAACAGCGGTCACTTCAACGACGAGATCAATCTTGGCGCCCTGGACGAGATGGCGTCCGGGGTCTCACAGCCGCGGGCCAACGTCGACTCCTACCGCCTGCGCGACGGGCGCACGGTCCATGTGCTGGCTCAGGGCCGCCTCGTCAACCTCGCCGCCGCGGAGGGGCATCCCGCCGCGGTCATGGACATGTCCTTCGCCAACCAGGCGCTCTGCGCCGAGTACGTGGCCCGGCATCACGAGGAGCTCGAGCCTCGGGTCTACGACGTGCCCGCGGACATCGACCGCGAGGTCGCTTCCCTCAAGCTGCGCAGCATGGGCCTCTCCATCGATACGCTCACCGAGGAGCAGCGACGCTATCTCTCGTCCTGGGAGTCGGGGACCTCCTGAGGTGGCCCGCACGCGCTCCATTTCGAGCCCCACAGTCGCACCTCCCGAGGTCACGGTGCTGAGCAACGGCGTCTCCCTCCTCAACGCGCCGCTCGCCAGTCGCAACGTCGGCGTCTTCCTCATCGTGCGCGCCGGCTCGCGCGACGAGAGCGCGGAGACCGCTGGCCTTGCCCATTACCTGGAGCACATGTTCTTCAAGGGCACGGAGCGGCGACCCACCACGCGGCAGATCACGCGAGAGATCGACCGCTTGGGAGCTTCGACCAACGCCTACACCGATACCGAGGAGGTGGGCTACTACGCCGAGGGTCCGGCGACCGCCCTGGTGCCGCTCGCGGACATTCTCACCGATATGCTGAGCCGCCCCCTCTTCGCCCCCGAAGAGGTCGAGAGGGAGCGCAACGTCGTCCTCCAGGAGCTCTCCGCACGCCTCGCCGATCCCGACGGCTGGATCTGGGACCGACTGGGAACCGTCACCTTCGGCGGCGACCAGCCACTCTCGTGGTCCGCCGCCGGTTTCCCGCGCGTCGTCGAGCGGGCAACGCGCGACCAGCTTCTCGAGTATCACCGTTCGTTCTACGCGCCGCCCTCGATGTGTCTCACGGTCTCGGGTGGCGCGCTCATGACACCGGAGCGGGCCGAGGCGCTGCTCCGCGATATTCCCACCGCCCAGCCGAAGCCGCGGGAGGCGGCGCGCTGGGGGTTGGGCGATCGCTTCACGGGGAACATCCGGCCGCTCAACCCCTCCGAGGAGCCGCAGACCAAGATGGCCCTGGCCCTGCCGGGGATCCCCTCTCTCGATGAGCAGCGCACCGCCCTCTCGGTGATGAGCTTCATCCTCGGTGGCGGCATGTCGTCCCGCCTCTTCCACGCGGTGCGGGAGCGGCATGGACTGGCCTATTCGATCTTCGCCCACCACGAGCCCTTCGAGGACGCCGGAGTCTTCGTGATCGCCACCGGGACGCGTCCTCGGGATGCCGTGAAGGCGGTGCGGCTCTCCTTCCGCGAGCTGCGCAAGATGGCGGCGAAGCGCGTCCCGGAGAGTGAGCTCGCTGCCGCCAAGTCGGCGATGGTCGGCCGCCTGCTGCGCTCCACGGAGACGGCCATGGCCAGTGCCCGCTTCTACGCCGCGCGGTGGCGGGCGCGGCTACCCCTCGAGACCCCCGACCAGCGCGCCGCGGCGATCTCCCGGGTGACGGCAGCGGAGATCCAGGAGATCGCGATCCGGATCGCCTCCGGCATCGAGCAGGTGCGCCTGGCTTTCGTCGGACCCGAGGACCAGGGCGACGCTCTTCTCGACGCCGCGCTCGACAGCCGCGCCGCCGCCTAGCCGGGCGTGGTCTCGGCTCAGTGCTGGCCTAGGGGGTGCAGTCGTAGGTCACGCTGGTGGACGTCGACCGCCGCTGCGGCGTCACGACGGCGAAGGTGACGACCGTGTGGATGGTGGCCTTCCCGCTGAAGGTCAGGCGGTCGGTGAAATCGAAGGAGCTGTCGCCTGAAATCGGCAGCTGCCACTCTGTGTATACGGGAGGGAAGCCAGGCTGGGTTTGCTCCCAGCGGTAGACGAGGGTCCCACTGCCGCTCAGCGGCCCGGTGGCGACAACCATGAAGGTCGTGTGGCAGCCCGTCGCCGCGGGAACCACGGAGAGCCGGGGGGTGCCGACGGCGAGGGCCTTGGGGGAGCTGGACGGACTCCCGAGCGGATTGGCGGTGATGAAGATGAGGGCCGCGATCGCGGCCAGGACCACGACGATGACCCCCGCGACAGCGAGACGGCGGCGGCGCCGGCTTGGCGACGTCCAGGGAAGCGCGGGCTCCGACTTGCGCTTGGGGCGGGGTCGAGGCTCCCCCTGGGCCGGCCGCGCGGGGCCATCCCTCTCCCCCTTGATGGTGAGCGGGCCCTCGGAGGCCGTGGGTGGCGGGGGAGGCAGGATCAGGGGCTCCGGGTGTTGGCGGAGGGCGCCGAGCGGCGGGGGCGAGGCCGCCGCCAGATCGGCTGCCCCCGGCGGGGCGGCCTCCGCGAGCTCGGCTGCTCCCCGCGGCGCGGCCTCCCCCAGGGCGGGGGGCGCGAACACGATCCCCTTCTCCCTGGCCGTCCGGGAGGGTGGAGGCCCGATCGGACGGCTGACGCGGGCGGCGAGGTCCGCGTTGGCGCGCCACTCTGAGCCGAAGAGCTCCGTGGCGATTGCCTCCAGCTCCCGGCGCAGGGCTGATGGCTCCCCCACCCGCGCCTCCGGATCGGGGGAGACAGCGCGGCCGATGAGCGCGCTCAGCCGCTCCGGCACGGCCTCCGGCTCGGGCTCCGCGGCGTCGATGAGGTCGCGGAGAAGGCTGGCTGCGGCGTACAGGTCGGTGGCGGCGCTCGGCGGCCCCCCCTCCGGCGCGTGCACCGCCGGTGAACCGCGCATCGACGCATCCGCGGCGAGCACCTCGGCGATTCCGAGCTCGGTGAGGCACACCTCGCCGGTCGGGGTGACCACGACCACAGCCGGCCGGACATCCCCGTGGATCAGGCCGGCGGCGTGGATCTCGGCGATCCCGGCGAGGACCGCGTCACCGACGGTGAGCGCGGCGCGGAGCGGCAGCCCCTGCGCCGCGACGAGGGCGGCCAGCGTGCGACCCCGGCAGAGCTCGGTGACGAGGTAGAGCCGGTGGGCGACCCGCACGAGGTCGTAGACCTGGACGACGTGGGGACTGCTGAGCACCGCCGCTCTTCTCCCCGCAATCGCCAAGCGTTCGACGAAGTCGGGACGGTTGAGGAGTTCGTGAGGGATCTCCTCCAAGGCCACCGCATGCCCGCTCGGTCGGTACCGACCAGCGAAGCGCGGGCCGGCAAGGCCGTCGCCCATCACCGCACCGATGACGTAATCGTCAGGCATCAGCCGCCCACCGTCGACATGCTGAGCGTCGCGGCCCGATGCGGCATCGGCTCTCGGCGCTCGACGTGGTCACGGCAGGTCACCATAACCGAGGAGGGCATCACGCGCCGGCCGAATATACTCGGCGCTGATGGAGCTTCCTCTCGAGGTTGATCCCGGGGAGGCGTATGCGGCTCTCTCCGGCTCGGAGGCCGTGCTCGTCGATGTGCGCGAGCCGTGGGAATGGGAGAAGCTCCGGATACCGGGTGCGACGCTCGTTCCGCTCGCCCAGCTTCCCTCGCGCATCGCTGAGCTCCCTGAGAACCGCGACCTCTACGTGCACTGCAGGGTGGGCGCGCGCAGCCGCCGCGCCGTGGAGTATCTGCGCAGCTCGGGAAGACCACGTTCCGTGAACGTGCGCGGGGGCATCGACGCGTGGCTGGAGGCCGGGTTGCCCACCGAGGGATAGGCGCGCCCCCCGCGGTGCGTGGGGAGGGGGCGACCACCACGGCCAGGACCGCGGGTGGGCGGTGGTCAGAGGCCGGGGCTCAGCCGTGCACCAATTTCAGGACCAAAAGGACGATGACCACACCGAGCATGGCGAGCACGACGGCGGGGAGGAGGGGAAGGCGCAGCTCAGGTCGCGTGCGGCTTGGAGAGAGGGCGGGTCGCAAGGCGGCGACCATCTCCGGCTGAGGCGGCGGGGCGGGGCGCGGTTGTGGAGGGGAGAGCGGCTCGAGCGGTTCCATCGCCGCGGCCAGCGACCAGGCGCGGCGCGAGACCAGCACTGGAAGCCCTCCAGGGATGAACGGGGCCAGGGAAGCGGTGATGCTGGCGACCGGATCCACCTCACTGTCCGGCGAGGGAAAGGGAACGAGAGGGCCTTCCGGCGTCATGGCGGCCTCTCCGTCGTCCCCGAACCAATCCTCGGGAGGAAGCGGGGGGAGATAGCTCGGCGACATCGAGGGCAGCTCCTCGATCACCTCGAGCGGAGGGGCCCCGCCAGGCGGGAGCACGGGGTCGGCGGTCCCGAGGGCGGCCTCTTCCGGCGCCGCCTCGGGCTCCTCCGGCGGCGGGCTGGCCTCTGCCTCAAGCTCCTCGGGCGCCCGGTCCGGATCCTCCCGGGCCACCCCCAGATCCGCCGCCAGCTCGCCCAGGTCGGCGAGAAACGAGGCCAGCTCCTGGCCCAGCAGATCGCGGTTGCGCTGGCCTCCCTCCGAGCGCTTGTTCGGCATGCGGCCCAAGGTATACCCCGATCGGGTCGCCCTCCGAGTGCCCGTTTACTCTCCGTCACAGCAGCGGGAGGTGCGATCGGGATCTCGCCGGGGACGCCGCGCGGCAATGGGAGGCGGACGCCACGCGCCTCGCTAACCTGTGCGCCGTGCGCTCCGCTGCCGATCTGCCCGGCCTCTCCCCGATCGTTGCCGCGGTCCTCATCCTGGAGTTCGCCCTGGGGACGGCGGCTCTCAGCTACGCCGTCGACCTCGCGAGCCGGGTGGGGCGGGGGTTCGTGGGGACGACCGCCCTCATCTGCTCCGCCGCCATGGGCCTGGACCTCCTCCTGCTCCTCCTCCTCATGCCCGATCCCGGCCACCTCCTGAAGGCGCACCTCCCCGCCGGCGGGATGGCCGCCACCGACCGCTGGGCGGTCGCGTTCACCCTCCTCCTCCTGGCCCACGCCTTCTTCTGTTGGGTGGGGACGGAGATCGCCCGCCGGGTGGTCGGGGCCATCCAGCTCGGCGTCGGCGTCCTCGCCCTCATCACCCTCGCCGGAGCGCTGGGGCCGGCCCTTGGCGGCACGGGTGCCGCCCTCGCCGCCTTTCTCCCCGCCACCCTCCTCGCCGGGAGCGTCGTCTCGGGGATGCTGCTCGGCCACTGGTACCTCATCTCGCCGAGCCTCTCCTTCCGGCCGCTGCGCCAGTCCGTGTACCTGATCTTTGTCGCCGTCATCCTGCAGGCTGCGGTCCTCGTCGGGGTCCTCCTCAGCGTCAGCCCCACCACGCGCGACGCGCTCATCGGGGCCACCTACGGATTCCCCTTCTGGTCCCTGGTCGTCGGCGCCGGCATCGTCTTCACCGCGGGGGTCAACGTGTTCACCCTCCACTTCGCGCGCATGCGCGCCAACCAGCCCGCCACGGCGATGCTCTACACCCTCATCATCACCGTCGTCATGGGGCTCGTCCCCGCCCACTTCCTCTACTTCCTGACCAGCGCGCCCCTCTGAACGGGGGGAGGCGTCCTGCCTCGCGGGGACCGGCAGCTCAGATCTGATCGAGCACCCAGGAGACGGCGGACTCCGCATCGGCGGCACGGTGCAGTGGGACAGTCTCCCCCGCGCCGGCCGGGGGGATGAGCTCCCAGGAGTGGATGGCGCAGACCGGCCGGCCGAGGCGAAGCATCAATCCAACCTCACTCAGCGTTCCCGTCCCGCCGCCGATGGCGATCATCGCGCGGCAGGCCCGCGCGATGAGGCCATTGCGCAGCTCCCCGAGCCCGGTGGGGATGGCCAGGGTGACGAAGGCATTGGCGGTCGCCGGATCGTCGCCGGGCAGGAGCCCGATGGAGATTCCCCCCGCCTCCGCCACCCCACGGCAGGCGCCCTCCATCACCCCGCCGAGCCCGCCGCAGACGACGACAGCATCCCGGACGGCGAGCAGCCGGCCCACCGCGAAGGCTGTGTCAGTCTCGTGGGCGGTGGCCGCCGACGCCCCGCAGACGGCGATGAGGGGACCGCGGTGCGCCGGAATCGGCTGGGGGAAAGGCATGGGTCCCGCGGTCAGGGAAGGTCGACGCCGTGGACGTCGGGCAGGTTGCGGAATCGCTCGTCCAGGTCCAGCCCGTAGCCGACCACGAAACGATCGTCGATGGGGAAGCCGGAGAAGTCGACGCTCACCTCGCGCAGGCGTTCCCTCCGCTTCACGAGGAGAGCGGCAAGGCGCAGGGAGCGCGGCCGGTGAACGGCCAGGTGGTCTCGCAGGAACGACGTCGTGAGCCCGGTGTCGATGATGTCCTCCACCATCAGCACGTCGCGATCGCGGAGCGGCATGCTCACGTCCTTGACCAGCTCAACCGTTCCCGAGGAGCGGGTCGCGCTGCCGTAGGAGCGGCAGGCCACGAACTCCAGCTCGACGGGTACGGAGAGGGCGCGGGCCAGGTCGGCGGTGAAGACGATCGAGCCCTTCAGCACGCAGATGAGGACCAATGGCCGCTCGCAGGCGGCGTAGGCCCCATCGATCTGGGTGGCGAGCTCGGAGATGCGCCGGCGAATGCTCTCCCGGGTGACCAGCACCTCGCCGACGGGCAGCTCGATCTCCCCGGTGCTGACCTCGGTCATCGCGCCGCTTCTCCAGCCGTGTCGGTCCACCTCTCGTAGAGCTCGGCGAGCGCCCCCGTCAGCCGGTCGTGAGCCCGTCCCACCTCGGCGCCGACGGCGGCATCGTGGAACGTCTCGGGGTCCAGCAGCCGCCGCTTCACCGCCGCCAGCTCGACCTCTACAGCGGCGATCTCCGCCTCGATCTCCTTCGCCTCGTGGGAACGAGCCCGTTCCCCGGAGCGCACCCGCCGCTCCCCCGACCGCGCCGCGCCGTTGCGGGTCGCGACCGGAGCGCCCGGCCGAGCCTCGGCCTCCTCGGTGCCGCCGCCCGGGGACGGGTGGCGGCGGCGGTCGGCGAGGAGGGCCGTATATCCGCCCAGCACCTTGCGCACGGCGCCGCCTCCCTCGATGGCCCAGGTCTCCGTGGCCAGGGCATCGATGAGCGCCCGGTCGTGGGAGACCAGCACCATGGCGCCGGGGAAGGAGCGCAGAGCCGCCTCGAGGACCTCCTGAGCGGGGAGGTCGAGGTGGTTCGTCGGCTCGTCGAGAAGGAGGAGGTTGGTCGGCTCGAGGGCCAGCTTGCCCATGAGGAGCCGGGCCCGCTCGCCGCCGGACAGATCGCCCACGCGGCGATGGACGTCGTCACCGGAGAAGAGCAGCGCGCCGAGCATGGTCCGGCCCCGCTCCACGCCGATGGGGTGGTCGGCCAGGAGGTCCTCGAGCACGCTGCGCTCCTCGTCGCTGGCGAAGCTCTGAGCGTCGGTCACCAGGCCCCGGCCGAGGTCCTGGCGGTAGAGGCGCAGCAGCGTCCGAGGACCCCGCTCCACCCGCCCCTCCAAGCTCGGGAGCTCTCCGGCGAGGGTGTGCAGGAGGCTGGTCTTGCCGGACCCGTTGGCTCCGACCACGGCCAGCCGGTCCCCGGGGGCGAGGGTCAGCGGGGGGAGGCGCAGCAGTGGCGCGTCCCACCCCACGACGAGCCCCGACGCCTTGAGGGCCACCCGCGAGGAGGGTGCGGTGGAGAAGCGAAGGCGGGGGCGTCGCTCCTCGGCCGGCGGAGCCACCCGGGAAAGGCGGTCGAGCTTTGTCTGCCGCCCGCGCGCCTCCCGGGCGCGCTGTCCCGCCCGATAGCGTCGGATGAACTCCTCCTGATGGTGGATGTACGCCTGCTGCCCCTCGTATTCCTTGCGCCGCCGCCCCCGCCGCTCCTCACGCAGCCGGAGGTAGGCGCTGTAGTTGCCCGGGTACTCCTCCGCCTCACCGTGGGCAAGCTCGAGCACCCCGGTGCAGACGTTGTCGAGGAAGCGGCGGTCGTGGGAGACGAGCACGAAGGCCGTGGACACTCCGGCCATGAACTCCTCGAGCCATTCGATCCCTTGGAGGTCGAGGTGGTTGGTGGGCTCGTCGATCAGGAAGAGGTCGGCATCGGCGACGAGGAGCTTGGCCAGCTCGACGCGCCGCTGCTGACCTCCGGAGAGCTGGTCCGTCCCCCGCCGCTGCGCGTCCTCGTCGATCCCCAATCCCCCCAGCGCCTCCCGAGCGCGCGCCTCCAGCGCATAGCCACCCGCGTTCTCGTAGCCGTGCTGGACCTCGCCGTAGCGGCTCAGCAGCTCCTCGAGAGCGCTCGCCGGGGCCGACATCGCCGCCTCGAGCTGAGAGAGCTCGTGCCGCATCGCGGAGAGGTCGGTGCGGGACGCCATCACCTCCTCGAGGACAGTGGGGGCGGAAGGGGGTGGCGTGTCCTGGGGGAGGTGGGCAACGCGCAGGCCGCGCAGACGCTCGACGCTCCCCTCGTTCGGCTCCAGCTCACCGACGAGAACTCGGAGCAACGACGATTTCCCGGCACCGTTGGCGCCCACGACGGCCAGCCGCTCCCGGCGCTCAAGGCGCAGGTCAAGACCGGAGAGGACGGTGTCGGCTCCGTACGCGATGGTGAGCTGCGTGACGCTGAGGAGTGGCATGCCCGATCAATGCTGGCACGGCCACGCCGGCCCCCGCCGCGGACGCAGCCGACTAGACCGCTTCGCGCCTCGTCATCGAGGCCTCGGACCCTGAAGGGTCGGTCTCGGCGGAGAGCGCGCCCTCACGGCTCAGGATTCGGCGCAGGATGGCAACCGAGGCTGCGTAGGTCGAGTCCATCCCGAAATACGAGAGGCCACGGGCCCCCAGCGTCCGCGCCTGGGTGAAGGGGGTGTCCGAGGCGTAGTGGATGATCCCGAAGTCGAGGGGCAGCTTGGAGAAGTTGACCGGCTCTCCGGTGGGATGGCGGGCCGGTTCCACCAGCTCGTAGATTGCATCGCAGTATGGGCCCGCCTCCATCTCGACGACCGTGAAGGCCTCGCGATAGTAGAAGTCGAGGTAGCCGCGATTCTGCAGGAAGGTTCCCTTGACGGAGACGGCCCGCTGGTTGTCCAGGCCGCTCCCGAAGCGCAGGTAGGGTGCGATGTCGGCGACCGTGAAGGCGTTGTCGAGCCAGTAGGTGCACCCGCTGTGCTCATCGTGGACGACGTTGGAGATCATGACGTCGCCGATGTCGGCATTGAGTGTGGCGGCCTTGCCGAGGATGTACACCCCGCGCAGCTCGGGCACGGTCTCGGCAACCTCGCGCAGGATGTTGTAGGCGGCCACACCGAGGGGGTAGTCGATGTTCACCACGACGGCCTGGCTGCGGCGCAGGGCCTCGGCGTCGACGTCGCCGAGGCGCAGGTCGAAGTTCTCCGGGTCGAGCCGTGCCAGAGGGATGACCTGGGCGGCGATGTCGAGCGAGGTTCGGCTCGCCACCCCGTACACTCCGCGCTCCCGCTCCTCGCGGCGCAGCTGGCTGCGTTCGTCGGTGGCGATGCTCCCGGTATGAAGGCGAGCCGCGTAGTAGAGGAAGTTGTTCCAGTCCCCCTCCGCGAGTTCGGCGCGGAACTGGCCCAGCTCCTCGCGGAGGTCCTCCGGTCCACGCTGCTCCACCAGCGCGACGAGGGCCGCCTCGTGCTGCCGGGCGATGCCGGTGACGAGGTTGGCAAGGCTGTGCGAGTTGCTGCTCACGAAGTACACCGGACGGTCGAGCAGGGACTCGCTGCGGATGGTCCCGGTCACCTGCTGCCACCAGCGCCGCGTCACTCGTGCGTAGCCGACCTGGGTGCCGCCCAGCATCCGCACCCGAAGGGCCTTCCTCTCCCGGGCCATGCTGGTGAGATTGCCGGTGAAGCTCTCCCCCCAGAACTCGACGAGCTGTGCCCAGTCGTCCTCGCCACCGCCGATGGCGGCGCTCAGGGTCTGAGCGTCGATGCGCGAGAGCGCATTCATCCTGGCCCGGATCAGCGTTGCGAGCTTGTTCCACTCGATCTGGAAGGCCACCAGGGTGGGGATGAGGTCGTCGACATCGGAGGCCGACGCGATGAGCACGGCGAGCGTCCCCCTGCCGTCGTCGGACCAGCGCCGCCGCCGGCCGGGCGCCGACGTCTCCATCCACTCTCCGAGGGAGTAGCCGGAGCGGCTGAAGACCTCGGCGGACTGCCCCATGACGATCCGCTGAGCGGCGATGATGCCCGGTGGCAGGCGGCGCACCGCGTAGAGGAAGGCGCCGAGGTCGGGCTGGGCGGAAGCGGCGAGCGCGTGGAGGCTCGAGCCCATGGCCTTGTGCGAAGCCTCCAGCACCCGCAGCCGGGTCTCCCCCGTGGAGCGGAGGAGCGTCGTATACGTCCGCTGGTACACGTCGACGGCTCCCGCGACCTCCGCCTCCGGGCCGGAGAGCGCCGGCTGGGTGGCGGGTCGCTCCACGGGCGGGTGCAACCGGTGCAGGCTCACAGTCGGATTCTCGCGCAGGGAGGCGCCGGCCGAGCCGCTATCCTCCGAGGATGGGACGCATCGCTGTCACGGGCTCCGTCGCTTTCGACGTCCCCACGCGGCCGGCCGCGTGGGGGCCCCTCCCATTCTCACAGGGGCTCGCCGCCCCTCCCCGGCCCGGGGGACCCGGGCTCGGCTCACCCCGCCTCGCGCGAGCGCCTGCGGCAACCCTCTCGATGGGATCGACCTAGATGGGACGCATCGCTGTCACGGGCTCCGTCGCCTTCGACACCATCATGGTCTTCCCGGGGCGGTTCAGCGACCACATCCTGCCTGACAAGACCCACCTGATCAACGTCTCCTTCCTGGTCAACCAGCTGGACCGCCGGCGCGGCGGCACGGCCGCCAACATCTCCTACAGCCTGGCCCTCCTCGGTGAGCGCCCTCTCCTCTGCGCCGCCGTCGGCTCCGACTTTGCGGAGTACGGGGGCACCCTGAGCCGGGCCGGCGTCGACACCTCGGCGGCGCTGGGCTGCGACGATGCTCCCACCGCCTCCTGTTTCATCACCACTGACCACGACGACAATCAGATCACCGCCTTCTTTCCGGGGGCGATGGCGCGCGCCGCCGACATCGATCTGCGCTCCTACGAGGACGTCGAGCACGTCGTCGTCGCTCCCGACTCACCCGACGGAATGGCGGCTCACATCGAGCAGACCCGGGACATGGGTGTGCGCCTGGTGTTCTCCCCCGCCCAGCAGATACCCGCGATCAGTGACTCCACCCTGCGGGCCGGGCTGGACGCGGCCTGGCTCGTGGTCGGCAACGACTACGAGCTGGAGCTCGTCCGCAACCGCACCGGTCTCGCCGTCGACGCCATCGCCGAGCACGCCATCGTCGCCTTGACCAAGGGAGCGAGGGGGAGCGAGATCCATCACGGGACGAAGGTCGTTGAGGTGCCCGCCGTCCCGCCCGAGGCGGTGGTCGACCCCACCGGCGCCGGCGACGCCTACATCGCCGGCTTGCTGGTCGGGCTCCGCCGCGGCCTGGATCTCGAGGGCGCGGGCAGGATGGCCGCCCTCGCCGCCACCTATGCCGTCGAGCAGCACGGCCCCCAGGCCCACCGATTCACCCTCGCCGAGTTCGGGGCCCGCCATCGCAAGACGTTCGGGGCGGAGCCGGTCGCCGCCCAGGCTGCCGCCCCCGTCAGCCGGCGGCGCTGAGCTCCAGGAGGCCGGCGAAGACGTCGGTCTCCGGCAGCGCGGTTGGCACCCGTGAGAGGAGGAGCTGGAAGTGCTCGTTGGGGAAGTGGTCGCGGAGCACCTCCTCGGGAATGGTGAGAAGGGCGAACTCGTCGTTGAGCTGGCTGCGGTGAGCCCGCAAGGCGGCCCGCTTGCGCGAGACCTGCTCGCGGCAGTTCACCACCGTCGTGACCCGCTCGTCAGGGGTGATGAACTCGAGATTCTCCGGATCGGCGTCCCCGAAGGGCGACTCCGCGCCCGCCCGGCGTGCGAACTCGATGGCCCGCCTCGCCTCGGAGACGGGGAATGCCGTGTAGTAGAGCTTGCTGGCTCGCCAGCTCGGGCCGAGCTCCGGATAGAGGGAGTGGGCGGCCGCCTCGGCAGCCAGGAGGGTGACGCGATGGGTCTGGATGTGGTCGGGGTGCCCGTATCCGCCGTTTGCGTCATAGGTGACGACAACGTGGGGGCGGAAACGGCGAATGTGGGCGACCATTCGGCGGACGGCTTGGTCGATGTCGGCCTTCCAGAAGGCCGCCGGAAGCTCGTTGGTCTCGCTCCCCGCCATCCCGGAATCCCCGTAATCGAGGAAGTGGACCTCGGAGACCCCGAGGATGGCGCAGGCGCTGCGCAACTCCTCCTCCCGGATCTCCTTGAGGCGGGGACGGATCTCCGCCTCTTTGGCGGCGTATTCGGGGTCGAAGATGGTCGCCACCTTGCCGTCCGTGCAGCAGATCACCGAGGTGGAGATGCCCCGGTCGGCGCACAGGGCGAGCAGCCCTCCCATGGTGATCGTCTCGTCATCCGGGTGGGCGTGGACGGCGAGGAGGCGCAGCGCCGTGGAGCTCGTGGAGTCGTCGTCCGGGGGCATCGCCGCAGTGTAGCCTGGCCCACCACACGGCCCGATCCGGTTTCGGCGCCCGCTATCGGCCGGGGTCACCGGGCCCGGGCGACCCGCAAGGGGCGGCGCGCGGCGCCGGTCGGCGCCGGGACCGTTCCGCTAGAGTTGACGTCCGAATCAACCTTCACGAAGGGGCCGCCGACGATGAATGTCGTGGTCTGCGTGAAGCAGATCCCCGATCCCAACACCCCGGGCCAGCTCGAGTCGGATAGCCATTTCCTGAAGCGCGAGGGGGTCGACGCCGTCCTCGATCCAGGTGATGAGTTCGGCGTCGAGGCCGGTCTCCAGCTCGTCGAGACCCACGGTGGGGAGGTGCGCGTCGTGTCCATGGGCCCGGAGCGGGGCATCGAGGCGATCCGCAAGGCGCTCGCCATGGGCGCGGCGAAGGGCGCCCTGGTGAGCGACGAGAGCCTTCGCGGTTCCGACGCCTTGACCACCGCCAAGGTCCTCGCCGCCGCCATCGCCCGCGAGCCCTTCGACATCGTCATCGCGGCGACGGAGTCGACCGATGGCTACACCGGCGTCGTCCCCCAGGCCATCGCCGAGCTTCTCGGCATCCCGGCGGTCACCTTCGCCAAGGCCGTGAGCTTCGACGGCACGACCCTGACGGTCAAGCGGCAGACGGAGACCGGCACCGAGACGATCGAGGCCAGCCCGCCCTGCGTCGTGTCCGTCACCGCCGGGGTCAACCAGCCCCGCTACCCCTCTCTGCGCGGGATCATGGGGGCCAAGTCAAAGCCCCTCGACCGTCTCACCGCGCAGGACCTGGGTCTGGAGGGGCTGGTCACGGGGCCGGCGCAGCAGACCATTGTCAGCGTCGAGCCAGCTCCGGAGCGCAAGGCGGGTGAGGTATTCCCCGACGAGGGCGACGGGGCGCAGCGGATCATCGACTTCCTCGAGACGGTGAAGGTGCTCTGAGATGACGATGGGCACGGTGTGGGTCTTTGCCGAGCAGGAGGGGGGACGGCCCGCGCAGGGGTCCCTCGAGCTCCTCTCCAAGGCGCGATCCCTGGGCGGTGGGAACCTCGAAGCCGTGGTCCTCGGCCCCGGGGCCAAGGATGCCGCCGCCGAGCTGGGTCGCCACGGCGCCAAGACGGTGCTGGTCTGCGATGATCCCGCCTTCGCCGAGCTCCTCCTCGGGGGACCTGGGGCTGACACCCTGGCCCCCGTCATCCGGGAGCGGCGCCCCGACCTCATCCTCATGGCCGCGACCTATGCCAGCCGCGACCTGGCCGGAAGCCTCGCCGCCAAGCTCGACGCGCCGGTCATCGCCAACGGCCTCGACATCGAGGTCGACGGTGAGATCACCGTGACGAGCTCGATCTTCGGCGGAACGCAGATGGTGAGGACCGCCTTCGGAGAGCGGCGGCCGGCCATCGCGCTGTTTCGGCCGAAATCCTTCTCCGCGGAGCCCGCCGGCGACGCCGCCCCGGCGGTGGTGGAGGTCGCCTCCGTCATCGACGACCGGCAGCGGAGCGTCCGGGTGGTGGAGCGCTCGGCGGAGGCTGCCGCCGGACCTGGCCTGGAAGACGCCGCCATCGTCGTGAGCGGCGGTCGAGGCCTCCAGGACCCACGCAATTTCGACCTCCTTCACCAGCTGGCGGAACTGGTACACGGGGCCGTGGGAGCGAGCCGGGCGGTCGTCGACGCTGGCTGGGTGCCCTACGCCATGCAGGTGGGGCAGACGGGCAAGACGGTGAAGCCCACCGTCTATATCGCCTGCGGAATCAGCGGGGCGATGCAGCACACCGTGGGCATGAAGGGCTCCCGCAACATCGTCGCCATCAACAAGGACCCCGAGGCGCCCATCTTCAAGCTCGCCGATCTGGGCATCGTCGGCGACGCCGTCAGCGTCCTCCAGAAGCTCATCGAAGCGCTGAGCGCCCGCCCGGGCTGACCGTGGGCCATACCACTGCGCTGTGGTGGTCGCCAGGTTTTCCACAGACTTGTCCACAAGCTTGTCCCCAGGATCGTCACTTCCCCGCCCCTCTCGTCATGGTGCGGTGACTGGATTGCAACAAAGGGTCATTGCAGATGGCGGGTCTGGCCTATACTCGCCGCGGATGGACGATAAGGTCATCGTCGACCTCCTCGGCCAGGTGGGAAACCTCTTCACGTCGAGCCTCGAGCTGAAGGAGACCATCGACTTCATGCTCAAGGCGGCGAGCGACCTCGTCCCCTGCGACGCTGCGACGGTCTTCCTCCTGGATCCTGGCGAGCGCAGCCTTTCCGCCATCGCCACCTTCCCCTTCGCGGAGTCCGTTGCCAAGGTCGCGCGATTCAAGCTCGGAGAGGGGATCGTGGGCTGGGCGGCCAAGCAGCGCAGGATCGTCTCGGTCAGCGATGCCACCCAGGACAGCCGTTTCAAGAACCTCGAGATGGGCTACGCTCCTCGCTCCGTCCTCATCATGCCGCTGGAGTCGCCGCGGCGACTGGTAGGCGCTCTCACCATTGCTCGCAAGGAGGTTCGACCCTTCACCTCCATCGAGCAGGCGCTCATGCAGATCCTGAGCAACCAGGCGGCCATCTCCATCGACAACGCCCGTCTGTACGCGGCCCAGAAGGGGCAGCTCAAGGAGATCGCTGACCGCACCCGCGAGCTGGAGATCGCCAACGCCCATATCGCCGAGATCTCACGTCTCAAAAGCGAGTTCCTGGCCAACATGAGCCACGAGCTGCGCACGCCGCTCAATGCCATCCTTGGCTTCAGCGAGATCCTGAAGGACAACCTGGTCCAGCTCTCGGAAGAGCAGCGGCAGGAGTGTCTCGAGAACGTCCACGCCAGCGGGAAGCATCTGCTCGAGCTCGTCAACGACGTGCTCGACCTCTCCAAGATCGAGGCGGGCCGGATGGAGCTCGCCTATGACCGCTTCACCGTCATGAATGCGGTGCGAGAGGTGCACAACGTCATTCGCTCGCTGAGCGAACGGCGGGACGTCGACCTCGGCATCAGCGTCGAGCCCGAGGACCTCGAGGTCCGCGCCGACAAGAGCAAGTTCAAGCAGATTCTCTATAACCTGCTCTCCAACGCCATCAAGTTCACGGCTCAGGGCGGCAGGGTCTGGGTCGGGGCTCGGCCCGAGAACGGCTGGCTGGTCGTCGACGTCGGGGACACCGGGGTCGGCATCCCCCGCGAATACCACGAGCGCATCTTCGACGAGTTCTACCAGCTCGACACCGCCACCACCCGCCAGGTCGAGGGGACCGGTCTCGGCCTCTCCCTGACCCGCCGGCTGGTGGAGCTGCACGGCGGGGACATCCGCGTCAACTCCGAGGTCGGCCGGGGCTCCGTCTTCACCTTCCAGCTACCGCTCCTCGGCATCGAGCCCCAGAACGGCCGCCGGCACAACCGCATCCTCCTCGTCGAGGACAACGTGAGCAGCAGCCAGCTCGCCAAGATGGTGCTGAATGGCAGCGGCTTCGAGGTCGATGTCGCCGCCGACGGCACGGAGGGCCTCCAGAAGGCACGCTCCTCCTTCTACGACCTCGTCCTCATGGACGTGGAGCTCCCCGGGATCGACGGCCTCACCGTCACCCGGATGCTAAAGTCCGACCCCAAGACGGCAGATCTTCCTGTCGTCGCCCTCACCGCCAACGCCATGAAGGGCGACGAACAGGAGGCGCTGGCCGCCGGTTGCTCCGGGTACATCACCAAACCAATCGAGGTAGCCAGCTTCGTGCAAAGGATCGCCACCTACCTGGAACCGGCCGCATCATGAGCGGCGGAGGCAAGACCATCCTCATCGTCGAGGACGACCCCCCGAGCCGGGAGGTCGTGCGCCTCGCGGTGAGCGCCCAGAACCACACCCTCCTGGAAGCCGCCACCGGCGTGGAGGGGCTGCAGATGGCGCGGGAGCAGAATCCCGACCTCATCATCCTCGACGTCAATCTCCCGGGGATGAGCGGCCTCGATGTGTGCCGCCGCCTCCGCTCCGAGGGTTCTCGGGTCCCGATCATCATGCTGACCGCGAAGACGGACACCATCGATGTCGTGGTTGGCCTGGAGCTGGGCGCCGACGACTATGTCACCAAGCCCTTCGAGGTGCGTGAGCTCATGGCCCGGATCGGCGCCCACCTCCGGCGCAGCGAGATCTCCGCCCAGGAGCAACCGCGGGACCGCTTCGAGTTCCCCGGCCTCACCATCGACCTGGGTCGGCGCCAGGTGTTCCGCGACGGTGAGGAGGTCAACCTGACCCTCACCGAGTTCAACCTCCTGGCGCTGCTGGCCTCCCGCCCGGGACAGGTGATGAGCCGGGGTGAGCTGCTGCGCAGAGTCTGGGGCTACGAGGTGGAGATCGAGACGCGGACCGTCGATGCCCACGTCTACCGCCTGCGCCGCAAGATCGAGCCAGACGCTGAGAAGCCGACCTACATCCACTCCGTCCCGGGGATCGGCTACCGCTTCAGCGGGTAGGCAGTCGGGCCCTAATAGATGAAGCCGACCAGGGAGGGGTCGGTCGGGGAGATGGTGCGCTGGTCGATGTGCGCCCATCCCCCGTAGTTCATCTCCGAGATCACAAAGCTGCCATCAGCGTTGACGCGCTCGACAAAGGCGACATGGCCGATGGGCCAGTAGTCGAAGACGGCGATGGCCCCGGCGACGGGGACCTGGCCCTCGGGGCGGATTCGCCGAGCGTTGTGCCACCAGTCGATGGCATTACCAGCCCAGCTCACCGAGCGCTTCGTCGACACCCAGTAGGTGCACTGCCCATAGGGAAAGCCGGCGTTCCGGGAGTGGCTCGGTGGAACCTCCGGCACGCCCACAGCCTGTGGGACGAACGCCGCCGAGTTCAGCGAGCCGGCGGGCGCGGCCCCCAATGGAACCTGCAGATAGGTGCCCGCCGCCCGGGGGGCATCGCTCTCCAGGAGGTTGTAGGCGAGAAGGGTGGAGGCGTCGAGGTGCAGCCGCGCTGCGAACTGGCTCGGGCGCTCGCCCGGTTTGACCTCTACCAGCGCCCCCGGGCCGGGTGGCACCAGCACCTCGGCGGCTGGCTTCGGATGGCTGCCGGCGACGAGACCATTGGCCCACTGGATGGCCGCCGCGTTGCGGTGGAGCTGGGCGGCGATGGAGGCGGCCGTCGCCTCCTCGGGCGCCATGACGGTGAGAACCGGGCCGAGGGGATCAGGGGGATCGGTGGGCGGGGAGACGATGACGGCATCGACCACCGTGCCGCCCGGAGCTGGGGCGGCGCCAGCGACGCCGGGCAGGCGGGGCGCGGCGAGGGTCAGGAGGAAGGCGACGAGGAGGACCCATCCGTGACGGAGCAGCCGGTACCGCTGCCGACCGATGGCCGCGCCCTCCTGGTTCCCCGGTGCCCGGGTCCGGCGGCAGGCGCCGCTGGCGGCCCGGGTGTTCTGGTCGATTGGCGCATTCCAACCGCCCCGACCGGCGCAGCACGCTAGCAGAGCCGGTCATCGACCGTCAAAGCATCACGACATCGCCTCTATCAACTTGTCTTCCCGTTTGGGAGCTGATCCCTCTCTCAGCGCGCAGCCGCTGGTACACTCGCGGTACAAAGTTGACGTAGATGTCAACCTTTTTCGCCCCAGGGAGTCCAGCCACCATGCCTGACTCGAGCCACGTGGGTCGCCGCTACCAGGCCGACGGCCAGGTTGTTGACGGCGAACGAACCAAGCAGTTCGCGGCCGCAATTGCCGGCGAGGAGGAGGTGTTCGCCCCCGGGTCCGTGCCCCCCACCTACGCGGCGGTCTATTGCATGGGCCCCACGATGGCCCAGATCTTCACGGACTCCGAGCTGGGCATCAATCTTGCCGGGCTCATCCACGGCGAGCAGAGCTTCGAGTGGCCAGGCGCGATCCAGGCGGGTGACGTGATCGATTCTTTCGCAGAGATCGTCTCGGTCGAGGAGAAGCGGGGCCTCACCTTCGTCACCGTGGCCCTGGAGGCCAAGAACCAGAGCGGCGCGACGGTGTGCCGGGGCCGCAACCTGCTGCTCATCCGCGGGGGCCGAGGATGAACCCCGGCCCGGCCGTCGGCAGCGTCCAGGTTGGAGACGAGAT
The DNA here is from genome assembly GCA_963847225.1 of uncultured bacterium. Taxonomy (GTDB): domain Bacteria; phylum Chloroflexota; class Dormibacteria; order Aeolococcales; family Aeolococcaceae; genus JAJZNI01. Next base: position 351,748 of record CAWJYZ010000005.1, on the reverse strand, counting down.
GGCGGTCCTGCACCGTCACATCACCCAGGAGCAGATCGACGCCTATGCGGAGGCGTCTGGGGATCACAACCCGATCCATGTCGATCCCGACTTCGCGCGCTCCGTCGGCCTTCCCGGGACGATCGCCCACGGGATGCTCTCCATGGCCATCCTCGCTGAGGCGGTATCCCGCTGGGGCGGCGGCTACGAGCGCCTCCAGGAGTTGAGCTGCCGCTTCTCCAGGCCGGTCCTTCCCGGTCAGACCCTGACCTGCCGCGGCCGGGTGGTCGCCGTCGACGCGGAGGAGGGCACGGCGACGCTCGAGGTCGAGGGTGTCTCGAGCGCCGACGAGAGAGTGCTCAGCAATGGGCGGGCGGTGGTCCGCCTCAGCCGCTAGGAAGAGAAGCAAAGGAGACCCATCCGCCATGCCCCTCGACTTCAGTCTCACTCGCGAGCAGGAGGAGATCCGCCAACTCGCCCACGACTTCGCGGTCAACGAGATGCGCCCCAAGGCCGAGTACTACGACGAGCACGAGGAGACGCCCTGGGAGGTGATGCGGAAGGCCCACGAGCTCGGACTTGACGCCGCTGCGGCCTTTCCTGAGGAGTACGGCGGAGGGGGCATCGACTTCCTCAGCGAGCTCATCCTCACCGAGGAGCTGAGCTGGGGCGACGCGGGGATCGCCGTCTCCATCCAGGGAACGGGCCTCGCCGGGGCGGCCATCGTCGCCATGGGGACACAAGCGCAGAAATGCAAGTACGTCGGTATGCTCACCGATCCGCACGAGCTGCGCATCGGGGCCATGGGGCTCACCGAGCCCAACTCAGGCTCCGATGCGCTTGCTCTCGACACCACCGCACGCAAGGTCGACGGCGGTTGGGTGCTGAACGGCACGAAGCAGTTCTGCACCAATGGCGGCATCGCCGACGTGCAGGTGATCTTCGCCACCACGGACCGGTCGCTCGGCCCCGCCGGCATCTCCGGCTTCGTGATCGAGAAGGGGAACCCCGGCATGCGCCAGGGCCGCAAGGAGAAGAAGATGGGGGTGCGCGCCTCGCACACGGCCCAGGTCATCCTTGAAGACTGCCTGGTACCCGAGGACGCGCGTCTGGGTGCGGAGGCGGACGGGACAGAGACGGGGCCCGGAGCGATTGGCGCTCTGCTCATGCTGGAGGCCACCCGCCCTCTGGTTGGTGCTGGCGCCCTCGGCATCGCCCGTGCCGCCTACGAGTTCGCCCGCGACTATTCGCTGCAGCGCCACGCCTTCGGGAAGCCCATCGCCAAGCATGAGGCCATCGCCTTCAAGCTCGCCGACATGGCGACGGAGATCGAGGCCGCGCGCCTGCTCGTCTGGCGGGCGGGTTGGATGATCATGCGGGGGATCCCCTATCAGAAGGCGGAGGGCTCGATGGCCAAGCTCTACGCCGGTGACGTGGCGATGCGGGTCACAACCGACGCGGTCCAGGTCCTGGGGGGTTACGGGTACATCAAGGAGTACCCGGTGGAGCGCTTCATGCGCGACGCCAAGATCTATCAGATCTGGGAAGGGACCGCCGAGATCCAGCGGCTCGTCATCTCGCGTCATATCCTCGGCGAGCGGCAGGCGATTCCGCGGCCTGCGCTGGTCCGCTCGGAGCCCCCGGAGGAGGCCGCCGCGGCTGCCGGGTGACGGCGCGCCGCCAATTCCCGACCGGGAGGACGCTGGCCAGCCTCTTGGGCGCTGCCGCCTCGGCGGTGTCGCTGTCCGATAATCGATCGCGCACGGGCTTGACCAGAGATGGAGGCGGCGATGTTCGACCTGAGCGGGAAGGTGGCCCTGGTGACGGGGGGATCGCGCGGCCTGGGGCGGGCCGACTGCCTGGCGCTGGCCCGCGCCGGCGCCGACGTTGTGGTCACCGATATCCTGCTCGAGTCCGATCCCGGCCTGCAGCAGGCGGCGGAGGGTTCCCAGTCAGCCCTGGCCCAGCTCTTCAGCTCACACAACGTCGTCTATGCGCAACGGACGAGCGCCGAGATCCGGGAGATGGGCCGGCGTTCGATCGCGGTCAAGATGGATGTCACCGACCGCAAACAGGTGGCCGACATTTTCGCCCGCATCGTCAGCGAGTTCGGCTCCATCGACATCCTCGTCAACAACGCCGGCACCCTTGACCACGTCGCGCAGATTGAGAATCAGAGTGATGAGCTTTGGGAGCGCGACCTGCGGGTCAACCTCAGCGGAGCCTACAACTGCACCAAGGCGGTCTGGCCCTATATGCGTGAACGCAACCGGGGCCGCATCGTGTTCATGTCGTCTGTGGCCGGAACACTCGGCGGCTTTGGTCAGGCCTCGTATTCCTCCACAAAGGCCGGCCTCATCGGCCTGGGGAAGTCGATGGCTCTGGAGGGGGCACGGTTCGGGATCACCAGCAACATCATCGCTCCCGGGATCATCGGGACCGAGGCGTTCAACGCGGGGAACCCCCGGATGAACGAGAGGATGGTGCTGCGCACCGCGCTGCGATCAGCGGGTGAGCCCGAGGACATCGCCCACCTGGTGGTCTTCCTGGCCACCGACGAGGCACGCTACATCACCGGCCAGGTCATCCAGGTCGCGGGAGGGATTGACCTCTTCGTCTACTGAGCGTGACGGAGAGAGGACCGGAGCCGAAGGCTCCGAGTCCGAACGAAGGAGCCTTGGTACAAAGTACTGAGCGTGACGGAGAGAGGACCGGAGCCGAAGGCTCCGAGTCCGAACGAAGGAGCCTTGGTACAAAGTACTGAGCGTGACGGAGAGAGGACCGGAGCCGAAGGCTCCGAGTCCGAACGAAGGAGCCTTGGTACAAAGTACTGAGCGTGACGGAGAGAGGACCGGAGCCGAAGGCTCCGAGTCCGAACGAAGGAGCCTTGGTACAAGGTACTGAGCGTGACGGAGAGAGGACCGGAGCCGAAGGCTCCGAGTGCCGTCAGCCGGCTGGGCGTCGACCCCGCCTCAGGCTCTGGCCGCGTCATCCTTGCCCGGGGTGAGCACTGACCTACCGGTCGCCGTCGATTACCAGCCAGCCGCCGCCGGTCCCTTCCTCTGGCAGGCCTTCGATGCCACCACCATCCGCACCGACTTGGGGACCATCGCCGGCCATGGCTTCCGGCTGGTCCGTGTCGGGCTGGCCTGGGACAGCTTCATGCCCGACGCCCGCGGCGTCGACCGGCGCCGGCTCGCGGACCTGGACAGCCTCCTCACCGCCGCTCGGACCGAGGGGGTGGCCGTCGTCCTTACCCTTTTCATCCAAGCCCACGGCGACTGCGTCTTTTTGCCCAGCCGCGCCGTGCGCCGGGGCGGCACGGTCGGTGGGGTCCGGGTCCTGAGCGACGGCATCCTGGAACCCGGCGTCCCACGGGATCCCTGGACCGATCCCCTCATGCTCGAGCTCGCCGACCGCTGGGCGGAGACGCTCGCCGCCGAGTTCGCCGGCCACGCTGCGGTGGCGGGTTGGGACCTCGGCGACGACCCGGCGAGCGTCGCCCGCCCCCGGCGTCGTGGGGACCTGGCGGCCTGGGCGCGCGTTGCCGCGGCGCCCTTCCGGGCACGGGGAGAGCGTGTGACGCTCACCCTCGGCGCCGGGGATGTCCTCAGTCCGCGAGCGGTTCGCATCGCCACCTTCAGCGGCCTCGTCGACCGCATCGACCTTGCCGCTCGGCCCGAAGAGCTCCTTGATCTCGAGCTTCCCACGGCATCCGCCTTCCGCTTCCTCGTCGAGCTGGGGCAGGGTCTCGGCGGAGCGGACGGTCCGCCGATCGGGCTCGCCCTGGCGTTCCCCTCAGCGCTTGCGCTGCCCGACGCCCAGGCGGATGTCGCCGAGCCCGCTGCACGCGTTGTCGACGAGGTGATCGAGCGATGCGACGAGAGCGGGATTGCGTCGATGCGCGGGACGCGTTGGTCCGACTTGATGCCGCGGCTCGGTGAACGGGCTCCGTACGATCGCGCGCCCTGGATGCTGGGCTGCGGCCTCATCGCCAGCGCGGGCGAGCCGAAGCCCCTTCTCGCGCCCTGGGCCAGGTGCGCCCGCAGCGATAGGGAGCAACCGCCTCCGCGGGCCTGGCCGGCGGACCTCGACGCCGAAGCCTACTATCGCCACCTTCCCGACAGTGTGCTCGACCTCGCCGCACGCTGGCGCCGCGAGCGAGCGGACCGCCCTGGTATCCTCGGGCGCGGTGAGGCGTGAGGCGTGACCCCGCGCGGTCACCGGCGCTGCGACCGCAGACCCTGGCGCTGACACGGGGCACCCCTGAGGTCGTCAGGGTCTGGGTCGGTTCGCTCGTCAGCGAGTCTCCTTTGGAGGTCGCAAGTGCCCTCTGGCCGTATCAAGAAGATCATTCCAGACCGGGGCTTCGGTTTCGTGCGCGCCGACGATGGCGCCGAAGCCTTCTTCCACCGCACGGAGGTGACCCTGGTCGATTTCGACTCTCTGGAGGAGGGGGAGCAGGTCGTCTTCGACGTCATCGACAGTCCCAAAGGACCGCGGGTCAGGAATCTGCGCAAGGCATCCTGAGGTCGGCTGCGCCGCCCGGCGGCGCGGGATGAGTCTCGGCGCTCCCCGCCGCCGCCTTCCCTGAGTGGCGGTCGGCGGCTGCGGGCCGCCCCCCGCCGCGTCGCAGAAATGCGACAGGTTTGTTCGCACCAGCCCCTTTGGCCGCCTAAGATCGGGCTTGCCATGCCCTTCTGGAAGAGGGAGACGCCGGGCGCCGTTCCCCCTCCAACTCCGCCTCCGCCTCCAACCCCGCCTCCGCTGGCCACGGTCCCCCTTCCACCGCGGATGCCAACGACGGCGCCGGGAACCCTCCCCTGCTCCGAGCGCGGCTGCAAGCGTCAGGACGCGATGCGTTGCTCCTACGTCGACCGGCGGCGGCGTCCCTGCCCCACCTCGTGGTGTCCCGATCACCAGGTCAGCGTCAACGGCCGGCCCTTCTGCCGGCGCCACGCCCACACCCTGACCGCGACATCCGGCCATGCGGAGTTCAACATCGACGCGCCGGTCCCCGATCTCGACAACCGCTCTCCCTCCCTCGCCGACTACGTCGGCGATGCTCTCGAGTCCCGTGTCATCGCCCTCCTGGAGGGCCTGCGCCGGCCGGGGAGCTATGAGCAGGTGGGGGCGGAGCCCGTCCGCCCGGTCCATTCCGCCAGCGGCGGGGCCCGGCACTGGGGCAGGGCCTGGAAGCTCTACGACCACACGGGGGTCCAGACCAGCATCTCGGTGGAGGTGGAGGAGGAGCATGATCCTGAGGTCATTGTCCGGGTTGGCCGGAACATCGTCTCCCAGGCCATCCCACCCTGGATCGACCGCCGGCTCCACGGTCTCCCCGAACTCAGTGCTGCGGAGGATGCCGAGGCTCGCGAGCAGTTCTACGCTGCTCTCTGGGCGCCGGTCGCCGAGCGGGTCACCGCAGATCTCGAGAGTACGCGCTCCCTGAGCGGAGGCTACTGACCACTTCCCTCCGCCTACAATCCCCTCGCCACGCCTTCCCCCGGGGATGGGGCTGTGTCGTCCTGACCGGGTCAATGAGGAGCGGATGCGAATGCTGGGAATGGTGACCGAGAACGTGCTGCTGCCAGTTGGCGGTGCGGGAGTCCTCGCGCTGCTGTGGGCGGTGGCCCTCATCTTCTGGGTGCTCCGGCAGCCCCAGGGCAACGAGACCGTGCGCGGCATCTCCAAGGCCATCCAGGAGGGTGCGCAGGCCTACCTCAACCGGCAGTACGCCATCATCGCCGGCATCGGGGTGGTCGTCGCCATCCTCCTCGTCCCCATCGTCTCCTGGCGGGCTGCGATCCTCTTCGTGCTCGGCGCCGTTCTCTCCGGGTCAGCCGGCTACATCGGCATGAACGTCTCGGTCCGGGCCAACCTGCGCACCGCCGAAGCGGCGCGCGGCGGGATCAACCCCGCCCTCACGGTCGCCTTCCGCGGGGGCGCCGTCACCGGTTTGTTCGTGGTCGGCTTTGGGCTGATTGGCGTCGTCATCGCCTACGCGGCCTTCCGAGACTTCAGCTCCATCGCCGGCTTCGCCTTTGGCGCATCGCTCATCTCCGTCTTCGCCCAACTCGGTGGGGGCATCTACACCAAGGCCGCCGATGTCGGAGCCGACCTCGTCGGCAAGCTCGAGGCCGGGATCCCTGAGGACGATCCGCGCAACCCCGCGGTCATCGCCGACAACGTGGGGGACAACGTCGGCGACTGCGCCGGCATGGCTGCCGACCTCTTCGAAACCTACGCAGTCACCGCGGTTGCCACCATGCTCCTCGGCTACCTCCTCTACAAGGGGAACTTCGCTTTCATCGCCTACCCTCTCATCCTGGGCGGATGCAGCATCGTCGGCTCCTTGATCGGATCCCTCTTTGTCCGCATGGGCCACGGCAGGTGGATCATGGGTGCCCTCTATCGGGGACTGCTGGCCTCGGTGATCGTCGCCCTCCCCTGCTTCTTCGGGGTCACGCACATGCTCTCCGGCGACTTCACGAGCGCCGCCAACTTCACCTATCCCGTCTACAACCTCTTCTGGTGCGCCGTCATCGGAGTGGCGGTCACCGTGATCCTCGTCGGCATCACCGAGTTCTTCACCGGAGCCCAGTTCTGGCCGGTGCAGGTCATCGCCCGCGCCTCACGGACGGGCCACGCCACCAACATCATCGCCGGCCAGGCCATCGGCATGGAGGGCACCGCCATCCCCGTGCTGGCCATCGCCCTCGGCATTCTCGGCTCGTCCGCCCTGGCCGGCCTCTACGGGATCGGTGTCGCCGCCATGGCCATGCTCTCCATGACCGGGATCATCGTCGCCATCGACTCCTATGGGCCGATCACCGACAACGCGGGCGGGATCGCGGAGATGGCCAACCTGCCTAAGTCGGTGCGCGCGGTCACCGATCCTCTCGACGCGGTGGGAAACACCACCAAGGCGGTGACCAAGGGCTACGCCATCGGCTCCGCGGGACTCGCGGCTCTTGTTCTCTTCGCCTCCTACACCGACGTCATCGGGAGCCACCTGCCGAGGGGCCAGCACCTGAGCTTCAACCTCACCAACGCGCCGGTGATCACCGGACTCCTGCTGGGAGGGATCATGCCCTTCCTGTTCGGCGCACTGGCCATGCTGGCCGTCGGCCGCGCCGGCGGTCAGGTGGTCGAGGAGGTGCGCCGCCAGTTCCGCGAGATCCCGGGAATCATGGAAGGAACGGCAAGGCCGGAGTACGGGCGGGCGGTCGCTTTGGTGACCGCCGCGGCGCAGAAGGAGATGATCATCCCCGGACTGCTGCCCATCGCCGCCCCGCTCCTCGTGGGATTTATCCTCGGTCCGGAGACCCTCGGGGCGATGCTCCTCGGGGTCATCGTCGTCGGCATCTTCCTGGCCATCCAGATGACGACCGGCGGTGGAGCTTGGGATAACGCGAAGAAGTACATCGAGGACGGCCACTTCGGAGGCAAGGGCAGCTTGGCCCACGCCGCGGCGGTGACCGGCGACACGGTCGGGGATCCCAACAAAGACACCGCCGGTCCGGCGATCAACCCCATGATCAAGGTGATGAACATCATCTCGATCCTTCTCGCTCCGGCGATCGCCGCGCACCACGTGTTCTTCTGATCGCCCCCGGGGGTCGGTGGCCGAGCGCGGAGCAACCGGCGGGTGGAGCCCACCCAGCCATCTCGGCGCCGGCGACCCGAGACCTAAACTCGTCCGCATGGACGAGTACGCCGTGGAGATCAACGGCCTGCGGCGGACCCTCGCCCGTCTTCGCGAGCAGGAGGCGGAGCTGGCCGTCATCGACGAGTACGAGGCCGAGCTGCGCAACCTCACGGCCCTCTACACCGCGGCGCAGGAGACCCTTGCGGCGGGCGACCGCGATCCACGCCTCCCCCGGGCTCTCGATGAGCTGGGTTTCGGGGGATGGGAGCTGCCCAACGTCTACAGCTTCGTCTATGAGGCCTCGATGGACGCGGACGGCGATGGCCGCGAGCTTTCCTCGATCGTCCGCCAGATCGACTTCCCCGCGTCGCTGCTCGCCGCCCTCGGCTGAAAGAGAGTCCGGAAGAGCGGCAGCCTGAGGCTACTCGGCGCCGACCGCCGCGATATCCCAGGTGGGCTCGGGCTCGTCGGGTCCGGCATGTGGCGGCGGCAGCTTGATCCCAGGATTGAGGCGTCCGGTGGGGTCGTAGCGGCGCTTGAACCGGCGCATGAGCTCCACGCCGGCGGCGCCCAGCTGCCGCTCGGCGAAGGCCAGCTTGGCGGTGCCGACACCGTGCTCCCCAGAGAGCGAGCCGCCCATGTTGAGCACAGCTTCGAACAGATCGGCGGCCGCCGCCTCCCCCCGCGCGCGCTCCCCCGGGCGTCGCGGATCGATGAGGAAGGTGACGTGAAGGTTCCCTTCGCCCAAATGGCCGAAGTTGACGACGGGGACCTGGTGGCGCCGCCCGATCTCCTCCGTCCGCGTGCACAGCTCGCTGATGCGGTCCCGAGGCACCACGACGTCCTCGTTGACCTTGCCGACGACGACCGCGGCGACGGCGGCACTGATGGCCTTGCGCAGCCCCCAGAGGCGTGCCTGGTCCTCCCCGCGGCGCGCCGCCTCCACCTCCTCGGCGCCCGCGGCGAGGAGCGCCGCGGTCACCGCCTCTGCCTGGCTGGAGACGGCTGGCGTCTCTCCCTCGAGCTCGCAGAGGAGCAGGGCGGCGCCGTCCGGCACCTGGGCCATGCCCGCCGCGCGGAGGGCGGCGAGAGCGCTGCGGTCGAGGAACTCGAGGGCGGCGGGGACGATGCTGAGACGGCCGATCTCCGCGACGGCGCCGAACGCCGTCTCGAGGTCCGGGAAGCGCGCGCCCAGGGTGGCCCTGGCCTTGGGGGCGGGGAGGAGGCGAAGCAGCGCCTCGGTGATCACCGCCAGGGTGCCCTCGGAGCCGGAGAGGAGGGGGAGGAGCGGGGAGGCCACGCCACCCTCTCCGAGGTGCAGGATGCGGCCGTCGGCCTGCACCGCCGTGAGCCCGGCGACGTGGTCGGCGGTCGTCCCGTAGCGAAGGGCGTGGGGGCCGGCCGCGTTGCAGGCGATGTTGCCGCCAATGGTGCTGGTGCTGGCCGAACCTGGATCCGGCGGGTAGAAGAGACCCGCACCGGCCGCCCGCCGATGGACGGCGGCGGTGACCACCCCCGCCTCGACCCGGATCCGTCCGGCCTCCCCCTCCAGGCCGAGGATTCGGTTCATCCGGCAGAGGTTGAGGATGACCCCGCCTCCCACCGCCACGGCTCCGCCCGCATAGCCGGTGCCCGCTCCCCGGGGGACGACGGGAAGGCCGTGCTGCGCGCAGATCTGGACGGCACGGCTCACCTCCTCGGTGCTGGCCGGAAAGACCACCGCGTCAGGGGGGCGTCGCTCCCCCGAGGCGCCGCCGGCGTCGAAGGCGTAGGCGGCGACGTCGGCGGGGCGGCTGTAGACATGGGCGGCACCGACCTGATCGGCCAGGTCGCGCCGTGCGGCGCTGCTCAGCACGGCGGGCAATGATATGCGCTCCTCCTCGCCCGGCCATTCCCGCAACGGCGCCGACCCGCGCCGCCGGCCGCGTCGGGGGCCGGCTGACGGACCCGCGGGGCAGGTGGCCACGCAGGGGCGACCCCATATACTCGTCGGATGGTCGACCTGCCCCCACTCCAGGCCATCGAGCAGGCGCTCACCGCGGTGATGGAGCCCGAGTTGCACCGCGACATCGTGAGCCTGCAGATGGTCCAAGATCTCCGCTTCGAACGCGGCACGGTCTCCATGCGGATGGTGCTCACCACCCCCGCCTGCCCCCTCAAGGACCACATCGAGGCCGACATCCGGGCCGTCCTCGTGGGCAAGCTCCCCGGCGTGGAGGCGGTGGAGGTGCGCTGGGACAGCAGCGTCACCTCAGGAGCCCGGGGGCTGCCCGGGCGCCAGGAAGTCCCCGGCATCAAGAACACCATCGCCGTGAGCGCGGGCAAGGGTGGTGTGGGCAAGACCACGGTGAGCGTCAACGTGGCCATCGCCCTGGCACAGGCCGGGGCGAGCGTCGGGCTCCTCGACGCGGACATCTATGGCCCCAACGTGCCCATCATGATGGGCCTCCACGACCAGCCCATGGCCGCCCCGTCCGGCAAGATGCTGCCGCTGCGTGCCTATGGCATCGAGGTGGTGAGCTTCGGCACCATCCTCAAACCCGGTCAGCCGGTGATGTGGCGCGGCCCCATGCTCGCCAAGGCGATGCGCGAGTTCCTCTACGAGGTCGAATGGGGCCTTCTCGACTACCTGGTCATCGACCTGCCGCCGGGCACGGGTGACGTCCAGATCACCCTGGCCCAGTCGATCCCGCTCTCCGGCGCGGTGATCGTCACCACCCCGCAGGACGTGTCCATCGCCGACGTGAGCCGGGGGATCCAGATGTTCGCCCAGCTTCGCCTTCCGGTTCTCGGGGTCGTGGAGAACATGAGCGGCTTCATCTGCGCCCATTGCGGGGAGCGCACCGACATCTTCGGCTCGGGGGGCGGCCGGCAACTCGCCGAGCGCTATGGACTCCGCTTCCTCGGCGAGGTCCCCCTCGACCCGCGGGTGCGGCTCGGGGGCAGCGACGGCGAGCCTCTCATGGCCGCCGCTCCAGCGTCTCCCCCGGGACGGGTGCTGCGTTCGGTTGCCGAGCAGATCGCCGCTGAGATCAGCATGGAAAATTTCGCGGCAGCCGGCGGACCGCAGATGCCGGCCGGGCCGAGGATCCAGGTACGCCGCTGACGGCGGCGTCAGCTACTCGTCGTCTTCCTCGTCGTCCCGGTTCAACCCTCGTCCTCCTACGTCCTGCTGACCTCGCGGCGGACTCCCGCCCATCCCGGCCCTGGCCGTGCGCAGCCCCGACCGTACCATTGCCCCGGTGAGCAGCGCTTCTCCAGGATCCCTGCTTGCCTTCGCGGAGACGGCGGAGGCGATCGCCGCCACGCGGTCCAAGAATGCCAAGGTCGCCCTCCTCGCCGACTACTTCGGCGGGCTCGACGCCGAACACCTCCCCGTCGCCGCCCGCTACTTCAGCGGGCTGGTGTTCCCCACCTGGGACGGGCGGGTGCTGAGCGCCGGATGGGCGGTGCTCCGCGACGTGCTCACCGGCCTGAGCGGCGTCGGTGACACCGAGCTCTTCGCGGTGTGGTCGCGTCACGCCGACGTCGGTGACACCGCCGCCGAACTGTGGGAGCGGCGCAGCTCCGACCCGCCGCCCCCCGACCTTCTCGAGGCGGGCCGCAGCTTCTCCGTGATGGCGGGCGCGGCGACGGTCGCGGAGCGCACCGGTGCGCTGGCCGAGCTGCTGCGCCGCTGCAGCCCGGTTGAGGCGAAGTACGTCACCAAGCTCATCGCCGGGGAGATGCGCATCGGGCTTCGCGAGGGGCTCGTCGAGGAGGCCATCGGCGCCGCCTTTCATCGCGACCCGCAGGCGGTCTCGCGCGCCGACATGCTGACCGGAGACCTCGGCGAGGTGGCGGCCCTGGCCCGTGAGGATCGGCTCGCTGCCGCGGCACCGCGGCTGCTCGCCCCGCTGCGCTTCATGCTCGCCTCCCCGGTCGCCGATGCCGAGGAGGCGGTGCGCCGCCTCGGCGAGGAGCTCTGGGTTGAGGACAAATATGACGGGATCAGATGTCAGCTCCACGCCGGCGAGGGGCGGGCGCGGCTCTTCAGCCGCGATCTGAAGGACGTCACCGACCAGTTCCCCGAGGTCAGGGAGAGCGCCTCCGCCATTGGCCGTGCTGTCATCTTGGACGGCGAGGTGCTCGGCTTCCGCGACGGCCGGGTCATGCCCTTCGCTGCTCTGCAGCGGCGTCTCGGCCGCCGCTCCCCGGACGCCGCGATCAGAGCGGAGGTTCCCGTCATCCAGGTGGCCTGGGACATCCTCTGGGAGGCCGGAGAATCACTCCTCGACCTTCCCCTGCGCGAACGCCGCCGCCGTCTCGAGAGGCTTCCCCTCCCAGCCGGCATCGCCCTCTCCCACCTCGAAGAGGTGCGCGGCGCCACCGCTCTCGACCGCCTCTTCCTCGATGCCCGCCAGCGCCTCAATGAAGGTCTCATGCTCAAGGTGCCCTCCTCTCCCTACCTGCCCGGCCGCCGAGGCCTGTACTGGCTCAAATTGAAGCGACCGCTCGACACCCTCGACTGCGTGGTGATCGGCGCGGAATGGGGACACGGGCGGCGTCGTGACGTGCTGAGCGACCTCACCTTCGCCGTGCGCGTCGATGCGAGCGGCGAGCTCGCTCCGGTGGGCAAGGCCTACAGCGGCCTCTCCGACCACGAGATCGCCACGATGACGGAGCTGCTGCGCCAGACCACCGTCGAGATCCGCGGCCGCTATCACCGGGTGGTTCCGGAGATCGTCGTCGAGGTGGCCTTCGATGCCGTCCAGCCGAGCAATCGCCACCGCGGCGGCTACGCGCTGCGCTTCCCGCGTATCGCGCGCTGGCGGCACGACAAGTCGGTGGCCGACATCAGCACGCTCGGCGAGGTGGCTCGTCTGGCCCGGGCGCGCGGTGAGGAGAAGGAGCAGCGCGTGGCGAGGGTCGACTGACCCGAGGCGCGGTGACTAGCCTGCAGCGCCGAAACCGCCGAGGAGATCGGGGGTGTCCATGCTCGGATTGCCGATCTGGGCGAAGACCTTGAATCGGGCCCGCAGCGCGGCGTACTGCTGCGCCAGCCCCGGATCGTTATACGCCTCGACGGGATCCCAGGGGTGGAGGAAGCGCACCTCCTCGATGCCCGCCTGGAGCAACTCCTTGAGGCATCCGAAGCAGGGCTGCATCGTCGAGGTGATGAAGGCACCCATGGTCTGCTGGCCGAAGCGGGCCGCGGTGAGGAGTGCGTTCTGCTCGGCGTGCACGCAGATGCAGACGTCGTAGGCGCCGCCACGCAGGCTGGTGTCCAGGTCGCGCTGGGCACAGCGCCGGCAGCCGCCCTCGGTGCAGTTCGGCATACCGAAGGGGGTCCCGTTGTACCCGGTGCTGATCACACGATCGTCGCGGGTGATCACCGCGCCCACCCGCCGACCGAGACAGTCGGCCCGGCTGCGCGCCGCGATGGCCAGGAGGAGGAAGTACGTCTGCTTGTCGGGGCGGATGATTCGTCCGCCGGATGGTGCCGGGTCCGTCATGCCCGCAGGGTAGTGGTTGGAGGGCGGCGGCCGTTCAGGGTGTAGCCTTGGAGAGCGCGCCAAATCGTTCTGCCAGCCCCCAAGTCCACTGCCAACGACGCTAGGATCGTGCTGGGCGACACGTCGAGCTCCTCGACGGTTCGCTCCAATCGTCGCCCGAGTCGGCGAGACACTGCGAGGTGCTCCCATTGGCAAGCACGACGGCCGATGTCGCCGCTCAGGACATGCCCTTCGATGACAGCGCGGAGATCCTTCAGTTCCACACCCCCGGGCTGGGAGACAACAGCTACCTGCTGGCATCTGAAGGGGAGGCGGTGGTGATCGATCCTCAGCGCGACATCAGCCGCTTCCGAGACGCCGTCGCACGGCGTGGCGTGCGGCTCGTCGCCGTGATCGAGACTCATGTCCATAACGACTATGTGAGCGGCGGTCCCGCTCTGGCAGCCGAACGGGCCGTCGACTACGTCGTCCCCGCCGAGGCGGGCTACGAGATGCGCCACCGCACCATCCGTGACGGCGAGGAGCTGGCGGTGGGCGGGGTCCGCTTGCGCGCCCTGCACACTCCCGGCCACACGCCCCATCACATGAGCTACACGGTGGTCAAGGACGGTGAGGTGCGCGCCGTCTTCAGCGGCGGCAGTGTTCTTGTGGGTGCCTGTGGGCGTACCGACCTCATCGCTCCCGAGCTTGCCGAACCACTGACCCGCTCCCAGTATCGCTCGGCACAGCGCATCCGCAGCCTGCCCGATCCGACCCTGATCGGTCCCACCCACGGGGGCGGTTCGTTCTGTGCATCGTCACTCGTTGACGCGGAGCGATGGACCACCGTGGCCGCGGAGAGGGAGCGCAACCCCGCTTTCCTCGCCCGCAACGAGGACGACTTCGTCCGCACCCAGCTGGCCGGGCTGCCCGCCCATCCCACCTACTACGCGCACATGGGTGCGATCAATCGCCGCGGCGCCTCGGCCTGGGAGGCGGGCCCGCTACCACGCCTCACTCTTGAAGCGCTGGAGCGGCTGCGTGGAGACGGTGCCGTGCTCGTTGACGCGCGCCCCCGCCGAGACTTCGCCGCCCTTCACATCCCCGGCTCGGTGAGCGTGGAGCTGGATCCGCAGTTCGCCACCTACCTGGGCTGGCTGTATCCCTTTGGGACCCGCTTCGCCCTCGTCCTGGGCGCTGACCAGGACCCTGGTGAGCTCCAGCGCCAGACAGGCCGCATCGGCATGGACACGGTCATCGGCCTCGTGACCATCGAAGATTGGATCCAGAGCGGTCGCCCGACCGAAGGCATCGAGGTCACGGATGCGGATGGGCTGCGGCAGGCCGTCATGCGGGGCGATGCCGTGGTGCTCGACGTGCGTCAGGACTACGAGTGGAGGGCGGGTCATGTCCCGGGGGCTCTCCACATCCATGTGCCCGACCTTCCGCCCCGGGTTGGCGAGCTGCCGCCGGACCGGCCGGTGTACTGCTATTGCCAGTCCGGCTACCGCACCGCCATGGCAGCGAGCATCCTCGCCGCGGCTGGCCGCAGGGCGGTGCTCGTCGATGGAGGCTTTCCCGACTGGAAGGAGCGCGGCTATCCGGTTGAACTCGGGCCCTGATCCCCCGCCATCGTCACCCGAGGTCCGGCTGATCCCTCCTCGCTCGCAAGAGGTCTACGAAGTTGGCCACCGGTCCCAGGTGGCGCAGCTTGTCAGGATTGACCACCGACCGGATCGCCTGGACGGATCCATCCGCGATCTCCGGGGCCATCACCGTGACCACGCGGCCGGCCGGGTGCCTGATGACCGCTCCGGCCTCCCCGTTCACCTCTGTGACGCGGACGTCCAGGTCGAACCTCGCCACCTGGCGGGCCAGGCCCAGCAGGAAGCGCGCCACGCTCTCCCGCCCGATCGCCGGCCGGGCGAGCGCCGGCGCCTTGCCGCCGCCATCGCCGCTCATGACCGAGATCCGCGGCGCCTCCAATGCCAAGGCCAAGCGCGACCTGGGCTGGAAGCTGAGCTATCCATCCTGGCGCGGCGGCCTCGCCACCCTGGCCCGTGCTGGGTCAGCTGCGGAGCGGGCCGCCTGATCGTCTCCCTGCACCATGGTGGCGAGGTCCAGCCGGCGCAAACGCTCTGCGTCGCCGTAGGCGTCGATCTCCACGATCCTCCCCCGCTGTAGGGTGAAGGCCAGGATCGCGAAGACTCGCCCCGATCGGAAGACCACCCCACCCGCCCCGCCGTTGACGAGGGCGGGGTACACCACGGTTCCGCTCGGCGCTCGGGCGTAATGGGTGACCTCCGAGATGCCGCGCAGCACGATCGGCTCGCCAGCTCCGAGGTCGGCGTGGAGCACGACCTCAGGGTCGAGGATCGCGACCAGGCCTTGCAGGTCGCCGCGCCGGGCGGCGGCAAAGAAGGCGTCCACGACGCGGCGCTGGCTTGTCAGGTCGGCATCGGCGACGGTTGGGGCGCCCTGGACGCGGCGGCGAGCCCGGCTGGCCAGCTGGCGGGCGGCCACCGGGCTCCGATCGAGGATCGGCGCGATCTCGGCGAAGGAGACCTCGAAGACATCGTGGAGCACAAAGGCCAGCCGCTCCGCGGGTGTGAGCGTGTTCAGGACGACGAGAAGGGCGAGCCCCACGGATTCCGCGAGCAGCGCCTCCTCCTCGGGATCGCCACCGGGAAGCCGGGAGACGATGGGATCGGGGAGGCCCGCCCCCAGTGGCTCCTCGCGGCGTGAACCGCGGGCGCGCAGCATGTTGAGACAGACACGGGCGAGGATCGTCCGCAACCACGCTCCCGGGTTCTCGATGCTGCCGGTGTCCGCGTGACTGGCGCGAAGCCAGGTCTCTTGGAGGGCGTCGTCGACCTCGCTCAGCGAGCCGAGCATGCGATAGGCGAGGCCGCGGAGCTGCCCGCGGTGGGTGTCGAACCACTCCGTCACCCGATCCCGCCCGTCCCCTGTCACCTCGCTTCCTCCTCAGGTGTCACACGTGATGACACGCGGGTCGCTCGAGATGTGACCGCGGATCTGAGGTTGCGACTGGGAGGTGCCATCAATGGCCATGATCCTCGTCACCGGCGGTACGGGAAGGCTGGGCCGCCAGGTCGTCCCGAGGCTGCGCAGGGCGGGCCACCGGGTGCGGGTGCTCACCCGGCATACCACCCAGGGTGAGGCAGGCGTCGAGTACCTGACCGGTGACTTGACGCGAGACGAGGGGGTGGAGATCGCCATTCAGGGGATGGAGGTCGTTGTCCACTGCGCCGCTTCCACCAAGTTCGCGGAGAACAAGATGATGCTCCGCAACCTGGTGCGGGCGGCGGCGCAAGCGAGGGTCCGCCACCTGGTGGGCGTCTCGGTCGTGGGGGCTGATCGCGTGCCGGTCCGAAGCCGCGTCGATCGGATGACCTCCGGGTATTTTGAACTCATGGTCCAAATCGAGCGGATGATCGCGGCGTCCGGCCTTCCCTGGACGACGGTGCGTGCCACGCAGTTCTTCGACGCCTATCTGCTCGTCATGCGGATGCTCGCCAGGCTGCCCGTGATGCCGGTGGCGACCGGGTACCGGTTCCAGCCCATCGATGCCGCTGAGGTGGCCGAACGGGTGGCAGAGGTCGCGGCGGGGCCGCCTTTGGGGTTGGCGGCTGACATGGCCGGCCCGCGCGTCTACACCATGCGCGAGCTGGTCCGCAGCTACCTTCGCGCCGCTCACAAGCGGCGTCCCCTCCTCCCGGTGCGCGTGCCGGGTGGGGCGGCGCGGGCCATCCGGGCGGGGGCCATTCTGGCCCCGGATCGGGCGGTCGGCCGGCGCACCTGGGAGAACTTCCTCGCCGAGACGCTGGGGAGCGCGTGAGGCCGCTCGTCGATCGTCATCGGCGCGGATGACTGCCTGGATATGAGGCGCGCTGGCGCTCGAAGCCGGGCGCCTGCCGACCCCCGAGTGAGCCCGCGGGCTCCATCTCCTCGACCAGCATCGCCAGGTGCTTGCGGTGGTCCATCTTCTCCTTCCACCTCTTCATGACCAGCCACCGATTCACAGGCCAGGCGGTGAAATAGCCGATCACCATCCCCACCTGCATCATCCACCAGTGAGCCGAGCTGCCAGTGGGAAGCGACGGGTGCCAGATCACCAGGTGGCTGAGGGCCATCCACCCGAAGAGTCCCAGCTCCAGCCGCCTCCGGCCGCATGCCTCTCGGATGGATCCGGCGCTGGATCGCTCTCAGCCCATCGTCGCCGTTCGTACCCCTAGCGGGTGGGGCCATGGGTCATGGGCCGGTGGGGTCCGCCGTCTGCCCGGAGGAGTGACGGGGTCCACAGGATGCGGACGAGCCTGGCAGAGGCTTCCTTCCTGAAGGCGGGTTGTCCTTGACTGCTATGGCCCGGCGGCGGGAGTCACGAGGTAGCGTCGAACGGCGATCGCACTCCAGACGCACTCGACGACCCCGAAGGGCCATGCACCGGAAAGGAATCCATACACGCTGGAGAGCAGGCACCCGGCCGCAAAGCCGAGGATGTATGTCCTTCCCCGGCGTTCCAGCGCGTACATGATCATCATGAAAGTGACGGCACAGATGCCATAGAGGATGACGGCCACGGCGCCCTAGTGTCCCATGGCCTCACCGCCGGGATGACGAAGGGAGCGCAACTTGAACCGCCGCGGTGATGCTGTGTTGAGGAGCTGCGGCAATCGCTTGCCTCGGCCGCCATCCGCCGTTCTCCGGCCGGATAGCATCTCATCCCCCGGCCCGGCGAGCACGGGCCCGCCGCCTGCCCTCATGCATGGCTTGCACGCGGGCAACCGGGATGGTCCGGCCCTCATCGACGAGGGCGGCATCCAGCCTCTGCGGCCTGGGCATCTGATCAGCCCATCGGTCGTGGTCGATGACCAATTTCGCCGCAGTGTGGATGGTGAAGTCCATCGGCGTCACGCGGTCCAGATCGGTCCATGCGACCGGGAAGGAGACGGGCACGCCGGGCCGCACCCGCGGACTGTAGGCAGACACCACCGTTGCCCAGCCGACGCGGGTGGCGTCTATGAATACCTTCCCGCCACGCTCGCTTTTCATGAACGCCGTGGTCGCGAGGGAGGGGTCGAGTCGCTCGACGCGTGCCGCCAGGGTGCGCGTCACCGCCGCGACCTCATCGATCCCGGCTTCAACGACGGGGACGAAGACGTGAACACCCTTGGCTCCGCTTGTCTTGAGCGCACCGATGAGGTGAGCATCGGCGAGCACCTGACGGACCAGGAGGGCAGCCTGTATCGCTGCTGGGAAGCCCTCCGCCGGCGGCGGGTCCAGGTCCAGGACCAGGTACATGGGGCGCTCCGGGTTGCCGGCCGGGATCAGCGCAGGATGGTACTCGACGGCGCGCTGGTTGGCGAACCACATGAGCGTCCGCCAATCGTTGCACAGCGGATACGAGACCTCACGTCTCGAGGTCTCCGCCCACAGCTTCACCGTCTGCACCCACGCTGGGGCATAGATCGGGGTGTTCTTCTGCATGAAGGGAGGCTGGTCCCGCAGCACGCGGACCACCGAGAGTGGGCGATCGCGCAGCTCCCGAATCATGAGATCGGCCACGGCGCTCAGATAATCCACCAGGTCACGCTTTGTCGCCGCCGCTTCTGCAAACAGCGGTTCATCGAGATTGGTGAAGGTCACTCCTTCTGGCGTCTGGTGGGGGCTCACGGATGGGTGGTGGGCATGGGTAGCCCTGCGGAGGTAGCCCAGGTGGGCGCGGCCGCTGCGGTCACCAGGCCGGAGAGAAGCGGATGAGGATCCTGCCGGGGCCGCCCAGCCTGAGGCACGAAGAGGGTCCCCATAAAGAAGGGGTGACCGGGCAACTCGAGGATGCGCGCCTCGCCCTCGGCGCCGAATCCCGTGAAGCGCAACCCCGCCCGTTCCAGCGGAGCCAGATATGCCGGGTTGAGGCCAAGGGCGCAGAAGAATGGCTCAGTGCTTTCCCTGACACCGTAGAGGTCGGCGGCCCGCGTCCCCGGGAGGATCCGCACCGGATGCTCCTGGCCCGCTAGCGAGCATGCGAGCGGGGTCACCACCAGCCGCCGGGCGGCCGGGTGCTCTTCGGCGTGGTCGGGATCCGCGATGCCCGCCACGTTGCGGGCGAACTCGACCAGCATGTGCTGGAAGCCGCCGCATGTTCCGAGGGTCGGTAGCCCCCGTTCGCGCGCGTAGCGGATCGCCGCAAGCGCGCCGTCCCTGTTGGCATAGGGGCTTCCCGGAGCGATGAGGGCGCCGTCATAAGTCTGGAGAAGCGAGACATTCCCATGCAGCGCCGGGGTTGGCACCCAGGATGCCTCTACCTCGAGCTTGAGGAAGGCGGCCTCGGTGGCCCGATGGGTGACGTTGTCAGGGTTGCGGTCACCGACGATCGCGATCCGCACGACGTTGCCCTCCAGTCAGGCCGATGCTGGCTGGTGAATTGTACCGACAACAGGTCCATCGACCTGGCACTGGAGGTGGCCTCGAGGTACTTCGTCGCACAGAGGAGCTGCGCTCGCTTGAAGAATGCAACTTCCACGTCCTGACCAAACACGGCCACTGCCCGAGCCTGACCCCGTGCTCAACGCAACCGGCGTATGGTGGAGACAGGTGATCCAAAGGTATCGTTGGCGGCGCGCCTGGTCGGCCGAGATGCGCGCCCTGGGGGACCCCGCCGGCGGGACGCTGCAAGAGCTGGCCGACCGGTCCATCGGCGGGGCGGCGTCCCAGCGTTTCTTCCGCATGTGGCAGGCCGAGTCAGAATGGAGGCCGGTGTCAGCCCGGGCCTTCCTGACCGCAAATCGCGGCCAGGTTCACGTGGCCATGGCCCAGCCGCGCCGGCAGCCCGGCCGATAATCCGCCCGCTCTCGTCGTCGGCAGACGCGGCGTACCGCGCCGCCACGTCTACGCAGGAACCCTTCGCGATGGTCGCCGACGTGGGATAGGCGTCCGGCCATCCTGCTGGTGAGCAGCGGAGACGGGAGCGCGGGCGGAGCGCAGTGCAATCAGCCCGCGCACCTCCTCCAGTTGCTTTTCGATGCCATCCATCTTCTTGGCGATCCCCACAGTCTCCTGACGGAGATCCATGAGGATATCCACGGTCTTGTTGAGGCGATCCAGCTGTTTGACGACGCGTTCGGTGCGCAGTGACACCCGATCCACCGCCGTGGTGATCTGCTCAAGGACTCGGGTGGGGAGATCGATACCAGTTGCACCCACCATGCTGTTGACCGACCCGCGCAGGAGTCCACTGAGACCACGTCCGGTCGTCGTCGCCGCCTTCGCTGGGGTACGCCGCCCCGACGGTGCGGCCCTAGCCATCGATCAACCTCGGACCCTGAATCGCCAGGGGCCTGGAAACGCGTCCTTGCACCGGCTCCCTCACTCGACCTCCCTGATTTGGCCCCGCCCCCTCGACGGCCTTGCCAAGCATGCCTCGACAGCGGCACAGCCACCAGTGCCGATCGACCTGGTGAACCTCGGTGCTTAGAGCCATGGTGTGCAGCGGAGGGCTCCGCCGGTACCGCGGCGGTGGAGATATGGCCCGCCATGATCGGGCTCACCGTCGAGGCTCGCCAGTGACGTGCGCCAGACAGGTGTCCAAAGTCCCGGGGTTGAGGGCTGAGCTACGTGCCCTCCGGGGACCGTGGTGAGCGCCACTTGCGCTTCGACCAGCTCCGAGAACCGACGGGCGCCATCTGCCGGCACGTGATGATCGTCCTCGCCGCTCACGAACAGGAAGGATCGATCAGGGTTGGCGTAACGATCGGGGTGTGTTATTAGGGTTAGTAGTAAAGACGAGATCCTGATCGGTGAGACCAGCGATCCCGAGATGGGAACGCTTCGCCTCCTCTTCGTTGCGGTGCTTCGTAATGATCGCAGCCAAATCGTCATTCACCGGGATACGGCGATTCCCCATGGCGGTCTTCGTGCTCTTGTAGATATACTCACCAAGCTTCGTCATCGGGTCATAACGCCGATAGACGGAACGCTGTATGTGCACCTCGCGGCCGTGGTCCATGTCGGTCCAGCGCAGCGCCAATAGCTCACCCACGCGAACTCCTGTGAGCAGCGCGAAACCTACTGGTGCGAGGAGGTCGGTGCCGTCGAGCCTCGAAAGCACCCCGTCGATGTCCTCCGCACTCCACTCGCGGCGCGGCTTGGCATGGACCGTTGGAGGCTTGGCGAGGTGGGCCACATTACGCTCAAGGTACTCCAGCCGTAGGGCGTCATTCAGCGCGTTACGCAGCACTCCACGGATGTGAGAAACGCGCTTTGGGGAAAGCCCCGCGTGCGCTTTCTGGTCCAGCATTCGCTTTACATCTACGACGGTGTTGGTACGATTCGCGAGAAAACCCTTGGGGCGAGTAGCTCAGCCGGTTAGAGCAGGGGGCTCATAACCCTCGGGTCGCAGGTTCGAATCCTGCCTCGCCCATCGTCCGGCGTCGCGTCGGCTCTGCCATGGTTAGGCACATTCTGAGCCAGTGATCACCGCCAAGCCGCACGACTCATCCGAAGCCCGACCGCCTCTCCCGACCCGGAGGCGGGCGATGGGTTTCCCTTTGGTGGCTGTCCTGGCCGGAGGGGTGGGCGGGTGGCTCACGCTCGAGATCCCCCTCCTCGGCTTGCTCTTGGCGGCGGCTCTGGCTTCCACGCTTTACCAGGCAGCTCAAGGTGCCGGCCGGGCCACGCTCGGGAGCTTCCTGGCGGGGCTCGGCGGCTCCGTGACGTGGTTCCTCAGCCCGGCGCTCACCAACCACGACCCTGCTGTGACATACGACCCCTCGACCGTGCCGGTCCTCATCGCCGGTGCGGTGGTGGGCGCCATCGGTATCGCAATCCTGGCTGCACCGGTTCTCCAGCGGCTCGTCGCCCTCACCAAGGGCTGAGCAGCGTTGCGGCTCTCGAGGACGATGACGCGGACAAGGTTGAGCGGGTGTTCGACTGGAGCCCGCTGCCAGCCGCTCCGTTTCGCCTTGGTCCTTTCGCACTGGAGAGCAGAGCGCTTCCCCCTTGGGTGCCCAACAGCGGGGTGCGGCTTTCAACCAGCGGCGTGACCGTCGCTGCCGCGAAGGCGCGCCGGCTGCTCCTCACCCACTTCTGGGCCGGTAACGATCGCGACCGGTCTCGTGAGGTGGGCCGCCGTGCTCTCGACGGCGAGATCCTCATCGCGGACGAGGGTCTTCCCGTGCCGCTGCGGTGAGCACCTATCATCCGCCAAGCCCTGCAGTCCGACACGGTGGACGAATTCACCGTCATCATCGCCCCGCTGACCTTCGGCGCCGGCAAGCCCCTCTTCGAGGGGCTCTCCCGTTCCATCGAGTTCGAGCACATCGGGGTGCGCCAGTCGCCCTTCGCCACCTTCCTCGACTACCGGGTCAAGAGGTGAGCCCATCGTGGCCGAGCTGATCTATTCGGCGCTCGCCTCGATTGACGGCTTCATCGAAGCTGGCGAGGGCCGCTTCGACTGGGCCGAGCCCGACGCCGGGGTGCTGCGCTGTGGGTGCGGCGTCTCACCGCGAGCGAGCATGTGGACAAACTCTTCCACTCGGCGAGCCCGGATGCCCGCACCACTCGCCCTGCCGATGCGGTAGAGGATCGCGTAGCGGTTCCGCCGGCTGAGGCTGTCGAACGCCGACTGCGCGGCGGGATGCGCGCGCAGCGCGGTGGCGAGGTCGTCAGGGACGGTGATCTCCCGGCTCCCGGCGTAGGCCGCTTCCCAACGACCGTCGGCCCTGGCGGCCTCCACCGCCGCCAGCCCGCGCTCTCGCATCCGTCCCTCGCTGATCAGGCGCGCGGCGATCTCCACGTTGTGCTGGGACCAGGAGCTTCGGCTGCGTCGAGAGGTGAAGCGCTGCCGGTAGGTGACCTCGTCGCGCCGTCCCACCTGGCCGTCGATCCAGCCGTGGCAGAGCGCCTCCTCGAGAGCCTCGTCATAGGTGAGGCGGGTCGGTTCCCGTGTGGCCTTCTTGGCAAGGACCAGCCAGACACCTGACGACCCGGCGTCATGACGCTGGAGCCAGGATCGCCAGCCGGCCACGTCGGGAACGACGAGCTCGGGTAGCTCGGCAGCCATGCTCGGCGAGCTTAGCGTGCTCTCGAGGCTCGGCGAAGCCGCATCAGCGCAGGGATTGCCAGCGCGGCCCACCGATGTCGTGGTGGTCGACCCGGGCCGGGATGCGGCCCTCTAGCGCAGCCTGTATCGGATGGGCCGGTCCGGGGTGGCCATCACCTGCGCTTCAGCCCGCTCCAGGATGCGGCGCACCTGCTGGCCGGAGACGTCGCCACCGAGCCGCTCTCTGATCTCGGCGACGGGCAGGGGATGGGCGGAACCGCGGAGGGTGGCGAGCACCCTTGCCTCCAACCCGCGTGCTCCCCGGCTGTGGCCGGAAGGGGGCGTCTTGCCATTTTCACCCCCGGCGTCCCTCCCGTCCCTCGCCGGCGGAGCAGCGGGGGCCTCCACGGCGGGGCGCCCCGGCGCCGGAGACGGCATGCGGATCGAGGCGGGGGTGGCAGCCGTCTCGCCCCGAAGCCGGGCGACGAGCGCCGGCAGCTCGTCGAGCACCTGGCGGACGAATCCAGTCGAACCACTCACCTCCACCTCGCGGTCGCCGTCACGGAGCCGGAAGCTCGTGGTGAAGGCAAGCCCATCGCCCTGGCGCCCGGGCGGGCCCGAAAGGCGCGCCGGCTGGTGCGGAGGCTGGTACGGATGAGGGCGTTCCTCGCCTCCGCGCCGGGGCGGAAAACGGCGGTCGGCGGGCATCATTCGGAAGTCTGTGGCTCCTCGCTCTCACCGGCTGCGGGCGCCGGCTGCGGCTCGGACGACGCGGCCGGGTCGGTGGGGGTCGTCTGCTCACTGACCGGGAGGGTGATCGGCTCCGGCTCCTCCTCGTCGAGGGGCGGCCCGAAGATGAGCTCGGAGAGCTTGGACTTCAGCGGCGTCTTGGTGACGACCATATAGGCCGTGCCCACCACCCCGCCGGCGACGGCCATGCGGCGGAGGCGCCGCTGCCACGCGCGCGGCCGGCTCGGCTTGCTCACCTTCTGCGCCGCCTTGCTGATGCCGTCCGAGCTCTCCTGAGCCAGCCATGCGGCGGCATCGGCGAGCACCTCGGCGGCCTTCTCCGCCGCATGGCTCAATGTCTCCGCCGATCCCTGGGCGGCACTGCGCAGCACCGGGGTGGCCACGCGCTGCGCCTCACGGGCGGCGACGGCAGCCCTGCCCGCCAGCTCCGATACCGTCTCCGCGGTCTTCCCGACGGCGGGGATGACGGCTTCGAGAACGGGGTTGTCCTTCACTGCTGTCTTCTGACGTCGACCCAGCATGGCGCTTCTCCTCGATCGCCGGTCACAGAGAGACTGGGGGGAAATCCGATTCTAACCGCGCTTCCCTGGGGCGTCGGAGGCCGCGACCCGGCGACGCCCCAGCCCAATTGACACATGCTGACACGCTCGGCAGGCGGTCTGCTTCGCGCCCCCCGGATCGCCGTCAGGCCGCGCGACGGAGCCACCCGCTGGGGCGGCGGTAGCGACTGCCCGCCAGCGGCGCGTCGAGGAACCACCGCAGCCGGGCGGCGGCGATGGGCCCGACCACCTCCGCGAGCTCCGCCTCCGATGCGGCGTAGATCCCTCCGAGGGTGCGGAAGGCCGCCGCCAGCCGGGCCACCGTGTCGGGGTCGTCGCCCACCACCTCGACGAGGTGGTCGAGCCGGCGCCCGGCCAGCTCACCGGTCGGTCCGTCGCCGAGTGGAAGCTCCAGCTCCATCGCCAATCTTCCCATGGCTCCATTATAACGAACCGATGTTCGCCTCGTCAACTGCTACGCTGCGATCGTGCCCCTGTACGAATACCGCTGCAACGACTGCCGATCGACGTTCGAGGTTCTTCGCCCGATGGCCCAGCGCGAGCTCGCCGCCGTCTGCCCCTGCTGCGAGAGCCGGGCCAGCATGCCGCTCATCAGCCGCGTGGCCGCTCGCGCCGGCGGCGCTGAGGTAGCGGAGAGCGGGCCGGCGCTTTCCGGAGGCGGCGGATGCTGCGGCGGGTCCTGCGGCTGCGGAGCCGGCTGAGAGGGCGGCAGCCGGAGGTCAGGCCACTCCGGACGCGCCGAAGGGCTCGTCGAAGGTGGTGAGGGGCGGTCCCACCGGATGGTACCGGCGGTCGACGTAGACCAGCGGCTCGCCATCCGTTCGCGACCAGGTGGCCACCACCTCAGCGACGACGATACGGTGGTCGCCGTAGGCGAGGACGTCCTGGAGTACGCAATCGAAGCAGGAGAGGGCGTCGGGGAGGAGCGGCGCCCCGGTGACCGCGGTGACCGTGCGCAGCTCGGGTGGAAGGCGCATCCGGCGGCCGCGCTGCGAAGCCCAGACCGCGAGGGCGTGGTGGCGACTGTCGAGGACGCTCACCCCGACATGCCCGGCCCGCTTGATGAGGCGGATCAGCTGCCCGCCGCCGTCGAGGGAGAGGAAGATCGTCGGGGGTTGGAGGGAGAGCGAAAAGCCGGTTGCGGTCACGGCGTGGGTGTCCTCGCCGTGAGACGCCATGGCCAGGATCACCCCGCCGGCGAGCCGGCGCGCGGCGACCCGGAATGCGTCGGCGTCCACGGCGGAGCTCGGAGGCCCGTCCATGACTGCAGCATAGAGAGCCGGTCCTCCGCGTCCGGCGCCGCCTCGGGCCGAGGGCGGGATCAGCCTGCGCCCACGCCGGGGCCGGCGCTGACACTGCGAAGGCTGAGGCCCGCGAGGCTCGCCACCTCCTCGCTGCCCGCCGCCTCATCGACCGCCTCGATGATCTCGTCGATCAGCGCGCTCTCTTCCTCGAATAGCAGGTCGAGCTGGAGGAGCTTGTCCACAAAGACGTGACGGTGCTCGGCATGGATGCCGTAGGCCCGAATCGCGGCCCGGTGCTCCGGTGCGCCATACCCCTTGTTGCTCGCCCACCCGTAGATGGGAGCGGTGAGGTGCAGCTGGCGCATGAGGGCGTCACGGTGGACCTTGGCCACGATGGAAGCCGCCGAGATCGCCGGGACGAGGTCGTCACCGCGGACGAGGCAGTGCACCGTGTGCACGGCGTCGATGCGCAGGCGCCCGTCGCAGCAGTAGCCGTCGGCCTCGATCAGGGCGGTGAGGCGGCGGAAGACCTCCCGGTTGGCCCAGCCCAGCCCGCGGGTGTTGATCTCCGCGGCCGGGATCTCCACGATGGCGCAGGCCAAAGCCCGCAGATGCACCTTCTCCGCCACCACCTCACGCTGGTGCGCCGTGAGCTTCTTGGAGTCCCGGAGCCATGGATGGCGGAAGCCCGGTGGCAGCACCACCGCGGCGGCGACGAGCGGGCCCGCGAAGGCACCCCTTCCCACCTCGTCCATGCCGCAGAGGCGGAACCGCCGCCAGTCCTCGGCTCCGAAGGTGGACGTGATGTATCGCCCGATTCGAAATCGCGCACCCGGCGCGCGGCGGAGCGTCATCCCACCTCCGCGGGGCGTGCGGCCCGGCCGTGGGACACCGGCGCGGAGGCGGCCTCGCGAAGCGCGGAGAGGCGGGGCACGGACGCTAAAGTGTAAAGCCGGCGCGGAGAGCTCAGCGCGGCAGGCTGAACACCGCTCCGAGCGACGGAAGCTCGCCCTCCGCTGACCCTGGTACGGTGGGGTGACGAGCCTATGCAGCAGCGCAGTCCACGAGCTGGAGCTCGGCCCTTCGTCACGCGGCGGAGCACCCTGGGCTTCGCCGCCCTCTTCGTCGTCAGCTACGGGCTGTCGGCGCTGGAGACGGGCAGCCCCCGCGATGCGATCATCACCCCGCTCGTCGCGGGCCTCCTCGCCACCTCGATGGTGAGCCTGGTGGTGGCCTGGGTGGCCGGCCTCATCCTGGCCTGGCGTTCCCGCTCCATGCTGTGGGTGCTCGTGGCCTGCCTTCCGCCCCCGGTCGGGGCCGTTCCCTGCGCCCTCTTCGCTCCCGTTCCCGACGGTCGGCGAATGCCGCCCCCGGGGGGCCCTCTCCGGTGAGCGCTGGGGAAGAGGCGATCGGGTCCGTCGGCGGCGACGGCGGTGAAGCCCCGAGCCCGTCGGCCGCCGCAGGCGCCGGGGACCGAGCCGTAGGCGCGCCCACCGCGGCCGCCCCCGCCTCCCCGACCCCCCAGGCCGACCACCTGCGGAGCCGGCTGACGGCAGCTCGGGCGGGGGGCTCGGAGAAGGCACGGGCCAAGCTCAGCGCCCAGCGGAAGCTTCCCGTCCGGGAGCGGATCGCCCGGCTCCTCGACCCCGGCGAGGAGCTCGTCGAGGACGGCCTGCTCGCCAACAACCTCGATCCCGAGCTTCCCGCCGACGGCGTGGTCACCGGCATCGGCAGGCTGCTCGGCCGGCCGATGGCCGTGATGGCCAACGACCCGACCGTCAAAGCCGGCTCCTGGGGAGCGCGCACCGTGGAAAAGATCGTGCGCATCCAGGAGGCGGCGCAGCGGCTCCAGATCCCCCTCGTTTACCTCGTCGACTCGGCGGGAGCGCGGATCACCGACCAGATCGCCATGTTCCCGGGTCGCCGTCACGCCGGCCGGATCTTCCACATGGAGGTGCGTCTCAGCGGCCAGGTTCCCCAGCTCTGCCTCCTCTTCGGCCCCTCCGCCGCCGGCGGCGCCTACATCCCGGCCTTCTGCGACGCCATCATCATGGTCGAGGGCAACGCCTCCATGTACCTCGGCTCACCGCGGATGGCCGAGGTGGTGGTGGGGGAGAGGGTGACCCTGGAGGAGATGGGTGGAGCCCGGATGCACTGCACCGTCTCCGGTTGTGGTGACGTCCTCTGCAAGGACGAGACGGAGGCCATCGACGCCGCGCGACGCTACCTCTCGTTCATGCCGCAGAGCTGGCGGGAGCACCCCCCGGGGCTTCGGAGTGTCTGCCGGCGGGCGACCCGGCCAGCATCGAGAGCGTGATCCCGCAGCAGGCGTCGCGCGGCTACGACGTCATGGCGGTGATCGACGCTCTCGTCGATGCGGGATCGCTGTTCCAGATCAAGGCCTTGTACGCGCGCGAGATCGTCACCGGCTTCGCTCGCATCGCCGGGCGTGCCGTCGGTGTCGTCGCCTCCCAGCCGCGCGAGAAAGGCGGAGTGCTCTTCGTGGACTCGGCGGACAAGGCCACGCGCTTCGTCCAGTGCTGCGATGCCTTCAACATCCCCCTCCTTTTCCTTGCCGACGTTCCCGGCTTCATGATCGGCACGTCGGTCGAACGCCAGGGGATCATCCGCCACGGTGCCAAGATGGTGGCCGCCATCAGTGAAGCCACCGTCCCCAAGATTTCGGTGATCCTGCGCAAGGCATACGGCGCCGGGCTGTACGCCATGTGCGGTCCGGCCTTCGAACCCGACTGCACTCTGGCGCTGCCCTCGGCGCAGATCGCCGTGATGGGGCCTGAGGCCGCCGTGAACGCCGTCTATTACAACCGCATCCAGGCGCTCCCCGAGGCGGAGCGCGCCGACTACGTTCGCCGGCTCGAGGACGACTACCGCGAGGACATCGATATCTACAAGCTCGCCTCCGAGCTCATCATCGATGCCATCGTGCCCGCCGACCAGCTGCGCGATGAGATCACGAGGCGCCTCGACATCTACACCACACGGCAGAGGGATCGCCCAGCGCGTCATCACGGCGTCTTCCCCGTGTAGCTGCCCCAGCCGCCCGGCGATGCCTCACCGCGCTGCCCAGCCGCAACCCCGAAGGGCGTTGGGAGGCCGGATGTCAGAGAGCCGCGCGGCCAGCCCAGCGCTGCGCCGCGTGGCTGTCGAGGCTGCCGCGAGACCCGCGGGGCTGCCTAACGCCTGCGCTGAGGACGCGGCTTCTTGCGCCCGTAGGCGACGCCCTCGGCGACGGCGTCGAAGGCCGGCACCGGTCCGGCTCCGGCCCGCGCCACCCCGTCACCCTGGACGAAGACCTTGCGGTTGCCGATGTCGATGAGATACGAGAGCGCGGTTCCGCCTCCCCCATCAGGGAGCATGGAAACGTCCGCGACCGTCCCCACCCGCCGGCTGCCGCCGTACGGGAAGGTGACCCTGGTGCCGACCGTGAAGGCGTCGCCCGGTACCGCCGTCACCGGGCTCCGGCCCGGAAGCAGTCGCTGCAGTAGACGGGCTTGTCACCCCGCGGCTGGAAGGGGACGCGGGCGATGCCCCCGCAGTTCGCGCAGGTCACCTCGTACATCTGACGCGGGCCGGAGGAGGAGCGCCCGCCCCCGAAACCCCCGCCGCCCCCGCTCATCCCCGCGGCCCGGCGAGCGGCACGGCAGGAGGGGCAGCGCGATGGGGGATTGGTCAGCCCCTTGGAGGCGAAGAACTGCTGCTCGCCCTCAGTCCAGATGAAGTCCACGCCGCACTCGCGGCAACGCAACGTTTGGTCGACGGTCAACGCCTGTGCTCCTAAAGTTCCCGGCGCTGAACCGCGGCCGGCTGGGTATACGCAAGGGATACAGTACACGGCCCGCCGGGTTTCGGCTAGTTACAAGACCGACCGATCTCCTGCCCCCCCCGGCTGTTACCATCCGGCCGTCTCGGACAGGAGTGGGCCGGTACCGCGCCAGGCGGGCCGGTGGCCGCCGGTGAGACGAAGGAGGATCAGGGAATGACCCCTCGGCACCCGCACGGACTGCAGAAGCGGCTCTTCACCTCGGAGTCGGTCACCGAGGGCCATCCCGACAAGATGGCTGATCAGATCTCCGATGCGGTTCTCGACGCCGTCCTGGGCAGGGACCCTCTGGGCAGGGTGGCTTGCGAGACGGCACTGGCCACAGGCACGGTCTTCGTGTTCGGAGAGATCAGCACCGACGCCTATGTCGACATCCCCGGCGTGGTCCGCGAGACCATCCGTGAGATCGGCTACACCCGGGCCAAGTTCGGGTTCGACTACGAGACCTGTGGCGTGCTCGTCTCCATCGACGAGCAGTCGCCAGACATCGCCCAGGGGGTCAACACGGGAGGCGCCGGGGATCAGGGCATGATGGTCGGCTTCGCCTGCGACGAGACGCCCGAGCTGATGCCGGCCCCCATCCAGCTCGCCCATCAGCTGGTCCGCCGCCTCTCGGCGGCTCGGCGCGATGGCTCGCTTCGCTGGGCTCGGCCCGATGGCAAGAGCCAGGTGACCGTGGAGTACGACGCCGACGGGCACCCCCGCCGTGTCGATACCGTCCTCATCAGCGTCCAGCACTCCGACGACGCGTCCGCAGATCAGATCTATGCCGATGTCCAGGAGCACGTCGTCGATCCGGTCATCCCCGCCGACTGGATCGATCGTGACACCCGCCGCTACGTCAACCCCACCGGCCGGTTCGTGGTCGGCGGTCCGCAGGGGGATGCCGGTCTCACCGGTCGGAAGATCATGGTCGACACCTATGGGGGCTACGCACGCCACGGCGGGGGAGCCTTCAGCGGCAAGGACCCGACGAAGGTGGACCGCAGCGCCGCCTACGCCGCCCGTTGGGTCGCCAAGAACGTCGTGGCCGCGGGTCTGGCGACGCGCTGTGAGATCCAGATTGCCTATGCCATCGGCGTTGCCCAGCCGGTCTCCGTCCTTGTCGAGACCTTCGGCACGGAGAGGGTTCCACGGCCGCAGATCGAAGCCCTCATCGACGAGTACTTCGACCTCTCGCCGGTGGGAATCATCAGCTCCCTCCAGCTCCGCCGCCCCATCTACCGGCAGGTCGCCGCCTACGGGCACTTTGGCCGCAGCGACCTGCACCTGCCCTGGGAGCAGACGGAGGTGGCTCCCGAGCTTGCCCGGCAGGCGGGGGTGGAACCGCTGCTCACCGCCGTCACCGCCAGATGACGAGCGGCGCCGTCCCGGCCACCCGGCGCTGAGCGGGACCGGGCCGCACCGTGGGCTACCACGTCCTCGTCCTCGCCGGGGGGAGCGGCACGCGGCTCTGGCCGCTGAGCCGTGGAGCGACGCCCAAGCATCTGCTCCCCCTTGACGCCTCTGGCGGCACCCTGCTTCGCGCCACCGTCGAGCGCGTCCTGCCTCTCGCCGACTCGGTGTGGATCGTCACCGCGGCGAGCCAGGCCGACCTCTGCCGCCATGCGGTCACCGGCCTTCCCCTGCGAAGCGACCCGATCATCGCCGAGCCCGTTGCACGCGGGACCGGCCCCGCCCTTGGCCTCGCCACCATGTGGATCGCCGCCCAGGACCCGGAGGCCATCATCTCGTCGGTCCATGCCGATCACGACGTCGAGGATGCCGCGGGCTACCGAGCCGCCGTCCTCGCCGCGGCGGGGTGGGCGGCGACGACCCGGGGGCTGGTGACGGTGGGCACCGCGCCCACCCACCCAGCGACCGGATTGGGCTATGTGGCGGTGGCTCCCGCTCCCCTCTCTGGCGACGCCTGGAACCCCCCTCCCGCAGCGCGGGCCAGCGCCGAGTTGGTGGCGATTGCCGCCGGGGTCCCAGCCTTCTCCGCGGAGGGGTTCGTGGAGAAGCCGTCCCTCGAGGTGGCCCGGGGCTATCTCGCCGGCGGGCACCACCTCTGGAACAGTGGTCTCTTCGCCTGGCCGGCGGGGGTCTTCCTCGACGAGCTGCGCGCCGCGGATCCGGCGATGGCAGAGGGGCTCGCCGCCGCCGTGACCGCCCGCCGAGGCGGCGATGAGGCAGAGGCGGGGGCGCGATACCGGGAGCTCACAGCCGTGCCGGTGGACACGCTTGTCTTCGAGAGGACGCGCCGGCTCACCGTCGTTCGTGGCTGGTTCACCTGGTCCGATCTCGGCAGCTTCGGCGATCTCTACGACGCTCGCTGCCGCGCGGGGGGGGGGGATGCCGAGGGCAACGTGGCTGATGGTCCGGTCGTGGGGGTCGATTCACGGCACAACTTCGTGCTGGCCCGCGGCGGGCGGACCGTGGCCCTCGTCGGAGTGGAGGATCTCGCCGTCGTGGATAGCGGCGATGCCCTGCTCATCGTCCCGCTGAACCAGACGCAGCGCGTCCGCGAGGTGACCGCCCGCCTCAGGGAGGAGGGCCGCGCCGACCTGCTCTGACGCCCGCCGCGGGGTGACGCAGCAGCCGGAGGCCGCCGCCCCGAGCCCGGCGCCCAGGCGGCGGGCAGCTATCCCGGGGGTGAGGTCACCGGGGAGGGGGACGGCGCTCAGCTCGATGACCGCCGATGCGATCGTGCCGGCCGGCGGGGGACCGCTGAGCTGGATCGGGCGTGTGGCGCCCGGGGGCATGGGCAGATCGGCGCCGATGGCGTTGGCCACCAGGTTGCCGTGGTTCCGCTCACACCTGGAGAACGTTCTGGTCGCCGCCGACCAGGCGGCACGCCATGCGGGGGAGACGCCGTCGGCACGGGGCGGCCTCCCTCGGCAGCCAGGGAGGCGGCATGGAGCTCCCGGGCAGATGGCCTGGAGGCAGCCCGCGCGACGGGCGCCAGCCATCACAATGGCGTCGTGACTGGGCCGCCGATCACCTTCGGCACGGACGGCTGGCGGGCTGTCATCGCCGACGACTTCACCTACCAGCGGGTGCGCGCCGTCGCCCAGGCGGTCGCCTGGTACCTGCGCGGGGATGAGCGTGGCGTGGTGGTTGGCCATGACACCCGCTTCTCCGCGGAGCGTTTCGCCCGCGAGGTGGCCCGGGTGCTCGCCGCCAACGGCCACCGCGTCCTCCTCCTCGACCGTCCCGTGCCCACCCCCGTGATCACCTGGACGCTGGTGGAGAGACACTCTGCGGGGGCCGTCGCCGTCACCGCCAGCCATAACCCGGCGGAGTTCAACGGCCTCAAGTACAAGCCGGACTACGGAGGGTCGGCACCCCCGGAGGTGACCGCCGAGCTCGAGCGCCTCTCGGGCCGGGCGCTGGAAGGGGAGGTGAGCACCATGCCCATCGACGAGGCTCTCGCCGAGGGCAGGGTCTCGCTGCTCAACCCCCTCCCCGCATACCTGGCCCAGATTGGCCGGCTCATCGGTCTGGACAAGGTCCGGGGCGCTGGCCTGCGCCTCCTCCACGAGCCGATGTACGGGGCCGGCATGGGCCTCATCGCGGCGGCGGTGGGTGGTGGGGCGACCTCGGTCACACAGATCCACTCCGACCGCAATCCCGGCTTCGGCGGGCTGCACCCCGAGCCGATCGGCCGCTACATGCCCGAGGCCATGGCCCGCATGGGGGCTGGAGATTTTGACCTCTGCATCGCCAACGACGGTGATGCAGACAGAGTTGGCATCATCGATGAAAAGGGGCGATTCGTCACTCAGCTGGAGGTGATGGCGCTCCTCGCCATGTACCTCCTCGAGAAGCGGGGCGAGCGCGGCCACCTGATCCGGTCCCTGACCAGCAGCGTCATGATCGACGGGCTCGGTGAGCGCTTCGGGGTGCCAGTCATCGAGACGCCGGTCGGCTTCAAGCACATCGGGCCGCGGATGATGGAGGTCGACGCGCTGCTCGCCGGGGAGGAGTCCGGCGGGTTTGCCTTTCGGGGCCACATTCCCGAGCGTGACGGCATCGTCGCGGGACTTCTCATCGCCGAGATGGTGGTCGACTACGGCGCGCCGCTCTCGGAGGTGCTGGAGCATCTCTTCGACCTCGTCGGACCACACAGCTACGCTCGTCACGACATCCGCTTCGAGCGCGAGGAGTACGCGGCCCGCCGCAGGGAGGTCGAGGAACGCATGTCCAGCCAGCGCCCGGAAGAGATCGCCGGCGTTCGCGTGAGTGGAACCCGCACCGACGACGGCTTCAAGTTCATGCTCGCCGATGGGAGCTGGGTGCTGGTGCGCATGAGCGGGACGGAGCCCCTCATGCGTGTCTACGCTGAGGCCACCTCACCCGAGCGTGTCGACACCCTGCTCCACACCATGGAGGACATGGTTGGCGTCGAGGTGCCGCAGCCCGCGGCGAGCCCGTCATGACAACCGTTCACCGGCGTTTCCGCGAGCGTGCCGAGCGCGGGGGGCCGCAGTGCCCCCCGGTTGAAGGAGAGCGGCCCCCACATACCTTGCTGCGTGGGGAATGCGCCGGTGAGTGACGTGGTTGCGGGCGGTGTGGTGCAGGCGAGCGGCAACGGCCGGGTGGAGAAGCCCTGGGGCTTTGAGCTGCGCTGGGCGATCACCGACCGCTACCTCGGCAAGCTCATCCACGTCAACGCCGGGGAGGCGCTCTCCCTCCAGTACCACGTGGAGAAGGACGAATCGATCCTGATCCTCTCCGGCCTTCTCGACCTTGTGCTGGAGAGCGCGGAGGGCGCGCTCGAGACCCACCGGCTGGCCCCCGGGATGAGCGCGCGCATCCTTCCCGGGCGGCGCCACCGCTTCGCGGCGGTGGAGGACACCGACCTCGTCGAGGCGTCCTCGCCGGAGATCGACGACGTGGTGAGGTTGGAGGATCGGTATGGCCGGGAGGGAACCAGCGAGGCCTGACGGTGGCGGACCGCCCCGAGGCCACGCCTGGCACGCGGAGCAGGCTCGCCTGGCCCTGGGGCTCGCGGCCGAACCCAAGCTGGCGGCCATCCCCTATCCGGTCGTCCACGCTGCGCTGGGGGTGGCCGGCTGCGCGGCCGCCGTCGCCTTGCGGCCGGGCGCCGCCGGCCTGCGCGGCACGGTGATCGGGGTCGGAGCGCTCTGCGCCGCGACCGCCTTGATCCTCGCCGTCTACGACCGGCTCGTCTATCCCGCCGAGCTGCGCCCCCGGCTCGAGGAGATCGCTCTTCCCGTGGCTGCCCTGGGAGCGTTCTCGCTGGTGTTGGCCGGGACCATTGACGTGACCACACGCCTCGTCGCCGCCGCGGTCACCATCTCCATCTGGGGCGGCCTGCCCCATCTCGGCGAGCTGCGCGCCGCCGGCCGGGAGGGATGGGCGCTGCGCTTCCTGCGCGATGCGGCGAGCATCGCCGTCCTCGTCCCCGTCCTCCTGGCCTCAACGAGCGGTGCTCTCCCCCTCCTCCTGCGTGCGGCGGTGGTCCTCGTCGGGACCGGGCTCGTAACCGTGGACGGCCTCCGCTCCGAGGCCATGCCGCGGCGGCACTCCTACGCGCTCGCGGGGGTCACCGGGGCTCTGGTGAGCGGGGTCATGCTCGTCGCCGATGCCGCTCACGCCGCACCGGGCGTCGCCGCGGCGGTGACGCTCGCCGTCTGGTATGGCGTCCGAGGAGTGGTCGGGAGCGCCGTGGTCCCGCCCCGGCGCGTGGGCACTGCTCTGGAGCACCTCGCCGTCGTGGTGGTGGCCCTCGGCGGTCTCTACTGGCTGGGCCGCTGAACGCCACCGCGGGCTCAGCCTGGGTCACCTCCGGGACGACATTTGCTACGTGCGAATGGGGGTGCGCAGCGTGACAGATGCGACTTCCCAAGTCGAGCTTGATGGTGCAGTCTCGACCTCGAGTGAAGGAGAGCCCCGCGCCCCGGCTTCTCATCGTCGAGGACCATCGCTACCTCGGCGGCCTGCTCCGCGACGTCCTCCCCCAGGCGGGCTTCGAGGTGGCTCTCGTCCCCGGAACCGGGGAGCTCCCCGCCGCTCTCGACGGCTTCGTCCCGGACGTCATCCTCGCCGATTTCCGCCTGCA
This sequence comes from uncultured bacterium, assembly GCA_963847225.1. GTDB lineage: Bacteria > Chloroflexota > Dormibacteria > Aeolococcales > Aeolococcaceae > JAJZNI01. The sequence continues at coordinate 316,122 of CAWJYZ010000005.1, read as the reverse complement.
GGGTGAGGACGGGCTGGACGTCTGCCGCCTGATTCGGGCCCACCCTCGCGCCGGCGGCGTGCCCATCGTGCTCCACACGGCGGTGGACCCTGAGGACCGCCGCCTCCAGGAAGCCCTGGCCCTGCCCGGGGTCAGTCTCCTTCTCAAGCCCGCCGACTATCAGATCCTCGTCGCCGTCCTGCGCCAGCAGATCGGCCGGCGCGCCGGCCCGTCCGGCGCCTGACCGCGGCGGGCAACCCGACGGCCGCCGGGAAGGAGCTCAGGCTCGGGCTCGAGTCGATTCCCGGCGCGCCAGAAGAGCCTCGTCGGCACGCTGCAGCAGACTGCCGGCCGTGTCGCCCTCCTCGAGGGCGGCCAGGCCCGTGCTCACCGTCCACCCCGCGGTCCGCACCCGGACGTGCTCCTCGATGTCAGCGAGGGTTCGCTGCGCCTCGTCGAGGCTGGCGTCAGGGAGGACGCAGATGAACTCGTCGCCGCCCCAGCGGATCACCAGGTCGTAGGCGCGCAGGCGCTCGCGGAGGGCGGCGACGACCTGCTCCAGCAGGAGATCGCCGGCGGGGTGCCCCTTGCTGTCGTTGAGCTTCTTGAGCCCGTCGACGTCGAGGAAGATCGCCGCCACCCCCTTTCCACCAAAGCGGCGAAAACGCGCGATCTCGCGCTCCAGGGCGTGGCGGCCGGCGCCGCGCCGGAGCGCTCCCGTCAGGTCGTCGATCGCCGCCGCGGCCGCGAGGCGGTTGATCTCTGCGATCAGCCCCCGGAGCCGGCCGAGGGCCACCTCCACCTGGGCCTCGTCGAACCGATCCAGGCCCTCCGGAGGCACGCCAAGGGCTCGGGCGAGGAGCGTGCGGCTGGCCTCGGGAGGGCTCGGTTCGTCCGTGTCGCCAAGCCGGTGGATGGCCCAGCCGACGAGGTCGATGGCCTCGTCCGGAGAGGCGCCGACACCGTCGGGGATCGCCGGAACTCATGGCAGAGGCACCTGTAGCAGGGTCGGACCGGGTGGTCCGGCCCAGGATACGCCGCTCTGCTGGGCGGCTCATCATCGCTCCCACCCCCCTGTCACCCCACACCGATTCTACGCCTCCATCATCGACCGCCCCGTTCCGATCGATCTTGAGGCCATCCGCCGTCTCGGCCGATCCCCGCTAGCGCTTGACTTCTACGCGTGGCTCACGTACCGGATGAGCTATCTCCGCGGGCCCGCCCTCGTCTCCTGGGACGCCTTGCACACGCAGTTTGGCGCCGAGTATGGACGCCTTCGTGATTTCAAACGCAAGGCCGGCCTTGCCCTTGAGAAGGTGAGCCAGGTGTACCCGGCGGCGCGCGCCAGCGTCGAGGGTGAGGGGCTTCGCCTCCTGCCCTCGCCGCCGCATGTGCCCCGGCGGCTTCTCCCCAAACCGTAGGGGATAGGGCCACTTTTCCACTGTTGAACGGTCGCGCCTCACGATCTCACGCATGTGTTGAACGGTCGCGCCCGCTGTGTTGAACGGTCGCGCCTTAAGGAACCTGTAGTTCTTCCTGTAGTTCTCCTGTAGTAGAGGCGGGCGCAGCGGTGGAAAAGTCGGGCCCCGCCCGGATGGCCCTCTCGGCGCCGGTTGCATCGTGGTCGAGAGACCCCACCGAGGGGGTGGGGGAGGGTCAGTAGCCGATGAAGGGGCCGCGCTGCTGGGCCTGGCGGTGCTCCTCGGCGGCCTCCCGGGCGTAGCGCTCGTGGTCCTGCTCGCGGTGGCGGGGCTCCCGGGCCTGGCGAGCGAGCTCAGCGGCCCTCTCCTCGGCCACCTGCCGGGCGGTCTCGGTGAGCCCCCTCGAGTAGGCGAGGAGCTTCTCCCGGGCCGCGTCGATGCGGGCCTCCCGGCCCACCCGCGGGCGGGGCACGACGCCGACGTCGAGGGCCCCCCCCTTGCGCTGGGACTCCGAGGCGCTGGCGGCGAGAGAAGGGACGAGGGTGGCCCGGTCCAGGGTCTCCCTGGCCTGGGGGCCCAGCTCGCTGCGCTGCTCCCCCCAGGTCCGGCGGTCGAGGACCACGGTGGTCTCCCCCCGGGCCCTCGAGAAGGCGGAGTAGAGGGCCTCCAGGCCCTGCTGGGGTCCGGGCAGCACGAAGGCCTGCTCCGCCGTCACCCCCTGGCTGCGCTGGGTGGTCCCGGCGTAGTCGAGCTGGAGCACCCCCCTCTCCCTCTGCCCCCCCTCTCCCCCCTCCCCCGCGGCCCGGTGCTCCTCCGGCCGGTACAGGCTCTCGGGATGGACGGCGGGGTCGTCCCAGCGGATCCGCAGCCCCCCCTCCCCCTCTTCGGAGACCTCGGCCACCGTGCCCCGGATCCCGTTGGGGTGGTCGCGGTCCAGGCGCCCCTCGAGGCGCACCCGGTCGCCCTGGAAGACCTCCAGGTCGCCAGTGCGGTCGTGGAGGGTGACCCCCTTGCCCAGCTCGCCGCGCTGGCGGCGCATCCCCTGGGCCCACTGGTTGAGTACCTGGGTGTCCTCTCGGGTCGCCGCCACCATCACGTAGTCACGGAGCGGCCGCCCCCCCTCTCCCTCCCGCTCGCCGGCGAGGCGGGCCCGGTTCCAGCTCTGGGCGACCAGCTCCCGGGCCTCGGCCCTCGTCTCGGTGATGCGGATGCGGTCGTGGACCAGGTAGCGGGCGATGGCCTCCACCCCGCGGCCGGTGCGCAGCTCGTCGAGGGCCTGCTTCTCCCACTGGTAGCGCTGGCGGTGGGTTTCGGTGAGCTCGCAGTACCCGCCCACCTCCTGGGCCTGCTCTTTGAGGCGCAGCCAGCCCCCGCCGGCGCCGACCGGCTGGAGCTGACGCTCGTCGCCGAGGAGGACGAGGCTGGCTCCCCCCTCCGCCCACTGGGAGACCTGGAAGAGGGAGGCGAGGCGGCGGGTGTCGGCCATGGCCGCCTCGTCGACGACCAGGACCAGGCGGCGGAGGTCCTTGTACTGGATCTCGCCGCAATAGCCGCCCTCGGCCTTGCGGGAGAGCTCCTCGAAGGTCATGGCCCGGCGCGCCCCGATCTCCCTGGCTGAGCGCTGCGCCGTGCTGGCAGCGACACTGAGGACCACCACCTCCTTGCCCTGCCCCCCCCTCGCCCGTCTCCCCCTCCCAGACCTCCCGGGCCACCCTGAGCGTCGTGGTCTTGCCGGCGCCGGCGGGGCCGCCCATCAGGGTGGGCCGGCGGCCGGGGTCGGTGAGGGCGTGGACGGCGCGCCGCTGCTCGAGGTCGAGGCTGACCCGGTCTCCCGCTCCAGCTTCTCGGCGGCCACCGCGATGCGCGCTGCGTTTTTGACAAGCGTGGCATCATCAACCGGCTTCTTGGCCTCGCTGAGCAGCCAGCGCCCGTACCGCTCCACGGAGAGCTCGAGGCGGAGCTGCTCACGGGTGGTGTAGCGGCCGTCGTCGAGGGCGACGAGCCCGGGAGCCTGGAGGACGCGGGGGACGAAGGCCTGCATCTCCTCGGTGGTGAGCCGACCACCGTTCAGGTGCCAGAGGGTGGCCTCCACCGCCACCTGGGTGTGGGTCGCCTCGTGGGCACAGAGCCCCTCCTCGCCGAGGAAGCGTCGGATCAGCGCGCTCTGGCGCTCCTCGAGCGGCCGCCTCGCCGCGGGCTTTCCAGGGCGCTCGGTGGCGAGGCGGTCGACCGCCTGGAGAGCCTGGGGACCGAAGCGCTCCTCCAGCTGGGCTCGCCAGCTCTCGGTGTGGTCCTGCGCTGCCTCCTCGCCCTTCCCTCTCCGGGTCGCCGCCGCCAGCGCTCTTGCGGGGACGTCGGTCTCGATGCCGAGCAGCTCCCTGGCCCGGCGCACCTCGTGGGCGCGCTGGGAGAAGGCCTCGCACCAGGCCGGCTCGATCCCCTTGACCTCGATGTAGCGGCCGTCCCTGCCGGTGTTGGGCTGGACCTCGAGGCCGAGGGCGCGCAGCTGGCTGGCCAGCTCGGTGAGGTACACGCCATCGCCCAGGGAGCGGACGTGAAGGAGGGTCCCCGAGTCCAGGGCCCGCCACTTGCCCGCCCCCCCTCCCCCGGATCCCAGCCCATGTTGGCGACCACGGTGTGGGTGTGGAGGTCGGGGTCGGGAGGGCGTCCCTCCTTGGCCGCCTGCTCGCTGAGCCGGGCGGTGGTGTGCACCGCCGCACAGCCCACCCACTGGAGCGGCACCCGGACCCGCTGGCCGCCCCGGCGAGCCCGGCCCACGAGGGCCCGCCTCTCCAGCTCCTGGAGCGCCCGGCGGCTGGCCCGGGTGTGCGCCTCCTCGAGGCCGCGGCGGAGCTCGGGGTCCTGGGTAAGCCCCCAGAGGAGGGAGACCGACTTGGGGGCGGAGGCGGTGAGGTCGATGCCGCTTACCCGGCCCCCCCTCTCTGGGCCCGCCCCCCTCGCGGTCCCTCCCCCTCGAGGAAGGCCCGGCTGAGCACGCCGGGGAGAGGGGAGCCGGCGCCGCCGGCGGAGGCGGAGAGCGGGGTCGTCCTGGTGCGCGCTCTCCTCGGCGCTCCCTGCCCTGAGCAGGGATAGACGGGTGCTGCGGGGGGTCGTCGACGTGAACGTGCTCGTCTCCGCCGCTCTCACTCCGGGAGGTGTGGCCCAGAAGCTTCTGGCCGCAGCCGAGGAAAGCCGGTGGCAGCCGGTGGTGTCGCCGCACCTGCTCGACGAGCTGCGCGGTGCCCTGGCGTACCCGGACGTCGCGAGGCGGCTGCCCCCGGGGGCGGGTCTCCGCCTGGTTGCCATCCTGGGCACCGTTGCCGACCTGGTGCCGGATGCCCCCGAACCCTGGCCAGGGGTGACCGGTGATCCCAACGACGACTACCTGGTCGCTCTGTCGCAGGTCACGCCGGGCATCGACGCTCTCATCTCCTAGCGAGGCCTCCCGGTCACGGCGCCGGGCCCGATCCTCCTGTGGCCGTGGTGGGCTACGTGCGGGTCTCCACCGAGGAGCAGGGCGACCAAGGCGCCGGCCTCGAAGCCCAGCGTCAGGCGATCTCTGCCGAGTGCCGGGCCCGCGGCTGGCAGCTCCTCACCATCCACGAGGACGTCGCCTCCGGCAAGGCCTTCACCAACCGGCCGGGGCTGGAGGCGGCCCTCCAGGCGGTCCGCCGCCAGGAGGCCCGTGGCCTGGTGGTGGCCAAGCTCGACCGGCTCTCCCGCTCGGTCATCGACGCCGCCCAGACCATCGAGCGGGCCCGGCGCGAGGGGTGGAACCTGGTCGCCCTCGACCTGGGTGTCGACTTCTCTACGGCCGCCGGCGAGGCGATGGCCCACATGACCGCAGTCTTCGCGCAGCTCGAGCGCCGTCTCATCGGCGAGCGGACCCGCGCCGCCCTGGCGGTCCGGAAGGCCCAGGGGATGCGCCTCGGCCGGCCGCCAACTCTCACCGAGCAGCTGCGCCGGCGGATCCGCCGACAACGGGCCCGCGGCCTGACGCTGCAAGCAATCGCGGACCGGCTGAACGCCGCCGGCGTTCCCACTGGACACGGCGGCGTGCGCTGGTATCCGAGCACGGTGAGGTGGGTCGCGGAGGGGCGGTAGCGGCGCACCCGAGGGGCGCGACAAGCCATGCCTGGCCGCTTGCCGTCACTCTCTTTGCCTGCGGAAGTCACACACAGGTCCATCCGCCCTGGAGATGAACCGACGGCCGTCCAAGGGTGCCCTCGGGGCCCTGGGCCGCGAGCCAAACGTCTAAAGTTCCGGAATTACCGTCCGACGTGTAGGTCACTGACCCCGAGGTGGTCAAGTAGAGCTCCGCCCCCGAGGCGACCGCGACGTAGAGGCTCACATCCCCAGCGAATCCCTGTTGCGGCAATTTCACGATGGCGGGAGTCGGTGCATGTCGCGGTATTGAGATCTGCACGGAGTTGTTGATGTTATGCAACCCGACCATATCGAGAGGCGGCGACGCCGAGGGGTACGTGTTACACGTCCCGTACGCCTGCGTGAGGGTCCCCTCCACGGTCCCACTCCAAGAGAGTGTCTCCGACCACGGACCTAATCTAGACCCGCTTGCCGGGGCTGATGTGGAGGCACCGCCATTCGGCGAAGGAATGGCGGCGCTGGGGCTGGGCGTGTGGCTCCTGGGGGTCTGAGTGGACGAGCCGCTGCATCCCGTGAGGGCGAGAGCCGCCACTCCCACCGACAGCATGATACGCGCGCCATGGCGCGGATGACCGGCTGGCACCGCGTAGCCTCAGTCTAGTGCACCTCGGATAGCACGTCTGTGGCCAAGTCGAAGGTCCACGCAGTACCAGTCGTGCTACTGAGTGAAACCGTCGACCCTGAAAGGGAGGTGATGGTGAGAGACCCGGAGTTGGCTGGAGCCAGGTACAGAGCATGCGATGTGGGCGCGCAATGTGTCGGCGGTGACCAGACCTCCACCGCGATTGCTCCTTGCTCGCCGTTCAGGTCTCCGACCATGACTGCCTGGCTTCCATCAGGATCGATCCACTCGTTGTTGAAGCGGTAAGACTTGTACTCGGGGAAGTCGAGATCGTTGAGAGGGCCGTTTAGCCCAGAGACGAGCTCGGAGAGGTCGCGGGTGCACGGCTGGTTGGTAGCCTCAATCATTGAGGGGCTCACGGACTGGTAAGCAGCTGGATCGGGTGCGACGACTCCGTTTGGATTCAGCTGAGTCCGCCGCGCATTGATGCTGTTGATAAGTGCTTGCTTCGCAGCCGGGGCCAGTGGAGCGGGCGGAATAGTGGGGATAGCTGACATTGGCTGGGGTGACGTAGAGCTAGCGGCTTGGGCTGCAGCCATTCGCGCGGCCACAAAGGCACCACCCATCGCAACACACAACGTCACGAGGGCGACGATTCGCACCCGAGAGGTCCTCAGGGTGCCAATCCTACCGGTTTTGAGATCCATCTTCACGGGGGATCACCTCCCAGCTAGTAGATGTCGGGTAAGTACCTGATGTCAGCGGAATGCGTCAGCCACCCACCGGTAACGCCCGGCCGCGTGCTGGAGTCGTCGTATATTGCGTTGTAGAGTTGATTCCACCCGGCCGCGGGCATATTGTCTGTGCCGGGACACGCTTCACCTACGTTGCCGCCGTAATGAGCATCGGCCAGTTGTGTGCATGCGGTATATTGGGTCAGCTCGGCGTCAAAATAGAGCGGTCCATAGCCAGTCTGAATGCCTCCCTTGCTAATCCAGTACCACTCCGTGGCTTGGGCTCCGGTCGTGTTGTAGATTTCGGGCAAGGGGAACGCCCCCGTCTCACCGTAAGATACGTCCAGCACCTGCCACTGTTTCCAGCCATAGACACCGCATGCGGAATTGGCGCTGTAGCCTTGCTGCGAACAGTCAGCCTCGCCAAAATCGTACACGGGGATAAGGCCGCTGCATTGTCCAGAGTCGTTGCAGGAGCCAGCAAGCACGTCCTTCTCATAGGCGACGGTCGTCGAATATGAGCCGTACTCCATCTCGATGTCCATTGCACCGTTCGCGGTCTCAACACCTTCTCGGCCGAGTGAAGAGATCCAGTTGTTGACGGCGGCAATCACTTCCGCCATCCAGCTAGCGTTGGTGGAGTCGGAGAGCCCGTTCGTTCCGGAGTTGGCGATCCCAACCATCAGATTGATATATGGAGCAACGCCATACGTCGCCGTGTCGTGACAGTTCCAATACCCGCTGAGGAAGTTCGCAATCAGGAAGCGTATCCCGCTTGTTGTACCACTGTCCCACTGGGCAAAGGTGTTAGTGAGAGGAAGAGTCGTACCGTATTCGCCATTGCGGTCGACCGCGTTGCCGAAGTCGAGGATCAAGTCCATGGAGTAGACGTGTTGCTCGGCAGAGTACTCGGCCTGGGCGCACCCCCAGTTATTCCAGTCGCTGTAGCTCAGGTTTTCGACGTAGTTGGAGAGGAAAGAATGTGGGGCCGTGGCAGCCGCCACTGGTGTCGCTCCGAACCCGGCAATGACCCCGGCAGGCAGAGAGAGCAGAAGCACACCGAGTACTACGAGCCGTAGGCGGTAACTGTTACGAGAGGTGTGTCCGACGCTCCTGCCCGGGGGCCTCGCGGGGCGACGAGCCGGATAGAGGGGGGTGCTACCGCTGCTGGTGCCCATGCCTGCCCTCCTTCCACCCAAGGTGGGCCCCGTTGGCCGCCCTGGTGGGTCAGACGCGTGATCGAGCGAGCCGAGGATAGGAGCGTCAGGCGGGGCCCGCAAGGGACCACCGGCCGCCACCTGCCCGGGGCGTTCGGCTTAGGCGATCGCCACCCCCGACCGGCTGAGCCGCCCTCGGAAATGGGGGAGGGGCTGGGCGACGGCCGCTATCCCCGTGACCGCTCCGTCCCCGGCTACCCTGAGCCTTGCCTGGTGGCGGCCCCGCCTGGATGGGTGACGCGCGATCAGGAGGGATCCCGGCAATGGAAGGGACCGGCAACCAGGGGGAGACCAGCCGCCCCGCCCGGCCACCGCCCGTCGCCCCGACGACTCCGAGGCCGAGCACACCCTCCGCGGGGTTCCCGTCGGGCGTCCCCTCGTCGAGCACTATCTCGCCAGCCCCTACACGCCAGACCAGATGGCCAACTCCTCCGGAGCAGGACGGTCCGTCGGGTGCTCTTGTGCAGCTGGCGCCACCGGGTCGCTCGGCAACCACCTGTGCTCGTCGCGGCTGTTGAGCCGGGGCGCTACGAACGACCCGCTGGTTGAGCCGCCCAGACCGGCTCCGTGTCGACCGCCCTTCGTTCCACTAGAGGGTTCGTTCACGCATCCATATAGCGTGATATCGTGCCATCCATGCGTATCGCCATCGTCAACCTCAAGGGCGGCGTCGGCAAGACGACTACCGCTATCCATCTGGCCACCCTCCTCGGCCAATCTGCCCGTACCCTTCTCGTCGACACCGATCCCCAGGCCTCCGCTTGGGAGTGGTGCCACCAGGTCGGAGACACCCTCCCCTTCAACACGGATCTCAGGCCTGTCCAGCAGCTGCATCGCCTAGTCGACGATCTCATGACCGACTACGACCACCTGGTGGTGGACACGCCGCCTGGGCACGAGCCGATCGTGAGGAGCGCCCTGGCCGCAGTCGAGCTCGCGGTTGTCCCCATCGCCCCGAGCACGGTCGACGCCGCCCGCTTTGGCCCGACACTCGACCTTCTGGGCCAGGCCGACAGCGATGAACGTCCCTTGCACTACCGCGTCCTGCTCACCAAGGTCCGTGCCGGCACGCGGAGCGCTCCAGACCTCCGTGCGGAGCTGGCCGCCCTCGATCTGCCCCTCCTCCACACGGAGATCCCACTTCGTGAACGCTACAGCCGTGGCTTCGGGCTCATTCCTGACGAGGATGGGCTCACGCCGTACCGGGCGGCACTGGACGAGCTGGCGACCGTCGGAGCCCTTCGATGAGCAGCCGAGCCAGCCAGAGCCAGGCCCGCTTCCGGGCAGCGCTCCGTGGCCCCGCGCCGACGTCTATCTCGTCGGCTGCCGCCATCGCACCGCCTGGGTCTGAGCGCGTTCGCTTCATAGCCACCCTGTCGGCCGACCAGCACCGTTACCTCCGCCTTCTCGCTCTGGACCACCGGCTCGATGGCAGCGCCCTGGTCCGCGCCATGATCGCCACCGTGGAAAGCGATCCTGTTGTGCGGGCGCGTGTCCTTGAGGCGGCCCGGCTGCACTCGTGGTGAGCGTCACGTGATGCTCTGATGGCGGAGCAGCTCGATATCATTGCATCGATTCAGGAGGTCTTCCCCCCGCCTGATCCCTGGGACATCGGGTACCTCGGCCGAGTTCTAGTCCAGGCCACGATGCCCCACAGCCGACCGACGACCAACGAGATCGAGAGGCGCAACGGGGACCTCTACCTCTCGATGATGGCTCCCCGCCGGCTCGGCCTCCCCTACGGCACACCGCCGCGGCATATCCTCGCCTGGGTCACCACCGAGGCGGTCCGGACCAAGAGCCGCGTGCTTGTCCTTGGTAACTGCTACGGCGACTGGCTTCGGGCCCTGGGCGTCGCCCATGGCGGCGACGAGTACCGTAGATACCAGCGCGGCGCACGCAGTCTCTTCCAGACCACCATCACCTGTAGCTACGGTGGCCGGGCCTCCGGTCTTGAGGAGGGCGCTCGGGTGGCTGACCGGTGGCTCTGGTGGGACGCGAGAAGCCCTGACCAGCTCGCCCTGTGGTCGTCAACGGTTGAGCTCTCCGAGCCGTTCGATTGCATCATGATGACACATCCGACCGGCCTTGACATCCTCCAAGCGGCTCGCCGGGCGGCCCTGCACCGGCAGCGGGCTGCTCCGCGAACGCGTCAGAATGTGGCCCGTGATCAACCTGGCCGGTCTCGCTGCGCTCCTCAGCTTTCTCTTCGCCCTCGTGGTCGCCGCTCGGTGGCTGCGCAGCCGGCGGCCCGCCTTCTTCTTCTGGAGCTTGGGGCTCCTCATCTTCGCGGCCGCAGCCGCGTCCCAATCGCTCGGCGAGAGCCGCGGGTTCTATAACAACGTCCTCCTCTTTCAGCTCTTCTACCTGCTCGGTGGAGCGCTCGGCGTCATCTACCTCGCCCTCGGCACCCTCTACCTTCTGGCTCCCCGCCGCGTCGCCAACATCAGCGCCCTCGTGCTCCTGGCCTTCACCGTCGCGATCGCCATCGATGCCTTCGTCGCGCCCATCGATCGAGCCCAGCTGTCCAGCCCCTGCGGCGTCCTCGGCAAGGCCTACAGCGCCGCTGCACCCATCACCGCCGCGGTGATCGCCTTCAACATCCTCGGAACGCTCGTCTTCGTCGGCGGCGCGGGGTGGTCGGCGTTGCGGTTCCTCCGCGATCGCGCCGGCTTCGACCGCATCGTGTGCAACGTCCTCCTCACCGCCGGCGGCCTGGTCATCGCCGCCGGATTCAGCGCGGCCAAGATCACCTCGACGGGAGCCTGCTCGATGACCTCTCTCGACTTCCTGGGCGCCTACGAAAGCATCGGGGTCGCCCTCATGTTCGCCGGGTTCCTAGCTCTTGGCAGGGTTCGGGTCTCCTTCCCGCGGCGCACCACCGCGCCCCCCGCCGCCGCTGGGGCGCGCTGAGGAGGCTGGATGACCATGGCCGCGACAGCGGGGATATCGAGCGAAGCTCTCCTTGAGAAGGCACGCGAGCTGCTCTCACCGGCCTACGCCTACTACACCGACCTCATCGTGGACAGCGCCGAAGGAGCCCGGCTCCACACCGTGGACGGGCGCTCGGTGATCGACTTCGGCTGCGGCATCGGTGTCACCAACCTGGGCCACCGCCACCCCCGCGTGGTCCGCGCGGTCCACGAGCAGGTGGACCGGCTGTGGCATGTGTCTGACACCACCCGACACCCGGCGATGATTGCCGCTGCCGAGGCCCTGGTCGGCATCGCTCCTCCAGGGCTCACCTCCGTCTTCCTCAACAACAGCGGAGCGGAGGCCGTGGAGACAGCCATCAAGCTGGCTCGCCGGGCCACCGGCCGGAGCGAGATCGTCGCCTTCCGGGGCGGGTTCCACGGACGGACCTATGGGGCCCTCACGCTGACCGCCAGCAAGGCCAAGTATCGGATGGGAATGGGCCCCTTCCTGCCCGGCGTCCACCACGTCCGCTACCCCTACTGCTTCCGGACCTGCAGCCATGCCGCGGGTGAGCCCTGCCCCATCGCCGCCGGCGAGGAGATCGACGATCTCTTCGCCACGACCGTCCCCGCGGACACTGTCGCCGCCATCGTGGTCGAACCGATCCAGGGCGAGGGCGGGTACGTCGTACCTCCCGATCCGTTCCTGGGCCGTCTTCGCGAGATCTGCGATTCCCACGGCATCCTCCTCGTCGCCGACGAGGTGCAGAGCGGCTTCGGGCGGGCTGGCAGGATGTTCGCCGTCGAGCACTGGGGCGTCACCCCCGACATCATGTGCGTCGCCAAGGGCTTCGCCAACGGGCTGCCCATCGGCGGCATCGTCGCCCGCCACGAGGTGATGTCCAAGTGGCATCCCGGAGAGCACGGGTCCACCTTCGGGGGAAACGCCGTGTCCTGCGCGGCGGCGGTGGCGGTCATCGAGACCCTGCGTGAGGAGAGGCTGCCGGAGCGCGCCACGCGCCTCGGTGACATTGTCATGGCTCGTGCGCGGCGCTGGCAGACCCGCTTCCCTCGCCTCAGCGACGTCCGCGGTCGGGGGCTCATGATCGGGCTGGAGATGATGAGCGACGGGCGGCCCGACGCCGCCTTCCTGCGCCGGGTGCAGAAGGCGGCCCTCGACCGGGATCTGCTCATCCTCACCTGCGGCGTCGACGAGAACGTGATCCGGCTCGTCCCTCCCCTCACCATCCCCGAGGAGGAGCTCGACGAGGGACTCGAGAGGCTCGAGCAGGCTCTGGAAGCGGCCTCGTGACGGCGCTTCCCCGCCCCTGACGGAAACCGCATGAAGACCGGAGCACCCGCCAAACCGCTGGAGATCGCCCACCGCATCGGCGGTCGATCCGTGGCGTCGCGCCAGACCTTCGTCTCCCGCAACCCCGCCCATCGCGAGGAGCTGGTGGCCAGCGTGGCCCGGGGCGGCGCCGCCGAAGTCGACCAGGCGGTCGCCGCAGCGGCAGCGGCCCTCCCCGAGTGGCGGCGGACGCCGTGGCCGGTGCGGGGCGAGATCATCGCCCGCGCCGCCAGCCTCCTCGAGGCCCGCAAGGAGGAGCTGGCCCGGCTCATGACCCGAGAGATGGGCAAGGTGCTCACCGAGGCGCGCGGCGACGTCCAGGAAGCCATCGACATGGGGAAGTTCATCTCCGCCGAGGGCCGCCGGCCCTTCGGGGAGACCGTCCCCAGCGAGCTTCGCCACAAGTGGGCGATGACAATGCGCCAGCCCCTCGGGGTGGTGGGCTGCATCACCGCCTGGAACTTCCCCATCGCCATCCCCAGCTGGAAGCTGTTCCCGGCCGTCATGGCCGGCAACACCGTCGTTTTCAAGCCGGCGGAGGACGCCCCGGCGTGCGCCATGGCTTTCGCCGGCATCCTCGAGGAGGCCGGCCTCCCCCCCGGTGTCCTCAATACGGTGTTCGGCTTCGGAGACGAATGCGGCGCCGCGCTCGTCTCTCACCCGGGGGTGGCGGCGATCTCCTTCACCGGGAGCGTCGCCACCGGGCGCACCGTCGCCGAGACCTGTGGGCGGCTGCTCAAGAAGGTTTCCCTGGAGCTCGGCGGCAAGAACGCCATCCTAGTGATGGACGACGCCGACCTCGACCTCGCCCTCGACGGCGCCTTGTGGGGCGGCTATGGCACGAGTGGCCAGCGCTGCACGGCCACCTCGCGCCTCATCGTCGAACGCAAAGTGCTGGCCCCCTTCACCGAAGCCCTGGCCGGACGCATCCGTGGCCTCCGCCTCGGCGACGGCCTCGAGGAGGGCGTCCAAGTCGGCCCCATCATCAACCAGCGCCAGCTCGATCGCATCGACAGCTATACCCAGAGTGGCAGAGCCGAGGGCGCCACCGTCCTGGTGGGCGGGGCCGTGGCCACCCGGGGCCGGCTGGCCGAGGGCTGGTTCTACGAGCCCACGCTTTTCGTCGACGTCACCCCCAAGATGCGCATCGCCCAGGAGGAGATCTTCGGACCGTCGGTCGCGCTCCTCGCCGCGGAGGACCTGGAGACGGCCATTGCCATCGCCAACGGCACCTCGTACGGTCTCTCGCTCTCCATCTACACGCGCGATCTGAGCCGCGCCTTCCACGCCATCACCGAGCTCGAATCCGGCATCGTCTATGTCAACGCGCCCACCATCGGCGCCGAGATCCAGCTTCCCTTCGGCGGGGTGAAGAACACCGGGAACGGTCACCGGGAGGCGGGCAGCGCCGCCCTCGACGAGTTCACGGAGTGGAAATCGATCTACATTGACTACAGCGGGCGCCTGCAGCGGGCCCAGATCGACACCCACCCATCGTGATTCTCGCGGAACGCTTCCTCGAGGAGCCGCGCCGGCTTCGCTACCTCATCGGCGGCAGCGGGCCGCCGCTTCTCCTCTGCCATGGGTTCATCGGCTCGGCGGAGAACTTCGACACCTGGATCCCCGAGCTCGCCCAGCGGCGCACGCTCGTGATTCCCGACCTTCCCGGCTGCGGCGAGAGCGCGCCCCTCCCGGGACGGCACACCAGCGCGACGATGGCGCGCGCCCTCGTCCCTCTGATCCGCAGCCTGGACCTCGAGAGCTTCGATCTCGGCGGGCTCTGCCTTGGCTCGGGGGTCGCCTTTGAGCTCCTCGGTCGCTTCCCGGACCGGGTCTCGCGCCTCATCCTCCACACCCCGCTCCTCCACCCCTCCGTGGTCCGCCGCCGTCATCACGCCCAATCGGCGCTCCTGCTCTCACCCCTCCTCTTCCCGGCCATCACCTACCTGGGACGGCGCCGCTGGGTGAGCGATCTCTACAAGCTGCTCGTCGTTGAAGGCCGCAACGTGGACCAGGAGCTGGCCGCCGTGAACTTCCGCAACCAGGTCCGCTGCGAGGCCCGTGCCCAGCAGGAATGGCTCCTGAGTGGTCTGCGCCGCAGGGACGCCGACCTCCTGGCGGCGCACCACGACGACACCCTGGTCATCGTCGCCGCTCAGGACCGGCTGCTCGACCACGCCGCCTTCCGGCGCCTGGTGGCTCCCATGCCACGGGTTCACTTCGTGAGCATCGACGAGGCGGGACACGGGTGGGACGGAGACTTCGTCAGCCGCCAGCTCTCGGTCCTGAACGCCTTCCTCGATGGCCAACCCCTCCCCGCGAGGACGGCGGCCTGAACCTCCCCTTCTGATCCCGGGCCGGCGGCAGGGCGTGAGTACACTCCGACGGCGTGTGGGTCTTCCGCCCTGGAGGGCGTGCTGCGGCGGTCCTCGCCCTTGGCCTGGCCGTCGCCGCCTGCGGCTCCTCCTCCTCCCCGACCTCCGCATCCAGCACCGCGGTGGCCACGGTGGCGGGCAGCCGGATCAGCGCCGAGCAGCTCGACGTCCGCCTCCAGAGCGCCCTTGCCGACATTGGCGAGGCGGGGGGGCCGACCGGCAACCCGCAGATGCTCACCTCGGTGACGGCGACCGTCATCGGCAGTCTCATCTTCGACACCGTGGTGGCGCAGGAGGCGCGGCGGCTGCACATGCTGGCGAAGCCGGGACAGGTCGACGATCGTCTCCGCCAGTTCACGCAGGATGCCGGCGGACCGGCCCAGCTCCAATCCCAGCTCGCCGCCGCCGGGCAGTCGATGGCCGGGCTGCGCGATGAGATCACCTCGGAGATCGACGAGCAGAACGTCGAGAACTACTTCGCCCAGCTCCGCGCCCAGCAGGTGGCGCGGCAGCTCTCCCAGGGCGCGAACTTCGGCTCCCTGGTCACCCAGTACTCGGACTCCCCGGACACCTCGAGCAAGGGTGGCCAGCTCGGCTCCCTCAGCGCGGCGCAGATCACGTCGGAGCTGGGGGGGAACGTGCTGGGGGCGATTCGACCGCTCCAGCCCGGACAGTACACGACGCGCCCGGTCCGCAACACGCAGGGCTACGAGATCGTTCGCGTCGACGCGGTCTCGGCGACCACCTGGACCCTCCGCGAGATCCTCGTCGCCGCTCCGCAGCCGTACACGGTGAAGGACCGGCCGTCCTGGTTCAACGAGGAGGTCTATTACGAGATCTTCCAGGACTGCCAGGCGGGGAGGATCACCCTCTACGGGCGCTACAAGACGGTGAAGGGCGCCAACCCCTGCGTCGCCGCCTCGCCGGCCGCTCCACCCGCGCCGACCGCCACCGCATCGGCATCGCCGTCAGCGACGCCGTCCCCGTGATCCGCCCGGCGGGGTGAGTGACGTGGCGCTTCACCGTTCGGGCGCCCGCTGGCTCCCACCGGCGCTCAGGGTGCGGACCTTCCGCTGGTTCTGGACGGCCCAATGGCCGACCCTCCTCGGTACCTGGATGCAGCTGGTCGCGCTCGGATACTTCGTGTACAGCGAGACCCACAGTGTCAACGCGGTGGCCTTCGTCTCCGCCGCCGACGGCATCCCCTCGGTCGCCCTCTCCCTCGTCGGCGGAGCGCTCGCCGACCGTTACCCGCGTCGCCGCATCCTTCTCGTCACCCAGTCCACGCTCGGTCTCAGCGCAGCGACGCTCGCCGTCCTCGCCTCCACCGGCCACGCCAGCCTCGCCGCCATCGTCGTGGTGGCCGCCGTCTTCGGGAGCAGCGACGCCGTCGACCTGCCCACGCGGCAGGCGCTCATCGCCGACCTCGTCGAACGTGACGACGTCCTCAACGCCATGGCCCTCGGCGCGGCGTCGATGAGCGTGACGCGCCTCGTCGGTCCCGCCTTGGCCGGCGTCCTCTACGCCCTCGCCGGGCCGGGGGTGTGCTTCGCAAGTCTCGCCATCGCCTACCTGGCGCCCCTCAGCGTGCTCCTGTTGGTCATCCCCGACATCGCCCCAGCGGGGCTCTCCGGGCAGCGCCGCATGCTCGGCGACATCGGCGCCGGGCTCTCCGCCGCGGTGCGCGAGCCCGTCTTCCGTGGGGTGCTGGGCGCCGGCGCGGTGCTGTCGCTGCTCGGGGTTTCGTACATGCCCTTCCTGCCGGTCCTCGCCACCCGGTTGCACGGCGGTTCGGGGCTGCTCGGCCTCATGTACAGCGTGGGCGGGATCGGCGGTCTGGCCGGCGGTGTGCTCCTCGGCGTCCTGGGCCGGGGTGGCTCGCGGCGCTGGTTTTTGGTGGGCGGTGGGGTGCTCTACGCGTTCAGCCTGGCCACGGTTGCGCGTTCGAGCTGGCTGGGATACACGCTGCCCGCGCTCGTCGGCGTGAGCCTCGCCTTCGTCGCCGTCAACACCACGCTCACGACAATCCTCCAGACGGGGGGCGACGCTGCCCTCCGCGGCCGGCTTCTGGGGCTCTACGCCACCCTCGCCGCCGGGCTCCAGCCCCTCGGCACGCTGATGTACAGCGTGCTGGGGCCGGCACGCCTTTTCGACGGCATCTCTGTTGGTGCCATCCTTGTCGGCATCTCGGCGGTCATGGTGGGTCTGCGCGGCGACCTCCGGCCGGTGGGGCGCGCCGTGGCGGTGGGGGAGGCCGGCCCGCCCGCGCCGGCTCCCGCCGTCGAGGGCGGGGCATGAGGGCCTTCCTCGCCGTGCCGGTGCGGCCACCCACTCACCAGCCGGTGCTCGAGCTCATGGCGCGGCTCGCCGCCCGGGTGGCCGGGGTGCGCTGGGTGGACCCCGCCACGGTCCATGTGACCCTCCACTTCTTCGCCGATCTGGCTACGGACCAACAGCACCTTCTGGTGGATGGGGTTCGTGGGGCCACCGCCGGCCAGCCCGGCTTCCCGCTCCAGCTCGCCGCCCTGGGGAGCTTCGGAGCCGGCACGCGCACCCGCGTTCTCTGGCTGGGCATCGCCGAGAGCGTGGCGCTCCTGGGCCTCGCTGAGAGGGTGAGAAGCGCGGTGGCGGGGTGCGGCTTCGAGCTGGACGAGGGACCGTTCCGGCCGCATATCACCCTGGGCCGGCCCGGCCGGCGTTTCGACGTCGCGGCGTGGCGCGCGGAGGTCTCTCTGGCCCCCAACTTCCCGGTCTTCACCGCCGACCGCGTCGTGCTCTACGAGTTCCGGGACGGCCACCACGTCCGCGAGGTGTTCCCACTGGAAGCGGCCTCGGCGGCGTCGCCGTGACGAGGCGGCAGGGCTCCGCGCTGCCCCTGACCAGCGCGGCCGCTGAGCTGAGGCTTCAGCTTCCGCTCGCAGTGGGGCCGGCTCTCGGCCCTGGCATGCCGACTCACGCCGCTTTTAAAGGTCACATTAAAGGTCACGTCGCCAGGACGTGACCTTTAATGTGACCTTGTTTTTTCCCCGTACCCCCATGCCTCACCCGACCCGGCGAGATGTCCCGCACCCCGGGGGCGCCGCTCACGACAGATCGTGGCGGGCATTTCGGGCCATTGAGCGCAGGGGTCGGGCTTGGCGGCACTGACGAAGAGCGAACCTCGGCTCCTCTCAGCGCACCCGGGGGTCGGCCAGCTCCGTGTCGATCTCGTACTGCTCGAGGGCGGCGGCCACCTCATGGCGGGGGATCTCCCCGGCCCGGGACAGGCCGTCGAGCACGGCGACGGTGACGTGCTCCGCGTCCGTCTCGAAGTGGCGGCGCAGGGCCTGGCGCGTGTCGCTGCGCCCGAAGCCGTCGGTGCCCAGGGGGGTGAAGTCCTGGGGCACGAAGCGCGCCACCTGGTCGGAGACCCCCTTCAGGTAGTCGGTGACGGCGACGATGGGTCCGGGGGCTTCCGCCAACATCTCGAGGATGTAGGGACGGCGCGGCTCGCGGTCGGGGTGGAGCCGGTTCCAGCGCTCGACCTCCAGGGCGTTGTTGCGGAGCTGCTGATAAGAGGTGACGCTCCACACGTCGGCGGCGGTCGCGTGCTTCTCGATGAGGTGCTTCTGGGCGCCGAGCGCCGCCGCCATGGCCGTGCCGCTGGCGAGGATCGTGGCCCGGTGCCGGGCTCCGCCGGTGCTGCCGTTGGGCGCCGGGTGGCAGAGGTACAGCCCGCGCAGGATGCCCTCGTCCACGCCCTCCGGCTTGGGGGGCTGGGCGTAGTTCTCGTTGTAGACGGTGAGGTAGTAGAAGACGTCCTCCCCGTCCACGTACATGCGGCGGATGCCGTCGCGGATGATTACCGCCAGCTCATAGGCGTAAGCGGGGTCGTAGATCCGCACGTTGGGGATGGCGGAGAAGAGCAGCGGGGAATGGCCGTCCTGGTGCTGCAGACCTTCACCGTTCAGGGTGGTGCGTCCGGCTGTCCCGCCAAGCATAAAACCTCTGCCTCGCGCGTCCCCGAAGGCCCACACGAGGTCGCCCACCCGCTGGTAGCCGAACATCGAATAGAAGATGTAGAAGGGGATCATCGGCTCGCCGAAGGTGGCGTACGCCGTCCCCGCGGCGGTGAACGAGCCCATCGCTCCCGCCTCGGTGATCCCCTCCTCGAGGAGCTGCCCGTCCTGGGCCTCGCGGTAGCTCAGCACCATCTCCGCGTCGACGGGCTCGTACCGCTGTCCGTGCGCGGCGTAGATCTTCACCTCCCGGAAGAGCGCATCCATGCCGAAGGTGCGCGCCTCGTCAGGGATGATGGGGACGATCCGCTTGCCGATCTCCTTGTCGCGCATCAGGGTGCGGAGGATGGAGGCGAAGGCGGCTGTGGTCGAGGCGGGCCGTCCGGCTGAGCCCCGGAAGGTGTCGGAATAGGCTCCGTCTTCGGGAACCTTGATGGCCCTGGCCCGCACCAGCCGCTTGGGGATCGGACCCCCGAGGGCCTTCCTGCGGCTCATGACATACTGGAACTCTTCCGAGGTGGTCTCCGGCCGATAGTAGGGCGGAAGCCCCTGGGAAAGCTGCTTATCGGTGATGGGCAGCTCGAGGCGGTCGCGGAAAGCGCGCAGCTCCTGATCCGCGAACTTCTTGATCTGATGCGTGGCGTTGCGGCCCTCGAAGCCCTCGCCGAGGGTCCAGCCCTTGATGGTGTGGGCGAGGATGACGGTTGGGGCACCCTTCTGCTCCACCGCAAGCTTGTAGGCGGAGTAGAGCTTGCGGTAGTCGTGGCCGCCGCGGCGCAGGCGGCGCAGGTCGTCGTCGGAGAGGTGCGCCACCATCCGCTGCAGGCGGGGATCGGGACCGAAGAAGTGCTCGCGGATGTAGGCGCCGGACTCGACGGAAAACTTCTGGAACTCACCGTCGTTGATGCTGTTCATCTGGTTGACGAGCACGCCGTCGACGTCCTGGGCCAAGAGCGGGTCCCACTCCCGACCCCAGATGACCTTCACGACGTTCCAGCCCGCGCCACGAAAGATCGACTCCAGCTCCTGGATGATCTTGCCGTTGCCCCGCACCGGGCCGTCGAGCCGCTGCAAGTTGCAGGAGATCACGAAGACGAGGTTGTCGAGGCCCTCGCGCGCCGCCACCGAGAGCGCCCCGATGCACTCCGGCTCGTCGCACTCGCCGTCACCGAGGAAAGCCCACACGCGGGAGTCTGAGGTGTCGACAATGTGGCGGTTGTAGAGGTAGCGATTAAACCGCGCCTGATAGATGGCGTTGAGCGGTCCCAGTCCCATGGAGACGGTGGGGAATTCCCAGAAGGAAGGCATGAGCCGTGGGTGGGGGTAGGAGCTGAGCCCACGCCCCGCGGTCTCGCGGCGGAAATGGTCGAGGTTTTCCACGTTGAGCCGCCCCTCGAGAAAGGCACGCGAATAGATCCCCGGGGCGGCGTGACCCTGGTAGTACACCTGGTCGCCGGGCGTCCCGTTGTCCTTGCCGCGGAAGAAGTGGTTGAAGCCCACCTCGTAGAGGGACGCCGATGACGCATAGGTTGAGAGATGGCCGCCGATCCCCTCGAACTTCTTGTTGGCGCGCGCCACCATGACGGCGGCGTTCCAGCGGACGATGCGGCGGATGCGCCGCTCCATCTCCTCATCCCCGGGAAACCAGGGCTCCTCCTCGGGCGGGATGGTGTTGATGAAGGCGGTTTGCACCATCGCCGGGATGCCGACCTGGAGGCGCTTGGCGCGGGCCAGCAGAGTGCCGATGAGGTAGCGGGCCCGGCTCACACCTTCAGTGGCGACGAGGGTGTCGAGGGATTCCAGCCACTCCGCGGTCTCCTCGGGGTCGACGTCAGGAAGCTGCTGGAGGAAGGCGTCAAAGGTCATGGGCTCCCCCAGAGGATACGAGGAGGCGGGCCGTCCGCGGCTCAGCGGGCGCCGCGCAGCGCGAGCCCGCCCCGGGGCTCGCTGCGGCTCGTCTCGAAGCCCGTGCCCCGCCGCCGCGCCGCCTCCGCTGCCTTGGTCGCCTTCTGGAGCAGCTCAATGGCAGATTCCGCGGCGCCGCCGTTCACGGCGATGCCGATGTGGCCCTGCAGGGCGAGAGGCAGCCCGGCACTGAGGATCAGTGGCTCGGTAAGGGCGCCGAGCAGCCGCTCGGCCACCAGGCAGGCGTCGGCGGGGCTGTCGAGGTCGTCGAGGAGCACGCCCAGCCGGTCGCCGCCGTAGCGGGCGAGGGTGTCGGCGGAGCGGATGAGGCGTTGCAGCCGCTTGGCCACCTGGACCACGAGGCGATCGCTGGCCGGCTGGCCCATCCCCTCGCGGACCGCGGTGATCCCCCCGGCGAGGTCGATGATGAGCACAGCCACCGGGTGAACGTGGCGAGAGCGGCGGTGGAGGGCGTGCTCCACCCGGTCGTGGAAGAGCATGCGGCTGGGCAGGTTGGTGAGGGGGTCGCGGAAGGCGCTGGCGATGGCCTCCGCCTGACCCAAGCCCAGCCCCTCGGGGTCATCCCCTTCGATGAGCGCGGTCGCCGGCAGGTCCGGATCCACGGCAGCCGGATGGGTGATCACCGCCGAAGCGTAAACGCACTAGACGGGTCAGCCGCGTCGCCATCACGCCTCTGTGGCGGCATTCATACAGCACGTCAATCCCCCGCAGCAACCCCCACCGCCCCGTCACCACACGCTGCGCGCTTCCGCCTGCGGCGCTCGCCTGCGCCCCAGCTCGGCGCCGGGCGCGCATCGCGCCTCCACTGCGCTCCGCCTTCTCGCGCTGGCCGGTCAAGAGGCGCCTTCGAACCCCTGCCGGTACTGGCCGGATACCATCGGCCAGCAATGGCCCAAGTCGTTCCCACGCTGCCCCAGCTCCAGGACGGCAGCGCCGATATCGAGCGGGCGGCCAACGCTCTCGCCGCGAGGCTTCCTCGGGAGCTCACTCCTTTTGCCCGCCTCGCCTACAACTACCGCTTCTCCTGGGACCCGGAGGCTCAGGATCTCTTCGAGGTCATCGACCCCGTCCGCTGGGATCATTGCAACGCCAACCCGGTGCGCCTCCTCACCGAGACCTCGGCGGCGGCCCTCCAGCGCGCCGTCAACGACGCGGCGCTTGTCCACCGCGCCGAGGCGGCGCTGAGCCGGCTCACCGCCGAGCTGTCCCGACCCTCGATGCCGGGGCGCGCCTCGCCGCGCCATCCGGTGGCCTTCCTCTGCGCCGAGTTTGGGGTGCACCGCTCGCTGCCCATCTACGCGGGCGGTCTCGGGGTGCTCGCCGGCGACATCCTCAAGGAGGCCTCGGACATGGCGCTCTCCATGGTGGGAGTCGGTCTTCTCTACCGGGAGGGCTACTTCCTCCAGCGCACCGACGCCAACGGGTACCAGCACGAATCCTGGCGGCCCGTCGATCCCGAGCGCCACCCCATGACCCTCGTCACCGGGGCGGACGGAGAGGTTCTCACTGTCCGGGTGCCGGTCCGGGGTCGCGAGGTCGTGGTGCAGGTGTGGCGGGTCGAGGTGGGCCGGACCGGGCTCTTCCTCCTCGACGCCGAGCGCCCCGAGAACACCCGCGTGGACCGATGGATCACCGCCCGCCTCTACGTCGCCGACCGGGCGATCCGGCTCGCCCAGTACGCCCTGCTCGGCATCGGCTCCATCCGGGCGCTCCGGGCCATGGGCATCGACCCCTGCATCGTTCACCTCAACGAGGGGCACGGAGGACTGGCGCCCCTCGAGCTCGCCCGCGGCGAGATGGCGCTGGGGCGGGATCATTCCACTGCCTTCGCTCTGGCCCGCGACCGGACGGTGTTTACCACGCACACCCCGGTGGCCGCCGGCAATGAGGGGTACGACATCGCCGAGATCGAGACCGTGCTCGGCGACTACCCGGCCGAGGTGGGCCTCGACCATGGCGGCTTCCTGCATCTCGGCCGGACCCATCCCGACAACCCCAACGAGCCGTTCGTCATGACCCCCCTGGGCATCAAGATGAGCCGCTTCGCCAACGGGGTGAGCCGCCGCCACGGAGAGATCGCCCGGCAGATGTGGCAGCCGCTCTTCCCGGAGCGCCCGGCTGACACTGTTCCAGTCAGCCATGTCACGAACGGAGTGCATGTCGGCACCTGGATGGCGGTGCCGATGCGCCGCCTCCTCGACCGTCATCTGGGTTCCGGCTGGGAGACGAAGAGCGCCGAGCCGGCCACCTGGGAGGGCATCGACGCCATCCCCGATGCCGAGCTGTGGGAGGTGCGCAACCTGCTTCGCGCGCGCCTCATCGCCGAGGCCCGGGATCGGACCGTCGCCAACCGTCTGGCCCGCAGCGATCCCCGGGAATACGTCGAGGCGGCGGAGCGGGGCTTCAGTGACACGGCGCTCACCATCGGCTTCGCCCGGCGCCTCGCCACCTACAAGCGCCTCTACATCATCTCCATGGACCCCAGCCGGGTGCGGGCCCTCATCGAGGATGCGGAGCGTCCGGTGCAGCTCTTCGTGGCCGGCAAGGCCCATCCCAACGACGAGGAGGGGAAGCGCTCCCCCGAGGGCCTCTTCTGGCTGAAGCGTGACGACATCGTCGCCGCCAGCCGGATGTCCTTCCTCGACAACTACGACCTGGCCATCGCCGCCTCGCTCGTCGCCGGCTGCGACCTGTGGATCAACCTCCCCCGCCCGCCGCTGGAAGCGAGCGGGACGAGCGGCATGAAGTCGGCGCTGAACGGAGGCCTCAACCTCTCTATCCTTGACGGCTGGTGGGCCGAGGGCTTCGACGGAGGTAATGGCTGGGGTCTGCCCGGCGAGGTCGCCTTCGACTCCCGGCTCCAGGACCAGCGCGACGCCGCGGTCTTTTACGACGTGCTCCAGCATGAGGTCGTGCCGCTTTTCTACGACCGGGGCCCGGACGGCATACCCCATGGCTGGCTCGCCAAGGTGAAGCGGTCGATGCGCAGCATCGGCCCGCGCTTCTCGGCGACACGCATGCTGGTCGATTACATCGAGGACGCCTACGACCTGAGGTAGTCGCGGAGATCATGCAGGCTGCTGTCCTGTGAGGGCCGGAGACCTGATGCTCCTAGCCTTCGGGCGACGGCGGTTTCGGTGTCGCCGTCTCGCCGGAGACGGCATCCAGAAGGCGCGCGATGCCCGCGACGGGTCCGCTCTCGGCGCGGAATACCGATGTCCCGGCCACCAGGACGCTGGCTCCCGCCCGCACGCAGTCGGTGGCATTGTGCGGCTCCACCCCCCCGTCAACCTCGAGCTCCACGGCGACGCCCTGGGCGTCGATCTCGCGGCGCAGCTCAGCGACCTTGGCGAGTGCTCGCGGCACGAGCGATTGTCCACCGAAGCCGGGGTCGACGGTCATGACCAGTGCCAGGTCCATCGCGTCCAAGACGTCGACAAGAGCGACGCTCGGGGTGCTGACGTTGATGGCGGCGCCAGCGCGGCAGCCGAGCTCGCGGATCTGGTGCAGGGTGCGATGCAGGTGCGGGCAGGCTTCCCAGTGCACGGTCATGGCGTCGGCCCCAGCCTCGGCGAAGGTGTGCAGGTGCCGCTCCGGCTCGCGGATCATGAGATGGACCTCGAAGGGCAGGTCGGTCTCGCCGCGGAGGTCGCGCAGGGTGTCCGTGCCGAATGTGAAGTTGGGTACGAAGTCGCCGTCCATGACGTCGATGTGGAGGCGGTCGGCCCCCGCGCCCCGGAGCGCGTGAACCGCCTCGGCGAGGCGCCCGAAGTCGGCGGCGAGGAGGGAGGGGGCAATCACCACGCCGTTGGTGCAGCGCGGCCAGCTCTTCGCCATGGCCGCAGGGTACTGAACCCGGACGGCCTCTGGCACTCCGTCACGCCTGCGGCACGCAGGTGGATCTGGTGTCGCTCATGGTCACGTGGGGCCGTACGGTTCCGACCACAGTTCGTCGACAAAGGCAGCGAGGCGCTCGCCGAAGCCTGAGCTCATGCACCGGCTCTCCGAGACGAGGAAGCGATCCTCACGGATGGGTCGAATCGCATCATCGGTGACGGGCAGCGCCAGGAGATCGACGGCGATTTCACGTCCGAGCCGCTTCCCCCAGCGCTCGAGGGCGGGACCGACACCATCGAGGGATCGGATCGGGATGCTCTCGGGGATCCTTTTCAGCTCGGCACGCCGACGCGCGTCGTGCCAGGCCATGGCCTCCCTATAACGGGCTCGCGCCAGAGATTGCAGCGCCGGCCAGGGCTCGAGGCCGGAGAACTCGGGCTCCACCATCCCCACCCACTCGCCCGAGATGGCGGCCCCCTGCGGGGTGCGGATGATGCCGCCCGCCAGGATCGCCGTCCACCAGGTGACCCACCCGGCGGCGAGACCCGGAGATGGCGAGCTTGTCGGCTCCGGCAGCGGATCGATGGCGAGGGGACCGGGCACCAAGCCTCCGGCGGGGGCGTCGATGCGCTCCGCGGCGCGCAGCCAGAGCGCGACGTCCGGAGCCTCCTCCCACTGCTGGACCTCCAGCCTCCACCACAGCGGGGTTCCCCTCACGTGCACCCGGCCATCCTGGCGCATCCCCGGTGACGGCTGCCGCCGCGAGGTCGGGCACGGTCGGTCGCCGGTGGTGCGCCGCAAGGTGCCGGTGAGGCGCCGCACGGTGCCGGTGGTTGGCCGCGCCGCGGCTCAGAAACCTCGGCTGGACACAGCCTGCGAGGGCGCGGACGCTTGGCCAGGGGGGTGATCGGGGAGACGCGACGGATCGCTGGCCCGCGCCTGGAGCACGAATCGCTGCGCCGTCATGGTCACGGCGAGGTAGAGGAGCGCGGTGCTGTCGCTGATGTGGGCCACGGCATCGACGCCCAGGTGAATGCCGAGGCCCACGAGCCAGAGGACCACGGTCACCCAGGTGCCCTGGCGTACCACGGTGCCGCCCTGGCGCCAGAGCCGCACGGTGAGGGCACGCACCGCGCCGAGCCCGCCGGCGTCCAGGACGAGGAGAGCGATGAGGATGCCGACGGAGGTCGCCGACATGCGGTTGCTCCCGCCACTCCCCTGGGTGGCTTCGGCGATTCCGACGATGACGAGGCCGATGGGCAGCACCCAGGTCGTCCGGATCGGGCGTACCTGCACCTGCCGGTAGAGAACCCAGATCAGCACGAGGGCGGTGATCGCGATGGAGACGATCTCCGCCTGGGTGCCGGCGGTCCCCGTCGCGGCGAGCACCATTTCGATCACGCGGAGGGGAGATTACACGGGCCGGACGGCGAGGACGTAGAAGCGCCTTGTCTCCACCTCGACGCCCGGGTAGGGGTCGCGCTCCACCACCCTCTTCACCTCGAAGCCGGCGGACTCGAGGAGCCGGCTGATCGGCTCCGGTTCGTGGAAGCAGAAGTCGAGGGAGACCGGGTGGCCCCACCACGCGTCGCTGTGGCGCACCTCGTCGCCCCGGTGGAACCCGGCGAGCAGCAGCCCGCCGGGCCGCAGCACCCGGTGGATCTCCCCCGCCGCGATGGGCAGTGCAGCGGGGGTGCAGTGGATGAGGGAGTACATCGCCACCACGGCGGCGAAGGCGCCGTCCGCCCAGGACAGGCCGAGCATATCGCCGACCTCGAAGCGGAGCCCGGGCGTCAGCCGCCGGGCCTCGGCGACCATCCCCGGCGAGAGGTCGATGCCGACGACGTGGGCGCCGCCCTCGTGCAGGTGGCGGGTCACATGGCCTGGCCCGCAGCCCAGGTCGCAGACCAATCCGTCGGCGCACCGGGCGACCTCCTGGAGGAGAGCGCGGTCGAGCGGCTTGCCGGCGAGCTCGCCGAAGACATGCTCGCTGTATTCGCGAGTCACCCGGTCATAGCTCTCCCTGATGAGCTCCCGGCGGGTCCGCTCCGCCGCGAGGTCAGCGCCAGGCGGGCTGGCGGCGCTCATCTGGTCGCTCTCCCGATCCCGCCGCGCCCCCCACTCACCGCGGGTTCGCCACGGCGGGGTCAAGGTCGCCGCCCGCCTGGTCGCCCTCCCCGTCCTGCGGCGCCCCCGTCTCACCGCGGTTCGCCACGGTGGGGTCAAGGTCGCCGCCCGCCTGGTCGCTCTCCCGGTCCCGCCGCAATCTCTGGCCGGGATCTGGTCTCGGGTCTTGTCACATGCGGCGGGGGCGCGGGGTGCGGCTCACAGTCCGGCGGCGGCCTCGGCGTCGAGGAACCAGCGCAGCTCCCCCTCCAGGGGGCGGACCCCGGCGGCGGGGGCCGTGCCCACGACGATGGAGCGCAGCGCATCCTGCTTGGCAGTACCGGCGACGAGGAAGGCGACCCGGGCGGCAGCGTTGAGCACCGGGTAGGTGAGGGTCATCCGGTCGTGGGGCGGGTAGTCGGCATGCGAGTGGATGACCCAGCGGTCGCGGACCTCGAGGGCGGGATCGCCGGGGAAGAGGGACGCCGTGTGCCCGTTCTCCCCGACTCCGAGGACGATGCAGTCGAGGCGAGGGACGCCGCCGTCACCGAAGGGCGGGCAGATGGCCGCCAGCACGTCCGAATACTCCGCGCAGGCCGCTTCGAAGTCCTCCCTCTCCGCCTCCATGCGGTGGACCCTCTCCGCCCCGAGGGGGACGTGGTCGAGAAGGGTCTCCCGAGCCAGCCGGTAGTTGCTGGCGGGGTCCTCGGGGGGCACGGCCCGCTCGTCGCCGAAGAAGACCTCCCAGCCCTCCCAGTCGGCGCGCTCCCGGCGCGGGGTGGCGGCGAGGGCCTGGTAGGTCCGGCGCGGCGTGCTCCCGCCGGCCAGGGCGATGGTGAAGCGTCCGGCGGCCTGGATCGACCGTTGGGTGGCGTCGAGGATCCAGTCGGCGGCGGCGCCGGCGAGGGCGACGGGGTCGTCGAGGATGGTGACGGAGCCGGGAAGGCGGACGCCACTCATGACCGTGATGCGGCGGATCGGCGCGGCTCGGTCACAGCTCGCGCCAGCGCCGGCCGTCGTGGGCGATGAACTCGTTGGCTTCGCGTGGTCCCCAGGATCCCGCCTCGTAGTTGGGACTGTGCTTGCGGTCGGGAGGATGCGCCCGCCACCCGTCGAGGATGGCGGTGCAGATTCGCCATGCCTCTTCGACCTCGTCCTCGCGGGCGAACAGCGTCGCGTCCCCGTGCATGCAGTCGAGCAGGAGCCGCTCGTAGGCGTCCGGGGATTGTCGGGCAAAGCTCGCCCCGTACCGGAAATCCATGTTGACGCTGCGGATGCGCATCGACTGCCCGGGGACCTTGGCGCCGAAGCGCAAGGTGATCCCCTCGTCAGGCTGGATGCGCAGGAGGAGGAGGTTGGGGTCGATGCCGTTGGGAGGTGGCGCTCCGCCGGGCATCGCCTGGTGGCCGCCGAATGGGGAATGGGGAACGCGGTGGAATTGGATGGCGATCTCGGTGGCCCGCTTGGGGAGCCGCTTGCCGGTGCGCAGGTAGAAGGGCGTCCCGGCCCACCGCCAGTTGTCGACCTCGACCTTCATGGCGACGAACGTCTCGCGCAGGGAGTCGGGTTTCACCCCGGGCTCCTCACGATAACCGGGAACAGCCTCACCGTTGATCACCCCCGACGCGTACTGGCCGCGCACCGTATGCAGCAGGGCGTCGTCGGGATGGATCGGTCGTATCGCTCGCAGCAGCTTCACCTTCTCATCGCGCACCGTCTCGGCGGCGAAGTTGCTGGGTGGCTCCATGCCGACGATGGCGGTGAGCTGCATGACGTGGTTCTGGATGATGTCACGCAGCGCTCCAGCCTCCTCATAGGAGGAGCCGCGCCCCTCGACGCCCAGCGTCTCGGCGACGCTGATCTGGACATGGTCGATGTACTGCCGGTTCCAGATCGGCTCGAAGATGCCGTTGGCGAACCGGAACACCATCAGGTTCTGGACCGTCTCCTTGCCGAGGTAATGGTCGATCCGGTAGATCTGCGATTCGGCGAAGGCGGTATGGAGTGCGTTGTTCAGTGCGCGGGCCGACTCCAGGTTCCGGCCCAACGGCTTCTCGATCACCAGGCGGCGGAAGGCGCCGTTCTTCTCCTCGCTCATTCCCTCGGCACCGAGGCCCTCGGCGAGGTGCGCGAAGGCGCTTGGAGGGACGGCGAAGTAGTAGATGCGGTTGCCGGCGGTGCCGTGGACCCGGTCGATGGCTTCGAGGCGCTGGCGGAGGGGTTGGAGGCCGCCCATGGCGTCGTCGGTGGAGGTGTAGTGGAGGGCGCTCGCGAATCGCTCCCACGCCTGGGTCTCGAAGCGCACCCGGGAGAAGCTGGTGACGGCCTCGCGCATCGCCTCGCGGAAATCCGCATCACTCATGTGTGTGCGTCCCGCGCCGATGACTGCGAACCCCGGAGGCAGGAGCTGGTCGCAGCTGAGAGCGTAGATGGCGGGTACGAGCTTGCGTTTGGTGAGGTCGCCGGTGGCCCCGAAGATGACGAGCGCCACCGGTTGGGTGGCGACGGGGGCGGGCTCGGCGCGCTCCCCCGGGACGCCGGTCTCGGGCGGCATCTCGGTCCCTGCGGTGGTCGCCATCAGCAGCCCCGGGCGCCCGCCGACCGGCTGGCTCGCGCCGCCTCACGGGCCATCCCGGCTTCTCGGGGAAGCCGTCTGGGGATGCTCTCAGTCCGGTTCATCGTCATCGCCGGCCGCATGCCGCGGTGGCCGAGCCTGGTTGCACGCGACGGCTCATCGACCTTCGACGCACCGCGGCGGGGCGGGGATATCAGCGCACCGGCTCCACGGCGGCGCCGCGTACTGCCTCGGCGAGACGCCGGAGGGCGCCGGTGAGGTCCTGCTCGACGTGGATGCGGATGACCGGCCGCTGGTGAGCGCGAAGGGATTCGAGGTCCCCCTGGGCCTGGGCCCGGAGCAGGACTGCGAAGCCGAAGGGCTGCCCCGGGATGTCGGCGTCGGAGTGCTCCGTGGTCGTGATCTGGATGTAGCGGCCGGTGGCGGGGCCGCCCTTGTGGAGCTGGCCGGTGGAGTGGAGGAAGCGCGGCCCGAAGCCGAGGGTGGTGGCAACACGGTGCCGGTCCCGGATGGCGACGCGGAGCTCCTGCAGCGCGTTCTCGTGCTCCGGGGTGGGGTCGACATAGGCCATGAGGCCGACGTAGTCGCCCGGCTTCACGCCCGACAGGTAGCGAAGGAGCACTTCCTCCGGTGACTCCGCCTTGATGCGTGAATAGACGCGCACCCCATTGGCGGCGGCCGCCGGCTCGTGGGTGGGGAAGCTTCCGACCTTCTCGTATTCGGCCAGGACACGGTTGGTATTGTCCTTCGACTCCTGGACGTTGGGCTCGTCGAAGGGATCGATGGCGAGGGCGACGGCGGCGACCGCGGTGGCCATCTCCCAGCGGAAGAACTCGGCTCCGAGGTCATAAAGGTCGGCGAGGTCGAGATGGACGACCGGCGCTCCGGCATCCCGCAGAGGAGCGGTGTCGAGGGATTCGCCGGCCAGGCGGAGGGCCACGAACAGCCGGTCGTCACCGTACACACCCGGAGCGCCGAGGGGTTCGGCGCCGATGGGGATGTAGCCCTTCCCCTCCTTGCCGGTTGACTCCGCGATGAGCTGCTCCGCCCACAGCGAGAAGGCGGCGATGCGCGGTGGGGCGAGGATCGTCACCTTGTCCCGTCCCGCGGCGTGACGCGCGCTCAAGGTGCTGCCCAGGGCGAGGCCGGGATTCTCCTCCGGTACCGTTTCCGCGGAGCAGCGAGCACGCATCTCCAGGGCGCGGTCGAGGAAGCGGGCGACGTCGATGCCCATGACCGCCGCGGGCACCAGGCCGAAATCGGAGAGCGCCGAGTACCGGCCGCCAATGTCCGGGGGATTCTCGAAGACGCGGCGGAACCCGCGCTCCCGCGCCGTTACGGCAAGCGACGTTCCCGGGTCGGTGATGGCCACGAAGTGGGAGCCGGGGTTGGCGACGCCGACCCGGTTCAGGGCTTCCCAGAAGTGGTCGAGGTGGGAAAGGGTCTCCAGCGTCTTCCCCGACTTGCTGGCGACGACGAAGAGGGTCCGGTTGTCGTCGAGGCCACGGGCCAGCTGGGTGATGGCGTCAGGGTCGGTGGTGTCGAGGACGTGGAAGGTGGGGAAGCCGGGTGCGCTGCCGAAGGAGCTGCGCAGCACCTCGGGGCAGAGGCTCGACCCGCCCATGCCGAGCAGCACGCA
Source organism: uncultured bacterium (assembly GCA_963847225.1). Taxonomy (GTDB): domain Bacteria; phylum Chloroflexota; class Dormibacteria; order Aeolococcales; family Aeolococcaceae; genus JAJZNI01. The sequence continues at coordinate 285,320 of CAWJYZ010000005.1, read as the reverse complement.
GTCGCGGAAGTTGGCCTCGCGAATCTCGGCGGCGAAGGACTTCAGCTCGCCGGCCCGCTCGCGCATGGAGACGGGCGAATCGAGCCAGCCGAGGCGGTTGCGAATCACCCGCGCATGGGCGGCGTCTCCCGGCTTCCAGAGGTCCGGATCGCGCTCCCAGATGCGCCGGACAATCGCGGCTCCGTCCCCCACCGTTCCACCGGCGGGCGCGCTCATGGCTGCGTCCTGCCGGCCGGTGACGGCTCCCGCCGGCCCTTCTGCGCCCGGAGACGCTCGACCTTCTCGGCGATCCGCCGGATCAGCTGGTCGTACGAATCGGCGAAGGACTTCACCCCGGCGTCGAGGAGATCCTGGGTGACCTTCTCCATGCTGATGCCGACGGCCTCCAGGTCGGCGAAGACCCGCCGAGCACCCTCCCGGTCGGCGCGGACGGTATCCCCGGCGACGATGCCATGGTCCCGGAAGGCCTCGATAGTCTGCGGCGGCATGGTGTCGACGGTGTCCGGACCGATGAGCGCCTCGGCGTAGACCACGTCGCGATAGTTGGGGTTCTTGGCGCTGGTGCTGGCCCAGAGGGGCCTCTGGAGGTGCCCCCCCGCGGTGTGGAGAGCGGAGAATTCCTCCCCGCGGAAGTGGTCTTCGAAGGTCTCGTAGGCGAGGCGGGCGTTGGCGATGGCCGCCTTGCCGAGCAGGCTCTCCAGCCTGGGGTTGCCGGGGTTCGCCTTCAGCTTCTCGTCGAGCAGCTTGTCGACGGCGGTGTCCACGCGACTCACGAAGAACGAGCCGACAGAGTGCACGTCGAGCTCGTGATGAGCCTCGTTGCGGCGCTTCAGGCCAGCGAGATAGGCGCCGATCACCTTCTCATAGGCGGAGAGCGCGAAGATGAGGGTGACGTTGACGTTGACGCCGGCGGCGATGAGCTCTTCGATGGCGGGGACCCCCTCGGGGGTCGCCGGGACCTTGACCATGAGATTGGGTCGGTCGACACGCCGCCAGTACTCCCTGGCGGTTTCGATACTTCTCCTCGTGTCGTGAGAGAGGGGTGGCGGCAGCTCCAGGCTCACGAAGCCGTCGGCGCCCCCGGTCCGATCGTAGATGGGGCGCAGGGTGTCGGCGGCCCGGCGGATGTCGTCGATGGCGAGGCTCAGGAAGATCTGGTTGGAATCGTTGATCCCCTGGTCGAGGAGCTCGTGGATCTGGGAGTCGTAGTCGAGTCCCTTCGGCAATGGCCTTCTCGAAGATGGTGGGATTGCTGGTGAGGCCGGTGACGTTATCTTCGGCAATGAGCCGCTCGAGCTCGGGACCGGTGACCAGCTCGCGGCTGATGTAGTCGAGCCACACCGACTGGCCGCGCTCGCCGAGCTGCTGGAGGGGGTTCTTGGCCGCCATCGTCACTCTCCTTGGGAGGCGCCGGCAACCCGCCGGACGGCTCGGGCGATGCCCTCGGCGTCGATTCCCTCGGCGCCCAGGAGGTCGGAGGTCTTGCCGCTGCCGGGCACGTCGCGCACCGCGAGGTGGACGACGCGTGGTGGAGGCGAGGATTCACTGAGCGCCTCCATCACGGCGGCGCCGAGACCGCCCTCGGCATAGTGGTCCTCCACCACCACCAGTGTCCCGCCGCAGTCGCGCGCGGCGTCCGCGAGCAGCTCTGCGTCGATCGGCTTGACGGAGTAACAGTCCACGACTCGGCATGGGATTCCCTCGTGGGCGAGGGCGTCGGCCGCCTTGAGCGCCTCATGCACGGTCACCCCAGCGGCGACGATCGCCGCCCGATCGGCATCGCTGCGCCGCAGCACCTTGGCACCCCCGATGGGAAAGTCGGTGCCGGCGTCGTAGAGCACGGGGTAGCTCCCGCGCGTGGTGCGGATGTAGGAGACGCCGGGGCGCTCCGCCATCTGGGCGACGAGCTTGGCGGCGCTGGTGGCATCACAGGGATAGAGGACGGTGGAGCCCTGCACCGCACGCATGGCGGCGAGGTCCTCGAGCGCCATCTGCGACGGCCCGTCGGCGCCGATCTCGCTGCCGGCGTGCGAGCCGGAGAGGCGGATGCTGGCCCGGGAGATGGCCGCCATGCGGATGAAGTCGTAGGCGCGCGACAGGAAGGCGGCGAAGGTGGAGGCGAAGGGGATGTAGCCGCGCACCTGGAGGCCGACGGCGGCGGCGACCATCTGCTGCTCCGCGATGTACATCTCGAAGAAGCGCTCCGGATGCGCCTTCTTGAACTCGTCGGCGTGAGTGGAGTTGCTCACCTCGCCGTCCAGGGCGACAATGTCGGCACGGGCACCGAGGGCGGTGATGGCGTCGCCGTACGCCTTGCGGGTCGCCACCCTCTCCCCGACGTTGTAGGTGGGGAGGCTGACCCCGGGCCGGTTGCCGTCGGTGGCGGGCTTTCCGCGCTCCGGGGCGCGCACGTCGATGCGCAGACGGCGCTCTCCACCGAGCTCCTTGATGGCCCGCTCCGCCATGTCCGGCTTGAGAGCGACGCCGTGCCAGCCCTCCTTGTTCTCGATCTCCGAGAAACCCTTGCCCTTGATGGTCCTGGCCAGGATGACGGTGGGCCGGCCGGTCGTCTCACGGGCGTCCACGTAGGCGCCATCGATGGCATCGAAGTTGTGGCCATCGATGACCAGAGCTCGGCAGCCGAAGGCCTCCACACGCTTCCGGTATGCCTCGAGGTTCCAGCCGAACTCCGTTTCGCCGCGCTGCCCGAGACGGTTGACGTCGACGATGACGCAGAGGTTGTCGAGGTCGTAGTGTGCGGCCTTGTCGAAGGCCTCCCAGCACGACCCCTCGGCCAGCTCGCTGTCCCCACAGAGCACCCAGACGCGATAGGGGAGACGATCGAGGTACTTGCCCGCCAGCGCCACCCCCACGGCGATGGGAAGTCCCTGGCCGAGGGAGCCGGTGGCGACGTCAACCCAGGGCAGCACCGGAACGGGATGTCCCTGGAGCCGCGACCCGAAGGTGCGGTAGGTCATGAGCTCGGCGTCGTCGATCGCCCCGCAGGCCTTGTAGAGCGCGTAGAGGAGAGGCGAGGCGTGGCCCTTGGAGAAGATGAGGTGGTCGTTGGTGGGGAGCTTGGGATGGGCGAAGTCGTAGCGCAGGTGGCGGCCGGCGAGGACCGCCATGAGGTCGGCGGCGGACATGCTGGAGCTGGGATGGCCCGATCCCGCCTTGGTGCTCGCCCGAATGCCGTCGACGCGGATCTGCTGGGCGACCTCGTGAAGGGTCTCGAGGTCAGCGAGGGTCGCCACCGGGGTTGCCGCCATATCCGTCCTTGCCTCCTATGGGTGACCCGTTCACATGGGGCGTGGACACCACCTGCTTCCGTCTCACTCCCATGATGACGGCCAAGGGGCGAGGGACGCAGAATGGCGCCCGTCTGGCGCGAGGCGAGCCCTTCCCGGTAGAAGGAGGAGGAGGCAGATGTCTGATTACGTGCAATTGCCGGCGACTGCACCCCCACCGAGCGTTGCTGTCGAAGGCACCGCCCTGGGGCCTCTCAGCGCGGCGGAGGCAGCCGAGCCAGTCGAGGTCACCCTGCTCCTCCGCGAGAACCCGGCGGGACCGAGCCTTGACGAAGCGCTCGACGCGATCTCGGGGCAGCCGCCCGGACAGCGCCGCCATCTGAGCATCGAGGAGCTGGCCGCGGCGCACGGCAGCCTCGCCGCCGACGTCACGGCGGTGTCGGAATGGGCGCGGAGCGTCGGGCTCCAGGTGCTCGGATCCGAGCCGGCGACCCGTCGGGTGCACCTGCGTGGCACGGCGACCCAGGTGGCGGTTGCCTTTCGGGTGACCTTCGAGGCCTACGAGGCGGTCGAGCCGGGTGGGCAGCGGCTCCGCTTCCGCAATCACCGGGAACCGGCGTCGATCCCGGCCCACCTCGCCGGCATCGTCGAGCATGTCAGCGGTCTCAGCACCCGCCCCATCGCCCGCTCCCACATCAAGCAGCCCCACGCCGCCAACGTGCGGTCGACCTACACCCCCGAGCAGCTCGCCGAGGTCTACGGATTCCCGGTGCTCCCCAACCGAGGGACCGGTCTCAGCATCGACGTCGGCATCGCGGAGCTGGGCGGAAGGGCGTCGCCGGGGGTGGTGCGGTGGTTCAACCAACTGCATCCCAACGTCCAGATCCTCGAGGACAGCGTGAGTGGCAGCCCGCTTCCCGCCCCCGATCCGGGCGGGGCCGACGTCGAGGTGGCCCTCGACTGGCAGGTGGTGGCCCGGGCACTGCTGGTGTCCGCGCCCCAGGCCTCGATCCGCATCGTGCTCCGCTACGCGCCCAACACCGATCAGGGGTTCGCCGACCTCTGGAACTCCTTCGCCACCGACACCACCTACCGCTTCACGGGCGTGTCGACGAGCTGGGGGTCACCCGAGGACACCTGGACCTCCGGTGAGATGACGGCCATGGACAGCGCGGCCAAGGCCTGCCTCGGCGTCGGCATCTTCCACTGCGCGGCGGCAGGGGACGGCGGGGCGGCGGACTCGAGCCCGGACGGGAGCCCGCAGGCTGACCACCCCGCCTCCAGCCCCAATGTCCTGGCCGCGGGTGGAACCCGGCTCACCCTGAGCGGTGCTTCGGTGAGGGACGAGGTGGTTTGGAACGAGGCGGCGCTCTCCGAGGGGGCGGGAGGAGGGGGCGTCTCGGTGCAGTTCCCCATCCCCTCGTACCAGTCCGCGAGCGGCGTCTCCGAGGTATCGCTCACGAGCGGGAAGACGGGGCGGTCGGAGCCCGATATGGCGGCCAACGCCGACCCGGTGACGGGGTACGAGGTGGTGACGGGTATCTCCGCCTCGGGAACCCCTCAGACCCAGACCGTCGGGGGGACGAGCGCGGTGGCGCCGCTCCTCACGGCCGGCTTCACCGCCCTCGCCGCCCTCCTCGCGGCCCGGCTGGGGCGGATCCAGGACGCCGTCTACCCGCTGGGGAAGGCGGGGACCGGATTCCGCGACGTGGTGAGCGGGAACAACGCCTACCCGAGCGGGTCCAAGGGGTACAGCGCCGGGCCCGGATTCGACGTGCCGAGCGGGTGGGGGAGCCCGGATTTTGGACAGCTGGCGGCGGCGTTCCGCGCTGCGGGCGCCGGGGGCGGGTGAGGCTCCGAGGGGGGAGGCAGGCCGCGGAACGGACGTCGACCGGCGAGGACCCGCCGGGCGTCGGGCGCGGGGCGTACCCGCACCCGTATCGAGCGCGCGTCAGGGGGTGCCCTACCGGTCGAGGCCGGCGCGGCGTGCGCCGAAGGCCTCGTCGACCCAGGCGGCGACGCTCCGTGCCACCTCCTCGTCGCGGCCCCGCAGCCCGTGGTCGCCGCCCTGGATCCAGACATGGGTGACGGGTCCGGGGATGAGCGCGGCTGCCGCCTCCAGCTCCTCCGAGGCACCGAAGGCGTCGCGCGTGCCGGAGACGAGCAGGGTTGGGATTCGCAGTGCGGGCAGGTGACCGGTGCGCGGCTGGTCGGGGCGGCCGGGCGGGTGGAGCGGGTAGCTGACCAGGACCAGCCCGGCGGCGGCGAAGCCACCCGCCACCACCTGCGAGCAGATGCGGCCGCCCATGGAGCGGCCGCCGAGGAGGAGGCGCGCCGTGTCCCCTCCGAGGCGCCCGGCCAGAGCGAGAGCGTGCTCGCGGATGGTGGCCTCGAGGACGCCGGGCGGATCAGGGCTGCGGCGTCCCGCCAGCCGGTAGGGGAAGTCGATGCGCTCCACCGCGACGCCGAGGGGGGTCACGGCGCGATCGATGGCGACGAGCGCCGAATGGTCGCGGCCGGCGCCTGCCCCCGGGGCGAGGAGCATCCCCGCGACGGCGGGTCCCGAGCTGGTGGCGGGGCTCATGGGTGGCCATGGTGACGGCCGGCCGCCGCGGTGCGGCTACTGCCGAGTGGGCGTGAGCGGTCGCACCAGCTCCATCCGGGTGAGAAAGCTGATCCTCCACGGCCAGCGCCATGGGGCCGTGGAGGCCACCTCGAGCGGGGCGGCGCGGACCTGCTCGAGCGGATCGGCCAGGTGCCGGTGGAGTGGCCCCACTCCCTGACGGATGTCCCAGAGGAGCGCTCGTCCCTCGGGGCGGAGGACGCGGGCGATCTCGGTGAGGCCCTCCTTGGCATCCGCCCAGTGGTGCATGGAGAGAACGCTGACCACCAGGTCGACGGAGCCGTCGGGGAAGGGCAGCGAGGCGGCGTCGCCGACCATGAAGGTGGGCCGGCGGCCGCCGGTTGCGGCGGACCGCCTGGCGTTGGCCTCGGCCCGCTCGATCATGGCCGGGTCAAGGTCGAGCCCCGTCACGTCGAGACCGTGCCGGCCGGCCAGCTGGATGGACAGGTGCCCTGGCCCGCAGCCCACCTCGAGCAGCCGGGCGCCCGGGCTGGCGACGGCGGCCACGTCCTGGGCGATACGAGCGTGGAGGCGGCCGAGGAGCAAGCGGTGGCTCAGCGCGTCGTAGGCGCGTGCGTCTCCGATGAGGATGCCGCCGGGCACCGCGCGCCCGGCCCCTGCAGCGAGATGACGTCCGAGCATGCCGGCAGTCGCGGCTGCCGCCGCGACCGCCGATGCGCTCACGACCGTGGAGGCCCGGGGGCACTTCATGGGCAGCCTCTCATGCATCGGATCATGCCCGATCGATGGCCCCATTCTGAGCCGTGCGCAGACGGCAAGCCGGGCAGCGGTGCCGGTTCAGCGCCCCCCATCTCCGAGGGCCGGGGACGTCATCCCCAGCTTCCGGCGGGCTGGCGGGTGGGGACGTTGAGCCGGTTGTAGACGTTGGTCAGCGAGATCATGAGCAGCAGTGCCGCCAAACCCTTCTGGTCGTCGTGCCGGGCCGCCTCGTCCCAGATTTGGTCGGGCACCGGGTCGGGCCGGTCGGCGAGTTGGGTGACGGCCTCGGCCAGGGCCAGGGCGGCTCGCTCGGCCTCGTCGAAGTAGGGTGACTCACGCCAGGCCGCGACTCCGAAGAGCCGTTCGTCCGTCTCGCCGCTCTGCCTGGCGTGCTTGGAGCCCGAATCGACGCAGAAGCTGCAGCCGTTGATCTGGCTGGCCCGCAGGTGGACCAGGTCCAGCGTCAGTGGGGAAAGCCCGCCCTTGCACGTGGCCTTGGTGACCGCTTGGATGGCCTCCATCGCCTCGGGGATGACCATCGCCGGGTTCGGCATCCGCTTTGCCATGTCTGCTCTCCCTTGGTTTGAGCCGGCACCTGCTGTCACGCGCGAGGGGTTCTGCCTTCGTGCTGCACGACATGTTCGGTGTCCCCTCCGAGGAGATCGCTCCCGTTGTCGGGCGCACGGGGGATGCCACGCGGCAGCTGGCGAGCCGGGCCCGGCGCCGGGTCCGTGGCGGAGAGGTGGGATCGGAAGCAGATCTGGCTCGCCAGCGCGACATCGTGGACGCGTTTCGCGCTGCCTCGCGGGAGAGGAACCTGGACCGGCTTCTGGCGTTGCTGGACCCGGAGGCTGTGGTGAGGGCGGATGCCCTTCGACCTGTTGACTGCGCTCGGACCGGAGCTGAGCGATCTGATAGTCGCCGGCGCCGCTCCGCTGAAGGTGCCCGCAGCGAGCCTTCTGTATCAGCCCGGGGATGGGCGTGCCGCATTCATCGTCCAGCAGGGGCTGGTGCGCGCCTTCTACACGAGCATCGACGGACGTCAGGCGACGGTTGTTGCCCGACACTCAGGATGAGCATGGCGTGAGTTCAGACGGCGTCGTCGAACATGCGCAGGATCGGTTCGCTTCGGTTGCCCTGTCTCCTTGCTGATCCTTCCGTCGGTGAACTCGGCATCACGGCAGACGTCGTGGCACGCAGCCCCTCGACGGGACCGAGGGGGCTTCGGAGGTGGTCATCCTCAGTGACGGCGGCATCGTCAATGCGAGTGTCGGGCAACAACGGTTGCCTCCGCGCACCAATCAGCTATCGAGCCATCGCACGAAAATCTGCCGCTGCGACCAGGCCTAGGGGTGGGAGGGGGCGGGCGGCGCATCCTCCAGCTCAAACAGGAGATCGTCGGGATAGCAGTAGTACCAGCCCTCGCCGGGCTCATAGGAGCGCACGATGGGATGACCGACGGTGCGGTAGTGGGCCGTGGTATGGCGTCCTGGGGAGGAATCACAGCAGCCGACGTGGCCGCAGTGTTGACACACGCGCAGATGCACCCAATCCCGTCTCCCTGCCGCCAGGCACTCGACGCAGCCCGGCCCGGAGGGCTCGGTGTCGAGGATCTGCTCCAGATGGCTGCAGGCCGCTGTCATCGCACCAGTATCGGGCATGCTACCCCGATCGCGTGCTCCCGGGGAGGCGCCGTCGCTCGCGCCATCAGCGGACGGGTGGAGGACTGCCCCGGAGAGTCTCCGACAGGGCTGGGTCCCAGCCGCAGATCCGACAGGAGTAGCCCACCACCGACCGAGCGAATGTCAGGGCGGCTTGCTGCGGATCCCTCGCCCTCCACACGTCATCCCAGTCAAGGATGAACTCACCCAGAACCGGCTCCCAGTGCGCGGCGGCCGGTTCGATCGTTCCCTTCTCGTAATCAGGAGGCGCGGGATGCGCGTAGGCGTAGAAGGCTGCCCTGGGATAGCGATCGTCTCCCGGCCACCATCCGACGGCGATCTCCTGGGCGTCCATGGCGTTGCGCGTGATGAAGTCGGAGGAGGGAGGCTCGGCCGGTTGCCCCGAGAAGATGCTCACGGCCAGGTCGAAGGTTCCCCACCAGGCGTTGACCGGGGTGGAACGCCCCCGGAAGGGGGCACGAAGCTGCGCCAGGACACCGGCGGCGCGGGTGGCCGCTGCGAAGTAGGCACGCACCTGCTCCGGCTCGTAGGTGGCGTGCTCCTCGTCTTGGTCCAGAGGCGTGGACCACGGTGTCTCCTGCGGTCGGGGATCGAAGGCCGCGAAACCCACCAAGCTACGCAGCGCGGAGAGGACGTCCCGGGTCACCTCGCCGACGGACCGGTGGGGGGTCAACGGGACCTGCTGGTGGCGTCCATCGCTATGTTCGATCGCTGTGACGTGAGCGTGCAAGTCGAGGAGGACGACGATCACCCCCGACCCGTCTGGTGCGGGAAGCGGCAACGTCTCCCAGCCGCGCGCCGTGAGGCGCAGAGCCGCATGCTGCAGTTGCGGCTCGGGCGGCGCGAGGCGGGTGGCGACCTTGCCGAGCACCTGGGTGTGCCCATGCAGCGTCTGGCAGGTGGGCCTCCATTCCTCGTAGGGGAGCGTCGGCCACGCAGCCTCGGTTCCAGGATCTCGTGGACCTGCCGTCGTCACCGCTCCCAACCTCAGCCAGTAGCAGCTGGCGTCCCGGCTAGGACGAAGCGAGCCACGGCTTTGGCAAAGCCCTCGTTCTCGTTGGTGTCGGTCACCCGTCGCGCGCTCCGCTGCACCTGAGGATCGGCGTTCCCCATCGCGATGCTGAGTCCGGAGTGGGCGAACATCAACACGTCATTCGGCATGTCACCAATAGTGGCAATCTCTTCGGTGGAGAGGTCATACCTCTGGGCCAGATACCTGGCGACCGCGCCCTTGTTGGCTTGGGGGTGGGTGACATCGAGATAGTAGGGCTGGGAGGTCGCCGCTGTCACATGGTCTCCGAACTGCTCGTGCGCTGCCGCTGTGGCCCTGGAAACGGCTTGGTGGTCATCGCTCACGCCAACGATCTTGGCCACGTCATCGGTGAAGCTCGCGACGTTGGCCATGACCTTGGGCTCGAACTTGACCGTCCAGGCCTCACGGTCCACGTGGGGGCCCTTGCGATCGGGGACATACCAGTCCGCACCGCGATAGACCCACACGCTGAGGTCGAAGGACGCGATCAGCTCGGCGATCGGCACGACGATTGCCTTGGGTATGCAGCGCTGCTCGATGACTGACATGTCGGGGCTGACCAGGACGCCCCCGTTGAATGCCGCGATGGGCGTCTGGATGCTGAGCGGCTCGACCAGCATGGCCATGCCTCGGGGAGGCCGTCCGCTGGTGACAGCGAAGAGGATGCCGGCTTGGTGGAGGCGGTGCACGGCGTCAATCGCCTGATCCGTGAGAACCTTCTCCTGGGTCACCAAGGTGCCGTCCACGTCGGTCAGCAGCAGGCGAATGCGTGGAGTTGTCATGGCCTGCTCCCTTGAGCTAGGAGACAGCTGATTCTCGTCCATGAGCCGCCCATCCTCCCGTGGGTTCAAACCGCGCCGGGCTCCCATGCGGAGCTCGTCGACCAGGTAGCCTACCTCCCCCGGGGAGACCAGCGGCCGGCGGTCGGGCGGTGGCAAGCCAGCGTGCTTGAATGGGGCCCCCAATGAACAACCCTCAGCCGCAACATGCCCTATGGCACGGTCAGCGCAGCGAGCGGTAGCCGCTGGACGCGCTGGTGGGCCGGAAGCCGGCGAGGAGATCGGCGAGGTTGGCGGTCCGGGCACTGCGCCGGACATGGCGCGGGGTGGTGGGCGGCCGTCGGCGTAGAGGAAAGGCGGCGAGGCTGTGCACCGGCCCGCTGTGGCTCTCCCGGGTCCGGGGCGCCCTGCCTCGTCCTGAGGGCCCCGCTGAAGGATGTCCCAGCCTCCTCGAGGGGCGGGGCGTCGGGTTGCGGTAGGATGACCGTCAGTACGACCGGAAGGACTCCTCCGGGACCGGCTCCGCGTGAAGACGGTCTAGAGGGAAGCTGTCGCGCCAGCCCGGGGAAGCGTTAGACGGTCTGGCTGAGTTTGACCCCGCGCCCATAGCTTAGTCCGGATAGAGCGTCTGACTACGGACACACATGCGTTTGACGCTGTGGCGCGGCCCGACGCGAATTGGGCGGTTTTGACGCTGTAGCCGGGGGTTAGACGATCTAGAGAGAGGGAGCCCTTGATCTCAAGATAGACCGTATAACGCTCGCTGGACCTGTCTTCTGATCGTCAGCCTGCACCGCACGACGCGTATGGATGTAACCACGCCATGGGCGACCAGATCACCGCCATGGCCGGGACACGACGGCCTCCCGGGAACCGCTTGCCGGTGCTCGGCGCTTCGCCGCAAGGGCTTAGCCTCACCGTCTTTCGGATCGTCGGGCGAGACGTTACCACACGGGAAGGAGGTCTCGGAGTTGTGCCCGGAGCGTAGAGCGATACCTGTTCGAGGTCCACTGTGTCCGCGCCGCCGCAGGGTAGGCGCCACTGGCTCCTATGACAGCTGGAGGGCTTGCCCCCCCGCTGGGCCGTCGGGAACCTGCATCACCCACCAGAACTTCACGGTTCCTGGGGAGAGCGCGGCGGGGATGGGGAAGCGCATCTGAAAGGAGGCGCTGGCACCCGGGGCCAGCTGCCCCGCGGGCTGACAGTTGAGGAGGTATGTCTGGCTGCTGAGGATGCCCTGGTCCCCCGTCAGTCCCTCGGTGTAGCTGGGGCAGGGGAGCAGGCTGATCGACGTGGACGTCGGGTTTGTCAGGGTCACCGTGTACTTGTAGGTCGTGCCCGCCGAGGCCAAGGACGGGGCGTTGAGAGTTACCTGAAGCGCCGGCTCGCCGCTCGATGGCCTTGTGGCCGGCTCCTGTGGGAAGAAGAGGACTACCTGAGGGGGACCGCAATGGACGTCGAGCTGGGGAGCCTGCGGGATAGGCAGCGATCCCCCTCCCGGCAGCGTGACGCTGGCTGGCGATGCCGGTCGAGCTGCTGACGAGGATGCGCAGCTGTCCGGTTCCCCGATCCCGAGGGTAGCAGCCTGTCCAGGAGCGAGATCGAGTTCCCACCCCGGAATTGGCGCCCGCCACGGAGGTCATGGTTCCTCCCGATGCCAGATGCAGGGTGACCGTGGGAGGCGCGGACAGAGCGCAAGTTGCTGTAGAGACGTTGGTCAACAGCATGCTCTCGATGCGGTAGCCACTATACGGTCCGACCCCCGCGGGCGGGGTAAGCCCGAGCTGGGACACGGCACACGAGGGAGTGGAGGCCTGACCTCGAAGCTGCTGCACGGCATGTCCTGAGGTTGTAAGCCAGGGAAGGGCTCGCGATCCAGGGTGCCCCGTCCCCTGGCCGATGCTTGCGCAGCCTGCAAGCGCCAGCAGAACAACGCACGGTGCGATCGCCTTGAGGCGGGGAGGTGAGGCGCGGCGTCGTTTCAACAATTGTCCCCCGTGACCCCGACGGGACTGGTCGGCCCGTTGGCACAGTCCTCATCAACCACGATCCCATTCTCGTAGGGGCTCGGACCTCCTGAGTAGACATTCACCTCGTGGTCGTACTGCTTGAGCCGCTGGTTGTAGACCCACTCACCGGACGAAACGCACCCTATGTCTGTCGTGGATGGGTTGTTGTCCCAAGTTGCGCCCCAGATGAATTCCGGAACCGTAGATGCATGTGCAAGATCGGAGAGATTCGACGCGCAGCCGGAGCCGTAGACGCCATACGTTTGGGCAGTAGGGTTGTGCAGAGTGTAGTCCCACCCGGAAATGAAGGCAGTGACCGCACTCTGATATGGGTAGGGGCTCACGCACCCGTTGCCTGGCGGTAGATTGTATCCCTCGAGGTCGTCGACGACGACTGTGTTCGCCGCGAAGTTACTGACACCGTCAGTGTAGACAAGTGTATTGTATGCCTCGGAAGCCATCTGTTCGCCCTGATCATAGGCCGTGGTGGTGTTGGTGCTGAAAGCGTACGTGTTTCCGCACCCGGGGGCTTGGAGGCCGTCCCAGATAAAGACGAATCTCCAGCCGTAGCCATTTACGGTGTTTAGCCAGTTTGCATTTGGAAACGAGCAATGGGCCACGTACTGGGCCGTGTCCCCACCAATGTAGAGCGCGTACCACCAATATTTCGAGGCCGGCCACAGGTAAAGCATCTCGTTAGATTAGTGCTCGGAAGACCGCACCTGTCGAAGCCATACCTTTGGTTTATGCCATCGCCCGACGACAGAGCTCGTACCGGAGGTGCGAGTGCCACCTGGCTACCCACGGTCGCAGCTATTGCAACGACCGCCGCTGAGAGCGCCAGGCGGCGGGACCTTACTCGGTTCAGTCTCTCGGTCACGCTGACATCGAGGGCGGATGACCGTTCACGAGGGGAGTCTGGACCCGCGCAGGCTCGCCGCGCCATCCCCCACTGGGGGAGGCATCGCCCTATTGCGAGAAGATCCCCCCATTTGGGGGAGGCCCCAGGAGGTGGCTCACAGCGGCTGAGCGAGAGTGAACACCGAGCTTCCGATAAGCCTCCCGCAAATGGCTCTTCACAGTCTGGCGGCTCACGTGAAGCTCTCCAGCGATCTCGCAGTCGGTGCGACCGTTCGCTGCGAGGTGGAGGGCGCGGACCTGCTGTGGACTGAGCTGTGCCAATCGAGAGAAACTGCCGCCGCCCACATGTGCTGCCTGCTGGGCAGCCGCGCCTAGCGCGGCGCAGTCGCGGGCGCAGTCGGAGAGCTCGCTTCCAAGCCGAAATATCAACGCCTGGATCGCCCCGGAACGTCGCTCCAGCCTCCCCCAGGCCAGAAGAAGGTCAGCGCCATGACCCGTGTCGAGGCTCGATGCGACCTCGGTCGATGCTTGGCGGGCGGCGCGGAGCTCCCGCGGCCCACGGAGATCAACCAGAGAGCTGTCCGCGGCGGTTTCAGTGAAGTGGGTAAACGAGGTCTTTCGTGTCCCTGCAGGAGCATCCCGCTCATTCGTCTCGCCCACCACCGTCATCTCCTACGACGTAGTCCCCGCACACCCGAACCCGCGTCGGTACGATCTCCTGACGCGGACGGATTCAACACACCTCTCTGCTCGCCGCCCGGGTGATGTCAGGTGCGCACTCGAGAGGCTGATTGTAGAGGGGCAGGTCTCCCTGGACAATATGCGGCCGCCTCTAGCGGCGCTGTGGCGCCAGCCCCGAGAGCGGATGCCGCGAAGGTTGCGGTTCTCGCTAGTAGGAGTGGAGTTCAGCGATGCTGCAACCCAACCGGCCGGTCCTCGAGCCGCCCTACCTCTGTGCAGCGGCAGATCTTCGCCCTGCTCGACATCTCCCTTACCTGGCCAGAGATGCGGGACGACCAATCCTCCCCGGATGGGGAACGGGTCTGTCCTCTATTCAGTTGATCCGGCGGACGCAGGCGATGCCCGCAGCTGACCGACCGAGGAGGCTGCAGGGCACCTCCGAGGCGCCGCTGCTGCGCACCCACGCCGCGACCTTTTGGCCGTAGAACTCGCGGCAGAGTCGCTCCGCAGTCTCGGGGTTGCGGAAGCGAACCGCCGGCTCGGCCACCGAGGTCAGGAGGCTGAAGCCGCGGGCCAGCAGCCATTCGGCCGATTCCGGCCAGACGACAGCGATTGTGCCGCCGGGCTGGACGACCCGTTCGGCCTCCTTAAGGGCCCCCTCGCCGCCATGGGGCCCGCGATTGTGGAAGGAGGCGCAGAAGACGGCGACGTCGACGCTGTGGTCGTCGAGCGGCAGTTTGCGGAAGCTGCCCCGGAGGATCTCCACGTTGGTGAGGCCGGCGGCGCTGGCGCGGTGCCGGAGTTGGGTCAGGAGGGAGGGAACCGCGTCGACGGCGATCACCCGTCTGGCCCGCCGGGCCGCGGCGATGGTGAAGCGACCGGCCCCGGCGCCGAGGTCCGCCACCACCCGCCCGTCGATGCGCAGGCTGTCCTGCAGAGCCGCAGGAAGATCCTCGCCAGCGATGAGCTCGAGATAGGCGTCGGGAGCGCACCAGTAGAGGAGCGGCCAGAAGAGACGGCGGAGCACCCGCCGCTCGGCCCGCCGGACGGCCTGGTCATTCGCCAGCGCTCGCAGTCCTGCCTCGAAGTCGTCGCGTGCGCCCTCGGGCAGGGCGGCGGCCACTCGGCCAGTGAGGTCGGGCTCGCGCTGCAGCGCCAGGCCCAGAAGGCTGGGGCGGACGCCGTGGTCGGCAGGGTCGAGGAAGGTGCGGAGGCCCTCGTCGTCGAGCCGGCCGAGATCGCCGATCACGAAGCGGTTGCTCGCCTGCGTCGGCAAGTCTGGTGGCTCTCGGAATGTCTCGCTGATCACATCTGGATGGAATGACCGGGTTTACCGCACCGCGGGCGATGAGGCTGCCTGATCCTGAAGCGACGCCGCGCCGCCCTCGCGTCGGAGGGCAACGCAGCAGGTGTCCGGGCCCGGAGCGAGGATCGCCTCAACACCACGAAGCTCCACTCCCTCGACAAGTCCGAGCATCAGTGCGAGGTTGAGCTGACAGACGAGCTCGCCACCAAGCTCTCCGGCCAGCTCTGCGAACGGGCAATTGGCGAGCCAGATGTTGCCGGCCGGATCAACCCGCGGCTCGAACCCCTCCGTCTCCAGAACGCCGGTGAGCGCATCCATCCGGCCACGCCGGGTAGGGCGAGCGCCCAGGCGCGACAGCGCGACTGTGCCCAATCTCCGACCCCAGGTTCGGGCGGCCGAATCGGCGTCCGCCTTCAACGCCGTCGCCGGTCCCTGGAGCACCGCCATCCCCACGCGGGCGATTAGCTCGTAGTTTCGCGGGGGGAAGGCCAGGCCGATCCGCTGAGTTGAGCGGAGATAGAGTTTGGCGGGGCGGCCGGCTCCGGGCCCGCTACGTCCCGAGATGCGGCGGTAGGTCGCCTGCAAAAGGCCGGCGTCAACCAGCTTGTCGAGGTGAAAGGCAGCGAGGGGGCGGCTCATCCCCACGGCTGCCCCCGCCTGATCTCGGCTCACGGGGTCGCGCCGCAAGCAGACGAAGCGGTACAGCTCCCGCCTCGCGGGGGCCTCGAGAAGCGCCACCGACCGGATCTGACCCACCAAGGCGTCATCCACTTCCTATAATAGTATTCGACTTGCGATAGAAGCGGGTCGCTCGGCCTCGGAGGATCGGCGGTGCTGTCTGGACCCGGACGATGAAGGCGGTAGCTGAACTCGGTCCTGGCATGGAGCCCGTCGGGGAGCGACCGTCGCAGGCGTTCCAAGTCGTCTCCGCCGCCAGGCAGGCGGATCTGGGTGCAGCCGAGCAGGCGGTGCGCGACCTGCTGGGTGCGCTCGGTTTCGACACCACAGAGGACGGTCTCGAGGAAACACCCCGGCGGGTGGCCACCGCGCTCCTGGAACTGGTGACTCCGGTCCCCTTCCGGATGACGACCTTCGCCAACGCGCCTGGCTATGACGAGTTGGTGGTGGCACGGGCCATCCCGTTCCACTCCCTCTGCCAGCACCACCTCCTGCCCTTCGTCGGCGTCGCCCACGTGGGCTACCTTCCCAGGGCCCGGATCGTTGGCCTCTCCAAACTGGCAAGGGTTGTGGATCATTTCGCTCGCGGGCTGCAGGTGCAGGAAAGGCTGACCACTCAGATTGCGGAATCGTTGCGGGACGCGCTCAACCCCAAGGGCGTGGGAGTCGTGCTCGTCGCCGAACACATGTGCATGTCGCTGCGAGGGGTGGCGAAGCCAGGTACCAGGACGGTGACCTCAGCGCTGCTCGGCACGATCCGGCGCGACGCCCGGACAAGGCAGGAGTTTCTCGCTCTGGCTGGGGTCGACTGGGGGGTATCGTGATGGCTGCTCCGATTCTCGCTGTGGGCCGCCAGGAATCCTTCAGCGCGGCTCACCAACTGCGCGATCCGACCCTGTCGGAGGCCGAGAACCAGCGGCTCTTCGGCAAGTGCGTCAACCTCCACGGCCATAACTATCGGCTCCAGGTGGTGGTGGCAGGAGTGACGGACCGGCGGTCGGGATTCATCGTCGACCTCAAGGTGCTGTCCGAGCTCATCGGCCGCGAGATCATCCGGAGCGTTGACCACCGCAACCTCAACACCGATGTCCCCTGGCTGAGCGGCACCATCCCCACCACTGAGAACCTGGCAACAGCCTTCTGGGCTCGAACTCGAGCCGCATCTGCCCGCCGGCAGCCTGCTGAACGTTCGGGTCTGGGAGACGGAGAAGAACTGGGCCGAGTGCGTCGTGCAGACGCCGACCGAGACGGGCGACAGGAGCCAACGCGATGACGCCACCGCAGCCGCCGTTCGCTGAGGAGGGGCAGAGCCCCTGGCTCGGCAATCTCAACCGGAAATACCCTGGGCTCGGCGCGCTCGCTCGCGTGGCGCAGGTGGCCAGCCGCTGAAGGCGGCCGGCGGCAGGGAGACAGCGATGTCGGCTGCGGCTCAGTTCTGCGACGGGCGGCCGGTCTGGTGCGGGTCGCCCTGATCGCGCCTCTCGTGACGACCATTTGCGAGCCCCAGCGAGGAGGGTCGCAGGCTCTCCTCGCCGATCTCGCTGGTGGACTCGCCGGCCGAGGGCATGACGTCGATGTCTACGCGGCCCGCGGGTCGGAGATCGAGAGCGTCCGCGTCATCGACACCGGCATCGATCCGGCAAGCCTCATCGGGTCGCTCTACCACGTCGGCGCTTCGGCCAGTCCGGACAGCGCCGCCGCTGTGGCGGCGTTCAGCCGCGTCATCGCCAGCGTCGCCCAAGTCTCGTACGACGTGGTGCACAACCATGCCTTCGACCCTCCGGCGATCAGGCTGGCTGCCGGCCTCGAGGTGCCGGTGCTGCACACGCTGCATCTTCCCCCGGAACCATCGGTGGCCATGGCGCTGGAGGTGGCAAGCCACTCCACCAATCCACCGACCATAGTGGCCGTCTCCCACGCTCAGGCTCGGGCGTGGAGGGGGATCGCCCCAGTTGACGCCGTCATACCGAACGGGATGCCAACTAAGCGCATTCCATGGTCGGAAGCGGCCGGGGTCGGCGCCATCTTCGCCGGCCGTTTCAGCCCTGAGAAGGGAGCCGCAGAGGCCATCGCCATCGCGGGCATGGCCGGCATGGCCATCGATCTCTTCGGAGACGCGTACGACCGGGACTACGCTGAGCGCCATGTCTATCCCATGCGTGGTCAGCCGGGGGTGACGATCCACCCCGCCATCGAGCGGCCCTATCTCTGGGAGGCCATGGCTCGCGCCGCGGTGGTTCTCTGCCCGGCGGGCTGGGATGAACCCTTTGGCCTGGTGGCGGCGGAGGCCCAGGCATGCGGCACCCCGGTGGTGGCCTTTCGCCGAGGAGGGCTCGCGGAGGTTGTGGTCGACGGTGTCACCGGGATCCTTGTGGACCCTGGCGACAGCGCCGCCGCCGCCTCAGCCCTCGACAGAGTGGCGAACATCGACCGCCACGCCTGCCGGTGGCACGCCGAGGTAGAGCTCGATATCGAGGCGATGCTCGACGCCCACGAGCGCCTCTACCGTCAGGTGCTTCTTCGCGCCAAGGTGGCCGCCAATGGCTGATCGAGCCCCGTGGCTGGTAAACCGCGTGGCAATCGTGACCGGGGCGAGCAGTGGGATCGGACGTGCCACCGCCGAAGCGACGGCCCGTGCGGGGGCACACGTCGTTATCGCCGCCAGAACGGGCAGCGAACTGGAGACGATCGCCGAGGCGATCCGCTCCGGGGGCGGGCAGGCCACCGCGGTGCCCACCGACGTCAGTGATGCCGCCGCGGTGGAGCGGCTGTTCACGGTGGCGAGCGGTGTCGGGCCGCCAACGGCGCTGGTCTGCGCCGCAGGGGTCCTGACCCGAGAGCCCTTCGAGGACACCAGTTGCGTTACATGGGAGGAGACGATCGCGGTGAACCTGACCGGAACGTTCCTCTGCTGCAGGGCGGCCTTCGCCGCCATGCGCCGCGCGGGTGAAGGACGCATCGTCAATATCGCTTCCCTGTCCGGAATCTACGCCACCGAGAAGTTCCCCGGACTTGCTGCCTACAACGTCTCGAAGTACGGCGTGATCGGCCTCACCGAAGCCGTCGCCCTTGAAGGCAAGGCCCATGGCATCACTGCCGTCTGCATCAGCCCTGGTGCGGTTGACACCGAGATGCTGCGGCGGGCTCATCCCGGTCTTCGTCCAGGGTTGAAGGCTGGCGAGGTTGCGGAGCTGATCATTACTCTGCTGGAGAACCCAATGGCTGCCGCCAGCGGAGCCAACATCCCCCTCTTCTCCAATGCCTAGTACGGGTGGCCCCGAGCGTGTCGTGATCGTGGGCGCGGGGCTCGCCGGCGGTAACGTCGCAGTCACCCTGCGAGGTGAGGGCTTCCGCGGCCGCATCGTGCTGATCGGCGGCGAGCCCGATCATCCCTTCGGACGACCACCGCTGTCGAAGACGTACTTGCGTGGTGAAGAGGATCTCACCAACTGGTACGTCAAAGCGGCAGAGTGGTACGAGCGCAACGACGTCGAGCTTCGCCTGGGCACCGCGGTCACCGGCGTTGACACACATGCCCGGACGGTGATTCTCACTGGTGGCGAACCCCTCGGCTATGACCGCCTGGTGCTGTGCACGGGGGGACGGGCGTGCAGACCAGAGATCCCCGGGGTGGACCTTCCCGGTGTGCACCTCCTCCGGACGCTCGCCGACTGCGAGGCGATCAAACGCGCCGCCCGTCCGCGCGCCAGAGCGGTGGTCGTGGGCATGGGCTTCATCGGCTCCGAGGTCGCGGCTTCGCTGCGCCAGTTGGGCCTCGTGGTCACCGCAGTCCTCGGCGGTGCCTCGCCTCTCGAGAAGGTGCTCGGCCGGGAAGTGGGAGCGGCGATGGCTGATATCCACCGGAACCAGGGGGTGGTATTGATCGGGGAAGACCGGGTGGTGGGATTCGAAGGCACCGATGTCGTGGAGCGAGTTGTCACGGAGAGGGGGCGCCAACTCGCGTGCGACCTCGCCGTTATCGGTGTCGGGATAGAACCCGATGTCACGGCCGTGGCGTCGACTCCGATCGCCACCAACAACGGCATCCTGATTGATCAGGGGTGTCACACGAGCATCGCCGACGTTTACGCCGCCGGCGATGTGGCCAATCATCTGCACCCCCTGTTCGGCAGAGTGCGCGTGGAGCACTACAACGGCGCCGAGAGGATGGGGCGGGCCGCGGCCCGGGCGGTCCTGGGAGATGACGAGCCCTTTGGGTATGTCCACTCGTTCTGGTCGGACCAATTCGAGCACAAGCTGGAGTACGTGGGTCACGCCAGGCGCTGGGACAGCTTCGTTGTCCGCGGCAGCATGGCGGAGAAGAGGTTCCTCGGCTTCTACCTGGAGGCTGGCGTGCTCAGGGCCGTGGTGGGCCTGAATAGCGGTGGCGATCCAGAACTCGAGGAGGACAGCGAACTCCGCGCCTGTCAGCAGCTGATCGCAGCCAGGGCGGCACTCCCGCCTGAACTGCTCGCCGACGAGGGGGTCGACCTTCAGTCTCTGCCGGCGGTCCGCCGGAGCTGAGCCGCCCTTCCCCAGCCGCCGGATGCAGACGTATCCTCCGCTCGACGAGTACGGACTGATTGGAGACATGGAGTCAGCGGGTTTGGTGCACCGCGAGGGCTCCATCGACTGGTTGTGCCTACCGCGCTTCGACAGCCCTTGGGTCTTCGGCCGCCTTCTGGACTGGCAGCAGGGTGGATATCTGCGGGTGGCGCCCAGGGATGGCGGTCTTCCCACACGTCAGTACCGAACCGATTCCAATGTCTTGGAAACGACGTGGATGAACCATCGGGATCAAGCGCTGGTTATCGACTTCATGCCGCTGCGCGTCGCAGGGCAGCGCCGGCTTGTGCCGCAATCGCTGCGGCTCCTTCGGCTGATTCAGCCTGTGCGAGGAACGCTCAGCTGGAGCGTCGAGTTCTGCCCGATGTTCGACTACGGGCGCAGGGTGCCCCGGTTCTCCCAGCTCGCGCCCGGGGTGGTGTCAGCAAGGCTGGGGCGCGAATCGGTGACACTCGAGTACCCAGAGCGCTTTGAGCTCAGACAGCAACCGCTGGGCGTCAACCTCCACGGCACCCTCACGGTTGGTGACACCGCCGTAATCGCATTGCACCACGACGCAATGAGCAACCGGGGACCGCGCATCCCCTGGGACTTGGCAATTCGACTCCTCGATGGGACTGATCGGTTCTGGCGAGCCTGGCTGCGGCGCTGTACCTTACCGTGGCGAGTATGCTCCGCTCGTACGACGGTCCGCGTTGCTGCTCAAGCTGTTGCAATACCAGCCGTCTGGCGCGTTTGTCGCGGCGCCCACCACTTCGCTACCCGAGGCAGCTGGCGGCTCGCTGAACTGGGATTACCGCTACACCTGGCTGCGCGATGCCTCAGTCCTGGTCGACACCCTTCACCAGTTGGGCTTCGTCCAAGAGGTGGATCAGTTCATGGAGTGGCTCGATCGCAGTTGCGAATGCGGGCCCTCGGACTTCCAGATGTTGTATCGGGTCGATGGCGACCCACACGTTGCCGAACACGAGCTCGCCCACCTGGACGGCTACCGCGGTGCCCGGCCCGTACGCATCGGCAACGCCGCCGCAGATCAGAAGCAACTGGATGTCTACGGCGAGGTCATGGAAGCAGCTCACGCGGCGTGGAAGCGTGATGGGCACATTCCGCGACGCAGGCGCGCGATCCTGTTTCAGATAGTGGATCACGTGAGCACGGGGGTGACCCCGGTGCGATCGCGGATCCACTCGAGGTGCTGGCCATCGACGTCGACGACCACCACGTGGCCCATCAGAGCCAGGCGCTCGGCAATGGCACGGCCGATGCCCCGCCCTCCTCCGGTCACGACGTACGAGGCCATCCCTTCCGGGCTCATCATGCCCTCGGCAAAAGCTGACCCACCAGCTCGAGGATGGAGTCGGTGACGATCTCCGGCTCGGTGAGCAGACCGAGGTGGTGGCTGGCCAGCTCGATCACCGGCCAGCCCAGGCCGCGTGCCTCTTCGCACGGCTCTCGATACTCCTCGCTAAGCCGAAGGTAGGCGCACGGCGCGTCCGGCCATCCGGGCACCCCCGGGAAGGATCTCCTCGAAGTGGGGCGAGCGGCAGCCGTGGGCAACGCGCGGCGAAGCGAGCTCTGACCTCCGGATCGGGCAGGAGACCGGCCAGATCGTCTGGGCCCCACCACTCCGACCACGGGGGGAGCCATCCGTCACGGGCCATCCTCCGCAGGTGGCCGGCCCGCAGCGTTAGCGGTCTCGCTCCGGCGCGTGGTACGAGCGTCGTCCCGCGCCTGTCTCATGCGGTTCGCAGTGGCCGGAAGAAGTCCCGTAGCTCTGCGGCGAGCAGCTCGGGCTCCTCGAGAGGCATGAAGTGCCCACCCTTACCGGGCTCGCTCCAGTGGCGGAGATCGGTGCAGGCGCGCTCGGTCAGTGACCGCGGAAATCCGCTCATGACCGGTTCATGGGATACGGTCACACCGGTTGGGACTGTGATTGTTGGTCTCGGGGCATTCTGGCGGGCGTCGTAGTAGGTGCGGAACGAGGATCCGATCGTGCCGGTCGCCCAATAGAGGGTGATCATCGTCAGGAGCGTGTCCCGGTCGATGCGACTCTCGAGGTCGCCTGCGCAGTCGCTCCAATCGCGGAACTTGTCGACGATCCAGGCGGCCAACCCAGCCGGGGAGTCCATCAATGCGGCTGCGATCGTGTCTGGGCGGGTCTTCTGCATCCAGCTATAACCGCCATCGTGGCTGTCGTAGGTCTCCTCAGCGGTGAGAAACGTCGTTTCTTCCTTCGACAACGTCAGTCCGTTGATGCCCGATGGCATGGGCGGATGGATGAAATATATCCCGCGAACCGTCTCCGGATAACGAGCACCGAGCCAGCCGGTCACCGAGCCGCCGATGTCGCCCCCGAACGCCCCGAAGGATCGGTATTCGAGGACCTCAGTCATCAGCTCATACCAGGCGCTGGCGATCCGCTCGCGGGTCGCCGGCCCGCCGGGGAGTTCTGAGTACAAGAAGCCCGGCATGGACGGCTCACCTCCGTCGCCGCGGCGCTCCACTCCCTGGCGGAGCGTCTCGGCACCCGGTCGGGGGGCTCCCCGCGCTGCTCGGCCGCCCCGAGGATTCAGCCGCCCACGTGGCTGACGCCTACCTGTGGACCACCATCACGCGCGGGCTCGACGTTGGCACGGGTCGAGCCGATCCGCCGCGCTCGCGGGTTCCGCATCGGTCGCCTGGACACCGCCTCGTCGACCACCCGGTGCACCCTGCGCCTCCTGGCGCTGCGCCATGAGGCGCTGACCGCAGAGATCAACGCCATCGATCAGGAGATCGTGCCCTGCTGGCCAACCATGCCACCACGATGTTGAAGGCGTCCGCGGGGTCGGTCCCGAGGTGGCCGGAGCGCTCCCGGTGGTGGCCGGTGACAATCCCCGGCGCGCCTCCCGTCTCCGCCGATCTCGCCACGAGGCAAGCGCGACGGGTGTTCTCACCAACCGTCGGAGCGATGATGAGCAGAGGCCGGGGTGGACACTGCGGTTGAGGTTTTCAGGGTGCTGCTCTGGGGAGCCGTCGGCTCGGAACGCTGGGCTGGAAGGCCAGCGAGGCTGTTGCTCCCCGGGGCTCAGGCGATGTCTCTTCGGGTCGTGGCCCACATCCCGGCGAGCATAAAGGCAACCCCATACATGGCAAAGACAAGACCGCCGAGGGGGGGCGGCAGCAGCACGACGCCCGCCTGAGTGGCCTGCGTCATCCCATCGGCGGCGACGCCGGGCAGGTACGGTGTCCACGCGCGGAACCCGGCGATATGCGAGAGGAACGGCTCGGCGACGTAGAGGTAGATGAGCAGTCCCGCCACCGTCGCCAGCTGGCCGTGGAGCAGCCATCCCAGCCCAACCCCGACCGCGGCGAACAGGCCCACGGAGACCACCACGGCCACTGTCAGCCCCACATTGCCCAGGCCGGACGGCAGCACGACGATCCGGCTGGCGGCGAACCACGGGAGCGCGATGGCCAAGTTCAAGGCCAGGCACACGAGACCGTAGCCCAGCCCAACGAGGAGGTACGTGAGCGTCTTGGCGACCACGGCCTCGCTCCGTCGCGGGGTGGCGAGGAAGGTGGCCGTTGCCGTGCGATGGCGGTACTCTCCGGTGGCCGCGGTGGCCCCCAGAACTGCAGCCAGTGGTCCGGATCCGCCCGCACTGAAGACCAGGAGGATGCGCTGGCCCGCGGCATTGGAGAGCGACGGCGTCAGGCCCCCTAGGTGGCCGTTGAGGGCGATCGCCAGAACGGAGAACACCGTGGTCCACACCGTCGAGGCGAGCAGCATCCACAGCCACGCTCGCGTACTGAAGAGCTTCCGTCTCTCGGCGGCGATGAGACGGAGCAGCGACGCCGCAGGCCCTGCGGCGGGCACGGGGAGGGACGGTGTCGACCTCACCATGGTTCGGCCGTCTCCGCCGGGGCTCCCCGCGAATTCGGGGCGGCGTTGGAGGTGAGCTCGAGGAAGACGTCTTCGAGACTGGCCCGCCGGCTGGCCAGCTCGTGCAGGTCGACATCGTGGCGCCTTGCGATACGGCCAATCTCGACCGGCGGCAGGCCGGTGACGCGCAGCCGATCGGGCCCGGTCCGGACCGCACTCGCGCCCGCCTCGGCAAGCCCCGTGAGACCGTCCCGGGTCGCGTCACCAGCGAGACGACATGGTCCTGGCCGGCGATGTCGACGATGGCTCCCTCGGCGACCAGCCGGCCGCGGGCGACGATCACGACACGGTCGGCGAGCAGCTCGACCTCGGACAGAACATGGCTGGAGACGAGCACGGTGCCGCCCCGTGCCGCGAAGTCACGGAGCAGCTCGCGAATCCAGGCAACACCTTCGGGGTCGAGCCCGTTGGCGGGCTCGTCGAGCACGAGCACCCGCGGCTCTCCGAGCAGGGCGGTCGCCAGGGCAAGCCGCTGCCGCATCCCCAGCGAGTACCCCCCCACGGCCCGGCGGCCGTCTGCGGCAAGCCCGACGAGCTCCAGCGCCTGATCGGCCCGCGCCAGCGGATAGCCGCTCGCAGCGCAGTACACGCGCAGGTGGTCCAGCCCGCTCCGCACCGGGTGGAACCCCTGCGCGTCGAGCACGGCGCCCACCTCGCGGGTTGGCGCCGGCAGAGTGGAGTACCTGCGGCCGCTGATGGTGGCGGTTCCCGCGTCGGGAGTGACCAGACCCAGCAGCATCCGCAGGGTTGTCGTCTTCCCAGCACCGTTCGGACCGAGGAA
This sequence comes from uncultured bacterium, assembly GCA_963847225.1. Classification (GTDB taxonomy): domain Bacteria; phylum Chloroflexota; class Dormibacteria; order Aeolococcales; family Aeolococcaceae; genus JAJZNI01. Next base: position 260,428 of record CAWJYZ010000005.1, on the reverse strand, counting down.
GCCGGTGATCGACTGCGGCGGTGCGGTGAAGCTCAACGCGTCAACCGCATTGATACGGCCAAATCGCTTTGACAGCCCGGAGGCCACGATCCAGCCCGGCCCGTCGGTCTCCGCCGGGGCGAAGGCAGCCATTCGCGCTCCTACTAACCAGCTAGTACTATTATAATAGTACACGCAGGGGGCCGAGGCGGGTCCAGCGCTGCGACGTCGCCGTCGCCATCGGCTACTATCTGGCTAGTAGCCCGGCGGCTGGGAGGCAGAAGGTGCGTGGGCTCGGGGACCTCGAGGCTCAGGTGATGCGCCGGATGTGGGAGCGGGGCCGACCGGCAACCGTCCGCGACATCGTCGGGGACCTGCTCGCCGAGCGCCCCATCGCGTACACCACCGTCCTGACGGTGATGGACAACCTCCACCGCAAGGGCTGGCTGCTGCGAGAGACCGACGGTCGCGCCTACCGGTATGAGGCAGCCGTGTCCGGCCAGGAGTACGGCGCACGGCTGATGCGGGAGGCGCTGGATGTCGGCAGCGATCGCACCGCCACCTTCCTGCGGTTCCTGGATCAGATGTCGTCGGACGACGCCGCGGCGCTGGAGGAGGCCTATTCCCGCCATCGTGGTGGCGCTGCTGCCGAGGGTCTCTCAGCGCGCACCGCCCCGGGAAGCGCGGACCAGGGCCTACCGTGATGGCGCCGCTGCTCCTCGTCGCGTATGCCGTGGTGGTCGGCGTCCTGGCACCCCGCGGTTTGGCGCTGGACCGGACGGCCCACGCGCCACGCCTTGCGATCACTCTTTGGCTGGCCCTGTCTGTCTCCTGCGTCATGGCGGTGGTCCTGGCCGGGCTCGGCCTGGTGGTGCCGGGGCTACTGAGCTGGGCACCCGCAGGCGCTACCTCTGCTCAGGGGGTGATGGCAGGCTTGCCGCCAGCGGCCAGAGCCGCGACGTCAACGCTGGGGCTGCTCGCTGTCGGTGGCCTGGTCGCTCAGACGTCCGGGCACGTCGCTCGCGATGTCGTCCGCGTTCGGCGTGAGCGGTGTGCCCACGAGGCTCTCCTGGGCGCGGCGAGCCACGAGGACCCTGGGCTCGGCGCGGTCATCCTTGATCACGAGTCACCGGCTGCCTACTGCCTCCCGGGTGGGCGCCATCGCGTCGTGGTGACACGTGGTGCCGTGGCCCGGTTGGGACCGTGGCAGCTTCAGGCTGTTCTGGCCCACGAGCGTGCCCACCTGCGCGCTCACCACCAGATGGTGCTGTGCATCTCAGGAGGGCTGGCGCGCGCTCTGCCGTGGGTTCCGCTCCTGTCCCAGGCCCCGATCGAGATCGCCGTGCTCGCCGAGATGGCGGCAGACGACGCGGCTTCTCGGCGGCACGACCCGACCGCCTTAGCGGATGCGCTCATGATCTTCGCGCGGGCGTCCGCCCGTCCGGTCGGGCTCACCGCCGGCGGGCCGGCCGCGGCAAGGCGGGTGCAGCGTCTTCTACAGCCGCCTGGGCCAGCCGGCCGGGTGGGTCGCATAGGGCTGGCACTTGCCGCCGCAACACTCTGCCTGTCGATGGCGGTGATCTGCCTGCCCGTCGTAGCCTTGCTCTGCACGGCTACCACCGGATGACGCGTTGATCGGCATCCGGCGCGGTGTCACTCCAATTTCGAACTGGCTCATGGTGCGGCGTCGCAACCCAGTACCCGTGGGCGAGCCGCAGCTTTCTTTGAGGACATTGAGGATTGTGCTCATCCGGGGCTCCGGGACGATTATGAATACGAATCTGAGCACGTTCCTTCCAAGCTGGATATCGCGGGTTCGAGTCCCGTCTCTCGCTCCACTGCCCTTGAACGGGCAAACTCAAATACAAGTCATGAGCGCATGCCCCAGGGCATCCGGCGTAGAGCGGGAGTCACCGCCCAGGCCGGGTTGCACGCCGTCGTGGTCGTCGTGAGGCTGGGTTAAGTCGTGGCGACCGGGGCCTTAGCGTCCTTGGCCAGTTTACTGTGAGCCTCGATGCCGAAGATGATCGCCGCGCTCGGGAGAAGGGTGAGAAGAGCCTAGAGGGCGACTTCTCCGCAAGCTCGACGGCGTCCTGTCGCCAGAGGCATCTGGACGGGTGGAAGCTGCGGTACAAGTGCTGCGGCGGGCCATTCGCATTCGCGTTGGCGGGCAGCATTCGGGGCCTGGCGGAGAGGTGGCCAAGGCATTCGCGGAGGTCGGGCTCACCTATCCACCTATGGACTGGACTACAGCCTGGGATCAGATCAGGGGGCGATGCGCTGCCGCCATAAACGCCATCCGAGAGGAGCTGGAGCTGGCGCAGGAGTGAATGACGGTTATCGCCATGGCTGATTTGACACCGCCGCCCCAACCCTCAGGCGGTGGCATGCCTCCGGTCTAGGGAGGTGGGGTATACGTAGGCCGATGGCACATGGTTCGCTTTCCACCCGGTTCTATTCGATCGAGGCTGGGTAAAGGCGGAGTTCAAATGGACCCCGTGGTCCCTCAGCTACTCCTGGAGATCTGGCCTCACTGGTTCGAACATCTCGTGGTGGCTTCTATGCAAATGGGGGGTCAGGAGGTTGGAAAACCCTTATGCAGCAAGGCGAGATCGAAGCTTTATCACGGCGGTTTGATTCCCTTACCAGGTGACTCGAAAGTTCCAGACCTTGATTGAACCGGATCCGAGAAGATCATGCATGCCGGTGGTGTCGCGCTAGCTGATCCTATCGAGCGGCGACAGCCGCCGATGCGCCTCCCGGGCACGAGCGTCGGCTCGGCTGGCCCCATACCGGTCGAGATCTCCCGGGTCCGCCCGCTGGCCAGCCGCATCACGTCGCCCTGGGTTCCATCCGCCTTCAGCCAGCTGTCGGCGAAGGTGTGGCGGAAGAGGTGAGGTCCGAAGGGGCGGGTGATGCCCGCCTGCTGCTTGCGGTCGAGCAGCATCTGATAGATCCCGTCACCGGTCAGGGCGCCCCAGCGCCCGATCCAGAACGCCGGCAGACGCGCGTGTTGATGCCTCGCCCGGACCCGGAGGTAGCGGTCGAGCTCGTGTGCGGCGGTGGCACCGAAGGGGACGAGCCGCGGCCCCGTCTTGCCGCTCACGTTGGTCATCTGACGGTCGAGGTCGGTGCCCTCGACGGTCATCGAGGCCAGCTCGCCGCGGCGCATCCCGGTGTCGTAGAAGAGAGAGAATGGCGTGGTCGCGGCGGTCCTCGAAGCTCTTACCGCTGCAGGCCTTGAGCAGCCGCGTGAACTCGTCGGGGGTGAGAACGTCGGGCGGCGCCAGCGTCACCTTGGGGGGATGCATCCGCTCCATGGGCGACGCCGGGATCTCCTCCTCGGTGACCAGCCAGGTGAAGAAGCGGTGCAGCGCTCGGTAGCGGCTGAGCGCCGTGGTCGCCCGGTAGCGGATCAGAAGGTCGGCGAAATAGGCGTCCAGGTCAGCTCTCTGGACGGCGGCCGGGGCGGTAGGCCGGCTGCGGGCGCTGAGGAAAGCGGCGAGGCCACGCACCGCCTCGGAGTAGCTCTCCAGGGTCCGCGGCGACTTTCCCTCCGCCTTCAGGGCGCGGTTGAAGGAGGTCCAGGCTTCCTCGAGGGGCAGGGCGTCGGGTTGCGGTAGGATGACTGCTGGCATGACCGTAATAACTTCTCCGGGGCCGGTTCTACGTGAAATATACGGTCTAGGCGGTGCTGTGGCGCCAGCCCCGAGAGCGTTATACTGTCTAGCTGAACTCGACCCCGCGCCCATAGCTTAGTCCGGATAGAGCGTCTGACTACGGATCAGAAGGTCGGGGGTTCAAATCCTCCTGGGCGCGCCAGATCGCCAGATCTGAACTCAGAAGCACCGTATAACCCATTTCTGACTTCTCTTGTAACCCGGTGTAAGTCCGGTGTATTACTTGCAGTGGTTATCCGGTGTTTTGTTCCGACATCCGTCGGGCCACCGGTGTAAGGAATCAGCCGGTCTATCCGCTGGGGAGGGACCATCCCGTGGCCGACCTTACCGTCGTCAAACCCGGGGCGTCCGATGCCCTGGACCGGCTCGCCGACGACTTCCTCGCCGACAAGCGGGCCAACGGGAAGGCGAGCAAGACGCCCGAGATGTACGCATGGACCCTCGACCGCCTCTTCCTTCCCTGGTGCGGGGAGCACGGGATCACGGAGCCGTCCCAGCTCAGCGATCGGGAGCTCGTCCGATTCGTGAGCCACCTGCGCGAACACGGTGGCCCGAAGGGCAAGCCGCTCAGCGACGCCTCCATCAACTCCTACTCCCGGTCGGTGCGCGCTTTCCTCGGCTGGGCCGAGAAGGACCTCGGCGGGAAGGTGAAGGTGCCGATGAAGAAGCTGCCCAAGCAGCTCCCCGAGGTGCTGAGCCCGGAGGAGATCCAGCGAATGGAGGACGCTGCCCGGTCGGAGCGGGATGAGCTCCTGGTCCGCACCCTGGCCGGCACCGGCATTCGGCTCGGCGAGCTCCTCGGCCTCCGGGCCAAGGACCTGGTGGAGACCGACCGGGGCAAGTGCCAGCTCCGGGTGAACGGTAAGACCGGAGAGCGCATGGTGCCGGTGCCCCCGGCGCTCGCCCGCCGCCTCCGGCGCCACCTCAGCCGGCGCCACGCGGAGACGACCGACCGGATCTTCGTCGGGGTCCGGCGTAGCGCTCGGACCGGCGAGTACGAGCCGCTCACCGACAACGGCGCCGAGCAGGTGATCCGCCACCTCGGCAAGGAGGCCGGCATCGGCCGCCGCGTGTACCCGCACCTCTTCCGGCACTCCTACGCAACCCTGATGCTGCGCCGCGGAATGTCGACGATCCAGCTTCAGCAGATCCTGGGGCACTCCTCGCTGACGATGATCGCCCAGGTCTACAGCCACCTCACGACGGACGACGCCTACGACGCCGCGATGCGGCGAAGTGGTTGGCCACGGCGGGCCATCGGGAGATCGCCGCCCTTCGCCGGGCTGCCGAAGCTCTCCCGCATCGCGCCGACGAGGTGGTGCTGGCGCTCTTCGGCCGGGAGCAGGTCGACGTCCCAGCTTGACGTCCTCGGGTTCACCGCGGCTGACCTGTACGCCCGCTGAGGCCGCCACGGCGAGGCGCTGCTGCTCGATCCATGTCGCTGCAGCGCCCACCAGCTCCTCCAGGGGGACGGCCGCATCGAGGCGACACCCGAGCTCATCGGCCCCCAGTGGCTCTAAGGCACGGAGCTGAGACCGAATCAGAGACGCTGGCATGTAGTGGCCGGAGCGGTTGGAGAGACGCTGCTCGAGCAGCGTGCGGTCAGCCTCGAGGAGGATGAAGAGCGCATTCGGGGCCTGGGTGCGAAGCCTGTCTCGATATGTTCTCTTGAGAGCGGAGCAGGCAATCACCAGCTCGCGGCCCTCGTTGACAGCCTCGCGCAGGGCCCCTCCAATCTTGTCCAGCCATAACCATCGGTCCCCGTCCTCCAGGGGACTCCCGGAAGCCATCGTGGCCACGGCCTCCGGCGAGTGGAATGAGTCTGGAATTCCAAGTGTGGTGGAAAGCTGCGGCCGCAGACACACTCAGGACCCGTCAGCCAACGCCACGTCGTCGACGAGTGCGCCGAGAACTCGAGGCGGCGCAGGTCCGCCTTGTAACCGATGGCGAAGACGACGCGGTCGACGCTGAGCCGCTCGCCATCCGACAGCATCGCCGTCACCTGGCCGCCCCCCCATCACCCTCTGCGGCGACGGCGAGCCAGGGCGAGGCGTTGCTGCTCCGCCTCGCCGCGGAGGACCCCCATTAGGGCGTGGGCGTCAGCGGATCGCGCCAGCGGAGACCCGGGTAGCGGGCGAAGTCGCGGTCCGCGCTCTGCACCTCGAGACCCCATTCCAGCGCGAGCGCGGCGAGGTGGGCGTCGGGCACGTGGTTGCCCGCCGCGTTGCCCTGCCGCAGTGTGGTCCCCAGGACCTCGCGGTGCCGCTGGGTGGGCCCCGGCACCCAGACGTTGGGCCGGGACAGCCATCCCTCGGCGATCTCCCAGGCGGCGGCAACGCCGAGAGGACGCTCCAGGGCGCGCGGATGGGTGGAGATCCGCAGGAAGGCGAGGATGGTGGGCCACGCGATCCCGACCAGGGGCCGCTCCGAGAGCAGGTTGCCCCACCATTCCCTCGCCTCGGCATGGCGCGGGAACTGCCGGTGATGCGCCCAGAGGACGAGGTTGGCGTCGACGAGGGGGACCCCGCCGGCCGGCTCACTCCGGACCAAGCTGCTCCAGCGCCTCGCCGACATCGGTCACGTCGATGAGCGGTCGCCCCGTGTCAACAGCGGGTGGCTCGTAGGGGGGAAGCGCGCCCGACCCGCGCTCCGCCAGCAGCCCGGCGCGCAGGAGCTGGTTCGCCACCCGTGACACCGAACGGCCGCTCTGGCGGGCGATCTGTGCCAACCGCTGGGCCACGTCGTCATCGACGTTGAGCGTCGTACGCATCACTCTGCATCATACCTATCATCACCAGTTCCATCCCCTGGTGTCCGCTGTGACCACAACGTGGTAACATGTGACCATGGCGAGCGTCGGCATCCGGGAGCTGCGGGACACGGTGAGTGCGGTCATCCGCCGCGTCGCCGCCGGGGAGACCATCGACGTCACGGATCACGGTCATCCGGTGGCGCGCCTCGTGCCCCTCCGGGTGACCAGCGTGCTGGACCAGATGATCGCCGAGGGGCGGGCCACCGCCGCCGAGGGCGACCTCCTCGAGTACGATCCACCGCCCCGTGCCGCTGGGGAACCCCTCCTCTCCGAGGTGCTCGCCGAACTCCGTGCCGATGAACGGTAGGGTCGTCTATCTGGATAGCTCGGCCTTCCTCAAGCTCGTCATCCCCGAGCCCGAGTCCGCTGCCCTGCGCGCCTACCTCCGCACCTGGCCGGTCCGGGTGTCCGCCGCCCTTCTCTGCACCGAAGCGCTTCGCGCCGCGTCGCGTGCGTCGGCGGCGCGCGTTGCTGCGGTGCGTCGACAGCTGCGACCCATGGTCCTCATCGGTCTCGATCGCGCCCTCCTGGAGAGGGCTGGCGCGCTCGGCCCTCCCGGCATGCGGTCCCTGGACGCGATCCACATCGCTGCTGCCTTGTCGCTCGGTCCCGACCTCGGGGACGTGGTCACCTATGACCGTCGGATGGCCGCGGCAGCGAACGCTCAGGGCCTCTTGGTCAGCGCCCCATCGTGAGCCAGGACCTCGAGCGGCGCTCCCGGTGGACGCCACGGTCTCCCGCGCCTTCGCGCGCATCGTCGCGCGGCTGCGCCGCGAGCGGCGCCGGGTCCTGCTTCTCGATGCGTTGGTCGCGGCCACGGCGGTGGCCGAGGGGATTCCGGTTGTGACCCAGGACCGCGACCACGACCCGATCTCCTAGGTGCGGGGCATCCGCGTGTAGGCGCCCGGGGAGGTCGCGGCCGTGGCCGCCTCGACCGCACCGGCTCCTGCTCCTACGTGCTGGGGATGGGGACGAAGGAGACCACCTGCTGCTGGTAGTGCTGGGGGTTGCCGCCGTCGTTATAGGTCGTCACGGATGTCGTGACCGCTGTCGTCCCGTAGACAGTGTTGCCGACGTCGAATGTGTTGCCGAAGTAGTCACCGATGAACGTGTACAGGTCGTTCGCAGCGTAGGCGTGAGGGGAGTTGAGCTGCGGGTCCCAGGTGTTACGGCTGATCCGGATGTTGTTGCCGATCGGGCTGAGCGTCGCCGAGTAGAACTGGATGCTGGCGTTCACGCCGTAGTTCGTCGCCCCGTACGGCGGCAGGCTCCCGCTGTATGCCAGGTTGACCAGGTCCAGGCTGAGACCGGTGGGGCCGGACAGCTGGAGCCCGTGGCCGCAGCTCTCGCTCGACGAGGCGGGCCGTCACCGTGCCCGACCTGAGCGAGGCTCTGGTCACCGGACCTCCATACTGGCGGCTCCAGGTCGCGGCGATCGCCGCCGCCACCAAAGGAACGGCTGTCCTCGTCGGCCATAGCCGTGCCGGGCCCCTCCTTCCTGTGGCCGCCCGGGCGTCGGGTGGTGCGGAGGGGTCGTCTTCGTCGATGCCGCCCTGCCCCACCCCGGCGAAGGCTGGTTCGAGACGGCTCCTCCACGGTTGGGCGAGGGACGGCGCGCCATGGCCCGTGACGGGTGGCTCCCCCCGTGGCCGGAGTGGTGGGGCGCTGACGCGTTGGCCCGAGCTCCTGCCTGATCCGGACGTCCGGGCGCGCTTCGTCGCAGGGTGCCCACGGCTGCCTCTCGCGCTCTTCAAGGAGGGGCTTCCCGAGGTGCCGGATGGCCAGATGCTCCCTGCGCCTACCTCCGGCTCAGCGAGGCGTATCGAGATCCGTGCGAAGTGGCACGAGGCCTCGGCTGGCCGGTGGTCGAGCTGGCCAGCCACCACCTCGGCCTGGTCACCGACCCGGAGACCGTCAGCGACGCCATCCTTGAGCTGGTGGGTCAGCTCCAAGCGAGGGGATGATGAGCCCGGAAAGGATGACGTCGTATGTGGTGACCGGAGGAGGACGGGGCATCGGCCGCGCCATCTCCGAGCGCCTGGTCCTGATGGGCCACGTCATCGTCATCGACGTCGATCGTCAGGGCCTCGAGTGGACCCGCGATCGCGCCGGGATCAGCGCAGTGATCGGAGATGCCGGGGACGAGCCCGTTGCCGTGCGAGCCGCCGACGCCGCGGAGCAGACCGGCCCCCTTATCGGGTGGGTCAACAACGCCGCTGTCTTTCGGGACGCCTCCCTGCACGATGTGGCGGCCGAGGACGTGCTGCGGCTGATCGCGGTCAACCTCGGCCTGGAGGTCACCGGGTCCGCGGTCGCGGTCCGGCGCTTCCTGGCCGCCGGGACCCCGGGGGCGATCGTCAACGTCTTCTCCCACCAGGCCCAGCGTCCGGTGCGCGGCGCCCTCCCCTACGCCACGGCGAAGGCCGCGATCGAGGGCCTGACCCGAGCGCTGGCGGTGGAATACGGACCACGCGGGATCCGAACCAACGCCGTGGCCCTGGGGTCGATCGCGACGGACCGCTATGAGGCTCTGCGGGAGGGGCGGGATGAGGTCGAGAAGGAGATTCGAATGTTGCATCCGCTGGGTCGCGTCGGGCGCCCGGAGGAAGTCGCCGACGTCGTCGCCTACCTGCTCTCGCCCCAGGCGAGCTTCGTCAACGGAGCCGTCATCCCCGTCGACGGCGGTCGGGCCGTTCTCGGCCTCGATCCGGAAGCTCGTCAGGCAAGCTCGTGAGGCATGCCTTAGCTTACGTGGATACAAAGCTAACACAAAGGGTGACATCTGTAGTATAGAGTAACTGCACGTCTTCGAACATCGACCGGGGACGGACGCTTTACGTCAGAAAGGAGCAACTGGAACCATGGACCGAACAGCAGGCTCTAGCCTCGTCGGCTTGGGTGTGGTGATCGCAGTCGTCGGGGCGCTTCTCAAGTACGCGGTCACCGTCACATCGACCGGTTTCAACATCAACACCGCTGGGCTCATACTCCTCGTCGCGGGCATTGTGATCTTCGCTATCGGTCTCGTCGTCTTGGTTACCGGCAGCCGCCGGCGCGTGACGATTCGCGAAGACGTTCGCACGAGCCCCCAAGGGGAGTCCCGCGTCCAGCAGCGAGATGACCTAGGCTGAGACCTGGCTATCGATTTGTGGTAGCGGCACCTACAAAAGGAAGGTGGTGCTAGTCCTGGGCACTGTCACCATCACCCTCGACCCGTACGAGATCCTTGTCTGGGCACTCATCGGACTCGTCGTGGGCTTCCTGGCGAGCCGGGTCATGCTCGGGCATGGCCTCGGCATCGTCGGCGATGTCGCTGTCGGACTGATCGGTGCAGTGGTCGGAGGACTGCTTGCCGACGCTTTCGGCGTGAGCTTCAGCGTGCCGGGGCACCCGGTGATAGCCCAGGGGATCATCGCTTTCCTCGGTGCGGTGGTCCTCCTTGGCCTGCTTCGGCTGCTCGCCGTGGGGCGGCGCCGCCCCAGGATGCTTCGCCGATAAGCCGCTTCAAGTCACAGGCTCGCATTTCGATTGGTTCTTGTGTAGAAGCCGGGTCAGACGGCTCAAAGGATTCCTACGGTGGTCAGGCGGGACCACCGCCCGACCCACTTCCGGAGGGTTGAGTGGCGGGCGCGCTCAACCTGCCACTGCGAGACCTTCCTGGGGGAGGAGCCGCGCCACCGTCTCCCGGAGTTCGGTGAGCGACCCTGCTTTTGAAGACGAACTCCACCCGAGCCGTCGTCACTTGGACCCGCCATCTCAGCAGAACTCGCGGCCACAACCTGTCTGAACTTCGACCCACGCGATCCCCGCTACGCGGTCCCTCCCCCCGGGGAGTCATGCGTACCGGCGGTCAGCACACCGTCAGCCTGCGCCGTTACCATCCCGCGGCGGTGGCTCATGAGAAGACAAGATCGCGCTCCGTTGGCTCTCGCTCATCTAGGTTGATCCCAGCCCAGGAGCCGGGGAAGCCACCGCTACCCGTCCGCAACGCCGGCAGGGCACCCGCCGCCGTAATCCAAGCCCGGCAATCGGCGACGAGGTGAGGGGCCTCCGGCTCGTCCTCTGCCTGCTCCTGGCCAGCGCCGGGGCTGGGTGCCAGGCCAGCCCGTCGCCGACATCCACGACTTTCCAAGGCGCGCTGGGCGGTGGGGCCAGCCTCACCCCCAGTGTGCTTCCCTCCGGATCGGCCGGCCCGTCCCCCCAGGCGCCTCGGGTCCCCCTCCCAGGCGCGGCAGCCGGGCTGCCCTCGACGCCGCCGGGACTAGCCTTCCCCGGGCGGTTGCTGATCTCCGACCGCGGCAACGACAGAATCCTCCTTGCCAACTCGAGCGGTGTCGTGAGCTGGGCCTTTCCCTCCCCGGGGCACGCGGCGTCTCTCCCCTTCGGCGCTCCCGACGACGCCTTCTTCGCTCCGAGCGGCCGCACAGTAGTCGCCAACGCCGAGGGCAGCCAGACGGTCACTGCCATCGACGTCGCCTCCAGCAGCGTGCTCTGGCAGGTCGGGCACAGCGGCGTCAGGGGCAGCTCCCGAGGCTATTTCAGCGAGCCCGACGATGCCGTGCCCAACCCCGACGGCACTGTGTGGGTGGCCGACATCCGCAATTGTCGCCTCGTCCACTTGAGTGGCTCGGGCGCGTGGCTGGGGACGCTCGGCAGTGGCAACTGCCGCCACGACCCGCCGATCAGCTTCGACCTGCCCAACGGAGCCTTTCCGGCCCCAGACGGCTCAATGGTGGTGACCGAGATCGGGGGAAGCTGGGTCACCTGGATCAACCCGGACGGCACCGTACGCTGGTCGGCCAGGTCCCCCGCCGCCTATCCGTCGGACGCCATCCCCTACCCCGACGGTTCGGTGCTGCTCACCGACTACTCCAACCCCGGCGGGGTGTACCGGATCGACCGGTCCGGAGCGGTGGTGTGGAGCTACCATCCGAGGGGTGCCCACCAACTCAACCATCCCTCGATCGCCCTCCCGCTGTCGGCCAATCGCATCGCCATCTGTGATGACTGGGGGAACAAGATCCTCGTGCTCGATCCCACCACCCACGCGGTGATTTGGAGCTTCACCGGGCAGGGGAGCAGCCGCCTGAGATTCCCTGACGGGCTCGACTATCTCCCCCCGGGATGACTATGGAACGCATCTAGCTATTGGCTATTTCTTCGTCCAGATAAAGGCGACCACTCACTCAAGTCAGTTTATGCAGGCCAGTGGCCACCCTTTCGGCCTTCCCCTGCGGACGGCGGACCTTCAAGGCTGGCTGGAATCTCTTCTCGGAGCCAGAGGTTATCGTGATCTGGGATGCCGTGGAAAAGTCAAGTGCGGCCCAGCTGGCGTCGAAAGCGATCGATTCGGCGGCGGCCTCAGCAACCGCGCGTCCGTTCCCCCGTAAGCGGGCGCTCACCCGGTAGTCGTTGGAGCTGGCGGCGCGCCGGCTGGGTCGCGCGTCGCTGCGGTATATCCCACCCTCACTGCCCTCGATGCGAGCTCACGCCGTGGCGTCTAGGTCGCCCAGCGCTTTGTGGGCTGCATGGCAGGTGCGACATCTGATGAGGCGCGCAGGCGGATCGATACGCTCGACACGCAGGATCACCATGGTGCGGGTGAGCCAGTGCTCCTCGCCGACGGCGTGCTCGATGCACACCGCGGCCCCGCAGTCGATGCAGACGGCCACAGCCCGCCGAGTGACCCCTACCCTGGAGCAGTCGTAGCAGTTCACGTTGTCACCTCCGTCGCATAGAAGCGACGCCTGGCCCAGAGCGCCACGTAGACTAGTCCGACCAGCACTGGGACTTCGATGAGCGGGCCGACGACGCCCGCGAGCGCCTCGCCGCTGGTCACCCCGAACACGCCGATAGCGACGGCGATGGCTAGTTCGAAGTCGTTGCTTGCCGCTGAGAACGCCAATGCGGCTGTGTGCGCGTAGGTAAGATGCAGGCGCCGGCTGATGGCGAATCCGCTGAACCACATGATCCCGAAGTACGCGAGCAGCGGCAGCGCTATGCGGACGACGTCCAGGGGCTGCGACGTGATGGTGTGTCCCTGGAGCGCGAAGAGGATCACGACCGTGAACAGCAGCCCGTAGAGTGCAACGGGGCCGATCTTGGGGAGAAAGCGTTCCTCGTACCATTGCTGGCCACGAGCTCGTTCCGCCACGATGCGGGTGCTGAAACCGGCGACCAGGGGGATGCCGAGGAAGATGGCCACCGTGACCGCGATCGTCCCCATCGACACTGACAGGCTCTCCGTCTGCAACCCGAGCCAGCCGGGAAGCACGTTGAGGTAGAAGACACCGAGCGCTGAATAAGCGAGCACCTGGAACAGCGCGTTCAACGTCACCAGCACAGCTGCCGTCTCCCGATCACCGCGGGCTAGATCGGTCCAGATCAGAACCATGGCGATGCAGCGGGCCAGCCCTACGAGGATGACGCCGTTGCGATAGGCGGGCTGGTCGGGCAGCAGCACCCACGCCAGGCCGAACATGACCGCGGGCCCGACGATCCAATTGAGAACGAGCGACGCAACCATCATCCGCCGGTCGGCGGCGATCTTCCCGACCTCGCAGTAGCGGACCTTGGCCAGGACAGGGTACATCATGAGCAGCAGCCCGAACGCGATGGGCAGGCTGGTTCCGTGGATGGCGACACGGTTCAGCGCCTGGTTGAGGCCGGGAACGAGGCGGCCCAGTGCCAAGCCAACCGCCATCGCTGCCGCGATCCACAGCGGCAGCAGCCGATCGAGTCGGGAGAGGCGAACGACGACGGTCGGCGGCTTATCGCGACGCGGTGGGGCCGCCGGGCGCGCGCCGGTGGCGGTGGCGTTCATGGCTGCGGCTCGCTGTCCGTACAGTCTGGTCCGCCACGTGCCGTGATCACGGTCTCGCCGGGAAGTGGCGCTCGGGCAGCAGCGAGCGCGCGCCACAGCGCGCTGAACCCGTCGCCGCTGAGGCGGTAATCGACCCAGTGACCCCTGCGGGTGGCGATCAGCAGCTCCGCCTGACGCAGGACTCGGAGGTGGTAGGAGAGGAGGTTCGCCGCGACCGGAACGCGGTCGCGCACGCTGCAAACGCATTGTTCGCCGTCAGCAAGGACGCCCACGATCGCCAGCCGCACCGGGTCGGCAAGGGCCGCCAGGCGGTCCGACGCCTCAACATTGCTTGATCCAATAACGGTTGAAATGATCACACGACTCAGCGTATGCAGCCGCTCCTTCCCGGCCAGGGCCGATGGTCACGAGCCCGAGCGGGACCGGGTTACGGTTCGTTGTCCTCGGTTAGCGGGGCGGCCGGAGTGGCGTGGGTTTCGCGGCTCTCTCTTCAGCGCACCTGGATGACGCTGTCCCCACCCTGTCTGCCGCCGGGGTATGCCACCGTGGTCCTGAGGTTGTAGTACCCAGGTGCGAGGTCGGCGGGGAGGTTGATGATGCTCGCCGGCGCGGTGTCCGAGGTGTTCCTGACCACGACCTTGGCAGCAGTCAGGGCGGCGCCGGCCGTCGGGGCCGTGCTCTTGAGCGCGCCCACGGAGGCGTACGGCCCCTGGAGCTCGGCTGAGAGCGTGAGATTGGTGGACGGGCCAGGGGCCGCCGGCACGGTGGTCACCAGCCAATGGATCGTCAGCGTGGTGCCGGGGTGGTACAGGTGGGTGACGTGCCCGACGTACTCGACTTTGTCCTCGTAGTGATCCGACCGGAACGAATGGACATAATCGAAAGGCTCTGTGTGGCCAAGGACGGAGAGGGCGGCCGCTCGGCCTATCTTTTCCGCGCTGTTGTAGTGCTCGACTCGCACGCGCCCAAACAGTGGATGATCATGATTGGAGACGTCGCCGGCGGCATCGACCTCCACGACATTGGTGCGGCAGCGGGCGTCCACAAGGACGATCCGCTGAATCCCATGCCGACGATCACCGCCCGGGATCCGGACGCGGGGTGCGCCTGATCGCATCACAGTCGACAACGGTCCGGAGAACGTGCACGCTGGGGGGGGTAATTCCGAGCACCCGCAGCGTACGCTGGCGGCCACCGGTGCGCAGCTCAACGTCGTTGCCGTCGTACCACTCGGCCGGCCGTTTACGCGTGGTTGCGGTCGGATGCGTGCACGCAATCGTGAATGGCAACGGAATGGAGAAGCATCAGCGGCCCGTCGACGCTAATCTCTGAGGTCAAGCCTACTACCAGAGTGACGTCCCAACGATGGTCGCCGAATTCAGGAAGCAGAATGCCATGGTGACTGAGATGAACGACGCTTCCTTCCTCCGCGACCTACGGAACTACCTTCTCCATTACGGAGTACCTCCCGTTATCCAAAGCCAACGCCTTGACTGTGTTGTCGGAGTCGGAGCGTGCCGTTCTGAAACGGCTGCTTGTCAAAGTGGGCCTCCACCCCTTGAGATGAATGGCATGTCGGAGGCGCGCGCATCCAGCGGCCTGAATGGGGATCGGAGAGGATCATCCCCCCGGAGCTGCGGCGGGCACCCCTCCCTCGCACCACCCATGGGGGTTCGATTCCCACCTTGGGATCCAGCCTCCTCCTATCCTCTCCGGCATGGCTTCCAGACCCACCGGACGATCGGCGAGCGGGCATGGGGGGAGCCAGAGCCGCGTCCTCCCCGTGGCTGGGCTGGGCGCGCTGCTCTGCTGGGCGGTCGTATTCGCGGACATCGGTACGTCCGTCTACTACACGCCCGGCATCCTCTTCAGTCGGGTTGGTGGCCACGCCGCCCTCTTCGTCGGCCTCACCCTGATCGTCTTCGTGTTGCTGACGATGAAGTACGCGGAGGTGGCCAGCCGCTATCCGGAGGGCGGCGGCGTAGTGACCGTCGGAGCACAGGCGATCCACCCGGTGGCGGGCCTGATTGGCGGACTGTTCATCCTTGTCGACTACTTTCTCACCTCGGCGCTCAGCGCGCTGTCCGGGCTGATCTACCTCAGTGTCCTGGCTCCGGGCCTGAAGGAGGGTGTGGCGCTGCTCACCGTCGTCGCCCTGATCCTGCTGGCCGGCCTCAACCTGGTTGGGATCAACGCCGATGCCAAGGTCACCGCGGTGATCGCCGTTGTTGCCCTGGGCAGCCAGCTGGCGGTGGTGATCGCGGTCCTGGCCCACGCCGGGGTCGGCACTGCGATCGGGGCTGTGCCCCGGGCCCTCTCCGGCCCCCGGATCAGCGACGTCGGGCTCCTCACCGGCTACGCTGGAGCCTTCCTGGCCTTCTCCGGGCTGGAGAGCATCTCTCAGCTGGCCCCGGCGATGGCCCGCCCGCAGCGCCGGGTTGCGCCGCGGGCGATGGTCATCGTCGTTGTCACCGTCGCTGTCACCAGCCCGCTGCTCACCCTCTGGTCGACGACTCTGCTCCACGCCGGGCACACCGACCCGAATCAGTTCATCTCCGTGCTCGGCGGTTATGCCGCCGGGCCGCTGCTCCAGCTAGAGGTTGCGGCCAGCGCAGGCTTGCTCCTGGTCTTCGCCAGCAACACGGCGATCATCGGCTGCTACCACGTCTTTCTGGCTCTGTCGAAACTTCGGTTCCTGCCCCAGGTGCTGCAGCATCGCAACCGGTGGCGTCAAACTCCCCACTGGTCCATCCTCGCCGCCATCGCCATCCCGGTGGCCGTGGTCTTGGTCAGCCAGGGTGACGTCGGCCTCCTCGGCGACATGTATGCCTTCGGCCTCCTCGGCGCATTCAGCGTCACCTCGGTCTGCCTGGACATCGTCCGCTGGCGCGAGCGGCGCCTCTTGCAGGGACGGCGATACGCGTCTGATGAAGAGCGGGCGGGAACCTCCATGCCGAGGTTCATTCTCGGCGTGGTCACCTCGGTCCTGGTGGTCACCGCATGGGTGACCAATCTCTTCGCCAAGCCCCTGGCCACTCTCTTCGGCGGCTGCGTCACCCTGGTGGGGCTTGCAGTAGCGGTGATCACCCACCGAGCCCGGCGGCGCCGCGGCCTGCCCGGGCTCGTCCCCGTCGTCCAACGGCTGGACCAGCTGGCCACACTGCAACGAGGTGGCTGGCAGTCGCGAGAGCCTGTGGTGGTCCTGCTGCACGGAGAGGGTCAGGACCTCGAGGCGTTGATCCGGGCGGGGATCGCCGAGGCCGACGGGGGTCCCCTCGGCTTCGCCTTCGTCGGCACGGTGGCCGCCCACGGCCCGGGGGCGCGGATCATGGAGATCCTCGACCCCTACCTCGTCGACGAGCCCGCTCACGAGGCGTTCCGGCTGGTCGGGCGACTGGCTGGTGCCGCCCAGAGGACCCGGCACCTCGTCTACACGCCTCGGCACGACAGGGCGCGGGTCGCCAGCGAGCTCTGGGGTGTCCTGCGCCCTCGTGAGCTGATCGTCCTGCGCAGCGACGAGTCGTCCCTGGCCGGTCTCGTCGCCGGGAGTGGACGTCACGCCCGAAGCCAGGGAGTCGAGTTGACGATTCATGAGGCGCCGGGCGAGCCTGGCGGCGCTGCCGGCCGCAAGCCCGGTGCCGTCCGCACCCTCCCAGGGCACCCGTAGTGACCTCACCTACCAGACGGCGCGCAGCTACGGGAAGATCGGGCTGTACGTCACGACGGTGGTCGGGACCATGTGGTGCGCCTATGCGTTCGCGGCGCTGGCGCTGTTCGTGCTCCCAGACGCGGTCAAGAGCCCACTTCTTCTGGTGCAGTGGATCAGCCAGACGTTCTGCAGTGGATCAGCCAGACGTTCATCCAGCTTGTGATGCTCTCCATCATCATCGTGGGGCAGAACATGCAGGGGAAGGCGGCGGACAAGCGCGCGCAGATGACCTTCGACGACGCGGCTGCGACGCTGCACGAGGCAGAGGAGATCCAGAGGCATCTCGCGGCTCAGGACGGTGCCTTCAACGCCATGCTGGAGAGGCTCACCACGCTCCAGGCCTCCGTCAGCGAGGCGTGACGTACCCGGCCACGAGCAGCACGACACCCGCCGCGAGGTTCGGTCAACGCTCACGCCGTCCTGCCGAAGATCCCACTCCGTGTCTGCAGTCCGTTAGCACCGGAGCATGACGGATGCGATGTTCGCTGTCGAGGTTTCGAATTCGCAGCAGATGGGTATGACTACAGCACGTGGCGGCTCCCGTGGTGGGGTCGCACGTCGGAGGCTCGCGAGGTAGCGGCAATGGCACTGTACTGGAACCCCGAGACTAATCTGGATCAGCTCTTGACTGCGGCCTTCGGCCGCTTCGATCGCACCGCCCACAACAACCTGCCGCTCGACATCCGGCAAACCGAGGAGGCCTTCTGGATCGAGGCGTCCGTGCCCGGTTTCAGACCCGAGGACGTTGAGATCACCCTCGACGAGAACGTCCTCACGATCCATGGCACCCGGCATCCGTCTCAGACCATGGACGGTTACCTTCAGCGCGAGCGCCAACTGACCTCGGTCCATCGCCACGTGAGCCTCCCCGCTCAGGTCAAGGCCGAGGAAATCACTGCACGCTTCGAGAACGGCATCCTCACCATCATGGTCCCGCGCGCGCAGAAGGCCCAGCCCAGGCGAATTTCCGTGACCATGGCGCGGGTCGAACCCACGCAGGTCATCGACGCTCCCGACGTGACGGTGTCTGGCAAGCGCATCGAGGCATCGACGCCCGAAACTCAGACCGCGAAGTAGCGACGGCGTCAAGTTGCTATGCGCAAGGGGGGCGGGCGCTGTATAACCAGACCAGCCTCACCGTCGAGGGGCTCAGGGCGCGCGACCATGAGGAGCGCCGGTTGCGGTACGCGCGCCGGCGCCAGATCGGGCTCATTGACGGGCTCCTCAACGAGTTGGAGTTGCTGAACCTGGCCGGGAAATCGGAGGTTCCCGGCCAGCTCAGCCGACGGGCGACAAGGCTCATAATGAGCGGGGATACCCATTCGATGGCCATGCCACCCGACCGCGCGGTTTCCATCGCCGACTGGATGGCGGCTCTATTCGAAGTCCAGGACACGCTCATGATCCCCAGTCCCAACGAGACCTGCGCCGGGCCCTGACTCCAAGGTGCCTGCAGGCAGGCGAGCGGTGCCGCCGCGCCGGATCCTGCAGGCCTCGCTCGGCGGGTTGCGCTTCACCGAGGAGGCTCGTGTCACCGTGCGGGAGTTCGAGCTTCTGCAGTCCCTGCTGGAGCATCCTCACCGCTTCTACACCACGGCATAGATCGCCGGCTATGCGTGGTCAGACGCCGCACTGATGCCCGAGGAGGTCCGCAACTACGTCACGCGGGTCAAGAGGATCCTGGCTCGGCTGGAGATCCCCTGTGAGCTGATCAACTGACCCGGTTGCGGCTACTCTTTGACGTTTCGGAATGCGGACTAGTCGCGACCGTCGCGTAGACCTCCCCGGGAACGCCTCGATCGGGACGTCCGCCCTCGGGATGGAAGTATCGACCTTGGCCTGCCCCGGGGTCGTCCGCATCGCAACCGGGGAGGACGAAGTCGGCTGCCGAGACGGTAGCGCCGCTCGTCACTGGCCGGGCAGCCTACGTCCGCCAGCGGACAGACGAGCCAGCCTCCGGCTCAGATGATGGCGGTCGGCGGCATTTTGTCCGTCCGAGCTCCGAGGGCCGCTGAGTGGGAGGCCGCGCCCACCAAGCGGTGTTTTTCTCCGGAGAACGGTGAAACCGACCGTCGGCCTGGAGGGAACTGGTGTCCGTGTCCGACATGGTGCTGCTGGTAGTCGGCGCCCTAACGAGGCGGCGCAGCGGTGTCCTCGAGTTGCGCGCCCGGCTCCAGGACGCTCTGAACGAAGACCTCTTCCACGACGGCACCTCGCTCACAGTGATCGCAAACGGCGGCATGATCACCGTCCGCGGCGAGGTCGGGTCGCTCGACCAGATCAGTCGAGCCACCCGGGTCATCGACGGGTGCCGCGGCGGCGCCGACATCGTCAACCTCGTCCGGGTTCGACCCTCGGCGGTCGCGGCTCACAGCGGCGCGCTGGCCCAGTAAGATCCGGTGCCTTCGATGCCGAACCGAGGGGTGGGGGGTCAGTCAAGACGCTGACTGCGCTCCGTCCTCATCACGGGCACGCCGTCTGGCGCGGCCCGATGACCCGGTCGAGTCCCTCTTGCACAGGAACGAGTCACCCCTTTGGGGCTCCTCGAGCGCCTCATCGATCTCCTTGTGATGACCCGCTATCTGAAGCGCTTTATGATGAACCGTAATCGGTTCCTCAAAGAAGCTGCCGAGAGACATTGAGAGATGTTCGGGAGGAACGCAACCACACCACAGACGGGAGCCACAAAGGCCTTCCGTACAGCCTTCCCCGCCCTGGCTCTGGGTGTTGCCGTCTTCGATTTCTTCCCGCTCCTCGCTATCCTTGAAATAGCGGTTGCACTACTGCTCACCCGCACCAGTCGTCGAGAGGTTGCGGCTCTGACACTCTTCCCAACCTTCGGTATCCTGGCTTCGGCCATATCCGTCATGGCCAGCGTCAGCGGCTTCAACAACCCGCTCATGCTCGGGGTCTCGGTGTCTTCCTCGCTTGTCGCTGCTCTCCTCGTCGCAACGCCGCGCACCTTGCCGGGGAATCACGTCCCCAAACGGCTGTCCAGGGGAATCGTGGAGCGGGGGAGTTCCCGCCTGCCAAACAACCCGTAACCGGACAAGTGCAGAGAGCATCGCCCTCCGGAGGCCCCAGGAAGGGCAGGAAAAGGGCAGCAACCATTGCACTCACCAACAGGAAGGCGAGAAGAGCGAACGGTAGGGGTCCGTGGCCTATGCCCGGCCTGGAGCTGTCTGCCTCGCTTCCACTGCTTCGATGCTCAAATCATGACCATTGTCATGGTGTCGAGTAGTTTGCGTTGTTTCAATTCGGTATCGGCGCCAAAGGCCTCGCCAACCTCACCGAGTTGGCACCGATTCAATGCCGGTCGCCGGGAGCGGCCTCAACCGAAAGACTGTTTCTGACGTCTCTTGAAACCCGGTGTCCGATCGGTACTATCGGCGCTGTCCCAAGGCCAGCCGGGCGGCGCTGACGTCCTCCCGACCGTGTCCGGCGTCGACCGCTCCGCCCACTGCTTCGATAGTGCCTCGAGCAGCGGCAGGTCATGACCCTCCGCCTCTGCCAACGCCAGGTCAACGTCCTTGAGTGCCCACTGGAGCGGGAAATCCGGTGCAAAATCTCCCTTCTCCATCTTGTGCAGCTTGGCGTCGGCGATGGGCGCGTCGAGAGGCCCCCCTTCGACCGTCTCGTCGAGCTTGGTCGCGTCGACGCCCAAGCGCTGGGCCAGTTCCAGGGTTTCGGCAACGCCCTCGATGAGGACGGACATGTAGGCGTTGATGACGAGCTTCAACCGGCTGCCCTGCCCCACCTCACCCACCCAGACCGTTTTGCGACCGATGGCCGAGAACGCCGGCTCCAGGATGGGCGCGGCCTCGGGCGGTCCCGAGGCGAGGATGAGCAGCTGCCCCGTCTCCGCCGGTCCCCGGCTGCCGGAAACGGGAGCGTCGACGAAGATCACATCGGGTCTGAGCTTCCGGACCTGGTCCGCGATCTCGGCGGTCTGTCTCACTCCGATCGTGCCCATCTGTGCCCATGCCGCGCCTTGTCGGAAAGCTGCGATCACGGCGGCGTCCAGAACCACGGTGCGCACTACCTCGCCCGTCGACAGCATGGTAATGACCACCTCCGCATCGCGGACGGCCTCGCTCGGTGAAGACGCCACGAGCACGCCCGCCCTGGTCAGCCCCTCCGTCGCCGAGGCCGATCGGTCCCACACGGTGGTGGGTATGCCCGCCGCGGCCAGGTTGCGGGCCATTGGCAAGCCCATGATGCCGGCACCGAGCAGCGCGACCCTGGGGAGCTCACGCCAAGCACCTGCTCCAGCCATCGGCCACCTCCAGCTCCGCGGTGCGGGACGAGCTCGCTGGCGAAGGCTCCGTCCTGCCGGTGAGCCCGCATCGCTCGTGGTGGCCATCGTAGCCCGAGAGCTCCTCGGCCGCCACCGGGACGACCGCGTCCTCGAGACGTGACCACGTCATCGGCGCCGGGAACCCTCAGGGAGGGTTCCAGAATCTGATTTACCAAGAGGTTGAAGTCGCCTGGGGGAAGCAACCGGACATCACCATCCGGATACTCCTTGCGGAGCTCTTTCGCTGGCCGTGATCACGGGGCGGCCTGCGTTCGAGGTGCAGCACAGTCTCGACCCGGCTCCACGATGCCGGGATCGTCCGGAGCGACGGCGACGAGCACGCTGAGGTGTTCGAGGTGCAGCCCGACCTGCGGCGGCCGCTGATCGGCCTGCTCGAGGAGCTTCCGGTGGCGGCGGGGAGGAGGAGGCGAGCAGCCACGCTCGGGAGCCTGGGAGGCCGGCCCCGGGCGGGCACGGGCTGAGCCGCGCCGGCCGTCGAGAGGACCGTCAGCGTGCCTGCTGAGGAGGCTCCGTGTTCTGCGGGCTGGCCGGGGCCAGACCTTCGTCAGGTTGATGGCGCGCGGACGTGGCTGGGGAGTCAGCCTGGCTGCGGGAGCCTTGGGCGTGATCGGGTTCTGCGCTAGCGGCGGTCTCGCCCTGCTGATCGCCGTCGGTGACGCTCTCTCGGTGGCGAGCGTCAACCACGGTCCGATCCGCAAGAACGCCGGGGGGCCCGTGAGCGGGGGCCGCCCGATCATGTCCATTCCCGGGGGAAGGGACTGGTCCGGTGGTCGCGCATGTCCGCGTTGCCGTCGACTACGAGGATGCGCCCCTCACGAGGCCGCCCGCCCGCAACACCCGATGCCGGGTTCTCAACGTGGAGTGGGGCCACCTCCTCGGGCGCGCCAGCGGTGGCCCCGGCGGGGAGCCAGCGCAGCGCCTCGGCGATGTACGGATCAGCCCCCAGGGAGCCGGACCGCTCCCCTGGACCGAGCTGATCAGCGGGTAAGTGCGACGTCCCGTAGGGCAGGGACACCGTGAAGACGGTGCCCTGCCCTACCGTGCTGACCACCGCCATGTTCCCCCCATGCAGGCGCACGATCTCCTCGACGAGCGACAGGCCAATGCCTGCGCCCTCCTGGCTGCGCGCGCGGGTCTCGGGCACTCGATGGAATCGTTCGAAGACTCGCGAGAGATGCTCCTCGGGAATGCCGATGCCGGTGTCCCTGACGGTGAGCTGCGCATGGTCGCCAGCATCGCCGACCGTCACCGTGATCTGCTCCAGGCTGCCTCTCAGCGCGCGGGTCCCAGGCTCGGGTGCTACAGGGCGTACCTGAACTCAGGGCTTCCATCCTAGCCCTCGCCGAGATTGTGGGAAGCGGCGCGGGCGGGAATTCCGTCGCCTTCTGGCCCGGCTCGTACAGCTTGAGCTGATCGGCGCTCTTGGGGCCAAATCCGGAGCCCTTGGCCGTCGCTCTGGGTCTCGCTCAGGGTTCGGTCGCTTCGACAGGCAGTGGTTTGTTCGCACTGCGGCAAACCCACGGCCGTCTGCTGTGGGTTGGTCCGACCAACTGCCGGCTCCACACCCACAGCCACCTCCCGACGCCGTGCACTGGGCCAGATTTGCGCGGCGAGACCCCTCCGGCATCAGCCTCGCGCGGAGGCGACGTAAGCCTTGGGGTCCTTCCTCTCCTCGGAGATTCCCCGCGCTCCCGGATGCTCGTCCTTGAAGGCCTGGAAGGCGGTGCCGAGCTCCTCTCTTCTCGAGGCGTCGACGCGTCGAGTCACCTCCGGGAGAACGTGGGCCTCCTCCTCCGCCATGTGATGGTCGTTGACGGCCTTGGCCTGGCGGATGGCGAGGAGATAGAGCTCGGTGCCTGGTTCTTGCTCGGCCACCTCGCCAATGGCGTCACGCAGCTGGTTGTGCTCGTCGACCCCATCCTCGATCTCCTCGGCGGCGTCGTCGGAGAGGCGCGCCACGGCCGGGTAGAAGACGGCCTCCTCGGCGCCGGCGTGCAGCTCGAGCAACGCACGCAGCCGCTCCCACCCCACGCGCTGCTCGGCCGCCTGGGTGGCCGCATCCAGGTGGGTGAAGGCCAGGCGCTGCTCCTCGTGGTCGGCGCGAATCAGGTCGCAGATGTCCATGGCCACCAATCGAACCTCCTTGCCACCCCCTTTTCCATCCAGCCTTCCCCAGCATAAGGGCGCGTACTGCTCCGCGTGATCGCCCCGCTCCTCTTCCTGGCGAGCGAGGATGTCGAGCGCGACATCTGCCTGTACATCAACTCCAGGCTCCTCGTGGCCGCCGTCTGACACCGACGCCGGTGGCCGCGACCCACGTCAGGTCCCGGGGTGCTCGGTCGCCTTCGCCGACGTAGAGCCTCATCCCGGCGCCCATGGAGGCCGCCACGTGCTCGCGCAGCGCCTGCGGCCCCAGCACCTCCACCTAGGCGCCCCAGCCGAGCGCCCAGGACGCATCTCGACCTCGCTGGCCCCATTGAGCCGCAGCTCGACACCGCCTCCCTCCAGCTCGGTGAGCCGGGCGCCGCGGTGCCAGAAGGAAGCTCAGCGCTCGCTCCCGTTGAGGATGGCTTCCCCCCTCTTCCTCGGCCGTTCACAGCGCAGTGCGGATGGCCCACAGGTCGGGGAACGCCGGATGGAACAGGGTGGTGCGGAGGTAGGCAGCGCCGGTCGAGCCGCCGGTGCCCTGCTTGTCACCGATCGTCCGCTGCACCATCTTGACGTGCCGGTAACGCCATTCCTGGAGCCCCTCGTCGAGGTCCACCAAGCGCTCGCAGAGCTGGGCCGGCTCGCCGTCCGACCGGTAGACCTCGAGGAGCATGCTCTGGACCGCCGGCGACCCCGGCCAGGGCTGGCTCACGTCACGCTCCAGCGCCGCGCGGGGCACTGAGAAGCCCATCACCTTCAGGTAGCGCAGCACGGAGTCGAAGAGGGCCGGCCGCGACATCGCCGCCTCCACGCGCAGGCGTCCCGGGCTCGCCTCGGGATGATGCGCCACCACCTCGCTGTCCCGGCGCCCGAACACCGCCTCGAGCTCGCGAAACTGCACTGACTGGAAGCCGCTCGCGGCCTCGAGTCGCTGGCGAAAGGCGGAGAACTGGCGCGGGGTCATGGTCTCCAGGACGTCGATCTGGGCGACCACGGTCTTGAGGATGGTGAGGACGCGCTTCAACGTCGTCAGGGAGGCGGCGGTAGCGCCCGCTTCCAGGCTGCTCTGGAGAAAGGCCAGCTCATGCAGGATCTGTTTGAACCACAGCTCGTACACCTGGTGGATGACGATGAACAGCATCTCGTCATGCTCGTCGGAGCGGGGCCGCTGCGCGTTCAGCACCTCGTCCAGAGCGAGATAGGAGCTGTAGGTCAGGGCTGCTGTCCGCTGCTCGATCATGGTGTGGTCACCTCGTCGAAGTGTCGCTGCGCCGCCGGCCGCAGCGCGGCGTAGAGCTGATGAAACAGGGCTACCGCCTGGCCTCGCTCGGATGACCGAGGCTCGACATCTCCGGGCAGCTCGGGGTCCAGAGAGGCGAAATCGCGAAATCGGTGTGCCAGCCGGGTGCGAGCGGTGAACGCCTCGCTGTCGTCGAGCCGCCGCTTTCCGGAGCGGCGCGCGTACCCGGCGAACTCGCCCACGAACTCGCGGTAGCGCTCGGCCAGGCCGCCGAGATCCCAGGCGCGGGCGGCGACCGCTGAGATGTCGATCGGCCCGGCGGGCCGTCCCACCAGGATCCCGGTGTAACCGCTCACCCCCAGGTCTTTGATCAGCCCGGCCAGCTCCGCTGCGTGGTCATGCGGGGCGATCCAGATGCCGTCCTGGACCGGGCCGAAGCCGAGGAAGCGGAGGCGGCGCGCGAGACGGCCGCGCTGCTGCCGGCGGTCGTCGGGGATCGCGTGCCAGAGCAGGGTCCACTGCTCGCCACCGCTCGGCTCCCGGCCCAAGGAAAAGATGCGCCGGTCACCCTCCTCGAGCAGCGCGGCGCAGCGGGGGGTGACCCGGTAGTGGATCAGCCGGCCCGCCCGCTCGCGCTCCAGCAGCCCGCGACCCACCAGCCGAGCCAGTGCCGCCCGGGCGGCGGCGGTCGAGAAGCCGAACTCTCGGAGCAGCTGGACCAGTCCGCCTGACCACACCAACCGATCACGAACCGGCAGGTGGGCGCCGAGCACGGTCATGACCAGGTCCTGCGGCTGCGGCTGGAAGTCCGGCACCGAGTTCCAGACTACAGTTGACACCTGAGCGAAGTCAATCGTAGAGTGTCTCCCGGACGTGAACATCGGCGTCGGCCTTCCCACCACCACACCGGGCACCGATGGGAGCCTGGTCATCGGCTGGGCTGGCCGGGCAGATGAGCTGCCTTTCTCCAGCCTCGGCGTGCTCGACCGCCTGGCCTATCCCAGCCTGGACCCGTTCACCGCGCTCGCCGCGGCGGCGGCGGCGACCCGCCGGGTGCGGCTCGCCACCATGGTGGCGATCGGGCCGCTGCGCAACCGTGCGCTGCTCGCCAAGCAGGCGGCCAGCCTGGACTCCCTGTCGGCCGGGAGGCTGGTGCTGGGGTTGGCGGTCGGCGCGCGCCTCGACGACTATGAATTCGCGGGGGTCGAGCATCGCGGCCGCGGAATGCGGCTCGCCGAGCAGCTCGCCTATCTCCGCGGCGCCGGCGACCACTGTTATGGGCTGGGCCTGGGTCCCGATGCCCGACTGCTGGTCGGCGGCGGAAGCGGCCCCGCCTTCGCCCGCGCCGCGCGCTACGCCGACGGCTACGCGCACGGGGGAGGGCCGCCCCGAGCCTTCGCCGGCGCCGCCGGCCGTGCCCTGGCGGCGTGGAGCGCCCTGGGCAGGCCGGGCAAGCCCCTATTGTGGGGCCAGGCGTACTTCGCCCTCGGCGACGCCGACCAGGGCAACGCCTACCTCCGCGACTACTACGCGTTCGCCGGTCCCTTCGCCGAGAAGGTGGTGGCCGCCAACCTGACCAGCGCCCGGGCGATCAAGGACCTCATCCGCGGCTACGAGGATGCCGGCTGCGACGAGCTGGTGCTCCTGCCCACCGTATCCGACCCGGGTCAGCTCGAGCGCCTCGCCCAGTGCGTGTTCGGATGAAGGTCTCGATCCTCGGCGCCGGACCGGCCGGGTTGTACCTCGCCATCCTCCTCCGGCAGGCCAGCTCCGACCATCAGGTGATCGTCATGGAGCGCAACCCTCCGGGCGCCACCTTCGGCTGGGGGGTGGTGTTCTCCGAGGAGACGCTCGGCGCCCTGCGCGAGGCCGACCCCATCACGCACTCCGAGGTCACCGATACCTTTGCGCGCTGGGACCGCATCGACATCAATTACCGGGGGCGGCGGCTGCGCTCCCGCGGTCACTCCTTCGCGGCGATCTCCCGCAAGCGGCTGCTCACCATCCTGCAAAGACGATGCGAGGAGCTGGGGGTGGGGCTTCGCTTCGGTGTCGAGGTCGTGGACCTCGACCAGCTGCGCGACGGCGAGGATCTCCTGGTCGGCGCCGACGGCGCCAACAGCCTGGTGCGGAGCGCCCGGGCCGGCTCCTTCGCCAGCGAGGTGCGGCCCGAGGGGTGCAAGTACGCGTGGTTCGGCACCGACCTGGTGCTGGACGCCTTCACCTTCTGCTTCCGGGAAACCCGGCACGGACTGGTCCAGGCCCACGCCTACCCCTACGACGAAAACGGGAGCACCTGGATCGTCGAGGCTCCGGAGCCGACCTGGCGACACCTGGGCCTCGACGAGATGAGCGAGGCCGAGAGCCTCGGGTTCTGCCAGCAGCTCTTCGCCGAGGAGCTGGAGGGGCATCCCCTCTTCTCCAACCGCTCGACCTGGCTCAGCTTCCTGCGGGTGCGCAACCAGAGCTGGCATGACGGCAACGTCGTCCTCCTTGGTGATGCCGCGCACACCGCCCACTTCTCGATCGGGTCGGGTACCAAGCTGGCGATGGAGGACGCCGTGTGCCTGGCTCGGGCCCTGGAGCAGCACCAGAGCGTCGGTCCGGCGCTGGTGGACTACGAGCTCGAGCGCCAACCCCAGGTGGATCGCCTTCAGCGGGCGGCGGATGAGAGCGCCGCATACTTCGAGCGGGTGGCCAGCCACCGTGACATGGCTCCCATCCAGTTCGCTTTCAACCTCCTGACGCGCAGCGGCCGGATCAGCCATGCCAACCTGATCCAGCGCGATCCTGATCTGGTTCGCGTGCTGGACTCCTGGTGCGCGCGCGGCGGAGCTCCGCAGCAGGCAAGGGTGGCGCCGCCACCGGCCTTCTCGCCGCTCAGCCTCGGAGGCTTGGGGCTGAGCAACCGGCTGGTCGGCGCTCTCGGCCCGAGTGAACCTCCCGAGTGCGCGGCGGCCGCGGGGATGGGACTGGTGCTCACCGAGATGGTCGCGGTGGCCGGCGACGGGCGCATCACCCCCGACACGCCCACCATGGAACGGGAGGGCGATGCGTGGCAATGGGAGCCGATCGTCGATACCGTGCATCGTGCGGGTGGGCGCATCGCCCTCCAGCTTGGCCACGCGGGACGGCGCGGGGCCACCCGCTCACATCGGCACGGTGTCGACCTGCCTCTGGGTGGCGACGCCTGGCAACTCCTCTCCGCCTCTCCGCTTGCCTACGGCCCCTTCGCGGCGGTCCCCCAGGGGATGTGCGGAGCCGATCTGGTCCGGGTGCGCCAGGCCTTCGCCAGCGCCGCAAGGCTGGCGGCGTCGGCCGGCTTCGACATGCTGGAGCTGAATGCTGCGGAGGGCTACCTCCTCGCCAGCTTCCTGTCACCTCTCACCAACCGGCGGGATGATGACTATGGCGGCAGCCTGGAGAACAGGCTGCGCTTCCCTCTGGAAGTGCTGGGCGCGGTTCGCGAGGCCCGAGCCGACCTGGTGGTGGCGGTGCGGCTCACCATCAGCGACTGGTCGCTGCGCGGACTCCAGGTCGACGACGGGGTCGAGATCGCCCGGTGGATGGCAGGTCACGGAGCTCAGCTCATCCACGTCAGTGCCGGGCAGACCATGGCCGAGGACCTGGCCGGCTACGGGCGCGGCTTCCTGACCGCGATCGCCGACCGCGTGCGCAGCGAGGCGCGGGTGCCAGTGCTGGTCGGCGGACATCTGACCAGCCTCGATGAGGCCAACACCATCGTCGGAGCGGGGCGCGCCGACCTCTGCCTGCTGAGCCTCGCCGAGTTGGCACTGGAGAGCCTCGTCGTCGGCGATGCGAAGACACCCGTTGGTGCAATTGCATGAGACCCTCCTGGAACTTCGCCGAGATGACCTCGCCGGCGGCGGCCACCCTTCGCGAGGCGGCGGGGAAGGTGGTGGTCCTCCTGCCCATCGGGGCCCTGGAGGCGCACGGGCCCCATGCGCCGCTCGCCACCGACACCATCATCTCCGTGGGCATCTGCCGGCGCGCCGCCGAGGCCCTCGCCGGCGACGCGGCGCTCCGGGTGGCCGTGCTCCCAGCCCTGGGCTACGGCGTGACCGCCTACGCCGCCGGCTTTCCTGGAACTCTCGGCATCGCGCCGGCCACGCTGGAGGCGCTGGTGACCGATATCTGCACCGGCCTTCGGGACCAGGGCCTGCGCCACGCCGTCATCGTCAACAGCCACCTCGAGCCCGACCACGTGGCGGTGCTGCGCCGGGTCGCGGACACGGCTCATGTCGGACTGCTCGACATCACCCGGCGTCTCCTCGCGCAGCGACTCGGGGACGAGTTCCGAAGCGGCGCCGGGCACGCCGGTCGCTATGAGACCTCCCTGGTCCTTGCCGAACAGCCCCAGCTCGTCGACGTCGAGAGAATGGCGGCGCTACCCGCCCTGCCTCTGAACATGCCCGCGGAGATGGCGGCGGGCAAGGGCGACTTCCATGCCCTGGGAATGACCGACGCCTACTGCGGGGCGCCCGCCGCGGCCAGCGCCGGGGAGGGCGAGGCCACCTTCGCGACCCTCACCGAGATGCTGGTCGCCTTGATCCGCGAGACGGCGGCCACCTGAGCATGGCGACCCTCGCCGGCCATGACCTGCCCCACGACCTCAATATCACCAGCTACTTTCTCGACCGCAACCTGACCGAGGGTCGGGGAGAGCGCACCGCCTTGATCACCCCGGCGGGGCGCGTCACCTATGCCCAGCTGGCCGCCCTCAGCAATCGCGTCGGCAACGTGCTGCGGGGACTCGGCGTGGGGCGGGAGGAGCGGGTGCTGCTCGCGCTTTCGGACGGCATGGAGTTCGTCGCCAGCTGGTTCGCCTGCCAGAAGATCGCCGCCGTGACCGCCGAGGTCTACACCTTCCTGCAACCAAAGGACTACGCGTACTACATCGACTACACCCGGGCCCGGGTGGTGATCGTGGATATGGCGACGATCGGCCGGATTCGGGACGCCATGTCGGCCAGTCGGCACCGGCCCACGCTGCTGGTCGTCGGCGCCGGCCGCGAGACGTCACTGCGCGAGCGGGAGGTCTCCTTCGACGAGGTGGTGACCGCGGCGCCCGACGACCTGGCAGCGACCCCCAGGACCCGGGACGACATCGCCATCTGGAAGTTCACCACCGGCAGCACCGGTCGACCCAAGGCCTGTGTGCATGCCATCGAAAGCCCGGTGCTCAACTACCTGGGCTACGCCCGCGAGGTGCTCGACCTGAGCGGGGCCGACACTGTGCTGCCTGTACCCAAGCTGTTCTTCGGCTATGCGCGGGACCTGGCGGCGCTCTACCCGCTTGGCGTGGGAGGTGCGGGTGTGGTGTTCCCCCAGAGGTCGACGCCGGAGCTGATCTTCGCGCTGATCGCCGAGCACCGTCCCACCATCCTGGTGAACGTGCCGACCATGATGCAGGCGATGCTCGACCATCCTGATGCCGCGCACCGGGACCTGGGCTGCCTCCGGCTCTGCACCTCGGCGGGCGAGGCACTGCCCGAGGCGCTCCACCGCCGCTTCACCGAGACCTTTGGGGTGGAGGTCGTCGAGGGCATCGGCTCCTCGGAGGCGTATCACATCTACATCTCCAACCGGCCGGGCCGTGTCAGGCCTGGCACCCTTGGCGAAGTGGTCCCGGGATACGGGGCCCGCGTCGTCGACGAGGATGGCCAGGACCTGGCCGACGGCGAGGTGGGTCGAACTCTGGGTACGCGGCACTGCCGCTCTCATGTACTGGAATGACGGTTCGGCGTCGGTCCGGACCTTCGCCGGTGACACCGTGAGGAGCGGCGACCTGGTCGAGCGTGACGCCGACGGGTACTTCCGGTACCGAGGCCGGGCCGATGATCTGCTCAAGGTCGGGGGGATGTGGGTGGCCCCGAACGAGATCGAGACATGCCTGCTCGACCACCCCGACATCGTCCACTGCGCGGTTGTGGGCGTGGAGCACGAGGGCCTCACCCGGAGCTGTGCCTACGTGGTGCCTCGGTCCGCCGCCAGCCTGGACGCTGATGCGGTGCGGGACTTCGTTCGGGCTCGGTTAGCACCGCACAAGGTGCCCCGGGAGGTGCGCTTCGTCGCCGCGCTGCCCACCACCGGATCGGGGAAGGTCGATCGCAGCGCGCTGCGCGCCCTTGCGGCGGGCGAGGCGGTGCCGGGATGACCCGCACCGTCGTGGTCACCGGCGGCAGTCGAGGCATCGGCGGCGCCGTCGTCGCCCGCTTTGCCGCCGCCGGCGACCATGTCGTGGCGGTCGGCCGGGATGCCGGCGCCCTCGGCCGCGTCGTCGAGGCCGCTCGTGGCTCGGTGGTGCCCGAGGTGTGTGATGTCAGCGACGAGGCGGCGGTCATCCAGCTCTTTGCACGCCTGCGCGATGTCGATGTCCTGGTCAACAACGCGGGCATCTCCACCAGCGCGCCGCTGCGCCGGCACAGCCTCGCCGACTGGCGGGCGCAGCTGGAGGTCAACGCCACCGGCGCCTTCCTCTGCACCCGCTCCGTCGTGGGCGGCATGCTCGCACGGGACCGCGGCCGGATCATCTTTGTGGCCTCGGTGGCCGGTATTGCCGGCACCGCCTACGCGGCGGGGTACGCCGCTTCCAAGCATGCGATGGTGGGTCTGATGCGCACAGTGGCAGCGGAGGTCGCCGGCACCGGGGTGACCGCCAACGCCGTCTGCCCGACCTACGTCGACACCGAGATGACGGTGCGGACCGTGGCCCGGATCAGCGCTGTGACCGGTCGATCTCATGGGGAAGCAGTAGGGGCGCTCACCCGCGCCTCGCCCCTGGGCCGCCTTCTCGAACCGGATGAGGTCGCGTTCGCTATCGACTTCCTGGCTGCGCCCGAGGCGGGCGCGATCAACGGCCAAACGCTGACGTTGGACGGTGGAGGGCTAGCGCGATGACACGATTCCGAGCGTCGGCCGGCTTCACACGGAGCTGGGAGCACTTCGACTTCGAGGTGTCGGGTGGCGTCGCCACCGTGACCTTCTCGCGGCCGGAGCGGCTGGGAGCGCTGACCTTCAACACGTATGCCGACCTCCGCGACCTGCTCGCCGAGCTCCCCCATAGGGACGACGTCCAGGCACTGGTGATCACCGGCCGGGGCCGAGGTTTCTGCTCCGGGGGCGACGTCGAGGCGATCATCGGCGCCCTCCGCGGCATGGAGGCCGCCGACCTGCTGGAGTTCACGCGGATGACCGGGGCGGTGGTGAAGGCGCTGCGGGAGTGCCCCCTGCCGGTCATCGCCGCAGTCAACGAAGTCGCTGCGGGGGCGGGCGCGGTGATCGCCCTGGCAGCGGACTTCCGCCTGCTGGCTCGCGCCGCCTCGTTCGCCTTCCTTTTCACCCAGGTTGGGCTGGCGGGCGCCGACATGGGCTCCGCCTACCTGCTCCCCCGCCTGGTGGGGCTGGGTCGCGCCACCGAGCTTCTGGTACTGGGCGAGCCAGTCGACGCCGAACGGGCCGTGCAGATCGGCCTCGCCACCAGCGTGCACGACGACGAGGCGCTGCCCGCCGCCGTCGCCGAGCTGGCCCGCCGCCTCGCCGGCGGCCCGGCATTCGCCTACTCGGCCACCAAGGTCCTGCTCACCCGCGAGCTGGACATGGATCTCGGCAGCGCCATTGAGATCGAGGCCCTGGCCCAGGCCCTGCTGATGCGCAGCCGCGACCACGCCGAGTTCCACCAGGCCTGGACCGAGGGGCGCCAGCCTCGGTGGAGCGGGCGGTGAGCGGAGCGGAGCACACCATCGTCCAGGCTCCGGGACTGGCCACGCCAAGCGGGTACGCCCATGCCGTGGTGGCGGCGCCGGGGGGACGCCTGGTGCACCTCGGGGGGCAGACGGCGCAGGGACCGGACGGGATGATCCGGGGGAGCACGGTGGTGGAGCAGTGGGACCGGGCGGCCGCCAACCTGCTGGCGGCCCTGCGTGCGGCGGGCGGCCAACCCGACGACCTCGTGGCCATGACGGTCTACGTCACCGACATCGCCGCCTACCGGGGATCGCTGACGGCCCTCGGGCGAGTGTGGCGCTCCCGCTTCGGGCGGCGTTACCCGGCCATGGCGCTGGTCGGGGTTGTTGAGCTTTTCGACCCGGCCGCCCTGGTGGAGCTGACCGGCGTCGCGGTCATCCCATGACCTCGCCCACCCCCGCCCACCACCATCTCACCGACCCGCAGCGGGAGCTCCTGGCCCGATGCGAGCGGCTGGCCCGAGAGGTACTGGCGCCGCTCGCGGCGGGCGAGCCGGGCGGGATCAACCGTCCCCTCATCGCGGCCCTCGCTCAGCACGGCCTGCTACCCCTGGCACTCCAGCGTGAGAGCGGCATCCGGGCCATGGAGCTGTGCCTGATCCGCGAGGGCCTGGCACGCTTCTGCACCGAGGCGGAGACCAGTTTCGCGGTCCAGGCGCTCGGCGTCCATCCGATGCTCAGCGCCGGCCGCCCGGAGTTGCTCGACGTCTGGCTCCCACGGGTCGCCCGGGGGGAGGCGGTGGCCGCCCTGGCGGTGACCGAGCCGGAGGCCGGCTCCGATGTCGCCGCCCTCGGGCTGACCGCGAAGGCGTCTCGCGGGATGCGAACGGAAGGCGCCGTGAAACCCAGGTCTGCGGCTGGCTGGAATCCAAAGCGCGGATAGTAAGTCGGATGCCCTTCAAGGAAGACGAGCGGATCGTCGCGGTTGCCGAGCGCGCTCAGGCTGACGGAGATCATCTCGCCGCCGATGCCCTGGCCCTGCAGGTCAGGGCGAACGCCAATCGGGCTCAGGACCAGCACATCCTGCAGTCAACGCGGGGCATCGAGGATCGCGTGGGTGTAGAGGATATGCCCGACCAGACCATCGTCACGTTCGGCGACGAAGGAAAGGCTCTTGTCCCACGCCCATGATGCACGCAAGGCATCGAGAAGGCTTCCGATTTGCTGGTTGCCGTCGAACGCGGCGATGGAAAGCTCTCGCACCGCTTTGAACTCGTCGGCCTTCATGATGCGAATGTGTACACGATTGCTCACAACCTGATCATCCCACACGTGTGGATGCAGCGCCGTAGCCGATGACCAGGTACGGCCAACGAGATCCTCGCCAAGCTCGCTGGATATCTTCAGCGGGTCAGCGGTTCACGACACTCGCAGGCCGCTAGTTCAGGTGACCGCGGTGCGCACCGCGTGGCGCGGGTCCAGGTGGGCCTGGTCCGCGAGGACGCCGGCGAGCCGGTCCACCGCCTCCCAGACGTCGATGAAGCGCAGGTAGAGCGGGGCGAAGCCGAAGCGGGCGATGTCAGGGGCCCGGAAGTCGCCCACCACCCCCCTCTCCATCAGCGCCCGCACCACCCCGTACGCCTGCTCGTGGGCCAGCGCGACCTGGGAGCCGCGGCAGTGAGGGTCCCGCGGGGTGGCGAGCCGGAAGCCATGGCCCGCGCAGCGCGATTCCACCAGATCCATGAACGTGGCGGTGAGGGCCAGCGACTTCTCCCGCAGCGTGGCGATGTCGACCTCGGCGAAGACGTCGAGAGCGGCCTCCAGCGCCGTCATGCCGAGGATCGAGGGGCTGCTCACCAGGTGGCGGCGAATGCCATCCGCGGGCGCGTACTCGAGGGCGAAGGCGAAGGGGTCATGGTGGCCCAGCCAGCCGCGCAGCGGGCTGTCCAGCCGTCCTTGATGCTTCGCGGCAACGTACAGGAAAGCCGGCGCTCCGGGCCCCCCATTCAGGTACTTGTAGCCGCACCCCACCGCCAGGTCAACCGCGTCATCGTCGAGGGCGAGGGGGACCGCTCCGACGCTGTGGCAGAGGTCCCACAGTGCCATCGCCCCCACCGCATGGGCGGCCTCGGTGAGCTTGCGGAGGTCGTGCATCTCGCCGGTCCGGTAGTCGACGTGGGTCAGCATGAGCACGCTGACGCTGTCGTCGAGAGCGGCTTGCAGCTCCCTCCGCGGCACCATGCGCAGCTCGGCGCCCAGCATCCGTGCCACCCCGGAGGCGGCGTAGAGGTCGGTGTGGAAGTTCTCCTGCTCGGTGAGCACCACCTGGCGCGGCGACCTCTCCAGGACCGCGGTGAGCAGCCGCTGCAGGTTGACGGTGGTGGTGTCGCAGACCAGCACCTGGCCGGCACCGGCGCCGAGGAGGGGAGCGAGCTTATCGCCGAGGCGGAGCGTCTGGTCCATCCACCCGGCCTGCGTCCAGCTGGCGATCAGGCCCTCTCCCCACTCCCGCCGCACCGTCCGGTCGACCCGCTCGAGGACGGCGACCGGGAGGGCGCCCAGGGAATTCCCATCGAGATAGACCAGGCCGTCCGGGATCCGGAAGCGGCGGCGCAGCGGGGCCAACGGATCGGCGGCGTCGGCGGCGACGCACCATTCGCGGTCGATCGGCTGGGTGGCCCGGGAGGGCAGGACCGATTCCACCTCGATCAGAAGCCTACCGCACCCGCCGCTGGGGACTGGCAGGCTCTGGCGAGCGCGGGTATGCTGGCCCGCAGGTGCCGCGGCGGCGCCAAGGCGAAGGGAGAGCGCGGATGGACGAGAAGACCACCAAGTTCCTGCTCACCGAGGCTGAGCTTCCGGATCGCTGGTACAACATCCTGCCCGACCTGCCCGAGCCGCTCGCACCTTTTCTCAGCCCGCGGACCCTGGAGCCGCTCACCCCGCCCGACCTCACGCCGATCTTCCCGATGGCGATCATCGCTCAGGAGGTGTCCGCCGAGCGCTGGATTGAGATTCCCGACCGGGTGCGCGAGGTCTACAGGATGTGGCGGCCGACCCCGATGCATCGCGCCCGCAACCTGGAGAAGGCGCTGGGTACGCCGGCTCGCATCTTCTACAAGTACGAGGGCGTCTCGCCGGCCGGCTCCCACAAGCCCAACACCGCGGTGGCGCAGGCCTACTACAACGCCGAGGAGGGGATCAAGCGCCTCACCACCGAGACCGGTGCCGGGCAGTGGGGCTCGGCGCTCGCCTTCGCCGGAAGCCTGTTCGGGATCGAGGTCATGGTCTACATGGTCCGGGTCTCGTACGAGCAGAAGCCCTACCGCCGGGCGCTGATGGAGGCCTGGGGAGCCAAGGTGCTGCCCTCGCCCACCGACCGGACCGAGTTTGGCCGCACGGTCAGGGCCCGTGACCCGGAGTCCCCGGGAAGCCTGGGCATCGCCATCTCCGAGGCGGTCGAGGACGCCGCCACCCGCGACGACAGCCATTACTCCCTGGGCTCGGTGGTCAACCACGTGCTGCTGCACCAGACGGTGGTCGGCCAGGAGGCCAAGCGGCAGATGGAGATGGCCGGCGCCTACCCCGACGTGGTGATCGGCTGCGTGGGCGGTGGGTCGAACTTTGCCGGGCTCGCCTACCCCTTCATGGCCGACCGCCTCGCTGGGAAAACCAAAACTCGCTTTATCGCCGCCGAGCCGGCGGCCTGCCCCACACTGACCCGGGGCGTCTACGCCTACGATTTCGGGGACACTGCGGGTATGGGACCGGTGGTGCCGATGCACACCCTGGGCCACAACTTCGTGCCCGACCCCATCCACTCCGGCGGCCTGCGATACCACGGCGATGCACCGTCGCTCTGCCTGCTGGTCAAGCACGGCCACATGGAGGCCCGCGCTTACACCCAGAACGAGTGTTTCGCCGAGGCGGTGCGCTTCGCCCGCACCGAGGGCATCCTTCCCGCCCCTGAGCCGTCTCACGCCTTGCGCGCAGTGGCGGAGGAGGCGGCGGCGGCCCGGGAGGCCGGGGATTCCCGCGTCATCCTCTTCAATCTGTCCGGGCACGGGCACTTCGACCTGAGCGCCTACGACGCCTACTTCGCGGGCAAGCTGGCCGACGTGGAGCTGCCTCAGAGCCGGGTGGACGCCGCCCTGGCGGAGCTGCCCAAGGTGCCCGTGGGCGTCTGAGCCACCACTGCCGCCCTCAACGCGACACGGCACCAACCGCTGACGCTCAACCACAGGGGCGCCGCCCCATGATCTCACGGCCCCGGGAGATCAGCGCGTTGGGCGGCCGCCGCGGAGATCAACCGGGCCGTCGCTCGCGGCTGAAGGCGGCACGGCGGCACCATCGGCGCCCGCTGCCGACCGACCCCGCCAGCCCGTCGGGGTTCACCTCCCCGCGCTCCGGTGGGGCGGAGGCGCCGCTCGCGGCCGGCCGCACGAGAGCAGATCGCCTTGGAACCACCCGGAACGTGCGACGATCCTGAAATGCTCAATCAAACGCGGAACCGCTACCCGGGCCGGATCCGGCCCCACCACGCCCTCACCGTGATCGCCACCACGGTCGTGGCCGTGATCGTGGCCTACGTCGTCCTCGGCTTCATCGCCGGGGCCGTCCTCACTCTGATCAGGACCGTGGTGGTGGTGGCGGTGATCGCCTTCGCCATCGCCATGGTGGTGCGCTGGGCCGGACGCCGCCGCTGAGCCAGCTCCGGCGTCGCGTCGGTGCTGCTCGGTTCCCCGGAGCTGTCAGTCCACCGCCTCGACGGTGGCTCCCACCGCTCGATAGGTCTCGCAGGCCCTTTGGTCCAGGGACGCCAGCGGAACCCTGTGCTCGGCTGCGGCGGCTCCTACCAGGGCGTCGTACACCGCCCCTCCTGCGATTCTCAGCGCGGCCAGGCGGCCGAGGAGACGAGTCGCGGCACGGGCGCTGAGGAATCGGTTCTCCGGGAAGCTCGCCGCGAGAAGCTCGTGCACCACGGCGGAGGTGCGCCGCAAGGGGAAGGGAAGGCGGGTCATCACCGAGTAGGTCTCGAAGGCTGCGTGCCCGGCCAGGCCGAGGCGCCGCGGGCCCAGGCTGCGCATCACCCTCGCGTGGTCCGCGTGGTCGGCCACCAGGAGGGCGACAGCCGTGCTGCTGTCCACCAGCAGGTCGGGCGGCTCAGCGACGGCCGGCATCGATCAGGGCCTTGATGGAGGCCGCGTCGACAGCTGCGCCCGAGGCCGGGATGACCAGTCGGCCTGCCTCCTCGCTGACCTCTTCGCCGGCGGCCGGCTCGATGTGGAGGCCGGAGCCGTCGGGGTAGACCTCGACCTGCCCGGGCCTGATCCCCGCTTGGTCACGCAGCGCCTTGGGGATCACCAGGCGACCTGCCATATCAATGGACGTCTTCATGCCAGACACGCTACCACCGATCTGGGGCTCGAAGGGTCCCGGGCGTCGCCTGCTCTCAGCGCGGGTCGTCGCGTGCGGGCGGTTTTGGCCGCGTCAGAATCTGAGCTGTATGAGCCTGCGCTTTCAGGTTGCACGGAATCCCGATCGTGGCAGCCGCCTGGGCTACCTGGTGCGGCTGCCCATCGATGGCGGCCTGGTGCTGAAAGCGCGGCAAGCATGGCCGCGGGAGGCGCGGGTCTTCTGCTCCGACGAGGGCACGCCGTGGGACGAGACGGGCGGCATCGTCGACGAGGCGGAGGTGGTCCTCTGCCGGCGCCGCGGGGCGGCCATCGACCTGGTGCTGGCGCGGCCTCAGCACGCGCGCTCCCAGTTCGTCTTCACCCAGGCGCGCGGCCGGCCGGCGGTCTGGTGGCAGACGCAGAAGACGGCCCAGGCCGCCAATCCCGGGGCACGCATTCCCCGCGGGCGCTCGGCCGGGCCGCTCGCCATCGCCATCGATACTCGGGAGAAGTACGGATGGCGCTTCGCCGCTCGAAGCCTGACCGTCGAGCGGCGCGCCCTTCCCGCCGGCGACTACGCAGCCCTGGACGGCGATCGCGTGGTTGCGCTGGTGGAACGCAAGACCCTGGAGAACCTGGCCACGTCGCTTTCTGACGGCGGCCTGGCCTTCCAGATGCAGCGGCTCGCGGCCCAGGGCGCACCGGCGGCGGTCGTCGTGGAAGGTGACTACCCCGATCTCTTCCGCACTCAACCCGGTCGCGGGTCGTGGCTCGCCGATCTGCTCGGTCGCCTCGCCTTCCGCTACCCCGAGGTGCCCATCATCTTCGCCGGCTCACGCCGCTTTGCGGAGGAGTGGTCGTATCGGTTCCTGGGTGCCGCCAGCGGCGACGCGCATGGGTCTGCGGCCGCGCTGAGCGTCGCGGAGGACGCAGGAGACGTCGAGACCTAATCAGCCGTCCGACAGTTGATGATCCACTTGATCCCCCGGCGTCGGCTTGGCTGCGGCAAGGCTAAAAATGGTTAGGCGGCTCGGTTCAGTCCCAGGTCGTGGCTCGCCCCGGCCAGGGCGCCGACGATGATCGGCACCAGCTCTTCCAGCTCCACCCCCAGCTCCCCGGTGCCGAGGGCGATGTCCTCGCGGCTGACGCTGCGCGCGAACGACTTGTCCTTGAGCTTTTTGCGCACCGAGGCGGCGGTGACCCGCTCAACCTCGCGGTTCGGCTGCACCAGAGCCACGGCGAGGACGAACCCGGCGAGCTCGTCGCAGGCGAAGAGCCAGCGGGCCAGGTCGGTGTCGCGGGGCACGTCGCCATGGGTGGCATGGGCCTGGATTGCGCGTACCACCATCTCCGGGTAGCCGTGTGCCTCGAGCACCGGCCGGCCCCAGCGGGGGTGGTCGTCCGGATGGGCCTCGTAGTCGAAGTCGTGGAGGAGGCCGGTGATCCCCCAGAGCTCCTCGTCCTCGCCCCGGCGTCGGGCCACCTCGCGCATCACCGCCTCGACGGCCAGGCCGTGCCGGCGCAGGCTGTCGGTCTTGGTGTGCTCGTGCAGGAGAACGAGGGCGTCTTCTCGAGTGGGCACTGCCCGATGATGCCAGCCGGGAGCGAGGCCCTGCAAGCTAGCCGGCTTGTGGTCTCGGTCGCACCTGCGGCGTGAGCTGCAGAATGTCGTAACGGGCGCGGAGCTCGCGGATGGCTTCGTCCAGCGGGCCGGTCGCGCGGGCTATCAGTTGTGTGAGCTCTCTCTGGTAGTGCTCGTGACCCGGCGGTGAGACGAGGAAGATCATGCGAGCCGAGGCTCGCCCGGGGTTGGCGAAGGCGTGCGGGCATCCGCGCGGCACGAACATGAGGCTGCCGGGGCCGCCGCGAGCCACCCTGGCGCCGCCATGAGACTCCCAGCGCTGCCAATCAGTGGGCGTCCGCTCTCGAGGCTCGAAGGCGAGCAGGTCAAGCTCGCCCTCCAGGACATAGAACATCTCTTCGGCATTGTGGTGGAGGTGCGCACCCACATCGAAACCTGGCTCGATGTCGACCACCTCGAACACCGAGAAGTGCTGAGACTGCTTGTCGCCCACCTTGAGCTTCATGGCGGGGGAGATGGGCTCGCCCTCGCCGGCGGCCAGCACGAAACCATCAGCCACGCGCCGACCATATCATCGGCACTTTCGACTGGCAAACGGCCAAGGACTCGCGGAACGGAGTGTGCAGCGCAGGTGCACAACAGCCCGGCTCCTCACGGGTTGAGGCGCAGCGCTTCATCGAAACCCGCGGAATCCACGCGGTGTTCCCGCCGCCGGCAGAGGACCTCGACAGCCTCGGCGAGCTCCCAGACCGTCTCCAGCGCCCGGCTCAGCTCGCCTGCGGTCGGGGCGAGCTCGTACACCTGGTGATGACAGGCGTCCGAAAGCCGGTGCCACACGACGGCGACCCGGCCGCCCAGGTCCGCATCATTGAGGAGGGGGCCGACGCAGAGGACCTGGCATCGTCCCGAGGTGCGCTCCAGCCCGGGGGCGGTCACACTCCACAGCCGCTCCATCGCGGCTTCGAGGGCCTGGCGGCCGAGGAGGGCCGCGGCGCGCGGCCACAGCCCCGTCGCTCCCTCCTCGATTCGGGTGAGGTCACGGGCGGCGGAGACCAGATCGTGGGCCCGCCCGACCTCAGGCATGCGACGGCTCGGGCGGGCAGATCACCTCGACCAGCCTTTGGATCTGACGGACGAACTCGACGGGGTCGCCCGTCAAACGACCGCCGTGAGCACCGCGGTTGCATTCGCGCGCCGGGTTGACAGCCCAGGGATGCTGGCGCTCCAGGTGGGCACCGACGTCCCCGGCTCGGGAGGGATCGCCGAAGAGCGCCAGGGCCAGCCACATGAAGAGGGTCGTCGGCCGGTGCAGCTCCTCCTCCACCTCCGCGAAGCGTTTGCCCTGCCCGCGCAGCCGCCGGGTTGCCGCCTCCGCGGCCGCCGCCTCCAGCGCCATGCGGCAAAAACCCGCGATCACCCGCACGGCCTCCCTGGGCAGGCCCTCAGTCTGCGCCACCGCCATGGCGTCGTCGATGTACCGGCGCGCGGGGCTGTCCACCTCGCGCAGCTCGACAGCCGACCCCTCACGGCGCTCCACCTCGATGACCGTGGCGGGCAGGCGGAGGAAGCGGACGGCCTCTGACAGCCGCGTGTCGTGGGTGAGGACCACCACCTGGCGCTCCCGGGCGGCGCGGGCCAGCATGGTCGCGAGGCCCTCGACCTTGGCGGGATCCATGGCCTGCACCGGGTCGTCGATGACCACGAAGCGAAACGGCGACTCCGGCATCGACGCCCGGGGGAGGAAGAGCGAGAGGACCAGGCAGTTCAGCTCGCCCTGGCTCATGACCCCCAGCGCCGAGGCGGCCTCGCCGTCCACCCGGACGTCGAGGGTGAGCCGCCGCTGCGTGCTGGCCCCGGTGAGGCGCAGCTCACCGAGCGTCACGTTGCTGTCCTGACGCAGCTCCGTCCAGTTCGCCTGCACCGCCTCGGCGATGGGCTGGAAGCGCTCGTCGCGAAGCTCGTCGTGAGCGGCGCGAAGCCATCCCTCCGCGGCCTTCAGTGCCTCCGCCGACCCATCCGCCTCGCGAGCCGCCCGGGCCTGCGGCAGCCAGTCGATGATCGCCTCCGCCACGGGGCGCCACGATCGCTCTCTCCGTTCGATCTCCTGGGCGGCGGCGCGGCGCACCTCGGCGACGGCGGCGAGGAGCAGCGGACCGTTGGTCTCCAGGTGAGCGGCGAGACGCTGCGCGTCCCGTCCCTCGGGAACCTCCGTCCATCGCTGCCAGGCCTGAAGCGCCGTCGAGGTGGGGACGCCGGTGTCGGCCGCGTCGCGCAGGGCGAGGGGCATGGCGGTCACCAGCTGGGCTGCCCGGGTGATCGCGCCCTCCAGGGCGCCGCGCGCCTCGCGCAGCTCCCCGGCCTGGGTGCGCAGCTCCTCGAGCCGCCGTCCAGCGCGGAGCCGCCAGTCGTAGGTGAGCACTCCCTCGGTCCCGCACACCGGGCAGGCCTGGTCGGTGGAGTGAGCGTGCACCTCGAGCGCCTGCTGCAGCAGCGCGGCCGTCTCGTCCGCCCGCGCCGTGTCGCTCGCCTGCAGCCGGCGCAGCGTGCTGTCGGCGTCGCGCAGGGTCGTGATCTCCGCCTCGAGTGACTCGCGGGAGAGAACCGGCAGGTTGGCGAGATCCCCGATCCGGCGCAGCGTGCTCCGCTCATCGGCGGCGGCGACGCCGGTGACGGCCTCGGCAATGACATCGAGGTCCCACACCCTGGGCTGGAGGGCGCGGAGCACGGGTCCGGCACGCTCGTCCTCGGTTCTCTCGAGGAGCGTTCTGAGCGGTGTGGTCGCCTCCCGCGCAGCGTTGCCGGCTCGTTGGACCTCGAGACGCGTCTGACGGAGGCTCTCCTGGGCGGCGGTCAGATCGCCCAGACCGAGGATCCTCGCCAGGGCGTCGTACAGATGCGATGGCCCCTCGTCGAGGGCGCTCTCCAGCTCGTGGTGGGAGAGCAGCGGGGGATTGGCGGCGAGGGGCTGTGTCCACCCGATGGTCTCCAGCGGGCGCGGCTTGCCGGCGACGAGCAGCGTCGAATCATCGAGTCCGGCGCCGTCGGCCCAGCGGCGGCTCAGCACCAGGGGTTCGCGGCGTCCGTCCACGACGAACTGGGCCTCGATCGAGGTGTGGCGGTGGTGGAGGTTCTGCCAGCCCTCCTTCCACACCTTGGTCCTCCGATCCTCCCAGCGCCGGTTGGTGCCCCGGAGGAGCATCTCGAGGGCCTCGGAGAAGGAGGACTTGCCGGAGCCGTTGCGCCCCAGGACGAGGGTGAGGCCGGGACCCGGGTGGACCCGCAGCGATGCCTTGGCTCCGATTCCCCGGAACCCCTCC
Source organism: uncultured bacterium (assembly GCA_963847225.1). GTDB lineage: Bacteria > Chloroflexota > Dormibacteria > Aeolococcales > Aeolococcaceae > JAJZNI01. The sequence continues at coordinate 217,718 of CAWJYZ010000005.1, read as the reverse complement.
ACCTCGACGGAGGCCAGGTACGCGGCGGCCGAGCCGGGGACATGGGCGGCGTCGCTGGGTGCGGGAGCGGGAAGGTTGTCCCCGCGCAGGGTGGCGTCGACCGCCTCCCGCCCCTGGAAGGCGGCCACCACCAGGTCCATGGCCCGTCCCGGGGGTGGATGCGCCTCCAGGCGGCGGGCGACCAAGGCGAGCAGCCCCGCGTCGGACACGGCCCGCGATTCTACGGCTGGGCTTGACCCGGAGCTCGGGGAGCTCGGGCCCGTCCAGTCATCGGGGCCGGGTCAGGCGGCCGTGCGGCGAGGGCTGCGTCGCCGCCGCCTGACCGCGGATCCGGGCCGCCGGTGAGCGGCGTTGAGCGACGGCTTGAGGGGGGCGCGGGGGGCCGTTTCGAGTGCCGCAGAGCCACTCAGGTATTGCCACTCGCCGCGGTCTAGCAGCGCCTGGGAATCGAGGCGGGGCAGAAGGGGGGCTCCGCCTCGCCGCAGCTTCTGCCATTGGGCGGTGTCGGTGTTGGAGAGAAGCGTGATCGCCCGACCGGCAGCGCCGTTGCGCGCCGTCCGCCCGATCCGATGGACGAGCCACTGCGCTGTCTCGGGCAGCTCGTAGTTGACCACCAGCCCGACGTGGGGGACGTCGAGCCCCCGCGCGGCGACATTGGTGGCCACCAGGATGTCGGCGTCGCCGTCGCGGAAGCTTCCGATGGAGCGCTCCCTGGCGTTCTGGGAGAGGTTGCCCTGGAGCTCGACCGCACGCAGCTCCAGCATCCTCAGCTTGTGGGTCAACTTCTTGGCCCCGTGCTTGGTCCGGGTGAACACGATTGTCCCTGAGCCGCTCCGCTGGAGCCGGAGCAGCATCACCAGGGTGTCAAGGCGAACCTCTTCCGCGACGCTCACGATGCCGTGCTCGAGGTCGGGTTCAACGTTGGCGGTGACGCGCACCCGCCGGGGCTCCTGGAGGTGGCGGTCGATCATGCGCTCCACCCACGTCGGCATCGTCGCCGAGGCGAGGACGGTCTGGGGCCTCGCGCCTGTCACGCAGAGGCCGATGATCGATTCGACGTCGCGGGCGAAACCGGCGTCAAGCATCTCGTCCGCCTCGTCCAGCACCAGGTACTCGACGCGGTCGAAGGACACCCGCCGCTGGCGCACCAGGTCGAGGATGCGCCCGGGGCAGCCCACCACCACGTCGGGGCCGCCCGTGAGGGCTTGAAATTGGGCACCGTAGCCGACGCCGCCGTAGAGGACGGCGACGCGCAGTGCCCGGTCGAGGCCGGCGACGACCGAAGCGACCTGAAGGGAGAGCTCACGGGTGGGGCCGACGACGAGGGCGCGGGGTCCGCCCCCGTGCTGACCCCGGAGGCGGTCGACAATGGGGATGGCGAAAGCAAGGGTCTTCCCGGACCCGGTGGGCGCCTCGAGGACGGTGTCGTGGCCGGCGAGGAGATGGGGAAGCGCGTGGAGCTGGACTGGGTTCGGCTCGCTGATGCCCAGGTGGTCGAGGGACTTGAGGGTGCGGTCGCGCACCCCGAGCTCGGCAAAGGTTGTCATGGTGTCTCCGGGCGCGGACCATCCCAACCGTGATCGGCGGTCGGACCGCGCTGGGTCCCTCTCGGGGTGGGAAGCGGTTCTTGATGACCCCGGCGATCGCGGGGGAGAGGGTTCGCCAAGATGCCGTCGAAGGGATCGACGGGCCCCACGGTAGCAGACCCTGGTGTCTCGGTGTGTTTTGGTTACCGATTCAGCGCATTGAAGAAACGCGGTGCGGCGATGTCAGGCTCAGGAGGTCGGCCGGCTCACCGAGTCCCCGGTTGACCCCCCTGATCCGCCCCGGTGGTGACCGGTTCACGAGGAACCGGAACCGGCCACCATCCCGGTGAGCGGCGATCAGGCGCGGGCCAGCTCGAAGCGATCGAGATTCATCACCTTGTCCCACGCCGCCACGAAATCACGCACGAACTTCTCTTTCGAGTCATCGCACGCGTAGACCTCGGCGAGGGCGCGCAGCTCGGAGTTGGACCCGAAGATGAGGTCGACCGCGGTGGCAGTCCACTTGAGCTGGCCCGTCCTGCGGTCGCGACCCTCGAAGACGCCCTCCGACGACTGGGAGGCCGTCCATTCCGTGCCCATGTCGAGCAGATTGACGAAGAAGTCGTTGGTCAGCGTCCCCGGCCGGCCGGTGAAGACCCCGTGCGCCGACTGCCGGAAGTTCACGTTGAGGGCACGCATCCCGCCGAGGAGCACGGTCATCTGAGGAGCGGTGAGGTTCAGGAACTTGGCGCGCTCGACCAGCAGCTGCTCCGCGGATCGGGCGGCGCCCGGCTTGAGATAGTTGCGGAATCCGTCGAAGGTGGGCTCGAGCACCGCGAACGAATCGATGTCGGTCTGCTCCTGGGACGCGTCCATCCGCCCCGGGGCGAAGGGAACGGTCACCGCATGCCCGCTGTTCTTCGCCGCCTGCTCGACCGCGGCGCACCCGCCGAGGACGATGACGTCGGCGAGCGAGACCCTCTTGCCGCCAGACTGCGCGCTGTTGAAGTCCCGCTGGACCTTCTCCAGGGTCTGGAGGACCTTGGTCAGCTCGGGTGGGTTGTTGATCTCCCAGCCGTTCTGCGGGGTGAGACGGATCCGCGCACCGTTCGCCCCACCGCGCTTATCGGTGCCGCGGAAGGTGGCCGCCGACGCCCACGCGGTGGAGATCAGCTGCTGGATGGAAGGCCCCGAAGCGAGAATCCTCGCCTTGAGATCGGCGATCTCCGCCTGCCCGACGAGCTCGTGATCGACCGCGGGGACCGGGTCCTGCCACAGCTGTGGCTCGGGGACGAGTGGCCCGAGATACCGTGAGATGGGTCCCATGTCGCGGTGCAGCAGCTTGAACCAGGCCTTGGCGAATGCCTCCGCGAGCTGGTCCGGTTTCTCATAGAAGCGCCTGGAGATCGGCCCATAGATGGGATCGAGCTTCAGCGCAAGGTCCGTCGTCAGCATCACCGGGGCGACTCGCTTGGACGGGTCGTGAGCGTCGGGCACCGCCCCCTGCGCCTCGGGGTTCTTGGGGACCCACTGGTTGGCGCCGGCGGGGCTCTTCGTCAGCTCCCAGTCGTACTGGAAGAGATTCTCGAAGAACCCGTTGTCCCACTTCACCGGGTTGTTGGTCCAGGGGCCCTCCAGCCCGCTGGTGAAAGCGTCCGCTCCCGCCCCGCTGCCGGAGGCGTTCTTCCAGCCGAGGCCCTGCTGTTCGAGGGGGGCAGCCTCGGGTTCCGGGCCGATCTGCTGGGGGTCGACCGCCCCGTGAGTTCTTGCCAAAGGTGTGTCCACCGGCGATGAGGGCGACAGTCTCCTCGTCGTTCATCGCCATCCGGCCAAAGGTGTCCCGAATGTCCTTGGCCGCGGCGAGCGGATCCGGGTTGCCTTTCGGACCCTCTGGATTCACATAGATCAGGCCCATCTGCACGTTGGCGAAGGGCTGGGCAAGGTCCCGGTCACCGCTGTAGCGCTCGTCTCCGAGCCAGGTGTCCTCGGAGCCCCAGTAGATCTCGTCGGGCTCCCAGATGTCAGGCCGACCGAATCCGAATCCGAACGTCCTGAAGCCCATGTGCTCCATGGCGACATTCCCGGCGTAGATGATGAGGTCTGCCCAGGAGAGCTTCCGGCCGTACCTCTGCTTGATCGGCCAGAGCAGCCGGCGCGCCTTGTCGAGGCTGGCATTGTCGGGCCAGCTGTTGAGGGGGGCGAAGCGCTGTGCGCCCTGGCCGCCACCGCCCCGCCCATCGTGGATGCGGTACGTCCCCGCCGCATGCCACGTCATCCTGATGAAGAGCGGCCCGTAATGGCCGTAGTCGGCCGGCCACCAATCCTGGGATGTCGTCATCACCTGGATGATGTCCCGCCTCAGCGCCTCGAGGTCGAGGGTCTTGAACTCCTTGGCGTAGTCGAAGTCCAAGTCCATGGGGTTGGCGAGCGGCGAGGGTGAGCGCAGAACGCTCAGGTCGGGCTGGTTCGGCCACCAGTCCCGGTTCGTTCTCGGCCGATGCGCCTTGGGCGCAGGCGCCGCGATTCCCGGGCTCTCGCTCTCCGTTGCTGAGCCGTTCGTCGCTTGGCGACTCACATCAGTCTGAGTGTCAGCCATTCTCATCCTCCTGTGTGGACTGGCATTGCGGGCAGAGACCCCAGAAGGTCACTTCTGCCTCATCGAGGACAAAGCCGTGGGTGTTGGAAGGGTCGAGGCAGGGCGCCTCACCCGCGGCGCAGTCGACGTCGGCGGTGCGCCCGCAGCGGCGGCACACGACGTGGTGGTGGTTGTCGCCCACCCGCAGCTCGTACCGTGTCGGCGACCCGGCGGGTTCGATGCGCCGGACCAGCTGAGCCACGAGGAGATGGTCGAGGGCGTTGTACACGGCCTGACGGGAGGCGGCTCCCAGCGCCAGCTCGACGGCCGCGGCGATCTCGGGCACGTCGGCGTGCGGCATGGCTTGGAGGGCGTGGAGCACGGCCAGCCGGATGGCCGTGGGGCGCAGGCTGGCGCCCCGGAGGAGGGTCGCCATGGTGGGCGAGGCATCCACGGCGCCCGATTCTACGCGCCTCCCATTGGATCTCGTCCACTATATAGAACGCGTCCAACGTGCAGACCCGCCCTCCGGGCGAGAGGCGCGCGTTCTCCCCCTGGGTGGAGGAAAGAGCCCGCGGGGTCGACGGGAGCCCTGCAACCCTGGATCAGGGAGCGTCGGCGTAGGCTGGCGGTCGTGGCCAGCGCCGTGCGCCAACTCTGCGACACATACATCGAGCACCTGGCCGCGCTCGATCCGGTGACCGCGACCAGCCGCGGACTGCTCGGGCATGACGACGAGCTCACCGACTACTCGCCTCAGGGGATCGGTGCTCGTACGGAGCTCGACCGGGCGACGCTGGCCGCGCTCGAGGCGCTGCCGGCGACGGAGGGCGACGACCGGGTGGCGGCGGGCTTCCTCGGCGACTGGCTGCGCTCGCGACAGGCCATCGACGACGCCGGCGAGAGCCTGCGCACTCTGCGCATCATCTCCAGCCCCTTTCAGCTGGTCCGCCAGGTGTTCGATGTCATGCCTCGGGAGACGGAGGACGACTGGGGGACCATCGCGAGGCGCATGGAGAAGCTGCCCGCCAGCCTTGGGGGACTGCGCGCCTCCCTGGAGGCAGCGGTCGCTCGCGGCCTCCCTCCGGCGCGCCGGCAGGTGCTGGCCTGCGCCGAGCAGGGGGCCGCCTGGGCCGGGCTGTCCGGCACCAGCCCGTTCTTCGCCTCTCTCGTCGCCCAGTACACGGGAGCCGACGAGACACTGCGACGCCGCCTGGCGAGCGCATCGCAAGCCGCTGGTTCGGCCTACGCGGAGATGAGCCAATGGCTGCGCGACGTTCTGGCGCCGGTCGGTTCGGAGCGCGATGCGGTTGGCCTGGATCGCTACGCGCTGGCGGCGCGCCAGTACCTCGGAGCCAGCATCGACCCCCTCGAGACGTACGCCTGGGGGTGGGAGGAGCTGCACCGGCTCGAAGCGGAGCGGGCGCAGACCGCTGGGCTGATCGTCCCCGGTGGCGGGGTGCAGGAGGCCATCGAGCTCCTGGAGAGCGACCCCGCGCGGGCCGTCCATGGGGAGGAGGCGCTGCGCGCCTTCCTCCAGGAGCTGATCGACCGCACCGTCTCCGAGCTGGACGGAGTCCACTTCGACATCCCGGCGCCCCTGCACCGGGTGGAAGCGATGATCGCCCCACCCGGGGGCGCGGCGGCGCAGTACTACACCGGCCCCTCGGAGGACTTCAGCCGGCCGGGTCGCACCTGGTACCCGACCCTCGGCAGGAGCGTGTTCCCGCTCTGGGGTGAGGTTTCGACCTGCTATCACGAGGCGGTGCCCGGTCACCACCTGCAGGTGGGGCAGATCCGGTATCTGAAGGACCGGTTGAGCCGCTTCCAGCGCCACGTCTTCAACACCGGGCACGGCGAGGGCTGGGCTCTGTATGCCGAGCGCCTCATGGATGAGCTGGGCTACTTCGCCAACCCGGAGCACCGGCTCGGCTTCCTGCAGTCTCAGCTGCTGCGCGCCCTCCGTGTGGTGGTGGACATCGGCATCCACCTCGAGCTCACCATCCCCGCGGGGGAGTCCTTCCACCCGGGTGAGCGCTGGACATCCGAGTTGGGCCTGGATTTCCTGCTGACCCGCGGTCGCCATCGACCCGACTTCCTGCGCAGTGAGCTGGATCGCTACCTGGGGTGGCCGGGACAGGCGATCTGCTACAAGGTCGGCGAGCGGTTCTGGCTGGAGGCGCGCGCCGAGGCCCGCCGGCGGCAGGGAGCCAGCTTTGACCTCAAGCGGTTCCACACCCGAGCGCTTGCCCTGGGGCCGCTCACCCTTGGTCAACTCGTCGCCGAGGTGGCGGCGGCCGCCTGATCCGCGCTCTGCTCGTCCGGCCTCAGGGCCGTGACGCAGTTCGCTTTGCCGGTGCGAGACGCGGTGGCCGTCGGCGCGTGTCAACCCGGGCGAGACAGGTTCTCGAGGGGATCATTGTGTCGTGATTACGCCCGAGGGCTACCATCTCGGCTCATATCGCATCGCCACCGCCCCCGACCCGAACTCCAGACGGCTCACGAGCCTCAAGTCGATATGCTTGGCTAGCCCCGCGAACAACGTCGGCCCATGGCCCTCCAGCCTGGGCTGCACCACGAACTCGTACTCATCGATCAATCCCAGCTCCGCCAACGCAAGAGGCAGCTGCACGCCTCCCACCAACAGTCCCTTACCCGACTCCCGCTTGAGCTGCTGAACGGCCTTCTCCAGATCCCCGCGCACGAGCTGCGCGTTCCAATCGACCCGGTCGAGGGTGCTCGACACGACGTACTTCTTTGCCGCGTCGATCGTCCGGGCGAAGGGTTCCATCCAGTCGGGCCTCTCCCCGGTCGGCGTCGGCGGCCGCCACGCTGCCTCCATCATTTCGTAGGTCACCCGGCCGAAGAGCAGGGCATCGGCCCGCTCGAGGTTCTCGACTGCGTGAAGATGCAAGTCTTCGTCCGCCAACATTGGACGATGATCGCAGCACCCGTCCAATGTGACGTTGATGGAATAGCGAAGGGGACGCATGACGTAAGAATATCCGGCGCGTGTCCGGGCTGGTTGATCCACGCGGCCCCGGGGGTAGCATCGGCGGTGTCGGTGGGTGTCGGACGAAGGGATGCGCCGCGGAGGCATCAGCCCGGTCGTCGACCCTCACGCCCTTCGGGTGTTGTGGGACAGAATCGGCAATCCCGCGGCAGGTGGCGGCTCCGATCGAGGACGCAGCTCGAGCTCGAACCAGCGGGTGTCGATCCAGCGGTCAAATTTGAAGCCGATACGCCGGTAGGTCCCCACCGCCTCGAATCCCATGGTGCGATGGAGTGCCTCGCTGGCGGGGTTGGGAAGGGCGATGCCGGCACAGAGCACACAGAACCCCCGGTCGCGGAGACCGTCGAAGAGCGCGGTGTAGAGGCGCCTGCCCAGGCCGCGGCCCTGGTGCTCGGCGGCCAGGTAGATGGCCACGTCCGCCGCCCAGCGGTAGGCGTCGCGGTCGCGATGCGGCGCACCGTAGGCGTATCCGCGGAACTCTCCCTCGCGGTCCTCGACCAACCACAGGTGCGCACGCCGCATGCGCCGCCTGAACTCGCTGTCCGAGGGCGGGCTGGTCTCGAACGAGATCATGGAGTCCGTGACGTAGGGGGCGTAGATGGCCGCACAGGCGGCAGCGTCGCCGGGCCGCGCCTCTCGAATCATCGGGCGTACGCCAGCAGGTAGCGGCAGCCAGGCACCGTGCGGTACTCCCGGGTTGTGCCCGGGGCCAGCGCCAGGCAGTCGCCCACGGCAAGGCGCTGCTCGACGCCGTTCTCCACGAGGCGGAGCTCACCCTCCAGAACCCACACCTGCTGATGCGGCTCGAGCGACGCTTCGGGCGGGTAGCCGACCACGGTCTGAGGGGGGAGCTCGATCTCCACGAGCTCCAGCCGGCCCGCGGGGTGGGGCGACAGCACGTGACGGCGGTAGCCGGTTGCCGGGTCGATCCACACCGGCTGGTCGCCCTTCCGAGACAGCGAGGAGCCCCGGTGCTCGGCGCGGGCCACCAGCGACGAGAGGCTGGTCCCCAGCGCACCCGAGAGCCTCCCGAGCAGTGCCGCGGTGGGCTGGGCCTGCTCCCCCTCGATCTTGGCGATCATCGCCCGTGAGACGCCCGAGCGCTCGGCCAGCGCCGCAACGCTCAAGCCCGCCTCCGCGCGTGCCTCGCGAACCGCCGTGCCCACGCTGAGTGTCATCATCGTAGCCATCAATGACATGATAGTGGCACGATGGGCGCCCTTCGGCACGCCCCACTCGGGACGGCGCCCCTACCGCCCGCTTCCGGGCCGCCCGTAGCCGCCGCCAGCGGTCTTCGGCGTCCTCGCGGCGGGCGTCACCTTCGGGTTGGGCCGGCTGATCGGCGCTGCACTGGGCGTCTGACCAACCCGCCACCAGCACCGATGGAGAGGGTCTCGGCGCGGATCGGCAACCTTGCGTCTGCGGGCTGACGTGTCGAAGGCATGCGCGACGAGGCGGTGCCGGAGACGCCGCCCCCCCGGCGCGCCGGAAACGCGACGCCCGCGGCCCGCCTTGGACAAGTCCGGCCTAGCTCACCCGCCAGCGCCCGCGATGAGGCGCTGATCCCCGGCGGCAGCCCCCGGAGCCATGACGCGGCTCAATGGGGCTGGGCGATCGCCCGCAGATGGCCCCAGAAGAGCTCGACGGCGGGCGTCTGGGGGCCGTGCCGCCGCGCCGCGGTGAAGGACTGCAGCACTCTGGGGCGAGAGCAGGGAAGCATGCTGAGCCGCCCCGCCGCGACGTCGGCCTCCACCACACCCCGGGGCATGACGGCGAATCCCAGGCCGGCGAGCAGCGCCGGGACGAGAGCGCCCTCCTCGAGCTCGACCGCGTCCGCGCCGCGGGCGTGCTCGCCGAGGAATTGGGCGGCCAGCACGTTGGTCGCGGTGCCGCCCTCGTGCTCGAGGTGGCGATAGCGGCTGAGCTCACGGATCGGCGTCCGGGATCGGGCGAGAGGGTGGCTGGGAGCCGCGACGAGCACCATCTCGTGGCGTTCCATGGTGATGAGGTCGATCCCCGGGGTTGCGAAGGCCGAACCGGTGAAGATGACATCCGCCTCACCGTCGGCGAGCATGGCGATCGCCGCGCGAAACGACGTCACCTTGAGGTGGAGGTGGATCGAGGGGTGGGCGGCGACGAATCCGGCGAGCCATGCCGGCACTCGGTGCGTGCCCACGACGTGACCGGTGGTGATGGTGATCTCACCCCTCTCCACCCGGGCGAAGCTGGTCTGCAGCTCATCGACCAAGGTGGCCTCGTCGAGGATGCGCAGCGCGATGGGTCGCAGCGCTCGCCCCGCGTCCGTGAGTCGGACGTTGCGGCCGACCCTCTGGAGGAGGGGCAGCTCCAGGGTTCTTTCGAGGCGCCTGACGACCGTGCTGACGGAGCTCTGGGAGAGGCCGAGGGCGGCTGCCGCCCGACCGACGTGCTCCCGCTCGGCGACGGCGAGGAAGGTGTGGAGCTGGTCGAAGGTGACCCGGGGACGCGGCCGCGGGCGGAGACGCGGGGCGGGCCGGGGGCGCGGCTCCGCGGTGGTCGGCGCTGCCAGAAGAGAATCGTGGATCATTCGCTAAAGGAGAATGGAATATTAGCACCAATCTTCTTGATTTATCGAAGGCTGGCGTGCGATAGTCGCGGTGATCGGCGCCACCACGGTCTCCCGCCGGGTCCCGCGTGTCGATCCGACCCCAACCCCCACCACGATCAGCCAGGGGCGGTGGCGCGCCGCACCCGAGGAGAAAGCAAGAGGCATGGCCGTCGAGCGGCTCACCCCCGTGCGCCCGCCTGCCGCAGTCCGCGAAGCGGGCCCGCCGGCACCTTCGTCGGCTCCTTCGCCGAGGGACGGATCGGCAACGTTGCGAGGGCCGGGCATGCCGGCAGAGCCGTCCGCCAGGATGGCGGGTGGTGAGGCGGACGAGCTGGTCGCGGTCGCGGCTCAGCTCGAGGGCGCCGATGCGGAGGCGATTGTCGCGTGGACCCTGCGGCGCTACGAGCGGGTCGCCCTGGTCGCCAGCCTTCAGGCGGAGTCCATCGTCCTGATCGACATGGCAAGCCGGCTCCGCCCGGGCGTTGAGGTGATCACCCTGGACACCGGACGCCTACCGCAGGGGACGTACGACATCATCGAAGTGGTTCGAAGGAGATTCCCGATCACCTTGCGGGTCGTCGCGCCGGAGCCCCGCGAGACCGAGGCGATGGTCGCCGATCACGGCGTCAACCTCTTCTATCTCTCTCCCGAGCTGCGCCATCTCTGCTGTGCGGTGCGCAAGTCGCGCCCGCTCGCCAGGGCGCTGCGTGGCTATGATGCCTGGGTGACCGGGTTGCGGCGCACCCAGACGGCGACCCGGGACGGGATCCCCATCGTGGCCGGGGATGATGCCCATGGCGGGATCGCCAAGGTCGCGCCACTGGCGGCGTGGAGCCGTGACGACGTGTGGGCATACGTGCGCCAGAGGTCTCTCCCCACGCATGCCCTCTACGGTCTCGGCTACACCTCGATCGGCTGCGCGCCATGCACCCGGGCGGCCCGCTCGGGTGAGGACGAGCGTGCCGGTCGGTGGTGGTGGGAGGGCGCCTCGATGAAGGAGTGCGGTCTGCATCGTCCATCTTTGCCTTCATCCGCGAAGGCACCCGTCACGACCCCCGCGACATGGTCTGAGCCCGGAGCACGAACATGAGCAGAGGCTTCGTGATCTGGTTGACGGGGCTCTCCGGCGCCGGTAAGTCGACCATCGCCAACCGGCTCGAGCAGGAGCTTGCGGCCCTTGGCCGCACGGTGTCGGTCCTCGACGGGGACGAGGTCCGCACCCATCTCTCCAAGGGTCTGGGGTTCTCCAAGGAGGATCGCGACACCAACATCCGACGCATCGGCTACGTGGCTCGGCTGGTCGCGCGGCATGGCGGCGTCGCCATCACCGCCGCCATCTCTCCCTATCGAGAGGTTCGTGATGAGCTCCGAGTGGCAACTCCACATTTCGTCGAGATCTACGTGCGCTGCTCCTTGGAGGAGCTGATCCGGCGCGATACCAAGGGCCTCTACGCCCGTGCCCTCGCCGGCGAGATCAGCAACTTCACCGGGGTCAGCGATCCCTACGAGGAACCGCTGCATCCTGAGGTCATCGTCGACACCAGCCGGGAGACGGTGGATGATTCCGTGGCACGGGTCCTCGCCGCCCTCGAGCGCCTCGGACACATCTGGCGCGGTCCGCGGCAGCACCTGCTTCTGGGCGAGGAGGCTGCGGCGCTCCGCGAGGAGTCCCGCGAGCTCCCTGGCGTCGACGTCGGGCCGCATGAGACCGCCGACGCGCTGATGCTCGGCACCGGGGCGCTGTCCCCGCTCTCCGGGTTCATGGGCAGTGCCGACTACGACACCGTGCTCACCGAGGGCCGGCTCGCCGGAGGGCATCCGTTCCCCATCCCTGTTGTGCTTCGCGTCGATGGGGAGGCGGCGCGGCGGTTCCGTGGCGCTTCCCGGATCGCGCTCCGCCGCGATGGCCAGGCCATCGCCGTGCTGGACGTCGAGGAGGTCTACGGGACGGACCCCGAGCGCGAGGCTCGCGCCGTCTACGCCACGGAGGAGACCGCCCATCCCGGAGTGCGGCTCCTGCGCGACTCCGGCACCTGGGCGGTGGCTGGCACGGTGACGGCCCTGGCGCGTCCCGACACCGGCTTCGCGGCTCATGACCTGACGCCCGCCGAGGTGCGGCGGGCAAAGGCAGAGCGTGGTTGGCGGACCATGGTCGGATTCCAGACCCGAAACCCGGTGCACCGGGCGCACGAATACCTTCAGAAGGTCGCGCTGGAGAACATCGACGGCCTCCTTCTGCATCCGCTCGTGGGAGAGACGAAGAGCGACGATATCCCGGCCGAGACACGGATGGCCTGCTACGAGGCGCTGCTCGCCGGCTATTTCCCCGAGGAGCGGGTGCTGCTGGCCACCAACCCGGCGTGGATGCGCTACGCGGGACCTCGCGAGGCCGTCTTCCACGCCGTCATCCGTCGCAACTACGGCTGCACCCACTTCATCGTCGGGCGGGACCACGCCGGGGTCGGCGCCTACTACGACACCTACGCCGCCCACCGCATCTTCGAGCAGTACGGCCCGGAGGAGCTGGGCATCGAGATCCTTCGTTTCGAGCACAGCTTCTGGTGTCGAACGTGCGGGGGTATGGCCTCGACGCGCACCTGTCCGCACCCCGCAACCCACCACGCCGCCCTGAGCGGCACCCGGGTCCGTGAGCTGCTGACTCTGGGCCAAGCCCTTCCCGCGGAGTTCACCCGCCCCGAGGTTGGCGAGATCCTGGCGCGCCGAGCTGCGGCGTCAACGCCGCCAAATGGGCACGGGGAGCACCCGGTGGCGGCATCGCTGGATGAGCACGGGACAGGGACGATTGCCGCCCAGCCGGGGAGGGACGGTATCGCCACGTGACCGCCGGCCGCCCGCGGGTGGCCCGAGCAGGTCTCGGATGCGAAGGCCGGGGTGCGCCGTCCGCCGCGCCGCGGTATGGAGAGGGCGGTCGCCTCGACATCGTGCGGATGGTCCACATATGATAACGATGCTATCACGTATACGCCGTGTCAGCTGTGATTCCCGGGAGCAGGATGGTCGACGTCGACGCAGGAGCCGGAGCGGCGCCGTACGACGCCGCCAGCTGGTTGCTGCGACGTTCTGAGCGCGGCAACCCGGCGGAGAGTCTGTACCGCGACGTGGCCGACGATGCCGCGTGGTCGGAGGGGAATGAGGTGCGTCCTCTGGTCGACGGGGCCAGCTACTTTCGGCGCCTGGTTGCCGAGCTGCGCCGCATGGAGGCGGGCGACCATGTCTACTTCGCCGACTGGCGCGGCGATCCGGATGAGCGGCTGGATGGTCCCGGTACCGCGGTGATGGTGGAGCTGGGGCGTGCCTGCAGCGCCGGCGCTTCCCTCTTCGGCCTGGTGTGGCGCTCGCACCTCGATCACCTCCGCTTCTCCCAGGCGGAGAATCGCAACCTCTCCCATGCGCTGCAGGCGATGAATGCTCCCGTCGTGCTCGATCAGCGCATCCGGCGCGGCGGCTCGCACCATCAGAAGTTCGTGGTCCTGCGCCATCCCACAGAACCGAGACGAGACGTGGCCTTCGTTGGCGGGATCGACCTTGGTCACGGCCGCCGCGACGACGCGCGCCACGAGGGGGATCCCCAGGCGCAGAGCCTTCCCGCCTGGTACGGCCCCACCCCTCCCTGGCACGACGCCATGCTCGAGGTCCGAGGGCCTGCGGTGGCTGATGTCGAAGCCTGCTTCCGCGAGCGCTGGAGCGACCCCACGGCGCTGGAGCATGCCCGGCCCTGGCTCTGGGTGCAGGACCGGCTCCGGGGGCTGCGCATGGCCCGCGTGCCGCTCCCGCCGCCACTCGGTCCACCTCCTCGCGCCGGTCCGCACATTGTCCAGCTGCTGCGCACCTACCCGGCCAAGTCTCCCCCGTACCCGTTCGCGCCCCATGGCGAACGCACGGTGGCGCGCGCCTATGCCAAGGCGCTGAGCCGGGCGCGGCATCTCATCTACATCGAGGACCAATTCCTCTGGAGCAGAGCCGTGGCCGGTTTTTTCGCCGACGCGCTGCGGCGAGCCTCCGGTCTGCGCCTGGTGGCGGTCCTGCCCCGCCATCCGGACTCCGAGGGAGGTGTCCAGGAGCCGGCCAAGAATGCCGCGCACCTCGCTGCCGTGGAGGCGCTCTGCGCCGCGGCGCCCGGGCGGGTGCAACTCTTTGACCTCGAAAACGAGGCGGGTACTCCGATCTATGTGCACGCCAAGGTCTGCGTGATCGACGACTCGTGGGTGGCCGTGGGCTCGGCGAACCTCAACCGCCGCTCTTGGACTCATGACTCCGAGCTCACCGCGGCCATCGTCACCCCTCCGGATTCTGAGAGCCTGGCGCGACGGCTTCGCCTGCAGTTGTGGGCTGAGCACCTGGGTCGTGACGCCGCCGCCGGCCTCCACGACCTGGAAGACTTCGCTTCCGCCGTCAGTGCCATGAACGATGGCGCCGCCGCACTGGATCGATGGCACGGCTCCGGGCGGCGGGGCCCTCGTCCCCGGGGACACCTGCGCCGCCATCCCCATCCGGTGGTGGGCGCCGTGGAGCGTGCCGCCGGGAGCCCTCTGGTGCGCCTCGTGATCGACCCTGACGGCCGGCCCCGAGACATGCGCCGGGCCGGAAGCTGGTGAGGGCGGCGGCCAGCGAACCTGGGAACGAAGCCCGCCACTGACTCTAGCTGTGGATGCGACCGCGAAGCATGGGGACCAGGGCGAGCATGATGCAGCTGCTGAGGAGCGCGGGCAGAAACCCGGCGGCGGGAGTGCCGGAGACATCGGAGGCCGCACCTCCCAGCACGGGAAGGAGGAAGGCCATGGTGTAACCGATGCTGAACATTCCCGCGGAGACGCGCGCCGCCTCACCGGGGCTGGCGAGGAGCGCGGGGAGGGTCACGGTGATGATGAACGTCCAGGCGGTGGCGAAGCCGATGAGGGCGGCTCCGAGAATCACGCCCACCGTTGAGCCCAGCAGCATGAGGCCGGTGGCGGCGGCGATGGCCACGGCGAGCCCAGCCACCGCAGTGGCACCCGTCGCATGGCGAGTGGGCAGCAGGGCGGCGGCCAGGGAGGCCGGCAGCTGGGCAACGTTGAGCGCGATCAGCGCGGCCACCACCAGCTGGGGGCTACCGCGCGCGTGGAGGTACGTCGGTAGGAAGGTGTTGCTGGTGAAGTAGGCAACCGAGGCAGCGCCCTGCAGCAGCCCCAGCTCCCAGGTCCGGCGGCTGCGCCAGTCGGGGAGCCAGGGGGCGATATCGAGGGTCTCCGGCGCCGTCCGCCGGCGTCGTATCAGCAGGCCCGAGGTCAGCGCGACGGGGATCGCCCACGCCGCGAGTGCCGGCCGCCACCCGCCGGTGAGCCCGGCGAGACCGAGGGTCAGCGAGGCGCCCACCGATTCACCGACCAGGAGACCGTTGACATACAGCGCGGTGGCGAGGCTGGCGCGTTGTGGAAGCCAGGTGCGGACGAGGGCGGGGAGTGCCGGCTGGGTGATGGCGATGGCGGCCCCCATCACCGCGGTGAGGAGAAAGAGCGTCGCGGCGCCGCCGCCCGCGGCGCGGAGCGCAGAGGCGGCTGCAACCAGCGCCAGGGCGGCGAGGGTGGTGCGCCGGGGTCCGAGCCGCGACGTCGCGGCCGAACCGAGGGGAGCGGCCACCGCCAGCAGAAGGACCGGGAGCGTCGTGAGGGCGGCCATCTCGGTCTCACTGAGCCTGAACACCTGGCGGATCTCGGGGAGGAGTGGAGGAATGGCGAGGACGGTGATGCGAAGGTCGAAGCCGCAGAGCCAGAGCAGGCCAAGGCGGCGCGCGGCCAGGTGGTGGTCGTCGCCCGTGCCGGGTGCAGTGCCGGCGGCCGGGGAGTTCCCCGGGTCCCCCGCCGCTCGAGGCGTTGCCGCGTCGCCCCGGTTCGGCACGCGGTCAGCCGCTTCGGACTGGCCGTGGCGGCCTGGCGCCGGGACTGTCAGGAGACCGGGTCACCGCAGGCCGTCCCAGCCACCCGGCCGTGGGCGGTTTCGACATCGGTCGTCATGGGCGAACTCCCCGAGTCCATCTGGCGAGCAGCAGGAGAGTACACTTGGAATGCAGCCAGTGCCGCCGGGAATACCCAGCCGAGGAGCTGCATATGGGGTGTGCGGCGCCTGCGCTGCGCCGCTCTTGTGCCGGTACGAGCTGGCGGCACTGCACGACGCGTTGACGGGCCCGAGTGCGTTCGCCGTCCGGCCGCCTACCCTCTGGCGCTACCACGAGCTTCTGCGCGGTCGCCGCCGTGCGGTCCCTGTGCGCCTCCGGCTGGCTGCGGCCCGCCGAGACGGTCGTCGTGCTCAACACCGGGTCGGGGCTCAAGTACCCGGATCTCATGAGCGGTCCGGGCGGACCAGGCAGCGCAATCGCACTGGAGCGAGGCGCTACCCGGCTCAGCTGAAACCCGGGGTTGCCTCGACCGCCGCCGCGAGGTCGTCGCGAACCCAGACGCTCTCGCTGCCCGCCCGATCCACCTCCGTGTAATCGCCGGCGAGCACGGCGCCGATCTGGGGGAACTCGGCCTGGCTCCTTCCCTCGCTCACGACGATCTCCGGCTTCCACTCCCCGACCTGCTGGGCCAGCGACGCGGCCGAGCCGAGCAGGGTGGGGTCGTTGTAGATGGGTGGCGTCGGCACCAGGAGCTGCAGGTCGTCGAGATCGTAGAGCCAGGCATCCGACGACCACACGACGGCGGGGACGCCGTCCAGGCCGTGCGCCGTGATCCAGGCTGCCACCTGGCGGTCCTCGGGGACCCGGTAGTCGAAGCTGTCCTGCCAGCCGCGCAGCGACTGCTGGCGGGTGAGCGTGCTGAAGGCGCCGGCGTAGTACGCGGGCGCGTCGTCCAGGGCGCCTCCCTTGACCGCCAGCGCGGCTCCGCAGGCGACCAGGGCGGTCGCCGCCACCACTCCCCAGGCGCCGAGCCTGGGTAGGGTGCCGAGCCGGCGCCGCCGAGTGACCGCCGCCGCGGGGACCGGAGCGGAGGCTCGGAGCCCGAGGCTGCTGAGGGCCAGGGCCAGCGGGGCGATCGACGGCACGAGGTAGTGGAAGTAGGGCTCGCGGGCCACGGCCGGAACGAGCAGGGCTGCACCGGCCCATATCCAGAGCCCGGAGGGGAGAGGGGGCTGGCGCCGGCGGAGCCACGCCGAGAGGAGGAGCAGAAGGACGGCGCCGCCGGAAGGAGGAGGGCCGCGACGATTCCGCCGAACGCCGAGGGATACGCATGTTGAGTGAATGGAACCCAGAAGCCCACCAGGGCGTAGGCGACCTTGGCGGGGCTGGCCAGGATGACGGTCGGCACCAGCAGGCCCGCCACCGAGCCGTCGCCCCGATCCGGGAGCGCCCCAGGAACGCCAATGTTCCGGACCGAACCTTGCAGATGGATGAGCCTCGTGCCATGGTGATCACCCGAGGCGGACGTCGCTGAAGTCGGTGACGCATGGCCGCCCTGGCGCGTGGCGGAAGCGCACTCCATGGCGGCTCCGCTCCACGATGGACGCCGAGATAGTCCCGTACTCCTCTCCGTGGATGCAGGTCGCGTCACGGGGATCCGCATCAGCTCGGTGATCTCGCAGCATGGCCGTCATCGCCTCCACGGCAAGGGTGGCGTTGCCGTCGCGCGTCAGCATCTCCGCAAGAAGCTCGGTCAGGCGTCGCTCCTTGGCATGCCGGTGGTCGTCGACGTCGTGAACACAGAGGACGTGGGGCCCGGGTTCGAGCTGAACGATCTCCAGCGTCTTGCCGTCGGGAGCCTGCCCGACCAGCGCTCTGTCGCCGTCGACGATCAGGAGGTTGAATGGGTTGTAGTCACCCGGTGCCACCCCGGCGAGCGCCTCCCCAGCGTCGGCGGCGGCGGCCATGCGAAGAGGCAGCTCACCGCGCGATCGGCGGCTTGGATCGCGGCGTACCTCATCCCCGCTTTCGGGGCGACGGTTGGTAACGGCGGCCAGCCGGCCGTCCCGCCGCAGCGCCAGCCAGGTGCCTCCCCCCAGCAGGTCGCGGCCCCCGTAGATGGGAGGAGACGCGCGGAGCAGTCCGGGTGGTGTCGCCGGCCGCGACAGGAGCTCGTCGCGGTTGGCCGCTACCACGAGGTCAGCGCCGTCGAGGCACCGCCAGGCGATGAGGATGGTGCACACCGGCGCCATCATGCCCGCGGCGTCGACCGAGGAGTCCGGGGCCGCCGCCGGTCACCTGCCGGGGGCGGGCTTCCGCTTCAGAGTGCCAGCGCTTTGATAGGGGCCATGACGTTGGCAGCGGTCCACTCTACCCCGGGCACGTCGACGTAGAGCTCGATCTCGTTGCCGTCCGGGTCCTCGATGTAGACGCTGTGGCTGACGGTGTGATCGCTCATGCCGACGATGGGCACGTTCGCCTCCCCCAGCCTGGTGAGCGCGGCGCGCAGGTCGTCGTCGCTGTCGCCGACCCTGAGACCGAAGTGGTAGAGGCCGATGTGGCGGCCGCGCGGCAGCGGCTGGGCCTCCTCGCCGACCTCGATGAGGAGGAGCTCATGGTGGGTGCGGCCGCTCGAGAAGAGTGCGACGGGAACGCGGGCCAGGGCGTGCTGTGCCGGCAGGGTGAGCCGGCGCCAGCCCAGCACGTTGCCGTAGAAGGCGGCGGACCGCTCGACGTCGCGCACGTAGAGGACGATGTGTCCCAGCTCCTTGACTTCCATGAGAGGGGCCTCCTGCGCCGGTCTTTAGCGCGAAGTCTACCGCACTTGGTTGACACGTCAACCGTCTAGCCAACCGCCGCTGCCGCCCCGCCGCGTGGCCACCAGGCCGGCGACGATGGAGAGGGCGATCTCCTGGGCCCGGCGTGCGCCGAGGTCCAGGCCCACCGGCGTCCGGATCGCGGCGAGATCCTCGTCAGCGAACCCCAACTCCAGCAGCGCCTGGAGGTGCGGGGAGGTGTGCCGGCGGCTCCCCATCATTCCCAGGAAACGAGGTCGGCGGCGGAGAAGTGCGGCGCACAGCGCGACCACGTCGGGCGAATCGTGGTCGGTGAGGACGGCGTAGAGCGAAGCGCCGGCGGGAAGGTGCGTGTCCAGTTCCTCGAGACGGCTCACCACGCCGTCCGCCGGCCAGCGTCGGTCACCCAGCCGGTCCCTCCGTGTCTCCACCAGGAGGGTCCGGAAGCCGACGTCCGCGGCGCCGCCCAGCACGGCTTCGGCGACCGGCGTCGCGCCGCCCACCACGAGGGTCGGGCGCTCGGCGTAAGGCTCGAGATAGACCTCGACCGTTCCCAGCTCATGGGTGTAGCGCGACATCCGCGGCTTCCCCTCGTCCAGGGCCGCGGTCCCTTCAGCGAGGGCGGCAGCGTCGAACTCTGAGCAGCCCAGCGTTCCCGCCAGCAGCGCCGTGCGGCTGAGCAGCAACTTGGCGCCGGGGCGCGAGGGTGGGTTCCCCCCGGTGCGCACCACGGTGGCCGTCACGGACTCCTCGCCGGTGGCGAGACGCGCCGCCAACGCCTCCTCGACAGTGACCACCCCGCGACTTTACCGAGCCAGACACGCCTTTCCTCTTGGACAGACTGCTCGCTGTGCGGGAGAATCCCGGCAGGGTGTCTCAAGAAGCCGGGCGGCGTCCCGCCCCTCTCCCCAGCATCGACCGCACCGACCTTCGCCTCCTCGCCCTCCTCGCCGAGGACGGGCGCATGCCCGTCGCCACCCTCGCCGAGCGGGCCGGCGTATCCCGGGCCAACGCCTACGCGCGGCTCGACCGGCTCCGTGAGGAGGGGGTGATCTCCGGCTTCTCCGTTCGCATCGACCCGGCCCGGGTCGGCCTCAGCATCACCGCCCTCATCCTCGTCTCCCTCCGCCAGCTGGCCTGGCGCGAGCTCCGCGAACGCATCGGCTCCTGGCCGGAGGTCGAATACTGCGCCTACATCAGCGGCGAGTACGACGCCATCCTCCAGGTGCGGGTGCGTGACGTGGAGACGCTGCGCGACGTGGTCCTGGAGCGTCTCCAGAGCCTCCCCGACGTGCGCGGCACGCAGACCCTCTTCGTCCTCGACGAGGTGGTGCGCCGGCCCCTCGTCCTTCCCTAGAGGCGGCGCCGCTCAGACCTCGGCGAGGGCGAGGGCGGGGTCCTCGACGAGGTCGGCGAGGAAGCGGAGGAAGCCGGCGGCGTCGCCGCCGTCGGAGATCCGGTGGTCAAAGCTCAAGGAGAGCTCGATGAGTGGGCGCACCACCACCTGGGCGCCGACCACCCAGGGGCGCGGGGCGATCCGGCCGCAGCCGAGGACCGCGGCCTCCGGAGGATTGATGAGGGCGATTCCGGAGTCCGCGCCGAGACCGCCGAAATTGGAGACGGTGAAGGTGCTGCCGCGCAGCTCGGTGGCGCCGATTGTGCCGTCGCGCGCGGAGCGAGCCAGGCGCTCGAGCTCCGCCGCGACGGCGGTGATGGAGAGCCGGTCGGCGTCCCGGAGCACCGGCACGAGGAGGCCTCGCTCGGTCTGCGTCGCGACCCCGAGGTGGACGGAGGCGAAGAGCACGGCCTCGGAGCGCTCCGGGTCGTAGGCGGCGTTCATCGTCGGATGGCCGAGGAGGGCGGCGGCGGTCAGGCGCAGCAGCACCGCGAAGGGCGTCACGCGCACCAAGTTCTGGCGGGAATTGACCGAATCTCGCAGCTCCAGGAGACGGGTGGCGTCCGCCGTGACCCAGGCCGTGGCGGCGGGGATCTCGGCATGGCTGCGGCTGAGGCGTTCGGCGGCGGTGCGGCGCTGGACGCTGAGGGGCACGCGCTGCGGCGGCGCTGCGGCGGTACCCGCGGGCGCGCCGCGCGGAGGTGCGGCGAGCGGAGGGCTGAGGGTGGCGCCGGGTGCCCCTCCGAGATGGCGCTGGAGATCGGCGGGCGTCACCCGGCGGCGCCTCCCCTCCGTGGCCTGGGCGGTGCCGTAGCCGACGAGGACGCCGCCGGAGCTGCCGGCGCCCCCCGCCTCGGCGGACGCCTCGCCCCCCGGAGCGGGTGCCGCTTCGTCCGCCATCCGGCCTTTGTGGGCCGGGGCTTCCTCCGGCTCTGGCGCGGGAGCTGCCGGCGCCTCGGCCTCCACCTCCACGGTGATGAGGGGGGTGCCGACGGCGATGGTCTGGCCCGGCTCGCCGTGCAGGGCGCGCACCACGCCGGCGAAGGGGGTGGGCACCTGCACCTCCGCCTTGGCCGTCGAGACCTCGGCGATGGGCTGATCGACGGCGACCCGATCCCCGGTGGTGACGAGCCAGCGGACCAGCTCGGCCTCGGTCAGGCCCTCGCCGAGGTCGGGCAGCGCGAAGTCGCGGAGAGCCATGGGGGACGAGCTCACCAGGTCAGCGCTCGGGACACGGCATCAAGGATGCGGTCGACATCGGGCAGAAAGTGCTTCTCGATGCGCGCCGGGGGATAGGGGATGTCCCAACCGGTGACGCGCAGCACCGGGGCGGCGAGGTCGGAGAAGAGGAGCTCGGAGAGCTCAGCGGAGATCTCGGCGCCGAAGCCACCGTGGCGGGCGGCCTCATGGACGACGATGGCGCGGCCTGTCTGCCGCACCGAGCCCGCGATGGTTTCGATGTCCAGGGGGCTGAGGCTGCGCACGTCGACGACCGCGAGGTCCCACCCCTCGACCTCGGCGGCCTGCGCCGCGTCGAGCGCCGTCTCCACCATCGGACCGTAGGCGATGAGCGTCGCGGTGCTGCCCTGGCGGCGCACGACGGCCCGCTCCATGGGCTGGGTGGCGACCGGCAATTGGACCTCCTCGCGCATCCAGTAGCGCCGCTTGGGCTCGAGGAAGATGACCGGATCCGGAGCCTCAATGGCGGCCCGCAGCATGGAGTAGGCGTCGCTCGGCGTTCCTGGGGTGACCACGGTCAATCCCGCCACGTGGGCGAAGAGGGCCTCCGGGCTCTCCGAGTGATGCTCGACGGCACCGATGCCGCCGCCGTAGGGGATGCGCACGACGAGGGGAAGCGCGACCGCGCCGCGGGTGCGGCTGTGGTACCGGCCAAGATGGCTCAGGACCTGATCCAGGGCGGGATATGAGAAGCCGTCGAACTGCATCTCCACAACCGGGCGCAGGCCGTACATCGCCATGCCGATGGCGGTGCCGGCGATGGCCGCCTCCGCCACCGGGGTGTCGAAGCAGCGCTCCGCGCCGAAGCGCCTCTGCAACCCGTCGGTGATGCGGAAGACGCCACCGAGACGGCCGACGTCCTCGCCGTACACCACCACCGACTGATCCTCATCCATGGCGTCAGCCAGGGCCTGGTTGAGGGCCTGGGCCATGGTCACCGCTGCCATCCTCTAATCCCTCGCGGCCTCCGCCTCGAGGATGGCGGCGACCTCGGCCCGCTGGCGGAGCAGCCCGGGGGAGGGCTTCGTGCGGATGTGCTCGAACATCTCGAGAGGGTCCGGGGGCGCGGCAGCGCGCAGCCGCTCCCGCAGCGTGGTCGCGGAGGCCTCCGCCTCCTCTTCCACCGCCTTCTCGAAGGCAGGGTCGAGAGCTCCGCTCTCCAGGAGGAGCTGGCGAAGCCGGTCGATGGGGTCGCGCTCCCGCCAGCGCTCGACCTCGTCCTCGCTGCGGTAGCGGGTCGGGTCGTCGGTCGTCGTGTGCGGTTCGAGGCGGTAGGTGAGCGCCTCGATGAGGGTGGGACCGGCGCCGCTCCGGGCGCGTTGCACCGCTTCTCGGACGCAGGCGTAGACGCTCACCACGTCGTTGCCGTCGACGACGGAGCCGGCGATCCCACAGCCGGCGGCGCGCAGAGCGATGGATACCGCCGCCGTCTGACGGCGGAGGGGAACGCTGATCGCATACTGGTTGTTCTGCACCAGGAAGACGCAGGGCGCCGCCGTGACGCCGGCGAAGTTCATCGCCTCGTGGCTGTCGCCCTCGCTGGAGGCACCGTCGCCGAGGAGGGCGAGGGCCACGACCGGGTCGCGGCTGAGGCTCGCGCCCATGGCCAGGCCGACCGCGTGGGGGAGGTGGGTGGCGAGTGGCGTGCACAGCGGGGCCACCCGATGCGCTCGGGGGTCGAAGCCGCACTGCCCGCTGCCCACGAAGAGCGCCAGGATCTCAGCCATGTCCACCCCTCGGGCGAAGGCGGCGAGGCTATCCCGGTAGGTGGGGAAGAGCCAGTCCTGATCCTCGAGAGCGGCGACGGCCCCAACCTCGCAGGCCTCCTGGCCGCGGCTCGAGGCGTAGACGCCGAGCACGCCCTGGCGGGCCAGGGCGATGGCCTGCTGCTCGAGGCGACGCCCCACCGCCATCAGCCGGTAGAGGTCGCGAAGGCGGTCGAATGAGAGGTCGACGTCGCGCTGCCGGGGGACGCCGAGGGAGCCGTCGTGGCGCACCTCCCGCCAGGTGGCGCGGAAGGCCGTGGAGCCATTTGCCCCGTCCGCGCGGGTCGCCGGGGATCCGCTGTGCCGTTCCACCATCTGCTCTCGTTGTCTGAGGGTAGGGCGTCGAACGCAGGATGTCCAGAGGGATGCCCGACATACGAGGCAGATTGCGCCCCGCCTCGGGAATTTTGACATTGCGTCCACAATCCTGTGCAGAAGGGATCAATTCGTCTTCCCGCGTCGTGGCCTTCGGCCGCCGCGGAGTGCGGTAAACTCAGAACCGACCGTTCGGATGGTTGATTGAGAGCCAAGAGGGGAGCCATGGGTGACAACACCGCTGCGCTGGAGCAGCAGTTCCAGGACACCGTCGGCGCCGACCAGCGCATCGAGCCGCGGGACTGGATGCCCGACGCCTACCGCCGCACCCTGGTGCGTCAGATCGCCCAGCACGCCCACTCCGAGATCATCGGCATGCAGCCCGAGGGGAACTGGATCGGCCGGGCACCGTCCCTGCGCCGCAAGGCCATTCTCATGGCCAAGGTCCAGGATGAGGCCGGCCACGGGCTCTACCTCTACGCGGCCGCGGAGACGCTGGGGGTGAGCCGCTCGGAGCTTCTCGACCTCCTCCTCGCCGGCAAGCAGAAGTACAGCAGCATCTTCAACTACCCGACCCTCACCTTCGCCGATGTCGGTGCCATCGGGTGGCTCGTCGACGGCGCGGCCATCACCAACCAGATCCCGCTGTGCCGCTGCTCCTTCGGCCCGTACGCACGCGCCATGGTGCGCATCTGCAAGGAGGAATCCTTCCACCAGCGCCAGGGCTTCGAGCTCCTCAACACCCTGTCGCACGGCACCCCCGCGCAGCACGCCATGGCGCAGGACGCCGTCGACCGCTGGTGGTGGCCCTCGCTCATGATGTTCGGTCCTCCCGACGACCAGTCCGCGCACAGCGCGCAGTCGATGTCCTGGCGGATCAAGCGCCATTCCAACGACGACCTTCGCCAGCGCTTTGTCGACATGTGCGTCCCCCAAGCCGCTGTTCTCGTTCTGACCCTCCCCGACCCCGATCTGCGCTGGAACGCGGAGCGGGGCCACCACGACTATGGAGTCATCAACTGGGAGGAGTTCGCCGCCGTGCTGCGCGGCGACGGACCCTGCAACCGGCAGAGGTTGGAGCACCGTCGGAGCGCCCACGAAGAGGGCCGCTGGGTGCGTGAGGCGGCCTCGGCCTACGCCGCCAAGCACGGCACCCAGCCGGTGGTGGCGTGAGCGCCGTCCAGGCTCCTCCCGCCGGTTCGGACGCGTGGCCGCTCTGGGAGGTGTTCGTGCGCAGTCGGCGGGGCCTCGCGCACAACCATGCGGGCAGCCTCCACGCTCCCGACGCCGAGATGGCGCTGCGCAACGCCCGCGACGTCTTCACACGGCGGATGGAGGGCGTCAGCATCTGGGTGGTGCCGTCGTCGGCCATCACCGCCTCGTCGCCGGACGAGAAGGATCCCTTCTTCGATCCCGCCGGCGACAAGGCGTACCGGCATCCGAGCTTCTATGACATCCCCGAGGGGGTGAGCAACCTGTGAGCGCAGCCTCGCCGCCCCTCGCCGAGGGGGCGTCGGCCGCCCCGGTGGCGATGCCGCCTCTCGCCCAATACCTCCTGCGTCTCGGTGACGATGCCCTCATCCTCTCCCAGCGTCTCGGCGAGTGGTCCTCGCGCGCTTCCGAGCTGGAGGAGGAGATGGCCCTTGCCAATATCGCCCTCGACCTCCTCGGCCAGGCCCGGGCCCTGCTCACCCGCGCCGGGGAGCTGGAGGGGCGGGGCCGCGACGAGGATGCTCTCGCCTTTCAGCGCGACGAGCGCGACTTCGTGAACTGCCTCCTCGTCGAGATGCCTGACGGCGACTTCGGCCGCACCATCGCCCGGCAGCTGCTCTTCTCCGCCTATCAGTGCGAGCTCTACGCGGCCCTCCACGACGCCGCCGATCCGGTGCTGGCGGCGGTCGCCAACCGGGCTCTCAAGGAGGTGCGCTACCACCGCGACCACGCCATCCTCTGGACCCTCCGCCTCGGCGACGGCACCGCGGAGAGCCACCGGCGCATGCAGGGGGGCCTCGAGGATGCCTGGCCCTACGCCGCAGAGCTCTTCGAGAGCGATGCCCTGGTGCGCGACCTCGCCGCCGACGGCGCGGCGGTCGATCCCGCCACCCTCCGCGGCGGGTGGGAGGGCGCCGTCCTCCCGGTGCTCGCGGAGGCCACCCTCAGCGTCCCCGAGACGGCGTGGGCTCCGAGCGGTGGCCGGCGAGGTCTGCACAGCGAGGCCTTCGGGCACATGCTCGCGGAGATGCAGCACCTCCACCGTTCGCATCCGGGGGCGCGATGGTGACCGCGGCGGCCGACCTCCGCGCCCTCGTCGCCGCCGTCCCCGACCCCGAGCTTCCCATGCTCACCATCCTGGACCTCGGCATCCTTCGCGACGTCCGCACCAAGGATGGTCGGGTCGAGGTCGACATCACCCCGACGTACTCGGGCTGTCCGGCGCTCGAGGCGATCAGGTCCGAGATCGAGGCCGTGCTGCGTCGTGAGCAGATCGCCGAGATCGCCGTGCGCACCGTGCTCTCGCCGGCGTGGACCACCGAGTGGATGTCCGACGCGGCACGGACGAAGCTCCGCGAGGCCGGCGTCGCTCCGCCGGGGCCGGTGCAGCCCTCACCGGGAAGAGGCGCGCCATGCCTCGCCGGGGTTTCGCTGCTGCCCCTGCGCAGCGTCGTGGCTTGCCCGCGCTGCGGCTCTCGCGACACCGAGGAGCTGAGCCATTTCGGCGCCACCGCCTGCAAGTCGCTGTACCGCTGCCGGAGCTGCGCCGAGCCCTTTGAGCATTTCAAGCCCCACTGAGGGAATGGCCATGGCAGCCGCTCCGACGGCCGTCCCCCACCGGCACGCCGTCCTCCACGAGCTGCGTGTGGCCGCTGTCGATCGGCTCACCGAGGACTCCGTCGCCATCAGCTTCTCCGTCCCCGCGGAGCTCCGCGACGAGTACCGTTTCGTGGAGGGCCAGCACGTCTCGGTACGCTGCCCGGCCGCCGGTGATGACCTCCGCCGGAGCTACTCGATCTGCAGCCCGGCAAGCTCGGAGAGGCTGCGCATCGGCGTCAAGCACATCCCCGGCGGCGTCTTCTCCGCCTACGCGCTGTCCCGGCTGCGTCCCGGTGAGGCCCTGGAGGTGATGACGCCCGTCGGCGGCTTCCACGTTCCCCTCGATCCCAGCCGGGCCCGCCGCCACGTGGCCATCGCGGCGGGAAGCGGGGTGACCCCCATCCTCTCCATCGCCGCCACCACGCTGGCGGAGGAGAAGGCAAGCGAATTTATCCTCATCCTCGGCAACCGCAGCGCGCAGAGCGTCATGTTCCTCGAGGAGCTGGAGGACCTCAAGGACCGCCACCCGGCGCGCTTCACCCTCTACCACGTGCTCTCCCGCGAGAGCCGGGAGAGCGAGCTGCTCACCGGCCGGATCGACGCCACCAAGCTCGAGCGATTTCTCAACCTCCTCCGACCAGCGCCGGCCGTCGACCACTGGTTCCTCTGCGGACCGGCGCCGCTCGTCGCCCTCTGCCGGAGCGTCCTCGGCGAGCATGGCGCCGAGCCCGGGCGCGTCCACGCCGAGCTCTTCCACGTTGAGGGAGCGACGCCTCGGCGAGCCGGGGAGGAAGGGCCCGCTGAGCGTCCGCAGGAGCCGGTCGCTGGCGGAGCCACGGTCCGGCTGCTCCTCGACGGCCGGCAGTCCTCGGTCTCCGTCCCGAAGGACGGCGAGGTCATCCTCGACGCCGCCCTGCGCGTGCGCGGCGACACGCCCTATTCCTGCCGCGACGGTGTGTGCGGGACCTGCCGGGCCCGGGTCGTCGCGGGAGAGGTGCGCATGGACCGCTGCCACGCATTGGAGCCGGCGGAGGTCGAAGCGGGTTTTGCCCTCGCCTGCCAGTCGCATCCGGTGAGCGACGACGTCACGCTCGACTTCGACGCCTGAATCCTCTCCTCGGCGAGAAGCCCTGGCCGCGCGCCGTGGCGGCGCAGCACCGGTGCCGCCGGAGTAGGCTCGGGGGGTCGGCCGGCCCTGGGGAGGGCCCACCTGCGGCAGCCCGCAACCAAGCCAAGGCGACTTCACGGGAGGGAATGAACTAGGGTATGGGCGCCCGCTGACGTAAGACAAGGAGGTGGCGATGCCGAGCTGGACCGACACGATAATCCAGGAGTTCCACGCCAAGCATGGCAGGGGTCTCGGGGATTTCGGGGACAGTCTGGTGCTCCTCACCACAACGGGAGCGCTGAGCGGCGAGGAGCGCACCACGCCCGTGATGTATCACCGGGACGGGGAGCGGTACGTCGTCGTCGCCTCCAAGGCGGGCGCACCCGACAACCCCGGCTGGTACCACAATCTCAAGGCCCATCCCGTGGCGATGGTGGAGGTGGGGACGGAGTCGGGGACGGAGACCTTCGAGGTGAGAGCGCATGAGGCCATGGGGGAGGAGCGTGAGCGGATGTGGGCCGAGCGCATCGCCATCGCCCCGGGGTTCTTGGATTACCAGCGGAAGACCTCGCGGCAGATCCCGGTCATGATCCTGGAGCGAACCGGCTAGAGGTGCGTCGGCGCTGACCGGTCAGCGCCCCAGGAAACGCGGATTCCGCTTCTCCTGGAAGGCGGTGATGCCCTCGACGTAGTCCGCGGTTCGCGAAGCCCGACCTTGGGCTTGCGCCTCCAGACCGAGGATGTCGTCGAGGCTCAACCTGTCATCCGCGATGCGCCGCACCAGCCGCTTGGACTCGCGGAACGCCGCGGTCGGCCCGGCCGCGACGGCCTGGGCTGCTTCGCGGGCGCGCTCCAGCAGCTCCGCGGCGGGGAAGCTGCGGTTGACGAGTCCGATGGCGGCCGCCTCGGCGCCGCTCAGCATCCGTCCCGTGTAGATGAGCTCGAGGGCGCGATGCGGTCCCGCGCCGTTGACGAAGGCCAGATGGGCTCCCGAGTCCAGGACCGCGCCGATGCGGGCGAATGGCGATCCGATCCTTGCGTCCTCCGCCGCGTACACGACGTCGCAGGCGAGAGCCAACCCCAGGCCGGTGCCGAGGCACGCCCCCTGCACCGCCGCGAAGGTGGGGATGGGAAGCGCGGCCATGCGCTGGATCAGCGGGTTGAAGAGGTCGCGGAGGATGGCCTCACCATCCTCGTGGAGCGGATCGGCGTCACTGAGGTCGCGGCCGGCACAGAAGGCGCGTCCCTCGGCACGGAGCAACAGACAGCGGACCTCGGCCGCCTCAACGTCGGCGAGCGCAGTCTGCAGCTGCTCGACCATGGCGCTGTTCATGGCGTTGAGCTTGTCCGGCCGGTCGAGGACGACTTCGACGAGGCCCTCCGTCACCTCGAGGCGGGCCAGCGGAGCCGGCTCAGATGCGGCCATGCCGTGCCTCGGTCTCTGGGGAGGTGACGGCCCGCTTCCCGCCCAGGCCGTCGAAGCAGATCTTGAGGATGTGCTCGGCGATGTCGGCGGCGCTCAGCCCGCGCCCCGGTTGGTACCACTCGGTCACCGAGTTCGACATCCCGAAGAGGAGCCGGGTGACGAGAGCGGCATCGACGTCGCCTCGGATCTCGCCCTCCTCCACCGCCCTCTCGACGAGCCGCTGCACTCTCCGGTCGAAATCTCGCCGGCGCTCCAGCGCCCGGCGCTCCGTGGCGCTGTTGCCGCGGACGCGCAGCAGCAGGGTCACCCCGTCAAGGCGGTCGACCATGATCTCCACAGTGCGCCGCACCACGTGCTCGAGGCGCGCTCGGGCGGTGCCGGAGCGGGCTGCCGGCTCCTCCAGCACCGCGAAGAGGGCGTCGAGCGCGGCGTCGACAGCCTCGGCGAGGATCTGCTCCTTGCTCGCGATGTGGTGGTAGAGGCTGCTCTTGTGGATCCCCAGCGCCTGTGCGATGTGCATCATCGAGGTGCCGTCGTAGCCCCGCTCCTTGAACAGCCGGGTGGCCGTGCGGGTCACCTGGGCGCGGTCATACGGCTCCCGCAGCGACAGCGAGGGTCGTGCCACGAAGCTCAGGCCGGGGGCGGGAGGTGGCGGCGGATCTCGACGACGCGGAAGCGTGGTGCGACGAAAGCTTCGTCCGTGAGGGTGGCGTTGGCGGCGGGGTTGGCCCCGGTGGCATGGAAATCGGAGAACGCCGCCGACTGGTTGACGTAGACACCGTCCGTGAGGTTGATGGAGAGGGTGACGCCGCCGTCCCGGGCGATCCGTTCCGCGCTCTCCACGATGGCGGGGTTCGTGGAGTAGAGGCTGGAGGTGAGCGCCCCGCGGAGGGCCAGGGTTCGCCGCCAGATGTCGAGGCTCTCAGTGGTCGACGCGGTGGCGATCAGGAAGCTGACCGGGCCGAAGCACTCGCTGGCGTAGGCCGCCTCATCCCTGGCCGTCAGCCGAACGAGAAGAGGGGTGCGCACCACGGCGTCGGGAAAGTCGGGATGGGTGACGGAGCGGGAGGGGAGCACCACGGTGCCGAGACCCGGCCCTCTCTCGATCCGGTCCAGCACCTCGTCGTTGACGATGCCGCCCAGCAGCGCGGTGGCCCGCGCTGTGTCGGACAGGAGGCCGTCGACGGCGCCGGCCAGGTCTCGGCACACGTCGTCGAACGACTTGTGGCCGGTCTCGGTGTCGATGCCCGTCTCGGGGATGAGCAGGTTCTGCGCCGTGGTGCACATCTGACCGCTGTACAGCGAGAGGGTGAAGGCGAGGTTGCGCAGCATTCCCGTGTAGTCGTCGGCGCTGTCCACGACCACGGTGTTGACCCCCGCCTTCTCCGTGAACACCGCGGCCTGCCGGGCGTTGTCCTCCAGCCACTCGCCGAAGGCGGGTGAGCCCGTGAAGTCGATGATGCGGATATCGGGCCGCGTCGCGAGAGCGCCGGCGATCCGCTCCTCGGATCGCTCGGCGGCGAGGCAGACGAGGTTGGGATCGTGGCCGGCGTCGCGGAGCACATCCCGGATCGTCTGCACGGTGATGGCGAGCGGCAGCGCCGCCCGCGGATGCGGCTTGACCAGCACGGGGTTGCCGGTCACCAGGCTGGCGAAGATGCCCGGGTAGGAGTTCCAGGTCGGAAAGGTGTTGCAGCCGATGACCAGCGCGAGGCCGCGCGGCACGATATGAAATCGCTTCTCCATGACGAGCGGCGGCCGCTTCCCCTGCGGCTTCTCCCAGCGCGCCACCCCGGGGATGCGCCGCATCGCGGCGACCGCGTAGGCGACCGCCTCGAGGCCGCGCTCCTGCGCGTGCGGCCCACCCGCCTGGAAGGCCATGCCGAAGGCCTGCCCGGTGGTGTGCATGACGGCCTGGGCCATCTCCTGGCTGCGTGCGTTGAGACGGGCGAGCGCCTCCAGGCAGATCCCGGCGCGGACGTCGACGGCGGCATCGCGCCAGGCGGGGACGGCTCCGGCCATGGTCCGGAGCAGGGAGTCGAGATCCGCTTTCGGGTAGGTGACGCCGAGCGCAAAGCCGTAGGGTGACCGCTCCTCGCCCACCCAGCCCGTGGTGGCGGGCTGCTCGATGGGAAAGCGGCGGTCCCGCTGAGCGTCGAAGGCCGCCTTGGCCTCCGCGGCGTCCATGTAGTCGCCGGGGTTCTCGGAGTACGCCGACCAGTAGCCGCGGGAGGCGATGGCCTCGATGGCGCGGTCGAGGGTGGCCCGATGCTTCTCGAACAGCCCCTGAGCGGCGGACGGCGGCGCGACGGTGGTGCTCATGCTCTCGGCTCCCCTTCAGCTCCCGACCTGCTGCGCAGCCAGCGTACAGCAACCGAAAGGACGGTTGGTTTCAGGCGCAGGATGGCGGGCGTTCAGAGGCGAGGGCGACCGTTTCGCCACATTCCGGGCACGCGCGTCGGTTAGAGTGAGCGAACCGTACCGACCGCTGCCGGCATCGAGGAGGGGTCTGACCATGGTCCGCGCTCGACGGATCCGTTCACTTCAACGACTGACGGCGCGCTTCGCGGCGTGTCCGGCGGGAGCGAAGCGGGAGTCGTGCCGGCGGTTGTCTACCTACTCAGTGGGCTGGCGATGCGGGCAGGGTGATCCGGAAGGTCGCTCCCCTGCCCGGCTGGCTCGCCACCGTGACCGATCCGCCGTGCGCCTCGACGAGATCGCGGACGATGGCCAGCCCAAGCCCTGAGCCGGTTGACCCCGGGCCCTTCACGAAGCGGTCAAACACGCGGGGCAGGATGTCGGCTGGGATCCCATCGCCGTCGTCGCTGACGCTGAGACGGACATTGGCGGCCGAGGCCTCCAGGACGACCGTGACGTTTCCCTCGCGACGGGAGTGCGCCAGGGCGTTGGCGATGAGGTTGCCGAGCACGCGGCGCAGGCGCACCGGGTCGGCGTCGATCACGAGGGGCTCCTCGGGAATCCGCGCGGCGAGCCGCACCTCCCGGAAGCCGGCCTCGGCGCGGAAGGCGTCGACGGTCTCGTTGACGAGCACGCCGATGTCCAGCGGCTCGCGGTCGAGGTGCAGCCCGCCGGCCTCCATCAGGGTCAGGGTGCGCAGATCGTCGGCGAGAGCCTCCAGGCTGCGGGTGGCGGTGACGATGGGGGCGATGTGCTCCTCGTCGGCAGGGTGCACACCGTCGGCGATGGCCTCGGCCTGGCTGCGGATGACGGTGAGAGGGGTGCGCAGCTCGTGGGCGATGTCGGCGAGCACAGAGCTGCGCCGCGCCTCGTCGGCCTCCAGCCGCTCGCTCATGGCATTGAAGGCTCGAGCCAGAGATCGCACCCGGCCTGGACCCTGAACGGGGATGCGCGCCGAGTAGTCACCGGCTTCCACGCGGCGCGCCGCGTCGATGAGCCCTCCCAGGGGAGGGGCGAGGCGGCGCAGGAGGACGACGACTGCCACGGCGAGCACGATCCAGAGGGCCAGACCGATGCCGGCTGCCACGGAGAGGGCGGTGACGGAACCGACCGCCCCGGCGGCGGCGAGGAGGAGCCACACCAGCAGGGCGACGACAGCGAGAGGAGCGAGGATGGCGCAACCGGCGAGGCATCCGAGGCGGCGGACGAATGTCGGCGGTCCTCCACCCCATCCCCACGGCGGTCCTCCGCGCTGCCACGGTGGGCCGCCCCGCGGTGGCCAGGGTGCGTCCTCGGGCCACCACGGGGGCCGGCCCCTCCCTTTCCACGCCCCACCGCGGCCGCGGCGGCCACCGCCAGGCGTCACGATGATTGGTCCGAGAGTCGATACCCGACCCCAAAGACCGTCTGCAGCAGCTGCGGCGCCCGGGGGTCGCGCTCCAGCTTGCGGCGGATGTTCTTGATGTGAGCGTCGATCGCCCGCTCGAATGATTCCACGGCGACCCCGTGCACGGCGTCGAGGAGCTGAGCCCGGGTGAAGACCCGTCCCGGCTGGCGGGCCATGTGGAGGAGGAGCTGGAATTCGGTCGCGGTGAGGGTGACGTGACGCCCATCGACGGTCGTCTCCATGCGCGGCACGTCGAGGCTCACGCGATCGCCCACGCGGACGACGTCCTCAGCGTCGCGTGCAGCCTGGGTGCGGCGGAGCACCGCGCGCACTCGCGCCACCATCTCCCGCGCGCTGAAGGGTTTGGTGACGTAGTCGTCGGCGCCGAGCTCGAGACCGGCGACGCGGTCCGATTCCTCCGTGCGCGCGGTGAGCATGATGATGGGGATGTCGGTGTCGCGGCGCAGCCGGCGGGCCACGTCGAGACCGTCCATCTTGGGCAGGGTGAGGTCGAGGATGACGAGGTCAGGGTGGGCGGTCCGCACCTCGCGCAGGGCGGCCTCTCCGTCGCTCGCCGTCACCACCTCGAAGCCGCCGCGCTCCAGGTAGTCGCGAACCAGCCGGACGATGTCCGGCTGGTCGTCGACGACGAGGACCCTCGCCATGGTCGGGATGGTATGCGCTGCCGCGCCGCGCGTCGGCGGGTCTGCGGTGGGGCTCCGCGTTCAGGCCGCGGAGGAGGGCGGCGGGGCCGGCTCCGCCGTCGGGGCCTGACCCTGGTGCGCCTGCCGGTGCCAGTCGTCCCAGGCCTGGCCGCGCCAGCCGCGGCCGCCTCCACACGGCCCGCCCCAGCCGCCGCGCCAGCCCGGGCCACCCTGACCCCGAGCGCCGAGGAATCCTCCGCGACCCAGGCGGGCGAAGGGGCCCGGCCCGGCGAAGCCCAGGGCCCGGGGGGCGATGAAGCCTCCGAAGAGGGTGAGGGCGGTGAAGCCCGCGTCCCGGGTGAGAAGCCCGACGGCGATCGCGCCTCCCACCGCCGCCAGATTCCAGAAGTTGCGCAGAGCGCGATACATGGGCGTGCCTCCTGAGCTGTGCTCTCGATTCATGCGCTTAGGGTCGCCTGCGCTTGTGAACGAGCCGTGAAGGCGCTGCGGAGATCTCGGCGCCTCCTCGCCACTCCTCTCCCTGTGCCGAACCGAACGATCGGCGCCGACGTCCTCACCGGTGGGTGGCA
Source organism: uncultured bacterium (assembly GCA_963847225.1). Lineage (GTDB taxonomy): Bacteria > Chloroflexota > Dormibacteria > Aeolococcales > Aeolococcaceae > JAJZNI01. The sequence goes on along the minus strand of CAWJYZ010000005.1, from coordinate 184,229 downwards.
CAGCACCACAGCGTTAAACCGACGCCTGTCAAGGTCACGTTAAAGGTCATGTCCCGCGGGAGGTGACCTTTAACGTGACCTTTAAAACCCGCCCGCGAACGCACGGCGGGCAGTTGCAGGTAGGGCTCAGACGGCGGCGCCGGCCCGGTGGAGGAGTGGAGCCTCCTGCCAGCGCTCCGGCATCACGTTCTCGCCGTGGACGGCGGCGAGCAGCGTCTGGATATCCGATCCCTTGCTGACGAACGCTGACACGCCGGCCGCCACCATGGTGCGGGTGACCAGCGACTCATCGTAGGAGGAGTAGGCGACGAGGCGCATGCCCGGGCAGACCTCGAGGAGACCGCGGGCCGCCGCCCAGCCGCCGCCGTCCGGCATGTTGATGTCGATGACGCCCACCTGCGGCTTCCACCGGGCCGCCTTGCGCACCGCCTCGGGGACGCGGCTCGCCGTGGCCACCACCCTGAGGCTGGGATCAGTCTCCCGGAGCTCGAGAAGGGAGTCGAGCACTTCCGGGTGATCGTCGAGAAGGAGGACGGTGAGGCGCTGCGAGGTCTCAGCGTCGGGCATCGGGCGCTCTCCCTGCGCAAGGGTTGCTGACCTCATGAGGATGGCGCCGGAGAAGGGGATCGGCAAGATCCGGCTGGGCCAGCGGGGACTGGGCAAGGTTCACTACGTCGCAGCCCGCGCCTGGCAAGATGTGCGGATGCTGGAAGGGGCGGCGAAGGGGAGAGAGCAACCGCGCCTCCTGGGGAGGGTCGTCACCCTCACCGCCATCCGCCCTGAGCACCTCGCCCCGCTGCGCCGCATCCGCGAGACGGCGGAGGTCCGACGCTGGTGGGGTGATCCTCGGCATGCCGAGGTCTGGCCGTTCGACGACCCCGCCGCGGTGCTCTTCACGGTTCTCGTCGAGGGCCGGGTGTGCGGCATGATCCAGTACACGGAGGAGGTCGATCCCGACTATCGCCACGCCTCCATCGACATCTTCATCGACCCCGAGGTCCACAAGCGCGGCATCGGCCGCGACGCGGTGCGGACCCTCGCCCTCCACCTCGTCCGGGATCGCGGGCACCACCGCCTCACCATCGACCCGGCGGCGGCAAACCTGGCGGCGGTCCGCTGTTATGCCAGCGTCGGCTTCCGTCCGGTCGGCGTCATGCGCCGCTACGAGCGAGACGCCGACCAGGGCGGGTGGCACGACGGCCTCCTCATGGACCTTCTTGCCGAGGACCTGCTGCGCGATACTCCCTGAGCCATGAAGCGGCAGCGGATCCTCGGGCTCGGAGCGGCCATCGGCGCCTTCGCCGCTGGAGTCGCCACCTTCTTCCTCCAGCCCGGGAGGGGAGCCATGCGCCGGGCGGCGGTCCGCCGCGGCGGGGAGACCCTGGCGCGGCGCAGCGCCAACGTGTCGACTCTCCTTGGCTCGGGCCAGCGGCGCGGCGGCGGAGAGCTCGAGGTGGTGCGGGGCAGGATCGAAGATGGCCTCAGCGCCGCCCTGGGCGCGGAGGGCCTCGCTCTTCGCGTCAGCGCCGACGACGGGTCGGTCACGGTTCGTGGCGAGGTGAGCTCCCTGGAGCAGGTCGGAGAGGCGAGCCGGATCATCGAGAGACTGCAGGACGGCGTCGACGTCGCCAACCTCGTCCGCCTGCGCCGGGCCCCCTCCCGGGGCTGACGGCGCCTCGGCGATGACCGTCCTGCGGCCTCCTTTGGAGCCGATGCTGTGCCGGCCGGAGACGGAGATCCCCGCCTCTGCGGGTCTCCTCTACGAGCCCAAGTGGGATGGCTTCCGCTGCATCGTCTTCCGCGACGGCAGCTCGGTCCACCTGGAGAGCCGCAACAGCCTTCCCCTGGAGCGTTACTTCCCGGAGCTCCTCGACCCCCTCCGGGCCGCGCTTCCCGAGACGGCGGTCGTCGACGGCGAGGTCGTCATCGCCGGCCCCGCCGGCCTTGACTTCGACGCCCTGCAGATGCGCCTGCACCCCGCGGAGTCCCGGGTGCGGATGCTCGCGGCGCAGACCCCGGCCACCTTCATCGCCTTTGATCTCCTCGCCGCGGGTGAGGAGGATCTCCGCGGTCTCCCTCTGGCTGAGCGGACGCGCCGCCTTCGCGAAGCGCTCGCCGTCAACGGGCGGGTGGCCCTGACCCCCCAGACCAGGGACCCCGGGGAGGCCGCCTCCTGGTTTGAGCTGTATGAGGGGGCCGGCTGCGACGGCGTCGTGGCCAAGCCGCTCACCTCCCCCTACCGGGCCGGCGAGCGCGGCTGGATCAAGGTCAAGCACCTGCGCTCGGCCGATTGTGTCGTGGGCGGCTACCGTCGCGATCTCAAGATCGAGGCTGTCGCGTCTCTCCTCCTCGGCCTCTACGACCACGAGGGGGTTCTCCACCACGTCGGTCACACTTCTTCCTTCTCGATGCGCGAGCGGCGCGAGCTGCTCGAGAAGCTCCGTCCCCTCGAGGGCGGCACGTCCTTTGGCATCGGCCGGACCCCGGGGGGGCCGTCACGCTGGACCAGGGGTCGGGACGCCGACTGGACACCGATACGGCCCGATCTGGTCTGCGAGGTGAGCTTCGACCATCTCCAGGGGATGCGCTTTCGCCATGCCGCGCGCTTCCTGCGCTGGCGGGCGGAGAGGGCGCCGCTCTCCTGCACCTACGATCAGCTGCTGCCGCCCCATCCCTTCGACCTGACCTCGATCGTCGCCATCGGGGCGTGAGGCCGCCGACCCCGGATCAGGAGGCGCCCGGCTGCGGAGACCCCGTGGGCGACGGCGGCGGCGGGCCCTGCTGCAGGGACCAGTAGCCGGTGGTGGGATGCCCGGGCACCGCGGGGTAGGTCCAGGTGTCGTCGGAGAGTCCGCCGCCGGCGCAGTCGGTGCAGACGCCGCTGAAGAGGACGGTCTCGCGATCGGCGGCGTCGAACGCTCCGGCGGCGTCGATGACCCCCGGGCTCGCGCCGACGGGAATCCAGGCGGTGCTGCCTCCCAGCCCACCATCGGCCAGGGCATAGGTCTTTCCGGAGCCGACGAGAAGGGGTGTGGTATACGTGGAAAGAAGGCTTCCTGAGGTGGGCGGCGGCTCGGCGAGCTCCTTCCAGGTGGTCCCGTCCCAGGTCCAGGCGGTAGAGGCGCCGGATCCACCCGAGCAGGCATGGGCATCCATGAGGAGAAGGAGCCTCCCGCCCGCGGTGTCGAAGGCGAGCCCGTCGATGTGCCCGGGCGCGGGGGAGACGGCCGGGTGGACTTCCTCCCAGGCGTTGCTGCGCCAGAGCCAGGTGGCGGTCGTGCGGCAGCCGGCGGCGCTCGTGACCAGGATCAACTGACCCGTGGCACCGTCGTCGGCGAGCGCCGCCAGGCCTGACGAGGGCGGGGCCGGCGCGTTGGGGAGGGCCATCCAATCGCGGCCGTTCCACGTCCACGTCGTCTGGTTGGGACTCACCTCCGTCCCCGAGATGTGGGTGGTCTCGCCCCCGGTGAGGACGATGACTCCTGTCGCCGGGTCGTAGGCCATGAGAGCGGCGGTGAGCGGTGGAGGTGAGGTCTCGGGGTGGAGCTCGGTCCAGCGCGAGCCGTCCCAGCTCCAGGTGTCGCCGAGCGCCGTCTGGCCAGTGCTGCTGAAGGTGAGGCCGCCGTAGAGGACGAGGCTCTGCGTCATCGGATCGTAGGCCAGGGCGCCCCCGTCCCGCGGCGGAGGGCTAGCCGGCTGCGGCGCTCCCGAGGGCTGAGGCCGAGGGTGCGGAGCCGGGACGCGGGTCAGCAGGCCCACCGCCACTGACACGGCGGCCACCCCGGCGGCCAGGGAGATCGCGGCCGCCAGGGGTCTGCGCCCACCCTTCACGCGTTCTCGGCGCGGCGCGCTGGCGACGGCGCCACCCGAGTGGGCTCCAGCAATCCGTTGCGGAAGGGCACCATGACGGTCTCGGACGCCGTCGCTAGCCCGAGCGCACGTCAGCCGCCGGCCGCGCCCCATCGGCCGCGGGAAGCCGCTGCTCCCAGCTCAGGAATCGCGCCATGACGAGCCGCTCCGCCTCTTCCCAGTTGCGGGCACGGCGATCGGCGGTGACCTCCAGATGCCGATTCGCGTGGTGGGTAAAAACGACGACGTCGCGGCCGTCGCGCAGCAGCGCCTCGATGTTGTGCGGAGAGTCCTCGAGGTAGAGGTCGGCGTTCACCGCTCCCTTCTCGCCCATGAAGCAGAGGTCCCAGTAGGGGATGCCGTAGCGATCGAGCCAGGCCACGGTCTGGGCCACGGCGATCTGATGGAAGTGCTCGATGATGAGGCGGTGGGTGATGATGCGGATGCGGATGCCGAGGTTGGAGAGGCGGCGCAGCGAGGGCCCGGCACCGGGGATCATGCCCATCTCCTGGAAGAGATTGCGCTGCACCACGGCAAAACGGTGGACCTTGTGGAACTCGCCGGCCTCGACGCCCCACTCCGTCATGTCCCAGCTCACGTCGGCGGGGAGGGAATCGGGATCATGTCCCAGCCACTCGGCGACCACCCGGCGCATGAACGGGTAGTAGTCGGCGCAGACACCATCGAGGTCGACGCCGAGGACGAACTGGCGTGGGATCTCCGGCATCAGGGCGATTGTAAGTAAGCACCGCCCTCGATTTCCGGCCCGCCGCAGGGGTCGGGGGGTGGATCTCCCATGTGGTGGGATCGGGGAGACCCTGCGCGAGCTCGCTCAGCCGCGGTCCACGTCCGCATCAGGCAGGGGGCGGCGGAGCCGGCTCACGACCGAGAGCACCACGGCGAGCGCCATCGTGCCGCCGATGATCCACCACGAGTACCGGGAGAGCGCGTTGACGGCGTCCTCGGCGGGCCTGCCGATGAAGTAGCCGAGCCCCACCATCTCGGCGATGAAGAGCAATTCCCCGGCGGCGTCCAGGAGGATGAATCGCCGGAAGCGCATTCCCGTCTCCCCGGCCAGGAAGTAGAAGACGGCGTTGGGCAGCCAGATCGCCGGGGCCAGGAATACCGCCCACTCCGCGAAGCGGCCGTAGATCCGCTCACCACGGGCGATCCGGCGCGCCCAGCGCGGGTCGCTGCGGATCAGATGGGCGATGAGCGCGCGTCCGTAGCGACGCCCGCCGAAGAAGACGCAGGGGTCGGTGGCCATGGTCATCGGCAGGGGGGCCAGGAGAGCCACCCAGATGCTGATCCCGCCGGTGCGCACCCCGGCCCCGCTCAGGATCATGGCCAGCGTGGAGCCACGCAGCAGGGCGGCCCGGATCGGCTGGTTGTGCAGGATGAGCCACTGCCCGAGGGGGATGCCGGCGTAGGCCCAGATGGATTGGGCAACGATGGGGCCGACGATGAGGCCGTCGAGCCAGCCCCATCGCCCGCCGAGGGGGTGCTGGCCGGGGACCTTGCGGCGAGCGGGCAGGGGGCGGCGGCTGCCGTCGGAGGGCGCGACCGGTTCGGGGCTCATCGGGCCATTCTCCTCGCCCCGCCGCCTTCCATCGTCGAGGGATGCGGCGGCATCAGGCGATGGCCTGCTCGCGCTCCGTGCTCGACGGCTGGGGAAGACCCTCCCCCTCGCGCCGCCGGTTGCTGCTGAGAAGCACGGCCGTGGCCACCACGATGAGCGCCGCGGCCACCAGCGTGAACGGAGTGATGGGCTCACCCAGGACCGCCCAGCCCAGGGCCACGGCCACCAGGGGGTTGACGTACGCATAGCTGGAGGCGGCGCGGGGGGAGACGGAACGGAGCAGGAACACGTAGGCCGTATACCCCATCAGGGAGCCGGCCACCACCAGGTAGGCGAATGCCCCGACGGAGACGGCGGACAGGGCGGCGAGCCGGACCTCACTCCACTCCCCGAGAGCCGCCGCGGCCACGCAGAGGATGACACCGCCACAGAGCATCTCGAGAGCGGTGGCCACGAGGGGTCGGCGCGGCATCACCGCTCCGCGCGCGTAGACGGAGCCCGCCGCCCAGCAGAGCGGGGCGATGAGGGTGAGTCCCATCCAGAGTGGCGGCGCGCCGCCCACGGACCCGGGGCGCAGGAGGAGGCCCACGCCGACGAAGCCGGCAAGGAGCCCGGCGGCGCCGATCCGGCTGAGGCGCTGCACGCCGCGGAGGTGAGCGAAGGCCGCGATCCAGAGCGGCACGGTGGCAACCAGCAGGGCGGTGACCCCGGAGGGGACGCGCTGCTCGGCCAGGGTCACGCCCCCGTTGCCCCCCACGAGGAGAAGGGTGCCGATGACGAGGGCGGAGCGCCAGTGGGCGAGGGTCAGGCGATCGCGGCGCCGGTCACCGCTCAGGAGCGCGAAGGGGAGGAGAACCGCGCCCGCCACCACGAAGCGAACCCCCGCCATGAGGAGCGGCGGAATGGTCTCGATGGCCAGGCGGATGGCCAGGTAGGTCGACCCCCAGATGAGGTAGACGGCGGCGAAGGCGGCGATGACCCGCGACGGGACGGGCAGAGCCCGCCTCACCCAGTCGCCTCGCCGACCGTGTCGGTGTCCGCGGCCGCCCACTCCGGGAAGCGGGCGCGCAGGGCGGTGACGCTCGCCGGCTTGGGGGAATTGGGGCTCACATGGGCCTCGGGCACCTCCGGCCCGGCCACGAGACGCAGCGGCACCACCCCCGCCCACACGGCAAGCGTGAGGTCGGCATCGTCGTCGATCGGCGGGCCGGTCCGCACCTTAGCCGAGCATGCGCCGAGGTCGAGAGCAACCACCATGGTCCGGGCCACCTCCGCATCGGTCATGCCGCGAACCTCCGCGGCACGACCCGGCACGAGATGCTCGACGACGGCGCCGAGCGCCGCCCGCTTCTCCACCGGGTCGGAGACGAGCCTCGCCTTCCCCATGACGACGGCGCTGCGGTAGTTCATGGAGTGGTTCATCGCCGACCGGGCGAGCACCAGGCCGTCGAGGTGGGTGACGGTGACGCAGGCGGCATCGAGAGCGGCGTGCAGGCTGCGGTTGGCGGGGGCGCCGTGCAGGTAGAGGACGTCTCCGCACCGGACGAAACCCGTGGGCAGGACCACCGGCTGACCGTCGACGACCACCCCGAGGTGGCAGATGAGAGCCGCATCGAGGATGGCGTCGATGGTCGGGCGCTCGTAGCGGGCCCGCTCGGCGTGCCGCCGGACGCGGACCCGGGGGCTCGGGAGAGGGTCGCGAGTGGCCTTCGTCATTTAGTTATAGTACGAATCAATGATTGTTATGGACCTATTGTATCTGACCGGTCGCGGGGCAGCTGACATCGCCGCCGCCGTGGAGGACGCCGTCCGCGACGGCCGCCTCGCGCCGGGCGACCGGCTCCCCGCCATCCGCGCCCTGGCCCTGGAGATGGGGGTCAGCCCGGCGACCGTCGCCGCCGCCTACCGGGACCTCGGCCGCCGCGGCGTGACCCTCGGAGAGGGCCGCTCCGGGACCTCGATCGCACCGCGTCCGCCGCTCTCCGGCAGCATCCCCGTGCGCCTCCGGACGGGGCTCCGCGACCTGGCCCTGGGCCGCCCCGACCCCCTTCTTCTCCCGGAGTGGGGCGACATCATCGAGAGCCTGCCGCGGCGCTCCATGCCGTACGGGACGCCGATGGTGGAGCCGGACCTCGCCGACCTCGCCGCCGAGCGAATGCGCGCCGATGGGGTGGACGCCCGCCGCCTCACCGTCGTGAGCGGGGCGATGGACGGTGTCGAGCGGGTTCTCTTCGCGCATCTCCACCCGGGCGATGCGGTGGCCGTCGAGGATCCCTGTTACCCAGCCATCCTCGACCTTCTCCGAGCCATGTCCTTCCGCCCCGTCCCGGTCCGGGTCGACGCCCGCGGCATGCTCGCAGCCGACCTGGAGCTCGCCGTCCAGCACGGCGTCCGGGCGGTGATCATCACCCCGCGCAGCCAGAATCCCTTCGGCAGCGCCCTCGATGACCTGCGCCGGGCGGAGCTGCGCCGGGCCCTGGCCAGCCGCCCGGAGGTGCTGGTGCTGGAGGATGACCACGCCGAGGCCGTCGGCGGCGGAGCGGTGGTCGGAGTGGCGCCCGCCGGTGCGCCCGCCTGGGCCGTGATCCGCTCCGTCTCCAAGACCCTCGGCCCGGACCTTCGCCTCGCCGCGGTCTGCGGTGACGAGACCACGGTCGCCCGCATCGAGGGGCGCCTCTCCGTCGGGGCGGGTTGGGTGAGCCACCTCCTGCAGCTCCTCGTGGTCGGGCTCTGGTCACGCCCCGGCCTCGATCTGCTTCTGGCCCAGGCCGCCGACCGCTACCGGGAGCGTCGGGAGGCGCTGGTCGCCGCTCTCGATCGCCGGGGGATGCCCGCCCACGCCGCCACCGGCTTCAACGTCTGGGTGCCGGTGCCGGCGGAGGCGCTTCCGCTCGCCGCTCTCGCCGACGCCGGCTACGCCGCCCTACCCGGGGAGAGGTTCCGGATCACGACTCCGCCCGCCATCCGCATCACCGCCGCGAGCCTCGACGCCGCGGAGGCGGAGAGCGTTGCCGAGGCGGTGGCCGGCGCCTTCACCGGCCGTGCCGCCCGCCCCGGCTGACCCGCCCTCAACAGCCGGCGCGCCGGATAGAGGAAGAGGTGGCGGCCCCCAGGGGCAGCCGCTCACGGGGCACCTCGGCGGAGCCCGCTCCAGCCGATCGCCGAGCGGATCAGGTGAAGGCGGACGGGATTGGAGCGCCCGCGGAAGTGCAGCTCGTGCCACCCGCGGCGTTGCGCAGCCAGCCGCAGCCGGCGGTCGGGGTTCACCGCCCTCGGATGGCCGACCAGGCCGAGCATGGGCAGATCGCCGATCCCGTCCCCATATGCGTACGAATGGGCGAGGTCCACCCCGTACGCCTCGGCGAGGCGGCGCACGGCCTCGGCCTTGGCCCAACCGTGGCAGAGCGCCACCTGGCCGGTGTAGTGACCGGCGACGATCTCGGCGTCGGAGGCCACCACCCCATCCGCGCCCAGGAGGTCGCCGAGAGCGGCGACCAGCTCCCGGGTCGAGGCGGAGACCAGGAAGACGAGGTGGCCGCGGCGCCGGTGCCAATCCATGAGCCTGAGCGCCTCGGGGTAGACGCGCGGGGCCACCACGCGGGGGATGGCCTCGGCGGCCACGCGGCTGACCGCCGCCACGTCCAGGCCGCGGACCGCCTCGCCCATGGCGATGACCGCCTCGCGCACCTCTGCCTCGGAGAAGCCGCGAGCGCTGAACTGGAGGCCGCGCACCGCTGCGCTGAGCGCGGCCCGCCGGGTGACCAGACCGGCGCGACGCATGGGGCCGGCGAGGGCCAGCATGGAGGAGCCACGAACCACGGTGCGGTCGACATCGAAGAAGGCCGCGACCTGCCCGGGCAAGGCGGAGGGGGGCGCGGACTCCCCATGGCGAGAAGCGAATACCATGACCCGCCCATGCAAACACGAATCCCGGCGGCTTCGCGGCAGCGAACCTCCACGGCGCCGCCCGCCGGCAGGGCCGCGGACACCGCCCGCGGGGTGGCCGCCGCGGAGCTCCTGAGGGAGGCAAGGGCTCTGCTGCGCGCCTCGCCGGCCATCGACCACTGGCACCAGGCCATCGCCCGAGAGGACGCCGAGGACCTCCTGGCCCTGGCGCTGCGGGTCGACGTCGAGGTCCTCGATCGCCGCCTTGCCGTCCCGCCCGCGGCCCGGCGCCGCTTCCGGGGCTACATTGCCCGCCGCGCCGAGGGCGAGCCCGTGGCGCTGATCCGGGGGTGGGTGGACTTCGACGGCCTGACCCTTGGGGTCCGCAAGGGCGTGTTCGTGCCCAGGAACTCGAGCGAGACGCTGGCTCGGCAGGCGCTCGCCCTGCTCCGCCGGCGCCAACTGCCCGTTGCCGTGGATGTGGCCTGCGGCGCTGGCCCCGTCGCCTGCCTCATCGCCGCGCGAATCGGAGCCGCCCAGGTCTGGGGGCTGGATATCGACGCGGCCGCTGTGGCGCTGGCGCGTGCCAATGCCCGCCGCCTCCATCTCGCCAATGCCCGCTTCCGCGTCTCCGACCTCCTGAGCGCCCTGCCCGGGCGCCTGAGGGGCGAGGTGGCGGCCATCACGATGCATCCCCCCTACGTCGGGCGCGGCGACGTGCGCGCCCTGCCCCGTGAGGTGCGCGGCTTCGAGCCCCGGCACACCCTTACCGACGGGTCGCCCGACGGTCTCGGCCTCGTCCGCGACCTCCTCGGCGAGGCTCCCCCGTGGCTTCGCCCGGGGGGCGCCGTCCTAGTCGAGGTGGCGCCCTACCTCAGCCGATCGGTGCAGGCGCTGATGCGCCATCGGGGTCTGGAGGTGGCCGTCTTCCCCGACCCGGCTGGGCTCACCCGGGTCATCCGAGGGCGTTGGCGCAGCCGCTGAGGGACGCGGAGGAGAGCCGCTCACCCCCCCCGGTACTGTGGGCTCGTGGTCCTCTGGGTCGGCACCTCGGGTTGGCAGTATCGGGACTGGCGCGGACCCTTCTACCCCGAGAAGCTGCCCCAGCGAAGGTGGCTCGAGCACTACGCGGCGAGCTTCGCCTGCGTGGAGGTGAACAACACCTTTTACCGCCTTCCCGCCGAGGAGGTCTTCGCCGCCTGGCGGGAGAGCGTGCCCGCCGGGTTCCGCTTTGCCCTCAAGCTCTCCCGCTATCTCAGCCACGTCCGCCGGCTCCGCGACCCCGGCGATCCGGTTCGCACCTTCCTGGAACGCTCTCGAGCCCTCCGCTCCTTCCGCGGCCCGCTCCTCCTCCAGCTGCCTCCCAACTTCCAGGTCGATGTGGAGCGGCTGGAGGGGACGCTCTCCGCCTTCCCCCCCTCCCTTCGCGTGGCCGTCGAGGTCCGCCACCCCTCCTGGTTCCGGGAGGAGGTCGCCGAGGTCCTCCGCCGCCACGATTCCGCCCTCTGCCTCACCGACCGCGAAGGGGAGCCCCAAGAGCCAGCCTGGGCCACCGCAAGCTGGGGCTACCTCCGCTTCCACAAGGGGACAGGCCGGGCGTGGCGCTATCGGGAGGCAACGCTCCAGGAGTGGGCGGGGCGGGCGTGCCGACTGTGGGGAACGGGCGGCGACGTCTACGCCTTCTTCAACAACGACCCCGGGTGCGCCGCAGTGACCGACGCCATCGCCTTCGCCCGAGCCGGGGATGGGGCGGGCTTCAGGGTCTCCCGCGTGCCGACGGTGGATGGTGAACGGTAGCCCGAAGGCGCCGCCCCGAGCGGCGAGTGCGGTGGTACGCCCGGAGGGACTCGAACCCCCGCACCCGGCTCCGGAGGCCGGCGCTCTATCCGACTGAGCTACGGGCGCACGCTCCGACCTGAGTATAGGCTGAGACCGGGGATGGCAATCCCGCCGCCCGGCTCTCTACCACCATTCGAAGGGGCGGCCGTCCCAGTCGTCAAGCACCGGGTACCAGGGGTGCTCGGCGAGCTCTTCCAACCTCGCCTCGAATGCCCGCACCTCGGCCTCGCTGAGCAGCTCGCCGAGGGCGGCGCGCAGGCTGGCGCGGGACGGGCCGTCGCGAAGGCGACGCACCAGGTCCAGGTCCTGGGCGGCGAGGTCGCTGCCCCCGAGGTCGAGGAGGACGGTGCGCTGCCGGGGGTACGGGAGGAAGGTGAGGGCATTGTCGATACCCCAGAGGTGGGCGTCACCGTCCAGGATGACGTGGGCGCTCTTGCGGTCGGCGTTGTTGGCGAGGACGTCGAACATCGCCAGGCGGAGAAGCTGTGGTGCGATCTCGGGATCAGGTTCGTCGCGCTGGCGCCGTCGCGCCTGGATGAAGAGCTGCAGGCTTCCCGGGCCGTGGGGCCCATCGCGAAGCACGGTGGGCGGCACCACGTCGGCGCCGAGGGCGGCGCTCAGGAGGTAGGCGGCGCGCTCGCGCCGATGCAGGGTACGGCGCGGGAAGTCCCAAAGCGGTCGCTCGCCCGCCGCCGGCTTGTAGACGGCGCGAAGCGGCCGGTCCTTGCGGCGCGGTTCGGCGGCGTCGAGCTCGATGATGAAGACCGCGTTGCTCGCGGAAGCGAGGCGCGTCGACGAGCGGATGGGGGCCGTGGCTAGGTCGTCGATGACCGCGCTGTCGACCGCCGGGACGGGGACACCGGTCGCGGCGGCGCCGGCCGTTGGCGAGGTCCTCCGGCCCTCCACGGAGGGCGCCGGCCGGCGCAATCGCACCACCTCCACCCGACCCGGATCGAGATGGGGGCGATGGGGGCGCCGCTCGGACCCCTGGATCATGTCGCGCGAGAGAGAGCCGCTACCAGTTGCGGCCGATGCGCCGGGCGATTCCCACTCCGATCAGGCCGAGGAGCGCGACCATGCCACACACGAGAAGCGTCGCCGCGGTCGCGCCCGGGGCCGCGACGCCCAGTCCGAGGACGATGAGGAGAGCCGCGGCGAGGAGCACCGCGAGGTTGACGACGATCGTGTGCCAGCGTCGCCCCGTTCGCGGCCGCCGGGTCCGTCCCCGGGCCGCTTCCTGGCGCCACCGGTTGCCGGCGCTGCTCTGCATCTCCTCGATGCTGTCGGGGAGATCGACACGGTCCAGCAGCGCCCACCAGGCGGGCGGCGTGTTCGTCGGGCGCGATTCCGGGGGGAGCCCGTGGGTCGGACGGAAGTTGTCGTCAGGCATGTCCCACCGCACACGACGAGGCAATCCGCCGGAGAGGACTTCGATGACGACTGGCGGCTATGTCGATGATACGACGGCTGCGTCGCGGCCGCATCCGGCGGCCTCTGCCGGCTCCGCGGGAGCCGAGCTGCTCCTCGGAGGCCGCTCAGCTCCTCCAGAATGGTGCGGGTGCGCGACGAGGCGGTCCGGTCCGGGCCCGGAGCTCCACCCACCGGACAGGTGAGGGCCATCGCGGTCCTGCAACGGGAGCATCGCGCCTGCACCCGCTGCGTCGAAGCCGGCTTTCTCACCGCGGCTCATCCCGTCTTCGGCGGTCGCGGCGGGCTGCGAATCCTCCTCGTGGGTCAGGCCCCGGGACCGGTGGAGACCGACGTGAGCCGACCCTTCGCGGGACGTGCGGGGAAGCAGCTCATGCGCTGGTTCGAAAGGGGAGGCTTCGCTGGAGAGGGGGACGTGCGCCGGCGCGTCTACATGACCTCGATGACAACGTGCTTCCCGGGCCGCTCACCCGGAGGATCCGGGGATCGGCGCCCGAGCTCGCGGGAGGTGGCCCTCTGCGCCCCATGGCTCGACAACCTCCTGGAGCTCCTGGAGCCGCGCCTCGTGCTTCCCGTCGGCTCGCTCGCCCTTTCGCGCTTCCTCCCCGGCCGAGGGCTCGACGCCGCCGTGGGTCGGGTGTTTGGTCCCACCGGCGACGAGGTCTCCGCTCCAACGTCGCCGGGGAACGGGCACCCCGCCGCGGCCGACCGGCTGGCGGCGCGACCTCCGCTCCATCTCCCTCTGCCCCATCCCTCGGGGCAGAGCCGCTGGCTCAATGACCCCGCGCGAGTGGCGCTCCTCGATCGCGCTCTCCAGCAGCTTCCCTCGCTCGTGCGCTGGGCCGAGTCGGAGTGAGCCGTGCTCCCCCCTTCCGGCAGCCGCACGATGTCCCCACGCCCTTGGATGCCGCCGAGCGATGCTATGATCAATCGCTGTTTTTGTCACGGCACAGTGTCGCTGCGCCCACAGGGCGGCGGAGCCGAGCGCGACTTTGGGAGTCCCGGTGCCACAGCGTGTGAGGAGGGTGGAGGGGTCGCCGCCCGGTGGGCCGAGGCGGGCGCCGCGGGCAGCCGTCCCCGAGGCCGAGCAGGCGCGCACGGCGACGGGGATGAAGAATGCGGAGGAGATCCTGGAGCGGATCTTCACGCCCCGCCCCAAGGCGAGCCCCGCCGAGCAGGCGGAGCGCGTCCTGCGCCGCCCCAAGCGGGTCGTGTACTGCGCCATCAGCAACCGCAATTTCTACTGGCGTCAGCACATCACGAAGTTCGTGCTCGACGAGGGTGCGATCCCCCTCGTCCCCTTCATGCTCTTTGACTACTACCTCCTGCACACCGTGCCCAAGGAGACGGTGCGGGAGGCCTTCAACAACCTCATCGTGAAGTCGGATGAGATGTGGGTCTTCGGCACTATCTCGCTCGGTGTCAAGGTCCAGGTGGGCATCGCCAAGCGGCTGCACAAGCCCATCCGCTACTACGACATCACCGACCTGCCCTACCGGGTCGTCTCCATTCCCGAGGCGTTGGTGCGAGAGGAGTGACCGTCGGGGGTTCCGCCCCCCGGCCCCGCCGCCCCCCGCGGCCAGCGGGTCACACCTCGGCGTCGCGCAACGCTGCGGCGGACGTCAGCGGAAACGCCGGAGCATCTCCGCTCGCCATTCCGGGAAGTAACGCTCGATCACCCTGAGATCGAAGTGAGACAGGATCGAGGAGACCGGCTCGCGGGCGAGCAGGAATTCAAAGGAGGCGCAAATGAGCGCCTCGAGATCGGGGGCGCCCAGCTCGGCGGCGACCGCCTCGTCGGCGCTCACCGCGAAGCTCCGTCCTCCCGCTTGCACACGGTACCGGCCAGCATCGCCGGCCGCGATCTGTATCGTCTCCACGCCGAAAATGCCGGGGTGGTGGGGCCGAGGCCTCAGATGCGAAGGATCATATCGCGCTCCACGGCCTGCCTGGCCGCCCGAACGGCCGTGCCGAGAGGGTGGTCGAGGAGGGCAAGCTCCATCTGGCGGAGCAGGGAATAGACGTTCTTGACAGCCTTGACTAGATCACCGATGTCCGCGCCCGGTGGGATCTCGATCTCGGCCAGCGCCACGCCGGACGCCCACTCGTGGGCAGCCTCCACGAAGTCGCGAGAGAGGGGGTGGAGCGTCTCGATGCCATGCTGGCGCTCGATGGCGGCAAGCCGCTGGAGGTCGGCCCGCAGCCGGCGATGCCCGATCTCGACGGCCGGTGAGGGCCAGTGCCGACGCGTCGGCTCGGGCCGGTCGCGCCCACGGTCCTCAGCCACCAGCATGGTGAGGACGGCGACCAGACCGGCGGCGTCGAGGTCCTCCAGCCACCCCGCGGCGACGGCATCGGCGACGAGGAGTGCGCTCTCTCCGAAGAGGCGCTCGGCGAGAAGGCCGAGCGGGGTGGGCTGATCACCGTCCAGGAAACCGGCATCCTGGAGAACCGAGCGGAGGGCGAGGAAGTCCCGACGATACCGTTCCTTGACGCCTCGCAGCTCCTGCTCCCCGCGGGCCAGGGTCTCCTCGACCTCCTCGACCTCACGGCGGTGGGCGCGGTGCTCGGCGAGGTGAGGGCAGGCGGTGCACAAGCTCTGCTCGACTCGCGCTCGCGCCGTCTTCAGTGAGCGCCGCGCCATCTCGAGACGGCCTCCCGGGTCGGCGGCACGCCCGCCGAAGCGACCGGAGCGGCGGTCGTGCCAGTGCTGGCGACGCATGCGCCGCACCTCAGCGTCGAGGCTCGTGAGATGGGCGGCGAGGCTCAGATGCCGGCTCAGGGTCGCCTCGGTGCAGGGCTGGCGCGGATGTCGAAAGACGCGGAGGCGAAGGTCGTCGCGCAGCTCCTCGAGATTGGCCCGACGATGCACCCAGTGCTCGCTGCGCCGGATGGCCTGATGCTGGCCGAAGGAGCGATCGAGGAGCTCGACGGCGCGGTCGAGGCTGCGACCCTTGAGAAGCGCCAGCACCATCGCGTAGGTGGGGGCGAACTTGGAGTCGACACTCATCTCGCCCCCGATCGCCGCGTCGTAGACGTCGCGGATGTCGACGTCCCACTCCTTCAGGATGACCCCGTGCCCAACGGTGTCAATGCCGCGCCGGCCGGCGCGTCCCATGAGCTGGGTCAGCTCGGCGGAGGTGAGAGGATGGAAACCGGTGCCGTCGAATTTCGTGAAAGAGGATACGACGCAGGCCCTGGCCGGCATGTTCAGCCCGAGCGAGAGCGTTTCCGTGGCGAACACGACCTTGACCAGTCCCTTCTGGAAGAGGACCTCGACGAGCTCTTTGGCGGCCGGCAGCATCCCGGCGTGGTGCATGGCGATGCCGCGGCGCAGAAGGCGGGCATCGATGGCCTCGCCGAGGACCCGGCGTTCGTCCTCGTCGGCGATGTGCTCGAGCAGCCCGGAGAGCTCGGTGTCGACGGCCTCCTTCTCGGCGGGCCTGGTGAGGTCGAGACCGTGGACGGCGCAGCGTGACATCGCCTCACGGCATCCGCGTCGGGAGAAGATGAAATAGATCGCCGGAAGCATTCGTTGTCGCCCCAAGAGGGCGACGACCTCGAGGAGGTCGTTCTCCGGCGCGCGACGCGCGTAACGGAGACGGAGATCCCCGACGGAGAGATTCTGTGCCCTCTCCAGGGTGCGGCGTTCGACATGTCCCTGCTCATCGAAGAGGGGAAGCAGCTGGTGGTCGAGGCAGAGCCACATCTCGAGAGCGACCGGACGTTCATGACGCGTCACCACGCCGATCTCGCCACGCAGCCCGCTCATCCACGCCGCCACCTCGTCGACGTTGCTGATCGTCGCCGACAGGCCGGTGATGCGGATGTGTTGGGGCAGCTCGATGATCACCTCCTCCCAGACGGTGCCTCGAGGCAAGTCGTCGATGTAGTGAATCTCGTCGAGGATGACGTCACCCACGCGATCAATGCGTTGCGGCTCGTCATAGAGGATGTTGCGGAGGATCTCGGTCGTCATGACGACGACCGGTGCCTCCTCATTGATGGTGTGCTCCCCGGTGACGAGACCCACGTTCTCGGATCCATAGCGTGTCCCGAGGTCGCGGAACTTCTGGTTGGAGAGAGCCTTGAGGGGCGTCGTGTAGATGACGCCGGTGGGCGCCGGGCCGGAGCGGCGAAGGCTGGCCGGTGCGGAGAGGCAGCGCCAGATGGCGTACTCGGCGATGAGCGTCTTGCCGCTCGACGTCGGGGCGCTGACCAGCACGCCGCGCGAACCCTCCAGCTTCTCGATCGCCTCGACCTGGAAGGGATCCAGGATGAGACCGGCGTGCTCGCTGAAGGCGGCCACCAGCTGTGCGACGGCATCGAGCCCAGCGGTGGTCCCGCCGCTCGCATCCGGCTGCGATGAGCTGCCGCCGCGTAGTCGGGCCGTCACTCCGCCTCCGCTCGGCGGCCGGGCCGTAGCCCGGCGAACGACACGATCGCGCCGCCCAGGCAGAGGATGGCGGCAATGGCCATGGCCCGGTGGAAGCCGGAGGAGAACCCCGGTCTGGAGGGGTCTTCGGGGAGGCCGGCGGCGAGGGGGATGGCGGCGACGGCGAGCAGCCCGGCCACCCGGGCCACGGCGTTGTTGACCCCCGAGGCGAGGCCGGCTCGCGTCGATGGCACCGATTGGAGGACGGTGGTGGTGAGGGGTGCGACGGTGATGGCGAGGCCGAGGCCGAAGACGATCGCCGCCGGCAGCACCGTGCTGAAGTAGGGGGCCGGCGCAGAGACGCGGAGAAAGAGGAGGAGGCCGACGGCGGCGATCGCCGGTCCGAGCGTCATCAGCCGGCGCGGTCCGACTCGCCCCACGGCACCGCCCATGCGAGGAGAGAGAACCAGGAGAAGGAGGGTGATCGGGAAGAGCGCGGCGCCCGCCCCCAGGGCGCTGTAGCCAGCGGCGTCCTGGAGCTGGAGAACGACCAGGAAGAGCGAGGCGCTGAGAGCGGCGTACACGAGGAGGGTGGTGAGGTTGGCGACCGTGAAGTCGCGCACCCGAAAGAGGGAGAGCGGCAGCATCGGTCGCTCCCGGCGCGCTTCCACGAGGCCGAAGGCGACGAGGAGAACGATGCCGGCGGCGACGGCGGCGGCGACGGTGGGGTGGTCGAAGCCGACCCGGGGGCCCTCGATCAGCCCATACACGAGGAGGCCCAGGCCGATCGTGGAGGTCGCGGTTCCGGGCAGGTCCAGCTGCTCCCCGAGAGCGTGCGCCGCGGGCTCCTGAAGGGGCAGATGGCGAAGGGCGATCAGCACCGTCGCGGCCGCCAGGGGGACGTTGATGAAGAACACCCAACGCCAGCTGGCATGGTCGACCAGAACGCCGCCGATGAACGGACCGATGGCGGTGGCCAGGCCTGAGAGCCCCGACCAGAGGCCGATCGCCCGACCCCGCTCCTTGGCGGGGAAGCTCGCCGAGACCACCGCCAGAGACGAGGGCACGAGAAGGCTGGCGGCGATCCCCTGCAGGAGCCGGGCGATGATGAGGACCGCGCCCGTGGGCGCGGCGCCGCAGAGCGCTGAGGTCGCGCCGAAGGCCGCCGCCCCCACCGTGAAGACGCGGTCACGACCGACCAGGTCGCCGAGCGCGCCGCCGCTCAGCACGAGGGCGCCGAGGGTCAGGAGATACGCGGCCAGCACCCACTGCAGCAGGGCCAGGTCGCCGCCGAGCTCGCGCCCGATGGAGGGGAGGGCGACGGTGACGACCGTGGTGTCGAGAAATGCCATCCCCGACCCCAGCACCGTGGTGGTGAGGATCCAGCGACCGGAGCGGGAATGCAGGCTCACCACCCGACCGCGAGGCGATGGTGTCGCGCTTGCCCGAGCGTCACAGGTGAACGATCTCGAAGCTCGACCGCGTGAGCACGGCGTTGGCGTCGTTCTCAACGAAGCGAAGCACCTTCTGGCAGACCTCGTCGACATGGCGTGAGTCGGCGGAGACGCACGCGATCCCGAGCTCGGCGGACTGCCAGAGGTCCTGGTCGCCGACCTCCGCCACCGCGACGTTGAAGGTTCGCTGGATGCGCGACACCAAGGAGCGGACGACCTGCCGCTTGGCCTTGAGTGACCCGCTGTCCGGTACCTGAAGGCGTAGAAGAAGCGCCCCGATCACCACGCCCGGCAACCTAACAGGTCCGAAGCCTCCTAGCATGGGCGGTTGAGGATCCCTTTTCGGAGTATCCTGACGTTGCGTGTCGGAAGGCGAGGGTCTCCGCTTGATTGGCGGATCAGCCAGGATCTCGGGCAGCCCATCGCCCCCAGGAGAGGCGAACCGCGCCGGGTCACCGCCGGGCGCTGGCGTTGCTGACCTGTCCGCCGCGGGGAGTGAGCCGCCGGCCGTGGAGCCGGAGCCCCTTCGCACCATCACTGACTGGTTCCTCACCCAGGTGCGAACACGGGCCGAGCATCCCTCGATGTACGCGCCCACGGCGGACGGGTGGGAACGCACCACCTGGCGCGAGCTGGGCCAGCTGGCACGCCAATTCGCGGCGTACCTGCTGAGCGAGGGAGTGGACGAGGGCAGCCACGTCGCCCTGTGGTCCGGCAATCGTCCCGAGTGGCACACCGCATCAGCCGCGATCTGGCTCTGCCGGGCTGTTCCGGTGCCTGTCTACGTGACCTTCTCGGCGGAACAGGGTGCCTACGTGCTGGATCACTCCGAGAGCCGCGTGGTGGTCGTGGACGGCCTCGCCACCTTGGAACGCGTGCTGGCCGTCCGTGAGCGCCTGCCCCACCTCCGCCGCGTCGTGGTGGTCGCCGGGGTCTCGCAGCCCTCGAGCGACGGCATGGTCCTCCCCTGGTCGGCGGCACTGGTCGCAGGCGCCGCCGCGCTGGAGCGCGAGGGCACGGCGGCGGACCTCGAGCGGAGACGTGCCTCCGTGCAGTTGGATGACATCGCCGCCCTCATTTACACGAGCGGGACCACGGGACCGCCCAAGGGCGTCCAGCTTACTCATGGCAACTTCGCGGCCGAGGAAGCGGCCCTCCTCTCCTTCTTCGACGCCGGCCCTGACGACCGGATCCTCAGCTACCTTCCTCTCGCCCACGTCCTGGGTTTGGTCACGAGCCAGCTGCTCTCCTTCCGGCATGGCAACCCGGTGTGGTTCCTGGACAGCCTCGACCGGCTGCCGGAGCGGCTCCGTGAGGTGAGACCGACGATCTTCGTCGGCGTGCCCCGCGTGTGGGAGAAGATGGCGGCGCGGATCCAGCATGAGGTGGCCGAGACCGCCGGGTTGTCCGGGCGCGTCGCCCGCTGGGGGCTGGAGGTCGCCCAGGCTGCGCAGCGCAGCCGGGAGGGCGGGGCTGAACCTGCCGGATGGTTAGAGCTGCGCCGAGGCCTCGCGGACCGGCTCGTCCTGCGACGCATTCGCGAGCGGACCGGCCTGGACAGCGCCCGCCACCTGGCCAGTGGCGCCGCCCCGCTGAGCCCGGAGACGCTCCGCTTCTTGGCCAGCCTGGGCATGGAGATCACGGAGGGATACGGGCTCAGCGAGACCTCGGCGATGGCCACCGTGAACCCCCCGGGGCGGGTCCGCCTCGGCACGGTCGGACGGCCGGCGGCGGACGTCGAGCTTCAGCTCGCCCCGGATGGCGAGATCCTCATTCGGGGCCCCATCGTCTCGGTGGGTTATTACAAGGAGCAGGCGGCCACTGCGGAGGCGCTCGACGCAGAGGGGTGGTTTCACAGCGGAGACCTCGGTGAGCTCGACGACGCGGGCTATCTGCGCATCACGGGTCGAAAGAAGGACCTCATCATCACGGCCGGCGGCAAGAACGTGGCTCCGGCGATCATCGAGGGCCGACTGACCGAGCATCTCCTGCTCAGCCAGGCGGTGTGCATCGGAGACCGGCGTCCCTACGTCAGCGCGCTGCTCACCGTCGATGCCGAGGAGCTGCGACGCTGGGCGGCGGAGCGTCGCCTGGGCGGCGCCTCTGCGGAGCTGATCGAGAGTCGCGAGCTTCACGATGAGATCTCCGACTGGGTGGAGCGGGTCAACCAAGGTTTCTCGCGCCCGGAGCAGGTGAAGCGGTGGCGCATCCTCACCAGGGACTTCGAGGTGGGTCGAGAGCTCACTCCCACCCTCAAGGTGCGCCGGAACGTGGTCTCCGATCTGTACGCGGCCGAGATCCGCTCTCTGTACGAGGAGGCGCTGGCGGGCTGACGATCGGTCCCCGCCGCCCCGGGGCGTGGGAGCGCTCCCGGCCGAGAGCGGCTTGCTCAGATCGTCTGGAGCAGCTTCTGGCGCAGCTCCTCCAGGCGTTCGAAGTCGCCGATGGAGGGGCGCGGGGGCTGCTTGCCGGGGAACTTGAGGCGCTGCACGGCCTCGGCGAGGAGCTCCACCTCCTCGGTGCTGAGCCGGACGGAACGGTAGTTGTGGGAGGGTGCCGCGGGCACGGGGTGGACGGCGGGCGCCGGCGAGGGATCCGGCAACGCGACGGCCGTGGTCTCGTCCGTGTCTCGGAAGAGCTCGTCCGAGCCGCGGAGCTGGACGCGGCGGAACCCGGGCATCACGACGTCCCGGCCGAGACCCTGGCGGCGGCCGTCGTCTCGACCGGGGTCCCGGTGACCTCCGCAGAGGCCTCGCCCGCCATGACAATTCGCGCCAGCGATCGGTAGGCGCGCGCACCCGGCGAGTCCGGCGCGTACTGGAGGATGGAGAGCCCGGCGAGGGGCGTCTCCGCGAAGCGGATCGAGGAGTCGATGCGCAGGTCATAGACCTGCGCGCCGTAGCGCTCGCGGACGAGCTCGAGCACCTCCTGGCTGTGCAGCGTCCGGGGTTTGTAGATGGTGGGGAGGATCCCGGCAATGGTCAGCCGAGGGTTGAGCTTGGCCCGGACCCGGTCGATGGTCCGGTGGAGCTGCTGCATCCCCTTCATTCCGAAGTACTCGCACTGGAGGGGGATGATCACCTCGGTGGCGACAACCAGGGCATTGACGCAGAGCAGGCCGAGGGACGGCGGGCAGTCGATCACCGCGAAGTCGTAGTCGGGGAGAATCGGGCTCAGCTTTTCCTGGAGGACGGATTCCCGGCCGAACTCGGTGACGAGCTGAAGCTCGGCGCCGGAGAGCTCGATGTTTGCGGGCAAGAAGTCCACACCCACGTCCTCGGCGCGGAGACGGGCCTCCGCGGCGGCGGTGCCGGGCTCCGTCAGTATGTTGTAGACAGTGACCTCGAGCTCGTCGGGGCGCCGCACGCCCATGTTGAGGGTGAGGTGGCCTTGGGGGTCGAGATCGATGGCGAGGACCCGCCCACCCAGTTCGGCGAGACCGGCGGCGAGGCTTACGGCGGTGGTCGTCTTGCCGACGCCGCCCTTCTGGTTGGCGATGGCGATGACCCGGGTCATCGAGCGGAACCTGTCGAACAGATGCGCCGCACTGAGCCGCTATGATAGCGGACCTTGCGCGTTTCCAAAGAGCCATGGGAGACGCAGGTGAAAAGACCGAGTCCACGCTGATCGGGGGTGCACCGGTGGCCGAAGCGGAACGTGTCAAGCCGCGCAGCATGTACGTCGAGGAGGCGATCCAGGCCGCCATCGAAAGCCGCTGGGCCGACGCCCTGGCCATCAATCGCGCCCTTGTCGAACGCCATGGCGACGATGACGAGGCCTGTAACCGGATCGGCAAGGCGCTCACCGAGGTCGGCGAGACTGACCAGGCGCTCGAGGCCTACCGCCGAGCCCTGGCCCTCAACCCGCTCAACGTCATCGCCCAGAAGAACGTTCGCAAGCTTGAGGCCCTCCTGGAAAGCCGTGAGAAGCTCAGCGGCGCCAAGGGGACGATCGACGTCGACCTGTTCGCCGAGGAGCCGGGCAAGAGCGCCCTCACGATCCTCAACCCTCTCAAGTCGCGGGTCACTGTCACGGTGGTGCCCGGGGAGACAGTGGAGCTCCACGTCCAGGATGGCGGGCTCCAGGCTCAGACCGTCCGCGGCGTGGTGCTCGGCGACGTCGACAGCAAGATCGCGCGACGGCTCGTCCCCCTTATCGAGACCGGCAACCGCTACACGGCCGCGGTGGCGCGGGTCGAGGAGGGTCAGATCGAGGTCATCGTCCGGGAATCCTTCCAGTCGGCGGAGAACGCGCGGCGCTCGTCCTTCCCGGTGAGCCGGCAGCGCCGAGAGGAGTTCCGCCCCTACGCCAAGGAATCCCTGCTGGCTCAGCGCGCCGCGCCCGAGGAGGAGAGGGAGGAGGCCGAGGAGGACGCCGCCACCCGGGAGCCCTCCGAGGAGCTGGAGACCCTCGGGGAGGAGTACGACGAGACGCAAGCCCTCGAGGAGATCGAGCGGGAGGACGTCGACGAGGACGTGAGACCCGAAGACCAGTACTGATCGCGAGGAGGACGCACGATGGCCGACCTCTCCGACAACGTGCTGGTGAAGCCGCCCTTCGCCGGCGACCCGCCGCTGAAATGGAACGTCCCGGCCAGGACCTTGGGCCTGATCTTCGGCGTCCTCGGATTGATCTGGGTGCTCATTGCCCTCATCGCCCTGATCGGGCTCTTGGGGATCTGCGCCAGCCTGGGGGCGTCGATCTGCTCCTCCATCCCCATTGTTCCTGTCCTCGGCACGCTGCTCAGCTTCGTCGGGCTCGCCACGGCGACATACGGCGCTTGGCGGATGTACTCCCTCGACCGTCGGGGCCGGGACCTCGTCGTCTACGGAGTGGCCCTGGGGGCGGTCGGCTCGCTCGTCAACCTCCTCGGGACCCTCCTCTTCTATGCGGGGCTCGTCGACTACCAGGGCGCCCCGACCGCCGGCGCCGTCGCCGGTTTCGTCATCGGCGTGGCTATCGACCTCGGCGTCTATTACCTGGTCATCATCAGCCGCTTTCCCGACGAACCGCCGCTCGTCCCCGGCCCCTTCGCCGGCCCGCCCCCCGACCTTGGGCCGCCCCCTTCGTTCGGCAGTCCAGCCGCGTACGGAGGGCCTCCGCCATCCTATGAGACCCGGCCGCCTGAGAGCCCGCCGCCGCCGCCGCCGCCCTCGCCCTGAGAGATGTCCGGGCGGAGTTCGGGGGCCCGGTCCGGCGGCCTCGCTTACCAGTCGGCGCTGCGGGCCGTGCCCGACCGGGTGGCGTCGGTCCTCTACCAGTGGGCGCTGCGGGCCGTGCCCGTCAGGGTGGCGTCGGTCCTCCACGCCCAGGGCATGTCCGGGGTGCTGTGGGTGACGCCGGGAAGCCCGCCGGCGTCCACGGTGATGAGACCTCCGTGTGCCGCGAGGCGGTGCCGCAGCTCGTCGATGACGATCGCCCCCGCCTTCTCGGCATCGGCTCCTGAGGCCATGAGCTCGACGGCTCGCCGGCAACCGGCGATGCGGACCCAGTTCTCACCGTGCCCGGTGGCGCAGGCCGCCCCGGCCGGGCCGGCATAGAAGCCGGCGCCGCAGATCGCGCTGTCGCCGACCCGTCCTGGAAGCTTGTCGGCCACCCCTCCCGTGGAGACGGCCACCGCGAGGGCGCCGGCGGCATCGCGGCAGACGGCTCCGACGGTCCCTGGCGAGGGGCCGTCGGCACGTCGTGCGGCAGCCGTCAGCACCTCGGGATCGACGAGCGGCAGGCCATGCTCGGCCGCGAACCGCGACGCTCCCGGCCCGGCGAGGAGGAGGTGGCGCCCGTCCTCGAGGACGGCCCGAGCCACTGCGACGGGGTTGGCAGCGTCGCGCATCACGCCGACGGCGCCGATGCGCGGGACGGCGGGGGGCGCTCCGGCGGCGGGCGCCGGCTGCTCCATGACGCCGGCGTCGAGCTCGACGGTGCCCGCAGACGTGAGCACGGCCCCCCTTCCGGCATTGAAGTGCACGTCGTCCTCGAGGACCCGCACCGCCGCCACCACCGCGGCGAGCGCTCCTCCGGTGATGGCGGCGAAGCCGGCGTCCAGAGCCCTCTCGAGGCCGGCGTCGATCTCGGCGCGGGGAATGCGGGGATCGAGACGCCCCGCGCCTCCATGCACCACGATAGTTGCCATCCGACATCTCCCAGGGACCCATGGCCTGCGCCTCGCGAGCGCAGCGCCGCGGGCGCGACTTTAAAGGGCCGGCACGGCCTGCCGCGCGGGGTCGCACTAGACTTGGCCTCCAATATGAGCGGATTGCAGGCCTCTGCACGCGGGCGGGCGGCGGGTTTCAATGACTGGGTGGGCGCCGCCGCGCGGCGCCGGCGCGCCGTGACCGACAGCGTCCTCGAGGTCTTCGACGCCTGGGGATACGAGTACCTGGCGACGCCGCTCGTCGAGCCGCTCGACACCGTCGCCGCCGGGGTGAGCGGCGGGCTCCAGACTGATCTCTTCCGCTTCATGGACTTCTGACGGCTCGCTCCTCGCGCTGGTGGGCGAAAGGACGGTGAGCGTGGCCCGTGTGGTCGCCACACAGATGCGCGGCGACCCCTTCCCACACCGGCTCTGCTATGCGGGGCCGGTGCTCTTCAACCGCGCGCTCCTCGGGGGGCGGCGCCGCGAGGCCATGCAGGCTGGGTGCGAGCTCGTCGGCCACGCCGGCCTGGAGGCCGACGCCGAGTGCATCGCCGTCGCCGCAGCGGCCCTGGAGGCAGCCGGGGTCAGCGGTGTCCAGATCGACGTCGGACACGCTGATTTCATCCCCTCTCTGCTCGCCTCGGCGCGGCTCAGCTCGGAGGATCGTTCCCGCGTCGCTGCCGCGCTGCGGCGGCGCGACCTCGTCGCCGTGGAGGAGGCCCTCCGCGGCACGCAGGTCGAGGAGGGGGAGCGGACGCTGCTCCTCTCCTTCCCCACGCTCCGCGGCGGCCGCGATCTCCTCGACACCGCCGGCCGCGAGCTCTCCAGCGGACCCCGCCGGCCACTCGAGGAGCTGGCTCGCCTCTGGGATCTTCTCGACGCGCACGGCATCACCGACCGGGTTCATCTCGACCTGGGCGCGGTGCGTGACTGGGAGTACTACACGGGGCCCACCTTTGAGCTGTTCAGCGCGGCCCTCGGCTTTCCGCTCGGGAGCGGTGGCCGCTACGACCGGCTGCTCAGCTCTTTCGGCGTCGACGCCCCGGCGACCGGCTTCGTCCTTCACGTCGACCGCTGCTGCGACGCCCTGTTACGAGGAGAGGGAGGCGACCGACCGCTGGCGCGCGACCAGGATGGGAGGTTCTTCTCTCTCGGCTACGCCTCCGGGAGGAGAGCGGAGGCACTGACGGCAGCGGCCCGGCTGCGCTCCGGCGGAGTCGCCGTCGCCCTGGCCCTGCGGCCCAGTGTCGACACCCTGGAACCCGAGAGCGCAGCGCGAGCGGGCCGCGTCGACGAGAGCGGCGAGCTGCGCTGGCGCTGGAGCGGCCGCGCCGGCGTCGGTCTCGAGGCGCTGATGGCGTGCCGCGTGGGGCCGTGAACGCTCCCCTGCGCCTCGCCCTGCCGGCGGGCGCCCTCTTCGCCGACGCCTGCCGCCTTCTGGGCGCCGCCGGCATCGCCGAGGTCGATCCCGCCCGCCTCGAGCGCCAGCTCCGGCTCGCGATCGGGGACATGACCCTGGTCAAGGTCCGTCCCACCGACGTCCCCATCTACGTGGAGATGGGGGGGTGCGACGCTGGCATCGTGGGCAAGGACATCCTCTGGGAATCGGCGCGTGACGGCTACGAGCTCGCCGACCTCGGCTTCGGAGCCTGCCGTCTGGTTCTCGCGGCCCCCCAGGATTCGCCGTTCAGCGCGGGGGAATGGCCCACCCCCCTGCGCGCCGCCACCAAGTACCCGGTCGCCTCCCGCCGTTTCTTCGACTCCATCGGAGTGGCGGCGGAGCTCATCAAGCTGCACGGTTCCGTGGAGCTGGCCCCGGCCATGGGGCTCGCCGACGCCGTCGTCGACATCACGGCGACCGGCGCGACGCTCCGCGCCAACCACCTCGTCGAGGTGATGGAGGCGGGACGCTCCACGGCACGGCTCATCGTCAACCACGCTTCGCTCAAGACGCGGAGCGACGCTGTCAACCGCCTGGCGGCCGCCTTGCGTCGCGCCGTGGAATCGGCGCGTGGCGCGGACGCGAGGGTGCCGGCATGAAGGCCGCGGCGGTCCGCCTACGCCGGTTGCCCCCCGAGGAGTGGCGCGCTCTGGCCGGAGCCGAGCGACGCCCCGGCGCGACGATCCTCGACGCTGAGACGGCGGGCCCGCTCGCGCCGTGGTTCACGGTGCCCGTCAGCGCCGACCGCGTCGTGGCCACGATTCTCGAGGATGTCGGCTCCGGCGGCGACGCCGCGGTGCGGCGCTGGACGCTCCGGCTCGACGGAGTCGATGTCGATCCCGGTCCGGTGGTGGAGGAGTCCTTGATCCAGGCTTGGGAGGGCGCCCCCCAACCCGTCCGCAACGCCATCATCGCGGCCGCCGGTCGCATCCGCGAGATCCACGAGCACCAGCTGGACGGCGCGGTGCGGGGGACGCCGAGCGCGCATCTGCGAGCCTGGCCGCTGGAACGCGTCGGCTGCTACATCCCCGGTGGCAGGGCAGCGTATCCAAGCACCGTGCTCATGAACGTCATCCCCGCCCAGGTCGCGGGGGTCGCCGACATCGTCCTCTGCTCCCCTCCGGGAGCGGACGGCTCCGTGCATCCGCTGGTCCTCGCCGCCGCCCACCATCTCGGTGTGCGCGAGGTGCACCCCATCGGGGGGGCGCAGGCCGTCGCCGCGCTGGCCTTCGGGACCGAGAGCGTGCGTCGGGTGGATAAGGTCACCGGACCCGGAAACCTCTTCGTCACCCTGGCCAAGCGGTCGGTCTTCGGCGCCGTGGGCATCGACGGCCTGGCCGGGCCCAGCGAGATCCTCGTCATCGCGAGCCGCGGCGCGGCTCCCCGCCTCATCGCCGCCGACCTCGTCTCCCAGCTCGAGCACGACCCCCTGGCCTGGGCTGTCTGCCTCACCGACGATGCGGAGTTGGGAGGGGAGGTGGAAGAGGCCTTCGTCCGTGAGGCGAGTGACGCCGCGCGCCGCGGGACCATCGCCGCCGCCGCGGGACGCCACGGCGCTGTCGTGGTGACCGAGAGCCTGGAGGAGGCCTACCGGCTCGCCCACGAGTTCGCTCCCGAGCATCTCTCCCTCCAGGGCCGGGATGCCGAGACCCTGCGCCGCCGGCCCCACAGCGCCGCCGCGGTCTTCGTCGGCGCCTCCTCGCCGGTCTCCATCGGGGACTACATCGCCGGCCCCAACCACACGCTGCCCACCGGGGGCGCCGCCCGCTACCGTGGTCCACTCTCCGTGATGGACTTCCAGCGCTGGCCTTCGACCGTCGAGCTCTCCGCGGCGGAATTTGCCAGCCTGGCCCCGGTGGCGTGCATCCTCGCCGAGGCCGAGGGGCTGAAGGCACACGAGCGGGCCCTCCGGCTACGCATGGAGAGTGCGGAGTGACCCGGAAAGGTGTGGAGGAGCGCATCACCAAGGAGACGCGCATCAGCGTCACCCTGGAGGTCGATGGCAGCGGACGGGCCGACGTGGACGTCCCCCTGCCCTTCTTCCGCCACATGGTCGAATCCCTCGTCC
Organism: uncultured bacterium; assembly: GCA_963847225.1. Taxonomy (GTDB): domain Bacteria; phylum Chloroflexota; class Dormibacteria; order Aeolococcales; family Aeolococcaceae; genus JAJZNI01. Next base: position 156,175 of record CAWJYZ010000005.1, on the reverse strand, counting down.
GCCACAGTGGGATGGACGTCCGCCTGCACGGCGAGGGCGACGTCGAGGTGGACGCGCACCATCTCGTCGAGGACTGCGGGATCGCCCTCGGCGGCGCGCTCACCCGCGCCCTCGGCGATCGCTCCGGGATCCGCCGCTTTGGTCACGCCTACGCCCCCCTCGATGAGGCCCTGGTGCGCTGCGCCCTGGACTTCTCCAACCGGCCCCATCTGGTCTGGGAGATGGGCGCGCTCCAGGGCCGGATCAACGACTTCGACGTCTCCGTGCTCCACGAGTTCGTGCATGGGCTGTCCCAATCTGCCGGGATCTCGGTGCATGTCGACCTCCTGCGCGGCTTCAACCTGCACCACATCGCCGAGGCCGCCTTCAAGTCCCTGGGATTGGCCAGCCGCGAGGCGCTGCAGGTGATCGGGGGCGGCGTGCCCTCCACCAAGGGGGTGCTGTGAGCCTCCGCGTGGCCGTCGTCGACTACGGGGTCGGCAACCTGCGCAGCGTGGAGAGGGCTCTCTCCCGCGCCGGTGCCGAGGCCGTCATCACCCCGGACCCGAGGGTGGTCTCCGGCTGCGACGGGGTCCTTCTGCCCGGGGTCGGCGCCTTCTCGCCGGCGGCGGCGCTGCTGGGCTCGACCGGGCTGGGCGAAGCCATCCATGAGGCCGCGGCCCGGGGGCGGCCGGTGCTCGGGGTCTGTCTCGGCTTCCAGCTCCTCTTCGAGGAGAGCGCCGAGGGCCAGGGCGGGGCGGGGCTCAGGCTGCTCCCCGGCAGGGTGGTGCGGATCACGGCGCCGGGGCGCAAGGTGCCCCACATGGGCTGGAACCGGCTCCACATCCGGAGGGCGGATCCCCTCCTCGATGGCCTGGCGGAGGGGGAATGGTGCTACTTCGTCCACTCCTACGCCGCCGACCCCCGAGAGGAGGACATCGTCGCCACCTGCGACTACGGCGCCCAGATCGCGGCCGTCTGCCGCCAGGGGGGCGTCACCGGTACCCAGTTCCATCCGGAGAAGAGCGGCGCCGCCGGGCTCCGCATCTATGCCAACTTCGTCGCCGCTTGCAGCGACCGGAGCGCAGAAGGGGTGGAGACGCTGCCCACCGCCCTACCGGGGGAGGGCGACCCCCCCGGCCGGACCTGATGCTCGTCATCCCCGCCATCGACATCCGGGGCGGCCGCTGCGTCCGGCTCATCCAGGGCGACTACGCGCGTGAGCGCGTCTACGCCGACGACCCCGAGGCGGTCGCCGACCGCCTCGTCGCCGCCGGAGCCGTTCGGCTCCACGTCGTCGACCTCGACGGGGCCCGCGGGCGGAGTGATGAGGATTCGAGCGCCGCCATGGCTCGGGTTCTCGCTGCGGTCGGAGATCGCGCGGCGGTGGAGGTGGGGGGCGGCGTGCGCGATCTGGACATCGCGCAGGGTTGGCTGGCCGCCGGGGCTGCCTTCGTGGTGCTCGGCAGCCTCGCGCTCGGCGATCCGGAGGCCGCCGAGGCCATCTGCGCGGCCCTTCCTCAACGCTGTCTGGTCTCGCTTGACGTTCGCGGCGGCATCGCCCAGGCCCAGGGCTGGACGGAACCGGCGGGGAGCACCGCCACCCATCTTGCCCGCTGGCGCTCCTGGCCGCTCGCTGGGCTCATCCGCACCAACGTCGCCCGGGACGGGATGCTGGGCGGCCCCGACCTCGAAGGCCTCGCCGACCTGGTGCAGAGCTTTCCGGCACCGGTGTTCGCGAGCGGCGGGGTCAGCACCGTCGACGACGTGACCCGCCTCGCCGACGCCGGTGCCGCGGGGGCCATCGTCGGCCGGGCCATCTATGAGGGAAGCTTCGACCTGCAGGCCGCCCTGCGGCGCTTCGCCCTCCCATGACGCTCGCCAAGAGGGTCATCCCCTGCCTCGACGTGGATCACGGGCGGGTGGTCAAAGGCGTCCGCTTCCTGGACCTCCGCGTGGCCGGGGATCCCGCGGAGCTCGCCGCCCATTACGAGCGAGATGGCGCCGACGAGCTGGTCTTCCTCGACATCACGGCGAGCAGCGAGGGCCGCGAGATCCTCCTCGACGCGGTGCGGCGCACCGCTGATTCCGTGTTCATCCCGCTCACCGTGGGCGGAGGCCTGCGTTCTCTCGAGGACATCGACCGCCTCCTGCGCAGCGGCGCGGACAAGGTTTCCCTCAACACCGCCGCCCTGGAGCGCCCAGCCCTCGTCGCTGAGGCCGCCGAGCGCTTCGGGGCTCAGTGTGTCGTGGTGGCCGTCGACGTCCGGCAAAGCCAGAGGGGGTGGCGGGTCTTCTCCCACGGCGGCCGGCGCGACACGGGCCGTGACGCGGTCCAATGGGCCGTCGAGGCCGTCGAACGCGGCGCTGGCGAGATCCTCCTCACCAGCATGGACCAGGACGGCACCCTGGACGGCTACGACCTCGACCTCACCCAGGCGGTGGCCGGCGCCGTCCTTGTGCCGGTCATCGCGAGCGGCGGGGCCGGCGAGCCCGAGCACCTTCGCGCCGTCCTCCAAGAGGGAGGGGCTGATGCCGTGCTGGCCGCCTCCATCTTCCACGATGCCACGCATCCCATCCCGGAGATCAAGCGGTTCCTGCGCGAGCACGGCGTCGAGGTGCGGCTGTGACCGGCCTCGTCGCCCAGCCGGTGGGGCGCGAGCCGGACTTCGGCCATGGCCTGGTTACCGCCGTGGTCCAGGACATGGAGGATGGGCGCGTCCTGATGGTGGCGCACATGGATGGCGAGGCCTACAAGGCGACCCTCGCGACCCGGCTGGCCACCTTTTTCAGCCGCAGCCGCGGACGTCTCTGGGTGAAGGGAGAGACGAGCGGTCATCGGATGGACGTGGTCGAGGTGCGCATCGACTGCGACGGTGACGCCGTCCTGCTCCGGGTGGCGCCCCGTGGTCCCGCCTGCCACACTGGAGCCGGTTCGTGCTTCGAGCCGCCTCCTGAGGGCACCGCGGCGGAGTAGAAGAAGGAGAGGCGGCAGAGACCCCCGGGGGTTCATCTGCGCCAGAGCGATATCTCCATGCAGCGAGAAGGTCGGCGGCTCCGAGTGGGCCGTGGCAGCGTCACCCTCGAGCGGGACGGCGGTTCCGCGGTGGCGCTCGCTCCGGCTCCCGACCTTCGCGAGGCCCTCGCTCCTCCCCGCCCCCTGGCCGCCGGCCTCATCCTCGCCGTCTTCACCGCCTCCGGCGCTGCCGGCCTCATCTACCAAGTGGTGTGGCAGAGCCAGCTCATCGCCGTCTTCGGTGACACCACCCAGGCCATCGGCACCATCGTCTCCGCCTTCATGCTGGGGCTGGGCTTGGGTGGTCTCGCCGGCGGGGCACTCGCCCCCCGCCTCCGCCACCCCCTCCGTCTGTATGGCGCGGTCGAATGCTGTGTCGGCACCCTCGCCCTTCTCGTTCCGGTTGGCTTCTCGCTCATCACCGGCGTCTACCGCTCCGCCTACGACACCAACTCGCTGGCCGCGCTCACCGCGGTGCGGCTGGCCCTCTGCCTCCTCACGATCACTCCGGTTGCCTTCCTCATGGGCGTGACCCTGCCGCTGCTCACCCGCTATCTCGTCACCTCGATGCGCGACGCCGGGGTGCAGATGGGCACCCTCTACGGCGTCAACACCCTCGGAGCCATGGCCGGCACCCTTCTCTCCGGCTACGTGCTCATCGAGCTCATCGGGCTCTCGACGACCGCCCACGTCGCGGTCGCCCTCAACCTCGCCGCCGGCGCCATCGGGCTCCTGCTCTCCATCCGGAGCCCGGAGGCGGTCTCGGCCGATGCCCCCGGGTTGGAGGGGGCGGACGCCCCGCACGGCGCGGGGGCCGCCGCGGAGGGAGCCGCGCCCGGCAGAGCGTCGCTGTCCGTTCCCCTCCTCATCTACGCGGCGACCTTCGTCTCGGGGTTCGTGGCGCTGAGCCTCGAGGTCCTCTGGACGCGGCTCATCGCCGAGGGAACCGGTTCCCAGGTCTACAACTTCGTGGTCATCCTGGCCATCTTCCTGCTCGGCATCGGTGCCGGCGGGGCGCTCTACCGCTGGCGCGGCGGCCCCCGGCGGGACAGCCTGCGCGTCCTCGCCCTCGCCTTCCTGGGCATCGGCGTCACCACCATCGTGACGGTGCCGGCGGTGAGCGCTTGGATCCCCGGCGTCAACCTCGCCCGGGCGCTCGTCATCCTGCCTCCCACCCTGTGCATGGGGTATGCCTTCCCCCTGTCGGCCCGCCTTCTCACCCGATCGCCGGCCCACGGCGCCCGCTGCATCGGCACCCTCTACCTCTGGAACACCATCGGCTCGGCCCTGGGCGCTCTGGCCGCCGCGTTCCTCCTCGCGGCCACGCTCGGCACCAACGCCTCCATCCTGGTCATGGCCGCGGTGGATGCGGGCCTCGCCCTCGCCATCCTGCTCGCCGCACGCGGCCTGCGCCGGCGCGGGGCCCGACGCTGGCGTCTCGGCACCGTGCTCTGCGCCGCCACCGCCCTCACCGCGACGCTGCTGGTCGCGACCGGCTCACCGCTGCTCATGACCAGCACGCAGCGGCGGCTCGCGGCCAGAGGGGTCCCCTTCATCCACTCCGAGGACTTCGAATCGACGGTTGACGCCGTCGGGGGTGGTCCGAGGCACAGCACGATCTACACGAGCGGCGTGGCCATGACGAACATCAGCGTCATCACCAAGTTCATGGCATACATCCCCAAGATCATCGATCCGACCGCCCAGCATTTCCTCGACATCGCCTTTGGGATGGGCACAACCTTTCGCTCCGGGATCATCCTCGGAATGCATACCGACGTCGTCGATCTCTCGCCCACCGTCCCCCTGCGCATGCCGGTGTTCTATCCGCACGCCGAGCGCTACCTGCACAGCCCCCTGGCGCGGATCGTCACCGCGGATGGTGCCAACTACGTCCGCTTCACCTCGCGGCGCTACGACATCATCGCCTGCGATCCTCCGCCGCCCGTGAACTCGGCGGGTGCCGCCGTCCTCTACAGCCGGGAGTTCTACGCAGCGGCGCGAAAGGACCTGCGTCCCGGTGGCGTCATGCTGCAGTGGATCTTCTTCGGCGGCCAGGACCTCGCCCAGCTGAAGGCCCAGCTCAGGACCTTCAGCTCCGTCTTCCCCCACGTCCTGGCCCTGCTGGTCCCGGATGGCGCCGGCGTCTACCTGCTCGGCTCCGACCGTCCCATCTCCTGGAGTCCCGCGACCGCCGACCGCATCCTCGGTTCACGGAGTGCCACCACTGATCTCTCCGGCGCCCCGGACTTCAGCCGCCTTCCCGCGGAAGCTCCCGCCGAGCTGCTGGCGAGCATGGTGTGGTTGCGTGATTCGCAGGTGACGCGCTTCGCCGGTCCCGGACCGCTCATCACCGACGACCACCCCATCAGCGAGTACTACTATCTCCACATGCTCTTCCGAGGAGGCAACGACCCCCAGGTCGGGGCGCGAATGCTGCGGCGCCTGACGGGCTAGCTGAGGAGCCGTCGGAGCCCGTGCTGCGCTCACTCTCCCGCGTCGATGGTTACCTGCCGATCGGCGGCTACGCGCTGATCGGGGACTGTCGCAGTGCGGCCCTCGTCGCCAGCGACGGCAGCGTCGACTGGTGCTGCCTGCCCCGCTTCGATTCGCCATCGGTGTTCGGCCGCATCCTCGACGCTCGTGGCGGCGGCTACTGGGAGATCCATCCGCGCGGCGAGTACGTCTCCGAGCAGCGCTACAGCGATCGCAGCAACGTGCTTCGCACCATCTTCTCGACGGCCCACGGAGTGGTGCAGCTCACCGACTTCATGCCCCTGGACGAAGCGACGATCGAGCGCCACGCGCGGCCCGCGCGCCGCCCCCGGATCGTGCGCATCGTGGAGTGCATCGCCGGCAGCGTCACCATGGAGCAGCGGATCGTCCCCCGTCCCGACTACGGGCGGTGCCATTGCGAGATGGTCCAGGAGGGGCGTCGTTTCCACGGCGACGCCGATGGGGCTCACATCTGCGCGGTCTCGACTGAGCCCATCGACGGCGACCGGGGAGCCATCACTCTGAAGGCGGGTGACGCCGTCGCCGTCTCGCTTCGCTTCCAACCCGTATCCGCCGGGGGCTGCACCACCAGCGAGAACGCCTGGACGGTCGAGCACGCCCGCCGGCTGCTCCGAGCCACCCTGGACTTCTGGTGGCGCTGGATTGCCAAGGTCAACTACCGGGGCGCCTACCCGGAGCCGGTGTGGCGGTCGGCGCTCGCTCTCAAGCTGATGATCTACGCGCCGACGGGCGCCATCGTCGCCGCTCCCACGAGCTCGCTCCCCGAGGCGCTGGGAGGGAAGCGGAACTGGGACTACCGCTATACGTGGCTGCGGGACGCCTCCTTGACCCTCTTTGGACTCTTCCAACTGGGCCTGCATGAGGAGGCTCACGACTTCTTCCAGTGGCTGCGCCGCACCGGGATCGGCGAGGCCGGCAAGGTGCAGAACCTCTACCGCGTCGACGGCGGGACGCAGGTGAAGGAGGAGATGCTCGATCACTGGCACGGGTACATGGGCTCGAAGCCGGTTCGGATCGGCAACGGCGCCGTCGACCAGCTCCAGCTCGACGTCTACGGCGAGCTGCTCGACAGCGCATACCTCTATGCCAAGTTCGGGGGGGAGGTCAGCCATGCGCTGTGGCGCGACCTCCACGACGTTGTCGACCTGGCCATCGATCGCTGGGAGGCGCCGGACGCCTCCATCTGGGAGAGCCGCGGCGAGGAGCAGCACTACACCTACAGCAAGATGATGTCGTGGGTCGCGGTCGACCGCGGCCTGCGCCTGGCCGATCGCTTCCGCCTCGCCCACGCGCGAGAGCGCTGGCAGAGGGCGCGTCGCGCCATCCATCGCCGGGTGGTCACCGAGGGGTACAGCCGCTCGCACCGTGCCTTCATGCAGACCCTGGGCGGCCGGACCTTCGACGCGGCGCTGCTGCGCGTCGGGCAGGTACGCTTTCTGGCCGACCGCGATCCCCGCATCATCTCGACGGTGCGGGCCATCGAGCGGCATCTCGGCAAGGACGTGCTGGTGAGCCGCTACCGGCCGGAGGAGATGGACGACGGTGTCGACCATGGAGCCGAGGGAGCCTTCCTCATGTGCTCCTTCTGGCTCGTCGATGCCCTCGCTCACGTCGGTGAGCTGGACGACGCGCAGCGCCGCTTCGAGAAGCTGCTGGCCTTCGCCTCTCCCGTGGGCCTGATGGCGGAGGAGGTCGACACCGGCTCCGGAGCGCTGCTCGGCAACTACCCGCAGGCCTTCACCCACCTCGCCCTCATCGGCGCCGCCGTCAACATCGAGCGGGCTCGGCACCGGCACCTCGGAGTCCGCGGACTGCCTCAGTGATACGCGCTGGGCGCGATCGGGGGGGAGGCGAAGATCCGGTCTCCCCGGCCGAGGGGCAGGCGCTCCATCTCCTGGAGGAGGCCTTCGGCCCGGGCGGTCCGGCGGGGACGGGTCGGGCCCCGGGGCGCATCACCCTCGCCGGTGACCACGTCGACTACGTCGGCGGCCGTACCGCGGCGATGGCCGTCGATCGCGGGCTCGGCGTCGCCGCCCGCCGATCCCGGGATGGACGCTGGCGCGTCACGGCTCTCGGCCGGCGGATCGAGAGGACAGCGCCCTCGATGGCGGGAGACGTCGCCGACCGCCCCCTGGCGGCGATCGTGGCCCTGTCGCGCGGGGCGGGGGATCCCTGGGCTGGAGATGGCGGTCGCCGGAGATCTGCCCGGATCGGCGGGGCTCAGCTCATCGGCGGCGGTCGTCTGCGCCACCCTCGTGGCCGTCCTGCGGCTTCTCGGCGAGCGGATGGCGGCGGAGGCGCTCGTCGCCGCCGCCCTCATCGCGGAGCGCGACGTCGTCGGGGTCCCCTGCGGCGACCTCGATCAGCGCACCCTCATCCACGCCCGCGACGGCGCCGTCCTCCTCCTCGATGCGGCACGTGGCTCGCATCGGGAGCTCGCCTGGCCGTGGCCGGAGGTCACCGTGCTGGTCGCTGTGAGCGGGGCGCTCCACGACGTCGGCGGCGGTGAATACCGGCTGCGCCGCGAGGCGGCGGAGCGGATCTGCGCCGCCCTGGGCGTGGCCTCCTGCCAGGAGATCGGGGAGGGATGGAGGGCGGTCGACGCCGAGCTCCGTCCCCTGGCTCGGCACCTCGCCAGCGAGACCCGTCGTGCCGATGCCGCCGCCGCCGCCCTGCGGCGTGGCGATGCGGCCGAGCTGGGCCGGGTGATGGACGCGAGCCACGAATCCCTGCGCGCCCACTTCGGGGTGAGCCTTCCCCTTCTCGACGCCATGGTCGCGGCGGCCCGCCGTGTCGACGGCTGCTTCGGCGCGCGGCTCACCGGCGCCGGCTTGGGGGGCAGCATCGTGGCTCTGGTGGAGCGCCGGGCCGCGGAGCGGTGCGCGGCCGCGGTGCGGGCCGCTGGCGCCGTCGGCCCGGTGTGGGCGACGCGGCCCGCCTTCGGGTTGGCGATGGCGGCCCCCGACGTTGTCGCGGCATCCGACGCGCCCTGAGCCCCGCCGCGTCCGCCCGCCGCTTCGCCCCGCGGATCTGCTCGGGGAGGAGTGCACCCGGGTGTCCGCGCCCTTACGCGGATCGAGGAAGGATTCATTCCTAGATTGACCATCGCGCCTGATATAGGAAAGACACGTTCCTCGTTTCACGTATATGGGCTCGGAGAGGGCACCGGCGCTCCCCTTGCCGCTGCTGAGGAGCGCTCGGTGCAGGTTGCATAAAAATACACATGATCCGTATAATCCTCCCGACCCATGCCCACCCCGACCATCTCCGCGGCGCTGTGCGGCGCCACCGGCTACCTGGGTATCCAGTGCGCCGAGATCCTCGACCGCCATCCGCAGTTCAGCCTCACCCGGGCCCTGGCCCGGAGCGCCGCCGGCCAGCGGTACCGGGAGGCCGTGCCGGGGAGCGGGGTCGACCTTCCCGTCGAGGCCGGCCTTGACGTCGGCGATGCCGAGGTCGTCTTCGCCGCCCTCCCCCACGCCGTCGCCGCCGCCCAGGCCCGGGAGTGGCTGAGCGCCGGCCGGGTCGTCGTCGACATGAGCGCGGACTTCCGGCTGCGCGATCCCCTCGCCTACCGGCGCTGGTACGGCGTCGAGCACCCCGCCCCCGACCTCTGCGAGGAGGCCGTGTACGCCCTCGTGGAGCTGCACCGGGAGGAGATCCCCGCCGCCAACCTCCTCGCCGTCCCCGGCTGCTACCCGACGGCCGGTCTGCTCGGCGCCGTCCCCGCCCTCCGCGCCAGCGTCATCGAAGCGGAGGTGACCATCGACGCCAAGAGCGGCGTGAGCGGTGGCGGACGCTCGCCCGCACCCGGCTTCCACTTCCCAGAGGTGAACGAATCGGTGCGGGCCTATGGCGTTTCCGGCCACCGTCACAAGAGCGAGATGCTCCAAGAGCTCCGGGGGGCGGCGGGCGGGGAGGTGCGTCTCACCTTCGTGCCCCACCTCGTCCCCATGACCCGGGGCATCCTCGCCACCCTCTACCTTCACCCCGTGGCCGGCCGCAGCGTCGCCGACGTCACCGAGGTGATGCGGGAGTTCTGTGCCTCCAACCCCTTTCTCCGCTATGAGGAGCAGGCGCCCGCCACCAAATCGGTGACGGGCAGCAACGTCGCCGCCTGCAACGTCACCGAGCAGGACGGCGTCGCCGTCGTGACTGTGGCTGAGGACAACCTGGTGAAGGGCGGCGCCGGCCAGGCGGTGCAGGCGGCCAACCTCCGCTTCGGCCTGGCCGAGACCGCCGGGCTTCGGGATTCGTCGCCTTGGCCCTGAGCGAGGTCGACGCTAGGGCGGTGCGGACGGCGACCCCGGTCGGCGTGTGCGTCCCGCTCGGCTTCCGCGCCGGGACGGGGGCCGCCGACATCCGCGGCAGCGGCGACCTCCGCCGGCAGGACGTCGCCGTCGTGGCCAGCGAGCTCCCCTGCGCGGCAGCGGGTGTCTTCACCCGCAACCTCGTCAAGGCCGCGCCCGTCGTCATCTCTCAGCTCACCCTTCGCCGCGGGACCCCCGTCTTCGCGGTGGTGCTGAACGCCGGCAATGCCAACGCGTGCACCGGAGCGCAGGGGCTTCGGGATGCGCTGCGCATGTGCTCCCTCACCGCCGACGCGCTGGCTCGCGACCCCGCCGAGGTCGTCGTCTGCAGTACTGGGGTGATCGGCCGCCCCCTCCCCATGGATCGTGTGGCCGAGGGGATCGCCCGAGCCGCACGCGGCCTCTCCCGGCAGGCGGGGGAGGCGTCGGCGCGGGCCATCATGACCACCGACACCGTCCCCAAGGTGGCGAGCGCGACCTTCACCGCGCACGGGGTCGAGCACCGCGTCGGCGGTATGGCCAAGGGCGCGGGGATGATCCATCCCGACATGGCGACCCTGCTGGCCGTGGTGACGAGCGACGCGGCGGTGGCGCCGGTCGACCTTCATGGCCTGCTCGCCGAGGTCGTGGACTCGAGCTTCAATACGCTGACCGTCGACGGTGACACCTCGACCAACGACACCCTCCTGGTGCTTGCCAACGGAGGGGCAGGCGGCCCCCAGCTCGTCCCCGGGGAGCCCGGTTTCGACGCGCTGCGTGATGCCGTCCAGGCTGTCTGCGGGCAGCTTGCGGAGCAGATCGTCGCCGACGCCGAGGGGGCCACCCGGCACTTCCGAGTCACGGTGCGCGGCGCCGCCGCACCGGCCGAGGCTCGCCTCGCCGCCCGCGCGGTGGCGGTCTCCCCGCTGGTGAAGACGGCGATCCATGGCGCCGATCCCAATTGGGGTCGGATCATCATGGCGCTCGGCCACAGCGGCGCGCGCTTCACGCTCGATCGCTGCCGCGTGGCGATCGCCGGGATCACCGTCTTCGAGAGGGGGGCGCCCACCGAGGTGGCTCTTGAAGGGATCGCCGCGGCGCTGCGCGAGCCCCGCAGCGAGATCGAGATCGACCTTGGAGCCGGTGAGGGGAGCGGACACGCCTGGGGCTGTGACCTCACCGCCGAATACGTGCGGATCAATGCGGAGTACACGACATGAACGCGACCACGGAGACGATCGAGGAGCGCATCCACCGCGCCGAGGTGCTGATCGAAGCGCTCCCCTACATCCGCCGCTTCTCCGGACACACCATCGTCGTCAAGCTCGGCGGCTCGGCGATGGGAGAGGACCTCGATGCCCTGCTCCAAGACGTCGTTCTCCTCCGCTTCGTCGGCATGCGCCTGGTGCTGGTGCACGGCGGTGGCCCGGAGATCAGCGCCTGGCAGCAGCGCCTCGGCATCGAGCCGCGCTTCGTCAACGGCCTGCGGGTCACCGATAAGCGAACCATGGAGGTGGTGAAGATGGTGCTGACCGGCAAGGTCGGCCCCGACCTGGTGACCCGCATTCACCGCTTCGGCGGCCAGGCGGTGGGCCTTTCGGGAGAGGATGGCCCGACCCTGCTGGTGCGTCCCCGCGGCGCCGAGGACGGTCACGACCTCGGCTACGTCGGCGAGGTCGATCAGGTGAATCCCGAGCCCATCGACGCCGTCCTGGAGCAGGGCCGCATCCCCGTCGTCGCCTCTGTCGGCCTCGGCGTCGACGGCGAGGCCTACAACGTCAACGCCGACACGGTGGCGGCGGAGATCGCGGTGGCGCTCAAGGCCAGCAAGCTGATCCTCCTCACCGACGTCGCGGGTGTGCGCGGCGCGGATGGCGAGCTGGTCAGCGAGCTCAACCGGGAGAGCGCGGAGCGTCTCGTCGCGAGTGGCGCCGTGAACGGCGGCATGATCCCCAAGATCCGCGCCGCCCTCCACGCCCTCGAGGCGGTTGAGGCCTCGCACATCATCGACGGCCGGGTGTCACACGCACTCCTCCTTGAGCTTCTCACCGAGCGCGGCGTGGGGACGATGGTGACGCGATGACGCCGCCTTCCCTGGAGATGAGCATCGCCCTCTCGGCCATCGAGGAGCGTGCGCGAACCGCCCTCATGTCGACCTACGCGCCGCTTCCCGTCGCCTTCCGGGCCGGTCAGGGCTGCACGCTGACCGACATCGAGGGGCGCGACTTCCTCGACCTCGTCGGCGGTATCGCCGTCAACGTCCTGGGGCACGGCCATCCAGCGCTGCTCCGAGCCATCAACGAGCAGGCGTCACGAGCTCTCCACTTCAGCAACCTCTACTTCTCGGAACCGCAGGTGGAGGCTGCCGAGCGGCTCATCGAGACCGCCTTTCCGAGCCGGGTCTTCTTCTGCAACAGCGGAGCCGAGGCGGTGGAGGGGGCGATCAAGCTGGCCCGCAAGTGGGGAAAGCTGTATCGCGACGGGGCAAGCACCATCATCTGTGCCCAGGGCTCCTTCCACGGCCGCACCCTCGGAGCGCTCGCCGCCACCGCCAACCGTCGCTACCGCGAGCCCTTCGAGCCGCTGCCGCGAGGATTCATCCACGTCCCCTACGACGATCTGGCGGCGGTCGAAGCGGCTGCCGACTTGAGCGCTGTCGCTGTGCTGATGGAGCCCATCGAAGGGGAGTCCGGGGTGACCCCGATGAGCGACGCGACGCTGCGCGGTCTGCGCCGCCTCTGCGATGAGCGCGACCTCCTCCTCATCGTCGACGAGATCCAGACCGGGATGGGTCGGACCGGGCGATGGTGGGCGCACCAGCACGCCGGCATCGTCCCCGACGTGATGACCGTGGCCAAGGGACTGGCTGGCGGCGTTCCCATTGGGGCCGTCCTCGCCGCTCCGCGCGCCGACTGCTTCGAGCCCGGCGACCACGGCTCGACCTTCGGCGGCAACCCGCTGGCGACCGCCGCCGCGACCGCCGTCATCGCCGCCATCCACGACGCCGACCTGGTGGACAACGCGGCGCGCACCGGAGCCAGGTTGCGAGAGGGGATCCTCGGCCTTCGCGAGCAGGGCGCCCCCATCGCCGAGGTGCGCGGCCGTGGCCTCATGCTCGGCGTCGTGCTCACCGCGCCGGTAGCGCCGCTCGTGGCCCGCGCCGCCCTCGACGCCGGTCTCATCGTCAACGCCATCGGCGGGTCCGTGCTGCGCCTCGTCCCACCCCTCGTCCTCACCGAGAGCGAGGCCGGCGAAGCGGTGCGCCGGCTCCACACCGCGCTGCAGGATGCCGGTCGGGCGCCGGCCGCGGACGCGCAGCCATGAGCGTCGGGGTCACGGTACAGGCAGTCGGCAAGGCGGAGCGGCAGCGGTCAATTCTCCAGCTCGTGCGCAGCCGGACCGTGCGCACGCAGGAGGAGATCGTCGAGGCTCTGCACAGCCGCGGCTTCGACGCCACTCAGGCGACGGTGTCACGCGACATCCGCGAGCTCGGTCTGGCGCGGGTGCACGACCCCGATGGGTTGCGCTATGTCGCCGGCGGAGGAGACGAGGAGCCGGCGGCGAGCACCCGCCTGCGCAGCGTGATGCGCGAACACGTCCGCTCCATGGAGTTCGTCGAGCTCATCGGTGTGGTCCGCACTCGACCGAGCAGCGCGCCGCTGGTCGCCGCGGTCATCAACTCCGCGCACTTCGAGGAGGTCGCGGGCACTGTCGCCGGTGACGACACCGTCCTCATCGTGGCGCGCACCCGATCGGCAGCGCGGCAACTCGCGGAGCGGTTGCGTGCCGCCATCCAGACCCAGCCCGCCCCCCATCCTGTTCGAGCTGTCCCATGACCCGGCGCCGCACCTGCGTCCTCGCCTACTCGGGAGGCCTCGACACCTCCGTCTCCATCCGCTGGCTGCAGGAGGAGCTCGGCTACCAGGTGGTGACCTGCACCGCGGACATCGGCGAGGCGAAGGACATCGAGGCGGTCACCGATCGGGCGCTCCGCAACGGCGCCTCGGCGGCGTATGCCGTCGACGCCCGTCGCCTCTTCGTCGAGGAATTCTGCTTTCCTACCCTGGCTGCCTCGGCCCTCTATGAGGGCGCCTACCCGCTGGCCACCGCCCTGGCCCGCCCGCTCATCGCCAAGATCCTCGTTGATGTCGCCCGCGACGAGGGCGCCGAGGCGGTGGCCCACGGCTGCACCGGAAAGGGCAACGACCAGGTGCGCTTCGACGTGGCCACGGCCGCGCTGGCCCCCGAGCTGGAGGTTGTGGCGCCCGTCCGCGATTGGGAGATGGGCCGGCCCCAGGAGATCCAGTACGCTCGCCGCCACGGCATCGAGATCCCGGTCACGGAGGAGTCGCCATACTCCGTCGACGCCAACATCTGGGGGAGGAGCGTCGAGGCCGGTCCCCTCGAGGACCCCTGGTGGGTTCCCTCCGCGGACGTCTTCGCCTGGACCGCCGACCCCGCCGCCGCACCTGCCGAGGGAGTGACGCTCGTCCTCGGCTTCGAGCACGGTTTCCCCGTGAGCCTGGACGGGGAGCGGCTCTCCGGCGACGCAATGGTGGTCCATCTCAACGCGCTGGCTGGAGAGCATGGCATAGGGCGCATCGACCACATCGAGAACCGTCTCGTCGGCATCAAGTCCCGCGAGGTGTACGAGGCCCCGGCGGCGACCGTGCTCCACGCTGCCCACACGGCTCTGGAGACCCTCACCCTGGGCCGCGATGTCTTTCAGCTCAAGCGCCAGCTGGCCGCGGAGTGGGCGCGTCTTGTCTACGACGGACTGTGGTTCGGTCAGCTGCGCAGCGCCCTGGCAGCCTTCGTGGCGGTGACCCAGGAACCCGTCTCCGGTGAGGTCCGCCTGCGCCTGCGCCGTGGCACGGTGACGGTGATCGGCCGGCGCGCACCGGGCTCCCTCTACCGCCAGGAGCTCGCCACCTACGATCGCCGCAACGACGCCTTTGATCACTCGGCGGCGCGCGGGTTCATCGAGATCTTCGGACTGCCCCTGCGCACCCAGGCGCGCATCCAGGGCGCTCTCGAGGACACCGGCCCCCTGCCTCTCGAGCATCGCGTGAAGCGGCGCTGAGATGCGTCGCGCCGCGAAATCGCCCGGGCGGGCGCCGGCCAAGGTCTGGGAGGGCCGTTTCGGCGCCGCCACGAGCCGCCGGGTCGAGGAGTACACGACGAGCCTGCCCGTCGACATCCGGCTTTTCGCCGAGGACATCGAAGGGTCAATGGCTCACGCTCGCATGTTGCGCACCGTGGGGCTGCTGAGCGCCGCCGATCATCGCGCTCTGGCCCGCGGGCTGCGAGCCGTACGCGCCGAGCTCGAGGGTGGCGACTTCGTCGCCGGGCCAGGCGACGAGGACATTCACACAGCGGTGGAGCGGCGCCTCCATGAGATCGCCGGACCCGTCGCCGGACGGCTCCACACCGGGCGCAGCCGCAACGACCAGGTGGCCACCGACCTCCGCCTCTGGTGCCGCCGCCAGGCGGCGCTTCTCATGCTCGGCTGCGCCGACCTGCAGGATGCGCTCATCGAGCGCGCGACGGAGCATCGCGCCACCCTCCTGCCCGGGTACACGCACATGCAGAGGGCCCAGGTGGTCTCCCTCGCCCATCATCTCCTCGCCTATGTCGAGATGCTGCAACGCGACGCTGCGCGCTTCGAGGCGGCGCGACGGAGCAGCGATGTCCTGCCCCTCGGAAGCGGTGCCCTGGCCGGAACGACGCTGCCCATCGACCGCGAGATCCCCCGCCAGGAGCTGGGTTTCTCGGCGATCAGCGGGAACAGCCTCGACGCCGTCTCGGATCGCGACTTCGCCACCGAGCTGGTGTCAGCCTGCGCCCTCTGCATGGTCCACCTCTCCCGTTTCGCCGGCGAGGTCGTGCTCTGGACCACCGCGGAGTTCGGGTTTGCGGAGCTCCCCGATGCCCAGGCCACCGGATCGTCCTTGATGCCGCAGAAGAAGAACCCCGACATCTGCGAGCTGGCACGGGCCCGGAGCGCCCGGGTGAGCGGCGACCTCGTCACCCTTCTCGGCGTGCTGCATGGGCTGCCGCTCGCCTACGGCCGCGATCTCCAGGAGGACAAGCCACCCCTCTTCGACGCTGTCGACACCACCGGTGCGACGCTCGCCATGCTCACCGACGTCGTCGCCGGGATCCGCTTCGATGCCGCGGCAATGCGCCAGGCCGCCTCCGACCCTCTCCTCATCGCCACCGATGTCGCTGAGCTGCTCGTGATGCGCGGCATACCCTTCCGCGAGGCGCATCTCCTGGTGGGCCGGATCGTACGCGAGTGCCTCGATGCGCGGCGCAGCCTCTCCGACCTGTCGCTCGCCGAATGGCGCCGCCATTCCGAGCTCTTCGATGCGGGGGTGCTCCGCCTCTTTGACCTGGAGGGCGCGCTCCGCCGCCGCGAGCTTCCCGGGGGGCCGGGTCCGCGCGGGGTGGGACGCCAGCTGGCCCGCGCCCGCCTCGTCGTGGCCCGCACCCGCGACGCCGCCGGTACCCTGAGAGGTCATGAGCCGGCCCATCCTCGTCGTCGGCGACGTCCAGGGGGACTACGAGCGGCTCGCTGAGGCCCTCGTCCCCTACCCGGAGGACGAGGTCGATACTCTCTTCCTCGGAGACTTCTTCACCGGCGGCGAACCTGGCGCCGCCGGCGGCTACCGGGCCGCTCGCATGGCCATGCGGCGAGGTCACAGCCGAGCCATCTTGGGCAATCACGACCTTCTCGTCATGGCGCTCCTGGACGAGAGACGGGAAGCGGGTGAGAGGCTCCGCGCCCGCGATGGCGAGCTTCTCGAGGCCATCTGGCTGCGCCGCCGCGGCGACCCCGCCGACCTCCAAGCCCTGGGCGCTGACGCGGAGCTCGAGAGCTGGCTGCGCCACCTCCCGGTGATGATCCTCCTGGACGATAGGACTCTCGCGCAGCACACCGACGACGACGACGGATATCGAGGGCTCGGAAGCAGCGTCGGCATGGTGAACGCGGCCGCCGCCGCGCTGCTCTGTGACGGGATGCAGGGGACGGTGCAACTCCTCCGCCACATCATCGGACGGCGTGCCTTCGGCGATCCGGTGCGCCTCGACGCACACCTCCGCCGTTACGGCGCTCGGCGCCTCATTCACGGTCACACCCCGCACTGGGGTGACGCTCCTGACGTCCGGCTCGGGGGCCGGGTCATCGGCTTCGACGGGCGTTTCTCGCGCCACTGGGGCCGAGCGCCCGGGGAGGAGCCCGGCCCCATCGGCGCCACGGTGGCCCTGCTTCCCCCCCTGGTTGCCAGCTCGGCCCCGGGAGGACCACCGCATCCATGATCGTCATGGGAATCCGGAGTCGTGCCCAGCATCTCGGGATGCCCCGGCTGCGCTGCCCGCGCTGCGGGCAGGATGCCCCGCACCGCATCGTTCGCTCGCAGCGCTGGTTCACGCTCTTCTTCATCCCTATCGTTCCCTTCCGCTCCCGCTATATCTCGACCTGCAACTTCTGCGGGCTGAACCAGCGCGTCGACGCGGAGCTCTTGAGGAGCGCTCTCAGCAACCCGGGGACCAGCGATCCCTGAGAAGGAGTATCAAAGGACCCTGGGGTTGTTGGACCACTCCGATCTTCCGCTCGTCTTGGTAACCCGCGATCATCGGGGCCAGGGACGAGGAAGGAGGAGCATGAGATGCGCTGGACGCAGAGGGGGGGGGAACCGATGTCTCCCTCCTTCGTGGATCGCGACACCATCGATCATCTCGTTTGCGAGTTGATGCTACGCGGGATTCCGACGTTCCCCGCTGGCTTCGAGATGACGCCTGGGCTGAGACGCGAGGATGTGATCGGACGCATGCTGTGGCGGGAGAACTTGATGTCAGTGCGGCATCGCGACCCCGATTCGCTTGGTGGACCACGGCCAAGCGCTGCGGAAGGCCTCGATCGCGACGTCGATGCCTACGTCTACACGCCCTGCGAACGCCTGGACAGTGAGGATATCGAGGCCTCGGTCAGCACCTATGACCGCAATTCACGCGAGCATCCCACCTACTGGGGGACCAGCGCGTGCAGATGGGTGACGACACTGATGGATGCGGTGCGACCCGTCGCGCCACCTTCACTCGTCTGACGGTGGCGACGCGCACTTTGGGGAAGGCGAAGCTGGCTGGGTCTCTCCGCCTCTCCCCATGCCCACTCTAGCGCACGTCAATGGGTTTGGGAGTCCACTCACTGAAGTTCACCATGTCTTGCACAGCTTATCCCCGGTAGCTGTGGAAACTGTGGACGTGGAATAAGGTAAGTCGCCGGGTGGTTCAGTGGAGAACGGAGCGCGTCTTGCAGCACGCCGCAGCGGCGCGCTTCTATTCCGCTCCCGCCCAACCCTGACCACCGTGCAGGTGTGGCATGCCCTCCTCGATGGCAAAGCGCGTCTCGCAGATCGGGCACTCGACAAAGGGGGCGAGCTCGTCCTCGGAGGGCGGCAGCATCTCCGTCTGGCAGTGGGGGCAGACGAGGACCTGCGGCTCCGCCTCAGCGTCGCGGCGCATCGCCTCGGCGACCGTGGCGATGTCGACGGCGATCGCCTGGCACTGAGCGCAGACGAAGGTGGCCTGACGGTCGTCGTGTTCCAGGTAGTGGCGTTGCGCGTTGACATAGAGCGGCGCGTTGAGGGCCTCGAAGCGGTCCAGATCGCAGCCGTTGGGGCAGCGCAGCTCGCCGTGGCGGGACGGCATCAGCGGGGCCGGACCAGGTCGCTGAGCCGGCTGAGCGGTGCCGCCTGTCCCGCCGTCACGTAAGAGGTGACGACGAGGGAGAGGAGCATCACCTTGAGGGCCTGGAAGTGGGCGGAGGGGTCCCGGGCCTCGAGCAGCGCTGCCATGGCGATCCCCTCAACGGCTGCCGCGATGGCCGCGGCAAGATCGCCCGGAGGGACCACGCTGTAGGCGGGAAGGCGGCCGAGAACCTGGCGGACCTCGGCCTCGATATCGTCGACGAAGCGGCCGCGGAGAGCCTGGCAACGCCGGCGGATCGCTGGGTTGGCGAGGCTCAACCCATACAGATCAAAGAGGATTCGCCAGAAGTCGGGCCGCTGCGCGCACTGGCTCTCGGCAGCGTCCAGAGCGGCGACGATCCGTTCCAGGGGATCCTCGACGCCGCTCACGGCGCGCTTCCACGTCTCGCTCAGCTCGTCATCGAGCTCCTCGACGACGGCCACCAGGAGGTCCTCCTTGGACGCGAAGTAGTAGTGGAGAAGACCCTGGGCGACACCGGCCTGGCTGGCGATCTGCTTGAGGGAGGTGGCCGCGTACCCTTGGCGGCCGAGCACGGAGGCGGCGGCGCGGATGATCTCGCCACGCCGGCGGCGCGCGTCCTCGGCCCGGTGCCCGCCGCGGAGCGCTTCGGCGGGCGTCGCGGCGGCGAGGATGGATCCTGCTAGCGAGGTGGGTGATGTCATCAAGGGAGATGATGCCCGCTTCATGATTGGCGGATCAATCGGTCGGCCAACCGGGTCTCCGAGAGCCGTCGGAAGCGAGCCACCATCTGGCCGGCGAGGTTGAGGGTCAGGCGCGGCTCGGCGAGGAGGATGTCAACGAGGCGGCGGTTGGGGAGGACGAGGCAGCGCAGATCGGTGGCCGCCAGCACGCTGGCGAGACGTTCCCCTTCGGCGAACAGCCCGACCTCGCCGAAGCCCTCGCCGGTCCCGACCTCGATCTCCGGCCACCCCTGATGGCGGATCATCGCCCGACCCTCGACGATGAGGAAGAACTCCTGGCCGCGCAGCCCCTCGGTGACGATGCGCTGACCGGCTGGAAAGCGCTCCTTCGCGAACTCGTCGAGGATCCGGCCATCGCCGTTACGGGGACGCCCCGGAAGAGCGGGGCGCCGGCGAGGGCGTCGGGGACGCGCGGATCGTGCCGGTGGGCCGCCGCGTTGGTCTCCGGTCGGATCCACGTCATGGCCCTTCCTCCTGTCTTGACTGGTCACCCGACCAACATACGCGAGCAGGCCCCCAGGATGCAACTGTCGCCATCTCAGCCGTGCACCACCGAGACCGGGTGCAGGGCCAATCCGAAGGCCCCCGGCCCGGCGTGGCAGCCGAGCACGGCCCCCACCTCGACGATCCGGGGCCGCTCCCCGAGGATCTGGGCGATGCGGCCGGCGATCGTCTCCGCCTGCTCCTCTCCCGCCGCGTGGGCCGAGACCACGGTTATCGCACCCCACTCCCGCTGCGCTGTCTCCACCTCCTGGACCAGCCGGTCGAGGGCGCGGGCGTAGGTGCGGACCCGGCCGACCGGTTCGACCTGGCCATCGACCAATCCGAGGATCGGTTTGATGTTGAGGACGCTGCCCAGGAAGGCGCGCGCTCCTCCGATGCGCCCGCCGCGGCGAAGGTACTCGAGGGTCTCGACGGTGAAGAAGAGCCGTTGGGCCGCGCGGAGACGGGCGAGGCCGGCGAGGATCGCATCGACGTCGCCGCCCTCGTCCCGGATGGCGATGGCCACCGCGACCGCGGCGTTGTGCCCAGGCCCCACGGTCTCGGTGTCCACGACCCGGATGTTGAGGTCGGGCAGCGCCTCTCGGGCCTGCGACGCGGACGAATAGGTCCCGCTCAGCTTTGCGGAGATCGTGGTGCAGATGACGGGGCCGGCGGGGGCAAGGCGCCGGAACACCTCCTCGAACTCCGCGGGCGTCGGTTGCGAGGTGCGGGGGTGGTGGGGGTCGGTGCGCATCCTGCGGTAGAAGTCGGCGGTCGAGATGTCGATTCCGTCGCGCATCTCGGCCTCGCCGAAGATGACCCGGAGCGGCACCACGGTGAGCCCGTGCCCGGCCGCGAAGGCGGGGTTCACGTCGGCGGTGCTGTCGCACACGAGCTGGACGGAGCTCATCCAGAGGCGATCCTAACTGCGGCTCGAGGGCTGGTGGGGCGCGGAGAGCCTGGCGGAGCGCTCGCACCGGAGCGCAGCGCCACCCCGCTCTCGACGCGGTGGCAGAATCCCCGGCAATGCTCCTGGCTCTCGACGCCGGCAACACCGACACCGTGGTCGGCGTCTTCGAGGGGAGCGGGCTGGTCACCGACTTCCGGTTTCATACGGAAGCCCGTGCGACCGGAGCCGAGCTCGGGCTTCTGGTCGCCGCCCTCCTCCGCGCCGCCGGCGTGGAGATCGAGAAGATCGACGCGGTCGCCATCAGCAACGTCGTGCCCTCG
This sequence comes from uncultured bacterium, assembly GCA_963847225.1. Classification (GTDB taxonomy): domain Bacteria; phylum Chloroflexota; class Dormibacteria; order Aeolococcales; family Aeolococcaceae; genus JAJZNI01. The sequence goes on along the minus strand of CAWJYZ010000005.1, from coordinate 135,185 downwards.
CTCTCCCGCAGCCTCGAGGAGATGTGTCGCGACCAGTTCGGGGTGGAGCCGCTCGTGGTCGGACCGGGCATCCGGACCGGCATCCGCATCCACTACGACGACCCCTCGCAGGTGGGCGCCGACCGCATCGCCAACGCCGTCGCTGTCCAGCACCTCTACGGCGGACCGGCGATCATCTGCGATTTCGGCACCGCCACCACCGTGGACGCCATCGACGAGCGGGGAGACTATCTCGGAGGAGCGATGGCCCCAGGGATCGTGGTGAGCCACGACGCCCTGGTCGAGCGGGCGGCTCGCCTCTCTCGCGTCGAACTTGAAGCGCCCGCCACGGTGCTAGGGCGCAATACCCGGGCTTCAATGCAGGCCGGGCTGGTGCTCGGCTACGCGGGGCTTGTCGAGGGGCTGGTGGCGCGGATGCGGCGCGAGATGGGCGGCGACCCCAAGCTCATCCTCACCGGGGGCCTGGCTCCGCTCATGGCCGACCTGATCGCCTCGGTGCATGCCACCGACCCCGGCCTGACCCTCACCGGTCTCCGCCTCCTCCACGAGCGCAACACGGGGTAGCGATCAGTGCGGGCGCGAGAGCGACCGCATGTAACCTGGGAGGCGTCGTGAGTCTTCTGCGCCGGAATGCGGCCAAGGTGGAGGTGGTGTCCGCCGATGCGAGCTGGGGGGAGCGCTTCGAGCTCCAACGCGAGGAGCTCGAGAGGCTGCTCGCGCCCTGGCTCGAGGGTGGGATCCATCACGTCGGGTCCACGGCCATTCCCGGCCTCGCGGCTCGGCCCATCATCGACGTCCTCGCCGGGGTGCGTTCCGACGCCGCCTCCCGTCAGGCGGCGGCCGCCCTGGAGGGCGCGGGCTGGCGGCGCCAGGGCAAGCTCGGTGAGGGAGGTGTCCGGTTCACCAAACAATCGCCGGACGGCTGTGCGTTCCAATTGGACCTCCTACCACCCTCCTCCCCGCGTTTCGGCGAACGCCTCGAGCTGCGTGAGGCTCTCCGCGACGACCCGCAGCTCGCCGAGGCCTTCAGCGTCCTCAAGCGCGAGCTCGCCGCCCGGGCTCCCCACGATGACCGGGGATTTAGCGAGGCCAAGGCGGGATTCATCGCCGGCGTCCTCCGGGCTCGTCAGGAGAGCCGCGGGTCGCCCTCGCAGCCTGCCTCCACGTGAGCCTCGCCCCCGCCGCGGCCCGGCCGTCCGGGCTCTCCGCCGCGGCCGTCGCTCCCCGGCTCCGGGTCGGACCGCTCACCCTCGACTGCCGAATCCTGGTCGCCCCCATGGTGGGCATCACCGATGCACCCTTCCGCCGGCTGGCTCGGGCCCTGGGCGCTGGCCTCGTCTCCGCGGAGATGGTTGCCGCCGAGGCCGTGGTCCGGCGGGTCCCCCGTACCCTCGAGCTCCTCACCTTCGAGCCCGCCGTCCACCCGGTGGCGGCTCAGCTTGTCGGCTCCGAGCCGGCGGTCATGGCCGAGGCGGCCCGCATCTGCGTCGAACGCGGCGCTGACCTCGTCGACGTCAACCTCGGCTGCCCCGTGCCCCGCGTCACGGGCCGCGGCGGCGGCGCCGCCCTGGCTCGGGACATCGGCGCCTCGGCGCGCGTCGTGGGCGCTCTGGCGGGGGCGGTCCCGGTGCCGGTCACCGCCAAGATGCGTCTCGGCTGGGACGCCGGGAGCATCAACGCCCCGGAGCTGTCGCGGGCCCTCCAGGATGCCGGCTGCGCCATGGTCACGGTGCACGGGCGGACCCGAGCCCAGCGGTATCTGGGGCAGGCCGACTGGAGGGAGATCGCCCGAGTGAAGGACGCCGTCAGCATCCCGGTGATGGGGAGCGGCGACGTCGCCGCTCCCGGCGAGATCCGGCGTCGTATCGACGCCGGGCTCATCGACGGCGTCGTCGTGGCGCGGGGGGCTCTCGGCAACCTCTGGCTGATCCGCCAGGCGGTCCACCACCTGGCGACCGGGGACAGCCTTCCCGACCTCGCCTTCGCGGATCGCATCACCCTCACCCGGCGCCACCTCGAGCTCCTCATCGAGCACTACGGGGAGCGGCGAGCTCTGGTGGTCGGCCGCAAGTACGTGGCCTGGACGATCAAGGGGTGCAGCGGCGCCGCCCGCCTGCGGGCGATGGTGCAGGGCCTCGAGACGGCAGGCGATCTCGACGCCATCCTCGAGGCTGCGCTGGCTGCCGGCCCGGGCCCCAACGGCTGGTTTCAGCCGGTCTTCACGAGCGGCGATGGTTGAAGGGCGCCCCAAGGCGGTTAACGAAAGAGGGCGCCCCTGGAAGACCAGAGACGCCCCGAGAGGGGGGGCTTGGGGGTGCGGTCCGAGGACCGCTGAGCTGATGATAGGAAGGTTAGCAGATTGAGGCAACCAGATGGCGTCAGTTTGTTACACACCGGTCGCCGCCACCGTTGCACCGCGAGCGCCTATACTCCCGTGCTTCCCCGTGCCCCGGCGTGGCCTCGAGCACCGGTCGGCGCCGGCTTTCAACCCCCACAGGAACCCAATGGACAAGCCAGTTCTCCTCACCAGGGAAGGCCTCGATCGGCTCCAGGCCGAGCTCGAAGAGCTGCGCACGGTGCGCCGCGGCGAGATCGCGGAGCGAATCAAGTACGCCAAAGACTTCGGTGACATCACCGAGAACGCCGAGTACGACGACGCCAAGAACGAGCAGGGCATGCTCGAGGGGCGGATCCTCACCCTCGAGACGATGATCCGCAACGCCGTGCTCATCGAGCAGGACGCCGAGGCCGGGGTCGTGCAGGTCGGCTCCACCGTCGACGTCAAGGACGAGGACGGCAGCCAGACCTTCACCATCGTCGGCCCGGCCGAGGTCGATGTCGCCTCCGGGCGGATCTCCATGGAGTCTCCGGTGGGCAAGGCCCTCATCGGCCATCGGGTGGGCGAGAAGGTCACCGTCCAGAGCCCGGGCGGCGCCCGCCAGCTCCAGATCGCCGCCGTCCACTAGGCGGTGGCTCGGCGTCCATCCTTCACCGTCCGGCGGCCCGCGGCGGGGCGCCCCGCTGCTCCGGCACCATGTAGCGCCAGCGATGCCCGGCGCAGACAAGACGACCCCACCCGAGGACCCTCTGATGGCCGAGCGGCGTCGCAAGGCGGAGGCCCTCGGCGCCCTCGGCTTTCCTGTCTACAACGTCGATTTCCGCCCCGATCAGAGCCTGGCCGGGGCGAGACGGCTCCTGGAGGAATGGGAGGGCCAGGGCGGGAGGGGAGACGAGGGGCCCCCCGTCCGTGTCGCCGGCCGCCTCGTCCTCTATCGCCTGCAGGGGAGGAGCTGCTTCGTCGACCTCGAGGACGAGGCTGACCGCCTGCAGATCTGGTTCCGTCTCGACCGCCTCGGCGACGCCGGCTTCGAAGCCGTGCGCCTTCTCGATCTCGGCGACATCGTGGGGGTTGAGGGAACGCTGATGCGGACCCGCCGCGGGGAGCCGACCGTCCTCGCCTCCACCATCAGGCCGCTCGTCAAGGCGTTGCGCCCGCCTCCCGAGAAGTACCACGGGCTCCACGATCAGGAGACGCGCTACCGCAAGCGCTACTACGACCTCATGGCGAGCGCCGGCCAGCGCCGCCATTTCCGGGCCCGCCGCGATGTTCTCCGGGCGGTTCGCCACGCCCTCGACGCCCGCGGCTACGTCGAGGTCGAGACCCCGATCCTTCAGGTCATCCCGGGAGGCGGCCATGCCGTGCCCTTCCGTACCCATTGGAACGCGCTGCACAGCGACGTCTTCCTGCGCATCGCCATCGAGCTGCATCTCAAGCGGCTCCTGGTGGGCGGCTACTCCCGCGTGTACGAGATCGGGCGCGTCTTCCGCAACGAGGGGCTGTCACCGCGGCACAATCCCGAGTTCACCATGCTCGAGGCCTATGAGGCGTACGGGGACTACGCGACGATGCGGGAGCTCACCGAGGCAATCGTGGTGGAGGCCGCTCGGGCCGTGCCCCTCGCCGACAACGAGGGCCCGAGCGGGGACACGGGCAACCCCCTGCGCCGCACCCATGGCGGTCGTGCCCTCAACCTCACCCCTCCGTTCCCCGCCCGGACCATGGCCGCGCTCATCGAAGAGCGTTGCGGGTTCGATCCCGTCGCCGCCTGGAACGATGGGACGCTGGCCGAGCGGGCTCGCCGGGTGGGCGTCGAGCTGGAGCCGGGGATGGGCCCGGGCACGATGTTCAACGAGGTCTACGAGCAGGCGGTCGAACGCCACCTCTTCGAACCCACCTTTGTCCTCGACTACCCCGCCGAGGTCAGCCCGCTCGCCCGGCGGCGCCGCGACGACCCCCGCTTCGTGGAGCGCTTCGAGCTCGTCGTCGCCGGCCGGGAGCTGGCCAACGCCTTCAGCGAGCTCAACGACCCCATCGACCAGCGCGCCCGTTTCGAGGAGCAGGCGCGCCGCCGCGCCGCTGAAGAGGGCGAAGCCCCGCCCATCGACGAGGACTTCCTGGAGGCGATCGAAGCCGGAATGCCCCCCGCTGGCGGCCTGGGCCTCGGCATGGACCGGCTCACCATGCTCCTCACGGACAGCCCCACCATCCGTGACGTCCTCCTCTTTCCGACCATGCGGCCCAGTGAGCGCGAATGACATCGAGACCCCTTCTTCGACAGTCCCCGAAGGGGGGACTCCCCCCTGCCCGCCACGCGGGCAAAGCCCGCGTGCTGGCGGGCACCCTCCTGCCGACCATGCGGCCCCCGGAGGGCGGCGGATGATCCCGCTCCACGAGTTGCGCGCCGACCCCGAGCGCTTTCGCCAAGGCGCCCGGCGCAAGGGGGAGGCGGCGCCTGTCGATGAGATCCTCGCCATCGACGCGGAGGCGCGCCGCCTCCGCGCCGCGGTGGAGGCTGCCCAGGCGGAGCGTCGGCGCGAGTCCACAAGCAACCGCGGCGCCCCGGGGGAGGAGGCGCGCAAGCACCTCAACGCCCTGAGGACGCAGGTCCAGGAGGGGGAGGCGCAGCTCACCGACCTCGATGCCCGCCTCCAGGACCTCCTCCTCTACATCCCCAATCCCCCCCACGAGTCCGTCCCCGAGGGAGCCGACTCCAGCGCCAACGTCACGGTGCGCACGTGGGGAACCGCGCCGGCGTTCCCCTTCGATCCCCGGCCCCATTACGAGCTCGGAGAGCGGCTCGGCATCTTCGACTTTGAGCGCGCCGTGAAGATCAGCGGCTCCCGATTTGCCGTTCTCCGTGGCCAGGGAGCCCGGCTGCAGCGAGCCCTCATCACCTGGATGCTCGACGTCGCCACCCGGGAGCACGGCTACAGCGAGGTGCTCCCCCCCTACCTCGTCCGCGAGGAGTGCATGGTGGGGACCGCCAATCTCCCCGACAAGGAGGGGATGGCCTACCAGACGAGCGACGACCTCTACCTGGTGCCGACCGCCGAGGTGCCGGTGACCAATCTCTACCGCGAGGAGATCCTGGACGCCACCCAGCTGCCCATCTGCCACGTTGCCTACAGCGCCTGCTTCCGCCGCGAGGCCGGCGCCGCCGGGGCGGACACCCGCGGTTACATCCGCCTGCACCAGTTCGACAAGGTGGAGATGGTGCGATTCACGACACCGGAGACCTCACTCGAAGACCTCGAGTTGCTGACATCACAGGCAGCATCACTACTGGAGCGGCTCGGCCTTCACCATCGCGTGCTCCTCATGTGCGCCGGCGATACGGGCTTCGCGCAGTGGAAGAAGTACGACATCGAGGCCTGGGCGCCGGGAATGCGGCGCTGGCTCGAGGTCTCCTCCTGCAGCGTCTTCGCCGATTTCCAGGCGCGCCGAGCCAACATCCGCTACCGGCCCGCGCCGGGCGAGCGGCCCCGATTCGTCCACACCCTGAACGGCAGCGGGCTGGCCATCCCCCGGGTCCTCGATGCCATCCTCGAGACCTTCCAGGCTGAGGACGGCAGTGTCATGATCCCGGACCCGCTGCGACCCTACATGGGCGGCACGGCACGCATGGAGGCGTGAAAGCTGGCCGGCGGCAGGATAATCGGAACATGACAATGCCCATCGAGCGGGAGATCAAGCTGAGCGCTCACCCGGGCTTCGTGCTCCCCGACCTCCGCGACCTGAGCGACGCTCCGGTGGCGGACACCGATGTCGAGCTCCTCGAGTCCGTGTACTGGGACACCGCATCACTGGCGGTGGCGCGAGGCGGCTACGGACTGCGCCACCGCCACCGCCGCGATCATCCGGAGGACGTTGGGGTCTGGACGCTGAAGACACCCGGACGGATGGAGGGAGACCGCGCCGTCCGTGGTGAGCTCGAGGTGAGGGAAGGCAGCGATGCTCCGCCCGCCGCCCTTCTCGATCTGCTTCCCGCCGAGATCGAGACCACCGCCCTGCATCCGGTCGCCGTGCTCCACGCCCGGCGCCGTGTGCTCGGCCTCTCCGCCGGCGGCGCGGGTGGGGTGGAGGTCATGGACGACACCGTCGACGTCCTCGACGCCGAGGGAGCGGTCGTGGAGCGCTTCCGCGAGCTCGAGGTCGAGGTGGGGGAAGGTGGCGACGACCTCGCCGACCGGGTCGCCGACCGGCTCCGCGCCGGCGGCGCCGGCCCTCCGGAGTCGGGCTCCAAGTACCGGCGTGCGCTCCGGGCCCTCGGCTACCCCGTCTCCTCCCTGACCGACGGTCTCTGAGCCGGCCTAGTCGGCGACGATGGCGGCGCGCTGCCGTTCGAATCGCCGCATCCAGCGCTCCTCGTCGAGAAGCGCGGGCCGCACATGGGTCTCGACAACGCTGCGGGCGAACTCGTCGCGCGCCTCCGCGCTCTGCTCCGGGCTGGAGACGCCGGCCCGGCGGGCGGCGATCCAGGGTGGGACCCAACGGAGGATGATTCGCCCATTGAGCCGGATGGCGGCCTCCGGATCGCGCGTCTCGTCCACCTCCACGCTGATGCGGAGAAGGGGGCCCGTGCTGTCGTACGCCTTCCAGGCCAGGGTCCACCGCCGCGTGCCGCTCCGTCCCAGGGTGACGAGGAGGGGATCGACGCCGATGTGCTCGCCCTCCTCGGGCCGGAGCAGCTCGACGAGGATGCGGCGGATGTGGGGGTCGAAGGACTCCGCGAGGTAGGCGGCAAGCGAGGGGGAGCGATTGGTGAGGTCGGGGGCGGGGAGCCAACTCCGGAACTCGGCCGGGGCCAGGGCGCGGACGAGGCGGGCGTGGCGGCGGCAGAGATGCCAGTCGCCGACGACCACGACGTGGGCCGGGCACCAGGCGGTGGGGCAGGGCCTGCCACGCCGGTCCTGGTAGTCGCAGACGACCCGGTTGGCGCCCAGGCAGCCGCGCTCGGAGCAGATCTGCTCAGTCGGCGTCCCCTGAGACCGCCGGGAGGGTGGGCCCCCCACGAGGGTGACGGGACCACGCCGGAACCACGCCATGGCGAACAGCACCCCCGGAAAATGCGGTCGTCCCTCCGGCGCACCGTCCGGCGGATGACGGGAGGCTAGCAGAGCGCCGCTCTCCTGTCAATCGCGTCGGATCGATGTGGGCGACGCGTCCGGTGCCATGTCCGCCTGCGCCCCTCGGGCCGGTGGCGCTACAGGGGCAGACCCTCCTCCAGGCACTGCAGGGCCGCCTCGACGGCGGGGAGGATCTCCGCCCAGTCCATGCCGGGGCTCTCCGAGAGAGGCTCCATCGCGGTCAGCATCACGCCCAGCACCGCCCCCGAGAAGGCCCGCACCCGAGCGTCATCCGGGGCCCGGCCAGCGCGCCGCGCTGCTGCCTCGGCGAAGAGGCGGAAGCTCCGGTAGATCTCATCGCTCCAGCGGGCCCGCACCTCGGGCACGGTGAAGGTCAGGGCCATGCGGACCCGCTCGAGCTCCCGTTCCTCCGCCGAGAGGATCGTTTCGAGACTGGTCAGTGAGCGCAGCGCAGCCCGCACCGCCTGGAGGGGAGTGAGGTCGGCCGGCTGCTCCAGGAAGACCTGGACGAGGAGGTCGTCGTAGTCGTCACGGAGGACGACGTCCTCCTTGGTCGGGAAATAGCGGAAGAAGGTGCTCGGCGACACCTCGGCGGCGGCGGCGATGTCCTCCACGGTGGCGCCGTCATAGCCGCGCTCACGGAAAAGGCGCATCGCCTCGCGCTGGATGGCGGCGCGGGTTCTCGCCTTCTTGCGCTCGCGCAGTCCGTCCGGCCGCTGGGTGGTCTCCGTCTCCGCGGCTACGGTCGGTGATTCCGCTCTGGCTGGTTCGCCGCTCATATGGCTGGCCCCGATCCTACGGGGAGAGAGCTTCCCGCGGTGCCCGCTCCGGTCGAGACCTCGGCGGCTGGACGGGCGGCCGCCTGGCCGCTCCTCAGCGGCATGAAGATGAGGGTGAGGAGCAGTCCCACGCCCGAGATGCAGACGGACACGAGAAGTGCCGCATCCATGCCCTGGACGAAGGCGCTCCGCACTCCGTGCACCGACCCCACCGAACCCAGCCGCGCGGCCGCGGCAAGGCCCTGCGTCAACCCCGCCCTCATGCTCGCCGCGAGCGGCGCGGGGACCCCGGCGACGGGAAGCTGAGCCTGGTACACGGAGCTCAGAACGCTGCCGAAGATCGCCGCCCCCAGGGGGCCGCCCATCTTGTTGAGGGCCTGGAGGGCGCCGCTCGCGACTCCGCTGTGCTCGGCGTCGATCCGGCTCAGGGCCGCGGAGGCGGCCGGGGCGAAGACCAGTCCCATGCCCACACCCACGGCGCCCATCCAGACGGCGGTGAATCCTCCGCCGGTCGCCAGCCGGGTTGTCGATCCGAGGAGCATGCCGACCCCGAGGATCGCGAAGCCGGCGGCGATCACCGCCTTGGGCCCGAGCCAGGCGGTGAGGCGGTCCGACGGCGCCGCGGCGAGCACGAGCCCGGCGATCACCGGCAGGAGGCGGATCCCACTCCCCATTGGATCGACGCCGAGGATTCCCTGGAAGTACTGGGGGAGGGTGAAGAGCGCGCCGGTCATGGTCACGACGGCGACGGAAAGAACCACGATGCCCCAGGCGAAGCTGGGCGACCGGAAGAGACCGAGGTCGAGCAGGGGTCGCCCGCCGCGCCTCTCCAGCCTCCTCTCCCAGAGGAGGAACCCGGCGACCAGGGCCAGACCGAGGACCATGGGGAGGACGACGGCGAGGGCTCCCCACCCGTCCTGGCCGGCCTCGATCAGCCCGTAGGTGATCCCGATGAGGCCGGCGGTGGAGAGCAGAACACCGCCCGGATCCAGCCCCGGCCGCTGCGGGGAGCGGGTCTCGGGTACCAGGGCCAGCACCGCGACGAGGCCGAGGAGCGCCACCGGAACGTTCATCAGGAATACCCATCCCCACCAGGCGTGGGTGAGCAGGTAGCCGCCCAAGATGGGTCCGATGGGTAGGGCGACGAAGTTGACAGCCGCCCAGACAGCGACCGCCCTGGGCCTCTCCGCCTCGCTGAAGAGCACGGCCAGAGCGGAGACCGCCATGACGATGAGCGGCGCACCCGCGAGACCGAGCACCAACCGGGCGGCGAGGAACTCGGCGGGCGTCCGCGATACCGCGCAGGCTGCCGAGGCCAGACCAAAGAGGAGGAGAGCGCCGACCATCAGCCGCTTGCGGCCAAAGCGGTCGCCGAGGAGCCCGGAGGGAAGCATGACCGCGGCGAGGACCAGCAGGTAGCCGGAGGAGAACCACTGCAGGTCGGACTCGCCGGCGTGCAGCTGTCCCGCCAGCGTGGGCAGCGCCACGCTCAGCACGGTCCCGTCGAGGCCGACGGCGAGAACGGCCAGCATGACCGCCCCCAGCGCCCACCACCGCCGCGCACCCCCCGCCGCCGCGCCGCCAAGGCTCATGGCACTCACATCCTTATGACTGTAACCCTCAAACAGAGCCTAAACTCTGATAGTAGAGGGTGTCAAGAGATAGTCAATTTCATTGAGCGTGGGAGGGTAACCGGGGAGGCGCCTCGCGCGTTTGTGAATAGTAGACTATCATGTTTTATGTTAGTAGTTAAGGGATATTTGCTATGACCGACAGCGAGTTCGCGATCCTCCGGGCGGCCGCCGACCGGGAGGAGGAGAGGAGGATTCGCTCGTACCAGCGGCTCCGTCAGATCGGTGCCCTGATCAGTGAGGCAGTTCGGCGAGCCGAGGCTGCGGAGCGCCTCGACGTTCTCCTCCGAAGGGGATGGTAGGAGGGACCTCGCGCCCCGCCCTGGGCTGGGTTCGGGGGCCGGTCGCCGCGCCCCCCGGAACACTGCCCATCTGACACCCCGGAGGCGCCGCACCTCCCGAGGCGCGGCGTGACTGCTGGTCAGCCCCTCAATGCGTCCCCGGATCAAGCGGTTCGGCGGCCCAGATCCGGATCGCGGCGGGGTGGCGGGCGTCGATGCCGGCGGCACCAGCCCGCGGGTGGCGAAGCCCGCCCGCCGCCCCAGACCTCCGCCCGCCCCGGCCGGGGGGCGGAGGGGCGCCGCGCCCAGCGCGACCATGCTCTGGGCGTGCTTGCCGCCGGCTCACGCTTCCACGCCCGCCGACGGTCCCGGCGATCGAGTCCGAGGCTCTTCGCCGCGCCGCCTCAGTACGGTGGCGGGGCTCCGCCGCCATAGGCAGAAGGTGGCGGCCCGCCGCGGCTGCGCCAGAGGATGATCCCCACACCGATTCCCATGATGGATTACCTGCGAGGAGCGAGATCATAGGAAGTGATATCAATACTATCATATTTTCTTCTACACTGCTTACAGGAGAGTGGCCCGGGGGGAGGCTCGTTGGTCGCGCCCGGCCGCGGCGGGGGCCGACCTCCCCGGCCGGCCTGATCAGTGGAGCAGGGCCAGGGAGACGGCGACGCCGAGGGAGCCGGTGCCGGGGACGATCCAGACGATGTAGTCGCGCAGGTCGCCGCTCTGCGCACGGCGAAGGATGCGGAGCTCAGGCAACCATCTCCCAGGCTCTGGTGAGCCAGCCTGGCCACGCCCGCCGGCCGATCGCCATGACGGCCACCAGGACTGCTCCGGCGGCGGCGGTCGCGCCGGTGCCCGCGTCGAAGAGCGTGGGAGAGGAGGGGGGCACATGGCTCACAGCGGCGAGGGAGGTCGGCGCGGCCCCGTGGAGGATGACGGCGGTCCAGCGGCTGACGTCGAGGAACTCGACGCCGGCATGGGCCGACCCAACGAAAAAAACCGCGATGGAACAAAAGCTGATAGTCTTGCTATCATCTGAGTTGATAGTGGTGACACAGGACCAGGTTGGCAGACCCGTGCCATCGCATCCGTACGGAAGAAAGGAGGACCGACGATGGTAGCCCTGGTGTTGGCAGCGATCTTGGTGGTGATCCTCTTCGGTGTCGGCTTCGCGCTCCATCTCCTCTGGTGGATCGCGATCGCCGCCCTGGTGATCTGGGTCGCGGGATTCCTCCTCCGCGGAGGCCGCTCGCGCCGCTGGTATTACTGGTAGGCCTGCACGCGGCATCGGTGGCTCAGCAGACGCGCGGCCGCCGTGAGCGAGGGGTGCCGGCCGAGGGATTCCCGGCCGGCACCTTCGACCCGTTGCTGATCGGCCTCGATGCCCCCTGAGAGGGGACGCGCCCGTGGTGCGCGTTCCCATGCCGGTCAGGGAAGCAAGACGAAGGAGAGGCGCCAGCGCATCTGGCGCTTCGTCGCGCTCGGCCTGGCCGTCGCCGCGGTCGCGGCGCTGATTCTCACCGCCAACCCGGCGCAGGTGGGGGGGGCGGTGCGGCACTTCCGCCTCGTCTACATCGCGCCGGCCATCGGCCTCTCTCTCGCCTTCTACATTCTCCAGGGGATCCGCTGGTGGACCCTGCTCCGCGCCGGCGGGTTGCGCATCCGGCTCCGCGATGCGGTGGTGCTGACCATCGCCGGTCAGGCGACCGCCCTTCTCCCTCTCGGAGAGCTCACCCGCGCCCTCCTTGTCGCCACCGTCACCGATTCCGGGCTGGGCTCCGTGGTGGCCACCGAGACCGTCCAGGAGCTGCTCTTCGCCGGCTGCGTCCTGTGCGTCGCCTTCCCCGCCGCGGTGAGCCGCCCGCCCGTGCTCATCGGCCTTCTCGTCGGCCTGGCGGTCATCTCCGTCATCGTGCTGGCACTCACCATCGATGGCCTGTACCGCTGGCTGCATCGCGGCGTCTCGCACACCCCGCTCCTGCGCCGCATCACTCCCGGTGCCGACGAGCTGCAGCGCTACTGGAACCGGCTCCTCCACCATCCCGCCACCTACCGCTGGTTGTGGATCAGCGTGGTGCAGACCGGCGTTGTCGTGACCCTCTTCTGGTTGATCGTCGACGCGGTCGACCCCGGAAAGCTCAACTGGCTGGACGCGGCCCTGGCGTACGCCGTCACCCAGCTCGCCGGGGCGGGCAGCCTCCTGCCCGGCGGCCTGGGCGCGTCGGAGCTCGGCGCCGCGGGGTTTCTCGTTGTCCTCGGCCTCCCCTACGGTTCGGCGGCGGCCGCCGCCCTCCTCTTCCGCCTGGCGGACAAGGGTGTCGCCACCCCGGTGGGAGCGGCCACCCTGCTCCTGGTTCGCCGCCGCTACCGTCTCAGCGGCGCCAGCCTCCTCGAGCTGCGCCAGTCCGGCGGGACCGACGGGCACACCGCCAAGGGTTCCGGCTCGGCCGGGCGGCAACACGCGGGCTCGAGGCAGGCGCGCTGACGGCGAGGTGAGCCGGTGGGCACCGTCTCCCTCGGTGATCTCGCTTCTCCGCGATCGCCAGTCGGCGCTCTCCGGCGGCAGCGCGGCACCACCCCCCGGCACCCCCAACCGCTGAGCCGTCAAGCCGCCTCCGGCGGAGCCCGTCGCGCGGTGTCAGCGCCCCTGGGGCCTCCGGAGGAGGCGGCGCAGGGCCTCGCGGTAGCGGATTCGGTACCGCTGGAGAAGCTCGCGCCGGCGTCTTTCCTGGAGGGATGTCGAGGCCCGCGTGCGGACGAAGAGCTCGGGCCGCTCGGCGCGGACGTCGCCGATGAATGCCCGCGCGATGACGGCGGCGAAGCTGGCCAGGGGGACGGCGATGAGGGCCCCGAGGAACCCCGCGACCTCGATGCCGGTGAAGAGGGCGAGGAAGGCGATGACGGGGTGCAGCCGCACGTAGCGGCCCTGCAGCCGGGGCGAGACCAGATAGCCCTCGATGAAATGGATGACGAGGAAGACGGCGACGACCTCGACGAGGAGGGCGGGGCTCACGGTGAGGGCCAGCAAGCCGGCGACGGCGCCGCCGACGAAGGGGCCGATGAGGGGGATGAGCTCGAACACACCCGCCGCGACGGCGACGACAAGGGGGAAGGGGACGCCGATGACCGCCGATCCGACGCCGGCCATCACCCCGATCATCAGCGCTATCAGCAGCTGCCCGCGGACGTACCCGCCGATGACGACCGCGAAGGCGTTGAACCCGAAATCGAGTTGGGATCGCCATCCCACCGGCAGGCTTTCGGTCAGGGTGCGGCGCAGCAGCCTGCCGTCGCGCAGGAACCAGAAGGAGGCGACCAGCACCACGACCGTGTCGACGATCACGGCGAAGGTTCCCGTGATGGCGCCGATGAGGACTCCACGCGTGGCCTGCTGGGAGCCGCCGCCGAACACGGTGGTGACGAGGCTCTTCAGATTTAAGGTGCCCACGTGGATGCCGCGCTGGTCCAGCCAGGAGCGCAGCGCGTCGACGCGTTGCTGAAGAACGGGAAGCTGGGAGGCGAGGTGCTGGCCTTCGGTGACCAGAGGGTTGACGATGAGGAGGGCCAGTCCTCCCACGGCGGCGAGCAGCGCGAGGATGATGAGGAGGGTGGCGACCGTACGCGGCATGCGCGCCCGGGCGGTGAGGGCGTCGACCACGGGCGCGAAAACCACGGCGATGACGGCGGCGACGGCGGTCATCAGGATGATGCCGAGAACGGCTTCGACGACGCTCCGGGCGATGAGGAGCAGCTGCCAGAGGAGGTAGGCCGCGCCGAGGGCGAAGGCGGCTCGCCCCCACCACCAGAAGGAGCGGCGCAGCCGGTCCGTGGCGGGCGACGGCCGGGGACCGGCGCGAAGCTGCTCGGCCGGTGCCGTGGCGGGGGCGTTCTCCGTGCCCTGGCCGGTGGCCGCTCTCGGCCGCCCCTCCTCCGCCCGCCCCAGGGGAGCGGATCGAGATCCTTCGGGATCCCCCGGCGAAGCCCCCCGGGCCGCCTCCATGTTGATATCGACCGTATTAGACAAGGTAAACCCTGAGGGCCAAGACCCGAGGCTCAGCCTTCCTCGCCGGTGCGCCCGCCGAGGCCCGAGAAGAGAGGCGGAGAATCCCAGGCCGGCTCCCCCTCCGCCCGGCGCGGCCGCGGTCATGACCTAAAATCTGATATCGACACTAACAGTTTATACGGGCTCTCCTTCAAGCGGGTCGACGCCGAACGCTATCGGGTGGCCTGACCAGCGGCAGCGAGGCGGCTCAGGGCGCCCGTCAGCCGCGGCGGCGGCGCCTGGCGGTGGGATCGCTCCGCCTTTCGTACTCCCCGGAGAGGTCTCGATCGAGCTCGCGGACAGCCCTGCGCGCCTTGCCGAGAGGGTTCCTCTCCGCCTTCCCCTCCTGAGCTGCCTTGGCCAGCACCTCCTTGGGGCTCTGGGGCTGCCGGCGCACCGTCTCATCGTCGGGATCAGCGGCGCCCGGGAAGATGGTGGGCCCACCCTGCGCACTCTCATCGAGGACATCGGGGGGCGTCTTGGGTGCGCGCCGCACACCCCGCGTCTTGCGCTCCCCCCGAGGCCGGCTTCCGCTTCCCGATGCCGTCACGACCTGCCCTCCGCTCAGTTGATCACCCGTTCGACCCGTAGCCGGCGCTCTCCGCTGGGGGTCACGGCCACCACCGTGGTCCCCGACCGGGCGCCGAGCAGGGCCCGGCCGACCGGGGACTCGATGCTGATCCGCCCCTCGCGGCGGGGTCGACCGCGAAGGGGTCGACGATGTGGAACACCGTCTCCCCCTGACCCTCCTTGACGAGCACCCGCGACCCGAGCTCGACGGCCCCGCTGCGGGCAGGCTCGGCGACCTCCGCGGCCCGCAAAAGGCTCTCGATCTGCACGATCCGCCCTTCGACGAGCGCCTGCTCCTCCCGGGCCTGGATGTACGGGGTGCTCTCGGCCAGCTCCGCCTCGTCCCGCGAGGTCACGATCTGCTCGATCATCTGGGGTCGTCGCGCATAGAGCTCCCGGAGCTCGTTCTCCAGCGCCTGACGTCCCTCTGGGGTCACGGTCATCGCACCGCTCGTCATTCGACGTCCCTCCGCCGATCTCGGCCGCCCAGCCCCTCGGCTCGCCTGTCCTTATAGCATTGCTATCATATGACATGACCTTGTGGGAACAACGGGGGAGTGGCGCATGTGGAGCTGGCCCAGATCGGACCCCACCAGGAGGAGTTCCTGGACTTCGCCGCCAGCACGCTGAGGCCTCGCTGGGAGAGCTTGGATGGTGATCGTTCCACGCGGCGCAGCCGGCCGCCCAGCGCCGGATGAGATTCCGTCGCGCCCTCCGGCCAAGGATTGGATCTGTGTTCGAACCCAAGGAGGTGATCGACCATGAGGATCGCATGTGTCCTGAGCGACGGCGTCGAGGATTCCGAGCTCACCCAGCCGATGGAGGCGTTTCGCCAGGCTGGCCATGAGGTCGTGATCATCGGGACGGAGAGGGGGGAGGAGATCGCCGGGAAGCGCGGAGAGGCGAAGGTTCGCGCCGACCTTGGCATCGACGCGGCGCGGTCCGAGGACTTCGACGTCCTCTTCGTTCCCGGCGGGTACTCACCGGATCACCTGCGGGTTGACGCGCGCTTCCTGCACTTCGCCAGCGCCTTTGCCGACGCCGACCGGCCCATCGTGGCGATCTGTCACGGTCCGCAGCTTCTGAGCAGCGCCGACGCCATTCGCGGCCGGCGACTCACCGCCTGGCCGACGGTCCAGGAGGACCTCCGGCGCATGGGAGAGAAGGTGGAGGACGCTGACGTGGTCGTCGACGGCCAGCTGGTCACCTCCCGCAAGCCCGGCGACCTCGAGGCCTTCTGCCGGGAGAGCCTCAAGCTCTTCGGTCGGGTCCCGGCCGGGCGATGAGAGACGTGGCGGGGCACCGGGCCGGCGATGAGACGCCGGTGCCGCCTCCCCGGCCCGGCGATCCTCCGACGGTCCCCGGCCCGGCCCCGCCGACCCTGCCCGATGAGCCGGATCCCCGACCTCCGGGGCCCAACCCCGGTCCTGGTCCCGACCCCCGGCCGTCGACCGACCCCCGGCCGGCCCCGCTCCCTCCCGTTCCCGCTCCCGACCCCCCCCCGCTGCCCATGTGAGGCGGCGTCAGGCCCCCGGGGCCGCCGCCTCTTCCCCGGGACGGACGGCGGGGAGGATGGTCCCCACCACCTCGCCGAAGCCGATGCGATGTCCGTCGTTCCCCGGCGCCGAGGCGCTGATGCTGACGGTGTCGCCATCTTCCAGGAAGCTCCGTGTGGAGCCGTCGCCGAGGCGCAGCGGCTTCTCGCCGTTCCAGCTCAGCTCGACCAGTGAGCCCCACTCCTCGGGCGAGGCGCCCGAGACCGTTCCCGAGGCGTAGAGGTCGCCGGTTCGGAGCGACGCCCCGTTCACGGTCAGATGGGCCAGCTGCTGGCCGGGGCTCCAGTACATGCCGCGGAAGGGCGGTCGGGAGATGGTAGTGCCGTTCAGGGAGACGCTCAGCGTGATGTCGAGCGCCCGGCGCTCCGGGTCGCGCAGGTAGTCGAGGGGCTCGGGATCCTGCCGCGGCGGGGCAGCGCGCGCCGCTTCGAGAGCCTGCAGGGGCACCACCCAGGGCGAGATGGAGGTGGCGAACGACTTGCCGAGGAAGGGGCCCAGCGGGACGTACTCCCAGCCCTGGATGTCGCGCGCACTCCAGTCGTTGACCACGACCATGCCGAAGACATGCTCCCGGAAGGCGGCGGCCGGGACGGAGGAGCCGAGCCGCGACGCCCTTCCCACCACGAAGCCCATCTCGGCCTCGACGTCGAGACGCGTTGCCGGTCCGAAGGTGGGAGCCGCTGTGCCGGGATCACGCCGCTGTCCGTGCGGGCGGCGCACCGGCGTGCCGGAGACGATCACCGTGCCGGCTCTGCCGTGATACCCGACGGGGAGGTGGCGCCAGTTGGGAAGGAGCGGCTCCGAACCGGGGCGGAGGATCTGCCCCATGTTGCGAGCGTGCTGTTCGAACGAATAGAAGTCGACGAAGTCCCCGACCTCGAACGGCATCTCGAGGCGGACGTCCACCTGGGGGATGAGATGGGGTTGCACCTCGGGGCGCCGGAAGGCATCGCGGAGGAGCGCCAGGAGCCGAGCGCGGACCTCTTCCCAGGTGGGACGACCGCGGGCCAGGAAGCGGTTGAGGGAGGGGTGCGCGAAGTCGGCGGCATGCGGGATCTCCAATCTCGCCAGGTCCAGCACCCACTCGCCGACGGCGGCTCCGACACGGGGCGTCTCGTCGCCGCGCCGGAAGACCCCGTAGGGAAGGTTGTCAATGGGGAACGGCGATTCCTCGGGAATGCTGATCCAGGGATGGCTCACCGGGTGAGCTTGCCGGGGGCGATCGGCACCGGCCGTTGCTGTCCGTCGGCGCCACCGTCTCCGGCACGGCCGCCCGCCCACGCCCAGGCGTAGGAGGGGTCCTCGCAGGCCAGGCCTCCGGGCCCCATCTCCAGGGACCGGAAGGTGTCGATCATCACCGCCTGCTCGTCGGTCGCCTTCCTGCCCAGGCTGGCCTCCACCGCACCCGGGGCCGGGCCGTGCGCCTGGCCTCCCGGGTGCAGCGAGATGGAGCCGATGCCGATCCCCGATCCCTGCCGGGCGCTGTAGTCGCCGCCGACGTAGAACATCACCTCGTCGGAATCCACGTTGGTGTGGTAGTAGGGGATGGGCACCGCCAGCGGGTGGTAGTCGAGCATGCGGGGCAGGAAGGCGCAGATCACGAAGTTCTGGCCGGCGAAGACCTGGTGCACGGGTGGCGGCTGGTGCACCCGGCCGGTGATGGGCTGGAAGTCCCTCACGTTGAGGGCAAAGGGGTAGAGGAAGCCGTCCCAGCCCACGACGTCGAAGGGGTGCGCCGCGTAGGTGAGCACGGAGCCGACGATCCCAGTGCGCACCCGGTGCTTCACGTAGACCTCGGTGGGGCCGCCCTCCACAAGGTCGGGAGCCTCCACCCCGCGCAGGGCGCGCTCGCTGTAGGGGGCGTGCTCCAGGAGCTGGCCGTAGCGGGAGAGATAGCGCGGAGGCGGGGCGATGTGCGACCCGGACTCGATGCAGTAGGCGCGGAGCGGCTCCCCGTCCGCTGGACACCAGCGGTGGGTCGTGCCTCGAGGCAGGACCACGAGATCGCCGTTCGCCGCCTCCATGCTGCCGAAGATGGTCTCGACACGGGCTCGCCCCGATTCCACGTAGACGCATTCGTCGCCGATGGCATTGCGGTAGAGGGGGGAGTCGTGCGTCGCCACCACGTAGGCGATGCGCACATCGTCGTTGCCGAGGATGAGCCGGCGCGAGGTGACGGGGTCGGCTCGCGCCACCGCCTCGTCGCTGAAGAGCTGGTGCAGGCGCAGGTGACGGGCGCGGAGCGGATGGTTCGGAGTGGTGCTCTGGTCGCCGAGGTCCCACACCCGGCTGTCGACGATGGCAGAGGGAATTCCCCGGTGATAGAGGAGGGACGAAGAGGAGCTGAAACCCTCCTCGCCCATCAGCTCCTCGTAGGCGAGGCCGCCGTCGGGCTGGCGGTGCTGGATGTGGCGAGTGGGCGGGAGCGAGCCGGCGCTGCGGTAGTGGGGCATCAGCGTGCTCCGCTTTTCACAGGTTGCCCCGGCGGGCCTGCTCGCGCTCGATGGCTTCGAAGAGGGCCTTGAAGTTGCCCTTGCCGAAGCCCAGGGAGCCGTGGCGCTCGATGAGCTCGTAGAAGACGGTGGGGCGGTCCTGCACCGGCTGGGTGAAGATCTGCAGGAGGTACCCGTCCTCGTCGCGGTCGGCGAGGATGCGCAGGTCGCGCAGGGTGTCGAGAGGGACGCGAGTTTCGCCGACCCATTGGCCCAGGGTGTCGTAGTAGGAGTCCGGGGTCTCGAGGAACTCCACTCCCATCTCCCGCATCGCGCGCACGGACGCCACGATGTCGTCCGTCGCCAGGGCCACGTGCTGCACCCCCGGCCCGCCGAAGAACTCCAGGTACTCGTCGATCTGCGACTTCATCTTGGAGACGGCCGGCTCGTTGAGAGGGAACTTGACGCGATGGTTGCCGCTCGCCACCACCTTGGACATGAGGGCGGAGTACTCGGTGGCGATGTCGTCGCCGATGAACTCCTTGAGGTTGGTGAAGCCCATCACCCGGTTGTAGAAGCCGACCCAGGTGTCCATGCGGCCCAGCTCGACGTTGCCGACGCAGTGGTCGATGGCCAGGAAATAGTGTTCAGGGTGCGAGGCCGGTCGGGCATGAAAGAGGGGGTGCGCGCTCACGAAGCCGGGGAGGAAGGGACCCGCATACCGGGAGCGGTCGAGCAGCGTGTGCCGCGTCTCCCCGTACGTGGCGATGGCGGCCATCCGCACCGTGCCGTTGTCGTCGGCGATGTCGTGCGGCTCCTCGATGACGCTGGCCCCGCTCGAGCGGGCGTGGGCGATGGCACGATCGACGTCGGGCACCTCGAGGGCGAGGTCCACCATGCCGTCGCCGTGAGCCGCCACCGATCGCCCCACCGAGGTCCCCGCGTGCACCTCGCCGGTGATGCGGAAGCATGCGCTTCCCGCGCGCAGGACGTACTCGGCGACGTCCCGGCTCCCCGTCTCCGGGCCACGATAGGCGACGCAGCGCATCCCGAATGCTGAGGAGTAGTAGTGCGCCGCTTGCTTGGCGTTGCCGACCCAGAGATGAACGTGGTCGAGGTCGATGACCGGGAAGGGGTCGTGCGAAAGGTCGTGTTCGATGGCGCCGACGAGGGTCGCGATGTCGGAGGTCTCGATCATCTGCGCTCTCCAATCGAGGAAGAAGTCCCCTCCGGAGAAGCGTATGCAGGCGTTTGACGGGATGTCAAGGAGCGCTCGAAATGATTGACACTCTGCTCGCCAGCGCGGACATCGGCTGGACGCTCTGTCACGGTTGCCCTCCGCGGTCCCGGGCCGCCCGGCTACGATCGCCGCCGATGCTGGAGGAGACCGGCCCACCCCTGCGCGACCCGGCGCCTGCGGAGACCGATGCACCTCCGCGCTCCCCGGCGGCCGCGCGGGTCACGCATGCGCAGGCGGCTCGCATCCTGGCGGAGACCGATCCGGTCGTCGCTCGTCTCCTCGCCGAAGCCGGACCGCCGCGCCTGCGCCGGCCGCTCGACTCCCCTTTCGCCGCCCTGGTACGGGCCATCGTCTACCAGCAGCTGGCCGGCTCAGCGGCGGCGGCGATCCACGGCCGCCTCGTCGCCGCCCTCGGCGGCGACGTCCGCCCCCAGATGCTGCTCAGCCTCCCCGACGCCGCCCTGCGCGCGGCCGGCCTCTCCGCCGCCAAGGCACTGTCCCTGCGTGACCTGGCCGCCAAGGTGCTCGACGGCAGCGTCCTGCTCTCTCCTGCCGGGCTCCGTCGCGAACCCGACGCCGAGGTGGTCGCTCGGCTCTCGAGCGTGCGCGGCATCGGGCGCTGGACCGCCGAGATGTTCCTGCTCTTCCAGCTTCGCCGCCTCGACGTCTGGCCGGTCACCGACTTCGGGGTGCGCCGCGGCTACGGCCTGGCCTGGAACGTTGCGTCCCCGACCCCGCGTCTCCTCGAGGCGGCCGGGGAACGCTACCGGCCATACCGCTCCGTGCTCGCCTGGTACTGCTGGCGCGCCGTCGACCTCTACGCGCGGGAGAGAGAGAGCCCGCTCACCCGGTAGGTCTCGGCACGCAGCGGCTCGGCTGCCGTGCCAGCCGCTCCGCGGATCACCAGACGCCAGCCGCTGCGGCGGTAGACTGCGCGCCTCAGCGCAGGAGGGATCGGCATGACGACAGAGGCCACGCAGAAGGTGGACGCCGACTGGCGGAGGTACGGAGAGGCGCTCCTGCACTCCATGGCCGATGTCCGCAGCGAGACGCCGGAGGACATCCACGCGGTGCTGATGGAGACCGCCGACTACTGGCTCTCCATCGGGCTCGCCATCGGCAGCTCCGATCCCAAGGCGGCGATGCGCCTCCTCCACCTCATCGAGAGCGAGGAGCCGGAGCGAGCGGAGCTGCACGCGGACGCGGCGCATTTCGTCTCCGAGGCGCTGGGATGAGGCGTCGCGGCCTCGTCTCCGACCTGTACCGGGCCGCCCGCGTGGCCAACGACGTCTCCGCCCTCGCTTCCGGCAACCCCCATCGCATCGCCCGGCGGGCCCGCAACCGCATCATCGGCCGCGCCGCGGCTCGGGCCGGTCTCTGGCGGCTTCTCTGGGGCTGAGACTCCCGGGCTTTCCGCTCCCCTTCACCTTTCCCGGTCCTCGGGACGACCTGGTTCGGCGAGGTAGCCGCGGGCAAGCCGCCGCGGAGCCCTTCCCAGCCAGGCCACGGGGTGAGCCCGTCGCCGCGGACCTGCTCCGACGTCCCGGGTAGCCTCAGCGCGGCGCGGCTCACGCCCTTCCAGATCGCCATCTTCGTTTCCGGGCTTGCCCCCGAGGAGCGCGCCCCCGCGGCTTCATTCGCCGGTGCGGGAGCGGTGTTTCAGCGCGCCTCTGGGATGGTCGGCTCGAACAGCTCCACCGGGTTCCCCGAGGGATCCTCGAGGAGGATCTGCTTTCCGCCCACGCCCGTGACGATGTCATTGCGAAAGCGTGCCCCCCGCCCGCGCAGCTCCTCCACCCGGCTGGCGAGGTCGGTGACCTGGAGCGAGAAGCGGTTCCAGCCGCCGGGGCGGGGCAGGGTGCCGTCCGGCATGGCCTGGCCGCCACCCGGCCCTCCCCCGGGGGCGCTGAGGGCGAGGCGGAGGTCGCCGTGGACCAGCATGGCGAAGGCCGGGGCCGGGTGCATCAGCTCCTGGAATCCCAGGAGGTCGCGGTAGAAGGCGATGGCGGCATCGACATCGTCGACGATGTAGCGGACGGTCACCGTGGCCACGGCTCTGCCCTCCTTGCACCTGCCGGACGGCTCCTGCTCAGTCGGGAATCGCGTCGCCGCAGCGTCCGTCTGCGCTCGCCTTGCTGCAGCTGGTCAGGGAAGAGTAAACAGCCACACGGCGCTGAGGATGGCGGCGGCGGGAGCGAGAAGGGGAAATGGCCGGAGGCGCGGGCGGATGGTGAGGAGGGCGGCCGCGGCGGCAACCGGCGCGAACGATCCAGAGAGCACGACCGGCCATGGCTGTCCCAGCAGAGGCGCCAGAGCGGTGGCGAGGACGCCGGCAAGGACGGCGAGCAGCAGGCTGAGATGCCGAGAGCGCGCGGCTCCGAGGCGGACGGCGAGCCCAGCCGAGCCGCCGCGGCGGTCCCGGTCGGCATCGGGCGCCGAGTTGGCCAGGTGGAGGGCCAGGGCGAGGAGCAGTGCCAGCGGCACGACGGCGATCGCATCCAGCCCGACGAGGTGTCCCTCCGCCGCCCAGGCGCAGAGCGGCAGGCAGGTGAAGCCGGCAAAGTAGGGGAGCCAGGAGAGGGCCCCCCGCTTCAGGCCGAGGTCGTAGGCTGCGCCGGCGGCCGCGCATCCTCCCGCCAGGAGCACGGTGGGGAGGGGGAAGGTGGCTGCCAGGCCGAGCCCGAGGGCGAATCCCGCTGCCGCCACCGCTCCCGCGGCCGCGGGGGCCACGGTGCCGCTCACGAGCGGCTTGGCCGGCTTGGCGATGCGATCGAGGGGGCGGTCCAGCAGATCGTTGAGGGCGCCGATGGCGAACTGAAAGGGCAGCATCACACCCACCAGGCGGGCTGCCACCAGGGGGTCGGGGAGGCGGTGGTGCACGGCTGCCGCCGCGGCCACGAAACAGGCGGTGACGAGGAGCGACGGGCCGGGGTGGACGAGCGAGGCCAGACCGGCGAGCGGCGAGCCCGGCACCGCCCCAGCCGCTTCCGGCTCCGCCGCGAGGTTCATCCGCTGTTCCACCTCCCGACCGCGCCACACTTGTCCGGTGGGGCTCGCCGGCGCCGACGATGGAAGCATCGTGACATCGGAGCCCGACGTGCTGGCCGCTCCCCGGATTCCCTCCGGTTTCGCGGTGCCGGTGCGCCTGGCCGGGTTCGGCAGCGCCTCGCCCCCTCACCGCGCCGGGCCGGACGAGCTGGGAGCCCTCATCGCCCGGGTGTGGCCGGCCCTCACTCGCCACGTCCGGCCCCTTCTCGATCAGTCCGCAGCCGTTGGCCGCAGCCTGGCGCGTCCTCCCCAAGAGCTTGCCACCGCCCTCTCCCCGGCCGCCCAGACCTCGGGCTACCGGCGCATGGCCACCACGCTCGCAACGGAGGCGGCGGAAGCGGCGCTGAGCCAGGCCGGCGTCCCTGCGCACGAGGTGGGGCTGCTGGTCGTCGCCTCCTGCACCGGTTTTGTCCTGCCCGGAGTGGACGTGGCGCTCTGCGCCCGGCTGGGCCTGCGCGAAGACGTCGCCCGCATGCCGCTCACCCTCTTCGGCTGCGGAGGCGGGGCCGCGGGGTTGGCGCACGCCGCCGACTGGGTGCGCGGGCACCCTGATCAGGTGGCGCTGGTGGTGGCGGTGGAGCTGCCCTCGCTGACCTTCCGGCCCGAGGACACCGCCATCGACAACCTGCTCAGCGTGCTGGTCTTCGGCGACGGCGCCGCCGCCCACGTGGTCTCCCCTGGGGAGCGTGGCCTTCTTGTCGGGCGCAGTCGGAGCGTGCTGGTGCCGGCGAGCAGTGAGGCGCTGGGCTACCGCCTCGCCGCCGGAGGGCTGCAGGTGGTGCTCTCCCGCCGCCTGCCCGAATTGCTCGCCACCGCTCTCCCGCTCCGCGTGGCCGCCTTCCTCGGCGACGTCAGCGCCGTCGACCTGGACGCGGTGGCGGTGCACCCGGGGGGCCCAGGGATCCTCGAGGCGGTGGAGCGCTCCCTCGGGCTCTCCAGGGCGCAGACCGGCGCCTCCTGGATCACCCTCGGTCGCACCGGCAACACCTCCTCCGCGGCCATCCTCTCGGTCCTGGGTGAGCTCGCCGCCCGCCCTCCGTCTCCGACCGGGAGGGGCCTGGCCATCGGCTTCGGGCCCGGCGTCTCCATCGAGCTCCTCGAGCTCTTCTGGCGATGCTGAGCACGCGGGGGCGATCCCTGGTTGCCCTATCACTGGGCCTCGAGCGTCTCGCTGAGCTGGCCTGGTCAGGGCGCAACCTGCGCCGCTCCGCCCCAGGCTGGCGCGCCGCGCCGCGCAGCTATCCACTCATGGTCGCCGCCAATGTGGCCCTCTTTAGCCTCTCGGCCCTGCCGCGCCGCCGCCGGCCACCCCGCACCCTGGAGGCGGCGGCACTCGCCGGCCTGGGGGCGGCGACCGCGCTCCGGCTATGGGTCATCACCACCCTTGGCGGGGAGTGGAACGTCAAGGGGATGGTGGCCCCCGGGATGCGGGTGGTTCGCGGCGGGCCGTACCGCTGGCTCCGTCATCCCAACTACCTCGCTGTGATCGTCGAGTTCGCCTGCCTGCCCCTGGCCTGCGGCGCCTACACCGAGGCGGTGCTGCTGAGTGCCGCCAACGCGGCCGTCCTCCTCCCCCGCATCCGAGCCGAGGATGCGATCCTCGACCGCGTTCCCGGGTACCGCGAGGCCTTCGACGGCGTACCCCGCCTCCTCCCCGCGGTGCTTTCTCAGATCCCGGCGAGGCTGGCCCAGTCGCGGGCGCTGAGCTTGGTCAGGCCCCAGTAGCCGCAGTTGACGCCGAGGAGCACGGCCAGCGCTTGGGGCCGGTCGGCGAGGCGGACGATGGCTCGGCGCGCCGCCCCTGGGTGACGGGCCATGGCGAGGGCGAGGCGCGTGACGCGGCGGCGGTCCCGCCACAGACGGCGGTGGTCGCGGGCGTAGGCGGCGGCGGCCCGTTCGGGGGAGAGACCTCCCTCGAGGAGGGCATGGAGGTGGTGGCTCAGCCGTTCCGCGAGGAGCAGCGAGATGGCGATGCCCTCGCCGGTCGTCGGGTCGTCATAGCCCGCGGCGTCGCCCACCAGGAAGAGGCCGTCCCCGGCGATGCGCCGCGGACTCTGCCGGAAGATCCCCGCCGCGAGCGGAGGGCCCAACGGCTCGGCGGCGTTGAGGAGCGGGATCGCCGAACGTGCCGCCCCCGCGTAGTCGCGGGCGATCACCCCGATGCGCCGCCGATCGCCGAGCACCGAGACGAGGAGCTCGGCGGGGCCCACCGGCGCCTGGTACCACTCGTGGCCGGCGGCGAAGCTCACCGTGATGCCATGGATGGCGCGGGTCTCGACCCGCCAGTGCCCGGCAAGACCGTAGCGGCCTCCCTGGGGGGTCGGACCCGTCCATCCCGCCGCCGCCCGCAAGCGGGAATGCAGCCCGTCGGCGCCCACCACGAGGTGGGTGGCCAGCTCCTCCCCCTTCGTCGTGACCACCGCGCGCACCCGCCCCTCTGCGTCGCGGCGGAGAAGAGAGGCGCCGACACCCTCCAGAACGCGCGCCCTCGGCTGCGCGCCCAGGGCGCCGGCGAGGACAGCGTCGAAGTGGAGGCGCCGCACCCCGAGTCCCCAGGCGGGGCCGCCGCCGGGGGGTGCCGGGAAGGCGGCGGTGGCGCAGGGGCCGCTCGGTGAGGACATGCGGTAAGTCACGCCTCGGAGCTGGGGCGCACCCTGCTCCAGAACCGCCTCGAGGACGCCGAGCCGGCGCAGTGCGGCAACGCCGCTCGGCATCAACCCCTCACCGCAGGCCTTGTCGCGCGGGAACCGCGCCCGGTCGAGGACCAGGACCCGGTGCCCGGCGCGGGCCAGGAGCAGCGCGGTGGCGGCGCCGCTGGGACCGGCTCCCACCACCACGACATCGGCGTCGTCAGATTGCATTGCGGGCCCGATGCTGCCGGATCGAGAGCCCGGGGAGGCTCAGCCGCGGCGGTAGGCGCGAACCGCCAGCGGTCCGAAGACGATGAGCGCCCCGGCCAGCCAGACCAGGCTCTGCCACAACGGGGTCCAGATATCCGGGCTCTGCGAGAGAGCGCGCATGGCGTCGGGTCCCAGCGCCATGGCGCGCATGGCGTTGATGACGAGGGTCACCGGCTGGTGGACGGCGAAGGCCTGCAGCCAGCCCGGCAGGGTGGCCGGATTGACGAAAGCCGAGCTGACGAAGGTGAGGGGGAATAGCCACACCAGACCAAAGGACTGCACGGCCTCCTGATCCTTGATGGCGAGCCCCACGTATCCGGAGACACAGCAGACGACGATGCCGAAGAACTCGGCGAGGAGCACCATTCCGACGGCCCCCACGCTGCCCCTGCGCCTCAGGTTCGGCGCTGTGCCCGGTCAGAGCCAGGAAGACGTCATCCATCGAGGGACGACGCAGGGTCAGACCCTGCGCCTCGATCCCGGCCGCGTCGAGGCGGCGCACCGCCTCGAGCATGGCGCGCGAACCGGCTCCCCCGACCGGAACGGAGACGCGGCGCGTCTCGGGGTCGGTGTGCGGCGTCGTCCCATCCAGGCCGGCCACGGCGCTCGCCGCCCCCTGCAGCGCCGCCGCGTCGAGAACCGTGAACTCGAGGACATCGCCGCCCGCTCGCGACTTCAACTCGGCAGCGGTGCCTTCGGCGATCACCAGCCCATGGTCGATGACCACGATCCGATGGGAGAGCGCGTCCGCCTATCATGTGGCCGCCTTCTCGCTCTCCGCAGTGGGGTTCTCCGGCGGGGCTGCAGCCACCTCCGCCGACCGGCGATTCTCCCACAGGTGGGGTTCGCCAGCGTCGCCGGCGACGCTGGCTCCGCCTCACCGGAGGCCCTGCGTCATGGCCACGTTACGCGACCGCGTCGGAAACCCTGGGAACTTATTCCGCCTTGACCGATACCGTCGCCTCGAGAGCCGTGGCATCCAAGGTGGGAGAGGCGGGGGCTTCGCAGAGTAGACGCGTGAGCATCCCTGCATCCGTGCCCGCAGCCTCCGTTTCGCCGACGGCCGCTGAGCTTCTCCTCAGCGCGCTCAATGGCCAGCCCCCCGACGACGTGCCCCGGCAGCTCGTCGAGTTCCTTCGTCAGCTTCCCATCGGCATCCTGATCGTCGACCAGCGGGGGCGCGAGGTGCACCGAAACGAGATCGCCTGGGACCTGATCGGACACGGAGCACGTCTCGACGTGTCGGCCGGCAACCTGGCGATCGTCAACCGTCTCTTCCGCTGCGGCACCAACGAGATACTTCCACCCGACGATGTGCCATTGGTGCGAGCTCTGCGCGGCGAGCGCTCGGTGGCTGACGTGGAGGTGGAGCAGCCGCAGGGCGGTCGGCTTCGCCTGCGGACCTGGGGAGCCCCGCTCCTCGATGCCGAGGGGCACGTCCGCTTCGCCATCGCCGCCTTCGTCGACGTGACGGCCGAGAAGCTGCTCGAGGAAGCCATTCGGGAGCAGTCGAGCGCTCTCGAACGCGAGCGTCTGGCCGAGGCGATCCACGACGATGTGCTGCAAGCGCTGGCCGCGGCGCGTGTCTGCCTCTCGGCGCCGCGGTCGGGCAACGGTGATGTGGCGGCGGGGCGGGCGGAGGCGGCGGACCGGCTGCTCACCGAGGCCATCAGCCAGCTCCGCGGGATCGTCGGTGGGCTGAGACCTAAGCCTCGTGACGCCGACTCTCTAGCCGAGGCGCTGCGGAGTGCGCTGGCCGTGCTGAGGGCGGAAGGGGTCGAGGTATCCGTGGACGATCGCCTCCCCGCGGAGCCGGAGGAATCGGTGCGCTCCACACTGCTCCGAGTCTGCGAAGAGGCGATCGCCAACGTCTACAAGCACGCGCGGGCTCGCTGGGTTTCGGTGCGCCTCGATTGGCGAGAGGGTCAGTTTGTTGCGTCGGTGATCGACGACGGCGTCGGCTTCGCTCCTGCCGTCAAGGGTCGGCATGGCCACTTCGGACTGTCGCTGATGGAGGAGCGCGTCGCCCGTCTCGGCGGGGAGCTGCGCGTCGACAGCACGCCCGGTCGGGGCACCGCGGTACGGGTCTGGATCCCTGACGCCGCGGATGTCCGGTCTGCCTCAGCCTAGCCGGCCCTCCCAGCCTGTCGCCGGCAGGCCCATGCCTTTCTCCGGCGGGAATCACTCGGGCTCGAGGAGCCTGCCGTTCTTTGACAGGTTGGGATCGGTGCAGGCGGAAAGGTCGAAACAGCAGGGCCGCCGCTTCCCGTGGCTCATCTTCGAGATGGTGACTTCAACCCGTCTTCTGCGCGTGTCAGGGTTCTTGGTTGCGTTCACCCAGCGAACCCATTCCCAACGCGCCATCGGCGTGATGTCGTTCCACAGGCTCTGGATCTTCGCAGGAGCGGCGGCCAGAGCCGCCCCCAAATCCTGCGGCAGTCTCGGTTCCGGCCAGCCTTTGGTGGACTGGATCTCGAGAGCCACGCTGTCGCCCGCGCGCATCCCCGCGGCCCGTTGCAGCTTTCTATCGAGCCTCATCCAGTGGCCCGCCTGGCCGTCGGGTTCCAGCACCGTCCGAAACTCATGGCCATTGATCGTTCCTTGCACTGATACCTGCCCCCGCGACGGCAGCTCGGCGCTGGCGCTGTGAGGCAACCTCAGGATGGTCCATCCGTCGACGGAGTAGGGCTTCGCCTCAAAACGAATCGTTGGCACCATCGCCGTACTTTACCTCCAGTCGTCCGCCGTCGAGCAAGACCCACCCGCTGCAGGCATTCTGGCGCCTGCGCGTTTCACGCTGATAGATGGGCGGGGTTGGCTTCCGGGCGCGTGCCTCGGTTTCAGGGCCCTTCCTGGGTCAGAGAGGGCCGGCCCCTCCCAACATGGTCTACGCGGGCCTTCCCGTCATGGTCGGTGGAGCGACAACAGCGACGACCCCGCCTCTGACACATACCTCGCCATCAACGAGGAGATCACTATCGACGGCCACCTTCCTCTTGCCGACTTCAGCGATTCGACCGCGAACGGCGATGAGCCTTCCATGCGGAATCGGCTTCATGAAGTCCGCCTTCAACGACGCTGTGACGCAGCGAGGGACGGGCGCCTCATCGCCCAGGGTGTGCCCGTCACGGCGGTAGAGGGAAAGAGAGGCGCTTCCGGTGCTGTGGCAATCGATGAGTGAGGCAGCCAATCCCCCATACACATAGCCCGGAATAGCGATGTGCTCCGGGCGCGGAACGTATTCAGTAATCGTGTCATCACCATCCCAACGCGTTTTCAGTTGCAGTCCTTTGACATTCAACCGTCCACATCCGTAGCACCAGGAGAAGTCGTCGGGATAGAAGTCTTGAACGGAGGCGCTCGCTGGCTGCCCTGATCTGGTCATGGGAAGTCGACACTCCTGGCAATCGGGCCACAATCCTATCCTCCGGGGGGCTTCCCAAGGGGCCGAGATATGGCACGGCGCGCGGGGCCACGCCGTGCCGTCCCGAACAGGCTTCGAGAATCGGCCGATGCTATGCGGAGCCCCGGGCGGTCTGCTGAGGTTGCGCCCTCAGCGCAGCCATGAACCATGCGTTGGAGCCTTCAGCCACTGGAGCGTCAAGGCCTGGCCGAACGCCACCCTGGAGCGCTTCGCACCGGCAAGATCAAATGATCCGCTCAGCGCAAACATCTCGAGCGCCGCCGATGTTGCCAATGTGGTCCCACCCGGGGATTGCTCGCTCCGGCGGAGTTCATCCCCATTGCAGAGGAGACAGGGGAGATCGCGCAAATCGGAGCCTGGGCGCTGCGCACCGCCTGCGCGGAGGCTGCCGCCTGGCCGTCAGGTCAGGGCCGCCCCTCGCTCAGGGTGGGTGTGAACCTCTCCGCCCTGGAGCTCGCCGAGCCGCAGCTCGTGCAGCGGGGTGCGCAGGGCGCTCCAGCTCAGCGGTCTCGATCCCGCGAGGTTGACCCTGGAGATCACCGAGACGATGGTGATGGAGGACCCCGAGCGCACTGGACGAACCCTCCAGCGCCTACGCGATCTCGGTGTCCGAATCTCGAGGGACGACTTCGGCACCGGGTATTCCTCGCTCGCCAACCTCCGCCGGTTCCAGGTCGATGAGCTCAAGATCGACCGCACCTTCGTGGCGGGGGTGGTCGACGATGCCACGATCGTCCGTCTCGTGATTCGGGTTGTCGAGGAGTTGCGCTTGAGCTCGATCGCGGAGGGTCGAATCGCGGCAACAGCGCGATCAGCTGGAATGGCTCGGCTGCGCTTGGGGGCAGGGATACTTCTGGGCGCAGCCTCTCAGCGCTGCCGAATTCCGCATCTGGTTGAACGAGGAGGAAAGCCGCGCCTGAGCCGGGCCTGATGGCGGGAGCCTGGACGTCAGGCGATGCGGTCGGGTCACCCGCCCGGGTAGGTCCCAAGGGTCACCGGCATGGAGGCGGTGGAGCCGTTTTGCTTGGTCACGCGCACCGTGACCTTCTGGCCGGGATGGAGGCCGGCGAGAATGGTGGTGAGATCGTTTGGCCCGGTGACCGCCGTGCCGCTGATCCCGGTGATCAGCTCCCCCGCCACGAGCCCCGCCTTGGCGGCTGGACCACCAGACACGACACTCACGATCGCCGCTCCGGGGATGGATGCACCGCTCACCCGGACCCCCAAGTAGGCGCGGTGCGAGTTGACGACGTGACCGTCCTTGACGATCTGCTCGGCGAGGTCTTTCACTGTGTTGGAGGGGATGGCGAAACCGATCCCCGGAGCGCTGCCGCCCAGCTGCGGATCGGTCGCCGCGAGGGTCGGGATTCCAACCACGTCACCGGAGAGATCGACGAGCGCGCCGCCGCTGTTGCCCGGGTTGATGGCGGCACTGGTCTGGATGACGGCGGGCAGGACCACCCCGTTGCTGAAGAGCAAACTCTTCGCTTCGGCCGACGCCCAGCGCACATTCGTCCTCGTCTTCGATCGCGGAGAGGACGCAGCGGACGTCATGCTTCAGTTCGCGCGTCAGGAAGGAGTGACCGCAGCCAGCCTCACGGCCATCGGCGGCTTCGAGCGGGTTGCCCTGGGCTTTTTCGACATCGATGCTCGAGAGTACCGTCACATCCAGGTAGACAGCCAGTCTGAAGTTCTCGCACTCACGGGCAATATCGCAATGACAGAGAAGAACGATCCCAAAGTGCACGCCCACGTCGTGGTCGGCTTGGCGGACGGTACCACCCGCGGCGGCCATCTGTTTGAGAGCAGTGTTCGGCCCACACTTGAAGTGGTGGTAGTGGAGGAGCCTGAACACCTTCAGCGCCGTGAAGATCCCTCAACTGGGCTAGCCCCAATACCGTTTACTTAGCTGCCTCTTCCCCCTCGAAGTCGGCAACCGTTACGATGCGAGCTCCCGCGTAGGCGGTCAAGGTGAGCAGGTCGTCATCGCCGGTGACCAGCACCTCGGCGCGGCCGGCTGAGACGATCGCCAGGACCTCGTCGTCATCAGGATCGCGGCAGACACGCGGCACCTCCGTCGGGGCGACCACCTCACCCAGCGCTTCGAGCTCGCCGCGGGCGGCGCGGGCCCGGTCCGGGCTCCAGCCGCAGACCTCCACGAGGACCGCCTCCAACTCGGTGAGGATCGCAGCTCCGGTGACCGGGTGATGCTCACCGCGCAACATCGACTCCAGAAGACGGCGCGGCCGTCCGCCGAAGTGGAGCGCGGAGACGAGGACATTGGTGT
The DNA here is from genome assembly GCA_963847225.1 of uncultured bacterium. Lineage (GTDB taxonomy): Bacteria > Chloroflexota > Dormibacteria > Aeolococcales > Aeolococcaceae > JAJZNI01. The sequence continues at coordinate 103,561 of CAWJYZ010000005.1, read as the reverse complement.
CGAGGACGATGCGCACTCAGCGGCGCGCCGGCGGGCGAGCCTGGCGGCGCCGCTTGACCGCCGTGGCGATCGCGTCCTCAGTCATTGAGCCCGCGGCCGCACGGGACTCTCCGTATGCGAAGAGTTGCTCCCACCGGCGCCGCCTCTCCGCGTACTGGCGGAACGCCTCGCGGAAGAGCTCGCTGCGGGTGCGCCCCTCTTCGCGTGCCAGGCGGTCGACCTCGCCGGCCAGATCCGGCGGCAGCGAAATGGTCAGGGTGTCTGTGGTTCGCACGCGTCAAGAGTACCACTAAGTAAGACGTGGTACGCCCGTGGTACGCCGGCGGTACGCCCGTGGTACGCGGCCCGCCCGCGGTGCCCGCTGGCGGGGCAACCACAGTACGGCCGCGGTACGCCGCCTGCGCTACCCCACTGACTGTGCGTCCTCGTTCTCGACCCGCCGAGCTCGAGCTCTCCACCTCGACGCGAGCCGTTGAGCGCAAGCCGGGTGGAGCGCAGGAGCGGCTGCTCACGGTCGCCGACGTCCGTTGCGAGCTCAGCATCGGCCGAACCCTCGCGTACCGCCTGGTCGAGACTGGCAGTCTTCCAGTGGTCCGAATTGGCCGCGCAGTCCGGGTAAGGCGCCAGGACCTGACCGCTGACGTGACGTCGCACCTCAGCCACCCGACTCCAGGTTCCTGCGAGCTCGTCTCATGTTCGAGGGCCGAGCAGGCGGGCGAGTCGGTCAGCCGCCTGCGCCTTCAGCTCGTCGAGGACGCCTGCGTACACGTTGGCGGTGGTGGCGATGGCCGAGTGGCCGAGCACCTCACTGACCACCTTCAGGTCAGTCCCGCTGGCCAGCATCAAAGTCGCCGCCGCGTGGCGAAGGTCGTGGAAGCGGATCGGGCCCAGGCCGGCCTGGTCGACCACTTTCTGGAATCTCACGGTCAGGTAGCGCCCGTCGAGGGGCCGCCCAAAGGGAGTGGTGAAGACCAGACCGTCGAACCGCCTGTCCCACTCCGGACCCACCCGGAGGCGCTGCTCCAGCTGACGCTGCCGTTGCCGTGCTAGCAGGTCGGCCGCCGGCGATGGCAGCCCGATCGTCCGCCGCGACTTCGGCGTCTTGGTGGGATCGAGGGAGAACTCCCTTCTTTGGTGCTGGAGGGTGACCTCGACTCTGAGGCGCCGTGCGGCGAGGTCCATGTCCTGCCAACGGAGGCCGAGCAGTTCCCCCTGACGGAGGCCTGTCCAGAGGGCGAGGCTCACAGGCACCTCCAGGTCAGTCCCGGTCACCGCTCCGAGGATGGCCTGCGCGCGGGCCGGGGTCATCGGCTCCACGTGGAAGGGCTCCACCTTCGGCGGGTGCGCGAGGCTGGCGGCATTGCGGGTGGCCTCACCTCCCCGGACGGCGTCCGTGAGAGCGCTCCGCAGAACGGCGCGTAGGTGCCAGACGGTCCGCGGCGCGAGCCCGGCCGGGCGCCGCTCCGCCAGTAGCGCCTCCACCCGCTGCGGCGTCAAGCGGGCGACCTTGACTGGGCCGATGAATGGAATCGCGTGGACTCTGAGGATGTCTCGGTAACGCTTGGCGGTGGAAGGGCGCAGCCGTAGGTCCAGCCCCGCCATCCACTCCTCGAGATACGCACTCACCGTTCGATTGCCGGACGGCGGGGCCTCCCCGCGGTGCGCCTGGGGGCGAGGAGCGGGCGCATCTTCTCCAGCACCTCCCGCTGGCTTCTCCCGTAGACGGAGCGGCGGATCCGCTTCCCGTCGACCCAGCCGACGGTGACCCGAGCTTCTCAGAGCCCATCGGACCGCTGCCGGATGGCGCCCTCGTCGGACGCTCGCTTCCGGGCCACTCGTACCCCCACGAACCGCCGTCGCTGATGGTTAGCGCTAACAGCGCTTGGGGGTACTGTGGGGTATCACATGGGGATTGGCGCGATTACGCTGTGCGTCGGCACGGGATGGTCGCGGCAATTCCCTTATTTACGAATGACATTTGGCGGAGGGAGAGGGATTCGAACCCCCGAGGGCTTGGCGGCCCTTGCGGTTTTCAAGACCGCTCCGATCAACCACTCCGGCATCCCTCCGCGGCGAGAAAGAGTGTCCCACGAGCCAGCCCGGCGCACACCCGTCCGTCCGCCGGGGTGGGACGGCGTCGGTCCCTACGCTCCCGCCCTGGTGTGGGAGCGCAGCCCCTCCAGCTGGCGGGCGTGCTCCTCGAGGTGGCCGATCAGGAACTCGTCCACGATGCGCGAGACCGGCATCACGCCGAGGGTGGGATGGAGTCCCCGGACCTGCCAGCCGCGGTCACCGACGCTGCCGAGAAAGGCCCGGAGGTCATTGAGGTCCTCCCGCAGGTCGTGCCACAGGGCCGTGGCGGCGCGGTGGCGGTCGCGCTCGATGGCGGCGATCCTCTCCGGGCTTGCCTTGGTCCGGCCGAAGGGAACGGGGTCCGCCGACCCCGCGGCCAGCACCCGCTCCGCCTGCGCGATCCAATACGGAATGAACTCACCCAGGTGCGCCCAAACCTGTCCCGCATCCCAACGCTCGCCGGTGGCGGGGTCCGCGGGCGTGGTGCCGGCAAGCTGGCTGTGCGTCAGCTCGCGAAGGCGGGCCTCAATGGCGGCGAGGCGGCGCTGAAAGTCGGGGGCGGTGCTGCTCATTGCGCTGGGGGGCGGTCCTGGCGTGTGACTGATCCGGGTGCACCTCTCGGGGAGCCACGGGGAGGTGATGATTTTGCGTCATCCCTGTCGTGTGGCGCGGCTGGCCAACCGTATACTGGCCCTCACTTGGGGAGGTGGCTGAGAGGCTGAAAGCGCCCGCCTGCTAAGCGGGTGAGGGGTGTCAAGCTCCTCCGAGGGTTCGAATCCCTCCCTTCCCGCCAACCGAGGCCAGCTCCCCGAATGCCGCGGTCGCGACGTCGAGCGCGGGAAGGTCGACGCTGAAGCAGATCCGGAAGCGCGCCGGGTCACCGAAGGCGACGCCCGGCACCACGACGGTGCGTCGCTCGGCCAGCGCCGCGCAGTACGCCATGGTGTCCTCCCAGGGGCTGCGCACCCAGAGGTAGAGCCCCCCGCCGCAGTCCGCGGCCTCCAGTCCGGCATCCCGCACGGCGCGGGCGGTGATGTCCCGCCGCTCCTCGTAGGGGGTGGTGTCGCAGCTCCAGTCGTCCAGCGCCAGGAGGGCGAGCTGGGGCGTCGCCGGGGCGTTGACGTAGCCGAGGGCGCGCTGGCACAGGGCCAGGCCTCCCTCCACCTCGGGACTGCTCAGCGAGGGGTGGAGGACCAGGTAGCCGATGCGCTCCCCGGCGAGCCCGAGGTCCTTGGAGAACGAGCGGCAGAGGACGGTGTCCGAGTGGTGGTTGAAAGGCTCCACGCGTCGGTGCGGCGCATAGAGCATCTGGCGGTACACCTCGTCGACGAGGAGCAGCACCCGCCGGCCGGCGCGCCGGCGGTGGTCCGCCAGCAGCGCCCCCAGGTCGCCCATCTCGGACTCGGTGAGAACGTGGCCGCTCGGGTTGCCTGGCGAGTTGAGGATGAGGGCTCCCGTCGCCGCCCCCAGCGCGGCGGCGATCCCCTCCAGGTCGAGCCCGCCGTCCGGCCGGCTCGGCACCACCCGCAGCCGATGCCCGCAGACCGCGCTGTACAGACGGTATTCCGAGAAGTAGGGCGCGATCACCATCACCTCGCTGCCTGCCTCGACGAGGGCGCGAAGGGCCAGGGAGATTGCTCCCGCCGCTCCCACCGTCAGCGCCACCCCCTGTGCCGTGACCCCCGGAAAGCCCACCTCCTCGGCGATCCTCTCGCGCAGCTCGGGAAAGCCGAGGTTGGGCATGTAGCCGAAGCGCCGCGTCCGAGTTTTGGCCACTACTGTCGCAAACGCGGAGCGTACCCGTTCCGGCGCCTCCAGAGGCTGGCCGAGGGAGAGATCGGCGACGGCGGCGGCGCCGAATTGATCGCGAAGCCGCTGGGCGGCCGCAGTGCCGGCACGCACCCACCCCCCGGCCTCCACCTCGCTGCGGGTCCAGGCGGTGAGGAGGTCGCCACCCTGGCCGGCGATCATCGCCGGAGCGCTTCCGGCTGTGCCGCAGCATGCCAGGAGAAGGCATACCCCGAATCGGTCACCTGGCGAGCGGTCTGGGTCCGATGCAGGGGTCGGGAGGTGACGACCATCACGGAGAGCTCGTCGTCGTCGGCCGCTTCCCCCGCATGGAGGCCGTGAGGGACGCCGCCGACATGGTGGAGGAGGGAGCCGGAGCGCACGCCAGCCGCGCTCCCGGCCTCCCCGCCGACGCGGTACACGGCATGGTCCGAGTCGAGATCGGTGCGGTGCGTTGGAGCCCGGCTTTCGCCATCCCCTGCCCGAGCCGGCGCGGGCAGGATGGAGCTCACCGCCACGCCCCGAGCCACGAAGGTGTCATCGGCCGCCTTGGGAAGCGGGGGGAAGGCGGTTCGGGGCTCGAAGTCGTGGATGTTGAATGCCACCGGGTAGAGGGTTCCGTCCCACCCGACGAGGTCAAAGGGGTGGTGGTCGAGAGCGTAGATGGAGATCTGCCCCGCGTGTTTGACCCATAGCTGGGTCGGGCCGTCACCCTCCTCCAGGGCTTCCGGTCCGCGGAAATCGCGCTCGCTGTACGGGGCGAGCTCGGTGAGCTGCCCCGATGTGGTGCGGTAGGAGGAGGGACAGTCGAGCGCGCCCGCCACCTCCATGACGAGGATCCGCGCCTCGTCGAGCCGGTCCATCTCCATCCTGTACGCGGTGCCTCGGGGCACGACGAGGTAGTCGTGCTCCCGAATGGCCAGGCGTCCGAACTGGGTGTGCAGCGTTCCCGAACCCTGGTGAACGAAGAAGATCTCGTCGGCGGAGGCGTTGGTGAAGAGCTGCTTCTGCTGCTGCTGGGGAGCGAGGAGGCCGATGCGGATGTCGTCGTTGGCGAGGAGCCACTGCCGGCCGCTGATGACATCGCCGTGGGCCTGGAGACGGAAGGCCTGGAGGTGGGCGTGGAGATGGATGGTCTCGCTCTCCAGGGTGACGTCGTCCTCCGGCCCCTCGATGACGTCCTCGGCGGCCTCGGGGGGATGGCGGTGGTAGAGGAGGGAAGAGGGGCCGGTGAGGCCGTCCCGCCCGAAGAGCTCCTCGTGGATCGGCTGACCCTGGATCTCGAACCGTATGTGCCGCTTTCGAGGCACGCTGCCCAGCCGCAGGTAGGGGCGCATTGCGCCGAGGGTAGCAGCCTGGCCAGGCCGCGTTGGCGGAAGAGGCTCAGAGGCTCTCGCTGCCCGCCGCACGCCCCCCGCTGCAGCGGCCATCACCTCATCGGGTGATGCAAATGCGTCCCAGAGCCGGGGCCGGGGGCGGAGCGGACGGGGCCTCAGGCCGTCGCGGCGGTCGCCCGCTCTCCGGGGCTGGGCTGGGCGGCCGTCCTCTCCACCAGAAGGGTTGCGCCGATCGCTCCACCCAGATCGCCGAGGCTCGCCACCATGACCTCCGGGGCGCGTTCAGGGAGGAAGAGATGGGGAACCATGGCCGCGGCGATCCGCTCGGCATACGGCTGACCGAGACGCACGCCCAGCCCGCCTTCGATGATCACCGCGCCGATATCGAGGAGGTTGATCGCCGACGCGATGCCCGTGCCGAGCGACTGCACGGCTCGGTCCATGAGGTCGCGAGCCATCTCGTCGCCGTTCTCGAGGGCCCGGGCCCAGACGCCGCTGGTGAGGCGGGGACGTCCCTGCTGCTTCATGATCCGGAAGAGGACGGTCTTCTCTCCCCGGTCGGCGCGACGGCGAGCGGTGAGCTCCATCGCCGCCCTCCCGGCGTAGGCCTCGACACAGCCGCGCCGCCCACAGGTGCACTGCGCACCGTCGCGCACCACCACGGTGTGTCCGATCTCTCCGGCGGCACCCCTCCCTCGCCATTGCCGGCCGTCCAGAATGATGTTGCCGCCCACCCCCGTCCCCCAGGAGACCCCGAGGAGGGAGGCGCGGCCCCGACCCGCCCCAAGCCGGAGCTCGGCGAGGTTGGTCACCTGCACGTCGTTGCCCAGGCGGACCGGGCAGCTGAGCAGCCGCCCGAGGCGCCTGGCGAGGGGGAAGGTCCCCTCCCAACCGGGCAGGTTGCGGGCCTGGGTCACCGTCCCCTCCATGGCGTCGACGCTTCCGGGCGATCCCACGCCGGCACCCACGAGTCGCCGGGTGGGGATGCCCGCGGACGACGCGGCGTCGCTCATGGCAGCGGCGAGGGCCTCCACGACCGCTTCGGGGCCACCCCCTGTCGGCGTCGGCCGGCGCGCCTCGCCGACGACGCGATTCCTCGCCGTGACGACGACCGCCTGGATCTTCGTGCCGCCGAGGTCGATCCCGCCGCGCAGAGCGGCGCTCGGGCGCGCCACGTTCGCCACCTCAGTCTCCCTGCGATGCCCGCTCGACCATCTCAACGATACTGTTCCGCGACGCCGGCCGGAAGATGGGCGGAAAGCAGGAGGACTGGACGATGGAGCTGGGCATGGTGGGACTTGGTCGCATGGGAGCCAACATCGTGCGCCGGCTCCTGCGCGACGGTCATCGCTGCGTCGTCTACGACGTCAACCCGGACTCGGTCAAGGCTCTCGCCTCCGAGGGTGCGCTGGGCGCCGATTCCTTCGACGACTTCGTTGCCAAGCTGAGCCCGCCGCGGGCCGCCTGGATCATGGTCCCTGCCGGCGTGACCGGGGAAACGGTGGACGCTCTCGCCGCGAGGATGGTGAGCGACGACGTCATCATCGATGGGGGCAACAGCTACTACCGCGACGACGTCGATCGCGCCGAGAGCCTCTCCAAAGCCGGCATTCACTACCTGGACGTCGGGACGAGCGGCGGCGTCTGGGGACTGGAGCGCGGCTACTGCTTGATGATCGGCGGAGAGCCCACCGTCGTGGCGCGCCTCGAGCCGATCTTCCGGAGCATCGCACCCGGCGTCGAGGCCGCGTCGCGCACCCCGGGGCGCAGCGGCGACCCGTCCCCCGCCGAATGGGGATACCTGCACTGCGGGTCCCACGGCGCCGGACATTTTGTCAAGATGGTCCATAACGGCATCGAGTACGGCGTCATGGCAGCATATGCTGAGGGCCTCAACATCCTGCACAGCGCCAACGTGGGCGCCCTCCAGGAAAAGGCCTCTGCCGAGACCACGCCGCTGCGTGATCCGCGCTACTACCGGTACGACCTGGCTCTTGCCGAGGTTGCCGAGGTGTGGCGCCGGGGAAGCGTCATCGCCTCCTGGCTCCTGGACCTCACCGCCGGGGCGCTGCAGCGCTCCCCCGATCTCGCTGACCTCACCGGCAGGGTTTCGGACTCCGGAGAGGGGAGGTGGACGGTGCTCGCCGCCGTGGAGGAGGGGGTGCCGGCCCATGTCCTGAGCGCCGCCCTCTACGACCGCTTCACCTCGCGTGGGTTGGCTGACTTCGCCGACCGGGTGCTCTCCGCCATGCGCCGTGAGTTCGGCGGCCACATCGAGCTTCCCACGGGGGGATAGAGGCTCCCACTCGGGGCGGCTCAGGGCTCCCGTGGCGGGCCCGGAGGCGGCTCTGCCGCCCCCGCGCGTCCTCCCAGCCGGGGGACCGAAGACCCAGTGCCAAAATCTTCTTCAGTGGGGACGCCACTGTCAAGGAGAAAGGCGGCGGCGCGGGCGACGCAACGTGCCCGCGGCGCGTCACTTGGGAGGGCCGGAGGCGAGGGTGATCGAGGCGCTGTGCTGAGCGCCGGTGGCATCCCGCCAGCCGACTCGGACGGTCTGGCCGGGCCGGAGGCCGAGGAGGGCGTCGGTGAGGTCCGCTGCCGAGCTGACCTGGTTCCCGTTCAGGGAGTCGATGACATCGCCGGCCTGGATGCCGGCATCAGCCGCCGGGGTGTTGGGCACGACGGACTCGACGATCGCTCCGTTCCCACTCGTCGAGTCGTTGACACCCACGCCGATGAGCGGTCCGGAGTGGCCGATCACGATGCTTCCGCTCCCTTTGCCGGACAGGATCCTGGCGGCGACCTGGCGAGCCGTGTCCATGGGGATGGCGTAGCCCTGGGTTCCGCCTGTCTGGCCGCCGAAGCGGGTGTTCTGTGAGCCGGCGGTGTCCATGCCGACGACCTTGCCGGCGCTGTTCACCATCGGGCCCCCGGAGTCACCCGGGACGATGTTGGCGTTGGTCTCGATCATGCCGGTGAGGTTCTCGGAGAGGTCGCCGTCGCTCGCCGTGATCGATTGATCGAGCCCGGTGACGGCCCCCGAGGCGGTGACCAGCGAGCCACGCCCATAGGCGTTGCCGATGGTGACCACCTCGTCGCCTTGGTTCACCTTGCTGGAGTCCCCGAACGGCGCGGCCTTGAGCCCGGAGGGGGGATTGGTGATCCGCATCACCGCCACGTCATCGCTCGCGTCGTAACCGACGACCGTAGCCTGGTAGGTGGGGCCGCTGGCCGCGATCTGCACGGAGAGGGAGGCTTCCTCCTCGATGACGTGATTGTTGGTCAGGATGTCACCCGAGGCGTCGAGGATGATCCCCGTCCCCTCGGCGGAATTCTGCTGCCCGGCCAGGGTGTTGACGACGTCCACGATGCTGGGGTCGACCGCCGCTTCGATCTGGGTGACGCTCAGGCCGCTCCCGCTCGCCCCGTTCGACGCCGAGCTTCCTCCCGGCTGGTTCGAAGGAGTTGTGGACCGCGGGGTGGTCCCGTTCTGCCGCAGCGCGAAGCCAATGCCGGCACCGATCGCACCCGAGGCCACGGCCACCGCCACGGCCGCAGCGGTGGCGGCGAACAGAAGGCCGCCGCGCCGTCTCTGCGGTGGGGGTGGCGGGGGGTAGGAGGTCGCGTCGAAGTCCGAGAAGCCGGGGGGAGCCGGCCACGCTTGGTGGGGGAGGTCCCACGGGCTCGCCGGCGGATGCTCAACGGGCTCATACGGCGATCCCCAACCTGGCCCACCGCTGCCTCTGCCCCAACCCGAGCCCTCTGGTCCCGCCGACCATTGCCCGGCGTTCCAATCGGAAGCCGGTGCGGCGCCCGGGCCGGGATCGGGAAGCGGCGTCTCGGACGGCTCGGAAGGAGTGCCCTCCGAGAGCCAGGGATCGTCGTTCATCTCCGCTCACTGTACGCGACGCGCCTTTCCGGAACATGACGGAAGCCAAGAGCCTCCCGCCCTGGCGCGAGGGCGCGCTGAAGAGCGCGGACATGTTCGATCGTTCCAAGCGGGGTGAGCCGCTGGGGCAAGACGTACACTGGGGCCGTCGCGGTCCGCACGCACAGGCTCGGCACGATGCGTCCAACCGGGGAGGATCGCCGCCGCAAGAAGCGGCAACCCCTCCATCGCCCCCTTCGGACGCCCGGCCGCCGCGCGCAGCTGGGTGGCGGTCCGCGCCTGCGCCTCCTCGCCCTCCTCCTTCCCCTCAGCTTCGCGGCCTGGCTCGTCTTCCCGGTACCGGGTCTCACCGCCGTGGTGCCGCGGGCGGACCGTCCGTCCGCCCAGCCCGGCCTGCCCTGGCTCACGACACAGGGCGAACGCATCGTCGACAGCTCGGGGCGGAACGTGCTCCTCCACGGCTTCGACGACAACACCCTCCTCGAGCGGAGCCAATACCCCGGGGTGCTCCAGCCCAGCGACGCCGCGCTCATCGAGTCATCCGGGTTCGACGTGGTGCGGCTTCCCCTGGCGTGGTCCAAGCTCGAGCCGAAGCGCGGCGTTTTCAGCGCCGCCTATCTCGACGAGGTCGCTGCCGTTGTCCATCTGCTCAATGCGCATCGCCTCTATGTCGTGTTCGACATGCACTTCCTGGGCTGGAGCCCGGCGTTCGGGGGATCCGGGGCCCCGGCATGGGCCACGCTGGGCTGGATCCCCGACGTGCATTGGGGTCCGATGCCCTCGGTCACGCGCCTCCTCTCGCCGGCGATCAACGCCGCGACGGCGTACTTCTGGCTGACCTCGGACTGGCAAAAGCAGTACCTGCGCACCTGGGAGTTCGTGGCCCGGCGCTTTCGCAACGACAGCGGCGTCGCCGGCTACGACCTCATCAACGAGCCGCATGCCTTTCCCCTCCTCCCGCTTCGCTTCGACAAGGATCAGCTCTTCCCCTTCTATGCCCGGGCCATCAGCACCCTGGGAGGGGTCGATCCCAACCATCTCTTCATCATCGAGGGCGACGCTCTCGGCGACCTGCCCACCAGCGTCGTGCCGCTCAAGGCAGCCGACCTCGTCTACTCGTCGCACCTCTACACCGGCGTGCTCTTTCCGCCGCCCTTCGCAGGGAAGCCCCAGGCCATCGACACCCACGTCGGCGAGCTGGCGCGCGAAGCCGCCCAGGTGCCGGCGCCGCTGTGGGTGGGTGAGCTGGGAATCAGCAGGACGGCCAAGGACGCGACCGCCTGGGCCACCGACGCCCTCGACGCACTCGACGCCAGCAGCTCGGGATGGGCCTGGTGGCAGTGGCGGGGCGGCTATGATCCCCGTTGGGCGATCCGCAGCCCCGACGGCAAGAGCCTCGACATGCCCTTCCTGCGCCTCCTCGCCCGCCCCTACCTGGCCGCCGCGCCTCGAGGGGTCTCCGCGTCGGGGAGCGACGGTTTGACCGGGCGGCTGGACATCACAGTCCGCGCCAGTCATGGGCCGGGAGCGGTGGAGGTCGCCTGGTCTGCCTTCACGCTCGGCACACCGCGGGTCGCCTCCACCTGTGCGGCGACGACCTCCTGGGAGCCGAGCATCGCCCGGCTCCGGATCTCCTTCCCCTCAGGGCCATCCTGCCGGATCATGCTCAGCCGCGCCTGAGCATGATCCCGCCTAGCCGGTGCCCGCCTCCAGTCCCCCGGCGCGGAGCCAGAAGATCGCCTCGATCTCCACGCACGTGCCCAGGGGAAGCTCACTGACCCCGATGGCGCTGCGCGCGTGGCGGCCCTCATCGCCGAAGACCTCGACGAAGAGATCGGAAGCGCCGTTCGCCACCTGGGGCTGCTCCGTGAAGCCGGGCGCGCTGCGCACGAAGGCGTTGACCTTGACAACCCCGCCGAGGCGGTCAACGCCCCCGGCCTCGGCGGCCGCGGTGGCGAGAAGCGCGATGGCGATCTCCCGTGCCAGCTGCCGGGCCGCCTCCGCGCTCACCTCCTCGCCGACCCGGCCGGTCACGACCTCGCCGTCGCGGCGGGCGATGTGCCCGGAGAGGTGGAGGAGGTCGCCGTGCCGGCGCGCCCCCCTGTAGCTGCCGACAGGCGAGGTCGGCGGAGGCAGGCTGATGCCGAGGGCAGAGAGACGCTCGCTGACGCTCATCGCCTGCAGCTAATAGTCACGCAGGTACGCGCAGTGCTCGACGAAGCGCCGCGGCCGGAAGCCGAAGGCGGCCGGAACGGCCTCCGGCGTCGTGACGTTGTTGCGCTCCAGGAGGTCGAGCTGGCTGGGGGTCACCATGGGATCCTTGAAGATGGCCGTCATCACCGCGGCCATGGGTTTGATGGCCAGCACCGGCACATGGATGTTGGGGCGGGGCAGCGACACCACCTGCGCTTTGATGATGTCGATGATCTGCTCGTAGCTGAGCACCTCCGGACCGCCGATGGCGGTGACCTGCCGGCTCGGCCCGGCCTCCAGCGCGAGCGCGATGCAGTGGGCGACGTCCTCCACGGCGATGGGCTGGAAGAGCGCCCGGCCGTCTCCGGCGATAGGGAGGGGCGCCATCGGCGGGGTGCGTCGCACCAGCTTGGTGAGCTTGGTGAAGAAGCCGTCGCCGGGTCCGAACATGAGACTGGAGCGGAGGATGGTGAAGGGGACGCCGGAGATGCGCACCGCCTGCTCGCCCTCCCACTTGCTCTTGAGGTAGGCGAAGCGTGGATCGGGATCGGCGCCGACGGCACTCAGATGCACGAGGTGGCCGATGCCGGCGTCTCGGGCGGCTGCGGCGACGTTGGCGGCTCCCTGGCGGTTCACGGCGTCGAAGGTCTGGCGACCCCGCTCGACGATGATGGCGACGAGATGGACAGCCGCGTCGCAGCCGCTCAACGCCTCAGCGAGACCATCGCCGCTCACCACGTCGGCGCGAACCAGCCGCACGTTGGGCCGCGTGGCCCGGCGCACCCGGTTTCCCCGCGCCATGAGGACGAGGTCGTGCCCCGCCTCGGAGAGGAGGGCGGTGAGGTGGCTTCCCACGAAGCCGGTGCCGCCGGTGATCGCGATCCGCACCGCGACAGGGTACGCGATGCGACGGTGGCGTCCGGGTCGCCGTCGCGTCGCGCCACGGGTGGTGCAGCCGTCTATCGGATGGAGAGGACCACCTTGCCGACGGCGTGACGATCCTCGAGCAGGCGCAGCGCCTCCGCCGCTCGTTCAAACTCCACCACCCTCCCCACAACCGGCCGGACCACCCCCGAGCTGAGCATGGGCTCCAGGGCTCGAGCCGTCTCGGCGAAGAGCTCGGGGCTCACGGCGAGGAATGCCCCCCAACCCGCCCCGACCACCGCGATGTTGCGCAGCAGCAGCCGGTTGGCCGCGACGCTGGGGATCCGCCCTCCGGCGAAGCCCACGGTGAGCAGCCGCCCCTCCGGCGCCAGGCAGCGCAGGGATTCGTCGAACCGGTCGCCGCCCACTGGATCGACGATGACGTCGACCCCCCGGCCTGCATTGCTCCGGCGCAGCTCCCCGGCCCAGTCACCGCGGACGTCGACGATCTCGTCGGCGCCGGCCCGCCGTGCCAACTCGGCCTTCGCCTCACTGCTCACCAGGGCGACGGTGCGGGCTCCCAGGCCGCGGGCCACTTGGAGGGTGGCGCTGCCCAGCCCTCCCGCGGCGCCGTGCACGGCCACCGTCTCTCCGGCTTGGAGGCATGCTCTGCGGGCGAGCGCGAAGTGGGCGGTGTGGTAGTTGAGGATGAAACCGGCCGCCTCCTCCATGCTGAGCTGTGCCGGGATGGGAAGGACGGACTGCGGGTCGGCGGTGACCACCTCGGCGAAGCCTCCCTGACCGACGACCGCGGCGGTACTGTCGCCAGCCCTGACCGCGCATCCTGGGGGCGCCTCCCGCACCCGGCCCGCCACCTCCAGACCGGGAACGAAGGGGAGCGGGGGCTTCAGCTGATATGCCCCTCTGGACATCAGGACGTCGGGGAAGGAGACCCCGGCCGCGGCGACATCGATGACCACCCGCCCGGCTCCATCGGGCTCTGGGATCTCCGCCATGCGCAGGCCGGCGGGCCCGTCGAGGGAGACGATCTGCTGCGCTCTCACCGCATCACTCCGTCGAGCTTGACACCTTCTCACATGTACATTACCGTACTTTTGAGAAGCTTCGAGAGCCCCGATTGCCGGTGTCCGGCAAGAGGACTCTCGTTCGGAGGGAGCGCGGATGCACGGAATCACGCGCGGCCGGACCACCGCGGCGGCGGCTGCCGCTCTGGCTCTCATCGCAGTGGCCTGCGGTTCGGGGAGCAGCGGCAGCACCAACGTCCCGGGGGTCACCAAGAGCACGATCACGATTGGGGCCACCGTCCCTCTCACCGGACCCGCGGCGCCCGGCTACAGCGAGATCGCGCCGGCCGTCGACGCCGTCTTCGCCTGGCAGAACGCGCATGGCGGCGTCAACGGTCGGAAGGTCGAGTACAAGTACCTGGACGACGGTTACAACCCCGCCAACACCTCGACCCAGACCCGCAAGCTCGTCCTTCAGGACAACATCTTCGCCGACGTCGGCTCTCTGGGGACGCCCACCCAGCTGGCCGTCCAGGGATACCTCAACACTCAGAAGATTCCTGAGCTGTTCATCGAGTCCGGCTGCAACTGCTGGAGCCAGTCGAAGTACCCCTACAGCCTGGGCTGGGAGCCGCCCTACACCGTGGAGGGGAAGATCCTCGGCAGCTACATCGCCCAGCACTTCGCTGGCAAGAAGATCGGCTACCTCTACCAGGGGGACGAGTTCGGCCAGGACGTGGTGAAGGGCGTGGACATGGAGGTCCCCGCCTCGTCCGTGGTCTCCCGGCAGACCTATGACGCGTCAACCCTCGCCGGTCCTCTCAGCACCCAGATGGCGGCACTCAAGGCCGCCGGAGCCGAGGTCGTGGTCATGGCCACCATCCCCGCCGCCACCGCCCTGGCCATGCTCCCCGCCGCCGCCACGAACTACTTCCCCCAGTACGTCATCGACAGTGTCGGCGCGGACTCGCCGACAGTGGGACCCCTGCTCGCCTCCTTCGCCAAGTCCTCATCCGCCGCGCAGCTCCTCAAGGGTGTGATCACCGACTCCTACCTCCCTCCCGAGAACGACTCCAGCAATCCCTGGATTCAGTTCATCACCAAGGTCCTCCAGGATTACGCGCCGAGCACCTGGGCCAAGTACGGGCTCGACGGCAACACGGAGTATGGGGTGGCCCTCGGCTACACCTTCCTGCAGGCGCTGAAGGCCGCCGGAACCAACCTGACCCGTCAGAGCTTGCTGCAGGCCATCGCCAGCAAGGGCTCGTCGTTCGTGACGCCGGGGTTGGTTCCCCTCTCCTACTCGTCGACGGTGCATTTCGGCTACGAGGGAGCCGAGGTCACGCAGTACTCGGCCTCGGCGCCGCCGATCACCACTCCGAGCGGCACCTGGATCGGCGCCAGCCCCGTCGGCCCGGTGCAGACCACGAGCCCGGGCTCAGGGCCGGTCACCACCTTCAGCGGGTCGCCCTCCACGCCGCCCCCTGCCGACGTCAGCTCCGCATGATCTGAAATAGGAGGGTGAGCAAGGCCTGCGGCGGCCCACCGCGATGGCGTCTTGGGCCGCCCCGAAGGCGGTGAGAGGCTGAACCGCAGCGTGCCCGTGCAGCGAACACAGCGTCTCGATGAACAGCCCGGGTTGGGACAGCCGCGCGCAGCGCGGATGCCCGAGCAGGGCCTGGAAGCGCGCGACATCCGCGCGGTGCTCGGCGGTCTGGTGGCGCTGGACGGCGTCTCGATCGCGGTGAGCCCGGGTGAGGTGGTGGGGGTCATCGGCCCCAACGGCGCCGGGAAGACCACCCTCTTCAACGTCATCTCGGGCTTCGTCCGTCCCGCCGCGGGAAGCATCTGGTACCGGGGCCGCGAGCTGCACGGGCACCGCCCCCACGATCTGGCCGCCCTCGGCATCGCGCGCACCCTGCAGGGCGTGGGCCTGTGGCCGGGGCTGACGGCGCTCGAAAACGTGATGGTGGGGGCTCACGCCCGGCTCCACACCGACCTCGGCTCAGCGCTCCTCGGCCTCTGGCGGTCGAGTCGCGAGGACCGCGCGCTGCGCGCCCGGGCCTTGGAGCGCCTGGCCGAGATGGGGGTCTCCGGCTATGCCTCCGCGCTTCCCCGGGCCATGCCCTACGGGGTGCAGAAGAAGGTGGCCCTGGCCCGCGCCATGGTCGGCGACCCCGTCATCCTGCTCCTCGACGAGCCGGCCAGCGGGCTCTCCGCCGGCGAGATGGACGAGCTGCGAAGGGTGATCGGCGGTCTCCGGGAACGAGCCGGGGTGCTTCTCGTCGAGCACCACATGGACTTCGTGATGGCGATGTGCGATCGCGTCACCGTCCTCGACTACGGCCGGGTGGTCATGAGTGGGACGCCCGACGAGGTGCGCGGTGACGCCCGGGTGGTCACGGCCTATCTCGGGGAGGCGGTGACCGCACCGGCCCCGGAGGACGTGGGGGAGGGGAGCGGTGGAGCTCGGGTCGAGGGGGAAATCCGTGCTCGCGGTTGAGGACCTCACCGTCAGCTACGGCGCCGTGCGCGCGCTCGACGGGGTCAGCTTCGAGGCCCAACCAGCCTGCATCACCGCCGTGCTCGGCGCCAACGGCGCCGGCAAGACCACGCTGCTCCGGACCATCTCCGGCCTGGTCCGGCCCGTGCGTGGGCGGGTGCGCTTCGGGGAGACGGCGCTCACCGGCATGGCCGTCGAGCGGGTGATCCGCTCCGGCGTGGCCCATGTCCCCGAGGGATCCGGGGTGGTCGCCGAGCTGAGCGTGGAGCAGAACCTGCGCCTCGGCATGTGGCGGACCCGGGGGCCGGGCGCCCGGCGCGCCGCCTCGGACGAGGCCTATGAGCTGTTTCCGCTGCTCCGGGAGCGGCGCCGCGCTCAGGGCGCTGATCTCTCCGGTGGCGAGCGCCGGATGCTGGCCATCGCCATGGCTCTGGTCTCCAAGCCGGAGGCGCTCCTCCTCGACGAGCCCTCGCTCGGCCTCGCTCCGCGAGCCGCCGCCGAGCTGACCGCGACCCTGCACAACCTCGCTGTGGCCACGGGCATCGCCGTCCTGCTCGTCGAGCAGAACGTGCGCAGCGCTCTCTCCGTGGCCCGCACCGCGGTGGTCCTCAACCTCGGCAGGGTGGTGATGAGCGGGGCCGCCGCCGATGTCGGATCCGACCCCGAGCTCCACCGCCGCTACCTGGGGTTCTGACCACCATGGATTTCTTCCTGAGCGTGACCCTGAGCGGAGTGGCGAGCGGCATGATCTTCGCCGCCGTGGCCCTCGGGCTGGTGTTCATCTACCGGGCCACCCGCATCGTCAACTTCGCCTATGGGGCGATGGGGATGATCACCACCTTCATCGCCTTCAGCGTCCTGAGCACGGGACTCGACTACTGGGTGGCGTTTGCCCTCTCCCTGGCCATCGGGCTGGCCCTCGGGGCCGCCGTCGAGCGGCTCCTCATCCGGCCGGTGCACGGCCGGCCCGAGATCAACCCGGTCATCGTCACCATCGGCCTCCTGGTCGTGTTCGAGGGCATCGCCGGTGCCGTCTGGGGCAACGCCTCGCGGGGCTTCGAGCCGGCTTTCTCGCAGAGCGGCCTGGTGATCGGCGGAGCCCGCGTCGCGTTCTCCTCCTTTGACCTCTTCATCGTCGGCGCCGTGCTCGCCCTGATGCTGCTGACCTGGGTGCTCTTCCGGGCCACCGACCTGGGTCTCCGGATGCGGGCTTCGGCCTTCGCCCCCGAGACGGCGCGACTCCTCGGGGTCCGTGTCGGCGGCCTCATGACCCTGGGCTGGGCGGTCGCCTCCCTGATCGGATCCCTGGCCGGCCTGCTGGTGGCGCCCACCACCTCCTTCAGTCCTTATTTCATGGACCTGCCGTTCGTCTTCGGCTTCACGGCGGCGGTGATCGGCGGGCTGGACAGCCCTCCCGGAGCGCTCATCGGCGGGCTGGTCACGGGCCTGGCCATCGCCTACGTGGGCGGCTACCTGGGCTCGAGCCTCGAGCCGCTCGGCGCCCTGGCCCTGCTCATGGTTGCGCTCATGGCCCGGCCGCGCGGGATCTTCGCGGGCTCGGAGGCACGCCGGGTGTGACCACCGCCGCCGCCCCCGAAAGGGTCCGCGTCTCTCCGCTGCGGCGGGTGCGGCTCCCCTCCCAGCCGCTGCTTCGCCATCTCCTCTTCGCGGGGGCGGCGGCGCTCGGCTTCTTGATCCTCACCTCGATCCTCGGCGACCTTGCCAACTTCCAGCTGGGAGAGGTTGCCGTCTATGCCATCGCGGTCGCCGGCCTCAGCATCCTCACCGGCGCCAACGGCCAGATCTCCCTTGGGCATGGCGCCCTCCTGGCCGTCGGGGCCTACACCCTCGCCCTCACCCAGACGCACACGAGCTGGAGCCTCGCCCTCGAGCTGCTGCTCGCCATCGCCCTCACCGCGCTCCTCGGCGTCGCCATTGGCATCCCGGCGACACGACTGAGAGGCCCCTACCTCGCCGGCATGACCCTCATGCTGGCGCTCGGCCTGCCGCTCCTCGCCGACCAGTATTCGTCCCTATTCGGGGGCGACCAGGGGCTGGCGACCGTGTCCCCCTCCGCTCCCGGGGGCCTCGTCGACTCCTACGAATGGCTGACATGGATCGAGCTCTTCGGCGCTCTGCTCACCATGATCCTGCTCGCCAACCTCATGCGCAGCCGGTTCGGGCGCGCCTTCCGAGCCGTGCGCGACGATGAGGTCGCGGCTGGCCTGGCCGGCATCCACGTGATGCGGACCAAGGTGATCGCCTTCACCGTGAGCGCCGCCTGTGCCGGGCTCGCCGGGGCCTTCCTCGGGCTCTCGGTCGGGGTCGTGAACACCGGCGAGTTTCCCCTCAGCCTCTCCATCGGAATCCTCGCCGGGATGGTGCTGGGCGGCGCCGGGACACTCGTGGGGGCCTGGTGGGGCGCGGTCGCTCTCGTCTATCTCCCGCAGTGGTCGGAATCTCTCTCCGGCACCTTCAACCTGGGCAGCGGTGCCGCCGCCTACCTCGCCACGATCATCTACGGTCTGGTCCTGATCGTCGTCATCATGGTCGCCCCGACGGGAATCCAGGGGTGGCTGCGGCGTGCGGCGCTGGCCCTGCTCAACCGCCTTCTCCCTCCCGCTCGCGAGGCGTCGTGATGGCTGTCGAGCGCATCAAAGGCCAGCAATTCCGGGGACTTCCGCGGGGTCGCAGCCGGCTCCCCAGGGCGGAGGTGCAACGCGAGCAGCGCCGGCGGATCCTCCGTTCCATGCTCGAGGCGGTAGCCGAGAAAGGCTACGCGGCGGTGACCGTCACCGAGGTGGTGGGACGCGCGCGGGTGTCACGTTCGTCCTTCTATGCGCAGTTCGCTGACAAGGAGGACTGCTTCGTGGCCGCTTCAGGGGAGGGCCGGCGCCGACTCTTCGCGCATGTCCGGCGGGCGGCGCGCCGCGCCGATGGGACAGGTGTCGACGAGCTGCGCCTGCGCGGCGCGCTGCATGCCTACCTCGCGTTTCTGGACTCGGATCCTGCCCTCGCCACCGTCTTTTACGTCGAGTGGCTGGGGGTTCGTGGCGGCGCGCAGAAGCTGGCCAGCGCGCGCGACGACTTCGCGGCCATGACCGCGGCCTGGCATGGGCGTGCCCGGGGCCGTCACCCGGAGTGGCCGGAGGTCCCCGCCGCCATCTATCGAGCCGCTGACCGGGGCCACCGAGGAGCTGGTGCGGGAGCAGGTGCACGCAGGTCGCCTCAGGGGTCTGCTGGAGCTGGAGGATGTTCTCGTGGGTATGCATCTGCGCGTTCTCACCGACATGACCTGGCAGGAGAAATGGCGATGGACCTCAGCCTGACCGCGGCCGAGCGGGAGTTCCGCGATGGTTTGCGAGCCTTCCTCGCCGATAACCTCACCGAGGAGATCCGGCACCTCTACCGCCGCGGCGACGCTGAGGGCCTCCAGCTCCGCCGGCGGTGGCAGCGACGCCTCCACGAAGCGGGGTACGTCGGCATCGCCTGGCCCCGCGAGTACGGCGGCCGAGGGGCGTCGCCGATCGAGCAGCTCATCTTCAACGAGGAGATGGCGGCGGCGCGCGCCCCTGATCCGGTCAACGTCATCGCCATCAACATGGCCGGACCGAGCATCATCGCCCACGGCACACCGGCCCAGAAGGCGCGCTATCTCGAGCCCATGCTGAGCGCCGAGGAGATCTGGTGTCAGGGATTCAGCGAGCCGGACTCCGGCAGCGACCTGGCATCGCTGCGCACCCGCGCCGAGCTGGACGGTGACGCCTTTGTGGTCAACGGTCAGAAGGTGTGGACATCACTGGCCCATATCGCCCGCTGGTGCATCCTGCTCACCCGCAGCGATCCCGAGGCGGGGGATCGTCATCGCGGTCTCACCTACCTCATCCTCGACATGCGGTCGCCCGGAGTCGAGGTGCGTCCGCTCCGCCAGATGACCGGTGATTCCGAGTTCAACGAGATCTACCTCACCGACGTGCGCGTGCCCCGTGACCAGGTGCTGGGAGAGGTCGGCGATGGCTGGCGGGTGGCCATCACCACCCTCATGTACGAGCGCGCCAACCTCGGCAGCGCGCTGCAGGTGCACACCCGGGTCAGCCTCGAAGAGCTCCTCGACACGTTGCGCAGCCGCGGCCTCGGCGAGGATCCCATCCTCCGCCAGCAGCTGGCCGACCTGTACATCACGGTCGAGGCGATGCGCCTCAACACCTACCGGGATGTCAGCCGGACGGCGCACGGGGATCCGCCCGGGCCCGAGGGGTCGATCATCAAGCTGATGTGGAGCGAGGTGATGCAGCGCCTCACCGAGGTGGCCATGGCGGCGCGCGGCGGCGAGGCGCTCGCCGCCGACGACGCCTGGACATTCCGCTTCCTGAGGGCCCGCGGCAACAGCATCGAGGGCGGCACCAGCGAGATCCTGCGCAACATCCTCGCCGAGCGCGTGCTCGGGCTTCCCCGGTCGCGCTGAGGAGGGTTGGCCATGGATTTCAGCTTCACCCCGGAGCAGGAGATGCTGCGCAACCAGGCCCACGATTTCCTCGACCGCGCGTCGCCGCCCGCCACGGTGCGCCGCGCCATGGAGGCCGGTGCCGCCCCCGACGCGGAGCTCTGGAGGGGGATGGTGCAGCTGGGGTGGACGGCCATCCCCTTCGCCGAGGCGTGGGGCGGGCTGGGCCTCGGCATGGTCGAGCTCGGCGTGGTCCTCGAGGAGCAGGGGTGGCATCTCACACCTTCGCCCTTCCAGTCCACCGTCTGTCTGGGGGGCGCCATCCTCGCCGCGGCGCCGCCGTCAGCGCTGCGCGACGAGGTGCTGCGGGGCGTCGCCGGTGGGACATTGCAGCTCGGCGTCGTCGCCCTGGATGGGGCGCCCGGGGCGGCGACCGATGGCGCGGCGCGGATCACCGCCGAGCGGGTGGGCGACGCCTTCCTCGTCCATGGCGGTCATGTCCTGGCTGGGGACATCGAGACGGCGGACTGGATCGTGGTGGCGGCTCCTTCCGCCGGGGGGGCGGGGCGGACGCTCCTTCTCGTCGAGGGCCGCGCTCCAGGGCTGCGGGTGACATCAGTGCCCTGCGTCGACCTCACCCGGCGCCTGGCTCGGGTGAGCTTCGACGCTGTCGAGGTCGCCCTGGACCACGTGTTGGGAAGCCCGAACGATGGCGCTCCGATTCTCCGGCGCGGGTTGGAGGCGGGGACGGTCGCCGTCTCCGCCGAGCTCTGCGGCGTCGCCCGGCGGGCCATGGAGATGAGCGTGGAGCACGCGCGGACACGGCGGCAGTTCGGACGCCCCATCGGCAGCTATCAGGCTGTCTCGCACCGCTGCGCCGACATGCTGGTCCAGCTCGAATCGGCGCGCTCCCTCACCTTCAGCGCCGCCTGGGCGATCGACAGTGGCGACCCTCAGGCCGCCCTCGCCGTCAGCATGGCCAAGGCTTACGCCAGCGACGCGGCGCGGTCCATCACGGCGTCGGCGATCCAGGTCCTGGGCGGCATCGGCTTCACCTGGGAGCACGACGCTCACCTCCTCTTCCGCCGCGCCAAGTGGGGCGAGGTCGTGCTCGGCGACGCGCGCTTCCACCGTGAGCGCGTGGCCCGGCTGTTGGGGCTGTGAGCGATGTCCCTCGTCCCCATCCGGTCGCCCCGCCGGCTGACGTGCGACTGGGGGGTTACGCAACGTCTGGGGCTGTGAGCGCGGCTGATCCACCCGGCCTCGACCTGGGTGCGCTGCGCCGCTACCTGGAGCCCGTGCTGGGTGGGCGCCCCGGCCCGCTCCAGGCCGAGGTGATCGCGGGGGGACGCTCCAATCTCACCTACGTCGTGAGCGACGGGGAGCGCACCCTCGTGGTGCGCCGCCCCCCTCTTGCTCACGTGCTTCCCACCGCTCACGACATGCGCCGCGAGTTCACCGTCCAGCGAGCCCTGGGGATGGCTCAATACCCGGTCCCGCCCGTTCTCGCGCTGTGCACGGATGAGGCGGTGATCGGCGCTCCCTTCTACGTCATGGAGCACGTCGCCGGCCACGTCGTGCGCAGCGAGCTCCCATCCGACTTCCCCGATACGGAGGCGACCCGGCAGCGGATGTCCGAGGCGCTCGTGGCGGCGCTGATCCGTCTTCACGGTCTCGATCCCGAGGCCGTCGGCCTCGGGGACTTCGGTCATCCGGAGGGGTTCCTGGAGCGTCAGGTGCGCCGCTGGTGGCAGCAATGGCTGGCCTCCCGGACCCGCGACCTCCCCGCCATGGACGACCTCCGCCACCGCCTCTACGCGTCCCTGCCGGCGTCGCAGGCGACGGCCATCGTGCACGGCGACTTTCGCCTCGACAACGCCTTATTCGCGCTGCGCGATCCCGCCTGGATCGTCGCCGTTCTGGACTGGGAGATGAGCACCGTCGGAGATCCGCTCTGCGATCTCGGCCTGCTCCTCACCTATTGGGCGGAGTCCGAGGACGAGCCCGCCGCTCGCAGCCTGCACGGACGCAGCGTCACCTGCGAGAAAGGCTTCTTTCGCCGTGCCGACATCGTCGCCGCCTATCAGCGCGGCAGCGGCCGCGACCTCTCGACGCTCGACTGGTACGTGGCCTTCGGAGCCTACAAGCTGGCCATCATCCTGGAGGGCATCACCGCACGCTATCTGATGGGGATGACGGTGGGCGAGGGGTTCGAGACGGTGGGGGAGACGGTCCCGCAGGTGGTGGATCGCGGGCTGGAGACGCTGGCGCGCGGCTGGCAGAGTTGAGCGAGCGCAGGGCAGTGGGATCCCACGAGAAAGGAGTGGAGGACAAGGTCATGGATTTCAGCGTCACGCCACGGGTCCGCGAGTTGAGCGAAAGGCTGTGGGCCTTCATCGACGAGCGCGTCCGTCCCGCCGAGCCCGCCTACTGGGAGGGCTTCTCCGGCGCGACCGTCCCCCATCGGATTGCGCCCATCATGGAAGAGCTGAAGGCGGAAGCCCGTCGCCGTGGGCTCTGGAACCTCTTCCTTCCGGACTCCAGCTTCGGACCCGGGCTCAGCAACGTCGAGTACGCGCCGCTCGCCGAGATCTCCGGGTGGAGTCCGCTGGCTCCGGAGGCGATGAACTGCTCGGCGCCCGACACTGGGAACATGGAGGTGCTCGACAAGTTCGGCACGCCTGAGCAGCAGAGGCGGTGGTTGGAGCCGCTCCTCCGCGGAGAGATTCGATCGTGCTTCGGGATGACGGAGCCGGACGTGGCGAGCTCGGATCCCACCCAGCTCCGGCTCCGCATCGAGCGCCACGGGGACGACTACGTCATCAACGGTCGCAAGTGGTGGATCAGCGGGGCGGCCCATCCCCGCTGCGCGGTCTGCCTCTTGCTCGGCTGCACCGACCCGGAGGCGGATCGGCATCGCCGCCATACCCTGGTGCTCGTTCCCATGGACACTCCCGGCGTCTCCGTGGTGCGCTCCTTGCAGGTGCTGGGTATCGAGGACCCTGGCGGGCATTGCGAGATCCAGTTCGACGGCGTGCGTGTCCCCCAATCCAATCGCATCGGCGACGAGGGCGCCGGATTCCTGATGGGCCAGGCGCGGCTCGGACCCGGCCGCCTGCACCACTGCATGCGCATGCTGGGCCTCGCCGAGCGTGCCCTCTCCCTCATGGTGGACCGCGCGCGCAACCGCGTCGCTTTCGGCAAAACCCTCGCCGAGCAGGGTGTGGTGCGAGAGCAGATCGCCCGGTCTCGCTTGGAGATCGAGCAGGCGCGACTGCTCTGCCAGAAGGCCGCCTGGCTGCTCGACACCGTGGGGAGCCGTGGTGCTCGTTTCGAGATCTCGGCGATCAAGGTGGCCGCGCCGAATGTGGCCTGCGCGGTCATCGACCGTGCCATCCAGGTGCATGGCGGCGCCGGTGTGAGCCAGGATCTTCCCCTTTTCCGCATGTATGCCTATGCGCGGTCGGCCCGGCTGATGGACGGCGCCGATGAGGTCCACATGGCGACCATCGGCCGCGAGGAGATCCGCAACCCACGAGGCCGTCCATGACGCTGCCCCGGTGCCGGGCGGGGGTGGGAACGAAGCGTGGTCGGGGGAGGTGCGTCGCTGGAGATTTTCGGAACGCTCGCCGCTTTTGGTGAGATGCTGGTCGGCGTCACGCGCGTGTGAGGACCTCGGAAACAGGTCGGGTCTCAGGTCACCTTTCTCCTGAACCTGACCACTTCTCTGGTCGGCTCGGCGGGACTTGACCTTGATTCGGACCATGATTCTCGGCCCGAAACGAATGGTGCTCCGCGATCCATCCCCGGGGTCGACGCGGCATGGGACGCCTCCCTTCCGTGCGACCCGCCGGTCCCCGCGCCACAGGTTGCCAGGCTGTCCGTGGGGCCACGCTGAGCAGGTCGGTAGACTGGACGGCGCCTCCTTGTCCGGGCCTCCGCGATCGCCGGCTTGGAGTCCGCCTCCATGCGCCAGAGCAACGAGATTCACGCCCCCGACCAGGCCCTCCGCGCGCCCTGGGCGCGCCTCTTCGGTGCCGGCGGCGCGAGCAAGGTGCCGGAGATCATCACCCCCCTGTTCTGGGTGATCAAGGTCTTCACCACCGCCCAGGGCGAAGCGACCTCCGACTATTTTGTCCATCGACCCCACACGAGTCCCTATCTGGTGGTCGCGGGAGGTTTCCTCGCCTTCCTCGCCGCCATGTTTCTCCAGTTCAAGGTGCGGCGCTACATCGCCGCCGTGTATTGGCTCGCGGTCACCATGGTCGCCGTCTTCGGGACGATGTGCGCCGACGCCATCCACATCCAATTGGGCGTCCCTTATTGGGTGACCACCATTGGCTTCGCGGTCGCGGTGGCCGTCATCTTCTGGCTCTGGCATGGCAGCGAGGGAACGCTTTCCATCCACAGCATCGTCAACGTACGCCGCGAGATCTTCTATTGGGCGGCGGTGCTGGCCACCTTCGCCCTCGGCACGGCGTGGGGCGACCTCATGGCGTTCACCTTCAACCTCGGCTTCCTCACCGCCGCCATCATCTTCGCGGTGGTGATCGCCATCCCCGCGCTGGGCTATGGATTGGCGGGCATGAACTCGGTGCTCGCCTTCTGGTTTGCCTATGTGATCACCCGCCCCCTCGGGGCCTCCTTCGCCGACTGGATGGGCTTCCCCCGCACATACGGCGCCCTCGGCTGGGGACATGGCGCAGTCAGCCTCGGCTTCAGCGTGCTGATCGCGGCGGGGGTCGCCTACTTTGCGGTGAGCCGCGTCGATGTGCGGGGTGCCAGGGAGCGCCAGGCTTCGGCAGAGATCGCCTGAGGAGAGGGATGCGGCCTCGGTCTAGCCGGCGGAGGCTATGAGGGCAGTGGCCTCGCTTCTCCGGGCGGCCTGCACGATGGCGAACTCGAAGGCGTCGGCGAGCGCGCTCCAGGTGGCCTCGATGATGTTTGTGCTGCAGCCCACGGTGCTCCAGCGGCTGCGGTGATCGCCGCTCTCGACGAGGACGCGCACCCCTGCCGCGGTGCCGTCGCGGCCATCGAGGACGCGGACCTTGTAATCGAAGAGCTGGGTTTGGGCGATCACCGGGAAGGCGGGGGTCAGAGCCTTGCGAAGCGCCGCGTCGAGAGCGTTCACCGGACCATTCCCCTCCGCGGCCGTGTGGACCACGTTGCCGTCGACCTGCACCTTGACGGTCGCCTCGCAAGTCATGGCCCGCCCTTCGCGCTGCTCGACGATGGCGATGTAGTCGATGAGGGCATACGGCGGCCGGTGACCGCGAGCCCGATGCACCAGCAGCTCGAAAGAGGCTTCCGCGCCCTCGAAGGAATACCCCTGATGCTCGAGCTGCTTCACCTCTTCGGCCACGCGCCTGGCCAGGGCGGGGTCTTCGCCGAGGTCGATGCCGAAGGCGGCGGCCTTGGTGAGGACCGTGGCGCGCCCCGATAGCTCGCTCACCACGGTCTCCTGGCGGTTGCCGACCGTCGACGGCTCGACGTGCTGATAGGTGTACGGCGCCTTGGCCATGGCATCCACATGCTGGCCACCCTTGTGGGTGAACGCCGAGCTGCCGATGTACGGGGCATAGTGGGGAGGCGCCACGTTGGCGATCTCGGCCACATCGCGGGCCACGATGGTGAGCTCGCGGAGCTGCTGCTCGCTCACCACAGGCATCCCCATCTTGAGCTGAAGGTTGGGGATGAGCGTGCAGAGATTGGCGTTGCCGGTGCGTTCGCCATAGCCGTTGACGCACCCCTGGACGTGCGTCGCCCCGGCTCGAATCGCCGCCAGGGAGTTGGCCACGGCGCAGCCGGAGTCGTCGTGACAGTGGATCCCAACCACGGGGCCGAAGCGCGCGACCGCCTCGCTCACCACCTTCTCGATGCTGTCGGGGAGCATCCCGCCCCGGGTATCGCAGAGGGCAACGGTCTCCGCCCCCGCCTCCAGCGCCATCTCCAGACAGCGCAGCGCATACGCCGGGTCGCTCAGATGACCGTCGAAGAAGTGCTCGGCGTCGAGGACCACCCGCCGGCCCTGCTCGGCGAGCCAGCGCACGGAGTCCGCGATCATGCGGAGGTTCTCCTCCGCCGTTGTGCGCAGCACGTCCCGGACCTGCCGATCCCAGGTCTTGGCCACGAGGGTCACCATCGGGGCTCCGCAGTCATACATGTTGCGGAGCTGGAGGTCCTCCTCCGGCCGCACTCCGGCGCGCCGTGTCGCCCCGAAGGCGGCCAGCACGGCGTGCTGGAAGCTGTGGCCGCGGAGGTGGTGGAAGACCTCGGTGTCGGTGGGGTTCGATCCCGGCCATCCCCCCTCGATCACGCCCACTCCGAGGCGATCCAGCTGTTCGGCGATGCGCAGCTTGTCGGAGGCGGAGAAGTTGAGGCCGACGCCCTGGGCGCCATCGCGGAGCGTCGTGTCGTAGATCAGCACTGGAGCGGTGCGGTTCATCGCGCCACACCGGCGCTGACCCCGCGTTCGACGGTCGCGCTCACCGCCGCGCCGATCTGCTGTGTCGACGCGTCGCCGCCCAGGTCGGCGCTCCGGAGGCCAGAGGCGACGCACTCATCGACCGCCGCCTCGATGGTGGCGGCGAGGTCCTCGCATCCCAGCGAGTGGCGCAGCATGAGGGCGATGGAGAGGATCGCGCCATAGGGGTTGGCGATGCCCCGCCCGGCGATATCCGGTGCGCTTCCATGGATGGGCTCGTAGAGCCCGGGACCGGAGTCCCCGAGGGAGGCCGACGGCAGCATCCCGATCGAACCCGCCAGCACCCCCGCCTCGTCGCTCAGGATGTCACCGAACATGTTCTCGGTCACCACCACGTCGACGTCTGCCGGATGCTGCACCAGTCGCATGGCGAAGGAATCCACGAGCTGATGCTCAACCTCCACGTCGGGATACTGAGCGGCGACTCGGGTCACCACGTCACGCCACAGCTGGCTGGTCATCAGCACGTTCGCCTTGTCGACGGAGGTGAGACGGCCGCGGCGGCTCCGGGCCAGCTGGAAGGCGATCCGCGCCACCCTCTCCACCTCATGGGCGGTGTAGACCACGCTGTCGCGCGCGGTCTCGGTGGGGCCGCTCCCGGAGCGCTCGCGGGGTTCGCCGAAGTAGGCTCCACCGGTCAGCTCACGCACCAGCACCATGTCGGTTCCGCGCACGATGTCGGGACGGATCGTGCTGCGGTCGGCGAGCGCCGGATGGACGCGGACCGGCCGAAGGTTGGCGAACACCCGGAGCCCGCGGCGCAGTCCGAGCAGTCCAGCCTCGCAGCGCTGTGTCCCCCGGAGGTGGTCCCAGCGTGGCCCACCCACGGCCCCCAGGAGCACGCCATCGGCAGTGCGGCAGGCGGTGAGCGTCTGCTCAGGAAGGGGCGATCCCGTCGCCTCGATCGCCTGCCCGCCGATGAGCTGCTCCTCGATGCTGATGTCGACTTCGGCCGCGGTGCAGGCGGCGCGGAGGACGGAGAGCGCGACCGCGGTCACCTCGGGGCCGATACCGTCGCCTGGCAGTGAGACGATGTGTGCTGTCATCGGGTGACCTCCGCGCGGCGCAGGTCGGGCAGCCAAGCCGGGCGCCGAGATTCGAATTCGCTGATCGCCGCCTCATGGGCGAGCGTGAGCCCAATGTCGTCGAGGCCGTCGAGGAGGCACCTGCGCTCAAAGGGGTCCATCGAAAAGCGGAAGCGCAGGTCGCCGGCGGTCACCGTCTGCTCTTCCAGGTCGACGATGCCCATCACCCCCGGCTGCTCCATGGCGAGGTCGAGGAGCTGGCGTACCTGATCCTCGGGGAGCACGACGGGGAGCAACCCGCTCTTCAGGGCGTTGTTGCGGAAGATGTCGGCGAAGGAGGGCGCGATGACCGCCCGGAACCCATGGTCGGCGAGCGCCCAGACGGCGTGCTCGCGCGACGAGCCGCAGGCGAAGTTGCGTCCGGCCACAAGCAGGGAGCCGCCTCGGTACTCCGGGTGGTTGAGGACGAAGTCTGGTCTTTCCGCTCCGGCGTCGTCGCGTCGCCAGTCGTAAAACAGGTATGCGCCGTATCCGGCTCGCTCGATCCGCTTCAGGAACTGCTTGGGGATGATCTGGTCGGTGTCGACGTCGGAACGGTCGAGGGGGACGATCACCCCGTGCTCGCAGTGGAAGGGCCTCATGCCGGTGCCTCCAGCCCGAGACCGAGCTTGCGTATGTCGACGAAGTGGCCCTCGAGCGCCGCCGCCGCCGCCATCGCCGGAGAGACCAGGTGGGTGCGGCCACCCCGCCCCTGCCGCCCTTCGAAGTTGCGGTTGCTGGTGCTGGCGCAGCGCTCCCCGGGGTCGAGGATGTCGGGGTTCATCCCGAGGCACATCGAGCACCCCGCGTTGCGCCACTCCGCACCCGCGGAGCGGAAGATGCGGTCGAGCCCCTCCGCCTCGGCCTGCGCCTTGACCTGCGCCGAGCCGGGAACGACGAGCACCCGCAGGCCGTCCTTGACGCGCCGCCCCTCGAGCACCGAGGCGGCCACCCGGAGATCCTCGATGCGGCTGTTGGTGCATGAGCCGATGAAGACGGCGTCGACCGCGATGTCCTCCACGGCCACGCCGGGGCGCAGATCCATGTAGGCGAGAGCGCGACGGCCGGACTCGCGTGCCGCCGGGTCGGTGAAGGCCTCGGGGTCGGGGACCTTCCCCGTCACGGGCACCGATTGGGCGGGCGTTGTTCCCCAGGTGACGGTCGGCTCCAGCGACGCCGCGTCGATGACGACGCTCCGGTCGTAAACGGCCCCGGGGTCGGTGCGCAGTGCGGACCAGGCGGTGAGCGCCGCTTCCCAGTCCGCGCCCCGGGGCGCGTAGGGCCGGCCCTGGAGGTAGGCGGTCGTGGTGGCATCGGGTGCCACCATCCCCGCCCGGCCACCCCCTTCGATGGTGAGGTTGCAGAGGGTCATGCGCTGCTCCATCGAGAAGCCGCGGATCACCTCCCCGGTGTACTCGACGGCGTGTCCGGCCGCCCCGGCGGTGCCGATGGCGTTCAGAACTCCGAGGGCGACGTCCTTGGCCGCAACTCCGGCAGGGAGCCCTCCGTCGACCCG
This sequence comes from uncultured bacterium, assembly GCA_963847225.1. Classification (GTDB taxonomy): domain Bacteria; phylum Chloroflexota; class Dormibacteria; order Aeolococcales; family Aeolococcaceae; genus JAJZNI01. The sequence continues at coordinate 74,381 of CAWJYZ010000005.1, read as the reverse complement.
CACCTCCATCGTCTTGGGCTTGAACTGGCGCAAGCACTGGGTGGCGAGGACGTGCTCCACCTCGGAGGTGCCGATGCCGAGCGCCAAGGCCCCGAAGGCGCCGTGCGTCGCGGTGTGCGAGTCGCCGCAGACGATGACCGCCCCCGGCAGGGTGAGCCCCAGCTCCGGGCCGATGACGTGGACGATGCCCTGCCAGCGATGGCCGATGCCGAAGCAGGCGATCCCAGCCTCCTCGCAGTTGCGGGCCAGCGCCTCCATCTGGGCTCGGCTCACGGCGTCGGCTCCGCCGAGAACATCCTCGGTGGTCGGCACGTTGTGGTCCATAGTGGCTACAACCTGCCAGGGTCGTCGCACCGGCCGCCCCTCCGCGCGCAGTCCCTCGAAAGCCTGTGGCGAGGTCACCTCGTGGACCAGGTGCAGGTCGACGTAGAGCAGTGCCGGTCCATCCGGCTCCGCCATCACGACATGAGCGTCCCAGATCTTCTCGAAGAGAGTGCGGGGTTTGCCGCTCACCGCGTCACCCCGGCTCCGGCGCGCTCGGCTCCCATCCGCTCCGGTGTCACTCGCGGAGGGCTGGACCTCGAGGTCAGAACACGGTTGAGAGCGTGGACGTAGGCCTTGGCGGCGGCGACGATGATGTCGGTGTCGGCACCATGACCGAGGCAGATGTTGCCGTCGTGGCGGAGCCGCACCGTCACCTCACCGACGGCATCGATCCCGGCGGTGATCGCCTGCACCGCGAACTCCTCGAGCTCACCCTCGATGCCGACCAGCGAGTCGATCGCCCGGAAGGAGGCGTCGACCGGTCCGTCACCGAGTGCCACCGCCTCCTCGCTACGGCCCCCCGGAACCAGCATGCGCACCGTCGCCGTGGGCCGCAGACTGGTTCCGCAGCTCACCTGAAGGTGCTCGAGATGGAAGGCCTCGGCCGCACCCTGGCGCTCGTCGGCGACGATCGCTTCCAGGTCGCGGTCGGTGACCTCTCGCTTGCGATCGGCGAGCTCCTTGAAGCGGGCGAAGGCGCGCTTCAGCCCTTCGTCGTCGAGCCGGTAGCCGAGCTGGCCCAGCCGCTCGCGGAGCGCATGGCGCCCGCTCAGCTTGCCGAGCACGAGACTGGAGCCGGCCCCCACTTGCTCCGGTTCGATGATCTCGAAGGTGCGGCGGTCCTTCAGCATCCCATCCTGATGGATGCCCGAATGGTGGGCGAAGGCATTGGCTCCGACCACCGCCTTGTTGGGCTGGACCAGTATTCCGGTGAGCTGCGAGACGAGCCTCGAGGTGCGGTACAGCTGCGAATGGTCGAGCTCCGTCCGCACACCGAAGACCTCTGGGTGGAGGTGCACCGCCATGGCCACCTCTTCGAGACTGGCGTTGCCGGCGCGCTCCCCGATTCCATTGACGCAGGTTTCCACCTGGCGGGCCCCCGCCCGGATGCTGGCCAGGGAGTTAGCGGTGGCCAGGCCCAGGTCATTATGGCAGTGCACCGAGAGGGTGACCCCGGAGAGCGCCGGAACCTTGCCGTACAGCCAGTCGATGAGCTGCCGCCACTCGTCAGGGGTGGCGTAGCCGACGGTGTCGGGGAGGTTGATCGTCGTCGCCCCGGAAGCGATGCAGCCCTGCACCACATCGGCGAGGTACTCGGGCTCGGTCCGGCTCGCGTCCATCGGCGAGAACTCCACGTCCTCGCGCAGAGACCTGGCCAGCCGGGTCATCTCCACCGCCCGGTCGTACACCTCGCGCTGGGTCATCCGCAGCTGGCCCGCGCGATGGATCGGTGAGGTGCCGATGAAGACGTGGATGCGGGCCCGCTTCGCCGGCTGGAGGGCCTCGGCACAGGCCCGGACGTCATCCGGGAAGCAGCGGCTGAGCCCGGCGATGACCGGTCCCTCCACCTGCTCGGCGATCTTTCGCACCGCCGCGAAGTCCCCCGGCGAGCTGTATGGAAAACCGGCCTCGATGACGTTGACCCTGAGCCGGGCCAGCTGATGGGCGACGGCCAGCTTGTCCTCGACAGCGAGCGAGACTCCCGGGGACTGCTCGCCGTCGCGCAGCGTGGTGTCGAGGATGGAGAGCTCCCCGAGGTTGTCGGGCGCCCCCTGCTCAACGAGGGGGTTGCCCAGGCTCACGGACTCCCGGCCGTTCCCGTCGCTCCCCCCGCCTACGTCCGCCGGCTCTCCGTTGCTCATGGTCGCGTCGCCTCCTTGCCTTCTCCATTCCCGACCAACCTCTCCATCCCCGGCGCCGTCTTGGCGCCGAGCCAGGTCATCCGCGTGCGGAGCTCGGCGCCTACGCTCTCGATCTGGTGGTGGCGGTCCTCATCCCGATACTCCAGGAAGTTGGGACGGCCTGATCGGTCCTCCTCGATCCATCGCTTGGCGAAGCTGCCGTCTTGGATATCGCGCAGCAGCGACTTCATGGCCTGCCGGCTCGTGTCGTTGACGACCTTGGGGCCGCTCACGTAGTCGCCGTACTCCGCCGTATCCGACACGGAGTAGCGCATGTAGGAGAGGCCACCCTGGTACATGAGGTCGACGATGAGCTTGAGCTCGTGCATCACCTCGAAGTAGGCCAGCTCCGGCTGATAGCCGGCCTCGACCAGGGTCTCGAACCCCGCCTTGACCAGCGCGGAGATCCCCCCGCAGAGCACCGCCTGCTCGCCGAAGAGGTCGGTCTCCGTCTCCTCGGCGAAGCTGGTTTCCAGCACCCCCGCGCGAGTCCCGCCGATGCCGCGGGCGTAGGCGAGAGTGCGGGCGCGCGCCGTTCCCGTGGCGTCCTGGTGCACCGCGAAGAGGCAGGGGACGCCCTGCCCCTCGACATACGTCCGCCGTACCAGGTGGCCCGGACCCTTCGGGGCCACCATGCTGACGTCGACGCCTGCGGGTGGCTCGATGAGGTTGTAGCGGATGTTGAACCCATGAGCAAACATCAGCATCTTCCCGGGCGAGAGGTGACCCGCGATCTCCGATTCGTAGAGCGCTCGCTGGCCGGTGTCGGGGATGAGCACCATGATGACGTCGGCATCGGCGCAGGCTTCCGCCGGAGTGCATACGCGCAGGCCCTCGGTCGCTGCCGCCTCGCGGCTCCGGCTCGTCTCGGGGAGCCCTACGCGGACGTCCAAGCCGGAGTCCCGCAGGTTGAGGGCGTGGGCATGTCCCTGAGAGCCGTAGCCGAGCACCGCGATCCGCTGCCCGGCGAGGGCTGCGAGGTCGGCGTCCTGGTCGTAGTGCATGCGCGCGGCCATCAGCGAAGCGGCCCCGCCGCGAGCGGACCGCGCCGCCAGGCGCGGGGTTCAGTGCAGACCGTCCATTCCGTCACGTCTTCTCTCCTCTAAATTGGGGTGGGCGGGGGCAGCGCCCCGCCGACTAGATGTCTCCCGTGGTATCCGCCGGCGCCGCCGCGATGGGCAGGATCCCGACCCCGGGCGAGTCGTCGTCCTGGCCCTCCCCATTCACCCCGAAGGCCTCGATGCTGATCCGAGCCTGATCTCCGCGAACCAGGGCCACGGCTCCGCTCCGCGCCACCTCCTTGATGCCGTACGGACGCATGAGATCGATGAAGTTCTCGATCTTCTCCGAGCTCCCCGTCACTTCCACGATGACCGAACTCGAGGCCACATCGACGACGCGTCCCCGGAAGATCTCGACCACCTCGAGGATCTCGCGGCGGCGCTCGGGTGGAGCGTGCATCCTGATGAGGAGCAGCTCATGGGAGACGTTGCGCAGCCCGGTGATGTCATCGATGGTGATGACGTCGATGAGCTTGGCGAGCTGCTTGGTGGCCTGGGTGGCCTGCTGCTTGCCGACGTGGACCGCGATGGTCATGCGCGACACGAACTCGTCCTCCGTCGGGCCGACCGAGAGGGCGTCGATGTTGAAGCCGCGGCGGCGGATCATCGACGCCACCCGGTTGAGCACCCCGGGACGGTTCTCGACGAGGACCGAGAGGAGGCGCGTCTGGCTCATCAGCTCGCCTCCACGAAATCGAGCATCCCCTTGCCGAGGGGGACGATGGGAAAGACGTTGGCCTCAGGGTCGATGTCGAAGTTGAGGAGGACCGGCCCGCGGTGGGCGAGCGCCTCGTCGAGCATGGGTCCCACGTCCTCGCGCCGCTTGGTGGTCATGGCCTTCATGCCGAAGGCTTCGCCGAGCTTCACGAAGTCGGGGGTGAAGCGGAGGTCGACGGCGCTTCGAACCCCGTCGTAGAAGTCGTCCTGGAACTGGCGGACCATGCCCAGCGAGGTGTTGTTGAGGATGACGACCTTGACGTCGACCTGGTTCTCGACCATGGTCGCCATCTCCTGCATGTTCATGACGAAGCCGCCCTCACCGGTGACGCAGAAGACGGTGCGGTCGGGGTTGGCGAATTTCGCCCCCATGGACGCCGGGAAGGCGAAGCCCATCGTGCCCAGGCCTCCGGAGTTGAGGAAGAGGCCGGGCTTGGCGTAGTCGAACCAGAGCGCCGCCCAGATCTGGTTCTGGCCGACATCGGCGACCACGATCGCCTCATCCCGGCAGCGGGCGTACATCGCCTCGAGCACCTCCTGGGGCTGGAGCAGGCCGTTGTTCCGGAAGTAGCGGACAGGGTGCTCCTCCTTCCACTGGTCGATCTGGGTCAGCCAGGCGTGCTCGCGCTTGGCCTCGACCATGGGGAGGAGCCGGCGCAGCGCGGCTTTGGCATCGGCGACGACCGACACGTGGGGCACCACGTTCTTGCCGATCTCCGCAGGGTCGATGTCGATGTGGACGAGGTGCTCGACCCGGGGCGCGAACGAATCCAGCCGCGTCGTCACCCGGTCGTCGCAGCGCATCCCGATCATGATCAGGAGGTCGGCGTCGCACACCGCCTTGTTGGTGTAGCCGGCGCCCATGAAGCCCACCATCTGGAGGGCGAGCGGATCGCGCAGCGGAAAGGCGCCGGTGCCCAAGAGGGTCCAGCCCACCGGGATGTTGGCGCGGTGGGCCAGGTCGCGGAGCTCCGCCTCGGCCTGGGCGATGAGCACACCGCGGCCGGCGAGGATGACCGGGCGCTTCGCGTTCCGAATCAGCTCGGCGACGCGCTGGAGCTTGCTGGGGTCGGGATCGGCGGGAGCGACGAAGGAGCGCATGCGCACCGGCCCCTCCGGGTAGTTGAGCTCCGTGACCGCGGCCTGGAGATCCTTGGGGAAGTCGATGACAACGGGACCGGGGCGGCCGGACCGGGCCACGTGGAAAGCCTCCTTGACGGTGGGGGCGATGTCCTCGGCGCGGGTGAGGAGGTAGGAGTGCTTGACGACCGACATCGTCGAACCGATGACATCGGACTCCTGGAAGCTGTCGGTGCCGACGGCTCCGGTGGGAACCTGGCCGGTGACGGCGACGACGGGGACGGAGTCCATGAAGGCGGTGCCCAGCCCGGTGACGAGGTTGAGGGCGCCGGGGCCGCTGGTGGCGAAGCAGACGCCGACCGAGCCCCGCTTGCTGCGCGCGTATCCGTCCGCGGCATGGGCCGCGCCCTGCTCGTGGCGGACGAGGACGTGGCGGAGCTGCGGGTAGGAGGGAAGGTGGCGGTAGATGTAGAGGTTGGCGCCGCCCGGGTACCCGAAGATGGTGTCGACTCCCTCGCGGAGCAGGGCCTCGAGGAGGACCTCCGCGCCAGTGAGGCGGCGCTGGGGCGAGCCGTTCGGCTCCGGCGCTGCAGGCCGGAAGGGGGCGGTGACGGCGCGCCCGGTGGCATCGGTCACCGGAAGAGGTCCTGGATCGCCCGGCGGACAAAGTCGGCGCCATCGTCACTCCGGCCGCCCCGCCCATCGCCCCCAACCTCGGCTGCGCTGCGACGCTCCATGGCCTGCCCCTCGCGCCGGGGCGACGCCATCCGCCACTGCGCCGCGAGGCTCGAGGTGCGGTGACGGGCGGTCTCGCCGCCTCGTCCTCGTCGGGGTGCCTGACCGTTCTCTGCCATGTCGCTGCCTCCTGGTGCGCCGGTCCCGGACAAAAAAGAAGAGGCCCCCTCCTGGGAGGGGGCCTCTTGCCTTCTTCCGGTCTGGTCCGGTGCCCTACGCGCGCACCCGCCCGGCCTGAAGCCTCGAAGCCCCGCTCCTAATCAGGAGCAGGCCGAGCAGCAGTACCAGGACGGCGGCGTAGGACATCGTGGCCGCCAAGTCTACAGGCGGCTCCGTTGCGGCGTCAACGGCCTTGGCGGTGACGATCGTGCGACACCCCCGGGCTCTCAATACGGTCGAATTGGCCTTCAACCGACCCTGTATCCTTGCCGCCCATGGCGCCGAACGGCCACCCGCGCCGCAGCGCGGCCATGCTCCAGGGACCGGACCGCGCCCCCTCGCGCGCCTTCCTGCGCGGCATCGGCTTCAGCCGCGCCGACCTGGAGCGTCCGATCATCGGCGTCGGCCACTCCTGGATCGAGACCATGACCTGCAACTGGAACCATCGCGCCCTGGCGGAGCGGGTCAAGGCCGGCATCCGAGCCGCGGGGGGCACCCCCATGGAGTTCAACACCATCGCTGTGAGTGACGGCGTGGCCATGGGCACGGAGGGGATGAAGGCCTCCCTGGTGTCGCGGGAGGTGATCGCCGACTCCATCGAGCTGGTCACCCGGGGGCACAGCTTCGACGGCCTGGTGATGATCGTGGGCTGCGACAAGACCATCCCGGCCGCGGCCATGGCGCTGTGTCGCATGGACCTCCCCGGGCTCGCCCTCTACGGGGGGACGATCGCGCCCGGCCGCTGGCGCGATCGGGACATCACCATCCAGGACGTCTTTGAGGCCGTGGGCGCCTTCCACGCGGGGGGCATCGACGACAGAGAGCTGCGCGGCGTCGAGGAAGCGGCGTGCCCCGGTGCCGGCGCCTGCGGTGGTCAGTACACCGCCAACACCATGAGCGGGGCGCTCGAGTTCCTGGGCCTGAGCCCGGCGGGGGCCAACGGCGTGCCCGCCGTCCACCCCGACAAGGCGGCGGCCGCCGAGGCCGCCGGCCGTCTCGCCGTCCGTCTCGTCAGCGACGACGTGCGTCCGCGCGCCATCGTCACCCGCGAGGCTCTGGAGAATGCCATCGCCTACTTCTCGGCCACCGGCGGCTCCACCAACGCGGTGCTCCATCTCCTGGCCATCGCCGCCGAGGCGGAGGTGGCGCTCGAGATCGAGGACTTCCAGGGCATCTGCGCCCGCACCCCGATCCTCGCCGACCTGCGCCCCGGCGGCCGCTTCGTGGCCAGCGACATCCACGAGGCCGGCGGGCTGGGAGTGCTGATGCAGCGGCTTCTCAGCCTCGGCCTCCTGCACGGCGACGCCCGCAACGTCGAGGGGCGCAGCATCGCCGAGATCGCTGCGGCCGCCCGGGAGACGCCCGGGCAGCAGGTGTTCCGTCCCGCCGACGACCCGGTGCGTGCCCACGGCGGCATCGCCATCCTCCGCGGCAACCTCGCCGAGGGCGGTTGCGTCATCAAGCTCGCCGGCCACGACCGGGTGGCGCATCGCGGCCCGGCGCGGGTCTTCGACTCCGAGGTCGAGGCCTTCGCCGCGGTGCGGGAGGGGAGGGTGCAAGCGGGCGACGTTGTCGTCATCCGCTACGAAGGGCCGGTCGGCGGACCGGGGATGCAGGAGATGCTGTCGGTGACCGCGGCCCTCGCCGGGGCCGGGCTCGACGATGCGGTCGCGCTGGTGACTGACGGCCGCTTCTCGGGCGCCACCCACGGCTTCATGGTGGCCCACGTCGTCCCCGAGGCCGCGCTCGGGGGGCCGCTCGCCATTCTTCACGACGGCGACCTCATCAGCATCGACGTCGAGCGGCGCGAGATGAACGTCGACCTTCCCGACGCGGAGATCACCGCCCGGCTCCGGGCCTGGACCCCGCCCCGGCAGCGCTACCCGACCGGCGCCTTCGCCAAGTACGCGGCGTCGGTGGCTTCGGCCAGCCAGGGGGCTATCACCCGGCCACCGGAGCTCACACCATTCGCCGGTCCATCGCCCAGCGGGTGAGCTCGTGGCGGCTGGACAGCTGCAGCTTGCGCAGCACCGCCGACACGTGCGTCTCCACGGTCTTCACGGAGAGGTGGAGGCGTGCCGCGATCTCCTTGTAGGTGAAGCCGCGGGCGATGTGGCGGAGCACCTCGCGCTCGCGCGCGGTGAGCTGGTCGAGCTCGGGGTCGACGGCGTTGGGCAGGTCACCGCGGAACGCATCGAGGACAAATCCGGCGAGCCGCGGAGAGAAGACCGCGTCCCCCTCGTGGATGCGCCGGATGGCGGCGGCGAGGTCACGGGCGGTGATCGACTTGGTGACGTAGCCGCGAGCCCCGGCGCGGATCACCGCGATGACGTCCTCGGGAGCGTCGGAGACGGAGATGGCGAGGAACCGCGGGGGCTCCGTCACCACCCGCCCCACCGTGTCGACCACGGTCGCGCCGCCGCCGCCGGGAAGATGCACGTCGAGGAGGACGACGTCGGGCCCCGTCTCGACGATGCCGGCGACCGCCCCCTCGACCTCACCGGCTTCACCGACGACCTCGAACTCCGTGCCCAGCTCCGCCCGCAGCCCGCTGCGGAAGAGCTGGTGGTCGTCGACCAGGAAGAGGCGGGTCCGCCGCGGCGAATCGGCTCGCGGGCCGGCGGCGTTGACCACGTTCACGGGCGGGGCCGGCGCTGCCGGCCCGCGCTCACCTCGCGGGGGAGGCGGAGGAGGACCTCGGTGCCCTCTCCCGGTGCGCTGGTCACGGTCCCGGTGCCGCCGTTGCGGCGCATCCGGCCGAGGATGAACTCGGCGATGCCCCGGCGGTCCTTGGGCACGCGGTCGGGGTCGAAGCCGCAGCCCTGGTCGCGCACGTAGGCGGTGATCGCCTCCTCGTCGATCTCCACGTAAAGGGAGACGTGGGTCGCGCCGGAGTGCCGGGCTGCGTTGGTGGCCGCCTCCTGGCAGGCGTCGAGCAGGCTGCGCAGCCTGTCGTCGACGGGGGCGTCTCCCACCACCACCGTGTCGACGCTGATCCGGTGGTGCTCCTCGATGCGCGAGGCCAGAGCGTCGACGGCGCCGCGGAGGTCGACCTCGGCGGCGACCGTCGGGCGTCCGCCGAGCCAGGCACGGAGCTCGCGTTCCTGGCGGCGGGCCAGGGCGGTGACCTCGGGAGGAGCGTCGCTGCGCTGGATGAGGGCCAGGGTGTGCAGCACCGAGTCATGGAGGTGGGCGGCGATCTCGGCGCGTTCCTCGGAGCGCACCCGCTGGCGTCGCTCCTGGGCGGCCTCGCGGGCCAGCCGGACGATCCACGGACCGAGCAGGAGCCCGAGCCCGATGGCGGTCACCGCCACCGCGAGCAGCGCGCTGGAGACGGCGGGGAGGCTGCGGTTGGCGGCCAGGGAGGCCGCCATGCCGCCGGCGACGAGGAGCGCGCCGGCCAGCACGCGCAGCGTCGAGAAGCGTCCGGCGAAGACCGAGCCCAGCCCGCCGCCCGAGAAGTCGCTCGCTGATCCATGAACGGCGCTGACCATCGTCGTCGCCGGCCCGGGCCCAGATGAGGGCCGATCCTCCGACGGCGAGGGTGACGGGCCAGACCACCGCGTCGCCGAGCCAGAGCCCGACGCTGCGGCAGACGAGGAGGATCCCGAGCACGATGCAGCCGATGGCGGCGATCTGGCGGGCGCGGGGCAGCCGTGCCCGCGCCGGCGGCAGCGGCTCATCCGGCTCCGTGCTGACCGCCCAGCCGATGGCGTAGAGCACGCCGCCGGCGCCGCCCGCGGCCAGCAGGACCCCCAAACCCATGCGGATGAGCAGGGGATCGACCCCGATCTCGCGGCCCAGGCCGCCGGCCACACCGAGGAGCACCCGGTCGCTTCGGCTGCGCCGCAAGAGACGGTGGCTCCTGCCCGCGGAGACGTCGGAGGCGGCGCTCACGAGGAAAGCGTGCCATGAGCCCGTGCCCCCCGCCATCCCGGACCTCCCTGAGCTGCCTCAGGGTCGGATCAGGGTCGGATCGGGATCTTCCCCGATGGTGGGTGGACCCCATGCCTCCGACAATGGCGCTGACGGTCGCTCCGACCGGTGCAGATCAAAGCGAACAGGAGAACGATGACATGGCGGCTGGCCCCTACTCGGCAGCCGACGCGGGAGGCGCGTTCCCCCCGCCGCCGCCGCCCCCACCTCCCCCGCATCGGCTGTACCGGCGGCGTGACGATCGGGTGATCGCCGGCGTGGCCAGCGGCACCGCCGCCTACCTGGGCGTCGACCCGGTGTGGGTGCGCCTCGGCTTCGTCCTCGTCACCCTCTTCGGGGGTGCCGGCATCCTCATCTACATCGTGGCCTGGATCGTGGTGCCCGAGGCGGACGGGCCGGTCTGGGCGGCGCCGCTGCGCTCGTGGGGTGGGGCGCCCGACCTTCGCGTCCTGCTCGGAGTCGGCCTGCTCATCGTCGCCGCCTTCGTGCTCGCGGGGAGCCTTGGCATCCAGCAGTGGGGGCTGCTCTGGGGCGCGCTCCTCATCGCGGCCGGCGTCGCCCTCCTGGTGCAGACCCGCTGGCCGGCGGGCGCGGCGATGGTGGGAACCGCCTCGCCGACCGGGTCGGCCGCAGCGGCCCCGGAGGCGACCGCGCCCATTGATCCGCTCACCGCATCCGCGAGCACCGCCACCCATCCGCTCACGCCCTCGTTCTCTCCGTCGGCGAGCGCCGCCTGGGGGCGAAGGGCACCGGCCTTCCCCATCGGCATGCTGACCAGCGCTCTGGCCATCCTCGCCGTCGGGGTCATCGCCCTTCTCGACAACGTCGGCGCGGTCAGTGTGAGCGTCGGCACCGGCATCGGGATCGTCCTCCTCGTCATCGGCGCCGGCCTGGTGGCCGGCACCTGGCTGGGCCGGTCCTCCTGGCTCCTTGCCCTGGGGTTGCTCCTCCTGCCCTTCGCCGCCGCGGCGAGCCTCGTCCACCAGCCGCTGAGCGGCGGGGCCGGGGACATCCGCTACGCGCCCCAGTCGCTCGCTGCGCTGCAGCCCGCCTACCACCTCGCCACCGGACGGCTCACCGTCGACCTCAGCGCGGTCGCACCCGCCGGCGTGCCCATCAATCTCACCGTCACCGACGCCGTGGGCCAGGTCGTCGTCCTGGTGCCCGCCGATCTCTCCGCTGAGGTCCACGCTTCGGCCGGCGCCGGAGACCTCCGGATCCTCGGCCACGAGGAGGGCGGCTATGAGGTCACCCTCGATGAGACCTCGACGGCCGCCGGCGCCGGCACCCTCCACCTCCGGGTGAGCGTGGGGATGGGGCAGGTCACGGTAGAGGAGTCGCCTGCCCCGGCCGTGTCCGGTGCGCCGGCCCAGCCATGATCCGCCGGCCTCCCGATCCCGTCTCCCTGGTCTTTGGCCTGGTCTTCGCCGCCGCCGGCGCCCTCCTCATCGTCGGCCAGGCGGGGGTCAGCGTCGACCTCCGCTGGGTCTGGCCGGTGGCGCTCATCGCCCTGGCGGTCGCGCTGCTGGCCTGGGTGACTTTGGATCGCTCCCGCGGATCGGGTGGCCGCGGCAGGTTCTGACCTCGTCTGCTACCATCCTCCGCAATGTTCGCGATCGCGTCGCGCGCCTATTTCTCCTTTGCGTACGCCTCACCGGCCGTCACGGCCGGCGAGGGTGCTGCCGAGTAGGTAGACCCGCGCCGAGGTCCGGACGGCCAGCCAGGCCGGCCCGGATCGGAGCGAACCGGAGCCGGCCCCCAGATCCAATGGAGGCTCCGCGATGCTCACCGACCTGCTGAAGCCAACCACGTCCGCGCCTGCCCGCCGGCGCGTCAGCATCGGGGGGGTGGTCCTCGGCGGACCGGCCGTCCCGGTCATCGCCGGTCCCTGCGCCGTGGAGCCCGAGTACGTCAGCCACGCTCTGGCCATGCGTGACGCCGGCGCGTCGATGCTGCGGGCCAGCATCTTCAAGCCCCGCACCCGGCCGGACGCCTTCCAGGGGATGGGGGAGGAGGGGCTTGGACTGGTGGCCAGGGCGCGCGCCCTGACCGGCAAGCCGGTCCTCGTCGAACCTCTCAGCGTGGAGCATGTGGAGCTCCTCCAGGGCCGCATCGATGCCTTCATGATCGGTGCTCGCTCCATGCAGAACACGCCGCTCCTCCGCGCCGCCGGGAGTTCGGGGCTTCCCGTGGTCCTCAAGCGGGGCATGGCCGCCACCTACGACGAATGGCTGGCCGCCGCCGATTACGTGCTGGGCGAGGGCAACCAGCGTGTGATCCTCTGCGAGCGCGGGATACGCACCTTCGAGACGGCCACCCGCAACACTCTCGACGTCTCCGCCATCCCCGTGCTCCGGGAGCGGACGCCCCTCCCCGTCATCGTCGATCCCAGCCACGCCGCCGGCCGCGCCGACTGGGTCCCCGCCCTGGCCCTCGCTGCCGTGGCCGCGGGCGCTGACGGCCTTCTGATCGAATCCCACCCCAACCCCCGCGAATCGTGGAGTGACGCCGCCCAGGCCATCACCCCCGCGACGCTCGAGGCCATCATCGCCGGAGCCGCGGTGCTCGCGCCCATGCTGCGCGGCCACGAGGCCACCGAGCTGAACGAGCACCGCCAGATCATCGATTCCCTCGACCTCGCCCTGGGGGCGGTGCTGCAGAGCCGGGCCGGGGCCGTCGACGCCGTGCAGCGCGACAAGCGGCGCACCGGCCTGCCCGTCCGTGACCGGGTGCGCGAGAGCGAGGTGATCGCCCACATTGCCGCCCGCGTCCCGCGCTTTTCGGTGGAGGCCAGCGCGCGGGTGATGACGGCTGTCATCGATGGCTGTGTCGAGGCGGCGACCCGCTCCGTCGCCGAGGAGGTTGGCTGCGCGTGAGGGATGTCATCGCCCCGGAGTGAGGCGTCTCACCACCGGCCGAAGCACGATCTTCGCTACCCTGCGAGGCCGTGGTTGTTGAAGCTCGTCCCGTCAGCGGTCCACCGGCCGGCGGGTCCGCTCCCCGGACCCCTGACATCGAGGTCTCTGGGCTGGTCAAGCGCTACGGGGCGCTGGCCGCCGTCGACGGCGTGAGCTTCCGTGTCGAGCGCGGTGAGGTCTTCGGCATGCTCGGTCCCAACGGGGCCGGGAAGACCACCACGCTCGAGATCGTTGAAGGCCTTCGTGATCCCGACGCCGGCAGCGTCCACGTCCTTGGCACCGACGTCCTCGCCGATCCGGGGGCCGTGAAGCAGCGTATCGGCGTCCAGCTCCAGGCCACTGCCCTGCCCACCTTCACCAAGGTTCGCGAGGCGGTGCAGCTCTTCGCCGACCTGTACCAGCATGCCCGCTCACCGGAGGACCTCATCGCCGAGTTCGACCTCCAGGAAAAGGCGGACACCTTCACCAACAAGCTGAGCGGAGGCCAGATGCAGCGGCTCAGCATCGCCCTCGCCCTCGTCAACGATCCCGATGTCGTCTTCCTCGACGAGCCGACCACCGGTCTCGACCCTCAGGCCCGGCTCAACATGTGGAGCGTCGTGGAGAGCATCCGCTGCCGTGGCAAGACGGTGGTGCTCACCACCCACTACATGGAGGAGGCGGAGCGGCTCTGCGACCGCGTCGCGGTCATCGACCACGGTCGCATCGTCGCCCTCGGCACTCCGCGCCGGCTCATCGCCGAGCATGCCTCCGGGGCCACTGTCGAGTTCGAGGCCGGCCCGGGCCTCGAGGCCGCCACCCTGAGCACGCTGCCCGGCGTCGATCGAGTGACGATGGGGGCGCGCGTCAGCATCGCCACCCGCTCCCCCGAGGCGGTCCTCCATGCCCTCCTCGATCCGGCGGCCCCCTGGTCCGGCGCCGGCGTTCGGGAGGCGGGCGGGGATGGCACCGGCAGCGGCATCCGCGACCTGACCGTCCGCGCCGGGACCCTCGAGGACGTGTTCATCACCTTGACGGGACGGAGCCTCCGAGATTGAAGGCCTTTCGGGCGCTGGCTCTCAACGAGGTGCGTGCCTCGATGCGCAACCGCGTTGCCCTCTTCTTCACTCTGGGGCTGGCGTTCCTCTTCATGCTCGTCTTCGGTCTCCTCTTCGGCGGCGGAACGCTCAATCTCACCCTTGACGTCGTCGACAACGACCACACCCCCGCCGCCCAGCAGTACATCCATGCCCTCGGCTCCGTGCCCGGTATCACGGTGACGGCCAAGGATCACGCTGCCTCCTTCCACGACCTCTCGGGTGGGAGCGTCGCCGCCGTGCTCGTGGTTCCCCACGGCTTCGGCGCGGCGCTCGCCGGCCAGGGTCATCAGCAGGTGGGCATCTTCCAGGGCGTGGGATCGACCTCGGGTTCCATCGCCGACAGCGTCGTGGCCCAGGTCACCGCCGCCTTCGCCGGGCAGCGCGCCCAGAGCGCGGTGACGCTCGCTCCGCCCCAGAACTACAGCGTTCATCAGGTGACGGAGATGGACGTCATGCTGCCGGCGATGGTCGCCTACATCATTCTCCAGTCGGGGATCAACTACGTCGCCATCGGCCTCGTCGACATGCGCGTGACTCAGGTGCTCCGCCGCCTCCGCGCCACGCCGCTTCGATCGCGGACCATCCTCGCCGCGCAGATCGCGGGTGGCAGCCTCACCGTTCTCCTTCAGCTCGTGGTGCTGGTGGTCGTCGGCACCTTCATCTTCCATGCCCGCAACTACGGGAGCTGGCTCCTCGTCATCGTCCCGGTGATCCTCGGCACGGCCGCCTTCGTGGGCATCGGGTTCCTGCTCACCACCGCCGCCCGCACCAGCGAGGCGGTGCGCGGCCTGGCGGCGCTCGTCGCCTTCCCCATGATGTTCCTGGGCGGCATCTTCGTCCCCGTCGACGCCTTCCCCCCCATCCTCCAGACCATCGTCCACGTCATGCCGCTCACCTGGCTCACCGACGCCCTCAAGCAGATCATGAACAACGGTGCCGGGTTCAGCGCCATCAGCATCGATTGCCTGGTGCTCGTGGCGTGGGCCGTGGTCACCTTCGCGATCGCGTCGTGGCGGTTCCGTTGGGACTGACACCGCCCAGGGGATTCTGTCTGGGCGCCCCCCACCCCGCTCTCTCGGCGTCGCGGACAAGGGGTGACGGTCGGTGACGCTGACAGCCGCCATCGAGGTGGAGGGGCTGCGCAAGGCATATGGTCCGGTGCAGGCCGTGAACGGGGTCAGCTTCACGGTCCAGCCGGGAGAGGTGTTCGGACTTCTCGGGCCCAACGGCGCTGGCAAGACCACCATCGTCGAGATCCTGGAGGGCTACCGCCGCCGCGACGGCGGCAGCGTTCGCATCCTCGGCGAGGACCCTGAGCGCGTGGGCCGCCGTCTCAAGCAGCGTCTCGGCCTGGTCCTCCAGGAGTGCGCCGTCGAGCCCTATCTCAGCGTCCGCGAGGTGATCGAGCTGCGCCGTGGCTACTACCCCAAGCCGCTCCCCGCCTCGGAGGTCATCGACCTCGTCGGGCTGGGCGAGAAGGCGGACGTTCGAGTGCGGCGCCTCTCCGGCGGCCAGCAGCGCCGCCTCGATCTGGCTCTGGCCCTGGTCGGTGATCCCGAGCTGATCTTCCTCGATGAGCCGACCACCGGGTTCGACCCCTCGGCGCGCCGCAACGCCTGGGAGATCGTGCGCAGCATGCGCGCTCTGGGCAAGACCATCCTGCTCACCACCCACTACATGGACGAGGCCCAGAACCTCACCGACCGGGTCTGCGTGGTGAGCGCCGGCAGGGTGCTGCGCATCGGGACGCCCTCCAGCCTGCGCAGCGAGCGGGCGATGACGCGGATCCAATTCGTCCGCCCCGGCGGGGTCCCGGTCCCGGAGGTGGGTGACGTGGTGGTGAGCGGCGAGGACGGCCTGATCACCATGACCACCGAGAGTCCGACGCGCGTCCTCCATGAGCTGACCCGCTGGGCCATGGAGCACGGGATCGAGCTGGAGAGGCTGGAGGTGACCCAGCCCAGCCTGGAGGACGTCTATCTGGAGCTGACCGGTGGCGAGTGACCTCGCCGTCGGCCTGGGCCAGGTCCGCGCGGAGCAGAAGGCATTCTGGCGCAACCCTGCCTCCGCCCTGTTCGGCTTCGCCTTTCCCATCATGTTCCTGCTCATCTTCGGGACCATCTTCAACGGAACCCCGGCCTGCGTCGACGGCACCTTCGGCAGCCACGGTCAGTGCGTGGGCGGCGTCAAGGTGCCCTACAACACCTTCTTCGTGCCCGCCATGGCGGCCTGGGGTGTCATCACCACCTGCTTCGTCAACCTGGCCATGGCCCTCAGCATCCGCCGCGACAACGGTCTGCTCAAGCGGATTCGCGGTACGCCGCTGCCCGCGGGCGCCTTCGTGGCCGGCATCGTCGGCTCGGCGCTCATCACCGGGATCCTGGTGGTGGCGCTCACCGCGGTGGTGGGCCACCTGGCCTACGGCGCCCCCTGGCCGGTCCACTGGCTTCCCACCGTGGTCACGGTGATCCTCGGTGGCGTCGTCTTCTGCGTGCTCGGCATCGCCATCACCGCCGCCATCCCCAATGCCGACGCCGCCCCCGCGGTGGTGAACTTCAGCTATCTGCCGGTGCTCTTCATCTCCGGCTTCTTCTTCAGCTTCCACATCACCTGGCTCAATGACGTCGCCGAGGTCTTCCCCATCTACTGGTTCAAGGAGGCGATGATCACCGCCTTCGGCGTGAAGGGGCCGCCGAGCGGGTGGGATGGCCAGGACCTCCTGGTCCTCCTTGGCTGGGGTCTCGCCGGCCTCATGGTCGCCCTCGGCTTCTTCCGCTGGGAGCCACGGCGAACCTGATCCGAGCCGCCCGGCGGCGCCTCGACGGCTGGAGCCGGTGCGGACCCGCCGCCCGGGCAGCGTAGCATCGGGGCGATGTCGGAAGAGCCGCAGGGGGTCCGCCGTCTCGCCGCGCTGGCCGACCGTCGCCGCATCGCGGTCATCCCGCTGCGCGGGGTGATCGGGGGCGCGGTGCGCACCGGCGACTTGATCCGCACCCTCGGCGCGGCCCGGCGCAATGGGCGCGTGCGCGCCGCGGTATTGGTGGTCGACTCTCCGGGGGGCGCGGCCTCGGAATCCGAGGCTCTCTACGTCGCGGTGCGCCGCGTCGCCACCGAGAAGCCGGTGGTGGCCTGGATTCGCAGCACCGGCGCCTCCGGCGCCTACTTCGCCGCCTGCGGAGCCAGCCGCATCCTGGCCTTCCCTTCGGCGATCGTCGGGTCGATCGGGGTCATCTCGGCCCGCCCCGTGGCAGCGGAGGCGCTGCGCCGCCTCGGCACGTCGATCCACGTCACCAAGACCGGCCCCTTCAAGGATCTGGGGGCTCCATGGCGGGAGCCGACCGAGGCCGATATGGAGAAGGAGCGCGCTCTCGTCGACGCCATCTTCCACCGCTTCACCAGCGCCGTGGCCGGCGCTCGCGGCTTCGACGATGGGGCGCTGCAGCGGGTGGTGAGCGGGGAGGTGTGGCTGGGCGCCGAGGCGGTGGCGCTCGGCCTCGTCGACGACGTCTGCGAGGACGAGGAAGGCGCCGTGCGCGAGGCGCAGCAGCTCGCCGGATTGCCCTACCGGCGGGTGCTCCGCATGGGTGCGCGCCGCACCATGCTGCAGCGACTCGGTGTTCCCGGAGCCGGGCTGGGCCCGCCCGGACCGCGCTGGCTCGCCGAGTTGGAGGGGTGGCTGCGGGCGCCGCGCCTGCGCCTCTGAAGGGAGGGGGACGATCGACGTCACCGCCGAACGCGAGATCCGGGCGCCCGGGGTCGTCGTCTCCCAGGTTCAAGAGCTCGTGATTGGCCGTCGATCGCTCGGCAGCGGCCCTCGACCGCCAGATGCATGGCGTGTATCGGGATGAGGCCAAAAGTGCGCGCGAGCAGGCCGAGCTTGATCGCGAGGAACAACAGGCCGCCACTTGGTCGGGCCCCGAACGCGATGGGTGAAGGTCAGGTCTGACGC
Source organism: uncultured bacterium (assembly GCA_963847225.1). Lineage (GTDB taxonomy): Bacteria > Chloroflexota > Dormibacteria > Aeolococcales > Aeolococcaceae > JAJZNI01. The sequence continues at coordinate 56,522 of CAWJYZ010000005.1, read as the reverse complement.
TCCTGACGGGATGTGCCAGCGAGAGCCGCCGGCCTCGTGTGAGCTCAGGGCATGGCGTGGCGGAAGCTTCTCGTGCTCCACCCGATGGCGAGGACAAAGGCTGCGGCCATGACCCCGAAGCCAAGGGCCACGCTTCCCGAGGCCAGCCTGCCCGCGGCGAGCTGGCGGGCCGCCTCGACCGCGTAGTACATGGGGTTGGCATGGCCCAGCCCCTGGAGCCAGCCCGGCCCGAGCGATAGCGGCAGGAGCACCCCGGCGAGGAGGGTGAGGGGCAGCTGCAGGCCGGTGACCACCGCCGCCAGGCTTCCGATCTGCTTCAGGGTGATCCCCAGTGCTCCCGAGGCGGCGGAGACGCTCGCGGTGAGGAGAGCGAGCAGGGCGAGGAGCACGGCGATCCCGCCCCAATGGGCGTGGAATCCGAAGGGCACCGCGATGATCAACGCCACGAGAGAGGGGATGGCGAAGCTGAGCACGTCACGGATCGCCGTTCCCAGCACCAGGGCGAGCCGGCTCGCCGGGGTGACCCGCAGCCTCTCGATGACTCCGGTGTTCAGCTCATCGATCACCACCCATCCCGCGCCCATTCCCGACCCGAAGGCCATGAGGACGAGGATGCCGGGGACGAAGACGTCGAGGACGCCGCCCGCGGGAAAGCCCGGACCTCCGGAGAGCGGCTTCAGCAATGGCGCGAAGAGGGCGAGGTAGAGGAGGGGAGTCGCCAGGCCCATGAAGAGCCACACCGGCTGACGCAGCGTCTCCAGGATCCGTCGCCGTCCCAAGAGCGCCGATTGCAGAACGAGGGTGGGCATGGCGCTCACGCGACCACCTCTCCCGGGGCGGCCGCCTGGATGGCGTCGCGCAGCGATCGCCCTGTCTCGTGGAGGAAGACGTCGTCAAGGGAGGGTTCGGTGAGCGCCACCCCGAGCACCTCGACGCCACGACCGCGAAGGCGGTCAAAGATGGCTGCCAGGGCCGAGGTGGTGTCGGCCACCTCGACGCGCAGCGCGGCTCCCTCGATCCCGACGCCGAGGACGGAGGGCAGCGGTTTCAGGTCAGCGGTCACGGCGGCGAGGTCATCGGTCTCCTGCCGGGCAGTGATCACGACCCCGGCGGTATGGCGTGACTTGAGCTCCGCGGGTGTTCCCTCGGCGACGATGCGGCCCTGGTCGATGATGGCCACCCGATCGCAGAGCTGGTCGGCCTCATCCAGATAGTGGGTGGTGATGACGATGCTGGTTCCGGCGCCGCCCAGGGAGCGCAGCTGGTCCCAGAGATGGGCTCGGTTCTGGGGGTCGAGGCCGAGGGTGGGCTCGTCGAGGAAGAGGACCGCGGGATGGTGGATGATCCCCAGCGCCACCTCGAGGCGGCGCCGCTGCCCTCCGGAGCAGGTGCGCACGACCCGCCCGATGAAGCTGCCGAGGTCCAGCTCCTCGGTCAGCTGTGCCGCGCGCCGGCGCGTCTCGGCCGCCGTCAGGCCGTAGAGACGACCCTGAAGATAGAGATTCTCCTCACCCGTCGCCGCCAGGTCGGCGCCACCCAGCTGGCCGACGTAGCCGATCAGCCGCCGCACCTCTGCGGGCTGGCGGCGAACGTCGAGCCCGGCGACGCTGGCGGCGCCGGAATCGGCGCGGAGCAGGGTGGTGAGGATGCGCAGCGTCGTCGTCTTGCCAGCTCCGTTGGGCCCCAGGAATCCGTAGATCTGGCCGGGATCGACCTGCAGATCCACGCCGCGCAGCGCCTCCACCCGCCGCGCCCCCGTCCCGAAGCTCTTGCGCAGCGCTCTCACCTGCACCGCCGCTTCGGAGGAGTTGGACATCATCGTGATTCCTCCGGTCCGTTCGGCGTCCCCTCAGCGCCACGGAGGAGGCGGGCCTCCAGGCCGATCCCTCCGGTCCGGATCTCACAGGTGGCGAAGGCGCTCCGGGCGGCCAGGCTGCGGAAGCTCTCCGGTGAGTAGGCGCGGCGGCGCAGGCCGAGGAGGATCAGCCTCGTCATCCAGGCGTTGATGCCCTGCAGGTCCATGCCGCCCACCTCGCGAGCAATGTCGGCGCGGGTCGCGGTGCGGCGCATGTCCTGGATGAAGGCCATCCCACCCGGCCGCAGCACCCGGTGCATCTCATTGAGAGCGGTGAGCGGCTCCCGGAAGTTCTTGAAAGCCGCCTGGCAGATGACGAGCTCAAAGCTCTGCTCTGCGAAGGGCATGTTGGAGACGTCGCCATGCACGATCTCGATGTCGACGCCGGCCCGACGAGCGTTCTCGCCGGCGATCTCCACCATGGTGCGGCTGAGGTCGATCCCGACGATCCCCAGCCGACCGCTCCGGGCCATCTCCACGGCGAGATACCCGGGGCCGGGCGCCACCTCCAGCACCCGCGCCCCCTCGGCGAGGCCGGTGGTGAGCCTCGCCGCCTCGCGGCGGCACTCCGCGATCTGCCCCGGGGTCCCGCGCTGGCGCGCATAGCGGCGGGCCGCGCCCCCCTCCATCTCTGGGAGCAGGAGCCGCCGGCGTCCCGGCACGCTCATCGGAAGAGGCTGAGCGGGAGGCTGATGGCCTCCGCGAGAAGGACGAGGAAACCTCCGAGCCCGATGAGGAGGATGGCGAGACCGACGGGCGAGCCGAAGCCGTGCCATCGCTCCTGCAACCAGGGACTGAACTCGTCGTCGTGCTCCGTCATGGTCGTGCTCCTTCTCACCCGATGGATGTCGTCGCTCAGGCCACCGCTTCCGTCGGAGCCGGGACCGCCTCCGCCTCGGCCGCCGCGTCGCCCCGGCCTCGGGCCCACAAGGAGGCGATCGCCGCCAGCACCAGGACCCCGATGGGCAGCATGAGGGTCGGCTTCATGGCCGTCACGCATCCCTCCGTGAAGACCCGGTGGGCCAGCGCCGCCACGGTCGCGGCGACGCCGGGAGGCGTTCCGGAGGGGAGGGTCAGGGCCGCTCCGGTCTGCCCGGCACCCACCTCCAATCCACTGGCCGCGGCTCCCGTTGAAGGCGCTGACGAACGGTGCTGCGAGGCTCGCAGGGAGGTGCGCCGCCGCCACCCCAGCCTGGCCGTGCAGGGCCGTGGCGAGGCGATTCTGGAGGAGCGCGCCCCCTGCGGCACTGGCCACCACCGAGCCGAGCTCCATGATGGTGCTGATGGTTCCGGAGGCGATTCCGGCCAGCTCGATGCGGAGGTCGCGGGTCGCGAGCTGGAAGGCCGGGCCCCAGATGAAACCCATGCCGAGCCCGCTGACCACCAGGCCGGGGACCAGGCAGGGTTGAAGCTGGGAGGGGATCCCGCCCGACCCACCGCGGTGGCGGCTCCGCCGGCGGTGCCATACTTCCTCTCGGGCATCTCGCTCTCCTTCAATATATCTTAGTAACTAAGCAAACCACATGCTAAGCTGATGCCCAAGCCGATGTCAACCATCTCCCGCACCGAGCTCGTCGGTCGCCTGGTCACGGCGGTGCGCCACCAGGTCGCCTGGACGGTGCTCCACAACCAGGCCATCGCCGACGCCCTCGGGATTGGCCCCACCGACCTGCACTGCATCAACCTGCTCGACCTCGAGGGGGCGATGAGCGCGGGGCGTCTCGCCGAGCTCATGGGCCTCACCACCGGGGCGGTGACCGGCGTCCTGGATCGTCTCGAGGGGGCGGGTATGGTTCGCCGCGAGCCGGATCCTTCCGACCGGCGCCGGGTCATCGTTCAGCTCGTCCCCGAGGGGGTGGAGCGGGTCCGCGCCGCCTACACCGCGGTCGGGGCCGGGGCCCAGGAGCAGTACTCCCGGTATGACGAGGCCCAGCTCGCGCTCCTCGTCGACTATGCGGAGCAGAGCGCCGCGATGACCCGGCGGCTCACCACGACGATGCGCTCCAGCGGCAGCGCGGCGCCGGCGGCGGAAGGTGGCGGCTCGGCACCGCTGGGCGATGTGAGGGCCGGCCGCCTCGAGCTGCAGTCGTCCGCCGCCAACCTGCGCATTGGCTCCGACGCGGCGATGCCCGACCTCTATCAGGCCCACTTCGAGAGACGGATGCCACGCATCCGGGTGCACGGAGGGACGGTCAGCCTCGCCTTCCCGGGGTTGTGGCGAGGAGGGCCGGTGCGGCGCGGCGAGATCCTGCTCAACGGGCGAATCCCCTGGGCCATCGAGATCCGTGGGGGAGCTTCGAACCTCGATGCCGACCTCTCCGGCGTCGCCCTCAATGGCCTGGTGATCAACGGAGGAGCGAGCCGCGTCGAGGTGAATCTCGGCCGCCCCCAGGGGACGGTTCCGCTCCGGGTCCGCGGGGGGGTCAGCCGGGTGACCATCCAGCACCCGCGCGACGCGCCGGTGCGGGCCCGGGTCGCCGGTGGCGTCAGCAAGCTGAGCATCGACGGCCAGAGCTTCGGAGCCGTCGGGGGCGGCACCCAACTCGACGGTCCGGGCTATGAGACGGCGGTGGACCGCTACGAGATCAGCGTCGAGGGTGGGGCCAGCCGGATCACCGTTCAGCCCGCGTAGCTGCCGCGCCCGGCCGGGGGCGATCAGGACGACGTTGAGTCCCGCCTCCGTGCCCAGGCCTTGGTGGAGCGTACGGTGGGGCTCGCCAAAGTCTCAGCGAACCGAAGGAGACCGCCATGTCCATTGCCATCGCGAACGGCTCCATCGCCTTCGAGGAGCCCCGCCTCGAACTCTCCAAGCGCGCACTGGCCGCCTACCGGGCCATGCTCACACTCGACGGCGCGGTCGAATTGGACTCTTCCCTGCGCGACCTCATCAGCCTTCGGGCCTCCATCCTCAATGGCTGCGCCTACTGCGTCGACATGCACACCCTCGACGCGGTCTCGAGAGGGGAGAGCCAGCAACGTCTCCACGCCATCGCCGCCTGGCATGAGGCGCCCTTCTTCACGGATCGGGAGCGGGCTGCCCTCCAGCTCACCGACGCCATCACCCTGATCTCCGAGACCCATGTCCCCCGCGACGCCTACGAGACGGCGCGGGGGCATTTCGACGAGGAGGAGCTGGCTCAGCTCATCTGGGCGATCGTGGTCATCAACGCCTGGAACCGGGTCGCGGTGACGGCGCGCACGCGTCCAGGGGAGTACCGCCCTCAACCCCGGTAGAGACCGGGCCTCAACCCCGGTAGAGAGAGTCGTAGGCCCGTTTCGCGGTGACCGCCTGCTGGCGTCCCTGGGCCACCGCGAAGCGGCGTGTCTCACGGTCGACGGCGATCGTGGTCCAGGCCTCGCCGTCCTCGTCGCTCAGGTGGATGAGGAGAGTCCGCTCGTCGTGCTCGACCCGGAGGCGATGTCGGGGGTTCGCCTCCTCGTGGAGGCCGCGCACCACCCGGCCCGACCCCTCTGCGTCGGCAACGAAGGAGCTCCACCGGGTCCTTGTCTTTCGTCCACCGGATTGCATTGGCGCATTTTCCGTCGTCTTGGCGGCGCGAGTGGGGAGACCGCGGCGACAGGATGGGATCCGTCAGCGAAGGCCGGGTTGGATGTGGACCTCGTGGAACCCAGCTGCAGCGAAGTCGCCATCGAAGGCGAGCGCGGTGGTGATGCGCTCCGCTCGCATGACGGCAAAGCTGGTGGCGTCGACGAAAGAGAACTCACGATCGTCACGGCGGCGGCGGAGCCAGTCCAGCGCTGTCCTCTCCAGCTCGAGGGTGACGTGAACGAGCCTCAGCCGGGGTGAGGCATCGAGACGGTCCAGGAAGTCGACAGCCGCTTGGTGGCCGGCGCGCCTGCGTAGGAAAGTCCACGTCTCGCCTCTCACGTGATTGGTGATCACGAACGCATCGCGGGTGTGCTGGCGCAGCAAGGCGCGAGCTTCGGGATGGCGGCTGTCACGCCGGTTGCGCAGTGCCACCCAGAACGAGGTGTCGACGAAGATCACCTCGAGTACACGACATCGTCGATGGAGGCGTTCTCGAAGTCGTCGACACCCACCATGGCGAGGAGGGGGTCGTTCTCAGGTGCTTGCAGCGGGCCGAGCTCGTGATGGAGTGCCTGCCGGATGACCGCGGCCTTTGATATCCCCTCGGTGGCGGAAGCGCGGGCCAGGAGATCGTCCGTCTCGTCGTCGATCAGGATCTGCAGGCGTTTCATCGAGCGGGATCATCCTACATCGTCTTGGCAGTCCGGCGTATTGCAGAGATGAATCTACTGTCATGAAGTAGACAGCGAAGCCTGCCTCTTTTCAATCGAACATCGGTTCGCTATACTCAGGAGTCCCGGCCGCTTCTCTCGCCGTCCTCCTCCGGGCCGGGGACCGAGAAGGCGAAGGAGCGATGTCCACCCCACTCTCCCAGGCCCTTGCGGAGCTGAGGCGCCGGCATGGCGATGGCGTCATCCGGCCGGGCGGCAGCCTGGACGGGGTCGAATCCTGGGCGACGGGCCTGCCCAGCCTCGATCACCGCCTCACCCCCGGCGGGCTCCCTCTCGGCCGGGTCAGCCTGCTCACTGTGGGGTCGCCGGGGACGAGCGGCCGGCTCACTCTGCTCCAGGCTCTCACCGCCACCGCCAGCCGGGAGCGGACCGCCGTCTACCTCGACCTCACCGGCGGCCTCGACCCCGGCTACCTCGCCGACCTCGGCGCCGACCTCGCCTCCCTCCTCATCCTCACCCCGCCGTCGGGACGCCTTGGGGAGGGTCTGGCCATGGCCGGGAGCCTGGTGCGGGCCGGCGCCACCTGGGTCGCCGTCGCGCTTCCTCCCGGCACCCGCACCGCCGATTCTGGCTGGGAGCACCGCCTCACCGCCCTCACCGAGGCGGTCGTGGCACGCCGGGGAATCTGCCTCGTGGCCGCTGCCTCTCCTCCCGCCGCCCTGCGCCACGCCGCCTCGCTCGCCATCCGGTGCTCCGCCGCCGGCTGGCACGAGGTCCACGGCGACGTCCTCGGCCTGCGCGTCCGCCTCACCGTCGAGAAGAGCAAGGTGGGCGCTCCCGGGGAGTGGGTGGAGCTGCTCCTCCACTACCCGCGGCCCTTCGCCGCCGCCGAGGTGGTGAGCCGTCCCGTCGTCATCGAGCTGCCCGCAGAGGCAGTGGGCGTCGAGGCGCTGGCGGGATGAACGCCCTGCCGCGCCAGCGTCCGCCGACCTGCAGAGCAGGCCCCGCTCCGGGAGCTCCGCGCCGCGGCCAGCACCGCATCCTCTGCGCCCGCCACCCGCACCTCGCCCTCGTCATCGCCTGGCGGCGCCACCCCGAGCTCCGCGGCGAGCCGGTCATCGTCGGCGGCGCGCCCGAGCTCCGCCTCCCCGTCATCGCCGCCTCCCCACCCGCCCAGGCCGCGGGGGTCAGGCCCGGCCAGCCGCTCCGGGAAGCGCAGCAGCGCTGCCCCGCGGCCGCCTTCGTGGCCCTCGACGAGACGGCCACGAGCACCCTCCGCGAGGAGCTCCTGGCCTTCCTCTGCGAGCTCGCCCCTCACGCCGAGGTCGCGGACCAAACCTCCTGGTGCGACCTCACCGGCCGCCACGCCGGGTTTCGCGACGAGACCGCCTGGGCGGTCGCCATCGCCCGCGGCATCTCCGGGCTTCTCGACGGCGCCGAGGTCTCGGTGGGGATCGCCGGCACCCGCCTGGCGGCCCAGACCGCCGCTCGTCACGCTCCCTCTCGGCGCATTCGCCGCATCTCCCCAGGGGAAGAGGCGGCCTTCCTGGCACCCCTTCCGCTCACGGCCATTCCCGTCGACGAGGGCATCGCTGCCCGCCTTGCCGCCATGGGCCTCGACTGCATCGGGGCGGTCGCCAGCCTCTCCGCCGCGGACCTCCAGCGCCAGTTCGGGCCGGCAGGAATGGAGCTCTGGCACCGAGTCCGCGGGGAGGATGGGGGCGGCGTCCCGACCTCGTGGCGCGACCAGAGTCTCGCGAGCCAGCCCGCGAGGATGGGGGAGAGGCTCGTTCTCGAGGGAGGGGTCGGCGACCTGGAGGCGCTGCGCTTCGCGGTCCACCGCGCCGCTCAGGAGCTCGGGGAGAGGCTGCGCCGCCAGGGCTGCCGGGCGGCGACGGTGCTCCTGAGCTGCGAGATGGAGGAGGGAGAGCCGGTGGGGCTGCGCAGCGTCCCCCTGCAGCCACCGGGGAGCGGCGCCGAGCTCTGGGCGACGGCCCTCGAGCTGCTCGCCGTGCTCCGCCTCCCCGCTCCGGTGACAGCGGTCCGTCTCGAGGTCGGCGGGGTCACCCCCGGCGCCGGTCGTGAGCTCGACCTCTGGCGCGGCGCCGCCACCACCGAGGAGTTGAGCGGCGTGGCCGCGCGGCTCAGGACGCGGTTCGGCGCGGCGGCGGTGCGCGGCGTGGAGCTGGCGGAAGATCCCGGTGACCTCCCGGAAAGGCGCTTCCGCTGGAGGGAGCCGGTCGCTGTGGCGGTGATCGGCGGGCGCGACGCCCACCCACGCGGCCCCCTCTCCGAGGAGAGGTTGGACGGTCGCCCTCCCGATCCCGCAACGCCGAACCCACCGATGCCCGCGCTGCGACGGTGACCGAGCTGCTCCAAGGGACCGCCGAGGTCCGTGTCGACGAGGGGAGCGGCACCCTCCGAGCGGTCCGCCTCGCCGGGCGCTGGCGGACGGTGAGCCGGGTCGCCAATCGCTGGGTGGTGGAGACCGACTGGTGGCGCACTTCGGTGCACCGCCTCTACCTTCGCGTCCTCCTCGGCGACGAGGAATGCGTCGAGCTCTACCGCGACCTCGATGGGGCCACCTGGCACTGGTGTAGGCGGTACGACTGACGGGCTACTCAGGGAGCAACGTGCGATGCGGGCAATGACGCTGGCGAACCGTGACGAAGTGGCGATGGTCGAGAGTCGCGATCCGCGTCTCGCTGAGTCGCTCAGCGAGCGCGATGGTCGAGGCGTCGACGAAGCCGGTCAGGGTGGGCCGCCGGCGAGGGGTCCGGCGGCCCGGGGCTGGCATATTGGCAGGCGAAGAATTACTGGTTGGGATAGTTACACAGATTTGTAGCGATGTCAAGCAGCCCACCATTCGCCGAGCTCGCCGCCCGCTCCAACTTCTCATTCCTCGAGGGATCGGCATCGCCGCGCGACCTCGTGGCGGTCGCCGCCCAGCTCGGCATCGCGAGCCTCGGGCTCTGCGACCGCAACGGGCTCTACGGCGCGGTGGCCTTCCTCGAGGCCGCCCGCCGGGTGGGCATCCACCCGGTGGTGGGCGCCGAGCTCGACACCGTCGACACCGGCCGCGTCCGTCTCCTCGCCCGCAGCCGGCGCGGCTACCGCCAGCTCTGCCGCGCCATCAGCGCCGCCCAGCTCGCCGGCGCCAAGGGCCAGCCCCGCCTCCGCATTGCCGGACTCACCGGAGGCGGCGAGGGCGGTGGAGCCCGGGCCGAGAGGAGCACCACCCCACGCCTCCGACGGAGTCACCTGCCCCCGCCCTCTCGCCCCCGGGCCCTCCGCCCCACCGCCGGTCCCTTCCCCGAAGGCTGGCCCTCCCTCCCCTCGACCAAGGAGCTCGTCGACACCCCGCCGGCGGTCGTCGAGCCCCGCGACCTCGACGACTGCATCGCCCTCGTGGGCGGGCCAGAGAGCGCGGTGGTGGAGGCTCTTGTGGCCGGTGACCGCCGCGGCGCACGTGACCTGGCCTCGCGGCTCCGGGAGTGCTTCGGGGCACGCGCCGGGCTGCTTCTCACCGACCACCTCCATCCCGCCGACCGCTGGATCGGCGGGGAGATCGCCGCGCTGGCCGCTGCCACCGGCCTGCCCCTCGTCGCCTCCAATACACCGGTCCACGCCACCCGGGCCGACAAGCCGCTCCTCGACGTCCTCACCGCGATCCGCCACCGCACCACCCTCGACAGGGCCGCGGCCCACGGGCTGCTCCTTCCCAACGCCGAGCACCGCCTCCTCTCCGAAGCCACGCTGCGGCGCCGGCTCGCCGGGCACCCCGAGGCTTTGGACCACGCCGCGCGCATCGCTTCCGAATGCGGCCTCGAGCTCGACTTCACCGATGTCCGCTTTCCGGGCTTTCCCGTCCCCGACGGGGAGACGCCGTTCTCCGCCCTCTACGGTCTCTGCCAGGATGCGGTGCGCGGACGCTACCACCCCCTCACACCCGCGGTGGCCCGCCGCCTGCAGATGGAGCTCGACATCATCGAGAAGACCAATCTCGCCGAGTTCTTCCTCATCGTGCACGAGATCATGGATTGGGCCCGCGAGCATGGCATCCCAGGACAGGGCAGAGGAAGCGCCGCCAACTCCATCGTCGCCTACCTGCTGGGCATCACCCGAGTCGACCCCATCGCCCACAACCTTCTCTTTGAACGCTTCCTGCATGTCGATCATCAGGGCACGCCGGACATCGACATCGATTTCTCAACCGACCATCGCGAACAGGTGATCCAGCACGTCTATGAGAAGTACGGTGCGGAACGCACCGGGATGGTGGCCAACATCGTCACCTTCCGGCCTCGCCTCGCGGTGCGTGAGGTCGGCGAGGCGATGGGGTTTCCCAAGACGATCATCGACGCTCTCTCGAAGTCCGTGGACGCATGGCGGGAGGGTGGTGTCGACGACGCCCTCGAGGCAGCTGGAATGCGCAGCGACGCGACCGCGAATTCCTTTCCGTGGCAGCAGTTCCTCAGCGTCGTCCGGGCCATCGAAGGCACTCCGCGCCACCTCTCCATCCACGTCGGCGGCATGCTGGTCACCGGAGAGCCGCTGATCGACGTTGTCCCTGTGGAGCACGCCACCATGGAGGGACGCGTCGTGGTGCAGTTCAACAAGGACGATGTCGAGGACCTCGGCCTCATCAAGATGGATCTGCTCGGGTTGCGCACCCTCTCCGCGGTCGCCGAGTGCCTCGACCTCATCGAGAAGACCCAGGGCGTCCGTCCCAACCTCGACCGCCTCAGCCTCGACGACCCCCGCATCTACGCCATGATCTGCGCCGTCGACACCATCGGTCTCTTCCAGATCGAGTCCCGCGCTCAGCAGCAAGCACTCTTTCAGTCGCAGCCGCGGGAGTTCAACGACCTTGTCGTCCAGGTGGCGATCATCCGTCCCGGCCCCATCCAGGGCGACGCCGTGCACCCCTACCTCCGCCGCCGCCAGGGCCTCGAACCGGTCACCTACATGCATCCCAGCCTGGAGCCAATCCTGTCGGAGACGCGCGGGGTCATCCTCTACCAGGAGCAGATCCTTCGTATCGTCATGGAGGTGGCGGGATACAGCGCCGGTGAGGCCGACCGCTTCCGGCGGGCCATGAACCGGCATCGATCGCGTTTGGAGATGCAGTCGCTGCACGACGATTTTGTGCGCCGCTGCGATGAGCACAGCGCAATCGGAGAGGAGGTGGCGGAGAAGCTCTTCCTGAGCGTCGCCGGCTTTGCCGAGTTCGGCTTCTGCAAGTCGCACGCCGCCGCCTTTGCCCGCACCGTCTACGAGACCGCGTGGCTGCGCCTCCAGTACCCGGCGCACTGGCTCTGCGCCCTCCTCAACGCGCAGCCGATGGGCTTCTATCACCCGTCGGTACTCGTCGACGATGCCAAGCGGCACGGCATCCGCACCCTTCCCGTCGACATCACCCGCAGTCGTGCCCGCTGCAGCGTGGATCGCGTGGAGCCCGGCGATCCCGCCCTCACCGACGCCGAGCGGGCCGCCGATGCCGCGGTGCGGAGAGCGATGGCCTGGCATGGGCGTGAAGCGCGCCCGGCGGGGCGGGCCGCAGTGCCCCCCGATCAGAACGGAGCCCCCAAGGAACCGTCCGTTTGGGCGGTTCGTTTGGGCTTCAACTACGTGGCCCGGTTGGGACCGGCAGGACGCGCGGCCTGCGAAGCCGCTGCCGAGGCCGGGGCCACCCATTCGATCGCTGAGTTCTGGGGTCACAGCGGGCTCGACCGACCGGCGATGGAGCAGCTGGTCCGCTGTGGAGCCTTCGACCGAGTCCACCCGGGGCGATCCCGTCGCGAGCTGCTCTGGGAGCTCGTCGCCGCCGAGGGCTCGCTGCCTCCGCGCCGGCGACCCAGGGCGGCGAGCGCCGCGACAGCCCTCCCGGAGGGGGCGGGGGCGCACCTCTCTCGTGACCCGGGCGGAGCGGCGGACGGCATGCCTCCGCCCCGTTCCCGTCTGGGGGAGGGGGAGCCTTCGCGGTCCGCGCTCGGAGCGCCTCAACCGCCAAGGGGGCGTGGCCGGGTCGTCACCGGGCCCCGCGGGCCCGATCCTCCTCTTGGCCCCCTCCTCGACCTTCCCGCTCCAGCACCTTCCCTCCCGACGATGACCGAGCGGGACCGCGTTGCCGCCGAGTACGCGGTTCACGGGCTCACCACCGGCCCCCACCTCGTAGCCTTCCTCCGCCCCGCTCTCGACGCCCTGGGCTGCGTTCCCCTCGCCCGAGCCCGGGATCTCGCCGATGGAGATCGAATCAGGGTGGCGGGACTGGTCATCGCCCGTCAGGCGCCGGTGTCAGCGCACGGCTTCCGCTTCTTCACCCTTGCCGACGAAGGTGCTCACCTCGATCTCGTCCTTCGTCCCCAGGTCGCCAGGCGCACCCGTACGGTCGCCAACGCCAACCCCCTCCTCCTCGTCGAGGGAATACTGGAATTGAACGGCGGACGCTGCAATCTTCTGGTCGACGGCGTGACCGCCCTCGACCCCTCCGGTCGCCCCCAGCCGGCCGGAGGCGCTTCGGGCAAACCTCTTGAGCCCCTCCCCGAGGCCCATAACTTTCGCTGACCTCCGTGGCGAGTGACGCTCCGCCTCCGGAGATGCCAAGCGCGGCGGCATGGGTGAGGGAGAAAATGCTGCGTCCCATACCGACCGAAGGTGCCCTGGCCGGCGCCGCGCGGATGTCTCACAGACGTAACGCACCGGCCGCATTGCTCCGATGGCGGCGACTCGCTCGCACCCCCCCTCATAGGCTGACAAGCTGAGCCAACCTGACAACAGAGGACCGGTTCGTTGGTATCGCAGCAGATCTGTCCCGCATGCGCGACGCCGAACTCGACGTACGCGTCGAAGTGCCGGAACTGCGCCACTCCTCTGAATCCTCGCCCGCTCCCCGGCGATCCCACCAGCCTCTGGACCGCACAGCCCGGACAACCCGCCGCTCCGAGCCAGCGTCTGGACGACGGAGACCCCGCCGCCTCGGCCGAGTATGAGGCGGCGCCGCGTGTCACTGGCTCCGCTTCACCGGCTGGGGCCGGCCACGACCCCTGGCCTGCGGAGTCACTGACACCGAGCCGTGTCGAGGAGGGGCACACGAGCGGTCTCTGGAGCAGCCTTGCCCGCCAGGACGCGCACCCGCCCAGCGCCAACGGTCATCCCTGGCCTTCACCACCGACCGCTTCCGACAAGTCCGAAGCCGCGCCCGCCGTCTACGAGGCACCGCCACCGTCGCCCGCGGCGGCTCCGGACGCAGGTTCGCCCGCGTCGTGGAGGAGCGCGGCCCAGCCCGCAGAGGAGGAGACGGAGCCCTCGCTCCTCGCCTCCCCCGAGGCGGCGGCGACCGAGCCGGGCCCCCAAGAAGACGGCCCCGGGCAGTCCCGGTCCCTCTCGTTCCACCTGGATGGCGGCGCCGGGGCGGCGTTGGGCAACGGCCACCTTCCCCCCTCCGCCCCCACCGAGCCGGCCCGCGGAACGGAGCCGCCGGCACTGACCTCGACCGACGCCACCCCGGCGCCGAGCCCCGCGCCCGGCGTCGTCGAGGAAGATGGAGCCGGGCCCGCGGACACCACGAGCGGGACCAGCCCGATCCCATCGCCGACCCCACCCGTCGAGCAGGAGACGGCACCGCCTGCGGAGACGAGGAAGGGCGGACGGGGTTGGGGCATCCGTGAGGCGCACCTGCCCACACCCGCGAGGGCTCCGAATTCGTCCGCTACGCCGAACGCGGAGGCTGGACCCATCCCATCCTCGGCTGCCTACTCGGCCGGGACACCCTTCTTCGGCCCGCCCCCGATGGCGTCCGCCGCACCTCCGGGGACCTTCCCATGGGCCGCCTCCCCGGCGCGCGCGCGGTCCAGCGCGGTCAAGGGGCTCTTCGCGGTCCTCGTCCTCGTTCTCCTCCTCTTCGCGGGTGGCTTCTGGTACTTCGCGTACGGACCCGGAGCGCCGAAGTTGCACACGGTCAGTGCGCCGGCGACGCTTGGCGGGCTGCAGGAGAACAACTCGGGTGCCATCGGCCAGGTGACCTCGGCTTTCCAGGCCAAGTTCGCCGGCGAGGCCCACGTCAGCAGCGCCGTTTACAGCTTCTATGGGGACGGGCAGTCGGTGAACGGCTACCTCCTCGGCCTCTTTGCTTTCGACGGCACGGTGCACGGGGCAGATCTCGCCAACCTCATGAATGGGTTCGACACCGGCGCCTCGAGCAGTTTCGACCTCTCCGCGGCCAGCGCCACGGCGCAGGGAGGGGTGATCTATCGCTGCGGGCCGGTGGGATTCTCCAGCCTTACCGGGAGCCTCTGCGTCTGGAGCGACGTCAACGTCATCGGGGTGACGATCGGCCTGCCCGGGGAGAGCGGCGGGGCCACCCTCAGCGCCGCCGAGGAAGCCCGCTCCACCGCCGAGCACTGACCCCCCGGCCGCCGCGAGCGGTCAGTCCGTCAGGCAGGCGATTGACGGCCGAGCGGCGACCGGCGCCCTCGGGGTCCCCCCGCGCCGGTCGTCCCTTGGGGCGTCCCTCGGTCGCCCGCCCAGGCTGCGGCAGGGAGTCCCCCGCCTACGCCGCGCCGGCCGGGGGGCGCACGGGTTCCATCCAACCCTCCAGGCGGGCTGGCTCAACGATGCCGGCCCGCGCCAGGGCGGCGGTGAGCTCGTCGACGGCATGAAGGCCGGTCTCCAGGTCGGCGGCGCCGAACGGCCGGGCGGCGCGGCGCTGGCAGATGACGATGGCCACCAAGGCTCCGGCGTCGACGACGGGGAGGAGAAGGAGGGAGGTGAGGTCGATCCCCCGGCGCCGCTGCGGGCGGTGGGACGGACCCTCGATCCAGATCGCGCCGCGCCGGCTGCGACGCACCCGGGCGAGGACCTCGGCGGGCACCCCGGTGCTGGTCGCACCGGCGCCGGGAGGGAGAACGATGGCGCGGTCGGCCGCGACCGCCGCGGCGAGGCGCCCCAGTCCCAGGCGAACCCCGGAGTCCACGGCGACCTGGCCCCAGATGGTCGGGGCCAGGTTCGCGTTGCGGCGGTTGACGATGGCATTGGCGAGCATCCCCGCGGCCGCGGCGAGCGCCCCCGCGGCAAGCGCGGGAAGGCCGGCGAGCGCCACAAGGACGAATCCCGGATACATCACACAGAGGTTGGTGGCGAGAGCCCGCAGGACGACCGTGCGCACCCGCTTCTCGGCGGGTCTATGGCGCTGATCGGCGAAGGTCCAGCGCCGGTTCCACACCGCGTTCCAGGCGAAGCTCAGGGCGAAGGCGGGGAGGAAGGCGAGCGGCGCCGGGAGGTGGGCGGGACCGCTCAGCAACCAGAGGGCGGGGAGGAAGAGGCCGAGGCCGGAGAGGCCGACGAGCCCAAACTTCCAGAAGCGCGCTGAGCCGTCGACGCCCAGGAAGAGCGAGGTGAGGTGGCGGAGGAAGAGGAGACCCTGGCGGGCACTCGCCTTGCTGCTCCCGGCGGTGCGTGCCTGGAAGGTGAGGGGGAGATCCCGCACCATCAGCCCGGGGACGCAGACGAGGAGCTCGAGGAGGATCTTGAACCCCACCGGCCGGAACTCGATCCCGTCGATGAGGCGGCGCCGGCAGAGGAAGAAGCCGGAGAGGGGGTCGCTGCTGCGGCGTGCCTCGGCGAAGAGCAGGCGGGCGATCAGCCCGGCGCCGCGAGAGACGAGCACGCGAGCCGTTCCGGAAAGTCCTCCGGGGCTGCCGCCCTGCATGTAGCGGCTGGCCACCACGAGGTCGGCGCCGGCATCGGCGGCCGCCAGCATCGCCGGGATCAGCTCCGGGGGATGCTGGAGGTCGGCATCCATGACGCAGAGGTACTCACCCCGGGCCATGTGGAGGCCGGCGACGACCGCGGTGCTCAGCCCACCGGCGCGGTCCTCGCCGCGGCGCAGGAGACAACGCACCTCGGCGTGCTCCCCAGCCAGAGCCGTGAGCTGAGCCGGGGTGGTGTCGTCGCTGTCGTCGACGAAGCAGACCTCGGCGTCGAGCCCGGCGAGCGTCGAGGACAGGCGGAACCAGAGGGCCTCCAGGTTCTCGGCCTCGTTGCGGGTGGGGATAACCACCGAGAGGTGAGGAGGGGAGCCCCCGCTTCGATCGAGCATCCCCGGCAAGCATAGGGCCGGCTGGCGCCGGGCGGACCGAGTGAAGGTGGAGAACCGCAGTATGGCGCGACCTCCATCGTGGTGAGCCACGACGTCAACAACGTGCGGCGCTTCGCGGACAACATCGGCATCCTCTACCGGGGCGAGATGCGCGTCTTCGGGACCCGGGCGGAGGTGGAGCAGTCGGACGACGAGTTCGTCGGGCAGTTCTTCAACGCCTCCGCCGACGGACCGCTGGGGATGGACTGATGCAGGCCGGTCACCGCCCGACAGCCGGGAGGAACGACGGATGAGCGTGCAGCGCACCACGCTCGCACCGGAAGCCCCGGCGCCGGCAACGTCCGGCCGCCAGCCGCCCACGCATCCGGCCTTGGAGCGTGCCGTGTCAGGCACGGTCCAGCGCTTCGGTGGCATCGAAGTAACCATCGCCAACGCCGGTCTGAGCTTCAGCGGAGCGCTGACAACCGCTCCGATAGACCAGGTCGAGCGCACGCTGGAGGTGAACCTGCTCGGCGTCTGGCGCACCGACCGCGCCGTGATCGGGCATATCGTCGAACGTCGCGGCTACCTGCCGAGATCGATGGACCTCAATGGCCGGCGAGCAGGGCGCCAATGCCGGCGGCGGCAGCCGCATAGACGAGAAGGGCGACGAGGAGAGCCGCGAAGGGTAGCAGGGAAAGGGCGAGAGCTCCCAGAGGCTCGAGGTCGTAGACCTTCACCACGGCGACGCCGAGGAGGGTGAGGAACCAGAGGAAGAGGGGAGCGTCGAGCCAGCCCACACCGCCGGCCCCCGCGCTCCCCCCACCGGCCCGCAGCACGAGCGCCTCCAGGAGTGCCACCACCCCGTTACCCGCCAGGAGTACGAAGCACTGCGCTGCCGCCGCCAGCATCTGGCGGCGCCGCGGTGCCCGGGCCATGAGCCGAGCGCCGATGTCGATGATCCAGCCGCAGAGGCCCCAGAAGGCGAGGAGAGCGGGAAGGAGGACGAGGAGCAGGGGAGAGGGAGCGCCCAGCGGCCGGGGCGCCAAGGAGTCGGCGAGATATTGGAGACCGATCCCGGCCAGACCCGAGATCGCCACCAGCAGGGTGGCACGGCGCAGGTGCGGATGGGCAGCGACGGCGCCGAGGCGCCGAGCCGGGTGGAGGAGGAGATCGGCAGCGCCGGGCACAGCGGTATAATAAAAAAGGTCAAAATGACCTAAAGTCCGCTCATGGAGACAACCCCCTGGCCGCTCCCCTCGCCGACCCGGCCGCTCCGGCCCTTCCTGAGCTCCTGCAGCGTATCGACCGCCTTCGCCGGGAACGCAACGCGGTGATCCTTGCCCACAACTACCAGCTGCCCGAGGTCCAAGACCTCGCCGACCATGTTGGCGATTCGCTCTACCTGTCGAGGCGGGCCGCGGCCACGGATGCCGCTTGTATCGTCTTCTGCGGGGTGCACTTCATGGCCGAGACCGCGGCCATTCTCTCCCCTCAGAAGCTCGTGCTCCTCCCCGACCTGGAGGCCGGCTGCTCCCTCGCCGACACCATCACCGCAGCCCAGCTGCGGCAATGGAAAGCTGAGCATCCCGGCGCAGTCGTCGTCTCCTATGTGAACACCACCGCGGAGGTGAAGGCGGAGTCCGACTACTGCTGCACGTCGGGAAACGCTGAAGCCGTGATCCGGGCCATCCCCGAGGACCGCGACATCCTCTTTTGTCCGGACATGTTCCTGGGTGCCCATCTGGAGCGGGTGACCGGACGGCGCCTGCACATCTGGATGGGTGAGTGCCACGTGCACGCCGGCATCGGCCCCGACGGTCTGGAGACGACCCGGCGCCTGTATCCCGACGCCGAGCTGCTGGTGCATCCGGAGTGCGGATGCACCTCGGCGACCATCTACCGCCTCGGTCAGGGTGACCTCGACGGCCCCAGCTGCGTCGTGGCTTCCACCGAAGGCATGGTGCGCCGTGCGGTGCAATCGCCGGCGAAGACCTTCATCGTCGCCACGGAGATCGGCATCCTCCACCGCATGCGCCAGCAGGCGCCCGAGAAGCGCTTCCTCCCCGCCTCCGAAGAGGCGGTCTGCCCCTACATGAAGAGGATCACGGTGGCCAAGGTCGCCGCCGCCCTGGAGCGCATGGCGCCCCGCGTCACCGTGCCGGCGGCCATCGCCGAGAGGGCGAGGCTCGCCCTGGAGCGCATGGTCGCCATCACCGGATAGGGCCCACCGGGACAGCACCGGCAGCGGAGCGTATCTGCCACCGGCCCGACGAAGGTCGGCGCCGAGCGCCGAGGCGCAGCGCAGGAGGGGGTGGCCGCTGACCGAACGGCGCCGATCATGAGAAAAGACCCGAGGCCGGAGCCCCGGGTCTTTCAGGAAGGGAATGAATTGCCTGGCAGGGACGGCCGTCGCCGTCACCGGGAACTCTAGCCCGCCAGCTGGGCCTTCGCAGTAAAGAATCTCTGAATTTATGTGAAGGAAGATGAAGTTGGCATCAGCCGTCACGTCGACCTCCCTGGCGTGACGGGAGGTCGACCCTCGCTATGCTCGCCGAGACGATGGGTCAGCGCTACCCGAATCTCTACGACGCTGATCGCTGGCGGCGCTATGGGTGGGCGCTCGTCGTCTTCGCCGTCGCAACTCTGGGGGTGGGCGGCTGGCTCTCCGCCTCCGGCGGTCGCCCCCAGGCGGCGGCCTCCAACTGGTTCCTCGTCGGGGCCGCCTCGCTCGGCCTCGCCAGCGTCCTGTGGCTTCGTCAGCGCTTCAGCTACCTGCAGCTCCAGGGCGACCAGCTCGTCTGCCGCGTCCTGCTCGTAACCCAGCGGATCGGGCTCAAAGACGTACGCAGGGCGCGCGTCGGCCGCCTTGGCGACGCCCTGGAGAAGCGCGGTGGGAGCCGCTCTGTCCGCCCTCCCCGACGCTGGAGGAATGTCGAGGCCCTGATCCTCAGCCTGCGCCATCCCGACGACGGAAGGCTGCGCCGGCTGCTGAGCCGCCGCTGCGTCTTCGAGGACGAGCTGGTCGTTCCTGTCCGCGACGCCGTGGGACTCCAGCGTGAGATCGAAGCGGTGCTGACCGCCGTCTCCGCCCCAGAGGTACGAACCTCGCGCTCCTCGTCGCGGCGGCGGCGGCGGCGGTGAATGCCGAGGTCGCCGCTGTGCCGCACGCGGCGTCGGACCTGCGTCCCATTGTTCCGGGATACGAGGAGCCCCTGGTCCGAGCGGGGCTCCGCGGCTTCCTGGACCTCACCAGGGTGGACGTGGGGCTGGCCGTCGCCCTGACGCTGCTGGCCTTCGCGCTCCGCTTCTGGAGCCCCATCCTCCCCAACTTCCTGGGCGGCGCGGGCGCCGGCGCCCCACCCTTGCAGGTGGTCGGCGTCGCCGCGGCCAAGAACAGCGCCAAGAGCGCCTGCCAGGACGTCGCCTGGGGGAAGGGCACGATCAAGGCCTGCGGGCAGATCTTCGACGAGGTCTACTTCCCGACCGACGCCGCCGACGACCTCCACTCGCCCGCCATCAGCTACTTCGACCCCGAGCCGCCCCTCGTCAAGCTGGTCATCACCCCTTCGATAGCCTGGCTCGGATTCGGGACCCTGGGATGGCGGATGACGCAGGTGATCACCGGCAGCCTCCTGGTCGGGCTCATGTATCTCATCGCCCGGCGGCTGCGACGGGACCGCTTCTTCGCCAGCGTCGCGGCTCTCCTCATCTGCCTTGACGGGCTGGCCTTCGTGGAGTCGCGGATCGGGGTCATCGACATGCCCGCCATCTTCTTCACCGCGCTCGCCTGGTACTTCCTGCTCCTGCACTGGCAAGCGCGCACACGGCGACAGTGGCGAATCACGCTCTACCTCCTCGCCGCCGCCCTCGGCGTCGCCTTCTCCGCCAAGCTCACGGCGATCGCTCCTCTCGCCGTCACCCTGGCCCTTGTCCTCGGTCGGGCCCTGGCTCCGTATGCCGGCGGCGTGGTCCCGGCGCTGCGGCGGCTGTCCGGTCCTCGGCGCCACGAGACCAGGCTCTGGCGCGAGGCAGCCGGACGCACCGCGGTCTTTCACTACGCGGCCGGCCTGCTGATCGTGGCCGCGATCTTCGGGGCCAGCTACTCCCGCTATCTCACCATCGCCCACAACGACGTCTACCGCTTCGCTTCGTGCAACCCGCAGGTATCGGGGCTCACCACGCTGCCCCCTCCCAACAACGTCTACCACCTCCCGGTGCCGGTGACGACCGTCGCGGGACACGAGGTCCCCAACGTGCCGCGGGCGCTCGAGAACATCATCCAGCTCAACATCGCCGAGCTGCGCTACCAGCAGCTCGAATGTCATGGCCATCCCTCAGCGTCGCGCTGGTATACATGGCCGGTCAGCGAGCAGCCGGTGCTCATGTACTACCAGAGCGCGCGGCTCCTTGACGACCCCAGGCAGCCGGGCACCGGGATCATCACCAACATGGGCAACCCCGCGATCTGGTGGCTCGGACTGCTCGCCCTTCTCTTCGTGGTCTGGAAGATGACGGCGGGTCCCCAGTGGCTGCGATTCGCCACGGGCGCCCTGATGGTGGCGTCGCTCACCACCATGATCATCACCTTCCACGCCGCCGAACCGCCGACCGGCGCCTCGGGGTACGAGATGAGGGGTCCTCTCGGTCCGGTGAATCCCCTCTTTTACGTCGGCTTCAGCGGAATGTTCCTCTTCGCCGTTGCCGCCACCTTCTTCGGGGTCGTCTCCCGACGCTTCGTGCCCGCCTTCATCGTCCTGGGTTACACGGCCTCCTGGATGATGTGGGTGCCGGGCAACAAGGCGCGTGTCCTCTTCTTCTACCACGCCCTCGGCATCCTCCTCTTCACCGCCCTGGCTCTCGCCTATGCGCTCACCGCGCTGCGGACCGTGCACTTCCGTGCCGCCGGACGGTGGTGGAGCCTGGCGCCGCTCAGCTATGCGGGGATCGGGCTCATTGTCGCGGCGTTCATCTTCTTCTACCCTGTCTGGACGGCGGTGCCTCTGACGAGCCAGGACAGCCTGATGCGCCTCTGGGTCGATGCCTGGTGATGTGAGCGGATGACCGCGGGAGCGCTGCTCCTTCTCGCTGTCCTCGGAGCCCTCTCGGCCGGGGCGGTGATGGGCACGGTGACGACGACCCTCGGCCTCGAGGAGCGGGTGGCGATCGGGGTCGTCGCGGCCTTCGTCTTCGACGCCGCCGCTTGCTTCCTGCTCAGCCTGGCGATCGGTTTCGGAGCGGCCGCGATCCTTCTCGCCCCGGCAGCGGTGGCAGCCGTGGCTGTCCTGGCCGGAGTCCTGCGGGGACGGAGCCCAGTCGGGCCCTGGCGCGCCTCGTGGTGCCGCTCCCGGGCGGCGCCGCGCACGGGCCTGGCCATGGCCGCCGTCACCGCCGTGGCCGCGGTCTGCTTTGGCCTTCTCTTCTCGCGGGCCATGTTCCAGGACGCGAATGGCGCCCTGGTCACCGGGTACTGGATCCCGGACTGGGCCAACCACCTCATCACGGCGGCGAGCTTCAGCGTCTCGCACAACGTGCCTCCCCAGGACCCGCTCATGAGCGGCTCCCCCCTGTACTACCCGTTCCTCCCGGATTTCACCGCCGCGATGCTGATGCGACTGGGCCTCGGTGACGGACCGTCTCTGTGGGTGCCCCAGGTGATCCTCGGCACCACTCTCGTGATCCTCACCGTCGGCTTCGCGGCGCGCCTCGGCGCCCACCGCTCGGTCGGCGTCATCGCCGTCGTCATCTGCTTCCTGGGAGGCGGTCTGGGATTCATCGGGGCTCTCGGGGACGCCTGTTCCAGCGCGGGCAGCACCGCCGAGCAGTGCAGCGCCGCCTATGTGCTCTCCCATCCCGCCGAGGGACTGGCGGTCACGGCGGGGACACTCCGCGCGCTTCCCGGGATCGTCGCCAACCAGCCACGCCAGTACGACGGGATGACCACCGCCCCGGCGGCCGGGACACCGGTCTTCCGCAACTCGCAGGGACAGTCCCTGCAGGATTGGTACAGCCCACTCTTCGCCTGGTGGCTTCCGCAACGGACGATTCTCGAGGGCTTCGACACCGTGGTCGCGGTGCTGATTCTTGTCGGCGCCGCTCTCGATGGTCCGGTGGCGCCACGCTGGGACGTGGCTCTGGCGGGGTTGCTCGCCGGTCTGCTCCCCTTCATTCACGTCCAGAGCCTGTTCGCCCTCGGGGTCATCTGCGTCGGGCTCGCGGCGCTGCGCTGGCGCCCCGCCTGGCTCCTTTTCGCGGGCGCCACCATCGTGGTGGCGCTGCCGCGCACCCTGGAGCTCCTCGCCGCCCCCCACGGTTCCGCACTCACCGGCAATCAGTACCCGTGGTTCGAGCCGGGCTGGATGTCCGGGATTTACGCGAGCGGAGTTCTGCCCGGGGGGCTCGGTGGCGTTCTCGCCGGCGCGGGAGAGGTGGTGCGAACGCCCTTCACGGGCGCCTTCTGGTGGTTCTGGATCATCAACCTCGGCATCGCGGTGCCGCTCACGGTCGGGGTCACCCTCTGGATCGCCGGTCGCAGAACCTGGATATGGCTCGTGGAGCGGCGGGTGCCCGAGCTCCCTGCGGCAAGCCCCGAAGGGGTCGCCGACTCGATGGCCGGCAGCAGAACGTCGTCCCTCCAGGCCGCCGCCCTCCCCACCGCCCGGAGGTTGGCGGCGACCGCTGGTCCGGCGTCGCCGCCCCACCTCGCGGGCGTCGCTGCCGCGACCTTGGGGGACGTGCCGACCGCGACGAGTGGCGACGGGGAATCGGGCTCGCCGGGGGAGCGGGAGGGGGGGAGCGGCGGCCGCGCCTCCGTGGCGTCCAGGTGGCCGGTTCGCCTCGGTCTGTCGGCGCCGCTCCTCCGCTTCTTCCTCGCCACCGTGCCGATCTTCGTGCTCGCCAACATCGTGGTCTTCCAGAGCTGGGATTGGGACAACACCAAGCTCTTCGTGTATTGGTACCTGGGGGTGGCCCTCCTCGTCGCGGCCATCTCGGTGCGCCTGTGGGTCGGCGTCGGGCGGCGCGCCCTGTCCGTGCTCCTGGTCGGCAGCATGATCGCGACCGGGGCGCTCGAGGTGGCCCGCCTCATCCCCCACACGCCGCCCTGCTCCGCTGCTGAGGCGCGCACCTCCACCTGCCCACCGGCGACGTCCCCTCTTCTCGGCCCCTACACCCTCGCCTCGGCGCAGGATGGCCAGCTTGCCTCCGAGATCGAGGCTCGGACGGCGCCAGACGCCGTCTTCCTCATCCCCGATAGCAGCACAGCCTGGGACGATCCGGCGACGCTCCTGACCGGGCGCCCTGCGGTCATGGGCTGGACGGGATGGCTGTGGAGCTACGGCTTCGATTACGGTCCGCGCCAGCAGGCTGTGGGAGTCGCCTACCAGGGTTGCGGTTCGGCCCCCATCGCCGGCTGCCCGAGCATCCTCACCGTCCTCCGCCGCTACGACGTGAGCTACGTCGAGGTCAACTCAGCCGTGCCGCCGAGCGGCGCCGGGTGGTGGGCCGCTCAGCGGCTGCATGTCACCGCCTCATCGTCTTCCGCGGTCATCTACGACGTGCGGTCGCTGACCCGATGAGCCGCCTCGTCGATGCCCACCTCCACGTCATCCCGGATGCCGTGCTGGGCCGGGCCGCCTCCGAAGCGTGGTTTGCCGCCTGTCACGCGGGCGGCAGGCGGGCCGCCGGCGAACGGGAGCTCCTCGACTACCTCGAGACGCAGGGCATCGATCGCGCGGTCGTCTTCACCTGGCCATTCGCGGATCCTCGCCTCTGCGCCGAGGCCAACGACTTCACCGCGGAGCTGCAGCGTCGCCACCCCGACCGCCTGATCGGTTGCGGGATCATCCAACCCCGAGATCCGGAAGCCGCCGCCGAGCTGCGCCGCGTCACGGCGCTGGGACTGCGTGGGATCGGGGAGCTCAACGCCGACGCCCAGGGCTTCAGCCTCGAGGATCCCCGCCTCGGCGACCTGGCCGGGCTCTCGGCCCAGCTCGGCTTACCCTGGACCGTCCACTGCAGCGAACCCGTCGGCCACCTCTACCCGGGGAAGGGTACGGCGACGCCCGACCGCCTGGTGCGCTTCCTCGACATGGCCGGAGCCGGCGCCGGGGGTGAGAGCCTGCGGGTCATCGCCGCGCACCTCGGCGGCGGCCTTCCCTTCTACGCTCACATGCCCGAGGTCCGCGAGCTCTGCCGACGCATCTGGTTCGACACCGCCGCCCTTCCCTTCCTCTACAAGCCCAGCGCGCTGCGCGACGTGGTGAGCCTGGTGGGCGCCGACCGCCTCCTCCTCGGCACCGACTTCCCGCTTCTCCGCCTGCGCCGCTACGAGGAGGCGCTGGACGAGGCAGGCTTCAGCGAGGCGGAACGAGGGCTGATCCGGGGCGGGAACGCCGAAGCCCTCTGGGATTGGTGACGGCCCGGTCGGCCGCCGAGCGGGCCAGCCCGAGAGGTTTCGGCGTGGCCCTGCCCGACATGCGCCGCCCCGTGGGCCGAAGGCCGACCAGCCGCTGTCAGCCGGGGTTCGGAGCCTGCCTACGCCGCGGCCTGCAGCTTCACCTCGGCGATGAGCTTGACGAGGGAGTCCTTGGCGTCCCCGAAGAGCATCAGCGTGTTGTCGTGGTAGAAGAGCTCGTTGTCGATGCCGGCGAAGCCCGGCCGCATGCTCCGCTTGAGGATCACGACGGTCTTGGCCTGATCGGCCCTGAGGATGGGCATACCCCAGATCGGGCTCTTGGGATCGTTGAGAGCGGCCGGGTTGACGACGTCATTGGCCCCGATCACGACGGCGACGTCGGTGCGCGGGAACTCCGGGTTGACCTGGTCCATCTCCTTGAGCTCGTCATAGGGGACGTCGGCCTCAGCCAGCAACACATTCATGTGCCCCGGCATCCGGCCGGCGACCGGGTGGATGGCGTAGAGGACCCGGACCCCATGCGCCTTGAGCTGGTCGGCGAGCTCCTTGACCTCGTGCTGGGCGCGGGCCACCGCCAGCCCGTAGCCGGGAACAAAGATCACCTGCTGGGAGTAGGTGAGAAGAACGGCGAGGTCCTCAGCGCTGGTGGCGCGCACCGCGTGAGCCACGGCGGCCGATCCCGCGGGGCCCGCATCGGCGGCCACCTTGCCGAAGGCGCCGAAGAGAACGTTGGCGATCGACCGGTTCATGGCCTGGGCCATCAGCACGGTGAGGATGGAGCCGGAAGCGCCCACCAGCGCGCCGGCGACGACGAGCGCGTAGTTGCCGATGACGAAACCGGTGACGGCGGCGGCGACCCCCGTGAACGCGTTCAAGAGGGCGATGATCACCGGCATGTCGGCGCCGCCGACGGGAAGCACGGTCATCACCCCGAGGCCGAGGGCCCCGGCGAAGAAGACGATCATCAGGATGCCGCCACCCCCGGTCGCCATGACGATGCTGCCGATGACGATCAGCGCGAGCAGCAGGGCGGCGTTGATCTCGTGCTGGAAGGGCCAGGTGATCGGCGGGCCGGTCATGAGCTCCTGGAGCTTGGCGAAGGCGATCAGGCTGCCGGCGAAGCTGACACTGCCGATGAGGCAGCTGAGCAGGATGGTCCCGGAGCCGATCAGCCCGAGGGTGGCGCCCCCGCCGGTGAGGTGATGGAAGTCGCCGAGGGCGATGAGCGCGGCGGCGCCACCGCCCATTCCATTGAACATGGCGACCATCTGGGGCATGGCGGTCATCGGCACGCGGAGGGCCCACACAGCTCCGATAACCGCGCCCACCACCGCTGCGGGCACGATGTACTGCCAGCCGACGTGGAGGAGGCCGAGGGTGACCCCGATGGCGATCAGCATCCCGACCCCGGCGATGCGGTTGCCGAGCAGGGCGGTCTTCGGCGAGGTGAGGAGCTTGATGCCACGGGCGAAGAGGGCGATGGCGAGGATGTAGCAGAGGAGCGCCCAGGCGGGGGGAAGAAGCGAGGCGGCGGTGGCGAGCATCAGGATTTGCCCTCCGGCGCCGCGGCCTTGGTCGGCTCGCTCGTGGGCCGAGCCGGTTGGCGGCCTCCACCCTTGAACATGCTGAGCATCCGGTCGGTGACCACCCAGCCGCCCACCACGTTGAGGGTGCCGAGGAAGACCGCCGCCACGGCGATGGCGTCAGCCAGGGTGTCCCGCACGGTGGCGGCGATGGTGATGGCGCCGATCACCACGATGCCATGGATGAAGTTGGTGCCCGACATCAGGGGGGTGTGAAGGAGGGAGGGCACCTTGCTGATCAGCTCGAGGCCGAGGAGGCCGGCGACCACGAAGATGAAGAACCCGATCAGGACGAGGTCGTTGGTGGACACGGGGAGCTCCTAGGCGACCGGGGACGGCGGGGGCGCCACGACCCCGCGCAGCGAGCCTCCGTGGGCCACGCAGGTGGCGCCCAGGATCTCGTCATCGAGGTCATCGCGCACCCGGCCATCGCCGACGAGATGGCGGACGAAACGGACGGCGTTGTTGGCGAAGAGCAGGCTCGTGTCGGTGGCCATGCGGCTCGCCAGGTCGGTCTGGCCGCAGATCCGCACGCCGGACGCCTCCACCTCCTCCCCGGGCCGGGTGAGCTCGCAGTTGCCACCTCCCTCGGCGGCGAGGTCGACGATCACCGACCCCGGGCGCATGCTCGCCACCATCTGGGCGCTGATCAGGCGGGGGGCCTCACGGCCGGCGATGAGGGCGGTGGTGATGACGCAGTCGCTCTCGGCCACGTGGCGGCCGAGAACCTCCCGCTCCCGCTGCTCCGCCTCACCGCTCAACGCCTGCGCATATCCGGTCCCGACCTCCGCCGCCTCAACCCCCACGTCGACGAAGCGCGCTCCCAGGCTCTCGACCTGCTCGCGGACCACGGGACGGACATCGAAGGCCTCGACGACGGCGCCCAGGCGGCGGGCTGTCGCGATCGCCTGCAGCCCGGCCACCCCCGCTCCCACCACGAGAACCCGGGCGGGCCGGATGGTGCCCGCCGCGGTCATGAGCAGGGGCATGAACCGGGGCAGCCGCACGGCCGCCATCAGGACGGCGTGGTATCCAGCCGCCGTGGCCATGGACGAGAGGACGTCCATGTCCTGCGCACGGGTGATCCGGGGGAGCAGCTCGAGGCTGTGCACGGCGACACCGCGAGAGGCAAGCTCGGCGATCGCCTCCCGGTTGGAGACGGCCCGGAAGAGTCCGACCAGGGCTACCCCGGGCGGGATCAGGCCGACCTCCTCGCGTCCGGGTAGGCCGACGTGGAGGATGACGGCGCTCCCGGTCAGGAGCTCGCGAAGGTCCTTGACCACGCTGGCGCCGGCTTCGGCGTAGGCTGCATCGGCGTATCCCGCGGCGAGGCCGGCACCGGTCTCCACGGCCACGCCGATCCCGTCGGAGAGGAGGGGACGGAGGGCGGCGGGTACCAGAGCGACCCGGCGTTCTCCTGGTTGGCGCTCCCGCGGCACCGCCACCCGGAGGGTGGGTGCCGCCACCACAGCGGGATCGGCACTCCCGGTCATTGGCCCGCAATGGTACTGACGACGGAGGGTCTCATGTCCCGAATGACACCCGATGGCGCGGCCGGAGCGCCAGGGCCGTTTGGCAGGCGGTTGCCGGGACCCCTGGCCAGCCGCGGCTCAGAAGCTGGGGCTCGCCACCTTGCAGCTGAAGAGGGAGACGAGCTGACGGGTCCGACGCTGGCCACAATGCGGGCACGCTGGCGGCTCCTCCTTGAGCTGGTCATGCTCGTGCACGGACGCCGTGATCTCGAAGCGGTTCTGGCAATCCTGGCACTCGAACTCGTAGGTCGGCATGGCCTCTCCCTCCGCTTCACTTCGGACTGATGCCGTCCAGCATGCCACCGTCGCAAGGCTGGCGCCAGTGCCCTGCGACCCATTCCTTTCCTCCCACTTGCGCACACCAAAAATGGGTGCGTGAACCCCCTGCTCGCAGTGGGCGAGGTCGCAGAGAGGGGTGGCAATCGTGTCGCGAATCGCCGATACGAGCAGCTCAGCGAACGTAATTCGTTCGCATCCGTCGGGTGCGAGTACCATGGTGTGCAGCCTTCCCTGCGCGGGTTCGGCGACGCCGCGCAGCATTCTCTATTTCGCCTTGCCATTGCTAGGGATTCCGAGGAAGAGGGATGCGCCGCCATCCGTGGGACCCTTTGCCGGACGACGCTCACCTCGTCGAATCCGCATCGCAGAAGAGGTGGCAGAGACTGGGACGGGCTGATCCGCTGCTGTGGATCGGCATCGCCGGGCTGGTGACCCTGGGCATCATCAATCTGGTCGGCCTCGACGACGCCAGCCAGGCGATGCACCAGCTCATCACCGTGCTTGTCGGCATCGCCGCTGCAGTGGCCCTGTCACGGATGCGAATGCGTGTATGGGTGGTTCTCTCTCGGGCCGCTTACCTGGCCTCGGTGCTCCTCCTCGCCGCCGTCGCCCTCGCCGGCAGCCACGGAGCCCTTGGCGGCCGGCGCTGGCTCGAGGTGGGAAGCACGCTCTTCCAGCCCTCGGAGTTCGCCAAGATCGGTCTTCTCCTCGTGCTCGCCGAGGTCCTCGGCGATACCCACCGCAAGCATCGCTACCTCATCGCCCTGGCGATTGCCGCGCTGCCCATTGGGCTCACCCTCATCGAGCCCGACCTCAGCACCGCGGGCCTCCTCCTCGTCATCTTTGCCGCGGTCAGCATCCAGGCCCGGGTGCGCGCGCGCAGCCTGGTGGCCACGGCGGTCGGCATCGCCGCCCTCGCCCCCATCGGGCTTCACCTCCTTCGTCCCTATCAGCTGAGCCGGCTGCACAGCTTCCTGAGCGGCGGCGCCAACGCCCTCGGCTCAGGCTGGACGGTGCTGCAGGCGCATATCGCGGTGGCCTCAGGCGGGCTCCTCGGCCACGCATCGGCGGTCCCCTACGCGCTCCTCTCCCAGTACCTTCCGGCGCGGGAGACCGACCTCGCCCTGGTCAGCCTCGTCGAGCAGCGAGGCCTCGTCGCCGGCGCCGCCGTCCTCGTGTGCACCGCCCTCGTGATGTGGCGGATGGTGGCGATCACGCGTGAGGCGCGCACCCAGGCGGCGGGGCTGGTCGGGAGCGGTTTCGCCGTCCTGCTCGGGACGGAGGTGGTGGTCTCGGCTGCCGGAGGCATCGGCCTGCTTCCCCTGGCCGGCGTCCCCTGCCCGCTCATCAGCGCCGGGGGATCGAGCGCTGTCGCCCATCTCGCCACCATCGGCGTGGCCCTCAGCATCGCTCGTGACGCCCGCGCCCGCGTTCTCTGGCGGGCGCCGCGAAAGGTGCGGCCCATGCCCCGGCTGGTGAGGCTCAGCGCCGTCGGATTGGCGCTGGCGCTCGTCGGCACCGGCACGGTGATGCTCCAGCTGCAGACGAAGAGCGGCTCCACCCTTCGCGCCCAGGGGCTCGCCGAGGTGACGCGCACGATTGACCTCCCGGCGCCCCGCGGTGAGATCGTCGATCGTCACGGCGTGCCGCTCGTCTACGACGAGGACAGCTGGAAGGTGGTGATCGTGTCCGGCCTTCTCGAGGCCAGGACGGACGCCCTGGCCCGGCTCGCGCAGCTCCTCGGCATCACCCAGGCCACGCTCAGCGCCGAGATCGACGCGGCCCCGTCGCCGCTCACCGTCAACCTCCCGGGGACGGTGCGGGCGGAGCAGGCCAGACGACTGCGCGCCGCCGACCTTCCGGGGGTGATCCTCGAGCCCTCCTACACCCGCGCCGACCCCCATGCCTCCCTGCTCGGGCCCCTCCTGGGCTGGACCGGCCCGGAGTGGGCCGCGCAGGTGGCCACTCTCGGGCTCCTGCCGCCCGCCGATGTTGTCGGCCACGCCGGGCTGGAGGCAGAGTACGACAGCGTCCTCCGGGGTCAGGACGGCCTCCAGCGGGTCATGGTCGATCCCTTCGGCAGCGCTGTCGCCCTGAGCGGCGAGACCCCACCCGTCCCCGGCCGCACCCTCCAGCTCTCCCTCGACCTGGGCCTGCAGCAGGAGGCGGCGAAGCTGCTCGCCAAGTCGATGTCGGGCACCTACCCCCAGAGCCAGAAGGCGGACTGGGGCTCGATGATCGTGATGGATGCCAAGACCGGGGCGATCCTGGCCATGGCGGGTCAGGGAGGGGCCGGTCCGGCCAACGCCGTGGCGGCGGAGATGCCGCCCGGCTCGACTTTCAAGCTGGTCACCTCCGCCGCCGACGTGATGGATGACGCCATCCCGCCTTCTCAGGTCATCCCCACCGGCTGCTCGTTCGCCTACGCGGGGACCACCTACGCGAACTGGATGTGCCTGTCGCCGCAGGACCTGCCCCTGGCCATCGCCTGGTCCAATGACGTCTACTTCTACAAGCTGGCCCTCGCCCTCGGTCCGGCGCGGATCGCCAAGGCGGCCAACCAGCTCGGGGTCGGACGCCTGAGCGGCATCGACCTCCCCGCCTCGATGCAGAACGCCGGCCAGTTCTACTACCCGGGGCACATGCCGGCGGGGCAGATCTGGTACCCGGGGGTCACCCCCATGATGGGGATCGGACAGGGATACACGGCGGCGACGCCGATCCAGGACATCCGCTGGTTCGACGCGGTGGCCACCGGCCAGCTCGTGACGCCCCATCTCGGTCTCGACGTCTCCACCACGACGGACTCCCAGAACCTTTCGTTCGCCTCCACGCCCCTCTCCTTCGCCAGCAAGCTCGGACCGATCCGGCAGGGGCTGGCCCTCGAGGTGTCGCAGGGCACGGGGATCCAGCTGCGCAACCTCCCCCAGCCGGCGGGAGGCAAGACCGGCACCGCCCAGGATTCAGCGGCCCCGCATGGCGGACCTGACGGCTGGTACGACGCCGTGTACCCGGTCAAGGATCCCCAGGTGGTGGTGCTCTGCGCCGTCCATGGGGGCGGCCAGGGCTACTACGCCTGCGAGCCCTCCGTCGACACTCTGCTCAAGTACTTCATCGCCCACGCGAGCCAGATCCTCTCTGTATCCCCGGCGGCGCCGACCGCGACCCCCGCGCCCGCCGCTGGAGCGCCGGCGCACTCTCCGGCGCTGACGCCCAGCGGCCCCCCCGCCCCAGCCGCGCTGCCGGCCGAGGCGGTGGCCGCCGCCTCGACGCCGATCAGCCGCCGGAGTACGCAGCGATGACGTTGGGCATGGAGACCACCATGGCGGCGCCCTCGGCGACGCAGGTGAGCGGCCGTTCGGCGTGCTGCACGGCGAACCCGAACTCCTCTTCGAGGCGCTGCTCGAATCCGGCCAGAAGGGATCCGCCCCCGAAGGCGATGACCCCCTCGTGCATGATGTCGCCCACCGCCTGCGGCGGAAGGTCCTCGAGGCAGCTCGTCAGGGCGTCGATGATCCCATCGACGGTGGGGCGCAGCGCGTCGGCGATCTCCAGAGGATCGAGGGTGATCAGCCGGGGGCGCGAGGTGAGCAGGTCGCGGCCCTCGACGACGAGCGGCTGGCCTTCGGTGGCCGCATCGCGCAGCCGGATCTTGATGTCCTCGGCGGTCAGCTCGCCGACGACGAGCTGGTGCTCCTGGCGCAGGTACTGGTGGAGGGCGAGGGTCATCTCGTCACCGGCCACCCGGCAGGACCGCGTCGCCAGGATCCCTCCGAAGCAGAAGGCCGACACCTCGGCCGTCCCGCCGCCGACGTCGACCACCATGTGGGCACGGGGCTGGAGGGGGTCGATGCCGCAGCCGATGGCCCCCGCCACCGGCTCGGGGACGAGGTCGACGCGGCTCACCCCAGCTTCCTCGACAGCCTCGATGAGGGCGCGCCTTTCGAGCGATGTCGCGCCCGCCGGGACCCCCACCGCGGCACGCGGCCGGATTCTCTCCCAGGGGTGGCGGAATGCGCGGCGGAGGATGGCCACCACGAAGGTGCGTGCGGATTGGAGGTCGGTGATGACCCCGTCCCGGATGGGACGGACCGTGGTGAGGCCCACGGGGGTGCGCCCGATGAGCTCGCGCGCCTCGTGGCCGATGCGCACCGGGGCGCTGCCGTTGCCGTTGGCGCGCACCGCCATCACCGACGGCTCGTTGAGGATGATCCGGCGTCCCGGCCGGCAGACGACGGTGTTCGCGGTGCCGAGGTCGATGCCGAAGCGGGCTGAGAACGTGGCCGTGGTGGCGGCCTCCCGGAATGACGAGGGGTGGGCGCTCCCGATCATCCCCCATCTGTCGCAGGGGGGGAACAGGCGATGACCGACACCCTCCGCGACCGCGACCAGCGGGAGGTGGATGGCCGCGGCCTGCGTCTTCTCGTTCTCCTCGGCACCGCTCGAACATCGCGCACCTGGCTGGCCGCGACGCCCGAGGGCGAGCTGAGCGTCGCCCGCCGGCTGGGGGGTGGCGCCGCCGACTGCGCCACTCTCCTCGCCCGGGTGGAGGTGGCGCGCTCGGTCGAGCATGCCTCGCTCATCCCGCCCGCGGCGGCGTGGACGGCGGAGGCTGCACTGTGGATCTCCCGCCGCTACGGAGAGGGGGTCAGCTTCCGGCGCCTCATCGCCGTCACCCGCCTCGCTCCCGCGCACCTCCTCACCATCGCGGACGACGTCCTCGCCGGCCTCGTCGAGCTCCACGCGGTCGGTTTGGACCACGGCGCCCTCCACCCCGGCAACATCCTCATCGATCCGGATGGAAGGGCGGCCGCTGTCGACATGGCCAGCCTCGCCCGGGAGCCACACGGCGCAACCGATGATGGGGCGTCCCGGGTACCGGGGCAGCCGCTCGGGCCCTGCGGAGATCTCGCCGCCCTGGCGGCGGCGATGCGCAGCGCCCTCCTCCCTCCCGGGCGGCGCGCGGCGCGCGCCGGCGCGGGCGCGGCCCTGCCCGCTGCTCTCGGCGGGATCTTCGACGGGGAAGGAGGGCGGCGACCCTTCGCCGGGGCGGCGACCGCGGCGGAGGCCGTGACCGTGGTGCGAGCGGCGCTCGGCACCCAGAGAGCCGGCGTCCGCCGGGGGATCGCGGCCCTGGTCGGCCCCCTCGAGCACGAGCGCATCGGGGTTTCCCGCGCCTACGAGAGGCGCCGCGATGCTCCTTCCCCTCCCGATGCTGGCGTGGTGCCGGCTCACCCGGAGCCGACCCGGACTGCCGCTCTGGCCTCGCCGCCTCCCGCGAAGCCGCGAAGCGACGACGCCGGGAGGCCGGCTTCCCCTCCCGCTGTCCCCACCTCTCGCGGGGGCCGGTCCTCCCCCAGGGCGCCAAGAGCCATGGTGGGAAGCGCGCGGGGGGCGCTCGCCAGGGGGGTCAGGACCTCCCGGCGGGGAATGGGGGCCGCGGGCTGCGGCGTCCGAGACCGCGCGAGGGCCGTGCTGACCAGAGCGGAGCGATTCACTGGAGTGAGGGCCCGGAAGACTCCTCTGCGCGGTCGGCCCGCCCGCCGGCGGATGCTCCTCTGGAGCCTTCCCGTCGCCGCGGCCATCGTGACCGCGGGCGTGGGGCTGGCGCTCAACGGTCGGCATCCGCTGCGGCCGGCACCGGCGGTCTCCACCACCGCGCCGCCGACCCCGGCCGGGGTGGCGGCGACGCAGCCGCCCGTCGTCCACGCCGCCGCGCCCACGGCTTCTCCCAGCAGCCACCCCGCGCCGCCCGCGCCGCCCACCGCCGGTGACGTCGCCGGTCTCAGCGTGTCGCTCGCTGACCCCGGGGGGTGCATGGCCGCCCCCGGCCGCTCCTGCCTTCTGCGCGTGACCGTCGATCTGGCCGCTCACCCGGGGGAGACAGTGGCGTGGGACCTCATGCTGGTGGATGCCTGCACCGGCTCGGCGTCGATTGATCCGGGGACATCGGTTCCGGCCGCTTCCGCGTACGCCTACGTCTGGGGGGAGTCGCCGGTCACCTTCGCCACCGCCGACCCGGTGCGGCTCTATGCCGTCACCACCTCGCCGGCGCGCGCCGCCTCCAAGGCGCTGGAGGTGAGTGGAGGCAGGGCCGGCTGCTGAGGCCGGCTCGGCGGGCACTCAGCCGGCGGCGATCGGCTCCACGTCGGCGGGCGCGGCCGCTTGCGCCGCCGTGGGGACCGCGGCCCGAACCGCCGCCTCGGCCGACCATGCTGGCCGGACCGCGTGCGGCGTCCGGGTCACATCGCCGCAGGCGTAGCAGCGGCTCAACACCTCGACCGACGTCGATGCGATGACGCGCGCCTCACGCCCGCACGCGGGGCATACCGCCAAGCGCGTGGAGAGCAGCTTCGTACCAGCCATGGCCTTCCCTCGACACAAAGTTCCCAGCCGAGTGTCGTGGCGCCTCGACGCCCTGCCTAGCGTACTCCTCGCCAGGGCGGAGATCGAGTAGGCGTTGACACAAAGCGAGGTCGCGGGCCAGTGAGGATAAAGGAGGTATCGCCCGGAAGCGGTTGGTGGTGCTCCACGGGGGATCGGGACGGGGACCCCGGAAAAGCCCAAACTCACGGCATGGGACTTTCGCCACGAAAGCTCGAGATCGTGATGGTCTCCTTCGAGGGGCCGGACCGCTACAGTCTCGCTGGGGGTCTGGGCGTGCGGGCCAAGGAGCTGACCCGGGCCTTCGCCGCCGCCGGCTTCCGGACGAGCCTCGTCTTCGTCGGCGATCCGTCGCTCCCGGAAGAGGAGGAGGCCGGCGGTGTCCGCCTCATCCGCTGCTGTCAGGAGGT
Source organism: uncultured bacterium (assembly GCA_963847225.1). GTDB lineage: Bacteria > Chloroflexota > Dormibacteria > Aeolococcales > Aeolococcaceae > JAJZNI01. Next base: position 21,764 of record CAWJYZ010000005.1, on the reverse strand, counting down.
CAGTCGGCGCCACCCCGCCGGGGTGTACGCCGGTGAGCGGGAGAAGATCGACGTCCTCACCGCGACCCTGCCGGATCTTCTCGTCGATCGAATCGTGGCCCCGGCTGTGGCGGGCGATCGGATCGTCGCCGTGCTCTGCGAGGAGTGGCACACCGCGATGCTGTGCTGCCGCCTCAGCGACCGCTTGCATGCGGCCGGCCTCCGCCGCCACGTGGTCCTGGTGTGGAACGCCAACAACCGCTTCGGGTGGGACGAGATCAACTGGCCGGCCCTGGGCGATGTCGCCACCACGACGACGGTGAGCCGCTACATGAAGCACCTGATGCGCGATTGCGGCGTCAACCCCGTGGTGATTCCCAACGGCATCCCGGAGGGGGCGCTGCAACCTGTCGATGCCCGGGCGGCTGCGGCAATTCGGAGCGCGGCGGCGACGCCCTGCCTGACTTTCAAGATCGGCAGGTTCACCCCCGACAAACGCTGGATCCAGGCGATCGACGCCATCGCTCAGCTCCGTGCTGAGGGGCTTCCCGCCCGCCTCCTCATGCGCGGCGGGATCGAGCCGTACGGCGCCGACGTGCTGGCTCGCGCCCACGCCCACGGCCTGCCGGTCTTCGACTGGGTGGAGCCGGTCGACGATACCGGCGGCATCGTCCGCGCTCTGGCCGAAAGCGAAGGTGCCCCCGTCGTCAACCTCCGACGCTTCCTCGCCGACGCGGTCATCCCCGAGATCGACGTGGCGGCGACGGCCGTGCTCGCCAACTCGGGCCACGAGCCCTTTGGCTTGGTGGGCCTGGAGGCCATGGCCGCCGGTGCGGTGGCGCTCGTCGGAGCCACTGGCGAGGAATACGCCCGCCCCTACGGCAACGCCATCGTCATCGAGACGGACGATGGTGCCGAGGTGGCCGCGGCATTGCGGGGGCTGGTCGACCGTCCCGCCCTCGCCCGCCGGCTGCGCCGCGCGGCACGCCGGGACGCCCGCGACTTCGCCTGGCCCGCGGTTCTTGAGGCACTGCTCGAAAGACTTGGCTACATGTGCCTGCATCAGCAGGTGCTGGTGCCGGATGGAAGGTTCCGCCACCTCCGCCACGGCTTGGCTCGGGGGAGCGGCGCGGGAACGGCGCGGAGAGTCGGAGGGGCACCGTGAAGGCGGTGATCATGGCCGGCGGGGAGGGGTCCCGGCTTCGCCCCCTCACCAGCCGCTACCCCAAGCCGCTCGTTCCCATCGTCGGCACGCCGGTCATCGAGCACAACCTGCGCCTTCTCCGCGACCACGGCGTCACCGAGGTCGTCATGACCCTTGAATACCTGGGCGCCGAGATCCGCAACCACCTCGGGGACGGCTCGGAGCTGGAGATGTCCATCGACTATGTCGTCGAGGACCGCCCCCTGGGAACGGCCGGCAGCGTCCGCAACGCCGCCCACCTCCTCGACGGGACGTTCCTCATCATCAGCGCGGACTGCCTCACCGATATCGACCTCACCGCCGTTATCGAGGAGCACCGCCGCCGCGGGGCCGCCGCCTCCATCGTGCTGACCTCTGTCCCCAAGCCGCTGGAGTACGGCGTCGTCGTCACCGACTTCGAGTCCCGGATCGAGCGCTTCCTGGAGAAGCCGTCGTGGGGCGAGGTCTTCTCCGACCACGTGAACACCGGCATCTACGTGGTCGAGCCGGAGGTCCTTGGGGAGATGGCGCCGGATACGCCCGCCGACTGGTCGGAGGACGTCTTCCCCCGGATGCTGGCTCGGCGTGCGCCTCTCTTCGGCATCGTCGCTGCCGGGTACTGGTGCGACATCGGCACCATCCCGTCCTTCTTGCGCGCCAATTGGGACGCGCTGGGAGGCAGGGTGCGCTGCCGCATCCCGGGGCGCTGCGAGGGAGACGTCTTCTACGGAGCGGAGGTCGAGCTCGGCACGGGAGCCCGGATCGAGGGACCGGCCTTCCTCGGCGATGAGGTGAAGCTCAAGGCTGGCACCCAGATCGTTGGCCCGGTCATCGTCGACAAGTACACGGTCGTCGACGACGACAGCCTGGTCACCAGCTCGGTGATCTGGCCCCACAGCTACATCGGCGAGGGCTGCCGCATTCGGGAGGCGATCATCGGACGCTCCGTCACCGTCAAGAAGGGCACCCTGGTGGAGGAGGGCGCCGTGATCGGCGACGGCTGCGTGATCGGCCAGGGCTCGCGGGTTCGCGCCGGGGTCAAAATCTGGCCGCACAAGGAGATCGAGCCTGGCTCGACGGTCAATGAGTCCGTAGTTTGGGCCGGAGAGTGGCGGCGGGGGCTCTTCTCCTCGTACGGGATGAGCGGCCTCATCAACGTGGAGTTCACGCCGGAGTTCTGCGCCCGGCTGGGCGCCGCCTTCGCCGCCACCCTGCCGCGCGGGGCCGCGGTCGTCGTCGGCCGCGATCAGGCGCGCAGCTCGAGGATGATCGTCCGCGCCATTGTCGCCGGGATGGTGAGCGCGGGGGCGAGGGTTCGCGATCTCGGTGAGCTCCCGGTCCCCGTCAGTCAGTTCGCGACCAAGAGCGGGCGAGCCCAGGCGGGGATCCACGTCCTGGTGTCGCCGCTCGATCCCCGATCGGCGGACATCCGCATCCATGATCATGACGGTCTCCCCATCGACAAGCGCGCCGAGCGCCGCCTCGAGAACCTCTTCTTCCGCGAGGACTTCCGGCGCGCCGCCTACAACGAGATGGGCGATATCGAGCCCCTCACCGTGCTTGCCGAGTACGCCGAGCATCTCCTCGCCGGCGTGGACCGAGACGCCATCCGCCGCGCCCAGTTCCGGCTGCTCATCGACTACGACTACAGCCAGGCCTCGCAGGTCCTCCCCGATGTTCTCCACGAGCTCGGCGTCGCCACCGTTCCCCTCAACGCCGGGCTGGCCGAGGGGCCGCGCCACCGCACCATGCCCGCGGAGACCGCGCTCATCACCCGCACCGTCGGTGCCGACATCGGCTGTCTCTTCAGCCCCACCGGGGAGCGTCTCAGCGTCATCGATGACCAGGGTGTTGCGCTCACCCCTTACGAGCTCTTCGCAGTCCTCACGCGCTGGTGGTCGCGCCCAGGACTCATGCTGGCTCCGGCCAGCGCACCCCAGTGGGTCGCAAGTGTCGTCGCCGAAGGCGGCGCCACCCTCATCACCACCCTCGGCGAGTCGGCTCAGGTGCTGCGCGCCTCCGCTATCCCCGATGCCTGCCTCGCCACCGACGGCGAGGGCGGCTTCATCTGGCCCTACTTCTTCAACGCCTTCGACGCCATGTACACCCTCGTCAAGCTCCTCGAGCTGCGCGCTCACGCCACCGAGCCCCTCTCAGCAGCGCGAGCGCGCCTTCCCCGCAGCGCCTACCTCACCGCCACTGAGTTCGTGCCCTGGGACGCCAAGGGCCGTGTGATGCGCGTTCTCCTGGAGGAGCATCGCGACCAAGCTGTCGACCTCGTCGACGGCATGAAGGTCTTCGTCGATGACGGCTTTGTTCTCGTCCGCCCTGCTCCTGACGAGCCCGCCTACCAAATCGTGGCGTCGGTGGGTGATGAGGTGGTCGGCCGGCGCCTGCTCGACGAGTACAGGCAGCGGGTCCGTGCCGCGCGCGGTGCCGAGGCCTCGGCGCCGGGCCTCGCTGAGGACTCGCCACCGGACTGACCCCCGCCTTGCTCCCGAGCCCCGCGGAGGCGCCAGCTTCCCTGCCGTGCCTCTCGCCGGGCTGCGAGCGTCCTCTCCCGGCGTGGGGTGCCCACCACTCGTCCCGGAAGACAGAGCGCCCCAAGGCGCCACTTCTCTGAGCCTAGGCCTAGGGAATGGTGGCGCTCGACAGTTCTCGCTCAACCACCTCGGCGAGCGCGCGGATGAAGAGCGGAGAGGCATTCGGCATAGCGATCCGGCGGAAGCGGATGCCGTGCGCCTCCGCCTGCTCGGCAGCGGCCACGTCGATGTCGTAGAGGGTCTCGAGGTGGTCGGCCACGAACTGCACGGGGGCGACTAGGACCTCGGTGACGCCGCGTCCTTGGAGGCCCGGGAGGACGTCGAGGAGATCTGGCTTCAGCCATTCGGCGGGCGTGTGCCCGGCACTCTGCCAGGCGAAGTCCCAGCTGCCCTCGCCAAGCCCGAGACGGCCGGTGACCGCGGCCACCGTCTCATGCAGCTGGCGGATGTATCCAGCATCGCGCTCCACCACGCTCCGGGGCAGGCTGTGGGCGGTGAAGACGAGCCGCGGGGTGCCGGTCATGCCGGCGAGCGCCTCGCTCACCCGGCGGCTCAGACTATCGATCCACCCGGGAATGGTGTGCCAGGCTCTGGCCACGGCGATCTCCAGGCGGGAGTGGCGGACGCGGGCTCGCTGCACGGCCTTCTCGTATCCGGAGAGGATGAGCGGCGAGTACTGTGGCGCCAGCACCACGGCGAGGATCGGCGCCGCTCCCGCGGCGACCAGCGAGTTGATGGAGTTGTCGATCCACGGGGCCGAATGCTGCATGCCGGCGGCAACGCGGAATGCCCCGGCCCCCTGACGCTCGTCGAGGAGGCGCTGCAGCGCCGATGCCTGGGCTGCGGTTATTTCGATGAGAGGCGAGCGTCCGATACGTTCGAAGCGGCGCTGGAACTCGGCGATGAGCGCCGGATCGGGGTCGCTTCCACCGCGAACGCTGCGCAGGTAGGCCGGAACCTGATCGGCGGTCACCGCCGATCCGAAGGTGAGCAGCAGGACGCCGGTGGGGGAGCTCAGCGCGCCGTCTCCTCGTGCACCAGCTCGGTGAGCCGGCGCAGCGTGGCGGCGTCCGTGTCGGGAAGGACGCCGTGGCCGAGATTGAAGATGTGACCGTCGCGGCCGCCGGCCTCACCGAGCACGCGGCGCGTGTGCCGCTCGACGACGGGCCAGGGAGCGAGCGGCACGGTTGGGTCGAGGTTGCCCTGGATGGCGAGGTTCGGTCCGATCCGGCGCCAGGCCTCGTCGAGAGGGAGCCGCCAGTCCACGGAGATGGCGTCGGCCCCCGCCGTCGCCATGGATTCGAGAAGGTGTGCGCAGCCCGTTCCGAAGAGAACGAGCGGGCGTCGGGTGTCGCGCGTCTCAGCGAGGATCCGCCGGACGTGAGGCAGCACCTTCGCCGTGTAGTCATGGAGGCTCAGGGAGCCGACCCAGGAGTCGAAGAGTTGGAGCGCGTCGACGCCCGCCTCGGCCTGAGCGTGCAGATAGCGGATGGTCACCGTCGCCAGGGTGTCGAGGAGCCGATCCCAAAGATCCGGATCGGAATGCATGAGTGCCTTGGCTCGCGCCTGGTCACGCGATGGTCTTCCCTCGATGAGGTAGGAAGCAACCGTGAACGGAGCTCCCGCGAAACCGATCAGGGCGGTCTCATCGCCGAGGGCGCTGCGCACCAGGCGGATGGCGTCGAAGAGCTCGGGCGTGGCGTCCTCGGCGGCGTCGACGACGCGCAGGCGGGATACCTCGGAACCGCTGCGCACGGGGGCGTGGATGATGGGGCCCACTCCGGGATCGATGGAGAAGGGCACGCCCATCCCGATGAGCGGCAGCATGATGTCGGCGTAGAGGACGGCGGCGTCGACGCCGAGCTCCTCGACGGGCATGACCGTCACTCGCGCACAGAGCTCGGGCGTCCTGGTGATGGCGAGGATGTCGTGCTGCTCGCGCAGGGCGCGGTATCCGGAGAGCACCCGTCCCGCCTGGCGCATGAACCAGACAGGGGTGCGGTCGACGGGCTGGCGGCGCAGCGCGGCCAGGATGCGCGCCCTTCCGGTCATCGCCGCTGCCGCGGGGGCGGAGGGCATTCAATCGACCCCGATATCGAATGCGGCCCGCTCCTCGCTGCGCCCGTATGAGCGGATCGCGAGATGGGTGTCGGTGCGGACGATCCCGGAGAGGCCGGCGATGCGCTGCGTGACCACGGTGGCCAGCTCGTCGAGGTCAGCGACCCTCACCACCGCGATGAAGTCGGCCGAACCCGTCGTGGTGTACACCTCCACGACGCCATCGGTCTCGGCGAGGGACTGTCCGAGCTCCCCGATCGCGCGCGGCGCGCAGACGATGACGAGAAAGGCGGTGACCATCGCGGCGGATCGTACGCGCCTGGCTGCGGCGGCCGCTCCGGCCCGATCCGCCCCAGGCTGAGCCTGTGGCCGAGCGTCTGGGCCGCGATCAGACGGCTCCTCCCTCGGGAACCTTGCGCGCCCGGCTGGGTGCCACCCGCGGCGGCTCGCCGGGCATCTTGGGATACACCGGCGGCCAGGGAGCATCGCCCAGCCCGGCGGCGAGGTCACGCTCGTGGAGAGCCAGAAGCGGCTCCAAGGACTGGGGCGCGGCGTCCATCGCCTCCCAAGGGTCGCCCCGCTCGGCCACCCGCTGCGGCACCGTGGCGATGGTCAGCCCATCCGGCTCAATGGCCTCGAGCTCCTCCCAAAAGAAGGGCGTCGACACCTGCGCCCCCGCCCGGGCGCGCACCGACCAGGCCCCGAATATCGTCTTGTGGGGGGCGTTCTGATTGAAGTCGATGAAAACCCTCGATCCTCGCTGTTCTTTCCACCATGCCGAGGTGACGAGCTCGGGGCGGCGCCGCTCCAGCTCGCGGGCCACCGCCACTGCGGCGGCGCGGACCTCCAGCGAGGTCCAGCGTGGCTGCAGGCGGACATAGGCATGAATGCCGCGGTTGCCGGTGGTCTTGGGCATGCAGCTCATACCGTGCTCGGCGAGCAGGGTTCGCAGCTCGCGAGCGGCCTCACGCAGCATCGCGAAGTCAACCCCGGGGCTGGGATCGAGGTCGATGCGCAGCTCGTCGGCGTGCTCGATATCGGCGGCCCGCGACGGCCAGACGTGGAAGCCGAGACAGCCGAGGTTCACGGCCCAGAGCACGTGGGCGAGGTCGGCCGCCACCAGAGCCCGCGACGTGGTTCCGTTGGGGGTGGCGACGATCGCCGTCTGCAGCCATTCCGGCCGGGCCTCGGGAACCCGCTTCTGGAAGAAGGAGGGCCCGCCAGCTCCCTCGGGGAAGCGCTGGAGCAGGACTGGGCGCCCCCCCATGGCGCGCAGCAGCGGCGCCTCGACGGCCTGGTAGTAGCGGACGAGGTCGAGCTTGCGCTCGCCGCGCTGGGTGAAGTACACCTTATCAGGGCTGCTGATGGTGATCTGGCGACCGGCCGCCTCGACCACGATCCCGTCCATCCTTCGTCGAGAATAACCGCCGGCTCGCGGTGAGTGGCGAATTGCGGCGACACAGACCCATGGCCGATCGGTGTGTTCGCAGCGTGCCAGAGGGCAGAAGCGGGCGCCGACCGGCGCTATCGTGGCTGCCGCCGTGGCCACCAAGTCCGCATAATGTGGGCGGCCTTCGATCACCGAATGGGAGAGCCGCCGACGAGTTGGCGCAAGACAGACCGAGCGGGAGTAGCTCAGCCGTTGGGGCGTTTGCTTCCCGAGGGACAGCTCCAGGGAGGTCAGCCCAGCGGTATCCTCGGAAACCCGACCCGAGCGGGAGTAACTCAACGGTAGAGTGCAACCTTCCCAAGGTTGAAGTTGCGGGTTCGAGCCCCGTCTCCCGCTCACCGCGCCGCAGGTCGTCCAAGGCGGTCAGCTCGTTGGCCCTGAGCGGGCTCTGTCCGCCGGCCCGACGAGCGCTGTTCCCTTCGCTTGCATTGGAGTCAAGAACGCGCGACCCCATGCCTCGCGGCGACCAGCCGGGCACGGCGAAAGGAGCCTGCCACTTGGGCAGCGGTGGGCTCGTCGCCCAGGGGCATGACATGAAGCGCATCCACGACCGGAAGATCGGCCAGGCGCTGTGCCATCTCAAGGGCCAACTCGCGTCCTCCCCCGGCGCACACCTGGTTATAGGCTGAGTTGGGCAGGTCGCAGCCAGGCAGGGAGCGGGCACGATCAGCCATTGCGCGAGTCCGCAGGACTCCCACGGTCACGTAAACACGCAGTCGCTTCAGCAGCCCCGCCTCGCCAGCGCGATCCAGGAACCGGGTCAGTGCGGGGATGCTGAAACACATCTGGGTATGAGCGAAGGTTGCGCCGCACTCGAGCTTGCGCCGCAGCAGCCGCAGCTCTCGATCTGGATGGGTGGCAAACGGGTTCACCACGCAGCCTCGCGCGATGGGCAGCGGGGCCAGCCATTCCCCGGCAGCAGCGAGCAGCTGCGTCCCGGTCATGTCGCCGACCCGGGGGATCCCGGGAACGTCGTCGCCGTGGAGGCAGACGATTCCGTCGCAGCCGAGGGCGGCAGCGCCAATCACCTGGCTCTGGAGCGCTAGCCGGTTGCGATCCCGCGCCGAGATATGGATCACGGTGCGGACCCCCTGCTCCCGCGCCAGGGCCACCGCCGCAAGTGGCGACATCCGCGCCTGCCCAGCGTGATTGTCGGTGAGCACGACCAGTTCGACGTCCTGCGCCAGCTGTGCGATCCGCTCTGTGACGCGTGCAGTAGCGGGGTGCGCGGGTAAGGAGATCTCGGCTGAGGTCAGCGCCCGGTGTGGCATCGACGGATCATCGCGCAGGCAGCGGCGATGGTGCAGCGTCGACGCGACCGGTGCCCTGGGTGTGGCCCCCCTCACGAATTTCTGCCGCGGACCACTCAGCCCGCCTGGGGGCCTGGCACGGCCGTCTACCATTCACTGAGTGTTCCGGGCCGGGCCGCTGTCCGAACAGGAGTTCCACGAGATCTACGCGCGGGTGCCCCGACTAACGGTCGAGGTCGTCGTAGCTGATGAGAGGGGCATCCTGCTGACCCGGCGGGACATCGACCCCTGCCGAGGGTTCTGGCACCTTCCCGGTGGGACCGTCCACTTCGGCGAGCACCTCCTCGTGTCGGTCCGCCGGGTGGCCAAGCAGGAGCTCGGGATCCAGGTCATCGATGCCGAGGCGGCCGGCTTCCTCGAGTACCCGAGCCACTTCGAGCGCGGTTTGGATCACCCTGTGGGCCTCGCCTTCCGAGTGACGCGGTACGACGGTGACCTTCGGGTCGGTCCTGACGCGAGCCAATACGGCTGGTTCCGGGAGCTGCCCGGCCCGATGCACGGTGAGCAGATCCGCTTCCTTGAAAAGCTCGGATTGGCCTTCCAGCCCGTTCTCGCCAGCTCGGCGGGGTCAGCGCGCCGCCGCGGTGCCACCATCCCCGACGCGCCGCGGCGCGAGGTCGGGTCGGATCTGCGGGGTCGAGGGGTCGTCGTGACGGGTGGCGGGCGCGGGATCGGCCGAGCCATCGCCGGGCGGATGGCTGCCAAGGGGGCGCGGGTCGTGATCAACGACATCGACGCCGCTGCCGCCGCCGAAGTGGCGGCCGCGGTCAGCGGATACGCGGTCGCCGGGGACGCTGCTACCGAGGTCGGTGCAGAGGCCCTGATCCGTGCCGCGAGGGAGCGCCTGGGCCGGATCGACGTCTACGTCGCCAACGCAGGAGTTGCGCCGGGTGGCGGGCTGGCGACGACCGAGGGCGACTGGGCGGCGGCGCTCGAGGTCAACCTGATGGCGCACGTGCGCGCCGCCCGCGAGCTCATTCCCACCTGGGTCGATTCCGGTGGCGGCCGCCTGGTGGTGACGGCTTCAGCGGCGGGACTCCTGACCCTGCTGGGCGACCCTGCCTACGCGGCCAGCAAGCACGCTGCGGTGGCCTTCGCCGAGTGGCTATCGGCCACCTACAGCCATCGTGGCGTGGTCGTTCAGGTGCTCTGCCCCCAGGGGGTCAACACGCGCATGCTGGACGCGGCGACCCCGGTGGGGCGGGTGGTCGCCCATGACGGGGTGCTCGAACCGGAGCAGGTCGCGGACGCCGTCCTCCAAGCCATGGGCGATGATCGCTTCTTGATTCTGCCCCACCCCTCGGTGCTCAACTACTACCAGCACCGGGCCATGCGGACTGACCGGTGGCTGCAGGAGATGAACCAAATCCAGCGGCGTCTCGAGGAGGCTGTGAGTGGGACGACCGGTCCGCTGACGTAGGCAATTCGTCAACGGCCGGCAAAGTCAGCAGCGCCACCCCGAGGTCGACGAGGGAGGGCCACGAGGGTGGATTCCGCTTGACAATCGGCGTCTGCTCGCCGCGTCGAACCCGATAATATGCCGGGGAGAGCCGTCATATGGTGAAGGGCTGAGACGGCCGCACGCGGAGGAGTGCCGTGGACATGAGTCTCGAGGTCGTGACGGTCCCCGTACGGGATACAGATGCGGCAAAGGACTTCTACGCCGGCAAATTGGGCTTCACCGTCGATATGGATGTCCAGGTCAGCGACGCGATGCGCTTCGTGCAGCTCACGCCACCCGGTTCGAGCTGCTCAATCCACCTCGGTCAAGGCGCGTCAGTGATGGAACCAGGCTCCTTGAAGGGACTCATCCTGGTCGTCGACGATGCCGTGGCGGCGAAGGCCGCATTGGAGGACAAGGGAGTGCGCCCGAGCGATGTCGAGGAGCAACCCTGGGGACGCCACGTTTACTTCAATGATCCCGACGGCAATGCATGGACCCTGCAGGAATCATTCGCGCGCAACCAGCGGAGGGCTGGAGCAGGCAGCGCCGATTAGAGAGCCCTGCTCCACCGCCTCACCAACCGCAGGCACAGAGGGTCACTGAGCGCGGACAAATTGGGCGATCACCTCGCCAAGCCGCTCTCCCGCGTCTTCCTGCAGGAAGTGGCCAGCGTCCTGGATCGTGACGGGCGCCTGCGCAGCCGCACCGGGGATGCTCCGCTGGAGCACCGCCACCATCCCGCTGGTGATGGGGTCGCCGTCGCTGAAGGCGCAGAGGAACGGCTTGTGCCACTCGCGTAGCCGCCCCCAGGCTCCTCGGTTTGCCGCGCTGGCCGGGTCATCCGGACGGACCGGGACCAGGCCGGGCATCGCCCGTGGACCGGCCTTGTACCGCTCGTCTGGGAACGGGGCGTCATAGGCCGCACGCACCTCGGGGGACAGCGGGCGCCGGCAGCCCGCGGCGACCAGTCGGCCGATGTCGAGCTCGGGGGCTTTGGCGAGCATGTCATGGAACGCCCACCACACGTCGGGCATGGGGTGGTCCCCCGTGGGCAGCCCGGTGTTCGCCGCCACCACCCGCGAGAAGCGGCCCGGATGCGCTGCGACCAGGCGAAGTCCGATCAGCCCTCCCCAGTCCTGGCCTACCAGGGTCACATCGGTGAGGTCGAGCGCATCGAAGGCCACGGCGCGGATCCACTCGACGTGCCGAGCGTAGCTGTGATCTTGGACAGCCGCCGGCTTGTCGGAGCGGCCGAAGCCCACCAGATCGACGGCGATCGCCCGACACCCGGCTGCCGCCAGCGTGCCCAGCACGCGGCGATACAGGAACGACCAGCTGGGCTCGCCGTGCAGGCAGAGCACCACCGGACCATCGGGAGGCCCGGCTGCATAGGTGGCGACGCGCAGCGTCGCTCCGTCGCCGCTCGGCACCCGGACGTACCGCGGCGGCAGGCTGAAGCCCGGGAGCTCGGCGAAGCGTTCGGCGGGGGTCTGCAAGAGCTGTACGGCACTCTCCCTGGTGGCGGGCTTGGTGAGGTACTTCAGCGCGAAGTGGCGGTGATGCCCAGGTCCCCTTCGTCTACGGCATCGGAATCGCGCTCGGCTTCCGGGCTGCCCGGGGCTGACACTTCACCAGCCCTCGGCCTCACAGGGAGCCGAGCCCGAGCTGCCGTAGCCGCTCGACGTTGTCTGCCAACACCCAGTATTCGCTGAAACCCACGATTCGGGCGGAGGCTGTCTGCCACTGGCCGGTCGTCCTCAGAGGGATTCATGGCTGCATCGCCACCACGGCTTTGCTGCCGCGCGCCCACGCCCAGAGGGCTTCGAAGAGGAGGGCGGCGGCGAGGACGGCGTCCTGGGCTAGGGGTTCCCGGCCCGAAACCAAGCTGCGGCCGAGACCTGCCTCGGCAAAGCTGAAGAGGCTCAGCGCGAGCCAGCCACCGCCGGTCACCAGGCAGTGGGCATGGCGGCAGCGCCAGAAGTTCAGCGAACACCACCCGCCGCCGATGAGGGTGGCGATTGCGGTGACCAGGAGATCGTCACGGACTGGCAGGTGGGGAGCGAGGTTGACTGCAGCGATGAATCCGCCCCAGAAGAGCACCATGGCTCCTCCGCTTCGGGGAAGGAGACGGTCGACCCCCCTCTTGAGGCGTGTATCAGCAACGAGCAGAGGCGGCGACGAGCCCCAGAGGCCGAGACCGAAGCGTGAGGCCGAGGGTTGGGAACAGGCCCTGCTGAAGCATGACCTGGCAGCGGGGGCGCAATTCGCGGAGGGGCGGGGGTGGACCGCATACCCGCGGTCGGCGGAGGGGGGTCGGGAGGAGGGCGAGGCCTCAGGTGTAGTCATCATATGCGCAGGCTAGAGCCTCCCCCCGGGGGGAGAGTCAAGTGGGCTGGCCTTGTCGGCGACGTGGGTCTCCGAGCTCGAGATCCGCCGCGCCCGCAAGCTCGGCCGCGTGGGCCGTCTCGACCTGACAGATGCGCTCAAGGCGGAGCTTCAACCCCTCGATCTGCTGCTCGGTTCGCATCCTGACGGTCGCGAGGATCGCCGCGAATCGGGGCCCGATGGGTTCGCTCGTGGCGGACAGGTAGACGCGGGTGAAATCCTGAATCTCCGCGAGAGTGAGCCCGAGCTGTCGGAGGCCGGTGATCATCTGGACGCACCACAGCGCCTCGTCGCCGAAGAGGCGGTAGTTGCCCTCGCTTCGTCCCACCGTGTAAATGAGCCCCATCTGCTCATACTCGCGAAGGGCCTTGACCGGGACCCCAGCCCGGCGCGAGAGGCGGCCGATGGTCATGAGCGGGGTCCTGCTCTTTGTTTCGGATGGCCCCGATCGGGTCAGACTGCCAACCCAATCCGCGTCGGTGCCTCCCGAGCGGCCTGGCGCCCTCGTGCGCGGCGGCTTCGCAGGTCTCTGCGCCGACTCCACGGCACGCCCTCTCCGGCGACCCTACGTCGAGAGGCCGGCCGCCCGACGGACGGCTGCGAGGACGGGGTTGTCACGAGGCGCCCAGGCGATCTCCCAGAAGTTGTCTTCGGGGTCAGCCACGTAGGCGGACCGCCCCTCGAAGAACTCAGCATCGACAGCCGGTTTGGTGACGCGTGCGCCGGCAGCCTCCATCTCCGCCGTGAGTGCGTCGACCTCTTCCGGCAGGTCCACGTTGATGATGATGCTGAAGCGGATGCCGTCACGCTGAGTCTCAGCGTCGACGTGCCCATCTTTCGCGAGTTGTTCGAGCGGAAACAGTGCCAGCACGAGGCCTCGAAGCTCAAACGCAGCGAAGTTGTCGCCATCGAACACCTGCGTCCAGCCCATCCGCTGGTAGAACGAGCGCATCTTCGCAAAGTCCCTGACCCCGAGGGTGACCGTGCTGGCCAGCGGGGAATCTCCCTGCATGCTCGGAGGGTAGCACGAAGGTTGCCGAGTGAACCTCGCGGCTCAAGCGATCTATCCACGGCGCGCCGACAAGAGACTGCCCTCGCCCGGCAATTGCCGGCGGATCAGGTAAGGTTGTCGCGGTGAGCAAGCCGAGGGCACTCCTGTCATGGAGCAGCGGTAAGGACAGCGCGTGGGCGCTGCACCTGCTGCGTGAGCAGGGCGACGTCGAGGTGGTGGGGTTGCTCACCACCTTCAACAAGAAGTTCGCCCGGGTTTCCATGCACGGCGTCCGCCACGAGCTCGTGCGGCGCCAAGCGAGTGCCGTGGGTCTGCCGCTGCTGGCGGTGCGGCTCCCCTGGCCGTGCACCAACGAAGCCTACGAGGCCGCCATGTCGCGCGCCTTGGCCGGGGCTCGCGGAGAGGGGATCACGCACATCGCCTTCGGTGATCTCTTCCTCGAGGAGATTCGCGCCTATCGTGAGGAGCGCATGGCTGAAGCCAGGATGATCCCGTTGTTTCCCGTGTGGGGCTTGGATACCGCGCAACTGGCCCGGGAGATGGTGAAATCGGGCACGCGCGCCACCCTTGTGTGCGTGGACCCGAAGCAGCTCGATCGCCGCTTCTGTGGTCGCGCCTTTGACGCTTCGCTGCTGAGCGAGCTGCCCGAGAGCGCCGATCCTTGCGGCGAGCACGGGGAATTCCACACCTTCGCAAGCGACGGTCCGGCGTTCGCGCGTCCGGTGCCGGTGACGGTGGGCGGGATCGCGGAACGGGATGGGTTCGTGTTCGCTGATCTGCTGACCGCAGAATTGGCGCCAGCTTAGCGCCGGCTTCACGCCCCCTCGACGATGGATGGATCCGTGGGCTTCGGCCATCTGCTCGCAATCGGTATCACCGTCGCCGCCGCGGTCATCCTTCCGGCTGGGGCGCGCCTTCGGCCGGGTCGATGGACCACCGGGTTCTCGTGGGGACTGGCACTGCTTCTGCTCGCCAACGAGGTCGGGTGGCAGCTGGTGTGGTGGCGCCACGCCTTCGGATTCGGACCGTGGTCAGCCAGCCGCACCCTGCCCCTTTACGTCTGCGATGCGGCCGCCTTGGTTGGGTCAGCGGCCCTGCTGTCGCGGGGCTGGGTCCTCGCTGAAATCACCTGGTACTGGGCCATGGCCGGCACCCTGCAGGGCATCGCCACCCCCGATCACCCCATCGCCTTCTTCTCGTATGACTGGCTCGAGTTCTACACCGACCACATTGGGGTGGTGGTCGCTGCCACCTGGCTGGTATTCGGGTTGGGGATGCATCCCCGTCGCCGGGCGGCGCTGCGGGTGAGCGCGGTTACCGTTGCGTTCATCGCTCTCGTGGGAGTGGTGGATGCGCTCACGGGCGGCGACTACGACTACCTGCACACCAACTCTCCCCCGGGGCTGCTGCATCTGCTCGGCCCCTGGCCCTGGTACATCGTGGGGGCCACGGGGGTCGGGCTGCTGTCCATCTTGCTATTCGACCTGCCGTTTTGGCCGGGGCGCCGCCGCGCCAAGCGCCTGGCCGCCGCCGCCGGGAGCTGATGTGCACCTCGGGGTGCGGGTTCACGATCCGAGGGCTGCTGGATCGCCTGCTATCAAGTCGGATGGGCGTCGGCGAGCCGGAGGACCCGCCCACGAAGGCCGTGCTCGGGAGAGCACCGAGGGAGCTTCGCTATCCGGGAGGTCGCACCCTGATCGACGGGGTGTTCGCGCTGCCGGGATGGCGAGGATGGTGAGATGGCCGCCAGGGCTGAGGCATGGCGCACGCCGGGGGCGTCGACTGCTCCGCGCGAAAAGCCTCAGCGGGTGGCGGTCACGGTCGAGATGATGGTCGCGTAGGTCGGGTGCCAGATTGCTGACCGGAAGCCGGCCGCGGCCACGAGCCGCATGGCGCGGCCACGGGTCCGGGCTCGCCCGCGGCCTCCGGCCAGCGAGGTTGGCCACAGCCAAAGGGTGAAGAGGTCCGTCAGCGCCAGCCAGCCCCCCGGCGCGAGGACGCGTGCACATTCCCGCAAACCGGCAGCCTGGTCTGTCCAATGGTCAAAGGACGTCGTGCTCACCACGAGGTCGAAGCTTGCATCGGGAAACGGGAGTCGCTCAGCGGCGCCGACGAGGACGCGGAGCCGGGCATCGTGTGCAGCGCCGGATTGGGCGACCTCGACCATGTGCGGGGCGGGGTCGACGCCCACCAGCTCGTGGGCTCCCGGGAGGCGAGAGGCGAGCAGGCGAAGCAGGAAGCCCGTGCCGCAGCCCACATCAAGGATCCGTGACGGCTCTCCGGAGCTGGCCAGGGCGATGTCCGCCGTGCGCCGAGCGATGTCCCGGTGCCAACCGCCGCGCCAGCCGGCCTCGTACCCTGGCGCCCTATCGTCGAAAGCTTGGATATCGCGCGCAAAGGGCACGGCGACGATTATCCGCGGCGGGGACACGGTGGCCAAGGCTGGACGGCACCGGGACCAGTGGCGCGATCGGGGGCGCGGCCGGGCGCGAGCCAGGACCGGAGACCCCCCAACCTGGTGGCTCTCGACCCTTGAGGGATGGAAGCGGTAGGTCAGAGGATGGACGGGTGGCGGCCCAACGGTGACCGAAGCTGAGCCGTGGCTGACGCCGCACGCCGGCCATCGCGTGGCCCAGGGCGTGCATCGACCAACGACCGTGAGGTCTCGCTGACGCAAAGGAGAAGCTGAGATGTCCGAGGCGCGGACCACCGTCACCATCGACCCGGACACGCTCGAGAAGAGCAAGCGCGCTGACCTGTCCGGACCGGGCATCGGCACGTATCAGGACGTCGCCGCCGTGCTCCCCACCGACTATGGGCCGCGGCTGGGATTGCGGGAAACGCAGGAGGCGATCTTCGCCTTGAAGCGACTGATCGAAGATGGTCTGTGCATCGAGCTTGGATTGGCCATGGTGCAGGTGCCGCTCATCGTGACCGGCGATACCGGGGTCAACGACATGCTCGACCGCGACGGCTCGCGGACCCCGATCCGTTTCCACATCAGCAATGACGGCGACGTGCATCCGATCGACGCTGAGGTGGTCCAGGCGGCCACGAAGTGGAAGCGCCTGGCGCTCGTCGAGTTCGGCATGGCCCCCGGTGAAGGCCTGTGCACGGACATGCGCGCCGTCCGTAAGGATTATTTCCTCGACCATGATCACAGCGCCTATGTCGACCAGTGGGACTGGGAGCTCGCGATCCGCCCGGAGCAGCGGAACGTCGAGTTTCTGAAGGACGTGGTCAGGCGCATCTGGAAAGTCCTCAAGGTGGCGGAGGAAGAAGCCCACCGGCGCTATCCGAGCCTCCGGGAGGGCTATCCGGACCTGCCCGACGAGGTGACCTTCCTTCACGCCGAGGAGGTCCTGGAACGCTATCCTGATCTGCCCCGCAAACAGCGCGAGACGCGCCTCCTCCAGGAGATCCCAGCGGTGTTCATCATCGGCATCGGGTGGACCCTGGCGGACGGCTTCCCCCATGAGCTCCGTGCCGCGGATTACGATGACTGGTCGACCACTGTCGCCCACTCCGATGGGCGCGTCACACACGGGCTGAACGGTGACCTCCTGGTCTGGAATCCGGTCACCCGGCGCCGTCACGAGCTGTCCTCGATGGGCATACGTGTCGACGCCGCGGCCCTCCGCACGCAGCTGGAGCTGACCGGTCAGTCCGCCTGGCTCGGCCTGCCCTACCACCGAGCCATCCTGGAAGAGCGGGCGCCTCTCACCGTCGGAGGAGGGATCGGACAGTCGCGCACCCAGATGCTGCTGCTGCGCAAGGCTCACCTGGGGGAGGTGAGCGTGAGCGTCTGGCCGCAGATCCTCAACGAGCTGTGTCGGGAGCGAGGCATTCCCGTCCTCCAGTAGGAGCTTTGGGAGCCGCCCGCGGACTCCTGCCAGCGCGAGCGCTATGCTCCAGGTTCCGTATGGATGCGAGCCTGGCGACGAAGGTGGAGAGGACCGCGCCCGAGCGGTTGAGCCCGGCTGAGGTCCAGGCCATGCGCCGATCGTGCCGCCGTTTCCTCCACGGTGCCGGACCTCGCGCCGCCGCCGACTTCCTGCGCGACATTCCGCCGGACACCGCCACCGACGTCTATGGGACAGGCGGCGTCGTCGCGGACCTGGAGGGCGAGGTGGCCGCGCTGCTGGGCAAGCAGGCCGCCGTCTTCATGCCCAGCGGAGTGATGGCCCAGCAGATCGCCCTCCGCATCCACGCGGACCGGCGCAGCCGGCGCGGCGTCGTCTTCCACCCCATGTGCCACATCGACACCAAGGAGCTGCGAGCCTACGAGCGGCTCCATGGCTTGGAGGGGCATCCCGTGGGCGAGGCGCACCGGCTCCTCCGCCTCAGCGACCTGGAGGCTCACCGCTGGTTCGGCGAGGCCGCCGGCGAGGCCCCGGCGGCCCTGCTCCTCGAGCTACCCCAGCGGGATATCGGAGGGCAGCTGCCGGAATGGGATGAGCTGGTGGCCCAGGTGGGCTGGGCTCGGGCCCGCGGTGCGGCGGCGCACCTGGACGGCGCTCGCCTCTGGGGCTGCGCCTCATTCTATGGCCGGCCGCTGGCGGCGATCGCCGACCTCTTCGACACCGTGTACGTCTCCTTCTACAAGCAGATGGCCGGTCTCGCCGGCGCTGCTCTCGCCGGCGAGAGCACGCTCGTCGCGGAAGCGCGCGAATGGCGGCGGCGCCACGGCGGCACCCTGCACAGCCTGTGGCCGAGCGCCGCCACCGCTCTCTCCGGGCTGCGCCTCCGGCTCCCGCGCTTGGCCGAGTGTCAGGGGCATGCGCTGGCCTTGGCGGCCGCTCTCCGTGACCTACCCGGAGTCGATGTGCTTCCCGACCCGCCGCACACGCCGATGTTCCACCTGCTCCTCCACCGGGACGGCGGAGCATTGGCCCACGCCGCCCTCCGGCTGGCGCGGGAGGAGGGCATCTGGACCTTCTATCCGCCGATCGCGACCGACGTCCCCGGCGTGCATCGCTGGGAGATCGAGGTCGGCGAGGCCACCCTCGGATGGTCGCCCGAGGAGTTTCGTGGGGTGGTCGAACAGCTCCTCAGCGATTGAGGCGGCGCCGTCGAGGCCTAGGCGACCGCGGGGGGAAAGCGGACGTTGCGGTCATCGAGCAGATGGGCGATGTCTGCATGCACATCGATGACGCCCTCGATGCCACGGACGAGATCGACGAGGACCTCGGCGTCACTCCGGCGCTCGACTTTCCCGGCGATCTCGACGACTCCGTCCTTGACGAGCACTCGGAAGGCATCGGGGTCGAGCCACATGATCCGGCTGAGCACACCTTGGCAGATGTCCGTACGGAGGTCTTCGTCGCTGCGCAGGAACGCTTTCAAGAGGTCCCCACGACTGAGCATGCCGACCAAGCGACCGTCATGCACCACGGGGAGTTGATGAATCCGGTGGGTGCGCATCAACCGGGCTGCGGCGGCGAGCGGCTGACCCGTTCCGATGGTGACTGCCGGGGACGTCATGAGCCGCCCGGCGGTGGCCGCTGACCCTTTGCCGTGGCCACGCCGCGTTCTGGACGCCATCTGACCCGTGCCGATGGCCTCCAATTTGAGCAGGAGATCGCTCTCAGAAACAACACCGGTCACACCACCATTCACGTCGATCACGGGTAGCGCGCTCACGTGGTGATCGGCCAGCCTGCGCTCGATCTCCCTGAATTCCGTGCCCTCCTCAATCGTGACAACTTCCTGAGTCATCACGTCGCTCACGCTGAGCCGCCGGGGCCTCAGGATCACTTGTTCAACCACGTGCGTCTCGCTCCTGTTGCTGTCCGATCACGGTACCGAGACCGGCTTCGGCTCGATTGACGGTAGGCCGAGGTCCAATCTCCGCTCCGAGGGACTGACGTTGCTCGAATTGCCGCTCCTAACGAGTCCTCCCCAGCCCACAGTGTGAGGGGATTTCGCGGGAAGTCCAGTGCCCTTGGACCCCGAGTGCGAGCGGGCAGAGGTCCCTCACCAGGAGGGCGCTGCCCGCGCGCTCCCCAATCCGCGCCGGCGGTGGCCAGCGCTCGCCTCAAGTCCTGAGCCGGCTCGGGCCCTCCATGTCCCGGGCGATGCCCTTCGGCCCTGGCGACATGCGAAGAGGAGCGCCAATGTGGTGAGGGCGGCGGCCGCGTCCACCAGCCAAGGAGACGAATGGAACCACCGGATCTTCGGGTCCCATCGCCGCTGACACCAGCGGCGGCGGTGGTCTGGAGCCGGTTGCCGCTTCTCCTCCTCGGCTGGATCATTGTCTTCGCGCTCGGCAGCCTGGCCATTGCCAATCCCTTCGTCACCGAGGGGAACGCGGGGGTGGGCCCTGACTTCTGGGGTTCGATGTACCTCCACGGGCTGCTCAGCACCCTCCTCGGTTTGCTGGCTCTCCTGATCTGTCAGGCCTTTGCCCTGAGGTCACGGTGGGCGCGGATCACCATCGCGGCCAGCGTCATGGTCGCCACCGTGACGACGGGCATCGGTGGGATCTTCGATCGGCGTCTTCCCGGCGCGGAGACCGCCACCTTCACGCAGAACATCGGATTCTTCGCCCTCGACCTCATGCTGGTGGCGCTGATCCTGGGCATGGTCGGCGAGCTGCGTCGGGGCGCGCCCAGCACCAGGACGCTCGCCTTCTGGACCGCGCTGCCCGCTTCCGTGGCCACCCTGATCGCCGCTGTCCTCGGCCATCTCGCCGGCTGGCTGCTCGAGTTCGGTGCCTGGCCAGGCTTCGTCAGCGGGTACGTGCGCGGACTCGGCGTTGACAGTGCCACCTTCACGGCCAATCTCATCGTCGCTCATTCGCGGCTGATGATGTCTGGGGTGATGGCCCTGCTCGTGATCCTTGCCGCCCAGCAGTTCGGCACCGCTCGCCTCGGCCGCATCTCGCGAGCCGGGCTTCGCAGCGGTCTGGCCTTAGTCCTGGTTGGGATTGCGGCGACGACCGGCATCTACGTGGCCATGGGTATCGCCGGATGGCAGCCGCCCCTCGTCCTGCAGTCGGGTGATGGGAGCAACGGGATCTTGGCCGACCAGCTCGTCCTCGGGATGACCGTGATGCTGGGAGGTGGGCTGAGCATCATCGCCCTGGCCGCGGGGCGGGGTGTGCGTCGTTCACTCCGGATCGCGGCCGCCTGGTCGTGGACCCTGAGCTTCGCCACCGTGGTCCTCGCTGGCTTTGCCATCGAGTTGAACGAGACCTATTTCGGAGCCGGTGCACCGTGGGCGGCGGGAGCCGCCAATGACGCCGTGTTCACCTGGGTCCACCAGGACGTTGGGCTCTTCCTCTTGCCGGCGCTCGTGCTGCTGGCGGTGATCGGCGAGCGCTCCCTCGCGCAGCGTCAGTGGGACCGGATCGCCTGGCCGCTCATGGTGGGGACCACCATCACCTTCGCAGGCGCGATGATCTGGGTCTTCGTCGATCCCGCTCTCCACGGGCCGGGGTACGTCATCTCCTCCGTGGGGCTGGGGGCGCTGGGCGTGGCCCTGGTCACGACCATCCTCGCCGGCCTTCGGCGTGGCGTGGTCGCGGAGAGCCAGGTGCGGATGGTGTCCACGCCCGGCCCGGTCAGCTACCCCCTGGGCCAACCTCGCTGAGAGCCGGACTTGGGAGGCAAGCTGGGATCTGTCGCTGGAGCGAGCGCCGGGGCCGCATTTCGGTCGATCGTCGACCCCGCCTCCACTCCCTGAGGGGACACGATATCGTTACCCGGCGGTGTCGGTCACGGCGAGGAGGCGGCCTGGGCCAGGTGGAGGGCTGGCAGCGGATGAAGAGGATTCTGGTCACGGGGGCGCTCGGGCAGATCGGTTCCGAGCTCGTGCCGGCCTTGCGCGAGCGCTTCGGCACTGACAACGTGGTGGCGTCGGACGTTCGCATGCCGCCGCCCAGCTCGCCGTCCAATGGTCCCTTCGAGCACGTCGACTGCCAGCACATCAGTGAGCTCGAGTTGGTGATCCGCCGCCACGACATCGACACCATCTATCACCTCGCGGCGGTGCTCTCGGCGGCGGCCGAGACCAAGCCCCGCGTGGCCTGGGACGTCAACATGGGCGGGATCTACCGGGTCCTGGAGGCAGCGCGCACACACGGCTGCGCGGTGTTCCACCCCAGCTCCATCGGTGCGTTTGGGCCCACGACGCCGAAGGATCACACGCCCCAGGACACTCTGCAGCGCCCCACCACGATGTATGGAATCACCAAGGTGGCGGCCGAGCTCCTCTGCGACTACTACGCCTCGCGGTTCGGCGTCGACACGCGCGGGGTCCGGCTCCCCGGCCTGGTCTCCTACGTGGCCCCGCCGGGAGGGGGGACGACCGACTACGCGGTCGACATGTTCCACCAAGCCGTTCGGCATCGCCACTACACCTGCTACTTGCAACCCAACTCCTGCATGGACCTCATGT
>CAWJYZ010000004.1:0-3088 GCA_963847225.1 uncultured bacterium | reverse complement strand
CGTTGGGCGTGATCGGGTTCTGCGCTAGCGGCGGTCTCGCCCTGCTGATCGCCGTCGGCGACGCTCTCTCGGTGGCGAGCGTCAACCACGGTCCGATCCGCAAGAACGCCGGGGGGCCCGTGAGCGGGGGCCGCCCGATCATGTCCATTCCCGGGGGAAGGGACTGGTCCGGTGGTCGCGCATGTCCGCGTTGCCGTCGACTACGAGGATGCGCCCCTCACGAGGCCGCCCGCCCGGAAAATACCTGATGCCGGGTTCTCAACGTGGAGTGGGGCCACCTCCTCGGGCGCGCCAGCGGTGGCCCCGGCGGGGAGCCAGCGCAGCGCCTCGGCGATGTACGGATCAGCCCCCAGGGAGCCGGACCGCTCCCCTGGACCGAGCTGATCAGCGGGTAAGTGCGACGTCCCGTAGGGCAGGGACACCGTGAAGACGGTGCCCCGCCCTACCGTGCTGACCACCGCCATGTTCCCCCCATGCAGGCGCACGATCTCCTCGACGAGCGACAGGCCAATGCCTGCGCCCTCCTGGCTGCGCGCGCGGGTCTCGGGCACTCGATGGAATCGTTCGAAGACTCGCGAGAGATGCTCCTCGGGAATGCCGATGCCGGTGTCCCTGACGGTGAGCTGCGCCGGTCGCCAGCATCGCCGACCGTCACCGTGATCTGCTCCAGGCTGCCTCTCAGCGCGCGGGTCCCAGGCTCGGGTGCTACAGGGCGTACCTGAACTCTAGGGCTTCCATCCTAGCCCTCGCCGAGATTGTGGGAAGCGGCGCGGGATTCCGTCGCCTTCTGGCCCGGCTCGTACAGCTTGAGCTGATCGGCGCTCTGGGGCCAAATCCGGAGCCCTTGGCCGTCGCTCTGGGTCTCGCTCAGGGTTCGGTCGCTTCGACAGGCAGTGGTTTGTTCGCACTGCGGCAAACCCACGGCCGTCTGCTGTGGGTTGGTCCGACCAACTGCCGGCTCCACACCCACAGCCACCTCCCGACGCCGTGCACTGGGCCAGATTTGCGCGGCGAGACCCCTCCGGCATCAGCCTCGCGCGGAGGCGACGTAAGCCTTGGGGTCCTTCCTCTCCTCGGAAGATCCCCCGTTGTCCCGGGATGCCCGTCCTTGAAGGCCTGGAAGGCGGTGCCGAGCTCCTCTCTTCTCGAAGGTGTCGCAACGCGTCGAGTCACCTCCGGGAGAACGTGGGCCTCCTCCTCCGCCATGTGATGGTCGTTGACGGCCTTGGCCTGGCGGATGGCGAGGAGATAGAGCTCGGTGCCTGGTTCTTGCTCGGCCACCTCGCCAATGGCGTCACGCAGCTGGTTGTGCTCGTCGACCCCATCCTCGATCTCCTCGGCGGCGTCGTCGGAGAGGCGCGCCACGGCCGGGTAGAAGACGGCCTCCTCGGCGCCGGCGTGCAGCTCGAGCAACGCACGCAGCCGCTCCCACCCCACGCGCTGCTCGGCCGCCTGGGTGGCCGCATCCAGGTGGGTGAAGGCCAGGCGCTGCTCCTCGTGGTCGGCGCGAATCAGGTCGCAGATGTCCATGGCCACCAATCGAACCTCCTTGCCACCCCCTTATCTGTAGAGGATCCCCTCGTCAAGGGATGCATGTCACAGGTTGGTAACGATGTGGGGGGAGCGGTGCCCGCGACGGGCAGGCGCGAGCGTCGATCATGACGGGTGCCCGAGTGTGGTGAGGTTGGTGAACATAGCTGGCGGATTCAGCTCATCGCACGTCCTCGCCGGGCGGGGAGAGTTTCTGGGTGCAGCGGCGGATGCGCGGACGCCCAGCCTTATCTCGGTGCTCGGACCGTGATTTGTGGTCCGGCGACATGATGATCGATGGGGTGGCCCGCAAGGGCAACCGCGACCGCTCAGTCTTTTGAGGTCGCACCTGCCGAGGGCAGGACGACGGGGGGGTGGTCCAGGAGCTGGTCGCGACGCATCCAGGGGTGGGCTGCCGGGTACTTCCGCCGCATCACGATCAGCCAGGAGCGAGGGCTTCGGCGCCCAGGCTGCGCAGGATGTGGTGGGACCGGCGAGCGATCTTTCGCGCCACCGAGAGGGCGGCCCCATTGCCGCCGCAGCGCTCCTGCACCTGCTGGTAGTAGGCGTGGTCCTGGGCACCGGGTCGGGCGGCGCATTTGGCGGCCTCGAAGAGCGCCCACCGGAGCACCGGGGACCCCTGCCGGGAGAGCTTCCCTCGGGCGCGCTTGGTGTCGGAGGAGTGGACGGTGACGTCAAGCCCGCTGGCGCGCACCGCCTTGCGGGAGGCGGAGAACCGGGTGCTGTCCCCCAGCTGGCACCAGAGGGCGGTCGCTCTGATGGCGCCGACGCCGTACTGGGCCTGCAGGGCCCGGCAACCGGGCTGGCGACGAGCGAAGCTCTCGATCTCGCGGCGGAGAATGTCGAGCTCGCCATCCAGGTGGTCGAGCAAGCGCAGGGCCACCTGCACAGCCTGGGCTCCCGCTGCGGAGAGCCCGGCACCGGCCTCCAGCCGGGCTCGGGTGTCGGCGGCCAACAGATCCCCGCTGATCGCCGCGGGGACCCCGTGGTGGAACAGGATGGCGTGGACCCGCTGCACCCAGGCGATGTGTTCGTCGCGCAGGTCCTTGAACGATTCCACCTTGGCGCGAACCTCGAGCACGTGCCGAGGGGGAATCCAGGACTCGGCAGCCGCTTCTTGTAGAGAAGTTCGCGGAGGGTGCGGGCGTCGATGCGGTCGGTCTTCGCCCGGTGCTTGCGCCGGCGCGCGTCGGCATCCGCAGTCTCGGCCGGTTCGGCCAGATGCGGCCCGATCCCTGCCGCCACCAGCTCCTCGACGATGTACCGCCACCCGGTGCAGCCCTCGACCGCAAACTCGACGGGGACCCCGGCAAACTGGGCCAGCCAGGCCCGCAGCCGCTCCCGGTTGGCGGGGAAGATCCGCCCCCGGCGGACCTCGCCGGTCTCGGTGTCGATGTAGTCGAAAGTGATCTGCTTCCGGTGCACGTCCAGGCCGCCTACGATTGCCATGGGGATCTCCTCATGCTCCTGACTTCGGCACGATCATCCTCGTGCCTGAGCTGAGGGGATCCTCATCCTCATGCTCTACATGTCATCT
>CAWJYZ010000003.1:0-1460957 GCA_963847225.1 uncultured bacterium | reverse complement strand
GGCCAGCACTAATCCCTCTGGGGGCGGTGGGACTCGGCCATCTGCTACCTCCATGGGTTGAGTTCGATCGCCCGCTTACGACGGGCTCTGCTGCCAACGTGATGACGAGCGCGGATCTCGTCCCGTCATGGCCGTGCCATCTGCGCCTGCATAGGTCGCGCGGGCAGGGGCATCTTGGCGATCTCCATACGGAGTGCCTTGAAGGCCGAGTCGAAGATCGACGAGAAGCTCGGGAACGGCTGGATGGTGTCGCTCAGTACCTCCAGCGGGACGCGGGCACGTATAGCGAGTGTCGCCTGTTGCAGCCATTCACCGGCCTCAGGTCCGAGGGCATAGGCGCCGGTCAAGCGGACGCCGTCGCTGAGCAAGGTCAAGAAGCCGTTCGACTCGGCGTAGGAGTGGGTGTACGTCGCGGTCTTGGGCAATTCCGATAAGAGCATCGTGGTGCTGTAGGGCGCCTCCGCGGCGCCGACCGCGGCAGCCTGCGGGTCGGTGTACGTGACGCGTGGTACCGCCTCGTAGTTTGCCCGGTGGCGCTCTCCAGCGATGTTCGCCGCCACCACGTCGCCTTCGTACTCGCCGACGTGGGTCAGGGGCCATATTCCGGTGACGTCACCGATGGCCCAGATCTGCTCGCCGGCACGCAGGTATTCGTCGACCGGGATCCCGTGCGCGTCGGCTGCGATGCCGACGGTCTCGAGCCCTATCCCCTCGACGCGCGGATGCCGGCCGGTGGACACGAGCAGTCGCTCACCGCGCACCTCGGTGCCATCCGAGAGCTTCAAGACGTAGTCATCCCCGTCTCGTAAGGCCTCGGCCGCGCGAACTCCGAGGCGCAATTCGATTCCGTCGCGCCGCAGTGCCTCGGCGAGTGCCTTGCCCAGTGGCGCGGGCTCTCGGGGAATCACCCGATCGTCGGCCTCGACCAGCACCGTCTCGCCACCGAGCCGCCGCACCACCTGTGCGATCTCGACACCGGCCGCTCCGCCGCCGAGCACGATCAGGCGGCGGGGGACGGCCTTCATGCTCGTCGCCTCCCGCGTGCCCCACACCCCGTCCAGACCTCCGAGCCCTGGTACGGGCGGCACGACGGGATCCGAGCCCGTCGCCACGACGATGTGCTCAGCAGTGTGCCGGGTGCCGTTCACTTCGACCGCGCCGGGTCCGGCGAGCCGGCCGACACCACGGATGAGAGTGATACCCCGGTCCGCGAGCCACCGTTCCTGTACCGCATCGGAATAATCGGACACCATGTAGTTCCGCCAGTCCAGCGCCGCCTGCACGTTCACCTGGGCGCTGGCGCCGACGTCGCCGGCTCCCTGGACTGCCTCGCCCGGGCGCAAGAGAGACTTGGACGGGATGCAGGCCCAGTAGGAGCACTCGCCGCCGACCAGCTCCCGTTCGACGACCGCGACCCGAAGCCCGCGCGCCGCGATGGCGCCCGCGCAGTGCTCGCCTGGTGCACCGCCACCTAACACGATCGCGTCGAAATCGGTCACGTGGGCAACTCCTGGCCACGCTGCTCGCGCACCATGTGCTCGGCGTACCAATCGGGCCAAACCGGGTCGGCCTTGCCGAGCCGTTTCTCGTGCTCGCCGTGGGCAGTCTCGGCACGCCGCAAGGCCCGGGCCAGGTCACCGGCAGAGTTGAACGTGGTGATGGTCGGATCGAGCCGGCCCGGGAGGCGGTCGGTCACCTCTTGGAGCAGCCAGCTGTTGCCGTCCGGGTCTTCGAACGTCGCAAAGGAGCTGTAGCTCTTGTGATCCGGATCCGGGCCGCTGACCCGACCACTCCGCCCCTCGGGATCGAGTTGCGCCCCCGGCGCTCCGGAATGGAATACCCCGCTGACCGTGGCTCCCCGGCTCATAAGCTCGTCACGCCCAGCATCGATGTCGGACACGATCAGGTAAAGGCCATGGGCAGACCCGGGTACGGCATCTGTGATCTTGGTGCCGAACTGCACGGAGCACAGCGAACCGGGTGGCGTGAATTGCACGACCCGGAAGCCGTTGTCGAAGGTAAAGTCGGCGTCGAGCCTCCATCCGAGGGCGGCGTAGAACGCCTTGGAGCGGTCGGCGTCAGCCACGGGGATGACGACCGCCTCGAGCTTCAGGTCGACAGCTGCGCTGTCTGCCGTCCGGCCAGTTTCGCCATCCTGTCCGTCGACGGTGCTCATCCCAGTCTCCTCTGGTCGGCTTTGGTTGCATTGTCGCGCCAGATCGGCTGCCTTGCAACTGGGAGTGTCACAGTTCGCGGCGTTCGACGTCACCCCAGGGTGCGAGCTTCAAAGAGCAGTTCACGGGTCTATGGCTGGGCCCTCCTCGTTCAGCCCGCGAACGACGAGAGACTCCACGACGTCGGAGACCCGGACGGCACCACGGGACCCACCCCCTCCCTGTGGTGATCAGCGTTTGATGCCGATGCTCTTTCCTTCGGTATAGCGAATCGGCTCCTCGAGCGTGTCGACGAGGAACTGATCGCGATCTCCTCGTTCCCAGGCCTCCTTCAAGCCTGGGGTCGCCAGGTCGAAGTCCGGGCGAATCTTCTGAAAGAGTGCCCGCAGATCCACGTGCAGCTCTGCCATCGTCGGGCGGCCCCAATACCAGTAGCCGTTGTAGACCTTGAAAATCTTGAGCCCGGGTTCGAGGACGAACGTGTGGGGAATCATCGGATCGTGCGGCTCATCAGTAAACTCTTTGATGTCAAGGTCCTTCTGGATCACTCGATCCGGGTCCGACAGGAACGGCCAGGTGGCGCCTAAAGCGTCGCGGAACTCGTTGATGTTCAGCTGGTTGTCGGTGGAGATGAGGACCAATCGTGTATATGCGTTTCGAAATTCGGGGTAGACGTCGACCAATTGCCGAACAAACTGGTGCTCCTTCGGATCGAAGCCGCCGCGGGAGAGATGGAGCACCATCGGGTTGCCCCCTTGAAGCTCCGACAGAGAACGCCGCTTGCCGGACTGGTCGGCTAGCTCGTAGTCGGGGAACCTCCCGCCTTCACGTATGTCGCTGCGCATATGACCTCCAGACTCAAGACGGACTGGGCGAAGGATCCCACGAACCGGCAACGGTTCTCGGGGCTGAGCCACACGGATCGCGAATCGAACATGAAACCCAGCCCGATCATTGGTTCGATCGATCGAGAAGCTGACCGCGCCCGCAAGCTGGAATGTGTTTCGGCCTAGCAAAGCGTCGTGGCACTTCTAACTCTGTGTTTTCTGTCGGAGTTCGGTCTCGGAAATGGCCCAGGCCGCGTTCACGAGCCCGATGTGGCTGAAGGCTTGGGGGAAGTTTCCGAGGAGCTCTCCGGTGACGGGATCGACCTCTTCAGCGAGAAGGCCGACGTCGTTGACGAAGGCTGCCGCGCGTTCGACAACGGTGCGGGCCCGAGCCGGCTGTCCGGCCCGGGCCAGGGCTTGGGCCAGCCAGAAGGTGCACAGAAGGAACGTGCCTTCCTCGCCCTCGAGCCCGTCGTGGGACCGGTAGCGGTACACCAGTCCCCGCTCATCGGTGAGACGTTCTTCGGTCGCGTTGATCGTGGCCAGCACTCTGGGCTCGTCGGCGGGAAGGAACCCCACCAGGGGCAGCATCAGGCTGGAGGCGTCAAGCTCGTCCGAGCCGAAGGACTGGGTGAAGGCGTTGGCCCGGTCGCTCCAGCCTCTGGTCAGGATCGCCTCACGGATCTGGTCCTTGGTCTGTTGCCATGCCTCAACTCGGTCGCAGGCGTCGAGACGGTCGGCTAAGGCCGCCGCCCGGTCGAGGGCCACCCAGCACATCAGCTTGGAGTACAAGAAGTCGCGAGGATCGCCTCGAACCTCCCAGATCCCTTGGTCCTTTTCCTGCCAGCGCCGGGAGGCGGCGTCGGCCAGTTGGACGAAGAACCGCCGTGTGGCTGGTGCCAGATCGGGGGGTGCACCCCACTTGCCAGGGTCGGCCATTGGCCCAACCCGTCGGGAGGCGTTGTCGAAGAGGTGGTCGGAGAGGCGATCGACGGCGCCGAGCAATTCGCCATAGACGTCCAGCTGGCGCTGCTTCCAGGCCCCGTTGCCGACCCGAACGGGCGAAGATTGTCGCCAGCCCTCCAGCTGCGGCAGTTCCCGCTCCGTGAGGTCCCGCTCGCCTCCGATGCCAAACATGATCTGCAGGTCGCCGCCCCGGTCGAGCGAGCTGGCCGCGGAGGTGGCCACGTAATCAAAGAACTCATTGGCTTCGTCGGGGCAGGCCGCCACCCACAGGGCCTGGATCGTAAAGGAAGCGTCCCGGACCCAGGCATAGCGGTAGTCCCAGTTTCGGGAGCCGCCCACTGTCTCTGGCAGCGACGTGGTCGCCGCGGCGCAGATCGCGCCGGTGGGCGCAAAGGAGAGTGCCTGGAGCACCCGACCGCTGTGGTGCACCAGGTCCCGCCATGGACCAATGTAGGCCTGGTGGAGCGAAGACCACGACTCCCACGCCGAAACGGTGTCTTCGAGCCGGGCGTCGATGTCGGACTGGCTCCAGACCCTGGCCCTGCCCGTGTCGGACCGCTTGCTGTGATGGAGGGCGAAACCCGCGCTCTCGCCGCGGCGGAGCCGGAACAGGCCTGAAACAGCTGACAGCTCCTCATCCACAGCCAGGGCGATCGGCGACGAGAGGACCAACACGTCGGCACCGCCGATCGCGGTCACCCCGCCATCGACAGCGTCGAGGAGGGGATGGACCAATCCATACTCGGGGCGTGGGACGTACTCCAGGGACAACTCCACGTCTCCTTCAACGCACGTCGCACGTCGCAGTAGAAGGTGCGGTGCACCTCTGCCCAGCTCATGTCCCTGGTTGCCGTCGCCCATGGCGAGGGCGTCGCTGATTGCGACGACACCCCTCGGTGTCCGGTAGGTGGTCTCCAACACCATGGTGCGGTCCAGGTACCGGCGAGTCACCTGACTGGCGTCTGTCGCCCGGATCGACCAGTGGCCAGCCTCGTCACCGAGGAGTGGACCGAAGATCGAGGGGCTGTCGAAGCGGGGGAAGCACAACCAGTCGATCGACCCGTCCCGGCTCACCAGCGCCGCGCTGTGCCGATCCGAAAGGAGCCCATAGTCGGCTATCGGGGTCGTGCTCATGTGAGCTCCTTCGCCCGTGCATCCGCCGGGCTGGGGATCTGGCAGCTTGAATGAAGCTCGGGGTCCCGATCATGTGTTCGGAGTCCGAGCCGCCGACCGGGGACGCTGAGTGTATCTGACCCCGAAAGACGAGTGCCGAGAAGCGGGGTTGTTGAGGGCGTAGAGCCGGTGTGTTCGCGGTACAGTTCACTAGGCATCGTCGTGACGAGTGGGCTATGCCGACGTTGAGCCATTGCCTCTCCGAAGTCGGGAGGTCCACCATCGATGGGGATCCACCAACCAGATCAGGCGGATTTCAGATCGGTCCTGCCCGAGGACATCGACTGGAAGCCGTTTCCGGCGTTTCCGCCATCGGCGCGACTGGCAATCGTCGTCGGCGATCCTTCCGAACCGGGGCCATACGTCATTCGGGTCAAGCTTCCATCGGGCGTCAAGCTGATGCCGCACCAGCATCCGGAGGACCGTGTCTATACCGTCATCTCCGGTGTCTTCTACGTCGGCCTGGGGAGCCGGTTTGACGAAGGACAGCTACACGCCTACCCGCCAGGCGTCGTCATTGTGCTCCCCGGCGGCACCCCACATTTCCACTGGGCGAAGTCCGGTGCATACGTCACCCAGGTCTCGGCTGTCGGACCGCTTGGTCTTGAATACATCGACCCGGCCGACGACCCCCGGAACCAGTAGAGATGCCAGGCTGCGTTGACGTTGAAGCGGCGAGAAGGAGGCCCCAACGATGAGATCGGACATCAGACCCGGCGGAACCTTGCCCGACTATGGCCTTCCGGATCACACCAACACGGTGCGCAAGCTCAGCGACCTCCAAGGCGAAGACCCGCTGATCCTCACATTGGCGCGGGGCAACTACTGTCCGAAAGAGCATCAACAGCACCTGGAGCTTGCTGCGAACTTCACAAAGATCGCCGTTGCATACACCCAGGTCGTTACGATCTCGACCGACGACCATCACACCACACAAGAATTCCGCCTCTCGGTCGGCGCTCAGTGGCCCTTCCTTTCAGACCCCGCTCGGACGGTTCAGAAGGACCTCGACATTCAAGAATACACCGACCCCGAGCACGACCCGATGATTCCCCACACGCTGGTGCTTAAGCCGGGACTTGTCATTCACAGCATCTACAACGGGTACTGGTTCTGGGGGCGTCCGTCCTTCTACGACCTCTGGCGCGACCTGTGCGCAGTGTCGAGTGAGATCCGACCCGACTGGGATCTGAGCAAGCCGGGGCTACGCGAGGCCTGGGCTGCAGGCGATTATTCGAACTTTCACGGGTGGAACAAGCGTGCGAAGCAGTCGATGCCGACGTCGTACGAGTCATAGGTCCATGTGGATCGCTTGCGCTGGCCAGACGGTTCACCTCGGGGCTGGTCAACCGCGCTGAGACCCGGAACGAACGTATAGGTGGTGGAGATGCGAACGCCAGTCTGTGATCTGCTCGGGATTGAACAGCCGATCGTCCAGGCGCCTATGGCGGCGGTGCCCCGACTGGCGGCAGCGGTCTCGAACGCGGGCGCACTCGGCATGTTGGCGCTGACGTGGTCCACTCCCGCCGGAGACGTCGTTCGTGAGACGGCGGCGCTCACCGACCGTCCCTTTGGCGGCAATTTGGTTCTAGCCTCCGATCAGCACCACCGCCTCGACGAAGCCCTCGAAGCCGGTTTGCGGATCGTGTCGTTGTTCTGGGGCGATCCGGCCGCCTACGTCGAGCAGATCCACGATGCCAATGGACTCGTCCTGCAGACAGTGGGCAGCGCCGAAGAGGCGCGGCGCGCAGTCGCGAGCGGAGTCGATGTTGTCGTGGCACAGGGTTGGGAGGCCGGCGGGCACGTGTGGGGCCAGGTGGCGACGCTTCCGTTGGTGCCTGCCGTCGTCGACGCGGTGGCACCGGTGCCGGTCATCGCGGCTGGCGGGATCGGGGACGCTCGTGGAGTGGCCGCCGTACTAGCGTTGGGCGCACAAGCGGCATGGCTGGGCACCCGGTTTCTCCTTGCCCAAGAGATGCCAATCCACGAGGCCTATCGCCGTCGAGTGATGGACGCAGTCGAAACCGATACGCGATGGTACGCCGACCTGTACGAGGTCGGTTGGCCGGATGCGCCCAACCGCTCTCTGCAAAATTCGACGGCCGACGTGTGGGAGGCTGCAGGCCGCCCCCCACCGGGGAGTCGACCCGGAGAGGGCGACGTCATCGCGCACTTCGCTTCCGGCGAAGAAATCCTCCGGTACGAGCCGGCTGCGCCGATGGTCGGTACCATTGGCGATATCGAAGCAATCTCATTGTGGGCCGGTCAGAGCGTCGCACTAGCCAGGGAGCCACAATCAGCAGCAGAGATCGTGGTCGAACTCGTCGCGGGCTTGTAAACCGAATTTGCACGTCCGTTGCGTGCAACGGACGCTGAGTGGCCGTGCGGCAAAGATCCCAAGGCGACGGGCCGAGAGATCGACCTGGTCATGCTCAGGGCCAACCGTCGGCAGGTTGTCGGATCACTCACAGGGCCGGGCCTGGCGGACATGGTTGAATAACGGGCCGCGGGGGCGTCGGGGACGCGTCCAGACCGCAACGCTGCGATGGAGATAAGCATGCACGGGACGACCTACAAATCGATAGATGTGAACCGGCACTCGATCTTCTACCGCGAAGCTGGCAGCCCGGATGCGCCGACCTTGCTTCTCCTTCACGGATTCCCGTCGTCCTCTCGGATGTATGAACCGCTCTTGACCCGTCTGGCCGACGCCTTCCATCTGGTGGCTCCCGACTATCCAGGATTCGGCCACAGCGATGCGCCGGACCCGACCGCGTTCGACTACACCTTCGACAATCTTGCTCGCATTATCGAACGGTTCACGGAGCTCATGCGTATCGATCGCTACAGCCTCTTCCTGCAGGACTATGGCGGACCCGTCGGGTTCCGCCTGGCGGTGGCGCGTCCCGATCGACTGGCCGAGCTGGTGATCCAGAACGCGGTCGCTCACGAGGACGGCTTGGGGCCACTCTGGCAAACCCGTCGCGATTTCTGGGCTGACCGCGCCAGCAACGAAACTGCTCTCCGGGCCAACTTCTTGTCCCTGGATGCCACCCGCCAACGGCACCTGGGAACCAGCCCGAACGCAACCTTGTACGACCCAGACCTCTGGACCGACGAGTTCGCCTTCCTGAGCCGTCCAGGCCAGAGCGACATCCAGATGGACCTGTTCTATGACTACCGGACCAACGTCGCGAGCTATCCCGCATGGCAGGAGTGGCTTCGCCGCCACCAGCCGCCGCTCCTCGTACTGTGGGGTCGCTACGACCCATCATTCCAGGTCGAAGAAGCCGAAGCGTACCGGCGCGACGTGCCCAGCGCCGAAGTTCACATTCTCGATACCGGCCATTTTGCACTCGACGAGCAGCCCGACACGGTCGCGCGCCTGACCCGGAAGTTCCTCTTATCTGCCAACAGTTAGAGGGCTTGGGGGCGGAAGTGCGAGGCATGTAGTCGAGTGTAGTCGGGCAGATTACCTGGCCGCCTGGGCCGTCGCCTCGCGCTGCGCAACTGCCCGGACCGCAAGTCGGCCGGGACCGGGGGCGGCGGAGGAGGGGGAGACGCTGGCAGGGCGAGTCCACTTCGCGTCCACTTCGACTGGCCGGACCTGGCCGCTTCTGGCCGCTCCTGGCAATTCAGACGGCGGTTTCGAACGTAGGGCGTATTCGATTCCCTTTCCCGGCACCGGGTCGCGAATTCAATCGGGCCTGATCGGACGTTACCCGGCCCTTTCGGTGGCCCTTTCGCGGGAGCCGGCCACGACGCGTAGTGGTCTCCGCCCGAAGCGGGCGTCGATGCGGTCGGCCAGGGCTCGCGTCGAGGCATCCGTCGCATGGGCATACACGCGCAGTGTGGTGGCCACGGTCGAGTGTCCGAGCATCCTCGCCACGTCGTGCGCGGGTGAGCCGTCCTTGAGGGCCAGCGTCGCGGCGGTGTGGCGCAGGGCGTGGAAGGTGACGGGCGGGATACCGGCGCGCTCCCGCGCCGCCTTCCAGGCGGACACGAAGGTCGGAGCCCGCACCGGCCCGCCGGCGGGACTGGGCCAGACCAGGTCGCTGGTGCGCGCCGTGCGGCCGAGCGCCTCCACGGCGACCACGGGCAGGGTGAGGTCGCGCCGGCTCGCAACAGTCTTTGGCGCGGTCACATGCCGCGAGCCGTCGAGGCCGCTTGTCACGTTGCCCCGGACGCGGAGCGTCCGGCGATCGAGGTCGATGTCATCCCAGCGCAGCCCGAGGAGCTCGCCCTCGCGAAGCCCGACCGTGACCGCCAGGACGTAGGCGGCTCCAAACGGCTCCTCGACCGCAGCCTCGACTAGCCTGGCCGCCTCCTCGCGGGTGAGGATCGCGATGCGGGTCTCCGCCCGCCTCGGGGCGGGCATCATCGCCAGCGGGTCCGCCGCGAGGACACCATGGCGGACGGCGTGACGAAGAGCGGTGCGGAGGGTCAGGCTCACGTGCCTGACCGTGGTCCGGCTGAGCGGGCGGGATGGCCCCCCCCGTGCCCCGTCGCCTCCGTCATGGCTGAGACGAGCCGATCCCAGTGCTCGCGCCGGAGCTCATCGAGGCGCACATCGCCGAGCACGGGCACCAGCCACACCCGCGCGTGGATCTCGTACTGGCGCCAGGCCTGCGGCCGGAGGTCCGGCCGCCTGGCCTCCAGCCAGGTGGCCAGCCAGTCGCGAAAGGGTCGGCGACCGCGAGTTGCCTCGTATTCCCGCCGCGGCCTGCCGGGCGGGCCCTCGCCCGCGCCTCCACCAGCGTGGGGGCACGGAAGAACCGCTGGACACCATCGATCACAACCCGCACCTGCCCGGAGAAGCCGTCGTGGCGGACGCTCCCCGCGCCGCGTGGCGCGTACTTCCGGCCGCCCACCGTCCGGCCTCCGTGGCTGCTCGGGAGCGGGTCGGACTTGTGTGGATCAGTCTGGGACGTTCAGCGCGTTAGAGGTGTCACGATTCGGCCATCTGGCCGGGTCAGCTCCCGGCAATCTTCCATGAATCCCTACGCTAAACATTACGGTTATCTGCTAGGATAACCGTGTGGAGAGAAGTGTGGGTGTGGAGCAGGCTCGGAACCGGCTGGGGCGTCTGGCCGAGGAGGTCAAGGACAGCTCCGACGTCGTCGTGCTCACCCGCCGAGGCCAGCCTCTCGCGGTGCTCATGGGCGCTCAGGAGTACCAGCGCTCGCTGGAGGTCCAGCGCCAGGCCGCTCGCGCCGAGCTCCAGAGCCGTGTCGAGGCCCTCCGCCGAGCCGTCAGCGAGGCCGGCATCGACGTGGCCTTGGTCGACGAGGCGGTCCGTGCGGCTCGGCGGGCTGGGTGACCCATCGAGCCGTCGTCGACACCAACGTCCTGGTTTGGGGGCTCGGCTGGTCGGGGCCGCCGGCCGAGCTGGTCGATGCGCTGCTTGCCGGCCGGCTTCAGTTCGTGACCACCGAGGCGCTCCTCACCCAGCTCCGCCGGGTCCTCGATTACCCACAGGGAGGGACACTTCAACCGGATCGAATTGGGGCAGCCAGGGGTACGCCTGGCACGTCGTGGCGCCGCCTCGTCGGGAGTGGTGCCCCTGCAGGACTCGAACCTGTGTGTCGAACGTGGGCAGGGAGGCTCACACCCCGATGGCCTGGGCGGCTGAGGCCGTCGGGCGGCCT
Organism: uncultured bacterium; assembly: GCA_963847225.1. GTDB lineage: Bacteria > Chloroflexota > Dormibacteria > Aeolococcales > Aeolococcaceae > JAJZNI01. The sequence goes on along the minus strand of CAWJYZ010000003.1, from coordinate 1,450,169 downwards.
TGTCGGGATATGTCGCGAAGTTCTTGACCCCTCGACACCTACGTGTGCATGGTGTACACTCTGCACAGAATGGTGCAGGAGGACGGAGATGAAGTTTACGGAGGCTAGGAGCCAACTCAGTCGGCTCTACTCGCGGCTCCGCGAAGAGGGTGGCGTCGAACTGATCGAGCGCAACCAAGAGAGGGATGTGGCCATAGTGAACGCCTCGGAGTATGTCCACCTTCTCGAGCGACAGGCGCCCTTCAGGATCGAGATCAGTTTCGGGGAGGGGAACGTCGCTGTTTGGCTGAAGAACCTACCTGTCCACGCCGAGGGCGACAGCCTTGATGACGCCCTGCAGGGACTCGCAGTGGCCCTGATCGACTACGCCTCCACCTGGGAGAAGCATCTCCGCCACGCGCCGAACCACGCTCAGAACCTTGGGTACGTCCGCCGTGTCCAACTGGCCGGTTCTGCCGAAGCGGTGCGGCACATGTTGGAGGAGGACGCGGGCAAGCAGGCGGAGGAGTACGCCGGGGATCGTGCCGGGGCGCCTGCCTTGGCGTGAGATTACCGAGCGCTCAGGACCAACACGACTTCTGCCGAGTTGACGGCTGGATTGCTGAACGCGAGTCCGGTCATATCGTCTACCGGAAGACGCTTGCCAGTGGCGATGTGCTAACCACGCAGGTCGCTCATGGTAACAAGGGCATCCGGGATCCAAACCTCTTCACGTACATCTGCCGGGAGCAGCTGCGCTGCACCCCTGAGGAGTTTTGGAACGCCGTCGATCGAGGGATCGCGGTCCCCCGCCCTCAACCAGAGGAGCCTCCCGCTAGGGAGGGCATTCCGTACGGTCTCGTGCAGGCCCTGCGGGCTCTAGGGCACTCCGAGCAACGAATTCGAGCGCTTACCAGCCGGGAGGAAGCCATCGCGCTGCTCAATGAAGGGTCTCTCGCCCCGTGAAAGTCTCCAGTCGAGCGGCAGGGCTGAGGGTTGGCGTCGGCCCAGACCGGAAGCGACTATCCGCCGAGCGACGAACGGTGTGAGAGCAGCAGATGGTAGCTTCTCCTGCAAAGAGGGTCAGAATAGGGTCAGAACGCCGGAAATCCCTTACGCCGCCAGGACAAGCCGCGTAGCGGCCAGTTCGATTCCCTTTCCCGGCACCAGTCTGAATTCGGAAATCCCTTCCTGGGCCTCGGTTGGCCTTTTCACTGGCCTTTTCGCCCGAGCCGGCGACCACGCGCGGCGGCGCCGGCGAGTGCCCAAGCATCCTCGCCAGTGCTGGTCACGAGTGCCGCGCGGACAGAGCCGTACCGGTCAGGGAGTGGCGTAGGCAGTTGGCCGAGTTCACTTCGGGTCCACTTCGACCGGCGGCACCAGGCCGCCGTGGGCGCCCCCGGCAATTCGGCTGGCGCCCTGGAAGGCGTGCACCCTTTCCTGGCACGAGGGTGCGAAGTAGAGCCGGCCTTCAGTTGGCCTTTTCGGCGGCCTTTTCCCCCGAGCCGGCCACCACGCAAAGCGGCGGCCGAAGAAAGCGGGCGTCAATGCGGTCGGCCAGGGCTCGCGTCGAGGCATCGGTCGCGTGCGCGTACAGGCGGAGGGTGGTGGCCACGGTCGAGTGCCCGAGCATCCTCGCCACGTCATGTGCGGGCGTGCCGTCTTCGAGCGCCAGCGTCGCGGCTGTGTGGCGGAGGGCGTGGAAGTTGACGGGCCGGATTCCGGTGCGCTCCCGCGCCGTCTTCCAAGCGGACACGAAGGTTGGTGCTGGCACCGGCCCACCGTGGGGACCGGGCCAGACGAGGTCGCCGGTGCGCGGCGTGCGGGTGAGCGCCTCCACGGCGACAAGGGGCAGGGTCAGGTCGCGCCGGCCCGCTGCCGTCTTGGGCGCAGTCACATGCCGCCGACCGTCGAGCCCGCGCGTCGCGTTTCCGCGGACGCGGAGCCTCCGGCGGCCGCGGTCGATGTCATCCCAGCGCAGCCCGAGGAGCTCGCCCTCGCGAAGCCCGACCGTGACCGCCACGACGTCGGCCGCCCCGAACGGCTCGTCGACCGCGGCGTCGACCAGCCTGGCCGCCTCCTCGCGGGTCAGGATCACGATCTGCGTCTCAGCTCGCCTCGGAGCGCGGACCATCGCCAGGGGATCGGCGGCGAGGACACCGCGGCGGACAGCGTCGCGGAGCGCGGTGCGGAGGGTGAGGCTCACGTGCCTGACCGTGGTGCGGCTGAGCGCCCGCGCCCGCCCGCGCCCATGCCCTCTGGCGTGCGTCATGGCGGAGACCAGCCGATCCCAGTGCTCGCGCCGGAGCTCATCGAGGCGGACGTCGCCGAGCACCGGCACCAGCCACACCCGGGCATGGCCCTCGTACTGGCGCCAGGTCTGCGGCCGGAGGTCCGGCCGCTTCGCCGCCAGCCAGGTTGCCAGCCAGTCGCCAAGGGTTGGGTACTGCGAGCGCGCTCGTGTCCCGGCGGCTTCGCGAGTGGCCGCGTCGGCCTTCGCACGCGCCTCGGCGAGCGTCGGCGCGCGGAAGGAGCGCTGGACCCCATCGGTCAGCACCCGCACCTGCCAGGAGGAGCCGTCGCGGCGGGCGCTCCCCGCGCCGCGTGGCGCGTACTTTCGGCTGCTCACCACGCGTCCTCCGTGGCTGCTCGGGGCGGTCGCACGATGGCTTGGATCAGTCTAGGGCGCTCGACGCGTTAGACGTGTCACGATTGTGCAACTGGAGATTGGAGGGCGGTCGTCGATGCGCCGGGCGTGTTGACGCGGCAACGGATCAGGCCGTTCGTCTCGCAAGCCTGGCCATTGGCGCCGGATGCCCCGAAAACGGACCCAAGGACATCGAGGATGAGGAAGATCTCGAGACGGAGCTCGAGCGCGTCAGACAAGCTCGACGAGTGGTCGCCGAGCGCCATCGCGGCAGCGGTACTCTGAGCCGCTCTCTTGTTCACGGCAGTTCTCGACACCAGCGCCCTCTGGCCTAACCGGCAACGCGACTTCTTGCTTTCCCTCGCCGTCGAGGGCCTCTACCGCCCGGTATGGAGGCGCTCGGATTCTCGAGGAGCTCGAGTACACAGAGATCGATAAGCTCGCCGAGCGAGAGTGGATCCAGAAGAAGCCAGGGCTCGGGCGGCGCACCTCGTAGCGGAGATGCGTGTGCATTTTCAGGACGCCGAGGTCACGGGTTGGGAGCCGCTGGAGGGCACCTTCGGGCTTCCCGACCCCCAGGACGAGCACGTCGCAGCCGCTGCGGTGGTGGCGGGAGCGGGGGCGATCGTCACTCACAATGTGCAGGACTTTCCAAGCGATCGTTTGCCTCGCGGGCTCGAGGCGATCAGTCCCCAGAAATTCGCCGAGAACACGGTGGAGATCGATCCCGTGCGCGCGAGGTTAGCGGTGGAGGGCATGGCCAGTAGGACGGGGAGGATGGGGCCGAGGTTGACGATTGAGGAAATTCTTGACCTGCTCGCCTCGCGCTACAGGATGGTGGAGGCGGTTGCTCTGCTTCGATGAGCGGTGTGAGCGTCGAGAGCATCGGGATCTGTTGGGTGGTGCTGCCGCGCATGCGACGTCTCCTGCCGGGACGGTTCCCTGCAAGACTCTCACATCCCTGTTTAACCCGCCAAGCTTTTCAGCCCCTGCTAGCATCGGCGTTGATGTCTGACGCGGTGCCGCATGTCTCGCGGCTAGCAAGCTGGGTCAACGAGCGGACCAAGGGCCGGCCCACACCCGCGGCCTTCCTCCGCTTCCATCGCTGGGTCTACCTCCGAAGCGGCGGGAGCTTGGGTCACGGCCTCATCGGGGCCCCTTCCTTGTTGCTCACGACCACCGGCCGCCGGTCCCACCGGCCACGCGTGACCGTCCTCGCCTACGCCCGCGACGGCGACCGCTACGTGGTCACGGCGTCGAATGACGGCCGGGACGCCGATCCCGCCTGGCTCCTCAACCTGGAGGCGGCGCCACTGGTGATGCTGCAGGTGGCCCGTCGTCGTCGGCGGGGTACGGCGACGGTGGTCAGGCCGCCGGATCCCGACTATCCGCGGCTGTGGGCCATGGTCAACGCGGCCAACCACGACCGCTACACCGGCTACCAGGCGAAGACGCGGCGACCCATCCCCCTGGTCGCCCTGCAGCCCGACGCCGTGCCGCCCCCCGGCTGAGGCGCCCCCGAGCTCACCGGCGTTCTGGTCGCGCGCCCTTACGCCAGAAGGCACCGAAAGCGTGATCACCTCCCGCCTACACTACGATGTAGGGCCGACCTCGTTAGCGACGAAAGGCGTGAAAGGAATCCTTGGCAGCTTCTCGTGCAAGTAGGGTCAGAATAGGGTCAGCACGCCGGAAATCCCTTACGCCGCCAGGACAAGCCGCGTAGCGGCCAGGGTTCGATTCCCTTTCCCGGCACGAAACCCCTTGTAAGATAAGGGATTTCTCGCGTCGCGGGACCCTTACAAGACCTGCAGCGGCCTTGAACTTTCAACCTCAGAACACGTCGCCCGCGTCGATCAGCCGCGGCCCTGAATTCGGGCGACGTGGTCCCAGGCCAACTGGCCTCGACAAGCCGAGGGTACCAGTCTGCGAAATAGGGTCAGGACTAGGGTCAGAGCGCGCCAAACAGGACCTCTCCCTTTGATGCATTGGGCGCTCTCTTCTGAACTCTAAGAAGGGCGGAGAGTGGAGGTGGGGGTCCGCGGCGGATCGCGCCGGTCTGGGTGGCCCGCACCATCCGACCTGTTGAACCGGGCTGACCCTACCCGTTGATCAGCTCCGAGAGAAACGCCGCTGGCGAAAAGACGGGGATCCGGTCGCCGAGGTCGAGAAGGTGTCCATCGCCGGAGACGATCACCGCCTGGCTCGCCTGAGCCAGAGCGACGAGGTAGTCGTCCCCCGGGTCGGAGCTGCGGATGAGTGGAGCCCTCGCGGGGTCGGCTACCACCGGCTCTCGGCGGAGCAGGGCGACGAACTCTCTGGCCTCCACCTCGCCAATCCTCCGCCGGATCTTGGGGTACGCGAGCACCCGCTCGAGCTCGTCGAGGAGAGCGGGGGAGAGCACCAGCTCGAACTGCCCATTTCGCCAGAGCATCAAGAGTTGGGCGGGAGCTCCCTCGCGGGAGAGGATGGCCGCCACCAGGACGTTGACGTCGAGGACGGCCCGCACCGATCAGCGCCGCCGGCGACGGGTTGCATGCTGCGCCTCGATGGCGAGGTCGAGCGCCTCCTTCTCCGTGAGCGCTGCCCGCGACCAAAGGCGGTCGATGAGGTCGAGGCCGAGGTCGCGCCGCACCGCCTCCTCGATCACCTCGCTTTCCCCGCGGCCGTCGCGGGCGGCCTTGATCTTCACCGCCCGGAGGAGGTCGGCGTCGATCGTGAGAGTGGTCCGCATCTTCGACATATGTACATCCTAGCATCGTGATGACGGGATGGAACGTGGAGCCGGTTTGAGGGGCTCCCGCCTGGAGGAAGCGCCATGGCGCCGGCTATGGCGGCGCTAGCAGCCAGGAGGCTGAGCCGCGCGGAGGCGCTTGACTCTCCCCCCGGAGGGAGACCGTAGGCTCGGATCGAGATGAGCCGGTGAGCCTGGGTTAGTACCCGATCGAGGATCTGTAGGAGCCATATCGAGGAGGCTTTCGGAATGCGAGCGGAAGGTGAAGAGATGCGCCGTATCGGTCCCATTGGTACTGTCAGTCGAGTGGTGATCGGGGGAGGGCTTCTTGTCTCAGCCTCCCTCCACGGCCACCCGTGGGGCGTCACCTGGTACGAGGTGGTATTAGGTTTCGGCGTGTTTCCTATGTTCATGGTGGGCATGGCACTGGTGGCACGCCACCGCAAGTCGAACCCGCTCGGTCTCACCGGCCCCTTGCCAACCACTCTCAACTGCGTTGTCATCCTGGCCTTGTTCCTCAACCCGATTACCAGCGGAGCTGCCGGTCTCTTCTACGGCGCGACGCTGCTCGTCGCGGCGGGGCGAGGGCAGCCTGGCTGTGAAGCCACGGTCATCTCCAACTGGCTCCTCAGGCGAGACGATGAGGTCGGCTGTCCGGTCTTCTCGCCGATCGACCACGCGGAACTCCGTCGTGGGCCAAGCGGTGGTGCCAATTTGGTGCCGCCGGCATGAGGCGCAGGTCGCTGGGAGACGAGCGATGACGCGAGAGGGTGAGACCCTGGTCCGTCGGTTGGTCGATGAGGTGATCAACGGCGGTCGACTCGACGTTGTGGCGGACCTCTTCTCCCCGGAGTTGGTTGAGCCCGTCCGTCAAGGGTTTTCCGAGTTCCGTGCTGCTTTTCCAGACTGGCGAGAGGAGATCGTTGATCTCGTCGAGGACGAGGGGAAGGTCGCCGCGAGGTTCCGGTGTTCAGGGACCTTCATGGGAGAATTCATGGGTGCTGCGCCCAACGGGCGGCGACAGGAGGTCGATGAGGTGTTCTTCCTTCGTATTAAGGACGGGCGCTTTATTGCGTACTGGGGCCTCGAGGACAACCTCACGCGCCTACGGCAACTGGGCGTGCTTGGGGACGACAACCGCCAACCTTCGGGCCGATCAACGGTCAGAGATGAGTAACGACGAGCGTGTCTGCCAGCCGGCAGATCGTCGCTGACGCGTCTACAGCTTGGTCGAACTGGGCGGGAAGCCTCCGCGAACCATGCTGCCAGGTGCGCCCGGTGGCGGAGGCCCTCCGACTGTGGGTGAGATGTCCGCCCATGGGGAGGGCCATACCCATCACCGTGTCGCCTCGTTCCAGGAAAACGACGTAGACGGCGAGGTTGGCAGGAGAGCCGGAGTAGGGCTGCAGCCAGCGTTGCCGCCAACAACAGGCAGCCCCTCTATCCACTCAATCCACTGCCGGACCGGTGTCACGACGGGAAACGCCGCCGTCGCCCGGCTGCGGAGCCTCTCACCCTGGCGGGGAGGCCCTATCCGTCGCGGGCCTCAGGGCTCCTTCAGCCCAACCGGCTGACGGGTCGGCGCTCGGGCGGATCAGCCCGAGCTTCCATGCATATTCTACCGCCCCCACCGTGAACCGGCTGTCTTGCGCTGCCTCAAGTGCGGTTCAAGCGCGGCTGAGGTCAGAGGCCGAGGCGGGGCTGCTTCCCCGATCGCGAGCGCTGCAAGCCCCGGCCGTCGTTGGCGCCGAAGATCTGGCTGCCGCTGCGTGAGAGGGATCGCCCGCAAGGCGTCGGCGTGAACGCCGACCAGGTGTCGAGAACCCGCACCACGCAAGCGGGCCGCGGTGACGGGATGCCGCCTCGCTCAACCGACCTTGCTCAGGAGCGCCCCTCACTCCACCAGGGCGGCGAGCCTGTAACCACCTCGAGGGAGCCCAGGCGACCGCTGACCTCGGCCGAGGACGTTCCGTCGGAGTGCCGGCGGGCCGAGATCTTGAGCCGCTGGCCACCCACCCGCAGGTTGTCGAGAACCAGTTCGGAGCACCAGGGCGGGAGCGCCGGATTGAGATAGATGCGCCCGCCCGGCACGTCGGGTTCCAGCCCGAGGAGGACGCGGACGGCGTGGAAGATGGACCCGGCCGCCCAGGCCTGGGGGATGTTGGCCTGCTCGTAGGGGACGGGCGTCTGGAGTGGTCCCCGGCGGAGGCCAGCGAAGAGCTCCGGCAGTTGGAATCCGTCCAGCGCCGACGCAGCCGCCAGCACCCCGTCGATCAGCCGCCAGGCATCCTCGTTCCTCCCGCATCGGCGCATCCCCGCGGCGGCGATGACGGTGTCATGGGGCCACACCGAGCCACGCTGGTACGAGTGCGGGTCGTAGCTCGGATGGTCGGACGACAGGGTGCGCAGCCCGTACCCGGTGAACAGGTCCGGCTTCATCAGCCGGTCCGCGGCGGACTGCGCGCGCTCGGGGTCGAGGATCCCCGTCCAGAGGCAGTGCCCCGGGTTGGAGGTCGCCGTGGTCACCTGCCGCTTCTGTCCGTCCAAGGCGAACGCCACCGTCCCCTCTCCGGGCACCCAGAAGCGGTCGGCGAACGTTCGGCGCAGGCGGGTGGCCTCGCGACGCAGCGCGGCCGCCCGCGTACCCTCGCCCCAGGCGGCAAAGAGGTCGGCGACTGAGAGCTTGGCGGCGTACACGTAGGCCTGCATCTCGCAGGTTCCGATCGGGTGCGGCGGGAAACCGCCCTGCTCGTCGAGCACTCCGTCGATGGCGTCACGCCAGCACTGGTTGCGGTAGCCGGACGAAGTGAGGGGGGCGAACTCCTGGAGCCCGTCGTGATCACGGTCACCATACCTGTCGATCCACTCCAGGCAGCGCTCTGCGGTGTGGCGGAAGCGGTGCAGCAGGCCCGGGTCACCGAGCCAGCGGTATGCCTCGCCGAGCAGCACGAGGTAGAGCGGGGTGGCGTCGGCGGTGCCGTAGTACGGGGAGTGGGGGATGGTGTGGAAATGAGCCCACTCCCCCACCCTCATCTCGTGGCAGATCTTCCCCGGCTCCGCATCCCGCTCGGGGTCGAGGTCGCGGGCCTGCCACTGGGCGAGCTTCTGCAGGGTGCCCACCGCGAACAGGGGATGGGCGGGGAGGGCCTGGAGGGAGGCGACGATGGAGTCCCGGCCGAACACGGCGACGAACCATGGGATCCCCGCCGCAGGAACCCAGACGTCACGGGAGAAGTCGTGGTCGTAGAGGCGCAGGGCCGCGAAGTCCTCCACCGCGCGGTCGAAGGCCAGGCGCAGGCGGAGGTCGGATGAGTAGGCACGGGCCACCGTCCGGTGCCACCGCGCGCGAAGCCGCTCCGCGCGGTCGGCCAGCTCGCCGTCCGGAGGGCGTGGGGGCTCCAGGCCAGGGCGGGCCCCGGCGGAGGTGATCAGGTCGTACTGAAGGGCGACCCGCCATTCCCCATTCCCCAAGGGCTCGACAGGGAGGCGCACCATCCCGTTCGCGTAGGTCGCGGGGCGTCCGGGAGGGACGATGCGGACGAGGCAGCAGCGCACGAAGCCGTCGCGGTGGTAGCGGGTCTCCAGCCGGTGCCCGGCGGTCCAGGTGGTGTTGACCCCCGCCCGGCGCTGCCAGCGCTCGGTGCGCACCTCGAAGAGGTCGGCGAAGTCGCACTCCAGCTGGAGCTGGAGCATGGTGGGAGGCACCGGGCCGTAGGCGCGCACCGTGTACTCCTCGCGGAGCCGCCGGGCTCCCACCACCCGGTCCAGGGTCACAGTGACCCGGCCGCCGACGTCTCGCGACTCCGGCGAGGGCAGCGATACAGCCGTGTAGGTCCACCTGGCGTGCCGGAAGCTGATCCGCGCCGCGGCGAGGCAGACGAGGGGGCGATCGTTCAGGAGCAGCTCATGACGGGAGACGAACCGGGTGTCGTCCGAGTACAGCCCCGACGAGCTGCCGCCCCGGGGGCGGATGGAGCCGTCGTGGTCGCAGTCCAGGAAGGTCGAGCCGTGGCTCAGCCGAAGGCGTCGCGGGCTGGGCGACACCGTCGACCGCGAGATCCGGGGCACCCGCCGCCGGTCGGGCAGCGCCGGGACCAGGGACGGCTGCACCTGCGGTCGGGCCGGCTCAGGAGGCTGGAGCACCACGGACGGATCCAGGGTAGCCGGAGAAGGCCGCCACTGACACGGCGGATGGATCTCCTTTACCGCGTGGGTACTCAAGCCGTCCCTGAGGGGACCCCCTTTGCGGACATCCTCGACACCCGAAGCGCGAGAAGACGCGATCTCCGCTTGGGCAACCTGTGCGACGAGGAATGGAGCGGCGGTGGACCCGCCGGCGCTGCGGCGCGACCAGCGCACCCTGGTTCCGCCTATCGAGGGCTGCGCTTCACACCTTCGTCCGCGCTACGGTCACCAGGGACCCCGGCCACCCCCATGGGCTGGCTTGTGGGTGACCTGGCGGTCAGGACGGAGAGCGCAAGCGAGCACTGCGGGAAGAGATGGATCCCACTGCCCCTGGCTCAGTGGTCCGGTTCGGAGGGCTCCATCCTGGACCGCCCAGGGGTGATTCAGATGGCGGTGAACGGCGCATCTTGACCAAGCTGCGCATCAGCACCACAAGAAGCCCCAGACGTCCCGCCCCCGCCGAGACACGAGGTCGGGGTGTGGGGATCCTCGAGGTCGCCGGCCCTGCGCACCTCGGACGCTCGGATGGTCCGTCAACGGTTGAGCGGTTGCGCCACCAAATCACGCTAGGACCTTCGGCCCTGGCGGCAACCACTCACGGGTCGGCAGAATCAGGCCAGAGGTGGGTGAGCCCCTGGCACCAGGCCAGGACGGAGCTGGGAGGGCTGACATGCTGCCGCGTCGGCCCGGCGAGGTCGTCGCCCGAGGGCCGCTTCATGTCGCCCTCGTCGCGCCTCCCTGGTACCCGGTGCCGCCGCACGGCTATGGCGGCATCGAAGTCGTGATGGGTCTGCTGGCGGAAGAGCTGCGCAGGCTCGGGCAGCGCGTGACCCTGTTTGCCGCGGACGGCTCGCAGGGAGCGGAGGTCTGCGCTCCCTCCGGTCTCCACATCCATCTCGGGCTTCCCGCGGCGGCTCTCCACGAGGCGACCTATGTCGCACGCGTGTCTCGTCGCCTCGGCAAACTCCAGGATGTCGACGTCATCCACGACCACAGCAGCTACGGCGGGGTCCTCTGCGTCACTCGAGGCCACACGGCTCCGGTGGTGCACACCGTGCACGGCCCGCTCGAGCCGGCGCCTCGCTCCTTCTACCGGGAGCTGGGCAGCGCGGTCCACCTGGTGGCAATCAGCGCGGCTCAGCGCAGCACGGCTCCCGAGCTCAACTGGTCCGCCGTGGTGCACAACGCCGTCGACCTCGCTGGTCTCGATCCCCGGCGACGAGCCGCACCAACCCATGACGACCCCTACCTCCTGTGCCTGGCCCGCATCGACGAGCAGAAGGGGCAGCATCTCGCTGTTGAGGTGGCCCGGCGACTTGGGATGCGCCTCGTCCTCGCCGGCAAGGTGGATCCCATCCCTGCCATCCAGCGGTACTTTCGCGAGCAGGTCGAGCCGCGGATCGACGGCGACCGGGTGGTGCGGCTGGAGAATGTCGCCGGCGAGGCCAAGGCCGCCTTGCTCCAGGGCGCGGCCGCGCTGCTTTCGCCGATCACCTGGGAGGAGCCCTTCGGCCTCAACATGGCTGAAGCCCTGGCCGCGGGGACACCCGTGGTCGCATTTCGACGCGGTGCCGCACCCGAGATCGTCAGTGACGGCATCACCGGATTCCTGGTCGACGATGTCGACGAGATGGTGAGCGCAGTCCGTGAGATCGGCGAGATCGACCGCGCGGCGTGTCGCAGTTCTGCAGAGCAGCGCTTCTCCCCCACCCTGATGGCACGACGCTACCTGGCTGCCTACGAGGCGGCGATCGCGCCGCCAGCGCCCGCCGAGCCCGAGGTGGACCGGCTGTGGGAAGCGGCCGGCGCCTGATCGTTGAGATGGTTGGCTTCGCGCCCCCAACGCCGGGGGCCAATGCCCTTCGGGTCAGCGGGCGAACGGCACTGGCGCGCCGATCCCAAAGGCGGGAAGCTAGATCAAGTGGAAGGAGGCATGGGCATGACCAGACCAGAGGCGGGCTCCAGCTCGAGCAGGGGGCCGGGGCAGGGGTCGCCGCTCGACTCCTGTTGGCTCGTCGTGGCTGGCACCCGCTACGGCCCCATGCCCTTCGAGATGGCCGTCGAGCGTTTGCATGCCTTCCACCGGGAAGGCATTGCGCTCTCGGAGCTCAACGTCGTGGAGGCACGGCACCTTCGCGGCACGGCCAGAGAAGGCGTCCGCGAGGACGAGCCCGGGGCGGAGCTGACGGGCCATGCGCACCATGGCGCCCGTCGCCGCTGAGCTGCCGTCGTCTCGCCAGTCTCGTCGACCCGCTCCCCCTGACCGGGTCCGCGCTCCCGTCCGGCCCTCGGCCACACTGCCGGGAGCGCTGCGGCGGCGCTTCGAAGCCATTGTCCTGGACTGGGATGGCACCGCGGTCCCCGACCGCCACTCCGACGCGAGCGAGCTGCGCCAGCTGATTGCCGCCCTCTGTGCCCACGGCATGGACGTCGCCGTGGTGAGCGGCACTCACATGGAGACGATCGACTCCCAGCTTCGCGCCCGACCCCGGGGTCCGGGTTGCCTCTACCTCTGCGTCAACCGCGGCTCCGAGGTGTACGTCGCGGGCAGCAGGGGGGTGCGCCTTCTGCATTGCCGCACGGCGAGCCAGGCCGAGGATGCAGCCCTCAACGCGGCTGCGAACCGGGTGGTCGCGGCGCTGCGCGGCCACGGGCTTCGCGCGGAGATCGTGTCCCAGCGCCTCAACCGCCGCAAGATCGATCTCATCCCCGAGCCCGCCTGGGCGGACCCGCCCAAGGCTCGCATCGCTGAGCTGCTCGATGCGGTCACTGCCCGGCTCCACGGCGCCGGCTTCACCGACCTCAGTGAGGTGGTGGTGATCGCAAGGCGGGAGGCGGCGGAGGCGGGTCTCGCCGATCCCCGGGTGACGAGCGACGTCAAGCATGTCGAGATCGGGCTCACCGATAAGAGCGACGCGGCGAGATGGATCTTCCGTCACCTATGGGATGAGGGGGTCGGCCCCGACCTCGTGCTCATCGCCGGCGATGAGATGGGTCCTCTGGGCGGCGTCCCCGGCAGCGACTCGTTGATGCTGGTGCCGGAGGCCGGCGGCGCAACCGCACTGACGGTGGGGGTGGAGCCCACCGGAGCACCCGCCGGCGTGGTGACCGTTCCCGGCGGACCCGCCAGCTTCCGCCTCATCCTCGAGGACCAGCTCCACCGGCGGAGAGCAGAGGTGCCCCGGGTCTCTCGCATCGCGGGGTGGACCCTCGACGTCCTCGGAGCCGGCGGGGAGCTCGAGCGCGTCGACGAGGCGCTGCTCACCCTGGCGGATGGTTCCATCGGCACTGGCGGAGCGCCGATCGTCGGCGATGGCGCCGGCGCCCCCCGGACTCGGTACGCCGGCGTGTATGAAGGGACTGGGCCAGAGCAGCGGCTGACACCGCTACCGAGCTGGGCACGAGTGGTGAGCGGCGCGGAGCTGGTCGCCCCCCTGCGGCGCACGCTGTCCTTGCGTACCGGAGTGCTCCACCAGGAGGCGGCGACGCCAGCTGGTTCCATTGAAGCGGCGCTCTTCTCCGCGCTGAGCCAGCCGGGCACCTGCGCCCTCCGCCTCATCGGCCCGGAGGACTCCGTGAAGCGAGCTGAGCTGACGTGGGATGGCGATGGGTCCCTCATCGATCTCACACCCGTCACCCCCTCTCCCACTGACCACAGCACGGGTGGATCGACACCAGGTGGCGCATCCGGGCGTGTGCAAGTGGTCGCCACTCAGACCAACCACCACGGGCGAGCTGGGCGCCGGGGCATCGACCGCTTCACCGTCTACTCTTCGCGCGGCCGCAATACGGCCCTGCGAGTCCTCCGGGCGGCTCAGCGACAGGGATTCAACGAGCTCCTCCGTCGCCAGCGCACGGCCTGGGCGAAGCGCTGGGATGACGCCGACATCGCCATCGGCGGCGATGCGGGCCTGCAGCGTGACGTCCGCTTCGCTCTCTTCCACCTCATGGCCTCGGTCGGTGTCGGGGGCGAGGCGGCGGTCGGCGCCCGCGGGCTGAGCGGTCCCGCCTATCTCGGCCACATCTTCTGGGACGCGGACGTCTTCGTCCTCCCCTTCCTCGCCGCCACCCAGCCGGCGGCAGCCCGGGCGATGCTGGAGTACCGGCTGGGGCGCCTTCCTGCCGCGATGGCGGCCGCGCGCGCAGTGGGAAGGCGCGGGGCTCGCTTTCCCTGGGAGTCCGCCAGAGACGGCACCGACGTGACCCCGCAATCGGCGCACGGTCCGCGCGGGAACCTCGTCCCGATCCTGACCGGGGATCTGGAGGAGCACATCACCGCCGACGTCGCCTGGGCCGCGTCGTGGTACACGGACTGGAGCGGCGACGAGGAGTTCCGCCACGGGCCGGGACGCCGGCTGCTCATCGAGACCGCCCGCTACTGGGCCTCGCGCATCGAGGTGGATGTCGACGGCAGCGCTCACATCCGTGCGGTGATCGGCCCCGACGAGTACCACGAGAGAGTTGACGACAATTCCTTCACCAACGTCATGGCGCGCTGGAACCTCCGCCGCGCGGCGGTCGAAGCCGGCGACGCCGTCGATGCGCCAGAGCTGGCCACATGGCGTCGTCTGGCGGAGTCGCTTGTCGACGGGCACGACGCGGCGACCAACCTCTACGAGCAGTTCTCCGGGTTCTTCGCGCTCCAGCCGCTGCTCATCGCCGAGCTGGCCCGGCGGCCAGTCGCCGCTGACGTCCTGCTCGGTGCCGACGTGGTGCGACGCTCCCAGGTCATCAAGCAGGCCGACATCCTCATGCTCCATCACCTGGTCCCGGACGAGGTGGCCGCGGGTTCGCTCGAGCCCAACCTCGCCTTCTACGAGCCCCGAACCGCCCATGGCAGCTCGCTCTCGCCAGGGGTCCATGCCGCCCTGCTGGCCCGCGCCGGACGCGCCGCAGAAGCGATGCAGGCCCTACGCCTGGCGACCCGGATCGACCTCGACGACCTCACCGGGACGACCGCGGGCGGCCTGCACCTGGCGACCATGGGGACGGTCTGGCAGGCCCTGGTGCTGGGCATGGCCGGGATCCGCCCCCGCGACGGCGTGCTCTGGATCGATCCCCGAGTTCCCCCGGAGCTCGGAACCCTCGAGATCCGCTTGCGGTTCCGCGGCAGCCGGGTGCGGGTCACGATCCGCGACGGCAGCGCCGAGGTGTGGGCGGAGCCACCGATTCTGGTCCGCCTCGCCAAGGGCCCCGAGACGGTCTCTGTGCAGACACTGCCGGAGCCGCTGCCTCACTCCCCCTCAGCGGAGGACACGCGATGACGAGGGTGGTGGTCGCCATCGATGATCATCCAGCCGCGGACGAGATCATCGGCGTCGGCAGGAGGGTTGCGGAGCTGTTCGACGCTGCGATCGACCTCGTCCATGTCCATTGCCCGCATGACGCCCAGTCCGATGCAGCGGCCGGGGACGCCGGTCTGGAGCTGTGCATGCTCGACGGTCCGGTGGCGGCGACGCTGCGTGACCGCGTGTTCGGAGCGGACGTGGCCGCGGCCGTCATCGGAGCCACCGAGCGGCGTCTGGGAACGAGCACGGTGGGCCACATCGCCACCGAGCTGGTGGTGAGCCTGGAGAAGCCGGTGGTGGTCGTGCCCCACCGGGTGCAGGCGCCAGCGGCGATCCGCCGGCTGCTGGTGCCCCTGGACGGCACCGCCCAGACCAGGCAGATCTTGGCTCAAGCTGGGGTCGATCTCGCCCTCGGTGTGGAGGTCGTCCTGGTCCACGTCCGCGACACGGTCCCCATGTTCACCGACCAGCCGCACCACGAGCTCCGCGCCTGGTCAGCAGAGTTCATCGAGCGGTACTGCCCTCCTTTCCTCCGCGGCGCCGGCCTCCAGGTGCGGAGCGGCGTACCGGCCGACGAGATCATCGGCGCGCTCGAGCAAAGCGAGGCTGACCTGGTTGTGCTGGGATGGTCCCGACGCCTCTCCGCAGGCCGGGGGCGGATTGTCCGCCGCCTGCTCGAGCACGGGGGGCTTCCGATCCTGCTCGTGCCCGCTCTGGAGAGGCTTGGCCTCGCCGGCGCGCGACCCGATCCGGGCTGAGGCGAGCCGGCAGCCCGAGCCAGACCGCCTCGCTCCGGCGGCGGGATAGCTCAGCCGGGCTCGGCGGGCTGGCGGCCCCAACGGAGGTAGGCGAGCGGCCCCACGAAGTTGATCGCGATCACGGCTGCCCAGATCGACCTGCGGCCCCTGAGAGCGAGGCCGGTCGACGCGCCAGGTCAATCCAGGCGCGGGCAGCAAGCCCGAGCTCCACAATCCCGGCGGCAACGATCGCCCTTCTCTGCATGGACGACAGGTCGTGCCAGCTCTTCTTGGCCGTCGTCTCGCCTGGGAGCGCGCTCCCAGGCGAGACGCCGCCCCGCTCAGCGGCAGCGGCGCGGCTGACGGCGAACCGCGGCCCCCCGTCGAGCCGTACTTCCCCTGGTCCTCGGGGCGGGGCCGCGCTTCGCCGCGGGAGACCGACTACCCAGGTCCTTCTCGAGCTTGGCAAGCCACCTCTCCAACGCGGTCAGGCGCCGGTCAAGGCTGTCCGCCCGGTGCGGTGAGGTCGATATCAGCTTCACTGCTTGCATCCGACGCGGCCTGGCGTGAAGTCCACTCGATCCGACGTACCGGCCACCGCCGTGATATCGGATGCACCCCGTCCAAGGGTTGTCACCTCGCCAGCCTGGGAGGCGCCCTGGTAGCCAGCCACGACTGGGATCATGCCGGCTCGGAGCGCGCTGAGTACGCCGCCTGGAGCGACGTTCACCACCCTGGCGCTGCCGTGGGTGGGGCAAGTGGTGATCACTGCTTGGGATCCCGTCAAAGCCCACGCGGGAACGGAAAGTGCGCGGAGAGCGAGCGCGAGCAAGGCAGCGCTCCTGATCTCTCCGGTGGACAGAAGCAGGTCAAGCTCCCGTGGGCTCGGTCTTGTCTGGACCGCCTCGGCCATCGGCAGCAGCCAATCCGTGCTGTGTCCCATGGCGCTGACGACGATGACGAGGTGCTCCACGTCGTTCTGAGACCGCGAGATTTGGGCCGCGACCCGACGGATGTCATCCAGGGTCGCGAGGCTGCTGCCGCCATATTTCTGGACGACGAGGCTCATCGGCAAGGTCTCCGATCGATTCCCGGCCGCTGGGGGGGTGAGCTGCGAGAGCCCGGCGTGCGACTTCATCGCCGCCACCCCGCGGAGAGCCTTGCGGTCGGCCCCAGATGGATGTCGAGGAGAATAGCAGGCACAAAAAAACTCCCGATCTTTCGAGCTGGCCGCGCCGAAGACCAAGCTCACGGCTCTCGGTGAGCGGCGGGTCAGGTGACCAGGGCCAGGTGCCGTGCGGCCGCGTGTGGGCGCTTCTGTGCCAGTTCCGCGACGCCCTCATCTTCATCTCAGCTCTCTACCTGCAGCTGGTGCTCCGCTACTCGCCGCCCGGGGTCGGCCTGGCCATCCTGTGGTGTGACCGCACGCGCTGCTACCCGGCGCGAGTCGACGTCCGCACCGCCTCCAGCTCCATCTCCTCAGGGCTGAGGGTCGCCGCGATGCCCGCGAACTGTGCAACGCCACTCGCATCGCCTGGGCTGGAGGAAGGCGCTGAGCAGCAGCTCGTCGTAGTCGTCGCGGTGGACCGTTCTCCGATTTCCGCCACCCGACGGAGCGATCCTCCGCGGGCAAAGCCGGGAACATTGAGAATGAGAAGGCACCCTCCGGAGCGGAGGGTGCGACGCGAGGCCCCTGCGCCCGTGCCGCCAGGTACGTGGGCCAGGTGGTCAAGGCCCCTCGGCCTGACGCGTCCTCATGCTGAACTCCTATCGCCGCGATGCGCCGAGCCGACGTCTGGACTGCCACCGGATGCATCGATCGCCGAAGCACTTGAAGCCCACTGCGCGAGGGTGACATCAATACCCTCGACGAGGCGCGCGAAGCTGCGATCAACGTCCTGAGGCATGCCGAAACCACCGCTGGCTTCCAGGCCGACGAAACCGTGCAGAGCAGCACGAAGCGCGCGGGTGGCGTCGACGGCGTCATCGCCACTGAGGCCATAGTCGGCGAGCACCCCGAAGACGATGGCGAGCACCGCGTCGCCGGCTTGGATGTGCCCTTCATCGCCGGGCCTAGGGGCACGGAGGGTGGCGGCATAGCGCCCGGGGTGGCTGTGCGCGTAGCCGCGATAGGCGGCGGCCATGCCACGGAGCGCCTCTCCTCGCGCGCCGTCGGCGGTCGCCGCCCGGAGTGTCTCGGCCAACTCGCCCAAGGCGCGCACCGCAATGCCATTTCGGATCGCCTCCAGGCCGGCCACATGCTTGTAGAGGCTGGGAGATGCCACGTTGAAGCGTTCCGCCAGCGCCGCCAGGGTGAGCCGATCATAACCAAGCTCATCGGCCAAGCACGCCGCCTCGGCGAGCACCGTCTCCCCGGTGAGCCCAGCTCTAGGCATGGGGGGACACTCGTCGGAGGAAGTCGACGATCGCTGGTGACACGGTCTCGGGGGCCTGAGCCTGCGGGTAGTGACCCGCGTCCGGAACCATCAGCACCTCCGCCTGAAGCCGCTCGGCGAGGAGTTGCGCCTCCTGCTTCGGATCCGGGAAGTCGGGATCGCGCTCCCCCATGACCACCAACACGGGAACCCTCACCTCGCTGAGCCGCGCTTCGACCGGAGCGTGGCTGGTCCGGGTGGTGGCGACGAAAGCCCGCCAGGCGCCGGGACGGGCGAGGCTTCGTCGGATCTCGCCGCGGTGGGCGTCGAGGTCTGCCGGCTTGCGCCCCGGGTAGAGCTTGGAGTAGTACACGTGCCAGACCATCGGGCCCCAGGGTTGGAGAAGCCCGAGCCGGAACGCCATCGTGGCAGCGGCGCCCACCGGGACATTCCGGACGGACGGGCCGATGAGCACCAGGGCAGCGACCTGATCCGGGGCTTCGGCTGCAGCCCACGCGACGGCGCCGGCACCCATGGAGTTGCCGATCAGGATGGCCGGCCCTCCGCCGAGGTGCTGGACCAGGGCGAGCGCATCGATGCCGGCCGCGACATCGTCGTATGCGTCGAAGGTGGTGTCGCTCTGGCCGTGGCCCCGCAGATCCATGGTCGTCACGCGATAGCCGGCATCGACCAGTGCAGGAGCGAGGCTGCGGTAGACGGAGCGGAGATCGCCCATACCCGGGATGCAGACCACGAGCTGACCCTCGCCGGCGACGTCGTAGGCGATGCGGCCTCCAGGGCGCTGGAGAAAGTCCTGAACGGGACGGGTGGCGAGGGGTGCCATGTGGGTTCCTCCGGCCAGCCTTTGGACCGGCTGGCTAATGTCGTTAGCTTTCGTGGACGAGTGTAGCTAATGGCCTTAGCCGTTGTCAAGCCCAGTTCCGCTGGCCGCCGAGGGTTGTGGCCCCATGAGAGGCATAATGGAGCCACTATGGAGTTAGGTGTGCGGGCACTGAAAGAAGGAGAACTGAGCCGGGCCATCAAGCGTGCGAGCCGGGGAGAAGAGGTTGTGGTCACCGATCGCGGACGGCCGGTGGCCCGGATCGTCCCCTACGAGCCTACCGGGGTGCCGGCGGTGATCGCCGCTCTGGTGCGTAGCGGCGGGATCGAGTACCGTGCGCCCCTGCTTGATCGTCTGGAGCCCGTGGCCCTGACCCCGGGTGAGAAGACCGCCGCCAACTACGTGGCGGAGCAGCGGCGCTGATCGTCTACGCCGACACCAGCGCGCTGGTGAAGCTGGTGATCGCCGAGGACGGGTCGGCCGAGATGGCGAGCCTGCCCGGCGATCTCGACGTGCTGGCCTGTGCCCACATTGGCTACGTCGAACTGCGGGCGGCGATCGGAGCCGCTCATCGGGCCGGCCGCCTGCCCGGGGTCGCATTCACACGCGCCAAGCGCCAGCTTGAGCGGGTGTGGGCGGCCACCTCGCCGGTGATGGTCGACCAGGCGACCGCGAGGCAGGCTGGCGAACTCGCCGAGATACATGCCCTACGCGGCTACGACGCCGTCCACCTCGGGGCGCTGCGACGAGTGGGGTCGCCCGCGCGTGTCGACCGCCTCGCCTGCTGGGACGGCGAGCTCCGGCGCGCCGCCGGCACCCTCGGCTACCGCCTCTTTCCCGAGCGCTTGCCCGACCCGGCGACCGCGGCAACCGGCGAAGTAGGGTCAGAATAGGGTCAGGCGAACAGAAATCCCTTATGCAGCAAGGGCAAATCGAAGAGACGTAAGTTCGATTCCCTTTCCCGGCACCAGAAAACCCATTGTGGCGCGCAAGGGATTTCGGTTTTCCGCGTCCACTTCGGGGTGCACCTCGCCGGCTGCGCGTCACCCCACGAGGTCTGACGTGGTCGTCATGGGTGGGCGCCTTCCCGGCCGCTGATTGTCCTTTTCGGAGCCGAGCCGGCCCTGGCGCGCGTTGGTCTGCCGTCCTGCGTCGCCGCCGGTCAGGCGCCGTCGCGAGCTGCGTCTGGCCCGGGGGCATGCATCAGTTCCTTACGGTAAACCTAACGATCTGATTCGTGACGTGAGGCCTTCCAATATTGACGTGACCCTCGGAGACTACTTCGTGAACAGCCAGGGGGAGCACGTGACGGCCTGGTCCGGCGACTTCGGTGGCCGGCACGGCAGATGGACCCTGACGGTCGATGAGCTTCAGGGGGTTCAGACTGGAGCACCGAGCTCGTCCGCCGGGTCTCCCGGGCAGGCGAGGATCGCGGGGCCCTGGACGTTCACGTTCTCAGTGCCCTGATCCTGCCGACTCCGGCCAAGAGTAGGGGCGACTGCGCTCCCTGGGGGCTGGGCACCCGGACGGGTTCTCGTCCACGGGCGTCGGGTCGGACGCGGGCAGTGACGCCTGTGTCTGGCAGCCCCGGCAGCATCGGATGCTGTCAGAGCCAGTGTCGGAAGCCGGTCGGCTCCTCCTCGGGATGTTCGCGAAGCAGGGAGTCGAGCGCTCGCACCAGCTGCCCCAGAGTGTGCTGTCTTCCCCGCGGATAGTTGGCGGGACTGACCAGGACAAGACCATGATGGCGGCCCCCTCGCTGGTCGATGGCGTCGGCGAGGGGGACGAAGTCGACGACGTTCTCCGTCACGACCGCACGACGCTCCTGCTGAGCCACGGAGAAGACCTGCCGGTCATCGAACGCGCGCAGCTCGGAGCGTTCCGTCACGGCGCTGACGTCATGTCCGCGTCGCCGGAGCTGGTCGGCGACCGCCGGCGGGTACATCTCGTCGACGAGAAGCCTCACCCGAGCGCTTCCCGCGCTCGCTCCCAGGTCTCCCGCAGGCGTTCCGCCTCACGCCGGTTGGCGTCGATCCGCTCGTCGATCTCCTCGCGAAAATCACCGTAGTAACGGACGGCCAGCCTGACCTGGGCGGGTGTGAGCCCGCCCCATTGGGCGGTGGCTTCGATCGCCGCCTCGCCGGACATCTCGCTCCCCTTGAGGGTCTCGACGACCTCCCACACGTCGGGGCCCCCGGCCAATGCCGCCCGGCGGCCGGCCGGGCCATCCCGGAACACGACGCCGGGGTGGTCCGCCATGCGCAGGCCCTCGTCGATGAGCCGCTCGGCGGCCCGAGCTTTGGGTTCGCCGCGGCGGTGGGCGTCGGCCTCGAGGCGGGCAAGGGTCCGCGGGCTCATCCGGATGGAGAAGGGCTTGGGGGTGGAGGTGCGAGGCATGTAGTCGCGGGTAGTGTAGCGGACTACAGTGGCGACGCCCTCGCTTGGGCCGCGAGCCGGTCGGACCCGGGCGCGGTCGAGGAGGGAAGAAGCTGGCCAGGCCAGTCCACTTTGAGTCCACTTCGACTGGCCGGACCTGGCCGCTCTTGTCAATTCAGACGAGGTTTGGGAACGAGATCCGTACGGTTTCGATTCCCTTTCCCGGCAGTTTTGCCTTGTGGGATAAGGGGTTCCCCGCGTCATGCGACCCTTACAAGCGCGACGGGAGTGGGCGACGTTTGATCCTCAGAACACGTCGTCCGCGTCGTTCACCCCCTGGCCTGAGTTCAGGCGGCGCGGTCCTGAAGCCGGCTGATCCTTGGCCGTCATCGGCACCAGCCCGCGAAAGAGGGTTCAAGAGGGTCGGCGGGGAACGTAGCTGACTTGAAGGTTGCTACATACCATGCTAAGGTCCGGTGAGATGGCCAAGGTCATGGATCGCGAAGCGATCGAGCTGCTCGACGAGATCCGGGAGGGCTTTGGCCTGAGTGAGAGCGAGCTTGCCGACCTCTTCCGGGTCAGGAGGCCGTCGGTGGCCGCGTGGCGTGAGACCGGCATACCACTGACGCGGCGGGCAACGGCTGAGCGGCTCCTGGCCCTCGTCCGGGTCTTCACCCGAGAGGTCATCCCGTCGCGGATCCCTGAGATCGTGCGGACCGCCGACGCCTGGCTGGGAGGGCGAAGCGTCCTGGAGGTACTCGCCAGCGAGGGGCCAGATCCTGTCTACGCCTATCTCCGCCGCCTCTTCAGTTACAGCCAGGTATCGTGAAGCGGCTTGCGCGCTCTGGTGCCTACTACCGAGTCTTCAAGCCGGAGTGGGCGGACCCCTTGGACACGACACCGACCAAGCTCCACGGTGGCCGCTGGAACGCACCGGGGGGCTTCGGAATCTTGTACCTTGCCCGGGACACTGCGGTCGCAGCCGCTATCGCCCGCGCTCAGCACGCCGGCCGGGCCATCGGCCTGTTCGATCTCCAACCCGAGCGCCGCCCTCATCTCCTGCAGGTCAATGTCCCACCGAGCACCGATCTGGATGTGGTGAGCTCCGAAGGCATCCGCGCTCTTCGCCTTCCCGCTCGGTATCCGTTCGGTGTCGGCCACGACCGGTGCCAGCCTATCGGGTTGCGCGCCTACCGTTCGCGGGACTTCGTGGGGATCGCCTGCCGGTCCGCCGCTGAGTGCCAGCCGGGGTACTGGGTCGGGGAGGAGCTCGCCTGGTTTGACAGCTCCCCGCTCCTCGACGAAGGTGGCCCGCGCCGGGACTTCGCGAGCTGGTACCCGGATCCGATCCCATGAGCTTCCTCGCCGATGAGTGCTCGCTGGCGGAAGAGGGTCAGAGCAGGGTCAGTTCTCTGGAAACCACTTCTGCTGTAAGGGGATCGTGAAGCGGGGAAAGGGGGAGCAACCCTCACGAGAAGTCAGCCTCTTCCCCGCGCATCGCCACCATTGGTACCCAAATGAAAGCTTCCGTCGCGGTCTAAGCAACACGATGTTCAACCGTAACGCCCGCAGCGCCCGCGCCGCGTGCACTTCGGCGACTGAGCACGACCTTGACCGCCCCCGCCTTTTGCGCGATGCCAGCTCGCCACGGATTACGGCGCAGGGGGACACAGCGTGAGGAAATTGGCGTTCTCGTTCTCCTGGCGACGGTTCGCCCGTCGCTCCGGATCCGCGCAGCTCCGGGATGGATCTTGTGTGGCTGATCGGCCATCTCGATCACGAGGAAACGGCACTATGCCATCCATCGGCACCAGCGCACCCGTATCGCCAGAAGGCAAGCGTCGGGTATCCCAGCGAGAACCGCCGCGGAATTTTCGAACCTTTCGTGACGCCCACGCCAAGATTGCGATGACCAAGCTTGCCGACATGATCCACCGTTCTTCATCGATTCCGCTCCCAATCGGGATGTTCTTCGTATATAGGAGGTGCCCAGAGGCCTGGTGCGCGGGCACAAGGCGGCAGCGAGCCGTTATGCTCCGGAAGCGATGATCGGAGCGGCATGAAGATCGCGACCGCAGCCGAGCGGCCTGAGTTGGTCGAGCCCGCCTGGGAGGCGACCCGGGACACGTTGCCCGAATACAACAACCATGGCGACGTCCTGAACCAGTAGTGGCCACGGCTGACCGTGGAGTGGCCTGACTTCCAGTTCCATCTCACCGGCGATGACGATGAGATCCTCGCCCACCCCCTGATAAACGTACTGTACCTGCACCTTACGCGGCCGAGGGCCCGCAGATCGGGCTGGTGCCCAACGCGGACCTCAGGCCATGACCCCTCCCGTCGCCTTCTGGCACGCCCCAGACATCGAGGCCAAAATCGCCGTGAGATTGCGCGTGTCCTTCCATGTTGGCTAGGCTGGGACGTATATGGCCGGCATGACCCCGTCCGACATCGGCCTGCTGACCCACGCCGGTGAGGTCCGGCTCTCGCCCGACGGCACCACGGTCGCGTTCACTGTCACCGCCGTCGACCTGGACGGCAACGACTACCGCAGCCGTGTCTGGCTCGCCCCCGCGGACGCGTCCTCCACACCATACCCATTCACCGCCGGGGACGGCCGCGATGTCCTCCCTCGCTGGTCTCCCGACGGCCGCCGGTTGGCGTTCGTGACCCGGCGAGACCGCCGCGAGGGCGCGAGCGGCGCCCAGGAGACCCGCTCGGAGATCGTGGTCGTGCCCGTGACCGTCGGCGGGCAGCGCGTGCGGGTGACCACGATGAACGACGAGGTGTCGGAGCTGGAATGGTCACCCGATGGGTCCCGCCTGGCGTTCGTGGCCCGTGATCGCGACGCGACGCGCTACGGTCCGGTGGACCGTCCTACCCCGGAACGTGAGATGCCCCCGAGGCGCGTGGACCATCTCTTCTACCGCCTCGACACCGTCGGCTGGACCGTGGACCGACCCACCCGTGTCTTCGTCGTGACGGCTGACGGATCCCGGCCCCCGCGGCGGATCACCACCGGTTGGTTTCAGGCGTCGGACCTGAGCTGGTCACCCGACAGCCGGCAGCTGGCGTTCGTGTCGGCGCGCCACGAGCGGTGGGACCTCGACTTCGCGAACGACCTGTGGCTGGCCGACGCGGAGGGCCGGTCAGAGCCGGCGCGCCTGACCGACACCACGTCCCGCTTCGGCCACCCCGCCTGGTCGCCCGACGGGCGGAGGCTCGCCTGCCTCCGCTCCGCGACGCCGCTCGACGAGCCCCGCCACACCCAGGTCGCGGTGCTCGACGTCGCGACCGGCGAGCTCGCGGAGCTGACCGGCGTCTTGGACCGCAACTGCGCTCCCTACGGCGCCACCCGCCCTCCGATGTGGGCCGATGACGGCGGCGCGAGGGTGCTTTTCGCCGTCGAGGACGCCGGCAACGTCCACCTCTACGCCGCGGCGTCCGACGGAAGCTCCAAGCCCGAGCTGTTGGTGGGGGGCGAGCAGACCATCTCGTCCTGGGACGCGGCCGGCGGCGCGCTGGCGTTCGTGGCCAGCTCTCCCGCGGCACTCGCCGAGGTGTTCGTCGGGACTCCAGGCCATCGCCTCACCGACTTCACGGCCGCCCTGACCGCCGACATCGAGCTGAGCTCCCCGGAGCGCTTCGTTGCCACGTCAGCCGACGGGTCAGCAATCGACTGCTGGGCCTACCCGCCGGTGGGTGCGGTGCCCGGTCGCCGCTACCCGACGCTCCTCAACATCCACGGGGGCCCCTACACGCAATACGGGAACAAGTTCTTCGACGAGTTCCAGATGCAGGCCGGCGGCGGCTTCGGCGTCGTTTGTTGCAATCCCCGGGGAAGCTCCGGCTACAGCGAGGCCTCGGCGCGGGCGATCCGCTGGCCCGAGGCGGAACCAGACCCGGGCTCGGGCTGGGGTGGCGTCGATCTCGACGATGTGATGGCGTGCATCGCCGACGCCGAGCGACGGTTCGCCTGGATCGATCCCGAGCGCCTCGGCGTGATGGGCGGCTCATACGGGGGGTACCTCACGTCCTGGATCATCGGGCACAGCACCCGGTTTCAGGCCGCCTGCTCGGAGCGGGCCTGCAACAACCTGCTGAGCCTCGAGCAAAGCTCGGATATCGCGACCGAGTTCCGCACCTACGTGGGCAAAGACCACATCGAGGCGCCCGAGATCTACCTCCGACAGTCGCCAGTGGCCTTCGTCGAGCAGATGACCACACCGGTGCTGATCGTGCACTCGGAACAGGACCTGCGCTGTCCGATCAACCAGGCCGAGGAGCTCTTCGTAGCCCTGCGGATGCTCGGCCGCGACCCGGTTATGGTGCGCTTCCCCGGGGAGAGCCACGAGCTGTCCCGTGCCGGCTCGCCCCGCCATCGGGTGATGCGTGCGGAGCTGATCCTGGACTGGTTCCGCGAGCGGCTGGGGTGAACGTTGCGGCGCCGAGGGGCGGCCGCGCCCGCTGGCGGGGTGCGGGCATGCCGACCCTCGGAGACCACTTCGTGAGCAGCCAGGGGGAGCACGTGACGGCCTGGTCCGGCGACTTCGGTGGCCGGCACGGCAGCTCGACCCTGACGGTCGATGAGCTTCAGGAGGTTGAAACTGGAGCACCGAGCCGGTCCATCGGGTCTCCCGACCAGGCGAGGATCTCGGGGCCCTGGACGTTCACGTTCTCAGTGCCCTGATCCTGCAGGATCCGCCGCAGTGGTGGCGACTGCGCTCCCTGGGGTTTGGGTACCGGGACGGGTGCTCTTCCACGGAGCGTCGGGTCGGACGCGCGCATCGATGGCTGTCTCGGGGAGCCCGGCGGCACCAGATGCTGTCAGAGCCAGTGCCGGCAGCCGGGGAAAGGAGACGATGGCGGAGAGGGGGTTGTCAACAGTCGGTCTCAGGGTTGAGCGGTCCATCACCAGCCAGATCTACCCAGTGCTGGGTCCCGGCGATGAACTGGTGACGGCGGCTTGACTGCACCCTGGAAGCATCGAGGCAAGGAGCGTCCCCTCTGAGCTCAGGCGGCCAGACCGCCGTCCACGACCAGCACCTGGCCGGTGATGAAGGAGGCGGCCGGGCTGCATAGGAAGGCAGCCGCGGCGGCGATCTCCTCGGCCTCGCCCCGGCGCCGGAGAGGCGTCAGCCTGACCAGCTCCGCCAGCTGTTCCTCGCTGAGCGCAGAAGCGGTGAGCTCGGTGTGGACGTAGCCCGGGGCGATCACGTTGCAGGTGATGTTGCGCGAGCCCAGCTCCTTGGCCACCGACTTGCTGAGCCCGACCAGGCCGGCCTTGGCGGCCGCGTAGTTGGCCTGGCCCGGGTTGCCGCCGAGGCCCACGATCGAGCTGATGTTGACGATCCGGCCCCAGCGGGCCTTCATCATGTGCGGCACCACCGCCTTGGTCACGTGGAAGGCGGCCGAGAGGTCGGTGCGCAGCACCTGATCCCAGTCCTCGGCGCTCATGCGCAGCAGCAGCCGGTCCCGCAGCATGCCGGCGTTGTTCACCACCACCTCGAAGGGGCCAGCCTCCGCCACCAAGGACGCCACCTGGGCCGGGTCCGCCACATCGGCCTGGAAGGCCCGGGCCCCCTTGAGCTCGCCGGCGGTGGCCTCGGCCGCCAGCCGGTCGGATCGGTAGTTGACCACCACCCTGGCGCCCATTCGGGCCAGCTCCCGGGAGATGGCCTGGCCGATCCCCTTGCCGCCCCCGGTGACCAAGGCGGAGCGACCGGAGAGGTCGAGGTCCACTCTATTCGGCCTCGACGAGGAGCTCGTCGGCGTTCCAGGTGGAGACCCCGGACATGTGCTTAGCGGCCAGACTGGCCAGCACCCTTCCCGGTCCCAGCTCCACCACTGTGCCTACGTGCAGGCGCTCCATGGCGGTCATGGTCCTGGCCCAGTGCACCGGTCGTAACAGGTGGCCGCTGAGCTCGGCCCGCAGCGAGCGCACGGTGTGCAGCAGGTTCCCGGTGCCATTGGCCACCACCGGGATGCTGGGGGGATTGAGGGGCAGGGCCCGGACCAGCTCGCTGAGCTTGGCCGCCGCCTGGGCCATCTGGGGTGAGTGGGCCGCCAGCGGGATCTCCAGCATCACCACCCGGCGGGCCCCGGCCTGGTTGGCGTGACGCTCCGCCGCCCGGACGGCCTCGGTCTCGCCACTCAGGATGAACTGATCGGGGGCGTTCAGGTTGGCGAGCCAGATCCCGCCCGCCTGGGCAGCGCGCTGGCGAATCGTCTCGACCTCCGGCTCCGCCAGCCCCACGATGGCCAGCATCCGGCCCGGCTTGGAGACGGCCGCGTCGGCCATCAACCGGCCCCGCGCTCGCACCAGCAGCAGGGCTTCCTCCCAGGAGACCGCCTGGGCCGCGGCGCAAGCGCTGATCTCGCCCATGCTGTGACCGGCCACCACCGCCACCCTCTCGAGGCCGAAGCGCTCCCTGAACGCCTCGAAGGCGGCCCACGAGACCGCCATCAGGCAGGGCTGGAGGTTGTCGGTCCGCATCAGCTCCTGGACCGGCCCATCGAAGCAAAGCCGCCGAACCGGCATTTCCAGGATCTCCTCGGCGCGGCTGATGGCCCGGTTGGCGGCGCTGGAGATCGCCGCCAACTGCTGGCCCATGCCCGCGCGCTGAACCCCCTGACCGGGGAACAGCAGAGCCACTGGACCGGCCAGTTCCACCGCCGGCATCAGCGCCACGGCTTAGATCACCCGGGCCGGGCGAGAGACTCGGCGTGGCTCCCCAGATAGGTCCAGAGGTCCCCCACCTTCTTCATTCGCTCCAGCTCCTGCTCGGGCAGGGGCACGTGGTAATGATCCTCGACCGCCATGATCAGCTCGACCAGGTCCAGGGAATCGGCGGCCAAGTCGCGAGCGAAGCTGACATCCATCTGGATCTTCTCGGGGTCCACCCCCAGGATCTCCGCGGCCAGCCTCTGCAGATCGGCGAAGTCGAGGGTGGCACCAGCGTCGCTGGTCTCTACGGGTTGGCTCACGGTCTGGTCTCCTGCTGCTGGGTTACGGCGCCACCCGGCCCAGGGCCACGCAGGCGTTGTGGCCGCCGAAGCCGAACGAGTTCGAGAGGGCGACGTCGATCCGTGCCGGGCGCGCCTGGTTGGGAACATAGTCGAGGTCGCACTGGGGATCGGGTCGCTCCAGGTTGATGGTGGGGGGGAGGGTATCGTGGGCGATGGCGAGCACGCAGGCGGCCGCCTCCATGGCCCCGGCCGCTGCCATGAGGTGCCCGGTCATGGACTTGGTGGAGCTCACCGCCACCTCCTCGGCCCGCTCACCCAGAGCCTGCTTGATGGCGAGGGTCTCCGCCACGTCCCCCAGGGAGGTGGCGGTGCCGTGGGCGTTGACGTAGTCGACGTCCTCCGGCTGGAGCTCCGCCTTGCGCATGGCGTTGCGCATGGCCCGGGCAGCACCCTGCCCCTGGGGGTCGGGAGCGGTGAAGTGGTACATATCGGCGCTGGAGCCGCAGCTCAGGAACTCGGCCCAGATCCGCGCCCCCCGAGCCCGGGCGTGGGTCATCTCCTCCAGAACCATGATCACGGCGCCCTCGCCCAGGACGAAGCCGTCCCGATCCAAGTCGAACGGGCGGGAGGAGCCGAGCGGATCGTGGTTGCGCCGGCTCATCGCCCCTAGCTGACAGAAGGCTCCCATCGCCAAGGGGGTGATGGCAGCCTCGGCGCCGCCCGCGATCATCGCCACCGCGTCCCCCCGCTTGATCACCTCGGCGGCGTCGCCCAGGGCGTGGCTCCCGGAGGCGCAGGCGCTCACCACTGCGTAGTTGGGGCCACCGGCGCGGAGTTCGATCGCGATCAGGCCCGAGGCCATGTCGGTGATCATCATCGGCACCATGAAGGGGCTGATCCGGGTGATCCCCCGGTTCAACAGCACCGCGTGACCGCGCTCAATCTCCTCCATTCCCCCGGCCCCGGAGCTGACCACCACACCCACCGCGTCGGGGTCCATCTCCGCCGGCTTGAGCCCGGAGTCCTCCACCGCCATCCGGGCCGCCGCCAGGCCCAGGCGGCAGTAGCGGGCCACGTGGCGGGCGGTCTTGCGGTCCATGTAAAGCTCGGCGTCGAAGTCGCGGACCTCGGCCGCGATCTTGGTCGGGTACTCAGAGACGTCGAACTGGGTGACGAGCCCGATCCCGGACCGCCCCTGGGTCAGGCTGTCCCAGACCGCGTCGATCCCGGTCCCGATCGGGGTGACCATGCCCATCCCGGTGATGGCCACCCGGACAGCTGCCCGGCCGTCTTCATGCATGTCTCCGAATCGTACGGACTATTTGTCTAAAAGGCATCGGCCCCTCGGGAGGCGGCAAGTCTATCGATCTTGGGCTGAATGTCCAAAAACATCCTCACCGGTCCTCTCGGAGTAGGCCCCCTGGGCACATCAGCTCCCGCCCGACAGTCGGTGGCTTGGCACCTCTCCTTCGTCACGGTCATTCCCGGACCGCGACCCCGGCACGATGGGCAGCCGCGCGGAGCCGCTCATCGAGGGTGACGATGGGGAGGCCGCGTCTCGCCGCGACATCGGGGTAGGCGGCGTCATAGGCCGACAGGCCGTGGTCACGAGCGATCGGAACGAGTGAAGCTGTTCCCGCCGTCATGTCTGCGACATCGACCTCGATGGGGAGCGCAGCCAGCAGGGTGAGAAACCGCATCGTCTGAGCTTCGCGGAGAGCGGCCTCTCCACCACCGAGATCGCCACGCGCCTATCCCTCGCCTGGCTCCGGACTCGCTCGTCCGCATCATCTCGACGGGGGAACGCGTGACCGTGGCCCCGGCGGGTTAGGCTGCCCCCGGCTAGGGACGGGCGCCTGTTCAGATGAAAGCCCTGACTGACTCTGCTGAAGAGCCACGTTCCTGTCGCAGGTTCAGAAGCGGTTGACTCGCCCAACACCCTGACGTAGGCCGAGGATCTCAGAAAACAAGCAGTGGTCTGGGGAAGGGCGCTGCGCAACTCGTCAGGCAGCTCGCTGAGGAGCGCGTCTGACCCCCCTGGGGGCGGTGGCCCATCTCCAGCTCCAGGGGTACACTCCTCGCCGTGGTGACGGCCGTGAGCGGAGAGCGGGAAATGCTGGTGGCCGCCGTTCACCAGTTCGTGGAGCGGGAGATCATCCCCGTCGCCTCCCAGCTGGAGCACGAGGACACCTATCCCGAGACCATCGTCGAGAAGATGAAGGCGCTCGGCCTCTTCGGTCTGGTGATTTCCGAGGAGTACGGGGGCGCGGGCCTGGACTACGAGACCTATGCACGCTGCTGCGAGGAGATCGCGCGCGGCTGGATGTCCGTGACCGGCATCATCAACACCCACTTCATCGTCGCCTATCTCATCGCTCAGTTCGGCACCGAGGAGCAGAAGCTCCGCTTCCTCCCGAGAATGGCGACCGGTGAGATCCGCTGCGCCTTCTCCATGTCCGAGCCGGGCTGCGGATCCGACGTCCAGGCCATCACCACGCGCGCCCGACGTGAAGGCGACGAATACGTGATCAACGGCACCAAGATGTGGACCACCAACGGTGAGCGGGCACAGCTGGTGGCAACCCTCGTGAAGACGGATGCCGACGCTGATCCGCCCCATCGGGGGATGTCGTGCATCCTCGCCGAGAAGGGAGCTCCAGGGTTCCGCTCCAGCCGCCATATTGACAAGCTCGGCTATCGCGGGGTTGAGACCACCGAGTTGATCTTCGAGGCCCATCGCCAGCCCGCCGTGAACCTGCTCGGAGGCGTCGAGGGTCAGGGCTTCCAGCAGATGATGGCCGCCATCGAGGTCGGCAGGATCAACGTCGCCGCTCGCGGTGTCGGCGTCGCGCAACGCGCTTTCGAGCTGGCCCTCGACTACGCGCAGAAGCGGCAGGCCTTTGGCAAGCCGATCGTCGAGCATCAGGCGATTCAATTCAAGCTTGCCGACATGGCGACGAAGATCGCGGCCGCGCGGCTCCTGACCCTCGACGCCGCACGGAGAAAGGACGCTGGGCAACGTGCCGACGTGGAATGCGGGATGGCGAAGCTTTTCGCCACGGAGGTCTGCATGGAGGTGGTCACGGAGTCCATGCGGGTTCACGGCGGCTACGGCTACAGCCGCGAGTTCGAGATCGAGCGCCTGTACCGCGACGCCCCTCTTCTCGTGATCGGCGAGGGCACGAACGAGATTCAGCGGATGATCATCGCCCGGGGGCTCCTGCGCCGTCAGCGATCGGGCTGAGGAGCCTCGGCGACGATCCCGGCCCGGCGCAGCTCTGCCATCTCCTCGTCGCCGACACCGGCGGCGCTGCGCAGCACGTCCTCGGTGTCCTGCCCGAGCCGTGGCGGCGGCAGCATCACCGGATCGACGGCGGCCGCGAAGCGCAGCGGCGACCGCGGCAGGAGGTACTCGCCGACACCGTTGTCATGGACGCGGGCGAGCCGGCCTCCCGTCGCCGCGGCGAAGGGATCGCCGGCCACCAGCTCTTTGAAGGTCTGGTAGGGAGACCACACCACGCCATTCCGGTCGAAGACCGAGGCCACCTCGACCAGGGTGCGGGCCGCGACCCAGCGCTCGAGCAGCGTCGCGATCGGCCGGCGAGCGTCCCAACGCGCTGCCTCATCGCTCAGGTCCGCGCCACGCGACCTGGCGAGAGCCTCCATCTCGGCGTGCAGCGCGGTCGCATCCAGGACCGCTCTCCACTGCCGGGGGGTGAGGGCCACGACCATGAGGGGCCGGCCGTCGCGGGTGGTGAAGTCCCTGCCAAACGTCCCGTAGACGAAGTTTCCCGACCGCCGCCGCGGCTCCTCGAGAAGCTCCGCCTCCGCCAGCATGCCGAGGCGCGCGGTGAGGCTCAGGCCGACATCCATCAGGCTGAGGGTGACGAGCTGTCCCGCACCGCTCGAGCGCCGGTGACGTTCGGCGGCGAGAACGGCAACGGCCACAAGGTAGCCGGCCTGCGCATCCCAGGCGGGGAGAAGATGGTTCACGGGACCAGGATGATCTTCCGGTCCGGTCACGAAGGGAAACCCGAGGCGCGCGTTCACTGTGTAGTCGACGGCCTGAGAACCATCGGGGTTGCCCTGCAGGAGGACCATGATGAGGTCGGGCCGGATGGCGCGCAGCCGTCCGTACGACGACCAGCCCCGGGCCGGTAGGTTGGTGATGACGATCCCGCCCGCCTCCCCGCCGGAGGCGATGATGCGGCCGGCGAGCGCCTGACCGGCCGGAGACCCGAGGTCGAGGGCCACCGAGCGCTTGCCCTGGTTCAGCCCCGCCCAGTACAGGCTCCTGCCTCGGAAGCGCGGCAGACGAGCCCTGTCGATCCCGCCCCCGAGCGGATCCACCCTGATCACGTCCGCGCCCATGGCGGCGAGGGTGGCACCGCCCAGGGGGACGGCGACGAACGCCGACAGCTCCACGATGCGCATCCCGGCGAGCAGGGTCACGCGCCGAAAGCCTCAGGTGGAGCCAGGATCCGGGGCTGGCCCGGTCGGAGAGGGGCGCTCCGCGATCCGCGGGCCGTGGCCGCGGCGATAGACCATGACCGTGCGCCGGAAGGTGATGACCACCGTGCCGTCCTGGTTGAAGCCGGTGGTGCGCACCCGGACGATGCCAACCTCAGGCCGCGATGCCGACGGTCGCGTCTCGAGGACCTCGCTCTCTGAGTAGACGGTGTCCCCCTCGAAGACGGGATGGGGCAGCCGCACCTCGTCCCAGCCGAGGTTGGCAAAGACGTGCTGCGAGATGTCGACGACGCTCTGCCCGGTGACCAGGGCCAGGGTGAGGGCGGAGTTGACCAGCGGTCGACCGAACTCCGTCTGCTCCGCATAGTGATGGTCGAAGTGCACCGGAGCGGTGTTCTGGGTGAGGAGGGTAAACCAGATGTTGTCGGCGGTGATGATGGTGCGTCCCAGGGGATGCTTGTACACCGCCCCCACCTCGAAGTCCTCGAAGAAGCGGCCCGAGCCCATCACCGTGCCACGGGCTCAGCGGCCACCACGGTGCCG
Organism: uncultured bacterium; assembly: GCA_963847225.1. GTDB lineage: Bacteria > Chloroflexota > Dormibacteria > Aeolococcales > Aeolococcaceae > JAJZNI01. Next base: position 1,417,028 of record CAWJYZ010000003.1, on the reverse strand, counting down.
CGCTCCAGCAGGGCCGCAATCCGTTCCCGCGAATAGCCGATCTCGGCGAGGATCGCCTGGCTGTGCTCCCCGATCACGGGGGCGCCGCGGTCTCCGCCCGACCCCAGGGCGGGGATGGGGCCGGCGGTGTGCAGATACTCGCCGTAGTGGTCGTTGCGAGCCGTGCGCACGAGGCCTCGATCCCGGACGGGCGGGCTGGTCAGCGCCTCGCTCAGGTCGTTGACCGGAGCGCACGGCACTCCGTGACGGGTGAGCAGGGAAACCCACTCCTGGGTGGTCCGCGAGCGGATCAGCTCCTCGATCACGGCGAGCAGCTCCGCGCGCCTCTCCAAGCGGCCGGCGTTGGACTGATAAGCGGGGTCGCCAAGGCGCTGGTCACCGATGGCGTCCACCATCCGCCTCCAGTTCTGCTCATTACCCACAAACACCGAGATCCAACCGTCCCGGGTCGCGAAGTTCTGCGCCGGGATCATCGAGTGGTGGGAGGCGTGGGCGGTGCGCCCGAGGGCGGCGCCGGCGTTGAGCATCCAGGCGGCGAGATAGCTGAGGATCGACACCTGGGTGTCCATGAGCCCGAGGTCGATGTGCCGCCCTCTGCCGGTGCGCTCCCGCTCCAAGAGGGCCGCGCACACCGCGAGGCTCGCGGCCAGCCCTCCGCCGTGGTCGACGTACGAGACACCCGCCTTTCCCGGAGGGCCGCCTGGCTCCCCGGTCAGGCTCATCACACCGGCCATGGCCTGGATGGTGTAGTCGTAGCCGGCTCGGGTCGAGTAGGCGCCCGTCTCACCGAAACCGGTGAGAGAGCAGCTGACGAGCTGGGGATTGACCGACGCCAGGGCCTCGTGATGGAAGCCGAGCTTGGCCAGCACTCCGGGGCGGAAGTTGTCGATCACCGCGTCTGCGACCCTGACCAGATCGAGGACCACCTGGCGGCCCTCCGGCGACCCCAAGCGCACCGCCAGCGACCGCTTGCCCCAGTTGAGGGAGAGGTAGTAGAGCGACTGAGAGTCGATGAAGTGGGGACCGGTGTGGCGGGCGTCATCGGGTCGCTCCGGGTCTTCGACCTTGACGACGTCGGCCCCCAGGTCGGCCAGGATGACCCCGGCGAAAGGGGCGGCGATGTAGTGGCCAAACTCCAGCACCCGGATTCCGGCGAGAGGCGCGCCTGGCGCGGGCCCGGAGGCATTCTCGGCGGTCATCGGCGTCCGTCTGGCCCATCGCCGGCAGGCGGATCCGTGAGCCCCAGGGCAGCGCCCCGCTCGGCGTCGAGCTGACCCCAGGCGGCGGCTCGCCGCAGCAGCAGCCGGGCATGGTGATCGGTGGCCACGTCGATCAGCTTGCCTTCTTCGGTGGCGATGGCGCCGCGTCCCACTTCACTCGCCGCCGCGAAGATCTCCAGCTCACGGAGGAGGGCGTCGAGGGTCTCGCGCGGAAAGGCGGCGCGAAAGGCGATCTCCGTGGCCACGAGCTGGAGCGGGTGTCCGGTCCAGCGTCCCGACATTCCGGATTCGATCGAATGCTGGCAGTCGTCGTAGTTGGTGCGCATCCGCGCCAGGACCAGCTCCCGATTCTCCGCTGGCGTGCCCCCGGGCGGCGGGACGGGGAGCTCCATGGTCATGCCATCAATGGCCGGGACGCCCACTGCGCTCCCCACCGTCACCAGCATGAGCCGCGCCCACTCGCAGGCGGGGTGCCGATACCGCACCTCCGGGAGCAGCAGGTCGGAGCTCAGGTCGACGGTTCCGAGGATGAGGCCGGCCAGCCGGGCCCCGGCGCGCGCCGCGAGCTCAGTGAGGTTGAGCAGCGCCCAAGCCGTCTCGACCTGGAGGCTGACGCGGATGGTGGCCTTGGGGAGACCGAGAGCGAGCTCCACCCCTCGCAGGAGCTCCTCCAGCCACTCCAGCTCTTCAGGATGGCGGACCTTGGGGAGGACGATGCCGTCGACCGGGCAGGCGCCGGCGGGCCGGCTCCCCCCGGCGCCGAGAAGCACCTCCAGCAGATCGTCGCTGCAGCGCTGATCCAGGACGCCCGCCGAGCGCAGGAAGCAGAGGGTGTTGCCCCGCTCGACGTCACGGAGGAGCGTCACGGCGTTGGCTCGAGCGCGTGCCTCGCCGCCCGGGGCCACGCCGTCCTCCAGGTCCAGGACGACGACCGGAGCGCCGCTCTCCCGGAGGACGGCCTCGACTGTCTCAGCGCCGACCTCGAGCCTTTGCGCGACGTCGGCGGCATCGATGCCATACCGGGCCAGGAGCCGTCTGGCCACCTCGTGGGCATCGCGGAGGGCCTTCTCGGCGAGGCCGGGATGAGAGGCCGGAGCCGTGAGGTGAGCCTGCTGGCGGAGGTAGCGGAGGGGCAGCTCGACGCGGCGGGTCGCGAAGCCGGCGAGCAGCTCCCGCTGCCGGGCAAGCAGCCGGTCGCGGACCTCGGGTTGGTTGAGCCGCTCAGCTTTCATCCGGGACTCCTTGGCGGTGGAGGGGGCGTGGCGTCGAGGCCCTGATGCACGGGCTTCCCCGACATCTCGGTGTGATACCTGATCTCCCGAGGGTTGGGTTCCGCGCCGGCGCCTCCGCGGTGCCCCCCTCGGCGCCGGTGCGCCGACAGGACGTGGTCGCGAAACTCGTCCACCGCCGGCGATCGATAGTGATCCAGGTTCCAGGCGAGGCCGATGTCGCGGCGGCAGCGGGGAAGGGAGACGAGGAGGTCGATGGTGGCGGACCCTTCGTCGCGGGCCCCCGGGGCGGCGCTCCCTCCCTCCCTGTGACGCCGGGCTGTGGCGCGGCCCGGGGCGTCGGCTCCGGGAGGGGTGTGCAACTCGGGGAGGAGGGCGACGCCGAGGCCGGCACCGACCAGGCCGCGCACCGTCTCAACCTCCTCGCCTTCGAAGGCGGCCCGCGGAGAGAAGCCTGCCTGCCGGCACAGCTCGTCGGTCAGCTCGCGCAGACCGAGACCCGATCGAAACATGACGAAGGGTTCGGAGGCTGCCGCGGCGAGCGGAACCGAGCGGTGCCGGCGCCGGGTCAACGGATGACCGGCCGGCACCACGAGGTGCAGCGCCTCCACCAGGAGGCGGCGCCAAGCGACGCCGGCGTCCCGCGGGCGCTGCGAGGTGAGGATCAGGTCGACTTTTCCTGCCCGAAGCAAGGGAAGGAGCTGATCCGCCCTGTCCTGATGGAGTTCGAATCGGACCCTCGGATGGTGGGCGCGGAAGCCCCGCAGCAGTTCGGGGAGCAGCCAGGTGCCGAGGGTGGGAAGGAAGCCGACGGGCACGCTTCCGCTCTCCGCGCCGATGAGGTCGGCGAGATGGCGGTGGGTGGCGTCCAACTCGGCGAGAGCGCGCGCAACGCCCTCGCGGAAGACCTGCCCGTGGCGGTTGAGCCGCACCGACCGGCCATGGCGGTCAAAGAGCGGCACCCCCACCGCGCGCTCCAGCCGTCCCACGGCCTTGCTGAGGGCGGGCTGGGTGATGCCGACGACCTCGGCGGCTCGCGTGACGTGCTCGAGCTCGGCCAGGACGATGAACCACCGGAGCTCGACGAGGTCCATTGGCTCCGAATGCTAGGCCATTACATTCTAAATAGGAATCGTATTCAGGAAATTCAGCGATTGGACGTCATGAACAGAGGCGGTTAGGCTGGTCTTGGTGAGCGCACCGAGCGGCCCGACCACACTCCCATCCACGGCCGGCGCAGCGCCTCCCCCCGAGGCGCCGTCGGGGGCAGGCCAACGCCCCGGTGAGGCCGGCTTCACCCGGATGGCGGTGGCTCTCGGAGCGGCCGGATTCGCCACCTTCGCGCCGCTCTACGCGCCGCAACCGCTCCTGCCGCAGTTGGGGTCCGGCTTTGGGGTGCCTCCCGCGGAGGCGAGCCTCGTCATCTCCATGACCACCGCGGCGGTGGCGGCGATGACCATCGTCGCGGCGTCGCTGGTCGACAGGTTCGGGCGGGGGCGGGTGATGGTCGGCTCCATGGCCGGGGCGGGGCTTCTCGGTGTGCTGGTCGCGGTCAGCCCCAGCTTCCCGCTTCTCCTGGCGCTCCGAGCCCTCGAGGGAGTGGCGGTGGCGGCCATCCCCGTCTCCGCGATCGCCCTCATTCATGACGAGGTCGCTCCCGGGAGCGCCGGCTTCGCCAACGGCCTCTACATCGGCGGCACGGCGGCGGGGGGCATGCTGGGCCGCCTCATCGCCGCCGTCGTGAGCGACGTCGCGGGATGGCGCGCCGGCCTCGTCATCGTCGCCGGACTGAGCCTCGTGGCGACCCTCATCTTCGTCGTCACCCTGCCCCCCGCCATGCGGACGCGCCGCCAGAACCCCGGCCTCCAGCGCCTCGTCACCTCGCTACGTCGCCACGCCATGGAGCCGGGCATGCTGCTCCTCGATGCCATCGGCGGCCTCACCATCGCCTGCTTCGTCGGCTTCTCCAATACCCTGCCGTACCGGCTCGTGGGGGCGCCGTTTCACCTGAGCGCCACGCTGGTGGGCTTCGCCTTCACGGTGTACGCGGTGGGGATCGTTGCCTCCCCGATTGCCGGCCGGCTGGTCGATCGCCTCGGCCGGCGGCGGGTGCTTCCAGCGGCCATCGCCGTCACGGTCGCCGGGCTGCTGTTCGCTTCCAGTGGGAGCCTGCCCCTCTTGGCCGCCGGCTTCCTGCTGGTGAGCTCGGGCTTCTTCGCCGGGAACAGCGTCGTGACGGGATGGGTCGCGCGGCGGGCGCGGGTCGACGTGTCCCAAGCCACCTCCCTCTATTACACGGTCTTCTACATCGGCTCCACCGTTTCGGGTCCGGCTGCTGGCGCCGCCTGGAGCTGGGGCGGATGGCTGCCGGTGACCCTCGGCTGCCTGGGGTGCACCGGTCTGGCGCTCGCTCTCGCGGCGATCCTCGGGCGTCTGCCCGACCGCTGGCCCGCCGAGGCTCGGGTGGGTTCGAGACGGCTGAGTCCACTGCCGCCGATGTGAGATCGCCGCGTCTGCGGCGGCCGCCTCCATCCGGGGTCTTCTACAATCCGTATACACCGTCTACGCTGCGGAGGGGCGCCCCCACAATGCATCCCGACCAGATCGCCAGCCTGCTCCGGCGCGCCTTGCGCCAGCGGATCTTCCCCCCGGGGCAGGCGCTCAACCAAGACGATCTGGCCAAGCGGTTCGGGGTGAGCCGGATCCCGCTGCGCGAGGCCCTGCGGACGCTGGCCGCCGAGGGTCTGATCATCATGCGGCCCGGGGTGGGCGCCGTGGTCACCGAGCTGAGCCCCGCCGAGGTCGAGGAGCTCTACGACATCCGCCTCCTCCTCGAGCCGCCGCTGGCCCCCGCCATCGTCCGCCAGGCGAGACCGCGCGACGTCGAGGAGTTGCAGGCGATGGTGGAGCGCATGGATATCCAGAGCTTCGGGGAGGACCGCGACAGCTGGTCGACCCAGAATTACGCCTTCCACCGTCACCTGCATGAGCTCTCGGGCCGACGCCACCACGTCCGCCTGATCATCCAGGTGCTGAACCTCGTGGAGCCCTATTCGCGGATCTACGCCCACGTGCTGAGCTCGGTCCAAACTGCGCAGAGCGAGCACCACCAGATGGTCGACGCGGTGGCCTCCCGGGACCCGGAGCGTCTGCGTCTCCTCCTGGAAACGAGCATCCGCACCACCTGCGATCGTCTCATCGCCGAGGCCCTCGTCGCCGATTCCAGTCCCGACCCGCTCGACATCCTTTTCGACCGCGAGGCCTGAGGGTCGCAGCCCGGCTGGGCGAAAGTGGCCGCCGCGCAGGGCAGGCCGACGCCCGAAGCTCGCTGGCGGATTGCCAAGGCCCGGGCTACAGTGTATACAGGAGATCCTATCGGCCTTTGCCATCACGGACAGGGAGTGCGGTCATGCGATATCGGACGCTGTCTATCTGCGGTGCTGCCGGCGTGCTGGCGCTGGTCGCCACCGCGTGCGGAAGCTCATCGAGCCCTGGATCCAGCTCGGGCACGTCGGCCGGCGCGGCGATCACCTTCGCCGCCCCCGTGTCCCTCGACGGTGCGCTGAGCGTCGAGGGGCAGCTGACCGATCACGGCTACGCGTATTGCGTGAAGGTCATCAACGACCATGGCGGGATCAAGTTCGGGGGCCAGAGCCACCACCTGAACCTGGTCACCCAGGACGACCAGAGTGATGCCAGCCACTCGGCGACCATCGTCGACCAGTTCAACGACCAGGGCTACAAGTTCATCCTCAGCCCCTACGGGTCCGGCGGCACCTCCAAGGTTGCGCCCGTGATCGAGCGCAACGGGCAGGTCATGCTCGACAGCAACGGCGCCGACCCCAGCATCTTCCAGCAGGGATTCACCCATACCTTCGGAGTCCTGTCCCTGGCCCCCGAGTACGGAGCGGCCATCATCGACGCCTTCGCCTCCATGAGCCCGGCGCCCAAGACGGTAGCCATCATCTCCGCCGATGACGGTTTCAGCCAGTCCAGCGCCAGTGGCGCCGTCAAAGAGGCTCAGGTGAAGGGCATGACCGTGGTTCCCTCGCCGACCGCCTACCAGTCGAGCACCAAGGTGCCGGCGAACGCCACCGACGTGCACAGTGCCCTGGAGGCGATCGCCTCCGCTCACCCTGACATCATCGTCGTCACTGGTCACTTCAACGAGCCGGTCGCCGTTCTCAAGCAGGGCCAGGAGCTCAACATCAAGCCCAAGATGGGCTACGGCGCCACCGTCAGCGTCGGGGATTCCAAGTTCGACGCTCTCGGCACCCAGGTGAACGGCGTGATCGGCAGCACGCAGTGGATGCCCTCGGTCACCACCAAGACCACGGATCCGCTCTTCGGCACGGCCCAGCAGTTCGCCCAGGCCTACGGCCAGGCCTACCCCAGCGACGTGGTCGGCGGAGTTCCCGGTTACCAGGCGGTGGAGGCGGCCGCGGCCTGTGAGGCCATGGTCATGGGCATCGAGAAGGCCGGGTCGACCGACCCCAGCAAGGTCCGCGACGCGCTCGCGACGCTCAGCTTCGACAGCTTCTACGGCCACATCCAGTTCGACAGCACGGGGGCGAACTCGACCAAGCCGATGGAGGCGATCCAGATCCAGGGCGAGCCCAGCAACGCCAAGCTGGTGACGGTCTGGCCCTCCAGCATGGCGAGCGGATCCCCGCTCTGGCCCGCCATCAGCAGCTGAGGTGCACCAGTTCCTCCAGGCCGCGGCGTTCGGACTGCTCCAGGGCGCCCTGCTCGCCCTGGTGGCGGTGGGCTTCTCCCTGGTCTGGGGGGTGATGAACGTGATCAACCTGGGCCACGGGGCGCTGGCGGTGACCGGCGCCTACGTGGCATGGTTGCTCAACACCCATCTCGGCCTCGACCCCTTCGTGACCCTGCCCATCGTCTTCGTCTGCCTTTTCGGGTTCGGCTACCTGATCCAGCGCTTCGTCATCAACCTCATCGTCAACGCGCCGATCTTCCTCACCCTCATCCTGACCTATGGGGTCGGCCTCGTCATCACCAGCACGCTGCAGATCGTCTTCTCCGCCAATGACCAGCAGTTGGTCACGGCGCACGGCTACGCCCTGGAGCCCATCCAGGTGGTTGGCATCGCCCTCCCCGTCGGGCTCTTGATCGTCTTCGGCGCCGCCGTGGTGGTGACCGTGGCCCTCGCTCTCATCATGGGACGGACTCGGCTGGGTCAGGCGATCAGCGCCACCGGGATGGACCGCGGGGCGGCCCGGCTCATGGGCATCCGGGTGCGGCACATCTACGCCGTGACTTTCGCCATCGCCGCCGGGCTGGCCGGGGTGGCGGGCGCGATGTGGGGAACCATCGGGACCTTCAACCCCACCGATCTCCCCCTCACGCTCACCTTCGACGCCTTCGTGGTCTCGGTGCTCGGCGGGCTCGGCAATATGTATGGAGCCCTGGTCGGCGGTCTGGTGCTGGGGGTGGCGCAGTCGGTGGGTGGCCTCTACCTGCACGGCACCTGGGTGGATGCCATCGGCATGGGCGTCCTCCTCCTCACCCTCCTGATCCGCCCCTCCGGGCTGATCGGGAGTCCCTACTTCGCCGGCCGGGCCGAGGTGTGAGCGCGAACACTCCCGCGGCCGACGTCGTCCTCCTCCCCCAGGGGCGCCGCCGCAGCTTTGCCGCGGCCAGCCTCTGGCTGCGCTCTCGGCGGGTCGGCAATTCCTGGCCGCTTCCCGCCATCGCTCTCAGCGTCGTCGCCCTGTTGCTGGTCCAGCCCGCGATTCCCCAGGGCACCCAGGCGCTCCTTGCCACCGCCTTCATGTATGTCGCGCTGGCCCAGGGCTGGAACGTGATCGGCGGGTTCACCGGCTACGCCAGCTTCGGCCAGGTCGTCTTCTTCGGAGTCGGCGCCTACACCACGGCGGTGATGATGGCCAACTATCGCATCGGGTTCTGGGTGACCCTCCCGGTGGCCATCGCCGTCGGCGTACTCCTCGCTGTCATCGCCGGCATCCCGCTGCTGCGGCTCAAGGGACACTACTTTGCCATCGCCACTCTGGGCATGGCGACGGGGATGGGCGAGATCGTCAACAACCTCGGAGGGATCACCCACGGCGGGACGGGAATCGAGATCCCCGTTTACGGCAGCAAGGCGGTGACCCCCTATCCCGGCGACACGGCTTTCTACGTCTACTTCCTGCTGATCGCCGCCGTCACCGTGGCCTTCCTGGTGGTCCTCACCCGGAGCCGCTTCGGTTTCGCCATGCGCGCGGTCCACCAGGACCAAGATGCCGCCGCCGCGGTGGGAGTCAACACCACCTGGGTCAAGGTGGGGGCCTTCGCGCTGTCCGGCGCCATCACCGCGGCCGCCGGGGCCTTCTCCGGGTTTCAGACGATCCAGTTCTACCCCACCGATGTGTTCAACGCCGGCATCACGGTGCAGATGGTGATCATGGTGCTCATCGGCGGCAGCGGGTCGATCCTCGGGCCCATCGCGGGGGCCGTCGGTCTCACCCTCCTCAACAATTATCTGAGCGCCTCGTTCCCCGTGTACAGCTACCTGATCCTTGGCGGCATCATCGTGCTGGTGGTCGTCCTCTTCCCGCAAGGGGTGATCACATTCTTTACGGAGTTGTGGAAGCAGCGGCGGGTCTCCCTTCTCGACAACATCCGGCGGTACCGTCTGTGATTGCGCCGCAGGTCGTCGGCGCCGGCACCGAGGCCGGCGCTCTCACCGAAGGCCCGATCCTCGAGGTCCGCCATCTCAGCAAGCGCTTCGGGGGCCTGCGGGCCGTCGACGACGTCTCCTTCGCGGTGCGGTCCGGCCAGATCCTCGGCGTTATCGGGCCCAATGGCGCCGGCAAGAGCACCCTCATCAACCTCGTCACCGGGCATCTCGCGCCGAGCAAGGGCCGGATCATCATCGACGGCAAGGACCTGACCGGCACACGGCCGTGGACCATCAGCCGCGCCGGAGTTGCCCGGACCTTTCAGATCGTCAAGCCCTTCCGGGGGCTCACCGTCCGGGAGAACGTGGCCATCGCGGCGATGTATGGCAGCCACCGCGACGGCACGGTTGTCGACGCGCTCGCCACCGCCGAAGCGACGCTGGAGATCGTCGGCATCTCGCACCGGGCGGCTGCGTCCCCCGCGCAGCTGAGCGTGGCCGACGCCCGACGCCTGGAGCTGGCCAGGGCGCTCGCCTGCCGGCCGCGTCTCCTCCTCGTCGACGAGGTCATGGCTGGACTTCGCCCTAAGGAGATCGACGCCGCCGTTGAGCTGGTCCACCGGCTCCGCGACAGCGGCATCACGGTGATCGCCGTCGAGCACGTCATGAAGGCCATCCTCTCCATCAGCGACACCGTGCTCGTCCTCCACCAGGGTCGGGTCCTCACCGAAGGCAAGCCTCGCGACGTACTCTCCGACCAGCGGGTGGTCGAGGCCTATCTCGGCCACCGCTACGCCAGCCGAAGGTCGCGGTGAACCTCCTCGAAGTCCGCGAGCTCAACGCCGGCTACGGCCGGGTTCGGATCCTCTGGGACGTCGACCTCACCGTCGAGAGCAACCAGATCGTGGCTCTCCTCGGGGCCAATGGGGCCGGCAAGACGACCCTCCTCCGGGTCATCTCGCGGATGATCCCAACGGTCTCGGGGAGCGTCCGCTTCCAGGGCCGGGAGCTGACCCGCCTGGGCATCGAAACGATTGTCGCCCTCGGCGTGGCGCACGTCCCGGAGGGGCGGCGGCTGTTCAGCGGGCTGACGGTGCGTGAGAACCTTCTCCTCGGAGGGTGGCGGCACCGTAACACCAACCTCGACTGGGTCCTCGAGCTCTTCCCCCTTCTCGGAGAGCGTTTGAATCAGGTGGCCGCCACCATGTCAGGCGGCGAGCAGCAGATGTGCGCCATCGCCCGGGGCCTGATGAGTCGGCCTGCGCTCCTCATGATCGACGAGCTCTCCCTCGGCCTGGCACCCAAGGTGGTGGACGAGATCGTCAGCCGGCTGCCCGACATCGCCGCCGCGGGCACCTCCGTGCTGCTCGTCGAGCAGGACATCGACACGGCGCTGACCGTGTCGGAGTACGCCTACGTCCTGGAAACGGGGAGGATCGTTGAGAACCGAGCCTCCTCCCAGCTGCTTGCCGATCCGCACGTCCAGGAGGCGTATCTGGGGATCGCCGATGAGGCCTGAGGGCCGCGGGGCGATTGGTTGACCCAAAGCTCAGAGTTGGAGGGCTCGCAGGTGCATTCGACTGAAGCTCAGAAGTACATCGACGAAATGGTGCGTCAGCGTGGCTACGTACTCGATTATCACAAATACCTGGCTGCCGCCGACTACGACGTTTTGGTTCAGGCTAACCGCCTCATTGAGGGTGTCTATCTCCGCGAGCGGAGCCTGGACCGGCGCACCAAGGAGCTGCTCTTCATCGTGAGCCTCACAGTTATGCGCGCCGACAAGGCCCAGCTGCTCAGTCATATACGAGTTGCTCTCGGTTTGGGCGTGTCACCGCAGGAGATCCTCGAAGCCATCGAGATCTCCCTTCCTGAGGCAGGCGTGGTGGCCTTCCAAGTTGGTTTCGATGCCTGGCGCGAAGCGGTGTCTCCCGAGGCGATTGAGCCAAGCCCCGGGATTCTCGCTGGGAGCGATCCGAGTTAGAGACGATGGGACGCAGCGTCCGCATATGGCCGACGAGGCCGGGTCGAGCTCGGCGTCCGGCCAGTCCGGACCGCTTCTCGCCGAGGCGTGATTCGACGTAGGATCTCACTGTGACGAGCGGACCGGCCTCGGCGCAGCGCCTGCGCGATCTCGCGCGGCTGCGGCGCGTCCGCGATCGGATCGACCGAGAGTACGCGCAGCCGCTCGACGTTGAGGCTCTGGCCCGCAGCGCGCACATGTCGGCCGGGCACCTGAGCCGCGAGTTCCGCGCCGCCTACGGCGAGTCGCCCTACAGCTACCTGATGACGCGGCGGGTGGAGCGGGCAATGGCGCTGCTGCGTCGTGGCGACCTCAGCGTCACGGAGGCCTGCTTCGAGGTCGGCTGCTCCTCGCTGGGCACCTTCAGCACCCGCTTCTCCGAGCTGGTCGGCATGCCCCCCAGCGCCTACCGGCGCGAGGCGGCGGGCGGCACGGCGGGGATGCCGCCATGCGTGGCGAAACAGGTGACCAGACCGATCAGGAATCGAGAAGCGCCGGTCCCCCCGCTGCAGGTAGGGTGATCGCCATGGAGATCACCATTCACGCAAGCGCCCTCCCCCACGACGACCCGGAGGCCTCTTTGGCCTTCTACCGCGATGCCCTGGGCTTCGAGGTGCGCACCGATGTCGGAAAGGGCAGGATGCGCTGGATCACGGTCGGCCCCCCCAACCAGCCCGACACCTCGATCCTCCTCGCGCCGCCGGCCACCGACCCCGGCATCACCGATGAGGAGCGCCGCGCCATCGTCGAGATGATGGCAAAGGGCACCTACGGCTGGATTCTCCTGGCCACCACTGACCTCGACCGCACCTTCGAGCAGGCGGAGAGGAGCGGCGCCGAGGTCGTCCAGGAGCCGACCCAGCAACCGTACGGTGTCCGCGACTGCGCCTTCCGCGATCCCGCGGGCAACCTGGTCCGCATCCAGGAGCTGCGCTGAGCCGTGGGACACCCCAGCGTAGCCCTCACTCAAGCTGCCCTGAACACACGAGCGCGGGCCGTTCGGCGGGGGAGGTGCTTCGTATGAGAGTGAGCACCAGCCCTTCGCCGGAGGGGGCGTCCACCTCTCAGCTGATCGATGCCATCATCAAGGCGCCGGGTGGCTGGCGGAGCAAGACGTACTCTCGGCTGCGTGCACTCATCAGGAGGGCCGACCCGCCGGTGGTCGAAGAGGTGAAGTGGAAGAAACCCTCCAACCCGCTGGGTGTCCCGGTCTGGTCCCATGACGGAGCCATCTGCGTGGGAAACGCGCTCAAGGCCGCGGTGAGGCTTACCTTCCCCAAAGGTGCCCTGATGAAGGACCCGAAGGGGCTGTTCAACGCGAGGCTCGACAGCGGCACAGTCCGTGCCATCGACTTCCACGAAGGTGATACTGTGGATGAGCCTGCGCTCAGGGCGCTCATTATCGAAGCTGTGGGCCTCAACACGTCGCGGGTGGTGCGCAAGCGATAAGGCCGCGACGCCTGGAGGCTTGCGGTCGGGCGCAGACGACATCGTGGGCGTCGACCCGAGCTGACGACGGCCTGGAGTGGTGGCGGGGTCGGCGCCACCGTCTCTCTCGCGTTGTGACAACTGTCACAAATCTTTTGTCCACAGCTACGGCTAGCGGAGCGACGACTCCGAGCGGCTGATCGGGGCGCCGCAATCCCTGCTGTCACGAGGACGTCGTCGCCACTGGGCGAAGGATGCGATCGCTGGCCGTGCGCGAGGCCATGGCTCGTAGCCGAGCGCCCGCCGCGTGCAGGACAGCGATTCGCCAGAGCCGGTCGGCCGTGTGCGCTGCGAGCCATCCTTAGGTATTGCAAGCCCGAGAGGGTGGGCTGTCGTCGAAGCTGATCAGCTTTCGAGAAGCGCAGATCGCGGGTCGCTCCTAGCATGACCGTCATGTGTATCCCATACACCCCAGAGGCCGCAGCCGACGCCGCGGAGGCCCTGGCCATCAGGCGCTACGCGGAGCAGCGCACGTTGGCGGGACTGCTCGCTGACGCCGTCGCCCACGCTGAGGCGATATGGCGGCTCGAGGCGGCGCTCCACCTGCTAGCTCGCAAGACCGCGATCAGAGCCTTATGAACGAGAGCTCGGAGGCGGTGAGACCGTTGCGGATCATCGAGCTGACCGACGAGAACCGGGAGCTGCGGGCAAGGTCTGCGACTCCAGCTCGTCCGGGGCACCCGATGAGGATCGGCTGCCCGCGCAGTCTTCTCCCGTATGAGCACTCTCCACCGCTCACGCCATCTCAGGCGTCTCCTTCCCCCTCTCCTGGCGGCCACGGCGATCACCTCACTGCTCTTCGCCCTCAACCCCGGCGCGGTGGTTGCGAGCGTGCGGCATTTCGACCTGCGAGCGGTTGGCCCGCTGGTCATGGCCGCCGCCGCTCTATACCTGCTCCAGGGGTGGCGCTGGCACCATCTCCTGCGCGCCGTGGGCGTCCGTGGGAGCATCGGACGCAGCCAGCTCCTCAACCTCGCCGGGCAGTCGGTCACCGCGCTGGTGCCGCTGGGCGATCTCACCCGGGCGCTGCTCGCCAGCGAATCCTCCGGGATGCCGTTCGGTGCGGTCGCGGCGACGGTCACAGTGCAGGAGCTGACCTTCACCCTCTTTCTCGTTCTCGCCGCCACGCCCGGGATGGTCCACCTTCCGGGCGGGGTGGTCTGGATGGCCGCGGGCATCGCCGGGGTGACCGGCATCGTCGCGATCCTCACCGTGCCGCGGCTCTTTGCCGTCGTGCGCCGCGGGGTGGCGGTGACCCCGGGGTTGCGCCGGCTCCGCACTCAGATCGACACCCTGCAGCAGCAGGTCGTCCAGCTGCTCCGTCGGCGTGACGTGCTCCTTGGGAGCCTCCTCGACCTGGGGCGGGCGCTGCTCGTAACCGCCTCCATGCTGCTCATCCTGCGTGGCCTGGGTGTCGACCTGCTCGGCTGGTGGGATGCGGCGTTGGTCGTCGCCGTCTCCTACGTTGGCGGGGCCATCAGCCTGGTCCCCGGCGGCGTTGGCGCCAACGAGGCCTCGGTAGTCGGGATCTTGATTCTGCTGGGGGTCGACCCGGCCCACGCCGCGGCTGCCGCCCTGCTCCAGCGGCTCTGGCTCACCGGCTTCGCCACCGCCGGTGGTCTCGCCGCCTTCGCTGTCCTCCGCAGCCGCCTCCACCTCAGGGTCCGGCTCGCGCCCGGCCAGCTCGTCCGCGGCTCCGTGCCTGCAGTGACGCCAGCCTCCTAGCCAGTCGCACCGAACCGTATTGGGCCTGGCCCCACAACCATCGGCCACCTGGAAATCCACTCACCGAGTGATGCTGCGTGCAGCCGCAGTCAGTGACAAGGCCGATGGCCAAATCAATCAGGAATCGAGAAGCAAGGGGTGGGTGTCCCAGTCAGCATGAGCGTCATGACGTCCCCACGATCGGACGCCATTGTTGATAAGGAGAGAACCGATGAACTCGCACGTCAGCGCTATCCTACTCGGCGTCAGTGACATGGAGCGATCCAAGCGCTTCTACGCGGATGGCCTGGGCTGGAAGGTCGAGCACGACTTCAAGATCTCGGTGTTCTTCGTGCCGCACGGCGGTTCCAGGGTCGGCTTGTACGGCCGCGACGGACTGGCCGAATCCGTTGGCCTGAGCCCTGACGGCAACGGCAGCAGCTTCAGCGGCACCGCCTTCACCTATGTCGTTCGCAGTGAAGAGCGCGTCGATGAGGTCCTGGCGGAGGCCGAGAAGGCTGGCGCGAAGATCCTCAAGCCCGCGACGAAGGAGCCGTGGGGCGGGTATGGGGGAGCCTTCGCGGACCTGGATGGGTACGTCTGGCAGATCGGTTACAGCGCTGCGGGACCGAACCAGCCCTACGCGGAGGACTGAGGCTGGCGCAACGCCGGGGCGATGATCTGGGGCCCCTGGACCTCGCTGTCGATGGCGGTCTTCCAGGACGCCAGCCCGCCCTCGGCCCTGGCGTCGCTGCTCGCCGCGCGCGGGTCGTTGCTCCCCGTCGCGTCGCCGCTGGGCACCGCACTCGGCGGCCCGCTGGTCGTGGCCCTGGGAGCGCGGGGCACCTTGCTGACGTCGGCGCTGGCCACCATCGCCTTGGGTGGTGGGGCGGCCATCCTCACGACGACCAAGGGGGTGGGGAATCGTTACCGAGCGCTTCGAGATCGGAGCCAGCCAGCGTGATCCATTCCACGAGGGCGCTGACCTGAGCGGGAGCGAGGATCCGTGATCCTGACGGTAATGTCATCAACATGATGAGCCACCCGGACGGATCGCGATCTTGGGGCTGGCTATGGAGAGGAGAGGTCTTTGTCCTGCGGGACGCCGGCGTGGTCGTCGCCAGTGTGACGGTGATGGACGAGGATCCTGAGATCTGGGGTGGGAGAGGCGTGGATTCGACCGCAGGATACGTGCACATGCTCGTCCGCGATCGCCAGCGCACCGCCCCCCAGACGGGGGAGCGGCTCCTCGGCTGGGGGGAGGCCGAGATTGCCTCACGGGACGCCCGATGGGCCGGCTGGACAGGATCCAGGCCAACTCCCGCCTGATCCGTTTCTACGAGGCCCGTGGCTACCGTACGGTCGGCCTCCACGAGTTCCCTCAGCCGACCTGGCCTCCGGTCAGCCGCCTCGAGAAGCGCCTTGGGGGCTCGTTCCCCATAGCCTCTCAGTCGGGGCGCCTGGCGCGGCGCGGCAGGTAGAGGTCGCCGGCACTCGGGTCGGCAGGGGGGTGAGCTTGAGCGCCAGCCGCAAGGCTGGGCGGACGGCGGAGAGGGGAGGGGATGCCGGCTCCGGCATCTCCGGCTCCTCCACCGTCTGATGGTCCGCCCCTGTATCCGGGTCGCGCCGGCCGCGGGCGGCGGAGCCACCGGAGCAGGAGACGAGCCGGGAGGTTCCAACGCGCCGGGGACCGGATCTCCATACCCCGATAGGCTATCCGAGGAGTTGCCTCCGGGCACGCGGCGGTGCTCAGGCCGGGACGGCCCAGTGACCAGAGCCGGCGCCGTCGGAGTTGGAACCCGCGGAGAGGCGAGTGCGTTACAGGGACATGCGGTTCGCGACCGTCTCCGGGACGGGCATCGTCCTCGCCGCCCTGCTCGCGGCGTGTGGAGCCTCGGTGACGCCGAGCGCGCCGGCGACCGCACCCCACCCCCAGAACGCCCTCCAGCGCGCGCTCACCGCCTGGGCCGGGTTTCCGATCCA
Source organism: uncultured bacterium (assembly GCA_963847225.1). Taxonomy (GTDB): domain Bacteria; phylum Chloroflexota; class Dormibacteria; order Aeolococcales; family Aeolococcaceae; genus JAJZNI01. Next base: position 1,400,741 of record CAWJYZ010000003.1, on the reverse strand, counting down.
CGCCTCGCCACGGCCCCTCATCCTGCTCGGTGGCACCGATCAGTCGACGCTCTCCGGCGACTTCGGATTCGATGACAACGGCAACGCGAAGCTGGCCTTCGTCGACGGAATGGTCGATCCGCCCGCCTCCTTTCCATCCGGCCCTTTCGCTGCGGCCGGCTTTCCGATCATCAGCGCGCGGCAGGCCTTCTCGGAGCTGACCGGCGAGAAGCGCCCCGGCGGCGCCATTCCGCCAGCCGGGACCCGAGTCCACACGACCTCGGTCCGATTGGGGTCGGTCGGATTCGCCACGGACCGAGGAACGGTGCCCCTGCCGGCCTGGGTGTTCCGCTTCGCGGAGGCGACCGGCTCAATGGCGGTGCTGGCGATCACCCCGGGGAGCGTCTATCCGGTGCCTACTCCGCTGAAGACGGCGGTGGGAGTGCGGGGACCGGGGGAGATTCGCCTCGGTTCGGATGGCCGCACGCTCACGGTGGAGACAGAAGGCGCGCCGCAGGGGACGGGGCCCTGCGACTCTCGGTACAGCCTGCAGGTTGCCGCCTCGGAAACCGCCGTGGCCATCGCCGTCGATGTGCGCATGAATCCCATATCGAGCAACGTTGCCTGCCCCGACATCGCGGTGTCCGTCAAGCTCACCACCGTGCTGGCCGCGCCGCTGGGCGGACGGGTCGTCGTGAACCCTGAGGCGCAGCCCATGGAGGTCACCGCAGCGTCGTGACTGCGAGGCTAGGAGCGGAGACCAGGTCCCAACGCAGCAGCATCCGATCCCGCGTTGCGGCGTGCGTTCTCGCTCTCAGGGCAGCTGGGTGACCAGCGGAGCGATGTAGGAGCTGTCGCAGACGGAGCTCGGTGCCTTCCCGGTGATCTTGCAGAAGGCGGCGGTGAGCCAGTTGGCATTGCCGACGATGGCCTGCGCCTGGGGGGTCTGCGCGTCGCTGAGACTGGTGGCGATCTGCTGCCAGGTCATTCCATGGATGATCTGGGGGGCGTACTGAAACTGCTGTCCTTCCGGAGTCCCGGCCATCGAAGGATCACCCGGCGCGTAGTAGCGGCCGCCGATATCGACGACAGGGACGTTCCCCCCGGTGAGCTGCTCCGCCGCCGCGGCTTCCGGGGACGTGGGGGTCTGCAGCGCGTTCCCATTGCGGTCGGAGCTCTCGACGCCCAGGAAGGTGAGGTGCTCGCTGGTGTACGAGGAGCCGAAGAAGGAGAAGCTGTTGATGCCGTTGAGGGTGGAGATCTCCTCGCTGTTCCCAGAGGTCGTCTGGTGGAGGTCGGTGAAGGTACCGAACCGGCTCAGGGCGACCACAAGGCTCCACCGCTCGAAGGCGCAGTAAGGACAGTAGTCCGTCCCCAGGTAATACACGACCGGCTTGCCGTCGTTGCTCGTCACCTGTGGCGTCGAGGCGGGGACCGCTTGGAAGGGGTTGCTGAGACCGCCCGTGCCGACCGCTGAGCTCACCGCCGGGCTCACATTGGTGACCTCGTTGACGAGGGAGGTGGGCATGAGCGGGTTCGAGCTCGAAGCTCCGGGAGAGGCAGAGCTGAGGACCAGGAAGACGACGATCACGATGACGACAACGCCGGTCAGGCCTCCGCCCCAAGCCCAGGGCGATTGCCACCAGGGCGCCGCGATCTTCTGTCGCTTCTGCGGAGGGCGAGTGGCGACCGCCGTGGCTCGGCGCGGACCCGCTGCGGAAGCACCCGCCGACGCCTGGGCGAGCTGCTGCCGGTGCTGCTTCGACAATCGCGCCACGGTGCACCTCAGGGTTGACGATGGAATTCCGGCTCTCGCGGACTGAGACCGAGCCGCTGTGCCCATCTTGAGGAGGAGTGAGAGACCAGGCCAGGGTCGAAGGTCGGCTCCGGATCGGGCCTTCCTGCCCGGCTCGCCAGACGGGGGAATGGGGAAGGCATGAGCGTCGCCCCCGCCGTGGCGGGCGTGACACTGCCCGGCCGCCTCCACCTCTGGGCTCAAGGCTGACCAGCCACCACGGCCGGCAGCCGCTTCAGCAGCCGGTACCGGCGCAGTCTATCCAGCGCAGGCTGGCGGTCCCTGGTCGCACCGCAGTCAGCGTCACGATGACGTGGGGAGTGGGTGGCAGGTTGCCGGGCCCCTGGTCCGACGGGCCGGGCGCGGTGCTCACGCTCACGACGCCTGACGACGCTGGCGAGAGCGTCGGGGTGCTGTTGGCGACCAGCTGCACCTTGTCGTGGATGTGGAGCTCCAGGGTGCCGCCCTCACCGTCGGCGAACAGGCACCTGACGGTGGAGTCCACCTGGGAGTCCACAGTGATGGTGTTCGTCAGCAGGGCTGCGGCATCCAGTTGAGCCCTGGCCGGGTGGGTGTGCGCGAGGGCGCTGACCGGCCGGCCGCAGACGGTGGAGGAGGGACCGCTCGTCCCGCAGCCGAGCGAGAGGGAGGCGATGCTCAGTGCGGCCGCGGTAAGGAGCGAGCAGCGTATCGACATCTGTCGTCCTTGACGCATCGGGACGGCTATGGGTTCCCGCGTCCATCGCCCCTCTGTGCAGGGACCCGGCGCGTGCTGAGCGGCGCTCAGACGGCGTCGGGCGGGTCGGGAGGTCGGGCCTCCGCGAGGGGCGGGCCGAGGTCGGCGGGGATGGGGGGAAGGGCCACCATCCCGGCGTCGGTGCGGATCAGGCGCCAGCCGCCCTCGTGGACCCGCCAGTGGTGAGCCCGGCAGAGCAGGTAGAGGTTGGAAAGGTCGGTCGCGCCGCCGTCGGCCCAGTGGCGGTGATGGTGGACCTCCCCCCAGGATGCCGGGCGGCGGCAGCCGGGCCAGACGCAGCCCCGGTCGCGGGCCAGCACGGCCCGGCGGGTGGCGGCGTGGGGGACGCGGGCTGCCCGGCCGACATCGAGGACCTGGGAGCGGGGACCGAAGACCACCCGGCGCACCTGGGCGTCGCAGGCGAGGCGGCGGGCCATCTCCGCGGCCATTGCGCCGCCCCGCTCCAGCTCCGCGGCGGGCGCACCCTCCAGGCCCTGGAGGGTGGGCAGGGAGACGGTGACCTGGAGATGGGGACGCTCCCCGCCGTGCTGCGGGAGGGAGCCGGCGTCGAGGGCCGCGGCGGAGATGTCGACGAGGGCGTCGGCGAGGCGGCGCTCCCGGCTGCGCTCGTCGTCGGGAAGGGGGGTGGCGAGGGGCTCGAGGGCGGAGCGGAGGGTGGCCCCGCCCTCCCCGTCGAGGTAGCCGCGCACCCACACGCCGCCGCCCTCGGTGCCCTTGAGCTCGAGGAAGCGCTCCTCGCGCTGGAGGCGCTGCTCATGGAGGAAGCGGCGGGGGTCGAGGGCGTGGCGGAGGTGCTCCGTCTCCTGGCGCAGCTCGGCGAAGGAACCACTCCGGGCCCGGCGCAGGAGGCGGGCCTCGTCGAAGGCATCGGCGCACCGGGACTCCTCGGCCCACTGGGCGGTTCGGGCGATGAGGGCGAGGTGCGAGTAGCCGACCTGGCCGGCGCGGAGGGCCTCGGTGGTCTGGGCGAGGCGGGGGGCCTGGCGACCGGCCACCAGCGCGTCCCAGGCGGCGGTGCCGGTGGTGTGGCACTCCTCCTTGATCCACTCGACAGGGCTGGTGCAGCCTTCCCAGGCGTCCTCACCGCAGTCGGCGAGCTCGGTGGAGAGCGCGGAGAACTCGAGGAGGAGGGTGTCGACCACCTGGCGGATGCCGACGAGCTCGTGGCGGACCAGGGCCGGGGAGCGGCGCTCGCGGGAGCGCATCCGGAAGGTCTCGACGGCGACGCGCAGGAGGGCGACCTCGTCGACCTTGGTGGGCGGGCCTTCGGTCGTGACCAACATCACAGGTGAGTGTAGCGAACAGACGTGTGCACTGTCAAGCACGAATCGACTTGCCAGAGCAGCGTCGATGCCATGGGAAGAGGCCGGATGGCTCCGCTGGCCGCCCACCCTCGTCTCGCCCGGCGGGCCCAGCGGTGAGCTCGCCCGCGGTCGTGCGAAGCTCGCAGCCAATGCCGAGCCCCACCCACGCCTCCATCACCGCCCAGTTGCGGGAAGCCGGCTGTGTCTTCGCCGAGGACGAAGCGACGCTCCTCATCGCAGCAGCCGCAAGCGCCGACCAACTCCGCTCGATGGTCCGACGGCGCATGCAGGGCACTCCCCTGGAGCAGGTCATCGGCTGGGCGGAGCTGGCCGGAGTGCGCATCACGGTCCAAGAAGGCGTCTTCATCCCCCGTCACCGCAGCGAGCTCCTCGTCCGCGAGGCGGTCGCGCGCACCGGCCCGGGAACCACGGTCGTCGACCTCTGTTGCGGGACGGGTGCCGTCGGTGCGGCGCTCGCTGCCGCGGTGCCCGGCATCGAGCTCCACGCCACCGAGATCGACCCGGTCGCGTGGCGGGCAGCTCGGGCCAATCTGGCCCCGATCGGCGCCACCGTCCACCTCGGCGACCTTTTCGACCCTCTCCCCGCACGCCTCAGGGGCAGGGTCGGCGTGGTCGTCGCCAACCCGCCCTACGTGCCCAGCGCGGAGATCGAGCTCCTACCGCGCGAAGCGCGTCTCTACGAGCCTCGGCACGCCCTCGACGGGGGAGCCGATGGCCTCGACGTCGTCCGGCGGATCGCGGCCGCCGCTCCCCTCTGGCTGGCCCCCGCGGGCCATCTTCTCGTCGAGATGAGCGAGAGCCAGGCGCCCGAGGCAGTGCGGACGCTGATCGACAGCGGGCTCACGGCCACCACGCTCATCGACCTTGATCTCGAGGCGACCGTGGTGGTGGCCAGGCGGATCGCTCCACGTGCGCATGCGAAGCTCCGCCGGCATGCCGCGGCAGATGTCCGGTAACGGATGGCTGTCTGGAAGAAGAGGGCCAATTCTCGGGCGAAGCACTGGATGCCGCCCCACCGCCCCACCCGGCGCGGATCTCCTTTATTCCGGGAGCCCGATGAGGGGGGAGATCGGCTCTTGCCCGGTGGTGGCGACCGTCCGCTCGCGATCTCCCGGGCCGAACGGGGAGGCGAAGAGGAGCAAGAGCCCGGCCACGGCGAGGATCAACACCAGCCGCTGAGGTTCAATCTCCACCGTCGAGGCGAGGATCAGCGCTATCGCGGCTCCGCCCGCCATCCCGACAAAGCGGCTGGTCGAGACGGCTCCCTGAATGCGCCCGACCAGGTCGGGCCGCTGGCTCTGCACCACCACGCCGCCTTCGACCTGGGCCAGGCTGGCGGCGGCCGTGCTCACGAAGAGGATGAGGAGGTCGGCAGCCGGCGCACCCGCTATGGCGGCGCCCCCGATCCCGGCGATCTCGAGAGCGATGCCGGGCAAGATCACCCCCGGGCGGCGCGCGGCTGGCCAGAGAGCGAGGAGCGACCCCGTCATGCTCCCGAGCCCCACCACCGCGTAAAGGAAGCCGGCGTCCGCCTTGCTCCCGAACCGCTGCTCCGCAAGGGCCGGCAGGGCGGTCTGAAGCGCGGTGATTGCCACCGTCGACGCGAGGGCGCCGAGGGCGATGACCCGGAGGGTTCGTTGACTGGCCGCTGCGACGAAGCCTCCCGCCACCGCCCCCTTGAAGGTGAGTTGGCGGGCGGTCCCCCCCGGCATCGGCGCCAGCGAGGCAAAGAGCACGGCGGCGGCTGCGAAGCTGGCCGCGTCAGTCAAGACCAGGGGCACTGCCCCGAGGGGGGCGAGGAGGAGTGCCCCGATCGCCGGCGACACCAGCATCGCCGAACCTTCGAGGAGCTTGTACATGAGATTCAGGGTGTGACGGTTGTTCCCGGTAGCTATCCGGGCCATAAGGGCGGCGGTGAGCGGCTGCCAGGAGCCGCCAATCAACTGAGACAGGCCTGCTAGGAGGTAGACGGACCAGATCCCTCGGTCCATTGCGAGGGGCACGGCGATGCCGGCGGTCAGCAAGCCCTGAAGGAGAGCGGCGCCCAGGAGGGCTACCCGCGGGCTGATGAGGTCGCCCAGCGGTCCCCCAAACCAGGCGCCCAACGGGCGAGGAGCGACACGGACGAGAAAGTACCCGGCCGTCGCCGCCACGGACTTCGTGTCCCCGTAGAGGACCACGGCCAGGGCGAACGTCGTCAGCCAATCGCCGAAGCCAGATACTCCGACACCGGCCAGGAACCGAGCCGCCCCACCACCGCGGGTCACCGCGGAAGTATCAACGGTGAGGCACTGTGGTGTGTGGGGTTGACGGACTCATGCGCGCTGAGCCGATGGGAAGAAGACAAACGGAACTAACCAGACAACACCACCTAAGGCAACAAACGTACCCTAGAGGTCCTCGTCGGAGGCCGATTTAACCGAGCGGACCACCGCTCGGCGGACTACCAGTCGCTCGTCAGCTCGAAGTCGCGCACGACTTGTGCCTCCACTTCCCACCACGGCAGCCGAGCTGCCTTCGGCCCCTGATTGTCGCGATCCGGTGGTGATATGGCAATGGGATGGAGGTCGGGTGAGGCCGTTTTCGCAGGTCGTGACAGAACTGTTACGCGGTGGACCGCCCGGGGAGAAAGCTGGTAAGGGGTCCGTGCCAGAGCCTCACAGTCCGGTGACAGGCCTTTCTGATCCACAAGTGGGAGGTAGGCTCCGGACATGCCCCTCTCGCGCACCTCGGTGGGCGGGCACCTCCATCAGCGCCTGGACGACCTCGTCAGGCGCGCCTGGGGCATGCCACCGGCTTCTGCTGTGTCACCGGTCCGAGCGAGCCCGGCGCTGGTGGCATTCGTGGGACTGCTCTGGGCCGTCTCGGGCGTGGTCGCCATCACGATCATGCGCTGGGGCGGCAACTGGGCTGCATCGGCGGTGGCGGCCGTCCTTGTCGCCTTGATGGCGGCCTATGCGATCGGCACCTTCGGTGGCGTCAATTCTCGCTGGTCGAGCCTCCGGGTTCTTCCACTTGGCGTTTTCGTTTGCGGTGGTCCCCCCGGCGATCCTGGGACTGCCGATCGGACAGTCCCTTGGCTCCACAGCGCGGCGGCGAGGCGGTGCCGTCCGCACCCTCTTCAACGCCGCCGACCACTTCCTCGCTGACACGGCCGCGTGGGGCGTGTTCTCACGCGATCACGCAAGGCCACGCCGGGATTCCGTGGTTGGCGGTCGCTGGTGTCAGTGGAGGCGTTGGCTGAGACAGTTGTCAATCACGGATCTGATCGCAGCTGTAAGCTCATCGCTGGAGGAGGATCGCCCCTCCAGAGATGGGTGGTGGCGATTGCCAAGACCTCTGCGATCGTCGCGCCCGTTCGGGCTGACGGCGTCCAGCGCCACCATCCTCTACCGGGCGATGGGAATCTTTGGCATCCTTGTCATCGTCCTCCCCATCGCAATGGTGCAGGCCTCGATGGTGGCCTTTTCGCCGACAAGCCCATGAACATGAGCTCCTGCAACAGGCTAGGGCGCGTGAACGCGAGGCGCGAATCCGCGAACGCGCCGCCCTCCTCCAGCGCGCCGCCAATGCCTCCGAGCGTGAGCGTCGCCAGCTCGCGGCCGACCTCCACGACGGCGTCATCCAGGATGTGACCGGTATCAGCATGCGACTTGGAGCGGCAGCGCTTCGCGTCGGAGACTCCGATCCCAAGCTGCGCGCTGTGCTCACCAGCATCGTCGAGACGACCAGCCGCATGGCGCGCGACTTGCGTAGCACGATGATCGAACTTGCTCCGCCTGAGCTCGAGAAGCATGGCATCCGCGCCTCGCTGGAACAGCTTCTCGGAAAGCTCGAACGCGACGAGGTGGAGGGGCACCTCGACTGTCCAGAGCTCGATCTCGACCGCCAGCGGCTGCGTCTCGTGTACAGGGTCGTCCGTGAGGCGATGCGCAACGCCATCAAGTACTCCGGCTGTCCCCACTTCTGGGTTACTGTCCGGCTCGACGACGACACGGTGACCGCGACGATGAGGGACGACGGGAGGGGCTTTTCCGCGGAGCAGCGCGAAGAGCGCCAGAAGGAGGGCCACAACGGTCTGGGGAACCTCGAGCAGATCGTGATTGACGGCGGCGGCCAGCTGACGATCACCTCCGAGCCTGGCGCAGGCACAACAATCACCCTCGTCGCTCCCCCGGTATCCGATCCGTTCGCCGAGTCGGCGATGGGCGACGCCACCGCGCGGGCGGACGAGCCCTCAGCCGAAGGTCAGGGCGGACCTGGCGCGCAACCGCAAGTGGACCGGCGAGGCTATCTCGGCGACCGCGTCGACGACCGGCAGCCCTCCATGGCCACCGACCCGGCGCCGGCCCTCGCCAGTGTCTCCGCAACGCCGCTACCCTGACCCGCCACCCGAGCCCGAGGGCGTCTAGACCCCTTCTCGGTGCGACACGTCCTCACCACGATCCCGTCTCCCGGTGATGACGGAAACGGTCACGAAGCTCGATCCCGTCCTACACTACCCGCCGGCTGCGTCAGGGGTCGCAGCGCCGAGGTACGGACTCGAAAAGCCAGTGGCCAGAAGCGACACCAGAATCAAGCTCCTCATCGTCGACGACCATCCGGTGGTCCGGCAGGGGCTGTCGGACATCTTTGAGGCGACCGAGGACGTCCAGGTGGTGGGCCTCGCCGCCGACGGCGTGGAAGCCGTCACCATGAGCCTCAAGTTCGAACCGGACGTCATCCTCATGGACCTCTCCATGCCCAACATGGATGGCATGGATGCCACGCGCTTCCTGCTCCGCTCCTGCCCCGACGCGCGGGTCCTCATGCTCACCTCCTTCGGCGGCAAGGAGCGGGTCAAGGAGGCGCTCCGCTCCGGTGCGGTCGGCTACCTTCTCAAGGACACCCCGCCGGTGGAGCTGGTCGCCGGGGTCCGCAACGCCGTCAAGCACGGCCGGCGCTTCCGCGACATCATCTGACCCGCGCGGGCCAGGCCCCGCCGCACCGCCCGCGTGTAGGACGCGTCGGGGTTCGTCCGCCAGACATCTCCCAACCCGGCCACCAACTGAACCACCGGAAGGCGCATCTCCTCTCAAGGGGCCCGAGAGCGTCACGTCGCCGTCCCCTGGGTAGACTCCAAGACGATGAGCGAGCTGTCCACGAGAGCCAAGGAGGTCAACGCCCGCGTAGCCGCGCTACGGGGCCACCTTTGACCTCGACGCGCGGCGCGCCCGTGCCCGCGAGCTCGAGGAGCAGGTCGCCGATCCCGCTCTCTGGGACGATCCCCGCCGCGCCGCGGGGCTGACCCAGGAGCTCTCCCGCATCCGTGAGGAGCTGACCGGGTGGGAGATCGCTCAGCCGGCGCGCCGCCGACGCCCGGGAGCTCGCGGAGCTCGTCGCCGACCCGGGTGCCGAGGCCGCGGACGGTGCCGACGCCAGCATGGCCGCGGAGCTGACCCAGGAGCTCGACGCCGTCGAGAAGGAGCTGCACTCCCGCGAGGTCGACCTGCTCTTCAGCGATCCCTACACCGATCATGTCGCCCTGCTCTCGGTGAAATCAGGGGCGGGGGGCACGGACAGCCAGGACTGGGGGGAGATGCTCCTCAGGATGTACCTGCGCTGGGCAGAGCGTCACCGCATGCAGGTCGAATTCATCGAGGAGTCCCCAGGCGAAGGCGCCGGCATCAAGTCGGCAACCCTTCGCATCGCCGGGCCGCGGGCCTATGGACTGCTCAAGTCGGAACGGGGCGTGCACCGCCTCGTCCGCCTCAGCCCCTTCGACCAGGCGCACCGGCGCCACACCAGCTTCGTCCTCGTCGAGGTGACGCCGGAGGTGGAGGACGACGTGACGGTGGAGATCGACGAGAAGGACGTCCGCGAGGACGTGTACCGGTCGAGTGGGGCCGGCGGGCAGCACGTGAACAAGACCTCCTCGGCGGTCAGGCTGACCCACATCCCGACCGGCATCGTCGTCACCTGTCAGAACGAAAGATCGCAACATCAGAACCGCGACGTCGCCTGGCGCGTGCTCCGCTCCCGCCTCCTGGCCCTCGCCCAGGCCGCCCATGCCGAGAAGATCAGTGAGCTGAAGGGCGAGTCCCTCCCCGCGGAGTGGGGGTCGCAGATCCGCTCCTACGTCCTCCACCCCTACACCATGGTGAAGGACCACCGCACCGGTCACGAGGTGGGCAACGCCCAGGCGGTGCTGGAGGGCGACATCGACGCCTTCCAGGAGGCGTATCTGCGCTGGGCCGCCACCGAGGCCAACGCCGCTTGATAGTGTCGCGCCAAGCGACGCGTTCGGTTGGAAGCGGTTTCAAGGGGTGGTAACGACGCGGCCACGGAGGGGGACGGAAGCTCTCCGCCAGCACGGGGGCGTCGCTATACTCGGGCGGTCCGGCGCGGGTCGCTGCTTCGCTCCCAGCCCGCTCCGGGTCCTTCCGGTCATCCCAGGGGCCGGGTGCACAGTGAGCGACCACCGTTGAGATCGGATGCCAGCAGAGCGCGATCAGCTGCGAAGGGGGTGGGCGTCAGCATGAGACGATCGATGAACCCCCGACCATGACCCTGACCGCGGTGCTGCCTGCGCGACCAGCGGTGAGGGTGCCGGCGAGCCTCCGCCCCGTCATCTCCTTCCACGGCGTCAGCAAGACGTACGCCAATGGCACCGAGGCGGTGCGCGACGTCGACCTCGCCATCTACCACGGCGACTTCTGCTTCGTGGTGGGGTCCAGCGGCTCCGGCAAGACCACGCTCGTCCGCCTCGTCATCCGCGAGGAGGTGGCAACCACCGGCCGGATCTTCGTGGATGGGACGGAGACGACACGGCTATCCCGGCGCAAGCTTCCCAAGCTGCGCCGGAAGTTCGGCATCGTCTTCCAGGACTACAAGCTCCTGTCCAAGCTCACGGTGGCGCAGAACGTCGCCTTCGCCCTCCAGGTCACCCGTCCCGGGCAGCGTCACATGCGCGAGAAGGTGGAGGAGACCCTCTGGATCGTCGGCCTGGAGGACAAGTTCAACAAGTTCCCCACCGAGCTCTCCGGTGGTGAGCAGCAGCGTGTGGCCATCGCCCGCGCCCTGGTCCACCGGCCGCGCCTCTTCGTCGCCGACGAGCCGACCGGAAACCTTGACCCCGACACCTCCTGGGGGATCGTGCAGCTCCTCCTCCAGATCAACCATCGCGGCACCACCGTGGTCATGGCAACCCACAACCGTGAGATCGTCGATCTCTGCCGCAAGCGGGTCATCGCCATCGACTCCGGCCGGGTGGTGCGCGACGAGGCTGAGGGCGGCTACCTCCGCGACGGTGAGGCCACGATTTGAGACGGATCACCGCCTCGATCCGCTTCGCCCTCGTCGCGGCCGTCCAGAACTTTGTGCGCAACGTCGGCGTCTCGATGGCCGCCGTCTTCACCATGGGCCTCATCATGCTGCTGGTGGGCGGCACCCTTCTCCTCACCCATACCGTGGACGCGGTGCTGGCGCAGCAGGAGAAGCAGGCCGACCTCATCCACGTCTACCTCCAGGACTCCGTCTCGATGCGGACGGTGCGCGACTACGAGCTGCGCTTCGCCCATGACGCCCGCGTCGACGGTGTCACCTTCACCAGCAAGGACGAGGCCGTGGTGCAGGCCAAGCAGCAGGGGCTCAACTTCCAGGGGGCCATCGCCACCATCGGCTCCAATCCGCTGCCGGCCTCCATCGACCTCCATGTCAAGTCGCTCAACGACCTGACCCAGCTCAACAGCGTGGCGGGAAAGCTGCCCATCGTGGACACGAGCCAGGGCAAGCCCACCGACTACAACCCGGACGTCATCCCCCGGCTGCGCGCCGTGATCTTCTGGACCGAGCTGATCGGCTGGTCGCTGGCCGCGGTGCTGGCCGCCATCAGCCTCGTCATCATCATGAACACGATCCGCACGGCGGTCTACATCCGGCGCACCGAGATCGAGATCATGAAGCTGGTCGGCGCCGGCGACTGGTTCGTGCGCTGGCCGTTCATCCTGGAGGGGATGTTCGGAGGCATCCTCGCCGCCGCCTTCGGGGTGGTGGTGGTGAGCTTCGCCTACCGGTTCGTCCTCGACCAGGCCAACACCCAGACCTTCCTCGGGGTCGCCGCCGACAGCACCTTCCTCACCCTCGTCGTCGCCGGCATGGTGGTCGGCGGGGCGCTGCTTGGCGGAGTGGGGAGCGCCCTCGGCGTGCGCCGCTTCCTGCACGTGTAGGGAGTGCACTCGCAGAGGGATCCACTTCTCCGGGAGCCGCCGCGGGCGCGATCCGGGTTCGCCCAGGTGGTGCGCAGCCGCGGGCTTCGCTTCTTCATCACCGTCGTGGCCTGCCTGTATCTGGGCGGGCTGCTCGCCACCAACCTGGCCGCGGTGCCCTTGGGGAGCGCCTTGGTGGCGATCTTTCCGCATTTCGGCGGCACCCTGGCCGACGCCTCCCTCCAGGTTGAATGGCGGGACATCGAGAACGACTACGTGCTGCGCGGCGTCCCCGCGAGCCTGGCCACGCGAGCCGGGGAGGAGGCTCTCGTCCAGGCTCTCGACCAGACGTACGGGGACCGCTTCACCACCCTCTTCACCAAGCGGGAGTACCAGCAGTTCGACGCCACCCTGAACCAGCAGCGCTCCGGCAGCATCGGCATCACCCTCGAGGAGCGCTGTGCCGGGGCCACCCTGTGCGCCTCCGGCCGGGCGCCCTCCCTGCTCGCCATCGAGCAGGTGCTGCACGGGCAGCCCGCGGAGAGGGCGGGGCTGCGCAATGGGGACATCCTGGTGGCCGTCGGAGGCCGGCAGGTGGCCACCCTCGGGGCCACCCTCGACGCGCGTCTCGCTGCCGTCTCACCGCTCATCCGTGGTCCGGCGGGGACCACCGTCACCCTCACCGTCGACCGCGGCGGGCGGACCCTCACGGTCACGGCCAGGCGGGCCAATCTCGACATCCCGACCGTCGACAGCCGCTTGCTGGGCACCGTCCTCGACCTCCAGGTGGTGAGCTTCGGCAGCAACACGGGGGCCGACGCGGTCGCCCAGCTGAAGCGGGGTCTGGCCGAGGGGGCCACCGCGGTCATCCTCGACCTGCGCGGCAACGGCGGGGGCTATGTCGACCAAGCGGTCACCCTGGCCAGCCAGTTCCTGACCCCGCACGGCAGCGAGCAGGATGTCGTCATCCGCCGGGGGCGGATGGACCTCGCCGGCCAACCGGGGTCGGCGCAGACCGTCGTCCGCGACCAGATCCAGGCCGGCGGGCTAGCCCCGAGCATCCCGCTCGTGGTCCTCGTCGACGGGGGCACGGCGTCGGCGGCGGAGATCGTCACCGCCGCCCTGCGCGACTATCACCGCGCCACCATCGTCGGCGAACCCACCTTCGGGAAGGGATCGGTGCAGCTCGACTACACCCTTCCCGACGGCGCCGACCTCCACCTCACCGTGGAAAAGTGGTACGGACCGGCGGGGGAGAGCATCGACGGCAAGGGCATCACGCCCCAGGTGAGGGTGGGCCTGCCCAGCCCGGATGACCTCTTCACCCTCCAGGCGCAGTCCGCCGGCACGGCCCAGGACCCCCAGCTTCAGGCCGCTCTCCGCCTCGCCCAGGGTGCTGGATGAGGGTCGGCGAAGCGCGACGCGGGTCGGCTCGCTGACCGCTCAGGCGCGAGCGTGCCGCTGGCGGCGGCGGATGCGCAGCCAGGACCATATGCCGGGGGGAAGCGTCCGCGCGGAGGCGCGGCGCGCCCCCGCCTCCCGCTGGCGGACGGCCAGCCACACGCCGAGCCCCGCCAGGCCGATGACGATGGCCGCGATGGACCAGGCGTCGACCAGCCCCTGGCCGGGGCCCAGCTCGAGGACGCCGCCGGCGGCGGCGAACAGGAGGACGACGAGGCTCCAGGCGTTGACGTCCCGTCCCCAGCGCTCGGCGTCGTAGCCGGCATAGATGGCGATGGCCAGCCCGATCAAGCCGACGACGATCTCCGCCGGGGTCACGGCTGGCGCCAGGTGCGATGAGCCCGGCTGGGCCGGCGACCGCGTGCGGCCCGCTGCATGGGCCCGAATATACTCGCGAGCCGATGCCCGATCAGTTCGATGCCGTGTACCTGGGTGGGGGCATGGGCGGCTACGTGGGGGCCATCCGAGCCAGCCAGCTCGGCCTGCGCACGGCGGTCATCGAGGAGGACAAGCTCGGCGGCACCTGCCTGCACCGCGGCTGCATCCCCACCAAGGCGCTCCTCCAGTCGGCCTTCGTCCTCGACCAGGCGCGCGCCGGCGAGCGCCTCGGGGTCCGGGCCACCGGGCTGGAGCTGGACTGGGCCCAGGCGAGCCGCAACCGCGAGCAGGTGGTGGCTCAGCTGCACCGGGGCGTCGAGTTCCTCATGAAGAAGAACAAGATCGAGGTCCTGCGCGGGCACGGCCGCCTCGATGGTCCACGCCGCATGGCGGTCTCCGGCGGGCAGAGCGGGGACGTCGAGGTGGAGGCCGGCGCGGTGGTCATCGCCACCGGCTCCCGGCCCAAGCAGCTCCCCGGCGCGGCCGCCGACGGGAGGGCCATCCTCACCTCCGACGACGCTCTGCTGCTCGACCACATCCCCCGCTCGGCGATCGTTCTCGGCGCCGGGGCGGTGGGGGTGGAGTTCGCCTCGCTGTGGCGCAGCTGCGGGGCCGAGGTGACGGTCGTGGAGATGCTGGATCGCCTCGTCCCCCTCGAGGACCGGGCCATCGGCGCCGAGCTTCAGAAGCACTTCGAGGCCCGGGGGATCGCCTGCCGCGTGGGGGTCAGGCTCGATCTCGACAGCATCGAGCGAACCGAGGGCGGCGTCGCCTGCACCGTCGCCCGCGACGGCAAGGAGGAGCGGCTCTCGGCCGAGGTCCTCCTCGTCGCGGTGGGGCGCGCTCCCCTCAGCGAGGACATCGGACTGGAGAGCACGAAGGCTGAGGTGGAGCGCGGATTCGTCCGAATCAGCGGAGACCAGAGCACCGCGGAGCCGGGGGTCTACGCCATCGGCGACGTGGTGGGCGGATTCCTCCTGGCCCACAAGGGGAGCCACGAGGGGATCGTCGCCGCCGAGGCCATCGCCGGGCGCAACCCTCACCCCCTCGACCCCAACCTGGTCACCCGCACCACCTACTGCACTCCCCAGATCGCCTCCATGGGGCTCTCCGAGGAGGAGGCAAGAGCCGCCGGCCACGACGTGCGCGTCGGGGTGTTTCCGCTGACGGCCAATGGGCGTTCGATCATCTGGGGGGAGCGGGGATTCTGCAAGATCGTGGCCGGGGCCGACGACAGCGTGCTCGGCGTCCACATGGTCGGCGCCGAGGTCACCGAGCTCATCTACGCCGCCTCGCTGGGCGGTCTCCTGGAGGTGACCCCGTTGGAGATGGGGCGGGCGGTCGCGCCCCACCCCACGGTGAGCGAGATCCTCATGGAGGCAGCGCTGGCGGCGATCGGGGAGCCCATTCACGTCTAGGGCCCGAGGCAGCGTCGAGAGGCATACCATCAGTCTCGTGGTCGTCGCCAAGAAGGACGTCCGGGCCGCCACCGGCGTCGACGCCGACTCCCTGCTCTCGATGTACCGGCACATGCTGCGCTCGCGCCTCCTCGACGAGCGGATGTGGGTCCTCAACCGCTCCGGTCGGGCTCCCTTCTGGATCTCGGGGATGGGCCATGAGGCGATCCAGGTGGCGCTGGCCATGCACCTCCGCCCGGGCATCGATTGGGTCGTCCCCTACTACCGTGACCTCGCCCTCACCCTGGCCATGGGCATGACCCCGCGGGACCACATCCTCGCCGCGCTCGGCAAGGCCGACGACCCCAACACCGGGGGGCGGCAGATGCCCGCCCACTTCTCCTGCCGCCGCCTCAACATCGTGACCACCGGCTCCGCGGTCGCCACCCAGCTCCTCCACGCCGCGGGGGTGGCGCTGGCCTCCAAGATCCGGGGCGAGGACGCGGTGACGGTGACCAGCACCGGGGAGGGGGCGACCAGCGAGGGCGACTTCCACGAGGCCCTCAACTTCGTGGCGACGCGGCGGCTGCCGGTCGTCTTTGTGGTGGAGAACAACGGCTACGCCATCAGCGTCCCCCTCGACAAGCAGATGCCGACGCCAGACGTCGCCGATCGGGCGCGCGGCTACGGCATCCCGGCCCTGGTCGTCGACGGCTCCGACCCGGTGCGCTGCTACCTCCGCGCCGGCGAGGCCGTGGCCCGGGCCCGCCGCGGCCAGGGGCCGACCCTCCTCGAGGCCAAGGTGATCCGACTCACCTCGCACAGCTCCGACGACGACCAGCGCCGCTACCGATCCCCCGACGACCTGGCGGCGGAACGCCAGAGGGACTGCCTCGCGGTCTTCGGGCGGCTGCTCGAGGAGCTGGGGGTGCTGGGAGCTTTGGACGCGGAGCGGATGCGGGCGGAGCTGCAGGCGGAGGTGAACACGGCGACGGACGAGGCCGATGCTGCCGCCGATCCCGCGCCGGAGAGCGCCCTGCTCAACGTCGTCGCCGAGCCATCGGGAGATTGATCTGCGGTGCCTCTTCGCACCTATGTGGAGGCCATCCGGGAGGGGCTGCGCGAGGAGATGCGCCGCGACCCGCGGGTGATGATCTTCGGCGAAGACGTCGGCGCCAAGGGTGGAGTCTTCGGTGTGACCGATGGTCTCCAGGCGGAGTTCGGGGAGCTGCGCGTCATGGACTCCCCGCTTGGGCGAGTTCCTGCATCGCGGGGGTGGCCATGGGGCTGGCCCTCAACGGAATGCGCCCCATCGCGGAGATCCAGTTCCAGGACTTCATCCTCCCGGCGGTCGACCAGATCGTGAGCGAGATCGCCAAGGCTCGCTACCGCTCCAACGGCGATTGGACGGTCCCCCTGGTGGTTCGCGCGCCCTTCGGCGGCGGGGTGCACGGCGCCCTGTACCACTCCCAATCCCTGGAGGCGATGTTCTGCCACGTCCCCGGGCTCAAGGTGGTGGTGCCGGGGACGCCGTACGACGCCAAGGGACTCCTCCTGGCGGCGATCCGCGATCCCGATCCGGTGCTGTATTTCGAGCACAAGAAGGCCTACCGGTCGCTGCGCGGCGAGGTTCCCGAGGGCGAGTACACGGTGGCCCTGGGCCGGGCCCGGGTGGCCCGTGAGGGCAGCGACATCGCCGTCTTCTCCTACGGGCTCATGGTGGAGACGGCGCTCCAGGCCGCGGAGCGGCTGGCTGGCGACGGCTTCTCGGTGGAGGTCGTCGACCTGCGCTCGCTGCGTCCCCTGGACCGCCAGGCCATCGTGAACAGCGCCCGCAAGTGCGGCAAGGTGCTCATCGCCCAGGAGGCGAATCTCGCCGTCTCGGTGAGCAGCGAGGTGAGCGCCATCGTCGCCGAGGAGTGCTTCGAGTACCTCGACGCCCCGGTGCTGCGGATCGGCGGGCCGGAGATTCCGGCCATGCCCTTCGCCAAGCCGCTCGAGGAGTTCTACCTCGTTAACGTCGACCGGCTCGAGGCCAAGCTCCGGGAGCTGGCCGCGTACTGACAGGGCGGCGTCGCGGCGGGCAATGCCCCTCCCCGTCGGATGCCGTGTGCTGGGCTTCGCTCCTGGCCGGAGGCGGAGCGGCCCCCAGATCGTCGCGGCCCGGGGGGCGTGAGCCCCTCTCCGCGCCGGCCAGGAGGCCGGGCGCTTCGCCCCGGGCGGGCGGTGCGCTACGGTTCCAGCGGAGAGGGCTTGATCTCATCACCTCAGAGGACGGATCGTCGTGGCGCTCACTGTGAACATGCCCCAGCTTGGGGAGTTGGTGACCGAGGGGACCATCGCCCGCTGGCTCAAGAAGCCGGGGGAAGCCGTCGCCAAATACGAGTTGATCGCCGAGGTGGCGAGCGACAAGGTGAATGCCGAGATCCCGGCGCCCGCCGACGGCACCTTCGGTGAGGTGATCGCCGCCGAGGGCGCGGTGGTGAGCGTCGGTCAGCCGATCTGCACGATCGAGCAGGGGGCGGCGGCCGCCGCCCAAGGCGGGGCTCCAGCCGAGGCGGGGGCGGCGCCGCCCAGGGCGGAGGCGCCGGACCGCGCGGCGCGGGACCGCGTGGAGGCGGCGGCGACGGCGCCCCTCGCGACCCCTCAGTCGCAGCCAGTGGCGGCGGAGGAGGGCGGTGCCGGTGGGGCCGCGGCGCCACCGGCGGCTCCTCCCGCGCCGGCTCCGGTGGGGGTCGCGGCGCATGCCGCTGAGGCCCCGGGCCAAGCGCCGCCGGGGCCGGCTCCCGGTGGCCGGGAGCAGAACGGAGCCCAGGCGGAGGCCGGCCGCTACCACCTGACCCCGGCGGTGCGCATGCTGGTGCGCGAGCACGAGGTCGACCTCGACGAGATCCAGGGGAGCGGAATCGGCGGGCGGGTCACCAAGAAGGACGTCCTCGAGCACGTGCAGCGCCGCGACGCCCTGGCGCGGCAGGCGGGAACCGCCCCCGGCGCGTCCACCTCAGGGGCGGTGGGCCAGGCGCCGCAGGCCCCGGGGCTGGCCGCCGGGCCCGCGGGTGCTGCACCCGGGACCGCTGCTCCCGGCGCGCCTTCGGCTGCGCCGGCCCCGGCCCGGCCGGGGGAGGGCGACCAGGTCCTGCCCATGACCGCAGCGCGGCGGGCCATCGCCGACCACATGGTGCGCAGCCGGCAGACCTCGCCCCACGCCTGGCTCATGGTGGAGGTCGACATGACCCGGGTGAGCCGGCTCCGGGAGGCACACAGGGCGCAGTTCAAGGAGCGTTACGGCGTCTCCCTCACCTACCTCCCCTTCGTGGCCCGCGCCGTCATCGAGGGGCTGCGCCGCCGGCCCACGCTCAACGCGCAGTGGAGTGAGGAGGGGCTCATCCTCAAGCGCGACATCCACCTCGGGATCGCCGTTGCCCTGGAGGAGAACCTGGTCGTCCCCGTGCTTCGGGACGCCGACCGCTTGAGCGTCGCGGGACTGGCCCAGGCCATGGCCGACCTCGGCGAGCGGGCACGGAGCAACCGGCTCAAGCTCGACGAGATCCAGGGCGGAACCTTCACCCTCAACAACACCGGGGCGCTGGGGGCGGTGATGACCCAGGCCATCATCAACCAGCCCCAGGCCGCCATCTGCACCATGGACGCGGTCGTGAAGCGGCCGGTGGTGATCGACGACATGATCGGGGTGCGTCCGATCATGAACCTGGGGCTGAGCTTCGACCATCGCCTCAACGACGGTCTCCAGGCGGCCCGATTCCTCCAGGATGTCAAGGGCATCCTGGAGGCGATGGAAGAGAGCGCGCTGCTCTAGGGGCGGCCGTCTCCCTGGATCAGGCCCGCTGAGCATGGCCGCACCGCCCTTCCTGCACCGGGCGCAGGTGCGCTTCTCCGACACCGACGCCATGGGGCACGTCAACCACGCCCGCCTCCTCGCGTATCTCGAGGACGCCCGCATCGCGCTTCTCCGTGAGGCGTTTCGCGATGCGGCGGAGCCGCTCTGGCAGCGCGGCATCATCCTGGCCCGCTTGGAGATCGACTACCTCAAGCCGGTGGACGCCGACGTCGAAGGGATCGATGTCCTGGTGTGGGTGAAGCACATCGGGCGCAGCTCGTTCACCCTCGCCTACCGCGTGGAGCGGCAGGGCGAGGAGGTGGCGCGCGCTTCCACGGTGCTGGTCGCCTACGAGTACAGTGCGGCGAGCGCCCGGCTGCTCTCCGACGCCGATCGCCTCGGCCTGGAACGTCTGCAGATGGCGCCGAGCTGAGGCCGGCCGGCGCGGCGCGGGAGGGTGGCCCTCAGCCCCTCTCCATGTGCGGGTAGCGCCACTCGGCCGCGGGCACGAAGGTCTCCTTGATGGATCGCGCCGACGCCCAGCGGAGGAGGTTGAGCGCCGACCCCGCCTTGTCGTTCGTGCCGCTCTGCCGGGCGCCGCCGAAGGGCTGCTGGCCGACCACGGCGCCGGTCGGCTTGTCGTTGACGTAGATGTTGCCGGCGGCGTGGCGAAGCAGGCGCAGCCCGGTCTCGATGGCCGAGCGATCGGTGGCGAAGACGGCGCCGGTGAGGGCGTAGGGCGAGGTCTCGTCGACGAGGTGGAGCGCGTCCTCCCACTCACCGTCGTAGGCGTAGACGGTGAGGATGGGACCGAAAAGCTCGCGCTGCATCAGCTCGTGATGCGGGTCGTCGGTGGCCAGGATGGTGGGCCGGATGAACCAGCCCACGCTCTCGTCGCATTCCCCGCCCGCCACCAGATGAAGGGCGCTGTCGTGCGCCGCCTGGTGAATCGCGGTCTGGTGCTTGCGATAGGCGCGCTCGTCGATGACCGCTCCCATGAAGATCGAGAAGTCGGTGGGGTCGCCCATGGGGATGGCCTCGGTCTCCGCCGCCAGCGGTGCGCGCAGCTCCTCCCACAGCCCGCGGGGGACGTAGGCGCGCGACACGGCGCTGCACTTCTGGCCCTGGTACTCGAAGGCGCCCCGGAGCAGCCCCACCAGGAGGGCCTCGGGGTCGGCGCTGGGATGGGCGATCACGAAATCCTTGCCCCCCGTCTCCCCGACCAGCCGCGGGTACGTCCTGTACTGGTCCAGGTTGTCGGAAACGCGCCGCCAGAGGGCGTGGAAGGTGGGGGTGGAGCCGGTGAAGTGGATGCCGGCGAGGCTGCGGTGGGTGATGGCCGCGTCCATGACGCCACCGCCATGGCCGGTCATCATATTGATGACCCCGGGAGGGAGGCCGGCCGCCTCGAGGAGCTCGATGATGACGCTCGCCGCCAGCTGCTGGGTGGCGGCCGGCTTCCAGACCACGGTGTTGCCCATGATCGCCGGGGCGGTGGGGAGATTGCCCCCGATGGAGGTGAAGTTGAAGGGGGTGATGGCCACCACGAACCCCTCCAGCGGACGCAGCTCGGTGCGGTTCCAGACACCCCGCACGCTGAGCGGCTGATCCTCGCGGAGGCGGAAGGCGTAGTGAACATTGAAACGCCAGAAGTCGATGAGCTCGCACGCGGAGTCGATCTCCGCCTGGTACACGGACTTGCTCTGGCCGACCATCGTGGCCGCGTTGAGGCGAGCGCGCCAGGGCCCGGCGAGGAGGTCCGCCGCGCGCAGGAAGACGGCGGCGCGCTCCTCCAGCGTTGTCGAGGCCCAGCTTCGCCCCGCCTCCAGCGCCGCATCCACCGCTCGGGTCACGTCGTCGGCGGTGGCCTGGGGCATCTCTCCGAGGACTTGGGCGTGGCGATGCGGAGCCCTCACGGGAAGCTTGGCGCCATCCCCGACCACGGTGCGGCCGCCGATGTGCATGGGGAGGTCACGGGGGTCGGACTGCTGCAGGGCGACGATGGCCTCGCGGAGCTGGGTGCGCTCCGGGGATCCGGGCGCGTAGCCGAGGACGGGCTCGTTGACGGGGGCAGGGAAGGTGGTCATTGCCCCTGGATTCTCATCCCACGACCGGTCCGCGTGCTCGGCGTGGGGAATCGCAGCGCCGGGGCCGGGGCGGCAAGCCCTCCCGTCTCGGCGTGGCGGTATGGTGGGGCCTGAGATGCGGGACATCCCCCTGACGCCTGTCGCCACCCGCCGTCCCGGCGGGGTCAGCGCGGAGGCCCGCCCCACATGGCAGCGCCTCCTCCCCGAGGGCGTCGAGCGCCGCCCGCCCTGGCTCACGGTTCGGGCTCCGGTGGGGGAGGGGGTCACCGCGCTCACCACGCTGATGCGCGAGAAATCCCTGGTCACCGTTTGCGAGGAGGCGCGCTGTCCCAACCTCGGCGAGTGCTGGAACGCGGGCACCGCGACCTTCATGATCCTCGGCGACACCTGCACCCGCGCCTGCGCCTTCTGTGCCGTGAAGAGCGGCCGGCGAGGCGGCGACGTCGACGCCGACGAGCCTCGCCGGGTCGGCGAGGCGGTGGCCCGCATGGGCCTGCGCCATGCGGTGGTGACCTCCGTCGACCGCGACGACCTCCCCGACGGGGGAGCCTCCATCTTCGCCGCCACCATCCGGGAGATCCGGCGGCGGTCGCCAGGCACCAGCGTCGAGGTTCTGACCCCGGACTTCCAGGGCGACCGGGAGGCGGTGGCGGCGGTCCTGGGGGAAAGGCCGGAGATCTTCAACCACAACATGGAGACGGTGGCCCGGCTCTACCCGCGGGTCCGGCCCAAGTCGGGGTACGAACGTTCCCTCGGGGTCCTGCAGGCGGCCAAGAAGCTCTGCCCGGGCGCCCGGACCAAGAGCGGCCTCATGGTGGGGCTGGGAGAGGAGACAGAGGAGGTCCACCGCCTCCTCGACGACCTGCGCCGGCACTCGGTGGAGATCGTCACCATCGGGCAGTACCTGCGGCCATCGCTCAAGCACCATCCGCTGATCCGCTTCTGGCACCCCGACGAGTTCGCCGCCCTCCGCGACTATGGCCTCTCCCTGGGTTTTGCCCATGTGGAGTCCGGTCCCCTGGTCCGCTCCAGCTACCACGCCGCCGGACAGGTCGCGGCAGCCGCGATGGCGGTCTGACCCGGGGGGTGGGTCCGGTGCGCCGCCTCGCGAGCATCTGGCTGGGCAGCGTCCCCTACTCCGAAGCCTGGGCCCTGCAGCGCCGCCTCGCCGTGGCGCGGGCGGCCGGAGAGATCGGTGACTGCCTGCTCCTCCTCGAGCATCCCCCGGTGTACACGCTCGGGCGCAACACCGAGGCCGTGCACCTCGGCGCCGGGCCGGAGGCGCTCAGGTCGCTCGGCGCGGACTGCCTCGAGGTGGACCGGGGCGGCTCGGTGACCTTCCACGGCCCAGGCCAGCTGGTGGGCTACCCGATCCTCCGCCTGGCCGACCATTTCCCGCTGGGTGGCGAAGCCGATCGCGGTGACGCCATCGCCTATGTGCGGGGCTTGGAGGAGGCATTGATCCGCACCGCGGCCGCCTGCGGCGTCAGGGCCACCCGCCGACCCGGCTACACGGGCGCCTGGGTGGGGATGGAGAAGCTCGCCGCCATCGGCGTGAAGCTGGCGGGCGGCGTCACCCAGCACGGGATGGCCCTCAACGTCTCCACCGACCTCAGCTGGTTCTCCCGGGTCACCCCCTGCGGCATCGCCGACGGCGGGGTGACCTCCCTGGCGCGGCTGGGAGCCTCCGGGCTCACCCCGGGCGCCGTCGCCCCGCTGCTCGCCGCGGCCCTCGGGGCCGTCCTCTCCGTGGCCGTCGAGCCCGCGGGCGGCGGGTTGCGGAGGACTGTGGGGCTGGCCGCGGATCGCGGCGGCCTCACCGCCGCCGGAGAGCTGGTGGTCGAGGCCAGCGAAATGGCAGCCGGCGAGGCGGCCACGCTGGGCGTGGCATCCTCGAGCTCCTCGGCGGCGGGCTGACGACCCTCGGCCCAGAGCGGCCGCCCTCCTCGAGTTTTAGCCCAACCTGGCGACTACACGGGCTTGCTGTTCCTGCCGGTCATGTCCATAAGTCGAGCAAACGCGTCTTACGGCTCAGCGTGTCATGGGTTCTTCCCTGGCGCTTCACAGGGCTTCACAGCGTTTTTGCCAATTCCTTGCGGCAATCCTCTAGCCAAGCGCCCCCGGCTTGGATACCATGGTTTCCGGATCGTCCGGAACCTCGGATGCACTCCAACACGACACCCACCCGCCGAGCAGGGACCATCCAGGGAGCAGTCATGGCCACATTCGTCCGGAACCGCGTTCTCAACCAGCTGCAGTGGGCTTCCGAGACCGAGAGCTACCGGGCTCGCCGCCGCGAGATCCTGTGCGAGCTCGATGGGCTCCTGGTGCAGATCGAGGAGCTCAACATCCGCGGCCAACCACTGCCGCCCAGGATCCTCACCCAGCTTCGCCGGCGCGGGGTGATGGTCGGCGCCGACTGGTCCGCGGCAGACATGGTCGAGGCCATCTTCGCCGCCCAGGAGCGCTTCATGCGACAGCCGATGGGCCTCATCCATGAGCGCGATACCCTGCGTCTTCGGGGCCGTCTGGTCTCCTGAGGGCCTGCTGAGCCGGGCCGGCTGAGGGGCGGGCGCCGCGCCGGTCGGACTGGGGCGCGGGTCTCCCCGCCGTCCCTGATAGGCTCGCGCCGATGGCGGGATGGGAGCGCGCCAAGGAGGCCGCGGGCCGTGCCGCGGCCGCCCGGGTATCGAGCGGCCTGCGAATCGGGCTCGGCACCGGCTCGACGGCGCGCTGGTTCATCATCGGGGTCGGGGAGGCGGTCGCACGGGGGCTGCGGGTGGAGGCGGTGGCGACCTCGGAAGCGAGCGCCAGCCTGGCCCGGGAGCTGGGCATTCCCCTCGTCGAACTGGACGCACGCGGGCTGGACCTGGCCGTCGACGGCGCCGACCTCATCGACCCCGACCTCCGCCTCGTCAAGGGGCGGGGAGGGGCACACGTCCGCGAGAAGGTGGTGGCGGCCGCCGCGCGGCAGTTCATCGTCGTCGCCGACCGGAGCAAGACCGGGACGCAGCTGCATGGGCCGGTCCCCGTCGAGGTCCTGGCCTTCGGGTCGGGGGCCACGCTCGCCGCGCTCAGCGAATGCGGAGCGAGCTTCCGCGTGCGGCGGGATGAGGCCGGCAGCGCGATCCTCTCCGACAGCGGCAACCTCCTCGCGGACGGCGATTTCGGGCCGATCGGGGATGCGGAGGGGCTGGCCCAGCGACTTGACGCCATCCCCGGGGTGGTCGGCCACGGCCTCTTCCTGGGGATGACGGATCGCGCCCTCATCGGCGACGAGGACGGCGGGGTCAGGGAGCTGGAGCCGAGCGGGCCCCGCGTCCGGACCAAGCCCCTGCGAGAGGGGGGCTGATCCGGGTCGGCTGATCGCGGCCTTTTCCGGGTGGCAGGAGCGCCTACACTCCCCCTCAGGGGCGGATGGCGCAGCCGGCTAGCGCGTCTCGCTTACACCGAGAAGGTCGCAGGTTCGAGCCCTGCTCCGCCCACCTTCAGCCTCATTTTCGAGTTTGTTAGCAGCGCCTCTGTGCCCCTTGACCCTGGGAAAGAGTTGCTCTAAACTGACCTCAACTTGCAGCACAGAGGCGCTCCATGACAGCGGGTTTGTACAAAACACGCTGTAAAACCGGCGGGGTGAGCGAGCATGGCTGAGCCCGCGGTCGGGGCGCCGACCACCCCGCTGGAAAACCTCATCGACGAGTACCTGGCCAGCTGCCGGGCCCGCGGCCTCTCGCCCAAGACGGTCCGCGACAACTACGGCTACGCGCTCAGGTCGGTGTTCCTGCCCTGGGCGCGCGAGGCCGGCATCACCGCCCCCGGCGAGATCACCAGCCGCGTCTTGGATCGCTTCACCGCCCACCTCCTGGAGCACGGGGGCAAGCGCGGCCCGCTCAGCCGCTTCTCGGTCGCCTCGTTCGTCGAGTCCGTCAACTGGTGGCTGCGCTGGCTGCACGTCGAGGGGGAGATCCCGGCGCAGACCGCCGCCCACGTGCCGCGCCGGCCCCAGCGGGTCTTGGACGTGCTGAGCCGCGAGGAGATCCAGGCGCTGGAGGACGCCGCCCACACGGAGCGCGACAAGCTGATCGTGCGCCTGCTCGCCGACACCGGGATGCGGGTGGGGGAGCTGAGTGGGCTGCGCTGCTCCGACCTGTTGGAGCGCGACCGCCACCACTACCTGCGGCTCGCCGGCCCCAGCCAGGGGGGTGGAGCCAAGGGCGATCGGTCGCGCCTGGTTCCCATCCCCCGCCTCTGGCGGCGCGTGCAGCGCTACATCGAGCGGGGCAGGCCCCGGGACGCCCAGAGCGACCGGCTGTTCCTCTCCGTGCGCCGGGATCGGCGGACCGGCGAGTACGAGCCCTTGACCAACTCGGGCATCCAGCAGCTGGTCCGCAATCTCGCCGAGCTGGCGGGTGTCCACAAGCGCGTCTATCCCCACCTGCTTCGCCACAGCTATGCCACCTGGGCCCTCAACCACGGGATGAACCCGATCATGCTCGCCCAGGTTTTGGGCCACTCGTCCCTGGTGATGATCCAGCGCAACTATGCGCACTCGACGCCGGCGGACGCCCACGAGCTGATGGCGCGACTCCTCGCCGCCGACTGAGGCATGGCGTTCGTCGCAAATTGAGCCCCGAGGAGCATTTGACCATCGCGGCCGCGCTCGGGCGGTCGGCTGATGACGCACCTCGAGTTGGGCCGGCGACGGGCGGTCAAGCTGCGCCGCGTCCCGACCCGAAGGGCGGTCGGATCATTTGGCGCCTGGGACTCAGGAGCCCTCCGCTCTCAGCGAGAACCCTGTCCGGATTCCTCCGGAACGGCGTCCGCTTTCAACCGGAACGCTGTCCGCTTTCGGCGAGAACGGTGTCGGTTTTCCCCCGGATTACGCAGGACATGGAGCTGTCCGAGGCATCCTTCCTGCCGGACCCGGACACCAAGGTGCACGGGTCGGCCACCTTCGAATGGATCGAGCAGGGCAGAGCCCTGGTGATGGGCATGGGTGACGCAGCGACCCCCTCCGCCACCTGGATCATCGGCCGGGATGATTCGCAGGCGGACTACCACGTCCTGTACGCGGATGACCGCGGGGTCTCGCGTGTCTACCGGATGAGCTTCAGCGACGGTACCTGGCTGATGTGGCGGGAGTCGTCAGGGAACCGGCTCGGCTCGGCAGTGAGTGCGAAGAATGTGCGTAGCGCTCGCTCGGCTTGTGCGAGAGGTGCGCGAGCGATCTCGTCTAGAACCCGCTCTGAGAAGTTGATGACATGGCGGCGTCGCTTGAGCCACCGCCGAGCCCGGGTCGTTGAACCCTGCTCGGCAATGGCCTTCATTGCGTTGCTGTCGAGGTACAGGCGCATGTGGATCGGCGGCGGCGTCAGGCCTCGAACAGAACCTGATCGGGATCGCTGATATCGGTCAACTTCCCGTGCGTGCGTGCGATGTTGTCGAGAAGGCGATCGATCCGCACTGCCATCGCGATACACAGAACACGGTGGAGGAAGTTCGCGAGATCCCGCAGCACCCGGCGCCGGGACGCGAACTCGCTGAACTGACGGGTCCTGCATGCCGTGGACGACGGCGGCGGCCCTCCATGGCGTGCGTTCCCAGGCCGATCACGACGGGGCGCCTGTCCCGGCCTCAGCCGCCAGTCCTGTAGAGGGCCGGAGACAGGCCGGCGCTGCCTGCGGCGACGCAGAAGTCTCTGCTCGAGCAGGCGAGCGTGTCGAGGAGGGCCTTCAACGTCTCCGCGCTGCGCCATGACGAGCCGTCGTCCGTTGCCTCGATCGACGAGGAACTGAACGCTTGCGCGAGCACGAGACAGTGTGCGCCGCCGCAGACTACCTGCTGCGCGAAGGGGAACTTCCTGTCCGCCTGCGCATAGGGCGTCCACGTCACACCGCCGTCGGTGCTGTGGAAGGCCCAGCCGTCGCATTGTGTGACGCCGGCGCCGCCGCATTGCGTTCCGCCCACCGTCCAGACATCGTCAGCTGAGACATAGGTGACGGAATCCAGCAGATAGCCGGCGCCGCCAGTGTTCGCCGAAGGCCCGGGCGTGGAGTGCCCCTGCCACGTCGCCCCAAGGTCGGCCGTCGTCCACGGGCCGCCGCCGCCGGCGGCCATGCAGCGCGTGGTATCCCAGCACGAGACGGCGAAGGGCTGAGCATCGCGTGCCGGCAGGGGCCGGCGCCCCCAGGTCACGCCGCCGTTCGTGGTGGCAAAGACGTCGGAGAGTCCGGGGCGCCGGAAGTTTGTGCCGACGGCGATGCACGCCGCCGGCGCAGGACAGGCGATAGAGGAGATCACCGTGTCGGGAGTCACTATCTGCGTGCGCCAGGTGCGCCCGTCGGTCGTGGCGACGATCAACGCGGAGCCGTCCGGCGTCTCGCCTCCGGCCCAGCACCGTGCCGGCGAGACGCAGGCGACCGCGGTCAGCTGCCGTGCCTGGGGCACGGCCGTGGCGATCCATGCCCTGCCGTCGGCAGTCGATGCGATGAGCCCGGAGGCCCCACCGCCGACGACGTAGCAGGTCGTGGCGCCGGGGCAGGTGGCGCTCGTGAAGACGCCCGTCGACGCCGCGCCCGGCAGGCTGACCGGGGAGAAGCCCGCGGCCACGCTCGTGACGCTCGCTTGCGACGCCGGCTGCTTCGCCACGGGGGCGCCGGGATGACGTGTCGCCAGCACCACACCGGCTGCGATGATCGCGGTGGCGCCGAGCCCACCGCCCGCCAGGGCCAGGGCGCGCTTCCAGCCGGAGAGCCCTCCCGATGATGGTGGAGCGGAGGGAGACGAGCCCGCCGCCGGAGCCGTCCCACCTGCCGCCTGCTTCAGTGCGGAGGGAGCGAGATCCTGGAGGGGTGACGGAGACGACGTGGGCGCGCTTGCCGCCGCTCCGGATGCCGAGGACGGTGGCGCCGCAGACGGCGTCTTGGGCACGGAGGTGGGCTGGGCTGCGGGCTCGGGCGAGGGGCCCGAAGCGGAGTCCGGCGAGGGAGGCATCTCCATGGATATCGACGATACTCTCCGCCCGCACTCTTCCTGGTGGCGTCCCCCAGGTGGTGTAAAGGACGCACGGGCGATAGGCTCCATGGAGCTTCAAACCAACCATGGAGGAACCAGCGCCCGTGCCTCGACGAGTATCCCCCACTGAACGTAACCCCCGTTGTCGGTGCTGGGGCACCGGGAGCCTCTAGCATTCGCCCCCTGACTGCCGAATCGACCTGGGAGGTGGACCAATGGCGGGGTACGTGCTAGCCGATGTGGAGTGGACCGATGAGGCGGGGCGGCAACGCTATCGGGAGCTGCTGTCGCCCACCCTGGAAAAGTACGAGGGCGAGTTCATCGTCGCCACTACTGACGTGGACATCGAGGAGGGTGACTGGCAGCACGCCGGCATCCTCGTCCTGATTCGCTTTCCTACATTCGATAGAGCGCGAGCCTGGTACGCATCGGCGGAATATCAGCCGGCGCTCCGCGTCCGCCGCGAATCGTCGTCGCGCTCCCGCTTGATGATCTTCGAGGGCGATTGAGACCGCGAGGCGAAGAGGTTGTGAGCAGGGGCTTCAGGATCGCGCCTGTGCCCTTGAATTAGGTCGACCGAGAACACCAAGAATGCCACGGGAGTCCGCACCTCGTCAACGTTCGGCATGTGACCTCGCGGTCGGCGTGTAGGCTGCGAAGCGCAGCAGCTTGGCACGAGAGTTACAGGCGACTGGCGGGAGAAGCTGCGGGCGCAGAGCCCGGCCAGACACGGCTCGAGGTACCGGGCCTCACGTCCGCGTCTCGGTCTCGCGGATCATGCGGAGCATCGCCTCGTAGGTGTCCGTGGTGTTGAGGTGGCTGTAGACCTGGTCGATCATGCGCAGCGACGAATGGCCAGCGATACGAGCCAGGATCAGCGGGTTCATCCCCGCGCGGAGCGCGTTGGTGATGAAGCTGTGGCGCAGGAGGTGAGCGTACACCCGCTTCTTGATTCCGGCGCGCTCCGCAGCTCCCCGGACGAGCTGGAGCACACCGCTGCGAGTAAGCGGCTCGTAGTCGCCGGCCCTACCCCGCCGCAGGCTGACGAAAAGATGGGTGTCGCGAGCCTCCAGCGGCCGGCCGCTCGTAATGTAGCGCTCGAGACGGCGCAGCAGCGTCGGCGGAAGGGGAACCTCACGCTCCCGGTCACCCTTCTCCCGGACGCGAAGGTACGCCTGGCGGTCGCGCCGCACCACGTCGTCGAGGCGTAGCCCGATGAGGCCCTCGGCGCGGAGGCCGCAGTCGGCGAGGATGCGGATGATGAGCTTGTCCCGCTCCGTCGGCGCTCCGCCCTCCAGGGCGAGCTCAGAGCTCCACGCGAAGGGCCCAACGCCCCGGTCGACCAGGGTGGGTGGCCTGCCCACTCAGTCACTGCTAGGAAGTGGCGGCGAGGCAGCCTAATGGGGGCCCACCCCCGCGATCGACGTTCGGGCCGAAGCTGTCTGCCGGGGGTGGTCGTCCTTGCTAGCGGCGGCGGTTTGCCGGCACCGTCGCAGCCCGATATGCTCCTGGCGCGTGGGACGAGCATCGCTCCACCTCCGCCGCTCCCAGTCGCCCGCCTCCCGCCGAGACGGCGTCCCGGCCGCTCCCGCCCAGCTCTCGATCGTCTTCACCGGTGAACCCGCCGCGCCGGGCCATGCCGAGGAGCCCGAGGTCGCCGGACGTCCTGCTCGGCTGGTGCCGGTGCCGCCCCAGCCTGCGCCGGACCGCCCTTCGCTGCGTGGGCGAGCCCGCGGCGCGGTGTCCGCAGCCGAACTCCGGCTCACTCGGACCCCCGGCGCGCGCGGCGAGCCCCCCTGAGCCATCTCCGGCGCCGAAGCCGGCGCATGATTCTGCGGAGGCGTCTCTGCCACCCTCCTGGTCCCGCCTCCTGAGGGCTGTCGGTGACGGCCGCCGCGTAGCCGCCACCTGGTCGGGCCTCGTCGATCAGGCGGTCCAGGTTTGGGTCAGGCCGGGATTCGACACCCTGGTCTCCCTTCCGACGCTCCGCTTCCAGCCCCTCGGCTATCAGGTGCAGGCCGCCCAATCGGCCCTGAGGATGCACGGGCGGGCGCTTCTGGCGGATGAGGTCGGCATGGGCAAGACGATCGAGGCGGGACTGATCCTGAGCGAGCTGCGCCTGCGGGGCCTGGCCGACCGCACTCTCATCGTGGTGCCCACGGGTCTGGTGGGGCAATGGCAGGAGGAGCTGGAGCGCAAGTTCGGCTTGCCCTCGCAAGTGGCGACGGGGTCACCCGGCGAGGTCCTCGACCGCTCACCCATCGTGATCGCCTCGCTGGCCATGGCACGGCGGGAACCACTGCGACAGGCCCTGGTCGCCCGCTCCTGGGACCTGGTGATCCTCGACGAGGCCCATCGGGTGCGCAGTCCCTCGAGCGCCTCGGGTCGTCTGGCCCGCAGCCTCACGGCGCGCCATCTGCTCCTGCTCACGGCGACGCCGGTGGAGAACCGGCTGGACGACCTGCACGCCCTGGTCAGCCTGGTGCGCCCCGGCCTGCTCGGCGCTGCGCACGAGTTCCGGGCGCGCCATGGCAGTGGGGCCGGTGATCCTCGCCACCTCGAGGAGCTTCGTGCCCGCATCACCGAGGTGATGATCCGGCATCGTCGCAGCGCTGTTGCCGCCATGCTCCCGTCCCGGGTGGCGGAGACGCTCCGTGTGGTTCCGGACGCCGACGAGGCGGCGCTGTACGCGCGGGTCTCGACGCGGGTGCGGGACCAGGGGCGGGCGGCCCGGCCGGAGCGGCGGTTGGCCCTGGAGGCGGTGCAGCGGATGGCAGGCTCCAGCGCCGCCGCCCTCTGGCCCGTGCTCAACCGGGTGGGCTGGGACGACCTGGCCTCCGAGGCGCGGAGGGTCGCAGGTGGTGCCAAGGTCCGGGCCGCGGTTGCCGTGGTCCAGAAGCACGTCGCACGGGGCGAGAAGGTTGTGGTCTTCACCGCCTTCCGAGAGTTGCTGGCCCAGCTCAGCTCGGTGCTGCGCGCAGGCTCGGTGGATGCCGCCACCTACCACGGAGGCCTGACCCGGCACCAGAAGGAGGAGGCGGTCCGCCGCTTCCGCGACGAATGCCTCGTCCTGCTCAGCACCGAGGCTGCCGGCGAGGGCCGCAACCTGCAGTTCTGCCATGTGATGGTGAACTTCGACCTGCCCTGGAACCCGATGCAGATCGAGCAGCGGTTGGGGCGCATCCACCGCATCGGCCAGGAGCACGAGGTGATGCTCACCAACCTGGTGACCCGGGGCACCATCGAGGATCGCATCCTGGGGGTCCTGGAGCGCAAGCTCAACCTCTTCGAGCTGGTGGTCGGTGAGCTGGACATGATCCTCGGGCGCGTCTCTGATGAGGTGGACCTGCAGGCCGCCTTCTTCGACGCCCACCTCGAGAGTCGCGATGACGAGGAGCTGCAGGGACGCCTGGACGCGCTCGGCGAGGCGCTGGCGCATGCGCGTCGGGAGTACCTGGAGAGCCGTCGCCGCACCGACTCCCTGGTCAGTGAGTCCGCGGCGCCGTGAGCAGTTCCGCCGAGCTGGACTTCTGGCTCGCGTACTGCGAGCGGCGCGGCGGCGCGTTTGAGGATGGCGGCGACAGCATCCTGGTGCTCCTCCCCGAGGAGCTCCAGCGTGAGCACGGACTCGGCGAGGAAGTAGTGGTCACCGCCGACCCCGAGGTCGCTCGCGAGGACGGCGCCGTGCTGCTGCTCCGCGGCCACCCCGCCGTCGAGGGCGCCGCGGCGACGGTGCTGGGTGCGGGCGACACCGGGGTGTGGCAAGTGGGCTGGCCCCCGGGCAGGCCACCCGACCACCTCCGGCTTCTCGAGGAGGCGCGACAGCGATTTCCGGTCGACCATGGGCGGCTGGACCTCGAGGGGCGCATCGAGCCGATCCAGCAGCCGGTGCTGCGGGTCGGTGCCCTGGTGACCTACACCGTGGGCGACCGCTTCCAGGAGCAGCTCGAGCTCTGTCTCGACGCCCTGAGCGGCCTACCGGTGGCCGACGACCTCGGCCGCCGGCTCATGGCCCTACCCGGCGGCGGCGCCCCCGTCTGGGTGGGCGGATCCTCGCGCGGACCATGCGGTGAGCGTGGCCCCGGATCGCGTGGCAGAGGCGGTCGAGGCTCGGGCTCGGGCCCGGCTGCGCGAGCTGGCCAGCCAGCAGGTGGTCGCCCGCCAGGAGGCGGAGGAGCAGGCCACCGCCTACTACAACGCGACCCTCGCCTCCTTGCAGCGGCGCCGGGAGGCGGCTCCACCGGATCGCCGCCCGGCGTATGACGCGCGGATGGAGGCGACCGAGGCCGAGCGAGCCAGGCGCCTCGCCGAGATCGCCCAGACCTTCGCTGGCCGCCTTGAGGTACGGCCCTTCCGGGCCCACCTGATCCTCGCCCCGGCGCTTCGGGTCCCAGTGATGGTCCGCCGTGGCGACCGCCGCTGGCCATTCCCGCTCCGCTGGCTCGTCCACGACCGGGAGTACATGCCGGTAGCGTGTCCCGCCTGCGGCAGCGCGCTTCCTCTGGTGGCCGGACGGGAGGAGCTGGGATGTCGCGGCTGCTTGTCTCCTGGCCCGAAGGCCGCGCCTGCCCCCGCCTCCGCCGGCCCACGGATGGCGCCGGTGCATCCTCGCCCCCAACCGACCTCGGCGGCCATGGGAAGGGGCGCGCCAGCGCCATCGCGCGGGACCCGAGGCACCGTCCCTGCAACGCTGGCAGGGCCGCCCCGCCCGGGCCCCGGGGCGCCCCGGCGCTCCGGCTCGACCCGGCGTGTTGGGGGAGAGGTGCCAGCAGCTCCCGCCGCGACATCCACTCGGCTCGATCCCGTCGCCGGCGACTCCCGGCTCGGTCAGGCTGTCCGTCGGCGCGAACGCCTCGGTCGGGAGGGGATGAAACTGGCTCACGCCTTCTGGCAGGCAGCGGTCGACGGGGTGCCGCTCAGGGGGCGGCAGGTGATGTCGCCCTCTCCGCTGCGCATCCTGTATACCCTCTACGGCTGGGTCGGTCCCCTGCTGCTGGTGGGCGTCTCTCCCCGGGAACGCATCCTTGCCACCTCCACCCAGGACACCGTGATGCTCGGAGGGGACGTCCTTACGACCGGGCATGTGGAGACCGCGGATCGTCACCACTCTTTCAGCCTCATCTGGCGTCCCGGCGCCGAGCGCCCCGTCGCCAGCGAGCTGTTGCCCTTCGGATATGTGGGACGGGACCTGCCGCTCAGATCGCACCTGCCGCCCACCGTAGCCGCCCGCCTCTACGATGAGGCGCCGCGACCAGGTGTCCCGCTCGACGCGATCACCGCGGCAATCTTTGACGCCGACCTTGTCATCTGCGGTCTGCCCCTGGTGCTGCGGGCGCTGGCCGCAAGGAGGGCGGCGGCCCCGTGCCTGGAGGACGAGGCGATCGCCCCACAGGTGGCCGCCGCCGCGCTCACCACCCTGGTCAGTCGCTCCTCCGGGCTGCGGAGCCAGAGCGCACGCGTCGTCGCGGGCCGGCACGTGGTGGAGCCGGCCGAGGTCCAGCGGGTGGTGGGGATCCTCCGCCGGGCTCTCCGTCTCCAGCCATCTGTCTGGTGGTGACGGGCTTGGTGCCCAGAGCAGCAAGGACCAAGACCGCCGGGGAGGTCCGGCGATGAAGCTGTCCTGGGTCACCTTGGACCGGATCTGTCAGGAGCAGATCGACACCGCAGGCGAGGGAGGGGCGCCAACGTTGGAGGCTCGGCCGCTGCGCTCCCAGGCCACGCATCTCTCTGACGAGCAGCTCCTCGACAAGCTGCGCAGCTTCGGGCTCGACCTCGAGCGGGCCGCCATCGAGAGGCTGTGCGACGGTTCTCCTCGGTGCGGCCGCTCATCCGCCGCTCAAGCTTCAGGACCAGGGCGGAGGAGCTGGAGGGCGACTGGATCTGGATCTGCCTGACTGCCCTCTGGCAGCGCTGGTGGCCGGACCGGGTCTGCCTCGAGCTGCTCGATGACCGGATCCAGGACGGCTATCGCCGGCAGGCCGAGGCCGATGAGGCGGGCGGCGCGCGCACCTGGCTGCGTGCCTGGTCCGAGGTGATGCAGCTCTGCGAGACGACCGGTATCCACTCGATCAGCGAGTTCGACGACCGCTTCCCCCTGACCCAGAGCCTCTACAACTGGAGCCAGGACCTGGAGCTCGCGCTCTGGAACATCGGGCTCGACGACCCCGCGATCATGAGGGCGCGCATCGCACTCTGCGCGCAGGCCCTCGAGTGGTTCCCTGCCGAGGACTCGCTCATGACCGAGAACCGGCGCCATGCTCTGGCCCAGTCCTGGTATGCGGTCGGTGATGCCGCCCAGGGAGAAAAGCTCTTCCAGCGCTGGATGGAGGCGGACCCGGGGTGGGGCTGGGGGTGGATCGGATGGTCGGACTGCCGCCGGGGCTGGCGCGAGCGTCCCGGCGACGTGGCCCGGGCTGAAGAGATCCTGAGGCGGGGCTACGCCATCCCCAGGGTGAGGGATCGGGCCGACATCGCCGAGCGGCTAGAGCAGCTGTGTGAGGAATCCGGCCGCATCGACGAGGCCCGGCAGCTCCGCGCTGAGGTGCGACGCCTCCGGCGCCAGACCCGGCGGACGAGCGTCGCCCGGTCGATGGAGGGTAGCGAGGGGGAGGGCAGCGCAGAGGTGCTCAGCTCCACGACCACGTTCACCTTCCCCGAGGAGGAGGGCCTTCCGCTGGCCAGCTGCCAGATCTCGTCGCCGTGGCCCGGGCGGTTCCCTTCGGCGAACCGGTGCGAGTCTCCAAGGTGGGACGCAACCAGCCCTGCCCCTGCGGCAGCGGCCGCAAGTACAAGCGGTGCTGCGGCTCCGCGAGGGCACGGACCTGAGGGAGGCCGAGGGTCAGCGGGAACGGCGTCCAGGGGGCCGTGGCTGCTCGCGCACCCTGGCTCGGTGCCACGTCCCGTAGAAGTTGTGCTACGATGCGTGCGAGATGGTTATTCCCGCTCGTGACCTGCGCAACCACGTGAGCGCGATCCTGCGCAGGGTCGAGGCCGGCGAGCGCCTCCGCGTCACGGTCAGCGGTCGTCCCGTCGCGGAATTGGTGCCCCTGTCGTCCCGGCCAGGATCGATGCCGTGGGAAGAGTTCGAGCGCGATCTCAGTGAGGCGCGCGCTGATGCCGCCTTGGCCACACAGCTGGCGGAGCTCATTCCCGACACAACGGACGATGTGGGTTCAGAGTGAGCCTCCTGACCCCTGCCTCGACGCCCGAGATTGGGCTTGCCGACACTTCGGTTTTCATCGCTCATGAGCAGGAGCGCCCGACGCGCGGGGTTCGACCTCGCCAGGTCGCGGTTTCGGTGATCACGCTTGGCGAGCTGCGTCTCGGTGTCCTTGCCGCACCAGACGAGAAGACACGCGCCCGGCGGCTCGAGACCCTGGTCCGGGCCGAGCGCCTCGATCCGCTCCCGATTGATCGGGCGGTCACCGTCGCCTGGGCATCGCTGCGCTTGGCTCTGCGGGATCTCCGTCGTCGAATGCCTCTGAACGACTCGTGGATCGCCGCCACAGCCATCGCGCACCGGATGCCGGTGGTCTCACAGGACTCCGACTACGATGACCTGCCTGGGCTCGCCGTCATTCGCATTTGAGGAGGGCCGCACCCCGAGACGCCGAGTCGGGCAAGCGACCGGTGCCGCCCCGAGAGAGCCCTGACAGAGAGCGCTCGGTTGGAACCGAGTCGCTCCAACAGCCGCCTCGAAAGAGCCTCTTACAGAGGCGCTGCTGAGGAGGTCCGGCCGGAACCGAGGCGCTCCTATTGAGATCAGAATGAGGCACATGGCGGCCGGAAAAGAGTAGGCGCTCGCTTACACCGAGAAGGTCGCAGGTTCGAGCCCTGCTCCGCCCACCACAGCCTCACCTTCGAGTGCATCAGTACCCACCTCCTTCGCCACCGCTATGGGCCCGGACTGCCTCGCGGCGCGGGTGACGCCGGAGGAGCGGATGAGAGTGCAGCCCATCCGCATCGGACCGCCGTCGGCAGCAGGTGGTGCCGCGTGCCCCCTGCGCCGGAGACAGGATGCGACCGGTTAGCATCGCCGTCATGACGGCAGAGCCCATCGCTCCCCGCACCATCGTCTGGCCCACCTTTCGCTATCGCGACTGCGACCGAGCGATCCGCTTCCTCGTGGACGCGTTCGGCTTCGAGGAGTCGGCGGTGTACCGCAGCGACGACGGCTCCCATGTCGACCACGCGGAGCTCCGCTGGCCGGGTGGGGGCGGCATCATGCTGGGGAGCGTCCGCGAGGCCGCCGACGGCGGGTTGGACCTTCCCGTCGCTGCCGGTTCTGTCTACATCGTCGTCGACGACCCCGACACCCTCTATGCTCGCGCGCAAGCTGCCGGGGCCACTGTCGTTCGGGAGATCCGGGATGAGGACTACGGGTCGCGGGAGTTCAGCGTCCGCGATCCCGAGGGCGTGTTCTGGAGCTTCGGTACCTGGCCGGGGGCTGACGCCGCAGGCCGCGGCTGAGCTCGGTGGTAACCCCTCAGGGTGACGAGTGGCGGAGGATGCTCGCCGCTTGGGCGATCCCGGACGAGATCCTCGCCCAGGCTCCGGAGAGCCCCTGGCACCTGCCG
Organism: uncultured bacterium; assembly: GCA_963847225.1. Lineage (GTDB taxonomy): Bacteria > Chloroflexota > Dormibacteria > Aeolococcales > Aeolococcaceae > JAJZNI01. Next base: position 1,363,951 of record CAWJYZ010000003.1, on the reverse strand, counting down.
GTCGAGCTCTTCACCCCCGACCCCGCCACGCCGCCCACACCGTCCTCCCAGGCCGCTCGCGAGGCGCTCCGCCCGCCGGGCACGGTACTCGACATCGGCGCAGGCGCCGGAGCGATGTCGGCACCGGTGCGCGACCTGGCCTCTCGCATCGTCGCCGTTGACGAGTCGGAGGCGATGCTGGAAGCCTGCGTCGCGGATGAGAAGGTTCTGGGCCGCTGGCCGGACGTCGCCGAGCACACGCCCCGTGCCGACGTCGTCCTCTGCGGCCACGTCCTCTACAACGTCCCCGACCTAGAGGACTTCCTGCTCGCCGCGACCGCGGCGGCCGGGCGTCGGGTGGTCGTCGAGATCACTGCGGCACATCCCCGTCAGGCCGCCTGGGAGCGGACGCTATGGCGGCGGTTCTGGGGGATCAGCAGACCCTCGGTGCCGACTTGGGAACACGCCGTCGCGGTCGCCCAGGCCATCGGTATCACGGCCCAGGTCGAGAAGTGGAGCGCGCCCCGCCATGGGTACGCGAGCCTCGACGAGCTCGTCGCCGTCGCCCGGCGCCACCTCTGCCTGCCGGAGAGCCGCACGGAGGAGGTGCGCACCGCCCTGACCAGCGCCGTCGGGATCGACGGCCGGTGGTTCTTCACGGCGGAGCCTCGTCCCATCGTCACTCTTTGGTGGGAACCCGACTGAGCTGTCGGCGCCCAGGAGACTACCCTCCGCCTGCGGCACCGGCAGCCGTGTGCGGCAATTCCAAGGATGGTTATCTGGCGACGGTGGCGACCGACCCGACTGGTGACGCGATCAACCCCAGCGGCGCCGGCGAAAGCACCAGCGACGCGGACATCATCGGGGTGACGATGCAAAGCACAGGAGGCGAGCCGATCACCACCCTGAAGATCGCCAGTCTCCCCGCGGATCCGCCGATACCGATCGCGGGGACCAGCGACACCTATTACGACGTCGCCTGGCAGACGGCCGGGACGTGGTGGGCAGCGCTTGCCACCGAGCCGCAGTCGGATTCGCTTGCCTTCAGCTATGGCAACTTAACTTCGATCCGAGCACCAATCAGCTCACCACCGTGAGCTCCACGACGGGAAGGATCGCCACCGGCTCACCGGCAAGCATCTCCATCGCCATCCCGCTCAGCGCTCTGGGAAACCCGGCCATCCCGGTGAAGAAGCATGATGCCTCGAAGGCCGCGGTGCAGAACCCCTTGGGTGTCGTCACGAGCGGAGAGGGAGTCCTGGGAACCGGACTGGTCTTCACCCACCCCGACGATCGTGCGCCGGATCAGGGATACGGGTCGAGCTGGTCCGCTTGCTGACCGCACACGAGCGGCCGAGTGGCCGGGGACCATCCGCGACCAGGGGAGGGGAATTCCGTAGCTGCTGCCTGCCAAGGTGGATGTCCCGGGTTCGAGACCGCTCTCCGGCTCCGCCCGCGACACGGCTCCGGAAGGAGAGGATGGGCTCAGCCACTCCGGCGCCGGGTGTCACACTCTCGGAGCATGGCTCCGCCCGCTCGAGACGCGCGGTGGAAGCGCGTGCCCATGTTCCTCATGCTCCGCTGCCGGCTGAGCGTCTAGGTCAAATCGGTAGCGACCGGGATCCAAATGACGTTGGCTTGACCGATCGATTTGAGGGCCCGGACGCTCGCGGTTACTGGACGGGATCCCGTGCCGAGAAGCCAGCTCCTCGACGGTCGGGGTCATCCGGAAACGCGGCGGGAGCCTTGTGCGGGCACCTCTGATGGCCCTTGACAGCGAGGATCGTAGTACCGTGGACAGCGGTGCAGGCGCCGCCACCCGATTGAGGCCGACCGTCAGGCACTCCGCAGAGGCGCTGACATGGTCGTGGCGACATCTGGACCCGACCCCTACGACGAGGGATATCCGCGGAGCCTCGAGGCAGATCTCGATCCCGGTCCCGAGCAGAGCGAATCGCTCGATGACGCCGATCGCGAGGCTGGCAACGAGCAGCGTGTCGTGCTGGAGGATCGGCGACCCGACGGGTCGACGGACGACGAGGGCCGCTTCGAGGACGCGGAAGACTTCGGAGTCTCGGGACTAGCGCGCTGAACCTAGATGTTTGCTATACAGCGATCGAACCGAGACTGTACGCGGAGCCACGGTCGCCAAGCCCCGCCAGCTCGCCGGCTTGGCGCTGTCCTCTAACGGCAAGGCACAACAGGCATCGAGGTCTTGAGAATGAACGCGCCGGCGGCAGCGGCGTCCCGACGAGCAGACAACGAGGTCGTCCACGCCGCTGAGACACTCGTCATCCAGGGCAAGGAGCAGGGGCGCCTGACCCCCGACGACGTCCTGCAGGGCTTTCCTGTGATCGAGGCCGAGCCCGATCAGCTGGAGCGCGTCTTCCGGGTGTTCCGGGAGATGGGCATCGAGGTGAGCGACAGTGATGAGGACGCCGAAGACGCCGACGAGACTGACGACGAGCTGGTCAACGCTGAGGCGGTCGACACCTTCTCCCTTGATGACCCGATCCGGATGTACCTCAGGGAGATCGGTCGGGTCGCCCTGCTGCGTAAAGAGCAGGAGGTGGAGTACGCCCGGCTCATCGAGCTGGGCGATGACGAGGCGCGCCATAAACTCACCGAGGCCAACCTCCGTTTGGTCGTGTCCATCGCCAAGAGGTACATCGGCCGCGGCATGCCCTTCCTCGACCTCATCCAGGAGGGCAACACTGGCCTGATGCGGGCCGTTGAGAAATTCGACTACCGACGCGGCTACAAGTTCTCGACCTACGCGACCTGGTGGATCCGCCAGGCAGTGACCCGGGGCCTTGCCGACCAGTCCCGCACCATCCGCATCCCCGTGCACATGGGGGAGTTCATCAACAAGCTTGTCCGTGTATCGCGGCGTCTGCTTCAGGAGCTGGGGCGGGAGCCCGACCAAGAGGAGATCGCAGAGGAGATGGGCGTCACGCCCGAAAGGGTGCGCGAGGCGATCAGGATGACCAAGGAGCCCCTTTCGCTGAACAGCCCCGTCGGAGACGAGGAGGATGTCCAGCTCGGCGACTTCGTCGCGGACAAGGACGCGATCACCCCCTCGGAGGCGGCGTCACTGACCATGCTGCGCACCGCAGTCGAGGGCGTCCTCGACTCTTTGACACCCCGCGAACGGCGTGTTCTGCAGCTACGCTTCGGCCTCACCGACGGCCGTCCGCGGACGTTGGAGGAGGTTGGCAAACGATTTGGTATCACTCGCGAACGCATTCGTCAGATTGAGGTCAAGGCGCTACGCAAGCTGCGCCATCCCACTCGCAGCACGAGCTTGATTGCATTCCTCGATTAGCCACCGCGCTGCTGATGCCGCGCGAGCTCCCGATCACCAGGACGACCCGATCACCCAATCCCCTCCGACCTCCGTTTGCCCAATGAGCGAGGCGTCCCTCCTCGCGCTTCTCGGCAGAGGATCGGCGGCCGTGCCTGCGCCCCCGGGTGGCCTCCTATCGCTGGCCCCTCCCGCGCCCCCACGGCACCGGCCGGCAGCGCTGTCCATCCCCGCCGCCGGCTTGCCGGCCGGCCACCGGCCGCCGGCAATTCCGCTCTGGACCAGCGCGGTCGGCTCTGGCTCAGCGATACCGAAGCCAAGCGGAGGGGAAAATCGGCAGGCTGGCCCGCTGGCACGCTCGTTCGGATCTGAACCCCTGAGCTGGTCGGCGCTGCGACCCCGGCGCCACCTCGAGAGGGTCATCACCGAGGTGATGCTCAGAACGGAGGCGCTCCGACACCGCCCCGGAGTGAGCCCTGGCCGAGGCCCTGCGAGGAGGACCTGCCGGAACCGAGGCGCCTGGCCAGGGGGGTCGCACCAGCGGGTGGCGCCAGGCTAGCCGAGAGCGGACCAACCTAGCAATCGCGCCGAATCCGTCGTAAACTCTGCCGCGGCGGACAAGTTCATGTCATCATCGCCCGAAACGGAGGTTCCCGCATGGCCAAGGCCCAGGCGTCGCTGGGGGTCCGAGTGGCGGTCTTCGGCTTCGATGCCGCCCCGGCTGCGCCTGCCAGCCGTGCCCTCCAGGTGCTGACGGTGCGCCAGGGCCTGATCGGAGCGGAACCGGACGCCCGAGAGAGCCTCGAGAGCGCCGCCCTCCGGGCGATCGAGGACGCCGGTCTGCGGCTGGAGGGGTCGCGCAGGAATCGGGCGGGCCGCCTCCGCCTCGTGGGATTCGGCGATTCGGCCGGGGGCCGAGGGTCCCGCAGCCTCACCGCCTGGTACTACGTGACCGTCCCCCACGCGGAGGTGTCTCGTCCCGCCGCATGGGCGTCGACGGGCCGGGGGATGCGCCTCGCCGCCAGCGACGCTCCCGTGCTCCGGGCCGCACTGGAGAAGCTGCGCACGGACTCCCGCTTCGTCGGGGGCGCCATCGCCCTTCTCGGTGAGGTATTCACCGGGGACGACCTGCTTCGGCTCTACGCCGCACTCCACGGTGGCCTCGAGGGGAGCGAGCGGACCTTCCGGCGCCGGGTTCAGGAGTTGCGCGACGCCGGCGTCCTGAAGCCGGTGAGGGACGCGGAGGTCGCCGGTCTGCGCCAGCGGGTGCCCCGCTTCCGCAGCCCGGTGGGCACCGGGGGGCGCCCGCCCGAGCTCCTCCGCTACGCCGGCAGCGGGGGGGAGGATGAGCACCTGGCGGTCCTCCGCTCCCGCCGCGGCGGCTGAGGAGCACTTTCGGGCGGTCACCCGCCGCCTTCCAGGGCAGGGGGAGTGGGCTCTTCAGGCGGTTAGCCTGCGTCGGCCACCCAGGGCCCCTCCCCCGAGGTGAGCACCAGGGTGACCGGTCCGTCGTTGACGATCTCGACCTCCATGTGGGCTCCGAAGCGTCCCGTGGCGACGGCCACCCCCATAGTTCGCAGCGCCTCGCTGAAGCGATCGCAGAGGCGGCTGGCGAGCTCCGGCGGGGCCGCGCGAATGAAGCTGGGCCGGTGGCCGCGCGACGTCTCAGCATGGAGGGTGAACTGGCTCACGACCAGGATCGACCCCCCCGTCCGCTCCAGGTCCAGGTTGATCCGCCCGCCCTCGTCAGCGAGGATGCGAAGGCGCGCGACCCGTGCCGCGAGGTGGTCGGCGATGGCCTCGGTATCGGCCGGCCCCACCGAGAGGAGAACGCAGAGACCGGCGCCGACCTCTCCCACCGTCTCGCCGTCGACCGTGACCCGGGCGCGACGGACGCGCTGGACGACCGCCCTCATCCCGCCCGGCCGAGGCTGTCGAAGCCGCGATGCATGCGCATGGCCTCCGCCTCCGCCTCGAAGAAGTCGGGGGCGTGGCCGCGCATCCCGGCGACGAAGAAACCCCACCCGCGCCGCTCCAGGTCGGCTTCGCCGGCGACACCGAAGGCGGTCTCCAGGCAGCGCGGCGGGAAGAGCTCGATGCGCCGGCCGTCGGGCAGCTTCTTGAATATCGGGCGGCGGACGAGGATGGCCTCGAGCGGAAGCCCGTCGTCAAGACGGCCGCGCACCAGGTCGATACGGCGCAGCTTGGCGATGGGGTTGTCCGGGTCGGAGAGCTCGACGCGGAGGCCGAAGCGCTCGGACAGATCGCGGCAGATGAAGAGGACGGCGAGCGCGTCCGTCTCGTCGCCCAGGACGCGGATGAATGTCGCCGCGGACAGCGGCCCCTTGCCCGGCTCCCGGCGAAAGCTCACGGTCTTCTGGTCGTCGAAGAAGAGCTGCGGGAAGAGGTCGGGCGAGCGATCGTCGGCGAGCCAGGGGTCGCCGCCGCGCCAGTCCCGCCGCCGGGCCAGCTCCCGGAACCGAGCCTGGGCCGGGTCGCGCTGACCGGGGTCGAGGTCGCGGACGCGGACGTGGATGACCCGGCCCATCTCTCGATTGTATGGAGAGGACCGACTTCCGTTGTCAGGTCGGGCGCGGCCTGGCGCTCCGGCCACGCAGCCGGGCCGGAGGCCAGAGGACCAGGGTCACGGCGAGGATGGCGGCCAGAAGCCCGGCGAAGAGGGGGCTGCGCAGGACGAGAAGCGAGTCTCCGGCACCGGCGAGGTGGACCACCTCCAGCCCCCGGATGTTGGCGGCGGGAACGATCCAGGGATCCGGTCGGGGATTGTTGTCCCCCTTGATCACGTAGCCGGTGGCGGCGCTGCCGCTCACGATCCGGTGGATGAAATCCTGCCCCGCGCCGGGATATCCGCGCGGCACCGCGTACACCACGATCTCCCCGGCGTGGTACGAGGGCTGCGCCTCGGCAAGCACGAAATCCCCGGTGTGGAAGTGGGGGAGCATGGAGGTCCCGCGCACCACGATGAAGTTGGCCGGACCGCCGAAGAGGGAGGTGGGGCGAAGGGCAACCCACCAGCCGGTCACCAGGACGGCGAGCACCGCCAGGAAGGCGAGATTGCCGGGCCGGCGCAGGCTGCCCAGGGTGGAGGAGGCGCGAACCGGGGCGGCAGAACGCGGACGAGCGTGGAGGCCGCCCAGCCACCGGCGGGCCGCCGCCGCGCCGTCCCCGAGGGGGGCGAAGAAGACGCGCAGCTCGGCGAGGGCGGCGAAGGTCAGCCCGATCTCGCGGAGGGCGGTCATCACCGCTGATGGCGGTCCGGCGGCAGCCGCGGCGTCGCCCCTCAACGCCGCGCTCCTGCCGGTCTGGATGATCAACTCAGCTCTCCGATCCTCAGCAGGAGCCGGGCGTCGAGCCGGCGCTCGTGACCACCGTGATCGGCGGACAGGTGCCGGCCACGAGGCCGGCGGCGGTGACGCGCAGTGATCCCGTGCCTGGCGATCCCGCACCGCCCGAGACCGCCAAAGCGAGGGTGAGGGGGAGGTCGCTGCTCTGGGTCTGGCCGTGGCCGCTGGCCAAGGGCACGGCGGGGGAGATGGTGCAGGTCGCGGCGCCGCCCGTGACCGTGCACGAGCCCAACCCGGTGGTCGGGGACGGGTTCTGGGCATTGACGGAGTTGCTCAGGGACACGGAGAGGGTCGCGCCGTCACAGGCGCTCGGAAAGCCGGAGATGGGGACGGTGCTGATGCTCTGCACATCCTTCCCGTTGTTGCTGCTCGCGATGCCAACGCTCAGCGTGCTCCCCGAGGTGGGCATGGAAGGGAGGCACCCCTGCACCGACGCGGAGCCGGCGCCGAGCTGCGCCGACGCCACCCCGAGGCCCGCGGCCCGACCGACGACCGCGGTGCCGGCGGCCACGGCCACGACGGCGACGAGCATGCGGAGCGCGGCTCTGGGCCTGGTCATCTCTGGTCGGTCATCTCCTCAGGAGGGAAAAGCAGGCAGGCCCCGCGGCTGAACTGGCCGGGGGCCCGCGTGCGGAGCGAAGGCGAGGTCAGCCGATGACGAGGGCGACCCCGGTGATGGAGCTGGCGCTCACCGCGCTGGCGAGCGCCGTCGATGAGATCACCGTGCTGCCGCTCGTCCAGCTGACGTTCCCGGTCAGATTGGCGAGGGTGCCGCTCGCGCCGGTGAGGTCGAGCCGGTAGGCGAGGCCGTTGCAGGTGCCGGCGTCCGAGGAGGCGCCTGCGGTGTCGACGACGGAGACGTCGGCGACTTGCTCACCGCCGCTGTAGCTGAATCCGGAGTACTGGACCTGCAGGGTGTCGCTGGTGCAGGCGGCGGTGATGGTGGCCGAGCCGGCCCCGAGGCTGGTGGTGCTGACGCTCAGGCTGGCCGCGAGGGCGTACACCCCCGCAAAGACGATGACGCCGGCGACGATGGCTCCAAGAATCCTCTTCATGCTTGTCTCCTCGACTCGGTCCTCGTTCGTGAGTCCGATGAGTGCTTGTGGCGCTGCATGGGGGGCAGCTTGATGACGAGGCGATAGTGCATCTGCACCATTTGAGCGCTGCGCGGCGTCGGCGCCTCTCTTCGCCGGCGTCATCCGACGTGACGTGGTGGTGGCGCCTTGTCCGATCCGAGTGTCTCTTTACGGTGATTGCTTCTATTGAAGCGAACGGAGGTTCGGGAGGGGGCCCGATCAGTGACCGAGGGTCAGGGTCGCCTCGGCCACCTTGGCGGCGGAGACAGGGGCCGGCAGGGCGGGCGGGGAGAACTCGGCGACCCCAGGCGGGACGGTGCCGCCGACGGTTCCGAGGGTGCCGCCCCCGGCATCCCGGAGGGTGACCTCGTATTCCGCACCGGCGCAGCCGGCCAGGTCGGGCGCGGCAGCGGTGTCGGTGACGGTGACGCCGGTCACGGCGTCGCTGGAGAGGCTCGCGGAGTATTGGACCGAATAGCCGACCAGCAAAGGATCCGCGGTGCAGGCGGAGAGAACCGGCGTCGGGGCGCTGGCACCCCGCACCGCCGCACTGACCCCAACAGCCAGGGCCCCGCCGATGCAGAGCGCGACGAGCGTGGAAGCGGCCGCGCCAAACGCCCTCAACGCCTTGATCACAGCCTCATCGTGGACGCATCGTGGGGGCCCGGCGAGATGCAGGCGACCGAACCTCGGATAGTGCGCCTGCACCGCTTCGTGTACTCTCCGTCCGAGGCGAGCCGGGAAGTCTGGTCGGCGAGGAGGTCTCGTGCCGGTCGCCCTCGCTGCTCCCCTCTTCGTCGCCGCCGCCACGCTCAGCCTGGCCACCAGCTGGGTGGTGGTTTCGCGCATCGAGCGGGTGGGCGAACGCCTCGCCCTCTCCGAGGCCCTGCTGGGCTTGATGGCCGCCCTCGCCGCCGATACACCGGAGGTCACCGCGGCGGTGACCGCCCTGGTCAGCCGGCAGGGCCGGGTGGGGGTTGGCGTGGTCCTGGGATCCAACGCCTTCAACCTGGCGGCCGTGCTCGCCCTCGCCGCGGTGGTCGCCGGCCGCATCCCCCTGCACCGGCGGGTGGTCCTCCTGGGCGGCTTCGTCGCCGGCTGGGAGAGCCTCACCGCCCTGGCGACAGTGCTCGGCATCCTCACTCCCGGGGAGGGGCTGATCCTCGCGGTGCTGGTCCTCGCCGCCTATGCCGCGATCCTCGGCTTCGCTCGCCGCGGCCTCCGCCGGCTCTCCGGCCGCCATCCTGTCGCCCACTGGCTGCGCGCAGCCGCCATCGAGGAGGAGCGAGAGGTGGAGGTCGCCCTCCGCGCCCCGAGGGGGCGTCCCGTCGACGCCCTCACCGCCGGCGCGGCGCTCCTCGTCGTGGTCCTCGCCAGCATCGCCATGGAGCGGTCAGGGACGGCGCTCGGTCAGGCGTTTGGAGTGCCGGAGGAGGTCATCGGGGGATTGGTCCTGGCGGCGGTGACCAGCCTGCCCAACGCGGTGAGCGGCATCTACCTGGCTCGGCGGGGACGCGGCGCCGCAGTCCTCTCCATCACCCTCAACAGCAACAGTCTCAACATCGCCGCCGGTCTCCTCCTCCCCGCCACGGCGACCGGCCTGGGCGTCCTGTCCCCCGCCTCGACCGCCGTGGCGGCGGCCTCGGTCGGCCTCACCGCGATCGCCCTTCTCCTCGCTCATCTGCGCCGGGGCCTCTCCCGGCGTGGGGGGATGGCGGTCATCACCGCCTACGCCGTCTTCGTGGCCATCCTGGTCACCCTCGCCTACGCCGGCTAGGAGCTAGGCAAAGACCTCTGGCCCGCCCGCCTGGTTACCGACCTCTGCCCCCGGGCGGGACTGGAGGCACCGCGGATGGTGCCCCGCCTGCCCACTCCCCGGGGATTCCGGCGCCTCCTGAGGGCGTGACCTGGAGGCGAGGGCGGGCGACCCCCAGGCCCCGCCGCGGCCAGAAGGCGTGACGCCCGAAGAGAACGAGGAGACCGGGAAGGAGGAAGGAGCGCACGGCGAAGGCGTCGATGAAGGCGCCGACGCAGATCAGAAAGGCGAACTGGCGAAACGCCTGGACGGGGACGAGGGCGAGCACGGCGAAGCTGCCGGCGAGGATGAGCCCGGCGATGGTGATGGCCCGAGAGGCCCGGGGCAGGGCGGCGAGGACGGCGGCGCCGATGGGCTGGCCGTGCGCATCCTCCCAGATCCGTCCCACCACGAAGACGCTGTAGTCGGCCCCCAGGGCGGCCAGCAGGACGCCGCCGGTGATGGGCACGAAGAAGGTGATGTCCGGGTAGCCGAGGATGCCCTGGAAGACGTAGACGAGGAGGCCGAGGGGAGCGGCGAGCGCGGCGGCGCTGGAGAGGACGAGGAGGAGGGGAGCGACGACGGCCCGGAAAGCGATGACGAGGACCGCGGTCATGAGCAGCGCCGCGAGCAGCGCGACCCTCCAGATGTTGCCCGAGGTCGCCGCCACCACCTCCGCCGAGGCCGCGGTGGAGCCCGACCAGGAGGCGACCGACTGCGCCAGGCCGACCCTCCGGAGGTTGGTGGGGAGGTGAGATTGGAGCGTCATGAGAGCGCCGATGGCGGGGGCGTCGTAGGGGTCACCGCGGAAGACCACGACGACGCGAACCGCGTTGCCGCTCGCGGACTGGAAGACCGGCTCGTGGACGCCGGGGGGAAGCTGGGCGGGCCCGATCACCCCTCCCACGCCCGGCGAATGGGTGATGTCGTCGTCGAGCCGGGCCAGGGCCGCGCTGCGGGTGGCGATGCCGGGGGCCTGGAGGACCAGGGTGGTGGGGGCGACGATCCCGGCGGCGAATCCGCTGCCGGCGAGCCGGGCAGCGTGGCGCGCACCGCTGCCCGTCGGCAGGCCGGTGACGACGTCGGTGCCCATGCGGGTGAAGAACAGACCGCTACCGCAGGCGCCGATGGCAGCCAGGCAGACGACGACCACCGCGGCCGCTCCGGCGCGCCGGCTGAGCAGGCGCGCGATGCCGGTGCGCACCGGGGCCGCGGCCGGGGGCAGGGGGGGAGGCTCGGGTGCGCCGGGAAAGGCCGCCGCGGCCCGGCCCAAGCCGGGCCAGAAGGCGAGGCGCCCCAGGACTCCGGTGAGGGCGGGAACCCAGCTGATGGCGACCAGGCCGGCGATGAGGATGCTGACGGCCATCCCCGGTCCCAGGGCGCGGAAGAAGTCGATGTCGGCGGCCACCAGCGAGACGGTTCCAGCCGCCACGGTGAGGGCGGCGGCGATGACGAGAGGAACCACCCGGCCCGCGGAGCGGCGCAGAGCGACGGTGCGTCGCTCTCCCGTGCGCAGGCGCTCCTGCACGCCGGTCAGGGTGAAGACCGAGTAGTCGGTCACCACCCCGAGGAGGAGCACCACCAGGACGGGGTCCAGCTGGGAGGGGACGGAGAGTCCGAAGGCGTGGGCCCCCCAGCCGATGAGATGGCGGCTCACGAGGTAGGCGAGGGCCGCGCCGCTCAGGGGGACGACGGGGGCGATCAGGGAGCGGAGGAGAACGCCGACAAGCACGGCGATGACGGCGACGGTGACCGCCTCCACGACGGTGAGTGAGGTCTCGATGGCGTTTCCCTCGGTGATCTGGGCCGGGATGGGGCCGGTGACTCCGATCTCCGCTCCGGCGGGGTGGGGGAGGGCAGACGCGTACGCCTGGGCGCCATGGACGATGTCAGCGGATCCGGCGCCGCTCGGAAAGGCGAGGTAGGTGATGAGCGTCGTCCCGCTCCGGCCGGCGGAGGCGGGGACGAGACCGTGAGCGTTCAGCACCGGGATGGCGAGGACCGGGGTGGTGGCTCGCGGGGTCCGGGAGTGGGCGTTGTCGACGGCCGCGGCACGGCGCAGGCCGGCTGCGACGGCCGCTGGCGGCAGGCCGCCAGGGTCCCGCTCGACCACCACCGCCTCCGCCTCCGAGAGAGAGCTGCCGAAGAGCTCCACCTCGTGCTGCTGGGCGCGGATCGCCGGGGCGTTGGTCAGGCCGAGCTGCTGCAGGCCCTGATTCCCGCTGCTGAAGTCGGGGAGGAAGGCGACGGCCGCCGCGCAGGCGACGATCCAGGCAACCAGGATGAGCGGGCCCGCCCAGGCGGTGAACGCCCCATAGATCCGCCAGGGAAGTGGTGGTGGGGGCTCCGCGATGGCTGGCTGGCGTGGTCGGCGGTGCAGCACGACCTCCCTCCCGAAGCGCCTGCGCCGCGGCGTCCGTTCCGGTGCGCAGGCTGCGGCTACTCTGAATGTGACATCGTCGCTGTCAGATTATCCGCTAGTGGACCGGTGAGGGACGGGCCGGCCTCCGAGGCCTACCCGGCGGGCGGCTCGGTGAGAGGGCCAGGGGCCGGGTCCTGGAAGCGGGCGACGGTGAAGGCGGCGATGAGGGGGACGTCAACGGCGAAGATGACGAGAGTGATGGTGAACACGGCGAGAAGGGCGCCGCGTATCGCGTCGAGGACGAAGACGAGCTCCAGCATGCCGCTCACGATGCCCTCGGCGAGGAGGAGCCATCCGCCGACCTGGCGGAAACGCCGCCAGGCGAAGGGGCGAATCCTCGCCAGGAGGAGGGCGGCGGCCCCGAGGAGCAGCGCCGAGGCGGCGAGGAGCACGACCGCCGGGGTCATCGGAGCCATGGCGGGGAGACCGGCGCCGAGGTAGATGCCGGCCACGAGGACGAGGATGAGCGCAGCGATCCCCAGCTGGGGGATGGGGGGAGCCGCCGCGTGCCGGTGAGCGAGGTCACAGCGTGGCGAGGCGGGTCATGATGACCAGGGTGGCCACCTGCATGAGGCCGGTGACCCCCGCGGTATAGAGGTAGCGCCGCATCATCGTGCCGATGAGCTGCCCGTTGGGGCGTGGCTTGCGCATCTCGAAAAGGACAGCCAGGTTGGCCGGCTGGAGCACGCCGAGGGCGACCACCGTCATCACCCCGACCACCCCGAAGGAGGCGACGATCCAGGGATGCGTGTCGGGAGCGGCGAGGTAGCCGGTGAGACGGGCCAGCTGGAATCCGGCGCCGAGGGTCATGATCACGACGGTCGGCATGATGAGGAGCATCGCCGGCATGAAGCGCTTCTGGAACTCCATGCGGGCCGGCACCGAGAGCCGGCGCAGGATCGGTCCGATGACGAAGCCGAGAACGAGGTCGAGGGTCGTCCACACGGCTCCGGCGGTGACATGCACGAAATCGAGGGCCCATAGCCAGTTGCCGACGAGGACGACGAGGAGGAGGACCAGGGCCAGGGCGACCACGGGCAGCCCGCGCAGGGGGACGAGGCTGGGAAGCTCACGCGGCTCGCCGGCCGCCGGCAAGGCAGCCGTCCCACCCGCGGGGACAAGCTCTCGGATCGCCTCTGCCATCTGCGCGCATGATGATGCCAGGGCGTGACGGGACGCGCAATGCGCAAAGCGAATACCATCGATGAGGTGGACGTCGAGGTTGTCGTCGAGGTCCCCAAGGGAAGTCGCAACAAGTACGAATGCGACCACCACACGGGAGCGATCTGGCTCGACCGTGAGCTCTTCACGGCGACCCGCTACCCGGTCGACTACGGTTTCATCCCGGAAACCCTGGCCGAGGACGGGGATCCCCTCGACGCCCTGGTGCTCCTTGACGAGCCGACCTTCCCCGGGTGCCACATCCGCTGTCACCCGGTGGGACTCTTCTTGATGCGCGATGAGAAGGGGCCGGATGCCAAGATCCTCACCGTACCGAGCTGGGACACGCGACTCGGCTGGTCGGCGATCGAAGAGATCCCGGCGCCTCTGCTCCGCGAGATCGCCCATTTCTTCTCCATGTACAAGGAGCTGGAGGCGGGCAAGGAGTCCGTGGTGGAGGGATGGGTCGGCGGCGCGGAGGCCGGGCGGGAGATCGCGGCGGCGCGAGAGCGCTACGCGGAGGCGACCAGGGCCAGGGCGAATCCGTCATAACCCTTGCGGCCCACGGTCTGGATCTCGGTGACGCTGACGCTCGCTTCCCTGGCCATGGTCTCGTTGAGGCGGCGCGTCCCCTGCACCGCCGGGTCGGCGCTCTCCGCGTCGACGACGGCGCCGTGATGGATCACGTTGTCGACGACGATGAGCGAGCCCGGACGCGAGAGGCGCAGAGCCGAGCGAAAGTAGTCGGCGTTGCTGCGCTTGTCAGCGTCGATGAAGACGAGGTCAAATGGCCCGGCACCCTCCCGCTGCAGCTCGGCCAGGCTGTCGAGAGCCCGCCCCACGCGGACGGTGACGGCCCCGGCGAGGCCGGCCTGCTCGAGGTTGGCCCGAGCCACCTCGGCATGACGGGGATCGATCTCCAGGCTGATGAGCCGACCTCCGGGGGGGAGGGCGCGGCCCAGCCAGATGGCGCTGTAGCCGCCCAGGGTCCCGATCTCCAGGATCTGCCGGGCGCCGACGCTCCGGGCGAGAAGCTGGAGCAGCTTGCCCTGGGTGGGGGTGACGTCGATGCTGGGGAGGCCGGCGGCCCGGCTCCGCTCCAGGGCCCCCTCGAGGACCGGGTCCGGTCCCACGAGGAGGCTCTCGATGTAGGCGTCGACGTCGCTCCAGAGGTCGTCGTGGGTGGATCCGGACATCGTGCAAGCCTACCGGCTGAGGGGCTCGGGAGCGGGCAGGGGAGGGGTCGGACGCCGCTGTGACCGCGGTCACTGCACCGGGAGGAGCGGACGTGGCCAAATGTGGGCCATGACCCCACTCGGTGCGATCGTGAGAGGAGCGCTGGCCGGAGCCGCCGGCACCGTCGCCATGGACCTCTTCTGGTATGGCCGCCTCCGTGCCCAGGGTGATCGCCAGGACCCCATCTCCTGGGAGTTCGGTGGCCCCAACGACTGGGAGAAGGTCTCGGCCCCCGGCCAGCTGGGCAGGCGGCTCGCCGAGGGCTTCACCCAGAAGCCCCTCGCCGACCGCTGGGCGCGGCTCACCAACAACCTCATGCACTGGGGCTACGGTGTCGCCTGGGGCGCGGCCTTCGGCGTCTGCGCCGGCTCGCTGCCGAGAACGCCGAGGCTCTCCGGACCGCTCTTCGGGGTCGCGGTGTGGGGCAGCAGCTATGTCGTCCTGCCCCTCGCCGGCCTCTACAAGCCGATCTGGAGATACGGGCCGGAGGAGCTGGCTCCGGACCTCGCCGCCCACCTCGCCTACGGCACCGGCACGGCGCTGGCCTTCCGTGCCGCGAGGGGGTGGCGGTAGGCGGCGGGGCCTGACCGGGCCCGGCCCTGATTCAGAGCCTGCGCTCCGGGCTCCCCCATCGAAGTCCGCGTCCAACCTCTCGACGGGCCTGCCGGCGAGGCGCTTCACTGAGCGGGGTTTCCACCTCGCTTGGCGGAAACTGACGCGGCGCCGCGGGTGGGATGATGGGCCCGCTCGGAGCAATGGAGGCCGGCATGATGGCGGAGGCGACCTGGTCGAGCATCGAATGTGACGACGGTCGGGTGCTCGAGGTGGTGACAAGCGGCGAGGATGGCGCGCCCTTGGCCGGGGTGGCCCCCTACGGCGCGCACACCCTGGACTGGACGGGGGAGATGGGACCGGAGAACGGGGAGGAGCTCTCCCTCGCGCTGCGGGGCCAAGAGGCGCTCCTTCCCTTCCTCGCGGCGAGGACCGGATGGTGCCGTTCACCCAAGGCTCGTGGCTTGCCGCCGCGTTTCCCGGGGCCAGCGCCCGCCCCTTCCCCTCCGAGGGCCATCTCTCCCTCGGTGTGGCCAGGATCGGAGAGATCATGGAGGACGTCGCGGGGCTCGCCGCCAGCCGTCCGGATGCGACTCGTGGCGCGCTCGGAGATCGGGCCGACACCGGCATGAACGCAGCGCCCTTCGACTCGCTCTACGCGCATGGGTTTGTCCGCCTGAGCGCGGCGGTGCCCCGAGTTCGCGTTGCCGATCCCCGCTTCAACGTCGAGCGCACCATCGCACTGGCCCGCTCTGCCAGCGAGAGGAGCGCAGCCCTGGTCATCTTCCCCGAGCTCGGCCTCTCCGCGTACACCAGCGACGACCTCTTCCACCAGGAGGCCCTTCTTGACGCCGTCGAGGAAGCGGTGTCCCGACTCGCCGAGGCCAGCTCCGACCTGCTCCCCGTCCTCATCGTCGGCGCCCCGCTGCGCACCCAGCAGCGTCTCTTCAACACCGCGGTGGTCATCCATCGCGGCCGCATTCTCGGGGTCATCCCCAAGAGCTACCTGCCCAACTACCGTGAGTTCTACGAAGAGCGCTACTTCGCTGCCGCTCGTGATGCGATGGCCGACAGCGTCGAGCTCGGCGGCCAGCACGCCCCCTTCGGCCCCGATCTTCTCTTTGCCTGCGGCGACCTCCCCCGCCTCATTGTGCACGTGGAGATCTGTGAAGACCTCTGGGTGCCGATCGCGCCGAGCAGCTACGCGGCCCTGGCCGGGGCCACGGTGCTCGTCAACCTGTCGGCCAGCAACGTCACCATCGGCAAGGCGGACTATAGGCGCCAGCTCTGCCTCTCCCAATCGGCTCGCGGCGTGGCGGCGTACGTGTACACAGCAGCGGGGAGCGGCGAGTCCACCACCGACATGGCCTGGGATGGCCAGGCACTCATCGCCGAGAACGGTGTCGAGCTCGCCGCGTCGGAGCGCTTCGCCGCCCAAGAGCAGATCGTCACTGCCGATGTCGACCTCGACCGCCTCGTCGCCGACCGGATGCGCCTCACCAGCTTCGCCGACAACGCGCACGACCATGCGGAGAGGCTGAGCAGATTCCGGCGCGTGGCGTTTGAGCTCGGGGTGCCGGTCGAGGCGGTTGCGCTGGCGCGGCAGATCGAGCGCTTCCCGTATGTTCCCGCCGATGCCGCGACGCGCGCGGAACGCTGCGCCGACGTCTACCACATCCAGGTCAACGGCCTGGCCACGCGGATGCGGGCCACGGGCATCGAGAAGGCGGTGATCGGTGTCTCCGGCGGGGTCGACTCCACACACGCTCTCATCGTCGCCACCCGCGCGGTGGAGGCCCTGGGTCTGCCGCGGCGCAACGTTCTCGCCTACACGCTGCCGGGTTTCGGGACGACCGCCGCGACGCTCGCCAACGCCCGCCGACTGATGAGCGCGCTCGGCGTGAGCGCGGGGGAGATCGACATCCGACCCTCGTCCACGCAGATGCTGCGCGACCTCGGCCACCCGGCGGCGTCCGGCGCGAGAGAATACGACGTCACCTACGAGAACGTGCAGGCGGGGGACCGCACCGCGCACCTCTTCCGTCTCGCCAACCAGCACCGGGGGCTCGTGGTGGGAACCGGCGACCTCAGTGAGCTCGCTCTGGGCTGGTCCACCTACGGCGTGGGCGACCAGATGTCGCACTACAACGTCAACGCCTCGGTGCCCAAGACCCTGATCCAGTTCGTGATCCGCTGGATCATCGACACCGGGGAGCTGGGGTCCGAGGTGGCCGAGGTCCTGGGATCGATCGTTGAGACCGAGATCTCGCCCGAGCTCGTGCCGGGAGACGGGGAGACCGCGGGCGCCGGACAGCGCAGCGAGGACATCGTGGGCCCATACGAGCTCCAGGACTTCTTCCTCTATTACGTGGCGCGCTTCGGCTTCGCCCCCAGCAAGGTCGCCTTCCTCGCCCACCACGCCTGGCACGACCGCCTCCAGGGGCCGTGGCCCGACCTCATCCCCGCCGCCCGCCGCAGGGAGTATTCGCTCCCTGAGATCCGCCACTGGCTGGAGGTGTTCGTGCGCCGGTTCTTCGAGTTCAGCCAATTCAAACGCTCGGCGATGCCCAACGCGCCGAAGGTCGGCTCCGGTGGCTCTCTCTCGCCACGTGGGGACTGGCGGGCGCCGAGCGACGCCAGCGCCGCGGCCTGGCTGGAGGAGCTGCGCGAGAGGGTGCCGGCGAGCTGAGCCAGGGGCGCCAGCTCGAAGGGGCGCTCTCGGCGATCTGGAGGTCGGACTACGGCGAGGGCAAGATCGATGGGTCCAGCGAAACCGAAGATCTCGCCGGCGCGCACCTCGAAGGTCATGGCCTCCAGGGCAACGTTGTCGCCGTAGCGCTTGGCGACGCCATCGATCTCCAGGACGCCGCCGAGCACGGGCGCCTCCCTGGGCCAACAAGTGAGGGCGGGGACGGTCACCAGTTGCGCAAACGGCGCCGGCGGCGTTCCGCACGCCGGCGCCATCGCTCGGCATGGCGCAGCTCTCGCCAGTCGGAGACGTCGGCGAAGGCCGGTGGAGTGAGCCCGGTGCGGGACGGCTGGCCGCGCAGCAGCCGCACAGAGCCAAGGAGGGAGAAGTGGCGAACGCGGATGAGGGGGGCGTCCGCCGGTGGGCTCACCTCGCCCAGGTCGACGTGATGGCCACCGAGGAGCGAGAAGCCGCCCACCTCGGCATCGACGTGATCCGGGATCCGCACGTCGATCGAGCCGAGAAGCGAGATGACGGTGATGGTCGTGACCGGCTGGGGCATGAGGGCGCCGGCGAGATCCCATTCGGCTCCGCCCAGGACGCTGATGTAGACAAGCTTGGCCGGAAGGGTCCAGCGGCCGCTCTGATGGTGGGAGCCGAGCAGCGACAGCGAGACATGGGCTCTGCCTCCCTGCCCGGAGGCGGCCGGGAGCCCGGCGTCCCGGGCAGCCGGGGCAGGAGCGGCGGGGAGGTCGGTGGTCAGCCTGTCCAGTTCCTGGTTGGAGCGCGCCGAGAAAGCCGCCTCCACACGGCGCCCGAACTCGCCGAGGGTGAGCTGGCCGGCCACGCAGGCGGCCTGGAGGCGGTGGATGGCCGCATCGCGCTCCGTCTCCGGCAGGCGCACCTCGGCAAGGTGATCGAGGACCTCCTCCACGGTCTCGGCGTGCACGCCCCCGGCCGGCGGGGCGGGAGGCAGGGTCTCGTCGGAGCGGTCGAAAGGACATGGGCGCGGGTCGTGCGGACCAGCCACGGCGCACAACACTACTCTGGCGGCAGCAACCCGAGCTTGCGGCGACTGGCGAAATCCGTTGACGGCGGCACGACGTGGGAACATGACTTCACGGTCCGTTACAGCCGTCCCCGCCGCGGAGAGGGACGCGTTCAAAGGTTCCAGTCACCAGACGAGAGATCGGTCATGAGCAGGATCTACGTGATGAATCACGTGACGGTCCTGAAAGTCAGCTCGGCAACGAAGCCGCACCGCCGAGGTCGGCGCGCAGCGCCTCCATAAACCACTCGTAGGCCGGGACTCTGCTCGGCTGGGCGGGCCATCCGTTGACGATCCCGATGAGCTGCCAGTACCTCTCGACCCGCCGGTCGCTGAAGCGCTCCAGCTGAGCCAGCAGCTCTGCTCGGTACCCCGTGTCGTTGACACGACCCGCGGCAGCGGCGAAGAGCCCAACGAGATCATCGACCAACGGCCGCGCTTCCGGCGAGTCCGCCGCCACCCCGGCCGCCGCCGCGGCTCCCGCCTTGTCGACCACCGCCTGGCCGGCGGCCTGAGTTGCCGCATCGGTTGTGCTGAGGCGGGTGGCCGCGCTCTGGCGCTCGCCATCGACCACCATCTGGCGGACCCGTGCGCGAAAGGCTTGGTCGCTGACCAGAGCGGCAAGCTCTATCCAGGAGTCGATCTGGGCGTCCGAGGGCTGCTCCGGGAGGACGGGGAGTGCCGAGCGCATCATCTCGGAGAAGGGGTTGGCCTCGTGGCCAGCGAAGACGGTGGCGAGGAAGTCTTCCATGGCCCGGCGAGCCTCCTCAGCCGAGGCGCGTGCGAACTCGGTCATGCGTCGTACCTCCTCCGGCCGGGAGATCCCGCGCGCGATGGCGCGCAGCACTCCTCGACGCAGCATGAGCTGGCGGATGTGGGCGTCGGTCGCCTCCGCCTGGGCGGCGGCGACTGCCTCGATGCTCGCCTGGCGGGCGGCGACCCGCCGGGCGGTGGGGATGTCGAGCCCCAGCTCGCGGAGCGTGCGGACGAGTTCGAGGCGGGCGAGCGACGTCTCGTCATAGCGGCGGTAGCCGGCGGGGCTCCGCTTCATGACCGGCACGAGGCCGATGTCAGAGTAGAAGCGGATCGTCCGCACCGGGACCCCGCTCAAGCGGCTGAGAGCACCTATCGAGAGCTCCATGACGCCAGCATGCCGTCTCCAGCAACTGGAGAGTCAACGTGGTTCCGCTTCCCCAGCCCAGGGCGTTGAGCGGTGCCACACCCCATCTCGGGAGGGCTTACGCACAACGAGGAAGAGATCGTTCCTAGTTCCGCGAATAGGGCGCGAAGACGAGGGTACCCCTCTCCGTCTTCAATCGGTCCAGGAGAGCCGAAAACAAAGTGCCGAGGGACAGAATCGAACTGTCGACACCGGGTTTTTCAGCCGCATCCAGGCTGTTGGGGCGCAAGGGAAATCGTTGAGAAATAAGGGAACCTTCGGCACGGTTACGCACCGAGACGCACCGAGATGCGCCTTAATGGGTGTCGAAATGGGTGTCAAACTGGCGACACCGGGTCCTGGCCGCTAGCCTCCTTTTGGTGTCGGACCTCATATGGTCTCTTTGATCGCTTCGGTGCTACCTGTGGGCGGCGCAGGCGGCCCAACAGATCGTCAGGTTCCTCCGCAGCTGGCGACGACCCGCGGCGCTGCCGCTAGCGTCGGCGGCAGGGCCGCGCTGCGGTCACGCGTCAGGGCCGATGGCGCCAGGCGCAACATCCTCCGTCTCCGGACCTGTTGTATGCCATGCAAGCGCCCTGCTTTTGAGCTATGTTCGCGCCAAATTTGAATTGAACAGGGGCGCGGATATTGAAAGTTGCGCCCCTCAGGGGCGCTTGCCTGCTGCAAGTCCAAACGAGCCGAACGAGCCGCTGTCAGGGCGCTTGCCTGTATGCAAGGCAACGCTGAATAGCATTCGGTGTGGCCCGGGGGGACATCGCTGTCGCGCTGGCCGGAGTGGTCGCGGAGCGCCCGGCTACTCCGTGTCATGGCGCGCGCGGCCGGTTGGCGGGCTGGGCGTCGGACGCCACGGGGCGGAGCCGGAGGCGAGAGGCGAAGGCGGCGGGGGAGCCGGCGAGACCCGCTGCGAGGAGCTGAGCGTCGGCGCCGACGAGGGGGATCTGAAGGACACGGCTCGCAGCCGTCCACGCGGCGTCGTGGAAGGTCAGCTCGTGGTTGGAAGCGAGCTTCGCCGCGCTGCGAAGCCGCCCCGTCGCCGTCGACAAAGGCGCAGATGGCGAGCAGGTCGTTGCGATGGTCGGCGACATCGGTCGGCGCCAATCCGCGGGTGCGGATCAGCAGATTGCCGAGCTCGTACAGGGCGCGTGCGGTTGTGGGCGTCGAGGTAGTCGCGCTCGTGGACCCTTCCATCCCGCCGCCGGGGAGCGGGAACCTCTCGTCGACGGCCCGTGATGCGAGGGGCGTCCCAGGCCGCGGCGGCCGCCGCCTCCGGGCCCGTGCCAAAAGAGGGTCAGAGGAGGGGCACGGTAGGGGGGGAAGGTGATGAGGGGGCAGGGGGAGGGGAAAGGGGGAGCAACCCTGACCAGTTGGGGAGCCGAGCCCCACTTCCAGCACCACAAGCGCGGAAAGGCCGTCGGCGCGGTGCCCATCCTCGGACAGGGGGCCTCCACCCCGGCCGGCTGCGGGAGCGCGCTCGGGGCGATCCACATATTGTTGACCGCCTCCACCAACCGTGCTATATTTCCCCGATCTATCGAGAGGTCCGACATTCTGGGGAAGTGGAGGCTCGTTCGGACGAGTGACGGGACCCAGGGCACAGGCCGGGCGCAAGCGGGCTCCTTCGAGCGCCGCTGCCACGCGGAGCGCCCCACCCACGCGTCGAAAGCCCTCCGCGGGCGCGTCCCGGGACCCTGGGCCGGGTGCCGAGGCGAGGGCTCAGCTGTTGACCCTCTCGCAGGTCGTTCCCACGATCGCCATGGCGTTGGGGCCCCGCGCAGAGGTCGTCCTTCACGATCTGTCGCGACTTCCCAACTCAATTATCGCCGTTGGCGGCGACCTCACGGGTCGGTCAGTGGGGGGTCCGATGACGGACCTCATGCTACGCCGCATCAGGCGCAATCGCACGGACGACCTTCTTCGGTATCGCGTCGTCCACGAGGATCGGATCTTTCAGGCATCGACTATCTTCCTCCGACATCTGAACGGCGAACCCTACGGCTGTCTCTGTATCAACATCGACGTCACGGATCTCGTGCGTATTCGCGCGCTCACACGGGACTTCATCGGATTCTCGGATGGCGACGACCAGAGCATGGTCGGTCTGGCCGACGAACTGCTGCGCGGGTCGCAGGTCAAGGGACGACAAGCCGAGCTTACCTCTGCAGCCGACGATGCATCTGACACCGAGGAGACCTACCCTCAGACTGTGAATGAGCTCGCCGAGTTAGTTGTGGAACGCTCAGTCGCAAGAATTGGCATCCCGGTTTCTCTGATGAGAAAGGAGCACAAGCTCGAGGTCGTGAGAGCGGCCGATATGTCGGGTCTCTTCCTAATGCGTGCCGCGGTCGACTCCGTCGCCCAGCGCCTTCAGGTGAGCAGGTACACGATCTACAACTACCTCTCGGAGATCAGGGGAGAAACAGGCGACACGAGACAGCCCGAGTGACGGTAGGCATAGGAGGACGGGAGCAGTGCAGGAAGCGGGAACCGCAATCGAGCCCCAGATGATCACCACGGACGACGCTCCGCCGGCCATTGGCCCCTACTCGCAGGCTGTCAGCTGCCCGGGAGCTCGAGCCTTTTTGTTCGTGTCAGGACAGCTTCCGATCCCTTCTCGCACCGCCGGCATGGATGAGGCAGCCGACGACCTAGACCACCAGTTTCGTGCCGCGCTGGAGAATGCTCTGGCGGTGGTGAGAGCAGGCGGCGGCACGCTGAGGGACGTCGTCAAAGCCACCGTATTCCTGACCGACCTTTCCCAGTATGACCGATTCAACCGAGTGTATTCGGAGTTGTTCGACGAATGGCGACCAGCGAGAAGTGTGGTCCAAGTCGCCGGCTTGCCAAAGGGCGCACCGATCGAGGTTGAACTGATTGCAGCAGTATCAGGGCAGGGTCCACGGGCGCGTGACGACCAGCCAGGCGGCGATGGTCCAGTGCCAAGCGTTGAGGGGCGGCGCGGGAAGCGCGGTCCTGGCCGAGAGAGCTGATGTCCCACTCCTATCTGACGAATCTACAGTGCAGCCGGTGCGATCTAACCTATGACGCCGATCGGCCACAGGGCACATGCAGCTGCGGGGCACCGCTGCTTGCTCGATACGACCTAGAGCGGCTTGCACGTGCGGCACCCAACCCTCCATTCGACGATCGTGGCCCCACGCTCTGGCGCTACAGAGAGCTCTTGCCGGTGCGCTCGGAGGCGAACGTGGTCAGCCTCGGTGAGGGGATGACACCGATCGTTGAACTCCCGAGGCTCGGAGAGCAGCTGCATCTGACCCGCCTCTCCATGAAAGACGAGGGGCTCCTCCCCACTGGGACCTTCAAGGCTCGGGGGGCGGCGGTGGGCGTCTCGCGAGCGCGAGAGTTGGGAATCAGGCGGATCGCAATGCCGACCAATGGCAACGCCGGAGCGGCCTGGGCCACGTATGCTGCTCGGGCGGGCATGGAGGCTCTGATCGCCATGCCGCTCGATGCGCCTAAGATCACTCGGGCCGAGTGCTTCATCACAGGGGCTCGGCTTCACCTGGTCGATGGTCTGATCGGCGATGCCGCCCGTGTGATAGCGGCCGCAGTCGCCAGCGATGGCTATTTCGATGTCTCCACGTTGAAGGAGCCCTATCGCCTGGAGGGGAAGAAGACCATGGGCTTGGAGCTCTTCGAGCAGCTCCAGTGGAGGGTCCCGGACGTCATTCTCTATCCGACCGGGGGGGGTGTGGGAATCATCGGCATCTACAAGGCGCTCAGAGAATGCCAGGCGCTCGGCTGGCTTGGCCCCAAGCTCCCGCGCTTGGTTGCCGTCCAAGCCGCGGGGTGTGCGCCTATCGTCAAGGCCTGGGAGGAAGGGCGGGAGACCTCGGAGCCGTGGGTCGATGCGGCCACCATCGCCTTCGGAATCACGGTGCCGAAGGCCCTTGGCGATTTCCTTGTGCTGCGGGCGGTCCGCGAGACGGGGGGGTGCGCCGTTGCGGTGACTGACACTCGCCTTCTCGAGGCACAAGCGCTTCTCGCTCACCTCGAGGGTGAGTTCGTCTGCCCCGAAGGCGCGGCATGTGTCGCAGCGGCAGAGCAGTTAGCACTTCAGGGCTGGCTCAAACCAGACGATCACGCGGTGATCTTCAATACGGGAATGGGATTGAAGTATCCGGGAACGGTACGTGTGGACCCCGCAGGAATCGCGGCGTCCAGAGTGTCCGAGAAGCCGCCGGGAACAGAGCGCGCCTCTCTGCGGGAGGCAGCGACCTCGAGGTGAGAACCGCAGGAACGATGCACCGACGGCTTAGGCCCATGCCGCGTTTTGAGGTTGCCCCCACGCCGGACGCCGTCGGCTACACGCCCGATGACGGGGATGGCCCGCCGGGCAGATCCAAGGCTGGAGGGATCACACACGCTTTGGGAGGTCAAGACGGCATCCGGATCACATTGGACGGGACAACGTTGGACGGGAGAACGTGGAGGATCTGAAATGAAGCAGAGCCAATCAAACTGGAGCTCATCGCGATCACCGGCTAGGTTACTAAAGGGCTTCACGCGGTCCAACGGGCTGCGGCGGTGGACACTGCCTCTGCCGGCTCTTGGGATGATGCTCGTGCTCGCTCTGGCGGCCTGCGGTGGGTCGACGGCCCCCAAGAGCGCCTCGACGGGGCCGAGCACTCTGACCATCGACGAAGGCAACGTGCCCAGCACCATGGACCCGGGCCTGCAGTACGACCAGGACACGATCTACATCTACCGTAACATCTACGATCAGTTGCTGCAGCGCAATGTCTCGACCCTCAAGATCGAGCCCATGGTGGCTACCTCGTGGACGAACCCCTCGCCGGACGTCTGGAAGTTCGTGATTCGGAATGGGATCAAGTTCACCAACGGTGATCCGCTTACTGCCAAGGACGTCGTATTCAGCCTCGATCGGATACTGAACCCCAGCTTGGCGAGCGCCCAGTTCTCGAATTACTCCTATATCAGCAGCGTGACCTCGTCCGGATCGACGGTTACGATCACAACGAAGTCTCCGACGGCCACCATCCTTGACTACCTAGCCAATCTGAGCATCGTGCCGGAGCAATACGTGAACAAGGTGGGGGAGACGGACTTCAACCTGCATCCGATCGGCTCCGGGCCTTACAAGTTCGTTTCGTGGATCCATGGCGTCAGCGTCACCCTGGCGGCAAATGAGTTGTACTGGGGCAGCAAGCCCCTCTGGCATACCGTGGTCTACCGGTCAGTGTCGAGCCAGGAGACGAGAGTCTCCGACGTGGAGTTTGGGGTCGCCGATATCGCGGTGGACATGACTCCGTCCGATGCCGTCACTGTCAAGGGCAACTCGTCCGTGAAGGCGATCGTTACACCCACTGAGGCTGTTGGCTATCTGGCGTTCAATGTACTGGGGACGGGCCAGCCGACCCAGTCACCGCTAGTGCGGCAGGCGATCATCGACGCCCTCAACTACACACAGCTCATCAACGATGTCCAAGACGGGGATGCACAGCCCGTGAACTCAGTCTCCTCGCCAGTCCAATTCGGCTACGATAAGTCACTGCCCAATCCCACGTACGATCCTACCAAGGCGAAGGCATTGCTGGCCCAGTACGGCAATCCCCACCCCGTGCTCACCTTCGCCACTTCGCCGGTGTATTCCGCGGCAGTGATCTCGGCCGTGCAGGCTGAGTTGGACGCCGTGGGCTTCACGGTGAACATCTCTTCTACCGATCAAGCGACGTACCTGCATAAGGTTCAGGGCCCCACACACAGTTGGGGGTCCATTCGCTATGGCACCTGGGACTGCACGTGTGGCGATGTCGACGGAACACTCTATCCTCTGTTCCACACGGGCAGCATTTGGGCCAGCTACTCGAACCCCCAGTTCGACTTTTTGGTGGAGGCCGCTCGAGGCACTCTAGATAGCGCGACAAGGATGAGCGACTACGCACAGGCCTACCAGGTGCTGGCTAGTGACCCGCCAGGTGTCGGCCTCTTCCAGATCGACACCGTGGACATCGTCAACCCTCACATCGACTGGAACCCGGGTGCACAGGAGACCTTGCACCTCCAGCAGATCACATGGAGTTAGTGAACCCAGCGTGACCACTGAGAGAGTGTGCGGGCGCGGCCAGCCCGTTGATGCTGGCTTGGCCGTGCCCCGCGCTCCCGGCGAGCAGTGGGGGTTAGGTTGAAGGCTGGTGAGTATGGTTACGTACATACTGCGACGACTGGGGCAGGCAGTGGTCGCGCTGTGGGGAACGGTGACGATCGTGTTCCTCGCCCTGAGGCTGACCGGTAGCCCGGCCGCACTACTCGCTGGCCCCACCGCTACCGCAATCGAGATCGCGAGGATCTCAGCCCAGCTGGGTCTGAATCACCCCCTCTGGGATCAGTACGTTAGCTTTTTGGGTCAAGCGATTCACGGTAACCTGGGCTACTCTTACGTCCAGGGGGAGCCGGCCCTTACTCTGGTCCTCGACCGATTCCCGTATACGGTCGAGCTCGCAGCCGGCGCACTCTTCGTCGGGCTCTTGGGGGGGATCATCATTGGCGCTCTTTCAGGTGTCTTTGAGGGCACTTGGGTCGAATGGGTGAGCATGCCAATCATCGTGATCGGCCAGAGCGTCCCAGTTTTCTGGACTGGGTTGGTCCTCATCCTTCTCTTCGCCGTGCACTCGCACGTTTTCCCGTCCTCGGGCGACGAGGCTGGGCTTCTCTCCCTCGTGCTGCCGGCGATCACGCTGGGCCTGGGTCCGCTCGCCGCGATCGCCAGGATGACCCGCAACTCCGTGCTTGAGCAGGTGAGTTGCGAATACACGCTCGCCGCCTTTGCACGGGGAGCAACGCGGTGGCGTGTTCTCTGGCATCACGTGGCCCGTAACGCCGTGACGCCGGTGATGACTTTGACTGGGCTCCAAGTCGCCACCCTGCTCGGGGGCGCGGTCATCACGGAGGAGATCTTCGCCTGGCCGGGTATGGGCCTGCTGACCATCAACTCTGTGGCGGCGAGGGACTTTCCGGTGATCCAGGCGATCGTGATTCTCTCATCCACCGTCTTCATACTTGCCAACCTGGCGGTGGATCTTGCCCAGATATTCATCGACCCGCGTATACGGCGGGAGGCGGCACGGGCATGACAGAGGCGCTGGAGCAGGTCGCGCTCACCGGGAGCCCGCCGGTATCGCCGGTCCCAGTACCGGGCGCACTGCGCAGGCCCACGGTCTCCGAGTTGGTGCGCTGGTCTCCGCTGGCGATTGTCGCGCTTGCGGTGCTGATGGCGGGCTTCCCCCAGGTTTTCTCCCCCCAGCCCCCTGACACGATCAACCTTCCAGCCAAGCTCCTTCCCCCGGGCTCTGTCTCGCAGGGCGTGCACTACTGGCTAGGCTCGGACGAACTGGGGCGGGACCTCCTCAGCCGCGCGCTCTGGGGGACCCGTGTGTCCGTGGCGGTGGCAGCCGGTGCGGTGTTCGTGAGCGGCGTCGGCGGCACGGCGGTGGGCGTGGTGGCCGGCGTCGCCGGGGGCTGGATCGGGGAAATCCTCATGCGTCTAGCGGACATTGTGCTATCCATCCCTTTCTTTCTTCTGGCCATCCTTGTGGCTGCGATCCTCGGACCCAGTCTGATCAACGAGATCATCGTGCTCGCCGTGGTCCGCTGGCCGGTCTACGCCCGGGTAGCCTACGCGCAAACGCGTGAGGCACGGAACCTCGACTTCGTTCGAGCTGCAGTGGCTGTCGGCGTCGGCCGGTGGCGCTTGGTCCGGCGGCACGTCTTGCCCCACGTACGCAGTCCAATTATCCTGCTCGCCACGCTGGAGGTGGGGGTGGTCATCATCTTTGGTGCCGGCCTGTCATTCATCGGCCTTGGCGTGCAGCCGCCCACGGCGGATTGGGGTGGAATGATCTCCGAGGGGGAGAACTACATCAGCACGGCTTGGTGGATCTCGATGTTTCCGGGCATCGCCCTCATTCTGCTGGTGTTCTCGATCAACCGCACAGGCGACAATCTACGGCGACTCCTGGATCCACGGGCGCGCGGGGCAGGATGGCGGATGGGCCTCTGAGCTAAGTAGGAAGCGTCGTGGCGACTCGTGGAGGTGTCTGATGTGGCAGGCGTGACCCCTGGAGATACTGGGATCGTCATGGACCCAGAGTTCTCCAACGCCCGCATCTTGGTGACGGGTGCAGCCGGGGTGGTCGGTGGATGGATCGCTCGCGCCTTTGCGCGCAGCGGAGCACGGCTTCTCCTCTCGGACCTTCGCATTGACATTCTGTCCGAGGAGGAGGCCGCGGGAGAATATCGGGGCGCGGAGAGCGTTTGGATACATGGTGCCAACCTGCGCGATGCCCAATCGATGCAGGGGCTCACGGATGCGGTGGGGGAGCGGTGGGGAGCGGTCGATGTGCTGGTGAACAATGCGGGTATCTATCCGCGGGACCGCCTTCTCGACGCCGATCTCGAGCGGTGGCGTGAGGTCATCGACATCAACGTCGTGGCTCCCTACTACCTCACGGCGCTGATGGCCGCACAGATGGTCAGCACGGGCGTGCGCGGCTCGATCGTCAACATCTCGTCGGGGGCGGCCAGCACGGTGAGACCTGGTGGGGTGATCTATTCGACATCCAAGGCTGCCATCGCGATGTTCACCAGGGGAGCTGCCCTGGAGCTGGCGCCACACGGGATCCGCGTCAACGCCGTGGCTCCAGGTTATGCGCCGGGTAGCCGGCTGACCCCGCATAGTGATGATCACATAGCATCGATGGTGAGCAGCATCCCACTCGGACGCACGGCTGGCCCTAACGACGCTGCTGGAGCAGTATTGTACCTTGCATCGTCCCGCGCCCAGTTCGTCACGGGGATCACCCTGTCGGTGGATGGCGGCCGAACAGCTAGCGGATGGGCGCCGTGACGCTTTCCCCGCTGACGCCGTACTCGTGGCCACATGGCAGGCGGTGTGCACTGGTGGTGAGCGTCGACTTCGACGGGGCCACCCCCTATCTATGGAGATCTCGAAGCACCGCGGAGGAGGAGCTCCTGGGGGAGGTGGAGCAGCGGCGATTCGGGCCGAGGACAGGACTGGCTCGACTGCTGCGCATCTTTGGCGAACGACGGGTGACGGCTTCCATCTTCGTTCCGGGAGCCATGGCGCAGACGTATCCCAGTCATGTCACTGCGGCCTTGTCCGAAGGTCATGAGGTCGGCTTGCACGGCTACATGCATGAGACCGTGGACTTACTCTCCCGCGGTGAGTTGGAAGACGTCATGCGACAGAGCAGCAGCACGCTGGAGAGGCTTGGTGCTATGCCCCCGCTGGGGTATCGGTCACCATCGTGGGAAATGACCCCTGTGGCCTGGGACGTGCTGGTCAAGGCAGGGGTCGCCTATGACAGCTCGCTGATGGGCCGAGATGTACCCTACTGGGTCGAGGGGATGGTGGAGGTGCCGGTCCATTGGGGGTTGGATGACGCCGTCTTCCTCCGCTATACGGCCGGATCCTCTCGCTTTCCGATCTCCGCAGAGGACCTGGTTGGGAGGTGGAGAGGAGAGATCGCCGCGGCCAAGCGCTTCCACAGCTTGGCGGTGATCACAGTTCACCCCTGGCTCAGCGGCCGTGGCCCCATGGCGGCGGCTCTCGACAGCCTTCTCGAGGAAGCAGTGCGGGACGAGGAGATCTGGGTGGCGACCGCATCGGAGGTCGCGTCTCATCACCGTCGGCTGGAGGCTCAAGCGGAGGGCGATCGCTTGCGACCGCGCGAGCCGTGAGCGCAGAGGGAACCATCGCGTCGACGAGCACTGGCGTTGAGGCGCTGACGGTCAAGGGACTCTCGGTCTCCCTCCGGCGACGGCAGGGAGATCTGCCGATCCTCAGGGAGGTGTCGCTCGACGTCGGCGCGGGAGAGGTTGTCGGATTGGTAGGCGAGAGCGGGTGCGGGAAGAGCCTCACGGCTCTCACCGTGCTCGGCCTCAGCCCACCTGTCATGAAGGTGACGGCAGGGAAGGTTCTCATCCGCGGGCAGGACGTGCTGCGGGCGCGTCGACGTCAGCTGCAGACGATACGAGGTCTTCAGGTGGGGATGATCTTCCCGGACCCATCGGCGGCGCTGGACCCCCTGATGCGAGTGGGAACCCAGGTCGAGGAATGCCTGACCATTCATCGGGTGGGATCGCGGACCGAGCGTCGCGAGCGGGTGGGGGCGCTTCTCACTCACATGGGGCTTCCGCATCACCTCAACGTGAGCCGGCGCTACCCGCATGAGCTGTCCGGAGGTATGCAACAGCGTGTAGTCATTGCTGGAGCTCTCGCCGCGAGCCCCGGGTTGATTATTGCCGATGAGCCGACGACGGCTCTCGACGCCGCCGTGCGATCGCAGATCCTGCGGCGGCTGGCCGACGAGCGGCGGAACGGGATCACCGGGGTTCTGGTGATCAGCCATGACCTCGGAGCGGTGGCGCGGGTGGCCGACCGGTTGATCGTCATGTATGGGGGGCGCGTGGTCGAATCTGCCCCGACTGCCCAGCTTCTCAGCCATCCAAGGCACCGGTACACCCGGGCGCTGATGGACATCTTTGCTGGTCGGCAGATGCGTCTGCCCCGGGATGCTGATCTTCCAACCATCCCGGGGCACGTACCCTCTCCGGGGGAGGTGGGCGCAGGCTGCCCCTTCGTGGCGAGGTGCGCGGCAGCGACCCCGGTGTGCGAGCTCATGCCTCCCCTGGAGGCCACGGACCCGGCCCACACCGTGGCCTGCTGGCATCCCGTGGCAGCGGAGAATGATGAGGCGCGCGTGGCTCTGGGCAGCCAGGCCCCTGGCGCGGCGATCCCTTCGGTCACCGTCACCGTCGACGTGGCGGCTGCGTCAGATGAGGCGGATGCGCCGGTTTCTGAGCGGAAGCCGATCCTGACAGTCGACCGCGTGAGCAAGAAGTATGGGGATCAGGGGCTCGGATCACGGCGAGCGCCCATCTGGGCACTGAACCAGATTTCCCTGAGCGTTGCGGAGGGCGAGGTCTTGGGGGTCGTGGGGGAGACAGGATCGGGGAAGTCGACACTCGGCCGTCTGGCCCTCGGCCTCGAGCGGCCGACCGAGGGGACGGTGTCCTTTCGAGGTCTGGGCTTGGCCAGCCTGCCTTCGGCACGCCTCCGGGCGCTCCGGCGAGAGATGCAACCTGTGTGGCAGGACCCATATGCGGCCATGAATCCGCGAATGAGGGTGGACGACATCGTCAGCGAGCCCTTTATCGTGCATGAGCATATGAGCGGCCCTCAGGCCCGGGCGCGGGTGGAGTCGCTGCTGCACATGGTCGGTCTAGATGCAGCGATGGGTCGTCGCTACCCCCATGAATTGTCCAGCGGCCAGCGTCAGCGAGTCGTCATCGCGAGGGCAGTCGCACTGCAGCCCCGCTTCGTCGTGTGCGACGAGCCGCTCGCCGCCCTCGATGTGTCAGTCCAGGCGAAGATCATCAATCTGCTCAGGCGCCTGCAGATTGACCTTGGGCTGACCTACCTCTTCATCTCGCACGACCTGTGGGCAACCCGGCTCATCGCGAGTTGGATTGCTGTGCTCTACCGCGGCAGGATGGTGGAGCTCGGACCGTCAGAAGCGATCATGGAGCATCCGGTTCATCCCTATACCCGTATGCTGATCACCGCAGAAGTGGACGATCGAGCGCTGACAGAGGACGCTGACTGGGAGAGCAGCGGTTCCACCGAGGCCTCAGAGTGGCGCGTAGTAGGCCCTGATCACTGGGCTGCGTTGGGCGACGGAGCCGCTGAGGCTGTGCCCAAAGGTAGAGGTGTGAAGGCGGGGGCCAAGGGAGCCCGAAGTGACTAGGCACGGAAGCTCGCTACGCAGCGACCGCCGCCCGTGCCCGAAGGACATCTTGGCGGCGCGGCTTCCGGGGCAGCTGACCCTGGCCGCTGAACGGCCCTTACGCTTGGCAGCCGTTGTACAGAAGGCTTCCGGACCCGACCGGATCACGTCTCAGGTGGTCAGGATCCCTCTCCGATCCGGTGGAGCGACCTTGTCCGATGAGTCGGCGGAGTGGGCCGACACAGCGCCCTGCTTCTCGCCGGCGGGCGACCGGCTGGCCTTCCTCTCCACGCGGACGGACCACCGCCAGATCTGGCTTTGCGTCGAGGGGAGCGATCCGAGCGGGGCGGTGCCGATATCGAGCTTCGAGGGCTCCGTGCGCTCAGTCGGATGGATCTCAGCAAGCCATCTGGCTGCCGTGGTTGACCTGCCAGATGAGCCACTGCCTCTCGGGGAGCCACAACGCATCGATTGGCTGCGTTTCAAGGAGGAAGGGCGATCGGCACCCTGCCGTCCGGAGTCGGCCTTGTACCGCGTGAGCCTTGATGGGAGCGCTGAGATGCTGACGAGACCTGGTGCACAGATTGGCGCTCTAGCGCTGTCTGACGCTGGTGCCGTCGCCTACACAGTGCTCCCTACCCGCCCCGACACAGACTTGGACCCCTGCTCGATTTATGTGATCGGTTGCGAGGGCGGTGAGCCCCAGTTGGTCTGGGTCTCGCCGTCCCCCATAGACGCCATGGCCCTCTCCTCCGATGCCAGCGCACTCGTCGCCGTCTCTGTTGGAGAGGGGAGGCAGAGCGCCAGCAATAGGCGACTGTGGCTGATCCGCTCCTCGGGCCCGACCCCCCTCTTTCCCAACACGGACCTATCGTGTGAGTACGCCGTGTCCGGTGACCTCCGCCCGTCGTTATCGAGCACGCGGCTAGCGTTCATCCCCGGTTCGGACACGCTCGTGTTCGCGGCGACAGATGGCTTCGACTCCGCCCTTTACGGCGCTCCAATAGGGGCCCAGTCCGCCTTCCGACTAACGCCTCCAGGCCGCTGCGTGACGGACTTCGCCGTGTCCCGCTCCCATCTCGCGTTCTGCGCCGAGACACCAACCCAACCTCTGGAGGTCTATGTATCAGATTCCGCGGCCGACACAGTCAGGTGGCGGCCACCGAAGCAGATCTCCCGTCTGAACACCAACTGGGTGAGTGCACTCGATTTGACTCGGGCGGAGGAGCACGACGTTGCCACGCTCGATGGATTTTCAATGCACGGGCTTCTCTATCGCTCATATGCCGATGGCTCCTCTCCGCTGCTCATCCGGATACACGGCGGCCCGCACCTGTGCTCCGGCCACGGCTTCCAGATAGAGGCGCAGCTCGAGGCATCACTCGGCTACAACGTTCTCCTGCCAAACATTCGCGGCAGCGCAGGATGGGGTGAACGCTTTCGTGGACTGACCGTGGGGGAGTGGGGACGTGGCGATTACGACGACCTGCTCAGGTGGATTACCTATGCGCGAAGCCTGCCGGGCATCGAGCCGGGCGCCGTATTCCTTGCCGGTGGCAGCTATGGTGGCTATCTCGTGAACTGGGCGATCTCCCACACGCAGGAATTCCGTGGGGCCATCGTGGAGCGCGCCGTCTGCAATCTCGTCTCGAAGTTCGGCACCTCCGATAACGGCTTCACCACCAATCGTTACGAGATGGGGGGACTGGATGTGTTCGAGGGCGAGGCCGCTGAGCTTCTCCGGCGCTCGCCCCTCACTCATGCGCGAGCTGTCAGGACACCCGTTCTCCTTCTGCACGGGGAGGCGGATCTACGGGTTCCCATCGAGCAATCCGAGCAGTGGTTCGTCGCGCTGCGACGATTGGGGGTCGAGGCCACGTTCTGGCGCTGGCCTGGGGAGGGTCACGACATGGCTGTGCGAGGGAGTCCTCGTACGCGCCTTCGTCGCTTGGAAATCATCATGGAGTGGTTGGATGCGCACCGATGAATCCCGGTCCATCCCAGACCGGGCTCGCGGATTGACTGAGCAGCACTAGCAGGAGAGGTCTGAAAGGTGAGCTGGATAGCATGACGTACGACATGGTCATCGAAGAAGGATCTGTTGTCGCTGGGGACGGAAGCGCTCCGGAACGCGCCAACGTCTGGATTCGAGACGGGAGTGTTGTTGGCGTCGACGGCGCCCCAATGCCTAGCACGATCGATGTGGGGATGAGGGTCGATGCGACGGGTTGCCTCGTGCTTCCCGGCGTGATCAATGGGCATGCGCACGGCTGCACGGTCGGTCCGCTATTTCCGAGCGGCGGTCAGCCGCTCTCCAGCACCGTAGCGAGGAGGCATCTCGACCGTTATCTGCAGCAGGGGGTCACCACTCTGGTAAACGTCGATGGCTTCCCGACCCCGGAGGAGGTGATTGCTCCGTCCCTAGACCACCCGGTTCGGCGACTTTTTGGGACCGCGCACCTGCCCTCCGCGTTCCGCGCGGCTGACCTAGTGGACGGTCGCGGCCTGACGGCTCGGCACCGGCAGACGACTGCGGACGAGATGCTAGACGCAGGCGCAGCAGCCATCGGTGAGGTGGGCGGCGGGCACACCCTCGGTGGTGGAGGCGCTGACTACCGGTATATCCCCCTGAAACTCCGTGAAGCGACGGGGGTGGAGGTGGACGCCAACTTTGCACAGAAGCTCAAGTTCGCCGTGCTCGGTCCCACGCTGTACGGCGGAGTGGCGGGCGGTCTTACTGCCGACGGATTGCTCGCGGAGAGTCCACTGGCCGGGAAGATCACCCTCGAGGCTGTCGAGGAACTGGTTCGCCAGGTGGTTTTGCCTCCCATAGAAGCTGCGCTCGCGGAGTTCGAAGAGGCACGCGTGGTGGGTGCGAGATCGGGTAGGCCGCTCATTGTCCATACCTCATCGGTCTCGGCAGAGGTCATCCGCGCACTCGCCCCGGAGGTAGCCGCCGGAAGGCTGCGAGTGGTGGCGGGTCACTGCAATCACAACACGTTCACGGTGGAGCAGTGCATTGGCGAGGCTTCATATCTGCGGAACCACGGTGTGACCATCGACGTCTCGACACTCGATGGGATCATCACGCACTGGCGCAACGATGCTCAACGACTGGAGGTGTTGGCGGGTGAGGGCCTTATCGACACCATCTCAACCGACTATTCAGACGGACACTGGGACGGCCAGCTCGAAGCCGTTCACTACCTCGTGAAGCGGGGCCACACTCCGATGGGTGAGGCTGTGGCTATGGTGAGCGGCAATGTGGCCCAGGCGTTTGCGCCGCTTTTGAATGATCGGGGTTGCCTGGTGCCAGGACGTGTCGCTGATGCGGTCATCGTCGACCAGATGAACGTTGGGCGCGTGCGCAGCGTAGTCATCGGTGGAATTCTTCGAGTGGACAATGGCTGGCCGCGCTATGAGTGAGGCGCTCGTTCAGGTCGGGAGAGAGATGGGCGCCCGTTGTGGGAGCCGAGCGC
The DNA here is from genome assembly GCA_963847225.1 of uncultured bacterium. Lineage (GTDB taxonomy): Bacteria > Chloroflexota > Dormibacteria > Aeolococcales > Aeolococcaceae > JAJZNI01. The sequence goes on along the minus strand of CAWJYZ010000003.1, from coordinate 1,328,879 downwards.
GGAGGCTGGGAGCGTGAGGGTAGTGATAGTGGGTGCCGGCATCCTCGGATCGGCTGTGGCGCGCGAACTGGCCCGGCGCGGGCATGAAGTAATCGTGCTTGACCAGGACGTGACCTGCCGTGGTGCGAGCCGAGCAAGTTTCGCTTGGTTGAACAGCAACAACAGAGGGACAGCTGAGTATCATGCACTCTGCGTGCTCGGAATGGCCGGATATCGTGAGCTGGTACGATACAGCCTCTATGCGCCATTGGTGCACTTTGACGGCAACCTCGAAGTCGCAACCACGGAGGCTGGACTAACCTCACTCTCGGTGCGCGTGGCGCGGCTCCAAGGGCTCGGCTACCCGGCCGTGATGATGTCTCCTCACGATATCCGAACGCGGGGCCTCGTTCTCTCTGCTTCCCAGGACGTGCGCGGGGGCGCGTTCTTTCCCGATGAGGGATATGTGGACGTCGAGCCTCTCATCTGGACGATGCTGGCGGAGGCGCGCGAACACGGCGCCGACGTCCGACGAGGTATGCGGGTCGATGAGGTGGCAGTGACTTCGGGGCGCGTGCGTGGTGTCCGACTTCAGCAGGGCGACTTTCTGGAGGCCGACGCATGCGTCCTGTGTTGCGGTGCCGCCGTGAATCGATTACTTGATCCCGTAGGGGCGGCGATTCCCCAGAAGGGTGAGATCGGCGTGGCCATCACGACGACCTGCGGTGCTCCGCAGTTCGCCAGCGTCGTGCACCTGCCCGGCATCGGGGTGCGCCCGGCGGGCGGGGGGCGGCTTCTGGCGCATCTCAAGCGGTGGGATGAGTTGGTCAAGGATTCAGGCAGCGTCGAATGGCAGTCTTCTCCCTTTCAGCGGGTCTGGGACTTAGCGGTTGAACCGTTCGCCCCGATGGGCGGTGAATGGCGGGTGATGGACGCTTGGGCAGCCAGGCGGCCACAGCCCGCCGACGGCTTTCCAGCGGTGGGCCCGGTTCCGAGTGTCGCGGGCCTCTGGGTTGCCTCCACGCACAGCGGCGTCACCCTTGCGCCGGTGCTCGCGCGGCTGCTCTCCACTAGCCTGGAGGAGGGTGGTATGCGAGAGGCGCTGCGGCCATATGAGATCACACGATTCACTGCTGGCTGATGATGCAAGGAGAAAAGCGCGTGTTGCAGAGTCCATCCACGACGTCTGTAGCTGGCTGTCACCGGGCGCAATCGGGCCGCACTCTCATGGTCTCTGGGACGCCTTACGAGCAGGGTCGCCAGCAGGGTGCGTTGGTCGGTGACCTCATCAGGACCAACCTTTCCCAGGTTTCGCGGCTGGTGCGTGAAATCGACGCCAACATCGGTGGACGGTATAATGCCTTTCTTTCGGCCAACGCTGCCTACCTCCGGGGCGTGGCGCCGGAGTTGGTCGAAGAGTGCGAAGGCCTGTCAGCTGGTGCGGGACTTGAGCTCAGTGATGTGCTGGTTCTCAACCTCCCCCTCTACGTCGCCCTGCGGCGCTCCCGGCTCGTCGATGAGTGCAGCATCTTTGCCGTATCACGAGACAGATCGTGTGATGGGACGACCTACCTTGTGAAGTCGCGTGATCAACCGCAGGATCAGTTTCAATTCGAGCACGTCGTCCTGCGAAGGGAATACCCGGACGGAGCCGCTATCGTTGAGGTGAACGCCGCGGGGATCGTGACAAACCCTGGAAGCGGACTCAACGGAGACGGGCTGGCCCTCGGGACGGCGGGAGTGTGGTCGGTCGCGCGCCTACCAGTGGACGGCACGTCCATTGGCAGTGCGAGGGCCATGCCTGATACACACGAACTGCTCCGTGAGGCAAAGACGGTGGACGAGGTCGTCACGATGCTCTGTGACACCTCAAGGCATCCGCGTCTATCAGGCATGAACTACATTGCCGCCGATGCAGGCGGACGGGTGGCGGCCATCGAGTGTACTGCCGAAGCTACCTATGTCACGCCGGCGAATAGGGGGTTGGCCTGCTTGACAAATCACTATGTACATGAAGAGATTGCGCGCCTGGGGCCAAGCCCGGCGGAGAAGGCGTCCTCCTATAAGCGTCGCGCCCGCATCCTGAAAACCCTGGATCGAGCCGGAGAGAGGCCGGGCTTTCGCAGCCTCCTCAGTGTCGCAGTCTGTCATGGTGAGGCGGGCGATGACGCCGTGTGTCGGCACGCGAGTGTCCCACACGAACTCGAACACGCGGTACACAAGCATCGCCTGCATCGAGGCGAATGAAGTGTGGACCCTCCTTGGGCACCCGTGTGAGGCCGCCCTGGTGGCTGGTGCTTGAGAGCGGTGATGGATTCGCGCCATTGGCCTCTTGGGGTGTCGCAGACGATCCAGCTCAGCCGACAGAGGCGGAGATCATGACCTTGTGGCACCTGGGGATGGTGGCACCGAACTACGGAAGCCACTATTCCCCCGAGAACCTGAGGAGATTCGCGACTTGCGCGGAAGAGCTGAAGTTCGATTCTCTGTGGGTCACCGATCACGTCGCAGTCCCGACAGAGTTGGCCGCCACGTATGGAACGATCGCCGAAGCGCTGGTGAGCCTGGGGTTCCTCGCCGCTATCACCAGAAAGATCACACTGGGTGTCTCTGCTCTCGTGGTGCCTCAGCGGCAGCTCTTGCGCTTAAGCAGGTGATGACTATCCAGCACTTCTGTCAGGGCAGGCTGGCCGTGGTGATCGCTGCAGGCTGGACGGATCAGGAGTTCGCCAACCTGGGCGCCCGAATGTCGACCCGGCGCCGTCAGCTGCGAGCATGGAAGGCGCTGGTTGAGCGCGTAGCGGAGGTCGCTCCGGGCCGCGTGGACCTAGCCGTGGATGGCTTGGAGATCTCTGATGCCACCATCGCACCCGGCTTCGTGGGAGGCGCGTCGCCGCAGATGTGGATGGCCGGACATGGGGATGGGGCTCCGGAGCGCGCGGCGGCCCTGGGGTATGGCACCCGGTTGGCCGCCCTCTTGCAGCAATCAGGGACTTGGGAGAGCGGTTTCGTGAACGCAGACCGGACGGCAGGATCGTTCTTCGAGTGGCGGTAACTCTTGCTACTACCCCCGATCGCGATGCGCTCGATAGTGGCGGAAGGTGCCGCGTCGAGGGACCGCTAGCGTTCCTCCTCGACACACTTATGGATTTCAGGCGTGCCGGGGTCGACGGATTCGTGATCGATCTCCTTCGTGGCCGAGCACCGCTCGACGAGCGGCTCGAGGAGTTTGCCTCGAGCCTTGCTCCGGCGCTCAGGCAGTGAGCGAGTGCTCGATGCGCGGACGATCGCAAACCTAAGGAGGAGCGATGAGCGCACCTGATATCACTCCGATGCAGCAGGCGGTCACCGAACACCTGCAGCAGAGCCTCGAGGCGATGCGAAGCGACCTGCGATGGTTGGTCGAACTTGAATCGCCGTCAGACGACCCGATGGCGCTGGCGAATGCCGCCCGCCAGATGCGCCAGTGGGCGGAGGAGCGGACAGGAGCGAATACGGAACTGGTCGAGGACGAGCTCGGGCCGCATCTTGTGGGGCGGCTCACGTCAGCATCAGAGGGTTACCTGCTCCTCGTGGGCCACCTCGACACGGTGTGGCCACTGGGGACACTGGGTACTCACCCGTACGCGGAACAGGACGGAGTGGCCACCGGCCCGGGGTCTTCGACATGAAGGCCGGGCTGGTTCAAGGCATGTGGGCTCTCTCAACACTGCGTGATCTCACGCGAGAAGTGCCGGATGTCGTCTTCCTCATCAACTCCGACGAAGAGATGATGAGTTATCGATCGCGCGGACTTGTCGAGAGGTTGGCGAAGGGAGCCTCTGCTGCTCTCGTGTTGGAGCCGAGCCAAGCTGGTGCAGTGAAGACATCGCGGAAGGGTGTCGGTCGGTTTCACATCGTCATTCATGGTCGGGCTGCACATGCAGGCCTAGACCCGTGGCGGGGCATCAGTGCTCTGGAGGAGCTGGCCAGTGTCATTCAGCGGATAAGCGCCCTGAAGGATCCAAGCGCGGGCACCACTGCAAACGTGGGAGTGGCGAAAGGAGGGACCAGACCTAATGTTGTTCCCGAGTGGGCTGAGGCCACGGTAGACGTGCGGGTGACCAGCCATGCAGAGGCCGGGCGGGTCGAGAAGATGATCCGAGACTTGAGCCGTCGCGCGCTGGTGCCGTGCTGACAGTTGAAGGAGGTATGGGTCGACCACCGATGGAACGCACCGAGTTCCTCAAGGCAGCTGTTCGAGGTGGCGCACAGCGTGGCCGCCCGAATGGGGATGGAACTGATGGAGGTCGCGAGCGGGGGCGCTAGCGACGGAAACCTATGCGCCGCGATTGGCGTGCCTGTTCTAGACGGCCTCGGGGCGGTTGGGGGTGGAGCCCACGCTCCCGACGAACATGTGCAGCTCGCTGCGATGCCGCAGCGCGCAGCGCTGCTCGCTAACCTGATTGTCGAACTCCGCAATCGGTCCGTGAGCGGGAAGGCTGCAAAGAGTGGTGATTGGTGATCGATGAGTGTGGGAGTGGCGCAGCGTTCGTTTGACGATTGACGAAATAGCCCAGCGGTCGAAGGATACACGTTCTTTCCATGCCGTGCAAAGAGGGGTCGACCTCATCGCCATGGGATCCAGCCAGGGGAGATGCCAGTGCTTAGCGGCTGCTCGATAGGGGATGCAGGCGATGTGTTCGAAGGACTTCATCTGAGATGAGATACGGGTTCGCCATCGATCAGCGCACGTGCATCGGTTGCCATGCCTGCACGGTCGCGTGCAAGACCGAGCATCGAGATCCCGGTCGGACAGTTCCGTACCTGGGTGAAGTACGTGGAGAAGGGGGCCTTTCCCAACACTCGCCGCGAGTTCGGGGTATGCGCTGCAACCATTGCACGGATGCCCCATGTGTGAGCATCTGCCCGACCCGGTCGCTGTTCAAGCGACCGGACGGGATCGTCGACTTCGACCCCGATCGCTGCATCGGGTGCAAGAGCTGCCTGCAAGCCTGCCCCTACGACGCCATCTACATCGATGACGAGCACCCACACCGCGGCGAAGTGCAACTTCTGCGCGCATCGTGTTGACGCAGGGACTGGAGCCGGCGTGCGTCGTGGTGTGCCCCACCCACTCGATCTGGGTAGGGGATCTCGACGATCCGCGCAGCGGGATCAGCAGGCTCATCGCGGAGAAGCCAACCACGGTTCGCGCGCCGGAGCAGAACACGCGGCCCAATGTCTTCTACGTTGGTGCCGACCGGGCGGCGCTGGATCCGCTGGAGGCCCCGGTCAGCACCAGCTACATCTACGCGACGCCCGACCCTGATCGCCTCCGAATTCGCGAGGGAGGAGGGGCAGCGGCCACCGGACGCCGCCCGGACGACCCTGAACACCGCGCATCCGCGCCCGTGGGGCTGGAAGATCTCCGGCTACCTGTGGACGAAGTCGGTCGCCACGGGAGCCCTCCTGGTTTCGGCTCTGTCCATCATCGCGGACGGAGAGCGGGGACGGGAGATGCTGCTCGCCGCGCCGGCCACGGCTCGTCCTCTTCTCCGTCCTGACTGGCGTCCTCTTGCTCTGGGACCTAAAGCGACCGGACCGCTTTCTGTACATCATGACCAAGGCCAACCCCACCTCGTGGCTGTTGTGGGGAACAGCGGCGTTCACGGCGTATTCAGGCCTCGCGCACTCTGGCTGGTGGCAGGCGTGCTCACCTCCGCCGGAGTGAAAGCGGGGGCGCTCGATGTCGGGTTCGATGCCGTCCGCTGGATCGTGATTCCCGTGGCTGTCGCTCACCGCCGGATACTCCGCTCTCCTCTTCAACCAGGCGGAGGGTCGGGACCTCTGGCAGTCTCCGCTCTTCTTCTGGCACCTCCTAGCCCAGTCGCTGCTGGCGGGAGCCGGTGCCCTCCTCGTCACCGCGGTGGTCGCCGGGTCCACGCTCTCCCAGATCCGATTCCTCCTCGTCGTGCTGGTGGTGACGGCGGCGACCCATCTGCTCTTCCTCACCCTCGAGCATATCGGCCACCATCCCAGTCGCCAGGCAGCGGTGGCGGCCAGGCTGATGATCATCGGGCCCCTACGCGAAAGCGTTCTGGCTCGGCGCCGTGGCGCTGCCGGTCCTGGTCATAGCGATGGCGAGCGGCGCCCTTCCGGATGCGGTTCTCGCGAGCCGGACGCGGTGGCGGGCCTCGTGGTGCAACCCGGTCTTCTCGCCTACGACACGGCGTTTGTGAGGGCAGGACAGGATGTCCCCCTCTCCTGAAGGGCCCGAGATGGCCGTGAGCCCCCCGCAACCACCGCCGGATCGCGCCGCCCTCCCCGGCGACCGCCGCCATGAGCGGCTGCGCAACTTCCCGCCGCCCGAGACCTGGGACGACCACGTCGAGCTCGACGCCAGGGCACATCCGCGCAAGGTCGAGCACCACTACATGCTGGTGCCGACGACCTGCTTCAACTGCGAGAGCGGCTGCGGTCTGCTCGCCTACGTCGACCAGGCCGACCTGTCGATCCGCAAGCTGGAGGGCAACCCGGCCCACCCCGGCTCACGCGGCCGCAACTGCGCCAAGGGACCGGCCACGGTCAATCAGCTCGACGACCCGGAGCGGATTCTCCATCCCCTGCGCCGGGCCGGGCCTCGCGGCGGCGGGCGAGTGGGAGCGGGTCAGCTGGGACGAAGCGCTCGAGGACATCGCCACGCGGATCCGCACGGCGATCCGGGAGGGCCGCCGCCAGCGAGGTGATGTACCACGTCGGCCGCCCCGGTGAGGACGGCTTCGCCGAGCGCTTCCTGGCGGCCTGGGGCGTCGACGGTCACAACAGCCACACCAACATCTGCTCCGCGGGGGCCCGGCTCGGGCTGGCCCTCTGGGGCGGCTACGACCGGCCTTCGCCGGACTACGCGAACGCCAAGGTGATCCTGCTCCTCTCCAGCCATCTGGAGACCGGCCATTACTTCAACCCCCACGCCCAGCGGATCATGGAGGCGCTACAGGAAGGCGCGCGCCTGGCGTGATCGACCCCCGTCTCTCCAACACCGCGGCCAAGGCCGACGTCTGGCTCTCGCCCTGGCCAGGAAGTGAGGCGGCCATCCTCCTGGCCATCGCCGCCCACCTGTTGCGCACCGGCCGTATCGACCGCGGGTTCATGCAGCGATGGACCAACTGGCAGGCCTATCTCGAGGCCCTGCACCCCGACGCGGAGCGCACCTTCGAGGGCTTCCTGTACGTGCTGGAGACCGACTACGCGCGGTACACGTTCGACTTCGCCGCCCAGGAGGCTCAGATCCCCGCCGAGGAGATCGAACGGCTAGCCGAGCTGGTCGCCAACTGTGACCACCGGCTCGCGGTCCACGTGTGGCGGTCGGCCTGTCGCCGGCAACTACGGGGGCTGGCAGGTCGCGCGCTGCCTGTGGTTCCTCGCCGTGCTCACCGGGTCGGTGGGCACCAAGGGCGGTACCAGCCCCAACGGGTGGAACAAGTTCATCCCCCACGGGCCCACCATGCCGCCGCCGGTCTCGGACTGGAACGAGCTCACCTGGCCTCAGGAGTACCCGGTCTCGACCAACGAGATGTCGTTTCTCCTCCCGCACTTCCTGAAGGATGGCCGGGGTCGGCTCGACGTCTACTTCAGCCGCGTCTACAACCCCGTCTGGACCAATCCCGACGGCTTCACCTGGATGGAGGTCTTGACCGACGAGAAGCTCATCGGCTGCCACGTCGCGCTGACCCCGACCTGGTCCGAGACCGCGCAGTTCGCCGACTACATCCTGCCCATGGGACATGCGGCGGAACGCCATGACACGCAGTCCTACGAGACCCACGCCGGGCGCTGGCTGTCGTTCCGCCAGCCGGTGAGGCGCGTGGCCATGGAGCGTGCCGGCCAGCCGGTGCGGGACACGCGGGACGCCAACCCGGGGGAGGTGTGGGAAGAGAACGAGTTCTGGTTCGAGCTCTCCTGGCGCATCGATCCCGACGGGGAGTTGGGGATCCGGCGCTACTTCGAGTCGCCCTACCGCCCCGGCGAGAAGATGACCGTCGACGACTACTACCGGTGGATCTTCGAGAACGAGGTGCCGGGCCTCCCCGAGAGGGCCGCGCGCGAGGGGATGACGCCTCTCGCCTACATGCGGCGCTACGGCGCCTTTGAGCTCAGCTCCTCCGAGTATCGGCTGGATGAGAGGCGGTTGGAGGCGAGGGAGGTGGAGGGATGCGCGCCGGATGAGCTCGGCGTGCTGCGCCGACCGGTGTCGGATGACGAAGCTCCTCCGCTGGTCGGCGAGGCCGGCTCGGTGGGAGTGCTCCATGGCGACGGCACGGCGACGGCCGGCTGGTTGACCCCTTCGCGCCGCCTCGAGATCTACTCCACCACCATGCGGGATTTCGGCTATGCGGATCAGGCGGTCCCCGGATACATCGAGTTCGCACGTCTCCAGACGGCGCATCGAGCTCGACGCGGGTGAGCTGGTGCTGGTTCCGACCTTCCGCCTTCCCACCCTCATTCACACCCGATCGGGGAACGCGAAATACCTCAACGAGATCTCCAACTCCCATCCGCTCTGGCTCAACCCCGCCGATGCCCGCCGCCACCGCGTGACCACCGGGGACCTCGTCCGCGTGTCGACGTCGATCGGCCATTTCGTCTGTCGGGTCTGGGTGACTGAGGGGATCCGACCTGGGGTGTGCGCGCTCTCCCACCACCTCGGCCGGTGGCGGCTCCACGAGGGAGGCGGGAGTCACTGGACGACGGCTCTGGCCGAGCTTCTCCGCCCCTCCCCGAGCAGCTGGCTCCTTCGCTATCGGGGTGGCATCACCCCATTCGCTTCGTCTGACCCGGACAGCCAGCGCATCGACTGGGACGATCCCGGCGTCCACCAGAACCTGGCCTTTCCAGTGCAGCCGGACCCCTGGTCCGGGATGCACTGCTGGCTCCAGAAGGTTCATCTCGAAAGGGCCCAGCCCGATGACCGATACGGAGACGTCTTGGTGGACATGGAGCGGAGCCGGCAGGCGTATCGGGAGTGGCTTGCCCTCGCCAGACCGCGCCTGGGACCGGGTGGACAGCGTCGGCCTGAGTTCCTCATGCGACCGGTCAAGCCAGCCAGGTCAGCCTTCCGGGTCCGGTACCGACTGGTGGAATGAAGGTGCATACAACTCAATTGGTTGGTTCGCGGGGTTGCGTGGATATCAGATGGCATGCGCCCCGGCGGCACAGCCATCGATTTGCGTCCGATGCTCAGGTGGTCGCCGCCACCCGGACACACTCCGGGCGCCTTGCGGTGGTAGCGGCACGGTCGAGGCTGGGCTTCGAGCCAAAGTGGGAGCGGCCGTCCGCGGAGAGACGGAAGGCATGAAAGAATCCCTTGGCAGGTTCTCGTGCAAATAGGGTCAGAATAGGATCAGGCAAAGGGAAATCCCTTATGCAGCAAGGGATAATCGAGGATGTGTAAGTTCGATTCCCTTTCCCGGCACCACTCTGAATTCGGAAATCCCTTCTTGGGCCTCGCCATTCCTCGATCAGTGTCGACCGGTGTCGGCGCGAAAGAGGGTCAAAAAAGAGGGTCAGACCGCCGGGGCGAGGGGCGCCACCTTTGCGCCGATGGGTGCGGTCTCCCTCGCCTGGCCCAGCACATCCCTGGGCTGCCGTGAGGCGCAGGCGCCGCTCCTCGGGCCACGGCTAGGGCTAGGCTAGGCTAGGCTAGGGCCGCTGGAAGCGCCATCATTGCCCTCCATGGCCACCACCATCGGCTGGCTCGTCCCTCCACCGCAGCCTCACCGGGAGCATCCGGATGGCGGGGCCCCGAGGTCTGGGTAACCACCGGCTTTCAGCACCCCCATGCACGATCGCGTCAGCCCCGCTGACTCCCTGCGCGAAACGCTGACGGCGGCGGTGAGGGAGCCGGCGCAGGGGGCCCCGCGTCAGCCGCCGGCATTCGTTCTCGCCCCTTCCGACCTCGTCGTCCCGATGCGCGGCCTCTTCCGCAAGGCCGGAGTGGCGGCCGGCATCGACGAGGTGCTCCCGCCGGAATCGGCTGAGCACCTGCTGGACGAGCTGACCGCGCATCTCGCGAGCCGCCCGTGAGGCGCGTGTAGGTGATAGCCGCGTGGTGGCAATCGAATGGTCGGCGATAGCCGATGCCGAGCCGCCGCAGACCGGTCTTCCCGGCGCCATCCTTGGCGCGGGTCGAAACGGTGACCGTTATCAGCGAGGACGACGCAGCCACATGGTGTGCAGTCTGTCGCAATAATCGGGAATTCGAACTCCCGCGCGCACTTGCCGAGGTGGTCCACACACGGCGGTTTGTCGTTTTCGCCGGAGCGGGCATCAGCACAGATTTACGCCTAGCGTATCCCGTGTCGCTCTACGAGGAGTGCGCGGCCGAGTTAGGATTAGGTGGCCAATCCATCGATTTTCCACACCTTATGACCGCCTATGAGGAAGCTAATCGAAGGACAGGCTTACTTCAAAGAATTCGGAAGCGCTTGGTATATGCTGATGCATGGCCCGAGGTCGAGGCCGCCGCAACCCGGTTCCATCGCGAGCTGGCCACAATACCGACCCTCCGCGAGATTATCACTACCAATTGGGACACCTTCTTCGAAAGAAAGACTGGAGCTATACCGATAGTTGCTCCGCAGGACTACGCGTTCTGGGATATCCCAGGCCGTCACGTGTTCAAGCTTCACGGATCCATAGAAATCCCAAGCACTATAGTGGCTACGGTAGCGGACTACCGATCATGCTACCGACGACTGAACCGAGGGCCGGTTGGCGCAAGCATCAAGCACCTGTTGACAACCAAGACCGTGCTCTTCGCTGGCTACTCGTTCGGGGATGAAGATTTCCGGCGAATCTACCGTTTTCTTCAGCGTGAGCTGGGGGCGATCCTACCAAGTTCATTCATAGTGACGCTTGACCATCGCATCACGCCCGAGACGCATCCTGAAGCCACCATTATCCACACCGACGCGACGTACTTTGTCCGACAACTGAAGAAGCTGTTAGTCTCGGAAGGAGTCATGATGGATGATGCACGGTTCGCCTTCTTGCAGGGGCGGTTAGATGAGATCGGTGAGGCCCACCATGGGTTGCAGCGTCTGAGGAGCGAAACATCCAATCCGGCGATCCTGTACTCGTATATGTATCAGGATGGCCTGAAGCACTCGTTCGAGCGGATGCAGCGCAGGATGTCGCACGGGGAGTACTCACACTCCCATGATGTCTCACGTTTGGCGCGCATGTACGCTGAAAAGTCGGAGGCCGCTGTGCAGCGAGGTCGTTGGACTGAGGCGGCATACATTGAGGGATACACGGACGGACTGATTTACCTGCTAGCAAGCGATGAGGACCGAAGCGCAGCACCTTTGTACTTCCTGTTCGGGGTGAGCGAGACTCTGAAGATTGAGGACCAGTTGCGCGACGTCCTCAACGACGCTCGGACCGCCCATCCAGAGTTGTTCGAGTACGCAGAGCGGAGGTTAGCGGAGATTCCGCCCGGCGTTGGACCGCACCATACACCATTTCTGTTGTAGGGTGCGACGTGGGTTCTGTGGATTTGGACTAACTACTTTCGGGGTTGCGTGCGATCCAGGGCCTCCAAAAGGCCGTCAATGTCTCGAGGACTTGCAAGAGCGCGGGAGAAACTGCCAGGAGGTTTCAGGAGTAATAACCTTCCCTCGGCAGCGGAGACGGTCGGCTCCAACCTCGACATCTTCCATGCCATGCAAGAGTTCTGCTTTTAAGCTATGTCAGCGCCAAATGTGAATTGAGCAGGAGCGCGTAAAGAGAAAAGTACGTTCCTCAGGGGCGCTCGCCTGCCGCACGTGCAAATGCACCGAACGCGCCGACGTCAGGGCGCTTGCCTGTAGGGCGCTTGCCTGTCTTTCATGCATGGCCGAACCATGCATGGTGTGCCCGGGCGGACTGGCCGCAGGCACCGCCTGGCCGGTCGCGGAGCACCCGGCTACTCGAACACGTCGCGAGCGCGCCGGTTCGCGGCCTGAGCGTCGAACGGATCATGGCGGAGCCGGAGGCGAGAGGCGACGGCGGCGGGGGACTCGGTGACGCCCGCCGCAAGGAGCCGAGCGTCGTCGCTGACGAGGGGGATCCCAAGGGCACGGGTGGCCGCCGCCCGTAAGGCGTCGTAGAGGATCAGCCCGTGTTCTGAGGCGGGCATCGCCGCGCTGCGAAGCCACTCCGCCGCCATCGCCAACGGCGGGCAGCAGATGGCGAGTAGGTCGTCGAGCTGGTCGTCGACATCGGCCGCCTCCCATCCAAGTGCGCGGATCAGCACATTGCCGAGCTCATACACGGGGAGGTCGAGGACGTGGGCGTCGAGGTCGTCGCGCTGGTGCGCACATCGGAGGGCGCGACGACCTCGACGCCCACGGTCTTGCCCTCTGTGTGGGAACGACTCAACCAAGACCACCGACGAGATGATCCTCGCCCACATCGCGAGATTTTGTCTGCGAACCATTGAGACAGGACACTAAGGGGATGGCTGCAGATGGGCAGTGGAAGTCGCCGGCGGGCGCGCGCGGAAGCGGTCAAAGCTGTCTGCGCCGGTCCAGTCGTACGCCGCTCCCCCTGGTTTGTGCAGCTCCTGGACGAAGAGCGAGACGGAATCCCACATCGCCCGCTCCTCAGCGAGCGTGGGTGGCAGTTCTAGGCCCAGAGCTGCAGCTAGGGGCGCGCGGCCGACCTCCACCATGCCCTTGACGACGAACGCCCACTCGTCGGTCGCCCTAACGCCGAGGTTGTAGAAGAGGCGGCTCAGGATAAGCGGGACCAGCGGTCCCGCTGTGAGCAGTCCCACATCAGCGGAGTTGTCCACGATGGACGCGGCCACGCCGGAGGCGAACGCGACGATCGCAAGAAGGGCGAGAACTGCGACTGTGGCGACGCAGAAGTCGACAGCCCCACGGGCACGATCGTGCTCGTCGCGAAGGGTCTGGGGCGTCACCGCCCACAACGGCTCCCAGAGTGACTGCGAGTCCATATAGTACTGGCGGGATGCGTACGTCTCGAAGGCTCGCATTGCGTTGCCCAAGCGTGTGGGTAGAAACTGGTCCTCATCAGTGGGAATCCGCTGGATCCTCTCAAGCAAGAGACCAACACGGTACTTGGTCGCACTGCCCTCTGCAGCCTTCGCGTAATCATTGCGCCACTGGTCCCGGAGTTGCCTCATGCGCCAGTAGAGGACGGTACGCAGCGGGTTCGGCACATCCCCCTCTAGGCGCCGGTATAGCCACGTCGAAGCCGTTGCGAGGATGACACCCAGCAGGAGCGCGGAGCCCACGATCAGTGTTACGGCGATGGTCGGGCTCTGCGAAGCGAGCCAGGCATACGGCTTGAGCTGGAGCGCATGGGGAAGAAGGAAGAGCGCGAATGCACCCACACTCGCGAAGGTGGGCAGGAACCAGGCTGTGAGGTAAGCGAGGTTGCCGCTGACGAAGCCTTTGAAAACGTCAACCATGGCGTGCGGAGTGCCTCAGCCGATCGCGGCACTCGCCGGGAGTCGCCGAGGCCGACAGAGCAATGGGCGACGTGGCCGGCGTTCATCGGCGGATAACGGGTGGCCCCGGCGGCCTACGGTAATCATCGTCCGTCGAGACATCGCTCGCCCCGCGCGGTAAGACCTGCGGCGGCCGTGGTCGGAGCGCTTGCCAAATGGCGTAGGCAACGGTTGCCGCTGCGGCCGCTGCCAGCAGCCGCGACATGAAGAAACGGGACGTGTCGGTGGGCCGAACCGGCGAGGGGGGGTTCGGTGTCATGGTTTGGCTCAGGGGGCGGGTGCCGGCGGACGCGGTCCGCGAATGACTGGAGGCCCCGGTGGCCTGCCAAGGATCGGGCGTCCGCCAGCGGAGCGCTTGGCAGCGGTGCGCTTGACAGCTGCTGCGGGGGCAGCGCGCCTGGCTGTCGTCCGCTTGGCCGTGGTCCGCTTTGCCGTGGTCCGCTTTGCAGTCGTCCGCTTGGCCGTGGTTCGCTTTGCAGTGGTCCGCTTGGCGCTCCCAGCGTCCGCTGCTTCCCCACGCCGCGTGCGTGCACGCCCGGCTCCGCCGCTACGCATGGAGGCGGCGACCTGAGCCAGCGCCTTGCGGAGCTCTCTGTCGATTCGATCGACGGACTTCTCCAGCCCGGCAAGTCGCTTCTCGAGATCGCCGACGGAAAGAGCCTTCACGAGGCCCTGAACGGCCTTTAGGAGTTCGCCGCCGGCTTTAGTTCGACCCGCGTCGGAGCTGGCACGACGAGATGCTGTTTTGACCGCGCGTGCCGCGCCAGCGCCCTTGCCTCGCCTGGTCCTAGCCACGGTCCGGAGCCTCCCGCCAACCATCGGCCGACGTACAGTCATGTCCGAGGACGCCCGCGGCTGGCCGGAAGACAATACGCCAGCGCCGGCTTCGGTGCCGGACATGGTCCCAGGCCGCTCTCTGCGGCCGCCATGGGAACGCGTGTTCGTTGTGCGCGGTTCGGCCGCCAAGAAGAGCTGACGTCTGACAGGCGTCGCCGCTAGACCACCAAGGGCTTAAAGTCAACACAGCCCTGAGTATGTGGGCGTTCGTGGAGATCCATCCTGAATACACGGAGTCCCGGCGAGGCGGTGTGGTTGACCGGGTCTGTCCACCAAGGTCCCTGCGCGTTGCTGTCAGCGTTGCTGTCGGAACGGACGTACGTGCGTCAAAATGGACCCAAGTGCTTTGAAGGGTTCGATCCCCTTTCCCGGCACTTGAGAGCTCTTGCAGGGCAACGAGGTCAAGCGTCGGAGTCCACTTCGGCCTCGCGAGTCTGGGGCCCCCGAGTGTCCGCACGTGGCTTTGGTGCGCCGGCGCGTCGGGCCAAGGCATTGGAGGCGCCGACGACGTGCAGCGGGATCACCCATCACCCTCACGCTGGCTCAGACTCTCGCTGGATGAGCCACCGGGCTGGGCACTAGGACAGTCTCCTGAGGTTGGCTTGGACAGATCATCGACCCTCTCGTCACCGCCGGCGTTTGGTTGAGCGTCGGCTCCCGGCGTGAGTTTGACCGCCACGGATATGACGTCGACCAGCGAGCAGTCGGCATGGGTACGATAGATCCGAAGGCAGAAATCCACCAGCACCGCCAGGCTGAACAAAGCTACCAACCACGCTCTATGAGGAGGTCAAGGCTGGAGTTCATTGGTTGGCTGGCTTCTATTCGTTCGGTGTCGGAGCACCGACCAGTCCCGTGGCTTTGCGTCCCCGTCTCAAGGCGGGTATGCCTTTGACGGCGCACCCACGCTACCGGCGCGCATCTCAGCACGGCGTGTCGGGACTGGTGGACCGCGATCAGCCGGGCTGCCGACAGGCGCGAACCTTAACCTTCTGGTTCCGCTGGGCGCGAATGGCTCGTCGTGAACGCCGTATTCAGGACCAAGGAGAGGCCGCTTTGGGGACCGGACGTGCATTTGCGGCCCTAGCACCCGGCGCCCGGAGGGGATACGATGCCTCCGCGATGCCACAGGGCGGCCGCGTGGAATGCCTTCGGGCGCCGGATAGCGACGAGCAGACTCTAAGAGAGGAAAAATCTCGCGCACCAAGAAGGATGAGCGATGAAAATCGGACAAGAGTCAGCGCTGGAGGTCTCGGAGGCGCAGATCTCGGTCCACTGGCGAGAGGAGGAGTACGCTCCAACCTCCGCCGAAGTTCATCGGCCAAGCCAACGCCGCTGACCCGGCCATCCTCGGAGCGGTTCAGCGAGCAGCAACTTCCCGGAGTGCTTCAAGGAGTACGCCGACCTGCTGACCTGGGACCACTACTGGCACACCACCCTGGACACCAGCAACCCGCCGTTCTGGAAGTGGTTCGTCGGGGGCCGGCTCAACGCCTGCTACAACTGCGTCGACCGCCACCTGGAGACCCGGCCCAACCAGGCCGCCGTGATCTGGGTGCCGGAGCCGAGAGCGAGCCGACCCAGGCGATCACCTACCGGGACCTCTACCGCCGGGTCAACGAGTTCGCCGCGCTGCTTCGTGACTTCTGCGGGCTAAAGACCGGTGACCGGGTCACCTTCCACCTGCCCATGGTCCCCGACCTGCCGGTGGCGATGCTCGCCTGCGCCCGGCTCGGCGTCATCCACTCCGAGGTCTTCGGCGGATTCAGCGGCAACGCCTGCGGGGAGCGGATCGCCGACTCCCGGAGCCGCTTCCTGATCACCATGGACGGCTACTACCGCAACGGTGAGCTGCGTCGACCACAAGGCCAAGGCCGACGAGGCGCTGGCCAGGGCGGCCGAGCTGGGCCAGAAGGTCGACAAGGTCCTGGTGTTCCGGCGTCACGCCGGCGAGTACGCGTCCAAGACCCCGATGGTCGAGGGCCGCGACTTCTTCGTCGACGAGATCATCGGCCCTACCACCGGGCGATCGTGGTCCACCCGGTCTCGATGCCCGCCGAGGCCCCCCTCTTCCTCATGTACACGAGCGGCACCACCGGACAGCCCAAGGGGGCCCAGCACTCGACGGGCGGCTACCTCGCCTACGTCACCGGGACCTCGAAGTACTACCAGGACATCCACCCCGAGGACACCTACTGGTGCATGGCCGACATCGGCTGGATCATCGGCCACTCCTACATCGTCTACGGACCGCTCGCGCTGGGCACG
Source organism: uncultured bacterium (assembly GCA_963847225.1). Classification (GTDB taxonomy): domain Bacteria; phylum Chloroflexota; class Dormibacteria; order Aeolococcales; family Aeolococcaceae; genus JAJZNI01. The sequence continues at coordinate 1,312,297 of CAWJYZ010000003.1, read as the reverse complement.
ACCAGCGTCATCTACGAGGGTGTCCCCACCTACCCCGACGCCGGCCGCCCCTGGCGGATCGCCGAGCGGCTGGGGGTGACCATCTTCCACACCGCCGCCGACCTCGATCCGGATGCTGCGCAAGCTGGGCCCGGACGAGCCGGCCAAGTACGACTACCACTTCAAGCACATGACCACGGTCGGCGAGCCGATCGAGCCCGACGTCTGGCGCTGGTACCACGCAGGCGGTGGGCAAGTGTGAGGCGGTGATCGTCGACACCTGGTGGCAGACCGAGAACGGCGGCTTCCTGGGCAGCACCCTGCCCGCCCTCCAGGGGATGAAGCCGGGCAGCTGCGGGCCGGGCGTGCTGGGCGTCTACCCGATCATCTACGACGAGGAGGGCAAGGTGGTCGGGGCCGGCAGCGGCAAAGCCGGCAACATCTGCATCCGCAACCCCTGGCCGGGGTCCTTCCAGACCATCTGGGGCCAGCCCGAGCGGTACTCTCGATCTACTACCAGAAGTACAACCGGGACAAGCAAAGCAAGGACTGGCACGACTGGCCCTACTTCGCCGGCGATGGCGCCGTCCAGGCCGCGGACGGCTACTTCCGCATCCTCGGTCGGGTCGACGATGTGATCAACGTGCCGAAGAGTCGCACCCTCGATCCAACGTCGGCCATCTTGAGTGCCAGGCGGATCGCCGGGACTGGACGATCTTACTCGGTAATGCTCCCCGTCATCGATGTGAGGGAGACGCCTCAGCCCTGGGCGCACGTCGCAGGAATTGAGGAGCTCACGGAGCCGGATACCTTCGACCGCGTCGGCCTGACGCGAATGGGAGATGCGTATCTCCTCGACTTTGTGGGAATTCCGACCTGGCTCGGCCGGACGTTCGAGATCTCATCGCTCGAGACACATGGAAGTCAGGCGCACGTAGCGATGCAGCGCGTTGCTGGCGACCAGGTGGAATTAGAAATAGACTTGAGTGGAATCGACGGGCTTGTTGCTGGACAACGGACCTTAGACCCTCGAATTATCACCGGAATTCAAAGATCCGGTCTCAAGATCCGCCATTGGGAGGAGATCCAAATCGACTTCATCCCTGATGGTGGCGGCGGCAGCGGGGATGACGCCGACGGCGTCGGTGGCAGTCCCGACGAGCTTCTCGACATCGATCTACCGCTCCTCCGCGTGCACTGCCCCAGGAACAAGGGCTGCAAGGCAACGTACTCGGCCGTGACCTCCGGTAGCGCTGGGGTGAGCGCGACGGTCAACTTTTTCGGTGTCAATGGCGGCGCTGGATACGAGCTAACGTGGTCGGCGACGGAAGCGTTTGATGCCGATGACCAGAGCTGTACGGAGGTCGTTGTCAAAGCCAGAGTCCGCCTTGAGATCGGCACCATCAAGATCAGCGTTCCGCGTGGCTTTCATGATGCCCACGGGAAGGGCCCCCATGTCGACACGATCGCGAATGCGATCTACTTCAGTATCGAAGACGTGGACATGACCAGAACAACACCGCGCGCTCTTCCTCGCGAGTTCGACCATTGCGAATGGGAGCTGAAACGAGTGGCACGCTATCCTCGGTGGCCTGGCGGTAGCGATACGCTAAGAGACAAAGTGAAGAGCGTGATTCTTGAGCGTGCACGTCACATATCCGGTCGCATCGGCGTTGGCCTATCGTTGCAGAAGTTTCCAGTTAGCTTCGGCGTCGATTTTCAAGCTGATACGACACATCAAGATGTGATCAAGACGCAGCTCACTACCGGGGCTCGCTACCTCCCTTATTCACCGAATATGGCGGACGATCCGGCGCAACGGCGTTTCTTTGAGGTTTGCTGGACAACCAAGTGAACCTTGTCGCCGGCTTGGCCTTGCGAGCGGGGGACCAAGGAGGTCGCTCCTCAACCGGCGCCAATGGCTGGGCCGGGTCCTAGACTGATAACCCAACCGTGGCGGGCGAGTTTGACCCCCGATATCGAAGGACATACGAACTGACCGCCGTATAGCTACCTTCCGTGGAATCAGCAGTGTGAGGGACTACCTTGAGCGACTGGTGCGCACGCTCGAGCAGGTACTTCCGCCGGAGCCCTTCAGACGTTCCCAAGGTGCGGTCTACGTCTTGCGGCAGGCGGTTCGCCTTCGGGTCGGCGGCCAGCATTCGGGACCTAGCTGGGAGCTGGCTAAGGGGTTTGCCCAACTGGGGCTCACATATCCCCCTCCAGACTGGGGTTCGGCGTGGGCAGCAGGAGTGGCTGCGCTACGGCCGTCAATGCCATCCGCGAGGAGTTAGAGTAATCGGAGGAGTGAGTTTGAGTTACAGTTGGTCGCTGGGCTAATACCGCCATGGCTGGCTTAACGGCCCTACCTCCACCCCCTGTCGGTGGGTCGCCCTCCGGGGCAAGGAGGCGGAGTTTACGTGGGCCGGTGGCACATGCTTCGATTCCCAGCCGGGTCGATTCGATTGACGCTCGGTCAAGGCTGCTCCGGGCGGAGGATTGAGCTGGTTCAGGCGTGGCTCGCGGAGCAGGCAGAGGCGGCGGCCTTGGCGGGAACGCTCTCACAGCTCGCCTCTGCTCTGAGCGTTGGCAACGATCGCGATGTACTTGAGCAGCAGCGAGGAGCACTCCCGAGCGGTCGAGGCGCCAATGTCGCCTCCGCTGTGCGCTAGGTCGTTCCGGACCTTCGACAGTTCCTTGAACCTTCCGACATCGTTCTTTGCCTCCTCCCCGCCGAGGGCCACCGCCAAGCAGGCGAACCGAAAAGTTAGATTCCGATATGGCGCGTCTTCATCCGGCATCACTGGCCAGAGAAGTACGTCGATGGGTACCGACCCCAGTTCGGTGTCTAACTTGGCTGCTACTCTCGTCCGAAGCCGTTTGCCGAGTTGGTTCGCTATGATCTCCAACCCTACGAAGGAAAAGAGGAATCTGCGGAGGCTGTCGTCACGGTGCTCCAGGGCTAAGGAGAGCAGATGTGAGGCGTCGCGCGTTTCATCTCCGGCATTGGGTACCTTCGCTAACTGCCTGAGGGTCGCTTCGATAGCCTTGAATGGAAGTTGCCCCCATCCCTCAGCCATCTTCACCGACATCTCGGCACTGCCACTAGACTGTGGGATGGTTGTCGCCGGCTTACCCTGCCGTAGGAGGAAGGCCCGGCCGTCGGCGAAGACCAGGGCATCTGGAGTTAACTGATCGCTGAGCGAAGCGAGGACGGGCCCGACTGCACCGTCAAGGAAGAGACTTGCCTCGGCCCCGAAGCTGTCTATGGCGATCCTGATGGCCTCGGTCTCAAGTGGGCCGGTGAGTTCGCGGCTCAGCTCTAGCGATATGTAGAGCGGGAAGCGAGTCTTAAGGCTGGCGACGTCGACGGCCTGCCCACGGTCAGCTACCAGTCTGCGTCTCTCCTCCGATGTTTCGCCCAGGAAGGCTCCGCCGCCGAAGATGGAATCAAGCACGAGGGCCGTGGTCGCCCTCCACTCGCGCACAGCGTCGATGATGTCTGCGGGCACCTCCCCAACAGTCACGGTCATGCGATCACCTGGCTGGGGGCCTGCCTCTGCGATGGAGGTCCAGGAACGGGAAGGTGTAGGGCGGTCGCCCCAGTCACGATTTACCCCGAACACGCGCCAAACGCAGAGCATCCCGGTGGAGCCCGGGGGCACGGGGGTCATGAGACTGTTCCACTCATGCATTCCGCAGGCTCGTGACTTTACTCGGAGCGCCGCCCGGCCGCTCGCCTCAGGAGTTGGTCGTGCCCCCCGGCTCACATATGCGGTTCTCGGGAAGAGAGCAAGGCGATGCGCCGAGCCAGCCCGGCGCCGAGCCGTCGGGCCGACCCCACCGTGACGAGCCGGAGACACCGGGCTCTTCAGTGTTGCTGGCAGCGGCCCCCCCGTATCGGGTGCTGCCGGCTGGTTTGTCTACTCGCTTCGCGTGCCGCCGGGCAGGGACGCGGCAATCTCAGTGAACTGGGCGAGAGCAGCCTCCAAGTCCTCGACGATCTCCGCGGCGATCATCTCGGGAGGCGGCAGGTTGTCGGTCTCCTCCAGCGACTCGTCGCGCAGCCAGAAGATATCGAGGGAGGCCTTGTCCCGAGCGACGAGCTCGTTGTACGTGAAAGGGCGGAAGTGCTCGGTCTGCTTCCGGTCGTGACGCTTCCCGGGCCTGTAGCAGGTGACGAAATCGTCGAGGTCGGGGCGGGTCAGGGCGCGCGTCTTCAACGTGAAGTTCTGGTTGGTCCGGAAGTCGTAGATCCAGAGCCGCTCAGTCCACGGCGCCTCCCGCGGCGGCTTGCGGTCGAAGAACAGCACGTTAGCCTTTACGCCGCCCGCGTAGAAGATGCCGGTGGGCAGGCGGAGCAGGGTGTGGACGTCGCATTGCTCGAGGAGCCGACGGCGTACCGTCTCGCCTGCGCCGCCCTCGAAGAGCACGTTGTCCGGGACCACGATGGCGGCGCGTCCGTTGATGGTGAGCACGGAGCGGACGTGCTGGAGGAAGTTGAGCTGCTTGTTGGAGGTGGTGGCCCAAAAGTCCTCGCGCAGGTAGCTCATCTCCTCGCGCTCCGTCTCCCCCTGCGCGTTGACCACCTTGTACGATGACTTCCGACCGAAGGGCGGGTTGGTCAACACCATGTCGAAGTGCTCGCTCGGTGCCGACCGCAGACTGTCGTCCACGGTGATGAGGCTGTCGCCCTCCGGTGTCCCGATGCCGTGCAGCAGCAGGTTCATAGCGCAAAGGCGAGCTGTCGCGTCGACGATCTCCCAGCCGCGCAGCGCGTCGTTGCGCAGGAAACGCTTCTCGTCGGGGTCGAGCGCGGCCGCCTTCATCTGCTCGTATGCGGCGAGCAAGAAGCCGCCCGTCCCTGCCGCCGGGTCGCACAGACGCATCGAGGCGGTCGGCCGCATGACATCGACAATGGCTCGGATGAGCGCCCGCGGGGTGAAGTACTGTCCGGCACCTGTCTTCACGTCCTCGGCGTTCTTGGCAAGCAAGCCTTCGTAGGCGTCACCCTTGACGTCAGCGTCCAGGGTCATCCACTCCTCTCTCTCGATGAGGTCAGAGACCAGCCGCTTGAGCTTGGCCGGGTCCTGGATCTTGTTCTGCGCCTTGCGGAAGATGACGCCGAGCGTGCCCGGCTGGCGGCCCAGCTCGGCCAGCGTGTGCCGGTACTGCACCTCGAGGTTATCCCCATCGAGGCGGTGGAGCGCCGCCCAGTCCAGCCCCTGGGGCATGATAGCCGGCCGGTTGAAGGGCGGCCGTGTCTGCTCGTCGGCCATCTTGAGGAAGAGCAGAAAGGTGAGTTGCTCGATGTAGTCCTGATAGGAGAGGCCGTCATCGCGGAGCACGTTGCAGTAGTTCCAGAGCTTCTGGACGAGGATGGTGCTGTCGCTCATGCGCTTACCCTCTGTGGTCTCGTGCGCGGCGTCCGAGCGGTGGTCCTCCCGCGGCCGTTGGAGGCGGCCTTCTGGCGGCAATGTGGTCGAGGAGAGGAGACGCGGGTTCGTCGCTGGGGTCTTGCGGAACGAGTTTGCCAGAGAAAGCCGCAACGAGTATGGAGCTGCGAAGGGCTTCCGCTCGCTGCTCGCATGCCTGCACCATCCCCTCGGCTGCGTCGATGACAGACAGATAGCTCTCCACGGCTGCCACAATTCGCTGCTGCTCGGCCAAGGGGGGGATCGGCACGGGAAATGCGCGCAGAGTGGTCTTGCTGACGGACGCAAGATTCGTGGTCTGCTTTCCTCCTCGGTCGAACCATCGCTGCCCAAAGGTGTTCCCATGCCACGATAGGAGTTGCGGATCGATGACAGGTGCGTACAGCCTGGCGCGGAAGACGTGGTTCTGATGAATACAGGGGTCAATCTGTCCTTCCCAGATCCATCCACGCCCCAACTTATCGCGATCGCCTCCCTCGTTGAATAGGACGTCGCCACCCTGTAGGCGAAGTGCAGCGATTTGTTCAGAAGTCGCCTTGATCGTGGCGACGCTTCGCAAGTCGAGGTAGCCTCGCTGCACATTGGCCACGCGCAGGTAAGGCACTGCCTGTAGTTTGGGTGACGTTTGTTTCTTGACGTCCTTGGTGACGCCGCCAACGACGTCTGCCAGGGAATCAAGGCTTACCCAGCGCCACGAGTGCGGAATCGCCGGCAGGTGATCGTGTAGGTAGTCGAGCGGAATGCTCCTGCTGCGACCCGTCGGCGCGATCGTCGCATCCCGTGCGGCGCGCGCCTGGGCGACGAGGGGATCGGCGGTGCCCTCGGCCTGGTCCTGTTCGACCAAGTGACCAGTTACCACGGCCTGCAAGACCGCGGTTCGCATTCGCGTTAGCTTCCGCCGTGCACTCTCCAGGGCCGCCACTCCGGCATCGAGTTGGGACAACTGCTCCTCGATGGCGGAGACGATCCGCTCCTGTTCGGCAGACGGCGCGACCGGTACTTCATGATCGCGGATGACTGATCCGGTGACCGCCGCGAACGTGGTCCCGGTAGCACTGCCGACAAGAGTGGCTTCAGTTGCGCGCAGAGCATAGAGCAGGTACTTCTGACTCACGCCAGACCGCCCACGGATCGCCGCCAGACCACGGCCGATGGCGCATTTAGCTGTTGCGAGGTTGGTTGGGCCCACCGGTGCGCGCACTGATAGGAGGACATCGCCGGGCTCGGCGACCTTCGAGGCGGCCGTTGTCCACACCCGCGGCGCCTTGAGGTACAGGTCGCCGAAGTCCGTCTTGCCCTGGTACAGCGGGAGCCCGATGTCGCTCGAGTTGTATGTGTCACCTGACGGCGCCTGGCCGGCTATAACGTCAGCGACCCAGCCGAGGGGTGCGCGTACCCAGCCGGATGGCAACCCCGTCATGCTGCCAGTACCTCGGTGAGCTCCTCCATCAGCGGTACCAGGTGATCGCCGAAGACCTGCACCGCCTTGCCGATACCCCCATGCTCGACGAAAGGCGTGTAGTCGAATGACTTCGACGCGATGCCCATCTCGCTGGCGATGTTCAGCTTCATCCACGTCAACCACTGCAGCTGCTCCGGAGTGAACTGCACGCCGCGTTGCTCCTGCGCTGACAGCCAGGCGACGAATCGGGTCTCGACCTGGTCGTGGAAGGGCACCAGTTCGTCGTCTTGATGGAGAGCATATCGGACCAGCGAGACGATGTCCGTTAGCATCCTCCCTCCAGAGGTGCGGACCTTGGACCGGTCGAGCACCTCGTAGGCGCGCCACAGCTTCTCCGGCGTCCACCGCCGGGGCGGCCGCTCTATCGCCCGGGCCAGGTCCTTGATCGCCGCGAAGGTCAGCCGCTCGTGATAGGGCCTGCTGTAGAGGACCTGGAGCGCGCGGATGTCGTCGCGGTGCGCCTCGATGTACTCGCGGAAGGAGGAGATCATTGCCGCCGCCTTATCTCGGCCGTCCTGGGAGTGCCCGGCGAACAGCACGGCGCCCTGGGAGATCTCGTCGATGGTCTGCTCGTACGACCTGCGCACCTCGACGATGGCGTTGCGCAGTTCCGGGTTGGTGGCGAGCGGCACCAGCGCCGCCGTGAGCAGCTGGCCGGCGGCCGCGCTAAGTGCCGTGTCGTCATCCTCGGCGGCGCCGGCCGCCCTCGCGGCGGCAACGTGGTTATCGGCATCGAGTGCCTCGACGATGCCGCGGGCGATTGTCCCCACGTCAACACCGCTGGCGAGGCCGGTGAGCGTGTCGCGGTCATCCCTGGTCAGCCGCTTGTCGAGCCGCGCCAGCCGGCCGGCGATGCTCGAGGCCACCTCCGGGTCTCTGTTGCCGAACCCGACCAGCTTGAAGAGCGACTTAAGGCTCTGCCGGGGCTTGCGCTCCAGGGGCTGCATCGTCTCTACGAGATCAAGACTCGGTGACGCCGACGGCGTCGACTACCACGAATCGGTCCTTCCGCTGCGCGTCGTCTGTCACCGATTGGAAGTCTGTGTCATCGATGATCCGCACGCCCCGCCCCAACATCTGCTCGAAGTATGTGCGGCTCCTCACCGAGCGCATGAAGAGCAGGCACTCCAGCGGCTTGACGTCGGTGCCCGTGGCGATCATGTCGACGGTCACCACGATGCGCGGATTGAGCGAGTTGCGAAACGCCTGGAGCAGGTCCTCGGGCTTGCCGTCCAGGGTCCGGTAGGTGATCTTGGTGGCGAAATCGTTGCCCTTGCCGAAGACCTCGCGGACGACCTGGACGATGTCGTCGGCGTGTGAGTCGTCCTTGGCAAAGATCAGCGTCTTGGGTACCGTCGTGCGGCCCGGGAAGAGCTCGGTGAAGAGCCTGTCCTTGAATGTCCTGATGACGGTGCGGATCTGGTCCTCGGCGACGACGGCCCGGTCGAGCTGCGTGCCTTGTAGGTGACGGGCTCGTCGACCTGCTCCCAGCGGATGCACGGGTCTGCCGGTCGCGGTAACCGGCCGCAGTCGCCGGCCTCCATGATCCCGCCGGTCTCGGTGATCTGCGGTCTCGATCCGGTACACGGTGAAGTCAAGGTTGACCCCGTCGGCCACCGCCATCTCGTGGGAGTACTCCATGACGAAGTTCTGCCGGAAGAAGCCGAAGGTCTGCTTGGTCGGCGTCGCCGTCAGCCCGATGAGGTGCGCGTCGAAGTACTCCAACACCTGGCGCCACAGTCCGTAGATGGAGCGGTGGCACTCGTCGACGATGACGACGTCGAACGCCTCGGGCGGCAGCGCGGGGTTGTACTCGACGGGGACCGGCTCGGCTAGCTGCAGCTCGTAGAAGGAGTGCTCGTCCAGCTCGGGATCCATCTCACCTCGCCGGCAGGATGGAGTAGAGCCGCTGCACGGTGGCGATGCAGACCCTTGAGGTGGCGTCGATGACGTTGGAGGTGAGGTGCTGGATGTTGTACTCGGCGGGAACTTGCGCTGCGTCGTCAGGAATGTCGAACTTGTCGAACTCGAGCTTGGTCTGCTTGCCGAGGTTCGACCGGTCGACGAGGAAGAGGATGCGCTAGCATCGGCCCACTTGATCAGCCGGTAGCAAATGTTCGCGGCGGTGAACGTCTTCCCCGACCCGGTGGCCATCTGGATGAGGGAGCGCGGGTGGTCGGCGCGCAGCGACTCCTCAAGGTTGCGGATCGCGGTCGCCTGGACGCCCCACAGCCGCGCCGCGTCGAGCGCGGGCAGCCGCTGGATTCGCGCGCGGAAGGAGGGAGCCTCGGGCTCGGCGAGGATCTGGCGAGCCCACTCAACCAACGTCTCCGGGCGGTGGAAGGTGAAGACGCGCCGGCTGCGGGCTTCGGGGTCGTAGCCGTTGGTGGACCGAGTCTCGCTTCCGGTTGACTTGTAGATGAAAGGCAGGGGGTATACCAGCGGTTCGGATCCAGTCGGGCAACCCCTCGACGTACCTGCCGGTCTGGTGCTCGACCTCGATCAGGGTCGTGCCCTCCGGCTTGGCCTCGATCACCCCCGGCGGGCTGGCCGTTGAGGAAGAGCAGATAGTCGACCCGGCCGTGCCCCTTCTCCAAGGCGAATTCCCTGACCGCCACACCCGGCCCGGCGCCGACGTGGGCCTGGACGGCGTGCTGAACGATCCAGCGGCGGCCTCGAGCTGCCGGTCGATCTTGATGCGCGCCTTCGCCTCCCGAGCGAGGTAGGCATCGTCGGGGCCGGTCACGGGCCATAGGGTACCGATCGTCCACTTCCAGCGAGGACGTCGGCGGGTCACAGCCTTCGCACGGTCGGGGAGGCTGCCGGCCTGGACCGGCTTATTGAGCCTCGGAGCGCGGACCTCGTCGGGTTGGCACGGGCGGTCATCCCCCGCTCCGTCCCGGCCACCTCAGCAAGGGAACGAGGAGAGGGAACCGGACCCAGCGAAGCGGCCGGCTGTCAGCGCAGGTGGACGGACACCTCCGATAACCCGGCGCTCATCCACCGCCGCCGTCCCTCAGGGATGGGAAGACAGGGCATGCCTTACAGAGCGTTCGGCTGGATCGTTTCATCCCGCGATGCCTGCAGATGCCCATGAGAACGGCAAAAGAACGCCCCGCCTTCTACCACTGGTCCATCGCATCTTCCCCGACCGGACCCTTCCCCACTGGGAAGATTGGCGGTTCCAGCCGGCCCCGGGATCATGGTTCGAACGGCCCCCGGAGGTGTGCCTCGCCCGCCCGATCCTCGACGGCCTCGCGGGCGATCTGCTCGGCGCGCTCCATCTCCTCATCGTCCATCGGTGGAGGGGCGGGTACCCCGAGCTGCTCGGATTGCCTGGCGCTGCCCGCGTCGGACATACCCGGCGAGGACCGCTGAAGGCGGTCCTGGATCTGGGCGAGAACGTCCCGGATGTGGGCCAACCCAGCCTCGGCGCTGCCCGGCGCGTCGGCGGCCACCTTGGTCCCTGGACGCACGATCGCGGTCCGCGTTTTCGCCGGATAGGGGTGTGAGCACGCCCGTCAGACCGGCGACCGGCGGGGCTGCGCCATGGCGCCCGGCCTGGGCGGCGGCCATCTTGCGCTCGCGCCTGGCCGCGTCCAGGACCGCGGCGGTGTCCCAGTCGGGCGCCACGGAGGCTACCTCCGGCTCGGGCTGTGGCGCCGGGTTCCTCACCCCCGCCTCCCGGCAGGCGCCATCAACCGCCTCCCACGCTGCAGAGGGGGATACCCCCTGTCCCGCCAGCCAGTCGAGCGCCATCTGCCCCGCCGGGCGGCCCAGGGCGAGGTCGATCTCCACGGAGGCCCGGACCCAACTCCATCCCCAGCCGGGCTCACGATGCAGCGCCACCAGGTAGCTGGCCTGGCGCTCGCTCATCGGCGCCCTCGCCGTGTACGCCGCCGTGCGCAGGTACCGCGGCGCCAGCCTCTCCTCCAGGGCCTGGCGGTCCTCGGGGCTCAGGTAGTCAAGGGTGCTGACCTTGGCCACGTCGCGGCTGATCAGCGCCCCGTACTTGAGGATGGCGTCCTCGCGGGCGCCGATCTCACCTTCCGCCTCGGCGTAGACGGAGCGGAGGTCGCCGAAGAGCAGGGAACGGGAGAGGTGGCGGGTCGCCGCCGGGTATTCCTGCTGCCGCCCGGTGAGCCGCGAGGCGGTGAGGACCCGGTAGGTGGTGTCCCAGCTCCGCCCCTGGGCGACCGTCGTCGTCATCGCGTAGCCGTGGTCGAGGACGTCCGCCATGGCGGGGACGTGGACGACCCGCTCGGCCAGGCGGCCGCGGCCGTCGGTCCGGATCTGCAGCACGAGGTCGCCGCCAGGGTCATGGGCGAATGATTCGAGAACGCCCTGGGTCCGGCGGGGCGTCCTGATCGTCCGCTGGCGTGGCGTTCCATCCGTCCGCTGGACCACCCTTCCGTCGCCGTCGAGAGCCGGCACCCGCTCCCGGTGCTGGGCGGTGAAGACGACCCGGTCGCCCACCGCCCACTCCTTGCTGTGGAGAACGACCCTCTCGTCGCCCAGGCGACCGAGGCGGTCGTACTCGGCCCTGCGCCCGCGTGTTCAGCAGGGCGACGACGTCGACGAGGTCGCTGAGGAGGACGTGCTGCCTCGGGTCGCCGCCCTCGGCGATGGCCTTGCCCCACATCTCCGCCGCCCGGGTGATGCTCGTCTCGCTGTCGGTGTCGATCCAGAGCTGGCCCAGCCGGTCCTTGAGCCGGAGGAAGTCCACCCCCTTTGCCGTCACGGAGCAGCCGCGCCGCCTCCGCCTCCGCGGTGTCGTCGCCCTGGCGGTAGTTGACGGTGAGGTGGCTGGTGGGCAGGTGCCGCGCGAGCCAGCTGAGGATCGAGCCGCTCCCCACCGGTTGCGTTTGCTCCGGGTCGCCGAGGATGCGGACGCCGGCGACGCTCGTTCGGGCGCAGAGCTGGGAGAACGCGTGCCAGGTCGCCGAGTCCACCGTCCCCGCCTCGTCGACCAGGATCACCGTCCTGGGGGTCAGCGACACCGGCTCGCCGTCTCGGGTTCGCAACAGGGTGTGCTCGACCCGGACCAGGAAGTCGGCGAGGTTCCACGTTGGGATCCCGGTCTCCGCCCCCAGGACATCGGTCGCCCCCTGGCTGAGGGAGACCCCGAGGACCTGGTAGCCGGCCTGCTGCAGCGCCTGGATCGCCGGCCGGCAGACGGTGGTCTTGCCCGACCCGGCCACCCCCACCAGCTGCACCCAGCCCGATGGCGAGCAGAAGGCGTGCACCGCTGCCTCCTGCTCGGCGTCGAGGGGACGGCCACTGCTCGTCGCCTCGTCGGTGATTGCCGCCGAGACGAGGGGATGGGGGACGCTCACGGTGGCCTCGTCGGCCATCGCGACCGCCACCTCGACGGCCGCGCGCTCCAGCCCCAGCTGCTCGACGGTGGTGAAGGCGCCGAGCGGCTCGTGGACGCTCGCCTCCAGCCGCACGGCCACCTCCTCGACCCGCTCCACGGTGCGGCGCAGCTCGGAGGCGTCCAGGCGCGCCGCCACCGCCCGGGAGGAGACGAGCTCGAGGATGTCGCCGCGGTCGAAGACGGAGCGGCCGGCGACCAGACCGCCGCGGGCGAGTGCCGAGCGAGTGATCCGCGCCATCTCCCGCTCCCGCGCATGCGGGTCTGGCCGGCAGCTCGGTGCCCCCGGATCGGAGGGCAGGTGGCGGTATCCGTGCTCGGCGATCACCCGGCCCCACTCCTCGGCGAGCTCGGCGCGGGTCGTCGCCAGCTTCGCCTCCCGGGAGACGCGGCTCAGGGCGGCGGCCTGCTTCTGTGTGGGTCTCACCAGTGACCGCTGCCGCTGGGTCAGCGCGAGCACCGGCTCCGTCGCCGTGCCCATGGCGTTCCGGAGCGCCGCCGCGATCTGCAGGGCGGCGAGCAGCTCGCTCTGACGGCGCTGCCACTCCTCCTGGACCAGCGCCTCGACCCGCGCCTGTCGCGAGGAGAGCCGGGCCGAGAGTGCCTCATCCTGACGCTCCAGCTCGAACGACGACCACTTCCGCCTCTCGCCATGCTCGGTGCTCACGGTCGGGTAGCCGAGCTCCTCCAGCCGGCTGCGCAGCCCCGCCTCGAAGAGCCCGTTCAGCGCGCGGACGTGCTGGTAGAGCATCAGGTAGTTGACCGAGGCGACCGGTGGGCGGCCGTCTCCCGGTGGGTCCGCTTTCGGCTGCAGGCCGAGGTTGAGGAGCCGGGTGTGGACGTGGAGCTGGGGATCGCCGCTCGTCTGTCCCGCCACCGGGCGGGCCGCCGAGTGCACGTCCATGAGCGCCACCACCTTCGCGGGCACGGCGACCTGCACTCCCTCCCTGCCCATGCGCCTCCTGCCGAGCGGTACCAGCTCCTGGAAGTGGCGGATCGCCTCGTCGACCGAGCCGGCCATGGCCTCGATCAGCTGCTGGGCACCCTGCTCATCGCCCGCCGCCCGGGCGGCGGCGAACTCCACGGAGACCGACTTGGGGACGCTGAAGACGAGGTCGTGGTACGCGATCCGCTCACCGCTTCCGTTGACCCAGCGGCGGATGAGGAGCTCGTCCGTCTGCGCATGGCAGCCACGGCCCAGCCGGGTGATCGCCTCCGGTGTCGGCGTCTCCCCCAGGCTGAGGCCGATCCGCTGCGCCGCCTCGGGGTCACCGATCACCCGGGTCGGCCCCTCGGCGACCTCCATGTCGTGGCCGATCGCGTCCGCTGTGCCGCGCAGGTAGTCCTGGTAGTGGTCGACCTGGCGCTGGAGGTACTCGTCGTAGGCCGGCTGCACGGCCACGGACACGGGATGGGATCGGATCAATGGAGTTGAACCCGTCTGTGAGCAAGGGTCCGGACAACGAAGATGCGATGGGGCAAGTGGTACGAGGCAGGGCGTTCCAACGGCGTTCCCATGCGAGGAGGAGATGGGGGAGTGGCGGGGAACGGGGTGCTGGCTGAGGCCAGAGGGGCTGGCACGAGGAGGTCTTTCTGGCAGGCGCACCGCAGCTCGGCCCCTGGCCGGAGGCAGGCCCCGATCACCGGGCACGCCACCGTGATGCCCTCAGCTCAGCCCGCCCCGGCCCACAGAGCGGCCTGGGGCGAGGGACTGGCGAGACCGGTGGGTCACCCTCCTGGACGGGTCGGACCTCGGTGACGCGAGGATCACCGTCACGAGGTGTGGGAACGACCAGCTCCGGGAGCGGATGTCAGGCGGACCGCCCCGCCGGCGGCCGCCTTCCGCGCAGGGAACGAGGAGCGGAACGGGAGGGGAACGACCTGCCGGTCCAGCCCGGACAGCTGTCTCGACGCTCCCCGCCGAGGAACGGCGATGGAACGGCGAGAGAACGACCCCGCTGCTGAGATCGAAACCGACGCGCGGCCCTGGAGCTTGCCCAACCCGCGGCCGTGGAGCGCCTATAGGCTCAGCAGAAACACACCGGAGTATCGGTGGAGGAGATGAGCATGACGCTCTGCTACGGTCGAAGTCACAGCCATGGCTCTCCGAACCAAGCCCGTCCGCCTCTTGGAGGCCGACGACGCCATCATCACCCTCCTTGCCGGCGCCCTCCGGCGCAGCCCCACTGAGGTGGGCCATGCCGCCATCGGCGAGTACGTCCGCAGCCATAGCGACGAGCTCTCTGGCCTGTTCGCCGCGACACAGAGGGCGGCGGGCGACGTCGATGCCCTGGTCGCGGTGGCCGCGCTCGCCCTCGACCGACAGCTCGACGGCCTGGTCGCCGACTCCCAGCCGTAAGCCAGAACGGCCGTGAGGGGGCCCGGTGACGGCCGGGCTGACACTCCGTGCAGCTTGGGGGGACCCGAAACCGGCGACCGGGGGGCTGCGGTATTATGCTTGACTAATATGATGAGAGGGGCATAATGGCCCTGTGGGACGTCGAGTACACCGACCAGTTCGAAGCGTGGTGGGAGACCCTGGGGATCGACGAGCAGCGAGCGCTCACTGCCGCCGTCCAGCTCCTCGAACGCGACGGGCCAGCTCTTGGCCGCCCTCTGGTGGACACCATCAAGAGTTCGCGCCACCGCAACATGAAGGAGCTGCGGCCGCCCGCAACGGCGCTCCGGGTGCTGTTCGCCTTCGATCCGCGGCGGGCTGCGATCCTGCTGATCGGCGGCAACAAGGAAGGCCGCTGGCAGGACTGGTACGCCGAGTACATCCCCATCGCGGACAGGTTGTATGACGAGCACCTCGCTGATCTTCGGCGCGAGGCAGGAGACGTGAAATGAGTGGGCACAAGCCGTTCCGCACCCTCGCTGACCAGGTCACCGCAACCTCAGAGGGGCGTGAGCGCGTGGAGGCGTACCGCCGCCTGATGGACGCCGTGCTGACACTCCAGCGGCTGCGGGAGGAGCGGGGGCTCACCCAGGTGGACGTTGCCCGGGCACTCGACGTGACCCAGGGCAACATCTCCCGGCTGGAGCGGTCTGACGACCTGTATCTCTCCACGCTTTCGCGCTACGTTGCCGCCCTTGGTGGACATCTGGAGCTGACGGCCGTCTTCCCTGACCAGGTCGTCCCTCTCGAGCTTCCCAGCGGCGGCCGGGCCGCATAGCCGCCGGGCACGCCACCGCGATGCCCTCAGCCCGCCCGGGTCCACAGAGCGGCGTGGGGCGAGGGTCGGGCGAGACCGGTGGGTCACCCCCCTGACGGCTGGACTTCGGTGACACGAGGATCCCTGCGACGATTCCGAGCGACGAAACGGCGCATGGAACGAGGATCGTGGTCACCGAACGAACTGGGGGCTCGCACCGCTGGGAGTTCAAGCCGCGCTTCCGGCGCCACTCCTTCGGCTGGAGGTCGCAGCCCGCGATCCTGCGGATCCGCGAGGCGGTCAGGGAGATCCGCGGGGTGGCCCGGCGCGACCCGGTGCTCGGTGCGGAGGGCGCGGTGACCCTCCTGGAGCGCCTCTCCCCGGCCCTCGAGCGGGTGGACAGCTCCTCGGGGGCGATCGGGACGGCGGTCCATCGGGCGATCGACACGCTGGTGCCGATCATCGGCGGGGCGCCGGCTGAGCCGGCGACACGGCGCAGGTGGCTGGAGCGGCTCTGGACCGCCCTACAGGACGATCAGATTCCCTACATCGAGGAGCTCGGGGACCGGTGGGGTGAGCTCTGCGCCTCGCCGGAGGTGGCCTCCGCCTGGGCCGACGAGCTGATCGGAGCGACCCGAATGGCGCTGAGTCCGGATCCGGACCTCCACGGCTTCTTCCCTGGCACCGCGGCGTGCCTCAGCGCCCTCTACCACGCCGGCCGCCACGACGAGCTGGTGGAGCTCCTCAAGCACGAGCGGTTCTGGCACTACCGGCAGTGGGCAGTGAGGGCCCTTGTCGCCATGGGGAGGAGGTCCGAGGCGATGGAGCTCGCCCGGACGAGCCGCGGCGCGTGGGGCGCGGGCGGCGATGTGCTTCTCGAGGAGCTCCTCGGGGCCGGGGCAGACCCGTGATCGAGCGGAGATTCGTCCATGTCGGCGGCCCGCCGGGCTCCGGCAAGACCACGCTCGTCGAGGCTGTCCTCGTCGCCTCGAGCGAGACGATTCTGGTGGCCCGCTGCACCCGCGACGACCGCCTGCGCCACCCCCGTGAGACGAGGCCCCGGCGCGACCCGGAGGTCCGCCGCTACCTGCGGGCCGGGGCGGGCGGGGTTGCCAGCTTCACCTTCCCGGGGCCGCCCCCGAAGGCGGACGCGAGCATCGCCACCGTGCTCCTCTCGCCCAGCGGAGAGGCCTTCGAGGCCTTCTACGACACCGCGCTCATGTCGGACTTCTCCGACGCGGTCATCGTGGAGGGCGATGACCCGCTGGGGCACAGCGACCTGGACGTCTTCGTCGCGCCCGCCCCGGAAGCTGGTGAGACCCTGTTCGTCCGCCAAGAGCGGGACCCGGCCGCCGCGGACCGCGCAAGGGCCGACGCCTGGGAGACGCTGCTCCGGCAGCCTGACGGTGTCGCGCAGTGGGCGGGCGCGGTGGTCGGTGGTTCGGTCGTGGAGTACGTCCGCCGGAATACGGCGCTCGCCGAGACCGTTCGCGACCACATGCTCGCGGGGATCGCGAGATTCCGTGGCGCGCCCCCTCCGGCGCCGGCCGATCACTGGGTGGTGGCCGAGCGCTTCCGGGGGATCGAGCACGCCGGATTGGCAGTGGTCAACGTCCGCGAGGCTCTCCAGCGCGATGCCGGTGAGCGGCTGGTCAGCGATCTGATGCGCCTGCGCCAGGACCGAGCCCTGTTCGACGACATCCTCGGCTGGCGCGGCCATCGCACGCCGATCACCGCCGTCGTCGCCGACCTCACGGACCCGAGGGACCCGGGAAGGCGGAAGGCGCTGGCGCGCATCCGGCGCTCGCTGAGGCCACGGTCCGAGTAGGCAGGGAACGCGTCCTCCTCTCGACACACCGCGGGAACGGGGAGCGGAACGGCGGGAGAATGACCCAGGACTCTGCTGGCGCGGGGCCGTTCCTCCGGCGTTCCGCTGCCGTTCTCCCGGCGTTCTGCGGGCGTTCTCCCCTGTGGCGAACGGCCGTGGAACGGCACGAGTGCTGCCATCGTGTTCATGACCGGCACCATCCCTGAGGGCTGGGAAGCGGCCACTCAGACCTCGCCCAGCTCGTCGCTCGGCGGCGACGGAGCCATCGCTCCGATCCGCTCGCACGCGGGCGCGGCGCCACCTGTGCTTCTCACGATCCGCGAGGCCTCGGCGGCGATGGCCCTTTCCGTGCGCACGCTCCAGGAGCTCGTCGCCAGGGGCGAGCTGGCGGTCGTGAGGATCGGCCGCACCGTCCGCTTTCGCCGCGCCGACCTCGAGGAGTTGGCCGACCGGCATGCTGCCACCCGGCCGACCGTAGCCGGGCGCGTCCGTACACCGTGGCCCGGCCGGTATCCGGCTCCGGTCAACATCGTCCGTAGCCGGCCCCGCCGAGGAGGACGTCGTTCCTGAGTACCTCCCGGTAGGGCCCAAGCCGCGCGGAGGCGGACGGGCGACCGCTGCGAGCCGTCCCCGGGGCCGGCTTCTGCAGCGCAGCGATGGACGGCGGTGAGCGGTCGACCAGGGGCGAAAGTGTGTCGTGTCAATTTTATGGGGTTATACGACGCCAGATAGGCGATTTGGCGTTGTGTCAATTTATTATGCGTAAGCGACACCAAATTGGCTACCATACAGGGCTATGTCGATGAGACCGCGCCGCGGCCGGCGGACCCGGGAGGCGGTCTACCGCCAGCTCACCGACGCGGTCGAGGAGCTCCGTACCCGCCTGGGCGGACTGCCGTCGCCGGCGGAAGCCGAAGACATCTGGGGGGACATCTGGTATCAGGAGGCCCACAACTCCACGGCGATCGAGGGCAACACGCTGGTCCTCCGGCAGGTCGAGATCCTATTGAAGGAGGGGAGAGCCGTCGGAGACAAGCAGCTCGCCGAGTATCTGGAGGTCCAGGGATACGCCGATTCCGCGAGCTGGGTGTATCGGCAAGGGATTGCTCCCGGGGGCTGGACGACCGGGGACCTGCTCAATCTCACCGAGGTCCGTCACGTCCACAGCCTCGCCATGGCCAAGGTGTGGGTGGTGGCGCCGCATCCAGCCGCCACCGAAAGGGAGGGTCCTGGCGCCTTCCGGGAGCATGACATCGAGCCCTTTCCCGGGGGCATGCGGCCACCTGCCTGGACCGACGTACCACCGCTCATGGTCGATTGGCTGGCGCACGCCTCGACTCTGGGTGGAGGCGAGGGCCCCCTTCCCGACATCCTGGCAGACGTGCACGCCGAGTTCGAACGCATCCATCCGTTCCTCGACGGCAACGGGCGGGCAGGCCGTTTGCTGACCAACCTGCTGCTGATCCGCTTAGGTTACCCTCCCGCCATCATCCGGAAAGGGGACCGGACCCGCTACCTGGAGGGGCTGCGGCGCGCCGACGCTGGAGATGCGGGGCCCCTGGGCGAATTCCTGGCGCGGTCTGTGCTGGACACGCTGATGCGCTTCGTCGTCCCCGCCGTCGCTGGCCCTGCGCGGCTCGTTCCGCTCGCTGCGCTGGCCGATCGAAGCATCTCGGCGCGTGCCCTCCGGGTGGCCGCGGAGCGCGGCCGGCTGCGCGCCCTGCGGGACCAGCAAGGGCAGTGGCGGAGCAGTCGGCGCTGGGTCAACGAGTATCGGCGCAACAGGTACAAGCGCCCTGACTGAATGCTGGAGCTCCCTTTACCTTCCGAGGATCTCCTCCATGGTCCGCGCCGCCTGCCGGCCCATGGTCCTGGTCACGTGGCTGTAGAGGTTGAGGGTGATGGCTACGGTCGAGTGGCCCAGCATCTCCGAGGCCACCTTGGGGTGCACCCCGCCAGCCAGCATGAGGGTGGCCGCGGTATGGCGAAGGTCGTGGAAGCGGAGGTGACCCAGGCCGGCGCGCCTCACCAGCGGCCAGAAGGACCGCCGGAGCAGGTTGCCGGCCTCGATCGGGGTCCCGATCTCCGTGCAGAAGACGAGGCCTTGGTCACGCCAGCGGTCGCCGGCGGCCAGGCGCTGCTCGACCTGAGCGAGCGCGGTGACGCGCCAGGGCGTCGACCGCCTGGCTGGTCAGCTCGATCGAGCGGCGCGATGAGGCCGTTTTCGGCTCGCGGATGGCCAGCTCCTCGCCGACCCGCTGGAGGGTCCCCGTGACCGAGAGGGTGCCCTCCTGGAGGTCGACGTCTCGCCACCGCAGCGCCAGCAGCTCGCCGCGGCGCATCCCGGTCGTGATGGCCAGGACGTAGAGGGCTTCCAGCGGGTCGCCCCGGGCGGTCTCCAGAAACCGCCGTGCCTCCTCGGGGGAGAGAGCGCGCATTGGGATCCTCCGGATTCGCGGCGGGTCGACGAGACCGGCGGCGTTGCGCCCGACCAGGTCCCAGCGCATCGCCTGATCCAGCGCCTTGTGGAGGATGGCGTGGACGTGGTGGACGCTGGTCGGGCTCAGCCCGCCCGCCAGGAGCTGCTGGTAGAGGCGGTCGAGGTCGGTCGGGAGCAGCTGGGCCAGTCGCCGGCGCCCGAGGGTCGGGAGGACGTGGCGCCGGAGGTGCCGCTCATAGGCCTCCCAGGTCGACGGGCGAAGGCGCTGGCCGCGAGCTCTCCAGCCAGGAGGCGAGGAAGCTCTCCACGGTCTCGGTCCCCGATGGCTGGGGGAGTCCCCGGTCGGCGAGTCCGACCGCCTCGCGCAGCTTGGCGACGACCTCGGCGTGGTTGCGGCCGTAGACCGCCCGCCTGGTGCCGTCCCGCAGCCGCACCCGGCCCATCCAGCGGCCGTCAGCCCGGCGGGTGATCGAACCCTCCGAGTTGCCCCGGCGGGCCCGTGCGGCCTGGCGCTCCACCCCAGTGACCCTCCCACCAGCGGACTGCGATCACCGCCGCCTGGCACGGGTCCGGAAGACCCGGTCGCCGGGCCCCGTCCTCCGCCAATTGGCAGACTGCTCTCAGTCTACCCCGGTCGACCGAAAATGGGTGTCAGAATGGGTGTCAAACGCCGAACGCGCCAGGGGTCGATGAGCGCGAGAAATCGTTGATAAACAAAGTGCCGAGGGACAGAATCGAACTGTCGACACCGGGTTTTTCAGACCCGTGCTCTACCAACTGAGCTACCTCGGCATGTCTGGGATTACCGCTCGTAAGTGGTCAGCTTGACCATCTATCTGACCACTTATCCTGCTATGCTCCGCGTGTGAAGCCCCCGCGCCGGCTGGACGGCCGGGGCGCGGCCGATCCTGAAGGAGGCCGACCGTGGGAGAGGATACCGGGAAGCCAAAAGGGCAGCTCGCCCGATCCCGCGGTCAGTGGTCGGATAAGTCGTCAGCTCGGCGGCGGACCCGGCGCCGGAAGGGCACTGGGACGGTCGCCCTCCGGAAGGATGGGCGCTGGGTGGGGCGGCTGAGGCTCCCGGACGGCACCGTCCGGACCTTCTACCGCCACAGCCAAGGTGCCGTCGAGGATGCGCTGGCTGAAGCTCTCCGCACCATAGATCAGGGCCTCCCGCTGCCTGACGCCCGGCTCACCTTCGGCGGCTGGCTGCGGGAGTGGCTGACGGGCCTTCAGGGGCTCAAGCCCTCGACGGTCGACTACTACACCCGCTACGTCAAGGTCCACCTCCTCCGCTCGGCGGTCGCGGAGAAGCCGCTGGCGAAGCTCGATGGACGTGACCTCGCCCAGCTCTATCAGCACATGACGGCCGATGCGGCACAGGGCGGCCAGGGCAAGAGCTCCACGACCGCCCGCCATCTTCACGCGATCGTCCACCGCGCGCTGGCGGACGCGGTGGAGGAGGGGAAGGTCGCCCGGAACGCCGCCGACCTGGTGCCCAAGCGGGCGCGGCCCATGGTGGCCCATCAGGAGATGCGGGTCCTCGCCGGCGTCGACTATGACCGCTTCCTGGAGGCGGTGCGGGGGGATCGGCTGGAGGCGCTGTTCGTGGTCGCGATCCGCGAGGGGCTCCGGCGCGGCGAGATCCTCGGGCTTCGGTGGAAGGACGTTGACCTCGACGCGAGGACCATCTCGGTGACCGGCTCCCTCCAGGGCTCGCGGGCTGCGAACCTGGCGATCGGTGAGCCCAAGACGGCTCGGAGCCGGCGACGGCTGGAGCTGTTCGCCGAGACTGTGGTCGCGCTACGAGAGCACCGTGAGCGCCAGCGGTTCGAGGCGCGGCGGGCAGGCTCCATGTGGGTGGACGAGGGCCTCGTCTTCACCAACGAGTTCGGCCGCCACCTCGGCATCACGGTCCTGACCAACCGGCTCGACGCGATCCTCCGGGGTGCCGAGCTGCCGGACGTGCGCTTCCATGACCTCCGCCACTCGGCGGCGACCGACTGGCTGAGGGGCGGCATGCACCCCAAGGTCGCCTCGGAACGGCTCGGCCACGCCTCGGTTGGGATCACCCTCGACCTCTACTCCCACGTGACGCCGACGATGCAGCGGGAGGCGGTGGAGGAGGTCAGACGCCGGCGCAGCGGGAGGTTGGACCCAGGCGGCGCGTAGGGCCGCCCATCGTTTGGTGGGGCCCCGGATATCGGGCTCCACCGCCTCCGGGCGTCCACGGCCCTCCCAGGGGCAAGCGCTTTGCGTGCAGTGATGCGGCTGCGCCGTTGGGGCCTGCATCGCGATCGTTGTGACGCGATCGGACGTCTCCTGGGCTCGGGCAACGTGTGTACGATCGGGTCGTGCCAAGCGCCGCTCTCCACCTCACTCCCGATCCCTTCGACAAGGAGATCGAGGAGATGCTCCGTGATCCCGAGGTCGTCGCCGAGCTCGACGAGCTGCATGAGCAGCTCCGCCACGGCGACCTGGAGGTGGCGAGCAATGACGAAGCACGCCGCATCGTCGGACTGCCACCCGAAGACCCTGTACGCAGCACGCGCGATCGCTTGCGCGAGAGCCTCGACGTGAGCGCGCCCGTGCTACGGTCAGACTGAGATGGCCACCCAGCCGCACCTCGCTCCCGACCCCTTCGACAAGGAGGTCGAGGCAATGCTCCAGGATCCGCGCGTCATCGCCCGCCTTGATGACCTCCACGCCCGCCTCGACCGCGGCGAGCTCGAGACGCTCCCCATTGAGGAGGTGCGCTCGCGCATTGAACGGTTGATCCAGGTGCGTGAAGGGGAGGGAGAGACCCCTCTCGGGTAGGCTTCCGCGGCGTGCGCCTGCTCGTCTCCACCGAGGCCTTTGCCGACCTGGAACGGATCGCCGAGCGGGCTCCGCGCCAAGCCCTGCGCCTCATCACGGCGATCGAGCGCCTGACGGAGCGGCCATTTGCGGGGATGCAGCGCAGGGTTGAGGGCAGGCCCGGCGAGCACGCCCTCAGCGAGCCGCCTCACGTCGTCTTCTACACCGTCCAGGGAGACGACGTGACCGTCCTCAGCATCGAGGATTCCCGCCGGCGCCGCCGCCCCTGGTAGTCGGAAGCCCGAGAGTAGATCGGCCGGCCGGGCGGGCGGGATCGCCGGCGGTGAGGCTGGTCTGGTCGAGAAGATCCCTGCAGAGGCTCGCAGAGGTCGCGGAGCGCGCTCCCCTCCAGGCTCGCCTTGTGCAGCAGAGCGTCGAGGCCTTGGCGAGCGGCCGTTTCCCGGCATGTATCGGAGGGTCGAGTTGGGGCGCCTGGACGAGCACGTCCTCTCGGTGCCTCCGCACGCGGTCTTCTACGCGGTGAAGGGCGACGAGCTGACCGTGCTGACCATCATCGACAGTCGGCGCCGCCGTGAGCCCTGGTGACCCTGCCGATGCGGAAAGCCCAGACTGAGGCCGTCAGGCGTCGGTGGCGACCGCCCCGGGAGCCGCCCGCTCCGCCCGCTGACGAGCCATGGCGATGGCCTCCTCGGGGTCCCTGTCGAGCGCCGCCACCCCGGCTCGGACGGTGCTCTCCAGGGAGATCCGGCGCATCAACCCGAAGACCCGCTCGGCGACAACCCTGCCGGCCGCGATCCCGCCCTCAGTGATGAGGAGGACCGAGGTGCCATCCCGATCGATGGTCACCGGCTCGTTGGCCCGGGCGTAGGCGATGATGAGCTGAGCGTAGCCGGCCCGCGCCGTCGCCGGGATGTCCTCGGCAACCAGGAAGACGAGGCAGGCCCCGTCCCCGCCGGTGTCGCGGGCGGTGTTGATGAACTCGGGCCGGGTCACCGACCAGGGAAGATGCGACAGGGGGGGCTCGTTCACCGAGTTCCATGGTGCCACGGGTACGGGCCAAGCGGACGAAGGGCGCCGTCCGCGTCCAAGGGCACCACAGCGACGGCCCCCGACGCAGGCGGTGCCTCAGCCGACCGGGACGCCCGGTTCGAGTGCGAGGAGCGCGGCCCGCCGTTCCCTGACCGGGCTTCCCACCTCGCGCCAGCCCTCCATCGAGTGGATGTGATCGATGAGGGCGGCGAGCCGGGGCGGCTTGGGCAGAGCGCTGACCCCCGCGATGACGGGGGAGGCGTGGCGCACGGTACCGCTCAGGAGGCAGATGGCGGCCCGGGCCTGCCGAGGTTCCTCGAGGAGCCGCCGGGCGAGGCGCAGGCCGTGCAGGTCGGGAAGGAGGCCGTCGAGGAGAACGATCGCGTACCCGGGGCCGGTGGCGGCGAGCGCCTCGGCCTCGGTGGCGGTGGCGGCGCCGTCGACCCTGTAGCCCAGCCGCTCGAGGACCCGTGCCAGGAGGGAACGGACGATCTCATCGTCCTCGACGACGAGCGCGGCAAGCGGCCCTTCCTCCCGTGCCATGGAGCCCGATGGTAGCTCCGCGGCGGCACCCTGAGGGGCAAGGCCGGCGTCCCTTCACATCCCGTGACGCAGGAACGAGCGCGGGGCCGGGATCCGGGACGCGGTCGAGCACCTGTCCCGAGCCGGCCGCCTGTCACCGGGCGCTGCCCGCGATCGACCGCGCTGCAGTCGAGCACCAGGCCCGAGCGCCCTCCCGTCAACCGGCGCGGGCAGCGGTCGCCTCCTCCCGATGCGGGCAATCCTCCACGTCGTGATGGCAGTGGCAGAGAGGGGACGTGGAGAGGAGCTCGAGGTCCCCGTCGGGGAAGCGAAGGCGTGCCGGCACGTCAGGGGCCAGGGCTGTCGTGGGATGGACCCGTGCCGCGAGCACGTACGAAACCCTCCCCTCCACCACCGTCCAGGCCGGCATGTTGGGCACTCCCGCACGCACCATCCGCTCAGCGGCCGCGGCGGAGGGCGCCTCGTCGAGGCGGCGGTGGCCGACCGAGGGCCGGTAGCCGCCCTTCTCCGGATCAGGGAGGACACCGGGAGCGTCCTGCAGCAGGGCGGCGAGGGCCTCGCCGAGGAGGGGAAGGCCGGCGTCGACGAGGCGTCGGGTGAGGGTGCCGGCGGTGTCGTCGGGCGCGATCTGGACCTCGGCCTGGGCCAGGATGGGCCCGGCGTCGACGCGGGGTACGGCTCGGTGGAGACTGATGCCGGTCGTCGCCGCCCCGTCGGCGAGGGCCCAGTAGACGGGTTCGGGGCCGCGGTAGTGGGGGAGGAGCGAGGGGTGGATGTTCATGAAGCCGTGCCGGGGGATGCGGAGCGTGGGCGCGTGGACGATCTGGTTGAAGCTGGCCATCACGGCCCCCTCCGGACGCAGCCGGCCGATGTCCATGCGGCTGTGGTCGTCGTTGATCCTCCAGGTGCGCAGCAGTGGGACACCGAGGTGCCCGGCCAGGCGAGAAAGCGCGTTGTCACCGAGGATGGCGGGATGGGCGCCGGGTGAGGTGACGATGCCGCAGAGGCGCGCGTCGAGCTGCAGGAGTTGGAGCAGGAAGGCGAGTGAATAGTCCGAGGGAAACCCCACGAAGAGGACCCGCGGACCGTCTCCCACCTCGGCCCGCCGCGCCGGGGGAGCGGGGAGATCACGATCCGGGGTGAAACTGAAGCTGCTGCGCTGCAGCAGCTCCTCGCGGACCGCGTCGAGGTAGGGGGAGATCGTCGCCATGCCCGGGGGCCATCGTAGCGGCGGCGCCGACCGAAGGCGGCGCGGGCCCGTGCCGGGGAGGCCGGTGGCGATCAGGGGAGCAGGCCGTCGCGGCGCAGGCCGGCCAGCGCCTCGGCCACTGCTCCGGGACGGCCTGCGGCGGGGACCGTCGCCACCACGGCCGCCAGGTCGGAGAATCCCAGGCGAGGCCGCGCCAGCATGGCTCGAAGGACCGCGCCGCGGAGCTCGCGCATGCTGCCCGGATAGGCGGGCTGGAGCCGGGGGGCGGCGGGCATCCCGAGGGCGAGACGCTGGCGCGAGCGGCAGCGTGGAGCAAGGGGGCAGCGATCGCAGGCGACGCTGCGCCGCCGGCAGAGGAGAGCCCCGATGTCGAAGAGGGCGAAAGCGTAATCGCGCTCCGCCATTCCCGCGGGGCGATGCTCGGCGATGGCCGCGTCGAGGGCTCGCGGTGACGCCTGCTCGGCGCCCAGGAAAGAGCGGGCGGCGACCCGCGCCAGGTTGACGTCGCGCGGCGGCCCGGCGGGTTCGCCGAAGGCGAAGCAGAGGAGGGCGCGGGCGGTGTAGGCGCCCACGCCGGGCAGGAACTCGGAGCCCAGCCTCGCCTGCCGGCCAGCCGGAGGCGGCGACGATCCGCGCGGTCCGCCAGAGGGCGAGGGCCCGGCGCGGGTAGCCGAGTCCATCCCACTCGTGGAGGACGTCCTCCAGGGCGGCCCGGGCGCAGCTCTCGGGGCTCGGCCAGCGACCCAGGAACCGCTCCCAGCGGCCGAGAACGCGGCTGACCGAGGTCTGCTGGAGCATGATCTCGCTGACCAGCACAGCCCAGGGATCGCGGGTCCGGCGCCAGGGGAGGAGGTGGCGCCCCTCCGCCGCATACCATCGGGGGAGGGCTTGCGTCACTTCCGGTCCGGGCCCATCGGCTCTGGCCAACCGCTCCACTCCGGCCTCATCGTTCAGAGCGCGGCGGCGGCTCCACCGCGGCATGGCACACTCGACCCGTTGATAGGAGGTTGACATGGCGCGGCACACGGTGACCCTGATCCCCGGCGATGGCATCGGCTACGAGGTCAGCGAGGCGGCCCGGCGGGTCATTGATGCGGCGGGAGCGGGGATCGAGTGGGAGGTTCACGACGCTGGCCTCGACGTCGTCGAGCGCTATGGCGAGCCGATGCCGCCCCACGTCCTGGAGTCGATCCGCAAGAACAAGGTGGCGATCAAGGGGCCGCTCACCACTCCGGTGGGGTTTGGCATGCGCAGCGTCAACGTCGCGCTTCGCAAGGAGCTTGACCTCTACGCCCTGGTCCGGCCCTGCAAGTCCTATCCGGGTGTGCGCAGCCGCTACGACGATATCGACCTCGTGATCATTCGCGAGAACACTGAGGACCTGTACGCCGGCATTGAGTTCGAAGAGGGAAAGCCCGAGACCCTGGAGCTCATCGAGACCATCGCAAGGCTGGGGGGGCCCAGCCTCCGACCGGACACGGGGATCAGCATCAAGCCCATCTCGGTGTTCGGAACCCGGCGGGTCTTCCGCTTCGCCTTCAAGTGGGCGAAGACCCATGGAAGGCGCAAGGTGACCGCGGTCCACAAGGCCAACATCATGAAGTTCACGGATGGCCTCTGGCTCCGCGTCGCCCGCGAGGTCGCTGAGGAGTTCCCCGAGATGGAGTTCGAGGACCGCATCGTCGACAACATGGCGATGCAGCTCGTGCAGAAGCCGGAGCTCTACGACGTGATGGTCTTCCCCAATCTCTACGGCGACATCCTCTCCGACCTCTGTGCGGGCCTCATCGGTGGCCTTGGGCTCGCCCCCGGTGCCAACATGGGCGACGAGATCGCGGTCTTCGAGCCGACCCACGGTTCGGCCCCCCGCTACGCGGGCAAGAACGTGGCCAACCCGATGGCCATGATGTTCAGCGGCGTGCTCATGCTTCGCCACCTCCAGGAGCTGGACGCCGCCGACCGGCTGGAGCGGGCGCTCGCGGCGGTCATCGCCGGCGGCGCGTCGGTGACCTACGACATGAAGCCGCATCGTGACGACCCCACGGCGGTGGGCACCTCGCAGGTGGCCGACGCGGTGATCACCGAGATGGAGCGCGAGGGCGTCGCCGCGGCGCGCTGAGGTCACTCCTCCTCTTCGTGGTAGGACGTCACCCGGGGGCCGGATGTGGGCGCCATGGCGTGGCGCGCCTCGGTGAAGGCGGCGAGGAGGCCGCCGCGGTCGAAGGCGGCGCTGATCCGAAGCGCTCGCGCATCCTCAGGATCCCACGCCACCGGCTCGCCTTCGGGGTGGTCGCGGAGCCGCCGCCAGATGGCGTCGGCAACGGCTGCGGCCTCGTCGAGAGTGGGCACTCCCTCGGGAAAGGCCGCGGGCGCGAGCTCCCGGATGTAGGCCAGGGACTCGGGCGTCCCACGCAGCAGGTCGGTGCCCGACAGACCGTGGCGCTCTGGGTCGGCGGTCATCGGCGGCCGATCATCGCACCCTCAGCGGGGTCCCGCGCTTCCGCCTTCGGCGTCCCCGCGCTGCGAGCGGTCGCCACCGCCCCTGTGGGAGGTTGAAGGTGCCCGCCCGTCACATGAGGGCGCTGAACTCCGGCCACCAGCCGCCTTCGGGGTACCCGCGCTGCGCGCGGCGGCCATGCCGCCGTGAGAGCGGTCGAAGGTGCTCGCCCGTCACATGAGGGCGCTGAGGTCCGGCCACCAGCCGCCTTCGGGGTACGCGCGCCGCGCGCGGCGGCCACGGCGCCGCGAGAGGTCGAAGGTGCTCGCCCGTCACATGAGGGCGCTGAACTCCGGCCACCAGCCGCCTTCGGGGTACAGTCGGTTGGATGTCGAGCACGGCGACCCACCCCCCTCAGACTCCCAAGGCAGGCGAGGCGGTCGGCGAGCACCACCGCGACATCCAGGGCGGGGTCATCCGCGCCGGGGTGTTCGGGGTGAGCGACGGGCTCCTGACCAATGTCTCGCTCATCCTGGGCGTCGCCGGCGCCAGCCCTTCAGCGGGGATCGTCCGCCTGGCGGGTCTGGCGGGACTCGTCGCCGGGGCCTTCTCCATGGCCGCGGGTGAATACGTGTCGATGCGGGCCCAGTCCGAGCTCATCAACCGCGAGCTGGCCGTCGAGCGCGAGGCGCTGCGCAGCAGCCCGGACGAGGAGCGCGCCGAGCTGATGGGCGTCTACATTCGCCGCGGCGTGCCCGCGGAGATGGCGGCAGCGGTGGCCGAAGTCCTCATGCGCGACCCGGATGTGGCCCTCGAGGTGCACAGTCGCGAGGAGCTCGGCGTCGACCCGCAGCGGACCGGCTCACCCTGGGGAGCCGCCGGGTCCTCGTTCGTGACCTTCGCCGTTGGCGCCATCGTCCCGCTCATCCCCTGGTTCTTCCTGTCGGGATGGGAGGCGATGGTCACCTCCATCGTGCTGGGAGCGGTGGCCACGATCTCCGTCGGGGGTGCCGTCGGTTACTTCTCCGGGCGATCGATCGCTCGGGCCGCCTTCCGGCAGATCCTCATCGCCGCCGTGGCCGCCGCGGTCACCTTCGGCATCGGGCGGGCGGTCGGGATCTCGACGGGCGTCTAGCGTGGCGAGAACGCGTCAAGAGGGCCACCGCCTGAGTTCCGGCGTCGCTGGTGTACAGTGCGGCCGCCAGCGTCCGCCTCGTGGCAGTGGCAATCTGCGGCAATGAGGGTACAGCCGTGAGCCAGCACATCCTCGTCGCCGAGGACGAGTCCGATATTCGCGACCTCCTCCGGCTGTCCCTGCAGGGTGCCGGCCACGAGGTCGCGGTGGCCTCCGACGGAAATCTGGCCCTCGAGCTGGCGCGCTCCTCACCGCCGCGCTGCGTCATCACCGACCTGCGCATGCCGGGGATGAACGGACTGGAGCTCATCCGCGCGCTGCGCGCCGACCCTGCGCTGCGGGATATTCCGGTCATCCTCTTCACCGCCTACGTGGCCACCGACCCGCGCGTGAGCGAGGCTCGAGAGATCGCCGGCGTCGAGGTTGTGACCAAGGGGCCGATCGCCGAGCTCCGTGCCGCCGTGACCCGGGCCCTGGAGCAGATCCAGCCGGGAGCGGCCTAGCCTCGCCACGCCCCGCGCGCCGTCGCGGCCATCGGGCCCGGGGAGGTCGGGGGCTCAGCCGCGATCAGCTCGGCGTGGGGTCCAGCCGGCGCTCGGCAGACCGCCCCTTGCGGAACCTATGCGCCCCCCGCGCCGTTCGCCGGGTGAGAATGGCCCGCCGATGGACCGCATGACCGGGGACGCCTCCAGGTTCGGAGAAGACCCCGTGGTGCCCGCCCAGGGCGCAGCCCCGGGCGGGGGCGCCTCCAGTCCGGCGAAGACGCCGTGGTGCCGGCCGAGGCCCCAGCCCCGGGCGGGGCTGCCCTTCCCGCCGGAGGAAGCCCCGGCCCCGGGGGCGAGACAGCGCTGTCCGAGGGGGCGGCGCCAGGACCCCTGGTCGCCGGAAGCGGGGTGAGGGGGCTGCGCAACTCGGCGATGGTTCTTGCCGCCCAGCTGGCGTCGCGCCTCCTTGCTCTCGGCTCCGTCATCGTCATCGGCCGTTCCCTCGGCTCCTTCGCCTTCGGGCAGATGCAGACCGCGGTCACCTACGGGGCCATCGTCTCGGTGATCGCCGACCTCGGCCTCAGCACCCTCTACCTGCGCGAGGGAGCCCGCCAACCGCAACGGCTCGGCCGCTACCTCGACAACATGCTGAGCCTGCGCCTTCCCCTCTTCGCCGCCGCCATCCTCGTGCTGAGCGGTGCTCTCTGGTTGGTGGGGCTGCATTCGCTCGTGATCGCGACCGCGGCGCTGCTCGTGAGCTCCGGCCTCCAGCTCATCCTGCGCAACAGCTTCTACGCCCTGCAGCGCGTCAAGTTCGTGGTCATGGAGACCGTGCCGGAGGCGCTCCTCCTGCTCGGCCTCGTGGTTCTCGGCGCGCTGCACCACCTCGATGCCTCGTACTTCATCTGGGCCTACGTCATCAGCTACGTCGCGGCTGCGCTCTACTTCGCGGCCACCCTGGCGGCGATCGGGGCGTGGCAGCCGCGGTTCCGCTTCGAGATGGGCCTCATCGGCCCCTGGCTGCTCATGACCCTGCCACTTGCCGTGAGCTACGTCTTCACCACGGTGTACTGGCAGGTCGACGTCCCCATCCTCCAGCACTTCGCGCCGTCGACAGCGACGCCGCAGTGCCCGAGCGGTCTCGCGTACTGCGAGATCGGCTGGTACCAGCTCGCCTACAAGCCGTTCCAGGCGCTCCTCGTCGTGCCCTTCGCGCTGCGCACCGCCGTCTTTCCGATCCTCTCCATCTACCAGCGCGAGGCCCCCCGGCGCCTTGCCATCGGCGCTCAGAAGTTCTACAAGGTCCTCCTCGCCCTCGGGCTGCCGGCCGGGATCGGGATCGTGGTCCTCGCCGATCAGTACACGTCGCTCCTCGACCTCTACCCGCAGGCGGCTCCGGCGCTGCGCCTGCTCGGCATCACCGTCGTCTTCATGTTCGTCGACAACGCCAATGCCGCGACGCTCCTTGCCATGGACCGGCAGCGGACCTATGCCTGGATCGTGGGGATCGGCATGGTCATCAACATCGCTCTCAATGCCGCGCTCATCCCCGTGGTTGAGGCCTCCCATCCCGGATACGGGTACTGGGTGACCAGCGCCACCACCGTGGTCACCGAGGTGGGGCTGGTCATCATCGGCTGGTTCGCGCTGCGCCGCTTGGGGGTGGCGGTGCCCGTGGTCCGCCTGGGCTGGCGCATCGCCCCCGCCGCGCTGCTCATGGGTGGCTTCCTGGTCCTGGTCCGCCCGGAAGGACAAATCGCCACCCTTGGCGTCACCGCCCTGGCGGCCGCCCTCTATCTGGCCCTGCTCTGGCTGTTCCGGGTTGCCGACAGTGAGGAGCGCTCGCTCATCCGGCGAGCGCTGGGGAGAGCCTGAGCTCCCTGGAGACCGGCTCCTCGAACCCCTCGCCGGCTTCAGGAACGACCTCATTGAAGGCCAGCGCCAATCTGCGCTCAGCGCGGATCAATTGATCGCGGAGGCACCGGAGAAGATCTCGGTACTCGCAAAGCCGCTCCGGGAGCCGGCCCCGTTCGATGGGAGAGGGTCCGGAGGCGGGACCGCTTCGGAGCAGTCCTGTCAGCCCTCGGTCATCGTGCCGATTGTTCTACGGGCGCCCGCCACTCGGAGTGGGGGTCGGGCTGGCGGAGGAGGGGCTGGAGGACGGCGGGACCGGCTGGCCGCTGACATCCTGCCCGCCCTGCACGTAATCGCTCCACGGCGTCTGCCAGTCGCCCTCGCCGTCGGAATAGGAGGCTTTCCACGGGCTGCCGGTCACCTCCACGACGTCGCCGACCTGGCTCCAGTGGTAGAAGAAATTGGCGTGATCGGGGCTCAAGTTGACGCAGCCATGCGAGCTGTTGACGGGCACGCCGCCGGTCTGGGCATTGCAGTAATTGTCGTTGGGGCAGGCCCACGGTGCGGAGTGGACGAAGTAGCCATCAACGGAGATGGCGCTGTCCAGATAGACGTTCTCGTGGTAGCTGTTGCCCCCGCCGCAGGCGGTCGCGGTATGGAAGGTCGAGCAGGAGTCCATCAGCACGACGGGAGCGTGATAGAGGACCAGGAGGGTGCCGCCGATCGTGTAGTAGCCGGTCTTGCCGGTGTTGGTGAGCCAGTTGCCGATGAGCTTCCCGCCGGCACTTGGGTTGCCGTCATAGATCCTCATGGTCCGGGCCCTGGTGTTGACCAGCGCGAAGTGCGCCGGGCCGACCGTGAAGCTCTCGCTCCAGTTCCCCAGGCCCCAATAGCCGTTGCCGGCGTTGACGCCCTGGAGATCGGCGAGCACCGTGACATGCGTGCCGCTCTGCCAGTATGTCTCGGGGCGGTAGTGGACCTCGTCGGGCGCCACCCAGTACCAACCCCCGGTTTGCACCGGGTTGCTCTCCACCCCGATGTGGGCGAGCAGATTCTGCCGGTCCGCCACGGGGATGGAGGTGTTGAAGCGCAGCTCGATGGGCATGCCCACCCCCACCGTGGCGCCGTCGCTGATGAGCTCGAGGGTGGTGAGGAGCCGCTTCGCGGCGTGGAGGGTCTTGAAGGTTGAGGACGCGGTCGTGGCGTCCCCGTCGGCGTTGGAGGCCACGGCGGTGATGACATAGGTGGCAGCGTTGTCGAGGCCCCCCGCGTAGGTCCACTGGGTGCGATCCGGGGACAGCGTGCCCTGCAGCGAGGATGGCGAGCCGTTGCGCACGGCGCTCACCGAGTCCAGGACACCGTGGGTGGCGGACACGGTGACCTTCTGGTCCAGTCCGACGCCCGACGAGCCATCCGAGGGGGTGACGGCGACCTGTGCCGCGGGCAGCTGGCTGACCGCGCTCGGCGACACTGTCGAGTGCGGGCGGGGAGGCGTGGCCGCGCAGGCCGCGCTGAGAAGTGCGATCGCGCCGATGACGACCCAGCCCTTCGATGCCTGACCTCGCATGAGCCTCCTGTCCACCTGACAATGGCCCGAGAGACGATAGCCGGACGCAGCCGGGCGCCCGGGTGCTCGGAGCCCCTCTTCACGATAAACGGCCATCCCCCCGAGCCGGTTACGTGAGTTGCAGAAGCGTCACAGGGGGGCCTCTGGCCCCCCTTCGGCGCGCATCAGTGCGCGCCTACCCCCAAGGAATTCCGGCCCCCCTTCGGCGCGCATCAGTGCGCGCCTACCCCCAAGGAATCTGGCCCCCCTTCGGCGCAGGGGCTCCGCCCCTTCCCGCATCAGTGCGCGCCTACCCCCAAGGAATCTGGCCCCCCTTCGGCGCGCATCAGTGCGCGCCTACCCCCGAGGAATTCCGGCCCCCCTTCGGCGCAGGGGGGCTCACGCCCCCCTTCGGCGCGCATCAGTGCGCGGCTACCCCCAAGGAATTCCGGCCCCCCTAGGCCGCGAATCAGTGCGTGGCTACCCCCGAGGAACGCGCCTACCCCCAAAGGAATCCGTGTCAAATGGACGGGATCAGTGCAATCGCTCCAGAAGCATCGCCATCCCCATCCCGCCGCCGACGCACATGGTCTCCAGGCCGATCTGCCCGTCCACAGTCTCCAGGTCGTTGAGGAGGGTGCAGAGGATGCGGGCTCCGGTCATGCCGAAGGGGTGGCCGAGGGCGATGGAGCCCCCATGGGGGTTGAAGCGCTCGTCGAAGGGGTCGAGGCCGATGCCCCGGGCCGACGGGATGACCTGGGCGGCGAAGGCCTCGTTGAGCTCCACGACGTCGACGTCATCGATCGACATGCCCGCCCGGGACAGCGCCTGCCGGGAGGCGCCGATGGGACCGAGGCCCATGTACTCGGGATCGAGCGCGGAGAGGCCGGTGGAGAGGATGCGGGCCAGGGGTTTGATGCCGAGCTCCTCGGCCTTGCGGTCGCTCATCACGACGACCGCGGCCGCCCCGTCGTTGAGGGGGCAGGAGTTGCCGGCGGTGACCAGCCCACCCTCGCGGAAAGCGGGCTCCAGGGTGGCCAGCTTGGCCAGCGAGGTGTTGCGGCGGGGACCGTCGTCGCGCTGCATCACCTGGGAATCGCCGAGGGGGACGGGGACGATCTCGCGATCAAAGAAGCCCGAGTCCTCCGCGGCCACAGCCCGCTCCTGGGAGCGCAGGGCGAAGCGGTCCATCTCCTCGCGGGAGATGCCCTCGCGCTCGGCGACGTTCTCGGCCGTCTCCCCCATCTGCATGTAGATGTCGGGATAGCCCTCGGAGTTGCCGGGCTCGAGGCGGGGATTGCGGCACTGCGGCATGTCGCTCGTGCCATTGGGATAGCGGCTCACCATCTCGACGCCGACGGAGACGAAGACGTCACCCTCCTCGACGCGGATGGCGTGCGCCGCCATGCGTGTGGACTGCAGGGAGGAGGCGCAGTAGCGGGTGATGGTGGTCCCGGGACAGTTGAGACGGGTGAGGATGGAGACGACCCGGCCCAGGTTGAAGCCCTGCTCCCCTCCGGGGAGGCCGCAGCCGCAGATGAGGTCGTCGATCTGCGAGCGGTCGAGCTGGGGAACCTTGTCGAGAACCTGGGTCACCACATGGGCGGCGAGGTCGTCCGCCCGCCAGTTGACGAGGGAGCCCTTGAAGGCCCGCCCGATCGGGGAGCGGCCGAAGGCCACGACGACGGGCTCGGGCATGACGCACCTCCGCAAACTTGACGCTCATGTCAATTTTGGCTCAATGGCGCGGCTGCGGGCCCACGACGCCGCGACCGGCGGCGCGTCCACAATGCGCCGGAGCGAGCCAGAGGAGGCAGGAGCTGTGCAGTACCTCGTGACCGGCGCGACCGGGTTCATCGGCAGGCACCTCATCCCGCTTCTGCTGGCCCGCGGCGGCGAGGTCGGGATCCTGGTCCGTCCTGGCTCCGAGGCGCGCTTCGAGGCCCTTCGGAGGAGCCTGGGCCAGGATGCCGCGCGCTTGCGGGCGGTTCCGGGGGACGTGCTCCAGACCGGCTGCGGGGTGGGAGAGGCCGACCTGGAGCGCCTCAAGGGCGCCGATGTCTTCCACCTCGCCGCCCTGTACAACCTGGAGGCCGATGCGGAGGCGACCGAGCTGACCAACGTCGGGGGAACCGCCCACGCCCTGCAGCTGGCCACGGCGTTGGCGGCGCGCTCCTTCCATCACCTGAGCTCGATCGCCGTCGCCGGTGACCATCGCGGCGAGTTCAGCGAGGCCATGTTCGACACCGGGCAGTCCTTTGACCATGCCTACTACCGCAGCAAGTTCGAAGCGGAGCGGATGGTGCGCGAGGCGGCGATCCCCTTCCGCATCTACCGGCCGGGGATCGTGATCGGCTCCAGCCAGTCGGGGGAGGCGGACCGCATCGACGGCCCCTACTACGCCTTCAAGCTCATCCAGCGGATGCGCGACGCGCTCCCCCAGTGGATGCCGCTGGTGGGGCCCGAGGGAGGGCCACTCCCCGTCGTGCCCGTCGACTTCGTGGCCCGCGCCCTCGACCACATCGCCCACCTGCCCGGCGAGGACGGGGGGACCTTCCATCTCGTCGATCCCAGCCCGCTCTCCCTCGGCGACACCATCAACGTTTTCTGCCGGGCGGCGCACGCCCCCGAGTTCACGCTGCGGTTCGACCGCCGCACCCTCCGGGCAGTGCCGCGCGGCGCGGTCGAGGCCATCGCCCACTTCCCGGCCACGCGCCAGGCCTACCGCCAGGTGCTCCACGCCTTCTCCATCCCCGAGGTGGCGCTGCGACACATGGGTTTCCGGGCCCGCTTCCCCGCCACGGAGGCGATGCGCGCCCTGGAGGCGAGCGGGATCGCCTGCCCGCCCCTCGGCACATACGCGTGGAAGGTCTGGGACCACTGGGAGCGCCACCTCGATCCCGAGCTGCCCACGCCGGAGAACCTGCGCCGGGCGATGGAGGGCAAGGTGGTGGTGGTCACCGGGGCCTCGAGCGGGATCGGTCGGGCTCTGGCCGCCGCTCTGGCAACTGCCGGCTGCGTGGTGGTGGGCATCGCCCGTGACGCTGGCAAGCTGGAGCAGATGCGCGCCGACGTCGAGGGGCGCGGCGGGAGTGCGTTCGTGCATTCGGCCGATCTCGCCGACCCCGAGATCTGCCGCGCCGTCATCGGTGCCATCGAGCGCGAGCAGGGGCGCATCGACGTCCTCATCAACAATGCCGGCCGCTCGATCCGGCGCTCCGTGGCCGCCAGCACGGACCGCCTTCACGACTTCGAGCGGACCATGCGGATCAACTACTTCGGCCCTGTGGCGCTCACCCTCGCCTGCCTTCCGGGCATGCGCCGGCGGCGTTCGGGGCACATCGTCAACATCACCTCCATCGGCGTGCAGAGCTATCCACCGCGCTTCGCCGCCTACGTGGCCAGCAAGGCGGCGCTGGACGCCTTCTCGCGCTGCCTCAGCCCGGAGGTCGCCGGCGAAGGCATCCACGTCACCACCGTCTGCATGCCGCTGGTGCGCACTCCGATGATCGCTCCCACCGACATCTACCGCAGCTTCCCGACCATCGCCGCCGAGGACGCCGCGGAGATGATCGTTCGCGCCCTCATCACCCGTCCCCACGAGGTGTCAACGCGACTCGGCAAGTTCGGCCAGCTGGCCAACGCCGTCTCCCCCGGCTTCCATGACCTGGTCATGGGCGCCGCTTTCCATGTGCTGCCGGACTCGGCCGTGGAGCGGGAGCCCGATGGCACGTTGAAGGACCGGGCCGCCGTTTCTCCCGAGGCCTACGCGCTCGGCATGCTGATGCGTGGCATCCACCTGTAGCCCCGAAGGCGGCTGGCGGCCGCTTCGTCAGCGAGCGCATGCGACGGATCGGTTGGCGGCGCTGGCTGAACGGTGCCGGAGGTGGCCGCGCGAAGCGCGGGGCACGTTGAAGGCCCGGGCCGCCGTCTCTCCCCAGGCCTACGCGCTCGGCATGCTGATGCCCGGCATCCATCTCTGAGCGCCGGAACCGGGCCGCCGACCCTCAGAAGAGGGGGGCGATGAGATCCGCCGCCACCTCGAGGTCGTGCACGTCCTGGGTGGTGAAGGCGCTGGGGACGTCGCTGTCGATGTCGATCTGGCCCACGATGCGGCCGTCGCGACGGGCCAGGACGACGCACTCCGAGCGCGTCTCCAGGCTGCAGGAGATGTACTCGGGATCGCCGCCCACCGCGGCGACCAGCTGGTGCTCGCCGGTCGCCACGGCGCGGCCGCAGATCCCGGCGCCGATCCGGATGCGGGTG
The DNA here is from genome assembly GCA_963847225.1 of uncultured bacterium. Taxonomy (GTDB): domain Bacteria; phylum Chloroflexota; class Dormibacteria; order Aeolococcales; family Aeolococcaceae; genus JAJZNI01. The sequence continues at coordinate 1,275,302 of CAWJYZ010000003.1, read as the reverse complement.
TGCTCCGTGGGGCGGCCGCTGAACGCCCGCAACACGAGGCCTTCTCCATCCAACCCGTAGAGGTAGACGGAGGTGTAGCGGGCCGAGGCTGCCCGGATTGCCCGGGCTGCGCTGTCGAGGCCCGCGGCACCCGGTGCAAGCTTGCGCAGCGGATTCCAGTCGGTGGTCATCAGGGCGCCGAGAATAGCCAGTAGAGCACGGCGGCGGGGACGCAGGCCGCCAGGACGGCCGCCGTGACGAGCCGCCGGCGCCGGGTCGAGCGGCGGTCACGAAGGACGGAGACGACCGCAGCGAGCCAGAGGGCCCCGCCGAAGCCGATCAGGAGGTAGCCGAGCACCTGTCGACGGCGGGGCGGAGCAGGGGCATGATGTGCGGGCATGGTAGTGACGCCGGACCCGCGGCCGGCGAGGAGGAGATGATGGCGAGGGAGACGATGGAGAGCACGATGCAGGAGGGATCGCTCACCCTCACCGACATCTTCCGGCGCGGGGCCACGATCTTCTCGGACAGCGTGGTGGTCACCAACGAGGGCGAGACCTCGCGGCGGGCCAGCTTCGGAGAGGTGGCGGAGCGGGTGAGGCGGCTCGCCTCCGGGCTGCGCGGCCTCGGTATCGGGCCGGGCGACCGGGTGGGGACCCTCTGCTGGAACCACCAGCAGCACCTCGAGGCGTATTTCGCCATCCCCTGCCTCGGCGCCGTGCTGCACACCCTCAACCTCCGCCTCTCGGCGCAGCAGCTGAGCTTCGTCATCAACCACGGCGGTGACCGAGTGATCATCGTCGACGCCAGCCTCCTCCCCCTCCTCGCCGCCATCCGCCCGTCGCTCTCCAAGCTCGAGCGGATCATCCTGGTGGGCAAGGGCGACACCGCCGGACTGGGCGAGGTGGTCGACTACGAGGAGCTCCTCGCCGCCTCTCCGCCGCTTTCGGACTGGCCGGAGATCGACGAGAGGCAGGCCGCGTCCATGTGCTACACGACCGGCACCACCGGGGACCCCAAGGGGGTGGTTTACAGCCACCGCTCGATCTGGCTGCATTCGTACGCGGTGTGGGCCAACTTCCAAACCACGGAAGCGGACAGCGTCTGCCTCATCGTCCCCATGTTCCACGTCAATGCCTGGGGGGCCCCGTTCACCGCGTGGATGACCGGAGAGGACCTGCATCTGCCCGAGCGCTTCCTCCAGCCGGAGCCGCTCCTCGCCTTCATCCTCCGGGAGAAGCCGTCCTTCGTGAGCGGCGTGCCGACGATCTTCCAGGGGCTGCTCATGGCGGCCCAGGCCGGGGGAGCGGATCTCGGATTTATCCGCCTCGGCATCTGCGGCGGCTCGGCGGTTCCCCTCAGCCTCATGAAGGCGTACCAGAGATGGTTCCCGCTCATCCAGGCGTGGGGCATGACGGAGACCAGCCCCATCGGCACGGTCGCCTTCCCACCCAGGGGGATGGGAGAAGATCATCCCGACTACTGGCACTACAGGACCCGGACGGGTCGCATCGTCGCCGGCGTCGAGCTGCGCGTCACCGCCGACGACGGCAGCGTCCTGCCCTGGGATGGGAAGTCGGTGGGGGAGGTCGAGGTTCGCGGTCCCTGGATCGCCGCCCGCTACTTCGGCGTGGACTCCCAGGAGAGATTCCATGACGGCTGGCTGCGCACCGGAGACGTGGGCTGCGTCGACGAGCACGGCTACCTGCTCATCACCGACCGCTCCAAGGACGTCATCAAGTCGGGCGGCGAATGGATCTCCAGCGTCGAGCTGGAGAACGACCTCATGGGCCATCCCGCGGTGCTGGACGCCTGCGTCGTCGGCATCTCCGACGACCGCTGGCAGGAGCGGCCGCTGGCGATCATCGCCCTGCGCCCCGGCGTGGCGGCGGAGGCCGAGGAGCTGCGCGACTACCTCCGCTCCCGCGTGCCCCACTTCTGGCTGCCGGAGGCGTGGGCCTTCGTCACCGAGATTCCCAAGACCTCGGTCGGCAAGCAGGACAAGAAGGTGCTGCGCCGGCTCCACGCCGAGGGTCAGCTGGAGGTGCGCCGTCTGGACCGCGTGGAGGCGCGCTGAGACCTCGTGTGGGGGTGTCGGGAGGGAGGCTGGGGGCGGCGGTGGTGGCGCAGTCAGGGGCTGAGCGGCTGGGCTTGCCTTCTGAGATATCGCGATATATCGTTAACCTATCGTCAAGCCCCGTCCGAGGTACTCCGAGATGACGCCTGTCAGTCCCACCGATTGGTCAGACCGCATTCCTGATGACGCCTGGGCGCACGCCGCCCACCGCTTTGCCCACCGTATCGAGCACGCTGCTCGCTTCCACGCCCCCGCCGGGGAGGAGCCGCCCTTCGCCTTCGCTTGGCGACACCGCCACGGCCCACCCATGGGACGGGGCTTCGCGCGCCGCTTCGGCCCGGCGGTGATGGGCGGCTTCTTCGGCCCCGGCTTCGGGCGCGGACCGCGGATGCGTCGCGGCGACATCCGCGCCGCCATCCTCGCCCTCCTCCGCGAGCAGCCTCGCAACGGCTACCAGGTCATCCAGGAGATCGAGGCCCGCAGCCAGGGCATGTGGCGGGCGAGCGCCGGTTCGGTCTATCCGGCCCTCCAGCAGCTCGAGGATGAGGGCCTCGTCGAGGCGGTCGACGAGGGCGGCCGGCGGCTGTACCGGCTCACTGAGGCCGGCCGTGGCTACGCCGATGCGCACCCCGATGAGCTCGCCGCTCCCTGGGCCTCGGTGGCGGACGCCATCGACGACACGACGCGAGCCTTCTTCGAGACCCTCCGGGCGGTGGCGGGCGCAGCCATGCAGGTCGGCCAGGCCGGTGACGAGAGCCAGGTGGCGCGTGCCCGCCAGATCCTCGCCGACACCCGGCGGGCGCTCTACCGGATCCTCGCCGAGGAGGGTGAGAGCGGGTCGGAGGGGGCGGCGGAGTAGCCGGCACCCCGGGGCCGTCGGGGCCGGGCTGACCCCGACGGCGTCCGGTCCCCTCGAGACCTGGCCGTCCTTGCCGGAGACGCTCCGCTGGCCTGGGCGAGGCGCCTCCGGCGCACCGCGCCGCGCTGGGGCGTCAGCCGGCCCGATCGCTGTCGGCCAGTCCCGCCGCCTCCAGCGCGGTCGCGTGGAGGAGGCCGTTGCTGGAGACGCCCGGACCGCCCTGCGCCGAGGCAGCGCTGAGGTCGGTGAACCGCCCGCCCGCCTCCTCGACGATGACGGCCAGGGCGGCGAAGTCCCAGAGGTTGGCCCGCGCCGACCAGCCGATGTCGGCCGTCCCCCGGGCCACGGAGAGGTGGGAGAGGGCGTTCCCCATGCCTCGGCTGTCCCAGCAGCGCGCCGCCAGGGCCCGGAGGCGGCCGTCCAGGCCCACGCGGGCAAAGCCGGTGATGCTCGTGTGGGCGAGCATGGCCGCCTCCACGCGGGCGACCGTCGAGACCTGGATGGGGAGACCGTTCATCGTCGCGCCGCGTGCGCGCGCGGCGGCGAAGCGGAGACGGAGGGCGGGCACCGAGGCGACCCCGAGGACCGTGAGCCCGGCTTCCTGGAGGGCGATGAGGAAGCCCCACGTCTCGTAGCCGCGGATGAAGCTCCGGGTGCCGTCGATGGGGTCAACGATCCAGCGCCGGCCCGTGGTCTCGTCGAGGTCACCACCGAACTCCTCACCCAGCACGCGGTCCCCGGGACACTCGCGGGACACCTCCTCGCGGATCCGCTCCTCGATGCTGCGGTCGGCCTGGGTCACCTCGGTGAGGTCGGCCTTGCGCTCAACGCGGAGCTCCAGGCTGCGGAAGAGGCCCATGGAGATGGTGTCGGCAAGGTCGGCAAGGTGGTGGGCGAAGCGAAGGTCGTCGGTCACCGCGGCGAACGGTACCCGCTCGAAGGTGGGCGAGGCGCGGGGCTGCGGCCTCCTCCAGCCGCTAAGCTCTATGACGTCCCCTCACCCAGCGCAGACGAGGTCCCGGCCCCATGGCTCATCGCAAGCTGCCCATCCTCGACCCCACCGGGTACGTCATCCTTCGAGATCACGCGGGTCCGTCCATCCCCCCCGAGGAGTGGCAGGGCCTCGAGTTCATCGACTGGAAGTCCGGCGGGGACACCAACTTCGCGCCGCTCGCGTCGGCGCTCGGGGAGATGGAGTGCCACGGCTTCTGGGACCATGGAAAGCCGGACAAGGACGGCATCTGGACCAAGAACCGAGAGATCGCTCCGAGCCTCTGCGCTTACGTGGAGTCCATCGGCACCCGCTTCGGCCGGGTGCGCGTCATCGAGCTCAACCCCAGCGATGAGTCCGCGGCCATCCGCCAGCTCCACCTCGACGACAACAACCGGCTCAACCCCGACGGGGAGGGCTGGGTCGTGCGCGCCTGGCTGGAGCTCGACGCGCCGGCGGGGTCGACATTCATCCTCCGAGGGGAGAAGGACGATCCGAGCACGGAGAGCCGCATCCCGCTCTACCCGGGGCGCCAGCTGGTCATCGACACCGAGCGTCTCTGGCACGTCGTCCACAATCCAGGACCGCAACCCCGCCATGCCCTCATCAGCTCCTTCGAGTCCGGTGACGCCCTGCAGGCGTGGATCGACAGCCAGCTGCCCGCTGAGGTGGCCGCCCGGTAGAGAGCGGGCAGCTCTGCGGGCCTGCCGCGATCCGAGGCGAGCCTCAGCCGCCGGAGACGGCGGGGGCCACGAACACCTCGGCGCCGTCCCGCACCGGGGTTTCCTGCTCCCCGGCGCCACGCACCCCGGCACCGTCGACGAAGACCAGGACGTGGGGACGGAGCTGGCCGCGCTCGTCGCGCAGCCGCCGCTCCAGCACCGGCCAGCGGGCGGCGAGGTCGTCGAGGACGGCGCGCAGGGTGGCGCCCTCGCACTCCACCTGGCCGGCGCCGCCCGCCAAGGAGCGAAGCGGCGCCGGCAGGACCAGGCGGCTGCTCACCCGATGACCGCCGCCCGCACCGAGAGCACGTCGGGGAGGTGGCCGGCCACCAGGTTCCAGGAGTTGCCGTCGTCGGGGCTCGCGTACACCTCGCCGAGGCGGGTCCCGAAGTAGATCCCCGCGGGATCGGCCCGGTCGGTGGACATGGCGTCGCGGAGCACGGCGCCGTGGTAGGCGCCCTCGGGCAGCCCGCGGGCGAGCGGCTCCCAGGTGGCGCCGGCGTCGGTGCTGCGGAAGACCCGGCAGTGCTCGTCAGAGGGGAAGCGTCCCATGGGGTTGAGCGGGAAGGCGTAGATGGTGTCGCCGCGATGGGGATGCACGACCATGGGGAAGCCGAAGTCGTTGGGCAGCCCGGCATCGATCGGTTCCCACCGCCCGCCCGTGTCGTCGGAGCGGTAGACGCCCCCATGGTTCTGCGCGAAGAGGCGCTCGGGCCGGGACGGATGCATGGCGACCTTGTGGACGCACTGCCCGTACTCTGGAAAGCGGCCCTCCTCGGGAGCGAACTCGACCCGGATGCCCCGGTTGGCCGGGCGCCAGGAGGCGCCGCCGTCCTCGGTGCGGTAGACACCGCCCGTGGACATGGCGACCAGGCACTGCTGGGGGTCGGTGGGGTGGGGGATCACCGTGTGCAGGCAGGCGCCGCCCTGGCCCGGCCGCCAGTCCTTGCGGTGGGGATGCTCCCAGAGGCCGCCGACCAGGGCGAAGCTCTCACCGCCGTCATCGGAGCGGAACAGAGCGTGCGGCTCGACACCCGCGTAGACGAGGCCGGGCTGCCCCGCGGGTCCGGGCTGGATCTGCCAGACGCGGGTGAGGGTGGCGTCCGTCTCGGCGGGGAAGGCGACCGGCTTGGTCTCGACCCAGCTCTTCCCCAAGTCGTCGGAGTAGGCGAAGAAGGGTCCGAACCACCCGGTGGTCCCGCTGGCGAAGAGGCGTGGCGGGTCGCGGCGGGAGTCGATGCCGGTGGCGTAGACCTCCTGGACCGGGAAGCGGATCTCGTCCGCGGTCCAGCCGCGCCGGCCTCCGTCGCCGCGCGCCAGCACGAGACCTTTGCGGGTGCCGATCATCACGAGCGCAGTCGCCATCCTGCCGTCCTCCACCGTCACGAGCTCGTCGGGAGTGTAGACGTTCGTCGTCGCGCCGATTCTCCTCTCGGAGCTCCAGCCCGAGGCTCGTCTCCTCGCTCCATCACAGCGGGTAGACGACCGGCCCTCACTTTTCTCATCGCTCCACCGCGGCGCGGAAGCGATGGCGCTGCGCTCGCGGCGCGGAAGCGATGGCGGCGCGCTGCCGGCGCGGCCCGCTACAGCTCGGCGATGGCGGGGAGGATCTCGCGCCCGATGACCTCGAGCGGAGTGATGCGCCAGACGTCGGTCACCCGGCCGTGGGCCACCTGGAAACCGCGGCGGTGGAGGTCGCGCAGGTCCGCGACGACCTGCCCGGCGCGCTCGCCGTCGGGCCCGACGTCGAAGTTGTAGAGGACCGTCTTCTCGATGTCGTCATAGTCCCGGCCCTCCGCCTCGCAGTGACGGCGGAGCACCTCGAGCTTGTGCTCCACCTCGGCGCTGGGAAAGAGGTTGCAGGCCTGGGCGTAGCGGGCGACGAGGCGAAGCGTCTTGGTCTCGCCGCCGCCGCCGATGACGATCGGCGGGTGGGGCCGGGAGAGCGCCTGCGGCGAGTTGAGGGTGCGCTCCATACGGACGTGGCTGCCGGTGAAGGGGCCCTCGTCCTCGCTCCACATCTGCAGGCAGGCGCGCAGCGCATCCTCGAGCAGCTCGAATCGCTCTCGGAGCGGCGGGAAGGCCAGACCCAGCCCGCGCGCCTCGTCCTCGTTCCAGGCCGCGCCGATGCCGAGCATGGCGCGACCGCCGGAGAGGACGTCGAGGGTGGTGACGGCTTTGGCGAGCAGACCCGGCTGACGGTAGACGACCCCGGTGACGAGGGTGAGCAGCCTGGCCCGCGAGGTGTGAGCGGCGATGAAGCCGAGGGTGGTGTACGCCTCCATCATCTCGTGGTCAGGGGGCCCCACACCGCGAATCTGGAAGAAATGATCCATGACGCTGATGCGGTCGATGCCCACCGCGTCGGCCACCTCGACGACCCGGGCGAGGTCGCCGGCGAGCGCGGGCGGCCCTCCGGGCCAGGTGTAGTCAGGCAGATGGAGTCCTAGTCTCATCACACGCTCCGCGGGGTTTGAAGAGGGCAGGCGTCCTGCTTGACGGCGGGGGATCTCCTCCGCCGCAGCGCGGCGGTCAGCTCGCGGCGGGGCCGCTGGGCTGTGCTCAAGGATGGCCGATCGGGGCGGTCGCGTGCTGCAGCAAGCGCGCGAGGAGCCGAGCATCCGCGTTCCCCCCGGAGATGACACTGGCGGTCACCGTTCCCGGCGCCGGCGGAGGGACCTTGCCGGTCAGGATCCCGGCCAGGGAGGTCGCTCCCGAGGGTTCGGCGGCGAGGTGGAGCCGCGTCCAGGCAGCGACCGTCGCCTCCTCGATCTCCTCCTCGCTGACGGTGACGATGGCGTCGACCAGTCCCCTCGCCACCACGACCTCGAAGCTCCTCTCCCCGATGCTCATGCTGCGCAGACCGTCGGCGATGGTGGGCGACGGCGCGGCGAGCCTCTCCCGGCGCCCGCTGCGCTTGGAGGCGGCAGCGTCAGCGGCGCTCTCGGGCTCGACGCCGATGACCAGGACGTCGGGCCGCCGCGCCTTCACGGCCAGGGCGCAGCCGGACAACATCCCCCCGCCCCCGACCGGGCAGACGAGCGCGCCGAGGTTGGGCAGGTCGTCGAGAAGCTCGAGAGCGATGGTGCCCTGGCCGTGGATGGTGTCCCAGGCGTCGAAGGGGTGGATGAGGACAAATCCGGTGGCATCGCGAAGCTCGAGGACCCGCTCCTCGCGGTTCTGGGCGGTGATCCCCTCGCTCACCACCTCACCGCCCAGGGCCCGCACCGCGGCCATCTTGGCCGGATTCGCATCCTCCGGCATGACCACGGTGCAGCGGAGGCCGCAGGTGCGCGCCGCGAGGGCCACGGCCTGTCCATGGTTGCCGGAGCTCACCGCGATGATGCCGGAGGGATGCGGATCTCGCTCGAGGAGGGAGAGGACAGCGTTGAAGGCGCCGCGCACCTTGAAGGAGCCGGTCGGCTGGAGAAGCTCGGGTTTGAGGGCCAGACCGTTGCGCAGGTCGTCGCCGGGAAGCGTCGGGGTCCGTCGAATGTGCGGGGCGATCCGCGCAGCGGCGCCGCGGATGGCGGCGAGGTGGTCGGCGAGGTACTCGGGAGTGGTCATCGCCCGGCATTGTGCGCGCCCGAGGTGGGGCAGCCAGACTTTGGGGGGGTGAGCCGCCGCCCCCCGGCGGCCGGCCGGGCCGCCGCGATCCCAGCCCGGCGGCAGCCCGGGGGGAGAGCGCAGCAGCCGCTCGAGCGATGGTGGTCAGTACCCGCTGTAGGAGCCGGTGCTGGTGGGCATGGCCGTCCCGGAAGCGCCCGACCCCGAAGCGGCGCTCAGCGATGGAGTGGCGACGTACCAGATCCCGCCGTTCAGGTTCTTCCCGTTGCCGTTCGCCTGTCCCGCGGCGGTGTCGCCCGTGTAGCGATAGAGGAAGTGCCCCTTGTACTGGACCTGACGTCCGTTGGGGTCCTGCACCGCACTGAGGGTGCCGGACAGCGAGCCCGACGCCGTGGGCTGCCCGGAGGGCAGGAGCACAGGCGGCCAGTAGCCCGCGCAGCTTCCGGTGCACTTGGAGGTGGTGGGGGTGTCGGGGGCGAAGTAGTAGAGCGTGTCGCCGCTGTGGTCCGTCAGCACGGTCTGGGTCGCGCCGCCGACGCTCGCCGAGCCCACCTTGATGGTCGCGGCCGAAGCGGCTCCGGAAGGCGAGGCGGCGGCGCCGCAGGCGACGATGAGCGTCGCGGCGACCGCCGCAAGGAGGATGCTCAGGGCAGTCCGGCCGACGCGCGGGCGGGACGGTTGGAGTCGGCGCATGGTCACTCTCCCTGTGGCCCGCCCTGCCCGAGCTCCGGTTGACGGCGGGCCGGCGGCTCTCATCGGGGATACGAAGGGTGGCCGGCACTGGTTCAATGTCGGGAGAGATGCCCGAGGTCGCTGAACCGTCAGGTGGGCCGCGACGTGACCCTGGTGTGAGTGCTGCGGTGGAGGCGAAGCAGCTGCCCGGTTCGACCCGCGACCAGGATCCCGACGAGACCTTCGTGGGCGCCCTCTGGAGCGAGCACGGGGAGGCGCTGCTGGGCCATGTCCGGCGCCGGGTGGGGGATCCGGGCCGCGCCGAGGACATCGTGCAGGAGGTTCTCCTGCGCGCCTGGCGGCACGCCGGGCGCCTGGCCGGTGACAGTCGGTCGCTCCGGCCCTGGCTCTTCACCGTCGCCGACCACCTGGCGACGGATCAGGACCGATCGCGGCGGGTGCGCCCGCGCGAGGTCGCCGGCCCGTCTCCTGCCGATGGAGTGACCCCCGACCTCACCGATCGCGCCGTCGTGGCTCTCGACATCGCCGCCGCGCTGCGCAGCCTGAGCCCGGAGCACCGCGCCGTCCTCGTCGAGACGTACTACCGGGGAAGGAGCGTCGCGGAGGCGGCGGAGCAGCTGGGCATCCCGGTGGGGACCGTGAAGTCGCGCGCCTACTACGCGCTTCGCTGCCTCCGTCTCGCTCTCGAGGAGCGGGGGTGGCGTCCATGACCTCCTCCTGCGCCACGGTCCGCCCGGCCCTCGGCGCCCACGCGCTTCGGGCTCTCGAGCCCCGGGAGAGGGCGGAGGTCGAAGCCCATCTCGAGGCATGTCCCGCCTGCCGGGAGGAGCTCGCGGCGCTCAGCGCGGCCGCCGGCGCCCTGGGGCACCTGGCCGCCACCGATGCCCTGGTCGCCAGCGAGGAGCCCTCCGCACGGGGCCTTCTGGGTCGGGTCATCGCCGAGCTGGCGCGGCGGCGGCGCCGCCTCCGCTTCCGTCTCGCCGCGCTGGGCGTGGCGCTCGTGCTGGCGGCGGCCGGGACGGCCGCCGGCGTCACCCTCGCCACCCGTCCAGCGGCTCCTCCGGAGGCCGGCGTCACAGCTCAGATCGCGGGCACCGACCCCCAGTCCGGGGTGGCCGCCAAGGCCGAGCTCTTCGCCGAGAGCTGGGGGACCTCGATCCACATGACCATCACCGGCCTGAAGGCGGGAGACCGCTGCCAGCTCCTGGCCGTCTCGCGCGACGGCTCCGAGGAGGTGGCCGGAAGCTGGCATGTCGACTACAGCGGAGCGGCGGTGATCGATGGCGCCACCGGGATGTCGCCCGGCCAGCTCGCCGCCCTGCGCGTCATGACCAACCGCGGTGCGATGCTGATCGCCCTCCCCATGCCCTCCGCCTCCTCCTCGTGAGCCGCGTCGACGCTGTCGTCGTCGGCGCCGGACCCAACGGGCTCGCCGCCGCGATCCGCCTTGCCGAGGCGGGGTGGTCGGTGCACGTCGTCGAGGCCGCGGAGCTCCCCGGGGGAGGCTGCCGCACCCTCGAGCTCACCCTCCCCGGCTTCCGGCACGACGTTGGCGCGACGGTGCACGCGACGGCCTGGCTCTCCCCGTTCCTGCGCTCCCTCGATCTGGCCGCGCTGGGGATGGAGTGGGCCCTGCCCGATGCCCCGCTCGCCCATTCCTTCCGTGACCGGCCAGCGCTGGTGGTGGAGCGCGACCTGGAAAGGACGGCAAGCCGGCTGGGCGCCGATGGCCCCTGGTACCGGCGCCTGATCGGCCCGCTCCTCCGCGACCCTGAGGCCTTCGCGGATTCCGTGCTCAGCCCCCTGCTCCGGCTGCCCTCGCACCCCCTTTTCCTGGCCCGCTTCGGGGCCTCCGCGGCCCTCCCCGCGAGCATCGCCGTGCGGCTCTTCCGGACCGAGGAGGCCCGCGCCCTGTTCGGGGGGACAGCGGCGCATTCGATCGCTTCGCTCGGCCAGCCCTTCACCACGGCGTTCGCCCTCACCATGCTGGGGACCGCTCATGGGGGCGGCTGGCCGGTCGCCCGGGGCGGCTCGCAGGCGCTCGCCGACGCCCTGGCCGGACATCTTCGCCGTCTCGGGGGAACCCTCGAGTGCGACCACGAGGTGCGCCAGATGAGCGAGCTCCCGGCGGCGCGCGCGTATCTCTTCGACGTCTCGCCGGGGCAGCTGGCCCGCATCGCCGCCGCCGACCTTCCCGGCCACTATCTGCGAACGCTGCGTGGCTTCCAGACCGGACCCGGTGTCTTCAAGCTCGACTACGCGCTCAGCGCCCCCATGCCCTGGGGGGACGAGGCATGCCTCAGGGCGGGGACCGTCCACCTGGGAGGGACCTTTGCGGAGATGGCGGACTCGGAGCGGGAGGTGGCCGCGGGGAGAGTTCCGCAGCGGCCCTTCCTCATCGCCGTCCAGGCCTCACTCTTCGACGCCGCCCGGGCCCCGCAAGGGCGGCACACCCTCTGGGTGTACGGCCACGTGCCCAACGGCTGCGAGGTGGACATGACGGAGCGGATCGAAGCCGTGCTGGAGGAGCACGCCCCGGGGTTCCGCGACACGGTGCTGGAGCGCCGGGCGCTGGCTCCGGCCGACCTGGAGCGCTTCAATCCCAACCTGGTCGGGGGTGACATCGCCGGCGGGCGCAACAGCCTGCGCCAGATCGTGTTCCGTCCGGCGGTGCGGCTCTCCCCCTACACCACGCCGAACCCGCGGATCTTCCTCTGCTCCTCATCGACGCCTCCGGGTGGCGGAGTGCACGGGATGTGCGGCGCGAACGCGGCCCGCGCCGTGCTGCGCCAGCACGGGGGCGCGGCGGCGGCGGAGCGATCCTCGCGGGTGGTCTGAGCCGCGTCTCGTCTCATGGGTCTCCCGTCTCCAGCGCTTCGAGGCGGAGCTCGAGGGGTGGATGGGTGGCACCGAGAGCGCGCTCCCATCCCGATTCACCAGCCTCCAGCTCGCCGAGGAAGCTGAGGGCCCGGTGCAGCGCGGCTCCGCGTCCGATGGCCCGGACGGCGGCGTCGGCCTCGTACTCGCGGCGTCGCGAACCGCGCGCGGCGACCGGCTCGAGGATCAGCCGCACCAGCACCCATGCCGGCCAGAGGACGATCCAGCCGGCCAGCGCGATGAGGGAGTTCGGCTGCGCCGCCAGCCAGCAACCGGCGTCGTAGACGAGGGCGAGGGGGAGCCCGCAGGCGAGGATCACGGCGCTCGCAGCACCGTCGCCGGCGGCCCAGTGAGCCAGGCCGTGACCGAGCACGGCGGCGAGCGACTGGTCGCCGTCATCGCCCTCCGGCAGCTCGTCGAGAAGCGCCCGTCCGATGACCAGGTGGTGGGTGTGGGCGCGCACGCGCAGCGATGCCGAGCCGCTCATGAGCAGCCCGGGCTGGTCGGTGAGGCCGAGCTCTCGCGCCGCCGCCGTCAGCAGGGGAGCGATGCGCGCGGTCTCGCGGCGGCTCAGCCTGCGGCAGCCGCGAGCACGGAGAACCAAGGGTTCGAGTGAAGCGGAGCCGACCATGGTGAGGGCGGCGATGAGCGCTCCGCCGGCGAGGGAGCCGAGGAGTTGAGAGGGGTGGTCGAGGAGGAGGGAGCGGAGCGCCGCGCCGATGGCCTGGGCGGCAGCGGAGATTCCGCCCCCCACGATGGCCAGCAAGCCCCCGCCCAGGGTCGGCGCTCCGCCACCGCTCAGCGCCGCTCCACCCAGCGCGACGAAGGCGCCGAGGAAGGCGGTGGCCGCCAGCAGCCAGATCACCAGCCATATCCCGGACCAGGCGCAGAGCAGGGCGGTGAGGGCGGTCCCCCCGTGGCCCCGGAGGGCCGCCGCCAACCTGCCGGCGTCGCCCTCGGGGAAGCGGGGCAGGGGAGCGTGGGCGGCGGGGTGGCCGGCTGCGGATGGCGCCAGGCTGAGGACTGCAGTCGCCTCGACCTCCGCGGCGCCGGTGCCGGGAGCGAGCGGCTCGGTCACGTGGCTTCCAGAGCGGAGCGGATCACAGAGATGCGGAGCACCCGCCGGCCGCTGCCGGTGGCGCTCACCACCACGGCCTCGCCGGTCGCCAGGCGCTGCAGAGCATCCGGCTCGACGGCGTAGCGGTCCACCGCCGTGACCGCGCGCCGGCCCGCCTCCTCGCCGCGCGCATAGGAGCGGGTGACCCGCACCCCGCGGACGTTCCCGATCACCCGCGCCAGCGCCTGGGCGTCGTCGGCGCCGAGGCGGTGGGCGATGATCAGCCCGGCCCCGAGGAGGTTGTGCCGCAGCGCCGCCGCCCGGCGCGGGTCGGGGAGCTGCTGGGTGCTGATGACCGCTCCGATGCGCGCCTCGCGGGCCTGGCGGAGAAGATCCTCGATCTGCTCGGGATCCCCGAGGGCCGCGAACTCGTCGAGGATGAGGAGGGCCGGTTCCGGAGCGGGCGGGCGGAGCCGCTCATAGGCGGCCTGCTTCAGGTCCTGGACCAGGACGCGGGCCATGAGCGCCGTGTCCTCGCTGACGGCCAGGGCGGGCAGGCTGACATAGGTGATCCCCGGAGCGCCGAGGGCGGCGAGGAGATCGAGCTGCGGCCCCTGGCCTGCCTCCAGGATCGCGCCGTATTCGCCATGGAGGAGGGCGCCCAGGCGAGCCCGCATGCCCTGGAGAGCCTCGATGGTCGCTCCACCGCGCCTCGCGATCTCGGCGAGGTCAAGGGCGAGCTCAGGCACGGCGTGCCGAGCCCGGTGGGCGAGGCCGGGCATCCGGGTGCGGTCGAGCTCCCGGCGGAGCCGGCGCACGTCGAGCGGCTCATCCAGGGCGCGGATGACGCCGGTGAGGACGGAGATCGTCTCGGCCGCGATGACCCGGTAGATCTGGGCATTGGGGCCGTGGGTGAAGGCTGAGACGAGCTTGTCGGCGACCTGGGCTCGGCTCCCGCTGGCGCAGGGGTTGTAGCCGAGCGATCCGGCGCTGCCGGGAACCATCTCTCGATAGGGGACGGCCCGGGTCGCGGCCAGCCGGCGCATGGCGGCGCGGAGCCCGGCTCCCTTGGCATCGATGACCAGGACGGCGAGCCCAGCGCTGACCGCCCCTTCGGCGAGGCGCTCCGCGGTGGTGGTCTTGCCTGAGCCCGTGAGACCGAGGAGGGTGGCGTGGCGCACGATGCCGGCGGGCAGAGGAATGTCGCAGGGCCGGCCGCTCAGACGGTCGACACCGAGGCGGATGGCTCCCGGCGGGTGAGCCCCGTCCGCGCCAGGACCCGAGGGTTCGAAAGCTGGCATCGGCGCCAGATCGTCCCACTCTGGTGCCGAGCGCGGCGACCGCGAATGCCGGTCAGGGAGGGGGGGCCACGCTTCTCGCGCGCGGCTCGATGAGGTGGCCGAGCTCGCGGTCGACGACGACGGCGCGCATCCGCGCGGCTGCGGTCTGGCTGGGAAGGAACCACCACACGAGGTCGACGTCCGGGTCGACGGCGTAGGCGCCCGCGAGGAGATCCAGACGGGCTCTGCGCTTGGGGGTGAGGTCGAGCTCGATCGCCACGCGCCGGCCATCGGAGAGACGCAGGAGCCCGTCCGGCACCCGGCGCTGCGGCTCCCAGCGCCCTTCGGCGCGGGCTTCACGCATCCGGTCGCGGCGCAGCTCGCGCTCCGTGGTCCACACGGACCCCGGATGCTCGGCGAGGAGCTCCTCGGAGAGGTCGACGAGAGCAAGGGAGTGGTGGATGCGGGACAGGTCGAGGGACTGGGGGGTGAGATCGACGCCCGAGCGCCGGATCCCCCGCCCCGTGGCCCGCACCACCGCGGGCGTTGCGACCAGCACCTCGTCCATCTCCAGGAGGCCAGCCTCCCGAAGCCGGGCGATCTCCGCGCGAGCAGCCTCGGCGGAGAGGGAGAGGCGCCGGGCGATCTGGTCGATGCTGACCATCCCGTGGCGGGCGACGAAGGCGAGGAGCTCGGCCATGGCGGAAGGGTAGACACGTGGAGCCGAGGGCAGGGGTCACAAGGTCTGCGTCCTGCCGGCCCGGGGGCGCCAGGGCTGGCGGAAGAGGCTCACCCCGCAGACCTGGCGCGCTCCACCCTGGAGGCGGAGGGCCCGGGCCGTCTCGTCCAGAGTGCGGCCGTCGGTGAAAACGTCGTCGACGACCAGGATGCGGCGCGCCGCGGTGCGCCGGGCATCGGGGACGTGGAGGACGTGGCGGAGCTGGGTTTCGGCGATGCGGCGGCGTTCCTCGTGACTGCGGCCGGCGAGGGCCTCCGTCGGTCCCGTCTTCACGATCGCGGGGGTGGGCTCCAGGTCGAAGATGCGCCGCCCCTGGGGATCGAGGCGCCGCGCCGCCTCAGCCAGGATCAGCCGGATGTGGTCGAAGCTTCGTCCCCCCGCTCCCACGAAGGCGGGGCTGGCGGTGACCAGGTCGAAACCGGCGAGGAGGGGAGGGCGATCGGCCAGGAAGCCGGAGAGCAAGGCCCCGAAGCGAGGCGCCAAGTGCCGGACTCCAGCGTACTTGTAGGCGTCGAGGGTCGCCTCCAGGCGCCCCCTGCGCTCGCTGATCGCCAGATTCCAGCCGAACCAGCGAGCGGAGCTCGCGCAGAGCGGATTGCGGCAGCCGGCCTCCTGGGGGACGAGAACGCGGCAGCAGATGGGGCAGCGGCGGCAGGCCGCACCAGGATCGAGGCGGGGCACATCACTGGAGTGAATATTCGCGATAACCAGCGATGGTACCGCGGCGCCGGGCTCGGGGTGGGTTCAGGGCGCCGTGGCGCGGATGGCCTCCACGGCAGCTCGCGCCGCGCCGGGCATCTCGGGGTCGAGGCGGTAGAAGGACCAGAGGCCGCGGCGGAAGGAGGTGACGATCCCCGCCTCCCGAAGCCGGGCCAGGTGATGGCTGACGGTGGGCTGCCCCAGGGGGAATATGGCCGTGAAGTCGCAGACGCACAGCGGGGTTGCGGTCTCGGCGAGGAGATGCACGATGCGCACGCGAGTGGGGTCGGCGAGAGCCTGGAACAGGCCGGAAAGAGCGCCCGCCTCAGCCTCCGGAAGGGGGTCGGCGAGGGGCTGGCAGCAACCTTTGGTCCGCGCCGGGAGGTCCAGCGGCTGGGGGGCGACGGGTGGCATCGAGGCCCATTCTACCTATTGACGATGATCGATGGAATGGTCTACGCTGACGGCACTGAATCGACGAGCGTCGATGGAAGAAGGGAGTCCGCCATGTGCAGCTGCTGCTGTTCTGCCCACGCCACCCGTGCTGCCCACTCTGCTGCTGTGACTGACGGCCGGGCAGCGGTCGGCGGCGCCCCAGCCGGCGGTGCTGCTGAGCCACGATCCGAAGCGGCCCCCCGCGAGGACCGGGCCATCCAGGAAGCGGTGCGGGCTGTCTACGCCGCGGCCGCCACGGCGGTCGAGCGGGGCGGCGACGTCGCCTCCGTCGAGAGCGCCCTGCTCGCCACCCAGCGGCTCAGCCCCGCCGACTGCTGCTCCTCGGGCGATGGGGCGTGCGCCTGCGGAGCCGGCGCGCCGGTCAGCCTCTACTCGTCCGACGAGGTGGCTGGGCTTCCCTCCGCCGCGGTGCGGGCCTCGCTGGGGTGCGGCAATCCGACCGCCGCCGGCGACCTCCGGCCCGGCGAGGTGGTCCTCGATCTCGGTTCAGGGGGAGGCATCGACGTCCTCCTCTCCGCCCGCCGGGTGGGGCCGACAGGCTTCGCCTATGGTGTGGACATGACGGACGAGATGCTGGCTCTCGCCGAGCGCAACGCCGCGGAGCAGGGGGCGGAGAACGTGCGCTTCCTCAAGGGGACGATCGAGGATCTCCCCCTCCCCGACGCCAGCGTCGACGTGGTCATCTCCAACTGCGTCGTCAATCTGAGCGCCGACAAGGCGAGGGTGCTGGGCGAAGCCTACCGAGTGCTGCGACCGGGAGGCAGGTTGGCGGTCTCCGACGTCCTGGTCCAGGGTCACCTGCCCGCCGCCGCGCGCCGCGACATGGAGCTCTGGGCGGGTTGCGTGGCCGGGGCGCTCGAGGAGGCCGAGTACCGTTCCCTGCTCACGGGGGCCGGCTTTGCGGAGGTCGACATCTCGCTGACCCCTGGTGACGGGGCGGCGAGGGGGGAGGGCTGGGAGACGGGTCGGGTGGTCAGCGCATTGGTTCGCGCCCGCAAGTCCCCTCGGGCAAGGAGGACGGCGTGACACTGCCCGTCGCGGTCCCCGAGGTGCTCTTCGTCTGCGTGCACAACGCGGGCCGGTCGCAGATGGCGGCGGCCCTGCTCGGGCGCCGGGCCGGGGGCCGGGTCCGAGTGCGCTCGGCGGGCTCGGAGCCCGCCGAGCAGCTCCACCCCACGGTGGTCGAGGCCATGGCAGAGCTCGGCATCGACCTCACCAGGGAGCGTCCCAAGCTGCTGGACGATGCCATGGTCAGCGCGTCCGACGTCGTCATCAGCATGGGCTGCGGCGACGCCTGCCCGTTCTATCCCGGCAAGCGCTATCTGGATTGGGACCTCGAGGATCCCGCAGGGAAGCCGCCGGCGGTGGTCCGCAGGATCCGCGACGAGATCGACGAACGCGTCCGGACCTTGCTCGAGGAGATCGCGCCGCGAGCTGATCCAACGCCCTCGGGAGAACGGCCGCCCCACCCCTGGTGACGGCGCGACGGCGCCGACGAGCCGGCTCCCACCGCGGGGTGACAGGGCCGTCGAACCGATCCGAACCCCACAGCGGACACGTGATATACGATGACAGCATCAATGTCACGTCCCGCCTCATCGGGACGGAGGGTTCGCGAAAAGGGAGGCCGCCATCGGCGGCAAGCACTCATGGATGATGAGAGCAGGCCTCGCGGAGAGCCTGAAGCCGCGAGTCGTCGAACCGCGTCCGGAGACGCATCAGGAGCCGTCCGGTCGCCGGCGCGAGAAGGCCTGGCTGGCCGTCGGCCTGGCCTGGACCGCGGGGGTCGTCGACGCGGTGGGCTACATCCTGCTCAGCAAGACCTTCACGGCTCATCTGAGTGGCGATTCCGCCGCCTTCCCCGTCTATGCGGGCATCCACGATTGGATCAAGGTGCTGGCCCGCGGGCTGCCCATCCCCGTCTTTATCCTCGGGGCGTTCGCCGGTGGAATCCTGATGGAGACGGCCGCCATGCTCGGGGTGCGGCGCCGTCTGACGCTGGCCCTCGGCTGCGAGGTGCTGATGCTGGGCGGGTTCCTCATCGGGGTCGCCGTGATGGGCTCGGCAGCGCTGCGCCAGACCTGGCAGATCTCCTACTTTGTCCTTCTCAGCGTGCTCGCCGCCGCCATGGGACTGCAGAACGCCGCCCTGCAACGCGTCGGCGGGCGCACCGTGCACACCACCTACGTGACCGGCATGCTGACCAGCTTCACCAACTCCCTGGTGCGCTGGAGCCTCCGGCATCGGCGCCATCCGACGAGTCCGGAGGCGGCGCGGCGCGAGGGCCGGCTTTCCCTGAGCCGGGCCCGCTACATGGGGGTCTTGTGGTGCGCCTTCGCCGCGGGAGCCCTGGTGGGCAGCTTCGCGGAGCCGTCCTGGAAGGAATGGGCGCTGCTTCCCGGGCTCGCCGCGGCCTGCTGCATCGCGGCCTTTGACTTCCTCAAACCCGTCTACGCCCCGCCGGGCCGCCGGGGTTGACGGCGCCCCCTACCGCCACCTGACCGCTCAGCTCGACGAGACGATGACCGTCCCCACCATGCCGAGGGCCTCGTGGAAGAGGCAGACGTAGTGGAAGCTCCCCGCCTTGGTGAAGCGTATCTCCCAGGTGTCTCCCGACTTCAGCAGGCTGTCGTTGATGGCCGAGTCCCCGCTGAAGGTGACGGTGTGCGACTGCACGCCGGTGTCCTTCCATTCGACGACGTCACCCACCTTGACGGTCACCGTCTCGGGGGCGAAGACGTCCTGGTCGGTGGCGTCGACGGTTGCCGCCGGGGTGGCTCCGGTCACCTTCGTCCCGCAGCTGTTGCATGGGCCACCCGGGGCGGCGGTGCCGACGCTCACCGGGCTCGACGTGGCGCTGGCCGAGGGGCTGGCGCTCACCGTCGCCGTCGAGGGGGGGATGGTGCCGCCGCCATAGATCCCCGCCTGCAGGGACTCGCTCGGCGGAGGGGCGACACCCCCCACCGCCCCACAGGCGGCCAGTGCGGCGGCGGCCGTGGCGAGGGCGCCGGCCAGGAGCCGCGGGCGGCGCCGGTGGCCACTCCTCGCCGGCTCGGGAGCCCTCCGGACGGCCGGCCGCGTCGCGCTGGGTCGGACGGGGGGGCGCAGAGGAAGACGCATCCGAGCGAAGAAAGGTAGCGGATGGGCAGGGCCGCGCGTGCCGGCGGAGGCGGTCGAACCCCTCAGGGTTTACCCTGGCCCGGCGCTGCGCCCCCCGAGGGAGCGATCTCGGCCAGCCAGGGCAGCGCCGAGCTCATGGGGCGGAGGAGGGTGCGGAGGTGCTCGGCGTCGAGGGCGGCGCGAGCGAGGAGAGCCAGACCCGCACCCATCAGGGCGTCCTCGGCACGATGCCCATTGTCACCATGCTCCTGTCGCCAGGACACCAGGGCGTCGTGGCGCTCGGTGAGGTCGAGGAGGCGCCGGCGGAGGTCGTCCCATTCGGCCGCGCGGCCTGCGCTCTCCAGAGCGTGGAGAGCAGCGCGCTCCGCGGCGACCCAGGCGGTGTGGGCAGCCGTGGGCAGGTCGCCATGGTGCTCCGGGTGGCCTGCGCGGATCGGTCCAGCGTCCTCCGTCCAGGCCGCGGCGATCCGCTCGATGGAGAGCGCCGACAGAGTGCGGGTGTCCTCGATGAGGCGTTCGAGGTCGGTCTGATGGGGTCGTGGACCGTAGCCGTCGACATCGACGCTCATGGTATGAACTCCTCATCTACGCGACGGCCGCCGCACCTCTCGAACTCGCGGTCTCAACGATACCGGGTGCACGGTGAGGGCCAGAGATGAGCCGGGACGCGACGGGCGCGGCGGCGAGGGGGAAACCGGGTCCCGTCGCCCTCGTGGGAAGCGGGGAATACCTCCCGGTGATGCTCGAGGTCGAGGCGGCGCTGCTCGCCGGCAGGCCACCGCGCTACGTCCAGCTGCCCACCGCGGCCGCGGAGGAGGGGGAGACATCGATCGAGCGCTGGGTCTCGCTGGGCGCTGCGCAGGCGGGCCGCCTCGGTGTCCAGGCGGTGCCCGTCCTTGCCCTCGACCGCCGATCTGCCGACGCGGAGGCGAACGCCCGCAGGGTGGCGGGCGCCGGCCTCATCTACCTTTCCGGAGGCAGCCCGCCCTACCTCTCGGGCACCCTTCGCGGGACCCGGGTGTGGGCCGCCGTTCTCGCCGAGTGGCGGAGCGGTGCGGCCCTCGCCGGCTGCAGCGCGGGCGCCATCGCTCTCACCACCTGGGTCCCCGACCTGCGCCAGCCGCTCCTCGAGCCTCGCCCCGGCCTCGGTGTCGTGCCCAGGCTCGGAGTGCTCCCTCACTTCGACCGCCTGGGCAGATGGGCGCCCGGAATGGCGGAGGCGCTGGCGGCTCGGACCACGGCCGAGATGACCCTCATCGGCATCGACGAGGAGACCGCCATCGTGAGCGATGGTGACGACCTCCGGCGCTGGGCGGTGCGGGGAAGGCGGTCGGCCTGGGTGCTGACGCGAGACGGGCGGCGGCCCTTCGCGGCCGGCGAGGAGATCCTGCTCTAAAGTCCGGGCGACGCCCCGGCCGCTACGGGGTCGAGGCGGCGGAGCACTGCGCCACGCTGAGCTCCCACAGGCGTCGTGCCGCGGCCGCGTCGCGAGCCGCGGGACTGGGGTCGACGCGGCGTCGGTCTCGGAAGTAGCCACCATTCTCCGTCGCCGGGCCGCGTGCATCCAGCAGCCACACCAGGGTGTCCGCACCGCGTTCGGGGCTCCGCGCGAAGGGCCGAGCCAGGGTCATCCCCAGCTCCATGAGGAGACCGTTGTTGCGGTTGAAACCGGTGGCCACGAAGCCGGGATGAAAGCAGTTGGCAGTGACGCCGCTGCCCTCGATGCGGCGGGCCAGCTCGCGCGTGAAGAGGATGTTGGCCAGCTTCGTCTGCCCG
This sequence comes from uncultured bacterium, assembly GCA_963847225.1. Lineage (GTDB taxonomy): Bacteria > Chloroflexota > Dormibacteria > Aeolococcales > Aeolococcaceae > JAJZNI01. Next base: position 1,254,410 of record CAWJYZ010000003.1, on the reverse strand, counting down.
TAGCGGATGAATCCGCGGCCTCGGTATCCCGTCTCGGCGTTGATGTCGTCGAAGGGAATGCGCGCCCCGCGATGGGCGTCCGAGCTGGTGGTGATGATCCGGGCCGGGGCGCTCTCCCTGAGCCGCTCGAGAAGGAGGGTGGTGAGCAGGAAAGGAGCCAGGTGGTTGACCGCCCAGGTGAGCTCGATCCCGTCGGCGGTCAGCTTCCGGCCGGCATTGACGGCTCCGGCGTTGTTGACCAGACCGTCGACGCGATGATGGTGGCGCAGGATCTCCTCCGCGAGGTGCCGCACCGAAGCCTGCGCGGAGAGGTCGGCATCGAGGACCTCGAGCTCCGTGCCGGGGCCGCCCGCCGCCCTGATCGCCGTCGCGGCGACCTGCGCCCGCCGCTGATTACGGGCGACGATGCTGAGCAGCGCTCCTCGCCGCGCCAGCTCACAGGCGGCAGCGAGGCCGATGCCCCCCGTGGCGCCGGTGATGATGAGGCGCTTGCCAGCCACGCCGGTCCACTCCCCCCTGCCCTCCTCCCCGGAGCGCGCGCCGCGACCTCGCTTTCCCATGAGCCGAGGTTCGCACACGGGCGCCGTGGCGCCGACATCCCGGCTGCGGGCCTCCTCCCAGCACTGAAGGCGGAGGCCCCCCGCTGGCTTCTCAGCCCCCTCTCAGCACCGTCTCAGCCGGGCCTCAGGATGGCCGCGGAGCGGGTCGTGAGAATCGAACCCATCGCGTCCGCCCACCCAGAAGGTGATCTCACCATGACCCGTTCCGGCATCCGAGCAGGCCTCACCCTCCTCGCCGCGAGCGCTGGCCTGGCCCTTGCCGGCTGCGCCCAGGCGCAGGGGGGCGCGGCGCCGCCGAGGGCCGTCGTCAACCCCGCACTCCGGACGCCGGCGGCCGCCACGGTCAGCTCCGCGCTCGCGGCGCCGCCGAGCTCGACGGCTGGTCTCGGGGTGAGCGCGACCCTCGATCCCGGCCTCCAGGCCGAGCTGAACGAGATCGGCAATGAGATCACGCAGGTGGGCCACGACCTGCGGTCGTCCAACGCTTCCCCAGAAGGAGATCCCAGCCAATGACAAGCCGAGCCATCCGAAGGATGACGATCACGTTCCTTGCCATCCTCATGAGCGCCACGCTTGGGGTGGGCGCAACGCAATCAGCCTTCGCTGCCAGCTCTGCCCCGAGCCCCCAGCCATCGCCAGCGTCGCTCAACACGCTCAAGCTGCGGTGCGAGAACGCCATCAGCCGCCGCCTCACCTTTCTCGGCGACCTCCAGGGTCGCGTGAACAGCGCCTCCGTTCTCAGCGCGCAGCACAAGTCGGCCCTGCTTCAGATCATCGGCGGCGACCACTCCGGCCTCACCGCTCTCGACACCAAGATCGAGAGCGAGACGAGCCCCTCCCAGCTCCGGGCCGACTGCCGCGACATCGTCACCGGCTACCGCGTCTATGTGCTGGTCGGCCCGCAGGCTCACCTGACCATCGCGGCTGACCGCGTCGATTTCGTTGACACCAAGCTCCAGGGGCTGTACGGCAGGCTGAGCGCGGCCCTCCAGCGCTGCAGCGCCAGCCCGGCCCAGTGCCAGGCCGCCGAGCAAGCCTTCGACGACCTCCAGTCCAAGGTCCGCCAATCGAGCCAAGCTGTCGCCGGAGTGGCATCCGAGGTCCTCGCCCTCCAGCCCGCCGGCTACCCGGCGAACGAGCCCACCCTGGACGCCGCTCGGACCTCCGTCGAGACCGCTCACGCCGCGCTGCTGGGCGCCCGTCGCGACATTGCGATCATCCGCCGAGCGCTGCGGCCGTCGTCGGCTGTGACGCCGGCCCCGGCCACACCCGCACCAAGGCCGGCAACGCCAACGCCGGGGGCGTGAGATCGGCCGCAGCGCTGGGGAGCGACGAGTGCCGGCGCCGGGAGACAACTTCCCGCTGCCGGCCTCGTCGCGGGGAGGGATCGTCCCCGAGCCGGCGGCGCCCGTGTCCGCGTGATCCCTGTCTGGACAGGACGGATGACCTGATCTCTCATGGCCTTGCCATGCCTCTGCTGAGAGCTGCCCCCCCCAAGGGGGGGTCGTTCGCACCAGCTCGGTCGCCCGGCCTCGGCGGTGTTGGCGGACCTTGTCCGGAGTGCCAAGGGCAGGTCTCCGATCTCCGCGCGGCCAGGCGAGGGGGAACGCCGGGAAGGCCGCCGGGTGCTTGGATCAGCCGATCTGGCTGAGGTAGTGGGGGAGCATGCGCTGCCAGGTGGGCCAGTCGTGATCCCATTCCGGCCCCCAGGCGTCGACCCGGTTGGGCACCCCCTTCTCGCCAAGGACGCGGGCCATGTTCCACGACTGCCCCGCGTCCTCCCAGCGCCCCTCACCGGAGGCCAGCAGGACGAATCGCTCTCTCAGCCTCTCCAGATGCTCCCCACCGAGGCCGGGGAGGAAGTACAGGGGGACGCTGTAGTAGAGGTCCATGCCGGCGCCGTCTCCGATCATGGGGGCGACGTCGTAGGTGCCGCTCATCCCGATGGCCTGGAGGAAAACCTCGGGGAAGCGGCAGAGGACCGCCACGGCATTGAAGGCGCCGATGGATGCCCCGGCGGTGACGATGCCGATCCCCTGGTCACGGCAGTCGGCGCGGATGGCGGGGACCAGCTCCTGGCGGACGAAGTCGTGGAAGGCGTTGAGGAGCCACGCCCGGTGGCGAGGATCGCTGTCGCCACTCACCATCGCCGAGCCGGCAACGCTGTCGCACGAGAAGACCTTGATCCGACCTGCATCGACCAGGTACCCGAGAGCACCGACCAGCCCACGGCGCTCGATCTCGAGGGCGTCGCCGCTCGCGCTCGGGAACACCAGCACCGGTAGACCCCAATGGCCCCAACGGGCCACGGTCACCTCGCGCCCGAGGCGCCGCGAGTACCAGTTGTCGACGAGCCTGTCCATGGTGCCCCGTATCCTGGCCGGATGCGCACGTCCTCGGTGAGCTTCGGCGGCCCGCGGGTCCAAGGTTCCGCCATCCGCTTCGAGCTGGCGGACCCTGGCCACGACCTCCAGGGAGCGACCCTGTACCAGGAGGTCCGCCGGCCCCGGCTGGGGCCCGCCATGACAGCGGCGGAGGGGGGTTGGTCGGCGTGCCTTCCCATTCCCGCCGTTGATCGGCTCGAGTATCAATTCGTCGTCCACCGCGGCGATGGCCGTACTGAGTGGCGGCTCGATCCGAGCAACCCGCGCCGCGCCGAGGGACCCTTCGGGGCCAAGTCGGTGGTCGAGCTCCCCGGCTACCGCTCTCCCGCCTGGCTGGGCGACGGGCCGGCGGCGGTCACCCGCCTGCGCACCCTCCGGGTGAGCAGCCGCCGCCTGGGTGAGACGCTCCCCGTCCAGCTCTGGAGCAGCCTGGGGGCGGCCCCCGCTGAGGCGAGGCTCCCCCTGCTCCTCGTCAACGACGGGCCCGAGTATGCCCGCTACGCCGGGCTCCTCCGCTGCCTCGCCGCGGCCGTGGACCGAGGCACCCTCCCACCGCACCGCGCCGCCCTTCTCCAACCGACCCGGCGCGACGACCAGTACTCGGCCAACCCCGACTACGCCGAGGCGCTGGCGGCCGAGGTCGTCCCCGCCGTCGAGCGGGTGATCGGCGTGACGCCGGGGAGCCGCATCGCCATGGGAGCGAGCCTCGGGGGGGTGGCCATGCTGCAGGCCCACCGGCTCCATGGCCAGCTCTGTGCCGGCCTCTTCCTCCAGTCCGCGAGCTTCTTCCGGCGTCCCCACGACGACCATGAGGGCTGGATGCGCGGCTACCCGCGGGTCGTCGCCTTTGTCGACTCCCTGCTCAGCGCGCTACCTGGGAGCTCGCCTCCCGTTCCCACCCTCTTGACCTGCGGCAGCGTGGAGGAGAACCTTTTCGGGAACCGACGGGTCCGGGACGCTCTGGCGGCTCAGGGCTATCCGGTGCAGCTGATCGAGAACAGGGACGCCCACAATTGGACCTCCTGGCGCGACACCTTCGATCCACACCTCCTCCGCTTCCTGCGCGAGAGGTGGCTCTGACCGATCCCGGGCGCGGCTGAGGGCACCGTCACATGCCCACCCGGCATCTCATCGGTCTGCTTCTCGGCGTCGAGGAGGACTGGCCGCGCGCCTTCGAGGGACTGGTGCGCAAGGCGGGCCTGCGCGTCCGACATCGTGGCGAGACCCACGAGCTGGCCACGGAACGGATCACCATCGAGCCCTTCGACCTGCGCGCCAAGCCGCGCTATGCGCTGGTGATCGACCGGCTCGGCTGGTGGTACGACCTCCCCCGCGAGTGGCTCAAGAAGATCGCGCTGATGGACGGGGTCTACCTGCTCAACAACCCCTTCACCTTCCAGGCGATGGAGAAGCACTCGGCCTACTGCGCCATGATCCGGCTCGGCCTCGAGGTGCCCGAGACCTGGATGCTGCCCCACAAGGAGCCACCCGTCGACAACCCACGTTTCAGCGGCATGGCGGCGCGCTACATGAGGTTCTTTGACCTCGAGGAGGTGGCGGCTCGGGTCGGGTATCCCCTCTACATGAAGCCCTTCGACGGCGGGGCGTGGGTGGGGGTGACGCGTGTCTCCGGTCCGTCCGACCTCCACCGGGCCTACGACGAATCCGGCAAGCGGCTCATGCATCTGCAGGCCAGCGTCGAGGGCTTCGATGTCTTCGTGCGCAGCCTGTCGGTGGGGGCCGAGACCATGGTGATGCGCTACGACCCGAGCCGGCCGATGCACGACCGCTACAGCGTGAGCCACGATTTCCTCACCCCCGCCGTGGGCGGTGAGGTGGTCAGCATCTCCCGTCTCGTCAACGCGTTTTTTCGCTGGGAGCTCAACTCCTGCGAGGTGCTGGTACGGGATGGGCACGTCCACCCCATCGACTATGCGAACGCCTCGCCCGATCTGGCGATCACCAGCCTCCACTACTACTTCCCCTGGGCGATCGGGGCGCTGCTCAGGTGGAGCACGTTCTGCCTCGTGACCGGCCGGCGCATGCGCATCGACCAGGACATCGCCCACTACCTCGCCGTCGCCGACCGGCCGAGGCTCGACCACGCCCAGCGTCTGGCCGAGTACCGCCGCCTCGCCGATCGCTACTTTGAGCTCGACCGCTATCAGAGCTTCTGCGCCCGCCACCTCGGGCATCTCGATGAGGTGACCGTCGATTACTTTCGCGGCCCGGAGCTGGACCGCATCCTCGTCGACACGGTGCGCCAGACATTCCCTGCCCACGAGCACGAGCAGTTCATCGCCCACTTTCGTGGGCTCATCGCCCAGTGGTGCGCCGAGCAGGAGCCGGTGGCCGCAGCAGCCCCGGCGCTGGCCGCCGGCTCGGGAGCAGGATCATGAGCATCACCTTCATGGCGTCCGACCGTTCCAGCCTGGGGATCGAGGTGGAGCTGGTTCTCATCGACCCGCGCAGCCGGGAGATGGTGAGTGGCGCCCACGAGATCCTCACCGAGATGGGCAGGGGGCACCCTGGCGGCATCCACCCCCAGGCCAAGGGCGAGTTCCTCCAGTCCACCGTCGAGGTGATCACTGGCGTCTGCGCCACCGTGGCCGAGGCTCGGCGCGATCTGGCGACCGGGATCGGCGAGGTGCGCCAGCGGGCCGCGGAGCGCGGCCTGCGCATGATGTGCGCGGGCACGCATCCCTTCACCGACTGGAGCACCCAGCAGATCTCCGACGATCCCCGCTATCAGCGCCTCGCTGAGCGGATGCAGTGGCCGGCGCGGCAGCTCGCCATCTTCGGCATCCATGTCCATGTCGGGGTGCGCAGCGGCGAGAAGGCGATCGCTACCCTCAACGCGCTCTGCACCTACATCCCTCATCTGCTGGCGCTGAGCGCGAGCAGCCCCTTCTGGATGGGGCGGGACACCGGCCTCGCCTCCAGCCGCAGCAAGATCTTCGAGGTGCTGCCCACCGCCGGTCTCCCCCACATGCTCCCCGACTGGCGGGGCTTCGAGGGTTTCATGGAGACGCTCATCGCGGCGGAGACCATCACCTCGGTCCGCGAGGTGTGGTGGGACATCCGCCCCCATCCGGGGTTCGGGACGGTGGAGACGAGGATCTGCGACGGCATGCCGACTCTGGAGGAGATCTGCTCTGCGGCGGCGATGGTGCAGTGTCTCGTCGACCGTTTCAACACCCTCCTCGATCGCGGCTACACCCTGCCCCGTCCCGCGGCGTGGATCGTCCGGGAGAACAAGTGGCGGGCGGCGCGCTACGGCCTGGACGCGGAGATCATCGTCGACGACCGTGGCAGTGAGCACCCCCTCCGCGCCGCCATCGAGGAGACGGTCCACGAGCTGATGCCGGTGGCCCGCCGCCTCGGCTGCGAGGCCGAGCTGAACGCCGTTCTCGGCACCCTCGAGCGGGGCGCGAGCTACCAGCGCCAGCGAGCCGTGGTCGCGGCGGGCGGCAGCCTCCAGGATGTCGTCGATGCCCTCTGCGATGAGCTCGACGGCTCCCTTGCGGCGGGCCAGGGAGGCCTCTCGACCCCGGACGACGGAGCTCGGCTGACCCCTGCCGGGGTGAACCTCCCCGGACGGTTGATGCCGCGCACGCCGGGGGTGGCATAGCCGGAGCGGAGGGGACACTCTTCGCCAACCAGCTTTCGCCCGGGGTGTGCTCTGTGCCAGGATCAGCCGCCGATGCCCGCCACTTCCGACGCCACCCTTGAGGTCACGGGGCTCCTCCAGGTGCTGATCCGCAACCGCTGTGTCAACGACGGCAGCCCGGACTCCGGCCACGAGGAGCGCAACGCCGCCGTCCTTCGCGACCTCCTGTCTGGTGCCGGGCTTCCCACCGTCACCTATGAGCCTCACCCCGGACGGCAGTCGCTGGTGGCCCGTCTGGAGGGCAGTGATCCAAGCGCGCCGACGCTCCTTCTCATGGGGCACACGGACGTCGTTCCCGCCAATCCCGACACCTGGACGCACGACCCCTTCGGAGGCGAGCTCATCGATGGCTGGGTGTGGGGCCGCGGGGCCATCGACATGCTCAACCTCACCGCCTCCATGGCGGTGGCGACGAGGCGTCTGGCCACCTCCGGGTGGCGCCCGCGGGGCACCCTGGCATTTCTGGCGGTCGCCGACGAGGAGGCGGGTGGCGGGCTCGGCGCACGGTGGCTCGTGGAGAACGCGCGCGAGGCCGTCGCTGCCGACTACGTGCTCACGGAATCCGGCGGGGTTTCCCTGTCGACCCCGGGGGGCACCCGCCTCGTCAGCTACGTCGGGGAGAAGGGAGCCCACTGGCTGCGCCTCACCGTCCGGGGCACGGCCGGCCACGGCTCCCGTCCGCTGCGCACCGACAACGCGTTGGTCAAGGCCGCCGAGGTGGTGCGCCGCCTCGCCCTCCACCGTCCTCGCCCGCTCGTCACCGCAAGGTGGCGGGAGACGGTCGCCCTGCTCGGGCTGGACGATGACCTGAGCGCGGCGCTCGTCGACCCTGAGCTGCTCTGGGCGGCGATCGACGAGCTCCCTCTGGAGCTGGCCCGCACGGCGCATGCCGCAACGCACCTCACGGTGGCCCCCACCGTGGCCCGCGGCGGGACCAAGACCAACATCATCCCCGACGCCGTCTCCCTGGAGGTCGACATGCGCACCCTCCCCGGCCAGCGGGCAGCCGACGTCGACGGTCTCCTCGAGGAGGCCCTCGGCGACCTGCGCGGAGAGGTGGAACTGGAGTGGATCCAGCGCGACGAGGCCTCGAGCACGGCGCTCGATACGCCGCTGTGGAGGGCCATGGAGCGGGCCGCCGGCCACCTCCGGCCGGGAACGACACTGCTGCCGATGCTGGCGAGTGGCGGGACCGACGCCCGCTTCTTCCGCAGCCTGGGAATCCCCGCTTATGGCTTTGGCCTCTACAGCGAGCGGATGTCCCTGGCCCAGTGGCAGGCGATGTTCCACGCCTCCGATGAGAGGGTCGACCAGGAATCGCTCGGCCTCTCGGTCGAGGTCTGGGAGGAGATTGCCCGCGAGCTGCTCAGCTGACCATGCCCAGCGATCCCCTGGACGTTGCCCGCAGCTTGAGCGATGACGTTCTCTTCCCGGGAGCCCTCGAAGTCGACCGCGCGGAGATCGTGCCCATGGATCGGCTCGATCGCCTGGCCGAGGCGGGCCTCTACGGCCTCGCCGGCCCCGTCGACACCGGGGGCATGGGGGTCGACTGGCCGAGCGCGCTGCGCATCATCGAGACGCTGGCCGGCGGCTGCCTGACCACGACCTTCGTCTGGATGCAGCACCATGGAGCGGTGCGCGCGGTGGCGGAGGGGCCGGACGACCTGCGCCGGGAGTGGCTCGGATCGCTCTGCCGCGGGGTGAAGCGGGCCGGCGTCGCCTTCTCCGGCCTGCGCCGGCCGGGGCCGCCGATGCTCCTCGCCCGGCCAGCCAGCGGCGGGTGGGCTCTCGACGGCGTCGCCACCTGGGTGACCGGGTGGGGAAGGATCGATGCCGTTCACGTTGGCGCCCGCACCGAGGAGGGGGAGGTGGCCTGGCTATTGGTGGACGCGGTACCCGGGCCGACGCTCGTGGTGGAGCGTCTCCGCCTGGCAGCGGTGCATGCCAGCTCCACCGTGACCTTGCGCTTCCTGGCCCATCCCGTCCCCGGTGCCCGGCTGACGGCGAGGGAGCCACACGACGTGTGGCGGGAGCGGGACCGCTCGTCGCTCCGGATCAACGGTTCTCTCGCCCTCGGTCTCGCCAGCCGCTGCGCCACCCTCGTTGGGGTCAGCCGCCTCGACGGCGAGATCATCCGCTGCCGTGAGGCCCTGGACCAGGCTTCGGTGGACGAGATGCCGGCGGCTCGGGCCCAGGCCTCCCGGATGGCGCTGGAGGCTGCCGCCGCCCTGGTCACGGCTGGGGGTGGGCGCTCCATCCTCCTCGAAGAGCATGCCCAGCGCCTGGCCCGCGAAGCCGTCTTCCTCCTCGTCTTCGGACAGACGCCTGCCATCCGGAAGGCTCAGATGGCCGCCTACGCCGAATAGCGGCAGCGAGGGAGCCGGGTGGTGGGCACTTCGCGATCAGGCCTCCCGCAGCGTGAGAAGGATGGCGTCGAGGCGCCCGGACATGTCGCGAAGGGCGGCGTGCTCGGCGGCCCCGCCGGCGGCGCCTTCCGCGCGTGCGACCGCGGCGGCGAACGAGTCGCTGAGGGACCGCCACCCGCTCTCGACATCACGTGCCCAGCTGCGCGCCGCCCGGTCGACAGCCTGCTGAGCCGCATGGCGGAGGCGACCCGCCAAGCGATCAGCCTCCCGAGCCGCCTCCTCCTGCCGCGCCCGCTCGCGCCAGCGATGGCCAAGCGGGCCGGGGAGATGGCGGCGCATCTGGAGCACGCCCATGGCGAGGGCGCCGGGCTCCTCGCCGTTTTCGATGCGGATCTTGGGGATGCGCAGCTCGCGGCGCACATCGGGAGGAACCGGGAGGTCGACATCGAAGGCCTCTCCCGCCCTGTGAACAAATCGCACCACCCGCTCCTGCAGCCGTTCGCCGTGACGGTGCAGCGCGGCCTCCACGACCGCTGAGAGCTCGGCTTCGAGGGCCGCGGTCCAGGCGGCGGCCGCACTCCGGCTCTGCTCCTGCCACCCCTCCTCGGGACTGGCGAGAAGCGTCGCGGGAAGCTCGCGACGCAGCCGGTCGGCGTGGGGCTCGATGACATCGGTGAGCGTCCGCCGACAGGCGGCGAGGAGGAGCGTCACCGCTTCCCCGGCGTCGCGCTCGAGCTCATGACGCGCCTCTTCGAAAGCGGCCCGCGCCGCTCGGGCCTGCTCAGCCGGCCGTGCCGCGGCGGCGCGCTCCAGCGCCAGCGCGGAGGAGGCAACCGTGAGCAACTCCTGTGCGACAGTGCGGGCGCGGGCGCCCATCACCGCTTCTCGCTCCCGCTCGGCAATCTCCGTGAGGAAGCGGCGGATGGCGGCCAGCTCACCGTCGTTCCCGCTGGCGGCTCGGCGCGCGGACACCGGAAAGATGGGGGTGGCGGCGTCACCCGTGAGCCTCGTGACGCGAGTGCGGACGAAGTCGATCGCTTCCGAGAGCTCCGCCTCGCTGAGAAGGTCCACCTTGTTGAGACAGATCGCGGCGCGTGCCACGCTGCCACCCACCGCCGTGAGCAGGTCGGCTTCGGCGCCGGAGAGCGGAGCCTCGACGGTCAGCACCAGAAGGGCCACGTCCACCCTGGGAAGGAACGCTGCGGTCATCTCCGTGTTGTGGGCGTGGACGCTCCCCGTGCCCGGCGTGTCGGCCAGGACGAGCCCGGGGGAGAGGAGCCGGGATGGATGCTCCACGCATACCTCGCGAACCCCCCTGCGGTTACCGGGGTTCCTCTGCTCGGTCATGTAGTCGGCGAGCTCGACGATGGGAATCGGCATCTCGGTGCCATCCAGCATCTGCACCGTCACGCGAACCGTCTCCCCGGAGCGCACCAGCGCCGGCGCGGCGGTGACGGGCGTGACCCCGGTGGGGAGGATGGCGTCTCCGAGCAGTGCATTGATCAGACTGCTCTTCCCACGTTTGAACTCCCCGATGACGGCGATGTAGACGACCTCGCCGGCGAGCTTCTCGGCCGCCTCGGCGGCGAGACGACGCTGTTCGTCAGAGAGGAGCTCGAGGCCGGAAAGGGCTCGCAGCGCACTGAGCAGATTGCCCTCGGTGCGGATGGCCATCGGCGGGCTAGGCGCCTCCATGTCCGCCGCTCCCGGGCGGGGCAGAGCGGGCTCCGCCGAAGACCTCCTCGTAGACGTCCCGGCCGAAGCTCGTGGGCAGGGCCGACCCTTCTCGGATCTTGAATGTCCGGGTGCCGTCGGGAAGCCGCTCCGCCCTCAGCGAGAGCGCTCCGTCCGCCGTCTCCTTGCCGAAGCGGTGAGCGAGCTCGTAGAGGTGCGTCACCAGGAGCACCCGGACGCCGCTGTCGGTGAGCGCCCGGAAGACCTGCTCACCGATCTCGGCGCCCTCCGGTTCGTTGGTCGAGGCAAAGGATTCGTTACAGAGGAGCAGGCTGCCGGGCTGGATGAGGTCGACGATCCTGCTCATGCGGTCGAGCTCCTCGTCGAGCTTTCCCCGCGTCATGGTCTCGTCCTCCTCGCGCATGAAGTGGGTGAAGACACCACTCGCGACGCTTGATGAATACGCTGTTGCGGGAGCGAACATCCCGGCTTGCATCATCAGCTGAGCGAGCCCAACACTGCGCAGGAAGGTCGATTTGCCGCCCCGGTTGGCGCCGGTGACGAGGACCAGAGATCTGCCGGCGGCGGCCAGGTCGTTGGCTACGACCTCGCTCCGCATGGCCAGGGCGAGAACCGCGTCGTACAGCCCCGAAGCCTCGAGGGCGCACCGGTTGGCCGGCTGCGGGATGGGCATGGTGGTGGGAAGGCCCAGGCTATCGAGCTCCTTGCGCAGGTTGAGGCATCCGACGTAGAAAGCGAGCTCGACCCGGAGCTGGGTGAAGAAGCCGAGGACGTGGTCGCTCGATTGGGAGAGAGCATCGGCGATCAAGTTGATGCCGCGCGCGCGAAGCTCGGTGAGCGCGTGGTGGCCAGCGTCGTCACGGGGATGGATCTCGAACCGAAGCCGCGCGTCGCCGCGATCCCATAGGCGGTCGAGCCAGCCGCGCCTCTCCACGGAATCCCGCCGCAGCACGTATGCGACACCGGCGGTTCCGCTGCCCAGCCCAGCGCTGACCAGGACGCCCCGGCGGAACCGGAGGCGCTCGAGATGCCCCTCGATCTCCGAGAAATACCCGTCACCAAGCTCCTCGATGAGCATTGCGAAGAGGCGGTGGAAGGCCGGAGAGCGAAACCGATCGACATTCGCCCCCGCCGTCTGGCGGAGCATCCTGAGCTTGCGCACCAGGAGCTCCATGACGTCGACGGCGTGGCGGAGGTTCAGCTCCGGGGTATGGCCAAACCAGCTCCAGATCTTCCTCTCTTCCTGAAGGGTCCCGAGGGCGAGGTCGTGGAGGCCGCGCACCACCTCCGGATGCTCGATGGCGTCGTCCAGCGCCTGCTGCCGGTAGAGGAGGGCGTCGCAGTCCTCGAGACCGTGGAGCAGCGCGGTCTGCGCAACCTGGCGGAGAAGATCGTCCCCCCGCGCCATGGCTCTGAGCAGAGCGTCGAGCCCAAGGTCCTGGACGAGATCGTCCGCCTGGGAGGGCGGCGGTGACTTCCAGTCGAAGTCGCGGTCCGTGTGCATGAGGAGCACCTTCATGGCTGCATCCGCCCGGTGACCAGGTCGTAGGTGAGCCCGTGGGCTTCAGCGATCACCATGGCGTAGGCGCGCCCATCGGCGGGCTTGCGGACCACCTTGAAGGTCCGCTCGGCGGGGTTGTTGGGGCGGACCGTGCTCATCATGCTCACAACGCTCGGTCCCATGCGGGAGAGCTCGTCGATGAAGGTGACGTACACCGCCAGGACGTCGGCCTCGATGAGCCTTTCGATGATCTCGCGACCCAGGTAGAGCTGATCATCCGATGTCGTCGAGGCGAAGCTCTCGTTCATGACGACCACGCTGCGCGAGGTGGCCTGATCGAGCATCTCCCGGACCCGGAGGAGCTCATCCTCGAGCCCGCTGTGGAGGTCCTCGACCTGCTCCTGCCGCGCGAAATGTGTGAGGACGCGGTCGCTCAGGAAAATGCGGCCGCCCGTTCCTGGAACCGGGAAGCCGAGCGCCGCGAGGTAATGGAGCTGCCCAAAGGTGCGGGCAAAGGTCGTCTTGCCACCCTGGTTGGGGCCGGAGATCACCGCGATGCGCTCCCCGCCCTGGAGCTCCACGTCGTTGACGACGACGGAGCGCCCGTCGCCCACGAGCTTCCGGGCGAGGGCCAGGTCGAATGCGTCAGCGGCGCGCACCTCTCTGGACTGAGAGGACACCTCTGGGTAGAAGAAGTGGAGGCCGGCCTCCTTCAGGGGCGCGATGAAGCTCAGATAGCCCAGGTAGAGCTGGGCCTCTCGATCGAAGCGGGAGATCACGGGATCGACGAGCTCTGCGTTCGTCCTGTGGTACCCGAGCAGGGTCTCGAAGAGCTCCGGATGGAGGAGGGCGACGCGGTCGACGATCAGCTGCTGGACGTGGTTCTGGAAGTCGTGGCGGAACTTGACGAGGCGGCTCTTGACGTCCCCGACCCGGAACTTCTGGAAGGAGGCGAGGACCTCGGCGCTGTAGTCCCGCTCGCCCTGATAATCGCTGACCATGACCTGCCCGCCATGGACGCGCACGCAGTAGCGGATGCCGTCCAACTCCTGGGCGATGCGCTCTGTATCGATACGCACCTGGCGAAATCTCTCCGACTGCACGTAGCCGTCGAGATATTCCTGCCAGCGGCGCAGACCATCAGACCGGGGGCGAGCCCGTACCAGCGCGTCGGATAGGGAGGCGACGGCTTCGCAGTAGATCTGGCCGGCATGGAGGAACCATGCCGCCTTCTCATAGTGATGGCGGCGCTGTTTCGCGGCCGAGAGATGGCTGCGCATGCGCCGCATCCGTCCTGCGAAGTCCTCCAGCGGTCCGGAAACACCCAACTCGAGGTCGCGGAACACCGCTTGGCGGTAGGCGACGGACCTCTCGTCAGGGAGGGGGAACTGCAGGAAGGCCCCCAGGTCGTACTCGCGCCGGCTGGCGGTGATGATCTCGAAGACCTGGTCGAGGTTGAGGTCGGCGAGGTGCTCCGGCCAGGCGTGAGCGGCCGGCAAGGGCCCTGGCTCCGGGTCGGGGAAGAGGATGCTGAACGGCGCTGCTGCTCGGGTCATGGCTTCGTGGTAGCTCGGTAGAAGCCATCAGCCCGGCGGCATTCAGGCGGGCCTCATCGCCTTATCCACCAGTCTAATGGATGGCGCCCACGGCTGGTCTGCGGCGCCATCTCCGTCTGCCCGCACTCCGTATACTGGTGTTCGCCGGCGGATCTCGGGAACTGAGCTCAGTCGAATCATGGCCACGCCTGCCCAGCGGGCTCTCGAAAGGATCGCCTTTCTGCTCGAGCGAGCTCTTGAGCCGGGTTTCCGAGCCCGTGCTTTCCGCCGCGCAGCTCAGGCTGTGGCGGCCATGCCCGCCGACGAGTTGGCAGAGCGGATCACGGCCGGCACGTTGCAAAGGGTTGCCGGCATCGGCCCGACCATCGCGCGGGTCATCGCCGAGGCGGAGAGCGGTGGAGTGCCGGCCTACCTGTGCCGGCTGGAGGCCGCCGAGGCAGAGCGCGTCAGCCCAGAGGCGATGGCCCTCCGTATGGCGCTGCGCGGTGACTGTCACGCTCATTCGGACTGGTCGGACGGTGGGAGCCCCATTGGCGAGATGGCTCGCAGCGCGCTCGAGCTCGGCCATGCGTGGATGGCACTCACCGACCACTCTCCGCATCTGACCGTCGCCCGCGGGTTGAGCCCCGAGCGATTGCGCGAGCAGCTCGGTGTCGTCGCCCGTCTGAACGCTGAGCTGGCGCCGTTTCGCATCTTGACCGGCATCGAGGTCGACATCAACGAGGATGGCACGCTCGACCAGGAGCCGGAGCTGTTGGCGCAGCTCGACGTTGTGGTGGCAAGCGTCCACTCCAAGCTGCGCATGCCGGCGAATGAGATGACGCCACGCCTGCTCGCTGCCATCCGCAACCCGCACATGGACGTGCTCGGCCACTGCACCGGGCGGATCGTGGTGGGGCGCGGGCGGCCGGAGTCGCAGTTCGACGCCGAGGCCGTATTCAGCAGCTGCCGAGGGCACGGCGTTGCCGTGGAGGTCAACTGCCGCCCGGAGCGTCTGGACCCGCCCCGCAGGCTGCTGCGGCTGGCGCTCGAGCTGGGGTGCATGTTCGCCATCGATACCGACGCCCACGCTCCCGGTCAGCTGGACTGGCAGATGAACGGCTGCGACCGCGCGGCCGAATGCGGTCTCACGGTGGATCGAATCATCAACACCCTGGGAGCCGATGCGCTGCTCCACCGGCTGGACACCCGGACGGTCTGAACGACCGACGCAAACGGCGTGGCTCAAACGGCTCAGCGCCATCCCGTGCCCTTCAGCCCGGCGGAGCCTCCCCGAGCCGCAGCTGGACCGAGGCGGGGTAGACGAGCCGGCCCTCGGTGACCGCGGCCTCGGCCGCCGGTCGGTGCAGGCTGGTCGTGCCGTCATGGCCGATATGGCAGACGGTGGCCCCGCCGAGGAGGACCGCCGCGTCGGCCAGCAACCTCCGATGACAGCGCCACCACAACGCTTCCGAGCACATCGCCGCGGTGCGGGTCTCGGCGGCCTCGGCGAGCAGCGCGGTGAGAGCGGCTCGGAAGTCGTCGCTTCCCATATGGTCGGCGTAGCCGCGGAAGGAAGGGTGACGCAGCCCGGCATTGGGACTGTCGGCAAGGGGACGCCGCCATCCGCCGAGGCGAGGCTCCCAGCGATAGCTGATTCCGGCGTCGGGCAGCCAGCGCTCCATGGCGGTGCGTGAGAAGTGCGGTGCGCGGCGGCTTCCCGGCGCGGTCCGAATATCGACCAGGTGGGTGATGGCGGGTCCGCGGAGCAGCGCCACGAAGCGCTCCGCGGGGAGGGTTCCGTGACCGATCAGGAACAGCTCCACCGTGTCACTCATCATCGAGGAGTGACGGTGTTTCCCGGGCTCACCAGCTCGATGAGCACCTGGCCGGGCAGGAGCGGCGCCGCCGCTCCATCAGAGAGACTCAACCGGGGCGGTCCGGCCGCTCCCTGCGTCCAGTCGATGCTGTACAGCTTGCCCCCGACGGCGAGCTGCCCCGCTCCGCTTCCCGAGATGTTGAAATCGAGCCCGTCGACCCAGGGGTAGTTGGCAGCGTTCTCGTTGTCCTGGGGGACGGTCAGCACCGGGACCTGCAGGACAACGACGTTGGGCACCGACCACGGCTGGCCGGTGTCGGCGTCGTCGAGCGTCCCCGTCGTCGGCTCATCCCGAGTGTAGGCATCATGGTTCGGGTCGTAGGTGAAGATCGGCCGCTCCGCGGTGGTGACCGGCACCTGGAAGCGGGTCACCGCGGCGCCTCCCGAGGGCAGATTGCCGATCTCGGTTCGCTGCCAGAGCCGGTAGCCCACGGTGCCCATTCGGGCCTGCTGCTCGAAGCTCGCCAGCTTCCCGCCATCGCTGTAGAGGTTGTGCGGGGAGGATCGGGAATCGATCCGGTACAGGGTGGAGCCGGCGTTGTCCGGGTTGTACCAGCGCAGGTCGCTTCGCCCGAGCTGCGCCTGGGTGTAGTTGCTCGCCCCCGAGTAGAGGAGAACGCCGCCATAGATGCGATCCAGGCGGAGGCTCACGAGGCGGGCGCTGCGCACCGGTCCCACCCGGTAGGAGCGGGGAGGAGGTGTGAACCAGATGCCGGTGAAGCGGCTGATCTGACCCTCGGTGTTGTACTCGTAGACGATCGAGGCGGTGCTGAGCCCGGACTGGGGGCGGGCGGCGTCGAGGTTCTCGATCTGCACCAGGAGTGGCGCGGGCGTGGGCGGCGGTGTGGGGGCCGGCCGTGTATGGTTTGGCGAGCAGGCCGAGAGGGCGGCAGCGGCGAGGCCGCATATACTTGCGATCGCTATAGGCATGCTCGCTCTTCGCGTGTCACCCACCCTCAAATTCTCCCTCTTGGGGAACTCCGGGGATGCGCAACTCGGTAGCCGACCCACTGAGGGCTTTCTGCTCACCCTCCTGCCGGCGCGTCGAGGTTGTGGGTGGCGTGCCGGAGACACATGGCTCGTCTGGAATCAGGGAGTCGGGCTTTGCCAGAGCGCATGACGACCGATCAGGTGATCCTCCGTCGGCACCACGTGACCTGACCAACTGATCGCGAGGTAGCCACCGGAACTCTGCGCCCGCTTCGCGATGAGTCGGGTGAGGTGTCATCTGGCACCGGGCTCTCGGCCAAGGCGATGCAGCACGACCTTGGGGAGCCGAAGGTTTGGAAAATGCCAGAGCGATCGGGCGGCCCGAAGGCCGCCCAATCCCAAGCGGTTTCTAGCGAGATGCGCCCGCGGCGACTTCCTTCCAGGCTGCTTCCAGAGCTGAAACGTTCTCGCATCCGAGCACGAGACGGGTGTCGGTAGCAAGGTATACCGTCGTCAGGTTGATGCCGGCGTCAGCGATGCGGCGGGTAACCTTTCCAAGGATGCCGGGACGGTCCTCGACGCGCTCGACAATGACCTCGGTCTCGCGGGTGACGCGGTAGCCGGCTTTGGTGATGGCGCCGGTGGCCGCGGCCCTGTCCGTGGTCAGGAGGTGGAGGATGCCGCTCCCATTGTGCTCAACGGCGCACAACCCCTCGATGTTGATCTTCTCGCGACCCATCTCCTCGGCGAGATTGGCAAGACTGCCCTTCGTGTGCGGCGCGGCGATAGTGAGGTCATAGGCACGCATTCAGTTGCCCTCCTGTACTGGGGCGCTGAGGGTATCTCAGCTGACCAGTGGCCCAGGCTACTCGGCTCGTCACGCAGATACAAGCGGTGCGAAACGCGCGCTCTCCTCGGGCGGCGCACACTCGTTGAAACCCTTGGCGCTCGGATCCAGAGGCCTCTCGGCGCCTGAGGCTGCAACATTGAAATCCAGTTGGCTTGCTGAAGAAAGTGGGCAGGTCTGACATCAGCCGGAGATGACTCCCCGGCGCGGCAATCCGCCGCCGGGGGATGCAGCCTCTGACTGAAAGAGCACAACCTCGCCAATGTGCTCAGCGTCCCTTACCGGGCGACGTGCGAGCCTCATCAGCGTTTACCGGGCCAAGGGCGGCCCCAACAGTGTCCTTGTGCTACATACCTTCTCGACGATGGCCCAGGCGGAGAGCTTCCTCGCCAATCCAGAGCTGAAGACGGCGATGCAGCGTGGAGGCGTCCAGGGTGATCCCCGTATCGAGCTGTTCGGCGAAGCGAAGACGCGCCGTAGCGACAGGTTAGGATCGAGACGGTGCGAGTGAGCGCTGCGACGCCTCCTACGAGGCGTTCAACTGCAGTCCCGATTGCGACCGGCATGCGACGAAGGGTTACGGGCGGTCACCGACAAGGGTCGGCGTCGTGGCCAGGCAGGGCCGTCGTCGCGCCGCTCAGCGCGCCGGGATCAGTTCGAAGTGTTGCCGCCCCTGCCACCGGTAGATCCGAAAGTCGGCATCCAGGGTGAAGATCCGGCGGTCGCCTCGCTCCTCGGCGAGCGCGACCAGGGTCGCGTCCGCCAGGTCCATGGGTCGGTCCGCATATTGATCCATCAGCCGTGCACTTCGATCGATAACAGCGGCTGACAGGTCGGTGAGAACGAGGCGGTCCGACTGGATCAACCTCCAGAGCGCGTGCTGCCCCTGGGCGCCGCCGGCCCTGGCGAGAAGGTACATGGCCTCGGTGAATGCTGGCCACGCCGTCACCAATGGAAGCGTGAGCTGGTCGAGAGCCTCGATGCACGCCTCGTGGTCGGGTTCGTCAGCATCGATGATCGCGATCAGCGGTCCGGCGTCGGTGAGCGTCATCCCCCAGCGCGGTCGCGGACAAGAGCGTCCGCGAATGCCTTGCCCGTGCGCCGCGCCCGGCCACCACCGCCGCGGATGGTCCCGGCGACGTCCGTGAACCGCTGGCTGGGGCGGATGGCGAGCGTCGCCTCGGCATCTTCCACGGCGGCTCGGCGGATGAACTCGGAGACGGAGACGCCCCTGATGGCGGCCGCACGACGCACCTTGGCATCGGCATCGGGATCGAGGCGGAGACTTCTCATGCCCGTCAGTGTATCACGCTACGTGATTGATTGTAATACCAAGGCTCAAGACTGGTTAGCTCGGCAGAGTTGTGTGGGGGTGTGAGCGCACATCCTTGTGGCCGCAAGTGGTGACATTCTGGTCGCCGCTCAGCCATTGGCTCGGCATAATCCCCGAGTCGGCATAGTCATCGCCTGGAGGGTGGCAAGGATAGCGGGGAAGGCGCGAAGGCGTGACTGCATCGTGCGGCTCTTGGGTTGAGAGCGGGGCGTCGCAAGATCAGCGGCGCCCCAGCTCAACCACTACGGGACGAAAACGAAGCGACCGGCGTAGGTGCCCACGGCTGAAGTTGGGGTGACGGAAGAACCCTCGAACGTCCCCGAACCATGAACACCCGCCAGGCCTCCCGTCCCCGAGAGCACCGTGAAGCTACCGGAGATCGACCCTGTGCGAGCGATTTTGACCACTGCGAGGCAGACCACCGTGCCGCTGCGGTCCGCCACCGTCCCGTTCAATGTCTCTCTCGCGCTCCCGATGAGGTTCCCGTCCGGCCGAAGGATGGCGCTACCATCGAACCGGACGGTGCCAGAGAAGGTGCTGCTACATCGACCGAGCGGCCGACCTGATCGAAGCCCATATCGACGTGGACCAGCTGCTGGCGGAATCGAGAGTTGCCCGGCGGGTGACCGAGCCACGGCCACTGCCGCGGCCGCGCCCGGTGCGGATCGGACTCGCTCGAGACGAGGCGTTCTGTTTCTATTACGAGGACAACCTCGACCTGCTCGCCGAGTCAGGCGCGGAGCTGATCGAGTTCTCCCCGATCCGAGAACTCGCTCCCCGCTGACCTCGACGGGATCTATCTCGGCGGCGGCTATCCCGAGTTGCACGCCGATGAGCTGGCCGGCAACGTTGGGATGAAGGCGAGCATCCGGGAGCTCGCGGGGGCGGGAGCGCCCATCTATGCCGAGTGTGGCGGAATGATGTATCTGGCTGAGCACCTTCATGTGGACGCGGGATCACATGCCATGTGCGGGGTGCTGCCGCTGTCAACTCGAATGCCGGGCAAGCTCCATCTGGCATATGTGGAGGTCACCACTACTGGCGGGCTCTTCGGGGCCGGCCAGACCGTGCGCGGTCACGTCTACCACCATTCCGAGCTCGAGGGCCGTGTGGAGGCCGCGTGCACCTATCGCGTGCGGACGTCCCGAGGGGAGGCCAGCGACGAAGGTTATTCGCTGGGCAGCTCGCTACCCGGGTGGTGGCCCCGCGCATCTCCCCCCATGACAGGCCGGTTGCCGGACCGCCCAAGCGCTTCGCTCAGGGCGTGGGCGCGCTGGTGAGCGTCGCCGCCACCGTACTCTGGCTGGTCGCCGGCCTCCAGCTCGTGGGGTTGGTGCTGGTTGCGATCCTCGGGACCGCGGCAACCCTGGAGTCAGTCTTCGCGTTCTGCATCGGCTGCCGGGTCTTTGACATCCTGATGCGGGTCGGAGTGGTCCCCCCCGCCGTCTGCGAAGCCTGCAGCAACCTAGCCTTGGCCCACTCGAGGAGTTGATCGCCGCTCTGTCCCATTCGGCGGTCGCTCCCTGGCCCCTGCCATCCCGGGCAACGCCTCTCCACGGAGAGAGGTGATGAAGTGTGCCGGCGGACCCAAGGAACGAGGCTGTCGCACTTCCCTTCCCGGTTGCGAGTCGATGCTATGTCGATTGTCGAGATCTGGCTTCATGGCGCCCCGGTCATCCCGTCAGTGTCTTCCACTTCGCTCGTCGCCGGACGTTCGTAGTCGCTGACCTCAGCATGCTCGGTGAGCTCGAGCACGATACGGTCCAGTGACGCCCCAAGGAGCACGGTCGCGAGACGAGCCGGTAACCTGCAACACTCCCCCCCTTCCCAAGCTGGCGAATGAGGGCTCCTCGTGGCCTGAGCCGTGCGGTACCGTTACCCGGTGAGGGGATCGGCGCTCCGTGCCTTTTGACCGCGCCGGCGGCTCAGGTGGCGCCCCACGCAGCCAGTGCCGTCGCACCGCGCCTCCTGGCCAGACGAGGCATCCGGGGCCCAGGCTGCGGGTGCTGGCCGCCGCCCAGGGAGGCAGCGCCGGGGTGCGCACCGACACGCGATCTTCGTCGACCGGCTTTCCCTTCAAGGTCGTCCAGCTGGAGGGCACCGTGGCTCGCCCGGAGGTCTATGCGGCGCGTCAGCGGGTGTGCGACAAGGGCTACCTGCGCGAGCCGGTGCCCGGAAAGGGCGGGCGCCTCGTCTATCGCTGCGCGGCCCAACCGGTCGCCGCCTACCTGGCCAAGGGCGGCACCGCCGAGGACGTCGCCGAGCGGCGCTGCCTCTGCAACGGGCTGCTGGCCACCGCCGGCTTCTCGCAGGTCCAGAAGGACGGCACTGTGGAGCCGCCGATCGTGACCAGCGGCGACGACCTCGTCCGGCTTCCCTCACTCCTTTCCCCCACCCGTCATGACTACGGTGCCGATGACGTCATCCGCTACCTGGACGGCGCAGGCCAGGGGCTCTGAGCTCGGCTTGCTGAAGAGCGCAGCCAGGGGACCGGGGATGGCTGCGTGGGGTCCACCAGCCCATCCGATCCTCGACCTCCGGCACATGGGAATTGGGCCCATTGGCACTGGTCCCAAGGGTGGGCATCGCCCGATAGTGGCCTTAACCGCCGGTCCGGAGAGCCGACCGCTCCGTGGTCAGAGGACCCGGCACGACGCGGGCCAAAGGAGAACCGTTCGATGGCCACCCTGCCCCTCCCTGACCGCCCGGAAACGCAGACCGTCGGCGAGTCTCCGGCGCGGCGCCTGTCCGCGCCCCAGCGCGAGGGCATGGTCCGGCACTTCGCACCGACCGACCAGCGCGTCGACCTGCTGCGCCTGCCGGTCGTCGGCGAGCCGCTCACCAGGGCGGTGAAGAGCCGCCGTTTCCAGTTCGCCGCCATCCTGCCCAACCAAGTCATCTTCTGGATCGTCATCCTCACCGGCTTGGTGGGGGCGGCGCTCCCCGACCAGAACTTCTCCACGGTCATCACCTGGTTCGTGTGGTTCTGCGTGGTCTTCCTGCTCATGGTGGGGGTGGGCCGCGCCTGGTGCCTCATGTGTCCCTTCGGGGGCGCCGGGGAGTGGGTGCAGCGACTCAGCTTCTGGCGCCGCCACCCGATCTCGATCGGCCTGCACAAGCAGTGGCCCGAGAAGTGGAGCCGCTACGGGTTGCTGCCGTCGCTCGGCGTCTTCGTCGCCCTGACCTGGGCGGAGGAGTACTTCAACATCGCCGGTCCGGGGCAGCCCATCGCCACCGCCGGGCTGGTGCTCTTCATCATCGCCTTCGCCACCACCACCTTCCTGGTCTTCGACCGCCGCACCTTCTGCCGCTACCTCTGTCCCCTCTCCTGCCTCATCGGGTCGGTGGGGGCCACCGGCATGGTGGCCGGGATGCGCACCCGTGATCGCGAGAAGTGCCTGCAGTGCCCGACCAAGGATTGCATGCGCGGCAGCGAGCGCGGCTACCCCTGCCCCTGGTACGAGTGGCCGGGGAGCGCCACCTCCAACCTGATGTGCGGGCTTTGCACCGAGTGTGTCAAGAACTGCCCCTACGACAACGTCGGCATCTACGTCCAGAAACCGCTCACCTCCGTCTTCGCGCCGCTGCGCCGCCGCTTCGACATCGCCGTCGCCGTGGTGGTGCTATTCGGTCTTGTGGTCTTCCAGCAGATCAACGCACTCGGCTTCTACGCCAACCTCGACGGCGCCGTCAACAGCTTCACGCACTTCCCGGGCTACCCCAATCCCCTGGACTACCTGGGCCTCATCGCCGTCATCAGCGCCGTGGTCGTCGCCATCTTCTGGGGGCTTCGGACGCTCTTCACCCAGAGGGCCCGGTCCCTTGGTGCAGCCGTGGCCAGGCGCGCCCCGACGCAAAGCTTCGGTGCCTGGTTCATCCCCCTTGCCTACGGGCTGATCCCCCTCATGGGCGTCGACTTCCTGGCCCGCCAGCTCCCCAAGTTCTGGCTGAGCTCCCCCAAGCTGATCGCCGCCATCTCCGACCCGTTCGGGTTCGGTTGGAACCTCTTCGGCACGGCTCACCTGAAGATCGCCCAGATCCATCTGCTCGGGACCCAGAGCATCATCGACAGCCAGATCGCCCTCATCGGCCTGGGCACCATCGGGGCGGTGTACGCGGCCTGGCGAATCGCCCGCCGGGACCTGGCCAGGCTGACCCTCCATCCGCGCGCCCTGGCTGTGAGCGCGGCGACCTCGATGGCCCTCATCGGCGCGGGGCTCGCCTTCCTCTACGTCCTGATGGGAGCCGCCACATGACGGTCACGCCGATCTCTTCGTCGAGCCCACCGGTGTCGCTGTGGAGCGAGAGGGCGCACGCCACCGTCCGGGTCAACGCTGAGCGCTGCGCCGGCTGTCAGGAGTGCATCGTTCGCTGCCCGACCCATGCGCTGCGCATCGAACCCGAGCGCTGGATCGCCAGCGCCGACGACTCGCTCTGCGTCGGCTGCCGGCAGTGTGAGCGGGTCTGTCCCTACAGTGCCATCACCGTCACCGGACCACGGATTGTCGCCTCCCGCCGCGAGCCGCCGGCTCTGCGCCCCATCCCCCTCTTGGCCAGCACCCAGGAGATCCGCGCCGGGTTCCGGGGCTGGGCGGAGGTGCTGGCCGAAGCCGATCGCTGCCTGCAGTGCCCGGATCCCACCTGCATGGAGGGCTGTCCCGCCCACATCGATATCCCCGGCTTCATCAGTGCGCTCCGCGACCGCGACCTCGGCACCGCCAAGGCCGTGCTCCTGGGAGCGAGCTTCCTCTCCGGGATCTGCAGCCGGGTCTGCGACCAGAGCGTGCAGTGCGAAGGCGCTTGCTCGTGGTCGCTGGCCGGTGGTGAGGCGGTGTCGATCGGCCGCCTCGAGCGTTTCGTGGCTGACCACGGGCCGGCGCCCGCAGTGGCGAGGAGCTCGGCGAAGGGCAGCGGCCTCGACGTCGCGGTGGTGGGATCGGGACCAGCGGGCATCGCCGCGGCCTGGGAGCTCCTCTCGGCGTCGGCGCGGGTGACGATCCTCGAGAAGGACGGCGAGCCTGGCGGGGTCCTGCGCTGGGGGATTCCCTCGTTCACCCTCCCGGAGGCGGTGGTGGGGCAGCACCTCGACGCGCTCCGCGACGCCGGTGTCCAGCTGCGCACGGGGTGCGCGCTGGGTCGGGAGACGAGCCTCGACCGCCTGCTCGAGGCCCACGATGCCGTGATCCTGGCCCACGGGGCGTCGCTGCCACTCGCCCTCCCCATACCCGGGAGCGACCTTCCCGGTGTGGAGGACGCCACCCTGTTCCTCAACCGAGCCAAGCCGGTCTTGGAGGCGGGCGAGCAGCTCCCCGAGATCCATCCCGGGATCCACGTCCTGGTGCTGGGTGGCGGCAACACTGCCATGGATGCGGCCCGCACGGTGCGCCGCCTCGGCGGTGCCGCGAGCGCGGTCGAGTGGATGGACGAACGCTTCGGACGTGTTCGCCCCGACGAGCTGGCCGAGGCCCGTGACGAGGGCGTCGACGTGCTCTTCAGCACCACGGTGGAGCGCCTCGAGGGCGATGCCGACGGCGTGCGCACCGCTTGGCTGCGGACCACCGTCCAGCGCGACGGCACCAAGCGGCCGGAGGTCACCAAGGCGCCGGCACAGGCTCTCCGGGTGCAGCGGGTCATCGTCGCCCTCGGCTACCGGGTCGACGCCGCCGTGGCCCGGGAGGTGGCCGTGCTGCCGCTGCCCTCGACCAGCCCCCGCCGGATCATCCCCGACCGCCGCTGGACCGCCAGCGGCATCCCCACCGGGCCGCTGGGAGCGGTGGGGACCCAGGCCCTCCAGCGCGAGGTGGGCCTCGCCGTCGCCAGCTCGCCGCTCCATGGAGGGTGGTGGGCTCGCCTCCGGCGGCGCCGGCCGGAGGCTCAGGGACGCTTCCGGGCCGCTTGGTGGGCTCGACTCTGGAAGCGGCAGGCGGAGCTCGGCTACGCCGCCGCCCCGGAGCCCCAGGCTGATCGGGTGTGGGTTGCCGGCGACGCGCTCGTCGGGCCGTCAACGGTGGTCGGAGCCATGGCCCAGGGCCGGGCCGCGGCGCGGGCGGTCATCGAGGCTCGGCCGCGCCGACCCCTCGTCGTAGACGGCCCTGCGGCCACTCACTGAGCCCTCTTAAAGGGATCTCGCTTAAACAAGTAGCTCACGCACAGACGTTTGGCCGTATGCTCGGGTCTGATGGTCGATGCGGTGGCGCTGGCAGGGGTTCGGCAGCGATTCCTGGCCTTGTCGCCACGCCTGGATGAGCGATCCCGTCGCCTGATGGTGGCGGCGGAGGCCTTGGCGTTGGGGCCGGGAAGCGTCCTGGCCGTCTCGCGTGTCACGGGGGTCTCCCGCGGCGCCATTTCGCGGGGCATCCAGGAGCTT
This sequence comes from uncultured bacterium, assembly GCA_963847225.1. Lineage (GTDB taxonomy): Bacteria > Chloroflexota > Dormibacteria > Aeolococcales > Aeolococcaceae > JAJZNI01. The sequence continues at coordinate 1,229,343 of CAWJYZ010000003.1, read as the reverse complement.
GGAGAGTTGCCGCCGGTCATGGAAGGGCGAATTCGGCGCCCGGGCGGGGGCCGCAAGCGGGCGGTCGACAAGGATCCCACGCTGCTGGCCGAGCTCGAGCGGCTGGTGGAACCGGGGAGCCGAGGGGATCCCGAATCCCCCTTGCGCCGGACCCGCAAGAGCACCGCCAAGTTGGCCGCCGAGCTGACCAGGATGGGGCATCCGGTGGGCGCCAGCTTGGTGCGCCGCCTGCTCCATCAGCTGGGGTACAGCCTGCAGGCAAATCGCAAACAGCTGGAGGGCACCAGCCATCCCGACCGCAACGCCCAGTTCGAGTACATCAACGCCAAGGCCGCCGACCAGCTAGCCGCTGGAGAGCCGGTCATCTCCGTCGACACCAAGAAGAAAGAACTGGTGGGGGCGTTCAAGAACGGCGGCAAGGAGCTGCGGCCGAAGGGCCAACCCGAAGCAGTGCGAGTGCACGACTTCCTCATCCCCGAGCTGGGTCGGGTCAACCCCTATGGGGTGTACGACCTCGGCCAGAACAGCGGATGGGTGAGTGTGGGCATCGACCACGACACCGCGGCTTTCGCGGTGGAGAGCCTTCGCCGGTGGTGGCGGACGATGGGCGCAGCGGTGTACCCCACCGCCCGCGAGCTGCTCATCACCGCCGACTGCGGCGGCAGCAACGGCTATAGGGTCCGGCTCTGGAAGGTGGAGCCGCAGAAGCTGGCCGACGAGACCGGGCTGGTCATCACCGTCTGCCACTTGCCGCCCGGCACCAGCAAGTGGAACAAGATCGAGCATCGGCTCTTCTCGTTCATCAGCCAGAACTGGCGCGGCAAGCCCCTGGTCCGCTACCACGTGATCATCGACCTGATCGCCACCACCACAACCACCGAGGGTCTCACCGTCCGCAGCGCCCTCGACGACAACGCCTACGAGAAGGGGCGGACGGTGTCGGATGCGGAGTTCGCCGCCGTCAACCTCAAGCCTCATGCCTTCCATGGCGAATGGAACTACAGCATCCTTCCTCGCTTCCACAGTTGACCTGTTTGTTCAGGCGCCGAGCCTAAGCCGACTGCGCTCGGCAGGGCCCCGCGAGATCTTCGTCTTCCGAGCCCACCTCATTGACGGCTGGCCCTGGGTCGAGCTTGGGCTGATGGCCGAGCATCTCGGCGCCGCGCTGACCCTGGTTGTCCACGCCTCTGCACCTTCCTTCCTCGGTCTCGAGTGCCTGAAGCGCTGGAGGCTCCGGACGGCCGTGCCTCGGGAGATCCGTCTCACGACTGACGAGCGGGCTCTCGCGGTCGGAATCCCCCCACGCGAGAGCTACGCCCTCAACCCGGCCGCCCGCGTGCTGCGGCTTCTGGCTGCCCCACCGCCCAACCGCAAACTGTCAGCACGTGCCCGATTCTGCTGCCATTTGCTGCTCGCTCTTGCTGACATTTGCGTGCACCCTCACACCTCCACCCCGGCGATTCGCTCGGCAATTGAACCACGGTCGGCGGACAAATCAAGTCTCTCAGCCAGAGGTGCTCCAGCTCAGCTCAGTTCACGGTGTTGGAGTGGGATGCGGGGGCGGCGACCCTCGAGGGGTCGGGCTGGAGCTCGGGCGGCCGCTCGGCTGCGGAGTGAGGGTGGGGCTAGGACGGGGATTGGGGCTGGGGGAAGCGGGTCTCGGTGTCGTAGTGGAGGCGGAGGTCGGCGATGGGGAGGCGGATAGCAGGCCGCTCGCGGTCGGCTGCGGTGCGGTCCGTCGGGTCGCCCCGGGGGTCTGCGTCGCCGCGACCACCGCAGCCGAGGCGGTTGCACTGCCGCTGGGCAGCGGCGGTGCCGGCGCTGCCGCACCCTGGCCCGGCCCGACGAGGCCGCCGAGCGGTGGCCCCGTGGAGATCCCGGGGAAGGGCGCGCCTCGAGGGGCAGAGACGACGAGGAGCGCGGCGAGACCTCCGGCGACGGCCAGTCCGACACTGAGCCCGGCGCGCAGCGCGACCCGGCGCAGCGGCCGCTGACCGGTGTTCTGCGCCGACCGGGCGAAGGCCGCTCGCGTGGCGGTCAGGCGGATGCCCTCGGCCGACACCCCGCATAGCGGCGCGGAGCCGTAGATGATCCCCTGTCCGAGGAGCAGTGCGGCCAGCACCGCGGTGACCGGAGCCGGACGGGAAACCACCAGCAGGCTGCCGCCACCTAGGCAGGCCAGGGCCAGGGCCGTCTCGGCGGTGCTCGCGCGAAGCGCCCGCTGCCAGGCGCGCGTGCCGCGGGTCTTGGGCGTGCGCAGGAAGGTCCCTGAGCTGCGCAGCACGGCCGCCACGCACGCCCGGGCCACCACCCAGGAGAGGGCGAAGAAGACGAGCTGGGCGCGGAGCGCTTCCCGCCGGCTGCAGCCGGCGGTGCGTCTCAGGGCCCACTGCGTGCGCGCAACACCGGTGATGATGAGGAGTGGAGGTACGCAGAGTACCCCGCCCGTCACCTCGGGCAGGCCCAGGTGACCGCCCGCCACTACCGTGCCGGCGGTGAGGATCAGCAGTGCGGTGAAGAGGAGGTTGAGCAGCTCGTTGCCCCACTGCAGGCCGCCGAGCAGATAAGCGAGACGCTGGGCGGCTGACATGTGCCGGGTGGCGTCAGTGTTGCCAAGGAGCAGGCCGGCAGCGTGCTTGCGCAGGATCTGGATCCCACCGAACGCCCATCGGAAACGCTGCTTCTTGAGGCCGTCGAAGCTCAGCGGCATCAGGCCGGCGCCGTAGCAGGTGGGGTCGTACACGCCGCTCCAGCCCGCTCCGAGGAGGCGCAGGGAGGCCTCGGCGTCCTCGGTGAGGCACCATTCGTCCCAGCCCCCGATCGCCTCCAGGGCATCCCGCCGGATCAGGCCCATGGTGCCGCCAAAGATGATGGCATTGCGCTCGTGCCGGCTGGGCATGGCCACGTCGAAGAAGTACTTGAACTGATGAAAGACGCCGGCGAGGTAGCGGTCGTCGGCCCATTCCCGGTAGTGCTGGGGCGTCTGGACAAAGGCGACCCTGGGATTGGCCAAGTGGCGCGCCGTGGCCTTTAGGAACCCGGGCTCCACCAGGTAGTCCGCATCAACCACGGCGATCGCCTCCACCCACCGGGGCAGCCGGCGGGTCGCTTCGTTGAGCGCTCCCGCCTTGAACCCCGGCCAATCTGCGAGGTGCATGAACTCGACGCGCTCTCCGAGGCTGGCGCAGAGGGCCGCGATCGGCCGCCAGGTGGCCTCGTCGGGTGTGTTGTTGTCGATCACCTGGACCATCCACCGGCCGGGATACTCCTGGCGCATCACCTGCTGGATGGTCTTGGCGAGCAGCTCGGGCGGCTCGTTGTAGGCGGGGATCTGGATGCACACGCTGGGCCAGCGGGAGGGCTCCGCAACCGCCGTGGCCGCGGCGTGAGCCGGAAAGCGGCGCCGGCCCAATACGTCGAAGATCTCATAGGCAAAGCTGAGGGTGACCACGAGCGAGGCGAGCTGGAGCAGCCACATCAGGGCGCCGACGGTCCAGCCGATCGCCCCCCCGGAGGTGGCCTCCACCACCCACGCGGCGTAGACGAGGTAGAGGAAGCTCGCCTGCAGCAGCGAGGCGTACGCGAGCCGAGCCCACGCCTCCCAGGCACCGCCACGCCGCCCGGCGGCGACGGCGGCCGGCACCACCAGGACGGCGAGCCCCGCCGCGAGCCACCCCTGCCCGTCGCCATCGAGCAACGCGCCGATCGATCCCCCGATAGCGATCAGCACGCCCACGAGCAGAGCGCGCCGCCCCGCGCGGCGGATGATGAACACGGCGGCGAGCATGCTGAGCACGGCAGCCGCCACGGCGCCGAGCAGTACTTCCTGAAGCATGGGGCCACGGAGAGGATACCGGTCCCCCCGGGTGAGGACACCGCAAGCCCGTAACATCCGCCCCCATTAGTTAGCAGCTGCTGGGTCAGCTCAAGGCGGTTAGGCAGGCCGGTCAGCCCGTCGTGCCGCGCCTGGTGCGAGAGGGCGGCGGTCTTGGCGCGGAGCTCGGTGACATCGCGTAGAACGAGGGTCCGCAGCGCTCCGCCATCCCCCTCGAGGAGGGTCACGATCACCTCAGCGCTGAACCCTGTCCCGTCGCGCCGGCTGCCCGACGCTTCGCAGCGCCGGGAGCGCCCTGCGGCTCCGAGGAGGTCGGTGACGTCGATGCCCGGCGGGGAAAGCAGTTGGTCGAGCGGCGAGCCCACCAGAGAGTCCGGCTCGCCGGCGAAGAGATCACCGGCGGCCCAGTTGGCAGAGACCACGCGGTCGGCGGCGTCGACGGTGAGGATCGCCTCACCCACGTTCTCCAGGACGGCGGACAGAGCGCCGGTCGAACCGGCGAGCCTGGACAACGAGCCCCGTAGCCGCTGCCGGTATCGCTCCAGCTCCCGGAAGAGAAAGCCGAAGCTCACCCCGAGCAGGGTCGTCACGCTGAGCTCGAGGATCAGCTCCTGTGCCGCAGCCGGGGCCGTGAGGTGGGGGAAGGTCTCCACGCTCGCGATCCGATCCGCGGTGAAGACCGCCATCGCGACGAGGATCCCGCGGAACTCCCAGCGCAGGGCTCCGGCCAGAAGCGCGGGCAGGAAGGCGAGCCATAGGGCGCTCCCTTGGGTGTCGTAGGCCCAGACTTGGAAGACGATCAGGTTGATCTGCAGCGAGAGGAGAAGAGCGCGAAGCCAGGAGATCGTAAGGAGCTGGGGGCGGCACTTCGCAGCAAACCCCGCCACCATGATGTCGACGGGGATGATCAGCTGAGACGAGAACGCGAGCCCGCGGTCCCGGCCTGGCATTGCTGTTCAACCGGGGAGCCTGGTGCCCGTACTGCACCGCCCAGTTGCGCGCGTTCCAGCGGGCCGGCGAATCCCTGGGACAAGCCGACATCAAGGTGGCGGCGCTCTGGGTCGACGACGAGCAGACCACCGCCAAGCACGGCCTGACGTTCCCGCTCGGGTACGGCGCCGACGCCCGCGCGGTCGCCGCGCTGACCGGAGCGTTCGTCAATGACGACCCCCTCTACCTGCAGTCCACAGGCTTCGTGCTCAACCCGCAGGGCAAGGTGATCGTCAGCGTGTACTCCAGCGGCGCCATCGGCCGCCTGGTGCCCGAGGACGTGATCGGCTTGGTGCGGTACCAGAGCAAGCAGGCCGCCGCATAGCCTGAGGGGGGGAGATAAGAACCATGCTCGACGCCCTCCGCGACAGGAAGGGGGCGGACGTCGACTCTTCGCACCCCGCCCGCCGTGCGCAGCACCTGCACGGGTCTGGACAGCTCCGAGGCCAACGCGGTCGCCACGGCCGTGGCCGGATGCGCGAGCCCTGCACCGCGCGGCTCGCCTGACGGCGGGGCGGCGCCAGGTAGTAGAGTGGCGCAGGAGCCCACGCCGGGGAGTTCCAAGAGGACGGAGATGCCGAGGACCGCTCTGGCGTTCGATGTCAACGAGACGTTGCTGGATCTGACCTCGCTGGATGGGCATTTCGAGCGGGCCTTCGGCGATCCGTCCGTCCGTCCCGGCTGGTTCAGCCTGATGCTGCAGCTCTCATTCAGTGGGATCGCCACAGGCCATTACATCGACTTCCCCACTGCCCAGCGTGCCGCCCTGCAGATGATCGCGGGCAGGCGAGGCGTCGAGATCGACCCGGCGACCGTCGACGCGATCGTTGTCGACATGAGCCGGCTGCCGCCCCACCCGGACGTCAAGGCCGCGCTCGTCAGGCTGCGAAGCGCCGGATTCACGATGGCCACTCTCACCAACTCCCCACTGGACGTCGCCGTCCTCCAGCTGCAGAATGCCGGCCTCAGCGATCTCTTCGATGCCGTCATCTCGGCGGACGCGGTGCAGCGCCTCAAGCCTGCTCCGGAGCCGTATCACCACGCAGCGGGGCGGCTCGGCGTCCCGCCGGGGCAGATGCGCCTGATCGCAGCCCATTGGTGGGACGTCGACGGGGCGATCGCGGCGGGTTGCCTCGCGGCATTCGTCGCGCGGCCACCGGCCCAGCTGAACCCCGCCGGCCGCGCTCCCGACGTCATCGGGCGCGACCTGCAGCAGGTGGCGGAACAGATCCTGAGCCGCGACGTGTGAGCGGCCGCGGGCGCACCGCGCCCAGCGTCGGCGCCACCCTGCATCCTCGGCCGTCGCCGAGGTGTGACCGCGGCCGCCCGCCGCAGATTGGAGCAGCGGCGCGCCGCTGGGCACCGCCCGCACACCGGGCACGGGTCGCTGGCGGCCGGAAAACGCCGCCCGCCGGCTGCGGTTCCGTGTAGAGCGTCAGGTCGAGCGACCTCCAGTGTCCGCCTACGAGTGGGGCGCAAACCCGGATCGCCTTCGCAAGCTGGCAGCGTGCGACGGGATTGACGCCGCCATTGCGTCGGCCGTCGGTGTTGCTTGCGACGAGGAGGTTGGCCACGAGGCCGAACACAGCCGCACCCCCCGTACCATGGGGAGCTCGAGGGAGTTGCCCGCTCCTTCCGCTCCCTTCGAAGCACGCCGCCGAGCTCATCCTGGAGTCAGCCGGTGGGTTGGCACATAGGTTCGCGCCATCTCCTGGGCTCCGCGTCGACGATCGACGCGGCGGATGTGGGTCCGCAGCTGGAGGTTGTGAGCTCTGCGCCATCCACACCGTCGACCGGCGTTCGTGAGCCACGCCTCGGTCGGGCGCGATGTAACAGATGGGAGAGCCGCAACGTCTCACTGGTCTCCGATGGCCGAGCTGGAGCCACCAACACCTCGTTATCTTCGGCTGCCTTCTCGCTCTTCCCGCTCCTGTGGGCCTCTGTAGGCCCAAACATCCCTGGAGTTCAGCGCACCCATCAGCTTACCGATCTTAGCGATGCCTACCCAACTTCGCGACCACGCTTGACGACAGGATCATCAGCGCTGCCGTGGAGTCCCGCTCTTCCCGGACGAGATCGATGCCGAGACCGAAGTCCAGCTCCACGTCATCGCCGTCTAGATCATCTGAGCACCCGAGCCACGTCAAGGGACGTTGGTGTGGATGTCTGATCAGGGGTCGCGGTGCCAGTGGGTGACTCGCTGCCTGTGTCTCTCCACCACAAGGGAGACCGTCAGCGCCGCGAGGACACCGGCTGCGCCGCATATTAGCCACGGGGCAGGCGGCACACCGCCACATACGCCGCTGCCCGACTGCCCCGGGCTGTGCCGGAAGGGCCCGGGTGAACATGATTGTGTTCCTGCAAAGTTGGCGAAACAATCCATCACGCCAACGCCCTACCAGGCCCAGCCCGACTCCGCCGATAGCCCCAATCAGCACCTCGACGACCAGCGTGCGGCCCCTGAGGAACACGCCGACCGCTGCTAGTGGGACCAAGATTCCGATGACCCCAGCGATTAGGGCCGCAGGTACGCTCAGGAGACCGGCCAGCACTCCGAGGAGATAAACCATCACGCGGCGCGGCACCGTTACGCCCGCCTGTCCTGCAAGGCCGCCGAGTGGGCGGCCGCCAGGATGGGAATGAACAGGCGGGTGAGTTTGGTGCTTCGCATCGGTCGCGCGGACCAACCCGATAGACCGCTTGATCGACCTGAGCATGCGGGCCATCCTCACCGCCGCTTGTGAAACATCGTTCCCTGATGGCCCTTGCTCACGATCCTTGGTGCACCTGGTGGACAGCTACAACCCAGCGGATCCGCTATCAGGGGGCACGTCCTACCTTGGCACCCGTCCTCGAATCCGCACGAGCAAGAGAGCCCCGACTAGACAAATCGACGCGCCAATCGCGAGCTGACTCGCTGCATAAGCGGCCGTTCCCACCGAGAAGGATCCCGAGAAGACCCCAGACGTCAGCACGAGGAAGAAGGCCGCTGTTGCAAAGAAACCGCAGCCAGGTAAGAGGAGGAACCACGCGACGGCGGAGCGCCGCGGTTGGAGGATGCCGCAAACGAGTACGAGCAGTAGGTTGCGACTCCGGCCGTTTCGGCGCTCAGAAAGGCTACTGCACCGCCGCCCGCCAAAGCTAAGCTGGCCGCCAGGAATCGCCCTATGATCCGCGCGGGACGCTGGAACGCCGCTCCCGTAGTATGAGCAGGCGACGACTGACTCACGTTGCCGCGTCTCTCCTCAGACCCCATGAGTTCGGCTCTGCTGCACTGGGCGATCGAGTGCCTGGCGCAGCGCCGGCTCGATGTCCGGAAACGAGAATGGATAGCTGATGCTCGCCGCGACCCCAGGATGCGCACGACGGCCATGCAGGAGCAGGTCGGCGCGCTCGCCGAGCAGGAGGCGCAGCAGGACGCTTGGTGCTCGGAGGCGGGCGGGACGGCGCAGCACCCGCCCCATCACCGCCGCAAGCTCAGCCTGACGGACGGCACCGGGGGCGACCGCGTTGAGGGGCCCACGGACGGTGTCATCCTCGAGGGCTCGCCGGTACAGGCCGATGATGTCGTCCAGGTGAATCCAGGCGAACCACTGGTGCCCGCCGCCCAACGGCCCGCCGCCCATGAGACGGAAGGGCAGCGCCATGAGGCGCAGCGTGAGGGCGTCGCGGGCAACCACGACGCCGGTGCGCATCACGACCGTGCGGACGCCAAACACTTCGGCCTCCAGCGCCGCCGCCTCCCACTCGGTGCACAGCCGTGCCAGGAAGCTGGAGCCAGGGGTGCTCGACTCGTCGACCTCCTCGTCACCTCGATCGCCGTAGTAGTCGATGCCCGAGGCGCTGACCAGGGTGCCCGGGCGATGTCCGGCGGGCGTCCGGCCCAGCGCGGTGACGAGGGCTGCGGTGGGATCGAGACGGCTGCTGCGCAGTTCCGCCTGCCGCCGCTTCGTCCAGCGCCGCCGGCCGATATTCTCGCCGGCCAGGTTCACGACGGCATCGGCACCCTCGAGCGCGGCTGTCCACGACCGGTCCTCGCCGGCGGGGTCCCAGTGAATCCACTCCGGCGCGTCGCCGCTCGCGGCACGTGCCGGCCGTCGCGTGAGCACCGCCACTCGATGGCCGTCGGCGAGCAGCGCCGCGGTGAGATGAAAGCCGATGAACCCCGTCCCTCCGGCGACGATGACGCGCTTGGGCACCCTCCCGGTCGCGGGGCTGGATCGCGTCATCGCCTGCTCCGGGAGGGCACCCGCGCTTTCGCCACCCGCCGCGGTGCCGAGGCGGCCGACCCAGATTCGACCATGATCGGCTGCGGCGGACGCGAGCGCGTCGCAGGTTGACCCCCCTGGCCGACGAGGGGTTCGAGGGCGCGGAGTAGGCGCTCGGCCACCCCGAAGATTGGCGTTGCCGTGTCCGCGTCAGGATCGAGATGGTCGAGCAGCTCCATCCCCAGGATGACCGCCAGCAGGGCCTGCGCGGCCTCGCGGGTGGGGACCGCCGCCGCCAGCGGCGTCCCGCCCAGGAACCGCTCGATGCTCTCCTCCGCGAACCCGATCCAGGGCTTCATGTAGCGCACGATCTCCGGACCGAGCTGCGGCGCGGACGACACGCCACCAATGAGCTCGACGAGCACCGTGATATAGCCCTCACGGACGTCGGTCGCGTACTGCCGACGAGCCGTCGAAAGCGCCGTCCGGAGGTCGGCAACCTCCGCGATGGCCGCGCGGTACTGCGCCAGACGATCCTCGCTCATGGTTTCGAGGACGGCCACCAACAGGTCGAGCACACTACCGAAGTGGTAGAAGATGAGCGCCTGGTTGAACTCGCCGCGCCGCGCGATGGCCCGCGCGCTCGTGCCCGCGAAGCCCTCCTCGCGCAGCGTCTGTACAGCCGCGGCGATCATCCGCGTCCGCGTCGACGCCGCCAGGTCTTGCCTTGCGGCGCCGGTGGTTCGCAGGAGACCATGGTTCCTGCTCATGGCGCCCAGCGCTGCGCGGAGAAACCGGTGCGGCAGGGGTTCCGGTCCGGGGGGGCGACAACGATGTGCGGCGCACTTCGCGTCTGCGCGCGCGGTTGAGCGTATGCTCTAAACACTCGCTCAATTCTATTCGCCCGTGGGTAGCGTGTCAAGTCTCGAGCCCGCCCGGCGGGCACCAGGTCGTCTCAAGGGCCCGCGCGGAGCCGCGTGTGACGGCGTCGGGGCATCAGCCGCGGCAGCGGCGATCTCGACAGCAGATAGCCTTGGCCCTCCTCTCGGTAGTAGGAAGTCCCCGGGTTCCCGGAACTGGCCGCAGTAGCGGCGATCGTGGGGGGATCGGGCTTCCTGACCTCCGTCAGGTGCATCGCGCCCATCGTGACACCCGACGGGGGGGTGGTACGTTACCGATGGCTACTGACTGGCAGAAGTCCGTAGTTCCGTCAGTGCACTTTCACAGGGCGCCACAGCAACGGCTACAGCCTTCGGCTCGCGGACGTGACAGTCGCCAGCGTGGAGCAGCCAAAATCTGAAAGGAAACGCTGCGCCGCCCACGAAGCACACAGCCCGCCGGATGGCTCGGCGCCGCCCTCGTCAGCCCTCAAACCGCGCCCGCGAGCCGTCAGTCAAACCGGCCAGCTGCCCCGGCGACGACGCTCGCCGGGGCCGATACGGCCGTCCAAGAGGCTAGCGCATCGAAGGCTTACCGGGGCGGAGGGCCGGCGCCTTGACCAGGGAGCCTGTCGCTGGTAGTATGAGTTTGTCATACAGGTCGGAGGACAGGCTGATGCGTGACTCGCCATCGCAACCCGTCACGGTTTCCCTCCCCGCTGCGATGCTCGCCAACGTCGACAGCGCGGCACTGCGCTTGGGGGCGACGAGGAGCGAGCTGTTCCGCGCTGCTCTCCGTGGCTACCTTGGCCAGCTGGCGCGCGATGAGGCGCTCCTGAGCCGGGTCCGGGCCGTGCCGCGTGGCAGCAGCGAAGAGGCACTCGCCGAGGGGGCGCGCGCCGCCCGGCGTGCCCGCCGTTCCAAGGTGCCGGTCTGACCGGATGTCGGACGTACGGGGGGTTCTCGACGCGAACCTGCTGGCCAGTGGGCTCGTGTCCCCCAACGGTCCGGGCAACGCACTGATCGCTGAGGCACGCCTGGGGCGCTTTGAGCTCGTCGTCAGCTCACATCTCCTCGGGGAGGTGGGGGAGGCTCTGATCGAGACCTTCCACGTCGACGATCGGGACGCGGGCGAGCTGCTGGCATTCGTCGAGCGCATCAGCGAGCGGGTGGAGCCTGGCGACGTTCCCGCGATCTGCCGCGATCCCGACGACGATGCCGTGATCGCGCTGGCGGACCAGAGCGGGGCGGCCTTTCTCGCAACCTACGACCACGGCGTCATGGCCGTGGGGAGCGTCGGCAGCTGCGGGATCATCCACCCGATCAACGCCCTCCAGCTGGTGGCAACTCTGAACCCGCCAGTCAAGGCTGAGGGGATCCCGGGGACCACCGACGAGGACCGCTCGAAGTGGAAGTACGAGGACGGTGGGGCGGCCTTCGAGGCCGCGCGCGCGATGGTCGACTGGCTCCTCGCCCTGCCGCGGGACCCCCAGCGGGGGCGTGAGATGGTGACGCCAGAGAGCTGGCCGAACTTCCAGAGGGCGATCGCCGACGGGACGGCGGCGGAGCTTGCTCGACTGATTGGACACTGGATGCCGAAGGTCCGCTATCCCGCACCTGGGATGGCCTTCGTCTTCTGCCCCCGGGTCCACGCGGAACAGGCAGAGCCATTCAACGTTGAGCGCCCACAGGCCATGGAGCTGACGGTCATCACGCTGGTCGAGCGGAGGGGGCGCTGGCTCGTCCACGGTATGGGCCCCATGGTTCCTCCCGCTGACCTGGGCCTGACCGCCTACTCGTGGTAGGCGGTCCACCAGGCGCTCAAGCGGCCTAAGGTCCACGCAGAACGACGGCTCGGAAGCGTCACCGAAGTCGGCGTCGCTAACCAGGGCGCCGGTCAGGTTCGGCTGATGGACACTCGCCAGGCGAGTGCGCCGTGTGGGTCGAGGTTGAGGGTGCCGATCGTGGAGGCTTCGATCGAATCCACCTGCCACCCATCGCGGAAGCTCGCCCTGATCTCGTGCTGGGCAACCCGCCTGGGTCCCCAATCGCCCGGCTGGCGGTCACTGAAGCACAGCATGTAAATGTGGCCGCCTGGTGGAAGAGCCGCCCGAAGGCTGTCGACGTACTGAACACGGTCATCGTCGTCAAAGGTATGAAAGAGTCCGCAGTCGAGCACGTTGTCGAACTGTTCGTTGAGGGCAGATAGCTGAAGGGCGTCCCCAACGAGGAACCGGGCGCTCAGGCCTCGGTCGCGGGCTTTGCCTTGCGCGATGGCGATCGCTGTCGGGGCCGTGTCGATGCCGGTGGCCTCGTGGCCGAGGCGAGCGGCCATGAGGGCATGCTCTCCGGTCCCACAGCCGACGTCAGGCACTCGACCGCGCAGAAGGCCTCCCTCAGCAAGGTCAAGGAAAGCAGGCTGAGGTCGGCCGATGTCCCATGGGGGTGTGCCGGCATAGGATGCATCGAAGTCCTCGTGCCTCGGTCGAATGGGACCCGGCACACCGTCGAGTGCTCCCGAGTTGTCGCTCATGCACGTTGTGTATCACGTCATGACCGGGTGGCAGCTCCACCCGGGCCGCGCCGCGATCACCTCGCTGGTGATTACGGCCATGTGGTCGTTGGTCTCCAGGATCCGCGTCAAATAGCTCTGAAGATTCGCCCCCACTTACCTCTCAAGATCACAGAGCGCCCTGGGTCGTTGGGGCCGTACGGCCTCGCGCATCAGTGACCCACAGCCCTGTCGCAATGCCCCGAGGCCAGGGATGCTGGGCCCATGCTGGTGTCGGACTTCCTGCAGGTCGAGCGCCCCTTCGCCGCGATCCGAGCGCAGTTCGGTAGCTCAGGGCCGGCGTGGCTCGTTGATTCAGCCATCGCCGCTTACGAAGAGGGTGAACAGCTGTCGCTCCGTGTCTGCTCGGGTATTGGACGAGTGAAGCTGTGCAAGCGGGTCTGGGCGGAGCTGAGCGAGCCCGACGTGCGCCCCGACCGGGTTATCCAGCGGCTCACGTGGCGCGCTGCCAGCGCAGCCAACCTCTTTCCCTCGATGGAGGCCGAGCTGGAGTTCAGCCCCATGGGAGCGTCGCTGACCTCGATCACCTTCCATGGCAGCTACGTTCCCCCGCTTGGCCCTGTGGGGCGAGAAATGAACCGGATGCTGTTGCATCGCGTCGCCGAAGCTAGCGTCCGAGCCTTCCTGCATCGTGTGGCGCGCCGTCTCGAGAGCGACAGAGCCCAGGCGTCGCGGCGCCTCGGCGAGCCGCAGCTGGCCGGCGGCTGCTGAGGGACCGGAACAGCCACACACGAATCTCGACCCATCGACGATGAGCTGGTCAACGCTGAGGCTGTCGACACCTCCTCCCTCGATGCCCCGATCCGGATGTACCTCAAGGAGATCGGGCGGGTCGCCCGGTTGCGTAAAGAGCAGGAGGTGGAATACGCCCGGCTCATCGAGTTGGGCGATGACGAGGCGCGCCATAAACTCACCGAGGCTAACCTCCGTTTGGTCGTGTCCATCGCCAAGAAGTACGTCGGCCGCGGGATCCCCTTCCTCGACCTCATCCAGGAGGGCAACACCGGCCTGATGCGCGCCGTTGAGAAGTTCGACTATCGACGCCGCTACAAGTTCTCGACCTACGCGACCTGGTGGATCCGCCAGGCAGTGACCCGGGCCCTTGCCGACCAGTCCCGCACCATCCGCATCCCCGTGCAAATAGCTGGAATGGCGCCGCCAGGTGAGATTTCGCTTGATGGGGCTCTGCAGACTTTTCCGGCGGGCCACTCGCCTTCGGGAGGCGGGGCAGCACTGCGGCACCGGCGGGGACCATGAGGTCGTCCCAGACCCTCGGAATTCCCTACCCACCGACGGACCTGGACATCCGCATGCGGAACGATTCGCGGCCGCTGCGCGGTAGGAGTCAAAGCGATCGGGGATGAGCTCAAGCTGGTGGCACTGTGACGTCACGGCCTGCATCGGAGCTCGCTGTCATAGGCGGGCGGGCAGTGGTGCCGGACTGAGGGGTCTGCGCTGGCGGTCGTTAAATTGCCGCTTAGAGAAAGCCACTTCCCACGAGATGAGGCCGTGGGCGATCTTTCGCGGCGAATCTTCAGGAATATCGGGCGGTGCGGGTCAGGCTGTGTCTATCAGTAGGGACACCCGGGCCGGGTCGCGATCACCTCGCTGGTGATCATGGCCATGTAGTCGTTAGTCTCCATGCTGCGCGTCAAATAGCCATGAAGATTCGCCGCCACTTACCTCTCAAGATCACAGCATCCTCCGCGCCGGCCGATGTAGGCGCCGCCCGTCGCACTATCGGAGGCTGATCGCCGGCCCGGTCAGGGCGAGGGCGGCGTGCCCGGACGCCGTGAAGAAGGCGAAGAGGGCCAGCGCCGCCCCGATCAGGGTGACGTTGCGATAGAAGCTGCTCTCTTGGGGTCGGCGCGCCACAGGATCGGAGACGCGCCAGAACTGGTGAAACATCGCGGTCGCGGGGACTAGAAACGCCGCGATCATCAGCGCGCCGATGTCGGGCCAGAGGCCAACCACGATAGAAAGGTCGGCGAGTAGGAGGTAGACCCCGGTCGGCCAGCCGGCGAGGTCGGGTAGGGGCAGCCTGCCAGTGGCGTTCTGCCGGTAGCGAGCGTGATTCTGGATGTGCCCACGCGCCGAGAAGGCGAACAGGCCTGCGAACAGGACCCGTCCGGCGAAGAGGATGATGCCCCCGGCGGTGCTCATGTGCGCATCACTGCATCGATCCTCCCACATCGCGCCGCGACCGCCGTGCGCGATGCGGAGCCAGCGTCGATGCGGGCCGAGAACGTCCTCGGATCCCTTCACCGCCTGAGGCGGGAGCCGACGGCGGAGTGGGTCTGCCCCTTTGTGACTCGGGCCTCATTCCACTCCCGTCGCAACTGCCGCCACGGTACCCTCGCGCGCAGGCGGCCTCCCCGCACGCCGCGCAGCCTCTGCGATTGCACGGCTGTCGCACCTCCTGCTCGGTAGCGGTGGCGCATGCCATCTCTCCCGTCCGGACCCTGCCCCACCGGTGCTGGGACGCCTGGCTTCGCGATCACATCCCGGGACGCGCGGGGGTGGTCGGCGAGGGCCTTGCGCTGTTGACCTGTAGCCCGTTTGCCGCGGTGAGACCAGTTCCACGCGATCGCGCGTTTTCAGCGCCATCTACCGATAACGCACGGCCCCATCAGAACGCCGGTGGAACGCCCCGCCTCGTACCACTGGTCCATCGCATCTCTCCTTACCGGACCCTGCCCCACCGGAGGGTCCATTTGACGCGCTGCTAGCCTCCGCAGAGGCGAACCGCGCCGGCCTCGACGAGGCGATCCGGAGGGGGCGGTCCCCCGTTTACCGAGTTGGCATCGCCCCGTCGCTCACGCCCGGCGCATTCCCGTCGCACGCGAGGGATGCGGTCACACGATCACCCATATTGAGGTCTGGCGGGGAATGGCAGTAGAGGGGTGATGACCAGGTCACGCTGGTCACCCCTCCTGTGGAGACGTGAAGATCGTGGAGCGGTAGTAGGCGAGCTCGGCGATCGACTCGCGGATGTCGTCGAGGGCGCGATGTGCCTCCGCCTTCGGCGGCGCTTTGAGGAACACCTCCGGATACCATCGCCGGCACAGCTCCTTGATGGTCGACACGTCGATCGACCGGTAGTGGAGGAACGCCTCGATCTCCGGGAGCTGTGCCGCCAGGAAGCGGCGGTCGGTCCCGATGGAGTTTCCACAGAGGGGGGCGGTGCGCGGTTCCCGGATGTGCTGGTGCAGGAACTCCAACGTCTGCCGCCCCGCTTCCGCCAGCGACGTCGGCAACTCCTCGATGGCGGCCAGCAGGCCGGAGCCCGTGTGCATGACTCGAACCGCATCGTCCATCATCTGGAGCTCGGCGCTGCCGGCGTGCACCACGATGTCGGGGCCCTCCGCCACCACCGCGAGATCATCGTCGGTGATCAGCGTCGCGATCTCCACGATGACGTGGCGCTCCGGCTCCAGTCCGGTCATCTCGAGATCCATCCAGGCGAGCACCACGACTTCCCCCTGGGCTCAGGTGCCGAGGGCTTCGCGCTTGCGGATCGCGTTGCGAGCGGTTGCGCTGAGGACGCGCTTGCGAAGCCGCAGGCTGGACGGCGTCACCTCCACCAGCTCCGGGTTCCGCATTCGTTTTGCGGCGCGACGGCTGTAGTCTCGGTTACGGCTGGCCGGTCTGAGGGTGACCGCCCCACGGGAGCTGCATCTGAGCACGGACTCGCGGGCGCTCGTCGTCGGCATCCCGCCTGTGGAGAGTTGGGCGCTCGGATCTCTCAGTGCCAGTTTCGTGGCTACCTATAGTGCCAGTTTGGTGACCGCCCCAGCGCCAGTTTCGTGCACCTTCACACTAGCCTCTGTTACGGCGCTCAATGGTGCAGCAGCAGGCGGTTGCGCGCTGCGGGATCGCTTGCTGTTCCTCCGTGGCTCCTATCAGTTCAGCGACCGCCCGTTCGATCTCCTGAACCGAGCCAGAACCACCAAGAGCCTCGATTGCCTTACCAGCAGAGCCTCTTCCAGTTAAGCAATGCAGACCTATTCGACATTTGAAGAAGAGCGGTGCTTAACCCGATCCAGGGTCTCAAACTCCCAGCCGCGGCCCGACGACCGGCGTTACTGCTGGATGAAAGCACCCGTACGCGCTCGTTACCACGACAGCGCGCACGGGCGTACGTTTCCCTGGGCTGCTTATGCCGTCGTTACGGGCGTCTTCGCTTCGTCGAAGAGCTCGATACGAGGGTCACCCTGGACGCCTCCCCGCTGCGTGGCCGTCTTCAACTCTGGATTGGCAAGGAAGGTCTCCGCCTGGGCCATCGTCGAGAAGGTATGTAGCACAAGGACATTGTTCGAGTTCGCCCTTGGCCTGGTAAACGCTCTCTTTGATCACTCCACCAGCCTTCCGGACCGGCTCGGACTTGTCGTAGACCTCGCGCCAGCGCAGGTAGTCTGCGACGTGATGAAGAACTGCTATAGTTGCCATGTCGGATTCTCCTCAGGCAAACACGTGCGAGGCACGGCTTACCACCGAATGTCGCGATTGTTGGTCTGCGTTGACGCAGACAAATCTAAGTCGAGACATCTCAGCAGGGGAGGAACGACGGTCCTCTCCGTTGGGGCGACTCCTGCCAGCCCACAAAGTGAACTTCTGCATCATAGCACGTGAGAGGGCTCACCGAATTGAAACTCGCAAGGGGTTGGCGGCAAGGTAGTCGAGTTCAGAAGCGAATGAGCTGCTTGTCGAACGAAATCGATCCGTCTCCACCGCGACTCCGTCAGCGTCGAGCGCGGTGCGCCCGTCGTGGCCCTTCGTCGGTCAGAGGCTAGTCGTCCCACCCGCGAGAGCGACGCGATCCCAATTGGGATCGCGTCAAGCCGCTATACTTTGCGGAAGGGCCTGCACAACCGTGTGCGGAACGCTGCGGGAAGGCGCGATCGACCATACGCGTCGCGCTGGATGAGTCCACGGAGCTCAGCCCGGTGCCCTCGTCACCGTTGAGCCGAATTCCCCCCACCAGGACCTTGCGGCCGTGCGCGGCGAGCTCTACTTCGCGTTCGCCGAGAACGACCGCTCAGCCACCCCGGAGCTCGTCGACCGCTTCCGAAGCGAACTCGAACATCAGGGCGTCAGAGGGGTTGTGGAGCGGCTGCCGGGAACCGCCCACGGGTTCGCCATGGCAGACCTCCCGGTCTACGATCGCGACGCGGCCGAGCGGCACTTCGAGCGGACCCTCGACCTGTGGCGATGCAACCTCTCGCACGAGCGAGTGGGAGGCTGAGGGTCCCGGTCAGGTCGAGTGGCCAGGGCGGCCGGGCCCCGCACCGCACCCTCTCCGTCGGTCGAGTACCGCGACCGTCACGGCCCTGCGTCCGCCACCCTGTGGAGGACGCTAGGTAGGGATGTTGCGTCGGGGAGATACGGTGTGCCGGTTGATTACTCCGGCGGCTCGTGGCGGGCATGAACGACCCTGTTACTGAAGTTTGGTGCCCTTCACAGCTTGACCCACCCCGCACCTCAGCCCAGCTCCGCCGCCCTCTCTATGTCAGCAGCCAGCCTGGGGCATGAGCAGAATCAGTTGCATCTCGTTTTCGGCGATGACATCTCCGATGCCGCGGACGAGCCGGCCAAAGAACGGGTCCCCGAACACCATCCTGGTGGGCTCAGCGATCACCAGGGCGACCGTGTCGGTCCGCCCGGTGGTCAGGGTCCGCGCCGCCGCGTTGGGCACGTAGCCGAGCTGTCGGGCGGCGCGCTCCACGGCTCGCAGCGCTGAGGGGCTGACCCGAGGGTTCCCCCAGAGCGCACGCGATGCCGTCGCCCGGGACACGCCGGCCAGCTGGGCCACAGCCTGCAGGGTCACCATCGGGCGCCGGGCCGGGCCAGCTCGGCAGGCTTCACCACCGCCTGCGGTGAGGGTACGGACGACCGTGCCAGCGGGACCGCTCACACCACGATCCCTCCGTTGTCAGCGATCACTAGCGTGATTGTGGACTTGAGTGCCCAGGCCAGCTCAGCATCGCAGCCGCGACGACGGGTGACGTCGATTCCCCAGTGTGCGGGGGCGGTCTCGCTCGGGCCCCGCTACGGCCAGCTCGTCGCCCGTGGAGAAGCATCGGGGGGCCGGTCACCGCCTGCCCGGACCTCCCCTACTTCTTGGACGCCTCGTAATAGGGATTGGTCCCGGCGGCGTGATCGGTGGTGTCACGCACCTCGCTGAGCTCCTGGAACGTCTCCAGCAGCGCAGTGCGCACCCCCTGACCAAGGGTCACGTCGGCCATCCCGCAGCCCTGGCAGGCGCCCCCCATGTGGATGTAGGCCACGCCCTCGCTCACGTCGAGGAGGTCGATGTGGCCCCCGTGCATCGCCACCATGGGATTGACCTCGTCGTCCAGAAAGGCCTGGATCTGCTTCGCGACCGGGTCGAGCCAGAGCGGATTGGGGCTGTCCACCCGCAGCGCCCCGGTGAGGAGGTCGGCGTCGACGGTGGCGTTGTCGAGGTAGGGAGCGGACGCCGGCGGGATATGGAAGTGGATGCCCTCCGGCCCCTCGACGACGACGTCGCCGAGGTGCTCCTCCCCCGGCGTCACCAGGTCCAGCTGGTACTGGAATGCGCCTCCGCTCCTCCCGACGATGGCGATGCGGACGCCGGCATCAGGCTGGTGCTGGTTGGCCCGCACCTGCTCGATCCGGGTGCGAGCAAACTCGGTGAGATGAAGTCGAGGACCCGTCATTGGCCCTTAGTCTGGACCCCATGGCGCTCTCGGTGATGCTCGTCCTCCCCACCCACAGTTACCGCGCCGCTGCCTTCCTGACTGCGGCCCGAGACCTGCGGCTCGAGGTCGTGGTCGCCGCCGACGAGCCCAGCTCGCTCCGACCGCTCATGGCCGATCGCACCCTCACCCTGGACCCGAGCCGGCCCGAGGATGCCGCCAAGAGCGCGATGGCCTTCGCCTCGCGCCATCCCGTCGCTGCGGTTGTCGGGGTCGACGAGGCGGCCGTGAGCGCCGCCGCCCACATCGCGGCCGGGCTCGGGCTCCGCCACAGCTCCGTGGAGGCCGTCAGCGCCACCCGGGACAAGCGGGAGCTGCGCCGCCGTCTGGCTGCCCACGGCGTCGCCCAGCCCGTCTCAACCGAGGTCACCAGCGCAGCGACCCCGGAGGAGCTGAACGGTGCCGCCGCCCGTGTCGGCTTTCCCTGTGTGGTCAAGCCCGTCGACCTCGCCGCCAGCCGCGGGGTGATCCGGGCCAATGATCCGGCCGAGCTCGAGGCGGCGGTGGCGAGGACCGGCCGCCTGCTGCGCCGCCCGGAGCTCTGCCACCCCTACCCAGCCCCGCTCCTGGTCGAGAGCTTCATCCCCGGCCCCGAGGTGGCGGTCGAGGGCCTCCTCGATGGCGGCACCCTGCACATCCTCGCCGTGTTCGACAAGCCCGACACCCCCGACGGCCCGTTCTTCGAGGAGACCCTGCTGGTCACGCCATCCCGGCTCTCCACAGGCAGGCTCGATCAAGTGCTGCGCCTCACCCAAGCCGCGGTCTCCGCAATGGGCTTACGGGAGGGGCCGATCCATGCTGAGCTCAGGCTGGCGCCCGCCGGGCCGGCGGTCATCGAGGTGGCGGCGCGGTCGATCGGCGGTCGATGCAGTGGAGCTCTGCGCTTCGGCGACGGCGAGAGCCTGGAGGTGAAGATCCTGCGCCAGGCCTGCGGGCTGCCACTGGGGGATCTCACCCTGACCTCGGGCGGGGCGGCCGCCCTGATGATCCCCATCCCCCGCGCCGGCAGGGTGGAGCGGGTCGAGGGGATCGGCGCCGCCCGGGGCGTCCCTGGCGTCATCGCCGTCGACATCACGGTGCCGCCCCGAGCTTTGCTGGAGCCGCTCCCCGAGGGCGGCCGCTATCTGGGTTTCCTGATCGCCCACGCCGCCGACGCTGAGGGCGCCGAGCTGGCGGCCCGCCGCGCGCTGTCGGCTCTGAGTGTCGTCACTGGTGCGCCAGGTGTATCAGGAGGCCCGGGACGACCTCGACCCGATGTCTGATACCTCCCCTTCGGAGGGCCCCAACCACCCACACAGGAGGACGAGAGGACAGCAACCATCGTGACCACCGACGGGGCGCCGGGTGGCACGTGACCGTGCATGGCTCCATCACCTGACCGTGGGTGGCCTCATCGCGTGGCGTTCGACAGGTGAGCGGGCCATGACTCGGATCGTTGCGGCCGGCTGCTCCGGTCGACCAGAACTCGCCGCCCTGCCAGCAGGATACTCAGCGGGTAGGCCCGGAGCTAAGGAACGTGTCGCCAGCCGCAAAGTAGAACCACCATTTGTCGTCGTTCATGCCCTACTCGTCGACCGTGGCCATCAGCGAGCGCGCCTCATCGTCCCCGATGGAGAGGTAGGCGATCTGGAGCCGGCTCCATCCGGCTTGCCGCTGGGCCAGAGGCAGGCTTCTTGTGGGTCGCACGATCTGGCGGACCCGCGCATGGCGGAACAGATGCGGGTGCACTGGCGCTGGCCGGGACCGCTTCGAATGCCCAGAATCACCCCCTGCGGCTAAACCGGGAAGGTGCCGGCGCTGGGGGAATCCCCAGCGCTTGTCCAGCTTGTCGCAACAATCGGGCGGTGGGGGCCAGGGTGGGCGGCTTCTCAAGTTGAAGGCAGGCTTGCCGGCCTCCGGCAGCCCCTCCGAAGCGACGCCAATAGGTTGTCCACAACGCCGATGAAAATCTTCTGCTGATTCCTCGAGTGCTCCCGGATGATACGCAGCACCCGGACACGGTCGGCCTCACCGGCCATCTGGATGTAGAAGTTGTGAGCTGTGAGGGTGAAGTCTCTAGACGGACCCCGCCGCCGGCGGTGGACGGAGCCCGCTGCGGGCGTGCTGGAGACCGGTCGGCTCCGCGCAGCAGAACCACGACTTGCTGAGCCGCGGAGGCTCCGCGGTGGCGGCCGGCAGCGGTCGCCGGCCGGCCGCCCAGGTGACCCCGGCAGCGGCCGCCGCGGCCGCCGCGCGGGCTCGCACAGCCGCGTGCACCGCGTGGAGAGTGTCCCCGGCATCGGTGCGTGCAGCGATCAGGCCGGCAAGGTCGGTCTGGAGCGCGTCCATGCGAGGATCGGGGTGCTCCCAACGATGACTGAAGCTCTCCGGCTCGTAGGTGCGCAGGTGCGGTCGGAGCTCCTCGCGCTCCAGCAGCAGGGAGTCCGGCGGCAGCAGGAGCCGGATGCTCAGCTGCACCGGGTCCACGCTACCGAGCAGTTCCTCGTCGAGGATGAAGTCGAGGAGGTCGAGGTAATCCCGCAGCGTCGTCCAGGGGGTGAACGGCAGCAGCGAGGGTCGTGGTTCGATGCGGTGCTCGCGGAGCAGACGGACCGCGGCGAGCGTCTGGGCGTGGGTGTGGCCCTTCTCCAGGACGCCCAGCACCGTGTCACTGGTCGACTCCGCCGCGGTGATCGCGAACAGCAAACCGAGGCCGCGGAGCTCCGGCCAGAGCGCGCGGTGCTCGAGGATGTGCTCGACCTTGGTGGTGATGTCGAAGCTGAGCGCCGGGTGCCGCTGGTGCAGCGCGCGGACCGCGCGGAGTGCGTAGGGCGCCGCGTTGAGGAAGTCGGGATCGGCGAAGCTCAGGTGCATGGCGCCCATCTCGACAAGCTGGTCGACGTCGGCGAGCAGGGTCTCCTGCTGCACGACGCGGAGCCGGCCCCCGTAGACGGCGGGGACTGGGCAGTGCCGGCACCGGTGCACGCAGCCCCGGGTGAGCTCGACCGCGGCCGCCGGGCGAGCCTCACCGTCGATCATCAGGCGCGCATACCGGCTCAGCGGCGGCAGCAGGTCGCGCGCCGGGACCGGGAACCGCAGCCGGTCGAGCACCACGCTGCGCCCTGAGGGCCTGCCGTCGGCAATGCGCACCAGTTCCTCCTCGAACTCGCCGCCCACGGCGTGGTCGGCGCCGCCCGGTGGAAGCGAGGCTGCGCAGAGCGGTGCGTAGAGGCCGTAGAGGACGATCGTTGCCCCCGGATGCAGGCCGCGCACCCGCTCGGCCACGCCGACCGCGAGCCGCATGGCGGTGTGCATCGGCACCGCGAGTGCCACCGTCTCGGCCCATCGCACCAGCGAGGCGTCGTAATCGTCGACGGCCAGGTCCAGCGCGCGCACCTCGTGCCCGGCGTCGCGCAGGAATGCTGCCGCGGTGGCGACGTGCAACGGCTGGCGTCCCAGCTCGTAGCAGGAGACCAGCAGGACCCGGGTGCCCACGGGCTACTTCTTGGCCGCCTGATAGTAGGGGTTGGCGCCCTGGGCGTGGTCGGTGGTGTCGCGCACCTCGTGGATCTCGGGAAAGGTGTCGAGGATTGCGGTGCGCACCCCCTGACCGAGGGTGACCTCGGCCATGCCGCAGCCCTGGCAGCCGCCAGCCATGTGAATGAACGCAACCCCTTCGACGACATCGAGTAGATCGATATGCACGCCGTGGGACACAACCGACGGGTTGATCTCGTCATCGAGCAGGCCCTGCACCGCTTCGGCGACGGGATCGAGCCACAATGGGTTCGGATTCTCCACCCGTACCGCCCCCATGGGGAGATCGGCATTGAGAGTGATACCATCGAGATACGGTGCGGAGGCAAGAGGAATGTGGATGGGAATTCCGGCGATGGCCTCGACGATCATGTCGCCCTGCCGCTCCTCCCCGGAGACGAAGGCACCGTTCTCGCGACCGGTGATGGCAATCCGCAGGCCGGCCTGTGGCTGTTTGCGATTCAGGCGCACCTGCTCGATGCGCGTCAGCGCGGCGTCGGTCGCGCTGATCCGGGGCTGCTTCATGATCATCTCCACGGGCCCCGAGCAGGGCCACCTGACAGCTCGATTCTGACGCCTTCGAGCGTTGCCGCTACATCCTTGATGGCGCTTGCCGAAAGTGACCAGTCTTGCTCGCCGAAGTTGACCAGGCGAGGGCGTGGTGGCGGGAAGGGTATCAGGGTGCGACCAGGGCATCACCTCCAGCGATGGGCTTTAGACGATGAACCGCGTTGAGGGGCTGCGGATGGTCGCCAAGCGCCTCGATACCAGCGTTCGCGTCAGCCGCGTGCCGCTGTCCGGGCTCAGGCATACTGGTGGTATGGATACTCTCGTTCCTCGCGACCCAGACGTCCGACAGCCGTCCGGCGATGGGCGGTCGCCGTGGCTTCGATTCGCCGCCGCACGGGTTCTGGACGACGAGGAGACTCGGACGTTGCTGCGGTCCAGACCACCGAGACAAGCGCTCGACTGGGCTGGAGCTGCGATCGGCGGGACCGTCACCTCAGCCCATGCGCTCCGGGCGGCATGTCGTCGGCAGTCCACGCGCTCACCGTCCGCTTCCCCAACGACCGGAACAAACACGTTGTACTTCGTCGTTACGTCCGACCCGAAGTCAACGACGATGAGCCGGACATCGCCAAGCACGAGGCAGAGGTTCTCCGCTTCGTTGAATTAGTCGATCTACCGACTCCGAGCCTGTTGGCGCTCGATCCCACTGGAGCTGACGCTGGTGTGCCATCAATCCTGATGTCCCGCGTCCCCGGTCGGGTCGATTGGTCACCTTCCGATATGGACCGATGGCTCCACCGGCTTGCAGCCTTTCTACCGCGTATCCATGCCGCCCCCGTCCCTCGTTCCGGCATCATTCGTTCGTTCTCTCCCGAACTACCGACGAGCTACGAACCTCCTCCTTGGGCGAGGTGGCCGACGATCTGGGAACAGGCCGTCGAGATTTACCACGGCCCGGCTCCGCAGTACAGCGCGGTAGGCTAGCTAGTCATCGCCGTAGACATCGGTTGCTCTGCCAGCATGCCCCTGTCGCTCTAGACGCGCGTCGCACGGGTGGCCGAGAGGCGACCCCCTCAGATGAGGTACGTACGTCCCGTCGGCGTGGCATCACCTTTTGGGGTCGCAACGGCAGCCGTCCGTCCGATACTCAGAGAAGTGGAGGCGTCCATCAGAACACCACCCGGGCGTGCATCGCCTCCCCCGACCAGGGGCACGCCGCAGGACCAAGAAGACCATGCCAAGCTCCACTTCCACCGACCGCCTTCGTGGGCTCGCCATCAAGTACGCCCGTGATCCCGCGTCCCCGGCGGACGGCCGGCGCATCCTCATCGATCGGCTCTGGCCCCGCGGGGTCTCCAAGGAGCGGGCCCGGCTCTCCGAGTGGATGCGGGACCTCGCCCCGAGCACCGAGCTGCGCAAATGGTTCGCTCATGATCCGGCTCGCTGGGACGAGTTCCGCCGGCGCTACCGTCGTGAGCTGGAGGAGCGGGGTCAGCTGGCGACGCTGCTCGAGCTTCGCGATCAGGCCCGGCGGGAGCGGGTGACCCTGGTGTTTGGGGCCAGCGACCGTGAGCACAATGATGCTGTCGCTCTCCTCGAACTCACCGACACGCTGTAGCTGTTCGGCCCATTCCCTCTCTCACCGTCGCGGCAGTTGCGGGGCGGAGGGGCTGCGTCGATGTCCGCGCCAATCGAGCTCGAGAACTCGCTTGCTGGGCGGCCCTAGTTTCACGGTCACCGACCGCTCGTCCTCACGAACCGTGAAGGTGGGCTGGGGAAAGGTGGCCGGACCGCGCAGCGGCCGGCCGGTATCGACGCGGAAGCGGGAGCCATGCCAGGGACAGGTGACCACGTTCCCCTCCAGGGTCCCCTCGTGGAGCGGCCCCCCGGCGTGGGTGCAGACATCGGCTATCCCGCAGAGCACTCCGTCGCGGCGGACGAGCAGCGTCGCCATCCCGCCCGCGTCGACGCTTCGCATCACACCCTCGGGGAAGTCGCCGGGGGCGCCGACCACGACGGGATCCTCGGGCCCTTGGGTGAAGGCGAGATGGTTGACCATGGTCCCCATCCCGAACACAACGTGGCCACCGAGGTAGGCGCCGGTGAAGAGGATGGCGACGCCGGCCGTCGACAGGCCGACGGCGAGGGGATGGAGGCCGCTTCCCGCCCACCAGCGCAGGCCCACGGAGGCCATGCCGAGCAGGACCGCGATGACCATGGTCAAGCCGTGGCTGACGGCAACGCGCCGCTCGTGGCCGTAGGTGTTGTAGAGGTCAGTGAATCCCGTGACCGCCGACGCCAGCGCCCCAACGAGGGCGACCGCCAGGGCCACATCGCCCGCCTGGGTGGGGATGCGGGTGGTGAAGTGAGCCGCGTAGTCGGCAACGACCGCGACCGTCCAGGCACCCACGGGGAGATCGGTGAGAGCCGGATGAAGCGGATGGCCGAGTGTCCGGGTGCCGTACAACGCGCTCCGGAGAGCGGTGCCGGGGCGGCCGAGAGGCCGGTAGAGGGCGCCCACCACAGCCTGGAGGGCGGCGCCCACGGGCTCCAGCCAGGACTGCTGACGGATCACCCGATCGACGAGGGGCTCGGTCACGGTGTCACCTCCAAGCTGACCCGCGGAGAAGATAACCGCAGGCCAACTCATAAGTGCATTGGCACGCCCTGTGCGTGTCAGTCTGGGCCAGGGACCCCGGGCCCAGACCTGCTTGGCGACGGGCGTGATCGCCAACCGCGGGAGGCGAGAGCCGGTGAGGCACGGACTCCGGAGTGCAGAGTGTCGTCGACACCGCCCCGATTCGTCGTCGGCAGGAGGACGTGATGCCTTGCCCGGCCCATGCCGCTGGCGAGTTGACTGCGGGTCTATTATGATGGTAGGGACCATCAATAAGGTCCAGGTGCTGAACATGGTGCGACGGGTCTCGCTCCCGAGGGTTCCACCCGAGGGATGCGGTCTCCAGGGCCCTCAGCGGCTGGGCGCTGCTCGCCGTGAGGAGGCTGACATGTCCGACTTGACGTTCAACTCGAAGGTGACCTGGAGGGGACGCGCATGGGCCGGTGCCGGAGTGCTCAGCACAGGCGGGCAGAAGATGATGTTCTCCGCTCCCAGCAGCATGGGTGGTCGCGGGATCGGCACCAGCCCCGAGGAACTTCTCCTCTCCGCGGTCGCGTCCTGCTACTCAGGCACTCTCTTCCACCTGCTCGCCCGCGACGGGTTGCCAGCCGAAGAGGTCGATGTGCAGGCGACGGGGACGGTCAGCGACTATCCCGGTGCCCAGGCTCGTTTCTCGCGGGTCGTCGTGCATCCCACGATCCACGCTGGAGAGCCTTTCCGAGAGGAGGAGTACAGGGAGTGCGCCCGCACCGCTCGCGACCACTGCTTCATCGGGAGGGCGCTTCGCAGCGACATCTCCTACGACGTGGGCGAGATCTCCGTGGTTCCGGCTTCCCTCGTCCACGTGGAGGTGGCATGAACGAGATCTACGCTACTGATCCTCGAGATGGGATGACAGGTCGGCTGTCCCTCGGTGAGGGCGACACCCGGCTTCTGTGCAAGGACGCTCATCGCGAAGCGTCCCGACGGAGAGGGCCGCGACGTCGCCGGTCGCCCTGGGGCCGCCGCTGGGGAGCCCTTCGGGGAGGAGGGTGGCCACAGGTCAGGATCGGCCCCCCGGGGTCACCTGGTGCCTCTGCCGATCCCGGTAGAGCCTACATGGCGAATTCCGCGGGGGTCACAATGACACTGCAGAGCCATCATGTTTTCGAGCCTCGGCCGGGAGAGCTGGTGCGTGACGCTATCTCCCGGAGCCATGGGACGATCGCGTTGCATGGGGGTGACACACGCTATCGGGTCGTCGACCTCTCGAGGGGGACGGAGTTCATCGGCAGCCGCGATCAGTGCATCGATTTCGTCGAGCTCGCGTGGTGGCGAGCCGAGACGGCACCAACCCCGCTCGACCAGGTCCACGAGAGCGAATACGCGATTCGGCTTCGATTCGAGCGAAATGGTCGTGGTCGGGGTGGATGGGAGCGCGACCCGTACCTGAGCGCAACCATCACCGGACTGCACAGCTTCTGAAAGGGATGGGTTGGGACGTGATGATAGCGCTGCTTTGCAAGCCCGCAGCCCTCAACTCCGGGCCGCTCAGCGCCCAGCGTCGGTCTCTGCTGCAGTGCCATTGGCGGGAGAAGACTGGGGCTCGCCGCATGGGAGAACGCGACCATGGATAGGAGCGAACCGTACTTTGCCGACGATTTGCCCACGGAGCGTCTGACATGGCCGCGGTGGCCGTGGGGAACCGTGGGGCCGCTACATCTCGAACTGCAAGAGCGGGAGTCGCCACGCCAACGCCAAGCCCCGACGCTCGTGGGCGGCCGTAGGTCGGACACCGCTGAGAACGGGCGGGATGAGGAGGTGTACTGAGATGCGGCGGTGGGCCCACATTGGGCGCAGGTCGATGGTGATGAGCCGCGTCCTGTCGACCGTATTGACCGCGGCGCCCCTAAAGATCAAGCGCGCACTCGACGTCGACGCGGAGTACACGTCCATTGAGGCGAGGATCGAGGAGGGCGGTGACGATGATGTGCCCGAAGGCGGTGATCCCGCGTGCTGGGCTCATCTCGTCTGCCCGGCATGCGGGGAGGTGGGTGGCCATCGCCCCGACTGCCCCACCCTCCAGGTCGAGGAGGTTGCACCATGACGAGCTTGAAAGAGACCGCCAGAGCGCTCGTCGCACCTGGCAAGGGAATACTGGCGGCCGACGAGAGTGACCGAACGATCAGGCGTCGTTTCGACCTCCTCTCGGTCGAGTCCACGCCAGAGACTCGCCAGGCGTACCGGGAGATGCTCCTCACCACGCCGGGGATCGAGGAATTCATCAGCGCGGCCATCCTCTTCGATGAGACCTTCCGCCAGCGCTCGACGGAGGGTGTGCCGTTCCCCTGCCTCCTGGCATCGAGGGGGATCATCCCGGGGATCAAGGTCGACAAGGGGACCACAGGGCTGGCGTTCGCTTTCGGCGAGACCATCACCGAGGGCCTCGACGGCCTCCGCCCTCGGCTCGAGGAGTACCGGCGGCTGGGAGCCCGGTTCGCCAAGTGGCGGGCTACCTACCTCATCGGGCCGGGCAAGCCGAGTGACTACTGCAGCCGAGCCAATGCTCAGGCCCTGGCTCGCTACGCGGCGCTCTGTCAGGAGACTGGCCTCGTCCCGATCGTCGAGCCGGAGGTGCTGATGGATGGCGGCCACACGATCGGCGACTGTGCGCGGGCCACGGAGCGCGTGTTGCACGGCGTCTTCGCGGAGCTGTACGCGCAGCGGGTGGACCCGCGCGCGATGCTCCTCAAGCCGAACATGGTGCTGGCCGGCTCCCACGCCCTACGCCAGGCCCCGGTCCATGAGGTGGCCGAGGAGACCCTCAAGATCCTCTACCGGCAGGTGCCCCCCGCGGTGCCCGGGATTGTCTTCCTCTCCGGCGAGCAGCTAGCTCTAGCCGAGGAGCCCTCAGGCGAGCTGAGGGGTGGTAGGCGCTGCGTGGAGGACGTCAAATGGGGAACACAGCCTCAGCGGGGCATCGTGAGGGCTTTGAGCACCGCGAGCCGGTCATCGACGAGGGCATGCGTCGCTGGTATAACGCCTGCCCCTGCTGCCTCAGCGATGCTTATCCAGAGGTCAGACGTGCGCTCGATGAGGAGAAGCGGACGGCCAAGCCCGTCAGCACCGAGCAGACCCTCCTTTCGTCCTGAGCCGAGCCCGGCTGCGTCATGGGCGTTTGCGTAGCCAGGGGAGATCAGCCGACGAGAGCAGGCTTTTGGGACTCGGTCTCCGGCACAGCCATCGCCCTCTTCTCATCCGGAGCGGCGAACGCGTGAGGCAGCGCATTCGGAGTAGACACCTGGGCCGGCACAGCTCGACTGAACGAGCCCACCCGGCGGTCGTCGGGCGCCATTACAGGAAGCGTGACAGTAGGCAGGCCGGCACGGCCGCGAACTCGCTGGCTGGCATCGGACAGTTCGACGAGAGCGTCCTGCAGGCGGTTCCAGGCGGCGCCGATCGCGGCGGGGTTGCGGCGGACCTGCGGCGCCAGGTGCCCATTGTTGAACGAGTCCCAGGGGTGAGCCTGGGTGAACCACGCGGTACCAGCAGGCGGCAGGGCGAGCTGGATGTTGTACTGGTCCCATGCGGACCGCGCGGTGGCGATCAGCTGCAGGATGTGGTCAATGTCCTCGTCCATCTTCGATCTCCTCCGTTGGCGAAGTTGTTGATTCGAACGTCTCCGGGCTCCGCCGGTTTCTGAACTCAGGGCACGAGCTCGGCACCTCGGAAAGCCACGCGTAATCGTCGCAGCGTAGGCAGCGGGCGATCACACCGTCCGGGGTGACCTTGAGCACCCGGTTGTGGTCACCGCACCACACGCAGTCGACGACGCAGGCACCGAGCAAACGCACCTTCCCGCCGCCGCGCGGTGTCGGGGAACTGAGCGCGGCGGTTGGGGCAGCTATAGCCGGCATGGCACCTCCTTCCGTGCAGCAGGGCGGGCTTCGGAAAACACGTCACAGGCTCTGAACCGCCCGCGCTCCGGACACCAGCAGATCTGGCCCCATTCGGACCAGCGGAGGGCCAGAAGGCGGCGCGGATACTCGGTTCCGCAACGCGGACAGCGGAACATCCCCACCAGTGCCGAATCGGCATGCTGCTCATTGGGACGGTCGCCGTGGGCGACGGCTTCGGCCTGGTGCTGGACCATTTCCTCTTTACCTTTTTACTGTAGTATACCATCTTTATCGATATCGGATCCACCCGGATCGAATCTCCGAGTGTTCGTCGACCGCCGCAATCTCGGCCGGCCTTGGCCCGGTAGGACTCTCAAGGGAGCGGCCGGCGCGCAACGTCTGTCGCCGCCAGGAGACATAAGGACAGCAGCGATCGGGGTGCCCCGCAGCTGTTCCGCGGCCGCTTGCGATGACGAGGTTCGGCCGGATCCCCGTACCGCGCCCTTCATGGAGGACAAGAACGTGACGATCGCCGAACGCACCGCCGAGACCGTCTGGGAAGGAGACCTTCTCCATGGCCACGGCACGATCCGGCCCCAGACCGGCGCCTTCGAGCCACTTCCAGTCACGTGGGCTGCTCGTACCGAACGGTCCGATGGGAAGACCAGCCCCGAGGAGCTTGCCGCAGCGGCGCACTCCTCCTGCTTCGTGATGGCCCTGAGCCTCTGCCTTGGCCAGAGGAAGGCAGAGCCAGAGCGGTTGACGGTATCGGCCACCGTGACTCTTGACGATGTGGGCGGACGGCCCACCGTGGTCTCCTCCGTGCTCAAGGTCCGGGAACTCGTGCCGGGGTTGGAGGCGAGCGAGTTTCAGGCCGCGGTCGACGACGCAGCCGCCCTGTGTCCCATCTCGAGGCTTTTCGCCGGTGCTGCCATCAGCGTGAGCGCCGAGTTGGAGCCGGCAACCTCGGCGCCCCACGGTAGCCCGGCCCGCTACTGGTGGAGGCGCTGGTGAGGCCCAGAGAGCGTCGTATATAGGCGCGAGGGTGGCCGTAGGCCCGGCTGGCGAGCCATCGGCGCCGAGCTCAACCGCGTGATCAGCACCTTCCCAGCGACCGACGGCGGGGTAGAAGCGGGTGAAGTCCAACTGCCGACCTCCGGCCAGCTCGGTGGCCGTGAGCGCCACGCCGTGCATTCCGAGACCAAGAGGAATCGCATCACGATCCGCGGCTCGCTGCCCGCCGTCGAACCAGAAGTGGAGCCGAAATGGCTCGGGTCCCTCGACCATCATCGATCGGCCGCCGGGAGCAGTCCAGCACGACCGGTCATGGCACGCATCGCCTCCAGATCCGGAGCGATTCCAGGTTTGTCGGACGCTGTTGCTGTCGGGGGTTCGGTCATGCGCTCCGCGCAGAGAAGACCAGCTCGATTAGAGGAGGTCAGCGGTGGTCGCCTGCTGCCGCAGTTGCGCGTCCGTCCTCGCGAGAGCGGAGGGACTCTTGGGAGATCTCATGCATAGCCAAGGTGGAGTGAGCGTAGGCGCCACCGGCACGCATCTCTGCCGCGACCCAGATCGCTTCCATGATCTCCTCGGGACTCGACCCGGTTCGACGCGCAAGCCTGGTGTGCCCTCGGATGCAGAACGGGCACTGGGTTACATGCGCAACCGCCACCGCGATCAGCTGCTTGGTCTTCTCCGGGAGGGCGCCGTCGGCGAAGACCGCGTGACTAAACTTGTCGAACGCCTCATCGATGCCGGGAGCCAACGCCCTTCGGCGTTCTGCCAGCTCCGGCGTCGTCGGGTGATAGAGGGTGTCGGTCATCGGGATCTCCTGTCGCTCTGGTGTGCCTGTATCTCGCAATACCTTCGGATACTCACTACGCGGTACGTGACGGCGTCGGCCTGGTCCGTTACACCAGGTCCAGGCCGACCCTACCGGCAGTGGGAGTTGACCAATTGGAGCAAATCCACCGCTCGACGTGACGACGCCGGTGAGATGGATGGACCCCCAGGCGGTACGTAACGGCGGTGCGTTCCCATTGCCCATTCGGCCGCGTTGCTAACCCAGGTGGCAGCCCACATTGTGTCCCGGCCACGCCCCGTCACCGCGACGCCGCTCCCCTGTGGCCTTCCGGATAATGGCGGCCTGTGCTGGGCTCGATCGGTGCCTGGGGAGGAGCGATGAGCCTCGGTGAGCTGAACCCGCTGATCCGCACCACGCGCTTCCTGCGTCGCAACGCCGACACCTCCAGCGGGGGATGGGGCGCGACCGCGACCGGGCAGCGCGCCTGGGAATCCTTCTATCGGGACCGCTGGCAGCACGACAAGGTGGTGCGCTCGACGCACGGGGTGAACTGCACCGGCTCCTGCTCCTGGAAGGTCTACGTCAAGGACGGGATCATCACCTGGGAGACGCAGCAGACCGACTATCCGTCCAACGGACCGGAGATGCCGGAGTACGAGCCGCGCGGCTGTCCGCGCGGGGCGTCTTTCTCCTGGTACACCTACTCACCGCTCCGCATCCGCTACCCCTACGTGCGGGGTGTGCTGCTGGAGATGTACCGGGAGGCCAAGGCGCGCCTCGGCGACCCGGTCGAGGCCTGGGCCGACCTGGTCTCGGACCCAGAGCGGGTTGGCCGCTATCGGGCGGCCCGGGGCAAGGGCGGCTTTGTGCGCGCCTCCTGGGACGAGGCCGCGGAGATGGTGGCCGCGGCACAGGTGCACACCATCCGGTGCTACGGTCCGGATCGGATCGTCGGCTTCTCCCCGATCCCGGCGATGTCGCAAGTCTCGTACAGCGCCGGCACCCGCTTCCTCTCGCTGATAGGAGCGGTCCTCCTGAGCTTCTACGACTGGTACGCGGACTGGCCCCCGGCGTCGCCCCAGGTTTGGGGGGACCAGACCGACGTGCCGGAGTCCGCGGACTGGTGGAATGCGGGATATCTCCTGGTCTGGGGCAGCAACCTGCCGATCACCCGGACCCCCGACGCCCACTTCATGGTCGAGGCCCGCTACCGCGGCCAGAAGGTGGTGGTGGTCTCCCCCGACTATTCCGACCACACCAAGTTCGCCGATCACTGGCTGCCGGCCGCGCCAGGGACCGACGCCGCCCTGGCCATGGCCATGGGCCACGTCATCCTCCGCGAGTTCTGGGTGGAGCGGACGGTCCCGTACTTCGCGGACTACGCCAAGCGATTCACCGACCTTCCCTTCCTGATCACCCTCGACCGGGACGGCGACGCCTACGTCCCGGGCCGGTTCCTGCGCGCCTCGGACATCGGTGAGATATCCGAGAACGCGGAGTGGAAGACAGTGCTCCTCGATGCCCGCACGGGCGATCCCCGCGTACCCCTCGGCTCCGTGGGATTTCGCTGGGGCGCGGAGGGAGAGGGCAGGTGGAATCTCGAGCTGGGTGACATCGATCCTCTCATCACCCTCCTCGGCGCCCACGATGAGGTGGTTCCCGTCGAGCTTGCCCGCTTCGACACCGAGGCGGGTAGGGCAGCGCCACTCCTGCGCGGGGTGCCGGCAAAGCGCATCGGAGAGAGGCTGGTGACGACGGTCTACGACCTGCTTCTCGCCCAGTACGGCGTGGAGCGCGAGGGGATGCCCGGCGTCTGGCCGCGGGAGTTGCTCGACCCCGAGCAGCCCTACACCCCCGCCTGGCAGGAGGACATCACCGGGGTCGACGCCAAGCTCGTGATCCGCATCGCCCGGGAGTTCGCCCGCAACGCCGAGCAGACCCGGGGCAAGTCGATGATCGTGATGGGCGCCGGCGTCAACCACTGGTATCACGCCGACGCCAGCTACCGCGCCATGCTCAACCTCCTGCTTCTCTGCGGCTGCCAGGGGGTGAACGGTGGCGGCTGGGCCCACTACGTGGGTCAGGAGAAGGTGCGGCCGCTCACCGGCTGGCAGACTGTGGCCTTCGCCCTCGACTGGGTGCGGCCGCCGCGCCACCAGGCCGGCACCCCGTACTGGTACCTGGCCTCCGACCAGTGGCGCTACGAGGTCTTCACCCCGGAGCAGTTCGCCACCCGGCAGGGCGTCCACTCCTTCCAGGGCCGCACGATCGCCGATTGCAACGCGCTGGCTGCGCGTCTCGGCTGGACGCCGTCGTACCCTAGCTTCGACCGCAGCACCCTCGCCCTCTGCGACGAGGCTCGCGAGCGGGGAGTGGACCCCGCTCGCCACGTCGTTGACGAGCTGCGCTCCGGCCGCCTGTGCTTCGCTGCTGAGGACCCCGACGCCCCCGAGAACTTCCCGCGGGTGCTGCTCCTCTGGCGGACGAACCTGCTCGGCTCCTCCAACAAGGGGCACGAGTACGTGCTCCAGCACCTCCTCGGGGTGGAGGACGCGGCGATCCGCAACGAGGACGTGCCCTCCGAGCTGCGCCCCCGCGAGCTGCGCTGGCGCGACCCTGCGCCCATCGGCAAGCTCGATCTCCTCGTCACTCTCGACTTCCGCCATAACAGCTCCTGTCTCTACTCGGA
This sequence comes from uncultured bacterium, assembly GCA_963847225.1. Lineage (GTDB taxonomy): Bacteria > Chloroflexota > Dormibacteria > Aeolococcales > Aeolococcaceae > JAJZNI01. The sequence continues at coordinate 1,195,109 of CAWJYZ010000003.1, read as the reverse complement.
CGTCGTGCTCCCTGCCGCCACCTGGTACGAGAAGTACGACCTCTCCACGACCGATATGCACCCCTTCGTCAACTCGTTCAGCCCGGCGATCACCCCGCCCTGGGAGGCGCGCACCGACTGGGACATCTTCTCCACCATCGCGCGGCGCTTCTCCGAGCTGGCACGCACCCACCTCGGTGTCCGCGAGGACCTCGTCGCGGCGCCGCTCCTCCATGACTCGGCCGACGAGATCGCCCAGCCGCTCGGGGAGGTGCACGACTGGCGGGCGGGTGAGTGCGACCCGGTCCCCGGCCAGACGATGCCCAAGCTGACAGTGGTCGAGCGCGACTTTGGGGCCGTTGCGGAGAAGATGCACGCCCTGGGCCCGCTGGTGGAGACACTGGGCACCGGGGTCAAGGGACTGGTCTGGAAGCCCGACCAGGAGGTCGACTGGCTGCGCCAGCGCAACGGCACGGTCCGTGGCGGCGCCGGCGACGGCCGGCCGGCGATGGCTCGCGACGACCAGGTCTGCGAGACCATCCTCGCCCTCTCCGGCACCACCAACGGGCGGCTCGCGGTGGAGAGCTTCCGCGCCCTCGAGCGGCGCACCGGGCTTCACCTCGAGGACCTCGCCGCCGATCGTGCCGGGGAGCGCATCGAGTTCAGCGACACCCAGGCACAGCCACGCAAGGTGATCACCTCGGCGGAGTGGTCGGGGATTGAGGCGCGCAACCGCCGCTACTCGCCCTTCACCGTCAATGTCGAGAGGGGGGTGCCCTGGCACACCCTGACTGGCCGCCAGCACCTCTACCTCGACCACCAATGGATGCTCGCCTACGGCGAGGGCCTGGCCACCTACCGGCCGCCGCTCACCATCAGCGGCTACCCGCGCGAGGTGACCCACGAGGGCCAGCCCGGCGAGGCCGAGCTGACGCTGCGCTTCATCACCCCGCACTCGAAGTGGTCGATCCACAGCGAGTTCCAGGACAACCTGCACATGCTCACCCTCTTCCGGGGCGGCCCGGTGATCTGGATGAGCCCGCCCGACGCCGAGCTGATCGGGGTGCGTGACAACGACTGGATCGAAGCGTACAACCGCCACGGGGTGATCGTGACGAGGGCGGTGGTGTCCCACCGCGTCCCCAAGGGGATGTGCCTGATGTATCACGCCCAAGACCGGCACGTGAACGTTCCGATCTCCGAGATCTCGGGCACGCGAGGGGGCACCGACAACTCGCTGACCCGGATCCGGATGAAGCCCACCCACATGATCGGCGGGTACGCCCAGCTCTCCTTCGGCTTCAACTACTTCGGGCCCGCCGGCTCGCAGCGCGACGGGCTCACCATCATCCGCAAGCGGCGCACGGAGGTGAAGTACTGATGCGCATCCGGGCGCAGGTCGGCATGGTGATGAACCTCGACAAGTGCATCGGCTGCCACACCTGCAGCGTCACCTGCAAGAACGTCTGGACCAACCGGGCAGGGGCCGAGTACATCTGGTTCAACGACGTGGAGACCAAGCCGGGCATCGGCTACCCCAAGAGCTGGGAGGACAACGAGCGCTGGAAGGGCGGGTGGAAGCTGACCCGGACGGGGAGGCTGAAGCTCAAGGCGGGAGGGCGGCTCTGGAAGCTGCTCACGCTCTTCGCCAACCCCGACCTCCCGGAAGTCGACGACTACTACGAGCCCTGGACGTACGACTACCTGACGCTCACCAATGCTCCGCGCTCCCGCCACCAGCCGGCCGCCCGACCGCACTCCCAGCTGAGCGGCAAGCCCATGGAGATCCGCTGGGGGCCCAACTGGGAGGATGACCTCGCCGGATCCACCGTCACCGCGCCGCTCGACCCCAACTGGAAGGATGTCGAGGAGAAGGTGCGCTTCGACTTCGAGCGGGCCTTCATGATGTACCTCCCCCGGATCTGCGAGCACTGCCTCAACCCGTCGTGCGTCGCCTCCTGCCCGAGTGGGGCGATGTACAAGCGGGAGGAGGATGGCATCGTCCTGGTTGACCAGGATATGTGCCGGGGGTGGCGCTTCTGCGTCTCCGGCTGCCCCTACAAGAAGGTGTACTTCAACCACGTCACCGGCAAGGCTGAGAAGTGCACCTTCTGCTATCCGCGTATCGAGACCGGCCAGCCGACGATCTGCTCCGAGACCTGCGTGGGCCGGCTCCGCTACCTCGGCCTCGTCCTCTACGACAGCGACCTGGTGCGCCGGGCGGCGTCGGTGCGGGACGAGCAGGAACTGCTGCGCGCCCAGCTCGAGCTCTTCCTCGATCCTGAGGATCCCGCGGTGCGCGAGCAGGCCCGGCGCGATGGCATCCCCGATGACTGGGTGGAGGCCGCCCGCCGCTCTCCGGTCTACACGCTGGCGGTCCGCTTCCGGGTGGCGCTGCCGCTGCACCCCGAGTACCGAACCCTGCCCATGGTCTGGTACGTGCCCCCGCTCTCTCCGGTGCTTCACGCCGTGGGCAGCGACGACGGCGCCGAGGCCGACCGGGTCTTCGCTGCCGTCGAGGAGATGCGCATTCCGGTGCACTACCTGAGCAACCTGCTGGCCGCCGGGGACGATGAGGCGGTGCGCGGCGTGCTGCGCAAGCTCATCGCCATGCGGGTGCATATGCGGGCCCAGGAGTTCGGGGACGGCGCCGACCCCGGGGTCGCCGCAGCGGTGGGGATGACGGCCGCCGAGATCGAGGAGATGTACCGGCTGCTCGCCATCGCCCCCTACGCCGACCGCTACGTCATCCCAGCGTCGCACCGGGAGGTGGCCACCCGGCTCGACGGGCACGAGGGTTGCCCGGTGGGGGAGCACGGGTATCCCCACTCGGCTGCCACGCCGGCGACCCGCAGCGAAGCCGCTGCCCACTTCATGCTGGGGACGCTGCCGAAAGGACCGCTGCCCCAGGTTCGCCGCACCTCTCGGGGATTCGAGGGCGGGCTCACCCTGGCGCCGGCTCCCCCCGAGGCCCCGTCGCCATGAGCCCAACTGCGATTCCCGGCCGCACCGGCGAACAGCCGGGAGCCGCCGAACGGCTCAGCCCCCACGCGCTGCTGGCGCTCCTCCTCCAGTACCCGGACAGCGAGATCCTGGCTGCCCGCGGGGAGATCGCGGAGGCGGTGCGCTCGCTGGGCGAGCCGTGGCTGTGCGAGGCCACATTCGAACGCTTCCTCTCCTGGTGGGTGGCGATGCCCGGGTGGGAGCTGCAATCGACCTTCGTCGCGACGTTCGACCTGGGACGGCGCTGCAGCCTGCACCTCACCTATCCGCTGTTCGGCGACCGGCGGGAGCGGGGGATGGCGCTCTTGCGGCTCAAGCACCGCTACGCGGCCCACGGCTTCGAGCTCAGCAATACCGAGCTTCCCGATTTCCTGGCGGTGGTCCTCGAGTATGCAGCGAGCGATCCCGACGGCGAGGCGCTGCTGGCTGAGCACCGGGTGTCCCTCGAGTTGCTGCGGGCCGCGCTGGAGGACGCGGGCGATCCCTACGCGGCGCCGGTCGCAGCCCTCTGCAGCCTGCTTGGGCCGCTCAGTGCCACGGAGGCTGCGCGCGTGCAGGAGATCGTCCGGCACGGTCCGCCCATGGAGGAGGTGGGTCTGGAGCCGTTCGCGCCACCCGATGTCATGCCTCGCGGAGACGGGGGGATGCGGCGGTGAGCATCCTTGACCTCTTCCTCTGGGTCTTCCTCCCCTACGTCTCCATCACCATCTTCGTGGTCGGGCACATCTGGCGCTACCGCCACGACCAGTTCGGCTGGACCTCGCGCTCGACCCAGCTCCTGGAGAGCCGCCTGCTCCGCTGGGGCAACCCGCTCTTCCACTATGGAGCCCTGGCGGCGATCGCCGGGCACGTCCTCGGCATCCTCATTCCCGAGCAGGTCACCCGGGCGATTGGCATCTCAGAGGAGGCCTACCACCTCATCGCCGTCTCCGCCGGGACGGTTGCCTGGGTGGCGGTGATCGCCGGCCTCTTCATCCTCGCCCTGCGCCGGCTCATCACCCCGCGAGTGCGGGCCACCACCACGGCCATCGACTGGCTCACCTTCGGTCTTCTCTTCGTCGTCATCGCCCTGGGTATCTGGGAGACCTTCGGCATCAACCTGCTCCAGACCCCGTACGACTACCGGCTCACGGTGGGGGTGTGGTTCCGCGGTCTCTTCTTCTTCCAACCCCAGCCCCAGCTGATGGCCTCGGCCCCGCTGATCTTCCAAGTCCATGCCATCAGCGCCTGGGTGCTCTTCGCGCTGTGGCCCTTCAGCCGGCTGGTCCATGCCTGGAGCATCCCGCTCACCTACCTGGGGCGGGCGCAGATCCTCTACCGCAGCGCGGCAGCCCATCGCCGGCCGCGCATCCTCGCGGGTGGTGCGCAGGTCGGAGCCGCGGATGAGTAAACGGCAACGCCGGAGGAGCAGCCACGACACTTCGTTCCCACGTCGATCCGGCTCTTGCCCATGCCGGCGCGGCGGTAGGGCGGGTAGCGGCTGAGAGCCCCCCGATCCCGCCATTCCGCCTCGACCTCACCGCCTGGGCACTGCGGCGGCGGGCCCGCAACCGAACCGACGTTTGGGATGGGCGCTACCGCCGTGCCCTCGTCCTCGAGGGCCGCCCGGTGCTGGTGGAGGTCAGCCAGCGGGGGAGCTCAGGCTCGGCGCCGGTGATGGTCGAGGTGTCTGCGCGCAACCGCGACTTGACCGAAGCACGCATTCGCCGGGCGCAGGAGGTGGTCGAGCGAAGCCTCGGCATGGGCATCGATCTGCGGCCTTTCTACCGGCTGGCTCGCCATGACACACGCATTGCCGGTCTCGTTGGCCGCTTCCGGGGTCTCAAGCCGCCGCGGTTTCCGAGCCTCTTCGAGGCGCTCGCCAACGCCGTCGCCTGCCAGCAGCTCAGCCTCGAGGTCGGCATCGAGCTGCTCGACCGCCTCGCGGGCACCTTCGGCCAGAGGTTCGGTGAGCAGCACAGCTTTCCTGAACCGGCGGCGATCGCCGCCGCCTCGGTCCCGGCACTCCGCGCCCTCGGCTTCAGCAACCGCAAGGCTGAGACCCTCATCCGTCTCGCCAGCCAGATCGCCGAGGGAACGCTGACCGAGGCGATCCTGGGCAGGCTGACGAGGGCGGACGCCGTGGCCGCCCTGATGAACCTGGACGGGATCGGTCGCTGGTCCGCCGAATACGTGCTTCTCCGCGGTCTGGGGCGGCTCGAGGTGTACCCGGGGGACGATGTCGGGGCCCGCAATAAGCTCCGCGCCTTCCTCGAGCTCCCCCGGCCGCCCGACTACGCGGTGGTAAATCGCGTCACGGCGGCGTGGGCTCCGTACGCCGGGATGGTGTACTTCCACCTGCTCCTTGCCGGGCTGACCGAGCGCGGTGTCATCGGGGCAGCCGTCTGAGGATGCAGCGAGTGCTGCCATGACAACGCCACCGGCCACCGGGTCGCTCCTGGAGGCACTCGTGGAGACCGCGGACGTCCCCGAGTACCCGCTACCCGATGGTCTTCGTCGCCGCTATGGAGGGCGGTTTGGGCTGCGGTCGCCTTGCTTGTACAGCAACTTCGTGGTGTCCGTCGACGGGGTTGTCGCTCTGAGCCCGGAGCAGCCCCACGCTGGCTCGGAGATCAGCGGTCGCAACGAGGGTGACCGCTTCGTCATGGGGCTGCTGCGCGCCTGCGCCGATGCCGTGCTCGTCGGAGCCGGGACGCTGCGGGCCACGCCCTCGCATGAGTGGATCGCAGAGCAGGTGTATCCGGATGCGGCTTCAGAGTTCCAGGAGCTGCGTCGCCGCCTCGGCCGGCCGGCACAACCGCATCTCTACGTGATCACGGCTCGCGGGGATCTCGACGCCAACCATCCCGCCCTCCACCATGACGCGACGGTCATCACGACGGAGGCCGCGGCGCCCAGACTGCGCAAGGTGCTGAGCTCCGCCGTCGCGGTGCGCCGCCTAGGCGGCGTTGGTGGCGTCGTGATCGAGGACGCTCTCGATCTCATCCGCGCGGACAGCCACCAGGCCGTGCTGACCGAGGGTGGCCCCACGCTCTTCGGACGTCTGCTGCAGGCTCACGCCGTCGACGAGATCTTCCTGACCATCTCGCCCCGGCTCTTCGGTCGCTCCTCCGATGTGCACAGGCTGGGGCTCATTGAAAGGTGCTCGTGGCCCGCCTCCGAAGCGGCCCGTCTTCGCCTTGTTAGCGTGCACCGGCAGAGCGCCCACCTCTTCCTGCACTACTCGCGTTCGCGGGATCGCTGAGCGGCAGCCTGCTCCGTATGGGGTCGGAGCGGTGCTTTGGGCCTCGCCAATCAGGGCACCCGCACGAGCCAACTGACACAGAGCCGGGCAGCACCGGGCGGTGCATGCCGCACCGCGATGACGGGCCGATGATCACACGCCCAGTTGCCGGGTGGGTGTCGCCACAGATGATGCTGGCGCGGACGAGGGCTGGGGCAGCGAGATCGGTTGTCGCTCGGGGCGCCGCGAGCGGATCGTGAGCCCCGCGGCCATGATCAGGAAGAGCAGGATCGCCGCCTCATCGAGGGTGCCACCCCACTGCCAGGCGGCCACGTTGCCGCCTAAATCTCCACCCGCGAGCCGCAGACCGATCGAAAGATGAAGAAGCGCCAGAGGGAGATACAGATAAGCCCGGAAGGGCAGCGGGCGGCCGAGTACGGAGGGGACGATCACGGGCGCATGGGCGAAGATCATCGACATCACGAAGCCGAGGAAGACGGCGTGTAGCTCCGCGTCGTATGCGGGTCCGTCGGCCATCTGCCCGAAGACGGCCCACAGCACGCCCGCGATGGCCAGCCATGCGTAGCCCGTGAGGAGCGCCACCGCCATATAGCGGGTCACGCCCTTCCCGTGCACGGTGCGCCGAGCGATGTCGTACCGGGACAGCCAGGCGGCGAGGAGGAGCAGCCCCGCCCCGGTGATCCGGATGCCGGGCGGGACTGGCTCGCCGCGAATCGCAGCGGCGGGACCGGCGGCCAGAGAGGCGAGTAGGCCGGTGGCAAAGACACCAGCAGCCCCAATGAAGAGCAGGCGGGTCCGGCGCGTGGACCCGACCATCCGCGAGAGCTCCAGCCGCTCTCCCGTGATCGTGAGGATGAGGAACCCAGCCAGCCAGGGCACCAGTCGGGAGATGTCCCATCCCGCCAGCCACAGCCCGACCGCCACGACCCAGCAGACGGCGCCCGCCGCTAGGACGCCGTTGTGAAGCGACGGCTGAATGCGGTGCACCACGACGAATATCGCCACCAGAGTCAGGCCGCCACAGCCGAGCAGCACCTCGCCCACCTCCACGGGAGCTCCCGCCGCCAGCGCAATGCCCCCCACTCCAGCTGAGGCCGGGGCAAGGTACCCCCAGGCTGCACCGAGGGCCACCGCTCGCTCCAAGGCGATGAAGGTGCCGAGAAAACCCATCACCATCAGGGGCCCGTGTATCTGCGGCAGGGTGCTGAGGCCCACGGGTACGGGGATCCCCAGCAGGATCAGGGCGGCCCACAATCCGGCCACCAGGCACGCCAGGGCAAGGGCCATGAGCGGTGCCACCCAGGGGCTACGGCGCCGGTGCGAGGGGGAGACGGGGAGCCGCGGCAGCGTCACCGCCGCCATCCCAGCTGCTCCTTGGCCGAGTCAGTCATCATCACGTCCGGGTCCCAGGGAGGGTCCCAGACGATACGAACCTCGACACTGCTCACCCCGGGTGCGGCCAAGAGGATGTCGTGGATCTCGTCGTCGATGTATCTGCCCAGCGGGCAACCGGGTGCGGTCAAGGTCATCCGGATCGAGGCATTGCCGTCGCTGGACAGCTGGACGTCGAAGACGAGGCCCAGGTCCACGATGTTGATGCCGATCTCGGGGTCGATGACCTGGCGCAGCAGGCTCCAGATCAGGTCCGGGCGGTCCTTGGTGTCAGGCGGAGACGCCAGCTGGAGCGTCCGCCGCTGCGCCATCGGCGAAGCGTCAGCAGCGCGCCCCTCTTTCTCGGCGCCGGATGTGAGCGGGGCACCGCTGCGGCGACGGTTCACACCGATCAGACGGAGGCTGTCTCGGCTGTCGCACCAGTCCGAGGCTTCAGCTCATCGACGCGCTGGCGCGCTTCGTCGGGATCCGTGAAGTAGAGGCGGTTGATGGCCGCGTAGGGCTGCAGCTCAGCGGGTACATCCTCCTCCGCGTAGATCGCATCCACCGGGCACGGGTCGACGCAGGCACCGCAGTCGATGCACTCGTCAGGGTCGATATAGAGCATCCGGTCGTCGTCGGTGTCGTGGATGCAGTCGACGGGGCAGACCTCGACGCACGACCTGTCCTTGACGTCGATGCAGCGCTCGGTGATGACGTAGGTCATGCGTTAGGTCGTGAGCCTCCAGCCATAAAAATGAGATTCATCACTTATATCACGGCAACTGACCGAGCGTCAACTGCAGCGCCGGGTGGAGAGGTCTCACGCTCCGCCGAGGACGACCCCGTAGAGGGCAGCCACAACTGCCGTGAGGAAAGAGACGCTGCCGAGGGCTCCCGCCAATCTGGGGCTGCGCCGCCGCTCCGGGGTCACGGTGTGGGCCAGGGCAGCGACGCCGGAGGCGAGGACAAAGAGCAGCTTCACGCCCAGGGTGCGGCCCGCCGCCGAGGCCAGAAGCGTGGTGGGCGTGATGCCGTCGTCCAGGGCCTGGATGACCCCCGTGACGATGAGGAGGACAAAGGCCGGCCAGGCTACCTCCTGGAAGCGGCGGCCGAGAGCACGGGCGAGCCTCGGGTCGCTGCGGGTCAGGGGCACCACCACGGCCACCACCAGCTGCCCGCCGATCCACACGCATGCGCCCAGGACGTGGAGCCAGACGACGATCGCGTGGCCGCCGATCGAGAGCATGGGCTCGTCGTCGTCGGCACTCAGCCGCGGCGGAAGGTGACCCGCCAGTCACCACCCTCGAGCTCGGTCGCCTCGAAGCCGAATCCCTGGGCGGACAGCACCCCCTCGAGCGGCACTGGATCGAAGGGGGTGAGCACGATCAGCTCCTCGCCCTCGGCGAGCGCTGACACCGCCGACATGATCGTTTCGAAGGGCTCCACACCCCGGGCGATCAGCGGACGGGCGTCGACTACGACCACTCCAAGCTTCCCTCGTCGAGCAGTCGTCCCCTGGATCCCGCCGGGGTGGCGACTCCTTGAGCGGTGTAGAGGCGCCGCGCCGGGGTCAGGACGAGGTTGGCTGCGGTCACCGCTGCGGTCGCGATCAGGAGGATGCCTCCCGCGGTGATCGCCGTCGGCGACGAGCCGGCGAGCCCGGTGCACACGCATCCGATGCCAGCCGTCAGAGTGGCGAAGCTCAGCCAGGCCGCGCGGCGGTCGTAGAGGTCGGAGAACTGAAGCGGCCTTCCTGCCGGTCCACGGATAGTGCCTCGCGTGCGCAGCGCAGGCCAGAGGACGAAGGCGCTGACCTTGTGGGCGAGACCGATCACCACCTCAAGGAGCCAGCCGCAGGTTGCCGCCACCGCCGCCGCGACCAGCGCCTCACCCCGGCGGGGATGGCCTGGCAACACCAGGACGGCGGCTGCGACCAGGCCTGCGGCGGCTATGAGCCAGAGCGCGGCGGTCATCACGAAGGCGAGATCCAGGTCGGCACCACGGCGTCGGTGGCGGAGATGGGTGGCCAGTGAGGTGAGGTGCGCGGCGAGCCCGAGCCCGAGCACGGATGCTCCCAGCGAGGTCAGCACCGGTTCGCCGGTGAGAAGCCCCGGGGACAGCAGGGCCACACCGGATGGCACCGCGGCGATGGCGATCCGCGGAGCGCGACGGCGGGCCGGCGCGCGGGCGAGCAGGAACATGGGCCACAGCTTCTCGGCCACCGCGATGTAGGTGAGGCCGAGCCAGGCGAAGAGCCCGACGACGGCGTGGGCCAGGACGACGTTCCCGGACAGGTCAAACCACCCGCCCCGCCGGTCTGCGACGTAGAGCGCGCCGTAGGCGACGGTGGCGGCGAAGCCGAGAAGCGCCAGACGCACTCCGGCCAGGGAGACGTCACCCCCTGTGGCCCGGAGCGCCTTGGAGAGGTTGAGGGTGGCAAGCGTCACCGCCAGGACGGCGAGAGCCCCGCCCGCCTCGATCACTGCTTCGTGCTCCGTGGCCACCCCCAGGGGGAGCAGCCAGGCCGCCGCCAGCCAGCTGCCGAAAGTGACGATACCCAGCCGAGGCGAGCGGAGATGACGGTGGGTGAGCAGGGGAACGAAGTGGTGGAGGGCACCGAGGACGGCCGTCGAGAGCGTCGCCAGCACGCCGAGATGCACCGCTGCCACCACCGGGTCGGCGGTCGGGTCGACGCTGGCGACACCGCCGGACCAGACGAGGGCGGCACCGCAGCCGGCGAGCCCCGCGGCGGCGGCGGCGAGGAAGGCGAGCGGCAGAGCGGAGGATGGCACGGCCGCAAGGGCAGGGGCAGGATTCGGATGGCCCACCGGGAGGGGGCCCGCGCCGCTCGGCGTGGGCGCTGCCGCCTCAGCCACGGCCCACCTGCTGATGGCTTTGTCGTGCCGCCGCCCTCTGCTCCGCTCGGAGAACCGGAAGCGGCTGCCAGAGCATCGCGATCAGGACCACCGCCCAGACCGCCAAGCCGAACCAGGTCCAGATCATGGCCAATTCCGTGAGCCCGGCGAAGCCGAGGGCCTCGCCCGTGACGAAGCTGCAGGCCGCGTACATGCCCACGGGGAAGACGGTGGACCAGCGCCGGGTGTCGTAGAGGAGGCGACGCGAGCTCAGTTCGGTGACCACCAGCACGGGCAGCCAGGCCATGGCGGTCACCCAGAGGGCGAGCGTCGCCAGGCGGAGTGACGCCCCATCGCCGAAGAGATGCAGGGTATGGGCTGCCAGGGCGATGCGTCCGCAGGCGAGCGTGGAGATGGCGAGGGCTCCGCCCGCCACCCAGTGGTCTCCGCGGCCGACCAACAGCTGACGGAGGTCGAACCGAACGACGACGAAGGTGTAGAAGCCGACGCCCAGGACAAGGGGGACCACGGCGAGGAGGACCGGCCATGCCGATCCGCGGGCCAGCCCGAGCACGGCGAGCAGCACCGCGAGCGACTCGGTGGAGACCGTGAGGATGAAGGAGGCACCGACTGTCGGGGTCACCCAGCGTCGGAGGACGGGGACCACCAGGCCGAGCCAAAGGAGGGCAGCGATGACCAGCATGAGCGCTCCGGCCCACCCCCAGCCAAGGAGGGTGAGCCGGGTGCCGAGCACCGCGGTCCCCGCGACCCCGGTGAGGGAGGCGGGCATCGATGCCTCGCTCCGGAAGCGGGCGCGGCTCCGGAGGAAGCGCGTGGCAAGCAGGAGGCCGAGAAAGGGCCAGGCGACCGCCGCGACCGTGAGCGGCACCAGGGAGAGGCGCTCCTGGCCGGCCACGGCCAGGTCGATGGAGACGATGCCGGTCCCCATCACCACCGCCCCGGCTCCCGGCGGGATGCTGTCGGTGACGCGGGCGGCGGCCACCCGGAGGCTCCCCGACCGGAGCCAGGAGCTGATGCTCATCGGCGACGCCGAGCCTAGCCGGACAGGGGCGCCGGCAGGTGGCGGAGGGATGAGCTCCGCGCTCCGGTGGTCCAGAGGCTTTTTCACTGCTTATCCACATTTTTAAAGCCAGATTCTACTGTATCCTTGCGGGGCTGGATCAGCCGAGCAGCACAGCGGAGGAACCTGCGAGTGTGTGAGCACTGTGGTCGCGAGACCTTCGGTCCCATCCGGGAGCTGCATCAGGATCACCTGGCCATCCTGTCGGCCTGCGCACGCCTGAGCGATGCGTTGAGCGCTGGGGATCGGAAGGTCGCACACATGGCGCAGGCTGAGCTGACCACGCTCCTCGACGCTCACGAGCGAGACGAAGAGGACGGGCTCTATCGTGAGTTGGCCATGGAAGCTCCCGAGTACGTGGCCGCTCGGCTTGCGGAGCACGACGCCGTCGGCCGCTTGCTCCGCTCAGCGCTGGACGACGCTCACGGCGACGAAGTCCTGCGCCGCGGCGCAGCGAGGCTTTGCCAGCACATCTTCACCGAGGAACAGGATCTCTTCCCCTACGCGCTGCAGACCTTGAGCCGATCCCAGTGGGAGGCGATCGAGGGAGGCCAGATGGCAAGCCGAGGCTGGGGAAACCCGTGACCCTGGCGAGTGTCCATGGGGTTCCTCGGATCGGCCCCCGGCGGGAGTTGAAGTACGTTCTGGAGCGCCACTGGGCCGGCGACGACCCGATCGCCTCAGTCCACGCGGTGGCACGGGGTATCCGCGCTCGCTGGTGGACCCTGATGCGGGACGCGAGAATCGATCTCATCCCTTCCAACGACTTCTCGCTGTACGACCACGTCCTCGACACGATCGCCATGGTGGGCGCCGTACCAGCCCGCTTCGAGCACGCAGGTGGCGCGATCGATCCCGAAACCTACTTCGCCATGGCTCGCGGACGTGCACACCCCGCCAGTGCGGTGGCGCCGATGGCGATGACCAAGTGGTTCGGCACCAACTACCACCACATCGTGCCCGAGCTCGAGGCGAGCACCCGGTTCGCACTCTCCTCGACCAAGCCGGTCGACGAACTCATGGAGGGCCTGGAGCTGGGCATCCTCACCAAGCCGGTGCTCCTTGGCCCGGTCAGCTTTCTCCTGCTCGCCCGTCCCGGGGGAACGGGTTTCGTGCCCCTCACGCTCCTCGACGCGCTGCTCGATGTCTACGCCGAGGTCCTCGAACGGCTCGCCGTGGGCGGGGCGGAGTGGGTGCAGCTCGACGAGAGCGCCCTTGTCCAGGACCGGACAGCGGACGAGCTTGCCGCGCTGCATTCCGCCTACGCGCGCCTCGGCGCCCTGAATCGCCGCCCACGTCTCCTCGTTTCGACGTCCTTTGGACGCGTCGGCGAGGCCCTCGCCATCCTGTCGCGGCTTCCCGTCGAAGGGATCGGGCTCGACCTGGTGCGCGGCAGCGACGACCTCGAGCGGCTGCAGAGGCTCGGAGGCCTGGGCGACCGCCTCCTCGTCGCCGGCGTGGTGGACGGCCGCAACGTCTGGGTCAACGACCTCAGCGCCTCTCTGCGCCTGCTCCACTCCGTGGAGGGCCTGGCCGGCGAGGTCGCGGTCTCCACCTCGTGCTCACTGCTCCACGTGCCTGACGACGTCTCCCGGGAGACCGGCCTCGACCCGGAGGTCCGCTCGTGGCTCGCCTTCGCCCGCCAGAAGGTGGACGAGGTCATGGTGCTGACGCGGGCGCTCCGCGAGGGCGATGACGCGGTGGCCGCCATTCTGGACGAGCGTCGCCGCCAGCTCGAGCGCCGACGCACCTCCTCGCGGTTTGACGATGCAGCCGTGGCGCGGCGGGTCCAGGCAGTCCGCGCGGAAGGCACGCGAAAGCGAGCCCCCTACGAGGTGCGCTCCGCGGCTCAGCGCCAACGGCTGCGGCTGCCCCTCCTGCCGACCACCACGATCGGATCGTTCCCTCAGACAGCCGAGCTTCGTATGGCCCGCTCCGACTTGCGGCGCCGACGCATCGACGATGCCGAATATCAGCGTCGCCTCCGGGCGGAGATCACTCGGGCTGTCCGCCTCCAAGAGGACGCCGGCCTCGATGTGATCGTCCATGGTGAGCCGGAGCGGACCGACATGGTCGAGCACTTCGCGGAGCGGATGCGCGGCTTCGCCATCACCGAGCACGGCTGGGTACAGTCCTATGGGACGCGCTGTGCCAGGCCCCCCATCATCGTCGGCGACGTCTCGCGTCCCGCCCCGATCACAGTCGAGCTCGCCGCCTTCACCCGGTCGCTGACCGCCCACCCCGTGAAGGGCATCCTCACCGGACCGGTCACCATGCTGCTGTGGTCCTTCCCGCGCGACGACCTGGATCCGGCCCAGACTTGCGTCCAGATCGCCCTCGCCATCGCTGACGAGGCGAGGGACCTGGAGGCGGCGGGCATCGACATCATCCAGGTCGACGAGCCCGCGTTCCGGGAGGGGCTGCCCCTGCGCTGCGAGGGCCGTGACGGCTACCTCGATTGGGCAGTGGGCTGCTTCCGTCTGGCCACGGGAGGGGTGGCGGACACGACACAGGTTCACACCCACATGTGCTACGCGGATTTCGGCGACATCCTGCCGTCCATCGATAGTTTCGACGCCGACGTTGTCTCCCTCGAGGCGGCCCGGTCGCGAATGGAGATCGCTGAGCAACTGGCTGGTTATGGGTACGGTCGACAGGCAGGCCCCGGCGTGTACGACGTGCACTCGCCTCGGCTGCCGACGCGAGCGGAGCTCGCCAGCCGGATCCGGGCGGCCGCGGCGTCACTGAGTCCCGCCCAGGTGTGGGTCAACCCCGACTGCGGGTTGAAGACCCGGACCTATGCCGAGGTCGAGGTGGCGCTCCGAGCCATGACCGCGGCGGCGCGCGAAGTCCGGGCGGAGCTCGCCTCGCTACCGGGGCAACCCGTGTCCCCGGCCGGCGAGACGAAGGGGGTGTGAGCCGGGTGACCGAGCTTGGGGAGCAACTGGGCCGCTACGGCGTATTCCTCGGCCAGCTTTTGCAGCAGCCTGCCGCTGAGCTGCGCCGCGATGCGGTGAGGATTGAGGCCCTCGGCTACCGGACCGTCTGGGTCGGGGAGGCCTTCGGCCGCGAGCCCTTCGCGACAGCCGCCCTCCTGCTGGCAGTGACCGAGCGCACGGTGGTCGCCACCGGTATTGCCAGCATCTGGAGCCGCGACACGGTGGCGATGATGAACGCCGCCCGCACCCTGAGCGAGGCGTGGCCCGGGCGGTTCGTGCTCGGGATCGGGGTGAGCCACGACCGGCTGGTGAACCCACGCGGCCACGTCTATGCTCGACCGCGCGCGGCGATGGCCGCCTACCTGGAGGCGATGCGCGGCAGCCGGTACGACGGTCCGTCTCCCCGCGAGGAGCCGGCGGTGCTGCTCGCGGCCCTGGGCCCCCGGATGCTCGGGCTCGCAAGCACTGCGGCGGACGGTGTCTTCACCTACTTCGTTCCTCACGAGCACACCAACCGGGCGCGTTCTATCCTCGGCCCGCTGCGTCTTCTCGCCGTCGAGCAGGCCGTGGTTATGGCCAGGACGCGGCAGGCGGCGCACCAGGAGGCCGATCGCTACGTGGAGACCTACCTGAGCCTCGACAACTACCGTCGCAACCTGCTCGGTCTCGGATTCCCCGGGGCAGATCTGGCGGGCGTGGGAAGCGACCGGCTCTTCGATGCCCTGATTGGATGGGGTGACGATGAGGCGCTGCGGGCCTGTCTCGGTGGGCACCTCGACAGAGGGGCTGATCACGTCGCCGTTCAGGTCGTCGCCGCGGCCGCCCCGAGCGGCGTGATGGAAGGCCTCCGCCGGGTCGCCGAGGTCATCGCCCTGAGCTGAGGTGGCGAACCCGGCCAGTAGGCTGGCTTGGGCCGGGCCCCCCGCGCCAGCTCACCCCTCGCGGCGACGGCCGATGCGCACCCGCCACACCTCCGGCCCCTCCTCGAGCGCCTGCCACTCCACCTCGTCGGGGTGTTCGGCACTGAACTGGTAACGCAGCGGCACCGGATCGTGGTCGTTGACGAGGATGAAGGCCGCTCCCGGAGCGAGGCCGGCAAAGGTGTCGAAGATCCGCTGGTGGCGCACGGCAGGGGGATCGGAACGGACATCGAGCTCCGGGATGTCGATGTCGCTCGCCGTGTCGCCGTTCGGGGACGTCGGCGATCTCCGGTCCCGGGATGTCGTCGATCCCCGGGCGAGCCCGTGCATCAGCCCAGAGAGCCGGGC
This sequence comes from uncultured bacterium, assembly GCA_963847225.1. GTDB lineage: Bacteria > Chloroflexota > Dormibacteria > Aeolococcales > Aeolococcaceae > JAJZNI01. Next base: position 1,179,366 of record CAWJYZ010000003.1, on the reverse strand, counting down.
GGCCTCCGTGGGTGCAGTGTCGCGGAGGAGAGCCCATGCCTCGGCGGCGAGGCGGTTCGCCTCCTCGGAGCGCCCTGCTTCGCCCAGCGCTCGGAGCGAACGTCCAAACAGGCGCACGATCCCGCTGACGGCTCCGGCGGAGGCCGTATGGTTGACCGCAGCGGTGGTCGCTCCATTGCCCGACGGCGCAAGCGCGATCGCTGACATCGCGACCGGTGCCAGGCTGGCTCCGTCCTGCCGGGTGATGACCACCTGCCACAGCTGCGGGCCCGACAGGTCGTACGACCACGAGAAGCCCCCCGGCCAGAGGGCATCGAGCTGGTGTCGCAGCGGAACGGGGTCGTGGTCGTTGATGATGGTGAGCGCCTCCCCTTCGGCGAGCGCCTCGAGGCGGGCGAAGATCTGGCCGTGCCGGGAAGCGTGGGGGAGGCTCCGGACATCCAGGGTGGCGACCAACCGGGGACGGAGCCGGCCCTCGAACTCCTCGTGCATGGAGTGCATGAGGGTCGGCAGCTCGGCCGGTGCCGCCTCCAGCAGGGCGGGCAGCAGGTAGTCGTTCTCCTTAGCCGCGTGCGTGGCAAAGAGCTCGACGATGGCGCCAGCCGTGGCTGCGCTGGTGACGGGCTCCAGGCCACCGGCGAGCTTCGCGAGGAGGCGTCGCAGCGTGGCGTGCTCGGCGATCAGGCTCTGGACCAGCCGCGGCTCGAAGCGGGTGGCCGCCGCGTACAGGGTGACCTCCTCGGAGGCGGCGTGGGGCAGGACGGTGGAGTGGAGGTAGTCGGTGACGGACGCTGCTGCGGGTTGGACTGGCTCGTTGAGGGCCACGACGGCGAGCAGATCGTCAACTCTCTGACGGAGCTCCGCGACCATCTCGGCGTGGTGGGCCGCGATGGCGTCGATCGGGCTGATGGGGGCTTCGGTGGGCACGGCTGCGTCCTTTTCATGGTTGTTGACATTTCTAAGCAGGATAGTACTCTATAATCATGGCAATGAGATACGCGACCCGGCCTGGGGATGTGGCCCGGAGCCACCAGGCGCTCGCCGAGGTGAGCCGGCTGCGGCTCCTCGAGGTGCTCCGCGCCCATGGCCGCGGGTTGAGCGCTGCCGAGGCCGGGAAGGAGGTCGGCCTGCACCAGGCGACCACTCGCCAGCATCTCGAGATGCTGGTCGAGGCCGGGCTGGTGGTGCGTACCACCGAGGCGCGGACGGTACGCGGCCGTCCCCGCGTCCTCTACAAGGCCAGCGACCAGGCCGAGCCAGGAGGTGGCGACAGCTACCGGCTCCTGGCCGACATCCTCTCCTCCATGGTGGAGACGTCGGTACGGCGACCCTCCGCCGCAGCAGAGGCAGCGGGCGACGCCTGGGGCCGCTCCCTCGTCCAGCGTCCCCGCCCGCTGGAGCGGCTTCCCCGCCGCGAGGCGGAGAGCCGGGTCGTGGAGCTCCTCGACCAGCTGGGGTTCGAGCCCGAGTCGGCGGGCGGACGGAAGGGGAAGCGCATCCTCCTCCACCGCTGCCCGTTTCTGGACCTCGCCACCGAGCACCGCTCGGTGGTCTGCGCCGCACATCTGGGAATCATCAAGGGGGCTCTGAAGGAGCTCGGGTTGTCCGCCGGTGCCACGACCCTGGAGCCCCTGGTCACCCCCACCCTGTGCATCACCCGTCTCGCCAGCTGATGCGATGAATGCGAGGTGACGACCATGCTGCTCCAGGAGCTCATCCATGTCGACGCTCCGATGGGGGCGGTGCGTGACCGCGTCCTCGGCCCTGACCGCAACGGCTGGACGACGCTCGTGAAGAGCGGCGGTGCGCAGGGTGGGGGCAGGGGACGGCTTCGGGTCGGCCTGCACGGCGACAGGTCGCTCTTCGCCAAGACGTTCGAGGTCGAGCTGCGCCCGCCCGGGATGCGGGCCGCCGACATCGTTGTCGAGTTCACGGCGAGCCCGGTCGGCCTGCGCTTGCTCTTCCCCATCGTGCGGGGAGCGATCGAGATCAATCCTGCGGGTGCCAGCGGCACCCAGCTCGGTGAGCAACGGCCGGTGGCGCCGACCGTGTCGGCACCGGCCTCGGTCGGGACGGCCCGCAGGACCCGGGTGCTCATCATCGAGGACCACCGGGTGGTGGCCGAAGGGCTGCGCGAGTTGATCGACCGCGAGGCTGATCTGGAGGTCGTCGGCGTCATCGGCAGCGTTCAGGAGGCGGCAGATCTGCCCAAGGACATCGCTGTCGAGGTCGTGCTGGCGGATTATTGGCTGCCTGACGGCAACGGGGCTGAGGCCATCGCCGCCCTCCGCAAGGGACGCGGGAAGCTGGAGATCCTCTTCCTCTCCGCAATCGAGAGCCCAGCAGCCCTCATGAGTGCCATCCAGGCCGGTGCCCGCGGCTACGTGCTCAAGTCGAGAGCCGCCTCGGACGTGGTGAGCGCAATTAGGCGCGTCGCCAGAGGTGAGATGCTCATCGAGGCGGCGACCCTGGCGAAGCTGATAGAGATCAAGGGGGAGCAGAGCCACCTCTACGACACCCTCACGGCCCGGGAGCGGGAAGTGCTCCGCCTGATGGCACAGGGATTCGACAACTACGCGGTCGCCGAGCGGCTCGGCATCACCTACGGCACGACACGCAGCCACGTGCGGAATCTGCTCGCCAAGCTCGAGGTGCACAGCAAGATGGAGGCCGTAGTCAAGGCGGAGGAGCTCGGCCTGATCGAACCGGAGCACGTACGACTACCTCGTTTGGAGTAGCGTCTTCTCCGCCCAGATGCCGACGCTGCCATGCGCTGGGGAGGACGTACGATCGATGAGTGGAAGTCAGTACGCGGGAGACCGGGGTCACCGTACCCGCGCCCCGTCCAGTCACGGTGGTGATCGCTGACGACGACGCCGAGTTCAGCGGAGCCCTTCGCGAGGTGATCGAGAGCCGTCCCGAGCTGAAGCTTGTGGGCAGCGCCACTGACGCGAATGGCGCGGTCGAGCTGTGCCGAGCGCGTCGCCCTGACGTAGCCGTCCTCGATCTGCGCATGCCCGGCGGAGGGGGCGCCGCCGCGGCCCGCCGCCTCGCAGCCGCCTCCCGCGGAACCAAAGTGATTGCGCTGTCCGCCTATCGAAACCCCCGAAGCGTTCGCCAGATGACCAGGGCCGGGGCGGTGGCCTACTTGGTCAAGGGCGACCACTCGAGCGGTGAGATCGTGGACGCTATCCTCCGCGCCGCCCGTCCCGTCGCCGTTGGAGCCTGAGGGCTTGCTTCACGCGAGGCCCCGTGCCCTGGTCGACGCCGTCTTCGACCGCCTTCCTTGCGGTGTGCTCGTTCACACCATGGATGGGGAACTCGTGGCGGCGAATCGGTGGGCTCACGACGTTCTCGGGACCGATCCCCAGGCGTGGCTCACTCGCGTCTTTCCCGTAGTCCGCAGGATCTTGGCCTCGGGGCATGATGGTCGTTTGCCACACCCAGATTGCGCCGACGCAGGGGTGGCCTCCTCGCCCCAACCGGTCGAGGAGGTCGAGGTGAGCATCGTGAGGCCGGATGGGCGGCAGATCTGGCTGCGTCTCAACTCGGCGGCGTTCGAGGGTCACGTCGAGGGCCATCTCGTGGCCACAAGCCTCATCGATGTCAGCCAGTGCCGGCTGGCCAAAGACGCACTTAGGGAGCAGACGGCCGCCGCAGCGGAGATGCTGCGCGTCATCAACGTCCGACACCGGCAGCAGCGGGCGATCGCCGAGCTGGGGCGCCTTGCGCTCGAGGGTGCTGGCGCGCAGGAGCTGATGGATCGAGCCTGCGACCTGGTCGCCGACACGCTGGAAGCCGATCGCGTTCGGGTGATGGAGCTCATTTCCGGGGAGCGGCAGTTCCTCTTGAGGGCCGGCGTGGGCTGGCGAGAGGGCTTGGTGGGCACCGCGATCGTCCCCTTTGCTGGCTCTCAGGCGGGCTACCTGCTGGAGAGCAACGAGCATCTCATCATCGAGGACTTCAGCAGCGATCCCCGCTTCAACGTTTCCTGGCTACTCCGTGAGCATCCGGTGGTGAGTGGGATTCGCGCCGTGATCCGCGGCCAGCAGCAGCCCTTCGGGGAGATCGCCGCCTATACCACGAAGCCCCGCAAGTTCACGGACGACGACATCTACTTCATGCGTGGTATTGCCAATACGCTGGCCGAGGCCCTGATCCGGCTAGCGGCGAGCCTCGATCTCGAGAGGACCGTCCAGCAGCTTCGTGAGACCGATGCAGCGAGGCGCGAGCTGTTGCGCCGGCTGGCCAGCGCGGTCGAGGAGGAGCGCAGCCGGATCGCACGGGACGTCCACGACGATGCCCTTCAGGCTCTTGCGGCGCTCGGTCTTCGTCTCGAGGTGCTGCGCGAAAAACTCGACCGCCCCGAGCAGAAGGAGAGCGTGGAGCAGATCGTGAGAAGCCTGAATCACTCCACCAAGCGCCTCCGCCATCTCATCCTCGACCTTCGGCCGGAGCCGCTGGAAGTGGGCCTGAGGAGGGCCATCCGCTTCTACTTCGATCAGACGCGAGGGGAGGCCGACCCCGAGCTCGAGGTGCGCTCCAGCATCCGTCGGGAGCCACCCCCCGAACCCCGCCTTGCCATCTACAGGGCCTGCCAGGAGGCGCTGAACAATGTTCGGAAGCATGCCGAAGCGAAGCACGTCAGCGTCTCCCTTGACGATCAAGACGGCGGGTTGCGGGTCACGGTCTCGGATGACGGCAAGGGGTTCCGCGTTCCGACGTCACCGCGCCGCGGACACCTCGGCCTGACGGCGATGAGAGAGCGCGCTGAGCTTTTCGGCGGTAGTTTCTCGGTCACCAGCCGGCGAGGTCGGGGCACTATAGTGCGATTCTGGTTCCCGCTCGACGACCGTCCATCCCCTCCTTTCTCGAGGAACCGAGATCGGTCTCACTCCCCGGAGGCACGATCGTATAATTCCACTCGCCCTGGAAGGCGTCCGGGCAGAGGTGTGGACTCAGAGAGCACCGACAGAGGTTGACGGCAGCGAGTTCGGCGTCGGTCACGGTCCGCCCCTTCACGTACTGCTTTCCGGCGAGCGGGCTCTGCACGGTGAGGCCCTGGGTGGTGGCAGCGGCGATCAAGTCGATGATGACCTGATACCTGACCCGGGTTTGCCGCGCCAGTTTTGGGCAATGAAGGAGAACAGACGGTGCTCGATCTTGGTCCACTTGCTGGTCCCGAGCGGGAAGTGGCAGACGGTGATGGCCAGCCCCGTCTCATCGGCCAGCCGCTGGAGCTCGACCTTCCACAACCGGGTCCGATAGCCGTTGCTGCCCCCGCGGCGGCGGTGATCGAGCAGCCTCGTCGCCCGCGGCTACACCGCGTGCCCCAGGGTCTGCCACCAGCCACGGATACTCTCCACCGCGAACTCCGCGGTGTCGTGATCGATTCCGACGTTGACCCAGCCCGTGTTGTGGGCGAGGTCGTACACTCCACAGGGGCTGACCCTTCCGAGCTCCGGGTCGATGAAGTCGTGGACGCGCACCAACTCGGGATCGCCTTTCGGCCGCAGCTCCTTGCCTCCGTTCTTGAACTGATCGATCAGCTCCTTCTTCTTCGTGTCTAATGCCCACCCTGCGGGCATGCCGACCTTGCTCTGAAACCCCTCACAAAGTGGGGTGATCGCTGCGGGGAGGTCGGCATAGTCGCCGGACTCAGAGACTGTCGAGGAAGGCGAGCAGGGCGTCGGGGGCTCGGTAGCGTCCGGGGCGGGCGTCGGGGGGTGTGGTGCGGTCGAGGGCTCGCTGCTTGAGCGCGAGGTCGGCGTGGAGATACACGTGGGTGGTTCGTTCCTGCTCGTGGCCCAGCCAGAGCGCGATCGTTGAGGTGTCGATGCCCGCGGTCAGCAGCATCATCGCGGCGGTGTGGCGCATCACGTGCATGGAGACGCGCTTGGTCCGCAGCGTCGGGCATCGGTTTCGCGCAGTGTTCAGGTGTTTGGCGAGGCGGCGTTCGACGGCGTCCCGGGTGAGCGGTCTGCTGGCGCGTGTGGGGAACAGCGGGTCGGCTGGCTGGCCTTGTCGCTCGCGCATCCAGACGCGAAGGACAGCAGCGGTCTGGCTGGTCAGCGGGGCGACGCGCTCCTTCCTGCCCTTCCCCAAGGTTCGAAGATGCGCTCCGGTGTTGAGTTGCACGTCGGCGTTGGTGAGCGCGAGCAACTCGGAGACGCGCAGGCCGGTCTGCACGGCGGTCAGCAGTAGTGCGTGGTCACGCCGGCCGGCCCAGGTGGTCCGGTCGGGCTGGCCAGCAGCGCTCTGGTCTCCTCAGGGTTCAGGAACGTGACGATCCGTTTCTCGCTGCGTTTGGCGGGGATCGCGAGCACCCTGGCGATCAGGGCGGCGTGCTCGGGATGGCGCAGCGCGCAGTAGTTGAAGAACGAGTGGACGGCGGCGAGGCGGATGTTGCGGGTGCGGGCGCTGTTCCCGCGCTCGGTCTCGAGGTGCTCGAGGAACGCGCCGATCGTCGGTGCGTCCAGGTGCGTGAGTTCGAGCCGCACCGGCCGCGTGCCGGTCCTCTGTTGGGCGAAGGCGAGCAGCAGCCGGAAGGTGTCGCGGTATGAGGCGATCGTGTTGGGGCTGACGCGCTGCTGACGCAGCAGGCGATCAGTGAAAAACGCCTCGATGGTCGGGGCGAGCCGGGTGGTCATGCGAGTCCCTCCAGGGTCGGGTCGAGCCGGTTGGCAGCGAGCTGAAGCAGCTCGGGCGCGGCGTGCAGGTAGGAGAACGTGCTGGCGGGGTTCACATGCCCCATGTATGTGGAGAGCAGCGGCAGCCGGGCCTGGACGTCGAGGCCGTCGCGATACCAGTCGAGCAGCGTCCGCACAGCAAAGGCATGCCTGAGGTCGTGTGGGCGGGCACGACGACCTCCGGGGCGTGGTGTGAGCCCGGCGATCGCGACGAGCCGGTTGAAGGTCTCGTGGATCGAGGGAGCGAGCAGCCGGGTGCCGCGGGTCGAGAGAAAAAACGCCTCGCACCGTGGCCTGGGGAACCGCCGGTCACGCAAGCGGCCGTAGTCGTCAAGCGCCCGCATGACGCTCTCGTGCAGGACGACCTCCCGGCTCTTCCCAAACTTGGTGTGAAGGATCCGCAGCAGCCGGTAGTCGGCGTCGAGGTCGTCACGGTCCAGCCGGATCGCTTCGCCCACACGCAGCCCGCTGACCGACGAGCAGCCCGATCAGCGTCCGGTAGGTCGCGGCCTGCAGCGGTATCGGCAGCGAGCCGGCCGCGGCCATCAGCGCCGTGACCTGCCCCAACTCGTAGAGGTGGGGGATCGCCCGCCGCGGCCGGAACGGCAGAAGGCTCACCGGCGGGACCTCGCAGGCCGGGTCGAGCGTCTGCAAGTGCCGGGCGAACTGGCGGACCACCGACAGACGCTGAGCCCAATATGAGCGGTCGGCCGCGGCCGGCGATGTCGCCCACGCGACAGCCGCGCTCGATCGTGACCGTCACCGCCGCGGTCTGCTCGAGATTGGCGATGAACTCCCCAAGAAGCCAGCCCTGCACCTCGAGCTTGGAGCCGAGCTCGCGACGAACCCGCAGGTAGTCCTCGGCAGCCGCGCCCACCGCACTCATGCCGCACCGCCCGCGAGGGGCCAAGGATGCGCGAGCACCCGCAGTTGCTCCCTGGTCGACTTTCGCGTAGATCGCCGTTGTCGAGAGGCTCGCATGCCGGAGGATCGGCGCAATCTGCGCCAGCGACGCGCCGGCGCGCAACAGCTCGGTCGCCAGCGTGTGCCGCAATCGGTGCGCGCCGACACGCTCAATACCGGCGCGGTCACACGCATAGCGAACGACCGCTGTGACCGCTGCCGAGCTGAGCGCGCCAACCGGCGCGCGAGCCGACAGGAATACCTCCCGCGACCGCGACGATGCCGGGCGCCCGCGGCGCAGGTAATCGACGATCGCCTCACCGACATCGTGTGGGAGCGGGAGCCGCTCGACTGTCGATCCCTTGCCGCGAATCGTGAGCTCCCCAGCCCGCCAGTCGATGTCATCCAATCGCAGGCCCGCGACCTCGCACGCCCGCAACCCCAGCCGCGCCAGCAACGTCAAGATCGCGCGATCGCGTCGACCCACCGACGTTGACCGATCGCAACTAGCCAAAAGCCTCGCCACCTGACCCGTCTCAAGCCCACGCGGCAGCGAACTCAACCGCCACCCAGCGACGCTCGGGACCGCATCCACCAACGAGACCGGCACCCGGCCCGCAACATGAACGAACCGCAACAGCGATCGCAAGCCCGCGGTCAGATTCTTTGCGGCACCAGCTCCCAGCCTCCCTGACTGAGACTGCGCCACCACGAAGGCGGTCACCGCGCCCGCCTGAAGCTCTCGCAACAACTCCTCAAGCGGCTCCGCCAGTCCCTCCAGAAACAACCTCGCGACGCGCTCATGGCCATCAACCGAGCTGGCCATCAACCCCCGTTCGCGCACCAGATAGTCGCGATAGTCGGCAAGCAGCCGCTCAACCGCCGAGCCCGCTGCGGACCCCAGCCCCGGCACGATCCCGAGCCCTCGCAGATAGCCCAGCAGTGGACCAAGCGCTCGACCGCCGCTCAGATCGACGTACCTCCCTCGCCTGGCGCGCAGGAACTCACCCGGGACCGACGGCGCGGTCAGCGCCGACGGCTCCAAGTCCCGCTCCTCCAGCCACCGACTCAAGTGCGCCACCAGCCGCAACTGGACCGCCACCGACCGCGGCCGATAGCCCAGCTCAACCAGATAGGCACCGTAGCCCAGCGCGTACCGCGCGAACGGCCCCCCCACCCCAACACCAAACGATCGCTCCATGACCAGCTCCTCTCTGCCGGAGATCAACCACAGAGAGCAATCTCGGTCAAAACGACGCGATCATGCAGACCCTGTCGAGGGCGATCACCCCACTTTGCGAGGGGTTTCAGAGCAAGGTCGGCATGCCCGCAGGGTGGGCATTAGCCACCTCATGCCGACGTCGGCGTGTAGGCTCGACGGAGACGACCGGTTCGCGAGCCGCAGTCGCGCCGTCGCGGTGGCATCGATTGCCCAAACCGCGGGTTGCGATCCGGGTGCGCCGTTCCTTCGATCGTCTTGCGGTTGGCCTGCAGGCTGTAGCCGAGCTGGTGCAGGAGGCGACGCACCAGGCTGGCTCCCACCGGATAGCCCATCGCCGTCAACTCCGCGGCCAGCTTGGCCGTGCTCTTGCTCGTCCAGCGGAGCGGCGACATCGGCTCGCCGCGACTGCCCGGCTCCACGAGGCGCTCCAGATCGGCGAGCAAGGCAGGGTACTTGTCGATGGCCTTCTTACGGCCGCCGCCGGCTTTGCGGACCCGTCCTGGAGGTAGCTTCTCCGGAGACTGCAGTTCGCGAATGCCGCGTCCGATGAGGTGGGGCGAGACCCCGGTCGCCCGCGCCAGCGCCGCGTCGCTTCTCGGCCCCAGTGCCAAAGCCTCTGAAGCGATCAGCAGCCGCCGCGACCCTTCGCCCAGATGCGGCGCCCTCCGCGCATACTGCTCCGCCGCCCTCCGGAGCTCCTGCACGCCTGCCATCCGTCACTGAATGCCATGAAGAGGGGCCTCCGGGTGGGAACCTTCGGGTCGTCGGACCGGAGGGACCACAAAAGAGGCCCGAGGCAATGTCGCGCGCTGGACTTGACTTGAGCAGGAAGCGCGTGTATGTGCATGTCGTCGACGAGGGGATGGTGGAGGTCGCGGTGATCATGGTCCTGCCCGATCGGCACGGCTCGCTCCCTGGCGCGCCGCTTCGAGGGGCAGCCCGTCCGGACAGCGATCGGGTCGATGACCGGGGCGCGGTCCATCCACGACGAGCTGGAAGCGGCTGGGGTGGGAGGTTGCGGTCGGCGATGCCCAGCGCGTGAAGGGCCTGGCGCCCCTGGCTTGCACGACCGACAAGATCGACGCGCGCGTCCTGGCAGAGCTCAGCTGCCGGGGCTGTGCGGGCGATCTGGCTGCCGACCCCCGGGGTGCGTGCCGCTTGCGAGCGGGCGCGCTGGCGGGTCCACTTGATCCGCCACCGTACGGCGTTCACGGCCCGGATTCACGCCACCTTGCTGACCTTCGGGAATCAGTGCCCGGTCTCTGATCTCTTCGGAGCAAGGGGACGCACCCTGCTGAAGGGGATGGAGTCTCCTGAGCCCTGAACCTGAGAGCTCGGTGAGGACCGGTCTGCGCCTGATCGATGTGCTCAGCACAGAGTTCGACGCCTGCGAGCTGCCGCTGCGCCTAGCGGGCGGCAAGCATCCTCCCGACCCGATGTGAGGTTGCGTAACGCAAATCGCTGGCCAGCATCCAGCCGGCGGGCGGTGGAGGAAAGGAGACGGCGGTATCATCCGGGCACAGCGACGCAGCAGCGGGAGCAAGGAGTAGGGCATGAGTGAGAACGGGGCCCCGACCAAGGCCGGGACTGTGGTCGTGGGAGTCGATGGCTCTCCGGGGGCGGGGGAAGCCCTGCGCTGGGCGTTGGCCGAGGCGCGTCTCCGCAAGGTCCCGCTGCGAGTCGTGCATGCCTGGACTGCCGGCGCGAATGCGGGGGGTTACGGCAGCCTCGGTTACATCGGCTCGTTCGCCTCGACCGGCATCGAGGCGAGCGATCTTGAGCGGGCGGCTGAAGAGGGGCTCGACAGGATGATCAGCGAGGTCGTCGGGGAAAGGGCAGATGTGGACATCGAGAGGCAGGTCGTCGAGGGTGGAGCCGCTGCGGTTCTGGTTGGCGCCTCTGCAGCAGGCGACCTGCTGGTGGTTGGATCGCGCGGCCATGGCGGGTTCACTGGCCTGCTGCTCGGCTCCGTCAGTCAACAGTGCGTCCACCACGCCCAGTGCCCGGTCGTAGTCGTGCACTCCCCAAGGGGAGACGCTCGTGATCATGAGAGTGACAGCGACACTGGGGGGTGATGGTCAGCCTGTGGCCTGAGTCGACGAGGGTACCAGTCGCCGTGGCCTAGGCGGGCGGTTGTCCGGCGACACGCGAGCAGCCTATCCTGCCAGCCGCGACGGGGCGAGCTTGCCGGATCTCGGCAGGTCAGAGGAACCCGTCGGGGACCTGGACCCTCGACGCCAGGGATCCATCAGATCTCCAGCTCGGTGACCTAACGCTCACGCCCCCTGATGAGAGCACCGTCTGCCAAACGGCCTCCGGCCGGCTCCTGGAGGTGACAGGGGTGGGCGGGCTGCAGGACCACCCGACCGCCTTGTCCTGGGTGTCGGGCGATCAGGACGCCAGCAGGGGCTGCCGCTCGCGTTCTTGGCACGCTGCCAGCATCTCCGTGAGGGTGGCGGCCAGCACGCTCCCCATCGGGAGCTTCTGCATCACCTGCAGGTGCGGGATGCCACCCAGCTCGGCGACGGCGGGGTGGCCAGGTGATCCGGTCAGGACGAGGATGGGCAGGTGGGCAAACTCCGCCTGCGCCCGCAGCGCGAGAACAAGATCGCGACCATCGCGACGAGGCATGCATAGGTCGGTGACGAGGATCTCAGGGTGGATCGTGACAGCCAGGTCGAGGGCCTCCTGGCCGTCGCCGGCCTCCGCCACAGTAAATCCGCCCCGCTCCAGCAGCAGTCTCATCAGCCGCCGCATCTCGAGGTCATCCTCGGCCACGAGCACCCGATGCGCGCCCACAGGCGCCACGCTACGGCACGACTGGCTGGAGTCTCCGTCCGCTAGCGTACGGAAGCGCACCGTCGGCTCTGCCAACATCAGTATCGAAAGAGCGCACTCCCACAAGGAGCGTTCTCCGGTGACGACACCGTTCCCCTTTTGCTCCCTAGGTGTTCGGAGACGCCGCACCGGAGACGCAGCCGTCGAAAGGGTGGCACCGTGTCAGATCGTGGATCGGGACGACCGCCTCGAGGGCGAGCGGCATCGAGGCGGCTCTCTGCTCTGAAGCCTATTCGTCCTCGCCGCCAATGCTGGTGGGCTGTTCCGCGCTCAGCAACCGGTTGCAGCGAACATGTTGAGCGAACACGTCGGATGATCGCGCCGCCAACCAGTCCGACCGGCCGGCTACCTGGTTGCCGCGCGCCTCCGCCGGCGCTGCCCTCGTCGGGACGGAGCAGGCCCAGCCGCTCACGGCCGTTGGCGCCTCGGCCGAGCCGCTCAGTGTGCGCCGGACCGCCCAGGCCCACCCAGCGCCAGCGCCCCCACTCCCGGTTGGCCAACGACCGTCCGGGAGAGGGCAAAGAGCGGGGTCGAGGAGGCGCTTCATGAGTGCCGCATCGGCCGTGAAGCCTGCGGCGCCTCGAGGGGGCACACCCCCAGGTTCGGCGCCGCTGGATGCCGAGTCGCTGGCCTGGTGGGTCCGCCTACACGACATGGGCTCGGTGCGTGACGGCGCAATCGCCGAGCTCCACGAGCGCCTACGGCGTGAGGCCTGGTTCCATATCCGGCGTCGTGCCAGATGGATCTCGGAATTTCCGCGCAGCGATCTGGACGATCTCGCCGTGTTGGCTGCCGACGACGCGCTGCTCGCGGTCCTCCGCAAGCTGGACGACTACCGCGGCCACAGTCAGTTCTGGACGTGGGCACGAAGGTTCGCTCAGCTCGAAGCGCCGGTCAGCATCCGCCGGCGCATGGGTCGCGATCACGTTGAGGGCGATGCCGAGCAGGTGTTCGCGATTGCGGATCCCAGGTGCGGGCCGCCGGAGCTCGCCGAGGTTCAGGAGCTGCTTCGGGAGGTTCGCGACCTGATCGTCGGCAGACTGACAGGGCGGCAGCGGGCGGTTCTGATCGCAATCGTGATCGACGGAGCCTCGCCCGCTGCGCTCGCGAGAGAACTCCAGACCACTCGCGGGGCGATCTACAAGACACTGCACGATGCCCGCCGGAAGCTGACCGCGCAGCTCGCGCTGAACTGAGCGTTTGCGCGGCGGATACCGAGCGGGATGAGACCGTCCCTCGCCGCATCCTCCGGCCGACGAGGTAAGAACGGGGCGTCAGAGGACGCTAGAGAGACATGGGCCACCCAGGCCAGCCCGCGGACACCGCGGGACCCGCTCGCCATGCTGATCTGCAGGCCCCGCCGGGCCGTGATCCCGGCCCCGGGCAAAGAACCGGGCAGAGCAGCGCCATGATCGGCCGCGCCCCCGAGCTCATTGGCGCGCCGCTGGTTCGTCAGGCGCAGATCGGCGACAAATGCGCGACTGCGGAATTGCTGCGTCTCTCGCGCCCACTCGCCGAGCGTGCGATCGGCCGGCAGTGCGGCGAGTGCCAGTCCGTTGACGACCTCGTTCAGGCCACCCTTCTCATCGTGTTCACCGAGCTCTCCTCGCTTCGCGCAGCGGAGGCCTACATCGGCTGGCTTCAGGGCATCGTCCGCAACGTGTGCTGCAAGGAGCTGCGCCGCCGGGAGTCGGCCCGCCAGGCGGCAGCGCGGCTGGCGCAGCGCGACATCTGCACTTCGACGAGCCTGGTCGATCCGTTGGACGAGGTACTTCGTCGGGAGGTCCGATCCCACCTGGAGAGCGCTCTTCGGCGCCTGCCGTGGCGGTATCAGGTGGTGATGATGATGCGGGCTTTTGAGGAGCGTACATACGACGAGATCGGTGAGGCCTTCGACGTGCCTGGACATCTGGCTCGTCTCTGGTACTTCCGCGCTCGCCAGCGCCTGCAGGATGCCTGCACCTCTGATGAGGTCCTGCGTCGCGCATCCTCACGACCGTCCTCCGACTTCCTGATCGAGCTCACTTCAAGCACCGTCAGGCGCACCGAGTGCCGACGGTTCGATCTCCCAGTTGCAGATCGCGACCTGGTCGCGTGCGGCGCCGCATGACTGACCACGGCCATGCTCCAGATACAGGCCTTTGCCGCTCTCCCGAGAAGACAACCATGACCGGCGACCCATCCGGACGCCCGTCGCATACCACGTCGCAGAGCCCATCGCCAAGCGCGCACGACATCGTGCGCGAGCATGTCGACTACATGCGATCGATTGCCGACAACGCGCAGCAGGAGGTCCCCCTCAGGCTGCGCAACGAACTCGATGCCGTTCCTCAGCTTCCTCCAGAACGACCTGATGGAGCATATGCAGAGTGAGGAGGGGCTGTTCGGGCCATCTCTGGGCGGGCTCGACAGCGGGGCTGAGGAGTGGTGGCGGGAGCACCTCGTCAGTCACGCGGTTCTGCACCACCACGCGTCGTGGGGGTTCTCAACCCACCCAAAGCCGTGATGAGCTGGAAACGCCGACGAGCGCAGCAGACTGCTGACCGCCTCGAACAGGAGAACCTTCGGCGGTACCAGAGCTCTGCGCGGCCACGATTGCGGCGGGCGCTGGCAGACACTGTCGAGCAGGCCCGCCGCCGCGCTGACGCTGTCATGCGACTGGACGACGCGTTGAGGAGGGAGCGTTGATGGGCGTCAGAGGAGTGGACCCCGAAGGTCACGCCGGCAGTCCGGTGGTGGCGGGCAGGACGTCCGAGCGGCGCTTCCGGCTCCAGGGGTCTGGGCCCGCTGCTCGCCCGCCAGGCGCGCGGGTCTCCGGCAGAGGCGACCCTGATGGACGACATCGGGTCGTCGTCGTCGGCGGGGGGTTCGGGGGCCTCCAGGCTGTCCGCAGTCTGCGGCGGGCGCCGGTCGAGGTCACGCTCGTCGATCGCCGCAACTTCCACCTGTTCCAGCCGCTGCTCTACCAGGTCGCGACCGGCGCGCTCTCGCCCGACGAGATCGCAACGCCCCTGCGGCTGATTGTCAAACGGCAGAAGAACGCTCGGGTGGTGTTGGGCGAGGTTCGTGCGTTCGACCTCGATCGGCGCCGCGTAGTGCTGGACGAGCTCGCGAACGGGGATAAGGACCTCGTCATCGGCTATGAGACGCTGATCGTCGCCGGCGGTTCACACTACTCCTACTTTAGCCACGACGAGTGGCGGCCGTTTGCCCTCGAGATCAAATCATTGGAGAGCGCGCTCAGCGTCAGGCGGCGGATCTTCACCGCGTTCGAGGCTGCGGAGATCGAGCAGGACCCCGGGCGGCGCCAGGCCTGGCTCACCTTCGTGATCGTGGGTGGCGGGCCGACCGGGGTCGAGATGGCGGGACAGATCGCGGAGCTCGCCCGTGACACGCTCTCTCGCGACTTCCGGTCGGTCGATCCCCGTCGCGCCCGGATTCTGCTCGCGGAAGCATCCGACCGCCTCCTGCCCGTGTTTCGGCCCCGGCTCTCGGCCCGAGCGGCGCGCACGCTTGAGCGCCTCGGCGTGACGCCCCTCCTCGGCACGTCGGTCGTCGACGTCGATGCGGAACCGGTCATGATCAGAGGCCCTGACGGCAGCAGCACGCGCGTCCCAACGCGAACCATGGTCTGGGCGGCAGGCGTCGTCGCCTCTGAACTGTCGGGTGCGCTCGCCGCCGCCAGTGGCGCGGCGGTCGACCGCAGCGGGCGGGTGGTGGTGGGACCGGCACTGACGATCCAGGGCTACCCAGAGGTGATCGCGCTCGGCGACATGGTGAGTGTCCACGATGCGGCCGGCAACGAGGTGGCGCTGCCCGGCCTTGCCTCAACGGCGATGCAGCAGGGTCGCTACGCCGCCAGGTCGATCCGGAGGCAGGCACGGGACAAGCCGTCACAGCCGTTCCACTTCGTCGACAAGGGCAACCTCGCAACGGTTGGCCGGGCCCATGCGATCGCAGAGATCAAGGGCATCCAGACCAGCGGCCTGCTCGCCTTGCTGATCTGGGTGAGCGTGCACATCTTCTACCTGATCGGCCTGCAGAACCGGCTGCTGGTCCTCACCCGCTGGGCATTCAGCTTCGTAACCCGCGGACGCGGTGCGCGGCTGATCACCGGGGAATCCGCGACCATTGCCGACCCGGTCTCAGCCCGTGAGGACGCGCAGGTCGTTCGCTCGTGAGCGGCGCGAAGGTGAGCCTGCTCGCAATCCGGTCCTCAGCCGACCTTGCGAACTCGATCACCGGGGATCAGATGGCGGCGCGAGTGATCGAGGCTGAGGATTGGCATCGCTTCGAGGAGGCGATCGGCGAGATCTTCACAGCGTTCGGTATGGACATGGCAACGGTTTCCACGAGCGCGACGCCGAGGCGCTTCCTGAGGGCGCTGTATGACGTGCAGCGTGGTGACTTTTTTTTTTTTTTTTTTTTTTTTTTTTTTTTTTTTTTTTTTTTTTTTTTTTTTTTTTTTTTTTTTTTTTTTTTTTTTTTTTTTTTTTTTTTTTTTTTTTTTTTTTTTTTTTTTTTTTTAAAAAAAAAAAAAAAAAAAAAAAAAAAAAAAAAAAAAAAAAAAAAAAAAAAAAAAAAAAAAAAAAAAAAAAAAAAAAAAAAAAAAAAAAAAAAAAAAATTTTTTTTTTTTTTTTTTTTTTTTTTTTTTTTTTTTTTTTTTTTTTTTTTTTTTTTTTTTTTTTTTTTTTTTTTTTTTTTTTTTTTTTTTTTTTTTTTTTTTTTTTTTTTTTTTTTTTTTTTTTTTTTTTTTTTTTTTTTTTTTTTTTTTTTTTTTTTTTTTTTTTTTTTTTTTTTTTTTTTTTTTTTTTTTTTTTTTTTTTTTTTTTTTTTTTTTTTTTTTTTTTTTTTTTTTTTTTTTTTTTTTTTTTTTTTTTTTTTTTTTTTTTTTTTTTTTTTTTTTTTTTTTTTTTTTTTTTTTTTTTTTTTTTTTTTTTTTTTTTTTTTTTTTTTTTTTTTTTTTTTTTTTTTTTTTTTTTTTTTTTTTTTTTTTTTTTTTTTTTTTTTTTTTTTTTTTTTTTTTTTTTTTTTTTTTTTTTTTTTTTTTTTTTTTTTTTTTTTTTTTTTTTTTTTTTTTTTTTTTTTTTTTTTTTTTTTTTTTTTTTTTTTTTTTTTTTTTTTTTTTTTTTTTTTTTTTTTTTTTTTTTTTTTTTTTTTTTTTTTTTTTTTTTTTTTTTTTTTTTTTTTTTTTTTTTTTTTTTTTTTTTCGCGTCCGGCGGGCAGGTCATCGGTTCGACACCCAGCCCCTTGCGGCGCCGGTCGGGCGCGAGGGTGTCGGCGGTGTAGAGCTCGATGTACGGGAAGTCTCGTCCACCCACAGCTGAGCGGTGGCCATCGGCCCCCAGCAGGCTGACCCAGGTGCGGCCTTCCTGGTCGCGTGCCAGGTCGGTGAAGGCGAAGTCGACTTCGAGGTCGCCGATCGTCTGCCCCGGTTTAAGTCGAACTCGGTGCCGTCGACGGCTCCGTTGCCGGTCGGCAACTGCCGTTCGTCGGTGAGGATGCGGGTGCCCGCGTCGATGGTCTAACGTGCAGTTGTTGATCTGTCCAGCACCCGGCGACAGGTAGGGATGCTGACCGCAGGCATACGGTCGCGGGCTTTCGCCGACGTTGGCGGCCGTGGTGCGCACTGTTAGGCCGTCTTCGCACAAGCGGTAGTCGATTCTGTACATCCAGGCTGAACGGATATCCCTGCATCGGGTGCAATGGGTCGCCATGGTCACCCGGTCGGTCATCGTGCCGGATGGCCTGCCAGGGCCGCCAGCGCAGTAGACCGTGGATGGCGTTGTGCTTCTCCGGCTCAGTCAGCGCGACGTGATAGTCGGTGCCGTCGAAGGTGTATCTGCCTGTCGTCGTAGGCGGTTGGGCCACGGAATGAGCCACCATGCTATGCGCCTTGTCACACATCGCGTCCACGGCATACGGATGGAGCACGTCTTTCGCGCCCATCGCGTAGGCCCGGATTCCCCACCCACCTCCACGATCGTCGCGCGCTGCTATTCGCTCGAAGATCTCGAACTGCCGCCCGGACGGCGCCATTTTTTTTTTTTTTTTTTTTTTTTTTTTTTTTTTTTTTTTTTTTTTTTTTTTTTTTTTTTTTTTTTTTTTTTTTTTTTTTTTTTTTTTTTTTTTTTTTTTTTTTTTTTTTTTTTTTTTTTTTTTTTTTTTTTTTTTTTTTTTTTTTTTTTTTTTTTTTTTTTTTTTTTTTTTTTTTTTTTTTTTTTTTTTTTTTTTTTTTTTTTTTTTTTTTTTTTTTTTTTTTTTTTTTTTTTTTTTTTTTTTTTTTTTTTTTTTTTTTTTTTTTTTTTTTTTTTTTTTTTTTTTTTTTTTTTTTTTTTTTTTTTTTTTTTTTTTTTTTTTTTTTTTTTTTTTTTTTTTTTTTAAAAAAAAAAAAAAAAAAAAAAAAAAAAAAAAAAAAAAAAAAAAAAAAAAAAAAAAAAAAAAAAAAAAAAAAAAAAAAAAAAAAAAAAAAAAAAAAAAAAAAAAAAAAAAAAAAAAAAAAAAAAAAAAAAAAAAAAAAAAAAAAAAAAAAAAAAAAAAAAAAAAAAAAAAAAAAAAAAAAAAAAAAAAAAAAAAAAAAAAAAAAAAAAAAAAAAAAAAAAAAAAAAAAAAAAAAAAAAAAAAAAAAAAAAAAAAAAAAAAAAAAAAAAAAAAAAAAAAAAAAAAAAAAAAAAAAAAAAAAAAAAAAAAAAAAAAAAAAAAAAAAAAAAAAAAAAAAAAAAAAAAAAAAAAAAAAAAAAAAAAAAAAAAAAAAAAAAAAAAAAAAAAAAAAAAAAAAAAAAAAAAAAAAAAAAAAAAAAAAAAAAAAAAAAAAAAAAAAAAAAAAAAAAAAAAAAAAAAAAAAAAAAAAAAAAAAAAAAAAAAAAAAAAAAAAAAAAAAAAAAAAAAAAAAAAAAAAAAAAAAAAAAAAAAAAAAAAAAAAAAAAAAAAAAAAAAAAAAAAAAAAAAAAAAAAAAAAAAAAAAAAAAAAAAAAAAAAAAAAAAAAAAAAAAAAAAAAAAAAAAAAAAAAAAAAAAAAAAAAAAAAAAAAAAAAAAAAAAAAAAAAAAAAAAAAAAAAAAAAAAAAAAAAAAAAAAAAAAAAAAAAAAAAAAAAAAAAAAAAAAAAAAAAAAAAAAAAAAAAAAAAAAAAAAAAAAAAAAAAAAAAAAAAAAAAAAAAAAAAAAAAAAAAAAAAAAAAAAAAAAAAAAAAAAAAAAAAAAAAAAAAAAAAAAAAAAAAAAAAAAAAAAAAAAAAAAAAAAAAAAAAAAAAAAAAAAAAAAAAAAAAAAAAAAAAAAAAAAAAAAAAAAAAAAAAAAAAAAAAAAAAAAAAAAAAAAAAAAAAAAAAAAAAAAAAAAAAAAAAAAAAAAAAAAAAAAAAAAAAAAAAAAAAAAAAAAAAAAAAAAAAAAAAAAAAAAAAAAAAAAAAAAAAAAAAAAAAAAAAAAAAAAAAAAAAAAAAAAAAAAAAAAAAAAAAAAAAAAAAAAAAAAAAAAAAAAAAAAAAAAAAAAAAAAAAAAAAAAAAAAAAAAAAAAAAAAAAAAAAAAAAAAAAAAAAAAAAAAAAAAAAAAAAAAAAAAAAAAAAAAAAAAAAAAAAAAAAAAAAAAAAAAAAAAAAAAAAAAAAAAAAAAAAAAAAAAAAAAAAAAAAAAAAAAAAAAAAAAAAAAAAAAAAAAAAAAAAAAAAAAAAAAAAAAAAAAAAAAAAAAAAAAAAAAAAAAAAAAAAAAAAAAAAAAAAAAAAAAAAAAAAAAAAAAAAAAAAAAAAAAAAAAAAAAAAAAAAAAAAAAAAAAAAAAAAAAAAAAAAAAAAAAAAAAAAAAAAAAAAAAAAAAAAAAAAAAAAAAAAAAAAAAAAAAAAAAAAAAAAAAAAAAAAAAAAAAAAAAAAAAAAAAAAAAAAAAAAAAAAAAAAAAAAAAAAAAAAAAAAAAAAAAAAAAAAAAAAAAAAAAAAAAAAAAAAAAAAAAAAAAAAAAAAAAAAAAAAAAAAAAAAAAAAAAAAAAAAAAAAAAAAAAAAAAAAAAAAAAAAAAAAAAAAAAAAAAAAAAAAAAAAAAAAAAAAAAAAAAAAAAAAAAAAAAAAAAAAAAAAAAAAAAAAAAAAAAAAAAAAAAAAAAAAAAAAAAAAAAAAAAAAAAAAAAAAAAAAAAAAAAAAAAAAAAAAAAAAAAAAATTTTTTTTTTTTTTTTTTTTTTTTTTTTTTTTTTTTTTTTTTTTTTTTTTTTTTTTTTTTTTTTTTTTTTTTTTTTTTTTTTTTTTTTTTTTTTTTTTTTTTTTTTTTTTTTTTTTTTTTTTTTTTTTTTTTTTTTTTTTTTTTTTTTTTTTTTTTTTTTTTTTTTTTTTTTTTTTTTTTTTTTTTTTTTTTTTTTTTTTTTTTTTTTTTTTTTTTTTTTTTTTTTTTTTTTTTTTTTTTTTTTTTTTTTTTTTTTTTTTTTTTTTTTTTTTTTTTTTTTTTTTTTTTTTTTTTTTTTTTTTTTTTTTTTTTTTTTTTTTTTTTTTTTTTTTTTTTTTTTTTTTTTTTTTTTTTTTTTTTTTTTTTTTTTTTTTTTTTTTTTTTTTTTTTTTTTTTTTTTTTTTTTTTTTTTTTTTTTTTTTTTTTTTTTTTTTTTTTTTTTTTTTTTTTTTTTTTTTTTTTTTTTTTTTTTTTTTTTTTTTTTTTTTTTTTTTTTTTTTTTTTTTTTTTTTTTTTTTTTTTTTTTTTTTTTTTTTTTTTTTTTTTTTTTTTTTTTTTTTTTTTTTTTTTTTTTTTTTTTTTTTTAAAAAAAAAAAAAAAAAAAAAAAAAAAAAAATTTTTTTTTTTTTTTTTTTTTTTTTTTTTTTTTTTTTTTTTTTTTTGTGCCAGCCACCCACCTCCGATGAGCGCGTCGGCCTCCTTCGGTCCCCAGCTGCCGGGCCTGTAGGGCATGGCCCGGTGATGGTGTCTCAGCGACCGGATCGACCACCGCCCAGGCGGCCTCGACCGCGTCCTCGCGGGTGAACAGCGCGCCGTTGCCGGCCATCGCGTCGCCGAGCAGGCGCTCGTAGGGCGCCTCCTCGCCGCGGCTGCTCGTCGAGCAGGTACAGCTCGCGCTGGTCGCCGACGAACTCCTTGCCCGGCGCGCTTGACGCGCGCCGCCAGCGCGACGGCGGACTCGGGCGACAGCCGGAAGCGCAGGTAGTTGGCGCGGCCGCGCTGACCGGCGCGCGAGTCGTCGAACAGCCTCTGCGGCGGCGGCTTGAGCTCGACCAGCACCTCGGTCGCCGTCTCCGGCAGGCACTTGCCCGAGCGCAGGTACCACGGCACGCCCGCCCAGCGCCACGAGTCGATGAACAGCCGCAGCGCGCAGATAGGTCTCGACGTCCGAGTCCTTCGCCACGCCCGGCTCCTTGCGGTAGCCGGCGTACTGGCCGCGCACCAGGTCGTCGGCTCGCAGCGGCCGCATCGCCTGGAAGACCTTGGCCTTCTCGTCGTGCACGGCGTCGAAGCCGCTGGTACGCCGGCGGCTCCATCGCCAGCAGCGCGACGATCTGGAACAGGTGGTTCTGGATCACGTCGCGCAGGCAGCCGGCGCTCTCGTAGAACGCGCCGCGGCCCTTGACGCCGAAGCTCTCGGCCATCGTGATCTGCACGCTGGCCACGTAGTTGCGGTTCCAGATCGGCTCGAGGAACGAGTTGGCGAAGCGGAAGTAGAGGATGTTCATGATCGCCTCCTTGCCGAGGAAGTGGTCGATGCGGAAGATCGAGTCCTCCGGGAACACCGACTGCGCAGCGCGGTTGAGCTCGCGGCCGAGGCCAGGTCGCGCCCGAACGGCTTCTCGACGATGACGCGCGCGTCCGTCGGCCAGGCCCGCGGCGCCAGCCCCTCGACCACCGTCGCGAACAGCGCGGGCGGAATCGCCAGGTAGTGCGCCGGGTGCCGGGCGCTCGCCCAGCGCCTTCTTCAGCGCCGTGAAGGTCGCCGGGTCGTTGTAGTCGCCGTCGACGTAGCGCAGCAGGCGACAGCAGCTCGTCGAGCGCGCGCCGGTCGTCGACGCCGCCGGCGCTGTTCGATGCTGTCGCGTCGCGCGTGCTTGCGCAGCTGCGTCGAGGCTCCAGTCCGACTGAGGCGACGCCGACCACCGGGCACGTCGAGCGCGCCGCGCTTGACCATCGCGTAGAGCGCGGGGAAGATCTTCTTGTGGGCGAGGTCGCCGGTGACGCCGAAGAAGACCAGCGCGTCGGACCGGGCGTGCCGGCGTCGGCGTCGCGCCATCGTCAGCCTGCCGCTCTTCTCGTCGTGGCCGCCGAACTGCTTGCGCATCGCCGACAGCAGCCGGTCGGCGAAGTCGGCCTCGCCGCGCGACGCGAAGCGCTCGAACAGCGCCGCGCTGAGCACCGGCGCCGGCACGCCCTCGTCGATGGCGGCCTGACCGTCCAGCGGCCCTCGCCGGAGTCCGACACGCGCCCGGTGAAGCTCGGCCAGCTCGGGGTCCTCGACCAGCGCCGCGGCGGTCAGGTCGAGCAGCCACGAGCGCGATCACGCTGCCGCGCCGCCAGACCTCGGCGATCTCCGGCAGGTCGAGCTCGTACCGGTAGTACTCGGGCTCGCGCAGCGGCGCGGTCTCGGCGTCGGCCTCGCTGCGCGCGCTTGCCGACGTTGGCGTTGCTTGCAGGATGTTGAGGCCCTCGGCGTAGGCCGCCATGAGGCCGTACTCGATGCCGTTGTGGACCATCTTCACGAAGTGGCCGGCGCCGCTGGGCCCGCAGTGCAGGTAGCCGTGCTCGGCGGTGACCGGCGCGCCCCTGCGCGCCCGGGCGTGCGCGGCGCCGCGCTCGACGCCCGGGCGCGAGCTGCCGCGAAGATCGGATCGAGGCGCGGACCGACGTCGTCCTCGCCGCCGATCATCAGGCAGTAGCCGCGCTCCAGCCCGAAGACGCCGCCGCTGGTGCCGACGTCGACGTAGTGGATGCCGCGCGCCTTGCAGCGCCTTGGCCCGCGTCGATGTCGTCGCGGTAGTAGCGAGTTGCCGCCGTCGATGACGATGTCGCCGGGCTCCAGGAGCGAGGCGAGCTCCTCGAGACGTCTGGTCCGGCCACGGCGGCCGGCACCATCAGCCAGACGGCGCGCGGCCTGGTCAGCTTCGCGACGAAGTCCTCGAGCGACGCGGCGCCCCGGACAGCCCGGCTCGCGAGCTTCTTGACCGCGGCGTGGTTCACGTCGTAGACCACGCACACGTGGCCGGCCTTGGTCAGACGCCGCACCATGTTGGCGCCCATGCGTCCCAGACCGATCATGCCGAGTTGCATCGTGATGCTCCTATTTTTTTTTTTTTTTTTTTTTTTTTTTTTTTTTTTTTTTTTTTTTTTTTTTTTTTTTTTTTTTTTTTTTTTTTTTTTTTTTTTTTTTTTTTTTTTTTTTTTTTTTTTTTGCAGGAGCTCATCCCACGCTTTCTCGAAGGTCGCCGCGCCATCGCTCTGCAACGTCGCCGCCAGTGCGGGCACGTCGACGCCGGCCGCCTGAACCCGGGCGATCACTCTGTCGGCGTCACCGCCATCAGCGGGGAGCGCGGAGCCCAGCTTCCGTGGTCGACGAACGCCTCAAGGGTGGCCGGCGGAATCGTGTTGATGGTGTCCGGTGCACCCAGCGCCTCGATGTAGTACGTATCCGGTTTGGCGGGATCCTTGGTGCCGGTGCTGGCGAAGAGCAGTCGCTGCGGGTGCGCGCCCCGGCCTGCCAGCTCCTGCCAGCGCCGCGAGCCGAGCATCTCCCGGTAGCTGCGGTAGGTCTGCTTGGCCACGGCGATGCCCAGCTCATCCTTGAGGTCCCCGGGGAGCTGATCGAGGGTGGCGTGGTCCCAACGCGAGACGAACAGCGATGCCACCGAGACCACGTCCAGCTCGAGGTCGGCAGCCAAGCGGCGCTCCAGCCCACGCTGATACGCGTCAGCTGCCGCCCGGTACTGGTTGTCCGAGAACAGCAGGGTGACGTTGACCGGAACCCCCTGGAAGGTGACTTCCTCGATCGCCGGGCCGCCCTCACGGGTCCCGGGGACCTTGATGAACACGTTCGGGGTGCCTGCCTTGGCATGCAGTAACTTGGCCTCGTCCACGGTGCTCTCGGTGTCGTGAGCGAGCCGCGGCGAGACCTCCAGCGAGACCCAGCCATCAAGGCCCCTGGTCGCGTCCCAGGCCGGCTTGAACAGCGCTGCGGCCTTGATGAGATCGTCGAGGGCAAGCTCGAAGAAGAGTGCCTCCGCATCGATACCGGTCGCGGCCAGGGCGCGCGCCTGTTCGTCGTAATCCGAACTGCCGGTGATGGCTTTGTCGAAGATGCTCGGATTGGAGGTCAGCCCGGTCACAGCGGCGGTCGCGATGTAACGGGCCAACTGGCCACTGGTCAAGAGGCCACGGGTGATGTTGTCGAGCCAAAGGCTCTGTCCCGACCGGTGCAGCAACTGGGCTGGGTTCATGGTTTGTCCCCCTCAGGTGATGGATCGCCTGAAGCGTGGATCGCCTCGCGCCGTCCCACGGGGCGGGACAGCTCGTTGGCGAGCGAGCCGGGCCGACCGAAGCCGAGCGCCACGGGCTGTCCCTCCAGAGCTCAAGCCGCAGCGGAGCGCATGGTCACGTCCGCAGCTCTCGACAGCGGCGGATCAGTGCATTGGTCGAGGCGTCATGGTGCAGCTCCGGCTCGCTGCCGGCCTGGAGCTCGGGGATGGTGTCCTGGGCCAGCACCTTGCCCAGCTCCACCCCCCACTGGTCGAACGAGTCGATGTTCCAGATCGTTCCCTGGGTGAAGACCTTGTGCCCGTAGATCGCCACCAGCTGGCCGAGGGTGTAGGGGGTGAGCTTGGTCGCCAGGATCGTGTTGGACGGATGGTTCCCCGCAAAGACGCGCGCGGCCACCTGCTCCTCCGCCACTCCCTCGGCCACCACCTGCTCGCGCGTCTTGCCGAATGCCATTGCCTGCGGCTGGGCCAGGAAGTTGGCGAGCAGCAGGTCCTGGTGTTCGCCGATCGGGTGGTTGGGCTGGGCGAAGCCGATGAAGTCGCACGGGACAAGGCGGGTCCCCTGGTGGATGAGCTGGTAAAAGGCGTGCTGACCGTTGGTGCCGGGCTGCCCCCACACGATCGGACCGTGTCGCGTAGGAGATCGGGTCGCCCATCGCAGATCGACCGACTTACCGTCGCTCTCCATGTCGAGCTGTTGCAGGTAGGCGGGGAAACGCTCCAGGTATTGGCTGTAGGGAAGGATGGCCTGGGTCTCGGCGCCGAAGAAGTCGATGTACCAGATACCGATCAGGCCCAGCAGCACGGGAAGGTTACGTTCGAACGGTACGGTGCGAAAGTGAAGGTCGATGGAGCGGAAGCCAGAGAGCATCTCCTCGAAGCGCTCCGGTCCGATCACGATGGTCGAACGAAAGCCCGATCGCCGAACCTCAGCGAATAGCGGCCGCCGACCCAGTCCCACATCTCGAACACGTTGTCCGGATCGATGCCGAACTCGGTGCGCCTCGTCGGCGTTGCTTGGAGACGGCGATGAAATGCCTCTTCACCGCAGCCTGATCGCCGAGTTTCGCGAGGAGCCAGTCGCGTGCTGTCCGCGCGTTGGCCAGCGTCTCCAAGGTCGATGAATGTCTTGGAGCAGACGACGAAGAACGTCTCCTCCGGCGCGCAGTCGCGAAGCGCTTCCCAGAGCTGGGTAGCGTCGACGTTGGAGACGAAGTAGAAGGTGCGGCTGCGGTCGCTGTAATCCTTCTAGCGCTGCGCAGGCCATGCGGGGCCCGAGATCGGAGCCGCCGATCCCGATGTTGACGATGTTGCGAATCGGCACACCGGTGTGCCCCTTCCACTCATCAGACCAGAGGCGATCGGCAAAGGCGACCATCTGGCGCCGCACCCGATGCCCCTCCTGCACCACGTCGGTGCCGTCGAGCAGGATGGACTCGCGCTCGGGAGCGCGCAGCGCCACGTGGAGCACCGCCCGCTGCTTCGGTAACGTTGATTCTCCTGCCAGCGAACATGGCGTCGATGCGCTAGACGCAGGCCGGCTCGTTCCGCAAGGGCCACCAGCAGTTGGATGGTCTTCGCCGTGAGGCGGTTCTTGGAATAGTCCAGATAGACGCCGTCGGTCTCGGCGCAGAGGGCGGAGGCGCGCCGAGGGTCGCCGGCGAACAGGTCGCGGAGATGCCGACCGCGCACGTCGGCAAAGTGGCTTTGGAGAGCTGCCCACTCGGGTGTCTCCGAGATCATTGTGGCGGTGGCTGGGGACTCCATTGATCCTCCAGAGACCGCTCCATCGTACGCTCGGACGCTCGCGCTCAGGCTTTGCATCCTTGGCTTCGGCGCAGCCTCCCCGCGAGCCCGGGCGGGGGCTGGCGCTGACGCCGGGGGTTTAGAGCCTGACCAACTCAGGACACACGGTCTCGTCCTATACGTGCATCCAGGCCCGCATCCGTTGCAGTGGGCGGCTCCGAACCGGCGGTTCCGCCGCCGGACGCCGCGGATACCCGTCGGAGCAGACCTCATTGCCGCCCAGACGGCGGTGGTACGCTCGATGCGATTACGCAGCTTCTGGCCACTCATTACGCCGATACACCCGCGTGGGCGGTCGATGTGAGTGGCGGTGCTCGGAACGCCGGCGCGTCTCTAGCGCTTTCGGACCCCTGGGCACGCGTGACCCAGCCAGCGGTGGTGTCACGGTGCCTCCCCAGGCTGGGGGCTGGTGTCGGCAGGTACCCCCGTCAGCCGCCTCGCCCCGGCCTCGGATTCGTCGGCCTTCCGCAGCAGTTCGCGCGCCGCCGCAGCGATGTTGCCGGCCGAGATTCCAGCTGCGTCCATCAGCTCGGCGGGCGTGCCCGACGTGGGCAGGCCATGCACTGCGCAGTGCGCCAGCCGCGGCCGCTGCGCATCCCCCGCAAGCGCCTCCAGCACCGCCGCCGCCATACCACCCTGCGGATAGTGGTCCTCCGCCACCACGAACAGACCGCCGGTCTCCCGACAGGCAGCGCGAAGCGTGGCCACGTCGACCGGCTTGACGCTGTAGAGGTCGATGACCCGCGCCGCGATGCCGTCAGCGGCGAGCACTTCGGCCGCCGCCAGGCAGTTGTGCACCGTCACCCCGCCCCCGATAAGAGTAACGCGATCCTGTTCCGAGCGGCGCGGCACCTTGGATCCGCCCACCGCGAACTCTTCGGTGTCCGTGTAGAGCACCGGGTACGCGCCCCTGGTGGTGCGCAGGTACACGATGCCCGGGATGTCGCACATCAGTGCGGTGAGCTTCACCGCGGAAGTGGCATCGGACGGATAAAGCACCACCGATCCATGGACGGCGCGAAGCGCCGCGAGGTCCTCCAGGGCCATCTGGGAGGGGCCGTCCTGGCCGATCTCCACACCGGCGTGGGAGCCGACCAGGCGGATGTTCACCTCTGAGATGCCCGCCATGCGGATGAAGTCGAACGCTCGCGAGAAGAAGACGGCGAAGGTGGAGGCGAACGGTATGTAGCCGCGCGCCGCCATTCCAACCGCGGCGCAGACCAGCATCTGCTCAGCGATGAACATCTCGAAGAAGCGGTCCGGATACTGCTTGGCAAATTCTTCGGCGTGCGTCGAGTTGCTCACCTCGCCATCCATCGCCACCACCCCGGGGTGGTTGCCCAGAGCCAGCAGCGCGTCACCGTACGCCTTGCGGGTGGCTACCTTGGCTCCCAGCGCGTAGGTCGGCAGAATCACTGGGCCGGAGACATTCATCACGGCGGGTTGGCCAGCGTCCGGCTTGCGGCTGCTGACCGTGAGGTTGCGGCGGCCACCGAGCTCGGCGATGGCGCGCTCCGCCATGTCCTCCGGCAGCGCCTTGCCGTGCCAGCCGTTCAAGTTCTCGATCTCACTGAACCCCTTGCCCTTGATGGTGCGAGCAAGGATGACCGTGGGATGGTCGGTCGAGTGCCGGGCCCGCCTCAGGGCACCGTCGATCGCCTCCAGGTCGTGCCCGTCGATGCCAGCCAAGGGTGGTGCTGCGATGGACGCACATGGGCCGAGCACGCTGGCCAGGGCGGGGAGTGCTGCCAGCCAAAGGGCACGCGCTCCCCGACCTCCCCGCCGAGGCGCAGGAGAAGGCGCGGGAGCGGTTGAGCAAGGTCAGCGGCTAGGTCGGATGCCGCTCCACTGCCCGAACGTTCGAAGCGAACGGGTCGAGCGCATCGCCCAGGGTTGGGAACGCGGCCTGCGCCAACTTGGAGTGGGCAAGCTAGGGCGTCGGCTGCCTGCAGGTGATGGCGCCGTCCTGCGTTGACTGAGCCGAACAGGACGGTGTTCTCCAGCACCATCTCCTTGTTGACTTGGTCCAGGCTCGTTTTTAACCGAGTGGGTGCCGGAGGAGATTCCTATCAGGCAGATGACGGCGTCGGGGGCGACCACGTTGGCCAGTTCAAAAACAAGTGGCCCGTAACCCGTACACTCCATCACCACTTCTGGGGTGAGGCCGATGTCCGCGAAGTCGCCGGTGTGGAACGTGGCCCCTGGGTCGCCGACCAGCTGTGCCTTGGGCCCGCTGGTGGTGCGGTCCAGCCGTAGCCGTTCTCGACGATGTCGAGGTCGGTGCCGCAGATGCCGAGCAGCCGTCCCTGCACGAGCAGGCTCCCGGCTTCGGGCGGCGGGTCGGGCAGGTCGCTCACCTTCAGCTGGTCGGGCTTGCCGGGCACGGCGGTGATCGTCTTCATGGGGTCATCTCCTTGCCGCCGCGTCGGTGGCGGTATGGCTCGCTGGCACCCAAGCTGGCGTGCCGGGGGAAGTCAGCCGGTGCGCCCAAAGTCATCCTCGAGGCGTTCGATGTCGTCCTCGCCGAAGTAGTCACCGTCTTGAACCTCGATGAACACGAGCGCCTCCTGGGCCAGTGCTGGCGATGCGGTGGGCCGCCGCGGTGGGGATAATCGATCGCGTCACCCGGCTCGAGCCGCCGCACCACACCGTCCACGGTCACCTCGGCGGAGCCCGCGACCATGAACCAGTGTTCGGCGCGGCGCTGGTGCCGCTCATAGCTGAGGCGGCGCCCAGGTTGCACATCGATGCGCTTCACCTTGTGGACGGCCGATTCGTCAAGAACCGTGTAGGAGCCCCAGGGTCGCTGACTGTGCTCGCCGCTCATGGCTCATTGCCGCAGGTGGTCGGTGCCGCGGCGCACGGTGGTTGCCCAGCCACTTGGGGTGCGAGTTGTTGTGCGGGGGCGCACGCACGCAGCTCCTACACGCTCTCGCGGCGCCCGGTGCCGAATGAGCTGACCAGATTCCGGCATCTTCTGGCGAGTGGTCGGCGAGACGCCCCGGTCACCGTGTAGTGTCCGGGAGCCGCACTGGGCTGACACCGGCCTGGTCGGCGATGTCGTCCAGAGTGGACGGGCGAGCCCGCGCCGGCCAAACCATCATGGCGGCGCCGGCCAGGCATAGCTTGCCGCTCCGACCAACCAGGACCACTCGGAGTTGCCTGAGGGGACCACCTCGATATCGGTTCGGCCGCCGGCCTTGATCAACCCGTGGCACAGTGGAGGCCGGACGAGGTCCCACGATCCGGTCATCCCACCTCCCACTGCGAGGACGGTCGCCTCGAATCGTGCCAGCCATGGGCCGAGCGCGACACCGAGCGCGTCGAGAGCATCCTCCAGGACGCGCGTCGCCCAGTCGTCACCCCGCCGGCTGCGGGTGAACACCTCGTCCAGGTCGAGATCGAGGGCGGTCGTCACCTCTGGACCCGATACGTAGCGCGCGAGGATGGCCCACGCGACACCACATCCTCGAGGGCGGCGGTGCCGATCTTCAGGCCATTGAGCTGCCCCGCCTCCGGCACGGTCGGCCCATCGGTGACGGGAATCCCGTGGTCGAGGAATGCCGAGCCCACGCCGGTGCCGAGGGTGATGCCGACGCAGCGGGCGACTTCCGTCGCGACGCCCTGGCGCCATTCGCCGACGGCGAAGGTCTCTGCGTCATTCACGAACGTGAGGCTACCGGTCAGATGCGGCAGGGCGGCGTGGAGGCGAGAGGCCACATCGACGCCGAGCAGAGCGTCGAACTTGCCAACTCCTTTGAACAAGCCGATACCCCGACTAATCGAACGGGCCGGGAATGGCGATCGCCCAGGGAGCGTCTAGTGGGACGGCGACAGCGACCATGGCTGAGGCGAACTCGCCGAGAAGTTCGTCCGCCGGTGCGGCGGCATCGAGATCGCGGCGTCGCGCGCCGCCGGGCACCAGCGTACCTGTGCACCGGGTGACCAGAGCCGAGGTGACGTCGTGCCACCCACCTCCAGGACCCCGACGGGGCCCCAACCTCCGTTCAAGGCGCGCTCCGTCACCGCACGTACGCCTTCACGAGCTCGCACCCGCTCTGGCCCGCACGCCTGCACTGTGTACCACCTATGGTGGCCGGGAGAACGGCCGTCTCCGCATAGGCCAGGTCATTCGGGTCCCCGCGTTGGTGACGATGGTTATGCCGGCACCGTCAATCACGTTCAGGACGTTAAAGCGGCCCGCCGTTCGGCCTCGGCCGCGCTGCCGGGATCCAGCTCGAGGCGCCGCACCTCGAAGCGCATCTCCCGCAGGTCGCCGAGCACCTCCTCGCAGCAGCCTGATCCCGACCGCGCTGGTCGAGGCGCCGGTATCAGCTCGGCCGCGACCCAGCATGCCCCGATGTTCCCCGTCGAGGTTGTCGAAGGCACGGTCGACATGCACGGGCCGTTGCCGGCCCTCCGTGTCTCGGCGCAGCCAGTCGTAGAACCGCAACGAGTAGAGGTACGGAGTGGCGCTCACCTCGAGGACGA
The DNA here is from genome assembly GCA_963847225.1 of uncultured bacterium. Classification (GTDB taxonomy): domain Bacteria; phylum Chloroflexota; class Dormibacteria; order Aeolococcales; family Aeolococcaceae; genus JAJZNI01. The sequence continues at coordinate 1,148,978 of CAWJYZ010000003.1, read as the reverse complement.
CGTTGCCGAGGCCGCTGGCGTGAAGGGTTCCCGCTGGAACAAGGTAGATCTGGTGCGCGACCGCAGGGAAAATCTGCACGTATCGGCGGATGTCCAACGGGCGGCCGGCATGGGCGGCCCTCGCGGCATCAGCGTGGAAGGCACCGACGTCGGCAACTTCCCTCAACCCGAGGAAGATGTCGCCACCGATTCCGGCGACCATCACGTAGTAGCTCTCGTGCTGAGCATACGGCCAGCCAAGAGCTCGCGCATGGGGTCCGGCTGCGGGTGGCAGTGCACCGACAGGTTGCCGCCGTCGACGGTGTCCAGGTAGTCGAATCGAGCGGTAATTATGTCCCGTCCCGGTCACGAATGGCTGCACCGAGCACTTCCATCGGGTGCATCGACACCAGCAGCTGGAACGGACCTCGACGGTCAGCTCCGCCGAGTCGCCGATGAGCACGCCGCTCTCCGGAGCGATCAGCTCGTAGCCGACCGCAGTGTTCGGCTGCTCGGTGCCCATGCCCAGCTTACGCTGCCCCCAGTGATCGCCCCACGCAGCCGTGTTGAAGGTTGGGCGGGTGCGGAACGGTCGGCGGACCAGTGCTGCGGCGGTGGCCGCCAGGGTCGGAGCCTCCACTGCCGTTGGACGGCGGGCATCCTGGGCATCGATCCAGAGCGACACGTGTGGCGCAACGGCCTCACGATGCCGGTCCAGGATGGGCCAGTCGACAAAGAAAAGCCGCCGTGTCGTCGGCTTGCAGGGTTCGTCCCGCTGACCGAGGTTGCGACCGAGGCCCGCCGCCACGGCGGCCTCTGCATACCGTTTGGGTTGGTCGAAGTACCAGAGCAGGTCGTGGCGGGACAGCGCGGCTCCGGGGCCGAAGATGACCGTCACACCGGTGCTGGCTCGCACGGGCTCGAGGGGCCGTACAACTGCTCCTCAAGCGAAACGCTGGCCAGCGCTTCGAAGTCAGGGTCGTCGGCGAGCCCGGTCGAGCTGGTCGCTATAAGGATGGTTTCCCACTAGGCCATACCGTTGCGGGCGTCAACGGTGCGGGCGACCAGGCCGCGCTCGGCCAGCCGATGGTGGAGCTTACAGACCAGTTCGTCCCACGGCGCGATCCGGGGTCCGTCGACGGCGAGCACCCGCGCTTGCGCCGCATCGTCAGCGAGCCTGTCCCATCCGCTGAGCACCGCTCCGCCCACCGTCCCATACAGCGGACAGAGGTCCTATCCAGATGGCCGACGGATGGTCACTGGGCGAGTGCTGGGCGAGTTGGCTGGCTGCTGGTGTCCCAGCAGCTCGCCGCTGGTCGCGACGGTGGCCGGGCGTATCGCCCAAACCACCTTGGTCGGCATGAGCTCACGGGCGGTCATCCGGCGAAGTGAGCGCGCTCACTGGCACCGGCCGGCCGTCTTCGATGCCATTGCGCGGGTCCCGCAAGCCGCGGCCGGCGTGAGAGAAGGCTAACCTGGTACGGAGGAGCTTGCCGCTTACTGTGCGTGCCTCGGAGCTCATCCAGATGCAGAACGTGGACCGCCTCGAAGGGATAGGCCTCAGGACTAGCCGGGTTGCCATCAGCTGATACGTACTGGCGAGGGCCGGGTACGTATCAATCGGCATGGCCGCCATGCCGCCCGTCCGGCTTCGAATGATCGATTCGGAAGGACAGGAGGCCGCAGATGACCACTGCGAAGGCCGAGCAGGCACCGGTGGGGTGCTCGCCGCCCTCGATCTTCCATACTTCCGGTTCGTTCTACTGGTACCTGGCGCTGCTGGCGTGCGTCGGTGGGTTCCTGTTCGGGTACGACACCTCCAACATCGGCTCGGCGCTGCCCTTCATCCCCTACCAGCTGTCCGACTTCGCGGTTGGCTACCTGGTGGCCGGCGCGTCGATTGGGGCTGCGGCGGGCGCGCTGGTGGCCGGCCCGTTGACTGACCGCTTTGGACGGAAGTTCCTGCTCATCATCGATGTCGCCATCTACGCAGTCGGGGCCATCGTCTCGGCGGTGGCCCTGAATGCCGACATGCTTCTCAGCGCCCGTACCCTGATCGGAGTTGCGATCGGTGCAGACTTCGTCATCGCCACCGCCTACATCGCAGAGTTCGCGCCCAAGAGCCAGCGAGGCTCGCTCAGCCTAATCCAACAATGGATGATCACCGTGGGAATTCTCGTCTCCTACATCGTCGCCCTGGTGCTCCTCAAGCTCGCGCCCGATTCGGCCACTGGCCTGGCCTGGAGGCTGATGCGGGCTTGGGCGCGGTCCCCGCGATCGTCGGCCTCGCATTGCGGGCTCGCATGCCGGAATCCCCAAGGTGGTTGCTGCTCAGTGGCCGCGCGCCGAGACCAGAAGGGCGCTGGGGCATCTGGGTATCACCGTTTCTGAGGAGCAGGTGCAGGCGTCGTCGGACCTGCTCACCATGAGCGAGCGCCAGCGTCAGCTGCAGAAGAAGACGCTGTGGACCCCTGGCGTCAACAGAGTGCTGGTGGTGGTCTGCGTCTTCTTCATCTTCCAGCAGATCACCGGAATTAACATCCCCTTTTTACTACGGTCCGCGGCCGCTTTCAAACTTCTTCAAGGTGGGACATCCACCGCGGTCAGCGCGGCGATCGCCGGAGTCGAGGTCACGGCCATCCTCGGGGCAGTCAACGTGGTCGCGACCTACTTTGGCTTCCGCTGGATCGACAAGATCGGCCGCCGGCCGCTGGCTCTCGGGGGCTACATGGGCATGACCGCGTTCATCCTGTTGGCGGCGCTGGGCGTGGCCTTCGTGACCGGGGTGCCGAAGACCGTGGTGGTCATGGTCGGCTTCTCCTTCTTCATCACCTCCTTCGCGATCGGTGTGGGCGGTACCGGCTGGCTGATCCAGGGCGAGTATTTCCCCACGGGTGTTCGCGGCCGTGCTGCTGCGATCGGCGCCAGTGTCGACTGGTTGGCCAACTTCCTGATCATCGAGGCCTTCCCAACCCTGAACCAGAGATTCGGGCTGGCGTGGGTGATGGTGGGGTTCGCCTTCCTCGCCGTGCTGGCGATCGCGTTCATCGCTCGGTACGTGCCCGAGACAAAGGGTCTGTCACTGGAGAAGGTCATCGCCGTCTTCGACCGCCAGGCCGGGGCGAAGCGGTCGAGTGGTTGGGGAGGAAGATTACGGGTGACCTTGCTCTGCCAAGCCAGCGTGAGTGCGGGCGTCGCGCACAGACCAGCGGCGCCTCATCTGCGCCCACCAGCAGGCCCGGTGTTGGTGACGCACTGGGGATGACCGCTGCGGAGATCGAGGGGGCCTCCATGCAGCGAACACGTCGACAGTCCAGCGCTCTCGAGCCACGGGCGCAGCCTTCGACCATCCTGCCATCGCAGTGCTCGACACGCGCGCCGGCACTGCTCGAGACCCTACGCAGGTGCGGTGATCGGCTCGGAAAGCAGGCAAGCGCGCAGCCGCAGAAGCGGCGGCGCTGCTCGTCGAAGACGGCATGACGCTCGACCTCGGCACCCGGGACCACCGCCCGCTGCTTCATCGAGGCCCTCGGGGCGCGCGTGGCGGCTGGGCTGCGGGTCTCGGCAGTGGCAACGTCGGTGGCCAAGCGTCTCTTCTCTTCCCTACTACGACGCCGTCGGGCCAGTGGTGTCACGTTGGCAGCCCTACGCTGGGATCGTCCACTTTCACCTGCTGCGCGACCGCCTGGAAGCCACAGGAGAGCTCCACGGCGGACACGCTGCACCCAGATCGACGATCGTATCGTCAGCCGGGATCTCTCCCTCGATCGCCTGAGAGCCACTGGAAGGCGGCTCGAACCAGCGTATCTGAGGGGGCGAGAGGGCAAGGAAGCTCGTCACGCGCGCTGATGAGACGATCGATCCAGCTCGGAAGAGGGTGATGTCTGGGTCGGGCTCGTCGTTGGCGACGGCTGAATCGAATCCAAGCAAGCTCGGGTCGACAGCGTTGGCCCGCCGAAATACCCGACCGACTGAGACGTGACGCGGGCGCGCCTGTACGTATCAGGGGATGGCAACCGCAGCGGCCACGCACCCGCCGCCCTCGTCCCTCGCCGATCGGTCGCGCTTCGAGATGATCGGCTCTTGCTTCAGCCGTTGACCGGTGCAACCGCAGGACGTGCGCAGATGGCGACAGCCCACAGTACCCTCGGTATGGCTTGGTCGTCACGAGCCTCCGGGACCCGGCCTCTCGAAAGAACGGCGGGCGAATCCCCGTCGACGACCTCTGGCATCACGGGATACCGAGGGGAGAGGCGCCGCGCCAACGCCGCCATGGTAGCGATGCACCGGGACTTAATGTGAGGCGAGCGAGCCAGTCGGTTCTCTCGCTGGTCTCCGCGACGATTGGCAGAATGGGGATGGGCAGATTGGCCAGGTCGGCCTCGATCGTCATGCGACGCTCGGCCTTCTCGATGGAAGAGAGGTGTCCCAGTCACTCGGAAGGTCTTCTCGGTGGCCCGGCGAACGAACCGCTGATTCGCGAGGATGTCCGCAGCCGCATCCCCGCCGGCCGCCATGCGGATCGCTTCCGCGCTTCGTTACAATCGAAGCTCGGCGTCCCGTGCGGCCTGATCGGCGGGTCGGGGTCGGTGGGGCCCCGTCGAGCCCGGGGCATGGGGGCCGGTAAGCTCGTCGCCGCAGTCGGGTGCGTCCTCGGCCTTGGCGAGGGGCAAGATCGCCTGCAGGGCGCCTGTGCCGGGGGAGGAGGTCACGGCCATCGGGTTGATGATGGCGAAGGCGAAGCGGGCGCAGCGGACGCTCTCGTCCCTGCGCGCCCGGCCCGGCTGAGGATCGAAGCCGACACTCCACTCGGTCATACCCCTGAGTGCGCTGGGCGCATGCCACCGTTGCAGCCTGATGGTTCCCGGCGACCCACGGGTCCGCGCCGTCGTTCCGCTCCAGGGGACGGGAGCATGCCTCAGCCGAGAGCACCGCAACGTGGGGTGCCTCAGACGGCACATAAGGATTCAGGATGCCCAACTGGAAGTCCATTTCCCTCCTGCTGAGCCCGGCTCCGGCCGCCCTGGCGGCGGAGCGTGCGCCCTGCCCTGCGTGCTGCACGACGGGCACTGTGGTGGGCAGAGCGGTCCTTCGCCTGGTGTTTCGCTGCCCGCGGTGCGGCGCTGCCTTCTACCGACCACAGGCCCCGGTTCGGGGTGGCCTGAAACGCTGATGCGGCACACCGGCTTGCTGCGATCGATTCGCGGCTTAACTCTCTCCGCGTCCACCCGCTCGGACCCCAGAGCCAGCTTGCCATGGTCAGAGCGGACTCGACCTCCATCGACACAGCAGCGAAGAGACGAGCGGTATCGAGGCGGTCAGCTTCGTGCCTGGTCAGTCCGACCAAGTCTAGGCCCACGATCTGCCCGAGCCTCAGACCGAGTTGGAGACTCTGCTCGTGTAGGGACGGTCTCGTTTCGGACGCCTTCGACGGCTGCACCCCGGAGAACGTGCGCAGATGACCACGATCCAGAGCGCCCACAGGCACCGCCGGGCAGCCCCCAGCGTCACGGAACGGGACCCTACAGACGATGGGCAAATGCGCCTCACCGTCCGCCTCTGGCCCCACACCTCAGGGGGGTTGGTGTCACGCTGCCAGGCTCAGGGTGGCTTCGCAGCATTTGGCAGGACCGCGCGTCGCTACTTCAGTGGACGTGCTGGTGAAACCCGCTATGCAGGGCAACAACGTCCGACCCCATGGTGGTCGTGCACCCGTCAAAGCCAGCATCGAGTGAGCGGGAGGTGGTCGATGCCGCACGGGCGCAGAGTGAGGCCAGGGTCTGGCTCGGCGTCTGCGAAGCTGACGCGAAAGCCGGTGTATTGCAGGTTCGCCGAGCTCACCGGGGGTACCCTGGGTACCGCTGAGGCACGCTGGGAGAACGAGGGCGGTGCCGTGGACGAAGACGGGCCGAGCGGTCGCAGCGCCAGCGCCTTTCCCACCGACGCCGTGCTGAACGCAGCAGGTTACCTTCACTCGGGCGGGCTGCACCGGCATCGAGGTTAGCGGTTGTTCGGCGGATCGCGAGGGACAGAACCCGGCGGCCCGATCGGTCGTCGACCCGGCGCAGGCGGCACAGCGCGGCACCCAGGTGAGGGCGGTCCAAGCCGAGGAGCCTGGTGGACGCGGTGTTGCTCGGCGCCATCGCGGCGACGGCTCTGCCTATCATGGCGGCCAGTGAGCCTCATGAGGAGTGAGCCATGGGCGACTTCCTGACCGACGTGACGACCCTCCGGGAGCGGGCGCGTCAGCACATCGACCGAGGACCGATCACCGACAGCTACGGCGCCGACCGCGAGCGGGTCATCTCGGTGCTCAACGAGGTGCTCGCCACTGAGCTCGTGTGCGTGCTCCGCTACAAGCGCCACTACTACACCGCTACGGGGCAGAACTCGAACTCGATCGCCCAGGAATTCCTCCAGCACGCCAATGAGGAGATGGGTCATGCCGACATGGTCGCGGCCCGGATCACCCAGCTCCGCGGGGAGCCCGACTTCAACCCCGACGGACTGACCACCCGATCGCACGCCGAGTACGTCGAGGGGCACGGACTGCTCGACATGGTCAAGGAGGACCTTGTCGCCGAGCGCATCGCCGTCGCCTCCTACCAGGAGATCGCGCGCTGGTTGGACAGCGCCGACCCCACGACGGCACAGATGATCAAGTCGATCCTCGCTAACGAGGAGGAGCACGCTGAGGAGCTGCTCACCATCCTCGAGGACCAGGGTGCGTCCTTCAGCCTCTGAGCCTTGCGGCCCGCCCACCGTCAGATATGACGAAAACATGTCTGCAATTCGGAGACGGGACCAGTGGTCACGAGGGCCACGTGCTTCGATTGCGCAACGGCGTCGGTGGCACGGATGGCCGCGGCCCAAGCGGCAGAGCCGGAGCCCAGGACGACCAGGTCGTAGTCATGATCTTCGCCACCGACGAGAGGCTCGAACCGCCGTGATCCTGACTTGGCCTCCTCGATCGCGATCCCCCGATAGCCGGCTGCCTCTCTAGCACCGCGCGCAGCTGATCGTCGGTAGTGCTGCCGGGCTCGAAGGTGGCGATCCCATCCCGCCAGCGTGCCTCCACGTTTTCCCCACCGGCCGCGGTCAGGGCCTCAGCAATGGTCTTCTCGCAATAGGCGCAATTCATCCCCTCGATCCTCATCGCCAGCGTCGTCATGTTCCTCCTCGGCTCAGACACTGCTCGCGATTTCCTCGCCCGTTTCCTCAAGGACGCGGGCATAGAGAAGCTCATGGGCGTCGAGGCAGGCCTCCAGGTCCAGGGTCCGCTCCGCGTGCCGACGGCAGGCTTCACGGCTCAGCGAGCCCGCCCGGGCCACCCCCGCCGCCGCTCCGACGACGTCGCCGGGAGGAACGAGGATTCCGCTCACACCGTCCTCCACCACCTCGGGCAGGCCACCCCGGCGAAAGGCGACGACCGGCGTGCCGCACGCGTTGGCCTCGGCCGGCACTAGACCAAAGGGCTCGTCCCACCCCGATGGGCAGAGCACGGCTGCCGACCGGGCCATCTCCGCCCACAGGGCGTGCCGCTCGAGCGCGGGCAGGATCTGCAGTGCGGTATCGGCACGAAGCGCCGTGAGCCGGGCCGCGTACGTCGCGTCGTAGCCGGGTCCGCAGAGGGTGAGCCGTCGTCCAGCCAGGCGCGCGATGGCGACGGCCTCCAGCGCCCCCTTTTCGGGGGTGAGGCGACCGGCGAAGAGCAACCGGCGGTCGGTCGGTCCCGGCGACCAGGAGATGGCGCTGAGCGGGAGGCCGGGACGGATCACGGCGTCGATGGGCGTGAGCCGCCGCCAGCCCTCGCACTGAGCCGCGGAGGCCGCAACGGTGACCGGGGAGTTCGGCCACTGCCGCGCCCACTCGAGGGCGGCGGCGACAGCACGATCCGCGGGAAGGTGCAGAGTGTGAACCACGGGGTGCGGGACCCGGGTAGCAGCGCTGATGGCAGCAATGTCGAAGGCATGGTTGTGGAGCAGGTCGAACCGGCCGTCTCTGACCAGCTCGATGGCCGCACCGAAGGCGTCGTCCGCCGCCACCTCGCCGGCATGCACCCTTCCGACTCGGAAGAGACTACCTCTCAGCACTTCGGGGTCCGCGCCGGTGTCGACCACCGTCAGCCCGTCGAGGTGCGAGCCGTGCGCTGCGAAGACGGTGACGTCGTGCCCGCGCCCCTGGAGGCCGCGGGCAAGATCAACCAAGAAGGTCTGGGCGCCGCCGATGTGGGGCTCGGCGAGCGGGGCGATCAGCGGGGCGAGGATGGCGATGCGCATCTCATGCCGCCATTCGGTCAAATTGGCGCAACAGGCGGTGCGGTCGCGAGCCTCGATTGTTCGCGAACCTCTTCTCGGTCGCCCCGATAGAGGTGGTAGGCCTCCCGGTACTCCATGACCCGGGCCACCTCGTCAAGAAAGTGCTCCTCATAGCCGGCTCTCCGCAGAAGGTGGAAGCCCATCTCCATGCCGGTGCTGATACCGGCGCCGGTGACGATACGTCCAGCGTCCACGATCCGAGCCCGGCTGACCTTGGCCGCCGGCGCCAGCCGGGCCAGGCGATCGATGGGTACCATGCCGTTCGGACCGGCTTCGGCTCTGTCTGGTTCCTTGCGACTGGTCGCCGGGATCCCGTCGAGCAGGCCCATCTCGGCATAGATCCACGACCCCGTGCACACGCTCACCAGCAGGGTGGACAGGGGCAGAGAGCGGATGAAGTCGTGGAGACGGCCGTTGTAGGTCTCCTGGCGGGTTCCGGCTCCACCGGGGATGAAGAACGCATCCATGGCCGGACGATCGGCGAAACCGTAGTTGGGGAGGACGGTGAAGCCCGCCTGGGCCTGGACGGGTCGCAGAGCTTCGGCCACGAAGAACACGTCGAGAGATGGATCGAATCGCCGGGCTACAGAGAAGACGCCGTAGGGGGCAGCGAAGTCCACGATCTCGGCGTCCTTGAAGATATAGATCGCGAGACGAAAGCCAGCCTTGTGCGTGTCAGGCATGGTTGCACCTCCGTGAGAGTCTTGGTCGGACGCCTGCTGGGTGAGGCGTGGCGCAGCTTCCGCTTTTCAAGGATCTATTCTCTGATTCATCGAGCCCACCCGGGATTCGCTCCATCCTCACCGATAGCCGCGATCCGAACGCTGGTGTTGGCCATCGTGGCCACCCCGATGGAGGTTCCGCGCCGCGCACCTCGCTGCAGTAGGCCGGGGCGGTGCGGCGGGAGTGCAGCAAACCTGGGTTCTTGAGCTGAACTCGGCAAGGGGGACAGGACAATCGGCTTAAGGTGAGCGGTGACAGCCGGCCACGCCTGCCGCATACCCTCCCACGCGAATGGGAAAGACAGCGTGCCCTCCGAGCGCACCAGCCCGGCCATGGCAGATACGTTCCGCCAAGGCTGTACGGCGTTTCGGTGGCCGACGAGGCTGAAAGAAAGCAAGACGGTGTCCCTGGCAGTCGATCTCGTAGGCAATATTGGTGCCGTACTCGGCTCGCAACTTGAAGCACGGATGTGCCTCCGGGGCGAGCTTTTCGACGACGTCGCCGAAGAAGCAGAGCACAGCGTTCTCGGGGACATCCCGAGTCGGAACCATGGTGGGGTCGATGATCGCCGTCGGATCAGGATCGTGCTCCAAGATCGGGTAGTCGCTCTTCGTCTCGGTCCCGCCTACAACCCCGTCAGCAGCCTGCGCGATGGGGAGCCACCATGGCGGGGCGGCCAAGATTGATTGGGGCACCGCCCTGCCGCCAAACCGCCGCCGAAGCCGGGCTTGTGTCAGTCGTCTGGATCTCCTCAACTGCGTCATTTTCAGTAAAAACCCTCCGCGCGGGCAGTGCCTCGTCGAGGAGTGTCTCTTGCCAGTCAAGAAGGCGGGCGTGGAGAGCAGCGATGGTCTTCGCGTCTCGCGCGCTCTCCGGCACCAGTCGGCCGAGCTCGCTGCTAAGCAACCGTGCAATCGTGGCGAAGGCCTCGGCATCGAGAGAGATCCCGTCGAGGCGAGCAGTCTCGAGGAGGGAGCACACCCGGTCGATTGCCTCGACCGCGTGCCAGCGCTGGCGGTCGGCCTCTCGGCGCCCGCTGCTCAAGCGCAGCACCTCTTCGAGCTCGCGGTTGGCCGCGGCCAGCGAGGACCCACTGGGTCTCCGAGGACCCTCACGCGCGGAGGCCGGGCTCAGTTGCGGCGGTGGCAGGGCGTGGCTGCGGGTCGGAGTGGCTCGCCGGGGTGATGCCCGACCTGCCATGAGGGCCTTCTTGATCGCGGTGACAAGCTCTTGCCCACTCGACGGCGGGACGCGCGGAGCCTCAGTGATCGCGGCGTAGAACAGGGTTCCGCAGCGCCGGCACTGGAAGACGAGCCGCTGGCGGATGCTACCCACGGTTGGATTGATTCGGCGCAAGCAGCTGGGACAAGTCGCGGAGGCGCGTGGGACGGCATGCGGTATGGCTTGCAGGCGCGGTTCCTGGAGGTCAGCGGGCTTGGTGACTCGAAACATTCGGTCACTCCATGGATCGATCGCTCTTACCCATGAGTGCCCCTCTGGTTGGCGGCGTTACACTCCTTCTGCACTGGCACAACTCGTTCGGTAGAATTTCGGTCCAGTGACGAACCGCGTCCCCCCGCTGCGGAACAGAAGGTCGTGCGTCCCGGGGTACGCTCGAGGTCCTTGCGACTACGCATCCCCGCCCGCTGAACTGGGCGATGCCAAGACGCGGACGGCTAACAGAGCTCTGCCTACCTCATATGAGGTAGGCGCGGACCGACATTGCGTACGAGGACGGCGTGCGGCCGAACAGGGATCCTGATCTCGTCGCCCCGATCGCCACCGCGAGGACAATGGCTAACCGCGTCGCCTGGGCGGGAGTACACCTTCGAACACATGGTCCCCTCAGTGCTCAACCGCGAGGTCGCCCGAGCGCTGCCGCCGCCGTGCGCCACCACGGCGGAGCCGAAGGCGATGGCCTGGCGTACGGTATGGGTCACCGGACGCACGCAACGTGTCCGATGAGAGCAGCGATGTGCCGTGTGCACAGAGGTCGGCGATGACAGTTCTCGATGGGGCACATCTCTCCTACCGCACCGCTTGTCAGCTGCTCGATCGAGCTGCCGACGCAGCGGGCATCGACGACTCGATGCGCGACGTTCTCCGCCAGGTCAAGCGGGAGCTGGTCGTCCACTTCCCGGTGGAGATGGACGACGGATCATTCCAGGTGTTCACCGGCTTCCGGGTGCAACACGACTCGGCTCGAGGGCCGACCAAGGGAGGGATCCGCTACCACCCGGACATGACCCTGGACGACGCGCGTGCCCTGGCGATGTATATGACCTGGAAGTCGGCCGTCGTCGACCTTCCCTTCGGTGGGGCAAAGGGGGGCGTGGTCTGCAACCCCATCCTGCTGAGCCGGGCTGAGCTGGAGCGTCTCACCCGCCGCTACACCACCGAGATCGCGCCGCTTCTGGGACCGGAGAAAGACATCCCCGCCCCCGACCTGGGCACCGATTCTCAGGTGATGGCATGGGTGATGGACACCCTCTCCATGCACGCGGGGTACGCGATGCCCGCCTCAGTCACCGGCAAGCCGGTCGAGATCGGCGGCTCGGATGGGCGCTTCACCGCTCCCGGCCGCGGCCTGGCTCTGATCGCCATGCGAGCCCTTCGCGATCTCGGTGTGGAGGTCAGCAGAGCCACGGCAGCAGTGCAAGGATTCGGCTACGTGGGCGCGGCCACCGCCGCCCAGCTGGCCGAGGCGGGAATGAGGGTTGTCGCCGTGTCGGACAGTCTCGGCGGTGTGCACGATGGCGGCGGCCTCGACATCGAGCAGCTCCAGCGCGTCAAGCGGGCGGGAGGAGCGGTCGGCGACTTGCAGGGGGCCGAGGTGCTCACCAACGCTGAGTTGCTGGCGCTGGACGTCGACATCCTCCTCCTCGCTGCCATCGAGTCCCAGATCGACGAGGGTAACCAGAGCGCAGTGCGAGCACGAGTGATCGCCGAAGGAGCCGACGCAGCGATCACCCCGGCAGCCGACGACGCGCTGGCGGACCGAGGAATCCAGGTGGTCCCCGATATCGTCGCCAATGTCGGCGGGGTGGTGGTCGCGTATTTTGAGTGGGCACAGAACCTTCAGGAATTCTTCTGGAAGGTGACCGAAGTCGAGGCACAGCAGCGCCAGCTGATGATCGCCGCCTACGAACAGGTGAGAGAACGCGCGGCACGCGACCGGGTGACGATGCGCCTGGCAGCGTGGATGATGGCGGTCGAAAAGGTGGCTCGGGCCACCCTTCTCCGCGGCATCTATCCCTGAGTTGAGGTGATGGCAATGGCAAACTCGAGATGACGCTAGCCACCGGTGCCGCCACGGCGGTGGTCGAGAACGCTTGGGTCAACGCGCAGCGCCAGTTCGACCGAGCCGCCGAGATCCTCCAGCTTCCTGCCTCGCTGCGCGCGGTGCTGCGTGAGGTCCGCCGCGAGCTGACAGTCCGCTTCCCGGTGAAGATGGACGATGGGCGGGTGGTGATGTTCGAGGGCTACCGTGTCCATCACAACCTGACCCGCGGACCGGCAAAGGGTGGTCTTCGCTTCCACCCCGACACCGACCTCGACGAGGTCAAAGCCCTCGCCATGTGGATGACCTGGAAGTGCGCGCTCGCCAACGTCCCCTTCGGCGGGGCCAAAGGAGGGGTTGCCGTCGACCCCGCTGCGTTGAGCCGGCGAGAACTGGAGCGGCTGACCCGCCGCTTCGCCAGCGAGATCTCTGTGCTGATCGGTCCGGATTCGGACATCCCAGCTCCTGACGTCAACACCTCAGCCCAGATCATGGCCTGGATCATGGACACCCTGTCCATGGAGGCCGGGCACTCCATCCCGGCGGTGATCACCGGGAAGCCTGTCGATATCGGGGGATCGGAGGGCCGGCCAGAGGCGACCGGACGCGGGGTCAGCATCATCGCCGTGGAGGCCTGCCGCCGGCTGGGCTTGGACCCAGCCAGCAGCACGGTGGCGGTGCAGGGCTTCGGTAACGTCGGTAGCGTCAGCGCCAGGTTGCTGGCGGCGAGAGGCTTTCAGGTCGTCGCGGTCTCGGACGTGACCGGCGGGATCCATGATCCCCAAGGGCTCCATCTCGACGAGGTGGCGGCCCATCGCACCCGCACCGGCGGGATCGTCGGCTTCCCGGGTGGCCGCGCAGTATCCAATCAGGAGCTGCTCGAGCTTCCGGTCGACGTGCTGGTACCGGCCGCACTCGAGAACGTCATCACCGCCCGGAATGCGGGACGGATCCAGGCCCGCTTGGTGGTCGAGGGCGCCAATGGGCCGACGACGCCTGACGCCGACGATATCCTCGAGCAGCGTGGGATCGTCGTCGTCCCTGACATCCTCGCCAACGCCGGAGGCGTGACCGTCTCCTACTTCGAGTGGGTGCAGGACCTCCAGTCCTTCTTCTGGGACGAAGAAGAGATCAACGTCAAGCTTGAGAAGATCATGCGCAAGGCCTTCGACGAGATGGTGGGGCAGGCAGACGATCGCAGCGTTTCCTTGCGGCTCGGCGCCTACCTGGTAGCGGTTAAGCGAGTCGCGAACGCTACCGCCGTTCGCGGTATCTACCCCCAGCTTCAACTCTTGAGACTACTGTCGCTCCGTCCGACCTCGGGACCACGAATCGTAACGCTCCCAGTAACCCGCAGCACAGATATGCACAGCGCATCGAGCACGTCTTTTGGGGAGCTAGCCTAAGTAGCCTCGTGGTCCGGAAGGAGTGGGAGATTTGAACGGTATCATGTGTGACGGCAGCCCACCAGCAGACTCGAGGAGATCCTCGGCGAGGAGGCGCAAGACCTCCTCCAACACCGCTGCGGGAAAGTGGGCCGAAACCAGCTCCACCTTCCCGGTTCCGACTTCGTCGATGGCATATGGATAGCGAGTAATCGCAACGTGCGGGTGCTACGCAGCCTTCAGATGCTGTTCGATCACGGGGTATCTCTCGATTCTCCCGGTTGGTCAGGGGGTCGAGCATTCGGCGGGCGCCTCCTTCGCCCCCAAATCCAGTCAAGCACCTCGCGGCAGGGGTGCGGCCGGTGAGAGAGCTCCGCCTGCCTCATGTGAGGGAGCCGCAGCCCCACCTTGCGTACGAGGACGGCACGCGGCCGAACGAGGATCCTGATCTCGCCACCGAGGTGGTAATCCTGCCACCTTTGATCCATCTGGACTATACGGAGGTTGTGATGGCATCGGTAGCGGACAGTCGGGGGGCGGTTCGCGGATTCGTGGCGCCAGACGCGCTACCATGCCAGGCTCTCCAGCGGCGATCTCCGGCTTATGAGATCGGGGCACCCGACCTGATCGAGGTGCCTCTGGTGCGGCTGGCACAATCAGGGGAGGAGGAAGCGATTTCAGAGCTCCTCAGACGCACCCGGCCGCTCGTGGAGCGAACCGTGGGAAGGCTCTGCCACGACCGCGGGCTCATCGAGGATGTGGTGCAGAGCTGCCTCCTCATCGTCCTCACCGAGCTTCCGTCTCTGCGAACTCCCGAAGCCTTCATCAGCTGGGTGCAAGGGATCGTGCGCAACGTCTGCTGCAAGGAAGCGCGTCGCGAGTCCTCCCTGCGAGCCGCGACGATCAGGCTCACCCAGGGGAGACGAGTTCGGACCCGGACCTGGACGGGCGGATAGCCTCATCGATCCGGAGGAGATCGCGCTACGCTCGGAGATCCACAACCACCTCCGGCATGCACTCGAGGTTCTGCCCTCACGCTACCGGCAGGTCGTGAAGTTGCGGGCCATCGACGGATACTCGTACGAGGAGATCGGCGACCTCTTGGACGTGCCGGGAGCGCTGGTCCGTCTGTGGCATTTCCGTGCTCGCCAGCGCCTGCAGGCGCTTTGCGGCGGCGACGAGGTGCTAATGCGGATCGCACGTCACGCCGCCGACGCCGCCCACCAACGGCATGGGGCGCCGGCCATCGCGGCTGCCTGAGGACGCTGTCCAGATGGAAGCGCAGGCGAAAGCCCGGATCGCGATCAATGGATTCGGCCGTGTCGGGCCCAACCTCTTCCGCGCCATTACCAGAGGCGCAACGGAGAGGCCGGCCATGGAACGTAGTTGTGGAGCCGATACAGTCGTCACCACCTGAGGCGCTGGGCTGACGACAGCCGCCAGCTCAAGTGGAGGTGCGCAGAGGAATCGAACCATGAGCCTGAACAGCCTCGGAACGCGGTCGCAGCTCACCGTCGGCGACAAGACCCTCACGATCTTCCGGCTGGACGCCTTGCCCCGGAGCTGCGCCCGCCTCCCGTACTCGCTGAAGATCCTCTTGGAGATGCTTCTGCGCACCGAGGATGGGACTACGGTGCGGGCCGGGAACATCGAGGCGATGGTCGACTGGGATTCGCGGGCCGCTCCTGCCCACGAGATCGCCTTCCGTCCCGCCCGGATCCTCCTCCAGGACTTCACGGGGGTTCCCGCGATCGTCGACCTCGCCGCCATGCGCGAAGCCCTGGCCTCTCTCGGCGGCGACCCCCGGCGGATCAACCCCGTGGTACCCGCCGAGCTCATCATCGATCACTCGGTGATCGCCGACTTTGCCGGCGTGCCGGAGGCGCTGCCGCGCAACGCGGAGCTGGAGTTCCAGCGCAACCGTGAGCGGTACGCCTTCCTCCGCTGGGGCCAGCTGGCCTTCGACGGGCTGCGGGTGGTGCCGCCCGACACGGGCATCTGCCACCAGGTCAACCTCGAGTACCTGGCCCGGGTCGTCTGCGTCGACGAGACGGGTCAGGCCTATCCCGACACCCTGGTGGGCACCGACTCCCACACCCCGATGGTCAACGGGCTTGGGGTGCTCGGCTGGGGTGTTGGGGGCATCGAGGCGGAGGCGGCGATGCTGGGACAGCCGATGTCAATGCTCATCCCCCAGGTGGTGGGGATCAGCCTCCGCGGCCACCTCCCGGAGGGCTCCACCGCCACCGACCTCGTCCTCACCATCGCCCAACTGCTTCGCCGCCACGGTGTGGTCGGGAAGTTCATCGAGTTCTACGGCCCAGGCGTGGCTGGGGTGCCGGTGGAGAGCCGGGCGACGATCGGCAACATGTCCCCCGAGTACGGCGCCACCTGCGCCATCTTCCCCATCGACGACCGGACGTTGCGGTACCTGGAGCTCACCGGCCGCCCGCCGGAGCAGGTGGTCCTCGTCGAGGCTTATGCCAAGGAGCAGGGTCTCTTCCACGACCCAGCCGCGGAGCCCGAGTACTCGACGCGGATCGATCTCGATCTCGCCACCGTGGTGCCGAGCATCGCCGGGCCGACCCGGCCCCAGGACCGCATGCCCCTCGACCGGTCTCGGGAGATGTTCCGCGCCGCACTCGCCCAATACCTACCGAAGAGCGGTGCTCCCCAATCACCGCCGGCAGCAGCAGATGCATCGGAGCGACTCCCCTTCAACGTCGCCGAGGCGAGCCCCGAGGCGGCGTCCGCCGCCTCCTTCCCCGCCAGCGACCCCCCCTCATCGATGAGCGCGATGACGGCCCGCGGCGTGCCCGACCCCCACCCCGAGCCTCCAGGGCAGGAGGAGCCGTCGCCGCGACCCACCTTGCGGAAGGTGCACGTCCGGCTCGGAGACGGCCGCGACTTCGACCTCGACGACGGTCACGTGGTGATCGCTGCGATCACCTCGTGCACCAACACCTCCAACCCCTCGGTGATGGCAGCGGCGGGACTTCTCGCCCGCAAGGCGGCCGCGCGCGGGCTGCAGAGCAAACCCTGGGTGAAGACGTCACTTGCCCCCGGGTCGAAGGTCGTCACCGATTACTACCGGAGGGCTGGGCTCCTCACCGACCTCGAGAGGCTTGGCTTCTACCTCGTCGGCTACGGCTGCACCACCTGCATCGGCAACTCCGGTCCACTCCTCCCCGAGATCGCCGCCGCCATCGAACGGAACGACCTCGTCTGCTGCTCGGTACTCTCCGGCAACCGCAACTTCGAGGGGCGCATCCACCCCTCATGCCGGATGAACTTCCTCGCCTCGCCTCCGCTGGTCGTCGCCTATGCCATCGCGGGGAGCCTCGACGCCGACCTCGTCCATGAACCGCTCGGCACCGGTAGTGACGGACAGCCCGTCTACCTGCGCGAGGTCTGGCCCAGCGCGGATGAGGTGGAGCGCGTCGTCTCCGAGTCCCTTCGCGCCGAGATGTTCCGCACGGAGTACGCGGAGGTCTTCGCTGGCGACGAGCGTTGGCGCGCCCTCGATGTCCCCTCCGGGGATCGCTTCGCCTGGGATCCGGGGTCCACCTATGTGCGCCACCCAACCTTCTTCGAGGGGATATCCGCGGCGCCCCCGCCACTGCACGACGTCCGCGGAGGTCGCGTGCTCGCCCTCCTCGGGGACAGCGTGACCACCGATCACATCTCCCCAGCCGGCACGATCAAGGCCGCGAGCCCGGCCGGCAAGTACCTCACCGAGCAGGGGGTGGCGCCCGCCGACTTCAACTCGTACGGCTCCCGCCGCGGCAACCACGAGGTCATGGTACGTGGGACCTTCGCCAACATCCGCCTGCGCAACTGGCTGGCACCGGGCACCGAGGGTGGCGTCACCCTCCACCTCCCCGAAGGCGAGCCGATGACCATCTACGACGCGGCGGTATGCTACCGCGCCGAGGCCGTCCCCTTGCTCGTCATCGCTGGCTCAGAGTATGGCTCCGGCTCGTCACGCGACTGGGCCGCCAAGGGCACACTGCTCCTGGGGGTGCGGGCCGTGCTAGCGCAGAGCTTCGAGCGCATCCATCGGTCGAATCTCGTGGGCATGGGGATCCTCCCTCTCCAGTTCGTCGACGGCGAGTTGGCGGAGACACTCGGTCTCACCGGGCACGAGAGTTACGACATCCTAGGTCTGGAGGGCAGCGGTGCTGGCAGCCCTCTGCCGGAAACGCTCACTGTGCGAGCGGACGACCGCGCCTTCAGCGTGCGGGTGCGGATCGATACGCCGACCGAGGCGGAGCACTTCCGGCACGGCGGCATCCTTCACTATGCGCTGCGGACCCTCAGCTCCCACCCGGTGGCTCTCCCATGAGCTGCGTGACTTCCGCAGCCGCTGGGCCGACCGGCCGACGGCAGAGCTGAACGATGCCCGAGCTTCCCGAGGTCGAGACCTTCCGCTTGGGCCTTGTCGACTCTGTCCTCGGCAAGGTCGTCGAGTTCATCGACGTCCTCTGGGAGAGGATGCTGGCGACACCGCGGTCTGCCCTTGAGAGCGTGGTCGGCCACCGTCTGGCCGATATCAGCCGCCGCGGCAAGGTGCTCATCTGGCGCTTCGACAACGGCTACCACCTGCTCCTGCACCTGCGGATGACCGGCCAGCTGGTGGTGACGGAGCGCGGACGCAGGGTGTTGGTCGGCGGCCACCCATCGCCGAGCATGCTGGCGGCGATGCCGGTGCGGACGACCCGTGCCGTGATCCATCTCAGTGATGAAGTCACCGTCTACATCAACGACCTGAGGAAGTTCGCTAGGATGTGGATCGTCGACGCAAGGTCGCTCACGACCGACCCCTTTCTCGTCCGCCTCGGGCCCGAGCCACTCAGCGATCTCTTTACGGTGACGTCTCTCCAGACCCAATTGAGACGGCATGCGCGTGCTCCCATCAAGGCCGTTCTCCTCGACCAGTCAACCGTGGCCGGCCTGGGGAACATCTACACTGATGAGGCGCTTCATCTCGCTCGCATCCATCCCCTGCGCCCAGCGGGAACGTTGCGTGCGGGCGAGATACGCCGGCTGCGGGCCTCGATCCGACAGGTGATCGCAACCGCCATCGACTATGGCGGCACCACCTTCATCGGTGATGCCCTCGCCTCTGGCACCGACCTCACCTGGCTGGCGAGAGCGCGGGTGTTCCAGCGCCAGGGGCAGCCGTGTCCGGTCTGCGGGACACCAATCCAGCGCATCCGGGTCGCAGGGCGTGGGACCAACTTCTGCCCTCGCTGTCAGCGGGATGGAGGCCGTCAGGTGACAGGACAGGCTTCGGCACCCGCCACCGTGCTGCGGGCGGCATCGCCTCGATCACGGCTTCGACGGGCCTCGTGAGCCGCACTTCAGTCAAGATAGCGCCGTTGGGCACCATCGCCGCGCAGCGACGGCCAGCCATGATCCACCGCTACGGCGACGACCCTCCCGACCAGTACGCGGAGCTTTGGCTTCCTGACGGGGACGGCTCGGGACCTCGGCCGGTCGTCGTCCTCCTCCACGGCGGATTCTGGCGTCTGCCGTGGGGATGTGCTGCGATGCATCGCCTCGCGGCCGACCTGACGCGGTGCGGCCTGGCCGTCTGGAACGTCGAGTACCGCCGCGTTGGCGGACCTGGTGGCGAGGCGACTGGCTCCCCTACACGAAGCTGCTGGTTGCGACCGGTGGCCACAACCGACACCTCGGGGTGCCAGGTGTCGGCCTGGAGGGTGTGTACGGCCTGCGAACGGTGTCCGATGCCAACCGGATCCGGACCGCGGTTCAGCCCGGGTGCCGGGCTGCCGTCGTCGGCATGGGCTTCATCGGCTCTGAGGTCGCGGCCTCGCTGCGGCTGCTCGGCGCCGAAGTCACGGCGATCGAGGCAGGACCGGCGCCGATGGCGTCCGTCCTCGGTGAAACGGTCGGTCACGTCCTCGCGGGCGCACACAGCGAGCGGGGCGTTCGGCTCCTCCTCAACGATAGTGTGGAGGCGTTTGAAGGTAACCGGCGGCTCTCTGGCATGTAGCGAACTGGGCCACTCGCACGCCACACCGTCCGCCTCACCCGAGTTCAGATCCCGCCGACATTGCCCTCTCCTAGGAGCTAACGCGACGCGAGACCGCAGGCCCATCAAGGGTCGCCCACGACGGTGACTCCTCAACCCACCTTCCCGCTCCAGCAGAAATGCGAGCTGCTACGAGCCCTGCATAGCCCGGGCAATCCGCTTCTCCTCCCCAATGCCTGGGATGTGGCCTCCGCCAAAGCGGTCGTCGCGGCGGGATTCCCGGTCGTCGCAACGACGAGCGGCGGCGTCGCCGCATCGCTGGGCTATGAGGACCATGAGCGTGCGCCGGGGGCGGAGATGTTCGCCGCCGCCGCCCGCATCGCTAGATCAGTCGAGGTCCCAGTCACGATCGACGCGGAAGCGGGCTATGGCCTCTTGCCAACGGAATTGGTGGAGACGCTGTCGGACGCGGGCGCCGCAGGGTGCAACCTGGAGGATACCGACCAGAGAAATGGGAGGCTCGTAGATCCCACCCGGCACGGTGAGTGGTTGGCTGCGGTTCGAGACGCCGCGCGAATGCGAGGCTATGAGCTGGTGATCAACGCCCGCGTCGATGTATTCGTGCCCCGACCTGGCTCGCAGCTCCGCCTCGACGAGGCGCTGGATGAGGCCATCGCACGGGCCCGGGCCTATTGGGCTGCGGGGGCGGACTGCGTCTACCCCATCCTGCTCTCGGATGGCGAAGCCATCAATGCTTTCACTCAGGCGGTGACCGCTCCCGTCAACATCCTGGCCCTGCCTTCGGCGCCTCCGATTGAGCAGCTGGCGCGTATGGGGGTTGCTCGAATTAGCTACGGGTCCATGCTCCACCGGCAGTCGATGATTCACCTATCGACCGTTCTCTCGCACTTGCCCCGACCGGCATAGCCAGCTCCTCCGTCGTCCCCGCCAGCGACAGGCGCGCTAGCGAGCCGGCGTCATCGGGCCTGGGGCATCGGGAGAATGCTCTCTCGGAAAGACGCCGAGGGACATGCGTGTCGGCGATCAGGGTCATCACATTGGTGAGCTGGAGCGCAACCCGCTCGCACCCTGGCTCAGGAAGGGGGCTTCGTGCAGGCGCCGACGGCATGGGGCCGCTGGCCCTCGTTCCGGGAGGCGGCGCTCGTACCCGTCGGCGACCCAGCGCGAAACCGACGAGGGCTACGCAGAGACCTCCTCAAGACGGCGCCTGGTAGCCCGGGGGCCGAACAGGGCGATGACTCCGGCGATGGCCCCCGTGACCCCGATCCCGGCGAAGCCCGTGAAGAAGGAGAGGCTGGTCCCGGACCCCCTCCCTCTACTACTACTGTGTAGAAGTCGGAGACAGGGCTCACGCCCCCATTAGGGTGTCGAGCCAGACACTTTGGCCCAGCCCCCGGGTGACAGCCACGCTATTGGTGTGGGTCAATCAGGCGGTAGGTGCTTGTTTCCGCGCGCATGTTTCAGAGAGCAGGGGGCTTACGCCGAGGATCCCGTTCGAGCCGCCTGTTGCTGTGGCAAGACCCCGTATCTTCGATGGCCTAAGCGCGTCTATCACTTCAAAACCACAGGAAAGGCCGAAGGTGCCATCCGCTGCAACAGAATCTGTGTGTCATCCTTCTTGACGCGCCGGCAGCGACGCAATGGGCCGACTGCAACCGGCGCGCGCAGCGGGGGCCCTGGTCGACCCGCCTCAAAGAGTTCCCAGTCGCACTGGGTCGACCGAGCGGAGATCCCAACCCACGATGTAGTGGGTGACCCCCGCAAGCGTGAACCTATCTCACGTTCACGTCGCGATCCCCTGGGGTCCGAGCCTGAAGTGGTAGACGCGTTTGATCACCTGGGTGCCACGGCCTTGCCGTCCGGCAACGGGCAGCTCCCATGGAATCCCGGCCCCTAGCTGAAACATCCGCGACGAATGATGCACGTATCGTCTGATGACCCACACCAATGGGATGGCCGTCACCCGCAGGCAACCATGCCGCATGGCGGGCCCCCGGGGAGGCTGAGGAGGAGTTGGATATGCCCGAAGGTAGGTATGTGCAGTTCATTGACACGAAGGACCACAAGGTCTATGTCGACCGCGAGGGTGTGGCCGCAGTCGAGGAGGTGGACAGCGAGCGCACCTCCATCCGTACTCGGGATGGTGTGCAGATCACGGTCGTAGGCCAGGTCGAGGCCGTTGTGCGATCTCTCGACCCAAGGGCTGGTGTGCCAGAGTGGAGTGGCGCCTGAATCCAGCGAGCTCCCCGGGATGCTTCAACGCTCCTGAGGTGCGCTTAGCCCAGTGCGGCACCTTTCAGTCGAGCAGAGATGGGAGCAATAGAAACGGATCGAGGCGGTGGGCATCCTGACCCCGCATGGTGTGGCGGTGTCGATCGACGCCGTCCATCTCTGCGCCGAGTTACGGGAGCTACCCGATGTCCAGTGGTAGGGCTCGTAGCTCTATCGGCCGGCAGCAAGCAGGAGCACGATCCGAATCTCCACGTGGCCTTCTTTCCCGAACTCTGAGGGCGCCTGCGCGACACGGTGGGTAGCCCCTTTACGTCCCGCTGGTCTGGGATTCCTCGGTCGTCCGTGACCACCGTGAGGTCGCGCGGAGGACAAGATGCCGACACATGATCCGACCCAGCTACCACGAGAGCTTCCCGCACCACTCGATGAGGGCGGGGCGGATCACCTGGTCGGCATGCACATGCCTGCGCTTGCCCTACCCTCGACCCACGCTGGGGAGGCGAGGGTCGACCTGATTCCTCCCGGTCTGGGACGATTGGTGATCTACGCCTATCCGCTGACCGGCCTTCCCGGTGTTGATCCCCCGACCGGTTGGGACGACATCCCGGGAGCCCGCGGCTGCACTCCGGAGTCCTGCGGATTCCACGATCACGCCAGCGAGCTTGCCGCCGTTGGTGCCGCAGTCGCCGGTCTCTCCACCCAGACCACGGGCTACCAGCAAGAGGCGGCAAGGCGATTGCGCTTGCCTTTTCAACTCCTCAGTGATCACGAGCTGCGGCTGGCCACCGCCCTGGGACTCCCGACCTTTGCGGCAGAGCTGCGGCGGGAGCACGACGGAGGCGGTCAGCGGACGCTGCTCAAGCGGCTGACCCTGGTAGTGCGGGAAGGGGTGATCGAGAAGGTCTTCTACCCCGTCTTCCCTCCGGACCGGCATGCCGAAGGAGTGCTCAGCTGGGTACGCAGGGCCGCACCACTTCCCTGAGGCGGATTGGCGCCAATTCTCCAGACTAAACACCCAGCGTATCAGTGGGCAGTCACTATCGTTCGGCCGCCAGCATCCGCAGCATGGCGTCGTAGGTATCGGACACCGACAGGTGCGAGTAGACAGCCTCGATCATCCGGAGTCCGTTGTGCCCCAGGATCTGTGCCAGCTGCACGGGGTTCATGCCCCGCCGCAGTGCCTCGGTGGCGAAGCTGTGACGCAGGAGATGTGGGTGCACCCGCTTCGTGAGACCGGCCCGACCGGCCAGCCCGTGCAGGAGCTGGCCGACCCCGGATGTCGTCAGGGCCGCGTACTCGCCACTCTGACCGCATGCTGCAAGGGTTTTGTGCCGGAGCCCTCTCCTTAGCAGCGGTAACCTGCTGAAATTTTGGGGTCCTTTTCCACTCCTTTTCCACAGCTTGCGGAGGACGAAAGTCCTTATCCCTCAACCCGAAAATCGGGGAGTGGAGCGGGAGACGGGGCTCGAACCCGCGACCCCTACCTTGGCAAGGTATGGGTCGTGGTTTGACGCGTTCCCAATTGGGATCGCGTCACTCTTCGGCCCAGGACCGCTACTTTGGCGCTACTTCTACTGCGAGCGAACCGCGCTCGACGGCAGTGAGGCGCGCGTCGAGTTAGATCGAGGCTGGACGAACAGCCAGCGCGCTCGCTCCACACGCTCCTGGTTGCGGCGGCGGAGCGATGGTGTGCTGGCGCCTGGGCGCCACACCGCCCGCCAGAGCGCAACAGTCGCGCCTCGGATCAGCGCCGGAGATCCGACACGGGCCACCCGGGATCAGCTCCGATGATCTCCGGGTCGCCGGTGAGGAGCATGGCCCCATGAGCAAGCGCCGTTGCGACCGCGAAGGCGTCGGCATATGCCATGCGGTGCCGTGCCTTGATGCGTGCGGCCTGCAGGACGCGGTCCTCAGATGGCAGATCAAGCGTCAGCTGGTGCCGGAGGGTGCGGACGACCTCTCGAGCCCGCCGGCTGCCTGCCTTGCGCTCGACGATGTAGCAGACCTCCCCGAGATTGATCCAGCTCATAAGCGGCGGATCGGCGAGAACCGCCTCCACTCGGGTCGCGGCTGGCTCCTCGCCCTCTAGCCAGCGCAGGACCGCCCAGGAGTCGAGGCAGTGGGTCACCGTTCCAGTTCGGCGCGATGCTCGGCTTCCAGCTCAGCAGTCAGGCCCAGTCCGGGCAGGCTGCCTCGGAGACTTGGCCGGTCGCGGATCGGCTTCAGGCGGACGGCGCCGCCGTCGATGGCGAACTCCACCTCGTCCCCGGTGAGGATGCCCAGCCGGTCGCGCAGCGCCTTGGGGATGACGACCTGGCCCTTCGGACCCACGTGGTAAGTCATACCTGCTAGTATAACCTAGCAAGTGGTGCCCGGGGAATCTTCGTCCACAAAGCAATACGCACGTCGGACCGCGGACCGCCATTTGAAGCCCCGGATGCCCAGAGACCTCTGAACCGAGGTTCGTAGGCTTCTGACCATGGAGGGTGACCAGGGCGCATCGGGCATCCGGCTGGCCGAATTGGTGGCCGCATTCTCGCTTGCGACCGACCTGGGCCTCGGCCAGCCGATGGAGCACGTGCTGCGCTCGTGGGTGATCGCAGCACGCTTGGGCGACCGATGGGGGCTCGACGCTGGCGGACGGCCGGCCCTTTACTACGTTGTCACGCTGGCATGGGCTGGGTGTGTCGCGGACACACCGGAGGTGGCGGCCTGGTTCGGCGACGACATCGCCTACCGGCGCGACAGCTTCGGCGTCGACCGCGCCGGGATTCCGTTCATGACCTACTCCCTGCGCCGCGCGGGGGCAGGCGGCTCGGCCGCCCACCGTTTGCGGCTCGCAGCCACCCTGGTCCTCACCGGGGGTGCAGCGATCTCGCGGGGGTTCATGAATCACTGCCTGACGACCGCGCGCCTGGCCGAGCGCTTCGGCCTTGGCGAGGATGTGTGTGAGCCGCTCCAGCAGGTGTTCACCCGGTGGGACGGCAAGGGCGTGCCGGCGGGGGTCGGGGGCGAGGAGATCACCCAGTCGATCCGCCTGTTCCACGTGGCCGACACCGTCGAGGTAATCCACCGGACACACGGCGCGGAGGCAGCAGTGCAGTTGGCGAGGTCGTGGCGGGGTAGGCAGTTCGATCCGGCCGTTGCCGACATCTTCTGCAAGACGGCTGGCGATGTGCTGGTCAACCTGGAGGAGACCGCCGACTGGGACGGGCTGATCGGGCGCGAACCCGGCTTGCAGGGGCAGCTCACCGAAGGCGAGCTCGACGCGGCGCTGGAGGCGGTGGCGGACTTCACCGACCTGCGCTCGGCCTCTCGGGCCGGCCACTCTCGCGCCGCGGCGGAGCTGGCCGCCCAGGCGGCCGAACTCTGCGGTCTCCCTGAGGCGGACATCAGAACGGTGCGCCGAGCGGGGCTGGTGCACGACCTCGGGCTACACGGCGTGCCCGCGACGATCCTCGACAAGCCCGGACGGCTGTCGGCCTCCGAGTTCGAGCGGCTGCGGCTGCATTCCTACTACCGGGAGCGGATGCTGGCCAAGCCCTCGGGGCTTGGGCGCATCGGAGCGGTGGCGACGCTGGCCAACGAGCGGCTCGACGGCTCCGGGTACCACCGTGGCCTCGCCGGGGCCGCCATCCCCGCGGCGGGACGGGTTCTGGCCGCGGCGGACGCCTACCAGGCCATGACCGAGCCCCGGCCGCAACGGTCCGCCCTGACCCCGAGAGCGGCGACCGACGCGTTGCGGGCGGACGTCCGGGCCGGGCGTCTCGCGCCGGCTGCCGTCGATGCCGTGCTCGAAGCGGCTGGCCAGCGCCGCGGCAAGCGCCGAAGTGGGCCCTCTGGCCTGACCGCCCGCGAGGTCGAGGTGCTGATCCTGATCGCCCGTGGCGCCTCGACCAAGCAGGTCGCTCGGGCCTTGGGCATCACGCCGAAGACCGCCGAGACCCACGTCGAGCGCATCTACTCGAAGATCGGAGCCTCGACCCGCTCGACCGCGACGCTGTTCGCCGTGCAGTGCGGCCTGCTCGGCTCGCTCGAGCCGCTCGATTTGTAGGGGGAATCCCGGACGACCTGCCCGTCTGCGGGATCTACCGTGATCCTCGAAGCGTCAGAGACCAGGAGGCGCGCACGATGGCAGGCGAATCGAGAATATCGGTGGACGCCGGGCCCCGGCCGGCGCCCATCGACGGCATGGATCTGCGGAGGGCCGCGGCGGATCGGCTAGCCAGGGCGATCGCGGCCAGGGAGTATGTCGAGGTGTTCTCCGCCCTGTCCAGCCAGGCCCGTTTCCGCTATCTGATACCGCCGGGGCCGGGACAGACCGACGGCGCCGCTGAGGTGGCGGCGAAGTTCGTCGAATGGTTCGGGGATGCGGACGAGGTGCGGATCGAGAGCATCGTCGCCGAGCCGCTCGCCGACCGGACCTCACTGCGATACCGCTTCCTGCTGCACGAGAAGGACGGGTGGAAGGAGGTGGAACAGCAACAGTACGTGGATGTCGACGAGGATGGGACGATCTCGGCGATCGACCTGCTGTGCACCGGCTTCCGGCTGGTCGAGGACCCGGACGCGACGGGACCGTCGGAGCGGGTCCACCGGTTCGACGCGGGCACCCTGGGGTGCGCCGACGGGCTAGCCGAGGAGTTCCGCCGGCGGGTCCTCGCCATCCCGGTCGGGGACGTCCTGCTGGTGGAGACATCCGACCCGGCGGCGAAGGAGGATCTCCCTCCCCTCGCCCGGATGATGGGGCACGCGGTTCGTGCGGTCGAGCCCTCCGCTGACGGACGGCTCCTGATCACTGTGGAGCGAGGACGATGAGTGAGACGCTGATCTTCAACTGCACCTACGGCAAGGAGGCCCCGGAGCGCGCGACGCTTCCGTTCGTGGCGGCGAACATCGCGGCCACCGCCGGGCAGCGCGCGGTCGTCCTCTGCACGATTGACGCGGTGTGGCTGGGAACCGAGGGCGGAACCGCCGGCATCGCCCAGCCGGGGCTGCCCGCGCTCAGCGACCTCTATGCAGAGTTTGTCGACAACGGCGGGAGGGTGTGGCTCTGCGGGGCGTGCACGAAGCCGCGCGGCATCGGCGAGGACGGCCTGGCGAAGGGCACGAGCATCGTCGGCGCCGCCAAGGTGGTCGAGGAGGTCGTCGCCGGGGCCAGGACCGTAGCGTTCGCGTGAGGACGGTTTCCTTTGCGCCAGAACGAGATTGTTCACCGGGGAGAGCTAGGACGACAACCATTGTCCAGACCAGGCCCGTCACGGCTGGTCATGCGGCGGCTCCATCGGGAACGCGACAAGGAGCAGCACTGCGCGCCGAACACGGATGACGCCAGGCAGGCGTCAGCGGCGGCAGCGGTAGATCAATAGCAAATGAGGCATGACAAAGGAGGCATGGTATGAAGAACCGCAGATCGCTACTCGCACTCAGTCTCGTAGGGGGCGCCACGATCGCCGCGACGATGTTCGCAACGGTTCCTGTGCACGCGGCCGCGCCCGCGAACGGGTGCCCGGCCGGCTACGACTGCTCTCGGTGTCGGTGCTGACCAGTGAGGGGTACAACGTGCCGGCTCTCGTGGATAGCCCGACGAGCGGCGTCCTCTCCTATGGAAAGCCGGGCAACGGCGACGGCTGGGTGTGCGGCGTCCAGCTGGGCAATCGGACAACCCACTTCGGCCTGCCGTTCTACAATTTCATAGACGACACGCTTCGACGACACGCTTCCTGCCAGCTGAAAGTCAACGGCGGGGCCAGGTGCCCCCGACCATGCCCGCGTAGCGTTCCGCGGATTGGAGAAGGGCCTCCCTGGCCCCGCCAAGCATCACCGTCGCGGTTGTCCGACGCCGATGGGTGGATGCGGTCGAACAGCGGCGACCGCGAGCGTCGCGAATGTCGCGCACGGAGCCGGCGGAAGCGGGATCCGGTTGCGAGTAGCTGTTACATGAAGGTGACCCCGACCGCTCGTTGGAAACGAGCGCGATCGCGTCACCGGCAAGCGTGGCTTGACCTCCGACGATGACATTGTGGTGAGTT
Source organism: uncultured bacterium (assembly GCA_963847225.1). GTDB lineage: Bacteria > Chloroflexota > Dormibacteria > Aeolococcales > Aeolococcaceae > JAJZNI01. Next base: position 1,121,010 of record CAWJYZ010000003.1, on the reverse strand, counting down.
CGCGGAGGGTGAGATCGCCAAAAGTCGATCACTCCCTACTCCTCCGTGCCCTTGCGAGCGCCGGTTCGCACTCTCACCAGTATCCCGAGCGGGAGACGGGGCTCGAACCCGCGACCCCTACCTTGGCAAGGTAGTGCTCTACCACTGAGCTACTCCCGCGGCTCCGCGAGTATACCGAGGCTCTCCGCGCGACTACCGCCCCTGGAAGCGGGGAGGCCGCTTCTCTCGGAACGCGGTGACACCCTCGATGACGTCTTGCGTGGCCACCGCCTGAGCCTGGAGATTGGCCTCCAGGACAAGCTGCTCATCGAGGCGGTTGCTCATGCTGGAACGGATCAGCTGCTTGATGAGACCGACAGCCCGTGGCCCGGCGGCGAGCCGGGTCGCCAGCTCGCGGGCAGCTGGGAGGACCCGGGCGTCGTCGACCACCTGGTGGAGGAGGCCGATGCGGAAGGCTTCAGCGGCGGGCACCTCGTCGCCTAGCATCGACATCTCGAGGGCGCGGCCCAGACCAACCAGCCGGGGAAGGAACCAGCTGCCGCCGCTGTCCGGCACGAGGCCGACCCGTACGAAGGCCTGCACCAGGGTGGCGGAGGCCCCGGCGACCCGGAGGTCGCAGGCCAGGGCGAGGGAGAGGCCCGCCCCTGCGGCCACGCCGTTGATGGCGGCAACCACCGGCTTGTCCAGGCTGACCATGGCCTGAAGCACGGGATGGTAGAAGCGGTCGAGGTGCTCCTGGACGCTCTCGACGCGCCCCGAGAGCGCCTCCAGATCCTGGCCGGCGCAGAAGCCGCGGCCGGCCCCGGTGATCACCACCGCCCGAACGGCGGGATCGGCCGCCGCCGAGGTGAGGGCAGCAGCCAGCGCCACGAGCATGGGGTCGGTGATGCTGTTCAGCTTCTCCGGGCGGTTGAGGGTGAGGGTGAGGACGGCTCCATCTCGCTCTGTGATGAGTGGCGACGGAGGAGGGTCGGCAGCGGGGCGGGGGGCGCTCATGCCTCAGCCGGTCGGGGCGGCGGTTCCGGCGGCGTCGCCGAGATGGCGCAGGCGCTCGAAGGTGTAGATGCCCGTGGAATGCCCATCGGCCCAGACCGTGTTGAGCCCGTAGGCGCCGACCAGGGCGATGTCGGCGAGCTCGTCCTCGTCGGGGCCGAGATCGGGTTGGGACGCGAAGCGCCCGGGCATCCCCATCTCCCCGGAGCAAACGGCGCAGGGGCAGGCCCGGCGGAGATCGCCGAATGGGATGAGCTGGACCGCCCCATCCGCCCACTCGACGAGGAGGGAGCGGTGCGGTTCGTCGTAGTCGAAGCGCAGCGGGCGGGTTCGCTCCGGCGCCGGGATCGGCACGCGCTCAGCCGGATCTACGGCTCTAGGAGCGGAGCAGGGACTGGAGCTTCATGGCCAGACCCATGTCACCCTTCACCTTCAGCTTGCCGCTCATGAAGGCCATGGTGGGATCCAGCTTGCCCTCGGTGAGCTGAATGAAATCGCTCGCCGCCATGGAGATGGTGGTGTTGGGACTCTCCGGAGCTCCCGCCCCGGCGTCGCCCTTGCCCTCGTCGAGGACGATGTGGTACTCGCCACCGTCGTCGCCGCCGAGATCGAACTTGTAGGCGGCTTTCGTCGACCCCACCTTGGTCGGGTCCTGGAGCCGATTGTTGATCTCCGAGAAGATCTCTGGGACGGTCGGCACGATCGACACCTCCTCAAATTGACGCGTCTGTCAACTCAGTGTACCGAGGTGTGGCGAGCCGAGGCGGGGCGGTCGGCCGCTCAGAGAAGGGTCTCGCTCTGCTCGACCCGGGCGGGGCGCCGACGTCCGTCGTCAGTGGTGGGAGCCGCGCCATCGGAGGCGGGGTGCTCGACGAGGGCGATGATGCGGGTCGCCATGAATCGCCCCGTCCGCACCGCTTGCCCGGATCGGGTCACCTCGCTCACCTCGACCACCCCCCGGGCACTGCTGATCTCGACCCGGCGCCCGGCCTTGGTCGCGGCGATCTCGAAAGTCTGGGCGGCACCACCCGTGTCGATGACGACCTCCACCCGGTCACCTTTCACGATGTGATCGTACCGGTACGCGCCCGTGCCGTCTTCCCGCGGCTTCTCTGAGCCGCTTCGGGCCTCTGGAACGCGGGTACACTCGGAGCGCAATGGACTGGTGGCTGTGGCTCGTGGTGGCGGCGGCGCTGGCCGCCGCGGAGATCCACACCCAAGCCTTCTACGCGCTGTTCCTGGCGCTGGGGGCAATCGCCGCGGCGTTGGTGAGCGGGATCGGCGGGCCCCTCTCGGTCCAGGCGATCATTGGGGCAGCGGCGGCCATCGCCGGCCTCATCGCCGTCCGCCCGGCGGTGAAGCGCCTGGCGGAGGAGCGGAGAAGCGCCCCCTACCGCTTCCCGGGGATGGCGGGAAGCCTCATCGGTCTACGGGCCGTGACCGTGGACATGGTCGGCGACGAGCACCATCCCGGTCACGCTCTCCTGGCCAAGGAGCGGTGGCTCGCCGTCACCGACTCCCCGGAACCGATTCCCTCCGACACCGAGGTCGTCGTGGCCGCGGTGCGGGGGACAACCCTTCTCGTGCGCGCCGCCATGGCACGCCTCCCCTGAGCCGGTGACGGGCAATCGGCACCGCTCGCCCATGGAAAGGAGCTGTTCTCGATGCTCGCCGGTTTGATCGTCCTCGCCGTCGTCGTGGTGTTCCTGCTCGTCGTGCTCGGGTACCGCCGTCAATATGGTCTCGCAGGGGTTCATGGGGGTCGTGGTGCGCTTCGGCCGCTTCCACCGTGAGGCCAACCCCGGGATCACCCTCATCGCGCCCTTCTTCGACCGGATCATCAGGGTCGACATGCGCGAAACGCCGCGCACCGGTGACCGGCAGGACGTCATCACCCGCGACAACGTCGCGGTGGCGGTGAATGCCACCATTTTCAATCAGATCATCGACGCCAAGGCAGCCCTCTTCAACGTCTCCAACTACGCGATCGCCATCGACCAGCAGGCGCGGACGACGCTGCGCAACGCCTTCGGCAACGTCTCCCTGGACGAGGCGCTCTCCCAGCGCGAGCAGATCAACGCCGCCATGCAGCAGCAGATGGAGCAGGTGACCGACAAGTGGGGGATCAGGATCAACCGCATCGAGATCGTCGACATCTCGCCGCCGGCGACCATCCTCCAGGCCATGGCTCTCCAGAAGCAGGCGGATCAGGAGAAGCGGGCCCGCATCCTTCAGTCGGAGGGTATGCAGCAGCAGTCCATCAACGTCGCCGAAGGGAACCGGCAGGCGGCGATCAAGCAGGCGGAAGGGGAGAGGCAGGCGACCATCCTCCGCGCCGAGGGATCCCGGCAGGCCGCCATCCTCGAGGCCGAAGGGCGGTCGCAGGCCATCCGCACCGTCTACGAGGCGATCAAGGCGTCGGCTCCCGACCCCACCCTCGTCGCCATCCTCCAGCTGGACACCCTGAGCAAGTTCGCGGACAGCGACAACACGACGATCGTCGTTCCCGCGGAGTTCGCCGCCCTCATGGGAGCCGCCCAGGCGGTGCGCAGCGTGCTCGGTGCGGTGCCGTCCGCCGACGGCGCAACGCCGCCGATCGTGCCGGCGGTCCCGGGGACGCCTGCTCCACCCGTCAACTGACAGCCGGTTGGACAGCCAGCGAGACTTGTTCAGGGCGGAGACGGAGGCGCAGCCCGCCTCTCGGGACCGGAGCGCCGAGCGCGAAAACGCGGCCGGCGTGGCGCCGCTCTCGACCCGGATGCGGCCGCGGACGCTCGACGAGGTGGTGGGGCAGGACGCCGTGATCGGCCCAGGCACCGTCCTCCGCGGCGCGGTGGAGGCGGATCAGCTGCCCTCGCTCATCTTCTGGGGACCGCCGGGAAGCGGGAAGACGACGCTCGCCGTGATTCTGGCCGGCATGAGCTTGGCTGCGTTCGAGCCGGTGAGCGCCGTCTCCGCCGGGGTGGCCGACCTCCGGCAGATCGTCGGCCGGGCTCGGGAGCGGCGTCGCGCCGGGCAGCGGACCGTCCTCTTCATCGACGAGATCCACCGCTTCCACAAGGGTCAGCAGGACGCCGTCCTTCCGCACGTGGAGAGCGGGCTCGTGACGCTCCTCGGCGCCACGACCGAGAACCCGAGCTTCGAGGTCAACGCGGCCCTCCTCTCGCGCGCGCGAGTCGTGCGCCTCGAGGCCCTCGATGCCGACGCCCTCCAGGCCCTCATACGGCGCGCCCTCGCCGATCCCGAGCTGGGGCTCGGCGGGTATGGGATGGTGCTGGAGGATTCAGCCGAGGACCGGCTCGTGGCCCTCTCTGGAGGAGACGCCCGGATCGCGCTCGACGCTCTCGAGCTGGCGGTCGTCGCCGTCTCCCGCCGCGGCGGGCATGAGGTCGCGGCCGCCGACATCGAGGGAGCGCTGCAGTCACCGGCCCTTCTGTACGATCGCGCCGGCGACCAGCACTACTGGCTCGTCTCCGCCTTCATCAAGTCGGTGCGCGGCTCCGACCCCGACGCCGCCATCTATTGGCTGGCGCGGATGCTGGAGGCGGGGGAGGACCCCCTCTTCGTGGCGCGCCGGCTCGTCATCCTCGCCGCCGAGGACATCGGGCTGGCCGACCCTCAGGCGCTCACCATCGCCGTCGCAGCTCAGCAGGCGGCGCATTTCATCGGTATGCCCGAGGGGTACCTGCCCCTCGCGGAGGCGACGCTGTACCTGGCGATGACAGCGAAGAGCAACTCCGCGCTTCGTGCATATGGCGCAGCCCGCAGCGATGTCCGCGAAACCCTCCATCAGCCTGTCCCCCTCCACTTGCGCAACGCCGTCACCGGTCTGGGTCGCCAGATGGGCTTCGGTGCCGGCTACCGCTACGCCCACGACGAGCCGGATGGTGTGGCGGCGCAGCAGCATCTTCCCGACGCGCTGGCGGGCCGCCACTACTACGAGCCGGGGAGCCGGGGCGCGGAAGAGGCGCTGGTGGCGAGGCTGGAGGAGCTCCGCGCCCGCTTGCAGGAGGGGACCCCTGGGGGCGGCAGGGAGACTTAGCCTGCAATCTCCATGGGGAGCCGTCGGACCTCCGCCGAGACCGGCGCGCCCAACTTGATGGAGACATGGATCAATGCCGGCGATGCCTCCGGTCATCGCCGGATGCCTGGACCGGACCGCGGGCGAGAGAGGTGTCGGTGCCGCTGGTCCCTCGCAGGCTGGCGAATCAGGTCAGGCTGATACCTTATCGCAGGAAATCCCTGATACGGCGACGTAGCCAAGTGGTAAGGCACGGGTCTGCAAAACCCTGATCGTGGGTTCGATTCCCACCGTCGCCTCCAAAACTGCTCTGGTGAGTCCCTCGGGACCGACGCCTTCAGTCGGCGGCTGAGGCGCGCGGGCGTACGGCTGCTGACATAGGGACCATCCGCTCGAGGTCGGCGCAGACCTGCTTCCACAGGGAGCGGTTCTTCTGGCTGGTCTTCGATGAGTGACGGTACGGCGGACGTGCCGGGACGTGACAGGGAGGTTGTTTCGGGGCGACGCGACCCGTGCGCTTGCCGCTGCCGACCTCACCGTTGGAAAGGCGCGTACCACTGTCGAGATGCGATCGCGTCGTCTGGTAGTTCTCTATGAAAGATCGGCTGTCAAGGATCGGGTCGCCGAATCGCAGGGCCTGCTCCCACCTCCAGATCGGGCCTCCTGGAGCGAGGATCAGCCCGTGCTTGAGGAGCGGTGTCAGATGTGCCACCATGAGTGTCCTCGTGTAGCGAAGTGCATTTTCATGCGGCGCCATGCCGTAGGAGAGAAGGGGCAGTCCCCATGGCGGTTTATAGAGGAGGTCAGTTCAATGGGCCTGTTCGAACAGAACCCCCTGTTACTCGTGCCATTCATCCTTGTCGTGGTGGTGGGCTACGACGCTGCCAAGCACTTAGTCCTCAGGGCGATTAGCCGAACCCGCAAAGCAGACCGCGTCTCACTGCGCCCCGGCGGGTAGGCAGCGCGTCGTTCCCCTGCGGCCAGGTTCCAAGCGCCACCTCTCGCGTACGGGGGGAGCTGAGATGTTCGTGGGTGGCAACGCCAAGTATCTTCACGCTAAAGCAAATTGCTTCCACGCTGGGCCGGATCTGATCGGGCCGCTCTCGCACGATTGTGGCACGGCCGTTGTCGTCCGCCTCGCGGCTACAGCGGCTCGCTGAAGTACCAGCGATGCCCCTCCGGATCATCGCTCGTGTAGCTGCGAGCACGACCCGCCCGCATCGAGATCTCGGACACCTCGGCGCCCGCCGCCCGTGCGCGCTCCCGGTGCGCCACGAGGTCCGTGACCGTGACGCACTGCAGTTGGGTAACCTCGCCGAGCTTGGCCGGACTCCGGAAGCCCGCCCCGGGCGAACCCAGCATGACCACGCCACCCTCGCCGGTCAGCAGCTCGCCGTGCCGCACCGTCCCGTCGCTTTGCCGGTCGCGTGCCCGTTGGGTGAAACCGAACACCCTGATCAGCCAGTCCATCGCCGCGCCGACATCCGCGTACAAGAGATAGGGAACGACCTGCGGGTCTGAGCCGTAGCCCGGCATGACCGTCATCCTACCCCTTGGCTTCCTCCTGCAAGTCGCGCCTTCTCGGTGGCGGATCCACAAGATGATGGCAGTGCGGTGGGCTTTCAGCCCCGTGCCGTGGCACCTTCCCCCGAGTTGCCAGCCTCGACCTGACACCTTCTCTGAATAGGACGCCGCGGCAGGCCTCACCGCCTACGCGCCTCCAGCGACGGTTCCCGCCCAGCCCCTCCGCCTGAGCTGGCGCGCCCGAACCTGACGGGAACCACAGCCGCCACCGGAACGTCAAGGGAGCAGGTGCATCCACGGAGGTGGCCGATGGTCCCACGACCCGCTCTCCTGATCCTCGCCGCCGCGGCGGCGACAGCCCTTGCGGGCTGCGCTTCCGGCACTGCTATCCGGGCGGCGAACGGCTTCGCCAACGGCACCTCGCGAGAGCCGGGTGCCGCGTTGGCGCCCGCCGCCCCGATCTCGGGGAGGCAGTCAGCCGGTGCCCATGGCGCTGCGTCGCACTCCCTGGGTGCGCCGGCGAGCGCGGGCTCGACTGGCGCCACCGCTGACCTTGTGGTGGGAAGCCCGGCTCCTGGAGTCTCCTATTCGGTCACCGCCGCGTACGTCGTGCCCCACGGCCAGTTCCTCGCATCCTTCGAGACGGTCGTCGCCACCGGGGTCGGGTTGGGCGGCCACGTCGTGAGCTCGAAGACCTCCCCGGACAGCTCGGGGCGCATCGTGAGCGGTGAGGTGACCATGGCCGTGCCCACAGCCAGGATGGCGAGCCTCCTCAACGGCATACCCAAGAACTGGACCGCCTCGTCGATCGACTTCGGGAGCGTCGACCACAGCGCCGACCTCGTCGACGTGCAGGCCCGACTGACCTCGGCGCAGGCCCACCTCAAGGCTCTGCAGGACCTTCTGGCCAAGGCGACATCCCTCAGCGACATCACGACCCTGGAACAGCAGGTCGAGGAGGTGGAAACGGCCATCGACACCGACAAAGGGCAGCTCAGCTCGCTGCAGCAGGCGGTGGCGTACGCCACTACCACCATCGATCTCCGCGAGCAGGGCGCCAGGGTGGTCGTCGCGCCCACCCCGACCGGCCCCTCGCTGGGCGGCGGCGTCTCAGCCGGCTGGAAGAACGCTCTCGTGGTGGTGAGCGTCGCCCTCGAGGCGCTGGTGACAGCCTTTCCGATCGCGATCGTCCTCCTTGCCGGCTGGCTGGTGTGGCGAAGGCTTCGTGGCGGGGGGCGGACTGGAGCCGGCGTGGCGAGCTGAGGGAGAGCGCCCCAAGACGCCACGACGGGGCCAGAAACGACAGCTCAATCCGGAGGGAAGCGGCGCAGACCGGCGGCCGGCGTCCAGGCCAGCCCGTAGTCGTTGGGGGAGAAGATCCTGAAACCCGCCGCCGCGACCTCGATGGCGAAGCAATGGAAATGAGGTTCGTCGGGCTGCCAGTCGATGCGGGCCTTGATGGTCGCGCGGTAGCGGGCACGCCGCTCCCGGTCCTGGACGTCGACGGCGCGTCCATAGAGTTTGAAATCGCCCTCTACCCCCCGGCGGTCACAGACGACGCTGTGGATGACGCAGCGCGCGTCACGCAGGAGGTCGAGAGCCTTTGGTGAGCGCCACATCATCCCCAGCATCAGGTCGCCGTCAACGAAGTCGGGTTCGACCGGGGTGATGCGCGGATGGCCGTCGCGGCGGAGGGTGCCGATCAGGCAGAGCTCACGCCCGCGCAGACGCTCCTCGCCGAGCGCGGCGAGCTCCGGGCAACGTTCGGCGAACTCGATCCATCGCACGGCCTCATCCTCCGTTTCCTGTCCACACCACGCCGAATCGCGGCACGGCAAGGGGTGCTCAGCGCCGAGCCTCGCCTCCCGCAGGCGGCGGAGATTGCGCCGCCGCCATCTCCGCCGCTGAGACCGGCGCGCTCGAGGTGCGGGCTGGGGCGGAGAGCAGGATACGCAGATCATCGGGGAGGGCATCGCCAGCCGGCGCCAGGAGGGGCAGAAGATGCTTCTCGCGCGTCAGGGCTCGGAACATCAGCTGGATGGTGACGGCGTGATCCGGCCGTGTCACGACGATGGTGTCACCCTTCCGTACCCTGCCTGGAGTGATGACGCGCAGGTACGCACCTGGAACGCCACGAAGAGTGAAGCGACGTTCCCAGTTCCGCTCTCGCAGCCAGGCGGCGAAGGTGCGGCACGGGATGCGTGGGCAGCTCACCTCGAGCACGCAGCGTTCCCCGATCCGCCATCGCTCCCCGATGCGAGCCCCGCTGACGTCGAGGTTCTGGCTCGTCAGGTTCTCACCGAAGGCGCCGCATTCGAGCGGCCTGCCCACCTCCTTCTCCCAGGCGTCGAGGTCCTCCCGGGCGTAGGCATAGACCGCCTGCTCGGGTCCTCCATGGCTGGCGACGTCGCAGATCGCGTCCCCGGCGAGACCGCTCATCCCTCGCCGGTCTGGAACGGTGATCTCCACGCTGCCATGCGCTGGCCGCTTGTCGATTCCGGTGACCCCGACGGCCTTGGTGCCGAGAAGCGTCGGCGTGCCGATGTTGACGGAGAGGACGGAGGTCATGGTCGTCGATGGTAGCCCGGGCGGCCCCAGGCGTGGAGCGGATCGGTGCCAAATCGTGGGGCGTCAGCCTGGGGAAATCGGGGGCGATGGGATGTCAGGATCGGGCGGCAGGACGAAGCCCACCTCGAGAGCTTCGGCCAAGGCACGAAGTCGCTTGAAGAAGCCGCTCGTGTGATACGAGCGAGGCAGACGGAGGCCGTGGAAATCCCAGTGATGCACCCACTCGTGGAGCAGCGTGTTGAGGAACACCTTGGGGGAGATCACGCGCTGCTGTACCGCGGTTCGATGGTAGATGCGGATGCGGGCCCAGGCGAGCCCGCCCTGCCCATCGGCCTGGTACCGATAGTAGCCGTAGGTCTTGGATTGGAGCCGTCGCCCGTCGTGACGGTGAACCTGGGGCCGATCGGCGACGATCAAACGGCAATCGGGAAGACCTGAGGAGCGGCTCAGTTCGTCCAGCAGATGCTGGCCCAGGCGTTGTCGTGCGCTGGGGTCGTCGCCTGCCTCGAGGACGGCAAGGGCCAGGCCGCGGGCAACTGGCGAGGGTCGCACCGGTGCCGAGGTGGCGCACTGGCTGCGGGCGTAGGCGGACTCGGAGCGCCATCTGGCGAACATCCGTCCGCAGTATAAGCCTGGCGCCTACACTGGTGGAGAGGAGCCGGGCTGGCGGAATCGGCAGACGCAGCGGTCTTAAAAACCGCAGGGGCTTTGGCCCCGTCCGGGTTCGAGCCCCGGGCCCGGTAGGCTGATTACCTTGATTGGCAAGGCAATCGGCCCGTCAACGGCGAGGTGGTTCTGCAAGGCCAGGGAGCTGCTACCCCCAAACTACCCCCAACGCCGTAGGCCACGTGGGGGGGCAGGAGGTTGGCGGCATGACCCCTTCCAGGCGACGCGGGCACGGCGAGGGCGGCATCCGGCTGCGGCAGGATGGCCTCTGGGAGGCACGGGTCACGCTCGGCTCCGTCGATGGCAAGCGAGTTCGGCGCTGCCTTTACGGCAGGAGCCGGAAGGAGGTCGTCGAGAAGCTCGTCTCGATCCTGGCAGGGATCCAGCGGGGCGAGGCACCCGCGTCAGGCAGCCGGAGCCTCGGTGCGGCGGACGTACGCGAGATCGGTAGACAGCTCGAGAAGTTCAAATGTGTCACAAGTTGAGAGACCTCAAACGGCTAGACGCCGAGCACGGCTGGATCGTGGGGACCACGACGCTGTACCGCACCGTCGACGGGGGCGGCCACTGGAAGGCGCTGGGCGAGACGTCGCCTGTCGTACGAGGAGCAAGGTCGTCTCGTACCGGCAGGTGCCTCCGAGACGGTTCGGAGTTCGCTGGGGCGCCCGTGTCAGCCTTTACAAGCCTCGAGCTGGCCGCCGAGATGGCAGCCAAATACGGGCCCGGTGAGTGGTACGCGGCCCTTGAGCTTCCCGTGGACGCCAGGGTCGACGTCGGCCGGGAGCGGCCACGAGGCGAAGCCCATCCGGGCATATACGGGGAGACGGCGGCGTCGCTCCTCGGCTAGCCTCGGCCGGTTCCCGGCGGGCTGTCCCCCACCCAACTCGCCCAGCTGCTGCACCAAGTGATCGATCACTTCTCCGTGGTCGCAGCCACGGTCGCCACCCACACCCCAGCGAACGACGACGGCGCCACGCTGCCTGTTGCTCTCGCCGCCCTGCGCGCCCTGGCCGACTGTGGGGCGTGAGTTGTCGCCCCGGAGCGTCTGCTCCGCGGCAAACTCACACCCCTTACGAACTTCTGGTGGATCAATAAATGGTCCTCGGCAGAGGTTCGTGGGCGTTGGCCTCGCGCTTCACGGCGAGCACGGTCCCTAGCCCGGGCTAGCCGCTCAGAGCTCACGCTGCTCCAGCTGGCTCGCCGCCCGCTCCGAGGATATGGGCGGGCTTCCGTACAGGTCGAGATTCTTCGCTTCCATGAGCTCAGTCGGAGAGGTTCTTGTCCTCCATCTCCCACGCGTGGTCCATCACGTGATAGGCGCTGTGGCGGATGAGAAACGGCAGGCTCCAGGTCCGCATCGGCCTGCCCTCTCCGGCGTTGTACGCGCGCATGGCCTGGATGTAGGCCGTCCGGTGCGAGGCGAGCCCCTCGGGCGTGAGGGCCGCCCGTTCGGGGATCCGCAACCCCAGACGCTTCGCGAACTCCTCGCTCTCGGTGCGGATGGTGTGACGGATGATCTGATCGCGATCGCGCCCTCCGCCGCGCGGCCCCCTGCGCATCTCGGCGGACGCGTTGGCGGCCACCCTGTCAAAGAAGGTCCAGCAGGCCCGCAGCAGGAGGATCTTGCGGTCCAACTCGTCGGCGGCCATCGGGTCCCGCTCGCAGGCCGACGGGGAGAAGGAGATCCCCCAGAAGTCCGTCGAGCCTGTGCCTACTCTGTCTTCGATGATCTCGAGGGGTCCTCCCCTGTCGAACTCGGTCACCATGCGGGCGGCGAGGGCGATCGGACGGTATCGGTCTCGATACGATTCGAGCGTCCCCAGGGCCAACTCGGGTGTCCTCGCGCCCCGGCTCCACCCCGGCCAATCGACAGCGAAGGCCACGGTCTTCCTGCCCTTTGGCCCGCGTTCAACCACGGCACGAACTGGCATCGTCGGCATTGTATGCTGCGGCTGCCTCTGAATCCGCCTCTGACACACGACTTTGACGTGTGACAACGGAGCCCAAGGTGGGAATCGGATCAACGGGCTACCGCCTAGGAGTCCTCGGCAGAAGCGGCAATGTCGCGGACCCGGCGCGCCCACCTGGTGCGGCGCGCGTCGGGTTCGCGCAGGCTGCGTCGGTGACGGCGCAATTGGCGGCAGCCTGGACTTAGGCTGGCAACGCCGGCGACTGAGCGGTTGGGGCGGGCGAGAGAGCGACTCTGCCCGCCTGAACCGCGAGGCCACCCCTCACGACTTCTGCCGCGGATCGCTAAGGAGGTTATCGAGGTGCCCCCCGGCGGCCGCCTTCACGTCCCCGACATTCACCGGGAGGTCCTGCCGCGCGGCAGTTGGCTCACTGGTGCCTTGGGCAGCCATCGCTAAGCTCGACAACGTCAAGAGCCTTACTCTGACGGAGCTCGGATACGATAGCTCGACGACCGGTCGATAGGACAGGGTTCATACGGCGGCGCTGGTGCCCCGCGTTTCGACGTTTACACGACGGGTCTCTACTTCTTGGGCCGTGACTCACCAGCGGCCACTTTGTCAACCTCTGAAGTGCCTGGAATGCGCGGAACCTGGACAAGGTTCCGGTGGGGCAATGGCACCGCCGGATCGGTCTTGGGCTATGGACGGACGGGCCTCCTACCTGGGCAACGCATCAGGGATCACGACGAGCGCCTGATCGCTCCTGACCTCGGACGCATCCGGGTGGCGGACCTCGGACGGCGCCAACTCGACGCCTGGATGGGGGCTGAACTCCGGTCTGGCCTGACCCCCGCGCACCGTCTCGCACCTTCGAGCCATCCTCCGGGCCGCCCTCGACGAGCCCGCCGGGATGGTCTGATTGATCGGAACGCCGCTATACTCGCGGCCTGGAGGTGGACGGTGTGAAGTCAGGAGACCTCAGTTGGGGCTATCGGCTCTCCGGGCTGTCACGTTGCGGTGCCAATCCGCGACGGGGCCCCACCCAGACACGACGATAACCTCTCCTACCGGGTCCCACCCGACGACCTCCAACACCGTCTCGTATCGCCGGCAGCTGCGGCGGCCATGGTGCTCGAGCGTCCGCGGCCAATGAGCTTGGCGGACCGCTGACGCACCGACCGTTGTTTCCAGTCCTCGGGTCCGCGCCCTGGCGACGGGCTCCGTTGGTGCTGCTGCGTCATCCGGCCACGCTTCTCGCCGTCTTTGGCGCCACCGCCATTCTCGGGGTCGTGGCCGCCGGGCAGTCGCTCTACGTGTCCTCGAGCCAAGCCGGCGCCTTCGCCGCCCAGATGGCACAGCGCTGCCCGGGGGAGATGGGGGCCTGGGTGATGGCCGGCATCACCCCAAGGGCGGCGGGCGCGCAGTCCGCTTCGCTGGAGCGGCGGGTCGCGTCAGACCTGGCCCGAGCTGGTGCGGCGCCGGATGTCCTCGGGGCGCCGGTGACCACCCTGGTTGCCGGCGGCCTGTCGGTATCGGGGACCGGGGGAAGAACGAGCTTCACCACCCTGTATGACCGTGATGGGGCGACCGCGAACGTCCGGGTGCTCGAGCGTGTTCCCGGCGAAGGGGTGTGGATCACCGACTCCACGGCCACCGAGCTCGGCGTCCGGGCCGGGGGCAGCCTCGAGCTGGGCGGCAGGGTGCCGGTACGGGTCGCCGCCGTCTACGCCAACCTCCAGGACGCGCCCCGTCCGCTGCCCACGTTCTGGTGCTCGCAGGAGATGGGTCCAGCCGGCTTCATCGGCCCGCCTGACGCCAACTTCCCGCCGCCGCCACTGACGCTGGCCGACCGCCGCGAGTTCGACGCCCTCAGCTCGGATCTGCACCTCGGGGAGGTCACCTATGAGTGGCAGCGTGCCTTGCCGCAGCGGGCGGTCACCGCCGACCAGGGTCACGCTGTGGTGCGCGCCCTTTCCTCGTTGCTCGCCCAGCTACCCCCCACCCGTAGTCCGCGGGGATTTGGCCCGCCCCTGACGCTGGGCACCGATGCCAGCTTCGTGGTGGCCCGCGCCGGCGCCATCGGCCAGGCTGTGGCCAACTCGGTCGAACCGGTGAGCCTGGCCGGCGTCATCGTGGCGCTGCTCCTCGTGGCAGCGGCCGGCAGCTACTGGGTCGACCGGCGCCGGCTGGAGGTGGCGCTCCTGCGGTCGCGAGGCATCTCCGGGGCCATGATCGGTCTCAAGGCCCTCCTCGAGATGGCGCCGTGGGCGGTGCTGGGCGCCACCGCCGGGGTCGGCGTGGCCCGCCTCGTCGTGTGGTGGCTCGGGCCGTCCTCGCTGGTGGCCACCTCGTCGGTCTGGGCCGGAGTGGGCGACGCGGCGTGGGCGTGCGGCGGTGGGCTCGTCGTCCTCGGCCTGGTGGCGGCGGTGCGGGCCTCGGTTCGGCCCCGGCCCGTTGCCCGGCTGCGCCGGTGGCTGGCTTTGATCCCGGTGGAGCTCTTCGTCCTGGCCCTGGCCGGGGTGGCGTGGTGGCGGCTGACCGGGAGCAATCTCGACCTGGCCCCGGCCGGGGCCTCGGTGGCATCGGTGGGGCCGCTCTATCTCGCCTTCCCGGTGCTCTTCGTCGTGGGGGCGGCGGTGCTCCTGGCCCGGGGGGCCGCCGCCTCGGTTCCGGCCCTACGACGCTGGGCGGCGCCGCGACGGCTCGGGCTCTTCCTGGGAGTGGCCCGTCTGGCGGCGGCGCCGCGCCTGGCCGCCTCTCTCTTCGCCGCCGCCGCCGCTGCCGTGGGGATGCTGGTGTTCGCGTCGGCGCTTGAAGTGACTCAACAGCACGCCGTCGATGCCAAGGCGCAGACCGTCGTCGGATCGGCGACCGCCGTCTACCTGGAGAGGCCGGTTCGCGTGCCGGCTTCCCTGCGGGCCACCACCACCGAGGTCGAACGCCTCGCGAACGCCGACGTGGGCACCGAGTATGTCGACGTGGTGGGCATCGATCCCACCACCTTCGGGCGCGCCGCGTTCTGGTCGCCGGCCTACGGGGCCGGATCCCCGGCGGGCGCCGCCGCCCTGCTGGCGGCGGCCCACGTATCGGCCGGAACTCTTCCTGCCATTGTGGCCAACGGGTCCCTCGGAGCCCACCCGACCTTGAGCGTGTCCTCCGACACCGGACCGATCACCCTTCGCCTGCGCGTCCTCGAGGTGGTGCCCGGGTTCACGCTTACCAACGCCAGCAACGTCCTGGTGGTGACCACAGTGCAGGCCCTGCGGGGACTGCCCATCCAAGCGGAGCTGCTGTCGCGCTCGGATGCCAACACCGTGCTCAGCGCCCTCGCCCCCAGCGGTGTCAGCGTCACCGCGGTCGTACGGGCCGGCGACGCGCTCGACGAGACCGAGTTCCTGTCGGTGACCTGGTCCTTCGCCTATCTCCAGGCCCTCGGTGTTCTGGTGGGACTCGTCGTGGTGGCCGGAATGCTCCTCTACATCGAGACCCGCCAGCGCTCCCGGGCCACCGCCTACGCCATGGCTCACCGCATGGGCCTGTCCCGTGGCAGCCACCTGGGAGCGGTGGCCCTCGAGCTCGGCGCGCCCATGGTGGTTGGTGCCGGCGTCGGGATCGGCCTGGGCCTGGGTGCCGCCGCCCTCGTCTACGGATCCCTCAACCCGCTTCCCGACTTCCCCCCCGGCCCGCTGCTCGCGACGCCCGTCCTGGTCCTGGCCGGCGCCATGGTGGCGACCCTCGTGACCTGGGGGGCGGGCGTGGCCTGGTCCCAGCGGGGGGCCGAGCGCATCTCGCCCGGCGTGCTGCTGCGAGGCGAGCAGTGAACGGCCAGCCGGTGCTGGTGGGGACCGACCTGTACCAGACCTACCCGGCCGCCTCAGGTTCCGTCCTCGCCCTGCGGGGCGTCGAGATCACGGTGGAGCGGGGAGCACTGACAGTGGTGGCCGGCCCGTCGGGATCGGGCAAGTCAACGCTCTTGCGGATCCTCGCCGCCATCGACGTCCCCCAGGCCGGACGGGTCGTGGTGGAGGGGATCGATCTGGTGGGCTCGCCACCCTGGAAGCGGCGGCGGATCCAGCGCCGTCGCCTCGCCTACGTGTTCCAGGACCCGGTCCAGAACCTGTTCGACTATCTCGACGCCGCCGGCCACCTTGCGCTGTGGCGCCGCCTGCGCCGCCTCCGGCCGGAGCCGGCCGGACCCTGGCTCGACGCCGTCGGGCTGGGCGGCCGGGAGCGGTCGCTGCCCGAGCAGCTCTCGGGTGGCGAGCAGCAGCGCCTGGCCTTCGCCGCCGCCGCGGCCAGCGAGCCAGCCGTGGTGCTGGCCGACGAGCCGACCTCACAGCTCGACCCCCGATCGGTGCCGCTGATGGTCGAGTCCATGGCTCAACTGAAGGGCTTGGGCACCACCTTCGTCCTGACCTCGCATGATCCGGCGGTGCTGCGATGCGCCGACGTCGTCGTCCCCCTCGACCACGGAGCGCGGGTGTGAGCCCGGTGACCAGGCCGGTGCTCGAGGGCCGTGGGCTCGTCTGCCGCTACGACGGTGAGGCCATCCTGCGCAGGGCCTCCATCGCCTTGCAGGCGGGCGAACTGGTCGTGCTTCTGGGGCCGTCGGGTTCGGGCAAGACGTCGCTGCTCAACGTCTTGTGCGGCTTCACCCGCCCCGAGGACGGCAGCGTCTGCGTCGACGGGGCGGTGGTCGACCCGGCCAGGCTAGGGTGGCTGACGCTGTCGGTGATGCCTCAGGCGCTGGGCCTGCTGGCGGAGCTCACGGCGGCCGAGAACGTGGCCCTGCCGGTCCGGCTGACGGGATCGGGGCCGCAAACCGACACTGTCGAGGACCTGTTGGCCCGCTTGGACCTGGGCCAGCTCGGGGCCCGGCGTCCCGGCGAGCTGTCGATGGGGGAATGCCAACGGGTGGCGGTGGCCCGGGCCCTCTCGCTCGGGTCGCGCATCGTGCTGGCCGACGAGCCGACCTCGCATCAGGACGAGCGGCGCGCCCAGCTCGTGGTCGGACTGCTCCGCGACCGCTGCCGGCTTGGTGCCGCCTGCCTGGTGGCCAGCCACGACCCTGGAGTCATCGCCGCCGCGTCTCGGGTGCTGGTCCTCGAGGACGGTCGCCCCCGGCCGCGATGACCGGTCGGGAAAGGTCGGCTCCACGGGTCTCGGCCGCTGGCCGCTAGTTTGGGACGCCGCAGGGACCGTATGGCGCGGTGGGGATGCCGCACCTGCAGGGTCGCCTCCCTGGATTTGACTGCCAGAGGAGTTGGCACGCGGATCAGAGCGCGGCGGCGCTCCCCGGTGTCCACGGTGCGAGGCGATCGCTCCGCCATGATCAAATCACATCAATCTGAAAAGGAGCGCCGGGTGATCGACGGGCACGCGTATTCCGCGGGTGGAGGCATCTTCGACGAGCAGCGGTCAGGACGCACGACCGTGCTCCTGGTCCGACGACCATCCTGCGGTGCTGGAGTTGCTGATGGAGATCGTGATCGTGGAGGGCGACTCGACACTCACCGTCGTTGCCACGGCCAGCGGGGTGTCTGAGGCAATCAGGAAGGCCCGGCTCTGGCAGCCGCAGGTGGCGGTGCTCGACGTCAACATGCCCGACGGGGGCGGATGGGCGGCGGCCCGAGGCCTGCGCGAGGTCTGCTCCGGCATCCGCCTGGTCGCCTACTCCTCGTACGACGAAGCGCTGGTCACCCGGACCATGTCGGCGGCGGGAATCTGCTCCTTCGTTTCCAAGGGCTCCGACATCCAGATGCTGATCTCGGCGATCCATGGAGCCGACCTGAAGCCCGCAGCGTCAGTGGTGGCACCGCTCTTGCGCAGGACGATCGCTGTCACCAGGAGCTGAACCGGGTAGGCGGCTCAGGAGCTGGCCAGCTTCCCGAACGCGGTGCCCCCCGGGAGGTACCGGCGGCCGCGGAGGGCTGAGGAGTGGGATCAGCCCTCGCGGTGGACCAGCCACACCCGCGCCTGGGCCCGGGGCCGGACCACCACCTGATCGATGTCGACGTGGCTGGGCCGGGTCACGACGAAGGCGACGATGTCCGCGATGTCCTCGGCGGTCAGCGGGGTGAGCCCGTCGTACACGGCCGCGGCTCGGTCCCGGTCGCCGGCGAAGCGGACGAGGGAGAACTCTGTCTCCACCAGGCCGGGGTCGATCTCGCTCACCCGGACAGGCTGGCCGTTGAGCTCGATGCGGAGAACGTCGGTGACGGCCCGCGCCGCGTGCTTGGCGGCGTTGTAGCCCGCCCCCCCAGCATAGGCTTCGAAGCCGGCCACCGACCCGATGTTGACCACATGCCCGTCCCCGGAGGCGATGAGACGGGGAAGCAGGGCGCGGATCATGCGCATCGTCCCCAGCACGTTGCTCTCGTACATGACTCGCCACTTCTGGTCGTCGGCGGCGGCGATGGGCTCCTGCCCCAGCGCGCCGCCCGCGTTGTTGACGAGCAGCCGGCAGTCGGGACCGACGGCGGCGCAGAAGGCGTCGACGGACCCCTGGTCGGTGACGTCGAGCTGATGGGCGACGGCGCCGGCGCCGATGTCTCTGGCCAGGACCTCGAGCCGGTCCTGTCGCCGGGCACCCATCACCACCCGGAAGCCCTCCCCGGCGAGGCGCCGAGCCGTCGCCGCCCCGATCCCGCTCGAGGCCCCGGTCACCACCGCCGTCACGTGCCGATTCATGCCGGCGAAGGTAGCCGATCGGGAGGTCGCCGCAGGCCTGCCCCGTTCGGTCCGGGAGACTGCCCGCAGACGTCAGCGACGACGCGCAGCACGTTTCCCCAGGTCAGCTTGCCCAGCTCCGCGTCACTCCAGCCGCGGGAGGCCAGCTCGGCGAGCAATCGCGGGTAGGCGGAGACGTCCTCCAGGCCCTCGGGGAGGACGTCGGTGCCGTCGAAGTCGCCGCCGAGGCCGACGTGGTCGACTCCCGCCACCTCACGCACGTGCTCGATGTGATCGGCGACGTCGGCGAGGCGAGCCCGGGGCCGGGGATGCTGGGAGGCGAAGGGCACCGAGAAGCGCTCACGCTCCGCGACGCTGCGGGGATCCAGGCCGCTTTCCCGCATCGCCTGGCGCATCTCCTCGAGCCAGGCGTTGCAGGCCGCGGACACGAAGGCAGGGACGAAGGTGACCTGACAGACACCGCCGTTGCCGGGCAGCCGCTGCAGCACCGCGTCGGGAACATTGCGCGGATGGTCGACGAGCGCTCGCGCCGAGGAGTGGGAGAAGAGAACCGGCTGGGAGGTGGCGTCGAGAGCGGCGTGCATCGTCGACGCCGCGACATGGGAGAGATCGACGATCATCCCGATCCGGTTCATCTCCGCCACCACTGTGCGTCCGAAGTCGCTGAGGCCGCCCGCGCGGGCGTCGTCCGTCGCCGAGTCCGCCCAGGCGGTGCTGTGGTTGTGGGTGAGGGTGAGATAGCGCACCCCGAGGTGGTGGAGCATGCGAAGGACGGCCAGCGAGGAGGCGATGCAGTGCCCTCCCTCCGCGCCGAGGAGCGAGGCGATCCGTCCGCTGGCCACGGCCTCCGTGCAGTCGCCGGCGTTCGTGGCCAGGACCAATCCTTCGCCATGTCCCAGAACCATCCGCAGCACCAGGTCGATCTGCTCCAGGGTGACGCTGAGCGCCTCGGGCTCGGAGAGGGTGGAGGGCGCATACACCGACCAAAACTGGGCTCCGACACCGCCGGCCTGGAGCCGTTCGAGATCGGTGTGGGTCTGCCCACGCAGCGAGGTGCCAGGGTCCAGCGCCGCCAGGTCGCCGCCGGCGAGGCGGCGAATCTCCCAGGGCAGGTCGTTGTGCCCGTCGAAGACCGGAGCGCGCGCCAACAGCTCCCGCAACTGCGCCGGAGGATCGCCGGTGCGTGGAGTGACCATGTGCCGGAATCCTCGCACGCGAGCTTCACCCCGAGAGCGGTGCGACCGACGTCACCTCGATGACCCTGCCGTTCGAGGCGTCGATCGTGAACCGCCCGATGACCTGGACCCTTCGGCCCAGATCGGCCGCCACTCGCCAGGCGGGGCGAACCTCGACGCGGTCCTGGTGGGAATCCTGGAGCACGAAATACGGACCGGACGGATCGTGGAAGCGCACCACCGTACCCGCCGTGGACACCTCCTCGCCGGCATAGCTCTGCTGGTGACGGGCCAGCGCCGCCAGCGACGCCGCAACGGGCGTCCCGCAGGCAGCCACCAGGACACAGAGCGCCAGCAAACCCCCTGCCCAATGCCGTCGCGGCGCGATACGCCGGCGAAGCGCCCTCATGGCACGCGCAGGACGGCCGTGGAGGGAGCCAGGGCGGGCCCACCGGCCGGCAGCGGGCTCGGCCGGTGGGCGGGGAGGGCAAGGGCACACAGGGTGGCGGCGGCCAGGCAGCCGGCGGCTCCACCCAGGAAGGGGAGGGGCTCGCCCAGCCCGTACAGCGCACCGAGCACCCCGGCACCGAGGGCGCCCCCACCGGCCTCGAAGAAGCCAGCCACACCCAGGGCCCGGCCCCGGATTCGTTCCTGCGCCGCTTCGCTCACGATGGCGTAGAGAGTGGGTTCGATGACCACGACCGCCGTCGCTTCCACCATGCCCACGGCCATGATGGGGAAGATGTTGGCCAGCTCCGGGTAGCTCAGCGCGCAGGCGGCGACGGTGCTCAGGGCACCGGGGATGAGCATTCGCCGGTTCAGCCGATCACCGAGCCGCCCGGCCCGTCCGGCGAGGAGAAGGATGGGCACGGCGAAGAGGGAGATGGAGAAGCCGATCACCAGGCTGTCGTAGCCGCGCACGCTGAGGTACTGAGGCCAGACGACGTCGTACATGTTGAACATGGCCCCGATGGCGGCGAGGGCGGCGGCGGGGACGAGCAGGGAGCGGTGCAGCCACCAGCGCGGCGGGGCGGGGCGGTCGGGGAGGGGGGCCACCGACGCCGCCAGGTCGACGTGGCCGCCGCCTCCGACGACGGTTCCGTGGCTTGTCGCCAGCCCGCCGGTCTCGGGCATGCGCAGCAGCGCGCCGAGTTCCGACCAGGACGCTCACCCCGGCGGCGGCGAAGATCCCCGAGATGCGCCAGAGGGCGATGGCGCCGCCGATGGCTGGACCGAGGAGGAGCCCGACCATCTCGCAGGCCTGGAGCTGCGCGTAGCGCTGACTGCGCTCGCCCTCCGGGGTGAGGTCGGCGAGGGAGGCGCGCAGGGCGGGCAGGTAGGCTCCGCCGCAGGCGCCCTGACCCACACGGAGCAGGGCCAGCCACCAGAGCGGACCCCAATCGGCGAAAAGGGCAAAGGAGAGGACGGCGAAGAGCACGCGGCTCGCCACCAGCACCGGCTTGCGCCCCACCCGGTCCACGAGGTGGCCGGCGGGGATCTGGATGAGGGTGCTGGCGACGAGGGGACCGGCGACGAAGAGGGCGATGTCGGCCGAGCTGCCTCCGTGCTCTCGCACATAGAGGGGGACGACGGGGAAGAGCGCGGCGACGCCGGTGAACATGACGAGCTGGGCTAGCAGGAGACGCTGAGCTGGCTCGAGGCGCCGCCGGAGCGCGGCGCGGATCAACTCGACCATGGCGCGACGATACCGGTCCGCACTCGGCGTCCCCGGCGCTGTCCCCCGAGGGATGTCGCTGCGGGCGGTCCCGAGCGTGGTATCTGGAAGGGATGCTCGATCGAATTCGCTGCCGGGCCTGCCAGGCCATGGACGCCGGCGTGCGCTGGCAGCTGGGCCGGCTCCCCGTCCAGCTCCCCCCCGCCGGGAGCTTCGCAGCCGCTGACCCGGCGGCCTTCTGGTCGGAGAGCGCGGTCGGCGATCCGGTCCCCGTCCGGGTGAGCCCGGCACGGGTTCGTCGCGACGGCGTCGAGGTTCGGGTCCTGACCGGTCCCAGCCATGGTCCGGGCGAGGACCGTGGAAGCCGCCACCTCGTGGCCACCGCCCACCTCCGTCCCGAGAGGCCCGACCTCCCCTTTGTGCTTGCCCTCCACGGCCTTCTGGCCGGCTCGCCCCGGTACGAGGAGTGGCAGTGCCGGCGGCTCACGGCGCTCGGCGCCCACGCCGCCCGCCTCGACCTCCCCCTCCATCTGCGCCGCACCCCCGCCGGCGCGAGGAGCGGCGCCGGCTACATCACCAGCGACCTGCGCCGCACCCGGGAGGTGGTCCGGCAGTCGGTCGAGGACTGCGCCGCTGTCCTGGCCTGGGCACGCCGCGAGGTGAGCCCCCGGGTGGCGGTGCTGGGCACCTCCCTCGGCGGGCTGATCGCCTGCCTCCTCGCCGCCCATCTCGAGCTCGACGCGGTGGTGGCCGTCGCCCCCTTGTGCGATCCGGCCGACAGCCTGCTCGACCACCTCCCGGCCCGCAGCCGGCGGGCTCTCGGCCTGGTCGGGGACGCGGGAGGCTCATGGGGTCCGGACCGCGCCGCAGCTCGGCTCGCGGTACGGGCCGCCCTGGCTCCCATCACTCCAGGGGCCTTCTCGCCGCCGGCGACCCCGGGGAAGCGCATCGCCATCGTCCGCCCCCTTCTCGACGGCATCGTCGGGGAGGCGCCGATGCGGGCCCTGGCCGAGGCCTGGGGCACGGAGACCTGGAGCTACCGGCACGGCCACATCTCGGTGATGCACGCCCACGGTCTGGGCGTGCGCTTGCGAAGGTGGCTGATCAGCTCGCACCCGGAGGTGGCGGACGCCTCCAACCAGGCGATGCTTGCAGCGGGTAGCCGGAGCGATCGCGCCATGATCGCCGCTCCATACTGACCGCGATGTCGACCTCTGGGCCAGCGCCGGCCGCGGTGGCGCCCTTCGCCCCCGACCTGGTGCGCCTCTTCCGCTTCTCCGGCTGGCAGCTCGACCCCGCCTCCGGCCGCATCTCCCTCGACTACGGGCTGGAGGGCGACGGCCTGCGCGAGAGCTTCCGCGAGGAGGTCGACCTCGGCGTCTCGGTGGAAGGTCTCCCCCCTGAACGCCGGGCTGCCCTGGAGCGGGCCATCGGTGTGCTCCACCTGGTCGCCGGAGTGAGCTACTACAAGACGAGCTTCGCGCCCTATGTCGCCATCGAGCACGCCCCCATCGGCCCCATGCTGGCGGAGCTGCTGGGTGGCGTGTACGGCGCCGGGCTCGCCGAGTGCCGCCACGCCAACGGGCTGGCGGGCCGAGCCCTCCCCGACTTCGCGAACTTCGTCGCGCCGCCGCGGCACGCCGGTCACCGGCCATTCGTCCGCGGCCTCGCTCCCCGGGCCGACCTCCCGGACCGGCCCCTCGTCCCCGTGGGGGGCGGCAAGGACTCCATCGTCACTCTCGAGGCGGCGCGCCGGGCCGGTCCTCCGCCCCTTCTCATGAGCGTGGGCGCGCCCGCCGCCGTGCTGCGCACGGTGGAGGTCGCCGGGCTCGAACACGTTGCGGTGCAGCGGAGGCTGGATCCGCGCCTTCTCGAGCTCAACCGCCTCGGCGCCTACAACGGGCACGTCCCCGTCACCGCCATCAACTCCTGCCTTGCGGTGATCGCTGCACTGGTGCACGGCGCGTCGGCGGTGGTCATGGCCAACGAGCGCTCCGCCTCGGCGCCCAGCTTTCGCTGGGACGGCGTCGACGTCAACCACCAGTGGAGCAAGAGCTGGGAGTGTGAGACCCGGCTCACGAGCGTCGTGCTTCGAGAGGTCACGGGGAGCCTCGATTACTTCTCGCTGCTGCGGCCATGGTCGGAGCTCGCCATCGCTCGCAGCTTCGCCGCCATGCCCCGCTACCACCGCGCCTTCATCAGCTGCAACCGCGCCTACCTCCTGGACAACGACCGGAGGACGCCGAGCTGGTGCGGCGACTGCCCGAAGTGCCGCTTCGTGGCCCTGGCCCTGGCGCCCTTCCTCGATCGGGACAGCATCGTCGGGATCATGGGGCGCGACCTCCTCGCCGACCCGGCCCAGACCGCTGGTTTCGCGGCCCTGCTCGGGCTCGACGCCGACAAGCCGCTGGAGTGCGTCGGGGAGATCGAGGAGTCGCGGGTGGCGATGCACCTCGCCGCGTGGACCGCGGAGTGGGGGGAGGCGCCCGTGGTCGCGGCGCTCGGTGCGAGGCCGGAGGTGCGAGGACTGGCGCCCGCCGTCATCGAGGCAGCCTTCGCACCGTCGGAGCGACCCACGTTTCCGGGCCGCCACCACGACTTCCCGGTCTCCCTTCCGTGAGAGCCGGCGAAGCCGGGGCCGAGCTCTCCCTCCCCGATCTCGGCGGGCGGCGGGTCGGGCTGTGGGGGTTCGGGCGGGAGGGGCGAGCGGCGCTCCTCGCGCTGCGCGACCTGCCCAAACCCCCCGCCGGGATCGTCATCGTCACGGATCTGCCGCCGGAGGACGGCGCGGCCCCGGCGGGCGTGGAGTGGGCTCACGCAGGGACCGGGCTGGAGCGGCTCCTCGCCGCCGACGTGGTGGTGCGCTCCCCAGGGATCAGCCGCTACCGCGAGGACGCCCAGCGGGTGGCCGCCGCCACCCTGGTCACCACCGGCACGAACCTCTGGTTCGCGGAGCACGCCGACGACCTTGTGGTGGCGGTCACCGGGTCGAAGGGGAAGAGCACCACGGCCTCCCTGGTCGCCCACCTGGCCCGCGCCGCCGGGCTGCGCACCGTCCTCGCCGGCAACATCGGGGTGCCGCTCCTCGCCGAGCTGCACCCCGACCCCGCACCCGACCTGTGGGTCGTCGAGCTCTCCAGCCAGCAGACCAGCGAGATGCGCCGCTCCCCCCGGGTGGGGGTGCTCACCAACCTCTACCGCGAGCACCTGGACTGGCACGGCACGCTGGAGCGCTACGTCGGCGACAAGCTCAACCTCTTCGTCCACCGGCGTGACGGGGTCGCGGTGCTCAACCGTGAGGACGCCATGACCCGAGAGCGGGCGCGCCGGCTGCCAGGCCGGCGCGTTTGGTTCGCCGACCGAGCCGGCTACCACGCCGACGGAGCGGCGCTCTGGCGAGACGGGGAACGCCTCGTCGAAGCGGCGGATCTCCGGCTGCGTGGCCGGCACAATCTCCTCAACTGCTGCGCCGCCCTCTGCGCCCTGGAGCAGGCTGGCGTCGATGCCCCCGCCCAGGCGCAGGGGCTGCGCGGGTTCGAACCTCTCCGCCACCGCCTCGAGCCGGTGGGGGAGGGCGACGGCGTCCGCTACGTCAACGACAGCATCGCGACCATCCCCGAGGCGGCGGTGGCGGCTCTCGACGCCGTGGAGGGAAAGGTGGTGCTGATCGCGGGCGGGTTCGACCGCGGCCAGGACCACAGCCCGCTGGTGCGCCGCCTGGCAGGCGCCGCGGATGTCGTCGCTGTCATCACCCTTTCGCCGAGCGGAGACCGGCTGGCCGCCGATCTCCACCGGGCTCCCGCCCCCCCACCGGTTGTGCCGGCCCGCGACCTCGAGGACGCCGTACGCCTGGCGCGACAGCGCAGCCGCCCCGGGGTCACCGTGCTTCTCTCCCCGGCCGCCCCGAGCTACGGGGCATTCCGGGACTTCGAGGCGAGGGGGGACGCCTTCCGAGAGCTGGTCCGCACCATGGCAGGGGGGCCCTTTTCCCCGGCCGCCGGAGCCCCACGCTCTCGCTGATATCCTCAGCCGTGATGGACGCTGCCCTTCGCCCCTCGCCTGCCCTCGACCGGCGGCCCGCAGGGCTGGAGGACGCCTCCGCCGCCGTGCCGCGTCTCGAGAGCCTCCTCGAGCCCATCCTCGGTGAGCTCCTGGAGTTCGAGAAGCGCCTCGAAGCGGCGGTGGCGACCGACCTCGGGCCGATGGCGGAGGCCATGCGCCATATCGTTCGCGCCGGCGGCAAGCGGATCCGGCCGGCGCTCGTCATCCTGAGCGCGCAGCTTGGTCGACCCGTCCCCGACCACGTCTACGACCTGGCCATGGGGATCGAGTTCATCCACACGGCGACCCTCGTCCACGACGATCTCATCGACCGTGCGCCGACCCGGCGGGGGATGACCACCATCCACGAGATGATGGGATCGGCGCCGGCCATCATCATCGGTGACTACTACTTCGCCAAGGGCGCCAACCTCATCGCGGGCATCGGCTCGCCGGCCATCGACGCCGCCATCAGCAACACGGTGATGACCATCTGCCTCGGCGAGCTGCTGCAGATGACGAGCAAGGACGACTACCGCCAATCCCTCGACGACTACTACCGAAAGATCGAGCGCAAGACCGCGACACTGCTCGCCTCGTGCTGCTTCTGCGGTGGCGTGGTCGGTAGTCTCGACGCCGCTCAGCTGACCGCCCTGCGCGGCTACGGTCACAACCTGGGGATGGCCTTCCAGATCGCGGACGACCTCCTCGACTACGTGGCCACGGAGGAAGAGCTGGGCAAACCGGTGGGCGCGGATCTCCGTCAGGGAACCGTCACCCTCCCCTTCATGCTGGCCCTCCAGGACCCCGCTGTCGGGGAGGAGCTCGCCGCGGTCATCGCCCGCCAGCCGCTCGGCGATGGGGACTACGAAATGATCGCGGAATTGGTCCGCCGCAGCGGGGCGGTGGCGGCGACCGAGCGCGCCGCCCAGGGCTTCGCCGTCGCCGCGCGCGAGGCCCTCCAGGCGTTTCCCGAGTTCCCGGCCCGGCTCACCCTCGAAGCCGCCTCTGAGTACGTCGTCGACCGGCGCCTCTGAGAGATCGCGGCTCCTCCTCGCGTCCTCTTCCGGCCCGCGGCGCGAAGATGCCCGCCGCCCTGGCGCTGGCCTCGGGGGGACCTATGGGCCCGGCGCCATCTGGCGGTGGCCCGACCCGGGCGCCGACGGCGGCCCGCGGAGGGCGCCGAGGCGGTCGAGCTGGGTGTGGAAGCCGGCCACCCAGGTGGCCAGGGCGAGGCAGGCGGCGACCAGCCCGGCAAACTCCAGTCCCTCCCAGAGGATGTCTCCTCCCGCGTCCTTCACCCCGAGGAGGCGGGCGGCGCCGCTCACGGCCAGCCGCGCGGCGTCGCCAAGCGCCAGCAGAGCCAGGGCGACAAGGACGCAGCGAGCGGCAACGTACTCGCGGCGCAAGCCGGCTCGGAGGCCCGCGACACCCCTCGTCGAGACGCGACTGCCGGCCGGCGGCTCCAGCGGGGCGTGGCGCTGGCGCAGCGCGCTGAGGGCAAAGATGGCCGCCGCCACCCACCCCGGCCAGAGCGTCCTCGCCGACGACCCGTCGGCGAAGAGGTTGGCGACAGGATTCAGCGGCAGATCCTGGGCGCGCAGAGCCAGCTCGCGCAGGTGGAGGCCGAGGGCGACGAACCCCCAGGCGACCGCGACACCCACCGCGGCAACGATGGTTCCGATCCGGGCGAGGGCGGGGAGACGGTCGAGGAGGAACAGCTCGGCCAGATTGGGGCGGGCCCCGTCGCGATCCTGCATCCGCGCGATGCTACGGCGGGCGACGAGCGCGTGAATGCCGGACCGGGCGTCCCCGCCAGCGTCCAAACTGTTGGAGCGGGTGATGACCTGGAACGGGGCGTGAGCTGAGGACCGCGATGCCGACGATCCGGCTGCTCACCTACAACATCCTGCTCGGCGGGGAACGGCGCCGGGAGCGAATCGCCGAAGTTTTGCGACGCAGCGAAGCGGACGCCATCGCTCTCCAGGAGGTGTGCGCCAACGGCCTCGTCGACTGGCTCGCTGCGGAGCTGGGGATGGCGGCCATCGATGGGCCGCCGAGCGACGGCGGCGACGTCGGCCTGGCCGTCCTCACCCGGCTCCCCGTCGTGGCCCATCGCAACCATCGCCACCCTGGAATGCTGCGCAGCCATCTCGAGGTGACGCTCCGACCGCGGCGGGGGTCCCGGCTCCGCCTCGACGTCGTGCATCTCGCCGCCCGCTTCGGAGAACGGGCCAAAGGTGAGGCGCGCCGCCTCCGCGAGCTCGACGCGATCCTCGGCGACATCGCCAAGGCACCGCCGACGCCGCACGTCCTCCTCGGCGACTTCAACAGCCTGGCACCCGGCGACGGCTTGGAGGCCACCACCTTCTTCCGGCGTATGTCGGCGCTGCGCCGGGCCCGGCTTCTGGTACGCCAGGCCGACGGCTGGATGGGGCCGGCCGCAGGGGAGGCGGAGCGCAGCCTCGACGAGCGCTGGCTCGAGCATGGCGTCGACCCCCACCTCCAGGTGGGCATTCCCGTCCTCCCCTGGGTCATCGGCCCGCTCACCTCGCTGGTCCCGGGGAGCCGCACCCTGGACCGGATGCTCGGCCGGACGATCGAGCGCTGGGCCATCCCGCGCATCCTCGCCGAGGGGTACGTCGATTGCTACCGGCATCTCCACCCCCGGGCCCACGGCTACACTTGCGCCACCTGGGTCCCGGCAGCTCGGGTGGACTACGCGTTCGCCAGTCCCGAGGTGGTGCCCCGGCTCGTCGCCTGCGACGTTGTGCGGGGAAGGGGGCGGGGCGCCGGCGAGGTGGCTCGGGCCTCCGACCACTTCCCGCTTGTCGTCGACCTCGAGTGGTGACCGCGCGCCCCGCCCCCCTCGGGCGCGGGGCCGATTGCGGAAGTGGCGCGGACGGCCGGCCGCGGAAGAGGCTCAGGCGGAGTCCGGAGAGGCTCCGCCACGCTCGGGCCTGTACCGACGCCGGCCGCCGCGGCGGCGACGGCGCGGCGGCGCCGAGCCCTCAGCGTCCACCTCCAGGTTGGGCCAGCGCGAAGGCGGCGGCTGGCCGTCCTCCAGAAGGTCGGCGAGCGTCAGCCAGCCGAAGCGGTCGCGCCCCCGGCGGAGCAGCTCGAGGAAGCAACCCATGGTCGCCTCGGCGTCGGCAAGCGCGTGGTGTGGCCGGCGGTGGGGCACCTCGAGCTCGGTGCAGAGCCGCTCCAGGCCGATGGTGTCACGGAGGTCGAAGAGCTTGGCGGCGAGCCGGGAGGTGTCGATGTTGTCGGCGTCGAGGCTCTCGCCGAGGGTCCGGGTGATGAGACGGGTATCGAAGGCGTCGGCGCTGTGCTCGACGAGGACGGCGCCCCGGCAGAAGCGGCGGAACCGCTCCAGCACCCGGCGCGCCGGGGGAGCCCCGCCGAGGGTCTCCGAGGAGATCCCGTGGATGCGCCGCGCGAACGGGTTGATCCGGTCAGTGCTGTGCACCAGCGTCTCGAACGACATGAGATGCCCGGAGAGCGTGAAGGCAACCGCACCCAGCTCGACGAGGCGGTGCGGAGACTGCCCGGTCGTCTCGCAGTCGACGGCCACGAAGCGCAGGGCCTCGACGGGCGTCTCCGGCGCCGGCCGGCGCAGTGGTGGATCGTCGTCCGGGTCGTCGATGGCGGCGAAGCGCTCGTTCCCCGAGGGCCCGAGACGCGCGATGAAGGTGTCACCAATGGGAACAGAACCTCGCCGCCTCCCGTAGCGGCGGTGAGGTTGAGACGGTGACTCAGATCCCCTCGGTGCAGGATCGGCCGGCGGAGCCGGCATCGGATTGAAGAGGGCCATGCGTCGTCTGCAGCCATCCTACCTGCTCGCCGCCGGGCCCGGGTCACGCCCGGACGACAATGGGCTCGGCGTCGCGGCCCCTGGCGGTCGCCCGTCCTCCCTTGCTCTCCCCTCCATCGCTGCGGCGGTGGTGAAGGAACCGTCCATATACTCGGGCCGATGCCACCCGTGAGATGCACGTCGCTGGGAGAGCTCCGACGCCGCCGGCGCTGCTTGGAGGACCGGGCACGGCCATGCGCGTGACCTCCGTCGGCGTCAGCCACCGCACCGCGCCCCTCGAGGTCCGGGAGCGGCTGGCCCTCGCCGAGCCAGAGGTCCGCCGCGTTCTCCGCTTCCTCATCGGGCACGGGGGGCTTCGCGGTGCATTCGTCCTGTCCACCTGCAACCGCACCGAGATCTATGCCAGCGTTCCGGAGAGCTCGGATGCCCAGGATGTCGCCGCCCGGCTGCGTCGCTACCTCGACCCCGAGGGGGCGGTGACCGAGCGCGGTCACGCCGTCGTCTACCAGGACGGAGAGGCGGTCGAGCACCTCTTCCGCATCGCCGCCGGGCTGGAGTCCATGGTGCTGGGGGAAGCCCAGGTGCTGGCCCAGGTGCGGGCGGCGCACCGGCTCGCCCTCGAGCTGCGCTGCGTGGACGCCCACCTCGACTTCGTCCTCCGCCGGGCCAGCGCCCTGGGCAGGCGGGTGCGCCGGGAGACGGCCATCGCCGCCGGGGTGGGAAGCCTCAGCGAGGCGGCGGTGGCCATGGCCACCGAGATGGTGGGAGACCTGGAGGGGGTCACCGTGCTCCTCGTGGGGGCCGGCAAGATGAGCGTGCTGGCGGCCCGCCAGCTGCACCGGCTCGGGGCCCACCTGCGCGTGAGCTCCCGTGGGGGGGAGTCGGCCGCGCTTCTCGCCGGAGAGCTGGGTGCCACCGCCGTCACCGGCGAGGACCTCGAGGCGGCGGCGGTCGACTGCGATCTCGTCATCGCCTCGACGAACAGCCTCACCCCGGTGCTGGACGGGGCCGCCGTCGCCCGCGTCCAGGAGCGGCGAGGGGGACGGCGGCTCTGCATCATCGACATCGCGGTGCCGCGCGATGTGGATCCCGCGGCGGCCGCGGTCCCGGGGGTCACGCTGCTCGACATCGACGAGGTGGGGCGGCGTCTGCACGACGTCCGGGGTCGCCGCGATGCGGTGGCGAGCGCCGAGGCCCTGATCCGCGCCGCGGCGCGGGAGACCATGGAGCTGGCCGCGCGCCGCGACGCCGCGGACCCCACCATCCGCAACCTGGTCGAGATGGCGGAGGAGATCCGGCGGCGCGAGCTGGCTCGGACCATGGCTCGCCTCCCCGAGGCCGGGGAGGAGACGGTGGAGAGGATCGATCAATTGAGCCGCAGCCTCGTGCGCAAGCTTCTGCACGGTCCGATCAGCCACTTGCGCGAGACCCAAGGCGACCCGGCGGCGGCCCTTCAGCTGCGCCAGGCATTCGGGCTCGATGACGAGCGGTTCGACATCCCGTAGCGGCGGGACGCGGACCGGGGACGGCGGCGTCCTGCGGCTGGCGACGCGCGGCAGCCGGCTCGCCCGCGCCCAGGCGGACATCGCCGTGGCGGCACTTCGGTCCCAGGGAGCCGCGGAGCTGGAGACCGTCATCGTGCGCACCCAGGGCGACCTGGCCCCCTCGACCCCCGTGGACCGCCTGCGCGGCCAGGGGTGGTTCACCGCCGCCCTGGAGCGCGCCCTGGCCGGCGGTCGGGCCGACATCGCCGTGCACAGCGCAAAGGACCTGCCCAGCAGGCTGGCCCCCGGGTTCCCGGTGGCGGCCTTCCTGCCCCGAGAGGACTGCCGCGACGGGCTCGTGACCCGGGGCGGCACGAAGCTCGCCGACCTTCCTGAGGGAGCGGTTGTAGGCACGTCGAGCGCGCGGCGGTCCGCCTTCCTGGCCGGCCTCCGGCCCGACCTTCGAGCCGTGCCCCTGCGCGGCAATGTCGACACGCGGCTCGCCAAGCTCGACCAGGGTGAGGTCGACGCCCTGCTTGTCGCCTGCGCCGGCGTCGACCGGCTGAGCCTCAGCACCCGGATCGCGGTCCGCCTCGATCCGCGGGTCTTCGTTCCCGCCCCCTGCCAGGGCGCCATCGCCCTCCAGGCCGCCGCCGGGGGTCGGGCGGAGGCGGTGGCCGGGGCGGTCGACGATGCGGCGACACGGGTGGCGGCGGACGCGGAGCGAGCCGTGCTCGTCGCCTTGGGAGGCGGCTGCCTGCTTCCCCTCGGCGTGTGGGCGAGGCTGGAGGAGGGGCGCCTCGTGGTGACCGGCGCCCTCGCTGTCGACGGCGGCGTGCGGCGGGCCGAGGCGGGTGGCGCCCCTCAGGATGCCCTCCAGCTGGGGATGCGGGTGGCGGCGGAGCTGAGGTGAGAGGCCTTCGCGGGGGGTCTCCAGAGCGGGGAGCGCCGTGCCGGACGAAGCCACGGTTTCCGTGAGCGTGGAGACATCTCTCCCGGATGGGCTGAAACGTCCCCTCGAGGGGCGGAGCATCGTCGTCACCCGGGCCGAGGGGCAGGCCGGCCGGCTCGCGAACCATCTCCGCGGCCTCGGCGCGGTCGTCCTCGAGGTGCCGCTCATCGCCATCGAGCGGCTGGCCGCTGACGGCGAGATCCACGCCGCGGTGGGACGCCTGCGCCGCCGGCCACCGCCCCGCTGGGTCGCGGTGACGAGCGCCAACGCCGCGGAGCGGCTGGGCATCCTCACGCCCGAGGAGCTGGGCGGGATCAGCGTCGCGGCGGTGGGCGAGGGCACGGCCGGCACCCTCGCCAGGGTCGGTGTGTCCGCCGGCCTCGTCGCCTCGGGGCGGGGCGGGGCGGCGCTCGCCGAGCAGCTGCTGGCGGCGGGGGCCGGCTCGGGATGCGTCTGGCTTCCCCAGGCGGAGGGAGCCCGCCCGGAGACCGCCGAGCGGCTGCGTGGCGCCGGGGCGGCGGTGGAGGTGACCGCCTGCTATCGCACCGTGCCCCGGGGGGACACCGCCCCAGCCCTGGCGGCCGCGCTCGCGTCGGGCGCCGCGGCGATCATCCTCTTGAGCCCGAGCGCCGCGCGGGCCGCGGTGGCAGCGGTGGGCGCCCCGGCGCTGGGGGCGGTCGTCCTCGTCTGCGGCGGGGAGACGACCGCCGCGGCGCTTCGGGGCGGGGGTCTGCGGCCGGTGCTGGCCCCGGGACCGGGGCCGGCTCAGCTGGCCGCCGCTCTGCTGGGCGCGCTTCGCCGCTAAGCGGCTACCCTTGGCCCCGCCATGCCCTTTCCGGCCGAGCGACCCCGCCGTCTGCGCCGGACCGCGCGGCTGCGCAGCCTCGCTCGCGAGACGCGTCTCAGCGCCGCGGAGCTGGTGCATCCGCTCTTTGTCCGTGAGGGGATCGCCGAACCCGTGGCCATCGACGCCCTTCCCGGACACCGCCAGGAGACGGTCAGCAGCACCGCCTCGGTGATGGACGAGGCGCTCGGATTGGGCATCGGCTCCGTGCTCCTCTTCGGGGTCCCGGCGCACAAGGACGCCCTCGGCTCCGAGGCCTGGAACGACCACGGGGTGCTGCAGAACACGCTGCGCAGGCTGCGGCGTGAGGCAGGGGATTCCTGCATCCTCATCGCCGACTGCTGCCTTGACGAGTACACGGACCACGGCCACTGCGGAGTGCTCCGCGAGGACTTGAGCGTCGACAACGACCGCACCCTCGAGCTCTACGGGCGCATCGCGGTGACCCAGGCCGCCGCCGGGGCTGATGTGATCGCGCCCAGCGGCATGATGGACGGGCAGGTCGCGGCCATCCGCGCGGCGCTCGACGCGGCAGGCTTCGCCGACACGGCCATCCTCGCCTACAGCGCGAAGTACGCGACGGTGATGTACGGGCCCTTCCGGGAAGCCGCTGACTGCGCGCCGCGCGGCGGCGATCGACGCGGCTACCAGATGGACGTCGGCAACGTCCGCGAAGCACTGCGCGAGGTGCGCCTCGATGTCGCCGAGGGCGCCGACATGGTGATGGTCAAGCCGGCCCTCACCTGCCTCGATGTCATCGCTCGCGTGCGCGCGGAGGTCGATGTCCCGCTCGCCGCCTACAACGTGAGCGGGGAGTACGCCATGGTCCATCACGCGGCTTGCGCGGGAGCCTTCGAGGAGCGTGCCGCCGCCCTGGAGGCGCTCACCGCGATCCGCCGCGCCGGAGCCGACCTCGTCATCACCTACCACGCCCTCCAGGCGGCGCGGTGGCTCGCTGAGCAGTCAGCCTAGCGGAGCATGAGGCCGCCCACCGACCCACGCCGCCTGCCCTTTGTGATCGCCGCCATGGTGGTCCTGGTGGCCGCGGTGATCGCCATCGCGGTGGCCATCGACAACGCTGACAGCGCCACCCCGGTGGGAGCGGTGACCTCACCGAAGGCGACAGCCAAACCAACCCCCACCCCCGCGGCCACCCCGATCTCGGCGTCGCCGGTGGCCAGCACCCCGTGCCGCTCGGCGAGCTTTGGTGCAGCCCTCGGGCCCCTCAACGAGCCCAGCAACCCCCACGTCTACAGCGCCGAACCGGCGATGACCATCAACACCGGCAGGCTTTACGAGGTGGTCCTCCACACCGTGCGGGGTGACATCACGCTCTGCCTCGAGCCGAAGCTCGCCCCGCATACCGTCAACGTCATCGTGACCCTGGCCCGCAACGACTTCTACGACGGCATCCCGTTCCACCGGGTCTGTCCGAATAGCGCCGACAGCTCATGCACGGGGGGTTCGCTCGCCATCGCGCAGGTCGGAGATCCGAACTGCATCGGCCACGTCAGCGCCAGCAGCTGCGGGTCAGGAGGGCCGGGCTTCAAGTTCAACGACGAGCCGATCAAGGGGTCGTACACCACGGGCTGCGTGGCCATGGCCAACAGCGGTGCCAACACCAACGGATCGCAGTTCTTCATCTGCACCGGAAACGACACTTCGCTACCCAAGAGCTACAACCTGTTCGGGGTCGTCTCCTCCGGGCTCAATGTGGCTCAGGCCCTGCACAAAGGAGACGTGATCAACTCGGTCACTGTCTTGGAGCAGAACTGAGCGAGCTCGGGGGACGGTCGTCCCCGCTCTGGGCTCGCGCGACCGCGGTGATGCCGGGAGGTGTCTCGAGCCCGGTCCGCGCCTACCTGGCGGTGGGCGGAGAGCCGCCCCTCGTCGCCTCCGCCGAGGGGGCCTACCTCACCGACGTGGACGGTGCGCGCAACGTGGACTTCGTGCTCGCCTACGGTCCGCTCATCCTCGGCCACGCCGCGCCGGCCGTCGTGGAGGCGATGCGCCGCCAGTTGGAGCGCGGCGTCGCCTACGGCCACACCTCGGAAGCGGAGGTGGAGCTGGCCGAGCGCATCTGTGCGGCGCTCCCGGGGGTGGAGATGGTCCGCTTCGTCAACTCCGGGACGGAGGCGGCGATGTCGGCAGTCCGCCTGGCCCGTGGGGCGACCGGACGGGACCTCATCGTCAAGTTCGCCGGCGCCTACCACGGCCACGCCGATGCCCTTCTCGCCGCGGCCGGGAGCGGGGTGGCCACCCTGGCCCTTCCGGGCTCGGCGGGGGTGCCCGCCGGAGCTGTCGCCGACACCCTGGTGCTCGCCTACAATGCGGTCGACGCGGTGGCCGAGGCCTTCGCCGCGCATCCCGAGCGGATCGCGGCCGTCATCGTCGAGCCGGTGGCCGGAAACATGGGGTGCGTTCCTCCCCGCGCCGGCTATCTGGAGGCGCTGCGCCGCATCACCCGGGAGGCCGGGGCGCTGCTCATCTTCGACGAGGTGATGACCGGCTTCCGGGTTGCGTACGGTGGGGCCCAGGATCTCTACGGCGTCCGCCCCGACCTCACCTGCCTCGGCAAGGTGATCGGGGGTGGGCTCCCTGTCGGGGCGTACGCCGGGCCCCGAGCCCTGATGGAGCAGGTTGCGCCGTCGGGTCCCATCTACCAGGCCGGGACCCTGTCCGGGAATCCCCTGGCCATGGCCGCCGGTGCCGCCGTGCTCGACGCGCTCCGAGACGGCGAGGGCTATGCGCGCCTCGAGGCCCTGAGCAGCCGCCTCGGCGACGGGCTGCGCAGCGCGGCGATGGCCGCCTCCGTGCCGTGCGCGGTCAACCGGGTGGGAAGCATGCTCACCGCCTTCATCGGCGTCGAGCGGGTGGAGGACTACGAGGAGGCTCGAGGAAGCGATCTCGAGGGATTCGCCCGCGTCCATCGCGCCTGGCGCGAGGCGGGGGTCATCTGGCCCGCCTCCCAGTTCGAGGCAGCGTTCGTGAGCACCGCCCACGCGCCAGCCGACATCGACCGGGCGGTCTCGGCTTTCGCCGGAGCTCTGCACGGATACGTGGCGGAGTCCCCGGCCGGCTGAGCCTCGCTCGGATTCATCCGAGCGGCGCGAGCGTCGGCGGCTGCCGGGGCGATACCACGGGGTCGCACATGTGTGTTGGGCGCCCTTAAGCGTACCTAGGAATAAAGCCTTCCTCGTTTACGTACCTAGGAACCAATCCTTCCTAGTTTCGCCAAGCGCCTCTGACAACCAGGGGTGACCCTCGGACCCGGTGTGAGTGCGGCGAATGCGTCGGTCTAGCCCAGCCTTCGCCGGCGCAGCAGGTGGTAGGGGACGCCGAGCCGGCTGCCTTCTCCGCAGATCCCCCCGGCGGCTGGGTGGTTCACCCGCTTCGCGCGCCGGCGCCTCTTCCGTCGCCTGACGGCGCCGCCTGCGTTCGAAGCCACACCGGTCGCTTGGATCCCCCCTCCGTCAGGCGCTGATAGACTGGCTTCGTTCCCAGAGGCCGGACGGGGCCTCGCTCCCAGAGGAGTGACCACAGACGATGGACGGGCTGTTTACCCACTGGTGGATCATCCTGCTCATCCTCGTCGTCGTCCTCATCATCTGGGGACCGGGAAAGATGCCCGACGTCGGGGCCGGGATGGGACGGGCCATTCGCGAGTTCCGCAACGCCATGGCCGGTTTCCAAGACACGGTGGTCGACGCCACATCGATGCCTCCACAGCCGCCGCCCCCTCCGGAGCCACCCGCCTCCAGTGCCGCGAACACCGAGAGACCGGCGGCGACGGTCCCCGACGACCCCCGGCCGCGCTGAGGCTGGCGCCCGGAGTGGGGCGAGCACGAGGCTCTGCGCGTGGCTAACCTGAGCCGCGGCCGAGCCCTCATGAGGACCTGAGCGTGGCGCAGGGCGTGCTCGGCCGCCTGCGGATCCGGCGCCACCTCCAGCCCGCGCGTCCCGAGCCCGACGAGCGCCGCATGACCGTCGTCGAGCATCTCCAGGACCTGCGGCGCGTTCTCATCGTCTCGCTCATCGCCTGGTTGGTGGCGACGGTGGGCTGCGCGATCTTCACCCAGAAGCTCATCGCCTTCCTCATCATCCCCCTGAAGTCGGTCCTCGCCGGACACCACTCGGTGGTCAAGGGCCCGATCATCTACAGCCCCACCGAGTTCTTCACCATCCCCTTCAAGGTGGCGATGCTCGGCGGGCTCATCGTGTCGCTGCCCATCGTCCTCTGGCAGCTCTGGACCTTCGTGTCGCCCGGACTGCGAGCGGTGGAGCGGCGTTTCGCGGCGCCCTTCATCGTCTCCGCGCTCCTCCTCTTCGCGGGCGGCGCCTGTCTCGCCTATTTCCTCATGCCCGTGTGGCTCAACCTCCTCATCGCCTTCATCGGCGGCAACGCCACCTACTTTCCCGACCTCAATCAGTACCTCTCTTTCCTCACCACCGTGATGCTGGCCTTCGGCATCACCTTCGAGCTCCCCGTGGCCATCGTCCTCCTCGGTCTGCTCGGCATCGTCAACTCGCGCTGGCTGCGACGGCGGCGCAAGTTCGTGTGGGTGGTGGTCATCATCGCCGCCTACGTGGTGACCCCCGGCGCGGATCCCTTCACCCCGCTCCTCCTTGCCATCCCGCTGCTGGCCCTTTTCGAGCTCTCGGTCTTCGTGCTCGCCAAGCCCTTGCACCGCTGACCCGGCGTGGCGGCGTGCCTTGCACCGTCCGCCGTACACTCGGCCGGCGATGCCGGCAAAAGGAGAATCCCCGCGGTGAGGCCGGACGGCCGCGACCCCGACCAGCTCCGCCCCGTCTCCCTGGAGGTTGCCCCTCTTCCCTACCCAGAGGGGAGCTGCATCATCGCCACGGGAGCGACGAAGGTCATCTGCACCGCCAGCGTCGAGGAGCGCGTTCCCCCCTTTCGCAAGAGCAGCGGGTTGGGCTGGGTCACCGCTGAGTACGCCATGCTGCCGCGCAGCACGCAGACCCGAACCGAGCGTGACGGCCGCAAGGGACGGGTCGACGGCCGAGCGCAGGAGATCCAGCGGCTCATCGGCCGCAGCCTTCGCGCCGGCGTCGATTTCGCGGCCCTCGGCGAGCGCTCCATCGTCATCGACTGCGACGTGCTGGTCGCCGACGGTGGCACCCGGACGGCGGCCATCACCGGGGGCTATGTCGCCCTCGCCCTGGCGGTGCGGGCGCTGGAGGAGGCGCGGGCCGTCGCTCCCGGCGCCCTTCGCCGCCAGGTGGCCGCGGTGTCCACCGGCATCGTGGCCGGCGAGGCCCGCCTCGACCTCTGCTACCTGGAGGACTCCGCCGCCGACACCGACATGAACTGTGTCGGCACGCCGGACGGCCGCTTCATCGAGCTCCAGGGGACGGCCGAGCAGGTTCCCTTCAGCCGCGCCGAGATGGACCGTCTGCTGGCCCTCGCCGAGAGCGGCCTGGCCCAGCTCTTCGCCGCGCAGGAGGAGGCGCTCAGGACCCCCGCCGGCGTGCGGTGAGCGCAGACGGCCGCGTGGTGCTGGCGAGCCGCAACCCCGGCAAGGTGGCCGAGTTCCGCCGCATCCTGGCCGGCACCGGATGGGCGCTCGTCGGACCCGACGAGGCCGGCTTCCACGGCGACGTGGATGAGCCGGGGGCCAGCTACCGGGAGAACGCGGTCGCCAAGGCGATGGCGGTGATGGAGGCGACGGGCCTGTTGGCGGTGGCCGACGACTTGGGGATCGAGGTCCCTTCTCTCGGAGGCTGGCCAGGGCCGCGCTCCGCCCGCTGGCTGGGGGAGGGCGCCAGCGATGCTGACCGCCTCCAGGGCGTCCTCGCCGAGGTGGAGCGGCGTTCCCCGGAGGACCGCCGGGCTCGCTACGTGTGCGTGGCCTGCTTGGCCCGCGCCGGAATGGCGCCGCTCACGGCCCGGGGGGAGACCTGGGGGACCCTCGTCGCGCCGCGAGGCAGGGGAGGCTTCGGTTACGACCCCGCCTTCCTGAGCGACGATCTCGGCATCACCTTCGGAGAGGCCGACGCCGAGGCCAAGGACGGGGTCAGCCACCGCGGCCGGGCCCTTCGCGACCTGGTCGACCGCCTCCGGGAGGGAGCGTAGGACGCGACCAAGCGATTTGGCCTCCCTGGCGGTGGGTACAAAAGGTACTAACCTCCCAGGTGTCGTTCAGAGAAAGGTGCCGGTGTCGGACGGGTGCGGCGCTGCCAGAGGTGATCAGAGGTGATCAGGTGACCGACCGCGAATACGACATCGTCATCGTCGGCGGGGGCCCGGCCGGGCTCACCGCCGCGCTGTACGCCGGGCGCAACAAGGTGCGGGCGGCTCTCGTCGAGGCCAAGGCGGCCATGGTCGACGGCACCCTCTTCGGCGCCGGCGGCCAGCTCCTCAACACCGAGCTCATCGAGGACTACCCGGGGGTGAAGTCGATCCTCGGTCGCGACCTGGCCGAGATCATGACCGAACAGGCCAAGGAGTTCGGCACGGAGATGATCGCGGCCACCGTCAACGCCATCCGGGTCGAGCCCGACGGCAAGAAGGTGGTGAGCACGGACGAGGGTGATCTGCGTGCCCCCGCGGTGATCGTCACCGCCGGCGGCAACCCGCGCAAGCTCGACGTCCCTGGGGAGGAGGAGTTCGCCGGTCGCGGTGTCTCCTACTGCGCGGTCTGCGACGGCGCCTTCTTCCCGGGAGCGCACCTGGCCGTCGTCGGGGGCGGCGACGCGGCCGTCGAGGAGGCCATCTTCCTCACCCGCTTCGCCAAAAGGGTCACCATCATCCATCGGCGGGGGGAGTTCCGGGCCCAGCCGATCCTCGTCGAGGATGCGAAGAGCAACCCGAAGATCGACTTCATCCTCAACACGGTCGTGGAGGAGATCGCGGGAGGCCAGAAGGTGCAGCGGCTGCGGCTGCGCGACGTGGCCACCCAAGAGGTGTCCACGCTCGAGGTGGGGGGCGTCTTCATCTTCGTCGGCTTCCTGCCCAACACCGGGCTCCTCACCGAGCACGTCGAGCACGACAAGGCGGGGTACTACGTCACCGACCCGCTGACCATGGAGACGAGCGTTCCCGGCGTCTACGCCGCCGGCGACGTGCGCAGCCAGCTGACCCGGCAGGTGACGACCGCGGTCGGTGACGCCACCACGGCGACGATCGCCGCCGCCAAGTACGTCGAGGAGTTTGCCCGCCGTGGCGACGCCCAAGCCGGCCAGCAGATGGCCGCCCTTCGCTCCGCCTCCGAGGAGGGGGGCTGGGTGGCGTGAGCGCCGTCCCGGTGGGGGGGAAGCGCGATCCGCCGCGGCGGACGAAGAGCATCGCCACGCGGCGGGGAGACGACGGTGAGACCGGTCTCCTCTACGGCGGTCGAATCCCCAAGGACGACCTCCACACCGAGGCCTACGGCTCTCTCGACGAGGCGATCTCGGCGCTCGGCCTGGCCCGCGCCCAGGAGGTCGACCGGGAAAGAGCGGAACGGCTGCTCGCCATCCAGCGCGAACTGTTCACGGTCGGAGCGGAGCTGGCCACCGGGCCTGGCGAGCACGCCAAGCTGGAGCGCCACTTCGCGACGGTGACCCCGGCAATGGTCGACGCTCTCGATTCCATGCTCGCCGGCCTCGAGGAGCGCGTGCCCCTCCCGCCGGCCTTCGTCGTCCCCGGCGGGAGCCGAGTCGGCGCCGCCCTCGACCTCGCCCGCACTCTCGTGCGTCGCGCCGAGCGCCGGGCGGTCACCCTGCGTCGCCAGGGACTGCTGGACAACGCCGAGGTGATCCGCTACCTCAACCGGCTGAGTGACGTGCTCTTTATGCTCGCCCGGGAAGCGGAGCAGGGAGCGACCACCGTCAAGTAGGGGCGTATCCAGCCCCCTGCGGCGCGGCGGCGGACCGGGCCCGGCAGGGCCAGCTCCGGCGGGGGGAGCGCCGGGAGGTGGGAGGTGGCGGGAGGTGGGAGCGCGCCGGGGAGTGGGAGCGCGCCGGGGAGGTGGGGAGCGCCGGGGAGGTGGGAGGGCGCCGGGAGGTGGGAGCGCCGCGCCGATGGCGACAGCCGCTCCGTCCCACGCCGGCGGGCCGGACGGGGTGCCGGCCGCTCAGTTCGGCAGCAGGCGCCGGGCCCTGAGCGCCAGCCAGAGGAGGTGGCGGCGCGAGGGCTCGTCGACGGGGAGGCCGAGGTCGCGGATGCGCTGAAGGCGGTAGACGACGGTGTGGCGGTGCACCCCGAGCTTTGTGGCCGCCTCCCCCAGGCCGGCGGTCGACAGCACCGCCTCGAGCGTGTGGCGCAGCTCTCCGCGCTTGTCGGTGCTGTCCGCGCCGAGCGGACCAAGCACGCTGGCGCAGAACCGACGCACCGCCTCGGGGTCGGCGTCGAGGACGGCGAAGACGCCGAGCTCGGCGTCGTCGTGCACGGCCCGCTCCGGCTCCAGTCGCAGCCCCACGTCGAGGGCATGCTGGGCCCGCCGGGCCGCCTCGGCGACGTCGGCAAGACGGTCGGCGACCGGCCCGATGCCGAAGGCGCATCCCGGGGTGGCCCGCGTGGCCGCCACGCAGAGGCGGCGGTGATCGCGGCGGGGGTCGACGAGGAGCACCCAGGTGCTCTCCGAAGCGGAGACGGTGACCGCCCCGGCCGGCTGGGCCACCCGTTCGGTGAGCTCGTCGAAGTTCCCCGTCCAGGCGCAGGCGAGCACCCGGTAGGGCGGGGAGAGGTCGAGCTCGCAGGCTGCCGCCGCCACCAGGAGGTCGGCCGAGGAGTCCCCGGCGAGGAGGCGATGGAGCACCCGGTCGCGCTCCTGGTCGCGGCGGCGGAGGATGCGCTCCCGGCGCTCCAGGTAGGCGGCGCCCACCGCCCCGGAGATCTCGTCGAGGTAGTCGATGACCTGGGCGGCCAGGGCGACGAGGGTCGCCGCCGGCATCTCGTGCTCGCGGGCGAGGGTGCCGACCACCTCCTCCCACACCACCTTGGCGGCTATCCGATAGGCGGAGAGGAGGACGTCGAGGCGGACGCCGAGATCAGCCTGGAAGGCGCCGGTCTGGGCCAGGCGATCGAGGTCGCCGGCCCGGGGGCCGCGGCCGTCGTGGAGGCGGCGGACCAGGACTTGCAGCGCGTCGCGGCAGGCCGAGACGATGGAGCGGAGATAGCTCACGTTGTTGAAGTGGCCGGGGAGCGCGATCTCCGAGGCGATCCTGCGGGCCATCCGCCCCGCGATGGCGTCTGAATCAGCCAGAAGCCTCGCCGTGACTGCGGTCGGCAGGCTGGCCCCTTCGACCAATACTGGCGACCGCGATCTGGACGCTGTGGCCAAGTTGTTCACCTCACACAAAAAGCCAGCGCCGCTCCCGCCGGGATGGCAGATGCTCTTGGCCATTCTGCACCAGCAGAATAGGTTCGTGACAGCCATGCTGTACGACGACCTCTTCATCAGCCTGGAGCGGGCCCGCTGGAACCTCGGCCGGGACATCGACTGGGACGCCATGGAGCCGGAGAAGCTCACTGCCGCCTGGATCTTCGATGTCCGCGAGGTGTGCCTCACGGAGCTGGCCGCGCTCTACGCCACGGAGATGTTCCTCCGCGACTTCTACACGGACATCGACTTCTGCAGCTTCGTCTCCGTCTGGTTCTACGAGGAGATGAAGCACCATCTCGTCCTGCGCAAGTACCTGGAGCGGGTGGGAGAGACGATCGAGGAGGCCGAGCTGCCCCGGCTCCGGCTCACCTTCCAGGAGGGGCCGGCGATCGAGACCCTCACCATGCACTTCTGCGGCGAGGAGCGTCTCGCCCACTGGTACACGGCCTTCAGCAACAATTCCCCCGAGCCGCTCCTGGGCCAGATCTTCAAGATGCTGGCGGCCGATGAGGCGCGCCATGCCGCCGCCTATGCCAAGTACCTGCGCAAGGCGGTCGGCAACAAGCCGGACGTGCTCCCCTCCATCCTGCGCATGGCGCTCTGGATGCTGCGCAGCACCAACGACCATCCCAAGCATCCGACGACCAGCACCGAGCCCTCGGTCGTCTCCATGCTGGAGGACCCCGGGTATCTGCGCCGGATGCTCAACGCGTACCTCCCCGGGCGCGACCACGAGGCGCCTGTCCAGCGACGCGTGCTGGCCCTCATGTCCGAGCTCTCAGGCCGGCCGCTGCGATCCATCAAGGACCTGGCGGTGCGCATCCGCGAGGTCGAGAAGGCCGTCGCGGCGTAGGCCGCGCCCAGCCTGGGCGCTGGATTCGGCTTTCGCGATAATCGGGCGATGGCTGACGTGGTGCGTGTCCAGGCCACGGTGCGCGGACGGGTGCAGATGGTCGGGTTCCGGGCCTTCGTCCTCCGTCGCGGCGCCGAGCTGGGGGTGCGGGGGACGGTGGCCAACCGCGCCGATGGCAGCGTGGTGAGCGTCGTCGAAGGGACGCGAGACGCTGTCACGGATCTGGTCCAAGCCCTGCGCGTCGGGCCCCGCCCCGCTCGGGTGGACGCGGTCGAGCTCGTCGAGCAGCCCTTCCGCGGCGACCTCCCTCCGATGCGGGTGACGGGGTGAGCGCCAGGGCGGTGTCACCGGTCGAAGCGCGGCCCGGCCTGACGGAGGCGCTCCGCCTCGCCGTCGACCACGATCTGATCGCCCTCGTGCTCACGGTTCCGGCCGAGGACGTGACCGGACCGCGGATGCTGGCCGCGCTGCCCGATCGCCCCGGCGCCTTCCTCTTCGAGTCCGCGACGGGTGGGGGGGAGTTCGCCCGTTTCACCTTCGCGGGTCAGGCTGGACCGGAGCGCTTTCGGGTCCGCGCCGGCCGCCTCACCCGCCTCGGTGGGGGCGGGCCCGCGGCACCCGTTCCCTGCCCCGATCCGCTGCACGCGCTCCACGAGTTCACGAGCGGGCCCCGGGTCGCGTTTCCCGCCGACCTCGAGGTTCCCTTCGCGGGAGGTTCCGTGGGTTATCTGGCCTACGAGGCGGCGGCGAGCTTCGAACGCATCCCCCGCCCGGAGCGCGACCCCCTCGGTCTTCCCGACGCGTGGTGGGGACGGTGCACCGCCTGCAGCGTGCTCGACCGTGAGCAGCACGTCGTGCATCACATCGTCCACATCCCCACGGACTGCGACGTCGCCGCCGGCCGCGCCGCCGGGGTCCGCCGGCTTGCCGAGATGCAGGAGCGTCTCGACGGCGCCACCGCGCCGAATGTCAGCGTGAGCCGAGCGGCGCCAGCGCCGCTCGCCGAGACGGCGGCCAACCTGAGCCGCGGCGGTTTCGTGGCAGCGGTCGAGCGCTGCCTGCGCTACATCGAGGCCGGCGACGTCTTCCAGGTTCAGATCTCCCGGCGCTTCAGCCTCGACTTCCCCGCCTCCCCGCTCTCCCTCTACGCTGCGCTGCGCGTCGCCAACCCCAGCCCCTACCTTTTTTTCCTGCGCACCGACGAGTGCTCCCTGGTGGGGACCAGCCCCGAGATGCTCGTCCGAGTGTCCGCGGACGGCCGCATCGACTACCACCCCATCGCGGGGACGCGCCGCCGCGGCCGCAGCGGAGACGAGGACCGGGCCATGGAGCGTGAGCTCCAGGAGAGCGCCAAGGAGCAGGCTGAGCACCTCATGCTCGTCGACCTGGGTCGCAATGACGTGGGTCGCGTTGCCGAAATTGGCAGCGTGGTGGTGAGCGACTACGCGGCGGTGCGTCGCTATGCCAACGTGATGCACCTGGAGACCTCGATCCAGGGGCGGTTGCGCCCCAACCTTCGGGCCGTCGACGCCCTGCGCGCCTGCTTCCCGGCGGGGACGGTGACCGGGGCCCCCAAGGTCCGGGCCATGGAGATCATCGCCGAGCTGGAGCCGGAGGCTCGCGGCGCCTACGCGGGAGCCGTCGGTTATCTCGATTTCCGCGGCAGCCTCGACACCGCCATCGCCCTGCGCACCGCGGTGGTCCGGGACCGACGCCTCCACCTCCAAGCCGCCGCCGGGATCGTCGCCGACTCCGACCCCGAGGAGGAGGCGCGGGAGATCGACAACAAGCTGCGCGCCTTGGTGCGCGCCGCCAGCGCCGTGCTGCCGTGAACGAGGAGTTCCTCCTCCCCGACCGTGATCTCCGAGATTGTGTCCTGGTTGTCGACAACTATGACTCCTTCACCTTCAACCTCGTGCAGCGCCTCGGCGAGCTGGGGGCCGACTGCAGGGTGGTGCGCAACGACACGGTGAGCGTGGAAGCCATCGACGTCCACCACCCGGCGGCCATCGTCGTCTCACCGGGGCCGAAGACCCCCGCCGAGGCGGGGATCTCGGTGGAGCTGGTCCGCCGGCTGGGGCAGCGCATCCCCACCCTCGGGGTGTGCCTCGGTCATCAGGCCATCGGGGTGGCCTATGGGGGGCGGGTGGTGGGCGCCCCGGCGCTGATGCACGGCAAGGTGAGCTCGGTGGACCACGACGGTTCGGCCCTCTTCGCCGGGGTAGCCAACCCGTTCACCGCCACCCGCTATCACTCGCTCATCGTCGATGCCGCCACCCTGCCGTCGGCCCTCGAGGTGACGGCGCGCACCGGCGACGGCCTCATCATGG
This sequence comes from uncultured bacterium, assembly GCA_963847225.1. Taxonomy (GTDB): domain Bacteria; phylum Chloroflexota; class Dormibacteria; order Aeolococcales; family Aeolococcaceae; genus JAJZNI01. The sequence goes on along the minus strand of CAWJYZ010000003.1, from coordinate 1,076,138 downwards.
GGTTGCGCCACCGCGAGCATCCCGTGCACGGTCTGCAGTTCCACCCGGAGTCCATCGGCACCGCTTCCGGCTACCGCCTCCTCGAGAACTTCCTGGAGCTGGCGGGGGTGCCGCTCAGGGCGCGACGGTGAGCGCGGAGCTGGGCGCCCTCGGTCCCATCGTCGCGCGCAAGCGCCAGGAGGTGGGGGAGATCCTCTGCGGCAGGGGGGCCATCTGGGCCAAGGCGGAGCGCCTGCCACCGGCCGCGGAGCTCGGGGTGCTGCGCGGGGGACGGATCATCGCCGAGCTGAAGCGGCGCTCACCGAGCGGCGGAGATCTCCGTCCCGACCTCGACATCGCGAGCGTCGCACGCGGCTACATGGAGGCCGGCGCGGCGGCCATCTCGGTGCTCACCGATGGGCATGACTTCGGAGGCTCGCCCGCCGACTTGGAGGCGGCCCGAGCGGCGGTCTCCATTCCGGTGCTGCGCAAGGACTTCACGGTCGACCCGGTGCAGGTCGCCGAGGCCAGGGTCCTCGGCGCCGACTGGGTCCTCCTGATCGTCGCTGTCCTCCAGGGAGGGGCCCTCGAGGAGTGCCTGGAGGCGACCCGGAGGGCGGGGGCGCAGGCGCTTGTCGAGGTCCATAACGAAGCCGAGGTCGAACTGGCCCTCGCCGCCGGAGCGGCCTGCGTCGGCGTCAACAACCGCGATCTGCGCACCCTGCGCACCGACCTGGCGACCTTCGCCAGGCTGCGGCGCCTGGTCCCGGCGGATGTCGTCTGCGTCGCCGAATCCGGGGTCCGCGGTCCCCAGGACGTCCGCCGCCTGGTTTCGGAAGGGGCCGACGCGGTGCTGGCCGGCGAGGTGCTCATGCGCCACCCCGATCCGCCCGCGCTCTGTGCCGAGCTGGTGGCGGCCGCCGCCATGGGGGCGGGCGGCGCCATGATCCGCGCATGATCGTCAAGGTCTGCGGGGTGCGCCGCGCGGAGATCGCCGAATGCGCCGCCGAGGCCGGAGCCGACTGGCTCGGCCTGGTCTTCGAGCCGCGGAGCCCCCGCTTCGCGAGCGACAGGGAGGTGGCGGCGGTGCGCTCCGCGGTGCGCGGCCGTGTCGATCTGGTGGGGGTGATGGTCGAGCCGACCCCGGAGCGGTGCATGGAGCTGGTCCACCGCCATGGCCTCCAGGCGGTGCAGGTCCACGGCCGTGTCGAGCCAGCGTTGGTCGGCAAGGTCGACCTCCCCGTCATCCGCGCGGTCAACCCGGCCGGCCCCCATGCCGCCCTCACCGTGGAGTGGTGGCCGGACTGCCTCCTGCTCCTGGACAGCCCGCCCGACGGGCCGGGCGCCCTCCCTGGCGGCACGGGTCGCCGCCTCGAGCTGGACATCGCCGCCGAGGTCGCCGCCCACCGCCCCGTGATCCTCGCCGGGGGGCTCACCCCGGACAACGTCGTCGAAGCCATCGAGCGGGTGCGGCCGCTTGGTGTCGACGCCAGCAGCGGCCTCGAATCCCGACCGGGGGTGAAAGACCCGGTGCGCGTGCGCGCCTTCGTGGCCGCGGCACGGGCGGCCTTCGCCGGGATCGCCGCGTGACCACCGCCCGGCCCACCGCGCGCGGCCGCTTCGGCGCCTACGGCGGCGCCTACGTCCCGCAGACCCTGGTCCCCGCCCTCGAGGAGCTGGAGGTGGCGATGGAGGATGCGCTCTCGGATGCGAGCTTCGTCGCCGAGCTCGGCGCCTGGCTGCGCGACTACGCCGGGAGGCCGACGCCCTTCAGCCCGGCACGGAGGCTGACGGAGAGCACCGGGGGCGCCGAGATCTGGCTGAAGCGCGAGGACCTTCTCCACACCGGGGCGCACAAGCTCAACAACGCTCTCGGTCAGGTGCTGCTGGCCCGGCGGATGGGCAAGCGCCGCATCATCGCCGAGACCGGGGCCGGTCAGCACGGGGTGGCCACGGCCACGGCGTGCGCCTGCTTCGGGCTCGAGTGCGCCGTCTACATGGGCCGCGAGGACATGCGCCGCCAGGCGGTGAACGTCTACCGCATGGGGCTGCTCGGCGCCGAGGTGCGTCCCGTGGAGAGCGGCACCCAGACCCTCAAGGACGCCACCAGCGAGGCCATCCGAGATTGGGTCACCAATGTCGAGAACACGCACTACGTCATCGGCTCGGCGGTGGGGCCGCACCCCTATCCGACCCTGGTCAGGCGCCTGCAGCGCGTGATCGGCGACGAGGCGCGCCAGCAGGCCCTGGAGCGCTGGGGGTCGCTGCCCAGCGTGGTGGTGGCCTGCGTCGGCGGCGGCAGCAACGCCATCGGCATCTTCACCGCCTTCGTGGACGACGAGGCGGTCGAGCTCATCGGGGTCGAGGCCGCCGGACGGGGCATCGCCACCGGCGAGCACGCCGCCTCCCTCGTCGCCGGCCGGCCGGGCGTCCTCCACGGCGCCTACAGCTACCTCCTCCAGGACCGGGAGGGCCAGGTGCTGCCCACCCACTCCATCTCCGCGGGGCTCGACTACCCGGGGGTGGGTCCCGAGCACGCCGCGCTCCGGGACCGGGAGCGAGCCCGGTACGTGGCGTGCACGGACGCCGAGGCGCTCACCGCCTTCCACCGCCTCTGCCGCCTGGAGGGGATCATCCCCGCTCTCGAGTCCAGCCATGCCCTGGCCGTTGCCGAGCGGCGGGCGCGAGAGCTGAGGACGGGGCAGCGCGTCCTCGTCTGCCTCAGCGGTCGGGGCGACAAGGACATCGAGACGGTGCGGGCGTTGGCGGAAGGCGGGGGACGATGACGGCAACCGCGGCTTCCGGCCGATTCGAGCTTGCTTTCTCGAGAGCCGCTTCCCCGCGCCCTGGAGTCATCCCCTATCTCACCGCCGGCTTCCCTGCCCGGCATGCCACCCCCGCCCTCCTCCTCGCCTGCCAGCGGGGAGGCTGTCTCGCCGCCGAGGTGGGCATCCCGTTCAGCGATCCGCTCGCCGATGGCCCCACCATCCAGCGCAGCGGAACCCGGGCGCTGGAGCTGGGCATGACGCCCGGGCTCGCCCTGACCCAGGTGGCCCTGGCCCGGGCCGCCGGCCTCAGCATCCCGGTCGCGGTGATGACCTACATCAACCCCATCCTCGCCATGGGGGTCGCGGCATTCGTCGCGGCCTGCGCCGAGAACGGCGTCGATGGGGTCATCGTCCCCGACCTCCCCGCCGAGGAGGCCGCCGACCTGGCCGCCGCGCTGGGGCGCCACCAGCTCGCCCACATCGCCCTGGTCGCTCCCACCACCCCGACCAGGCGGATCCGCGAGGTCGCCGCTACCTCCTCCGGGTTCTTGTATTGCGTCGGCGTCATCGGGACCACCGGCGCGCGGCGAGAGGTGGACCCGCGGGCCGTCGACCTCCTGGCTCGGGTGCGCTCGGTGAGCCCGCTTCCCCGCGCCCTCGGCTTCGGCATCTCCCGTCCTGAGCACGTCGCGGCTCTCGCCGGGCACTGCGAGGCGGTGGTGGTCGGCTCGGCGCTCCTCGATGCCCTGGCCCGGGGTGGGGAGGGCGAGGCGGAAGCGGTTGCCGAGGCTCTGGTGCGCGAGCTTCGGGAGGGCTGAGAGGCGTGCCTGACGAGCTGTACGTGGCCCCCGTCTTCCGGGTCGACGGCGCGGTGCGGGTCCCGGGCGACAAGAGCATCAGCCACCGTGCCCTTCTCATCGGAGCCCTCGCCCGCGGCCGCACCGCCCTCCGGGGTCTGGCTCCGGGTGACGATGTCGCTCGCACCGCCGGGTGCCTGCGTGCCTGCGGGGTCGAGGTGCAGGTCAACGCCGAGGGGAGGGGGGTGGTCACGGGGCGCGGCCTCGAGCCGGGGCTCCGGGCGCCGGCCGAGCCCCTCGAGTGCGGCAACTCAGGCAGCACCATGCGCATGCTCGCCGGCGTCCTGGCCGGGCATGCCTTCACCGCCTCCTTGGAGGGCGACGTCTCGCTGCGGCGGCGGCCCATGCGCCGGATCGCTGTGCCGCTGCGCCAGATGGGAGCGGCGGTCCGCCTCAGCCCAGAGGGCACGCCACCCATCCACATCGAGGGTCGCCGCCCGCTCACGGCCATCAGCTTCACCCCGGAGGTGGCCAGCGCTCAGGTGAAGACAGCGGTCCTCCTCGCCGCCCTCTTCGCGGAGACGCCGACCACGGTCGTGGAGCCGGTGCCCACCCGCGATCACACGGAGCGCCTCCTCCGGCTGGCGGGCGTCCAAGTCGAGCGCGACGGCGACCGCATCACCCTGCGACCGGGATCGCTCGGCCCCCTCGGGCTGGACATCCCCGGCGACATCAGCTCGGCGGCGTATTTCCTCTGTCTCGCCGCGGCTCGCGAGGGGTGGCGGGCCCGCTGCCCCAGGATCGGGCTGAACCCCGGCCGCGACGGCTTCCTCGAGGTGCTGCGGGAGATGGGGGCGGAGGTCGACGTCGAGCCCGGAGAGCCGGCGGGGGGGATGGAGCCGGTGGGCGACGTCGAGGTGCGGGGAAGGGGGCTGCGGGCCACGACCGTGACCGGGGCCATCGTGCCCCGGCTCATCGACGAGCTTCCCGTGCTGGCGGTGCTGGCCACCCAGGCGGAGGGGACCACGGAGATCCGCGACGCCGAGGAGCTGCGCACCAAGGAGTCGGACCGCATCACCCATCTCACCACCGGCCTGCGCCGCATGGGGGCGCGCTGCGAGCAGCTCCACGACGGCCTGATCATCGACGGACCGACCCCCCTCCACCCCGCCGCCGTGGAGGCCGAGGGCGATCACCGCCTTGCCATGGCCTTCGCCGTCGCCGCCTGCCTGGCCACCGCGCCGGGCGAGACCCGCATCGCCGGAGCCGAGTCCGTCGACGTCTCCTACCCTCACTTCTTCGAGGACCTCGCCTCGCTGACCGGCGGCGAGGGCTGAGCGCCGCCTCTCGAGGAGCTGGGTTCAGCGCAGGAGACGGGAGAGACGGCGGTCGGCATAGATGCGCCCCGCCGTCTGGCAGGTGGGGCAGTACTGGAAGGAGCGCGTAGCGAACACCACCTCACGCACGGTGTCCCCACATTCCGGACAGGGCTGGCCGGAACGGCCGTGCACGCGCATGGCCTCACGTTTGCCGTCCTTCAGAGCGTCGATGTCATTCGACCGAGCCCGCCACAGCGCCGCATCGAGGGTGTCGTGCAGCGCGCGGGTGAGCCGCTCCATCTCGGGCGGGGCGAGGCGGTCAGCGCGAGCAAAAGGGGAGAGCCTGGCGGCGTGGAGAACCTCGTCGGAGTAGGCGTTGCCCAGACCGGCGATCACCGACTGATCGGAGAGCACGGCCTTGAGGCTGCCCGGATGGCTGCGGAGGAGGGTGCCCAGCCGGGTGCCGTCCAGCCCGGGGTCGAGGGCGTCGATGCCCAGGGCGGCGATGCCGGGGACGGCGACCGGTTGGGGGACGAGATAGATGGAGAGCCGCTTCTCCGTGCCCTGTTCGGTCGCGTCAATGGCGACGCCGTCCTCGAAGCGGAGGCGGGCGGCCAGGGGGCCGCGCTGGGCGAGGCGGGCTCCGCTCGTGGCCTCGCGCCAGCGGAGCCAGCCAGCCCGCGCCAGGTGGAGGACGAGAAAGAGGGGTGCCGGAGGCGCCGACCCGGACCCTCCGTTCAGCTCCAGCGCCAGGAACTTGCCGTGGCGGCGGACGCTGCCCAGCTCGCGGCCAGAGGCGGCCTGCGGCGGCGGATCGTAGGTTTTGAGAGCCGCCACTGAGGCGACCGTGAAGGCGGCCACCCGCCGGCCCCGGGCGCGCCGCTCCAGAGCCTCGGCCAGCGCTTGAACCTCAGGAAGCTCGGGCATGCTGCGCCGGCACAGCATGGCAGCGGCGCGGACCGGCGCGGGGCTTGGCCCAGACGGCTGTGGACCGCGAAGAAGAAGGGGGACGGCCGGCGATGGCAAAATGCTGGCGCGCGGGTTGAGGCTCGGAGGTGATCGGAGTGGTGGCGCGGCCCGGGAAGATCGTCTGCGTCGGCAGAAATTACCGAGAGCATGCCGCGGAGCTCGGTCATGGCGTGCCGCCCGAGCCGATTCTCTTCCTCAAGCCGCCCTCCGCCGTCGTCGGCCCCGGCGAGGCCATCGTCCTCCCCCCGCTGCCGACCCAGCTGGCTCGTGTCGACCACGAGGGGGAGCTGGTGGCCATCGTCGGCCGGTCGCTGCGCAACGCCACCCCCGAAGAGGCGATCGCGGCGGTGCGCGGCTACACCTGCGGCAACGACGTGACCGCCCGCGACATCCAGAAGGTGGAGGACCAGTGGACACGGGCCAAGGGCTTCGACACCTTCTGTCCCCTCGGCCCGGAGGTCGTGGCCATCGATCCCGACGACCTCGAGATCACCACCAGCGTCAACGGGGAGGTGCGCCAGCACGGCCGGACCCGGGAGATGATCCAACCGGTGGGCGACCTCCTCGCCTACATCAGCCGCTGCATGACCCTGGAACCCGGAGACGCCGTCTTCACCGGTACGCCCGCGGGGGTGGGGCCGCTCCACGACGGCGATGTCGTGGAGGTCGCTATCGAGGGGATCGGCGCGCTCACCAACCCGGTGCGGGCGGCGGGCTAGGAGGGGCGGTCCCGGGGGTGCTACTGTTTCCCTCCACCCGGGGTCGAGGCGGCAGCACGGAGGGACGCAGGTGAGCGTGGCACCGTCGGCTCTCAGCCCGCGGACGGCGCACGCCGTGGGCGAGCATGTCCTCTGCGTCCCGCGCACCACCATCTTCCCCGACGGCGCCTGGCACGGCCTGGTGACGCGGGGACTGGAGCGGGTGTTGCGGACGATTCGAGCGACGAGCGAATACCGGCCGCGCCATCTCGTCGAGGAGGACCCCGACCAGCAGCAGGTGATCCCCTACTGCATCGTCCACCACCCTGGCGACGAGACCTTCCTGCTCACCAAGCGGCTGCGCCGGTCGAGCGAACGGCGTCTCCACAACCTCTACTCCCTCGGTGTTGGTGGGCATATCAACCCCGGTGATGGCATCGCTGCCGACCCGGTGGTAGGGGGGTTGCTGCGGGAGTGGAGAGAGGAGATCGTCTGCTCCGTTCCGGCCACCGCTCGCCTCGTCGCCGTGCTCAACGACGACTCGACCCCGGTGGCCAGACACCACCTCGGGCTCGTCTTCCTGGTCGAGCCGGAGGCGGGCGGGGTGGAGATCCGGGAGACCGAGAAGCTGGAGGGGGAGACCCTCAGCCTCGAGGGCATGCGCCCCTTCTACCTCAGCATGGAGTCCTGGTCCCAGCTCTGTTACGACGACCTCGTGGACGGCGCCCTGGAGAGAGCGGATCACAGCCCGCTGAGCATCGAACTCCCGCCGGTGCCGTAGCCCTCGGGCCGCCGGGCGCGGGCGGGTGCCCGGGCCGGCGCTTCCGCCAGCCTCCGTATACTCCGGCGGTGGCCGTCCATGTCCGCGTTCCGGGTCCGCTCCGGCGCCTCACCGCCGGCAGCGCCCAGGTTGAGGTCGAGGGTTCGACCGTGGCCCAGGCGCTGGCCGACCTGGAGACCCGCTATCCGGGCTTCAAGGATCGTCTCTACGACGCCTCCGGCCAGCTGCGCCAGTTCATCAACATCTACGTCAACGACAGCGACATCCGCTTCGGCGGCGGGCTGGAGACGCCGCTCTCGGAGCGCGACGACATCTCCATCGTCCCGGCGGTGGCGGGAGGGCGATAGAGCTCTGCGGCGTGGGCGTTGGCTCGGTAGGCTAGGCGGCGATGCCCACCGCCCCGCTCGAGGCTGTACCCGCCACCCTTCCCGAGGACCCCTTCGCCTTCGTGCCTGCCGACGCGGTGGTGGCCGTGGCCATGTCCGGCGGGGTCGATAGCAGCGTCGCCGCCGCTCGCTGCGCCGCCCGGGGGCTGCGCACCGTGGGCATCACCCTGGCCATGTGGCCCAACGACGCCGAGCGCCTCCGCGACCGCGGCTGCTGCTCCATTGACGCCGTCGAGGATGCCCGACGGGTGGCCAGCCGACTGGGCATTCGCCACCTGGTGTGGAACCTGGAGGCCGAGTTCGCCGCAGAGGTCATCGCGCCCTTCGAGGATGCCTACGCGAGCGGTCGCACGCCCAACCCCTGCGTGCGCTGCAACCAGCGCGTGAAGTTCGGCCTTCTCCTTGACCGGGCCCGAGCCATCGGCGCCACCCATCTCGCCACCGGGCACTACGCGCGGCGCGGCCGGCGGGGAGGCGCGGCGACCCTGCACCGGGCCCGGGACGCCGGGAAGGACCAGGCGTACACCCTGCACCGGCTGGGCCAGGAGCAGCTGGACTGCGCCGTCTTTCCCCTGGGGGGCGCCGAGAGCAAGGCGCAGGTTCGGGCTGAGGCCGCCCGGCTCGGGCTGGGCACGGCCGCCAAGCCGGAGTCGCAGGAGCTGTGCTTCGTCGAGGGACCACTGCGCGGCGACCTCTCTCGCCGTCTCGCGGGGCGCTTCACCCCCGGAGACATCGTCGACCGCGACGGACGTCTCCGGGGCCGCCACCCGGGCCTCCCCTTCTACACCGTGGGGCAGCGCAGCGGTCTCGGACTGGCGCCGGATCGCCCCGACGCCGCCCCCTCCTATGTCCTGGAGATCGACCCGCAGCGGAACCGGCTGGTGGTCGGCTCCCGCGACGGACTGGGTCGCTCCGCGGTGCGCCTCGCCGACTGCCGCTGGGTGGCTGGAGCCGCGCCCCGCGTACCCGGCGAGCACGGGGCGCAGCTCCGAGCGCATGGCGCGACTCACCCCGCGACCCTGGTGGCGAGCGAGCTCGGCGCGGCGGAGCTGCGCTTCCCGCTCCCCGTCCGCCACGTCTCCCCCGGCCAGTCGCTGGTCCTGTACAGCGGCGACGAGGTGCTCGGGGGCGGGGTGGTGGAGACAGCCGAATGAGCGGTGCGCCCGTTTGGTGGCAGATCGCCGCCGCCTCTTTCAGCGTCCTCATCGCCTGCACCGCCGGGGCCTCGGCCTTCTGGTACGCCGCGCGCCATCGCAACTGGCTCCTCCACGTGGTCGGTGTGGGCTGCGCCGTGTTTGTGGCCGGGCTGGTCGGGGAGCGCAACGCTCCGCCCATCGGCCGCCCGCCCAGCGTCTGGGACCTGTCCATCCAGCTGCCCGGCATTCCCGTCAAGGTCGACCAGCTCAGCGTGGCCGGCGTCGTCATCGCCCTCATCGGTCTGAGCCTCGTCCTCTTCTTCGAACGGGTGGTCCCCGCCGAGCAGAGATGGGTGCCTCCGCCCCCGCGCCGGTTGGATGAGGACGACACCGTCTAGACGGAGCCCCCGAGGGGCGGCTGGTGGCCGAACTTCAGCGCGGGCCAGAGGCAGGGAGGCTGGCTCCGCGCGATGCCGGGCGGCGCGGCAGCCGCGCGCAGCGCGCGGGTGGTCCCCGCCGAGCAGAGATGGGTGCCTCCGCCCCCGCGCCGGTTGGATGAGGACGACACCGTCTAGACGGAGCCCCCGAGGGGCGGCTGGTGGCCGAACTTCAGCGCGGGCCAGAGGCAGGGAGGCTGGCTCCGCGCGATGCCGGGCGGCGCGGCAGCCGCGCGCAGCGCGGGGGTGGTCCCCGCCGAGCAGAGATGGGTGCCTCCGCCCCCGCGCCGGTTGGATGAGGACGACACCGTCTAAACGGAGCACCTATGGGCGGCTGGTGCGGCGGATGGTCGACGGAGTGCCGGCGCCTGCAATCGAAGCGCTTCGACTCCCCCTCGCTACAATCCGGCGGCGATGTCCATGCCCACAGGCGCGGCCGCAGCGGGGGGCCTTGCGCACTGGGCCCTCCGAGCGCCGCGATGAACACTGCCGGCTTCCTCGTCTGCGCCGTGCTGCTCGTCCTGAGCTGCGCCGCCGCCATCGCCGCACGGACTCCTCGCCTCACCCTTGCGGCGCTGACCGCCATACCGCTCACGCTCATGCTCTTCCTGGTGGTGGCGGGGGAGTACCTGCTCGCTCTCCTGGAGGTGGTCATTCTGCTCGCCACCCTGGCCGGAGTTGCCGAGGCGGCGCGGCGCGAGGCCTTCGGAGCGCGCATCGCCCTCGCGCCGCCTTCGCGCTGGGGGGTGGCGGCGGGGGTCACCGTGCTCGTCCTCGCCGTGCTCGACGGCGCGGCCCTCGCCGCCGGCAGCCAATGGCACACCGGGGGACGGAAGGCGGGACTCGGCGGCATCCTGGCCAGCGCGGCGCCGGCCACCTCGGCCCTGCTCGCCGTGGCCCTGGCCGTGGCCGTCGCCGTATCTCTCGTTGTCGGTCGCGTGAGCGCCGACGAGGTCGAATCGGCGGAGCGCCGCCGGGCCCGCAGGGAACGCGAGGAGCGGATGCGGCGGCGCCGCGAGGACCGTGCCGCGGCGAGAGAGGCACGGCGCTCAGCGCGTCCCACGGGCGTGGGATGAGCGAGAAGCTGGCCGCAGGTGGGGCAGGGGAGAGGCGGTGAAGGTCGGAGGTGAGGCCGTGGCGGTCCTGAGCGGCCTGATCTTTGCCGTTGGCATCTTCGGGCTCCTCAGCCGGCGCGACGCCCTCGGGGTGATCACCAGCCTCGCCGTGCTCCTCGTGGCGTCGGTGGTCGCCTTTGCCGGCTTCACCTCGACCGGCGGGGGCACCGGCGGGGGTGTTGCCGCGCTGGCGGTGGTCGTGCTGTGTGCCACCCAGATCCTGGTCGGCGCGGCCGTCGTGGCACTCCTTCACCGCCGCCACGAGTTCGTCGACGTCGACCGCTACGACGACCTCCAGCAGGGAGCGGAGTAGATGGTCGCCGTCGTCTGGGCCGTGGTCCTCCTCCCCCTCGCCGGGGCCTTGCTGTCCTTCGTCGCCGAGACCCCACGCCGGGCCGCCCAAGTGTGCATGAGCCTCCTCGGCGTCAGCCTCGTCATCTCGCTCATCGTGCTGGGCTACCGCTTTGCCCATCTCACGACGAGCGCCACGCCGGGCTTCTCCGCGGTGAGCTTCTTCTCGCTGAGCCCGGCCTCCACCGAGACGGCGATCTTCTCCTCCACGGTCTCCGCCGACGTCGGGGTGATGGTCGACAACCTCAGCACGAGCTTCCTGGCGCTGGCCGCCTTCCTCTTCCTCGCCGCGCAGTGGCTGGCCACCGCCATGCTGCGCGGAGATCCGGGCTACCGCCGATTCTTCTGGGCCTCCTCGGTGCTCGCCTCGGCGACCCTCGGCATGATCGCGGCTCCTGGGCTCTTCCAGGTCTGGGTGGCTCTCGGGGTGGCGAGCGCGATGGTATTCGTGCTCACCCTGCACCGCTGGAACCGCGAGGATGGGGCGGTCTCCGCGGTGTGGAGCTTCGTCACCCTCCTCGGCGCTGACCTCGCGCTGCTCCTCGGTCTGGTCTTCATCGTCGACAAGCTCGGGGCGCGCCTCGGAGGCGAGAGCAAGCTCGCCGGCTTCAGCGCGCCGCCGATGTTCGACTACCGGATCCTCGACAAGGGGTGGTCGGCGGCGATCGCGGGGCACGTCGCCCACATCGGCTACCGCAGCCTCGTGCTCATGTGCCTGCTCCTCACTGTTCCGGCCCTCGTGCGCAGCGCGCAGGTCCCGTTTACGAGCTGGATCACGAGGCTGCGTGAGGCGCCGCTTCCGGTGCTGGCCGCCCTCGCCGCGTCTCTCCTCTCCGGCGTCGTGCTGGTGGCCCGCATCTACCCCCTCCTCCTGGGCACGCGCCATGCCCTGAGCGGCCTGGCCGTGGTCGCGGCGGTGGGGGCGGCCGTCCTCGCGGCAGCCTGCTTCGCCTCCCGCGACATCTATCGCTTCGCGCTCCTCTTCGCCACCTGCCAGCTGGCCCTGGCCATGACCGCGCTGGGCGCGGGCGGGTACAGCCTCGGCCTCCTCATCGCCTACGTGAGCGCGCCGCTCAGCCTCCTGCTCCTGGCCGTGGCGGCGAGCGTGGCGCGGGCCTACCGGACCCGCGACACTCGTCTCATGGGGGGCGCCTGGGGCCGCATGCGGCGGACCAGCATCGGTCTCGGGGTGTGGGCCCTCCTCGCCGGGGGCCTCGACCTCGTCGCCTATGACCTCCTCGCCTCCCTCCTCCGCAACCGCTTTCCCAACGCGGGGCACCTGGCCGGCTGGGTCGACGGCCTGGTGCTGGGGCTGAGCATCGCCGCCCTTCTCCTCATCGCCCTGGCCGCCGGCAGGCTCGTCGTCGCCGTCTGCTCCGGTCAGCCCGTGCCACGGCGCGGCGGAGTGGTCGAACGCATCGCCGAGGCCGAGCCGCGCCTCTTGGGCACGCAGGCCCTCCTCGGGGGGGCCGCCATCCTCACTGTCCTCGCCGGCCTTCCCGGCATCAGCGCCTACGGGCAGATCGGCAAGGGCCGAGTTCGAGTGCCCGGCCTCACCTTCAGCCACTGGGTCTTCTACGGGCCCCACCGCCAGTCGCTGTCACCGGTGCCCCTGGCTCTGGCCATCGCCGCCGGCATCCTGGTCATCGGGTTCGCCGGCGGGAGGCTCTCCGCCCGGGCCAACTGGGAAGACGTGCGCCGCCGCCTTCACCTTCCCGCCCTCAGCCTGGCTCCGGCCCTGGCCTGGGTGGCTGTCCGCGCCGTCTCGGCCGGCGAGCTCTTCGCCCGGCAGGTGACGGGAGCCGACCGCACCCTGGTCGAGCCCCTCTATGACGCCGCCGGCGAGGCCGTGGAGACCGCCTCCTGGTCCCTGGACCGGCTGCGCAGCCGCCACCTCCGCATCGGTGTGGCCGCCGCCGTCACCCTCCTCCTCGTCCTCGCCGGCCTCAGCGTGCTCGCCGCCGGCGGACGCCTTCCGGTGCACACGACGTGAGCCTCCTGGCCCAGACCTCGTCGGGTACCACCACCACCGGCGTCAACTTCCCGACCACGGTCCTCACCCTCATGGTCTGGATCGCGCTGGCCTTCGCGGTCGTGATGCTGTTCCTCCCCGATCGCACCCCGGAGGAGCGGGCGCGTCTCAAGTCCCTGGCCACGACCGGCGCGGGGGCGGCCCTCTTCTTCGCCCTGTGGGCGGTGCAGAGCATGGCCTCCGACGCTGCGAGCGGCGGCCTCGGCGGCCAGCCGGGGGGCGGTCTCGTCGAGCAGCACGCCTGGCTCAAGGCCTTCCCGATCGGGGCCAGCTATTACCTCGACAACGACGGGGTCACCCTGGCCCTGGCCCTCCTGGGGGGTGTCGTCTTCTTCTGCGCCGCGCTCGCCGCTTGGCGGAACGACCGCCGCGTCAAGCTCCTGGGCGTCTCCCTGCTCATCCTGGAGACCGCCTACATGGGCGTCATCACCGCCTACGACTGGATCCTCTTCCTCCTCTTCTGGCTCCTCCCCCTGGTGCCGGTCTATCTCCTCGTCCGCGGCTTCGGGCGTGGCCACCAGGTCCGCGCCGCCAACCGCTACGCGATCGCCACCCTCGTCTCCGCTGGTCTCCTCACCATGGTGGCGACGCTCACCAGCGTCCTGGACGGCAACCGCACCTTCGACATGGGGTCGGTGCCGATCACCATGCCCGGGAGCAGCGGGGGCGCCGTCGCCTTCTGGCTCATGACCGCCGCTTTCCTGCTCGCCGTGGCGGTGGTGCCGCTCCACGGTGCGCTCCTTGACCTGGAGGAGGATGGGCAGGGCGTCCTCGCCGCGGTCTTCGGTGGCCTTCTTCCCAACCTCGGGGCCTACGGGCTCCTCCATCTCGTGTTCTCGTACTTTCCCAAGGCGGCGAGCTCCCTCTCCCTCTTCTTCGCCGCCCTCGCCGTCGTCACCGTGATCTGGTCGGCGCTGGCGGCCTTCCGAACCGATGATCTGCGCCGGCTGGTCGGCCATCTCGGCAACGCGATGATGGGCATCGTCCTCCTCGCCATCGCCGGGCACACCACCCTCGCCGTGAGCGGAGCCATGTTCATCCTGCTCGCCCGGGGGATCGCCGTCAGCCTGCTCATGCTGCTCGCCTCCGGGATCCAGGAGCGGACGCGGCGCATCCGCATCTCTCAGCTCGGCGGCCTCGCCTGGCAGACGCCGCATCTCGCCGCCTTTTGGGGCCTCGGCATCCTGACCGCCGCCGGAGTGCCGCTCCTCGCCGGCTTCTTCGGCTACCTGAGCGTCTTCACGGGCAGCTTTCCCATCCATCGTTGGGCGACGGTGATCGTCATCGCCGGCAACCTCACGGTCGTCGCCATCATGCTGCGTGCGGCGCTGCGTGTCTTCACCGGGGCGGAGCGCGAGGGATTTAGCCGCGTCCGCGACCTCGGCCCGCTGGAGCTGACCTACCTCGGCATCCTCGGGGTCCTGAGCCTCTTCCTCGGCCTCCTTCCCAGCCACTTCACCGAAATCTTCATGAGCGGCGCGTCATCGATCCTCGGCGGGGTGGGGACGCCGTGATCGCGGCGGCTGGGGCGGCAGCTCCCATCTCCGCGTTCCAGGCCCTGCTGCCCACCACCTTCCTGCTTCTCGCCGCCCTTCTCAGCGCGCTGAGCGGCTGGGCCTGGAGAGCCGTCCCGCCGCTCCTTCACCGTCTGATCGGGCTGGCCGGGCTGCTCGCCGCCATCGCCACCACGGTGATCACCTACCGGGGAATCAAGGACATCCACGGCATCGGGGTCGCGGGCTTCGGGGGGAGCATCGTGGCCGACCACTTCGCCACCTTTGCCATCACCACCCTCTGCGCCATCGGCATCGTTGCCCTCATCGGCAGCGGGCTGGCCGCGCCCCGGCTCGGCCAGCGCACCCCCGCCTACCACAGCCTGGTGTTGACGGCCACGGCTGGGGGGACCATCCTCGCGACCCAGTGGGAGATGGCCATGCTCATCGTTGGGTTGGCCGTCCTCGTCCCCAGCCTCGTGGCGATCGTCGCCCTGGAGAAGAGCGGTGAGGGTCCCGCGGAGGCGGCCTTCCGGCAGCTCGTCTTCGCCGGCATCGCCCTCGCCGTTCTCGTCTACGGGCTGGCCATGGTCTACGGGGCCACGGGCAGCACCGATCTCGCCACCACCCGAGCCGGACTGGCGCACGCGTCAGCGCCGCTCGAGGGGCTGGGGCTGTCCCTCACCCTCCTCGGCCTCGCCTACCTGCTCGGCGCGGCCCCCCTCCACCATGGGCTGCTCCAGGTCGCAAGGGCGTCGGAGGGGGTGGTGGCGGGCGCGGTTGCCAGCCTCTCGGTCGCCTCCGGAGGAATCGTCCTCGTCCGGGTCTTCGTGAGCGGCTTTGGCGCCGATCTCCGCCCCTGGGTGGTGCTGGCCGCTGTGCTGGCGGCCATCGCCTGCCTCTATCCGGCTCTCGTGAGCCTCGGCTCCCAGACCATCAGGGGGCTCATCGGCTGGGGCTCGAGCCTCCAGGGGGGACTGCTGATCGCCGCGCTGGTGGGGAGCGGGCTGGGCATCGATGGTCGTCCCAATGGGGGGGTCGAAGCGCTCCTCTTCGCCATCGTCGCCTTCGTGCTGGCGATCCTCGTCAGCTTTCAGGCCGTCGCCATCCTCGAGTCCGCGGGGGTGGGAGGCAGGCTCAGCGACCTTCGGGGGCTGGCCCGCCGCTCGCCGCTCGGCGCGGGGCTGCTCACCGCGGGACTCTGCGGGCTGGCCGGCCTGCCGCCTCTCGTCGGCGGCTTCGTGGCTCGCCTCCTCATCGGTGTGAGCGCCGTCGACGCGCGCTTCGCCTGGCTCGCCCTCGCCGTCGTCATCGCCTCGATCCTCTATGCCATCCCCGTGCTGCGGGCCTTGGCGGCGATGTTCGTCGAGGACGAGGAGGCCCCCGCCGCCATCATGCCGGCGCCGCGCCTCGCGCGCCTCGGCGCGGCCACCAGCGCCATCCTCGGCGTGCTAGTCGCCGTCCTGGCCGGGCCGCTCCTCTACGCCGCCGACGTGGCCGCCCTCTCCCTTCACTGAAGCTGCCGGCGCCCAGCCCCTCCCTTGGTCGCGAGGGGGCGTACACATCGGTCGCCCTCTCCCGATCCCGCCGTGCGGAGCGTTCGGATTCTTTGGAGTGGACGAGATCGAGCCCCGGTCATAGACTGGGGGCGTGAGGCCCAGCAGGAAGGGCTCCTGCCGGCCGCCCAGAGACCCCGGACGGGAAGGGGACCTTCAAGGCCGGCGAGGCTGGTTGCGGTGGTGGGGAGGGCGGTCGACGCGTGCCGCCCTCGGCTCGCTTCTTGCCGTCATGGCCAGCGGCCTGGCGGTGGTCGCGGTGGAGGCCAACACCTGTCTTCTCGGCGTCTGTGTCACCCCAAGCGGGACGCCGTCGGGGTCGCTCAGCCCGAGCCCCGTCGCCTCGGCCATCTCCGCGGTGGCGAGCCCCATCTCCTCCGCGGTCTCAGGGGTAGCCAGCCAGGTGAGCGGGCTGCTGAGCCCGGTGGCCGGTTCCGTCTCCAGCACCCCCGGACCGGGTGACCCTGGTGCGGGGTCGGACAACCCCTCCAGCACGGCGGGAGGCAGTGGGGGCGGCGACGCCGCGCAGAACGGTGGGCCGGGAGCCGCCGCGGGCCTCTCCGGCGGGCCAGGGAGCCCCGGGGGGCACGGGGTCGGTGCCGCCTCCGCTGACCGGGCACGAGTGGCGGCTCTCAACCTGACCAGCCCGGCTTCGGGGTTCGGGCTGGGCTCCGCGCCGGTGGGCTGGGGCGGCCTCATGGCCCTGTGGCCGCTCTTTCTCGGGCTGGATGCCGCCGGCCTCTGCTTCCTCGCCGTCCTCGTGCGCCGCACCTGGCGGCGCGCCGCCTGACCGGGATCCACGGCGGTGTTCCGGCGGCTGCGCGGGTCCTTCGCCGCCAAGCTGTTGGCCGGAGGCGTGGTCCTGGCGCTGGCGACGATCGGCGGGGTCAGCGCCGACCTCTTGGTGAGCCGCAGTCACGAGGTCGCGGCTGCGGCGCTGGGCACCGCCGACAATCGGGCGGCGGTGCTGGAGCAGCTCCTCGTTCGGGTGACCGGGGAGCAGTCGCTGACGGCGGCGCGTGGTCTGGCGGAGCAGCCGGAGCTCCTGGCGGCGCTCCGCGCGCGTGATCCCGACAGCGCCGTGGCTCAGCTCTTCGCCGCCAGCGGCTACCAGGTGCTGCCCCGGGAGACCCTCGTCATCGTGGACCGCTCAGGGCACGTCGCCTACTCCTCGGCCTCGCCCTCGCGGCGCGCCGCTCCCGGCGCCCTCGCCGACGCCCTCGCCGGCGCCGGCTCCTGCTACCCGGCGCTCGCCGCCGGGGCGGGGGCGGTCTGCGGGCTGGAGGTCGTCGCCGGGGTGCCGAGCTTCGACGTCGCCGTGCCGGTGTCGAGCGGTGGCGCGGTGGTGGGCGCGGTCGGCTATCTGGCCCCCCTCACGGGTCAGCTCGGCGCCTATCAGTCGCTGATCCAGTATCCGGTCGCCCTCATCTTCGCCGCCGCCCCCAAGGGGCTCGTGCACCTGCCCGGGAGATCCTCCACCGCCACCCCCACAAGCATCGCCGCGGCGATCGCCGGCGAGGCCGCACCCCCCGTCCACCTCATCTACTCAGGACCGAGCGGCACCCAGGTGGCGGGGAGCTTCGAGCCCATCCTCGGCCCTGATGCCCGCGTCGCCGCCTGGGTCGGCGTCGAGGCGCCGCTCCAGGATTTCGGCGCTGGCACCTCTGCCGACGAGCTGACCCTCGCCCTCATCTCCCTTCTCGCCCTCATCATCGTGGCCATTGCCGTCGTCTGGTTCGTGGAGCGGGTCGTGCACCGACCGCTGCGCCGGCTCGAGCAGGGAGTGGCGCGGATCGCCGAGGGCGATTACGAGTCGGCGGTGGAGGTCGGCTCTGTCGATGAGCTGGGCCGGCTCGCCACCTCGGTTAACCGCATGCGAGGGCAGATCGCGGACTCGGTCGGGGAGATCCGGGAGGCCCGCGAACGGCTGGATCGTGCCGTGGGCCAGGTGAGCGACGTCTCGCGAGCCCTCACCGGGACGGCCTTGGGGGCCGCTGAGCTGGAGCTCCAGGTGGTGCGCACCGCCGCCGCCCTGGGCGGCGGCGAAGCCGGCGCCTGGCTCGCCGAGCGGGATGGTCAGAGTCTCGCCGTCCGCGCGGCGGCCGCCGGCCCAGGCGGCGCTGAACCCCCGCCCCCGAGCCCCGAGGCGGTGGCCCGGCTCCTCGCCGGCGAGCGGGTGCTCGACACCTCCGCCGACGGGGCCCGCCAGCTCCTCGCCGTGCCCATGTTCCTCCAGGGGGAGGTGGTGGGCGCGCTGGGGGTCGTCGCGCCCGTCCCCGCCAGCCTCGGAGCGGAGCAGGACGTCGTCGCGGTGCTCGCCGGCAACGCCGCCATCGCCCGGGAGAACGCCCGACTCTTTGAGCAGGAGAGGCAGACGGTGGAGAGGCTGCGCCAGCTCGACACCCTGAAGAATGAGTTCCTGGCCACCGTCCAGCACGAGCTGCGCACCCCGCTCACCGCCATCCTCGGCCTCGGTGACCTGGCTCAGATGTGCTGGGACAGCTGGGAGGAGACGACCAAGAAGGACGCGCTCCGGGACATCCAGGTGGCGGCGCGCAACCTCCACGAAATGGTGGAGACCATCCTCGACTTCTCCCTCCTCGAGGACGAGAAGCTCGCGCTGGAGCCGGGTCGCGTGCCGGTTCGCGCGGCCGTCGAGGCGGCGCTGGCGGCGGTCGGCGAAGGCTATCGGAACGGGCTCGGGCACGAGGTGTGCCTCGACGTGCCGGCCGACGTCGCCGTCCATGCCGATCCGGCTCGCTTCGACCGGGTGCTGCGCGCAATTCTCGACAACGCTGTCAAATTCAGCGAGACCGGAACAGCCCTCGCCGTCAGCGCACGGCGCGGCGGCGAGGGGCGGGTCCTGCTCAGCGTGGAGGACCACGGTTCGGGGATCGCGCCGGACGCCCTTCCCCACATCTTCGAGCGCTTCTATCAGGCGGAGTCCACGCTGACCCGGCGCCATGGGGGCGCGGGCATGGGCCTGGCCCTGGCCCGCCGCCTGGCCGAAGTCCACGGGGCGAGCGTCGCGGTGGAGAGCAGGGAGGGGGAGGGGACGCGGGTGCTTCTCGACTGGCCGGCGCCACCCACCTCGGAGGCGGAGGACGGCGAGGCTCGTGAGATCGAGATCCGCGGCGACCGGCGCCGGCGCGTTGAGGCCAGAGAGAGCGCCCGGCTGCGCTGAGCGCGGCGCGGCGATGGGCTCGCGTGGGGAGGACGGGTGGTAGCATCGGAGGCGGTCGCGCTAGACGGGGAGCCAGCGGTGCCCTGTACCCGCAATCCGCTACAGCGGGGTCGAATTCCCCACCGAGGGGGTGCGCCACCGGGTCTGCTCCGCTCTCATCGACGTTGAGGGCCGGGTCCTGCGCAGCCCGGGCCCGTGAACCGCGTCAGGTCCGGAAGGAAGCAGCGCTCAGCGGTCCCCCGGGGGTGCCGTGGGTCAACCTGGTCTGAGTCGGGAGGCGGGTGAGCGCCGGGGGCGTGCCAACGACGTGGGGTGCGCGACTTCCCCACTCAGCCGGCTGCGTGGGGGCCCCTCCTTCTGACAGGGGGGCACCGCGGCCCCCCTCGCCCCCGCTTCGCGGGGCTGCCTCCACACCGGCTCTTGAGACCCCCGGCACACCCCCGCAAGGAGGGGCTGACGTCGAGCCCCCCCGTGAAAACGAGGGGTCCCCACGCGGCCCTGCCGCGTGGGGCGGTAATGTCGGGCGGCGTGACCGCGCTCTACCGGAAGTACCGATCGGCGGTCCTCGGCGACCTCATCGGCCAGGAACCCATCGTCCGCACCTTGAGCAGCGAGCTGCGCCTGGGTCAGCTGGCGCACGCCTACCTTTTTGCGGGCATCCGGGGGACGGGGAAGACGTCGACGGCGCGCATCCTGGCCCGGGCCGTCAACTGCCTCGAACCGCTGGACGGCGAGCCCTGCAACCACTGCGCCGCCTGCTCCGAGATCCTCGACGGCTCGGCAGTCGACGTCCTGGAGATCGACGCGGCGAGCAACCGGGGCATCGACGAGATGCGCGAGCTGCGCGAGAGGGTGCGCTACCTGCCGGCACGGCTGCGGGTCAAGGTCTACATCATCGACGAGGCCCACATGCTGACGACGGAGGCGTGGAACGCCTTCCTCAAGACCCTCGAGGAGCCGCCGGAACATGTCCTCTTCATCCTCTGCACGACGGAACCGCACAAGGTGCCGGAGACGGTCCGCTCGCGCGTTCAGCGCTTCGACTTCCAGCGGGTCGGCGGAGAGCGCATCGAGCGTCATCTGCAGGAGATCACTGCCCGGGAGGCGGCCGAGGTCGAGGCCGCCGCGCTCCACCTCCTCGCCAACGCCGCGCAGGGCAGCGTGCGTGACGCTCTGTCGCTCCTCGACCAGTGCCTGGCGACCGGGGAGCGCCCCCTCACCCTGGATACCTGCCGGGTGGCCCTGGGGCTCGCCGATCCGGAGCTGGTGGCCGAGCTGCTCCGGGCGCTGGGGCGGGGCGACGCCGCCACCGCCCTGCGCAGCGCTGCGGCGGCTTTCGCGGCGGGCGCCGACCCCCGCCAGCTCCTCCGTGAGGGCGCCCGTCTGGCCCGCTCCGCCGAGCTGCGCGCGGTGGGCTTCAGCGCCGAGGTGAGCTCCGACACCGCCGAGGAGGAGCTCTGCCGGGAGCTCGCCGCCAGCCGCGGCGATGGCTTCTGGCTGCGTGTGCTGGAGGAGATGGGGGCCGCCGAGCTCGAGCTCCGCCAGCCGGTCGACCCCCGGCTGCAGGTGGAAGCCTGCCTCCTCCGGCTCTGCCGCCCGAGCGACGGGAGCGCGGAGGAGAAGGTGCGGCGGCTCGAGGCGCGGGTCGCCGAGCTGGAACGGCGGGCGGGCGGCGGGGCGCCGGCGCCCGGACAGCGCGCCGCCGCCCCCAGCAGGCCGGCGGTGGCGGCGCACCGGACCTCGGTGCAAGCACCGATCGCCGGAGAGGAGCGGATCTCGAGGTCGGGCGAGCCGAAGCAGGCGGACCCGGGAGCGGTGGCTGCGGAGGTGGCGGGCGAGCAGGCCCCGAGCTCTCCGGAGCCGGCGACGGAAACCGAGACCGCTCCCAGCGTCCTCTCTGCGCCAGCCGCACCCCCGGCGGAGCCGCTCACCTCCGTCGAAGCCTGGAAGCGGGCCTGGCCGGCGCTCATCGACGCCGTCAACCAGCGGGACCGGGTGTTCGCAGGGGTCCTGCGCGGCTGCCGGCCGCTGGACGCGGACGCCGAGCGCCTGGTGATCGGCGCGCCCTACGACTTCCACCTCAAGCAGATCCGCAACCCCGCCAAGGTTCCAGTCCTGGAGCGGTCCGTGGAGGCCGTCGCCGGAAGCCGCCGAGCCGTCGCCGCCGAGCTCTCGGGAAGCGGCGCCGGGGCGGCGCGAGAGGCGACCGCGCCAATTGGGCCGAACCTCACCGACCAGGTGCTCTCCACCTTCGAGGGCAGCCGGGTGACCGCCACGCGGCTCGTCGATCGCGCTCGCGAGCAGGGGGGCGAAGCGCGCGGATGAGCGCTCCGCAATACACTCGCTGGCGATGAAGAACCCCAACATGATGCGGCAGCTTCAGCAGATGCAGACCCGGATGGCCAAGATCCAGGAGGAGCTGGGAGCGCTGACCGTGACCGGGACGGCCGGCGGGGGCGCGGTGAGCGTCGTCGCCAACGGGCATCAGCAGCTCCAGAGCGTGACCATCGACCCCGAGGCCCTCGGCGAGGGTCCCGAGATGATCGGTGACCTCGTCCTGGCCGCCGCCAACGCCGCCCTGGAGCAGTCGCGCGAGCTCGCCGCCAAGCAGATGGGGCAGCTCACGGCCGGGCTCAACCTCCCCCCCGGACTCCTCTGAGCCCGGCGTGTCCATCGTCCCCGAGCCCCTCGAGCGGCTCACCGCGGAGCTCGCGCGGCTGCCCGGCATCGGCCCCAAGACCGCCCAACGCCTCGCCTTCCACTGCCTGGGCACCGACCCCCAGCGACTCAGCGCCCTGGCGGGGGCGCTCAGCGAGCTGCACAGCGCGGTCCGGCCCTGCCGGCAGTGCTTCTTCATCGCCGACGGGGAGCTCTGCGTGATCTGCCGCAGCCCCAATCGTGACCGCTCCGTCCTCTGCGTCGTCGAGGACTCCCTGGACGTGCTCGCCGTGGAGCGGAGTGGGGAGTTCCGCGGCCTCTATCACGTCCTGGGCGGGGCACTCTCCCCGATCGAGGGGGTCGGACCCTCCCGCCTCCGCATCGCCGAGCTGGAGAGCCGGGTGGGTGATGGGGAGGTCACCGAGGTGGTCGTGGCCACCGACCCCGACGTCGAGGGTGAGGCGACGGCCCACTACCTGGTGGAGAGGTTGGGGGGGAGGGGAGTGCGCATCAGCCGATTGGCCCACGGGCTCCCGGCCGGGGCTGACCTGCAGTACGCCGACGAGCTCACCCTGGCGCGCGCTCTGGCGGGGCGCCGCGCCCTCGGGGAGGCAGCCTCGCCGTCCTGATCCGCTCGGGGTTTGGCGGTCGGCGGCCGATGGGTAGGGGTCGTCCGGGGGCACGGCCGGCGCCGGACCGTCCTCGCGAGGGCGGTTCTTGCTATGCTCCGCGCTCGCGTCCCGCCGGACGCCTCGCCTCCACCGCGGAGGGGGACGCCGCGTTGACGGCAAGCCCACCACGCGGTACAATCCGTAAGTTGCCCGGACGAGCGTCGCCTCGTTCGGGAGGGTTGCCGACAGCCGAACCCCTGAGCGCGTTCGGCGCGGCACCGGCTCCTTGACAATTGAAGAGTGGAGACGACTTTCCGCGAAGGCTTCGGGACCTCAGGGTCCCCCGCAGCCCTCGTCTTCGACGTTCGCATTCGACCCGCATCTTGCGGGTACAGCAACGTTTCTTCGGAGAGTTTGATCCTGGCTCAGGATTAACGCTGGCGGCGTGCATGAAACATGCAAGTCGAGCGCGGTGCGCGGGCTTCGGCCCGTGCATCTAGCGGCGAACGGGTGAGTAACACGTGAGCAACCTACCCTCGAGTCCGGGATAGCCCTGAGAAATCAGGATTAATACCGGATGTGGTCGCGCTGGGACATCCCGGCGCGAGTAAAGGCGCAAGTCGTTCGAGGACGGGCTCGCGGCCTATTAGCTTGTTGGTGGGGTAACGGCCTACCAAGGCTCTGATGGGTAGCTGGTCTGAGAGGACGATCAGCCACACTGGGACTGAGACACGGCCCAGACTCCTACGGGAGGCAGCAGTTAGGAATCTTCCGCAATGGGCGAAAGCCTGACGGAGCAACGCCGCGTGGGGGATGAAGACTCTCGGGTTGTAAACCCCTGTCGGAGGGGAAGAACGCAATGACGGTACCCTCCAAGGAAGCCCCGGCTAACTACGTGCCAGCAGCCGCGGTAATACGTAGGGGGCAAGCGTTATCCGGATTTACTGGGCGTAAAGCGCGCTAAGGCGGCCGGCCAAGTTGGGGGTGAAATTCCAGGGCTCAACCCTGGAAGTGCCTTCAATACTGGTCGGCTGGAGTACGAGAGAGGAAGGTGGAATTCCCGGTGTAGTAGTGAAATGCGTAGATATCGGGAGGAACACCAGTGGCGAAGGCGGCCTTCTGGCTCGCAACTGACGCTGTAGCGCGAAAGCGTGGGGAGCGAACGGGATTAGATACCCCGGTAGTCCACGCCCTAAACGATGTGTACTAGGTGTTGGGCGTATTGACGCGCTCAGTGCCGTAGCTAACGCGTTAAGTACACCGCCTGGGGAGTACGGCCGCAAGGTTAAAACTCAAAGGAATTGACGGGGGCCCGCACAAGCAGCGGAGCATGTGGTTTAATTCGATGCAACCCGAAGAACCTTACCCAGGTTTGACATGCATTCGAAAGCCGTGGAAACACGGCCCCCGAAAGGTGGATGCACAGGTGGTGCATGGCTGTCGTCAGCTCGTGCCGTGAGGTGTTGGGTTAAGTCCCGCAACGAGCGCAACCCCTGTGGCTAGTTAGATTTCTCTAGCCAGACTGCTGGGAGAAACCCAGAGGAAGGTGGGGATGACGTCAAGTCATCATGCCCTTTATACCTGGGGCTACACACATGCTACAATGCCCTGTACAGTGGGCTGCGACACCGCGAGGTGAAGCCAATCCCTCAAAGCAGGGCTCAGTTCGGATTGCAGGCTGCAACTCGCCTGCATGAAGTCGGAGTTGCTAGTAACCGCAGGTCAGCATACTGCGGTGAATATGTTCCCGGGCCTTGTACACACCGCCCGTCACACCACCCGAGTTTGGTGCACCCGAAGTCGCTGGCCGAACCCGCAAGGGACGGAGGTGCCGAAGGTGTGCCCGGTGAGGGGGGTGAAGTCGTAACAAGGTAGCCGTACCGGAAGGTGCGGCTGGATCACCTCCTTTTAGGGAGTGACCTGGGTTTTGGGCTGCGGCCCGATCCCGGTCAGTCAACTCAGGTCGTGCAGCAACGCCCGTCAGGGGCCGCCAAGAGTAGCGTGCTGATTTCTATTGGTTCGCGAAGAGTAACGGCAACTTGCGGGCGAGCCGAGGTGGCGACATCTCGGGAAGGCCGGCCAGGGGGCAGTGGGAATCTGCCGCAATCGGTGGCACGGTGTCCACCAATCCGCGAGGCGCTGCGGCGCCTTCTGCGGGAGTCGCTCCACTACTTCAGAGGTCAAGGGGCCCGGTGCTTCGGCGCCGGGCTTCGAGGTTGAGCCGCGCCCCCCGGCGGCGCTCGCGTCACCCCGCCTTCCGGCGCCGGCTTGAATCGAGGCGAAGCGGAGTCGAAGGCCAAAGGCCAAAGCGCGGGTTCGAGTGGCCGCGCCGGCGCTTCGGGAATACCGAAGACGGCGGCTGCCGCGCCGAGCGCGAGCACGGGCCTTTAGCTCAGGTGGTAAGAGCGCACGGCTGATAACCGTGAGGTCTGTGGTTCGAGTCCACAAAGGCCCACGCGCCGGGGACGTAGCTCAGCTGGGAGAGCACCTGCTTTGCACGCAGGGGGTCGGGAGTTCGAGTCTCCCCGTCTCCACGCGCACGGTGCCCCCGGGGACGCCCGAGCCTGCGGCGGCGACGCCGTGGGACCCTGCACCTTCACATCGCGAATACAAGTCTGCGAATCTTGCCCGCCGTGTCCTGCGGCGAGGCAAGGCGGATCCTCTTTAATTTGTCAGGCGAACATTGAGCGCGACGCCGCTCCGGCCGGGAGGTCGGAAGCGGACCCTTCCTCTCACCCGGCCGCGGCCGCGGTGAGGCGCTGGAGAGTGTTGATAGGAAGGTCAAGCTGCTAAGGGCGTGCGGTGGATGCCTTGGCACCAAGGGCCGAAGAAGGACGTAGCGTTGCTGCGATAAGCCTCGGGTAGCTGCTAGCGAGTTTTAATCCGAGGATTTCCGAATGGGGCAACCCGCCTGGAGTCATGTCCAGGCACTCCCGGCTGAACACATAGGTCGGGTAGAGGGCACCCGGGGAACTGAAACATCTCAGTACCCGGAGGAAGAGATATCATCCCCTGAGTAGTGGCGAGCGAAAAGGGGCGAGCCTAAACCGAGACGGCGTGATAGCCGGCAGGCCTTTCCGTCTCGGGGTCGTGGGACCTTCATGCTTCGCTGCCGTGGAGCACAGGAGTTACCAAGTCGTCGTCTAGTCGAACGGTTTTGGAACAGCCGGCCGCAGAAGGTGAGAGCCCTGTAGGCGAAAGATGAGCGACCTCCTGGAAGTGTTCCCAAGTACCACGGAACACGTGGAATTCTGTGGGAATCTGGGCGGACCATCGTCTAAGGCTAAACACCCTTGGTGACCGATAGTGTACTAGTACCGTGAGGGAAAGGTGAAAAGCACCCCGGAAGGGGAGTCAAAAGTTCCTGAAACCGTGCGCTTACAAACCGTGAGAGGGCTATGCCCCGTTTGGGGAATGCCTGATTGCGTGCCTTTTGTAGAATGAGCCGGCGAGTTACTTCGGTGTGGCGAGGTTAAGGGGTTGACACCCGGAGCCGTAGCGAAAGCGAGTTCTGAATAGGGCGTGGCCACCGCAAGGTGGCGGTAGTCGCATCGAGTAGACCCGAAACCGAGTGACCTATCCATGGTCAGGGTGAAGCGCGGGTAAAACCGCGTGGAGGCCCGAACCGACCCCGGTTGAAAACGCGGCGGATGAACTGTGGATAGCGGTGAAATGCCAATCGAACTCGGATATAGCTGGTTCTCCTCGAAATGCATTTAGGTGCAGCGTCGTCATAGGGTCTGCCGTCGGTAGAGCACTGAATGGGCTAGGGGCGATCACCTCGTTACCAAACCCAATCAAACTCCGAATGGCGGCAGATCATCGGGCGGCAGTGAGACGGTGGGGGCTAAGCTTCATCGTCGAAAGGGAAACAGCCCAGACCACCGGCTAAGGTCCCTCATCGCAAGCTAAGTGGTAAAGGATGTCACGATGTCCAGACAACCAGGATGTTGGCTTAGAAGCAGCCACCATTCAAAGAGTGCGTAATAGCTCACTGGTCGAATGTCGTGGCGCCGACAATGATCGGGGCTCAAGCTTGCAACCGAAGCCGTGGATGGTCCTCCTTCTGGGAGGGCCGTGGTAGAGGAGCGTTCTGCGTGCAGGGAAGCTCGACCGTAAGGACGGGTGGAGCGCGCAGAAGTGCGAATGCCGGCACAAGTAGCGAGAAACGCGTGAGAAACGTGTTCGCCGTAAACCTAAGGTTTCCTGGGCAACGTTACTCGTCCCAGGGTCAGTCGGGACCTAAGCCGAGGCCGAAAGGCGTAGGCGATGGACAGTTGGTCAACATTCCAACACCGCCAAAGACAATTCAAGGCAGCGGGGGACGGGGAAG
This sequence comes from uncultured bacterium, assembly GCA_963847225.1. GTDB lineage: Bacteria > Chloroflexota > Dormibacteria > Aeolococcales > Aeolococcaceae > JAJZNI01. Next base: position 1,049,535 of record CAWJYZ010000003.1, on the reverse strand, counting down.
GATAGGCCTTACGGGGCGATGGTCGTCCCCGACGCAGCCAGGTAGGAGGCCATCGATGAAAGTCGGTGGCAACTCTGAGACGGTTGCCAAGGCACTTAGTGCTGATGGGGCCAATTCCATGCCTCCAAGAAAAGCCCGTACTGCTGGTCTAGGCGCCCGTACCGCAAACCGACACAGGTAGGTGGGAAGAGGATTCCAAGGCGATCGAGGGAAACGTGGCTAAGGAACTCGGCAAAATTTCCCCGTAACTTCGGGAGAAGGGGAGCCCTTGACGGTGATCGGCTTCGCGCCGTGAGCTGACGAGGGCCGCAGAGAATGGGCCCGTCCGACTGTTTACTAAAAACACAGGTCTCTGCTAAAGCGCAAGCTGATGTATAGGGGCTGACGCCTGCCCGGTGCCGGAAGGTTAAGTGGAGGGGTGCAAGCTCTGAAATGAAGCCCCGGTAAACGGCGGCCGTAACTATAACGGTCCTAAGGTAGCGAAATTCCTTGTCGGGTAAGTGAATACGAGCCCGTACCGGCTAATATCGGTGAAGCCCTACTGGTGGCGTGCGGCTGCCAGGGGTCATACCGAGGGAAGTCACCTCCCATTCTGGAGGGGGTTGACCCCGTATCGACTGAGGCATCGAGCCAAGGGTTGACCGACGTACATCTGTTCGTGTACAATCTAGCGGTCAGCCAAGACGCCGGTGGTTTCCCACTGGATTTGCCTTCTTACATCTCCGGGTATGTGGACGGCGAAGGCTGCTTCACCGTGTCCTTCTCACCGCGCGTGAAAATGCGAGGTGGTTGGGAGGTAAGGCCGAGCTTTTCGGTGAGCCAGAACAATGACCGCGCCGAGGTGTTGTGCGAAATGCTCGACTACTTCGGATGCGGCAGCGTCCGCCCCGACCGGAGCGATCGAACGGTGAAGTTCGAGATCCGGGACATCCGAAGCCTTCAGCTGAGGGTGATCCCTCACTTTCGGGTATACCCGCTGCGATCGAGTAAGAAGGATGATTTCGAGCGGTTCGCAGCCGTGTGTGACCTCGTCTCTCGAGGTATGCACCTCATACCAACAGGATTCCGCGAGATCGTCATGCTCGCAATGCACATGAATCCATCAGGCAAGAGGCGATTCACACAGGCGCATCTTCTCGGACGAAGTGGAAGCCAAAGTTATAGTCAGTGCCACCAGTAATGGTGGAAGAGCACGAAGTTCCGACCCGCACGAATGGCGTAACGAGATGGGCGCTGTCTCGGCCACGTACTCGGCGAAACTGAAGTACCTGTGAAGATACAGGTTACCCGCAGCAGGACGGAAAGACCCCGTGGAGCTTTACTACAACCCGCCACTGAAATGGGGTTTAGCATATAGAGGATAGCTGGGAGACTGTGAAGCGCGGCCGCTAGGTTGCGTGGAGTCAACCTTGGAATACCAGCTTTGCTAGACTTTATTTCTAACCGGGACCGTTATCCGGTTCTGGGACCGTGGCAGGCGGGTAGTTTGACTGGGGCGGTCGCCTCCCAAAAGGTAACGGAGGCGCCCAAAGGTTCCCTCAGCCTGGATGGAAATCAGGCCGCGAGAGTGCAATGGCACAAGGGAGCTTGACTGTGAGGCCTACAAGCCGAACAGGGACGAAAGTCGGGCATAGTGATCCGACGGCTCTGAATGGAAAGGCCGTCGCTCAACGGATAAAAGCTACCCCGGGGATAACAGGCTGATCTTGCCCAAGAGTTCACATCGACGGCAAGGTTTGGCACCTCGATGTCGGCTCGTCGCATCCTGGGGCTGGAGTATGTCCCAAGGGTTGGGCTGTTCGCCCATTAAAGCGGTACGCGAGCTGGGTTTAGAACGTCGTGAGACAGTTCGGATCGTATCCGCTGTGGGCGCAGGAGATTTGAGGGAAGCTGACCTTAGTACGAGAGGACCGGGTCGGACGGACCGCTGGTGCACCGGTTGTTCTGCCAAGAGCACCGCCGGGTAGCTATGTCCGGATGGGATAAGCGCTGAAAGCATCTAAGTGCGAAGCCCACCCCAAGATAAGATCTCCCACCGGATTAACCGGGTAAGACCCCAGCAAGACTAGCTGGTTGATAGGCCGCAGGTGTAAGAGGAGCAATCCTTTGAGCTGAGCGGTACTAATCGGTCGAGGGCTTGACCTCCTATCCCACTCTTCAGCGCAGGACCGGTGGTCCTTCGATCACCGGTGCGCCGATGTTCGACCTGACAAATTTGGATCCGGAGCCGGGTGACGGCTCAGCGCAGGCTTGTATTCGCGAGAGAGGAGATATCCGGTGGCCATAGCGGTGGGGAAACACCTGTTCCCATCCCGAACACAGCAGTTAAGCCCACCTGCGCCGATGGTACTGCCCTGGCAACGGGGTGGAAGAGTAGGTCGCTGCCGGATATCTCTTTTCTGTTAGGGGCGGATACTCGCTCGCGGGTTCCGAGTTCAAACTGAGGAGATACGCAAGGCGAAGCCGTAGCACGAGGAAGGCGGGCCGTTCGAGGCCGTTGAGTAGGAGGAGAGGGCGCCCTCTTGGTACCGCTGGGCTCGAGAAAACGGGGTTGAGGTGGCGCATGTCGATCCACGGACCGTTACGCGCGTAGGGTCCGCAGCGTATAACTGGAGTTGGGACTGTGCAAAAGCGGTTGTCAATCAGACAACCGGTTGCAAGCGAAGGTCGCGTCCCTGCTCTGCTGTAAAAGCGAGCGGCTAGCCACGCGCTTGTTTTGGTCAGTTTAGGCGGTAAGCTCCTGAGCGGTCAAGTCCTCCTGGGCTGCTGATCGGGGGGCGAGCAGCTGGCGGTCGAGGTCGGTGAGGCCGAGGCCGCGGGCGCCGCTGATGACGAGATCGAGGACGGCCCAACAGAGGCTGAGGCAGCTCGTCTCTCCGGGGAAGCGGCCGATCACCTTGGCCCGCCGGCCAACTTCCTCCAAGGATCGCTCCAGCAGGTTGGTGCTGCGCAACCTGGCTTGGAGGTGGAGGGGGTAGTCCAGGTGGACCGTCAGCGCCGGCAGGTTGTCGGCCAGACAGGCCGCGGCGCTCGGGTACTTGAGCTCGAGGTCGGCGACCACCACCGTCCGTCCAGCTCGAGGACGCCCACCGGTAGGGTGCGGAGCTTTCCGGAGCGCCGGCCGCGCACTGTCAGGAGGATATTCGGCGCGCCGGTTGGCATCCCCGCCCAAATCATCCGGCGTGCGAGCGGGTTGGACAGGCGGAGCAGGCGCCCCAGGAGCCGCTCACGGAGGTCAGGCCGCGCGGGCGACGGACGATCGGCTCTCATCGAATAGCACCATCATCGGCGATACGGCCGACCACTTCAACGGGCCAGGGCCCACCGTCCACAGTCCTCTTGAAGATGGGCCTGGGCAGTTGCGGCCCGGCCAGCCCCACCTCGGCAAAGGAGCCGGCGCCGACCACTGCTAGACTGGGAGGCCCCCGCCGAGGTGGTGGAATTGGTAGACACGTCAGCTTGAGGGGCTGGTGAGCGCAAGCTTGTAGGGGTTCGAGTCCCCTCCTCGGCACCATCGACCGGTTCCGGTGCGGCCCCCACGTCTGCGCCGAGTTCGCGCCGTGGCTCGGGTGTTGTCAGGCCAAACTCGGGCGGCGTTCGCCCTGCGCTGGTGAACAACTGAGGGGGCACTCCCGTCGGCTCCAAGCACGTGACTGGCGGGCGCGACCACCGTGCGACAGGCTGGCCAGGCTCTCGCCCCAGGCCCGAAGGCGCCGTCAGGGACGGCGACCGCGCGGAGCCCCTCCGGGCGGAGGTATGGCGGCAGCGCCGCTCTGCCTGCAGCCCGCGACCGCCGGCCGCGGGCGGAGGCTCGGAGACGGAGTGGCATAGTTCAGGACGATGAGCACCCAACCCGGGCCGAGACCGCTACCCACCGACCCCATCAGCGAGCTCATCCGCGACCTCCTCGTCGAGCTTGGTGAGGATCCGAAGCGCGAGGCGCTCCTGCGCACCCCCACACGGGTTGCTGACAGCCTGCGCTTCCTGACCCAGGGGTATAGCCAGGATGTCGAGGAGGTGATCAGCGGGGCCGTCTACTCCGAAGCGTATGAAGAGATGGTGGTGGTCAAGGACGTGGAGATCTACAGCCTCTGCGAGCACCACCTCCTGCCCTTCTACGGCCGGGCGCACATCGCCTACATGCCGCGCGGACGCATCGTCGGGCTCAGCAAGCTCCCCCGCGTCGTCGACATCTTCGCCCGGCGCCTCCAGGTCCAGGAGCGCCTCACCACCCAGATCGCCGAGGCGCTGGATCGCGCCCTCGACCCCTACGGGGTCGCCGTGGTCATCGAGGCCTATCACCTCTGCATGATGATGCGGGGGGTGCAGAAGCAGAACAGCAAGACGGTGACCTCGCACCTCACCGGTGTCTTCCGCACCGATCCCAAGACGAGGAGCGAGTTCCTCGAGCTGATCGGCCGGCCTTCGTAGCAGCGGCGGTTCCATGACCCCCTCGGCTGAAGCGGCCCACCGGCCAGCCGCCGCGAACGCCGATTCTCGCCCTGCGCTGAGCTTGCTGAGGGGTGCCGAGATCACCTCTCTGCTGGCGTCGCTCGGCCAGCCCGCGTGGCGGTCGCGCCAGCTCGAGAAGGCCGTCTGGCAGCCGTATCTGCGCTCCTTCTCCGACATCCGTCAGCTGTCCCCTGGCCTTCGCGAACAGCTCGACGGGCGTCTTCGCTTCTCCACGCTGACGGTGCCGTCGCTGACGGTCGCCGACGCGGGCCGGACCATCAAGCTCCTCTGCGGGCTCGACGGCGGCGAGACGGTGGAGACCGTGGCCATGGAGACGCCGGCGCTGGGTGCGAGCCGGCGGCGGGCGACGGTCTGCGTATCGACGCAGGTGGGTTGCGCGGTGGGCTGTCCCTTCTGCGCGACGGGGATGCTGGGGCTGCGCCGCAGCTGCACCGCCGCGGAGATCGTCGACCAGGTCCGGGCGGCGGCCGGCGCTCTGCACGGCGCCGGGCTCGGGCCCGTGACCCACGTCGTGTACATGGGGATGGGGGAGCCACTCCACGCCTACACCAGCACCGCGGCTTCTCTGCGCATCCTGCACGAATCGGCGGGCATCAGCCCGCGCCGCATCACCGTCTCGACGAGCGGCGTGGCGCCCGGCATCGAACGGCTCGCGGCGGAGGCCCGGCCGGTGAACCTCGCCTTGTCCCTACACGCCGCCACCGACGAGCTCAGGGACCGGCTGGTGCCCATCAACCGGGCATATCCCCTCGGCCGACTGCTCCCCGCCGCCGGGCGATACGCCGGATCCACCGGGCGGAGGCTGACCCTGGAGTGGTGCCTGATCGGGGGGGTGAACGACGCCGCAGAGCAGGCGGCGGAGCTGGCCCGGATCGCGGCGACCCTGCGGGCGCACGTCAACGTCATTCCCATGAACCGCATCGCGGGGAGCCCCTGGGGGCCGCCGCCGGCCCGGGTGGCGCGGGCCTTCCTCCGTCGCCTGGTCGAGGCCGGAACCACGGTCACCGTGCGCGACACGCGGGGGGCTGACGCCGAGGCCGCCTGCGGACAGCTGCGCGCCGCCCTCGAGCCGCGCCGGCATCTCCGGGAGGACGGGACCCTCAGCCCACCGGCGCCGGCCCGCTCCCGCCGCTGACGCCGGCCTTCAGGCGCTCCGAGCGGCGAGCACGCAGAATTCGTTGCCCTCAGGGTCGGCCATCACCACCCAGCGGACCTTGCCCTGGCCGATGTCGACGCGCCGGGCTCCGAGGCCCTCCAGCCGCGCCACCTCGAGCCCCTGGTCGTCCGGGCGGAGGTCGAGGTGCAGGCGGTTCTTGACGGACTTGGGCTCGGGAACCCGGAGGAAGAGAAGCGCGGGGCAATCGCCACCGGGCACGAGCCACCACACCGGCGGCTCTTCCCCGCTCGGGCCCTGGACCGGCAGTCCCAGCGCCTCGCCCCAGAACTCGGCCACCCGGACGGCATCGGCGCAATCGACGACGACGGAGTCCCAGCGGAGCGCCATGGGGGGCTAGTGGGGAGCCTTGGTGGCGGTCCTGAGGCAGCGGGTGCAGAGGGTCACCCGCACCAAGCGGCCCTCCTGCAGGACGCGGGCCGGTTGCAGGTTGGGCATGAAGCGCCGGCGCGTGCGGACCTTCGAGTGGCTCACGTTGTTGCCCGACATGGGGCCCTTGCCGCACCGATGACAGCGCTGGGACATGGCTGGAAGCGTTCAACCTCGGCGCCGGGGACCGCAGGGCCACTCTTGGCGCATACTTCTCAATCCGCGCGCCGTCGCATGGCGGGCGGCTCGGCAGGGAGAATAGCACAGTATCGGAATCACCCTTCATTGCCAGTGCCGGAGCGGAGGGGGCCGGGAGGAGCGCCGCGCCGACGGCGGGCCTGGACCGGCGGAGCGCCCCATCCGCACAATGGCGAAGCGGGAAGCCATCCCGGCGTGAGAGCTCCGGTTCGAGTCGGAAGAGTCACCCGATGAGCGCCAAAGAGAGACAGGCGTCGCCGCTGGCCCGGAGGGGAGGTCTGGGCACCATCGAGGTCTCGCCGCGGGTCGTGGCGTCGATCGTCTACCACGTTGCCAACGAGTGCTACGGCGTCGTGGGCATGGCGGCGCGTGGTCTGCGTGATGGCATCGCCGAGCGGCTCAGCCGGGACACCGTCCACCGCGGCGTTGAGGTGGCGGTGCGCGAGGGAGGCCTCGTCATCGAGCTGTACATCATCGCCCAGTACGGGACGCGCATCAGCGAGGTCGCGCACAACCTCATGAGCGCCGTGAAGTACGAGCTGGAGAAGACGCTCGGTATCGCGGTGCTGGCCGTCAACGTCAACGTGCAGGGAATCCATCTCGAGGATGGCGATGAGCGCTGAGGCCCGCATGACAGAGACCGATGACCGCTGAGCGTGCGGGTGCTGCCCTTTCTCGCCAGCCCCTGCGGGAGATCGACGGCAGGGCCCTCCTTCTCGGCCTGCGCAGCGCGCTCGCCTGGTTGCAGGCCAACCAGGAGCAGGTCAATGAGCTCAATGTCTTCCCGGTCCCGGATGGGGACACCGGCTCCAACATGTACCTCACCCTTCGATCCGCTGTCGAGGACGCTCAGGCGGCCCCCCTTCCGGGGTCGGTGAGCTCGGTCATGCGTGCCGCGGCGCACGGATCGCTGATGGGGGCGCGCGGCAACAGCGGGGTCATCCTGTCGCAGATCTTCCGCGGCTTCGCGCAAGGCCTCGGCGACCACGAGCACGTCGATGCCAAGGGTGTCGCCGGGTCGCTCGCCGAGGGGGCTCGGGTGGCCTACAAGGCGGTGATGCGCCCCACGGAGGGCACCATCCTCACCGTCGTGCGGGAGGCGGCGGAGGCCGCTCAGCGTTCGGCGGCGGCGTCACAGGACATCCGCTCCGTGCTCGACGACACCGTCCGCGAGGCACACGCCGCGGTGGAGCGCACCATCGATCAGCTCTCGGTGCTGCACGACGCGGGGGTGGTCGACGCGGGCGGCTTCGGCCTCGCCGTCATCCTCGAGGGCCTGGCTCGTGCCATCGCCGACGCTGACAGTGCCGACCAGCATGAGACTGAGCGGCGCCCGCTGGGAGAACCTCGGCTGCGTTCGCCGGAGGCCGGCAGGGCGCCCGATGCCATCCCGGCGACGGCCGGCAAGCCGAGGCGGCGCCGGGGAGCCGCGGCGGTGGCCCGGCGCGAGGGGGGGTGGGGGTACTGCACCGAGTTCGTGATCGCCGGCCCGGGGCTCGACCTCGACCAGATCCGCGACGAGCTGGGCGGGCAAGGGGAATCGAGCCTCGTGGTGGGCGACAGCGACTTGGTCCGGATCCACATCCACACCCAGGACCCGGCCGAGCTCATCGCCGCCGCCTCGCAGCGGGGCCGGCTCTCTCAACTGAAGGTGGAGGACATGACCGCCCAGCATCACGAGATCCTGGAGAGAGCGGATCGCGCCGAGAGCCTCGTGTCGGCGGAGCCGGGTGGATCGCTGCCCGAGGAGGCCGGCCCGGAATTTGGGCAGGCCGCTGAGCCGCGACCAGAAGATGCGAAGCCGGAGGCGGAGGCCCCATCCCCCGGCGCCGTCCCCGGCGCGGAGGGCGAGGCCGGGGGGGCGGCGGGGACGCAGGCCGGGCCGGAAGCGGGTGACGCCGCAGCGTCGCTCAGCGGGCCGGCCGGCCGCTTCCCCGCGACCGGCACCCGCGAGCGCAGGTCCATGGCTGACGCCCGCGGCGGCAACGGGGCTGCGGCAGGCGGGCCCGCGAAGGGGTTCGGGGTCGTCGCGGTGGCCCCGGGCGAGGGATTTCGCGACATCTTTCTGAGCCTCGGTGCCGACGCCGTGGTGGAGGGCGGCCAGACCATGAACCCCTCGATCGAGGACCTCCTCACCGCCGTGCGCGGCACGGGCGCCCGCTCCGTCCTCATCCTTCCCAACAACGGCAACGTGATCATGACCGCGGAGCAGGTGGGCAACATCGCGGGTGGCGTCGAGGTGCGGGTGGCCCCGTCGCGCAACCTGCCCCAGGGGATCAGCGCCATGCTGGCTCTCGACGCTTCCGCCGATGCTGAGGCCAACAGCAGGCGGATGACGGAGGCCCTCTCCCGGGTCAGCGCCGTCGAGGTCACCCGGGCCGTGCGCGACAGCTCCGTCAACGGCCTCCGGATCCACTCCGGCGAGGTGATGGCGCTCATCGACGGCGAGATCGTCCAGACCGGCGATGACGAGCCGGCCGTCGTCGAAGCTGTCCTGCGCAACCATGAACGGACGCCCGAGCTCATCACCGTCTACTGGGGCGCGCAGACCGACGAAGAGCGGGCCAGAAGTCTCGCCGATCGCCTCGCCAGGGCTTTCCCGAGCACGGAGCTCGAGGTGCACCACGGCGGACAGGAGCACTATCCCTACATCCTCTCCCTGGAGTAGGCGAGGCTTCCGCCGTCCTCACCGCCGGGGCCGGACCGCAGCCGAAAATCGCCACCATGGCGCCTGTGAGTGACGCGGAGGCTCCGGAGATGGGACGGATCCTCAAGCTGCCCACGGCATGCTGGCCGGACACCCTGGTGGCCGATCTCCCCGGGGTGAAGAGGGACGAGGCCAAGCGCATGGCCCGGCTCGGCATCGTCACGGTTGCCGACCTCCTCCTTCACCTTCCTCGACGCTACGAGGACAGCCGGGAGATGGTGCCGCTCCGGGAGCTCGTGCTCGGAAAGGTGCAAACGGCGCGGGTGAGAGTGCGAACCATCAAGGGGTACACGAGCCGCAACCGGCACATGCCGCTCGTCGAGGCGACGCTCGAGGAGGGCGAGACCTCGGTTGGCGCCATCTGGTTCAACCAACCTTATCTCGTCGGTCAGATCAAAGACGGCATGACCATCCTCGTCCACGGCAAGGTGGTGCGCTCCCTCCACGGGCTCCAGTTCCAGAACCCGGTATGGGAGCGCGCGAGTGGCGACCCCCGCCACGTCGGGCGCCTGGCTGCCGTCTACCCGGAGACTGAGAAACTCTCCTCCCGCAACCTGCGCCGGATCGTGGGACAGGTGATCAACGTCGCCGATCAGATCCCCGACCGGCTGCCCCCGGAGGTCCGCGAGGCGGCGGGACTGATGCCGGTCAGCGCAGCCCTCCGCCAGGTGCACCTTCCCGACGACGAGGGCACTGCCGGGCTGGCCCGGGAGCGACTGGCCTTCGAGGAGCTCTTCCTCCTCCAGCTCGCCGCGGAGCGGGCCCGGCGTCGCCGGCTCGGCGCCGACGGAGTGGTGATTGCCTATGACGCCGAGCTGGCCCGGGCCTTCGTCGCCAGCCTGCCCTTCCGTCTCACCGATGGCCAGCGGCGGGCGGCGCATCAGGTGCTGAGCGACCTGGCGCGGCCGGGGCCGATGAATCGCCTCCTCCAGGGCGACGTGGGGAGCGGCAAGACGGTGGTCGCGGCCATGGGTGTCCTGCTCACCGCCCGCGCCGGCTACCAGAGCGTGGTCATGGCTCCGACGGAGATCCTCGCCCAGCAGCACCACCGCACCCTGGAGAGCCTGCTCGCCCCCCATGGCCTGAGTCCCCGCCTCCTCCTCGGCTCCACCCCGGCCCGGGCTCGCCGGGAGATCCTCGACGGTCTGGCCGGCGGCCACGACCCTCTGGTGGTCGGCACCCACGCCCTCATCGAGGACGAGGTGGTTCTCCAGGCACTCGGCCTCGCCGTGGTCGACGAGCAGCAGCGCTTCGGGGTGGCCCAGCGGCAGCGGCTGCGTCTCAAGGCGCAGGCGGTTCCCAACTTCCTGGCCATGACGGCGACGCCGATCCCCCGCTCGCTCGCCCTCACCCTATACGGCGACGTCGACGTCAGCGAGCTGCGCCAGATGCCGCCGGGGCGCACACCCGTCGAGACCCAGGTCGTTCCCCCCGACCGCCGCGAGGAGGCCTACGCCTTCGTGCGTGACCAGGTCCGTGACGGCCGGCAGGTCTTCGTCATCTGCCCGCTCATCGAAGAATCAGACAAGTTGGGCGTGAAGTCGGTGACCGCAGAGCACCGCCAGCTCAGCGAGGAGGTCTTTCCGGAGCTGCGCGTCGAGCTGCTGCACGGGAGGATGACCACCGCCGAGAAGACGGAGCGGATGGGCCGCTTCGCGCGCGGCGAGGCCGATCTCCTGGTGGCCACCTCGGTGGTCGAGGTGGGCGTCGATGTTCCCAACGCGACGGTGATGATCGTGGAGGGGGCCGAGCGCTTCGGCCTGGCCCAGCTCCATCAGCTGCGCGGTCGAGTGGGGCGCGGCGGCCACCGTGCCTACTGCCTCCTCTTCGAGGGCGGGATGGAGGAGGAGACGGTCAGCAGGTTGGAAGCGGTGGCGCGCAGCACGAGCGGATTCGAGCTTGCCGAGCTCGACCTCAAGCTGCGCGGCCCCGGCGATGTCGTCGGTTTCCGGCAGCACGGCCTCCCCGAGATGCAGGCCGCTGACCTCCTCGACGTCGCTCTCGCTCAACGCGCCAAGACGGCGGCCATCGCCTGGCTCGACCGCGATCCCGAGCTCACGACCTACGCCCCCCTCAGCGAGGCGATGCACGGATACCGCGCCATCTTTGACCTGGATTAGGAATGGCCACCCCGCACGCGGAGACGCGCATCACCGCCGGAGAGTGGCGAGGACGCCGTATCCTGACCCCGGCCGGCCTCGAGCTGCGTCCCACCCGAGCCATGGTGCGCGAGGCGCTCTTCAACATCCTCGGCGCGGAGATCGCCGGGGGGGAGGTGGTCGACCTCTTCGCCGGAGCCGGCTCGGTAGGCTTCGAGGCGCTGAGCCGCGGCGCGGCACGAGCCACCTTCGTCGAGTCTCAGCGCGTGGCGCTGCGCCTCATCGCCGGCACCGCCACGCGCCTCCACTGTGAGGATCGGGTGACCCTGGTCGGCGCCGACGCGGCCGCCTGGCTCCGCCGCCGGCCCCCCCAGGTGGCCCGGGCGGCGCTCAGCTTCGTGGACGCGCCCTACCGGGACGACCGGGTGCTGGCCGTTCTGACACTCCTCGGCGATCTGGCGGCCCCGCTCGTCGTGTGCGAACATCACCGCGACCGGCAGATGCCCGCCAACCTCGGTCCGCTCTGCGCGGTCCGCACCGCCCGGTACGGCCTCACCAGCCTCACGTTCTTCCGCCGCAGCGAGGATGCGCAGCGATCATGACCCAGGTGCCGGATCCGCAAGCCGTCTCGGCGCGGGTCGCCCTCTATCCCGGGAGCTTCGACCCCATCACCAACGGCCATCTGGACATCCTGTCGCGCGCGACGACGATCTTCGACCGGGTCGTCGTGTCGGTGCTGCGCAACCCGGCGAAGACGCCCCTCTTCTCCGGTGACGAGCGGATGGAGCTGATCCGGGAGGCGGTGCGCGAGCTGAACGCGGGGGTCCAGGTGGACAGCTTCGACGGCCTCACGGTCGAGCACGCCTCGTTGGTCGGGGCCAGGGCCATCGTGCGGGGGCTGCGGGCCATGAGCGATTTCGAGTCCGAATTTCAGATGGCGCTCATGAACCGCCGCCTCGACCCCGGCATCCAGACGGTCTTCTTCATGACCTCGACGCAGTACGTCTTCATGTCGTCGTCGATGGTGAAGGAGATCTGCCAACTGGGCGGCGACATCAGCGAGTTCGTGCCGCCGGCCAGCGCCGCCGCCCTTCTCCGCCGTCTGCGGTCGTCAGGATGACCGGGAGCGTGTCCCGGGGAGAGGTGCCGCCCACCACCCTGGACCTTCTCGACGCCCTCGAGGAGCTGGTCGCCGAGGGCCGGCGGGTGCCCTTCACCTCCACGGTGGCCGTCAATGACGCCGACGTTCTCGGCCTCATCGAGCGCATTCGAACGTCCCTCCCGGCCGAGGTGGTGCGTGCCCATGAGCTCCTCGACCGCCGCGAGGAGGTGCTCACGGCCACCACGACGGACGCGGAGCGGATCCGGGCCCGGGCCGAGGAGGCCGCCCGCAACATCTCCGAGCGCGCCGAGGCCACGGCGCGGCGCACCGCCGAGCAGATCGCCGACGACTCATCCCGGCTTCGCGAGCAGGCCCAGGCGGAGGCGGCGCGGCTCCTGCAGAGCGCTCAGGCCCGGGCCGAGGAGATGATCGCCGAGCACACCGTGGTCCGCTTGGCCGAGGAGCGCGCCGGCCTTCTGGTGCGAGATGCCGAGGCTCACGCCGGCGACGTCGTGGCCCGCGCCGAGGGGTATATGGGAGAGGCGGAAGACTATGTTCGTGGGGTGATGGGCGAGCTGGAAGGGCAGTTGGCGCACCACATCGCGACGGTGCGCAACGGACTCCAGGCTCTGCGGGAGCGCCACGCCGCACCTCGGGGCAGGCAGCGCCGAGGGGGCCCCTCCGGATAGGCTCGCCGCCCTGCGGCTAGAGTTAAGGTGACAGTCATGCTATAACGATTGAGCTCCGGACGCTGAGCCTTCGAGAGCCCTGGGCGGGAGGCGAGGCGTGAGGGTTTTGCGGAGGTGGATCCCATGGCCGTCTATCGTCCTCTGGTCATCACCAGCGAGGGGCGGCGGGCCCTCCAGGCTCAGCTGGCCAGCCTCTATCGGCGCCGAACCGAGGTCGCCGCGGAGATGAGCGTCGCCCGTGCGGAGACGGACCTCACCGAGAGCAGCTCATTCTTCCAAGCCCGGGAGGAGCACGGACTGGTCGAGGGACGGATCGTTGAGGTCGAGGCCATCCTGCGCGAGGCCAGGGAGATGGATGCGACGGGGCGGAGCGCGGTGGTCCGGATGGGCTCCCGCGTGGTCGTCGCGGACGCCTCTCAAGAGATCGAGTACCACCTCGTCGACCCCTTCGCCGTCGACCCGGGGCGAGGCAGGATCTCCATCGAGTCCCCGGTGGGCAAGGCCCTCATCGGCGCCCGGCGGGGGGACCGTGTCGTCGCGGAGACCCCCGGTGGGCCGCGCCCTCTGCGCGTGGTGCGGTGCTCTGAGAGCCGCCTCGCGGCCGGCGAAGGCGGCGGAGCGGCGCCGAGGCGGGGTCGGTGCGCTAGTCTTTAGCCTCTCGGCGCGGCCCGACAGCGAGTGGCGCGCCCCTTCTCTCCGATGGAGACGTCATGCCCCTTCCCAAACAGCGGGTGTCGCCCCGGCGCCGTGACTTCCGGCGCTCCCATCACGCCCTCCAGCTCCCCACCCTCAACCCCTGCCCGCAATGCAAGCAGCCGCGGCTGCCACACCGGGTATGTCCCAACTGCGGCCACTACGACGGCCGCGAGGTGATCAGCACCGACTGAGCCGGCACGTGGCACGGCTAGCGCTCTGCTTTCCCGGCCAGGGCAGCCAGGCTGCCGGGATGGCTTCGGAACTCGAGACAACCGCTCTCGGCCGCCGCCTCATCGCCGTGGCGGCGGAGGCGGGGGTCGATCTGGCCGCCCGTCTCGCCGGCACCGACGAGGAGCTGCGGCCCACCGAGGTGGCCCAGCCGGCGCTCGTGTTCACCGAGCTGGTGCTCGCCGCAGCGCTCCCCGGCGAGCTTGAGATCGTGGCCGTGGCGGGGCATTCGGTGGGGGAGCTCACCGCCTGCGCCGCGGCCGGGGCCCTGGATCCCGAGGACGCGCTGCGCCTCAGTGTCGACCGCGGGCGCCTGATGGCGGCCATGCACGAGGGGACGATGGCCGCTGTCCTCGGCCTCGACGCGGAGCGCGTCGCTGCCATCTGCGCCGCCACCGGAGGGGTCGTCGTCGTGGCCAACCTCAATGCCCCCGGGCAGGTGGTGATCAGCGGGGCCACCGCGGCCGTCGCCGCCGCCTCGAGTGCGGCCGCCGAAGCGGGAGCGCGCCGCGTCCTGCCGCTCCGGGTGAGCGGCGCCTTCCACTCCCCGCTCATGGAGGAGGCCGCCCCCGCCTTCGCCACCCTGCTCGACGCCGTCCCGCTGCGGGACGCTCGGATCCCGGTCGTCGCCAACGTCGATGCCGCCGCGGTGCGCGAGGCCGGGGAGATCCGGGAGAGGCTGCGGCGCCAGCTGGCCTCGGCGGTGCATTGGACCGAATCAGTGGAGCGGATGATCGCCCTCGGTGCCGACACCATCGTGGAGATCGGTCCCGGCAGCGTCCTCACCGGGCTCGCCCGTCGCATCGCGCCCGGGGTGTTCACGATGAGCGTCGGCAGCCTGACGGACGTCGCGAACCTCGCCGAGCGGCTCGGCGCCGAGGCGGGATCGTGGCGTGACTGAACGGCCCCTCGCCGGTCGGGTGGCCCTTGTCACCGGAGGCTCCCGAGGCATCGGACGGGCCACCTGCCTGGCGCTGGCCGAGGCCGGAGCCGACCTCCTCCTCACCGCCACCAGCCGCCCCGAGGCGCGCGACGAGACCGCCGCGGCCTGCCGTGAGCTCGGCGTGCGGGCGGTCGCCTGGAGCGCCGACCTCACCGAGGCGGCGTATATCAGCGCAGCTGTTCTCCACGTGGATGGCGGTTTGGCTGCCTGACCGCGTGGGCGCCCATACAATCGAGAGACATCGTGCCCGAAGACCTTTCCGAGCACACCGGGACCGAGGCTCCCGCGGAGCCTCGCCGCCGGCGCCGCTCGCCGGGGCGCCCCCGCCCCGCTGCAACCGTCGCCTCGCCGCCCAACGCTCCGCTGGCGACGACCGGGCTCCCGACCCCCGTGGAGAAGTCCGAGTTCCCGGCCAGTTTTATGGACGGAGCCTCGGGACCGTACGCTTTCCGGCCTCGCGACGGTATCGTTTCCCCCCGACCAGACGCGGCCAGCGACGCGAGTGCCCAGGCCGACGACAGAAGAGGACCCACACGCGATGCCAGACGTGACGTTCGACCGGTTCAAGACGATCGTGGCCGATCAGCTCGGCGTGGAACCGGACCAGGTGACGCCGGAGGCGTCCTTCGTCGAGGATCTCAACGCGGACTCGCTCGATCTCGTGGAGCTGATCATGGCCTTCGAGGAGGAGTACCAGATGGAGATCAGCGACGAGGACGCCGAGAAGATCACGACGGTCGGCCAGGCCTGGGATTACATCCAGGAGAAGAGCGGAGCGACGAGCTAGTCGGCCCGCCAGCCCCACCCCCGGTTCCTCCGGACCCGGCGACGATCGCCGAGTTGATGCCCGCCTTGGCGGAAGCGGCCGGCGCCGCCCCGGTGGCGAGCCCCGCTGAGGCCCCGGCGCCGGCCCGCCGGAAGCGCCGGCCATCGCGCCGGCGCTCCAGCGCTGCGGCTGGCGCCGCTCCGGTCTCCGCGGCGCCGGCCAGCGCCACGGCTCCGGCGCCAGGGTCGCTGCCAGAGGCCGTCACCGAGGCCGCGACGCCCGTCCCCTCCGTGCTCGCATCGGAGGTGGCGGCCCCCGCCGCCCCGCCCCGGCGCCGGGCGGCGGGCCGCCGCCGCGCCCCGGCGGCCGCGGAGCGCGAAGCGGTTCCCGAGGCCCCGGCTCCGGCTCCTCCTGAGCGCGCCCCCGCCGCGGAGCTCCCCGGGGAGGAGCAGGTGCGCCTGGACACGCTCGCCAAGCGCCTTCAGATCGGCTTCCGGCGCCCCGAGCTGCTCCGCGAGGCGATGACTCACGCTTCCTGGAACAACGAGCGCGGCGAGCCGAGCGGCCCGGGCCGTGACAACGAGCGCCTCGAGTATCTCGGCGACGCCGTGCTCGAGCTGATCGTGGGCGAGTACCTGTTCCGCCGCTTTCCCGGGTACGACGAGGGCCAGCTGACCCAGCTCCGCGCTGCCCTGGTCAACACCCTGACCCTCGCCAAGCTGGCGGAGCGCCTCGGCCTCGGCGAGACCCTGCTCCTCGGCAAAGGGCAGGCCAAGACCGGCGGGCGGCAGCTCCCCTCCCTTCTCGCCAACTCCTTCGAGGCGATGATCGGGGCCATCTTCCTCGACCAGGGGTACCGGGTGGCGACCCGCGTCTTCCTCCAGAGCATCGGAGACCTGGCCGAGTGGAGCGACCAGAATCACAAGGGGAAGCTGCAGGAGGTGGCCCAGGTTCGCCTCGGCGCCACCCCGTCGTACCGCGTCGTCTCCTTGGGGGGGCCGGGCCACCGCCGCGAGTATCGCGCCGAGGCGATGGTCGGGGGGAAGGCTCTCGGCGAGGGTCGGGGATCGACGAAGCAGGCTGCGGAGCAGGCGGCGGCGGAGATGGCGCTGGCCCGAATCAGCCCCGCCGGGCCAGCTCCAGAAAAGGCGGGGGGAGGCGCCGGGGAGCCCGCCCGAGTGCGCCGCCGGGTGACCGAGGCGGCTGCCGAGCCCGCTCAGCCGGCGCGGGTCCGCCGCCGCGTGACCGAGGTCGCCGCGGATCGCCGGGTGGTGACCCCGGAGCGCCCGCCGGTGGCCGCCCACCCCGCATCCGGAGACGGGGGTGGCGGGGCTTCCCGCGGCCTCTTCGCCGCCATCCGAGCGGCCGCGGAGGCGCTTCTCGGCCGGAGGACGGAGGCCGATCTGCCTGTTGCCACCGAGCGCCCGGCCTCCACCTCACGCCGGCGCACTCGGCGCGGGCATCGCGGGGGCCGGGGGCGGCGCCCGCCGCAGGCCGGGAGCCCCCCGGCAGGATGAGGCCCGCGGGCGTGCCACTCACGACGACATGTTGTGGTCGGAGGCGGATCCGCCCCAACATGTTGACGCCGTAGGCGACCGGCGGGGAGAATCCTGCGGATGAGACTGCGACGGGTCGTCCTCAACGGGTTCAAGACCTTTGCCGATCGCACCGTTGTGCAGTTCGAGCCGGGGATCACCGGCATCGTGGGAGCCAACGGGAGTGGCAAGAGCAACCTCGTCGACGCCATTCGCTGGGCGCTCGGCGAGACCAGCGCCCGCGAGCTTCGGGGAAGCCGGCTCGACGAGATGATCTTCGCCGGCGGCCAGGGCCGGGGCCGGATGGGGTTCGCGGACGTCGAGCTCGTCATCGACAACGAGGACGGCCGGTTGCCGGTCGACGATGCTGAGGTGGGATTGAGCCGCCGTGTCGTCCGGGACGGCGACATCGAATACCGGCTCAATGGGCAGCGGGTCCGCCTCCGCGACCTGGAGCGCCTTCTCAGCGGGACCGGGCTGACCCAGCACGGCTATGCGGTCGTGGCCCAGCAGGACATCGAGGCCATCATCGAGGCCAGCCCCCGGCAGCGCCGGGCCCTCGTCGAGCAGGCCGCCGGGGTCCGCAGCGTGCGCAGCGCCGGCGACGACGCCATGCGCCGCCTGGAGCAGGTCGACGCCGTCGTGCTCCGCCTCGCCGAGCGCCTCGGGGAAGCCGAGCCGCGCCTCGCCGCCCTCGCCGCGGAGCTGGGAGCGGCCCTCGAGCTGCGCGCGCTCTCCGATCGGCTGGCCGAGCTGCGCGGCAGCCTGGCCCGCGAGGAGTGGCGGGCGGCCCGGGCCCGGGCCCGGCAGGCGCGGCGCCGGCTGGAGGCCGCGGAGCGCCGCCTCGAGGGCTCGAGGGAGGCGGAGGAGGCATTCGCTCGCCGGGTCGAGGAGGGGCGGCTCCAGCTGGAGGCGGCGCGGGATCGGGAACGGCGCTCCGCCGACCTCCTCGAGGCCGCCCGGATGGCTTCGGAGAGGTCCCTTGGGGAGTCGCGCCGCTTCGCCGAGCGGGCGCGCGGCGCCGTCCTGCACCGAGCCGACGCCTGCGTCCAGCTTGGCTCCGCCCTCGCCGAGGTCGAGGCGGTGGAGGCAGCCCTGGCCGGCCTCGACAGGGCCGACGGCGCCTCCGAGGAGCTGAGCGCTCTGGAGGCTGAGGCCGCCGAGCTGGAGGCGGGGGTCGCCCTGCGGGACCAGGAGCTCGGAGAAGCGGCGGCCGCCGTGGCCCACGCCGAGAGGGCGGCCGCGGCCGGCACCGCGGAGGCGGCCCAGGCCGAGGGAGCTGCGCGCCAGCGTGCCGCTGACCGGGAGGCCGCCGACCGGCTTCTGAGCGCGGCGGACGCGCAGCAGGCGGCGGCCGAGAGGCGCTGCTCCGGGCTCGACGCGGCCCTGGGACCGGCGCGCGATCGCCATGCGGCCGTCGCCGCCGAGCTCCGCCGGGCGCTGACGGAGAGCAGCGACCTGTCCGCGAGCCTCGACGCCCTGCGCGAGGCTCGGGGCAAGGCCGAGGCGCGCCTCCTCGAGGAGCGGGAGCGGGCCAGCGCTGCCGTGCGGCGCGCCGCCGAGCTGCGCGGACAGCTGGCCGGAGCCCTCGGGGGTGAGGGGGCGGTGGCACAGCGGGCAGCCGAGGTCGGGGCGGTCCGTCTCGTCAACTCTCTGCGCGTTCTCGATCCCCGCGACGGGACGGCGATCGAGGCCGCGCTCGAGGGTCACCTCGGGGCCTGGGTGGTCGAGGATCTCGGGGCGGCGGTGGCCCTTCTCGGCGATTCGGCGGTGCGCGAGGAGATCTTCGCCGCCGGTTCTGGGACGGAGGAGCCCCGGGCGGAGGTGGACAGCGCCGTGGCCGCCCCGGAGGGAGCTCGGTCCGCGCTCTCCGCGATCGCGGTCCCACCCCGCGCGCGAGGGGCCGCCGCGCACTGCCTCGAGGGGGCGTGGCTGGTCGCCGACCTCGCCACGGCCCGCCGCCTCGTGGAGATGGTGGGCGGGCGGGCCGTCCTCCCTGGCGGCATGGTGGTGACCCGGGCCGGCGTCCGCGGCGGCGGGCGTCCCCAGGCGTTGGCCCTGGCCGCCGCCGCGCGCGCCGCCGGCCTCGAGGCGGAAGGAGCCCAGGCGGCCGAGCAGGACGCGCAGGCGGAGGTTCACCGCCTGGCCGCGGCAGCCGCCAGCAGGGAGGCTGGCCTGCGGGCGGCCGAGGAGCGGCTGGCCGGGGTCCGCACCAGGGAGGCTGAGGCTCGTGCCGCCGGGACCGCCCTGGAGACGGCCCGCGAGAGCGAAGCACGCCGGGTGGCGGAGCTGGGGACGGAGGTTTCCCGGCTTGGCGAGGCCGCGGCGCGGGCGGGTGCGGCCGCCGAGGTCGCGGCCGGGGCGGTCGAGACGGCGCGGGCCGCATCCTCCGCCGCGCTGGAGGCCTTGCGCATGGAGCGGAGCCGTCACGCCGCCGCCCGCGGGACCTACGAGGAGGCGGCGGCACAGGTGGGAGGCGTGCGCCGCCGCCTGGACGAACTGCGCCGGCAAGCCGAGGAGGCTCGGCGCCTCCGCGGCGAGGCGGCGGCTCGGCACCAGGCCGCGGGGCTCCGTCTGGCCGAGGTCCAGGGTCGTGTCGCGTCCGCCGAGACGGACATCCTCACCGCCCTGGCCCACGGCCTCGCTGCCGGGCGGGAGGCGGGGAGTGCCGCCGAGAGGGTCGCCGTCCTCGAGCGCGCCGTGGCCGCGGCCGCGGCTCCACGGAGTGAGGCCGAGGCGCGGCTCACCGCCCTCGAGGGGGAGCGGGCCGAGATCCGGGTGGCGGTTGCCCGCGCCGAGGACGAGGTGGCCGCGGCCCGGCAGGAGGCCGAGACGGCCGAGGCTCACCTCGCCGAGCAGGCGGAGGCTCTCCGCGGGGAGGTCGAGGAGGAGGAGGTTGAGCTCGACCCCGCCGCCGCCGAGAGGGCGGAAAGGGAGATCGCTCGCCTAGAGCGCCGGATCGGTGCCATGGGTCCCGTCAACGCCCTGGCCCCTGAGCAGCACTCGAGCCTCGAGGCGCATGTGCTCCGGCTTCGCGGTCAGCGCGACGACCTGGCGGCGGCGGCCCGCGACGTGCGCCACCTCGCCCACCGCCTCGGTGTGGAGGCGAGCCGCCGCTTCGACGCGGTGTTCGGGGCGGTCGGCGCCCACTTCACCGACCTCTTCTGCGAGCTCTTCGGCGGCGGACGGGCCACCCTGCGCCTCGAGGATCCGCCCGCGCTCTCCCTCCCCCGGGGCGATGAGGAGCCTGCCGCCGCCGGCGATGCGGGGAGCGCCGACGGCGCCACCGGCGAGGATCTGCGGGGAGTCGAGATCCTCGCCCAACCCCCCGGCAAGCGTCTTCAGCCCCTCACCCACCTGAGTGGAGGCGAGCGCGCCCTCACCGCCCTGGCGATGGTGCTCGCGCTGCAACAGGTGAGCCCGTCACCCTTCTACATCTTCGACGAGGTGGATGCGCCCCTCGACGACGCCTCGGTGGGGAGGTTCACCCGGCTGCTCACGCGCCTCGCGGCGGAGCAGCAGTTCATTCTCGTCACGCACAATCACCTCACCATGGCGGCTGCCGATGCGCTGTATGGAGTGACCGCCGACCGCGAGGGGGTGAGCTCGGTCGTCTCCGTGCGCTTCCCGGACCACGACGAGAGCCTGGAGACGGTCGGCTTGCTGCAGGTCCCCCTGCGCCGCGCGGCATCCTGAGTAGCCCCCATGAGCCCTGAGGTGGTGAGCGCGCCGGGACGCGAATCCTGGTGGCGGCGGATGTCGCGGCGCCTGGACCGCGCCTCGCTCAGCTTCAGCGAGCAGGTCCGCGACGCCGTCCTGCTGCGCCGCGACCTGGACGACGACTTCTACGACGACCTCCTCGCCATCCTCGTCGGCGCCGACTGCGGCGTGCCCGTCGCGGAGCGGCTGGTGGCCCGTCTCCGCGAGCGGGTGCGGGAGGAGCGCATGACGGACGCTGAGAAAGCGCTCACCGCCCTCAAGGCGGAGATGGTCGCCGAGCTCAGCGGTCACGAACGCGACCTGCACATCGAGAGCGTGCCGTCGGTGGTGATGATGGTCGGCGTCAACGGCAGCGGCAAGACGACCACCATCGGCAAGCTGGCCCATCGGCTGCAGGTGGAGGGGAAGAGCTCGCTCGTCGCCGCCGCCGACACCTTCCGCGCCGGGGCCATCGATCAGATGCGGATATGGGCCGACCGCGCGGGCAGCGACGTCGTCGCCCACCAGCCCGGGGCCGACCCCGGCGCCGTGGTCTACGACGCGCTCCAGGCGGCGGTCGCCCGGCGCATCGACTGCGTCCTGGTGGACACGGCGGGTCGGCTGCATACCAAGACCAACCTCATGGCCGAGCTCATCAAGGTGCGCAACGTCGCCCGCCGGGTCATCCCCGAGGCACCCCACGAGACCCTTCTCGTCATCGAAGCCCCCACCGGGATGAACGCCATCACCCAGGCTCGGGTCTTCCACGATTCCCTCGAGCTCACCGGGATCGTCCTCACCAAGCTGGATGGAACCTCGCGGGGCGGCACGGTGCTGGCCATCGAGGAGGAGCTCGGCGTCCCCGTCAAGCTGGTGGGCCTGGGAGAGGGCATCGACGACCTCAACGTCTTCGACCCCCAGGCATACCTCGACGCCCTCTTCGCCGGGGTGCTGGGAGAGGAGGTGGCGTAGGGCGGGTGCGCTGCTATCCTGTCCAGGCTTTGGCCTTGACAGTTGCCGCAAGCGACCTCCGCAACGCCCGCTGGCAGCGCCTCCTCGACGTGTACGGGGCCTTGCTCACCGACCATCAGCGCGAGGCCTGCCGCCTCCACCTCGACGAGGACTGGTCGTTCACGGAACTGGCCGAGCACCTCGGCTGCAGCCGCAGCGGGGCCCACGACCTGGTCCGCCGCGCCATCAGCCAGCTCGAGCACCTGGAAGGGCGGCTGGGCCTCGCCGCCGAGCTGGCCCGGCGCGACGCGGTCGAGGCGGAGCTGCGCGCCGGCCTCGCCGCCTGGAGGGGGCGGTAGCGGTGTTCGATTCCCTCTCCGATCGCCTGGGCGGCATCTTCAAATCCCTCTCCGGACGCGGCCGGCTCACCCAGGAGGAGCTCGACCTGGGGATGCGCGAGGTGCGCCTCGCCCTCCTCGAGGCCGACGTCAACTTCAAGGTCGCCCGGGCCTTCGTGGACCGCGTGCGGGAGCGCGCCTCCGGCCGCGACGTCCTCGAGTCCCTCACCCCCGGGCAGCAGATCGTCAAGATCGTCAACGAGGAGATGGTGACGCTCCTCGGCGGTGAGCAGCGCAAGCTGAGCTACCAGTCCCAGCCGCCCACCGTCGTGATGATGATCGGCCTGCAGGGGAGCGGCAAGACCACGACCTGCGCCAAGCTGGCCCTGGCCACCCGCAGGGAGGGCCACCGGCCCCTCATGGTCGCGGCCGACATCCACCGGCCGGCGGCGCCGCAGCAGCTCGAGCGGCTGGGCAAGGACAATCAGGTGCCGGTCACCATGCCCGACGGCAGGAGCAAGCCCGCCGACATCTGCCGTCGCGGCTTGGAGGACGCGGCGCGGCTCAACTGTGACGTGGTCATCCTTGACACCGCCGGCCGGCTGCAGATCGACCTCGTCATGCTCGATGAGCTGCGAGAGATTGGCAAGAAGATCTCCATCCACGACACCGTCCTCGTCGTCGACGCCATGACCGGCCAGGAGGCGGTCAATGTGGCCCGCACCTTCGACCAGGAGGTGGGCGTCGACGGCATCATCCTCACCAAGCTGGACGGCGACGCCCGGGGCGGGGCCGCGCTCTCCATGAAGGAGGCGATGGGCAAGCCGATCCTCTATACAGGTGTCGGCGAGAAGGTCTCGGAGCTCGAGCCGTTCCAGCCTGACCGCATGGCCTCGCGCATCCTCGGCATGGGCGACATCCTCACCCTCGTCGAGCGCGCCCAGGCGCAGATGGACGAGAAGGAGGCGGAGGTCGCCGCCCAGAAGCTCTTGAGCGGGCGTTTCACCATGGACGACTGGCTGCAGCAGATGCGCCAGCTGCGCAACATGGGGCCGTTGGAGGGGATCCTGGGGATGCTCCCCGGTGGCCGTCAGATGATCCGCCAGGCCGGCAGCACGATGCCCACCGAGCAGGACCTCTCCCGCATGGAGGCAATCGTGCTCAGCATGACTCCCTACGAGCGCAGCCACCCGGAGGTCCTCAAGAACTCGCGGCGGCGGCGCATCGCCATGGGCAGCGGGACGACCATGGCCGACGTCAACAAGCTTCTCAAGGGATTCGAGCAGGTGTCGTCGATGATGAGGGCCATCGGCGGAAAGGGAACGGGCAAGGGGGTGCGTGGCAGGGCCCGCATGCTCCGGCAGCTTCGCGGCCTGGATCCGTCCCAGCTGGGACTGCCCGGCCGCTAGGGATGGCCGAGAAGGCGCGCTCGTCACCGCGCCCACGAAGGAGAGAGTTTTGGTCAAGATCCGCTTGAAGAGGATGGGGACGACGAAGCGCCCCTTCTACCGGCTGGTGGTCGCCGACGCGCGCAGTCCTCGAGACGGGCGCTTCATCGAAGCCCTCGGCTACTATGACCCCCTGCCCAACCCGGCGACGGTGAGCATCGACGCCGACCGGGTCCGGGAGTGGCTGCGCCGGGGGGCGCGGCCCAGCGACAGCGCCCGTGACCTCCTCATCGCCCAGGGCATCCTCGGGGGCGACGCCCGCCGCCATCCGGCGCCAGTCGCCGCCGAGGCGGCGACGGCCCCGACGGAGAGCGCCGTCAAGGCGGTGCGGGGACCTGCGGACCAAGCGGGCGTCGGGGCGGAGGCCGGCCAGGAGAGCTCCGGCGAGCCGGCGGAGAAGGCAGGATGAGCGCGGACACGATGTCTTCTGAGCTCGAGCCGCGCTCTCGGTCGAGCGCAACCGACGGATCCCGCTTCGTGGAGCTGACCCGCTTCATCGTGGAGCGGATGGTGGTCTCCCCGGAGGCGGTGAGCGTGCGGGCCCTGCCCCGGGGGCGGTCGACCATCCTGGAGGTCGAGGTCGCCGAGGCCGACAAGGGAAAGCTGATCGGCAAGGGTGGGCGCAACATCGACGCGGTGCGGGCGGTGGTCCGCGCCGCCGGGCTGCGCGGCGGCCAGCGTGTCCAGGTGGAGCTGGCCGGCAGGCGCTGAGCGGGCCGGGACCGTGAGCGATTCCCGGCTGATCCGCGCCGCTTTGGTGCGCCGGCCGCACGGGGTGCGCGGGGAGGTCCGCGCCCAGCCTCTCGGCGGCGATGCCCGTCGTTTCCGGCGCGGGCTGCGGCTCACCACCGAGGACGGATCGTGCACCCTCACGGTGCGCAGCTCTCGCCAGCTCGGTGACGGGGAGGTCCTCCTCGGATTCAGGGAGATCGCCACGCCGGAGGCCGCGGCGCCGCTGCGCGGAGCGTACCTCTGCGTCCCCGCGGAGAAGACGAGGCGTCTCAAGCCCGGGGAGTGGTTCGTCTGGCAGCTGGTCGGCTTGCGCGCGGTCGATCCCGAGGGGGCGGAGATCGGCACGGTGCGCGACGTGGAAAGCGGCGCCGCCCACGATGTGCTGGTGGTGGACACCCCGGTGGGGGAGAGGCGATACCCGATGGTCTCGGCCTTCGTCGCCGCCATCGAGATCCAATCCCAGCGCATCGTCCTCACCCCGTGGCCGGAGGAGCCCGATGACGGCCGTGAAGGCGCCACCCTATGAAGAGCTGCCGAGCACCGGCGACGACGGGAGCCTGAGGAGATCGCCATGCGGATCGACGTCCTCACGGTCTTCCCCGAGGTCTTTCCCGGCCCCCTGGGAATCGGCGTGGTCGGGCGCGCCCTCGAGGAGGGGATCGTCGAGCTCCGCGTCCACGACCTCCGCGACTTCACCACGGACCGGCACCGTCAGGTCGACGACGTGGCCTTCGGGGGCGTCGCCGGGATGGTGCTGAAGCCCGAGCCGTTGATACGGGCGGTGCGTCGACTGCGGGACGAGGTGCCGGGGACACGGGCGCTGCTGCTCTCGCCGCAGGGGCGGCGATTGGACCAGGGGGTGGTGAGGGAGCTCGCCGCAGAGCCGGCGCTTCTCCTGGTCTGCGGCCGCTATCAGGGAGTGGACCAAAGGGCTCGCGCGGCCATCGGGGAGGAGCTGTCGGTCGGCGATTACGTCCTGAGCGGCGGGGAGATCGCAGCCCTCGCGGTGGTCGACGCGGTGGCGCGGCTCATCCCGGGCGTCGTCGGATCTCCCCGATCGCTCGCCGAGGAGAGCTTCTCCGAGGCCACCGAGGGGGGCCTCGAAGCCCCTCTCTACACCCGCCCCGCGGAGTTCGAGGGGGAGGCCGTCCCCGACGTCCTGCGCAGCGGCCACCACGCTGACATCGCCCAATGGCGGCGGCGCGAAAGCCGTGAAGCGACACGCCGCAGACGGCCCGATCTGTTACGGTCCGAATCTCAGCCCGGCTCCGGAGAGCGAGAGTGAACGTGATCGAGCTCCTGCAACGTGAGCAGGAGAAACCCGAGGTCCCTGTCCTGCGCAGCGGTGACACCGTGCGCGTGCATGTCAAGGTGGTCGAGGGAACCCGAGAGCGGATCCAGGTCTTCGAGGGCGTCGTCATCGGCCTGCACGGGAAGACGGGAAGCGGGGCCAGCTTCACGGTGCGGCGCATCGCCTCCCACGGGGTGGGGGTGGAGAGAACCTTCCTGCTTCATTCGCCGCGCATCGACCGCGTCGAGGTGCTCCGCCACGGGGACGTGCGCCGAGCCAAGCTCTTCTATCTGCGCGAGAAGGTGGGCAAGCGCGCTCGCATCCGCGAACGGCGGCGGCCGATCGGAGAGGGCGACACGGTGCGCCGGTCCCCCGCGGCCGAGGCGGCTTTGTCCGCCCGGCTGGATGATGAAGCGCCCGAGGACACGGCGGACGCTGAGGCTCAGGAGACCGAGGTCGAGCTGGAGCCGGAGAACGTCTGACCCGGTGGGGGGCGAGAGGGGAGGATCAATTCTCTCCGCCGGCGACCCGCGCCGCCGGGTGGGTGCGGCGGGGGAGGCAGCGGCGGTTGCGCACCTCGAGGCGGCGGGTGTGCGCGTCGTGGCTCGTGACTGGCGTTGCCGGCTCGGGCAGCTGGACCTCGTCTGCGAGGAGCGGGGCGTTCTCGTCGCCGTTGAGGTGAAGGCCCGGCGAGGGTCACGGTACGGGCTTCCCCAGGAGGCCGTCGATCGGCGCAAGCGGGCCAAGTTGCGAGCTCTCCTCGAGGCCTACCGGCTGGCCACCGGGCGCTCGGGCCAGGGGTGCCGGATCGATGTGGTGGCGGTGCGATTGGACCGCCAGCTCCACGTGCTGGGCTGCGAGCACATCCGCGACGCCGTCCAAGGCTGAGCATGCCTCGCGCGAGCCACGCCTGGCACCCTGCTCAGGCCGCTTGGCCGCGGTCCTCGATCTCCCAGGCGTGGTCGAGGACGTGCCAGGCGATTCGCCGGATCGCATAGCGGACCGGCCAGCCCTTGTCTCGCGGTGTCGCCGCCCGCTCCCGGAGTCCCGCCAGGACCGCCCTTCGAAGGCCGCGGAGCGCAGACGCGTCACCGAGAGCAGGGCGGGGCACACGGACCCCGATCCTCGGGGCATACGCCTCAGCCTCGGCGCCGACCACGTGCTCCCAGATCTGATCTCGATTTCTGCCTCCCCCCCGGGGGCCCTTACGCAGAATGGGCGGCGCGCCCACCACAGCCCCGTCGAATTTGCTCCAGCAGGCCTCGAGAAGCTGCAGGAGGCGGTCCAGCTCAGCGCTCGTCAGGCCCTCGTGCTCGATCTGCGCGACTGCACCGGGAACCCCGAAGTCGGTGCTCGCTGACCCGGCGGCGCGCTCCACGACGTCGAACTCGACATCGGCCGGCAGCGCCAGCCCGGCGGCCGCGACCACCGGGACGTAGCGCGCCCGGTACTCCCCGAGGGCCGCGATGGCGGTTTCCTCGCCCCGTCCGGAGCGCGCCCAGCCCGGCCACTCCAGGGCCGAGGCGAAGGTGAGGCGTCGCCCCGTCTCCAGGCAGATGTCGATGCGCTTCGATGCCATGACGCTGCAACCCTAGCTTGCCCTGGGAGGCTCAGGTGGGTTATCCTCATTTGTATGATTGCTACAACAATGGGCTGCGCGATCCAGGGCCTGACCGGGGTCCCCGTGACGGTCGAGGCGGATGTGAGCAATGGCCTGCCCAACTTCACGATCGTGGGCCTCACCGACCGGGCCATCCAAGAGGCGCGGGAGAGGGTCCGGGTGGCCATCCGCAACGCCGGCTTCCACTTCCCGGAGCACCGCGTGACCGTCAATCTCGCCCCAGCTGAGGTGCCGAAGGAGGGGACGGGATTCGATCTCGCCATCGCCCTCGCCGTGCTCGGAACGGCCCGCACCGTCCGCGTTCACAGCACCGCCTTCATCGGCGAGCTGGCCCTCGACGGAAGTGTTCGCGGCGTGGCCGGCATTCTCCCCATGGCTCGGCGGCTCGCTGAGGTGGGCATCCGCCACCTCGTTGTCGCAGCGGCAAATGCCCGCGAAGCGGCCCTTGTCGAGAAGATGAAGGTGTACGGCGTCGAGACACTGGCGGGGACCATCCGCCACCTCTCGGGGGAACAGCGGCTCCCGCCCATGGCGCAGACCCTCATGGGAGACGGGTGGTCGCCCGATGCCATCGACCTATCGAGTGTGCGCGGTCAACGCATGGCCAAGCGCGCCCTCGAGATCGCCGCCGCCGGTCGTCACAACCTCCTCATGCTCGGTCCGCCTGGAGCCGGCAAAACCATGCTCGCGCGTGCGCTTGCCGGCCTGCTTCCGGATCTCAGCCTCGACGAGGCCCTGGAGGTCGCGGCTCTCTACTCGCTCCGCGGACGGCTTGCCGACCGTCCTCCGACGAGCATCCGACCTCCCTTCCGCGGCCCTCACCATTCGGTATCGCGCGCCGGGCTGGTGGGCGGCGGCAGCGGTCTGGTGCAGCCCGGCGAAGTCAGCCTCGCTCATCGTGGCGTGCTCTTCCTCGATGAGATTTGCGAGTTCCCTCGCCCTCACCTGGAGGCTCTGCGGCAGCCCCTCGAGGAGCGGCGGGTGGCGGTCGCCCGGGTGAGGTCGAGCGTGGTGTTCCCTGCCGACTTCATCCTCATGGCGGCTGCCAATCCATGCCCTTGCGGTCGGCTTGGTCTCCTCGATGCCCGGCCCTGCCGCTGCACCGGCGAGTCCATCGCCCGGTATCAGGCAAAGCTCTCTGGACCGATGCGCGATCGCATCGATATGGAGGTCAACGTCCCACGGCTGGATGGAAAGGACCTCTTCGACGGACCGTCCGAGGAGGCGAGCAGCGAGGTGCGCGCGCGCATCGTGCAGGCCCATGCCTGCCAGCAGGCGAGGGCGACCCTGACTGGGGCCAACTACAACGCCCAGGTGCCGGGGGAGAAGCTCCTGCAGATCTGCCGCCTCGATGCGAGGGGCCGCGACGCGCTGAGTGTGGCGGGAGAGCGCTGGCAACTGTCGGCGCGCGCCTACCATCGGGTGCTGCGGGTGAGCCGCACGATCGCCGACCTGGCCGGGGAGGAGCGGGTGAAGCGCGGGGCGGTGATCGAGGCCTTCCAGCTTCGCGGTCAACCGGCGTGAGCGCAACGCCGGAGATCGACCTGCACCCGTCCCGACGCTGGCTCGCGCCCGGAGACCCGGACTGGCCGACGGAGCTCGACCATCTGGATGTGTTGCAGCACCATCTCGCGGTTCGCCGGCTCTGGGTGGACGGAAGTCGTGAGCTTCCTCCTTTCCCGGGCGTTGCCGTCGTCGGCACGCGGAGGGCATCAGCGGCTGCCCTGGAAACCGCGCGGCGGATCGGTGCGGATCTGGCCCGCTTCCGCATCACGGTGATCAGCGGTTTCGCCAAAGGTGTGGACGCCGCGGCACACCGGGGATGCCTCGCGGCCGGAGGACGTACCGTCGCCGTCCTCGGCTGCGGGCTCGACGTCGACTACCCGCCCCAGCACGGCGAGCTGCGTCAACAGATCGACCTCTCGGGCGTCCGCATGACGGAGTACGAGCACGATGAGACGCCTGAGAACTGGCATTTCCCGCGCCGCAACCGCATCATCGCCGCCCTGGCTCTAGCCGTCGTCGTGGTCGAGGCCCACGTCGAGAGCGGCGCCCTGAGCACGGCGAGCTGGGCCGCCCGGCTCGGTCGGGAGGTGCTGGCCGTTCCCGGCTCCATCCTCGGCCCGGCCAATGCCGGATCCAACCTCCTCCTCCGTGACGGAGTGCGGCCGTACCTCGATATCACTGATCTCAGTGACGTCTTCCCCCAATGCGCCGTGGCCGCGCTCGCTTCGGAGAGCGGGGTTCGGAAGGCCACGAAGCGCGACCGCACCGCAGTCAAGCCGCCGCCGCTGGCGCCGCCGGCGCCGCCGCTACCGCCGCTAGCGCTCCGGGACCCTGAGGGTGAGGCCGCCACGGAGACGCCGGCACAGCGACTCATCAATCTCGTCGGCGTTGATGCGGTGCCCCGCGAGATGCTCGTTCGCGCCCTCGGCATCGGACCGTCTGAGCTTGCCGAGCTCCTGGGCGAGCTGGAGCTGGCGGGGACGATCCGCTGCCTTCCTGGTGGCTTGGTTATGGCGGAAACAGGGTTGGCATCGCGGTATCGGGGTGGAAGTCAAGGTCACGTTAAAGGTCACTTTGGACGGACATGGTCACGCTAAAGGTCACCTTGGACGGACATGACCTTTAACGTGACCTTTAAACCAGCACGTGTGCGGCATATCCGTTGCCGGGGTGGAGCTTCTGGCGAGAATGAGCGAATCCAACTTCGAGTGTGCGTGGCGACCCGGTGATGAGAAGGCAATTGAGCGCGGCGCGCGCAAAGGCGACTCTGATGGCACTGCTCGACGAGGTCGCGGCGGGTGAGGAGGTGGAGATCCGCAAGCGCGGGCATGTCATTGTGAGGCTCGTGCCGGTCGGTTCCGCTCACACCCTTTGCGGCTGCGCGGCCGCGATAGCCGCATCCAACGCGCCGGATGAGGGACTGTTTCGCGCCAACTCCGGGGGTGACGACCGGCTGTGACGACCGTGCTTCTCGATACACACGCCTTGCACTGGTGGTCGGCGGAGCCGGAGCGGGTCAGCCCGGTGGCCGCCGAGGCTTTGCTCGCCGCCGAGGAGGTGGCCGTCTCGGCCATCTCGTGGTGGGAGCTTGCTCGGCTGGCTCGACTGCGGCGGATCGTCGTCAGGGTGCCCATCCGTTCATGGCTGGCGCTCCTGGCGCGTGACGTGCGGACCGCGGCGGTGACTCCGGCCATCGCCGCCACAGCTGGAGCGCTCCCGGCGACCTTCGGGGGTGACACTGTTGACCGCCTGATCTACGCCACTGCCCTGGAACACGGCTGGCCGCTGGTCACGAAAGACGAAACGCTTCGTGGCCACCGGCACCCGAGCCCGGTGACCATCTGGTGACGGAGGGACTTCGCGGCTTCCTTCCCCGGTGCTACCGTCGGCGAGTGAACGTGCGTTCTCCCAGCCACCTCGACGCCCCGGCCCAGAACGGGTTCGCCCATCCCGCCGTTCAGGAGTGGTTCGAGCGGCGCTTCCCGGAGGGACCCACGCCCGCCCAGGCGGAGGGCTGGCCGCACATCGCCGCTCGGGAATCCACGCTCATCGCTGCCCCCACCGGGTCGGGGAAGACGCTGGCCGGGTTCCTCACCGCGATCGATGAGCTGTACAGCGCGTCCGGGGCCGGCGAGGCCGTCGCTGATCGGACCCAGGTCGTCTATGTGTCCCCGCTCAAAGCGCTCGCCGTCGACATCCACCAGAACCTCGAGATCCCGCTTCGCGAGATCGCCGAGATCGCCGCCGAGCTGGGCCTGCCCGCGCCGGAGCTGCGCGTCGAGGTTCGCACCGGGGACACGCCCCCCTCTGCCCGGGCCGCCATGCTGCGCCGGCCGCCCAACCTTCTGGTGACCACGCCGGAGTCCCTCTACCTCCTGGTGACCGCGGCCGGGAGCCGACGCCTTCTCCGTTCCGTGCGAACGGTCATCGTGGACGAGATTCACGCCCTTGCCGGGAACCGGCGGGGCGCCCACCTCGCCCTGACCCTCGAGCGCCTCCAAGCCCTCTGCGGCCACGCGCAGGTGCGCATCGGGCTGTCGGCGACGCAGCGCCCTATCGAGACGGTCGCGGCCCTTCTCGTCGGGGTGGGCGCTGACCGCGAGACGGAGGAGGGCCGGCCGCGGTGCGCCATCGTCGACACGGGTCATCGCCGCGCTGTGGAGCTGGGCATCGAGCTGCCGGACCAGGAGCTCGGTGCCGTGGCGAGCCGGGAGCAGCTCAACGAGATCATCGACCGCATCGCCGCC
This sequence comes from uncultured bacterium, assembly GCA_963847225.1. Taxonomy (GTDB): domain Bacteria; phylum Chloroflexota; class Dormibacteria; order Aeolococcales; family Aeolococcaceae; genus JAJZNI01. Next base: position 1,018,223 of record CAWJYZ010000003.1, on the reverse strand, counting down.
CTGGTCAGCGAACACTGCACCACCCTCGTCTTCGTCAACACCCGGCGGATGTCGGAGCGGGTGGCTCATCTGCTCGGCGAAAAGCTGGGTCCGGAGGCCGTCGCCGCCCACCACGGGAGCCTGTCCCATGAGCGCCGCGCCGCCGTCGAGAACCGGCTGCGCCGGGGCGAGCTGCGCGCCCTGGTGGCCACCGCCTCGCTCGAGCTGGGCATCGACATCGGGCCCATCGACCTGGTCTGCCAGCTCTCGACGCCGAGAAGCCTGGCGACCTTTCTCCAGCGTGTCGGCCGCTCCGGCCACCGCCGCGGCGCCACAGCCCGGGGTCGGCTCTTCCCCGTGACCCGGGACGACCTCGTCGAGTGCTGCGCGCTCCTCGCCGGGGTGCGCACCGGCAGGCTGGACGCCGTGGAGCTGCCCCGGGCCCCGCTCGACATCCTCGCCCAGCAGATCGTCGCCGAGTGCGCGGGGCGCGGCGAGGAGGGTGTGGCGGAATCCGAGCTCTTCGCCATGGCCCGACGGGCGGCGCCCTACGCCTCGCTGTCTCGCGGCGACTTCGAGGAGGTCGTCGACCTCATGTCCCGCGGCATCGAGACGGGAAGGGGAGCGGTGGCGGCGCATCTCCACCGTGATCGCGTGCATCAACGCCTGCGGGCCCGCCGCGGCGCGCGCCTCACCGCGTTCACCTCTGGCGGGGCGATCCCGGAGACCGGCGACTACCGAGTTGTGGCCGAACCTGACGAGATCTACGTGGGCAGCGTCAACGAGGACTGGGCCGTGGAGTCCATGGCCGGCGACATCTTCCTGCTGGGGAGCACCTCCTGGCGGATCACGCGCGTGGGCAACGGCACCGTGCGCGTGGTGGATGCCCAGGGAGCGCCGCCGTCGGTCCCCTTCTGGCTGGGCGAAGCTCCGGGACGGACTCGCGAGCTCTCCGAGGAGGTCTCCGCGCTCCGCGCCGGGGTCGAACAGCGCCTCGCCAGGGGCGACCGAGACGATGCCGCCGCCGCCAAGGCGGACGCGGTGGCGTGGACCACGGAACGATGTGGGGTGGAGCGCGACGTGGCCGAGCAGGCGGTCGAGTACCTCGCCGCCGGGCGGGCCGCTCTCGGCGTTCTGCCGACCTGCGAGCGCATCGTCGTGGAGCGCTTTTTCGACGACAGTGGCGGGATGCAGCTGGTCGTGCACGCCCCCTTCGGTGCGCGCCTCAACCGGGCCCTCGGTCTCGCCCTGCGCAAGCGCTTCTGCGCCACCTTCGACTTCGAGCTGCAGGCGGCGGCGAGTGACGATGCCGTCCTTCTGTCGCTCGGCCCGCAGCACAGCCTCCCCCTCGAGGATGTGCCGCGGTTCCTCTCCTCGCGCAGCGTCGAGGAGGTGCTGCGCCGCGCGGTGATCTTCGCCCCCATGTTCCCGGTGCGATGGCGCTGGAACCTCAACCGATCCCTGGTTGTGCCGCGCTTCAAGGGGGGGCGGCGCAACCCGCCCCCGATTCAGCGCCTCGAGGCGGATGACGTCATGGTGGCCGTCTTCCCGGCCCTCGCCGCGTGCCAGAACGAGAACCCCACGGGGCCCATCGAGATCCCCGACCACCTGCTGGTCCGGCAGACGGTCGAGGACTGCCTCCACGAGGCCATGGACAGCGACTCGCTCCGCCGCCTGGTCGAGGCCATGGAGGCGGGCAGGGTCGAAGTTGTCTGCCGCGACACCACCGAACCCTCGGTTCTCGCCCACGAGATCGTGAACGGCCGGCCGTACACCTTCCTGGACGACGCCCCCCTCGAGGAGCGGCGAAGCCGCGCCGTGGCCCTCCGTCATGGACTGCCCGTGGAGGCCCGGGACCTCGCCGCCCTGGACCCCTCGGCGATCGCCCGGGTGGCGGAGGAGGTGGCACCCGCACCGGGCGACCTCGAGGAGCTGCACGACCTCCTGCTCTCCGTCGTCTTGCTCCGGGCGACCCCGGAGTGGAGCGCTTGGCTCGAGGAGCTCATCGCCGACGGCCGAGCTGCCGCGGTGTCGGTGGGGGCCAACGGCCCCCTGGAGGGGGGTCAGGTCTGGTGTGCCGCGGAGTGCCGAGCGCTGGTCGAGACCATGCTGCCCGGGACTCGCTTCGAGCCCGACGTCGCGGTGCCCGAGGGCTCAGAGCACTGTGACGACCCGGCACGGGCCGCCTCCCGGACGCTCCGCGGTCACCTCGATGTCTCCGGACCGGCGACGGTCCCGCTTCTCGCGGCCACCACGGGGCTTCCCGAGGCGCTCGTCGCCACCGGGTTGGCCCGCCTGGAGGCGGAGGGGTTTGCCATCCGGGGCAGCTTCGACCCCGCCCTGGCGGGGGAGCAATGGTGCGCCCGCCGCCTCCTCGCCCGCATCCACGCCTACACGAGGGAACGGCTGCGCCGGGAGATCGAGCCGGTGAGCCCGGCAACCTTCCTCCGCTTTCTGGAGCGCTGGCAGTCGGTCTCTCCCGGCACGGAGCGGGAGGGGCGCACGGGTCTGGCTGCCGTCGTGGCTCAGCTGCAGGGCGTCGAGGCCCCGGTCTCGGCCTGGGAGACGGAGATCCTGCCCCGGCGCGTCGCCTACTACCGGCCTTCGTGGCTCGACGACCTCTGTCTTTCCGGCACCGTCGCCTGGGCCCGCCTGCGGGTGCGCGCCTCGGAGGCGGACGGGGCTGGCGCTCTGCGCACCCGGCCCTTTCCCTCCCGGGCGACCCCGCTCACCCTCGTCCTCCGCTCCGATCTTCCCTGGCTGCTCCAGGCGGTTCGAGGCGAGGCGCTGCCCGTCGAGCCTGCCGCCGGCGCGAGCCGGGAGGTCATCGACCTCCTGCGCAGCCGGGGGGCGCTCTTCGCCGGGGAGATCGCCACCCAGGTCCGCCGTCTCCCGGCCGACGTGGAGGCGGGGTTGTGGGACGCGGTCTCCCGCGGCCTGGTCACCGCCGACGGCTTCAGCGCCATCCGCTCCCTTCTCACGCACCGCCGCGGCGGGCAGCGGAGAGGGGGGCGCGGGTGGGCCCGGGGGGGAAGGCTCGCCGGCGTCTCCGCGTTCGGGGGCGGGGAGGGGCGCTGGTCGCTGCTTCCCGGGGCCGCGCCGGTGACCGACCGTGAAGCGCTGGCCGAGAGCGTCGCCCGGATGCTGCTGCGGCGCTGGGGGGTCATCTTCTGGGACCTAGCCACGCGCGAGTCCCTCGCCGTGCGCTGGCGCGACCTCCTGTGGGCGCTGCGGCGGATGGAGGCGCGCGGCGCGGTGCGCGGCGGCCGCTTCGTCAGCGGGTTCGCGGGTGAGCAATTCGCCCTCCCCGAGGCCGTCGAGCAGCTGCGCGCCATCCGCCGCGCCCTCCCCGACCCGGGCGGCGTTCAGATCTCCCCGAACGATCCGCTCCGCTTGGCTCGCTCGATCCTCGCTCCCGGGTCCGGGACGCGGGAGGTTCCCTCCCCGGGCGCCGCGGGAGTGGACGGGGATGGGCGCGGGGCCCCGGCGCCGGCGGTCGAGAAGATGACCCGCACCCCAGCCCTGCCGGTCGCGGGATGACCGCCTTGGTTTGGGCCGGCTCGCGAGTGGCGATGATCCCCGCTAGAGTGAATCACGATCTGCGAGTCGGTGCATTGGCCGCTGCTATCATCGCCCGGCTCCAGGCGCCGCCACCCCGGTGCGACTGGCACCGGTGAGAAGAGCCGTATGCCCAACCGTCTGATCATCGTCGAGTTCTCCCAGCAAGGCTCGGACCCTCGCCAGGTTCCTGGGCGCGGGTTACACCGTCAAGGCGTCGATGGGCCATGTCCGCGACCTCCCCAAGTCGAAGATGGGGATCGACATCGAGCATGGCTTCCGTCCCGAGTACGGCGTCATCCGGGGCAAGGAGAAGCAGATCCGCGAGCTCCGGGAGGCCGCCAAGCGCGCCGAGGACGTGGTGCTGGCCGCCGACCCCGACCGCGAGGGAGAGGCGATCGCCTGGCACCTCGCCGAGGCGCTCCGCCTCCGCGACCCCGACCGCATCGTGGTCCACGAGATCACGAGGAGTGCCGTGGAGTCGGCGCTGCGGACGCCGCGCAAGATCGACCGCAACCTGGTCGCCGCCCAGGAGGCGCGGCGGGTCATCGACCGCCTCGTCGGCTATCGCCTCAGTCCTCTCTTGTGGCGCAAGGTGCGCACCGGCCTGTCCGCGGGACGCGTCCAGTCCGTCGCCGTCCGTCTCGTCGTCGACCGCGAGAACGAGATCCTCGCCTTCGTCCCCACCGAGTCCTGGACCCTCGACGCCCTCCTGGAGAAGGGGGAGAGCCGGTTCACGGCCCGCTACCTGGGCCGCCGCGGAGAGGTCGAGGCGGGGGCCGGGACGCGGGGCCGTGGACGGGCGTCACGGCGCCGAGCCACCACCACCGGAGCCGCCTCCGAGGGGACCCCGGGAGCGGCGGAAAAGGTCGTTGTCGCCACTCATGACGATGCGCTCTCCGTGCTCCGCGCCCTCGGCTTCGACGCCGAGGGGCATCGCGCCGTGGAGGAGCCACCCTTCATCGTGGAGGCCATCGAGAGTGGGGAGACCTCGCGTTCCGCGCCCATCCCCTACACCACCAGCACCTTGCAGCAGGACGCCAGCAACCGTCTCCGCTTCTCGCCGCGGCGGACCATGTCGGTGGCCCAGGAGCTCTACGAGGGTGTCGACCTGGGCAGCGCTGGTCCGGTGGGGCTCATCACCTACATGCGCACGGAACTCGACGCGCATCAGCGAGCAGGCCCGCCAGGAGGCCGCCGCCCACATCACCGCCCAGTACGGCGAGGACTACCGGCGCACCGGCCAGGCTCGCCAGCGCCAGGGTCAGAACGTCCAGGATGCTCACGAGGCGATCCGCCCCACCGAAGTCAGCCGAACCCCGGAGCAGGTGCGGGACGCGCTCTCCCGGGACCAGGTGCGCCTCTACGAGCTGATCTGGCGCCGGTTCATGGCCAGCCAGATGGCGCCGGCCCGATTCCTCAACACCCGGGCCACCATCGCGGCCAGCGACTTCCTCTTCCGGGCCACCGGGTCGGTGCTTCTCTTCGACGGCTTCCAGCGCGTCTGGAAGAAAGAAGAAGAGCGGCGCGAGGGAGCGGCGGCGGACGCCTCGGGCGGCGAGGGTGAGCGGGATGGGGCGCTGCCCGCGCTGGAGAGCGGAGAGCGGGTCGCCTGTCACGAGGTCCACGCCGAGCAGCACTTCACCCAGCCCCCCCCGCGCTACACCGAGGCCTCGCTCATCAAGGAGCTCGAGGAGCGGGGGATCGGGCGGCCTTCGACCTACGCGCCCACCATCGAGGTCATCGAGGAGCGGGGCTACGTCCGCCAGGAGGAGCGCCGTCTCCATCCCACGGAGGTCGGCAAGACAGTCGACGCGCTCCTTCGCGAGCACTTCCCCGAGGTGGTCGACGTCGACTTCACCGCCGAGCTGGAGCGGCGCCTCGATGCCATCGAGGGCGGCAAGCGGCGTTTCGAGCCGACGGTCCGGGAGTGGTACACGCCCTTCGACGCGACCGTCGAGCGGGCTCAGGAGTCCATGCAGCGGGTCAAGATCCCGGCGAAGTCCACGGGGGAGAAGTGCCCGCAGTGCGGCGAAGGCGAGCTGGTGGTCCGCGAGGGGCGCTTCGGTCCCTTCGTCGGCTGCTCGCGCTACCCGGAGTGCAACTACATCAAGGACAAGCGGGCCAGCCAGGCGGTGCCGATCGGAGAGGCCTGCCCCCGCTGCGGGAAGCCCCTGGTGCAGCGCCAGGGGCGGCGCGGGCCCTTCGTCGGCTGCACTGGCTATCCCCGCTGCCGCTACATCCGCGACGTCTCCGCCGAGGCCCCGGAGGAGGCCACCGTCGCGGCCGTCCCGGGTGTGTCGCCGGCAGCCGCTGAGGAGCTCGGGACCTGCCCTGAATGCGGCCGGCCCTTGGCCCGCAAGCAGAGCCGGCGCGGGCCCTTCGTCGGCTGCAGCGGCTACCCCGAATGCCGCTACATCCAGCCGCGCGCGGGCGGACAGGCGCAGTCCGCGGCGGAGCCGACCGGGGAAACCTGCCCCGAGTGCGGCAAGCCCCTGGTCCGCCGCCAGGGTCGGTTCGGCCCCTTCGTGAGCTGCAGCGGATACCCCCAATGCCGCTATCGCCCGCCGCGCGAGAAGGCGTCGTGAATCCGCGGCCCCACGCCACCACCATCGTCGGGGTTCGCCGCCACGGCACCGTGGCCATCGCGGGCGACGGGCAGGTCACGGTCGGCGACGTGGTCATGAAGCACCGCGCCGCCAAGGTGCGGCGGCTCCACCGCGACACTGTCCTGGCCGGCTTTGCGGGGGCGGTCGCCGATGCCCTGACGCTGTTCGACAAGTTCGAACAGCAGCTGGACCGCCACCAGGGTCAGCTCCTCCGAGCCTCGGTGGGCCTCGCCAAGGAGTGGCGGACCGACCGTTACCTCCGCCGCCTCGAGGCCATGCTCATCGTCGCCGACAATGAGCAGCTCCTCCTCCTCTCGGGGGACGGGGAGATCATCGAGCCCGACGACGACGTTGCGGCCATTGGGAGTGGAGGTCCATTCGCTCAGGCGGCGGCCAAGGCCCTCCTGGAGAACACCGCCCTGGACGCGGCGGAGGTGGCACGGCGAGCCCTCACCATCGCCGCTTCCCTCTGCATCTACACCAACGACCAGATCGTGGTGGAGACGCTGCCCGCCCGGGCGGCGGCGCTGGCCCAGGCTCCATGACCGCTCCCGACCCGGCGACGGCCGCTCCCCTCGAGGCCGTGGCGAGCGACATAGGGCCGGACGAGGGACGGGCTCCTGAGGCCCCCCTGGAATCTGACCCGACGCAGGCTCCCAGGGCCTCCGACGAATCGCGGGCTCCCCAGGGCTCCGCCGAGGGGGCGCGGGCTCCCGAGCCCGCCGCGGAACGGGAGCCCGATGACCTCCTCCCCCGGGAGATCGTGCGCAGCCTCGACGCCTACATCATCGGCCAGGACGAGGCCAAGCGGGCCGTGGCCATCGCCCTGCGCAACCGGGTGCGCCGCCGCCGCCTCAGCGACGAGATGCGCCGCGAGGTCCTCCCCAAGAACATCCTCATGATCGGTCCCACCGGGGTGGGGAAGACGGAGATCGCCCGGCGTCTCGCCAAGCTCACCTCCTCGCCCTTCCTCAAGGTCGAGGCCACCAAGTTCACCGAGGTCGGCTACGTCGGCCGGGACGTCGAGGCCATCGTCCGCGACCTCCTCGAGCAGACCATCACCGACGTGCACGACGAGCGGATCGAGGAGGTTGAGGACCGGGCTCGGGATATCGCCGAGAGCCGCATCCTCGACATCCTCGTCGAGGCCGAGCTGCCCCGGTCCTCTGCCAACGGATCCGCCACGGCGAGCGCCTCCGCCGGCCCTCCCGCGCCGCCGCCCGCCGCGGAGGCAGGCCGCCGAGACGACCCGGAAGCGGGCCGCCGAGACGGCCCGGAAGGGGGCCGCCGAAACGGCCTGGAGGGGGAGCGCCGAGACGAACCGGCGCGGCGGCGGTTGCGCCGCCGGCTCGCCACCCGTCTGCGGGCCAAGCGGCTCGAGGACCGCTACATCGAGGTGGAGGTGGAGGAGCCGTACCAGCCGGCCTTCGAGGGCTTCGCCGGTTCGGGACTGGAGGAGGTCGGTTATTCCCTGTCCGACTTCTTCGCGCAGATCGTGCCCACCCGCAAGCGCATGAAGCGGATGCGGGTGGGGGACGCGCGCACCGCCCTCATCGAGGAGGAGACGGACCGCCTCATCGACATGGACCGCGTGTACGACGACGCCATCCGCGACGTCGAGGAGGCCAGCATCGTCTTCATCGACGAGGTCGACAAGATCTGCGGGCCGTCTGCCGACCGAGGTCCCGACGTGAGCGGCGAGGGCGTGCAACGCGACCTCCTGCCCCTCCTCGAGGGCTCGGTGGTGCACACCCGCTACGGGTCCGTGCACACCGATCACATCCTCTTCATCGCCGCCGGCGCCTTCACGGCGGCGCGTCCCAGCGACCTCATTCCCGAGTTCCAGGGACGCTTCCCGATCCGCGTGGAGCTGAGCCCGCTCAGCGAGGTGGACCTGCAGCGCATCCTCGTCGAGCCCAACAACGCGCTCACCAAGCAGTACCGGGCGCTCCTCGAGACGGAGCGGGTGGAGCTCGACTTCACCGAGGACGGCATCGCCGAGCTGGCCCGCCAGGCGCACCGGGTCAACGAGGACGACGAGAACATCGGCGCCCGCCGTCTCTTCACCATCCTGGAGCGCGTGCTCGACGAAGTCTCCTTCCGTGCCGAGGAGTTCGCGGGGCGGCGGGTCGTCGTCGACGCCCGCCTGGTGGCGGAGAAGCTGGGCAGCCTCGTGGCCAACGACGACGCCCGCCGCTACATCCTGTAGACTGCCCCGGAATACACACGCCCGGGTACGCGGCGAGCGGGTGCCCCCGAGGGTCGCCGCCGCGGTCCACCCCGGGCGGAGGAAACAACCAACACGGAAGGAGGCTCGCCGTGCCGGCAGCAACCCTCCGCCAGCTCCTCGAGGCCGGAGTCCACTTCGGCCACCAGACGAGCCGGTGGAACCCCAAGATGCGGGACTACATCTACACGTCGCGCGACCGCATCCACATCATCGATCTCGCCAAGACGCAGCAGATGCTCGATGAGGCCTGCGGCTACGCCCGCGACCTGGTGGCGAACGGCCAGAGGATCCTCTTCGTCGGCACCAAGAAACAGGCCCAGGACGCCATCGTCGAGGCCTGCGCCCGTACCGGGCAACCCTATGTCGTGCACCGCTGGATGGGCGGGATGCTCACCAACTTCGGCGTGATCCAGCGTCAGCTCAAGCGGCTCGTCGAGCTCCGCCAGATGGCGGAGCGCGGCGATTTTGAGCGCATGAGCAGCAAGGAGGCCAACGAGCACCGCGACCAGCTGGACCGCCTGGAGCGCAACTTCGCGGGGATGGTGGAGATGCGCCGCCTTCCCGGTGCGCTCTTCATCATCGACTGCAAGAAGGAACGGCTCGCCGTCTCCGAGGCGAACAGGATCGGCATCCCCATCATCGCCCTGGTTGACACGAACTGCGACCCCGACCTCATCCAGCGGGTCATCCCCGGCAACGACGACGCTATCCGCGCCTGCCGGCTGATGGTCGACGCCATCTCCGAGGCCATCCTCGACGGTCAGCGGCTGCTCAGCGAGCGCGAGGTTCGGGAGCGGGCCGAGGCCGAGGCGGCGGCGCGCGCCGCGGAGGAGGCGGCCCAGGAGGCCGCGCGCGCGGCGGCGGAGGCGGCCCAGAAGGCCGCCGCGGCAGCCGAGCGGGCCGAGGCCGAGCCGGCCGCCACCCCGGTGGGCCCGGCGACCGAGGCGCCGGGGGCGGGCCGCGATGGCTGAGATCTCCGCCGCCATGGTGAAGCAGCTCCGGGAGAGGACCGGGGCCGGAATGATGGACTGCAAGCGCGCCCTGGAGGAGGCGGACGGCGATGTGGAGCGCGCCATCGACCTGCTGCGCGAGCGGGGCGCCGCCCGGGCCAAGGAAAAGGCCGGCCGCTCGACGAACCAAGGTCTCATCGAGGCCTATCTCCACTCCGTCGGCGGGATGCCGCCCAAGGTCGGCGTCCTCCTCGAGGTGGACTGCGAGTCCGACTTCGTCGCCAAGACCGACGACTTCAAACGCCTGGCCCGCGAGCTCGCCCTTCAGGTCGCCGGCGCCAATCCCCAGTACGTCGGCCCCGAGGACGTCCCCGAGGATGTCGTGGAGCGGGAGCGCGCCGTGGCCCGGGCGCAGGCGGAGGGCAAGCCGGAGAACGTCGTGGCCAAGATCGTGGAGGGGAAGCTGGCCGCCTTCTACGGCGACGTCTGCCTCCTGGAGCAGGCGTGGATCCGCGACGAGAGGCACAAGAAGAAGGTGCGCGAGCTGGTCGCCGAGACGGTGGCGAAGCTCGGAGAGAACATCACGGTGGCGCGATTTGTCCGCTTTGCGGTGGGGGAGGCGAGCGCGGACGGCAACGGGTCCGCGCCATGAGCGTCGATGCCCTCGCCCCCATGGACGGGCGCCGCCCGATCTTCTCGCGGGTCGTCCTCAAGCTGTCCGGGGAGGCCCTCCTCGGCCAGGCGGCCTACGGCCTGGACATGGATACGGTGCGGCTCATCGCCCACCAGGTGCAGCGGGTCATGGCTCGCGGCGTCGAGCTCGCCATCGTGGTCGGCGGCGGCAACATCGTGCGCGGCCTCGACATCAGCCGGGAGGGGATCGAGCGGGTGACCGGCGACTACATGGGGATGCTGGCGACGGTGATCAACGCCCTCGCGCTGCGCGACGCGATCGAAGGTCTGGGCATGCAGTGCAGGGTGCAGAGCGCCATCGCCATGCAGCAGGTGGCCGAGCCGTTCATCCCGCTCCGCGCCATCCGCCATCTCGAGAAGGAGCGGGTGGTGATCCTGGCCGGCGGCCACGGCAGCCCCTTCTTCACCACCGACACGACGGCGGCGCTCCGCGCCGCGGAGATCGGCGCCAACATCCTTCTCAAGGCGACCAAGGTGGACGGGATCTACAGCGCCGACCCCAACATCGACCGCGGGGCGACGCGATTCGTCCACCTCTCCTACCTCGAGGTGCTCAATCGGGGGCTCACCGTCATGGACAACACCGCGCTCACCCTGTGCATGGACAACCACATGCCGATCGTGGTCTTCGACCTCCTGGCGGAGGGGAACCTCGAGCGTGTGATCCTGGGGGAGCCGGTTGGAACGCGAGTCGACGGAGCAGGCACGCTGTGAGCGAGAGAAGCAAACCAGAGGAGGCGCTGGCCCAGATCGAGGAGCGCCTGGTGGACGCCGAGGTGCGCATGGAGAAGAGCGTCGAGGCCCTCCAGAAGGAGCTCAACGGCATCCGCACCGGGCGGGCCAACCCGGGACTGGTCGAGCGCCTGCACGTCGACGCATACGGAGCCAGCGTGCCGCTCGTCTCGGTGGCCGGGATCTCCACCCCGGAGGCGCGGCTCCTCGTCATCCGCCCCTACGAGCGCAGCCTCATCCCGGCCATCGAGAAGGCCATCCAGCGGAGCGAGCTGAGCCTCAACCCGACCAACGACGGCGAGGTGATCCGGATCGCCATCCCCCAGCTCACCGAAGAGCGGCGCCACGAGCTGGTCAAGCTCTGCTCCCGCCACGCCGAGGAGGCCAAGGTGTCGGTGCGCAACATCCGGCGCGACGAGAACGACTACCTGCGCCGGGTGGAGAAGGAGGGCCACGTGAGCCGGGACAACGTGGAGAGCTCCCTGGAGCAGATGCAGCACATCACCGACCAGTTCGTTGCCAGGATCGAGGAGATCGGGCGCAAGAAGGAGGCTGAGATCCTCGAGGTCTGAGGGACCCTCGCGGCGCCATGCCGTCAGCGTTCCTTCAGCGTGGGAGACTATGCCGGTGAGGCCATGACGGCCGGCGGGCGAGAAACGCTTCCCATGGCCGTCGCGTTCCCCGAGGAGAGCATGCTTCGGCCACCGCCGCCCGCCGCCATTCCCGAGCCGGGCCGCCCGGACCTGCCCCGGCACATCGGGATCATCATGGACGGCAACGGCCGCTGGGCCCGGCGCCGCCACCTTCCCCGGGCCGCGGGCCATCGCGCCGGAGTGCGCGCCATTCGCCGGGTGATGGAGGCCTGCAACGAGGCGGGGGTGCACATTCTCACCCTGTACGCGTTCAGCACGGAGAACTGGCAGCGGCCGCGGGGCGAGGTGAGCGCCCTGATGCGTCTCTTTCGGGAGACCCTGGAGACCGAGGTGGACGAATTGGACCTGAAAGGCGTTCAGCTCCGCATCATCGGCGAGCGCAGCCGCCTCGATCCCCGGCTCCGCGAGCTGGTGGAGACCTCGGAGGCGCGGACCGCACGCAACCGCCAGAACGTGCTCAACGTGGCCATCAACTACGGGGGGCGGAGCGAGCTGGTGGAGGCCATCCGGGAGCTCTCGGAGCGCGGCGCTGACCTAGGCGGGCTCGACGAGGCGACCGTCTCCTCCGCGCTCTACACCGCGGGGCTGCCCGACCCCGACCTCATCATCCGCACCGCCGGTGAGCTGCGGGTCAGCAACTTCCTGCTCTGGCAGGGGGCCTACGCGGAGCTCCACGTCAGCGACACCCTGTGGCCGGACTTCGGCCCCGCCGACGTCAGCGTCGCGCTGCGCGACTTCCGGTCGCGGCAGCGGCGGTTTGGCCAGGTGGTGGAGCCGGGCGGCCCGCACGCCGTCGCCTCCCGGGCGGGATGAGAGGCGCGCTCCCGGAGCGAGAGGACAGCGACGCTCCGAGGGCCCGGGGCACGACCTCCAATCTCCTGACCCGCGTCGCCTCGGCCGCCGTCCTCATCGCCATCGTCGTCCCCGCCATGATCGTGGGCGGCGTCTTCCTCGAGGTGGTGGTCGCCGTCGCCTTCGTCCTCGGCGCCTGGGAGCTTCTGGGCCTCCTCCGGCGCCTTCCGGCCGCCGCGCCGGTGTGGGCGGTCGGGGCCCTCGCCGGCGTCTACCTGGGGGCGGGGCTGGCCAGCGTCCTCGGTCTGGACCACTGGCCCGGTCCCGGCGTGCGCCTCCTCGGCATCGTGCTCGGCGCGGTCGTTGCCACCGACACCCTCGCCTACTTCACGGGGATGGCCGCCGGCCCCCGGCGGCATCCCTTCTTCCCTGCGATCTCCCCCAAGAAGTCGGTGGAGGGGGCGGTCGGGGGTGTGGCGGGGGCGGTGGTGGTGGTGGGCATCGCCGGGCCGCTCGCCGTGGGCATGAACGCCGGCCTGGCCGTGGGCCTCGGCTTCCTGGTCGGCATCGCGGGAGAGGCGGGCGACCTCCTGGAGTCCGCCCTCAAGCGTCAGGCGGGGGCCAAGGACTCGAGCCGGCTCATCCCCGGCCATGGAGGCCTCCTCGACCGCATCGATGGCCTCCTCCTCGCCGGGATGGCGGCCTACCTGCTCCTCGTCGTCACCGGCTTCCGGTAGTCCTTCGACAGCTGCGATCAGGCAAGCTCTTAGCCAATGCGCCCCCGCCGTATCGTCCTCCTCGGCGCCACCGGCTCCATCGGCCGGCAGGCGCTCGACGTCATCGCCCGCTTTCCGGAGCGGTTCGAGATCGTCGGAGCGGTGGCCCACCAGGACGTCGCCGGTCTGGCGGCCGTCGCCGAGCGCCTGGCCGTTCCCCGGGTGGCGATCGTGGCGCCTCCCGCCGGGACCGAGGTCCCGCCCGGGTGGGGGATCGGGGTCGATGCCGCCTGCGAGATCGCGGCCCTCCCCGCGGACACCGTTTGCGTGGCCATCACCGGCGCTGCCGCCCTCCGACCGACCCTCGCCGCCCTCGACGCCGGCACCGTGGTGGCCACGGCCACCAAGGAGGTCCTGGTGATGGCCGGTGCGGTGGTGCGGGCTCGGGCGGGGCGCTCCGGAGCCCGGATCGTCCCCATCGACAGCGAGCATTCGGCGTTGTGGCAGTGTCTGAGGGGGGAGGATCCGGGGGGCGTCAGGCGATTGATCCTCACCGGGAGCGGCGGGCCCTTCCGCGAACGGGACCTCGCCACCTTCGCCGCCGTCACCCCGCGGGAGGCCCTCCAGCACCCCACCTGGAGCATGGGCCCCAAGATCACCATCGACTCGGCGACCATGATGAACAAGGGGCTGGAGATCATCGAGGCCCACTTCCTCTTCTCGATCCCCTATCCCCAGATCGAGGTCGTCCTCCACCCCACCTCCGTGGTCCATTCCATGGTCGAATTCCAGGACGGGGCCACGAAGGCCCAGATGGGCATCCCCGACATGCGCGTGCCCATCGCCCTGGCCCTCGCCGACGGCGAGCGGCTGCCCGGGGTCGCCCCGCCCGCCGATCTCCCGGCGCTCTCGCCGCTCGAGTTCCTGCCCCTCGACCACCGCCGCTTCCCGGCGGTCGCCCTGGCCCGCGAGGCGGGGATGCGCGGGGGGGTGGTGCCGGCCGTCCTCAACGCCGCCAACGAGGTCTGCGTCGCGGCGTTCCTGGGTGGAGCCTGCCGTTTCGACCAGATCACGGAGCTCGTGGCCGAAGCCGTCGAGTTGGCCCCCGGCGTCGACGCCCCCTCGCTGGACGACGTTCTCCAGGCAGACCGCTGGGCGCGCCAGAGGGTGGCCGCGGCCCTCACCTTCCCCGCCGGCCAGGCCGTCTGAAAGAAGTTGCCTGGCTTCCTGATCGACATCATCGCCTTCGCGGTCGTCTTCACGGTCGTGGTCGTCGTCCACGAGGGCGGCCACTTCCTGCTCGCCCGCCTCTCCGGCATCGGGGTCGAGGAGTTCGCGGTGGGCTTCGGTCCCCGGATCCTGAGCTTCCGCCGCCGCGAGACCGTCTACGCGCTGCGGGCCATCCCCGTCGGGGGCTTCGTGAAGATGCCGGGGATGATCGGCCTGGAGGGGGAGACGGATATGGGGGAGAAGAACTTCAATCGCGCCACGATCCCGCGCCGCGCGGCGACCATCGTCGCCGGGGTCGTCTTCAACCTCGTCTTCGGGGGGATCCTCCTGGGCGTCACCTTCACCCAGTCGAGCCAGTCCCAGGTGATCGCCGGCGACCCGGCCGCCGCTGCGGGCATCAAGAGCGGCGACGTCATCATCCGCCAGGCCGGCGTCAGCATCGACCAGTCCTCAACTGAGGCAGTGACCTCCAGCTTCCACCGGGCGGACGCGGCGAGCCAGGGACGGGCCGTCCCCGTCGAGTACCGGACGGCGAGTGGCGCGCTGCGCACCACCACGCTCACCCCCGCCCTCAATCTCTTCCCCAACGTCAGCTCCGGGCCCTTGCCGGCCAGCCTGCGAGGTGCGGGGGTGGCCCTCGTGGTCACCTCCGTCAACGGGCACCCAGTGGGAAGCGGCGACCCCGCCGCCTTGCTCGGCACCGGTGGAGCGGTGACGGTGAGCGGCCATCTCGATGGCGACAAGACCCAGGTCTTCTCCGGCGTGCGGATTCAGGGGGTGCGCGACGGCGACGGCTCGGCGAGCGGATACACGGCCGCCTGGAGGATCGGCTACCTGGCGCCGGCGCCCGGAGAGGCTCTCCCGACCGCGTTCGCCGACGGCTTCCGCTTCATCCCCATCTATCTGGGCCAGCTGGTGGGAGTGATCGGGGAGCTCTTCGTCCAGCCCTCCCATGCCGCCTCCCAGCTCGAGGGACCGGTGGGGATCGCCGCCTCGGCGGGGTCCTCGGTACAGCAGGGTTGGGTGCAGTTCGTGCAGTTCATCGGCATCCTGAGCCTGGCCCTCGGCTTCTTCAACGTCATCCCCATCCCCTTCCTGGACGGGGGACGGCTCCTCTTCATCGGCATCGAGGCGGTGCGGCGGCGCCAGATCTCTCCGATGCGCCAGGCCGCCGCCATCGGGGTGAGCGTGGCCTTCATTATCCTGGTGGCGGTGTTGATCACCATCAACGACATCGGCCATCTCTCGTCAGGAGGCACGCCGCCCTAGTGATCCCCCCTCAGCGGCGCCGCACGGTGCCCATCAACGTCGGCGGGGTCGTCATCGGCGGCGCCGCCCCCGTCTCGGTGCAGACCATGACGAAGACCCAGACCGAGGACGTGAAGGCGACGCTCGCCCAGATCGAGCGGGCGGCGGCGGCAGGGGCGGACATCGTCCGGGTCACCTGCGACACCCCCGAGGCGGGCCGGGCGATGCGCGAGATCGTGGGCGGCTCCCCGGTGCCCATCGTCGCCGACGTCCACTACGACGCCCCGCGGGCCCTCGAGGCTCTGGAGGCGGGGGTGGCATGCCTCAGGCTCAATCCCGGCAACATCACCGATCGAACCAAGGTCCGCGACATCGCCGCCGAGGCGAAGGCCCGAGGGGTGCCGATGCGCATCGGGGTCAACGCGGGGAGCATCCCCAATCGCAAGGGATTGGAACGCGGTCGCGGAGGCAGCGTCGAGGCGACCGCGGAGCTGATGGTGGAAGCGGCTCTGGGGCACATCCGCATCCTCGAAGAGCTCGACTTCCGCCAGATCAAGGTGTCGCTGAAAGCCTCGGACGTCCCCACCAACCTGGCGGTGAACCGGAAGTTCGCCGCGCTGGACAACCTCTACCCGCTCCACCTCGGTCTGACCGAGGCGGGTCCCGTCGACACCGGCAGCATCAAGAGCGCCATGGGCATCGGCCTCCTCCTCGCCGAGGGGATCGGCGACACGATCCGGGTCTCGCTGGTCGGCGAGCCGGAGGAGGAGGTTCGCGTGGCGCGCCAGATCCTCGCCAACCTCGAGGAGAAGCCGAGCGGGCCCAACCTGGTGGCCTGCCCCACCTGCGGCCGCCTGGAGATCGACATGGTGCCCATGGTTCGCCGCGTGGAGGCGGCCATGGCCCGGGTGCGCCGGCCCATCACGGTCTCGGTGATGGGCTGCGTGGTCAACGGGCCGGGGGAGGGGATGCACGCCGACATCGGCATCGCCGGAGGCCGGCAGAAGGGCGCCCTGTTCAAGTCCGGCCGGGTGGTCGCCTCGCTCCCCGAGGGGCAGCTCATCGACATGCTCGTCGCCGAGCTGGAGAAGGTGGCCGAGGAGGATGCCGCGCTGCTCGCCGCCGGCAAGCCGCTTCCCGTGGGCTTCGGCGATGGCGTCGCGGCCGGCGACGGCGTCCGGCCGGTGAAGGCACTGCCCCTCGTCTGACTGGCGCGCCCCGCCTGGCGGTGCTTGCGCATCCACTCGGTACACTCGGCGGCCAATGGCCGACGACAAGGGGATCACCCGCAAGAGCGACGACTTCGACCGCTGGTATACCGACGTGGTGCGGCGGGCGGAGCTCGCCGACTACGCGCCGGTGCACGGCTGCATGGTCATCCGTCCCTACGGCTACGCGCTCTGGGAGCGGATCCAGCGGACCCTCGACGACATGATCAAGCGGACCGGCCACGAGAACATGTACTTCCCGCTCCTCATCCCCGAGTCCTACCTGCAGAAGGAGGCGGAGCATGTCGAGGGCTTCGCGCCGGAGGTCGCCTGGGTGACCCACGGGGGAGCCAAGGAGCTGGAGGAGCGGCTGGCCATCCGCCCCACCTCGGAGACCATCATCAATTCGATGTTCGCGGACTGGATCCACAGCTACCGCGACCTGCCCGTGCTCATCAACCAGTGGTGCAACATCGTGCGCTGGGAGAAGCGCACCCGCCTGTTCCTGCGCACCACGGAGTTCCTCTGGCAGGAGGGGCACACCTTCCACGAGACCCACGCCGAGGCCGCCGAGGAGGTGGACCGGATGCTCGGCTGCTATCGCGAGCTGGCCGAGGAGTGGGTGGCCATGCCGGTCATCGCGGGGCGCAAGACGCCCACTGAGAAGTTCGCCGGCGCCGAGTACACCGTCTCCATCGAGGCCATGATGTCGGACGGGTGGGCGCTGCAGGCGGGGACCTCGCACCACTTGGGGCAGAACTTCACCCGCGCCTACGGGATCACCTACACCGATCGGGCGAACAGCATCCAGAACCCCTTCGAGACGTCCTGGGGGCTGTCGACGCGGATCGTCGGCGGGCTGATCATGGCCCACGGCGACGACAACGGACTGGTGATCCCGCCCAAGATCGCCCCCCTTCAGGCAGCGGTCGTCCCGGTGGTCCGCAGCAACGATCCGGAGGGCTCGGCGGCCGTGGAGAGCGCCTGTCAGAGGATCGAGGCAGGAGCCGGCGAGGTGCGCCTCCGCGTCGACCGCCGGGAGACGATCCGGCCGGGTGAGAAGTTCGCCCACTGGGAGCTCCGCGGCGTGCCGCTCCGGGTGACGGTGGGTGCGCGGGACCTCGCTGACGGACGGGTGACGCTCACCCGCCGGATCGACGGCGAGAGCTGGACGGAAACCCTGGAGGGCGTCGCCGCCCGGCTTCCCGCGCTCCTCGAGGAGGCGCAGCGGCTCACCCGGGCGCGGGCCGAGACCCGGCTCCGCGAGGGGAGCGTGGAGGTGCGGAGTCTCGACGAGCTGCGGGAGGCCTTCGCCGAGCGGCCGGTCTTTGCCAACGCCCCCTTCTGCGAGCGGCAGGAGTGCGAGGCGAGCATCACCGCCGCGGCCCATGCCCTCACCATCCGGGTCCTCCGCGACGACCGCCGCGGTGAGGAGGGACGCTGCATCGTCTGCGCGGAGCCGTCGAGGGAGATCGCGGTCATCGCCCGCTCGTACTGAGGGACCGCGTTGCCGGAGGAGAGGGAAGCCGGCTCACCGGCCACGGCGCAGGACCCGCCCCTCTCACGAGGCGAAGGGCTGAGCGCTCCGCTTGACGTCGGCGGATCGCCGGTACACTCGATCCGCGAGATGCCCTTCACCGAACTCTCCACCCGGATCGCGTACCTGCCGGAGGCGGATCAGGAGCAGATCCAGCGCGCCTACGAGATGGCGGAGCGGGCCCATGAGGGCCAGTTCCGCCTCTCCGGTGAGCCATATGTCGAGCATCCGCTGGCGGCGGCCGTCCTCCTCAGCGAGTTGCGCCTTGACGCCCAGACCCTCATGGCCGCGCTCCTTCACGACACTGTCGAGGACACGGAGGTCATCCTCGACGACGTCCGCCGCGGCTTCGGTGACGAGGTGGCCCGCCTCGTCGAGGGGGTGACCAAGCTGGGTCGGATCCACGTGGCCAGCCGCGAGCAGGCGCAGGCGGAGAACATCCGCAAGATGCTGGTGGCGATGGCGGAGGACATCCGCGTCGTCCTCATCAAGCTCGCCGACCGTCTCCACAACATGCGCACGGTCTCGGCCCACACCGAGGAGCGGCGACGCCGCATCAGCCGCGAGACCCTCGACATCTATGCCCCGCTGGCCCACCGCCTGGGTATCTGGCAGTTCAAGGCCGAGCTCGAGGATCTCGCCTTCGCCCAGCTGGAGCCGGAAGCCTATCGCGACGCCGACGCCACGCTGCGCAGCGGGCGGGTGCAGCGTGAGCAGCTGGTCCACGACGTGAGTGAGATCGTGGAGCGCGAGCTGAAGAGTGTCGGGGTGCGTGCCGAGCTGAGCGGCCGGTCCAAGAACGTCTACGGCATCGTCGACAAGATGCGCAGGCAGCAGAAGGACTTCGACGAGATCTACGACATCATGGCGGTGCGCGTCGTCGTCGACTCGGTGAAGGACTGCTACAGCGCCCTGGGCGTGGTGCACAGCCTCTGGAAGCCGATTCCGGGGCGCTTCAAGGACTACATCGCCATGCCCAAGGGCAACGGCTACCAGTCCCTCCACACGACCGTCATCTCGCACAGCGGGGAGCCGGTCGAGGTGCAGATCCGCACCCTCGACATGCACCGCATCGCGGAGTACGGAGTTGCCGCCCACTGGCACTACAAGGCGGCGGGCGCTCAGCCGGTCCGCTTCGACGAGCGCTACAGCTGGCTGCGGCTCCTCATGGACTGGCAGAAGGAGGTCCTCGACGCCGAGACCTTCGTGGACAGCGTCAAGGTCGACCTCTTCCAGGACGAGGTCTTCGTCTTCACCCCGAAGGGTGACGTGCGCTCCCTGCCGGCGGGAAGCACCGCGGTCGACTTCGCCTACCGCATCCACACCGACGTCGGCCATCACTGCATCGGCGCCAAGGTGAACGGTCGCATGGTCCCTCTCGACTACCACCTTCAGAACGGGGACATCGTCGAGATCCTCACCACCAAGGCGCCCCACGGCCCTTCCCGCGACTGGCTCGCCTTCGTGAAGACCTCCACAGCCCGGGAGAAGATCCGCCAATGGTTCAAGAAGGAGAGGCGCGAGGAGAACGTCGCCAAGGGGCGTGAGCTCCTCGACAAGGAGTTCCGGCGCCTGCGCCAGACCTCGCTCGCCGCCCTCAAGGAGGACGGGCTGCTGGAGCTGGCCCGGGAGTTCAAGTTCACGGCCGGCGACGACTTCCTGGCGGCGATCGGCTACGGTGAGCTCTCCGCCCGCACCGTCGTCCTGCGCCACGCCGACCGGGACTTGGCTGCCCAGGTCGACGGCCACGGTTTCGGGATCCCCCTCACCAGCCCCATCGGCAAGCCGACCGGCGAGGTGCGAGTGCACGGGGTGGGGGGGATGCTCACGACCTTTGCCCGCTGCTGCAATCCCCTGCCCGGGGAGCCCATCCGCGGCTACATCACGCGGGGCCGGGGGGTGTCGGTGCACCGCGCCAGCTGCGCAAGCCTGCGCCACGCGCACGACCCCGACCGGCTCGTCGAGGTCGAGTGGGCGGGCGCCGGACACCAGGTCTACCCGGTCTCCATCAAGATCGAGGCCTGGGACCGCACCGGGCTGCTCCGGGACATCGCCGCGGTCATCGCCGAGTCCAAGATCAACCTCGCCGGGGCGGACGTCCAGGTCTACGACGACCGCACGGCGGTGATCTCGACGGTGGTGGAGATCTCCAACCTGACCCAGCTCAGCCGGCTCCTGGAGCGCCTCGAGCAGGTCCGCGACGTCCACACCGTGGCCCGGGAGGTCGGCTGAGCGCTCGGGGGTCGGCTGCTCCTGGAGGTTTCGAGCAGGTCAGCGAGCTCCGCGCCATTGCCGGGAAGGGCGGCTGACCCCGCCGCCCGGTGTTGGGGCTCCGCCACAGAGGCCGGCCCGGCTTGCGACCGCTGCCGCACCGGACCGTTACCGGCGCCTGGCAGGGTTGGGGAACGATGGGCGCCACGCCTCCCTATCCGCCTGCGTCGCGGGGAAAGCGGCCCCGGGCTCTGCACCCGCGCCGACCTGGGGAGCGTGGCCAGGTTCTGCCCCTGCTGGCCCTGCTCTTCGTCGTGCTCACCGGCTTCGCGGCGCTGGCCATCGACGCCGGGGTGAGCTACGACCAGTCCCGCATCGACCAGGACGTCGCCGACTCCGCCGCTCTCAGCGCGGCGTACTGGATCGACGAGAATCAGGCTGCCGCGAGCGTCAGCCCGGCGGCGACAGCGGCCATGGACGTGGCCTTCCGCGACTGCGCCAGCCCCTCCGAGCCCTGCACTCTCACCCTCAACTTCTACTCCGCGTACAGCCCCACCACGGCGAGCGGAACCGTCGCCTGCTCTGAAGCCTACGTCCAGCCCAGCACGACTCCCAGCACGACATGCAGCACGGCTCCGACCTCGGTCACCGATGTCGGCGCCGAGGTGAGCAACACGGCGAGCGACTACTTCGCAAACCTCTCCGGCGGGCCCAGAACGCACAAGGTGGAGCCCCCTGAGGCCGTCGCCGCCGTGCAGAGCGCCGGCGCCGGCGATGAGGGGGGCGTGACCCTGCCCTGCGAGATCTGCATCCTGGGCCGGCTCAGCATCGGCGCTCCGAACTCGGGCCTCTATTCCAGCAATGGCGCCATCTACGTGGCGGGGCAGGCCAGCCTGACAAAGCCCGACGACTGCGTCTACGCCTCCACCTCGGGCAGCTGTGGAAGCACCTCTGGCACGGCCTTCGACGTCTACCTCGACGGGGGGGTCAGCATGACGGGCTCCAACGACGCCATCTATCCCTACACTCCGAGCTCGAAGTACCACACCTCGGGCGCGGCGACGGTTCCCAGCGTGAGCCCGCCGGAGTCCGGTCCGAATTGGGGTGGCCTCGTCGACCAGGGGGCCAGCTACACGCCGACCTGCTCGAGCGGGACCGCCACCGTGCCCTCGGGAAGATACGAGAACCTCTACCTCAGCCAAGCCAACTGCACCTATGTCTTCTCCGGCAACTACATCGTGACCGGCACTGTGCTGGTCGACGCCAATCACGTGACGCTTCAGGGGAGCGATGTCAACGTCTACTTCCTCTGCGGCACGGACAGCAGTCCGTCCACCTGCAGCAGCGGGAACACCGGGGGATGGCTGGACGATACCGGCAACCACTTTGCCCTCGACCTCAGCGCGTACACCACGGGCACTTCCTCGGGAAACGTCCTCTTCTACTTCGACCCCAATGATGCCGGCGGCGTCGATGCCAACCTCAGCTGCACCGTTTGCGGGATCGACATCAGCGCGACGCAGCTGTCCGGCACCTCAACGGGCGCACTCCTGATGCCCGGCGCCAGTCTCTTCCTGGGATCGGCGCAGGGAGGCGTGTTCCTGTCGCCGCTCGTGGTGGACAACTTCATCATCGAATCCAATTCCCCGGGTGCCGGGACCGGCACCCTCGGGGGCAGCACCACCGTTGACGCCATCGTGACGCCCGGGGGTCTGGTCCACTGATGAGGGCGAGGAGAGCGCGTCACACCTCCGCGGCCGCGCTGCGCCGGCGCCGCCCCGGAGGCCGCGGCCAGGCCATGGTGGAGATGGCTCTGGTCTTCCCTCTCCTCCTCCTGCTGGCCTTCTCCCTGGCCGACTACGGCTACTACATCGAGCACGTCAACAACCTCGACACCATCGTCCGCGACGGAACGCGCTACGCCAGCCTGCACACCACCAGCCAGGCCTGGACCAATGCCTGCGCGTCTCCGACCTGGGATTCGACGAGTGGGGCCTGGACCTGTGCCGGCGTCACCACGACGGTGGGAACCGGATTCTCACAGTCCGACCCCGCCACCTATTTCGCCACCGACGCCACCCTGCCGGTCAGCAGCGCGACGGAGCTCCTGCCGTACTTCACACCCTCCGAGAACGTCGCCGTGATCACGAGCTCCACGACCAGCCTGCTCTTGACCTGCAGCTACGAGGATTCCACGGATCTCACCTGCAGTTACCAGGGCGGCTCGGGGACGGTGCAGGCCGGGGAGACCGTCGCCGGCACATCCGACAGCGTGGAGGCTGTGATCCAGCAGGAGGCGGAGAGCCTGACCGTCCCCGAGGGAGGTCTGGCCGTCGACAACGTCGACTGCTGCTGGTCCACCTCCCCATGCAGCACGACCCCGAAGAGCCAGCCCGGGTCGGCTGCCTCGGCCAGCATCCCCTCAGGGGACATCAGCTGCATGACCGTCGCCTACTACGGGGGCGATTCCTCATACGGATCCAGCCTCGCCTTGAAGGGGTGGTACTCGGCGAGCGCTGGCTGTTACCTCCCGGCCGGGGACACGACGTGCCCGGCTACGGAGAGCTATCCGCAGGTGGGAGACAACGATCTGGTCCAGATCACCGTCCTCTACGACTACAGCCAGCAGAGCCCGGGCCCCATCTTCCGGATCATGAACTCCGCCTTTGGCCTCCAGGCCAATGTCGTGGCCCAGTACTCGATGGCCGTGGTCTCGTGAGAGCGGCACGGCGACCGAGGCAGCGGGGCCAGACGCTGGTGGAGTTCGCCCTCCTGTCCCCGCTGTTCCTCCTCGTGGTCTTCGGCACCATCGACTACGGGGGATACTTCGGCAGCCGTCTCTCCGTCGAGAACGCGGCCCGTGCCGGGGCTCGAACGGCGGTGGTGCAGCAGTACGCCAGCAGCTTCGCCACCAAGGGGGGCGACATCGTCATTGCCATCACCTCTCACTCCAATGTGGAGCTCGTACCCAACGACGTCGACTGCACCTGGAACGGCACGACGCTGAGCCCCGCGACGTATCCTCCCTTCCAGCTCCCCGCGCACCAGAGCGCATGCATCGGGATCTGGTATTTCGAGGTCACCTACCCCGGAAACTCCGCGGGACCGCCTTGGCTGTGCGGGCAGTGGAGTGTGGCAACCAGCGCCTGGAGCTGGTGGAACAGCTCGGGTCAGCCGTCTCCCACCAAGGACACCTCCTGCGTGGTGGCAGGCGACGACATCGTGGTCGTCGGTGTCGGCTACAAGTACTCGCCGTACACCCCGCTGCCCAGCATCGCCGCCGGCGCGCTGACCACGTACGGGGAGACCCAGCTGGTCGAGGAGCAGTAGGGGAGAGGCCACCCGCGCGCCCCACCGGGACGCGCCGCGGCGGGGCCCCAGCCAAGGCCAACGGCACGGCGCGACCCCGCCGCTATCCTGGGCGGACCATGCCAGCCGTGGGGATGCCGCCGCCGGCGAACCTCATACCCAACGAGATCGAGGGAGCAGGCCGCCGGTGACCGCCACGCTGAAGATCACCCGGCCGCGCGGCACCAACGACGTCCTCCCCGACGATGCCCTCGTCTGGGAGTGGGTCCTCGACACCCATCGTGAGGTGGCCGCCGCCCACGGTTACGAGGCCATCGAGGTCCCCATCTTCGAGGCCACGGAGCTTTACGAACGGGGAACGGGCGCCGGCACCGACGTGGTGGAGAAGGAGATGTTCTCCTTCACCGACCGCAGCGGGCGCCAGCTGACGCTGAGGCCGGAGGCCACCCCGGGCGTGCTCCGGGCGGTGCTCGCCGCTCACCTCGTTGAGCAGCGCCGGCCGGTCAGGGTGCGCTACGCGGGGCCCATGTTCCGCTACGCGCGACCCCAGGCAGGTCGCTACCACCAGTTCTGGCAGCTCGACATCGAGGCCATCGGGGAGCGCTCGCCCGCCCTCGACGCCGAGATCATCGAGGTCGCCTGGCGCTTCTACGAGCGCCTCGGGGTCACGGGGCTCGACCTCCAGGTCAACAGCCTCGGCGACCTGCAGGACCGCCTGCGCTACCGGGAGGCGCTCCTCGCCTATTACCGCCCCCTGCAGGACCAGCTCTGCGACGACTGCCGCCGCCGCCTGGAGGTCAACCCCCTCCGGCTCCTCGACTGCAAGCGCGACGCCCCTCTGGTGGCCCGGGCTCCCGAGATCGGCCCGTCGCTCAGCGCGGAGAGCCGCTCCTTCTTCCAGCGGGTGACCGAGCTGCTCGAGGACGCGGGCATCCCTTTCGGCATCAATCCCCGCCTCGTGCGCGGTCTCGACTACTACGCCCATACGACCTTCGAGCTCTGGCACGAGACCCTCCACGGAGCGCAGAACGCACTGGGCGGCGGAGGCCGCTACGACGGCCTCGCCGAGGTGCTCGGCTTCCCGCCCACGCCCGGGACCGGCTACGCCCTGGGAGTAGAGCGGACTGTCGCCGTCTGCCGCGAGCAGGGTCTGGGCCCGGCTCGAAGAGGTGACCGGGTGGTCGTCCTCGGTGTCGGCGAGGCGGGCAACCGCGCCGCGCCCGGCCTGGCCCAGCGCCTTCGCCAGGCGGGTCTCACGGTCGTTCTCGACGCCTCGGAACGCCGTCTCGACCGCAAGCTCGCCAGCGCGAGCCGGGATGGCGTCCGGATTGCCGTCATCATCGGTGAGGACGAGGCGGCGGCGGGCGTGGCGAGCTGGAAGGACATGGAGACGGGCGCCCAGCGACGCGATCCCGTCGACGACCTGGCCCCGGCCATCCGGCGCCTCGTCGACGCCGGGCCGGGCTGACCGGCCGCTCGGGCTTCCGGGACATCCCGCGGGCGAACTCCAGCCTGGCGCCGTGACCAGCCCCTCCATCGATTGGGAAGCCAGCCAATTCCCCCGCCGACGATTCGCGGCGGGCGGGGGACGGGTACGATGACTGAGACCCCCCGCCGGTCGCAGCGCACCCAATGCGGCTGGACCAACACACGTGACATCGGGATCCTCATATCCGGCGCTGGCCTCCGTGCCTCCTCGGCGAGGAAGGAGAAAGGCGTCGTGCGGGAACCCACCTGGTCCTCGGGCTCAGCCCAGGACGGCGCCGCCGGCGCGGGGGTCAACCCGGTGAGCGGCGACAGGCGATGGGCGCTGCTCGGGAAGGCCGCCCCGGACGCCGCGTGGGGCCGTCCGGTGGGCCCGGGGGGCACGCGCTGCCGCCGGAGACCGCCGCATAATCGAGGTCCGGGCAGAGCCGAGCGCCGTCCTGCCGCCGGCCGAGAGAGTGAGGAGCCTCCATGCGGATCCCGTTCCCATTTGGACGCAAAGGGTTCATGGCGGGTGCCGCCCTGGCCGCCGGCACCGTGTTCTGGAGGGTGCGTGCCCAGCGCCGCGCAGAGGAGGACCGCCGCTTCGAGGAGGAGATCAGCCGGGCGGTGGAGGAGGGTGCGGCCGCGGGAGGCCAGACGGCGTCGTGAGCTCTGCCACCCGAAGCCGCCACCCCGCCGCCGGGAGGTACGGCGGGGTTGGAGCAGGCGCTGGAGCCGCTCGTCATGGGCAGGCGGAAGGGCGGTGAGTTTGGACGTTTCCCGGCCGGGGTATGTCACGGACATGACCCCGCAGACCTCCGAGCTCCGGCTCCCCGCTGATCGGCGCTACGTCATCGTGGCCAAGCGGGCCGCCGCTGGGTTCGCGGCGGTGGCGGGCTTGGACGTCGAGGCCCTCGACGACCTCGTCATCGCCGTGGCCCAAGCCTGCGAGAACGCCATCTCCCTGGCCGAGCGCCGGGCCGGCCCTGGCTGCGGCCACCTCCGGCTCCTCTTCCACCTCGCCGACCAGGCGCTGGAGGTGCAGGTTCGCAGCAGCGTGAGCCGTGCCGAGGTCGAAGAGGCTGCCCGCCGCCAGGTCGAGGCGGCCCAGGCGGCGCTGGCCCAGCGGCTTCGGGAAGCCGACGAGATGGCGATGCGGGTCATCGGGCTCTTCGTCGACGACTTCGGGTACAGGTTCGACGAGCGCAACGGGGGGATGCGCGTCAAGCTGACCAAGTACCTCGTACGGTGAGCCCACCTCGCCGCCGCGGCAGCGGCGCGGTGGCGGAGCGGCGGACGATGGCCAAGCCGGCGTCCACCCCCGAGCGCGAGGAGGTGCGCCGCCTCCTGCGGGAGTACCGCCGGAGCCGCGACCCGGCCATCCGCGAGCGGCTCGTCGAGCTCAACAGCGACCTCGTCCACTTCATCGCCCGGCGTTTCGCCAATCGCGGCGAGCCCCTCGAGGACATCGAGCAGGTGGGCTTCCTCGGGCTGATCCAGGCCATCGAGAGGTTCGATCCATCGCTGGAGAACGAGTTCAGCACCTTCGCGACACCCACCATCATGGGGGAGATCCGCCGCCACTTCCGGGATCGGTCCTGGGCGGTGCGGGTGCCGCGGCGCCTCCAGGAGAACCTCCTCCGGGTCCACGCCGCGGAGCAGGAGCTCCAGGGGCGTCTCGGCCGTCCCCCATCGATCGAAGAGATCGCCGCCCACCTCGGTCTCGAGCCCGACGACGTCCTCGCCGCCCTCGAGGTATCACCGGCCCAGCACACCGTCTCCCTGCAGACGCCGGTGGCCGGGGAGGGTGAGGACGCCACCGCCCTCGGGGAGCGCATCGGGGCCGCCGACTCCGACCTGGAGCGCGTCGAGATGCGCGACGTCCTGGAGCGGGCCATGGCCCACCTGAGCCCGCGCGAGCGCCGCATCATGGCCCTGCGCTTCGTCGACCAGCTCCCCCAGACGGAGGTGGCCAAGCGTCTCGGCATCTCCCAGATGCACGTCTCGCGGCTGCAGCGCGCCGCCGTCGAGCACCTGCGCCGGGAGTTCGGCGACGAGGTCCCGGTCTAGAGAGGGCGGCGTCCCGATACAATCGAGCGACCCCGCACCTCGTTCTCGAGTGGCGCCGCCGCGCCCGACAACGACGGGGTGCCCCACCCCAGCATCGAGCCGCCCCCACTTGCTGAGCCACGAGATCCGGGAGCGCTTCCTCCGATTCTTCGAGGAGCGCGGGCACCGGATCCTCCCCAACGAATCGCTCGTCGCCGAGGTCGACCCCTCCCTGCTCTTCACGGTGGCCGGGATGGTCCCCCTCAAGGCGTACATCAGTGGCGAGCGCACCCCGCCGAGCCCGCGTCTCGCCTCCTGCCAGCGCTGCTTCCGAGGCTCGGGGCTGACCATCGCCGACATGTGGGACACCTCGTCGGTGGGCGACTGCACCCATCACACCCTCTTCGAGATGCTCGGCAACTGGTCCATCGGCGACTACTTCAAGGAGGGAGCGATCCAATTGGCCTGGGAGCTCCTCACCGGACCCTTCCACCTCGACCCGGACCGGCTCCGTCCCTCCATCTATCCCGAGGACGCGGAGAGCCTCGCGCTCTGGACGGGGCGGATCGGCTTCGACGACGCCCAGGTGAGCCGCATGCTGGACAACTGGTGGCAGGCGGGACCCACCGGGCCCTGTGGCTACGACAGCGAGGTCTACTTCGACTGGGGGCCGCCCTGCTCATGCGGGCGCGGGGACTGTCTCCCCGAGGATGAGTGCGGGGGCGATCGCTGGACGGAGATCTGGAACCTCGTCTTCATGGAGTTCGACCAGCACGAGGACGGCTCGCGCAGCCTCCTGCCGCAGAAGACGGTGGACACCGGCATGGGCCTGGAGCGGATGGCCGCGGTCATGCAGGGCGTCCGCTGCAACTACGAGACCGATCTCTTCCGGCCCATCATCGAGGGTTTCGACCGGCGCGCCGAGGGAGGCGCCGACGCCGCGGCGAGGACCCGCTCCCTGCGCGTCCTCACCGACCACGTCCGGGCCGCCACCTTCCTCATCGCCGACGGCGTCCGCCCTGGCAACGAGGGCCGCGGCTACGTGCTCCGCCGGGTGATCCGCCGGGCCGCGGTCCACGCGCGGCGGCTGTCGCTCAGCGGGGGTTTCGCCGCCGGGGTGCCGGACGTCGTGGCCACGATGGCGTCCGCCTACCCCGACCTCAACCGCCACGCGGAGGAGGCCGCCGCCGCCATCCGGAACGAGGAGGAGGTCTTCGCCCGCACCATCGACGCCGCCGCCGAGCGTCTCGAGGCGCTGCTCGCGGCCGGGACCGGCACGATCGCCGGGGAGGACGCGTTCCGTCTCCACGATACCTATGGGCTGCCCGTGGAGTTAACCATCGAGATGGCAGCTGAGCGGGGGGTCACGGTCGACCGCGCCGGCTTCGACGCGGCCCTCGAAGCGCAGCGCGAGCGCAGCCGGGAGAGCACGGTGCGGAGCGGCTGGACCGCTTCCTCCGCAGCCAGCTACGCCACGGAGTTCACTGGCCACGACGCGCTGTCCGCGGAGGCGCAGGTCGAAGGCATCGCTGCCCCGGACGGCGCCGATGTGCTGGAGGGGGGCGGCGAGGGGAGCGTTTTCCTCGACGTCTCACCCTTCTACGCCGAGGCCGGAGGGCAGGTCGCCGACACCGGGACCCTCACCTGGGTGGGAGGACGGGCCGCCGTCCTCGACTGCCAGCAAACCCCGGCGGGTCGGGCCCATCGGGTCAGGGTGGAGGAGGGAACGCTGCGCCCCGGCCAGGGTGTCACCGCCCAGGTCGACGCCGCCCGGCGTGGCGCGGTCATGCGCCACCACAGCGCCACCCACCTCCTCCACAGGGCCCTCCGGGAGACCCTCGGCGAGAGCGCCGTGCAGCGCGGCTCCTACGTCGGGCCGGAGCACGCTACCTTCGACTTCAGCTTCCCCCGCGCCCTCACCAGGGAGGAGATGCTTGACGTCGAGCGCCGCCTCAACGCCGCGGTCCGCGTCGACCTCGTCCGCGATGTCCAGGTCATGCCCATCGCCGAGGCCCGCGCCTCGGGGGCCATGGCCCTCTTCGACGAGAAGTACGGGGAGACGGTGCGGGTCGTCGACTTCGGGGGCTGGGCCCGCGAGCTCTGCGGCGGCACCCACGTGGCCCACGCCGGCGAGATCGGCGCCGCCATCCTCGTCTCCGAGAGCTCCATCGGCCAGGGGCGCCGGCGCATCGAGATGGTGGCCGGGGAGGCCGCCGAACGCCGCTGGGAGGAGACCGAGGCAGCGCTGCGGGAGACGGCTCACGCTCTCAAGGCCCGGGTGGGCGAGGTGCCGGAGCGGGTCACCCGGCTGCTCGAGCAGAACCGCGAGCTGCAGCGTCGCCCCGCCCCGGCCGCCGGCGACGGGGTGAGCGCCGCGCTGAGGGGTGCCGAGCTGTTTCGCGCCGGCCGGGTGGATGCCGCCCTCGCCGATGCCGCGACGCTGAGCGGGGACGATGCCGCCGCCCTGGCTGACCGTCTCTTCGCCGAGCGCCTCGGCGGCTCGGGAGTTGCCGCCGTCTTCGGCCAGAACACGGTGGTCGTGAAGGCGGGGGGCGACGCCCTTTCCGTGGGGGCCGACGCCGGCCGCTTGGCCCTTGCCGCCGCCGAGGCGGCGGGCGGTCGCGGGGGCGGGCAGGCCGCCTTCGGTCGCGGCGGCCTCCCAAACCCGGGGCTGCGGGCCGATTCGATCAACAGACTGCGCCGGGCGCTCGAAGGGCTAGGGCGATGATCGCGGGCAAGAAGTTCGCTCTGCTGCGCCGCCGCGACGACTTCCGCTCCCACTACACCGTCATCGACATCGGCACCGAGTTCGTGAAGGCCCTGGTCGTGAAGCGCGAGGAGGGCAAGGGGATCGTCATCGGCGTCGGCAAGGTGCGCCAGTCCCTCTCCGACATGCAGGCGGGAGCGGTCGCCGACATCCAGGGCGTCATCGACAACTGCGACCGCGCCCTCACCGAAGCCGAGGACATGTGCGGGGCCATCCCCGGCCAGGCGGTGATGGGCATCGCCGGCGAGCAGGTGCGCGGCTTCTCGACGACCATGACCGTACCCCGTCCCCAGCCCCAGGCCCGCATCACCCAGGCGGAGATCGCCAGCGCACTGCAGCAGGTGCAGCGCCGGGCCATGAAGGAGGCGGTGCGCCAGATGTCGCACGAGCTGGGCGTCGCCGAGGTCCACGTCCGCCTGGTGCACAGCAGCATCACCTCGGTGCACATCGACGGCTACGCGGTCACCAATCCCATCGACTTCCAGGGCCAGGTGCTGGAGGTGAGCGTCTTCAACACCTTCGCGCCGCTCACCCACATCGGGGCCCTGCAGACCATCGCCCAGGAGCTGGACCTGGAGCTGGTGGCCACCGTCGCCGAGCCCTACGCGCTGACCCGAGGCTGCGCCACCGAGGACGTCTACGAGTTCGGCGGGATCTTCGTCGACGTCGGCGGGGGGACCACCGACATCGCGGTGGTGCGGAGGGGCATCGAGGCCATTCGGATGTTCGCCTTGGGGGGGCGTTCGTTCACCAAGCGGCTGGCCAACGAGATGGGGATGAGCCTGGAGGAGGCGGAGCGTTTCAAGCTGGCCCACGCCGAGGGCCGGCTGCCCGCTGAGCAGGACGCCATGGCCCGGACCGTCCTCCAGCCCACCGCCGAGGTCCTCGCCCAGGGCATCGCACTCTCCCTCGAGGAGCTGGCCGGCACCGACCCCCTCCCCCCGGCGGTCTACCTGGGGGGCGGCGGCGCCTCCCTCCCCGAGGTGGCCGAGCAGCTCCGGACGCTCGACTGGAAGGAGAGCCTCCCGGTCGAGCGGGTCCCCACCGTGCGGGTCCTCGGTCCCGACGACGTCCAGGGCATCCACGACGCCACCGGCCTCCTGGTGGGCAGTCAGGATGTCACTCCGATGGGGCTCGCGTATCATGCGGTGGCCCTGGAAGATGATGCCGAGCAGCCCCTCGGGGGTCTGATGCGCCGGGTCATGAAGGCGATGAGGGTATGAAGCGCCTGATCTACGTCGGCCAGGACGACGACATCTCGGACCTCGCGGGGAGGCTCCAGAGCGCCGCGGAGGGGGACGAGGTCGCGCTCGTCGTGCCCTCGGGCGCCCAGAGCTTCCAGACCCCGCTGCATCTCCGCCTCCTCCACCAGCTGGGGACCAAGCACGGCCACGGCATCTCCCTGGTCACCCCGGACCCCCGCCTCCAGGCCCAGGCCCGCGAGGCCGGCCTGGGCACCTTCAGCTCCGTTCCCGCCTTCGAGAGCGGAGTGGCGGTGGGACCGCCGAGGCCGGCCGGCATGCCGGCGGGAGGCCCGCCGGGCGCCGCGGGCAGCGCCGGGTCGCCGCCCGCGGGTGGGGGAGGCTCTCCCGCCGGTGCGCCTCCGGGGGACACCGGGGAGGCTCCGTGGGGGCGTCCCGCCACTCCGATCGCCCCCGAGGGAGGGGACCCTGCCGCCCCGCCGCCCTGGGACCGAGCCTCGCGTCCGTTCGGGCAAACCACCCCGCCGCCCGCGACCCTCGAGTTCGAGCGCGGTCCGGCCGGGACAGGACCGGGCACGGAGTGGCCCCAGGCTCGCCCGGGGTGGCCCTCCAGCCCGGAATCCGGCCCCGGGGCTCCGTCGTGGCCACCGCCTCCCGGAGGAGGCGCCGGCGGCGGCGCCGTGCGTCACGCCGGCTGGGAGGCGGCGGGGACCGCCGGTCTCGCCGCGGGCGACTCCTTCATGGCCGGGGGGACGGCGACGGCAGTGGCGCCTCCGCCGGCCAGGCCGCAGGCCGTGGCGGCCTCGGAGCGCGGCGCCGCGCGGCCGGCACCGCCCGCTCCACCCCGCCGGGGAGGCCGCTGGCGGCGGGGGGCCCCGCTGTATTTCGTCCTCCTCGGGATCGCGGTGGCGGGGATCGTCCTCTACCTCGCTCTCAGCCCCAGCGCCACCGTGACCATCACCGTCGTCGAGCAGCCGCTCAGCGTGAACCCGGTGATCCAGGGCGCCAGCTCGCCCGTCCCGGCGGGGCAGGCCAACCAGATCCAGACGCAGGTGGTGACGGCCAGCGGGACCCAGAAGTTCACGGCGACGCCGACGGGCACCAAGACCATCCCGGCGGTGCCGGCCACGGGGCAGGTGGTGCTGAAACTGCAGCCTGGCAGCCTCTGCCCGCAGCAGACCGGTCCACCTCAACCCTGCTATGCCTCGGGTGCTCAGGGCAAGATCCCCAAGGGCCAGATCTTCCAAACCACCGGCACCACACCTGTTCAATTCGCTGTTACGGCAGACACAGCGATCACCATTCCGCCGAAGGGTGGATGGAGCAACGGCATTCCCGTTGCCGCGACCAATCCTGGATCGAGCGGAAACGTCGGGCAGGGAGCGATCACCGACTGGGTCAACTGCGATAGCCAGCCATCCTGCCAGCAGGAGCAGCTGCAAATCACCAATCCGCAAGCGACAAGCGGCGGCACCGACCCGTCCCAGGAAACCGTCGCCAGCAGCGGCGACATCCAGGGCTGGCAGAACCAGGTGAGCCAGATCTGCGGCCAGCTCACCGGCAAGGCGAAGAGCGACCTGGCCGCCAAGGCCTCGACGGGAAAGATCGCCCAGGCACCCGACCAGGGCGGTGAGACGGTTTCCTGCAGCGCTTCGCCGGATGTCACCAGGCTCGCCCCCGGTGATCAGATGGCGCAGAAGTCCGAGACCGTGACGGTGACGGCGAGCGGGCAGGCCACCGTCTACAACCTCACGGACATCGAGAAGGCGGTGTATGCCGACCTTCAGGCGTCCAACAACCTGCCCAAGGGCGACAGCCTGGCCTCGACCACTCCGACCCTCACCAACCTCGACGTCATTCAGGCCGCTTCCGACGGCACCCTCTCCCTCTCCGTGGCCGGCTCCGACTTCTACCGACCGGCCGCCCTCAACCTCGGCGTCCTCAAGGACCAGCTCACCGGCCACAACCCCAGGGACGTGGCCGGCATCGTTGAGAAGCAGCTCGGCGACGTGAAGAGCGTCACGGTGAGCGAGCATCCCTTCACGCTCTTCTACATGCCCTTCTTCGCTTCCAACATCCAGATCACGCAGAGGTACGTGGCGGGGCCGGCGGCGTCGGCCGCGACGTAGTGGATGCCGACCGACTCTCCTTGATCGGCGTCGACGTGGGGGAGAGGCGGGTCGGTCTCGCCGCCTCCGACCCCACGGGGACCATTGCCTCACCGCTCCGAACGGTGGAGCGCGGGCCGCGACTCTGGGGAGACCTGGCTCGGGCCATGGCCGAGCGGAACGCCCGCATCGCCGTCATCGGCCTGCCCCGTCGCCTCGATGGCACGGAGGGGCCCGCCGCCCTTGAGACGCGGCGCTTCGCCGCCGAACTGGCCCGCCGCCTCGATGTCGAGGTGGACTTCTGGGACGAGCGTCTCACCACCAAGGAGGCGGAACGCAGCCTCATCGCTCAGGGGATGCGCAGGGCAGACCGGCGCCAGAGGGTGGACGCGGTGGCAGCCAGTCTCATGCTCCAGGCCTACCTGGACGCCCGGCGCCGATCGGCGCCGCGACTCCCGAGAGGCCCGGCATCCCCTTCGGCGGACGCTGGGACGGCGCCGTGAGCCGCCGCTCGCCGCGGAGGACGGCCGCCCTGATGCGGGCCGGTGGCGGCTCCGGTCCACAGGCGCCACCCCCGCGCCGCCACCGGGGGTTGGGAACCGTCTTTGTCCTCCTGGCGTTGATCGTCGTCCTTCTCGGGGCGGGCGGCGCCACCCTGGTCTTCGGCCGCCTCCAGCTCCGCCCCGTGAGCGCCAGCCAGGGAAGCGGAACCACGGTCCAGGTGCGCCAGGGTGAGAGCCTGCAAGCGCTCGCCGCCAACCTGGAGGGCCGCGGCCTCATCCGCAGCGCGACCTGGTTCTCGGCCTACGCCCGTCTGCGCGGCATCCGGCTTCGCGCCGGCGCCTACCTCCTGGACTCGGGGATGGGGGCCAGCGAGATCCTGGTGCGCCTTGACGGCTCCGACTATGCCGCACCGCATCGACTCAGCATCCCCGAGGGGCTCGACGCCGCCCAGGTCGCCGACAGGGTCGGGGCCAGCGGCATCGGCATCACCAGCGCCGAGTACCTGGCCGCCGCCTCCGAGGGGGGCTACTCTGCCCCCTTCCTGCGCATCCGTCCCGCCGGCGACAGCTCGCTCGAGGGGTTCCTCTTCCCCGACACCTACGTGGTGCCCGCCGGAACCACGGCCCGGCAGCTGATCCAGATGCAACTCGACGAGTTCGCCAAGGTCATCGCCCCCGTGCTTCTCGCCGACCCCCAGCAGGCGTACGCCCACCTCACCATCGCCTCGATGCTGCAGGCCGAGTCCTTACCGAGCGACTTCACCAAGGTGGCCTCCGTCATCACCAACCGCCTGGGCATGTCCATGCGCTTGCAGATCGACGCCAGCGTCATGTACGGGTTGGAGGCGGCGGGACGGGCTCCCTCCAATACCGACCTGCGCTCGCAGACGCTGTACAACACCTACCTGCATGCGGGGCTGCCCCCGACACCCATCACCGCTCCGGGCCTGGCTGCCGTGCAGGCCGCGGTTCACCCCGCGCACACGCCCTACCTCTACTACGTCACCGACACGTGCGGACACACTTACTATTCCGTCACCGAAGCCCAGCATGAGCAGCAGGTCCAGGAGTATGAGGGCAAATGCAATCCGTGAGGCTGCCACGAGCTTTGCGGCAACGCCGCGCGCCCGTCGCGACCCCGTGGTCAGCCCCATGCGATTAGCCGTGCGGCACGCGGTTCAGCCCGCCCTCCTGCACCTCGGTCTCATCGGCTGCGGCATCGAGCACTCTCCCTCACCCGCCCTGCACCGTGCCGCCCTGGAGGCGCGCGGACTGCGTGGTGAATACGCGCTGTTCGATGTTGCGCCACCGGAGCTCCCCGGGCTGCTGCAGCGGCTGCGGAACGGCGAGCTGAGCGGCTGCAACGTCACCGTGCCCTACAAGGAGGCCCTCGCCGCCGCCTGTGATCGGCTGGACGGCGATGCCGCCATGTGTCGCGCCGTCAACACCCTCACGGTCTCCGCCGGCGAGCTTGTCGGCGACAACACCGACGCCCGCGGGTTCGAGCTGGCCCTCCGCTTTCTCCGCCTGCAGCCGGAAGCGGGCGGCCGGGCGATCGTCCTCGGTGCCGGCGGCGCCGCCGCGGCGATCGTTCTCGCCCTCTGCCGCATGGGGCTCGCGGAGGTGATCGTCGTCGGCCGGCGCGTCGAGCCGGCAGCCGACCTCTGCCTCCGGGTATCTCCGGAGACGGCCCGGCCGGTGCCCTGGGCGGCGCGCGGCGAGGTGGAGCGGCTGGCGGGTGCGGCGGCCATCGTCGTCAACGCCACGCCCGCGGGTGTCGCTGAGCTTCCCCTCGACCTCGGCCTTCTTCGTGAGGACTGCGTCGTCTCCGATCTCCGCTACCGGCCCGGGCCAACCGATCTCGTTGCCGCGGCTGAGAGGCGCGGCCTCCCCGCCACCGGTGGAGCGGAGATGCTTCTCTTTCAGGGAATGCTGAGCTTCCAGCGCTGGACCGGGCTGGATCCGCCCTGGCAGGCCGCCCGCGAGGCCCTCGCCGCGGCGCTGGGCCCGGGATCGGCGAACCTGCACCCCGAGGGCGGATGAACGCTCTCGTCACCGCCGGGGCCGGGGTCGTCGGCGCCGCCGCCGGGCTCGGCGCCGGCTGGCTCGCCGTCGTCCTGGAGCGGGTCGAGCATCTCCGCGAGGAGGAGGAGGAGGAGCGCGCCGACTACGAGCGGGAGGTAGCCGCCGAAGCGGAAGCCGCCACGGCCCGCGGCGAGACGCCCGAGCCGGCGCCGACCTGGCAGCCGGAGGGCTACGGGTGGACCTGGCTGGAATGGGGGCTCGCTCCCGTCCTCTGCGCCTTCGGCTTCAGCCTCTTCGCGGGCCGATCCGGGGCCACCTGGGCCACTCTCGAAGACCTGCTGTGGGTGGCGGTCTTCGTCCACATCATCGTCTTCGATATCAAGCACCGCCTCATCCTGGACAAGGTCACCTACCCGGCGGTCGCCCTCGCCCTCATCCTCGCCGCCGTGACCCCGGGTCTCGATGGCTTCCGCGCGCTCATCGGCGCGGCCGTCATCGGCGGCCTCTTCCTCGCCCTCCACCTCGTCTCCCGGCGCGGCATCGGCCTCGGTGACGCCAAGCTCGGCGCCCTCGTCGGCGCGGTGACCGGTCTCGGCTTCGATGGTGTCGACCATCTGCAGGCGCTCGACGCCATGATCTACGCCATCCTCCTGGGCGGTGGCGTCGCCCTCCTCCTCCTCATCACCCGCATGCGCAGCATGAAGGACCCGATTCCCTACGGGCCGTTCCTCTGTGTCGGGGCGGCCATCGTGCTGCTCCAGGGCGTGGTCCAGGCGGCGCCGTTCGCCTGATCCGACCCTGTCGGGCCAGCCGTGGCGGCGCCTGTTTGCGGTCACCCCCTGCCGCCGCCTTTGGCGCATCATGGCCTGCGATGACCCATCCGCTTCTCGCCGGCGAGACGGTCATCGCCGTCGAGCGCCGGCATGCGGCCATCCTGGTGCCGGCGGGTGCACTCACAGCCCTGACCGTCGCCGTCCTGGTCTTCCTGATCCACCTGGTGCCGGCGCAGGTCGGAAGCTGGGCCACGGGCGGCGCCAAGACCATCGCCTTCGCCGCAGTCGGTGCGGCGGCTCTTCTGTGGTTTCTCCTCCGCTTCCTGGAGTGGCGGTTGGAGACCTACACGCTGACCAGTCAGCGCATCGTCCTGAGCAGCGGGGTCCTCTCCCGGCTCACCGAATCCATCGCCCTCGACCGGGTTCAGGACATTGTCGTCCGGAAGACGCTGCTCAACCGGATGGTCCACGCGGGTTCGGTGGAGATCGACTCGGCGGGTCGCGACGGCATCGAGGTGCTCCGCCTCATTCCTCGCCCCGACCGGTTCTACACCGAGATCCTGCAGGCAGCGCATGACTACCAGCGCCTCCTCGTCGGCTACCCGTGGCCGGCCGCCGCCCCGGCGCCGCCGCCCTCGCCCTCCGGCGTGCAGGGAGGCGTGTAAGCGGCGAGGCTGGCGAGACGCGATCCGGCGCTCGGCGTGGCGGCGCGCATCGTCGGATACCAACGGCGCGTCGCCGGCGCATCGCGACTGCAGGCAAGGTGGCCTCCCACCGGCCATTGGGCGCTCCCTACAATCGCGCCAATGCTGCGCTTCCTCACCGCCGGAGAGTCCCACGGGCCACAGCTCACCGTGATCATCGAGGGTCTCCCCGCCGGTCTGCCCCTCGACGCGCGCCGGGACATCGACGTCCACCTGCGCCGCCGCCAGGGCGGTTACGGGCGGGGCAAGCGCCAGCAGATCGAGAGCGACGCCGCCGAGATCGTGGGCGGGATCCGGGGCGGCCGGACCCTCGGCTCGCCGGTGGCGCTCGTCATCCGCAACCGCGACTGGGAGAACTGGAAGGGTCCGATGCAGGTCGGGGCCCGCGGATTCAAGCGCAAGCTCGTGACCAGAGTTCGACCCGGACACGCCGACCTGGCCGGGATGCTGAAGTACGGTCTTGCCGACGCCCGCGACGTGCTGGAGCGGGCGAGCGCGCGGGAGACCGCGGCGCGTGTCGCCGCCGGGGCCGTGGCCATGGCTCTCGTCGGCCGGCTCGGGGTCACCGTGTCGTCCTGGGTGCAGCGCATCGGGGACGTGGCCCTCGACTGGCGGGAAGAAGTGGATCTGGGGAACGTCGAGGCATCGCCGGTGCGCTGCCCCGACCCCGAGACGTCCCAGCGGATGGTCGCGGCCATCGACGCCGCGCGAGAGCAGGGCGACACCCTGGGAGGCAGCGCGGTGGTCAAGGCGCGCGGCGTCGTGGCCGGACTGGGCAGCTACGGGCAGTGGGATCGCAAGCTCGACGGGATCATCGCCCAGGCGATCTGCAGCATCCCCTCGGTGAAGGGCGTGGAGATCGGCGCCGCGGCGCTGGCCGCTCGTTCGCGCGGCTCGCAGGTGCACGATTCGCCGGTCTACGACGCAAGCCTCGGCTTCCATCACCGGACCAATCGCCAGGGTGGCCTCACCGGCGGAGTGACCAATGGCGAGCCGGTGTGGGCGACGGTGCACTTCAAGCCCATCTCCACCCTCCTCAGCCCTCTGCGCAGCGTCGATGCCCACACCGGCGAGGAGGTCAACGCCCACTACGAGCGCAGCGACATCTGCGTCGTTCCGGCCGGGGCGGTGGTTGCGGAGGCCATGCTCGCCTGGGTGCTGGCTGCCGCCATGGCGGAGAAGTTCGGCGGTGACTCCCTCACCGAGATGCGGCACAACCTGCTCGGCTACCGCCGCGGCCTGAGAGCGCTGAGATGAGCGGGTCGAGAGGAGCAGCGGGACGCCCGCGCTCCATCACCCTCGTGGGGCTTCCCGGAAGCGGCAAGAGCAC
This sequence comes from uncultured bacterium, assembly GCA_963847225.1. GTDB lineage: Bacteria > Chloroflexota > Dormibacteria > Aeolococcales > Aeolococcaceae > JAJZNI01. The sequence goes on along the minus strand of CAWJYZ010000003.1, from coordinate 979,640 downwards.
GCTGGGAACGCGTCTCGCCGACCGCCTCGGATGGGAGCTTCACGACACCGACGAGGAGATCACCCGGGCGACCGGCCGCACTCCCGGGGAGATCATCGACCTGGATGGCGAGCCTGCCTTCCGCAAGCTGGAGCTGGCGGCCGTCCACGATCTGCTGCGGCGCGGCCGGCCGGCCGTCATCGCCTGCGGTGGCGGCCTCTTCGCCCAGGAAGAGGCGCGGCGGCGACTCCTGGATTGGACCTGGGTCGCGGCCCTCGACGCCCCGGACGCCACCCTCGCCGAGCGCCTCGGCGGTGCCGCTGACCGGCCCCTCCTCCGCGGCGACGTGACGGAGCGGCTGGCCGACCTCCGCAGCCGCCGCGCCGCCGGCTACGCCCAGGCCCATCTCCGCCTCGACACCGCCCGGCTCTCCGTCGACACCGCCGTGGCGACCCTCGCCGCGCTGGGCGACGCTGTCTGCGTCACCACGGCGGATTCCAACTATCCGGTGATCGTCGGCGACGGAGCCGCCGACCATCTCGAGGTCCACCTGCCGGCGGCCAGCCGGAGGGTCGCCGTCGTCATCGACTCCGGCGTCATCCCCTTCGGCCACCGCATCGCCGGCCGGATCGGCGAGCTGGGCTGGGACGCCACCAGGGTCGAGCTCGAGGGTGGGGAGGCGGTGAAGACCTGGGCGGATGCCGGCCGCCTCCTGGAGGGCTTCGCCCGAGCCGGCCTGGGGCGCCGAGACGCCGTGGTTGCGGTGGGCGGCGGAGCGGTCTCCGACCTCGCCGGCTTCGCCGCCGCGGCCTACGCCCGAGGAATCGCCTGGATCGTGGTCCCGACCACCCTCCTGGGCATGGTCGACAGCGCCATCGGCGGCAAGACAGGGGTCAATCTCCGCACCGCCAAGAACCTTGCGGGAGCCTTCTGGCACCCGCTCGCGGTGCTGGCCGACCCCACGGTCCTCGACACCCTCCCGGAGCGCCAGCTCGCCTCCGGCCTGGCGGAGGTCGCAAAGTGCGCCATGATCACCGACACCGACCTCCCCCAGGTCCTCGACGCGGGCCTGGAGCGGGCTCGGTCCGGTGACGTCAACGCCCTCACCGCGATCATCGAGCGGTGTGCGGCGATCAAGGCGGAGGTGGTCGCCAACGATCCTCGCGAGGCGGGGCGTCGAGCCATCCTCAACTACGGTCACACGGCCGGCCACGCCATCGAGGCGGTGGCCGGTTATGGGAGGGTGACCCACGGCGAGGCGGTGGCCGCGGGGATGCGCATCGCCGGCCGGCTCTCGACGGAGATCACGGGCATGCCCCTCGCCGACCTCGAGTGGCAGAACCGGCTCCTCCAGCGCCTCGAGCTTCCCGGCCTTCCGCCCATCGACCCCGACGCCGTGCTGCGTCGCCTCGGCCATGACAAGAAGGCGGACGGCGGCGAGCCCCGCTGGGTGCTCCTCACCCGGCGCGGAGAGCCGAGGATCGGACAGCGTGTGCCCGGCGACCTGGTCCGCGAAACGGTGAGCGACGTGCTGGCGGGCTCCGGGTGAATCGCGTCCTCGTCCTCAGCGGCCCCAACCTGGGCAGCCTCGGCCGGCGCGAGCCGGACCTGTACGGGGTGCGCACCCTTGCCGACATCACCGCCTCGCTGGAGGAGCGCGCTCGGCAGCTTGGCCTCGAGGTGCGCTGCGAGCAGCGCAACGGCGAGGGCGAGCTCATCGACCTCCTCGAGGAGGAACACGAACGGGCTGGGGCGGTGGTGATCAACCCGGGCGCGCTCAGCCACACCTCGGTGGCCGTGCTCGACGCCCTTCGCGCCTTCCCCGGGGCGGTCGTCGAGGTCCACCTCAGCAACACCCTGGCCCGCGAGGAGTACCGGCGGGTCATGCTGACCGCCGAGGCCGCCGACGTGGTCATCTTGGGCCTGGGCGGCGAGAGCTACGGGGCCGGACTGGAGGCCGCCGCGCGCCTCCTCCGGGAGAGGGGAGAATTGCAGCCATGATCAATGCTGGCGATCTCCGCCCCGGGAACACCGTGGAGCGTGCTGGCGAGCTCCTCCAGGTGCTGGAGTTCGCTCACCTCAAGCTCGGACGGGGAACGGCGGTGGTTCGCACCAAGCTCAAGAACCTGATGACCGGCGCGGTGACCGAGGAGACCTTCCGGCCCGAGGAGAAGTTCGGGCGAGCTCGCATCGAGCGTTCCGAGGTGCAGTACCTCTACAGGGACGGGGAGAGCTTCGTGGTGATGGACAGCAGCACCTACGAGCAGACTCCACTCACCTCGGACCAGATCGGCGACGCCGATCGCTGGCTGCGGGAGAACGCGACCCTCACCCTCCTGAGCTACGACGGGCGCATCCTCGGGGTCGAGCTGCCCATCGCCGTCGAGCTCGAGGTGACCGAGACGGATCCCGGCTTCAAGGGCGACACCGCCAACGCCGCCACCAAGCCGGCGACCCTGGAGACAGGATCGGTCGTCGACGTCCCCCTCTTCGTCAACCAGGGTGAGCGCATCCGCGTCGACACGCGGAGCGGCCGCTATATCGAGCGCGCCTAGATGGAGGACGGTGAGCGGGACGGCCGGGGCAGCCTGGGGGTGACCCGGGTGGCCAACGAGGTGGTGGCCTGGATCGCCGTGCTCACCGCGCTCCAGGTGCCCGGGGTCCATGCCATGTATCAGGCCGCGGGTCAGTCCTTCGAGCGCATCCTGCGCCGCTCCTCCGCCCATCGCGGGGCGCGAGTTCGAGCTTCGCGACGGCTCGTCGCTCGCCATCGACCTCTTCGTCGTTCTCATCGCCGGGCACTCCGTGCAGCGGGTGGGAGCGGAGATCCAGCAGCGGGTCGCCGACGCCGTGGAGCGCATGCTGGGGCTCAGCGTCCAGCGCATCGACGTCCACATCAGCGAGGTGGTTTTCGCCGCATGAGCCGCTCCGGGGGGCGGCGGCGGAGGGGCCGGGAGCTGGCCCTGCGCGTGCTCTTTGAGCTGGAGGGGACGGAGAAGGACGATGCCGCCGCGCTCGCCTACCAAGCCGCCGAGATGTCGGCCAGCCCTGACGCCGTGGCCTTTGCCCGCCGGCTGGTGACCGGAGCCTTGGCCAACATCGACCGCATCGACGCCGTGGTGGGCGCGGCCAGCCTCAACTGGGATCTCGTCGACCTCGGCAAGGTGGAGCGGGCGGTGCTGCGCCTCGGCACCTTCGAGATCCTCTATGAGCCACAGACCCCGGCGGCGGTCAGCATCGACGAGTCCCTGGAGTTGGCCCGCACCTATGCCGGAGACGAGGCCGTGCCCCTGGTGAATGGGGTCCTGGGCCGGATCGCCCGGGAAACCGCATGAATCGGGCGCCGGGGGAGCCATCGCTGCCTGGCGACACCCTCCGTCCTCATGCGATCATCTGTTCGATGCCGCTGTCGCCCGCACTGCTCACGGCCACCTCGACCCGCATCTCCGGTCACGGTGCTCGGCGCGCCGCGGGGGGCGCTGCGTGAGCCTCGAGCCGCCCTCGGGGAGGGGGGTGCTCACCGTCTCCCAGCTGTCGGGAATCATCCGCGGGGTGATCTCCCAGAGCCCCGAGCTCGAGGACGTCCTCGTGGAGGGGGAGATCAGCAACCTGGCCATGCCCGCCTCGGGGCACCTGTACTTCACCCTCAAGGACGCGGGGGCGGCGATCTCCTGCGTCGTCTGGCGGTCGCAGCGGCTCCTCATCCCCTTCCGCCCCGAGAACGGCCTCACCGTCATCGTCCACGGCCACCTCGAGGTCTACGACGCCCAGGGCCGCTACCAGCTCTACGCCGACCGCCTCGAGCCCTCGGGAATGGGAGCGCTGGCGCTGGCCGTCGAGCAGCGACGCCACGCCCTCGCCGCCGAGGGGCTCTTCGACGACGCGCGCAAGCGCCCGCTCCCGCTCCTGCCCCGGCGGGTGGTGGTGGTCACCTCGCGGAGCGGGGCCGCGCTTGGCGACGTCCTCACCGTGACCGCCCGCCGCGCTCCCGGTGTCGACATCGTGCTCTCGCCGGCGACCGTCCAGGGCGAGGGCGCGGTCGAGACCCTGGTCCGCGCCATAGAACGCGCGCAATCCGTGCGCGGCGCCGAGGTCGTCCTCCTGGTGCGTGGCGGGGGGTCGCTGGAGGACCTCATGGCCTTCAACGACGAGCGTCTGGCCCGGTCCATCCGAGGCAGCCGCATCCCCGTCGTCTGCGGCGTCGGGCACGAGACGGACACCACCATCGCCGACCTGGTCGCCGACCGCCGGGCGGCGACGCCATCCGCCGCGGCCGAGCTCGTCGTGCCGGATTGCCGCCAGCTCGGCACCGAGCTGGCCGGCCGGCGCACGCGACTCACCGCCGCATCGCGGCAGACGGTCGAGCTCAAGCGGGATGGCCTCGAGCAGCGAGGGCGGCGCCTCGCCACCGCCTCTCCGCTGCGCCGCATCCCCGGCCACCGCCAGGAGCTGGATGCCCGGGTCGGGCGGCTTCGCTCCGGACTCGTCGCCGCCCTCGCCGTGAAGCGGCAACAGCTGGCCGCCGCCACCGGCGGACTGCAGCGCGGCTCCCCGGCTCAGCGGCTCGCCCTCGAGCGGCAGCAGCTCGCCATCCAGCGCCGCCGCCTTGCCGATCTCACCACCCTCGGCCTGGCCCGCCGGCGCGACCATCTCGGCGGGCGTCACCGTCACCTCGAGGCACTCTCACCGCTCCGGGTGCTGCAGCGGGGCTATTCGATCACCATGGACCAGGCCACGGGCTCCCTCGTCACCGAGGCCGGGGCCACCCGGGCGGGCCAGCGCCTGCGCACTCGTCTGGCGCGCGGCTCGGTGATCAGCCGGGTGGAGGGCTCGACCCGGGAGCAAGAACGGATGTACGATACGCGGGACACCGGGTCCGAGAGAGGATGAGGGCGAGATGACGACACCCGAAGGCGAGCTGCCCGACATCGCGGGACTGAGTTACGAGCGGGCGCTCGCGGAGCTCGACCAGATCATCGAGCGCCTGGAGCGAGGCGCTGTTCCCCTCGACGAGGCCATCGCCGCCTACGAGCGGGGAGCCCGTCTCGCCCAGCGCTGCTCCGACCTCCTCGACCGGACCGAGCAGAAGGTGAGCCAGCTGGTGGTCGGGGGAGGGGGAAGGGTGAGCGAGAAGCCCTTCGCCGTCGGGCGGGCCGGTCTCACGGAAGCCCTCGAGCTGGCCGCTCCCCTGGCCCCGACGCGGCGGGAGGAGACGAGAGGACCGGATGATATCGACCCCGATGAGATCCCCTTCTGACCAGCCTGAGCTCCGCCATCTCACGCTGAGACTTGACGTGGCCCTCGTGGAGCGCGGTCTGGCCCCGTCGCGGGAGCGGGCGCAGGCGATGATCGCCGCCGGGCTCGTGGAGATCGACGGGCGGCGGGCGAGGAGCGCCGCGGAGAAGGCGGCCGGCGATGCCGCCCTCCGCCTTGTCGGCGAGGACACGCCCTGGGCGAGCCGGGCCGGAGAGAAGCTGGCCGGCGCCCTCGACGCCTTCGGCGTTGTCTGCGAGGGTCGCGTCTGCCTCGACGCCGGGGCCTCCACCGGCGGCTTCACCGACGTGCTCCTGAGCCGTGGCGCGGCCCGCGTCTACGCCGTGGATGTCGGCCGCGGCCAGCTGCTGGCCCGGCTCGCCGCCGATCCTCGTGTCACCGTTCTCGATCAGACCAACCTCCGCTACCTGGAGGCGCTTCCCGGAGCCGCGCCGAGCCTCGTGACCCTGGACCTCTCCTTCATCTCCCTGCGGCTCGTGCTCCCCGCCGTGGTGCACCTCGCCCCGGAGGCGGAGGTGGTCGGGTTGTTCAAGCCCCAATTCGAGCTGGGAAGGGGGGCGGTGCCCCGGGGCGGGATCGTCCGCGACGTGTCGATAGCGGAGGCCGCGGCCGGGGACTTCCTGGAGTGGTGCCGTGCCGAGCTGGGTGCCGATGTCTTGGGTGGCCCCCTGCCGGCCGCCGTCCGAGGCACCAAGGGCAATCGAGAGCTCACCTTCCATCTGCGCTTGCCAGTGGCTCCCCCGCCAGCCAGCGCCGTCCTGCCCGAAGCGGGGAGCCGGGGGTCCGGGCGGTGAGCCGCGGCGCGATCGGCTTCCTCCTCCACCCTGGCGAGGGCGCCGCGGTGGTGGAGGAGGCCGCGGCCACCGCCGCAGGCCGTGGCTTCCGCAGCTGGATCACCTCCGTCCGACCGGTGGAGGATGTCGCCACCCATGCGGAGGGGACCGAGCTGCTGGTCACCGTGGGAGGGGATGGGACCTTCCTCTTCGGCGCCCGGCTCGCCGCGCCCCTCGGTATCCCCGTCCTCGGCGTCAATCGCGGCCGCCTTGGCTTCCTCACCGATCTCGAGATCGGTGAGCTGCCGGCAGTGCTGGAGGCCTTCGCTGACGGACGGACGGTGACCCGGCGGCGCCTCATGCTGGACGCCCAGATCGTCTCCGCTGCCATCAACCCTCCCCCTCGGTTCGTGGCTCTCAACGATGTCGTCCTCAAATCGCCCGAGGTCTCCCTGGTGCGTCTCCGGGTCGATGCCGATGGGGAGCTCCTCGCGGAGTTCGACGCCGACGGGGTGGTCGTCGCCTCCGCCACCGGTTCGACGGGGTACGCGATGAGCGCGGGTGGACCGCCCATCGATCCCAGGGTGAGCGCCATCGTGGTGGTTCCCGTCGCTCCCCATGCCGCCGTCAGCCGCCCGATCGTGCTGCCGGGAATGACGGTGATCGACGTCGTCGTGGACCACGGGCACGTGTATGCAGCGGCGGACGGTCAGCATCAGGCGGAGCTTGCCGAGGGCGACCGGCTGCGCATCGCGCCCGGACCTGAGCTCAACGTCATCCGCCGTGAGGGATCACCGAGCTTCCTGCGCCAGCTGCGCGACAAGGTGCACATCGGCATGCCCCTCAAGCCCGTGGACCGCACTTCCTCGGACGGCCGCGCTCCCGAGGCGGCCGCCGGCCGGCCCGCCCGGCCGGCCGAGGGCAGCCGGCCCCAGGCGGAGCCGCTCGCCCCTGCGCCGCGGGCTGGCGGCCCGCAACCCCCGAGCCATGAGCCAGACGGTGCTCCCGCTCCCGGGTGACCCACGATGACCCGGCTCCTGGAGCTTCGGGTGCACCGCCTCGGCATCCTTCACGATGTCCGGATCGAGTGCGGGTTGGGCTTCGGCGTGCTCACCGGGGAGACCGGGGCCGGCAAGTCGCTCTGCGTGGCGGCCCTGCGCTGGGTCCTCGGCGGCCGGCTGGACGGGGACGTGGTCCGCGAAGGCACCACGGTCGCCGCCGTCTTCGCTCCGGATGAGGAGTGCCTTCGCCTCCTCGGCGAGGTCGGCGTTCGGGCCGACGATCTCGTCACCCTGACCCGCGAGGCGGGCGCCGGAGGACGCTCCACCTGCCGGGTCAATGCGTCCCTGGTCTCCCAGGCCATCCTCCGCGAGCTCGGTGAGCAGCTGGCCGAGATCACGGTGCAGGGCGCGAGCCACCGCCTGCTGCGCCGCGGTTGGCAGCGGCGCGCCCTCGACGCCGCCGGTGGCGAGGTGGTGGCCGGCCTCCGCCTCGGCATGCGGGACGCCCACCGGGTCTGGTGCGCCGCCGAGGCGGCGCTCGCCGCGGCCGAGGTCGCCACCCGTCGCGGAGCGGCCGACCTGGCCGCCGCGGAGGCGGTCATCGCCGAGCTCGAGCCCCTCCGCCTGCGCCAGGATGAGGAGGAGCAGCTCAGCGCCGAGCATTCGCGCCTGCAGCACGCCGCCGCGATCATGAGCGCGGCGCATCTCCTCGCCGAGGCCGCGACCGCGGAGGAGAGCGGTGCCGCCGACCTCATCGGGCGCGCCCTCACCGCGGCGGAGAAGCTGAAGGGTGTCGACAGCCAGCTCGCCGACCTGGCAGCCGAGGCCAGCTCCCTCGCCGTCGCCCTGCGCGACCTGGGGACCACGGCCCGCCGCGTGGCCGGGAACGTGGAGCTCAACCCCGCCCGGCTCGAGGTCGTCGAGGATCGCCTCGACACCCTGGCCCGGGTGCGGCGCCGCCACGGTTCGGTGGCGGATGCGCTCGTCGCCCTCGACGACGCCGTGCGCACCCGCGATGCGGCCGTCGAGGGGCCCGGTGTCGCGGCCCTGGCCGAGGCTGTCAAGGCTGCCCGGGCGGAGGCCGGCAAGGCGGCGCGCCACCTGAGCGCGGCTCGCCGGGAGGCGGCTGTCCGCCTGGAGGCTGCGGTGGGGAACCGCCTCGCCGCCCTGGAGCTCCCCCACGCCCGGTTTCGGGTCACGCTCGGGGTCAGCGCCGACCCCGACGGGCTGGACCTCGGAGCCGGGCCGGTGCGCTGCGACGCCGAGGGGATCGACCAGGTCGAGCTGCGCCTGGCGACGACCCGGGATGGCGTACCCCTTCCCCTCGACGAGGGTCCTTCCGGCGGCGAGCTGAGCCGCCTCGCCCTGGCCCTGGCCGCCGCCGGGGCGGACGACGGCCAGCCGCTCCTCGTCCTCGACGAGGTGGACACCGGGGTGGGCGGCGAGACGGCGGCCCGGGTCGGCGACCTCCTCGCCGAGATCGGTCGCGAGCGGCAGGTGCTCGCCCTCAGCCATCGCCCGGAGATCGCCGCCCGAGCGTCGTGGCACCTCGTCGTGCGCCGCCACGGGGGGGCGGCCGGAGCCACCAGCGGCGTTGGGACTGCCCGCGGTCGCGAGCGTGTGGAGGAGGTGGCGCGAATGATGTCCGGGCGGGCCACGGCGGCCGCCCTGACCCGCGCCGCGGAGCTGCTCGACGAGGGCCGCGGCACGGTGATCACCCGCCTCCAGGCCGGCTGACGCTGTCGACGCCGGATGTGCCAAGCCGGGGAGGGCCCGACGGCAGCACGTACCATGAGCCGGATGGCTGAGACCCATCCGCCCGAACCCCCGGCACCGCTCACGGAAAGGGACGTGGTCGAGGTTGATGGCTTCCAAGGCTCGCTCGCAGAGCTCGTTCTCGCCGCCCAGCGCGGCGACCTCGACCTCCGCGAGCTGCCCATCGCCCAGGTCACCAGCCAGGTGAGCCGCCGCCTCTCCGAGGCGCAGCCCGGTGGCGATCTCCGCGAAGCCGCCGAGACCCTGAGCCTCCTCTCACGGCTCGTCTCCATGAAGGCGGCGCGGGTGGTCGATGCCGAGCCCGAGGAGGAACCCGCGCCGGAGGACGAAGTCCCACCGCCCGGGGACCGCCTGGCCGAGTACCGCCTCTTCCGAGCGGCCATGGAAGCCCTCCTGCTCGAGCCCGGCGAGACAGGGGAGAGGAGCTTCTTGAGCCTCGTCTCGGCGGAGGTGCTTCCCCGTGAGCGCCTGCGGATTCCCCCGGAGCGCCTGGCCGCCGCCTTCCGCCAGGTGCTCGAACGGCTCGCCGACCGGCCCTCGCTCCCGGTGGGGACGGTCACCTTCTCGGTCGCGGAGAAGGCCGAGTGGCTGCGCCAGCTCCTCGCCAGGGGCCCGGTCGACTTCGAGGTGATCTTCGCCGAGGTGGAGACACGCCTCGAAGCCGTGGCCTGCTTTCTCGGCCTCCTCGAGCTGATGCGGCTCGGGGAGGCGGTCGTCGACCAGCCCGATGCCTTCGGACCCCTTCGGGTGCAGGCCGGTGGTTGACCCCGGCCAGCTGCCGCCCTCCGGCCCAGAGGAGGCGCCGGGGACAGGTGGGGCAGGGGGGTGGCGATCCCCCTCGGGGGAAGACGATCCCGATGGGATTGCCCTGGAAGCACCCGATGACGAGGAGGACACGGGCGGTGACATCGAGCTCGACGCGATCGGTCGCCCGCTCATCCCCCCATGGGTCGACGACGCCGAGCCCGAGGATCTCGCCCTGGCGATCGAAGCCGTCTGCTTCATCCTCAACCGGCCGGTGACCGTCACCCAGCTGAGCGGGATCGTCGGGCGCTCGCCGCAGGCGGTGACGCGTGCGGTGCAGGCTCTGGCCGCCCAGCTCCGCGGCCGCGGCCTGATGCTCCAGCGGCACCGCGACGAGGTGCAGCTCGTCACCCGGCCCCAGGTGGCCTGGGCCGCCCAGCGCGCCCTCAACCCGGAGCGCCCGGCCCGGCTGAGCCGCCCTGCCCTGGAGACCCTGGCCATCGTCGCCTACCGGCAGCCGGTCACCCGGGCCGGCATCGAGGCGATCCGCGGGGTCAACTGCGAGGCGGTCCTCGACGGACTGGAGCGCCGCGGCCTCATCGCCGAGACCGGACGCGCCGAGACCCCCGGGCAGCCCCGCCTCTTCGCTACGACCCTGCGCTTCCTCCAGCTCGTCGGCCTGGAGAGCATCGCGGAGCTGCCGCCGCTCCCCGCCGGGGTCTCCCTTCCTCTGGAACAGGAGGAGGCGTGGACGGAGGCCCTCTCCGGGAGTGGCGAGGCAGCGGTCCAGGGCGAGACGATCGATCCGGCGCAGCCATGACCGCCATGCGCCTCAACCGCTACCTGGCTCGCCGCGGCATCGCGTCACGGCGGGGCGCCGACCTCCTCATCGGCAGCGGGCGGGTGACGGTGAACGGGGTGGCGGCGGACCTCGGGAGCTCCGTCGAGCCGGGGCAGGACCGCATCGAGGTCGACCGGCGGCCGGTTGCCGCCCTGGCGGACTCCGTCACCCTTCTTCTCAACAAGCCGGCGGGGGTGGTCAGCACCGTCCGCGACGAGCGGGGCCGGCCGACCGTTCTCGACCTCGTCGCCCAGCCGAGCCGCGCGGCGGGGCAGGAGCGCGGCGACGGTGCGCCGCCGCGCGGCCTCGTCCCGGTGGGGCGGCTCGACGCCGAGAGCCGCGGCCTCCTTTTGCTCAGCAACGACGGGGAGCTGGTGCACCGGCTGACGCACCCCCGCTACGAGGTCGGCAAGCGCTACCGGGTCACCCTCACCCGGGCTGTCTCCGACAGCCAGCTTCGCCAGCTCGTCCACGGCATCCGCCTCGAAGACGGATGGGGGCGAGCCCGGGGCGCCCGGCACGCCGACCGCGACCGCCTCACCGTGGTGGAGGTGGAGATGGGCGAGGGACGCAAGCACGAGGTCCGCCGCCTCTTCGCCGCCCTGGGGCTGGAGGTGACCGACCTCCGCCGCACCGCGGTCGGGCCGCTCCGGTTGGGACGCATCCCCGAGGGGAGGTGGCGAACGCTCAGCGCCGCCGAGGTCGCCGCCCTGCACGGCGCCGTCGGCCTCGCCTCGCCCTCTCCGGCTGGGCCGCGATGAGCAGCGCGTGGGTGGTGACCGTCGACGGGCCGGCGGGAAGTGGGAAGACGACCCTCGGCCGCCGGCTGGCCCTGGCCCTCGAGCTCCCCCTCATCGACACCGGCCTCTTCTATCGCGCCGTAACGCTGGCCGCCGTCCGCGCCGGCGTCGAGGAGGTGGACCCCGCCCGCATCGTCAGGGTGGCGCGGCGGACCGCGATCCGCATCAACACCTCGCCGGCCGACGACCAGCTGGGAGGTCCGCATCGACGGCGAGGACGTCGGCTCGCTGATCCGAGACCCCCGCCACTCCCTCCTCCTCAGCGCCGTGAGCCAGATCCCGGAGGTGCGCCGCCACCTCCTCCCGCTCCAGCGCGAGCCGGCCGCGCGGGGGGCGGTGGCCGTGGGTCGCGATTGCGGCACGGTCGTCTTCCCCAGGGCGCCGGTCAAGCTGTACCTGCAGGCCGCCGAGGAGGTGCGGACGGCCCGCCGCGATGCCCAGCTCCGCGATGGGGGAGCCGCGGTGGACCGCAGCGCCATCGCCGCTGACATCGTCCGCCGCGACCTGGGAGACGCACCATCCATGGCCCCGGCACCCGATGCCCTCATCATCGACACGGGCCGCGCGGACATCGACGCCATGGTGGAGATCGCTCTCCGGCGCTGCGTCGAAGCCGGCCTGGTCCCCGCCCGGGAGGGCCCGAGGAGCAGGGCGTGAACGAGGAGATGGAGCGGTGTGGCCCAATGGCTGCGGCGCGACCGCACACGGGGCCGGGAGGTATCGACCTCAACTACCTCTGGATGCCCGCTCTCGTGCGCCTCCTCTGCGACATCGTCCTCGACGGGCTCATCGACATCTCGGGGATGGAGAACGTGCCGCTCCACGGCGGGCTTCTGATGGTGAGCAACCACGCTGGAACCATCGACCCGGCGATCACCGGCGCCTACCTTCCCCGTGGCGACCTCTACTTCATGGCCAAGAGCGAATACTTCCAGCGCCCCCTGAGCCGCTTCTTCGTGGCCGGCTATCACGGCTTCCCCGTCGTCCGGGGGAGGGCCGACCGGGCGGCGCTGCGCCAGTCGCTGCACCTCATCGCTGCCGGTCACGCCGTCGTCGTCTACGCCGAGGGACACCGCAGCCCCGACGGCCGGCTCCAGCGTCCTCACCCGGGGGCGGGCTTCCTGGCTCGCGCCGCCCGGGTACCCGTCCTGCCCGTCGCCCTCTGGGGGACGGAGAGGGTGCTGCCCACCGGCTCCTTCTGGCCGCGCCGGGCTCCTCTGCACCTCCGGATCGGGAGGGCCGCTCCAGTGTCCACTCTGGGCGGCGGCGGGCGCCGCCTCTCCAACCAGGAGGTGGCGGACCTGCTCATGCTCCGCATCGCCGAGCTTCTCCCTCCGGCCCGCCGCGGAATCTTCGACGGCAGCCGGAACTTCGCGGCGGTGCCCCCGCCGGCGGCGTGATGACGGAGTTCGTCGCCTTCGACCTGGAGACGACCGGGCTCTCCCCGAAGGCGGACACCGTCATCGAGGTCGGCGCGGTTCGCTTCTCGCTCGGGACACCCGCGGAGCGCAAGCTCGAGGTCCTCGTCGACCCGGGGAGAGCCATCCCCCTCGCGGTGCAGCGGCTGACGGGGATCGCCGACCGAGATGTCGCCGGGCAGCCCTCGGCGGTGGAGGCGCTGGGCCAGCTCGCGGTCTTCGCGCAGGGCGCCGAGCTGGTCGGGCACGGCGCCGTCTTCGACCTCGCGTTCTGCTCCCAGCTGGCCCCCGAAAGCTTCGCCCGCCGCCCCGTCCTCGACACCCTGGAGCTGGCCCGCATCCTCCTCCCGCTCGCCGAGAGCCACAACCTCGGCGCCCTCGCCGGCCTCCTCCGGCTGCCCCACCTCCGGCCCCATCGTGCCCTCAGTGATGCGGTGGCCACCGCCGCCCTCTTCCGCGCCCTCGTCGGCGAATCGGCGGCGATCGGGGCGGCGACCCTCATGAGCATGCGGAAGGTCGCTGCCCAGGCGCCGGAGACCCCACTCCACCGCTTCTTCGATCTCGCGGCCGGGCAGGCTCCAGCGGCCGCAGTGGCGGCCGGCCCTCCGCCGGCGCCCACGCCGTCCCCCGACGTCTCGCCCCCCCCGCCTCGCCGGCCGGTCGTTTCCGGCGCGGCGGGGGACACTCTCGAAGAGGCGGCCGCCTCCCTCTTCGCCCCCGGCGGAGGCCTCGCCGACCGCCCGGGGTACGAGCACCGCGAGGCCCAGGTGCAGATGGTCCGCGCCGTCGCCCAGAGCCTGGAAAGGGGCGGGCGGCTGGTCGTCGAGGCTGGGACCGGGGTCGGCAAGACCCTCGGCTATCTCGTCCCCCTGGCGCTCTGGATGGAGCGCGGCGGCGGCCGCCGCGGCGTCGTCGCCACCCATACCACGAACCTCCAGGATCAGGTCGCCGGGGACCTGCCCCCCCTTCTTCCGCTTCTCCCCGAGCCCCTGCGCTGGAGTGTGCTCAAGGGGCGCAGCCACTATCTGAGCCTGCGCCGCTTCCAGCGCTGGCTGGGCGGCAGCGAGGCCGGCCGGCACGGCGCCGACCTCGAGGCCATCCGATTCAAGCTCAAGCTGCTGCGCTGGTTGGAGCTGACCCGGACCGGCGATCGCGCCGAGCTCCGGCTCAGCGCGGTGGAGCGGGATCTGTGGCGGTACGTCGAGTCCGACGCCAGCGACTGCCTGGGTGGCGCCTGCGCCCATTGGGCCACCGTCCAGTGCCCCATGGTCGCTGCCCGCCGCGCCGCGAGCAGCGCCGACCTGGTCATCACCAACCACGCGCTCCTCCTCAGCGATGGAGACGGCGAGCCCGGGGTCCTCGGCGAGTACCAGGCCCTCGTGATCGACGAGGCCCACCACCTGGAGGAGGCGGCGACGCACGCCGGCGGCCGGCGCCTCCGGGGAGCGGATGTCGCGCTCGCCGTCGATCGGCTCCCGGAGATCGCCGAGCCCGGTCTCCGCCAGAGCCGCGACGCCTGCCGCGAGGCCGCCCACCGCCTCTTCGGGGAGGCCAAGGGGCTGCTTGCTGAGCGCCTCGGAGGTGGGGACGGAGCGCCGAGCGGCACGCTGAGCCTCACCCCGGAGCTGCGCGCCGAGCCCCGCCTGCACGGGCTCGCCAGAGCCGCCCACCACGCCACCGCCACGCTCCGCGCGGCCGCCGCGGCCCTGCGCGCCGCTGATCCAACCACCGCCCTCGCCGCCGAGCTCCTGCCCCAGCCCCGGCGCGCCGCCGAGGAGCTGACCGTCGCCGCGCAAGCCCTGGAGAGCTGCGCCGCCGCGATCGAGGACGTCCTCGTCGCGCCTCGCTCGGGCCACGTCGCCTGGCTCGAGCTCCGCGCCGAGCAGGCGGAGCTCCACGACGCTCCGGTGTCCATCGCGCAGAGCCTCGGGGAGGGGCTCCTCGACCGCTCGCGGACCACCATCCTCACCTCGGCCACCCTCGCCGTGGCCGGCGACTTCGCCTTCATCCGGGAGCGTCTCGGTCTGCGCTCCCGCACCGAAGAGCTGGCCGTCGGGTCCCCCTACGACTACCTGGCCCAGGCCCTCTGCGTCCTCGTCACCGACATCCCGCCCTACGACGAGCCGGAGTACGAGCCGGCCCTGGCGGCTCTCACCAGCGCCATCGCCCTGCGCCTCCAGGGCCGCACCCTCGGTCTCTTCACCAGCTACTCGGCGCTGCGCCGCATCCGCGACCTCGCCGCCCGGCGGCTTTCCGCGGCCCAGATCGCCGTCCTCGGCCAGGGCATCGACGGCACCCGCCGCCAGCTCCTCGCCTCCTTCCTGCAGAGCCCGCGCACGCTCCTCCTCGGTACGGCGTCCTTCTGGGAGGGGATCGACATCCCGGGCGACGCGCTCCAGTGCGTGGTCATCGCCAAGCTCCCCTTCGCCGTCCCCACCGATCCGCTGGTCCGGGCCCGCACCGAGGGCCTCGGCGACCCCTTCGGGCAGTACGTCCTTCCCGACGCCGTCATCCGGTTGCGCCAGGGCTTCGGCCGCCTGATCCGTTCGAGCGCTGATCGGGGAGCGGTGGTCATCGCCGACAGCCGCCTCTTGAACCGGGACTACGCGCGGCGCTTTCTCGAAGCGCTCCCGCCCGCGGCCGTGGCCCGGGAGGGGACGGCCGGTGTCGCCGAGCGCGTCGCCGCCTTCGTCGGCTCTCGATGAGCGCGCCTCCTCCGGCAGGCCGGCCCCTGATCAGGGGCCGTCTTGTCGTATGAGCGGAGCGACGTCGACGGGTCAGCTCGCGATCGTCGCTACTCCCATCGGCAACCTCGAGGACCTGAGCCCCCGTGCGGCACGAGCGCTGCGGGAGTGCGACGCCGTGGTGGCCGAGGACAGCCGGCGCACACGGGGGCTGCTGCGCAGCCTGGGCGTGGATCGCCCCGTGCTCTCGCTACCGGCCTTCGACGAGGATCGCCGGGTCCCGGCGCTGCTGGAGCGGCTCCGGTCCGGCCAGCGCCTCGCTCTCTGTACCGACGCCGGCACGCCGGCGGTGAGCGACCCGGGAAGCCGGCTGGTCGACGCCGCCCACCGCGCCGGCATCGCCGTCCAGGTTGTGCCCGGACCGAGCGCGGTGACGGCTGCCGTCGCCGGCAGCGGTCTTGGTGGGGGAGGGGGTTTCGTCTTCCTGAGCTTCCCGCCGCGCTCTCCGTCCCGGCTCCGCCGCAGCGTCGGGACGGCCCTCGGCACGGGGCTTCCCGTGGTCCTCTTCGAGTCCCCGCTGCGCCTCGCCCGCACCCTCGAGCTGATCGCCCCCTTGACCGGCGACCGTCTCATCGTGATCGCGCGTGAATTGACTAAAGTCCACGAGACCCTGCAGCGCGGCACCGCTCAGGAGCTCTCCCGCCTGTACCGCGCCCAGCCAGCGCGCGGCGAATGCACCATCGTCATCGGGACATGACCACGACCAACCAGCCGGGGCGGTACTACCTGACCGCCGCCATTGACTACGTGAACGGCGATCCCCACCTTGGCCATGTATACGAGAAGGTGGGGTGTGACGTTCTGGCTCGCCATCGCCGGGCGCGGGGCGATGAGGTGCGCTTCACGATTGGCAGTGACGAGCACAGCCAGTCGGTGCTCCGCGCCGCCCGAGAGCGCGGAGTGACGGCCGAGGACTTCGTCGCCGCGCAGGCCGAGCGCTTCCGGCACCTCTACGATTCCCTGGACATCAGCTATACGGCTTTTGTCCGTACCAGTAGCGAGGCCAACCATCGCGGCACAGATCGGCTCATGCAAACGGCGCACGAGCACGGATTCGTCTACCGGGGCTGGTACCGCGCCTGGTTCTGTCCCTACTGCGAACGCTACTACTCCGAAAAGGAGCTGGTCGCCGGGCTCTGCCCAGTGCACGCGCGACCGGTGGAGCTCGTCGAGGAGGACAACTATTTCCTGCGTCTCAGCGGCTTCCGCGATCGCCTGCTCGAGCACTTCACCAACCATCCCGAGTTCCTCGTTCCCGAGGCGCGCCGCAACGAGATCTTCAACCTCATCGAGGCGGGCCTCGACGACGTCAGCATCTCGCGCGGCTTCTCGGACTGGGGGTTCCCACTCCCCTTCGACCCCTCCCAGGTCGTCTACGTCTGGTTCGATGCTCTCATCAGCTACCTGACCGGGATCGGCTACGCGTCGGACCAGGGGGAGTGGGAACGCTTCTGGCCCGCCGACGTGCATGTGATCGGCAAGGACATCACGCGCTTCCATGCCGTGATGTGGCCGGCGATGCTGATGGCCGCGGGAATCCCTTTGCCGCGCGCCGTCCACGCCCACGGCTTCATGACTCTTGGCGGTGAGAAGATGAGCAAGACCCGGGGTGTCTTCGTCGAGCCCAAGGGCCTGGTGGAGCAGTTCGGCAGCGACGGCGTGCGCTACGTCCTCATGGCCGAGATCCCCTTTGACCGCGATGGCGACTTCTCGATGGAGAGCTTCGTCGACCGGTACAACGCCGACCTCGCCAATGACTACGGCAACCTCGTGTCCCGCACCGAGAAGATGGTGCAGAGATACTTCGACGCGCGGGTCCCCGCCAGCGGTCCGGAGGAGCCCATCGACACGGAGCTGCGCGCCATCGCGCAGACGGCGATCGGCGACTACGACGCGGCCGTGGACCGGCTCGACTTCACGACGGCGCTGGCCGCGGTGCGGCGGCTCGTCGGGCGGGCCAACAAGTATGTCGAGGAGGTGGCCCCCTGGAAGCTGCGCCAGACGGGCGATCCGCGCCTCGCCACGGTCTGCTCCCAGCTCCTCGAGGCGGTGCGCGTCGGCACCCTCCTGCTCCATCCCTTCATCCCGCGGGCCACCAGCCGGGTCGCCGCCGACCTCGGCCGCAGCCTCTCAGGGGATCTGCGCGCCGCCCTCGGCCGCTGGCCGGACCTCCGCCCCGGCGAGCCGGTCGGCGTCGGGGCCATCCTCTTTCCGCGCCTCGACCGCGAGGAGATCCTGGAGGACCTGGGCCGGTGAGGGACGCGAAGCAGACCGCTTGCCAGGCGAGATCAGCCCCAGGCGGCGACGAGCACGTGAGGGAGCGCACCTGAAGGTGCACGAGCGAGCGCGCGCAGGAGCCAACGCCGGGATGATCCGTCGGGTGGGATGAGATGCGAGTGCCCCTCCCCAGCCCCGATCCAAGGATGACCGCTCCGCCGCCCCCCGCCCTCGTCGACACGCATTGTCACCTCCAGCTCCTCGCCGAGCGGGGGGGCAGGGGAGCGGTGGAGGAGGCTCTGGCCGGGGCGGCGACTGCGGGCGTCGAGCAGGTCGTCTGCGCCGGCCTCAACGTCGAGGACAGCGATCGCTGCCGGGAGATCGCCGAGGCGCATCAGGGCGTCTTCTTCACGGCCGGGTGGCATCCTCACGAGCGTGTGGCTCCCGACACCTTCCAGCTCCGCGCCATCGAGGAGCTCCTCGCCCATCCCCGGGCGGTCGGTGTGGGGGAGATCGGCCTCGACCAGTACTGGCGCCCCGGCTACCACGAAACCCCGATCGAGGTCCAGCTCAGGGCCTTTCATTGCATGCTGGAGATGGCTCGCGCCCATTCTCTGCCTGCGGTCGTCCATGATCGGGAGGCGCATCGTGAGGTGCTCGCCGCCATCGACCGGGTTCCCGGGGTGACCGGCGTCATGCACTGCATGAGCGGGGACGCCGAACACGCCGGGCGAAGCCGGCAACGCGGATTCCTCGTCTCCTTCGCCGGGACGGTCACCTTCCCGCGCAGCGAGCCCATCCGTGAGGCGGCCCGAACCGTGGCCGCGGACGGGTACGTGGTGGAGACGGACACCCCCTTTCTCGCCCCCGTGCCGCATCGGGGAAGGGGCAACACCCCGGCCTTTCTCCCCGCCACCGCCGCCGTGCTCGCGACCCTTCGCGCCTCCGACCTCGGCACCGTGGCCCGGGAGACCACCGCCAACGCCCGCCGCCTCTTCGGTCTCGATCCCCAGGACCGGCTCCGTGGCTAGGCCGGGGCTGCGCGGCGGGCCGCGCCAGGGCACGGCGAGCGCCGCTCGCATTGGCGCCCTCGACCTCAATGAGCCGGAGGCCGTCCTCTCCCTCGCCCGGCGCAGCGGGCTGGTGGCCAAACGCCGCCTCGGACAGCACTTTCTCGTGGACGGCGAGGCCGTGGCCGCCATCGCCGAGAGCCTCGGGGTGGGTTCTGGCGACACCGTCTGGGAGATCGGATCCGGCATGGGCGTTCTCACCGCCCAGCTCGCCCGCCGAGCGGCTCGGGTCGTCGCCGTGGAGCTCGACCGCGCCTGCCTCCGGGCTTCCCGGCAGGCGCTGCGGGGTATCGACAACGTCGAGCTCGTCGAGGCTGACGCGATGTCCGTCGACGCCGATGGTCTCCATCTCGCCGAGCCCTACCTGGCCGCCGGCAACCTCCCCTACAACCTCACCGGCGCCCTCCTGAGCCACGTCTTCGAGGCGCAGCGTCCGCCGCGGCGCGCTGTCTTCCTGGTCCAGCGGGAGGTCGCCGCCCGTCTCGCCGCGGCGCCGGGAGGCTGGAGCCTGGCCACCGTCGCCATCCGCTCCATCGCCTCGGTGGAGCGCCTCTGGGACCTTCCGGCGCAGAGCTTCCTCCCCCCTCCCGCGGTTACCTCCAGCGTCATCCGCATGGAGCCCCAGCGACCTCTCGAGGAGCCGGACCGAGCTCGTGTTCTGAGCGTCGCCCGCGCCGCCTTCCAGCTCCGCCGCAAGACCCTGCGCCACGGGCTGGGGCGGGCTCTGGGTGGCGACACCGTGACGGCGGTCGAGCTCCTCCAGGGCTGCGGGATCAGCCCCGAGCGCCGACCGGAGACGCTCGACCTCGAGGAGTGGCGCTGTCTGGCAACGGCTGCGGGGAACCGTCTGCAGATCCCGGAGAGGACCGAGAGGTGAGCGGCGCCCACCCGGAGCCGCCCACAGAGGAGTCCGTCCCAGGAGCCGCGGCCGCGCCCCCCGATCTCGACCGCGGCGCGGCCCTCCCGCCCCTCATCCATCCCGACCATCCCCATCCCCTCCACGCCGTCCGCCCGGCGGTGCCGCCCCGGCCCGAGGACGCCATGGGGTTCGCCCGCGTCCTGCGCCGCCGCGATTTCCGCTACCTCTGGTTCGCCCAGTGCGCCAGCCAGTTCGCGCAGAACTCGATCTTCGTGATCCTGCTCATCGTCGTCTACAGCGTGGGCGGTCGCCACGCCTCCGTCTCCGCGGTCACGGCGGTGGCCTTCACCTTTCCCGGCGTGATACTGAGCGCGCCCGCCGGCGTGTACGCCGACCGGCACGACAAACGCATCCTCATGCTGGCGACCAACCTGGGGCGCGGCGTGCTCCTTATCGTGGCCGGGCTCAGCACGTTGGCCCCGTTCTTCAGAGGCCAGGCCTGGCCGCTCCTCCTCATCACCCTCATCTTCAGCTCGGCGGGCCAGCTCTTCGCTCCGGCGGAGGCCGCCAGCATCCCCTCCCTGGTGAGCCGCGAGCAACTCCAGGGGGCGACCTCCCTTTTCATGACCACCGTCATCCTTTCCATCGTCCTCGGCGTTGCCTTCGGCTCGGTGGGGGTCGTCCTCCTCGGCAACGCCCTGCCCTTCTACATCGCCGCTGGGCTGTTCGGGGTGGCCGCCTTCTATATCTGGAGGATCCGCGCCTCTCTGCACGCAGTGCCTCCTGGTCAGGCGCCGCAAACTCGGGTCCTCGACGACGTCCGCGAGGGCCTCGACATCCTGCGCGGCAGCCCCCAGCTGCGCTGGGGAATGGTCCAGCTGGGCATCGCGCTCGTCGTCGTCTTCACCATCTACGCCCTCGGGCCCGACTACATGGATCGCCTCCTCGGCCCGAAGGGCGACCAGCAGACTTACATCGTCCTGGTCCCCGCCACCCTGGGCCTGGTGGGCATGGCCGCCCTGCTCGGCCAGCACCTCATCGAGGTGCGACGCCGGACCCTGCTCTTCGCCGCCTTCCTGACCGCGGGAGCCTGCCTCGTGGCCATGGCGGTGGTCCCGCCCGCCCTCGAGAACGCCGGCATCAAGGGGGCGGTCATCCCCATCGTCGTCATCCTCGGCATCGCCTTTGGGGTGGCCCTCGGGGCCATCGTCATCCCCGGCTTCACCGCCCTTCAGGAGGGAACCACCGAGGACTCTCGTGGGCGCATCTTCGGCGGGGTTTTCACGGTGGTGAACGTGGCCATCGCCATCCCCGCCCTCGCCGCCGGGGCCCTCGCCGACTGGCTCTCGGTGTACGTCGCGGCCGGCGCGGTCGGGGCACTGGTCATCGTCTGCGGCCTCGCCGGTCGTCTCTTCGTCTGGGACCGGCTGGCCCTCCTCGACTCGGCGGCGTCGCCGACATCGAGCCCCCCGGCAGGCTGACCGGGGCGGACCCTTCTGCCCGGGGGAGATGGCCGCCGCGTGGATCAATCGAGGCTGATACGGGGGTGCAACGGCGGGGTCGCGAGCCCATTTCTTCGCCGGTCGCGGCTCGGTGCGGTGGCAAGCTCGGGAAGCTCGGCGAGGGGGGACCGGGGTCGTATGGCAGAGGAGGCGCGGCGGGCATGCGAGCGATCGTGACGTGCGAGTGCTGCGGGCACCGTCAGGCGGTGGCGCGGCCCATCCGCAAGCCCGAGGCCTTTCACATCATCTGCCACGATTGCGAGGGCGTGCTGCTCGTCGAGGTGACCAGCGCCGACATCCGGGCGGCCCGCGCTGGCGCCGCTGGACGCTCCGAACGCGCCACCGTTTGAGGCCACGACCCCGCGCTATCATGCGAACCTGGCCCGTATTCGGGTCCCCGGGCGCATAGCTCAGTTGGTACGAGCGCAGCGTTGACATCGCTGAGGTCTCAGGTTCGATCCCTGATGCGCCCACGTTTTCCCGTATTCAGAATCGGCCCTTTCAGCGGGGTTTGACGCCAGCGCTGACGCCAGCGGCTACCGGCTCAGGAGCTCGTCGACGGCTCGCTGGCGCCACGGATGATGAGCGCAACTTCTTTGCCCTTCAGCGTCTTTCGCTCGAGGAGCGCGCTGGCCACGGCTTGTACTTGCCTGAGCAGCGGCGAATCCGGGGAGAAGAGGAGCGCTGCCTTCTTGGCTTGCACCTCTAGGTACACGTCCAGCTCACTCTGGCTGATTGCCTTGCCAGCGGTGTCGAGCACGTGCTCCCAATCCGGGCCCCAGCCCGCCTCGTAGACGTGGTCCACGTCTGCGCTTACGTTGGGTGGCCCGCAGAAAGCTGCTTCCGCGCACGACCCTGCCAGCCTAACGACGTGGTCCTCCGCCATAAGTTGGAGCAGGCGGCGCCGCTGCGGGAAACGCCCTCCACGGTAGACGCGGTCCCACGTCCACCCCGAGGGGTGGGACGTGCAGGAGCCTGTTTCGTCCCCACGCCTTCGGATGGTCGCTCTGCCGACAAAGTGGCCGAAGAAGCATGCCGCCACGGCGTGCCCCGCCTCGTGATAGGCGAGCCGTTCCGTCTCGTCGCTCTGCTTGGTGGTCACCGGAGGAGCTCGTCGACGGCGGCCGCGGCCTGCTGCTGCATCGTCGGGGTGACGTGCGAGTACAGGTCGAGGGTGATCGCCACGGTGGAGTGGCCGAGCATCTCGCTCGCGATCTTGGGATGTACCCCGCTGCCCAGCATCAGGGTCGCCGCGGTGTGCCTCAGGTCATGAAAGCGCACCGCAGGGACGCCGGCCTGCTCGCGGAGCTCGTGCCACGCCTTCGAGACGATGGAGGCTGAGAGCGGCCGACCATCCGCCCTGTGGAAGACGAAAGAGATCGACGCCGAAGCCTGACGGTGCCGGCGCAGCGCCTCGAGGGTGGCGGCGCCGAGCTGGACCTGGCGGCGGCTGCGTTGCGTCTTCGGCTCGGCCACCGTCTCGGTTCCCTGCGTCAAGGTCCCGGTGACGGCGATGGTCCCTCTGACCAAGTCAACCTGAGGCCAGCGCAGGGCGAGCAATTCTCCCTGTCGGAGTCCACCAGTAAGGGCGACGTGCCAGAGCGCCTCTAAGGCCGTCCCAGAGGCCGTAGCGAGGACGCTGCGCGCCTCGGCGGCTGACAGTGCCCGCATCTCGTGGCGCGGCACCCGCGGAGGACGCACCAGGGAGGCGACGTTGACCGAGACGAGCCGCCACCGAAAGGCGTCATCCAGCGCCTTGTGGAGCACGCAATGGACGTTGCCGATGGTCTTTGGCGACAGGCCCCTGTCGCTGAGCTCGGCGTACAGCGCCTGTACCCGCTGCGGGGTGAGTTGGCCGAGCGGCACCCGGCCAAAGGCCGGCGCCAGGTAGCTGCTGACCGCGTGCCGGTACTCGGTGGCCGTACGGGGCCGTAGCGTCGCCTCGTGGCCCTTCAGCCACGACTCCAGGTAGGTGGCCACAGTCTCGCGCGCGGGGACAGGGACGACGCCTGAGTTCTCGGTCCCGGAGCGCCTGGCGAAGCCGGGATCGGCACTCGACGGCCGTCTTGGCGTAGATGTACTTCCGCGCCCGTCCGGTGCCCTGGGGGACGTAGTACCTGGCTTCCCAGCGACCGTCGCTGCGCCTGGAGATGCTGCCGTCGCCGTTCGCCTGTCTCATCGTGCTTTCCCTCGTACCGGTGGAATCCAGCCCAGCTCCCGGCACCTGGCGGCCAGCTTCTTGGCCAAAGAGCGCGAGATGTGAAGACGCTCAGCCACCGCCTTCGACGGCCGCTCCTGGCGCTCCACGGCCTCGTTGTAGACGCCGGCGACCTCTCGCAGCCGATCTCCCTGCCAGTAGGGCGGCCGCCCTGGACGCTTGCGCTCCGGGTCAACGGCCGAACCGTGAAAGAGTTGCTGCTGACGCTCGGCCTGTTCGTCCGAGATGTAGTCGGCCCATCCCGGCCTGGCCGTCTCGGCGAGGTAAGCGGCCAGCGCCGCCCTGGCCTGGTCCCGATGCTCGGCCATCAGCCGGGAAGGAACGAGGCCGCGGAGCAGGGTGCTGGTCAGCGGCTCGGGGTGGTCAGCGTCCATCGGCTTGAGGCTGAGCCCGACGAGCTCGAAACGGCCTCCGATTGGCGAGTACCGGCCCTCGAGCTCCCATGGCCCAGTTTCCGGGTCTGGCCAGCGCCTCTTGTCCGCCTCGAGCTCTGCCATGGGAGAAATGGTAACCGAACGGCAAGAGAAGCGCAAACGGATACCTTTCGTGCCAGAAAATATGTTCGGTATCCGCTTGTCACACGGTTACTGGCTTGCTAGCCTCTTGCCATGGCCTCCGACATCGTCCGATACAGCCGGATCCGCGCCCTCTTGGACACGGGGGCCGCTCGTGACCTCCGGGTGGCTCACGGTGTCCCGCTGGCGGCCTTCGCCAACCAGATGGGAGTGAGCGAGGCAGCTCTCAGCCGCTGGGAGCGAGGCCAGCGCCGGCCGCGTCAAGAGACGGCGCTCCGCTATCTCGATTGTCTCGAGCAGCTCACCGGCCGTGCCTCATGACTGACAGGCTCCTCGTCGACACCCGCGGCGCCAGCGAGCTGCTGAGCCTAAGCGCCCGCACTGTGGAGCGGCTGAGCAGCTCCGGCGAGCTGCCCAGCTTCCGGGTCGGCGGCCTCCGACGCTTCAGGGTGGCCGACTTGGAGGCGTTCGTCGCCAGCTTGGCTTCGCCCGTCACTCTCGGCGTCCGGAGCCGGGCCTCATGAGTGTGGGGGAGGGCTGATGCCCAGCCCCCGCCCGACACCTCATCGGCCCGATGGTAGCACGCCTGACAAATGTCAGACAACGCTCGAGGCGGTGCTGGCGACCTTCCCGGGCGCCAAGCTCATCGCCCACCGCCGCCGGATGGCGGCTGACCGCGAAGCCGAGGCGCGCGCCATCCGAGCTCGGGCGACGCTGCGCCGGCTCGCGGCCATGACGCCGGCGGAAGCGCTAACCGCCTTTGCCAAGACCCAATCCCTCGCGCCATACAGCAGGTACCCACGAAGTCGAGCCCCGCCCTCGCGCGCGCGCGTTACGGATACCCATATACCCATATGGATACCCGTCCCCAAACCCGATCCCCGACCGGTGACAACGGCGTGGAACACGGTCCCAGGGTCTTAGGTTCTAGTCCTAAGACCCTGGGACCAAACAACAGGTAAACACAACAGTGACCCATACCCCCGCGCCGCCAGCAGTATTCCTTCCCCCCTTACACATTGGACAGAGGTAATTACCATGGGTTCCCTATCCGAAGCGCTCGCAGACGCGCCGCAACCCGCAAACGCGTATCTCAGCAAGGCCGAGAAGCACACTTGGGCCGCTGCCGGCACTCAGTTCGACCTCATCGGCCTGGAGTTCATCGAAGCCGGCAAGTTCGGCAGCCAGTGGTCGATCTCGGTGGTCACTCGTGACGACGGCGAGCTGCGTCGCATGAGTTTCAAGGCTAATCCCGCCCGCGACGCTCAGTTTCAGCACCTTCTGGCCAAGCTCGCCGAGAGCGATGACGGTGCGCTCGGTCCTGCTCTTCTCGGTTGGATCGGCAGCGCTACCAAGGGCTTCTGGGCGATCGTGCCGGCTGACGCGAACCGCGGCGTGCCCTTCGGCGGCATTCCGGACGACGATGTTCCGGACCAGGTCGCCGACCACGACCTGCCCTTCTAGGCCATGACAAGCGACGTCCCCAGTGCTGCCAATGGTGCGGCACTGGGGCGTCGTGACCTGCTGACCGGTCAGGACAGCCCACGCCGGAGGAGCCGCGTCGCGGGGGAGGGTTGCGGGTCAGCGGGTCACATGAGCAGTAAAAGCCAACCACCACCAGGAGAAGCCGGGTGATCCATTTCACAGTCACCGTTCCTGACCGGCCTGTGGCGACGGCTCGGCCTCGGGTCGCCGTCCGCGGTGGCCGGGCCCATGGCTACACGCCGAGCCGCACCGCTGAGGCCGTTTGGCGGATTAGGCAGACGGTCACCGCCCAGCTCGGTCCCAACTGGGAACCGCTCAGCGGGCCGATCCGGCTCAGCGTCACCGCCTGGCTGCCGCAGCCAGCGAGTATGTCGAAGCGCGATCGACTGACCGCACGACCAATCCGCCGGCCTGACATTGACAACTTCGCGAAGACGTGCCTCGACGGCCTGTCGCCAGTCTGGCTCGATGACAGCCAAGTCGTCGAGCTGACGGCGACCAAGCGGTACGCGATCGCCTCATCGCCGCGCTGGGAACTCACGGTGGAGACGTTGGCGTGGCCTTGAGCGCGCGAGTTCGGCAGCAGCCCCCGGCATATAGCACGCGCTATACGGCCGCCGCTATCACCTATAGCACGCGCTATACCGGGGGGACATGCGTCCGCGTGAACGCGAAATCGCCTGGCACGCGGCCGGGCCCAAACGCAAAAAAAACCCTATCAATCGCGTCAATTGCCTGTTCGGACCATATAGCGCGTGCTATATGGGTGCGCTATGTGGGTATAGCGAGCGCTATACCCCGCAAATCACGCCTCGGCGGCCGTTCGCAAATGTCCCAAAATTGCCATGGGACCATCCAGCGGCCAAAAATCCGGGTTTTGGTGCGATTACCCGGTCAGCGTGGCCGATTATCCGGTCACACCCGGTCATTTTGGAGGAGCTACCTTGCCTGATCACGTCCTGACCTGCCGCCATTGCCGGCGCCCCTTCAGAACGATGCCGTCGGCTGTTCTCGCCTCTGTCGCCGGCGGCTTGCGAAGGCTGCCCGCGCCGCTCCGGCTCCGGCGCCAATTCCCCCAAGCGTAGGGGAGTCTCCCTCGT
Source organism: uncultured bacterium (assembly GCA_963847225.1). Lineage (GTDB taxonomy): Bacteria > Chloroflexota > Dormibacteria > Aeolococcales > Aeolococcaceae > JAJZNI01. The sequence continues at coordinate 953,324 of CAWJYZ010000003.1, read as the reverse complement.
CTCCGGACCAGCTCCCGGAGGGATGGCGCCGGATGGGCGGCTTCCTGGTCCCGCCGGCCGAGGACTGCCTTCGCTGGACACTTTTCCCATGACCGGGCTGCGGCCCCTGCCGCTTCCGGAGGACGAGGTCACCACCCTGGTGGGCACGGGGCCAGAGGCAGCTGCCCTCGCCGCCGCCGTTGCCCTCAGTCACCACCTGGGCACCGAGATCGTCGCCGGCCTGCTGCCGCCGCCGGGGCCGCGATGGGTCCCCTTCGATGCGTACTCCGGGGACTGGGTGATGTGGCGAGGGCTGCTCGGCGAGATCTGCACCGTTGCTGGCCTTGGCGATGCCTCGTTGCCGGCGGTCCATTGCCTGCCCGCTCTATGGGGCGGGGAGACGCCGCCGTGCCGCGTTGGCCCCGAGGAGACGCGGTTTTGGGCTGCAGCATCTGACCATGACGTCGACGCCGCGGCGGAGGCTGCTGAGGCGAGCGGCCGGAGGCGTCAGGCTCCCCTTTCGGTGACCGTCGGCTACGCGGGTGCTGGCGGCGACCTGCCGGCTCTCTATGAGCGCCTCCGCGGGCAAACCGCCCTCGTGGTCGAGCCCTACGAGCCGCCCTACGCTGCGGCGTATGGCCCGGTGTACCGGTTCGCGGACATGCGTGCCCCTGGCGTTAGGGAGTTCCTCGAGGCGATCCTGGCCCGGTACGCCGACGAGGAGGACCCGGAGCCGCCTCCGCCCGAGCCTGAGCCGCCGCTCGACGTCTACGGACTCCTCGAGGCGTGGGGTCTGGATGCGGTGCGCCAGCTCTGCAGCGATGGGCGCTCGCCTGAAAGCTTGAGGCTCAAGGGGCTGGCCCGCGAGCGTGGGCTTGGCCCGGGCGCGCTGGTCCGTGCTGCCAAGAAGATCGCCGCCGATGTGCCGCCGTGGCCTCGGGTGGACGGAAGCCCCGGGCTTCTTTATGGCTTCGGGGCTGTCTTCAATCAGTGGCGGGTGGTCAACTCGCTGCTGGAGGGGCGCTATCTGCAGGCCCTCGCCTCGGGCGCTTTCACTCGGACTCTCGCCGAGGGCATCCCCGGTCGCGAGGTCCTCTTTCAGCATGGCCGCGACTCGCGGTTCGGCCAGCGACCCCTGGGCGAGCTCACATTGCTCGAGGAGCGGCCCGAGGGGCTCTATTTCGAGGTGCCGCTGCTCGATGAGGACCATTGCTGGCTGCTCGCGCCCTGGCTGGCGACGGGGAAGTACGGCTGCAGCATCCACTATGAGGTGCTGCGCGACGCGTTTGTTCGGAAGCCCGGCCGCTCCATCCACAATCCCGAGGGCATCCCGGAGCGAACGGTGCGCGAGGTCCGGCTCCAGGAGCTGGGCCCGGTGTGGCCGCCCGCCTATCGCGGAACAAGCTGCGGTGTACGCTCATCAGCAACCACACACATTGGAGGACTCAGGAAATGACCACCACCACCCGGACGCCGCTGGCTGACGCCGACCACATCCTCGGCATAATCGAGGCTCAGCGGGTTGGCACACTCATATGCACGCGAAGCTTCGCGTGCGAGGACATCCGGACCGGAGAAGAGTTCGAATACGTGGCAGGCCATAGCTTCGTCGCGGCCGACAGCGACGCGGCGATCGAGTTCGCTGAGAACTTCGCCCCCGTCCCTGAGGCGCCCGCGCCCGATGTTCGCGGGCTGCTCGTGTGCGTCCGGGCGTTCGAATTCGTTGATCCGGAAACGGGACACCCGCGGTGGGTTCGCTACGGGCACGATTACGTGGAGCCGGGCGGCTGGCTCGATCGGCACTATCCCGAGAATTTCAAGGCCACCGAGGACGTGACGCCGAGCGACCGCATCCCTCACCTGCCCCTCTAGGCGGGTGACCAACAAAGGAGAACAGAGTTATGGCCAAGTCTGACAACGACCTTTATGTCGCCATCGAAACCGGCGTCATTTTGCTCGGCGACGGCCGCGAGTTCGAGTTCCACCGGGGGCTGACGAAGGTCCACGGCGATCACGAGGCACGCCGTCGCGGGCCCAAATTCTGGGAGCTCGCGGACGACGCCGTCACGTTCGGGCCGGACGGCCGGCGCTATAGTCCGCAGTAGCGGTGCCGCCGCCTGGGGGCCACAAACTCGGGACCGGCGCACCGCCCTCCCCCTCGACGGGGGCGCGGTTGCCGCGGCGTTCCTCCATCGCCGCGGCGCCGCCCTCTGGCCCGGGGGGCACCAGGACACCGACCCGGGCGTTTCCGGGCCTCCTAGGCCGTCCTACGGGCACGCGACTGGGGGGGTTGGGGCCGGCGGAGCGATCCGGCGGCGACGGGCGGCCCATTGCCAGATGCCCGCGGCTAGGAGCACCCCCTCGAAGGTGTAGGCCAGGATCGCGCCCGTCGTCCCGAACCAAGCCGCCGGGCCGAACAGCGCGACGATGACGGCGGCTGTGATCAGGCAACCGGCGCAGCACGTTCTCATCATTTCCCGGGGCCCCGCTGCTCGATGAGCTCGGGGAGGGTGCTCATCGCTCCGCCTCGAGCTGCGCGGCCCGCTGCTCGTCGGCGAGGGCCTCCCGGTAGGCGATGGTGGCCGCGTACTCCCAACCCTCCGCCCGCCAGACATCCCCCATGGCGCGCAGCCGCTGCGCCGAGGCCCGAAGGTTGGCGGCGACCGCCTCTCGTGCGTCACCTGGCAAGGGCGCCGGCCCGTAGGAGGGCCTGAGAGACGCGGAACGGCTGGGGCCTGCGTGACGGGGCCTGCCCACCGCTGGGGACGCGCGTCCCGTACTCTTCTGCATGGCTGGAGACCTCCGATCAGGTCGATGGCCGGGCCTCGGGGTGGTGCGGCCGCTCCGGGGCCGTTCTGTCTCTGGCGAGTATGCGCTTCGGCCGTGGCCACGTTGGGAACGAGCGACGTGGTCACGGCTACAGGTCTGTTACGGATTGTGGGGGCGCCTGTGAACCGGGTCCGGGAGCTCAGGGAGGCTCGGGGGCTCAGCCAGGCAGACCTCGCTCGTCTCCTCGGCGTCTCGGCCTACACCGTGGGCCGCTGGGAGGCCGGCCAGATGGTGCCCGCCGCCCGGAACGCCCGCCGGCTGGCAAAGCGGCTCGGGGTGAGCCTCGAGGAGCTGGGGCTGCCGCAGAGACCCAAACCGCTGCTCTGACGCCAACGCTGACGCCTACGCGGTGGCGGGGGATGGTCCCGGATGGCGGTTCCTGGCGGGATTCTGAATTCAGAGTTAGGCTACCGCAAGGGGGAGAGACAGGTTCGATCCCTGATGCGCCCACGTCCGCCAAGGACCACTCCGGTGATCGAGCTCAGCCGGGCGGCGAGTTCTGCCCCGGGTCAGCCCGGGGTGCTGCTCGAGATCCCCAGCGTCCCGGCCACCAGGCGATAGAGCTCCTCGTGGGGATCCGCCAGGACCACCGATCGGCCGCCACCGAAACTCAGCGAGGACTCCGCGCAGCCCGTGCTGTCGCTGAGCGTGGGACTGGTACGAGCACCCTGACCTGTGAAGACGATCGCGAACGACCAGCCGACGGCACAACTGTGGACACCGAGGGTGGAGATGGGAAGGCTGTTCACCACGGCCACGTAGTGATCTATCAGGGTCGGCTTGGAGGAGTGGAAGGGCGAGGGCGCCGTGCCGCAGCCGGGCGTGCATCCGGGCCGCGCGGTCACGGTGATTCCCGAGATCCTCGCCGCGACCAGCAGCGAGGCCGCTGGTCGGACCGGCTGATAGATCACCTCGGCGTCGGCGCGAATGCCCACTGTGCCGTTCCCGTCGGGGGCGACGGTGACCAGCAGCTCGCGCAGGTTGAGCGCGGCCGTGGGGGGGAAGTCCCAGGTCACCTCTTCGAAGAGGTCGGTGCTGACCGGCCCACCACCGCTGCCGCTTCCTGAAGCGGAAGCACCGGCGGGTCGATGAGCCAGCTCCCACGCGTACACGCCCGCCATCGTCCCCGGGGAGGTCCACCAGCTGTGACGGTGCACCAGGTCGGGGCTGCCGATCACCGTCCCAGATGCGAGCTGGGGCGCGCCGACAGGGGCGGACGAGGCCGGTGCCGCACCCGGCGGGACCGGCACCCTGCTGAGGAGCGCGGACGAGTCCTGCTGGGCCGCGGCCTCCGGGTCGGTCAGCGCAACCTGAGAACTCCCAGCCGGAAAAACCGATCGGGGGCCCGGAGCTACCGCCGCGGCGATGGCGGCGGCCAGCCCGAGGCAGCTCACGAGTCCGGCGACACCGATCACTGTCAGCCGGACACGCGTCACTCGAAGGCCGTCGACGCTCACACCAACTGGAACGCGCGAAAGAGGCGCGAGGTTCCCGCCGGTGTCCGGCCCGCCCCTACACCGTGGGGATCGGTGCGGCGGCGCCCCCATCCACGAGGCGCCGCGGTCCCAGGGCGCGCGCGTGCTCCCAGGGCGCAGTCGGTAGAGTGCTGTCGATGCTGGTCTTCCCCTGGCACGTCACCGAGCGGCTGGTTGACGATCTCAACCTCACGTTGCCCGGTGATGCTCGAACCATCGATGCTGCGCCGGGAGACGAAGGAGATGCGTGGCGCGACCTCGCCACCCTGCATCGTCCGCTGCGCGACGCGGTTGCCGCCACTCCGCAGCCCACACCATCACCCTGAGCGGAGACTGCGTGACCGCGCTCGCGGTCCTCGCCGGCGTCCAAGCCCGCGGCCTCGACCCGTCGCTGGTGTGGATCGACGCCCACGGCGACTTCCACACCGAGGCGTCGACCCTCTCTGGCTACCTCGGCGGCCTGCCCCTCGCCAAGGCCGTCGGCCGTGGTGACCGCACGCTCCCCGACGCCCTGGGTCTCCGCCCGCTCTCCGAGGCGCGCGCTGTGCTTGGCGACGCCCGCGACCTCGATCCGCCCGAGGTGGACGCGCTGCGCCAGTCTGCCGTTCGCCGCGCCGCCCTCGAGGAGCTCGCCGTCTCCCTGCCCGACGGTGCCATCCATCTCCACGTCGACCTCGATGTGATCGATCCCTCCGTCCTTCCCGGACTGCGCTTTCCGGCCCTCGGTGGCACCAATCTCGATGGGCTCCGGGCGGCCGTCGCAACCGTGGCGGGGCATGGCCCGCTCGCCGCCGTGAGCATCGCAGCAACCTGGGCGCCCGAGCGTTCGGTGCGAAGGCATAACGATGCTGCACTCGCGGCGGTGCTTCGAGGCCTTCCCCGTGGAAGCGTGCACTGAACCGTTCCATTGGCGCAAACCACTCCTCCCTGTCGGCACAATCACGGCCGCGGTGAAGCACGACAACGTTGCGTCATCACATCTCAAGCGTGCGCTGTTGCGTATGAGCGCGGATGCCGCGTGCGACGTGGATCGCCGCCGCCGATGCGAAGACGCATCGATGGATCGACGCTCATCACCCCGGTATTGGTTTCGCACAGCTCTTCCGAGGTCGGCGAACGCCATCACCGAAGTTGTCCACACTCTGCACAGGCGCGTTTGCACATCCACTGTCGCGGGTTCGTCCTTTCTTGACAGAGTTGTTGCTAGGACATCGCGCGCACGGGTGTTGACAGCCCCTCTCGCCCCGCGAGTAGACTGAGACCGCTCATGGAGGTGGGTGTACACAACGGCGACAAGGTGCGCGCGCGGGCGAAGCGATGCGTCCGTGCGGGGTGCGACAACCCGGTGAAGAAAACGACCAACAAATACTGCAGCGTGCGCTGCTGCAGCATGGATCCTGAGCGCATCGAGAGGCTGCGCACCCAGGCGCAGCGTGCCCATCGCCGCGTGATACCGATGACGCGGCAGCTCTCTTTCGAGCTGTCGGGAGCACGATTCTCCAATCCCGAGGCCGAGCTCGAGCTCCTCGGTGAGGGACGTGAGGACGTGCCGCGGGGGATGTCCCACCTCGCCGGCTGACGCGGCCGGCGATCTCGCGCCTGCGGGTACAATGCGCGCACTGTGCCCGAGGAGGTCGACGATGCGGCGGAGGCGGGGCTGCCGGTCGAGGCGCCCGCTGAGCTGACCCTGGACATCCTGCGCCACAGTGCCGCCCACCTCATGGCCGCGGCGGTCTGCGAACTCTACGCGGGCGCCGAGTACGACGTGGGGCCGTCCATCCAGGATGGTTTCTTCTACAACTTCCGCCTTCCCGGCGACCGCCACTTCACGGAGGTCGACCTGGCCACCATCGAGAACCGGATGCGCGAGCTGGCCGCCACCGCCATCCCCTACGAGCGCGAGGTGCTCTCTCGCGACGAGGCCCGCCAGCTCTTCCAGGCCAGGGGGCAAACTTTCAAGGTCGCGATCATCGATCGCCTCGATCCCGAGGTGAAGAGTGTCGGGGTCTACCGGACCGGCGATTTCGTGGACCTCTGCCGAGGTCCACATGTTCCGGACAGCTCGCATCTGCGCGCTGTGCGCCTCCTGCGCGTTGCCGGTGTGTACTGGCGCGGCGACGAACGCAACCCGCAGCTGCAGCGCATCTACGGGACCGCGTGGTTCACAAACGAGGACCTCGACGCCTACCTGGAACGCCTTGCCGAGGCGGAGCGTCGCGACCACCGGCGCCTGGGCCGCGACCTCGAGCTCTTTCACTTCGACGAGACGGCGCCGGGGATGCCCTACTGGCTGCCCAACGGGGTCATCGTCATCAATGAGCTGCTCGACTACTGGCGCCGCGAGCACCGCGCTCGCGGCTATCAGGAGGTGATGACCCCCATCGTCACCGAGAAGCGCCTCTGGGAGACCTCGGGCCACTGGGACCACTATCACGACGACATGTTCGTCATTCCCGTCGACGAGCGCACCACCTACGGCCTCAAGCCGATGAACTGCCCCAACGCCCACGTCATCTACAACCTGCGGCGGCACAGCTATCGGGAGCTGCCCATCCGCTATTCGGACGCCGACCCCTTGCATCGTTTCGAGCGCTCGGGCACCCTGCATGGCCTTCTCCGCGTCCGCGAGTTTCGCCAGGACGATGCTCACATCTTCGTCACCGAGGATCAGATCGAGGAGGAGTACGCGCGGATCTTCGACATCACCCGCGTCTTCTACGAGCTCTTTGACCTCGAGTACTCCTTCCGTCTCGGCACACGCCCGGACGACTTCATCGGCGATCCCGAGACCTGGGACCGCGCTGAGGCTGCGCTGCTGCGCATCCTGGAGCACCATGCCACGGCCGGAGGCTTCGCCGTGGAAGCGGGGGAGGGGGCCTTCTACGGGCCGAAGATCGACATCCTCATGAAGGATGCCATCGGGCGCTCCTGGCAGACCGGCACCATCCAGCTTGACTTCCAGCAGCCGCGGCGTTTCGGCTGCGAGTACGTCGACTCGACGGGACAGACGCGGACCCCGGTGGTCATCCACCGCGTCATCTATGGTTCCCTGGAGCGCTTCATCGGCATCCTCATCGAGCACTTCGCGGGCCAGCTCCCGCTCTGGCTGGCGCCGCTCCAGCTCGAGGTGGTCCCGGTGCAGGATGACGTCGAGGCGGTGATTCGCCAGGCCCGGGGAGTAGCCGAGCGCGCCCAGGCTGCAGGATTGCGCAGCGGGGTCAACGACCACCCCGGGGAGAGGATGCAGGCGAAGATCCGCGACGCCGAGCTGCGCAAGGTTCCCTATGTCGTGGTGGTGGGTCGGCGTGACGTCGAGCGCGGCGACGACATGGTGACGCTGCGCGACACCCGCCGAGGCGGCACCGAGAGTGTCGCCGTCAGCCAGCTCATCGAGCGTCTCGGTGCCGAGGTCGCGACCCGCCGAGCCACGTAGCTGTCCCGCCGGAATGGCGGATCCAGCGCGCCCGCCACAGCACCGTTTTGCGCGGTAGCCTGTCCACGTCGTGCCCCGTCGCCTGCGCCGCCTCGCTGACGTCGTGGCCGAGCTCGCCCCCGGCACCGACCCGGTGCGGCTCGTCAACATCGGTGAGGTCGAGGTGGACGGCTTTCCGGCGCGAAGTCCCGACGCACGGGTCACCGCTCAGCAGCGAGTACGCCTGCGCCGGACCCGGCCGCTGCGGGGGGAGGCGAAGCTTCGGGCGGCGCTGGCGGCGTTCTCCATCGACGTCTCCGACCGTGTGGCCCTCGATGTCGGGGCCGCCGCGGGCGGCTTCACCCGCGTCCTGGTCGAAGCCGGAGCGCGCCGCGTCTACGCGGTGGACGCCGGCCACGGCCAGCTCCTCGGCTCCCTGCGCCAGCACCCCCGTGTCGTCAACCTGGAGGCGACCAACGTCGCGGCCCTGGACCGGTCCCTGATCCCTGACCAGGTCGAGGTGGTGACGGTCGATGTGTCCTATCTCTCGCTCTCTCGTGCCGTCTCCCAGCTCGATCGCGTGGCCATCGCGCGAGGCGCGGACCTCGTCGGGCTCATCAAGCCGATGTTCGAGCTGCAACGAGCGGCGGCCCCTGTCGACGACACGAGCCTGCAGGCCGCCCTGGAGGCGGCCGCCACCGGGGTGAGCGCCGCCGGGTGGTCGGTTCTCGGCAGCATCGCCTCGCCGGTCACCGGGGCGCGGGGAGCTCGCGAGCTCCTGCTCCACGCCCGGCGTGAGTAGCCGGGGGTCATGGGTGCGCAGGTGAGACCCTGAGCTCCACCGCAGAGGAGTGTCCGGGGATGACAGATTTGTCTCGAATGCCTCGTCGGCCTTGATCACGACTGCAATTGGCAGATGGCCGCCCGTGGTCGCCTGAAGGACTTCGTCCCCGGAGTACTGGGACTACTCGCCGTCACAGCGATGGCGATAGCAATGTTTGTTCCGTTCGTGACCATTCCGATCTATGGGGGCCTGATTTCCGGCGGAGGGGCAGCACCACGCGAAGCGGGGAACCTGATCTCATCCTCAGACGCCCGCTGGATTGTCGTAACGCTGATCCTCCTCGCCGGCACCGTGGTGGCACAACTGATCGGTTGGCGCCGCCGGGCCTACGCTGTGGTATCGCTGGTGGCGTCAGTTGCCGCTCTGGCTCTCGCATTCATCGAGGCTCAATCCAACGGCTGGCGTGTGCTTCCTGGCCTCTATGGAGCTGGTGCGCCAGGAACCCCCACAGACCTCGGTCCCGTCGACAACGCTCTTGGCATCGGCTACCTGCTGTTCCTGGCTGGCGCCATCCTTGCGGTCATTGCTGCTGTCACGATGCTGGCGCTGGCGTTCCGTGGCCGGTCCCTCCGCGGAGGTGGGCTGGCGCTCGGCGTGAGCAACTGAGGACCGTGTTGAGGACGCCGGACATCGAGCCTGGCGATGAGCCCCGCGAAGCCGCGCTGGCGACCGGCCTGTCCTTTGCAAGCGGCAGGGTCGCGCTGCCGCTCGAGCGTGGGCCGAAACTCCGACGTGGTCACAAAGTAGGTGCAGGGCTCACAAATAGATTCGAAGTGGCAGTCGAGTGCGCCGGGGCGCGCGCAGAACCTCCCTGCCCCGCGGAGCTTTGGCCTGCCGCTCAGGCCGACTCCGACACTGCCGCCCAGGTGTCGGCCAGGCGTTCCGGGCTGAAGTCCGACTTGGAGATGTATCCGGCCGCTCCGGCGTCGGCGGCCTGCGACGCCCACTCGGCCGCCTCGTAGGTGGAGAGGACAAGCACCACCACCGGCGGCCGGCCGTCCTGACCTTGGAGAATGCGGCGGGTGGCCTCCAGACCGTTGATGCCGGGAAGGTTGAGGTCCATGAGGACGAGGTCGGGGGCGAGGCTCTGGGCCGCCTCGACGGAAGCCTCTCCGGTTTCGACCTCGCCGACCACCTCGAAGCCCTCCGTCGCCTCCACGACGAAGCGGGCGACTAGGCGGAAGGGCTCCTGGTCGTCGACGATGAGAACTTTGACGCTCATGCCGCTCACCCGGAGGCTAGCAGCAGCGGGGACCGCTGTCACGGGTGCCTGCATCCCCCCGCACCTCTTGCAGGCCTGTCCCGGCACTTCTCCAGGTGGCCCGTCGGCGGTCGCGAGACAAACGGGTCCCTATACTCGGGCCGATGCCGATCCGGGTAGTGGTCGCCGAGGACAACTACCTCGTCCGTGAGGGGGTGCGCCAGCTTCTGGAGAGCGCTGAGGGCATCGAGCTCGTCGCCGTCTGCGAGGACCTGCCCTCCCTCGAGGCCGCGGTCGCACAGAGCCATCCTGAGGTGGTGCTGACCGACATCCGCATGCCCCCGGACCATCGCGACGAGGGGCTGCGCCTGGCTGATCGGCTCCGTGACACCGACCCGCACGTCGGTGTGGTCGTCCTCAGCCAGTACGCCGAGCCGGAGTACGCGCTCTCCCTCCTCGAGAAGGGCGCCGCTGGTCGCGCCTACCTCCTCAAGGAGCGCGTCTCCGACGTCACCCAGCTCGTGACCGCCATCCGCGAGGTGGCGGCCGGGGGGTCGGTCATCGATCCCTCGGTGGTCGGTCTGCTGGTGGCGGCGCGGGGCCGAGCGCGGCGCTCACCCCTCGACGAGCTCACCCCACGCGAGCGCGAGGTGCTGCAGCTCCTCGCCGAGGGCCGCAACAACGCCGGCATCGCCGCCCAGCTCGCCCTCACCGAGCGGGCGGTGGAGAAGCACATCAACGCCATCTTCTCCAAGCTGGGACTCTCCGAGGAGCCTGATGTGCACCGCCGGGTCAAGGCGGCGCTCACCTACCTCGCCGCGATGGGACCGAGCTGAGGAGGCGGCCTTCCGGAACGGGCGGTCGCCGCCCGATCGCCCTCACGCCGGTGCCGGAGCCGGCTGGAGGCGTCCCGCAGCCGGCGCCTCGGTGGGTGACCCCACCGGGATCGCCCCGCGGAGGCTGGCCCCGTGCCCGGGCCGGGAGATCAGCTCCAGCGAGCCGCCGAGGGCGTCGAGGCGGTCCTCCATGTTGGTGAGCCCGGCGCCACGGCTCACGGTGGCGGGGTCGAAGCCGCGCCCGTCGTCGGAAATCTCGAAGCCTGCGGTGCCCCATTCCTCGCGGAGGCGGATCGTGACCTGGGACGCCCCGGCGTACTTCTGCACATTCTGGAGCGCCTCCAGGACGCAGAAATAGACGGTGGCCTCCACCTCCTGGGGATAGCGGCCGACACTTTCGGCCTCCACCGTCACCGGCACCGTCACCTTGCGCGCCTGCGACTCCAGAGCCGCGACCAGCCCCTTGTCGGCCAGCAGCGGCGGGTAGATGCCCCGGGCCAGGTCGCGCAGCGTCTCCAGGGCCTCGTCGGCGTCCGCCTTCAGCTGGGTGAGGATAGCCTTGGCCTTCTCCGCGTCCCGGGTGAGCAGCATCTCGGTGAGCCCCAGCTTCACCTTGAGGGCCGCCAGGTGCTGCTGGGCGCCGTCGTGGAGGTTGCGCTCCAGCCGCCGCCGCTCCTCGTCCTGGGCGGACACCAGGCGCTGCCGGGAGAGACGGAGCTCCTCCAGCCGGGCCTGGAGCTCCGCAGTCAGCCCCACGTTCTTGAGCACCAGTCCCGCCTGCTGGGCCAGGTCGCTGAGCAGCTTCTCCTCCAGCGGAGTGAGCGCCTCGCCGCGCCGCTTGACCACGCTGAGAGCCCCCAGGACCTCACCCTGGTGCATCACCGCGATCACCCGGCTGGCCCCGGGCAGCTCCGGCAGCACCCCGTCGAGCATCGCCTGCGGCTCGAAGCCGACCAGGTCGTCGGGATGGGTGGCGGCGGGCCGCAGCTCGCCGCCCCGCTTCAGCCACACCGTGGCCGCCTCGGCCCCGGTGCCCTGCTGCAACACCCCGGCCATGCGCGCAGCACCTCCTCTCCGGCGTAGCTCTCCGCCACCCGTGAGGAGAACTGGCTGAGCACCTCGTAGGGGGTGGCCCGCCTCCCGTAGACCAGCCGGTTGGCCAGCCTCTGCATGCGCTCGCGAACCGGCTGGAAGCCCACCGCCACGATGGCCGTGGCCAGGATGGAGAGCCCCAGGTTGGGCTTGCCACCGCTCCCCACCAGCTCGCCGATCCCCACCGCGATGCCCACGTAGATCCCGGTGATGAAGACCGCCAGCGACCCGTACACCAGGGCCCGGCTGATCACGACGTCGATGTCGTAGAGGCGGTACTTGAGGATGGCCACCGTGAGGGCGATCGGTATTGCCAACCCCAGGCCGAGCACGACGGCGAGGTTCATCTGCCACGTCGTGGCGCTGACGGTCTGTGCCGAGTTGGAGACCCCGAGCGAGAAGGGAGCCGCCACGAGGATCGCCACCAGTGCAAAGCTCACCGCCCAGGCGAACCACTTGATCTGATGCCGCACGTCACCATCTGACCTGCGGTAACGAACGACGACGCTGGCGCCGGCAAACGCGAGCAGCACGAGACCCATCGGCCAGAGGAAGTCGCCCGACATCGCTCCAGCAAGCGGGAATCCCCGGACGCCAACGGGGTTGGTGACGGTGGGGAGCCCGTTGGCGAGCTCAATCGGTCGAGGGTCGGTCAGAGTGCCCAGCAGGACAACGGCGTTGTAGGGGACGGTCGCCCAGGCGAGGAGTTGCCATCGCGAGGTCGGCAGGCGCCCGTCAGGGAACAGCAGAAGGCAGAAGAGGTACGTGCCGGCTGGGAAGAGCGGGAAGAGATCCCAGTTGCTCGCCCACGCCACCCAGTCGACGGCCGGCAGCCCCGTCGACCGTCGCAGCCCGAGGAGCGCGTACATCATGACGGCCCCGCGGATGGCGTCCACGAAGCCGGTGGCCAAGAAGAGCCAGCCGATGCGGTTCTCCTTCTGGCGGGCGACGACCACGGCGCCGACGGCAGCCGTACCGACAGGGATGACGAGGTCGGGGCCAGCGGATCCCTGCAGTGGGTTGGCGCTTCCGTTGAGCGCGCCGAGCGTCCAGGCCGCCGCGATGAGGCAGGCTGTGCCCCCAGCCAAGGCGGCAGCGACGCCGGAGAGGATGCGCTGCCTCACGTGACGGGTCGCTGACTGGACGGACGCGATCGAACGCAGTCGTATCGGGATGGTCCTCTCGGCCGCGACCAGCGGAGCGTCGGTTCGGCAACCGCGACACGCGGCGTATGGCAGCTCATCACGGAAGGCATCACGCCGGGGCCGCCAGAGCGACCGCACCCCAGTCGCCCTGCACATACGAAGCCGGTTCCTCCACTTTCACGCCGTCGAGAGGCACCCTTCCCTCGACGCGCGTGCCCGCCCCGGGTGCCGAGTGAACGCGGACCGCTCCCCCGAGGGCGTCGAGGCGGTCCCGCATGTTGGTGAGGCCGGAGCCCGGCTTCACCGTCGCCGCGTCGAAGCCACGACCGTCATCCTCGACCTCGAAGCTGCAGCTCCCCACCCTCCTCGCGCAGCCGCACCCTCACCTCTGACGCCTCGGCGTACTTCTGCACGTTCTGGAGGGCCTCCAGGACGCAGAAGTACACCGTCGCCTCGACCTCTCGGGGATAGCGCCCCAGACCGTCGGCCTCCACCGTCACCGGCAAGGTCGCCTTGCGGGCCTGGGATTCCAGAGCGGCAGCCAACCCCTTGTCGGCCAGCAGCGGCGGGTAGATGCCCCGGGCCAGGTCGCGCAGCGTCTCCAGCGCCTCGTCGGCGTCCGTCTTCAACTGGGTGAGGGTCGCCTTGGCCTTCTCGATGTCGCGGGTGAGCAGCATCTCGGCGAGCCCGAGCTTCACCTTGAGGGCCACCAGGTGCTGCTGGGCCCCATCGTGGAGATTGCGTTCCAGCCGCCGCCGCTCCTCGTCCTGCGCCGACACCAGTCGCTGGCGCGACTGCCGGAGCTCCTCCAGGCGAGCCTGGAGGTCGCCAGTGAGCCCCACGTTCTTCAGCACCAGCCCCGCCTGATGGGCCAGGTCACTGAGTAGCTTCTCCTCCAGGGGCGTCAGAGCCTCGCCGCGCCGCTTCACGATGCTGAGCGCCCCCAGCACCTCATCCTGGTGGCGGACCACCACCACCCGGGCCGCCCCCGGGAACCTCGGGCACCGCCCCGTCCGCCATGGGCAGGGCTCCGAGCCGGCGAGCTCGGCAGGATGGGTGGCGGCAGGGTGGCAGCTCGACCCCCACTGCGTAGCCACACCGTCGCTGCCTCGGCGCCCGTCCCCTCTGGAGAGCACTCGGGCCATGCGGGCCAGCACCTCCTCGCCGGCGTACGCTCTCGGCCACCCGCGAGGAGAACTCGCTCAGCACCTCATACGGCGTGGCCCGCTTCCCGTAGACGAGGCGGTTGGCCACCCGCTGCAGCCGTTCCCGGACCGGCTGGAAGCCCACCGCCACGATCGCCGTGGCCAGGATGGAGAGGCCGAGGTTGGGCTTGCCCCCGCTCCCCACCAGCTCCCCCAGCCCCACCGCGATGGCCACGTACACCCCGGTGATGAGCGCCGCCAGGGAACCGTACACCAGGGTGCGGCTGATCACCACGTCGATGTCGTAGAGGCGGTACTTGAGGATCGCGATAGCGAGCGCGACCGGCATCAGGAGACCGATGCCGATGCCTTCGACGATGGTGAGTCGCCGGCGAGGTTGTAGCGAAGCTGTTGGGATCGAGGACGGCCCCACGGCCGCACCGCCATCGGCGACGGCGACCAGCCCCGGCCGCGTAGCGAGCCAGCTGATCTGGTGGCGCCGTTCGCCCAGCCCACCGCGTAGCGGAGGACACGACACCAGGGCGGCGGAGTATCGAAAGCCACCCAGCCGATGGGCCACAGCCCCTCCACCACCGGTCGACCGCAGTCTCACCGGCGATTGGCCAGGGGGCGGACGAGGGGCAGGCTAGCATGACGGGGCGATGGCCGAGGTAGTTGGAGCACCGCTGGGTCGGCACCGTGAGGCACCACCCCGAGTGCGCCAGCGGCGTGAGCGCCGGCCAGTGGAAGACGCGAGGACGCAGAGGCAGGCGCCGTCGGGGAAGACCAGGCCGATGTCCCAGTGGCGCCCGCCGGCCCGAACCCGGTGGTTCCATCAGCAGAGGCGCCCGCGCAGCGCCTACCCGCCGGCGGCCCCGGGAGCGCGCCGATGAACCAGGTCGCCAGAGTAGCGAGCCGAGCAGGTTGCCCGGCACCCTGGCCACCATGAAGGCGAAGAAGGAGACACCAGGGGCCCGATCAGGTCGACCGTGAACTGGCTGGCGACGAGGTTGAGGTCGCCATTGAGGGCGGCCAGAACCCAGGCCAGGGCCAGGAGTGAGGGTCACTGGGGCGAGGGGGATGGCGATCGCCATCGCGGCGAGCGGGCTGTTGGGCCGCTCGCGCCATGCCACCCTCAACGAGCCCCGCATCAGACCGTCAAGCCCGGGCGGACTCCGGTGCCGCCGTCGACAATGCCCCGGTTCGCGACCGAGGGCATGGGTCAGAGGAGAGGCGCGGCGACAGTGGCAGCAGTGCACCGCCCGGAACCCGGCGGCAAGCATCCCGCGGCGCCGCCCGGACTTCACGTCGGCCCCCAGAGCTCGGCGCCGGCGGTTGTCGGCTCGATCTCGCCGCGTCCCCTCGCGTTCACTCGCCGGCGTCCACCCGCCGCCGTCGCCTCCTCGCGGCGGTGTCCCTCGGCCAGCTCGTGCAGGAACTCCGGGGCCACCTGGTCACCGTTCACCGCCGCCACCCGGCAGGCGGTGAGGGCCCGGAGCGTTGCCGTCCGGGTGCCCGCCTCGATCAGGGCGCGTTCGCCGAGCACTGCGCCCGGTCCGAGGTTGGCGAGAACCTCGCCGCCGACCTCAACGGCAAGCACGCCGTCGAGAAGCAGAAAAAGCTCGATTCCCGGCTCGCCAGCCTCGACCAGGGTCTGGTCCTTGGCGAGCTTGCGGATCGTGGGCCTGGCCCCGCCGCGCATGATGTGCGTCGAGAGCTCCCGCTCCAGCGCCGACTCCACTTCCATCACCAGCGCCCGGGAGTCCACGCCCCCCCAGGGGGTGTGGCGTCCAAAGGCGCGCGCGTACCAGTCACGGAAGTCGGTGAGGCCGCTCTTGCCGACCAGCCGGCCCTCGGCGTCGTACACCCAGTGGCGCGGGAAGGGGCTGGCCCCGGCGACATCACGCTCAACCGCGCCGTCGGCGTGGATGGTGAGGCGGAGCGTGGTCCAGGCCAGCGGCGCCGCCACCTGGACAAACGGCGGGTACTTCACCCGCCGGGGTGCGGGCACCCCGGTGCGACCTCCGGCGGTCTGCTCGAAACGCACCCAGCCGTCACCGACCACCGCTGGCTGCTGACGGTCGGGAAGCGCGGCGGCGGCGAAGGTCATCGACGCCCGGCCCAGGCGCATCGTTGTCGAACCGATCATCCCGCCTCCCGTGTAGCCGTGCCCGGTGATGGCGCCCTCCTCGTCTACCTCCACCCAGGCGGAGAGGCGGTTGGCGAAACGGAAGCGGTCGGCGTCGCGCAGCCCCTCCAGGTCCTCGACAACATCGGGAGGCGCCTGGTCGTAGTGGGCGATGCCGGCGTCGAAGGGGAGGCGGGTGAGCCCCTCCACCGCCTCCGATGGGATCCAGGAGATCGAGGTGACGGAGGATTCGATGCGGCGTGTCATGGCCGCCACGATAGGGGCGGCCGTGCGAGGCGTCCATGGTGCCAGCACCCCGAAATTCGAGGGGTGCCCTCCCACCTCGCAACGACAGGCTACGGGATGGGCGGGTAGGTGGTGCCAGCACCCTTGCCTGCCGGCGGTCGCTACCCGGCACAATCCCGGCATGTCCTCGCCACGGATCACCGTCGCCCTCGCCGACGACAACCTCATCGTCCGCGAGGGGGTGCGCATGCTCCTCGGCACCGCCGACGACATCGAGGTGACCGGCGTGGCCACCGACTACGAATCCCTCATCGCCACCGCGGCGGAGCTGGCCCCCCAGGTGGTGGTCACCGACATCCGCATGCCGCCGACCTTCACCGACGAGGGGATCCGGGCCGCGCAAGAGATCCGCAAGCGCCATCCTGGCACCGGGGTCGTGGTGCTCTCCCAGTTCGAGGAGCCGGAATACGCCATCGACCTCCTCCGCGAGACGGCCGACGGCTGCGCCTACCTGCTCAAGGACCGGGTGGGGGACGGCGATCAGCTGGTTCGCGCCATCCGCACGGTGTCGACCGGCGGCTCGATGCTGGACCCGCGCATCGTCGAGCTGATGATGCAACCGGTCAAGGACTCCGCCGGCCTCAGCGCGCACCAAGAGGCGCTCCTCCGCCATATCGCCGAGGGCAAGCCGGCGAAGGTCATCGCGGCGGCGATGCGCACCACCCCGGCGGCGGTCGACGAGGAGATCGAGCAGCTCTTCCTGGCCCTCGCCGAGCAGGCCAGCGCGGGGGCGGCCGGCGCTCTCGCCAAGCTCAAGATGCTGCACCAGGCGATCGTCCAGCGCGAGGAGCAGGGCGATACCCTGAGCCGGCTCCTCCCCGGCGGGATCGCCGAGAAGGTGCGTCGAGAAGGCCGCGCCACCGGACGTACCGAGCGGCTGACCGTGACCGTCCTGATGTCCGACATCCGCGGCTACTCGACCATCGCCGAGGCGGCGGATCCGACGGTTCTCGCTGGCCAGCTCAACGAGCATCGCGCCGCGATGAATGGTGCGATCCTCGGGGAGGGCGGGACGGTCATGCAGTTCGTCGGCGACGCGGTGATGGCGGTCTTCGGAGCCCCGATCCCCCAGGAGGACCACGCCGACCGGGCCGTGCGCGGGGCGGATCGGATGCATGCCGCGCAGGCGCAGCTCAACCGGCGCTGGGCCGGCGAGGACCTCCCCGAGTTCGGTCTCGGCATCGGCATCTCGACGGGTGAGGTAGCCGCCGCCCTGCTCGGCTCCGACGAGCGGCTCGAGTACACCCTGGTCGGCGACACCGTCAACCTCGCTCAGCGGATCCAGCAGTGGGCGGAGGCGGGGGAGACAGTGATGAGCGAGCCGACCGTTGCCGCTCTCACCGAGGAGCGCCCCCTCGTGCCCCTTCCCCCCCAGCTCGTCAAGGGCCGGCAGACGCCAGTCACTGCCGCCAAGCTCCGCGCCGTCTCCGAGAACGCCGGCTGAGCGCGGTGAGCGCCGCCGGGGCATCCCCTTCGCAGGGACGCCCCAGCGGCGCTCCGTCGTTTGCCCGCCGAACACCCGTGGTATCCTGCCCGCCGACGCGAGGAGCGCCGCCAAGAGGGTCCGTGCGCCACGGCCCCACCTTCCGGGTCCGCCTTGGAGGTCCAGACGCCGACACTGGATAGCGGGA
Source organism: uncultured bacterium (assembly GCA_963847225.1). Taxonomy (GTDB): domain Bacteria; phylum Chloroflexota; class Dormibacteria; order Aeolococcales; family Aeolococcaceae; genus JAJZNI01. The sequence goes on along the minus strand of CAWJYZ010000003.1, from coordinate 935,301 downwards.
GCTATCCTTTTTTGTTTCCGCCAAAATTCAAGAAGGAGGGACCACCCCCATTCCATTCCGAGAGTTGCGGGTCAACGACCAGATCCGCATGGCCATGGTCAGGCTCTTCGACGACACCACCCAGGAATCCTTCGGGATCATCCCCCTCGAACGTGCCAAGCAGCTGGCCATGGAGCGCGAGCTGGACCTGGTCGAGGTGGCCCCGCAGGCTCAACCTCCCGTCTGCCGGCTCATGGACTATGGCCGCTTCAAGTTCGAAGCCCTGAAGCGGGACAAGGAGAGCCGCCGGGAGCACAACGTCATCACGGTCAAGGAGATGAAGCTCCGGCCGAAGATCTCCGACCACGATTTCCAGACCAAGTTCGGATACGTCAAGCATTTCCTGGAGGAGGGCGACAAGGTCAAGCTCACCATCGTCTTCCGGGGCCGGGAGCTCGTCCATCAGGACCTCGGGCGCAGGTTGCTCGACCGGATGGCGGGGGAGCTCCGCGACCTCGCGGTGGTGGAACGCAATCCGCTCGTCGAGGGGCGGAATATGACGATGATCATGAGCCCGGTGCACAAGAAACCTGCCAAGGTGGCCGGCCGGCCCGATGCCAATCACTCCATGCCGGCCACGGCGGTGGAAGCCGGCGAGACGGCGCCGCCAGAGCCGGATAGCACCGCGGGGAGGTCCACCGATGCCAAAGATTCGTAACCACCGGGGCACCAAGAAGCGCTTCCGCGTGACCAGCACGGGGAAGGTGATGCGGCGGCACGCGATGCAGTCGCACATGCTGCAGCGCAAGAGCGCCAAGCGCAAGCGGCTGTTCAGTGGCGAGGAGCCGGTGTCGAGGGCGGACGTGCATCAGGTCCGCCACAACGCCCCGTACCTGTAAGGAGGTCGTGAAGCCATGGCCAGGGTCAAGCGGGGTGTCACCCAGCGCGCACGCCACAAGAAGGTTCTCGACCTCGCCGAGGGGATGCAGGGCACTCGGCATCGGCTGCACAAGTCGGCCAACGAGGCGGTCATGCACTCCCTCGCCTACGCCTACCGGGACCGCCGGCAGCGCAAGGGCGACATGCGCGGGTTGTGGATCGCGCGCATCAACGCCGCGGCGCGGCAGCGAGGCATCCCCTACAACGCCTTCATGCACGGCCTCAAGGCGGCGGGAGTTGAGATCAACCGCAAGATGCTCGCCGACCTGGCAGTGAGCGATGAGGAGGCCTTCACCCGCCTCGTGGCCGTCGCTCGCGACGCCGCGGCGCCCCACTGACCCGCACCAAGCTGGGACGTGTCCGCCGACGCGCCGAATGGCGACCTGCACGCCGTCCTCGGCAGAGCGCTCCAAGCTGTCCGCGCCGCCCGGGAGCTCGCCGACCTGGAGGCCGCGCGGGCCCGCTACCTGGGCCGTGGCGACGGTGAGCTGACCATCCTCCTCAAGCAGGTCGGGCGCCTCTCCGACCCCGAGGCGCGGCGCCAGCAGGGGCTCTCCGTCAACGAGGCCAAGCGCCGCGTCCAGGAGGAGCTGGAGGCGAGGCGTGAGGAGCTGGAGAAGGCGCAGCGCGCCCTGGCCCTGGAGAGGGAGGCGCTCGACCTCACCTGGCCGCCCTCCCCGCTCCGGCGTGGACATCTCCACCCCGTCACGCGCATGACCCGGGAGATCCGCCGGGTCTTCACCCAGCTCGGCTATCTCGTCGTGAGCGGCCCGGAGGTCGAATACGACCGCTACAACTTCACCCTCGTGAACATGCCCCCGGGCCACCCGTCCCGGGATACGCAGGACACCTTCTACGTCGACGAGCAGCGCCTGCTCCGCACCCACACCTCCCCGGTGCAGATCCGCTCCATGCTGGCCCTCGGGGTCCCTCTCCGCATCATCGTCCCCGGCAAGGTCTTCCGGCGCGACAACGACCCCACCCACTCGCCGGTCTTCCACCAGGTCGAGGGCCTCCTGGTCGACGAGGGGGTGACCGTCGGCGACCTCAAGGGGACGCTGGAGTACCTGGCCCGCTCCATCTTCGGCGCCGACCGTGCCACCCGCTTCCGCCCCCACCACTTCGCCTACACCGAGCCCTCCCTGGAGCTCGACGTCTCCTGCATGGTGTGCGGCGGCGACGGCTGCCGGATCTGCCGGTACAGCGGGTGGATCGAGGTGCTGGGGAGCGGGATGGTGCATCCTCAGGTGCTCCGCAACGGCGGCGCCGATCCCGGGCGGTACACGGGCTTCGCCTTCGGCTTCGGCATCGAACGCGCCGCCCAGCTCGCCTACGGCATCGACGACGTCCGTCTCCTCTACGAGAACGACGTGCGCCTGGTGCGCCAGGGATGAGGACCTCGCTCACCTGGCTGCGCGACTACGCGACCCTCGACGCCACGGTCGAGGAGGTGGTGCGCGCCCTCGTCGATACGGGCACTGAGGTCGACCGGGTGGAGCACGCCGCCGAGGGGAGCGTCGTGGCCCGCGTCCTGGAGCTCGGGCCCATCCCGGAATCCACCCGGGGGGTGCGCCTTGCCCGCATCGACGTGGGCGGTGAGGAGCCGGTGACGCTCGTCACCGGGGCGCCCAACGTGGAGGCCGGTGACCTTGCCGCCTACGCCCCGCCCGGGACGCTGCTCCCGGGCTGGGAGAAGCCGCTCGAGACCCGATCCATGTTCGGGGGGCGGTACAGCTCGCCGGGCATGCTCCTCTCCGCCGTCGAGCTCGGCGTCGGACAGGACGCTGCCGGGCTTTTGATCCTCGATCGCGGCCGCCCCGGGCAGCCCCTTCACGAGGTGCTTCCGGAGCTCGACGTCCTGCTCGAGCTCGCCATCACCCCCAACCGTCCCGACTGCCTCTGCCACCTCGGCATCGCCCGGGAGCTCGCCGCCGCCCTGGGTGAATCTCTGCGCGAGCCTCCGGTCCAGATTGCGGCCGGCTACCTTTCGGCGACCTCCGCTGCGCTGCGTGTCCGGGTCGTCGTCGACGACCCGCCGGTCTGCCACCGGATCATGGCGCGGGTCATCGAGGGGGTGGGGGTGGGGGAGTCCCCAGATTGGTTGAAAAGGCGCCTGTCGGCGATCGGGCTCCGCCCCATCAACAACGTCGTCGACGTCACCAACTTCGTGACCCATGAGCTGGGACACCCCCTCCACGCCTTCGACCTCGAGCGCTTCACCAGGGTGGGGGGCGGGGGACGACCGGCGACCCTCGCAGTGCGCCGGGCCCGGCCCGGAGAGCGTCTCACGGGTCTCGACGGCAGGACCCGAGAGCTCGATCCCGCCGACACCGTCATCTCGAGCGGCGAGGTGGCGGTGAGCCTGGCCGGGGTGATGGGTGGCCAGCCCACCGCCGTGGAGACCGGCACCACCACCGTCCTCCTCGAAGCCGCCTGCTGGGAGCCGGTGGGGATCCGCACCACCTCCCGGCGCCACGGGCTGCGCACCGACGCCTCGACCCTCTTCGAGAAGGGGATCTCCGACGCCCTGACCCCCCGGGCCCTGGAGCGGGCGGCCGGGCTCATCGCCGAGGTCTGCGGCGGCCACGTGCTCCGCGACCTCATCGACGAGCGGCCCGCCCCACTTCCCGCCATCGACCCCGTCGAGGTCACCGGGAGCTGGCTCTCCGGCCTCCTCGGCTACGCCGTGGATCTCGACGAGGCCGCCACCCTGCTGGCTCGCCTCGGCTTCGCGGTGGAGCACGAGGGGGAGCGGCTGCGCCTCCACACCCCCGACTTCCGGCGCGATGTGGCCATTCCCGAAGATGTGGCCGAGGAGGTGGGACGGAGCCTCGGCTACGACCGCGTGCCGAGCAGCCTGCCCGGCCGCCGCGTCCCCGTCGCGCACCTCGCCGCCGAGGCCCCCGTCGAGGAGCGAGTCCGCGAGGTCTGCCTGGGGGCGGGGTTCGATGAGGTGATCCCCTACGTGTTCAGCCGCCCGGAGCAGGCCGCCTGGCTTCCCGGCCTCGGCGATGGCCACCAGCCGATGGCCCTGCGCAACCCTCTTTCCGACGAGATGACCCACCTCCGGGTCAGCCTCCTCCCCGGGCTCTGCGCCACCCTCGCCCTCAACCTCCGCCGCGGGGTGGAGGGGACCATGATCTTCGAGCTGGGCCGGGCTTTCTGGGAGGGAGAGAGGCGCGGGCTTCCGGCCGGCTCGACCTCCGACGGCGCCGATCTCGAGCTTCCCCCCCTGCCCGCCGAGCCGCTCCTCCTCGGTCTCGCCGCCCACGTCGACGCCGGAGCCGACGCCGCCGCCCTCGCCCTCCGCCACTGCCAGGCCCTGGCCGGCAGGCTGGTCGGAGACCTCTCCGGCGCGCCGCCGACAACCGTGCCCGCACCGCTTGCCGGCCTCCGCCCCGGGCGAGCGGGGCGGCTCCTCGGCGCTGCCTCGGCGGTGGGCGTCGTCGGCGAGCTGGACTCGGCGACCCTCGAGCGCTTCGAGCTGCGCGGCCGGGTGGTCGTCTGCGAGCTGCGCATCGACGCCCTCGTCGCCGCCGAGCGCCGTGTCGCCCAGTACCGGCCGGTGCCCCGCTTTCCGGCGGTTGTCCAGGATCTCTCCGTCACCGTCCCGGCCTCCAGCCTCGCCGGGGAGGCGCTGGCCTGCGTCCGCCAGGCGGGTGGGCACCTGCTCGAGGAGCTGGAGCTGCGTGACGAGTTCCGGGGGGAACGGATGGGGGAGGGGCGGAAGGGTTGGACCTTCCGGCTCACCTTCCGCAGCCATGACCGGACGCTCACCTCCGAGGAGGTGCAGGGGTGGCAGGACGCCATCCTCATCGCCCTGCGCGAGCGCTTCCGAGCCGAGCCGCGCCGATAGGGAGGGAGCCCGCATCTGCGCCGTCCGCGGACGCGCGCAGGCACGCCGGTTGGTCTACGCTCGACGGCGGATGGCCGAGCTTCCCGGGTTCACCGCTCCTGCCACGGCGATAGCGCACGATTCGCGCCTCCGGACGCTGCGCGAGCTCATCCTCAGCATGGGCGACGACCTTGACGAGGCCATGGCGCGGGCCACCACCGGGCTGGTGCAGCGTGACGTCGATCTCTGCACCGGCGTCATCGAGGACGACGCGCGCGTCAACGCCACACTCTTGGAGGTGCGTGCGGTCAGCTTTGCCGCCCTCGCCGAGGGCCCCGACCCGGGCGAGCTCCGGGCCATCCTCGGTCTCCTCCACATGGCCAGCGAGCTGGAGCGGATGGCCGACCATTGCGCCAACATCGCGCGCATCGGCCGGGAGCTCGCCGACCTGCCGCCCCTCGCCGCCGACGTCGACCTGCCCCGGCTCGCCGTCACCTGTGGGGAGCAGGTGCGCCAGATGCTCGTCGCCCTCATCGCCGGCGACGTCGAGCGCGCCCGTGACGTCGCTGCGCGCGACGACCTGGTGAATCGCATGTACCACCGCATCGTCGACGACCTCGTCCAGCTCATGACTGAGAACGGCGACACCGTGTACCGGGGCACCAAGCTGGTGATCGCCGCCCAGAACTTCGAGCGTATCGGCGACCGCGTCACCAACCTTGCCGAGGATCTGATCTTCCTCGAGACCGGCCGCATCGAGGAGCTCGGCTGACGGCGCCGAAGCCAGGCGGTGCGCCCGCCGCCGGTCACGCATCCGCGCTTGGCGCGGCTGCCTTCTTCGCCCCGCGGTCGGGACGCCACCCTGGGCTGTGCTCCCATGCTGCGTTCTGCGATGCTCGGCCGGCATGGACCAGGGTGAGGAGCGGGAGCCGACCTCGAAGGAGCTGAGCGACCTGTATTCGCGCGCGCCGGAGCAGTTCGTGGCCGCCCGCAACGATCTGGCCGCACGGCTGACCCGGGAGAAGCGCAGGGAGGCTGCGGCCGCGGTGCGGCGGCTCAGCCGTCCGTCGCCCGCCCTGTGGGCGGTCAACCGTCTGAGCCGCGAAGCCGCAGAAGAGATCGCCGGCCTCCTCGACGGCGGAAACCGTCTGCGCCGGGCGCAGTCCCGGGTCATGGGGGGCGACCGGCGGGCGGCCGACGATCTCCGCGACCTGGGGGCGGAGCAGGGGCGGCTGGTGGCCCGGCTGCGCGGCTGGGCCGGGCGGATCCTGACCGACGCAGGCCATGCGGCGTCGGACGGCACCCTGCGCCGCGTCGAGTCCACGCTGCGCAGCGCCGCCCTCGCCGGCAGTGAGGTGCGGCGCGCTCTGACCGAGGGGCGGGTCACCGCCGAGCTGGAGCCCACCGGGTTTCTTGAGGTCCCCATCTTTTCCGTGCTCCCCGGAGGGGCGGAAGAAGATGAGGAGGCAGCGGCTCCGGAGGAGTCCAGGAAGGATCGGGCTGTCGCCGCGGAAGCGGGCGCCATCGAGCGGGCCCGGCTCGCCGAGGGGGCGAGGCAGCGGCTGGCCATGGCCGAGCGGGCGCTCGCCACCCGAGCGACGGACGCCCAGCGGGCGAGGGACGCCGGGGAGCGCGCCGAGGAGAGGACGCGCAGCCTCGAGGCGCTGCTGGCGGCGGCACGGGACGATGCCGCGCGGTCCGCGCAGCGCGCCCGCCTCGCCGAAGAGGCGGTGGCCGAGGCACAGCGGGAGGTCGACGAGGCCCGGAGGTCGGCGCCGGACTGAGCTCGCCCCGGATGTCCGGCGCCCCTCCGGCCCCTCAGGCTCTCGGGGGGTGACCCGCGACATGAGGGCAGCTTCCCGGGCGGAGGCCGCGCCCGAAGTTGGTCCCTACGCCTCGAGACGAGCGGTCAGGAGCCGGGCGCGCCGGGTAATCAGGCGACCCGCGAAGATCAGGCCCAGGATGATGGCCATGATCACCAGGGCCGCGGCGAAAGCCAGCTCGTGCGCCTTGGGGTACGGGAGGTTGAACTCGTTGTAGACGGTCCCGGTGAGGTAGGCGAGCGGGGCGTGGGTCAGGTTCAGGGTCGGGTTGAGGTCTGACCAGTTGGCGGTGAAAAGCAGCGGCGCCGTCTCGCCCATGGAGATCGCCTCGGCCAGCACCAGGCCGGAGACGATGAGCGGGAGCGCCGGCGGCAGGAGCGCCTTGCGGATCGTGGTGGAGCGATTGAGCCCGAGGGCGAGGGCACCCTCGCGGAGGGACCGAGGCACGTTCTCGAAGGCGACCTCGGTGTTCTTGACGACGTAGGGGATGATCAGCGCCGAGAGCGCGAGGACCGCGGCGAGCAGTGAGTACGACCAGTGGAGAGCGTTGACCAGGGCAACGTAGCCGACGTAGCCGACAACGATCGAGGGCACACCGGAGAGCACCTCTGAAAAGAAGCGGAGCACGGCTCGGGGCCGCCCGGAGGCGAACTCGGCGATGTAGAGACCACCCAGGATGCCGATGGGCCCGGCGACGATCAGCACCCCCAGGCCGATGAGCAGCGTCCCCAGGATTCCGTTCTCCAGTCCGAAGCCTCCGCCCGCGGTGTTGGTGGCGAAGAGCTCGGGCCGGAGCAACGGCGCCGCCTTGACCACGAGGCTCACCACGATGTCGACGAGCGGGAACACGATGATCCCGAGGGCGATGGCGCAGAGGAGCCAGAAGACTCCACCGCGGAGGTGCCGAAGGGCCGACGATCGGGAGGGGAAGACGGTGGAGGTGAGATCAGACACCGCGGCCCACTGGCAGAGCCTCGTCGCTGACACGGCGGATCAGGAGCCGCCCCGCGAAGTTGGTGACGAGGCTGATGAGGAGGAGCAGCAGCCCAGTTTCGGCGAGGGCGCTGATGTCGGTCCCGGTGGTGTCGGTGAGGGCGCCGTCGAGTAGGGCGGCGATATTGGCGGCCAGGGTGGAGGCGGTTGTGTAGATGTTGACCGGGAAACCGCGCAACGTGTCGCCGATGATGAAGAGCACGGCGATCGTCTCACCGAGGGCCCGGCCCCACCCGAGCAGCGCCGACGCCAGCAGCCCGTTTCGGATGTAGGGGAGGGTGACTACTTTGGCGGTCTCGTGCCGGGTCATCCCCAGGGCCAGCGAACCCTCTCGCGCCAGGACCGGCACCTTGCGCACCAGCTCGCGGGTGGTGGAGGCGACGATCGGAATGATCATGATGCTCAGCACCAGCGAGGCGGTGAGGAGGCCCTGGCCGGCGTACACCGGGCCTTTGAGCCAGGGGATGATGACGCCGAGCTTGCTGAGCGCGGGGTAGACGTGCGCCGCCATGAAGGGTCCGAAGGTCGCCACTCCCCAGATGCCGAAGACCACGCTCGGGATGCCGGCCAGGAGCTCGAAAAAGAGGGAGAGGATGCTCTGAGCCTGGCGGGGCAGCCACTCGCTGAGCATGAGCACGCCGCCGACGGAGATGGGCACCGCCAACCCGATGGCAATGAGGGAGGTCACAAAGGTGCCGAGCATCAGCGGCAGGGCGCCGAAGCTCGCTCCGAAGGGCGCGTGGACTCCGTTGTGGGAGATCGGCGGCGGGTACGGGTTGCCGAGGCTGAAGACGTCGCCGGTGAAGAAGTGGGTTCCGTTGAAGATGATCGCGGGGATCGCCGAGATCACCATGATGGCGACGATGAAGCTCAGCACCCCCATGGGTGCGGCGCTCGCGAGACCAGCCACCCAGCGGAGGGCGCGGTCGCTCCAGCTCACCTCGCCTTCCAGCCCCAGGAAGCGGCCGTCGGGACCCGAGCCGGGGGTGATCCCCCCGGCTCGATGTTTGATCAGGATCACGTTGCGGAACTCAGAAGCCTGCCGCCGAGAGGGTCAGCCGGTGATCTGGGCGATCGCGGCGTCCACGGTCGGGACGACGGAGCTGGGCAGCGCCACGAAGTCGACCTTGCTCAGGTACTGCGACTGCGCACCGCCGCTGGTGCTCCCCGCCCAGGTCAGGAAGGTGCGGATGGCGAGGGCGAGGTCGGCCGACGACTGGCTCTTGTGGACCATGATGTACTCGAAGTTGACGATCGGGTAGGAGTCGGCCCCGTCCTCGTAGATCAGGGACTTGGCGAGGTCGGTGGGGAGGCTGGATGCGCCCGCAGTCACCGCGGCGGTGATGTTCGACTGGGTCGGCAGCACGTAGTTGCCCGCCTTGTTCCCCAGCTCGACCTCACCGAGGTGGTCGCTCTGGGCGCTGGCCTCGACACTCACTCCAATGTAGGCGATGCACCCGGGGGTCGCGCTGCAGCGGTTGACCATGTCGGGGTTGCCGTTGCCGGTCGCTTCCCCGCTCACGCTCGGCCAGGTCACCGTGGTGCCGTAGCTCACCGAGCCGGACCAGGTGCTGTTGGTTGCACTCAGGAAGGAGGTGAAGATGAAGGTGTCACCTGAAGAGTCGGAGCGGCGCACCGGGACCACGCCGGTTGAGGGCAGGGTCACCCCAGGGTTGAGGTTGGCGATCGCTGGATCGTTCCATTTCTTGATCTTCCCCTCATACATCTGGGCGATCACGTCGCCGGTGAGCTTGAGCCCGGTCTGGCCGCTCGGCAGGCTGAGCCCGGGGAGGTTGTAGTTGATCGCCTGCGCGGAGATCGCGATCGGGACGTTGATCAGGCCCGCGTCTGTCGTCATCTGGCTGCTGCTCAGATAGGCGTCGGAGCCCCCCATCTGGACGTTGCCGGCCGCGGCGTCGGCGATTCCCTTGCCGGAACCTCCGGGGGCAGGGGCGAGGGTGATGTTGGGGTAGGCTGCGCTCAGCGGGTTGACCAGGACTTCCAGGTAGGGATAGATGAGCGAGGAGCCGTCCTCGTTCAGGGTCACCGATGCGCTCGGGTTGCCGGTCGCGGCCGCGCTCGGGCTCGCCGTCGCTGGGGACCCGCTGCTGGTCGGCGTGCTACTCGATCCGCAGGCGCCGATGAGCAGCGCGCCCGACAGCAGGGCGAAGCCGGTAGGCGCGTGTCGTCGAACGTTCATGGGACCTCCCCTAGAAACCATCGTGAATGTGATGACGCAGTTGAAGAGCTGGTCATCCAATGCGCCCGCTGACGTACGCCCGGCTTCTCTCGTCGGCCGGGTCGTGGAAGAAAGTCCTCGCCGAGGTCGAACTCGACCACACTGCCTGCCATCAGGAAGAGGACGTCGTCACTGATGCGGTTGGCTTGGCTGAGGTTGTGGGTGACGATGAGGATGGTGACGCGCTCTGAGAGCTTCTTGATCAGCTGCTCGATGTGCTCCGTCGTTGCCGGATCGAGCGAGGAGGTTGGCTCGTCGAGGAGGAGCACCTCGGGTGAGAGTGCGAGCGCCCGTGCCAGGCAGAGGAGCTGCTGCTGACCTCCGGAGAGCTGGAACGGGGATCCCTTGAGCCGGCCGTGCACCGCTTCCCAGAGGCCCACCTCCATCAGCCGCTCCTCGACCAGCCTCGCCGCCTCGCGCCGGCTCACCAGACCGTGCGCCCGTGGAGCTAGCGAGACGTTGTCGGCGATGCTCTGCGGGAAGGGGTTGGCGCGCTGGAAGAGCATGCCCACGGCGCGGCGCAGGTGCCGAGTGGACACGGACGGCGAGTAGATGTCCGTCCCGTCGATCATCACCGAGCCGTCGACCCGCATCCCGGGGGTCTCGTCGTGCAGCCGGTTGATCGATCGCAGCAGCGTCGTCTTGCCGCACCCCGTGGGCCCGACGATCGCCGTGATCCGCCGTCGCCGGAACTCCGCGCTGACCGAGTGCAGAAGGGTCCGGTCCCGATAGCGGACGGTCAGGTCACGGACGGCGACCCCCTCCTGCGCCTCCTCCGCAACCAGGGCTGTCGCTTTCGACATCTCCATCGCGCCGGTCACCACATCTCGAGGGTAGGGAGCCCAACTTTGTCGGCGGGTTGTCCGATGGTTAAGAGGTGGTAAAGGCGCCCCGTCATGCGTCGGCACTCCCATCGATCGGAGCCGCGCCGGCCAGCTCCACCTCCTGCGCGGCCGGCAGATCGACCACGAAGGTCGAGCCACGGCGGGGTTCGGACTCGACGTGGATGGAGCCACGGTGCGCCTCCACGACGTGGCGGGCGATGGCCAGCCCGAGCCCCGAGCTCTCGCCGTCTCGCTGGCGAGAGCTGTCCGCCTTCCAGAAGCGCTCAAAGATGCGCGGGACGTCCTCGGGCCGGATCCCGATCCCGTTGTCGCTGACACGCAGCTCGACTCGCTCGCCGCCGGCCGATGGACCGGCGGAAACCTTGATCTGGCCGCCTCTCGGGGTGAACTTGATGGCGTTGTGGACGAGGTTGCGGAGGACCTGGCCGAGGTGGCGTGGATCCCCGAAGAGGGGAGGGGTCCCGGCTAGGACTTCCACGGAGACCTGCAGCTCCTTCTCCTCGGCGAGGGGCCGCAGGCGGTCGATGGTGCCGAGAAGCTCGGACACGGGCACGACCTCGAACATGAGCGGGCGCCCGCCGGACTCGATGGCGCTCAGCTCGAGCAGCTCCTCGATCATCTGCGTCATGTGGCTCACCTCGAGGTCGATGCGCTGCACGAAGCGAGCGGCGGCGTCGGGCTGGCCCAGCGCTCCCTTCTGCAGAGTGTCGACGAGCAGGCGGATGGCGGTGACCGGGGTGCGCAGCTCGTGGGAGACGTTGGTCACGAAGTCGCGGCGCATCCGCTCCAAGCGTCGCAGCCGGGTCTCGTCGCGCACCAGGACGATGGCCGAGACGCGCTTGTGCGGCACCGGGAAGGCACGCACCACCACGACCCGGCCCGGATCGGCGATCTCCCGTTCCACGGCGGCCTCGGCGTGGCGGCTGGCATCCACGACGCGGAGCACGCGATAGTCGACACCGAGCTCCGCGAGACGGTGTCCCTCACAGCCCTCACCGAGGTCGAGAAGCTGGCGCGCCTCCTCGCTGGCGACCAGGATGCGACCGCTCGCGTCGAGGGCGAGGAGGCCGCGTCCGGTCTCCAGGTTGGCACCGAGCGAGCGCAGCAGGAGAGGCGCGAGAACCTCGTGCGCCTGGGTGTTCCCCGTGTCCATCGGGCGAGGCAAGCGTAGGGTTCGCCTCTCCTCTCACGCAAGCGCCGGGAGCCTGAAAACCCACGGGATAACCGGATCCAAAGCAGTTCTTAATCGGGCGTTAATCCAGCCGCAATTCCGAGCCCACCGCGCGTTAATGGTCCGATAATGTTTGCAGTCTCGGCGTCCCCGAACAGGGCATCCCAGCCCTTGTCCGCTCCATAATCACCGCAGCGTGACGGGGAGGTCGGCAGTGGCAGCGCAGGACGTCAAGGCTTCGTCCAAACACATCCTGGTCGTCGAGGATGAGGACTCGATCCGCGAGACCTTGCGCTACAACCTCACCCACGAGGGCTTCGCCGTCACCGAGGCGAGCACCGGCACCGAGGCGCTGGCGGCGGCGCGGCGGCACCGTCCCGACCTTATCCTCCTCGACCTCATGCTTCCCGAGATGTCGGGGCTCGAGGTCTGCCGCATCATCCGCCAAGAGCAGAACGTCCCCATCATCATGCTCACCGCCAAGAGCACCGAGATCGACAAGGTCATCGGCCTCCATGTCGGCGCTGACGACTACGTCACCAAACCGTTCTCCCTCAATGAGCTGCTGGCCCGCATATCAGCCGTGCTCCGGCGCAGCGACATCGCCTCGCTCGGCCAGCCGGCGGACCGTGAGATCGAGGAGCTCGAGAACTTCCGCATCGACCGCGCCGCCCGGACGGTGAGTGTCGATGGCGAGCAGGTGCACCTGGCACCCAAGGAGTTCGATCTGCTCTCCCTCCTCGTCCTCAATGCCGGCCGTGTGCAGTCCCGCCAGGTGATCCTGCAGCGGATCTGGGGGAGCCGCTTCTTCGGCGATCCCAAGACAGTCGACGTGCACGTGCGCTGGCTGCGCGAGAAGTTCGAGCGCTTCGATCGCCTGCCCTTCCGGATCACCACTGTCTTCGGCGTCGGTTACCGGGTCGATCGGGTCGACACCCCGCACTGAGCGAGGACCGGGGGTGGGCCGCTCGCCGCACCACGACGCATGCCGTAGCCTTGTCTCTCGAGGCCTCGAGGAGAGGCGCTCCCGGGCAAGGTGGAGCGGTCAGGGCAGATGGGGACGGACGCAATCGGCGGGATCGTCACGGGGGTCGTCATCATCGCGGCCGTGCTCGCGCTGGCCGCCGGGGTCGGGACCTGGCTGGTGTGGCGATCGGCACGGCGGCGCGTCGAGCGCTGGCGCGGGCTCTGGCGGCGGGGTGCGCTGCGCTTCCGCTCCACCGCGTCACCGTGGAGCTCCCGGGGCGAGCTGGCCCGGCTGCGCTGGAGGCTGCTCGAGAACCTGGAGAAGACGGAGCGCCTCCTCGGTGACGGGGTGATCGCGAGGTCCCTGCCGCACAGCCTCCCCGCCCTCCTTCCCCAGCTGCAGCGCCTCGCCATCGCCCTGGACAGCCAGTTGAGCCTCTGGGAAGCCGAGCCGGATGCCGAGCTGGTCCAGCGCGCGCTGCCCGCCCTGCGCCAGCGCGTCCACGCCGTCGTGGCCTCCGCGACGCGGATGCGGGCCACGGCGCTCGACCTCGTCGACGAGGCCGGTCGCCTGAGCCGCGAGGCCGCCGAGGCCGACCTGCGTCAGGGCCTCAATGGACTGGAGGCCGGCCTGGAGGCGATCCGGCGCCTGCATGCGCCCCCCCTGGGAACCGGATTCTCCATGCCTCCACCCGTCGACCCGGGGGCGCGCTCCGCGGCTGGGGTCCGCCGCCACTGACCGTCGTGCAGCCGTGATCCCGCCCCCTCCGGTGGGTGATGCGGCCGCCCACCCCGGGAGGGCTGCCGCCGGCGGAGCCGCCCCGGCCGTGTCGAGACCGGCCCTGGATCGATCTTTCTTTGCTCGGCCCACCCTGGAGGTTGCCCGTGACCTGGTGGGCACGCGTCTCCTCTGCGACCCGGGAAGCGCCGATGCGGTCGAGTGCGTCCTGGTCGAGGTGGAGGCCTACATGGGCCTCGCTGATCCGGCCTCCCACGCGTTCCGCGGTCCCAACGGGCGGGCGGCGATCATGTTCGGCCCACCCGGGCATCTCTACGTCTACCTCGCCTACGGGATGCACTGCTGCGCCAACATCGTCTGCGAGCCCGAGGGAACGGCCGGCGCGGTCCTCCTCCGGGCGGCCGCGCTCACCCGCGGAGAGACGACGGTGCGGGGGCGGCGCAGCCGACCCGGCGCCGTCCCGCCGCCCAAGAGCGGGCTGCTGCGCGGTCCCGGCAACCTCGCCGCCGGGCTGGGGCTCACCCTCCCGGACAACGCCACCGACCTCTGCCGCCCTGGATCACGACTGCGGGTCCTGCCCGCCGACAGCCGCCCGCCGATCGCCGTCGGCCCGCGCATCGGCATCAGCCGCGCCACCGACCGCCCTCTGCGGTTGGCCTGGGCCGGTCACCCGGCGGTCTCTCGACCGGCACCTCCCGCGCCCCCTGAGATCCCGAGCCAGCGCCCGCCAAACGCGAAGGCCGTGTAGCGCCCTCCCGCCGGGGTGGGCGCGCCCCCAACCGCCGAGCCAATCGCGGCCGAGCGGGGAGGGATGGGGGTCCTTGGCGGCGGGGCGACGCCCAAAAGAAAGGGGCCGGAACTCTGCCGGCCCCTCGAAAGTTGTTGCCGATTGAACGGCAGCCCGGCGGACTGTGCCGGGCCTATGTTCAGGGCACCATCCGGTGCCAGGTGGCGTGCCCGGGAGCGGCTGACGTCGCACCCGTCACCCGTAGCGCTCTTGCGATCCAACCAACCAGACCGGACCGCTGCCGCGCGGTCTCACGGTGGCGCATCTCAGGCGGTGACGGGCCCGCACCCGGGCCTCAACTCTCGGCTCGCGTGTGCCTCAGATACCGGAAGATCGTCCGCAAATGAAACCACCTCCGTGTGAAGTCGATGGCTTCCTACGCTTAAGGTACCACGCTTCTGGGCTCGATCAACCCACTTGCGACCGCAATAACGAAGCCATCTGGGAGCCGGCCCCGCCGCCCGCCGGTCGGCGCCCTGGAACGTAGACTGAGCTCAAGGAACGCCCTAGAATCTGAACGTCCGTTCGCAGCGCGGAGGGAGCATGTCCGGGCACAGCAAGTGGGCGGGGATCAAGCACAAGAAGGCGGTCGTTGACGCCAAGCGCGGCCAGGTCTTCACCAAGGTGACGCGAGAGCTCTCGGTCGCGGCCCGAGAGGGCGGTGGCGACCCCACCGCCAACTTCCGGCTCCGCCTCGCCATCCAGAAGGCGCGCGAGGTCAACATGCCTGCCGACAACATCGAACGAGCCATCCAGCGCGGCGCTGGGGGGAAGGAGGGAGACAAGCTCGAGGAGGTGCGCTACGAGGGCTACGGCCCGCACGGCGTGGCGGTCATGGTCGACGTTCTCACCGACAACCGGAACCGCACCGTGGCCGCGATCCGCAACCTCTTCACCCGCTCCGGGGGATCCCTCGGAGAGACCAACAGCGTGGCCTGGATGTTCAGCAACGAGGGCGTCATCCGGGTGGGCGCGGGGGGTCGCGACCCGGAGGAGTTGGCGCTGCAGCTCTTGGACGTCGTCGACGTCGGCGAGGACGGCGACATCGCCGTCGACGGCAGCTCGGTGCAGGTCACCCTGGCCCCGGCGCACTTCGAGGAGGCTCGCCGAGCCCTGGAGACGGCTGGGTACGAGATTGAGGCCGCGGAGGTGACCATGAACCCGAGCACCTCCGTCCCCCTGGAAGCCGCCCCGGCGCGCGCCGTGCTCCGCCTCCTGGAGGGGCTGGAGGAGCACGAGGATGTGCAGCAGGTCTACGCCAACGCGGAGATCCCCGATGACATACTCGAATCCGTGGGCTCCTGATGCGCAGACCGCGGCTCTGGACGCCGATGCCTGTGTCGAGGGGCCCGGCACTTCGTCGTCGAGCACCCGCGCTTCCGCCTTCGGCCTACGGCTGCGCCTCCGCCGCGGCTGCCCCATCGGGGCCGTCCGACGACCCTCTGTCGCAGCCTGATGGGCGTGCTGAACAGCAGACGCCGGCCGCCTTTCGAGGTCTCGCCCTGCGCTCTTCCTCGCACCCCGTCCTGGGCCTCGGCGACCTGACCGGCCCCATATCGCGCCTGCCCCGATCTGATTCCCCAGGGCAAGGCTGATGCGCGTCCTGGGGGTGGACCCCGGCCTGGGGCGCACCGGCGTGGCCCTCGTCGACGGCCGCCCCGGCGCCCTCCGCCTGATCCATGCCGGCTGCATCGAGACCGCCGAGCACGAGGGCGACGGGGCCCGGCTGCTGGCCCTCTTCCGCTCCCTGATCCAACTGGCCCGCGACCTCCACCCCGACATCGCCGCCGTCGAGCGCCTCTACTTCTCGACCAACCGGCGGACGGCGATGCGGGTCAGCGAAGCCCGTGGGGCCATCCTGTGCGCCCTCGCCGAGGGCGGTGTGCCGGTGGCGGAATACACCCCCAACGAGGTGAAGGAGTCCGTCGCCGGGTACGGCGCGGCCACCAAGCGCCAGGTGATCCGCATGTGCCTCTCGCTGCTCGCCGTGGAGCGCATCGACGGTCCGGACGACGCCGCCGACGCCTGCGCCGCCGCCATCTGCCATCACCACCGAGCGGGACTCCGGCGCACTGCTCCGGAGCGGCGGGAGGCGGCCGCGCCAGGCCTGGAGACGGCCATCGCCGCCGCCAGGGCGCGGATGGCGCTCGGACCGGCGCCCACCGAGATGCTCCGATGATCGCCCGACTGCGCGGCCGCGTCGCCGCCCTGGAGGCGGACCAGGCCATCATCGAATGCGGCGGTGTCGGCTATCAGGTGAACTGCCACCTGCGCACCCTGGCTGCGCTGCACGAGAGGGGAGAGGAGGACGTCGTCCTCCACATCCACACCGCGGTGAGCGACGACGCCATCCGTCTCTACGGCTTCCTGGAGCGTGACGAGCTGCGCCTCTTCCGGCTCCTCATCGGCGTGGAGCGCATCGGCCCCAAGGCCGCCCTCTCGATCCTCGGGCGGGCCGAGCTGCCGGCCATGGTGCGGGCCATCCGCGAGGGCGATGTGGCCCTCGTCGCCACCGTCCCCGGGGTGGGGCGCAAGACCGCGGAACGGGTCGTCCTCGAGCTGCGCGACCGTCTCGAGGATCTCGCCCTCACCCCGACGCTGGTCCCCGCCACCGGGCGCTCGGCAACCACCGAAGCCGCCATCACCGGGCTCGTCGGCCTCGGCTTCCGCGAGGCCGAGGCGCGCGCCGCGGTCATCGCCGCCTCCGCTCAGGAGGAGGTGGACGGCGAGGTCGCCGCCCTGGTCGGCCGGGCCCTGCGCCTCCTCGACGTGGCCGAGCCGCGCCGGTGAGCGACAACCGTCTGGTCAGCCCCGGCGAGCTGGAGGAGGAGCGCTCCGCCGACTCCCTGCTCCGGCCCCGGCGGCTCACTGAGTTCGTGGGCCAGGAGGGAATCCGCGAGCAGGTGGAGATCCTCATCGACGCCGCCCGCTCGCGCGGCGAGCCCGCCGACCACGTGCTCCTCTACGGCGCCCCCGGTCTGGGCAAGACCACCCTGGCCCAGATCATCGCCGCCGAGATGGGGGTGCAAGCCCGGCTCACCAGTGGCCCCGCCCTCGAGCACCAGGGGATGCTGGCCTCCATCCTCACCGCCCTGGAGGACCGCGACGTCTTCTTCATCGACGAGATCCATCGGCTCAACCGGGCGGTCGAAGAGGCGCTCTACCCGGCGATGGAGGACCTCGCCTTCGATTTCGTGGCCGGCAAGGGCGCCGGGGCGCAGACCCTGCGCCTCAGCCTCAAGCCGTTCACGATCATCGGGGCCACGACGCGGGCCGGCGCGCTGGGGGGACCGCTCCGCGACCGCTTCGGGGTCACCTTCCGGCTCGACTACTACGCCGCCGAGGAGCTGACCGCGATCATCCTGCGTTCGGCGCGGCTCCTCGACGTGGCCATCGACGAGCCCGGCGCCCGGCTCCTCGCTGGCCGCGCCCGGGGGACGCCGCGGGTCGCCAACCGGCTCCTCCGCCGGGCCCGCGACTACGCGCAGGTGCGGGCCGAGGGCAGCATCGACGCCCCGGTGGCGGAGGCGGCGCTCGCCGTCCTGGGTATCGACGAGAGGGGCCTCGACGAGATGGACCGGCGGGTCCTCGACGCCCTCTGCGGGGCGCTGGCCGGGCATCCCTCGGGGATCCAGACCATCGCCGTCTCGGTGCAGGAGGAGGCGGAGACCATCGAGGACGTTATTGAGCCGTACCTGATCCGGCTCGGCCTGGTGGTGCGCACCCCGCGCGGGCGACTGGCCACGGCCGCCGCCTACCGCCACCTGGGCCGCGAGGCGCCGGCGGGGGCTCCCGGCGCGCCGGAGGCGCAGGGCGCCCTCTTCGGCGGGTGAGCTCGGGGTGAGCCTCCAGCCCGGTGAGGCACGGCGCCTCTGGACCCTCGTCGAGCCGATCCACGGCATCGTCTACTTCGCTGCCGAACCCGCCGAGGAGTACCGCAGTGCCGGGTTGCGGGGACGCTGGATGGGCTACTTCGCCTCCCGTTCGGCCGCCATGGGGGCGGTCGGGCCCGAGACGGTGATCGCCACCTTCTTCACCTTTGCTCCGTCAGTGGTGCGCCGGGCGATCCCGGACGCATGGGGTTTCGCCTCTCCCGAGCGGGTCATCGAGGCCCGCCTCGCCGGCACCGACGCTGCCCTGCGGCGCCTGTGGGGCGCGCGGGTCGACGCGCCGGAGACGAGGGCGGCAGCGGACCTGGCTCTCCGCATGGCGCTGAACGCCGACGTCTCCGGACGCCCGATCGCCGCCGCCCAGCGCGCCCTCCCCGTGCCGGACGCGCCGCACCTCGCGCTCTGGCACGCTTGCACGCTTCTCCGCGAGCATCGCTTCGAAGGCCACCGCGCCGCCCTCATCGTCGCCGGCCTCGACGGCTGTGAGGCGCAGGTCATGGGAGCCGCCGCCGGCGGGCTCGACCCCGCCTTCATGAGGGGTTTCCGCGGCTGGAGCGACGAGGACTGGCAGGCGGCCGGAGAGAGCCTGCGCCGGAGGAGCCTGCTGGCCGACGACGGCGCCCCCACCGCGACCGGGAGAGCGCTGCACGAGGAGGTGGAGGCGGTGACCGACCGGCTCGCCGCCGCTCCCTGGAGGGCGCTCACCGACACCGAAAGCGAGCGGCTCACCGAGATCCTCGTTCGCCTCGCTGATGCGCTCTACGCCGAGGGCGGCATTCCCAGCCCGCATCCCACCGGGGTGCCGCGGCCGAGCTGATAGCCCGCTGGTAGGTAAGGCTCCTACGCAGCCAGCAGATCTGTTGACAGCGGGGGTGGCGGCGGGCATAGTAGGCGGGCCAAGGTGCAGACGGCCGTGGCTGAGAGCGCAGAGAGCCCGTACGAAGGGAGGTTTGTGTCATGAGATGGCTCAGGCGTTGTTGTCGCGCGGGCGGGCGCGTGAGAAGTGGAGATCGGGAGCACATCCCTCGCCGCAGCCGTCTTCTGGTCGGTGCGGGCGTCACGGCCATTCTGGTCTCAGGTGTGCTCGGTGCCGGTCCGACCACCAGCGCCCTCGCCTCGGCGAGGACCAAGGTCAATGCCTTCGGGGAGCTCGACTGCAACGGCTACAGCCCCATCCAGCACGTGGTGAAGCCGACCCTTCCCTGCACCGACATCCGGGGACTTTCCGGTGTCGCCAACGCCAACACCTGGGGCGGGCGCTTCTACGACAACAGTCACTACATCGGCCACGACGAGCCGGACATGACCTTCCTATCGTCGAAGCCGGGCTCCGGCAACAGCGTCACCTGGAAAGAGATCCTGGGTTCGGATCCCGGCCACGCGCCGACGGTGAGGAGCCCCGGCTCCGACGTCTCGCACTGGTTCGAGCTGTCGGTCGCGCCGTGGTTCTCGATGGCGGAGTGTGACCCGCTCTCCTACCCCCAGAACCCCTGCACTCCAAAGAGCGATACGAACGCACCGGCCTGCTCATCGGCGAGCGAGCTCAACGGCACCTGTAACCCCAGTGACGCAGGCGCCGGCTCCGCGTTCATGGAGATGCAGTTCTACCCGCCCGGCTTCGCCCCCTTCGACGACGCGATCAGCTGCGACAACAGCCACTGGTGCGCGGCGCTCACCATCGACAGCCTGGAGTGCACCCTCGGCTTCGCCCAGTGCAACCTGAACTGCGAGGAGCCGGTCAACTTCGCCTGGATCCAGACCAATGGGGTGCCCACCGGCCCGCCCAGCCCGCAGAATGCGGACCTCGCCACCTTCACCCCCAACAGTCACACCCTGCTGATGAGCCCCGGGGACCACATCACCGTCACGATGGCTGACGCACGGGTCCCGAAAAGAAGAGCGTCAGCCTTCAGGGTGACCATCGATGACCTGACGACGGGCCACAGCGGCTTCATGCAGGCGTCGGCCCTCAACGGCTTTCAGGACACTTCGATCTCGGACTGCTCGGGTACGCCGTTCAACTTCCAGCCCGAGTACAACACCGCCGGTCGTAACAACATCATCCCCTGGGCGGCGCTGCAAACCGACATCAGCACCGAGTTCGAGATCGGGCACTTCGAGGCCTGCACCAACGTCACCAAGCCCTCGAGGATCGGCCTCTCGCCGACGGTCACCGACACCTTCTGGAACAACTGCACCGGCCCCTACGAGAAGACTGCCCCGGGTGGCGATGGCCACAAGAAGGCCGAGGTCTCCGATGCCCTGTGCTACCCGGCGGGTGACACGCACGGATCTCATCCGACCGGCATGCCTCGGAGGGGCCGCGATCCGGCCCCTCCGCTTTCTTCCCCTTCACCGCCGCCTGCCTCCGGCGAGCTGCGGTCGACTACCCTCTCGCGGGTGGCAGCGCGCCGGCACCCCCCTCATCTCGTCAGCGAGTACGACTACGGTCTTCCCGCCGAGCAGGTCGCCCAGACACCGCTCGCTGAGCGCGACGCCTCCCGCCTCCTCGTCATCGAGGGCGGGCAGCTCGCCGATCGCCGCTTCACCCATCTCCCCGACCTCCTCCGCCGCGGAGACCTCCTCATCGCCAACGAGACCCGGGTGCGGGCGGCCCGCTTGCGCGGGAGGCGCGAGGGTGGCGGCTTCGCCGAGCTCCTGGTGCTCGGTCGCGACGGCGACGGCCGCTTCACCTGCCTCACCCGCCCGGCGCGCCGGCTTGCGGTGGGGACGGTCGTCGACCTCGGTGACGGCCTCCGGGCCCACCTCGAGGGAGCGGCGATGGGGGGACATCCCGGGGCGAGGCTGGTCAGCTTCGAGGGTGCGGACGACCCCGAGGCCGCCATCGAGCGCCTCGGAGCGGCGCCGCTCCCGCCGTACATCCGCAGGCCCCTCGGCGAGCCCGAGCGCTACCAGACGGTCTACGCGGCGGGCCCGCCGGTGTCGGCAGCGGCGCCCACCGCCGGCCTCCACTTCACCGACCGCATCCTGGAGCGTCTGACCGAGCGCGGCATCGGCTGGTCGGTGCTCCGCCTCGAGGTGGGTCTGGCCACCTTCAGGCCCATGACCGCGGAGCGCGTCCGGGATCACGTGATGCCCGAGGAACGTTTCGAGATCGCGGCGGCCACGGCCGAGCGCATCGCCGCCGCGAGAGCGGCCGGCGCACGCATCGTCGCCGTCGGCACCACCGCGGTGCGGGCGCTGGAGAGCGCGGCCAGCGAGGATGGCGTCGTGGCGGCGGGGGAGGGGGTGACACGCCTTTTCATCCGCCCCGGACACCGCTTCCGCGTTGTGGACGGGATGGTCACCAACTTCCACCAGCCGCGCTCCAGCCTTCTTGTCCTGGTCGCCGCCCTCGTCGGCCCCGCCTGGAAGCGGGCCTACGCCCACGCCCTCCTCGGCGGCTACCGCTTCCTCTCCTTCGGGGACTGCATGCTCGCCTGGGGTGCGCCGTGTGACGGGGACGGCAGGCCGCCGTGACCGCCGCCACCCATGCCGCCGGGGAGGCGACCCCAGCCCACCCAACCGGCGCCTTCCGCGTCACCGCCCGGGACGGGCGGGCGCGCGCCGGGATCCTCCGCACCCGGCGCGGCGACGTGCCGACGCCGGTGTTCATGCCGGTGGCAACGCACGCCAGCGTCAAGGCCCTGCACCCCCAGGAGGTGGAGGCGGCGGGGGCCACCATCGTCCTCGCCAATGCCTACCACCTCGCTCTGCGTCCCGGCGTGGAGATCGTCGAGGGGCTGGGCGGGCTGCACCACTTCATGGCCTGGGAGGGCCCGATCCTCACCGACTCCGGCGGCTACCAGCTGATCAGCCTGGCGGCGGTCGCGGCGATCGACGACAGCGCCGCCACCTTCATCTCCCCCTACGACGGCTCCCGCCTCCGGGTCAGCCCGGAGGACGCCGTTGCCCTGCAGGCGCGCCTCGACGCCGACATCCTGATGTGCCTCGACCACCCCGTCGCCTGGGACGGTCCGGAGGCCATGGCCCGGGAGGCGACGGAGCGGACCCACCGCTGGGCCGCGCGCTGCCGGACGGCACACCCCGGCGGGGGGCGGCTCCTCTTCGGAATCGTCCAGGGGGGCTTCGACCAGGCGGCTCGGCGGGAGTTGGCGCGCCGCCTCCTCGCTCTCGACTTCGACGGCCTGGCCATCGGCGGGCTCTCAGTGGGAGAGCCGCCGGCTCTCATGGAGGAGCTGACCGGCGCCTGCGTAGCCGAGCTCCCCGAAGAGAGCCCCCGCTACTTCATGGGCCTCGGCACCGACCGGGAGCTCCTCCGCCTGATCGCCGTCGGCGTCGACATGTTCGACTGCGTCGAACCGACGCGCCTGGCCCGCAACGGGACGGCGATGGTGGCCGGGGGCCGCCTCTCGCTGCGCCGTGCGGCCTACCGCTCCGATCCCCGGCCGGTGGACGAGGGGTGCCCGTGCGAGTGCTGCGTGGGATTCAGCCGCGCGTATCTGCGGCATCTCTTCGCGGCGGGGGAGATCCTGGCTCACCGCCTCCTCAGCGCGCACAACCTCACCCACCTCGGCCGCCTGATGGTGCGAGCCCGGGAGGCGATCGCGGCGGGCTGCCTCAGCGACCTCCAGGCTGAGGTGGAGGCCGGCTGGGCCGCCCCGGAAGCGTAGCCTCGCGCACTCGGAAACCAGCGCCACATCGAGGGATTCGGGCGGCCCCAGGGGAGCCCGGCCCGAAGCGGGTGGCGGGGCCCCGGCGCGGCGGCGTTTAGACTTCGCCGTCGTGAGCTGGCTTCGCATCACCAAGTGGAAGGTCGCTGCGATCGTCGTGATCCTCGCCATCGCCGTCCTCGTCGACGGCTGGGCGTGGATCTCGCGGGTCACCGTGGCGCGAACCTCGACGGTCTGCGCCTCGGGGCTCTCGGGCTGCCCGCGGACCGACAAGGCCCCCACCGACACCACCTTCGATGTCGCTCCGGGTGACGGCAAGAGCTTCGCGCCGGGCATCGGCATCCGGGTCGGGGGCCGGTCGGCGGTGGTCAAGTCGGTGCAGGGCGACCAGATCACCCTCGCGTCGGCGCTGGCCTCGCCGCCCGGTGAGGGGGTGGCGGTCAGCCAGTTCCAGGGACTCGCCGGCCTCGGCCATCCGCTCAGCTCCACCCCCTCCATCCTCGGGCTCCCCGTCTACATCCATAAGGGGCTGGACATCGTCGGAGGGTCGGAGCTCACCATCGCCATCTGCCAGGGCTACAACAACCCGCCGTCGGCGAGCCCCACGTGCCGCAACGGGCCGCGCCACGGCAGCGTGGCGCAGGCTCAGCAGGAGACCATCCCCGTCCTCCAGAACCGGGTCAACTCCCTGGGCGTCTCGGAGGCCACGGTCACCCCGCTCAACACCAACGAGATCGTGGTCCAGCTCCCGGGCGTCGCCCTCAACAAGGCGGAGAGCGTGGTCGGCACCACCGCCCAGCTCCACTTCGCGACCGCCGTCAAGGGATCGCCGCCCGTCGCGGCAGCCAAAGACAAGAACTACTGCGGGACCCACCCCAAGGACCAGTTCTGCATCGACCAGCAGAATCTCTTCGCGCCCTCACAGATCACCGACGGACGCTTCTACCCCTCCGGCTACCACTGGAAGGTCGACAACAAGCTGCCGGCCTCCGACGTCGTCAACGCCCAGGCCGGAACGGCGACCTCGGCGGGCGGGGTGAGCGGCGGGCCGGCGGTCGACATCACCTTCAACACCGCGGGTGGCGACGAGTGGCACACGATCACCGACGCCGCCTACAACGTCTTCGCCAGCTGCTCGACGAACCCCGCCACCTGCCCCCCCACCGCGCAGATCGCCATCTTCCTCGACAACCAGATCATCAGCGCCCCGCAGGTCGTCTCCAACGGGCAGACCACCAACACCCAGATCACCGGGCTCACGCCGTCGCAGGCGACCACCCTCGCCCAGCAGATCAATGCCGGCTCCCTGCCGGCGGAGATCGGCACCGTGGCGGCGACCTCGGTGGGGGCCACCCTGGGTCAGCAGACTGTCAACGCCACCCTTCTCGCCGGAGCGGTGGGGATGATCATCGTCATCCTCTTCATGATCAGCTACTACCGATTCCCCGGCATCCTGGCGAGCGTCGCCCTCATCCTCTACAGCGTCCTCAACCTCGCCGCCTACAAGCTGATCGGGGTGACGGTGAGCCTCGCCGGTCTCGCCGGCTTCGTTCTCTCGGTGGGCATGGCGGTGGATGCCAACGTGCTCATCTTCGAGCGCACCCGTGACGAGCTCCGCCACGGCCGCCCGGTGTCCTCGGCGGTGGAGATCGGGTTCCGGCGTGCCTTCCCGGCCATCCGGGACAGCAACATCTCGACGGGGATCGTCTGCGTGATCCTCGCCTACTTCGGATCCGATGTCATCAAGGGGTTCGCCATCACCCTCGGTATCGGAGTGCTGATCAGCTTCTTCAGCGCCATCATGATCACCCAGTCTCTGCTCACCTGGGTGATGCGCTGGCACGTGGGCCGCAATCCCACGCTGTACACCGAGATTCACGAGGAGTACGCGACCCACCCGCCACGCGGGCGCTTCGACATCGTGCGCAACCGGAACTGGTTCTTCGCCCTCTCCCTGCTCATCATCATCCCCGGCCTCATCGCCATCCTCGCCTGGCACGACCCGTCCTCGCCGGCCGGCTTCCGGCTCGGCATCGACTTCGCGGGCGGCAACCAGATCCAGGCCGTCTACGCTGCCCATCCCACCACCACGCAGCTCATCGATGCCGTCAACAGGGTGCAGCCGGGACTGCAGCCGCAGGTGCAGAGCCTCGGCAGCGGCGCCTACAGCATCCAGACCCTTCCCACCGGACAGAGCACCACCATCGCCGCCGCCCTCGCCTCGCAGTTCCACGAGGTGCCGGGGACGGAGTCGCTCTCCGTGGTGGGACCCAGCATCGCCGGCGCCGCCGTGAGTCAGGCCATCTATCTCATCCTCATCGCCTCGGCAGCCATCGCCCTCTATCTCGCCTACCAGTTCGGGCAGCAGAAGCAGGTCAATCGCTGGCGCTTCGCCGCCTGCACCTTCTTCAAGCTGCTCCACGACGTCTTCGTCCTGCTCGGGATCTGGGCCATCCTCGGGCACTTCACCTCCCTCGGCACGGTGAACAGCTATTTCGTGACCGCGGTCCTCACCGGGGTCGCCTTCTCCATCCACGACACCATCGTGGTCTTCGACCGCATCCGCGAGAACATCAAGATCGGGCCGCGCTTCACCTTCGACCAGATCGTCAACCTCTCGACGGTGCAGACCATGACCCGCTCCCTCAACACCTCGCTCACCGTCATCTTCGTGCTCCTCGCCCTGGTCCTTTTCGGCGGGGCCTCGATCCAGGGCTTCGTGCTTGCCCTCCTGGTCGGCATCGTGACCGGAACCTACAGCTCGATCTTCAACGCCTCGACGCTGCTGGTCGCCTGGGAGAAGGCCCGGCCCCAGCAGCTCATGCGTGGCCTCCGCGCCCGGCCACGTCCGGTGGCGACCGCCGGCGCGGGCCGGGGCTGAGGCCCGCCCGTCCGCCCGCCGGCGTCGCCGGCTGCGGATGGATGGCCGGCGCCCGCGTTCCCCCCGCCACTCGGGCCGCGGCGCGCATCCCCGGTGGGCGTAGCGGAGCGCCGGTCCGGATCACCAAGATGGCGGCATGACGCGCGGCCTTCCCGATCAAGCGGCCCTTGGCGACCTTCTCCGCCCCGCCCTCAGCCAGCTCGGGGTGGAGCTCCTCGAGGTGCAGTGGCGCGGCGGCCGGGGCGGCAAGCTCCGCCTCGTCATCGACCGCCCCGGCGGCGTCGATCTGGACGACTGCGAGCGCGTCTCGACGACGGCGGGAGCCATCCTCGACGCCTACGATCCCATCGAGGGACCCTACTCCCTCGAGGTCTCGTCTCCAGGAGCGGAGCGACCGATCCGCACGGAGGAGGAGTGGCGCTCCGCCGTCGGCCGCCGCGTCCACGTCCGCTTCCGGAGCGGCGAGGCGGAGCAGGTGGTGGAGGGCCGCCTCCTCGCCGCGGGAGGACCGGAGCTGGAGATCGAGGCCCGGGTGGGGAAGGGCAGAGCGCGGGTCGTCACCGTGCCCGCCGGCAGCGTCATCGACGCCCGGATCGCGGTGGACATCTGACGATATGACGGCGCGCGTCCGCAACCAGGCGGTCTTCGGTTCTGGGGCTCGCGACCTCCTCGAGGCGGTGAGCGAGATCGCCGCCGGGTCAGGGGTGAGCGAGGAGGAGCTCTCTGATGTCGTCGGCAGAGCGATCGTCGACACCTATCGCCGCCTGGTCCTCGACGACCCCTCCCTGGAGGCGCGGATCGACTTCCACCGCGGTATCAACCAGGTCGTCCGTGCCGATGAAAGCGGCGAGATAGTGCTCCCCCCGCTCACCGGCGACGCCGCCCGGCAGGCCGCCCAGGCGGTGCGGACCGCGGTCCTCGATCGCCTGCGCAGCGCCGGGGCTCAGCGCGTCATCAACGAGGCGGCGATGCGCCGCGGCGAGCTGATCGACGCCGTCGTCGAGAGCCGCGCAGGCGCCATCTGGTATCTGCGCTCCGGCGACATCACCGTGGTGCTCCCCCCCGAGGAGCAGTCGCGGGGAGAGGAGCTGATACCGCGGCAGCACCTCAAGGTGGTGGTGCTGGAGGGGAGACGGCAGGCTCGGGAAGCGGTGGTGGTGGCGACCCGGACGCATCCGCAATTGGTCCGACTGCTTCTCGAACAGGAGGTGCCGGAGCTGGGCCGCGGCCAGGTCGTCATCCGGGCCATCGCCCGGGAGCCGGGACGGCGCACCAAGGTGGCCGTCGAGGCCACCGACCCCGCCATCGACCCCCAGGGGGCCTGCATCGGCCCCAAGGGGATCCGCCACCGTGCGGTGACCTCCCAGCTCGGGAGCGAGCAGCTCCAGATCGTCCGCTTCGACCCGGACCCCGCTGTCTACGTCGCCAACTCCCTCATCCCGGCGACGGTTCTCGGGGTCGCCCTGGACCTCGCAAGCAAGACGGCACACGTGAGCGTCGAGCCCAAGCAGCTCTCGCTGGCGATCGGCCGGGGAGGGGAGAACGCCCGGCTGGCTGCCCGCCTCACCGGCTGGCGCGTCGACATTTCCGCCGCCCCCGGGGAGGACGCCGACGCCTGAGCGGGTGTCTGCACAGAGGAACCGCGGCGATGCGGGCGGCCCCGCGCCGGAGCGAAGCGCCGCTGGCGTGGCCCCCCGTGAACCCGTACGGATGTGCGCGGGCTGCCGGCGCCGCCGGCTCAAGCCGGAGCTGGTCCGCCTCGCCGTCTCAGGCTCGGGAGCGGTTATCCTGGATCTCCCCTCCCGGGCTCCCGGCCGCGGCGCCTACCTCTGCCGCGACAGCGGGCCCGGCTGCCTGGAGAAGGCCCGCAGGCGGCACGGGCTGGGCCGCTCCCTGCGGGTGGGGGAGAATGTCATCGATCTGGAGGCGCTGAGCGCCCAGCTCAGTGCGCTCGCCACGGAGGGTCCATCATTCCCGGCACGGTGAAGAAGGTCCGGCTGCCAGCCACCATCACGGTCAAGGAGCTTGCCGAGCGGCTCGGCACCCCGGCGGCACAGGTCATCACGTACCTGATGCAGAACGGGGTGACGGCCGCGCTCACCCAGTCGATCGACTTCGAGACCGCCGCCCTCGCCGCCGACCACTTCGGCCTCGAGGCGGAGTCCGAGGAGGCCGTGGTGAGCGTCGCCGCCGCCGAGCCCGCTCCCGGTACGGCGCGCCAGCGCCATCCTCTCCTCGACCTCTCCGCCGAGGACCCGGCCAAGCTCGAGACGCGCCCGCCGGTCGTCGCCGTCCTCGGCCACGTCGACCACGGCAAGACATCGATCCTCGACCGCATCCGCTCCACGAGCGTCGCCGCCGGGGAGGCGGGCGGCATCACCCAGCGGATCGGCGCCTACCAGGTGGAGCGTGATGGACGGCTCATCACCTTCATCGACACGCCCGGTCACGCGGCCTTCACCGCCATGCGTGCGCGTGGCGCCGACGTCACCGACATCGCCATTCTCGTGGTCGCCGCCGACGACGGCGTGATGCCCCAGACGGAGGAGGCCATCCAGCACATCAAGAGCGCCTCGGTCCCCATCATCGTGGCCCTCAACAAGATCGACACGGACGGCGCCAACCCGGATCGCGTGCTGCAGCAGCTCTATGACCACCAGGTGGTGCCGGAGAGCTACGGCGGTGACGTCCCCGTGGTTCGCACCAGCGCCGTCACCGGGGAGGGGATCAGCGACCTTCTCGACACCATCCTCGTGGTGACCGATGTGGTGAACCCGCCCAGGGCCAATCCCAACCGCCCCGCGGTGGGAACCGTCATCGACTCTGAGCTGGAGCGCGGTCGGGGGCCGGTGGCCACGGTGCTGATCCAGAACGGGACGCTCCGCATCGGCGACAGCGTGGTGGCCGGCGCGGCGTACGGCCGGGTCCGCGCCCTCACCGACCACACCGGGCGCAAGGTCTCCGCCGCCGAGCCCGGCAAGCCGGTGCAGCT
The DNA here is from genome assembly GCA_963847225.1 of uncultured bacterium. Classification (GTDB taxonomy): domain Bacteria; phylum Chloroflexota; class Dormibacteria; order Aeolococcales; family Aeolococcaceae; genus JAJZNI01. The sequence goes on along the minus strand of CAWJYZ010000003.1, from coordinate 906,588 downwards.
CACCGGTCTGACGGAGGTGGCCACCGCCGGTGATGTCCTCCAGGCGGTCGAGAATGAGAGAGCGGCGCGCAGCCTCGCCGAGCAGCGCACCGTCCAGGAGAGGGCCAAGATCACCCAGCCGATGCGGCGCATCACCCTTGCCGACTTCGCCGCCGTCGAGGGGGAGACCAAGACCCTCAACCTGGTTCTGAAAGCCGAGGCCAACGGCTCCCTCGAGGCCCTGCGCGGCCAGATCCTCAAGATCGAGGATCCCAACGTCAAGGTCCGGATCGTGGGTGACGGGGTGGGAGCGGTCTCCGAGTTCAGACGTCAATCTGGCCGCGGTGAGCGGCGCCATCGTCATCGGCTTCAACGTCCGCCCCGACGATCGAGCCCGGGCCGCCGCCGAGGAGCTTGGCGTCGACGTCCGCTACTACGATGTCATCTACCAGGTGACCGAGGACATCGTGACCTCGATCCGCGGCCTCTACCAGCCGACCTTCGTCGACGTGTACCAGGGTCGTGCCGAGGTGCGGCGGGTCTTCAGCGTCGACGGGCGCCCGGCCATCGCCGGCTGCCAGGTCACCGATGGGAGGATCACCCGCGCGGCGACATGCCGTGTGCTCCGCGACGGCAATGAGGTGGTGCGAGCGAGGATCGATTCCCTCAAGCGCTTCCGCGACGACGTCCGCGAGGTGGCTCGCGGCTATGAGTGCGGCATCAGCCTCGAGGGCTTCGCCGACTTCGCGGAGGGCGACGTCATCGAGGCCTCCATCACCGAGCAGCAGAACCTGTGATATCGACTTTGACCATGCCCCATTCCAAGGGCCGCTTCACCTCGGCGGCCGCCCCCTCGTCCCGCCCGCCCCGCGTCGAGCGGGTCGCGGAGCAGCTCCGCCAGGAGATCTCCTCGCTCATGCTCACGGAGATGAAGGACCCGCGAGTGCGGCTGGCATCGGTCTCCCGGGTCAGGCTGGCTCCCGACCTGCGCAGCGCCACGGTGATGATCTCGGCGATCGGCGACGACGAGCGGCGCCACGCGGTGGTTGAAGCGATGCGTCATGCCGAGGGCTACCTCAGGGCCCAGCTGGGACAGCGGCTCGAGAACCTGAAGATGCCGCCCGCGCTGCGCTTCCAGCTGGACGAGTTCATCGCCTACTCGGTGCGGATCAGCAGCATGCTGCGCGAGCTCGGCGCCGAGGAAGCCGGGCCGCCCAGCTCGACGAACAGCGCCCCGAAGGAGGCCCCATGACCCTCGCTCAATCGGTGGTCGCCGGCGTCGCCGGCGCCGCCCCCGATATCCGCCGCTTCATCGATGAGGCGAAGGAGATCGGCTGCCTCGCCCACAAGGATGCCGACGCGGACAGCCTCGGTTCGGCCCTCGCCTTCGCCGACGCTGTGCGTCGGACCGGCAAGCGCGTCTCGACCATCGTCCCCAGCCCGGTCCCCCGCCTGCTCCGCCACCTGCCCGGCTTCGAAGGCATCACCGGCGACCCGCCATCCCTCGACCTCCTTTTCACCTTCGACTGCGCCAGCGTCCACCGGTTCGGCGACCGCGCCGAGCTGGTGGAGCGCACCCCGCGGGTCGTCAACATCGACCACCACGCCAGCAACCAGGGCTTCGGCGCCGTCAACCTCGTGGAGCCCTCAGCGAGCGCCACCGGCCAGGTCGTCTACCACCTCCTGCGCGCCCTCGACTACCCCATCTCCGAGGGGGCGGCCACCAACCTCTACGCAGCCCTCCTCACCGACACCGGCGGCTTCCGCCACGAGAACACCACGGAGGCAGCCCTCCGTCTGGGCGCCGATCTCGTCGCTCTCGGCGCCGACCCCGGCTGGGTGGCGCTCAGGAGCTACAAGTCGCGTTCGATCTCCCAGCTCCGCCTCGAGGGGCTGGCGATCGCCCGGATGAAGACCGAGCAAGAGGGCCGCCTGGTGTGGTCCGAGGTCACCCAGGCGATGCTGGAGGAGGCGGGGGCGACGATGGAGGAGTCCGAGGGGGTCATCGACCAGCTCCAGGCCATTGAGCCGATGAAGGCGGCCATCCTCTTCAAGGAGTCGGCGGCGGGGCTCACCAAGGTTTCCGTGCGCACTCGCGACGAGGTCGACGCCACCCACATCTGCATTCCCTTCGGCGGTGGCGGTCACCGCCGGGCGGCGGGGGCCGAGCTTCAGGAGCCCCTCGCCGTGGCGCGGGAGCGCGTCCTCAAGGTCGCCCGCGCCCAGATCGTCGGGTGAGCGTCGACGCCCATGCCCCGCCTCGGCGCGGGGCGGTGACGGCCGTCCTCGCCGTCAACAAGCAGCCGGGGGAGACCTCCTTCTCCTGCGTCCAGGAGGTCCGCCGTCTCTACCGGGAGCGCAAGGTGGGTCATGCCGGCACCCTCGACCCCACCGCTCAGGGGCTGCTCCCCATCCTCCTGGGAGGGGCGACCCGGCTCGTCGACTACCTGCTCCGCCAGCCCAAGACCTATCGCTGCACCATCCGGCTCGGGGAGCGCAGCGACACCCTGGACTCCGAGGGGGAGATCAGCCGCGGTGGTGACGCCTCCCAGCTCACCGCCCAGGTGGTCCGCGAAGCGGTGCAGAGCTTCATTGGGGAGATCACCCAGGTCCCGCCCATGCATTCCGCGGTGCGCCACGAGGGGGCTCATCTCTACGACCTCGCCCGCCGCGGCGAGGTGGTGGAACGGGCACCGCGAGCGGCGCTCGTGCTGCGCGCCGAGGTCACCGCGTTCCGCCCCGGGGGAGCCGCCGAGGTGGATGTCGAGGTCGAATGTGGCAAGGGCACCTACATGCGGGTGCTCGCCGCCGATCTGGGCGAGGCCCTCGGCCTCGGTGGTTACCTCCGCTGGCTCGAGCGGACCCGCTATGGAGCCTTCGAGCTCTCGGCCGCGCACACCATCGCCGAGCTGCGCGCCCTGGAGGACCCGACGTCGGCGCTCCTGCCACCGGAGATCGCCATCGAGCACCTCCCGGCGGTGTTCCTGGGGCCTCCTGCCGTCACCCAGGTGCGCCGCGGCCAAGCCGTCTTCCTTCCCCGGGCGGCGGGAGGGCTGGCCCAGGGGGAGACCCGTGCCCATGCCGCGAACGGGGAGCTGATCGCCATCGGCGAGGTGACCGGGCTGCGCTTCCAGCCGACCAAGGTCCTGGCGTGACGCCACCGGATCGGATCGTGGCTGGTGCATCGCGATGGTGATCGAGCACTCACTGCCGCCTGACCGCGGCCCCAACCCCCGGGCGGCGGCGCTCACCATCGGTGTCTTCGACGGCGTGCATCGCGGTCACCGCCGGCTCATCGAAGCCACCGTCCGGGGGGCTCGCGAGCTCGGCGGGGTGGCCGTGGCGGTGACCTTCACCCCCCACCCCCGCGCCGTCCTCGATCCCCGTAACGCACCGCCGGAGATCACCACCCTCGCCGAGAAGCACGAGCTCCTGGCGGGGGAGGGGATCAACCGGATCGTCGTCGTCCCCTTCACCCGCGAGGTGAGCCAATGGAGCGCCGAGCGATTCTGCGAGCGCCTTCTCGAAAGCTTTGACGTCCGCCGCCTCATCGCCGGCCCGGGATTCGCACTCGGTCACGACCGGAAGGGAGACGTCGCCTTCCTGCGCCGCTTCGGCGCCGACCACGGCTTCGTGATCACTGAGGTGCAGCCGGTCAACGAGGACGGCGCGCGCATCTCCTCGACGCGGATCCGCGCCGACATCGTCTCCGGGGACGTCGCCATGGCGGCCCAGCTTCTCGGTCGTCCCTACAAGGTCGACGGCATCGTCGAGCGGGGCAACGGGGTGGGCCGGCGCCTCGGCTTTCCCACCGCGAACCTCGGCGTCGAGGCCGGGAAGTGCCTGCCGGCGCTCGGGATCTACACCTCCTGGCTGCGGGTGCGAGGGCGCTGGCACCCAGCGGCAACGAGCGTCGGCTACCGGCCGACCTTCGGTGGCGACCGCCTGACCGTCGAGGCCCACATCCTCGACTTCGACGCCGACATCTACGGAGAGTGGGTGCGCCTCGCCTTCTCCGATCGCCTCCGGGAGGAGCGGATGTATCCGGATGAGGCCTCGCTCATCGCCCAGATGCGGGAGGACGTCGCCGAAACCCGGCGCCGCCTCGACAGGGCCTCGCCACCGACGGACGTCTAGGCACAGGTCGGGTACAAGGGCCGGCAGGCGTCCCGTCCGTCGCGGCACAATGCCGCAGGTCGCCAGACGCCACAAAGGGAGACACCGCATCATGAGTGCACAGGTCGCCCCCCGGCGGTTTCCGGACGGCTTCCTCTTCGGCACCAAGACAGCTGCCTACCAGGTGGAGGGGGCGTTCGCCGCCGATGGTCGGGGGGTGTCGATCTGGGACACCTTCAGCCATTCCCCGGGAGCGACGCGAAACGGCGATACCGGGGACGTGAGCTGCAACCACTACCACCGGCTCGACGAGGACCTCGACCTCATCGCCGACCTGGCCGCCCCGGCCTACGGCTTCTCCATCGCCTGGCCACGGGTGCAGCCGGAGGGACGGGGGCAGGCCAACCAGCGCGGACTCGACTTCTACCGGCGCCTCCTCGAGGGTCTTCACCGCCGGGGGGTGACCCCGGTGGCGACCATCTACCACTGGGACCTGCCCCAGTCCCTCGAGGACAGGGGCGGCTGGGCTGTCCGCGACACCGCGCAGCGCTTCGCGGAGTACGCGGCGATCGTCGTTCGCGCCCTCGGGGACAGCGTGCCGATATGGATCACCCTCAACGAGCCCTGGTGCTCGTCGTGGGTGGGGTACGCGCGAGGAGACCACGCTCCCGGCCTCCACAACCTGGGCCTGGCCGCCGCCGCCACCCACCACCTCCTTCTCTCCCACGGCCTCGCCGTCCAGGCGCTGCGCGCCGCCCTGCCGGCGGCGAAGGTCGGCATCGGCCTCAACCTCTCTCCCATCCGCGCCGCGTCGGAGCACCCCGACGACCGAGCGGCGGCGCAGCGCTGCGACGGCAACCTGAACCGACTCTTCCTCGACCCGCTGTTTCGCGGCGCGTACCCCCCGGATATGCTCGAGCACTATTCCGCGCAGCGTCCTGGCTTCTCGGTGATTCGGGATGCCGACCTGGACGTCATCGCCACGCCCATCGACCACCTGGGGATCAACTTCTACACACCGCGGACGGTGTGCGCGCCAACCCGGATGGTCGAGGCCCGAGCGGCCGGCTACTGGGTCCCGGCCGCCGCCCCCGGGCCCGAGGACCTGATGGCGGCGGACCTCGGCGCGGTCGATGTCCTCCGACCCGGGATGGAGCGCACCGAGATGGGCTGGGAGGTCGAACCGGCGGCGCTCACCGAGCTCCTCCTGCGCCTCCACCGGGAATACGGATCGCGACCCCTCTACGTGATGGAGAACGGACGGGCGACCGACGATTACGTGGACCCCGACGGGGCGGTGAGGGACGCGGGCCGGATCGCCTACCTCCACGACCACCTGGATGCGGTCCTCGACGCCACTCAGGCAGGCGTCGACGTCCGCGGGTACTTCGTGTGGAGCCTCCTCGACTGAAACAATCTGGGGGTGAGGACAAGTAGTAGTCGTAGCCGGGGGGTGAGGGTGCGGGAGAGGGGGGCTGAACATCTGTGGACGGTGTGCAGAACTCCCGGTGCCAGCCCGGTGCCGCCGTAGCCGGTGGGATGTTCATCATCGGCACCGGTGAACCTTCCGCACGGGCCTGACCCACCCACTTGACCGGCCCCGTAGTGCCCTCAAATTGATCTGTCGACCCGTTCACCGGGGGGTTCGCCGGTGTCGTCAGTGGGGACGGGACGTGACCTTATAGAAGCGCGCCCTGCGGACCCGTTTCAGTCCTGTCCGCCCGCCCCACTGACTCACCAACCCCAGTCAGGCCCCGCAGAGCGGGGGTGTTGAGGACATGAGGATGGCACCGATAAGCATGGCACACGACCCCGCCGTCGGCATCACCGTCGGCGTCGACACCCATGGCGAGGTCCATGTGGCTGCAGCCTTCACCAGCGATCTCGGGCGGCCGCTGGGCCATCTCCAGATCCCCACCACGCCCGCCGGCTACGGTCGCCTGTTGCGCTGGGCCCAAGCGTTCGGTGATGCGACGCCTCGCTTCGGCGTCGAGGGTACCGGCGCCTACGGTGCCGGTCTGGCACGCCACCTGCGTCGTGCCGGCTGCACGGTGATCGAGATCAACCGGCCCAACCGCCAGACCCGTCATGCACGCGGCAAGTCGGATCCCATCGACGCCGAGGCGGCCGCGCGGGCAGTGCTCTCCGGCGAAGCATCCTCGGTCCCCAAGAGCGACGAGGACAGGGTGGGCATGATCCGAACCTTGCGGGTGGCGCGCCGCTCGGCCGTCCACGGCAGCACGCAGATCGTCAACCAGATGCACTCCCTGCTGGTCACGGCGCCGGCTGATCTCCGCGAGCAGCTGCGCTCGCTCACTGGCCGGAGTCTCATCGAGACCCTGGCGGCCTTCCGGCCCGGACCGATCACCACACCCACGGCGGCGGCCAAGATGGCCCTGCGGGTTCTGGCGCGACGCCATCAGCACCTCAGCGACGAGATCGCCACGCTGAACGTCGAGCTCGAGCGTCTCACCCAGGAGGTCGCGCCCGAGCTGTGTGCCCTCAAGGGCGTCGGCCCCGACGTGGCCGGAGCACTCCTGGTGGCCGCTGGCGACAACCCCGAGAGGCTGCGCTCCGAGGCCAGCTTCGCGCAGCTCTGCGGCGTGGCGCCGCTGCCAGCCTCATCCGGCAAGACGACCGGCCGCCATCGGCTCAACCGCGGCGGCAACAGGCAGGCCAACAACGCCCTCTGGCGCATCGTCATCGGTCGCCTCCGGTGGCATCAGCCGACCAGGGACTACGTGGCCCGCAGAACCGCCGAGGGCCTCTCCAAGAAGGAGATCATCCGCTGCCTCAAGCGCTACGTCGCACGTGAGGTCTTCCGAGTCATCGTCGCCGACCGCGAACTTGCCCGGGCTGCTTGACAAACCATAGAAGCATCAATTTCGAGTGGGCCGAGGGCTTCGGCAGGAGATTCGGGCTCACCTGGGTCGACTACCCCACCGGAAAGCGGATCCGCAAGGCGAGCTTCGCCTGGTATCGGGAGGTGGTCAGGGCCGGGGCGCTCCTCGCCGTCCCGGCCGAGGCGGCCGCGGTCCGGCAAGCCTGAGCTCCCCGCGGGGGGATTGGCGGTTCCGTACCATTCTGGCGCGATGCCGCCGCCCCTGATGCTCGTCGTGGTCAACCCAGCGAGCGCGGGGGGACGGACCGCGCGACGCTGGCCCGCGATCCGGCGCGCCCTCGATGCCGCCGGCTTGCGCTACACGGCCCACGACACTCTCGGCCGAGGCGATGCCGCCGAGCTCACCCGCACTGCCATCCGCGATCGCGGCATCCGCCGGGTGGTGGCGGTGGGCGGTGACGGCACCCTCAACGAGGTGGTGAACGGCTGCTTCGACGAGGAGGGCCGGCCGCTCGCCCCCGACCTGACCCTCGGCGTCGTGAGCAGCGGCACGGGCACCGACTTCCGCCGAGCCCTTGGCCTCCCCAGTGACCCGGTGGCGGCCGCCCGCCTTCTGGGCTCCGCGGTGCCCCGACCCATTGACATCGGCCGAGCGGTGTTCCGTGACGGCTCGCAGCGCCTCTTTCTCAACGTCGCCTCATGCGGAATCAGCGCCGACGTGGTCTCCCGCGTCGAGCGCCACCGCCACCGGGGGGTGGGCATGTGGCGCCGGGCAGCGTTTCTCAGAGCGGCGGTGGCCGCGCTCCTCGTCGATAGCAAGCACGACATCGAGCTCACCATCGACAGTGAAACCCGCCGGCTGCGCGTCGAGGAGGTGGCCATCGCCAACGGACGGGACTACGGCGGCGGGATGCGCATCGCTCCCCAGGCGAGGATCGACGACGGCCTCCTTGACGTGGCCATCGTTGGTGACATCTCCCGCGCCGGGGCGTTGCGGGCGATTCCCCGCCTCTACCGCGGGACGCACGGATCCCACCCCGCCGTCACCATGCTCCAGGCGAGGAGCATCCGCATCAGCCCGACCGGGGCCGCGGAACCCCCGCCGGTCGAGACGGACGGGGAGAGGGTGGGAACGGCGCCGGTCGAGATCACCGTCCTGCCCGGGGCCCTGCGCATCCTGGCGCCCGCGCTCTGACCTTCGAGGATCGCGGGCGCGCGATTCCGCAGCGTCCCGGGCCGGCACCGGCTATCGCATCAATCGAAGGGCAGAGCGGCTCCGCTCCGGGTGGCTGCTACACTGGCGCGGACCCTCGGAGGGCTCGTTGGCCCGGGGCGCTGGCCCTGCTTCGCCGCTCTCCGTCCGGCGGCTGGTCCGGAAGGACCGTCTGGAGAATCGCGCTTTGCCCGCACTTCGAGATAAGACTGAGATCATCGCCGAGCACCGGCGGCACGAGACCGACACCGGCTCCCCGGAGGTGCAGATCGCGGTTCTCAGCGAGCGGATCAGCAGCCTCACCGAACACCTGCGCGGTCACCCTCGCGACCATGCGTCGCGCCGAGGCCTTCTGAAGATGGTCGGTCGCCGCCGCCACCTCCTCGACTATCTCGCGCGCAGCGATGTCGAGCGCTACCGCTCGATCGTCGCGCGACTGGGCCTGCGTCGCTAGTGCGCCCGACCCCATCGCGTCCCGAGACGAGGCGCCGAGGGCGCCCATATCCTTGGTGCAGGAGGAATTCACTCTGACCCCTTGAGCCTGAATGGCTCACCCAGATCCAACCCAGCCCGCCACCGATCGCCGTCGGGACCCCAGCCGGTCGGTGAGACGTTGGGGACTGGACCCCGGCGATCCGTGCCGCAGCCCTTGAAGGAGGGCGCGAACCAGAGCCGGCCTCCAGCCTCCACCGCCTCACCTCCGGGGGAGAAGCCTGAACCGGCGCGGCCCGGGCGCATCCGGAGAATCCATGGCAGACCCAGATCCGAAGACCTTCACGATCGACTTCGCCGGCCAGACGCTCACCGTCGAGACCGGCCATGTGGCCGAGCAGGCGAACGGCGCCCTGCTCCTGCGCTGCCGCGACACCGTGATCCTGGTCACCGCGGTGGCCAGCAAGACGCCGCGCGAGGGGATCGATTTCTTCCCTCTCACCTGCGACTACGAGGAGAAGCTGTACGCCGCCGGGCGCATCCCGGGCAGCTTCCCCCGCCGCGAAGGACGGCCCAGTGAGGCGGCGATCCTCGCCAGCCGGATGATCGACCGCCCCATGCGGCCCCTCTTCCCCAAGGACTTCCACAACGACGTCCAGATCGTGGCCAGCGTCCTCTCCGCCGACCAGGTGCAGGATCCGGCGACGCTCGCCGTGACCGGCGCTTCCCTCGCCCTCCAGCTCAGCGACATCCCCCACGGCGGTCCGGTGGGGTGCGTCCGCGTCGGGCTTCTGGATGGCCAGCTGATCCTCAATCCCACCCTGCTCCAGCTCGCCGACACCGACCTCGACCTGGTCGTCGCCGGCACCGCCGACGCCATCACGATGGTCGAGGCGGGCGCCCATCAGGTGCCTGAGGAGACCATGCTTCAGGCGCTTCGCCTGGCTCACGACGAGATCCGCCGCCTGGTCGACTTCCAACGTCGCGTCCGTGAGGGGGTGGGGCCCAAGCCGGTGATGGATTACCCGCGCTGGGTCATCGACCCGGAGGTCGCGGCCGCCGTCCACGAGATGGTCGAGGGCCGGATCGCCGAGGCTGCCCGCAACGCCGACAAGCCGACCAGGGAGAGCCAGATCGACGGCCTGCGCAAGGAGGTGCAGGAGCGTCTCGGCGAGCGCTTTCCGACCGCGCAGCAGGAGGTCGGTCGGGCTTTCGACGGTGAGCTCAAGAAGGCCGTGCGCCGCGCCATCCTCACCGAGGGTGTCCGCCCCGACGGCAGGCGCACCGACGAGATCCGCCGGATCTGGTGCCGGGTGGGTGTCCTGCCTCGGACGCATGGCAGCGCCCTCTTCACCCGCGGCCAGACTCAGGCCCTCTCCATCGTCACCCTCGGTTCGGGCCAGGACCAGCAGAAGCTCGACGACCTGGGGCTCGACGAGTTCAAGCGCTATATGCACCACTACAATTTCCCGCCCTTCTCGGTGGGCGAGGCCCGTCCGCTGCGCTCGCCCGGCCGGCGCGAGATCGGCCACGGCGCCCTCGCTGAGCGCGCCGTCCGCAACGTCATGCCCGACGATGAGAGCTTCCCTTACGTGGTCCGGATCGTCACCGAGATCCTGAGCAGCAACGGTTCGACGTCGATGGCCTCGGTGTGCGGCTCGACCCTCGCGCTGATGGACGCAGGCGTCCCCCTTGAGGCACCCGTGGCGGGCATCGCCATGGGCCTCATCTCCGACGACGAGGGGGGCTCGGCAGCCATCCTGAGCGACATCCAGGGGATGGAGGATGCTCTCGGCGACATGGATTTCAAGGTCGCCGGCACGGAGCGCGGTATCACCGCCCTGCAGATGGACATGAAGATCCGGGGGCTCACCTGGGAGCTCCTGGAGCGCGCCCTCGCCCAGGCTCGTGAGGGACGGCTCTTCATCCTCGGCAAGATGGCGGAGGCCCTTCCCGAGCCCCGCAGCGAGATGAGCCGGTGGGCGCCCAGGATCGAGACCGTCCAGATCAACCCCGACAAGATCCGTGACGTCATCGGCCCCGGCGGCAAGACGATCCGCAGGATCGTCGAGGAGACGGGCGCCCAGATCGACATCGAGGACGACGGCCGGGTCTTCGTGGCCAGCCCCGACGCCGCCGCCCGCGACCAGGCGATCGCCATGATCCGTGATCTCACCGACGAGATCGAGATCGGCCGTCTCTACAAGGGACGGGTGACCCGGCTCATGAACTTCGGCGCCTTCGTCGAGATCCTCCCCAAGAAGGAGGGCCTGGTCCGCATCCCTCACCTCGCTGACCACCGGGTCGAGAAGGTGGAGGATGTCGTCGCCGTCGGCGACGAGATTTGGGTCAAGGTCATCGAGATCGACGAACGCGGCCGCATCAACCTCTCGCGTCGGGAGGCGATTCGCGAGCTCGGACAGCGCCAGGCGGAGGTGGCGGGAGCGGGAAGCGCCTCGCCCGCCTAGCCGAGGAGCCATGCCCCCCGTCCTGCCGGCACCCCGAGCCGCCCTCGTCGGCGCCACCGGGGCGGCCGGCTCGACGCTCCTGCGTGTTCTCGAGGAGCGCTCCTTCCCCCTGCGCGAGCTGCGCGTCCTCGCCTCTCCCCGCAGCGAGGGAGCGACGCTGCGCTTCCGGGGCGAGGAGCTCCGGGTCGCCGCTGTCGACGCCGAACGGCTCACCGGCTGCGAGCTCGTCTTCTTCGCGGCCGGCTCCGAGACGGCCAGGACCTTCGCGCCCACGGTCGCCGCGGCCGGCGGGGTCGCCGTCGACAAGTCGAGCTTCTACCGCATGGACCCGGCGGTCCCCCTGGTCGTCCCCGAGGTGAACGGCGCGCGTGTCCGCGACCACCAGGGCGTGGTCAGCAATCCCAACTGCGTGGCCATTCCGCTGGCGGTGGTGATGGCGCCGCTGCATCGGGCCTTCGGCCTCCGCCGCCTCACCGTCGCCACCTACCAGGCGGCGAGCGGCGGCGGGCGGGCCCTCCGGGAGGAGCTCGAGGCCCAGACCCGGCAGGACGCGGCGGGCGAGGCACCGGTCCCCAGCGTCTACCCCCATGTCCTCCACGGCAACGTCGTTCCCGGTGGCTGGAGGATGCTGGGCGACGACAGCGAGGAGGAGGTGAAGGTCGTCCAGGAGGTCCGGCGTCTTCTCGAGCTGCCCGATCTCCCCATCGGGATCACGACGGTGCGCGTCCCCGTCTCGGTCGGGCACAGCCAGGCGGTGTGGGTCGAGCTCGGCGAGGAGGCGAGCGTGGCCGAGGCCAGGCGGGTCCTGGGCAGCGCCGCCGGGGTGCGGGTGAGCGACGACCCCGCCACCCAGACCTACCCCACCCCGCGCTCCGTGGCCGGCTCCGACGACGTCCACGTCGGACGAATCCGCCGCGATCAGAGCCGGGAGAACGGGCTCGCACTCTGGATCGTCGCCGACAACCTCCGCAAGGGCGCGGCGACCAACGCCGTCCAGGTGGCGGAGCTGGTCCTCGAGCACGGCTAGCCTCCGGATCGGAGCGTCCCGGCCTCGAGCGTTCGCGAGGAGGAACTGGGGAGGGTCGGCGGGGAGCGAATAGAGTGCGTGCCATGACGGCGGAAGGCGCAGCTGCGCCGGCCATCGCTCCGCTGGCCGCGCGCTGGCCGTCCCGCCGGCAGCTCGTCGTCGCCGGGCTGTGTGCCGCCTTTGTGGTCGGTGCGGGAATCGCGGCGCGCCTGCTCGACACGACCAGCTCCGACCTGGATCTCTTCTTCTGGCCATCCGCGGAGATCGCCGCCCACGGGCACCCCCTGCTCGTCTACGCGGTTCGCTCGGACCTCTATCCGGACGCCAATGGGCCGCTCGCGCTCGTCCCCCTCACCCTGATCGCGGCCCTCAGCAACCTTGTGGGGATTGCCGGCAGCATGCCGCTCCGCGATGGCCTCACCGAGGCGGTCTTTGCGGCCTTCGCCCTGCTCATGGCCCGGGAGGCGGTGCTCGCGGTCGAATCAGCCCGAGGTCGCCGCGTGCCCCGCCTCGTCACCGGGGCGCTCTTCCTCGCCCTCCCGCCGCTCTGGATCTCGACGATCGGCTTCGGGCACGTCGAGATCCCCCTCGAGCTCTGGCTCCTCCTGCTCGGGCTGAGGCTCCTGATCCGCGAGGCCAGCTTCCGAGCAGGGATCTGCCTCGGCCTCGCCGTGCTCACCCGAAGCCTCGCTCTCGTCATCCTCATTCCCGTCCTCCTCTCCAGCCTCGCCGAGCGGCGCTGGCGGTGCACCGCGGTGTGGGCCGGCACGGCAGCCCTGGTCACCGCCGCCGGGATCGTCCCCTTCCTCATCGCCGACCGCAGCGACCTCGTGTACTCGCTGCTCAGCTTCCGGTCCGCCGTCCCCGTCGCCGGCGGGTCCCTATGGTTCGCCTTCCGTGAGGCTCCATGGATCGGGGTCGTGCAGGCCGGCGACACCTGGATGTTCACCGCCCTCGCGACCCTCCTCTGCGCCCTCGTCATCGTCCTCGGCCGGCCCAACGCCAGGAGGGAGGCCACCGGCGCTGCGGGCGCCACAGGGGCCGTGGGCGAGGCAGCCTCGCTCTTTCCCCCGGCGGCGCGGCGCAGCTTCCCGCTCCTCGCCATCAGCAGCCTCTGCGTCCCGATGCTGGCGAAGACGGCCTGGCCCTACTACTACCTCGAGCCCTGCGTCTTCACCGCCATCTGGTGGCTGGCCCGTTCCGGTCAGCTGCTGAGCTGGAGGGCTCTACCGCCCGCCGTCATCGCCATCGAGGGAGCGCTTTTCGGAGCCGTCGAGCAGCACCTTCCCCTGCCCGCCCTCCCTGGGGTGGTGGCCGGCATCGCCGCCTCGGCGAGCATCGCCGGGGTCATCGCTCTCATCTTCACCGACGCCGCCCGTCACCCATTCCTCACTCCGTCACCCCCGGTACGGGTACCGAAGGGCTCCTCCGCTCGGAATCGGAGCCTCCAGCTCCATTCCTCACTCCGTCACCCCCGGTACGGGTACCGAAGGGCTCCTCCGCTCGGAATCGGAGCCTCCAGCTCCATTCCTCACTCCGTCACCCCCGGTAGACTCGGCGCGATGCTGACCGCCGCCGAGGATGCACTGGCCGTCGTCCACGAGCACATCCTCACCTGCACCGCCTGCCCCCTCCATCAGCGACGGACCCAGGCGGTTCCGGGGACGGGACCGGTCTCGGCCCGCATCATGGCGATCGGCGAAGGGCCCGGCGAGACGGAGGACCGCCTCGGCAAACCCTTCGTCGGTGCCGCCGGCAATGTCCTGACGCGCCTCCTCCAGAGCATCGGGCTCGATCGCGACGACATCTACATCACCAACGTCGTCAAGTGCCGGCCGCCCGGCAACCGGGACCCGGAGCCCGCCGAGGTGGAGGCCTGCGCCCCCTTCCTCGACGCGCAGATCGAGATCATCCATCCCGACCTCATCCTCATCCTCGGTCGCCACGCCCTGGCCCGGCTGCTCCCCGGCGCCGGCGGCATCACCCACCTCCACGGTCGGCGGATGGTCCGCGGCGAGAGAATCTACGTCCCCCTCTACCATCCCGCCGCCGCGCTCTACAACGCGGCGCTCATGCACACCCTCGAGGAGGACATGCTCAAGGTGCGCCAGTACCTCGACGACGCCGACCGGGAGCGTGCCCGCCACACCGCCGAGAGCCTCGCCTGCGGCGTTGATCCCGGCGCTGACGAGCCGGCCGGCCACGACCAGCTGGACCTCTTTGCCTGACCCGCGCCCCGGCCTCCGTCTCCTGGCATTCGGCGGATTGGGAGAGATCGGGCGCAACCTTCTCACCGTCGAGTGCGGCGAGGACATCGTCGTCGTCGATTGCGGGTTGATGTTCCCGGAGACGGAGATGCTTGGCGTCGACCTCGTCATCCCCGACGTGAGCTGGCTCGTGGAGAGGCGACAGCGGATCCGCGGCATCGTCCTCACCCATGGCCACGAGGACCACATCGGCGCCCTGCCCTACGTGCTGCCCAAGCTCGAGGCCCCCGTCTACGGGACCGCGCTCGCCCTGGGGCTGCTGCGCAACAAGTTGCGCGAGCACGGCCTCCATGAGTCCGCTCGGCTGCACACCGTGCGCCCCGGAGATACCGTCACCCTTGGCGACATCGCGGTGGAATGGATCCACACGACCCACTCCGTGCCGGACTCCTGCGCGCTCGCCCTGCATACTCCGCTCGGCACCATCGTGCACAGCGGCGACTTCAAGGTCGATCAGACGCCGGTGCACGGGGAACCTCCCGACCTGGGTCGCCTCGCCCGTCTCGGTGATGCCGGCGTCCTTCTCCTCCTCTCCGACAGCACCAACGCCGAGGTCGAGGGGATGACGCCCAGCGAGCGCTCCGTCGGCCCCCACCTCCAGGAGATCGTGCGCCAAGCCCCAGGCAGGGTGTTGGTGGCAACCTTCGCCTCCAACATCTCTCGCCTCCAGCAGGCCATCCAAGCCGCTGACACCGCGGGGCGGCGCTGCCTCTTGGTGGGACGCTCCATGCTCCGCAACGTCAAGGTGGCGCAGGAGCTCGGCTTCCTGGTGGCGGGTCGGGACACCTTCGTCTCCCCGCGCCAGGCGGAGCGCCTCAGCGAGCGAGAGCTCTGCATCCTCTGCACCGGGGCGCAGGGGGAGCCGCTCTCGGCGCTCAGCCGGATCGCGAGCGGTGAGCATCCCCTGGTGGCGAGCCGGCCGGGAGACACCGTCATCCTCAGCGCCAACCCCATCCCCGGCAACGAGGAGGCGGTGCATCGCACTGTCAACAGCCTGCACCGCCGCGGCGCCCGGATCTTCCGGGGCAGCGCGCACGGCGTGCACGTCTCCGGCCATGCGAGCCGCGAGGAGCTCCGCCTCCTTCTCAGCCTCTGCCGGCCTCGGTACTTCCTCCCCGTCCACGGCGAGTACCGCCACCTTGCTGCGCACTGTGAGCTGGCCACCGCCTCCGGGGTGCCGGCGGCGCAGGTCGTCGCCGTCGACAACGGGCAGGTGGTCGAGATCGACGACGACGGGATACGCGTGGTGGGGGAGAGGGTGCCAGCCGGCTACGTCTACGTCGACGGTCTGAGCCTCGAGGATGCCCGGCACGTGGTCTTTCGCGACCGCCGCCAGCTCGCCGAGGATGGCCTGGTCATCGTCCAGCTCGCCGTGGAGCGCGCCACCGGAACGGTGGTCGCCGGCCCCGAGCTCATCTGCCGCGGCTTCGTCGACGACGGCCGCGGACCGCTCCTCGAAGAGGCGGAGGCCCGCGTGCGGGAGACCGTCGAGCATCTCGCGCCCGACGCCGGCTGGACGGTCTGGCAGAGCGCGGTCCACGAGACGCTGAGCCGCTTCCTGTACAAGCGGACAAAGAGGAGGCCCCTCATCCTCCCGATCGTGACCGAGGTCTGACGCCGATGCCGCCAGCGACGGTGTGGATCCCCGCGGCCACCCGCGACGAGCAGCGAGCGCTGCTCCCCACCGAGATCGAGATCCGCGACGTGCCGCCGCGCGGTCCGATCCCTGACCCTCCGCAGCACGCCGACATCCTCATCCCCGAGTTCGACGAGCGCCGCGCTCTCGAGGTCATCCCCCAGCTTCGCGACCTGCGCCTCGTGCAGATGCTGAGCGCGGGGGTCGACGTCATCGCCTCCCGGATGCCGCCCGGCGTGGTCCTCTGCGATGGCTCGGGGATCCACGACGCGTCAGTGGCGGAGTGGGTGGTGATGGCGACGACGGCGATGCGCCGCCACCTCGAGGAGAGCATCCGCATGCAGCAGGCGCAGACGTGGCGGTGGGCCGGCTCAGGTCTCGACCTCGAGGGTGCGAGCGTTCTCATCGTGGGCCACGGCTCCATCGGCCGCGCCGTCTCCGCCCGGCTCCTTCCCTTCGGCGCGCGCGTGACGCGGGTGGCACGGCGCCACCGCGACGGGGTGCATGGCATCGAGGAGCTGCCCGCGCTGCTCCCCCAGGCGGACGTCGTGATCCTCCTCACCCCCCTCACCGAGGCGACGCGAGGCATGGTCGACGCCGCCTTCCTGGCGTCGATGCGCGACGGCGCGCTCCTGGTCAACGCGGCGAGGGGTCAGGTCGTCGACACCGAGGCGCTCCTTGCCGAGCTGCGTCGCGGGCGGCTCCGCGCCGCCCTCGACGTCACCGACCCGGAACCCCTTCCCGACGGGCATCCGTTGTGGACGGCACCCGGAGTGCTGATCACACCCCACATCGCCGGCTCGGTGGGGCAGGTGCGAGCCCGAGCCTGGAGCTTCGCCGGTGAGCAGGTGCGCCGCTTCCTAGCCGGTGAGCCGCTCAGAAACGTGGTGCGCGACGGGTACTGAGAGGGGTGGTCGACAGCGTTGCGATGGTATGGCGCGCCGGACGGCCGGCCCGCGCGAACGCCTATTCGCAAACTGCCGATGCCTGCTACGATCGGCGCGGCCCGTCCTTCACGCCCCTCGTTCGACTCACCCCGAGGCCACCCTCCGTGCCCCCCATCACCAGATCCCGCCCGCGCTCCCGCCCGGCTCGCTCCACGAAGCGGCGCTCGCCGCGGCTGGGCGCCAGGCAGGTCCGCCGCGAGCCGATCCTCAGCCCGGATCAGCGCCGGGAGCTGAGCGGCCTCGGCCTCGTCGGCCTCGGCATCCTCGTCGCCGTCGTCCTGGCCCTTCCGGGGGGCGGGTCGATCGCCCGGCCGGTTCACGACGCCCTTCTCGCCTGGCTCGGCATCGGTGCCTGGATCGCCGCCGCCGGCGTCGTCCTCACCGGCGCCCGGGTCTTCGGTCAGCGGGCCTGGACCGGGGGCGTGCTCGCCGCCATCGGCAGCCTCCTGGTGGCGGTGGCGGCGCTGGGTCTCCTCGGTCTCGTCTTCCCCGGGGCCGCCGGCAGTGTTGGCAAGGATGTGGCGCACGGGATTTCCGCGCGGCTCGGAGGAGCGGCGACGGGGGCGCTCATGCTCGTCGTCATCTGCGCCGGACTGGTCGTCGCCGTCGAGCTGCGAGTCGCCACCGTCTTCAACGCCCTGCGCGACTGGCTGGCCAACCGGCCCGAGGCCGCCGGCCAACCCCTCCGGGGAGCAAAGGGGCGGGCCGGGGTGGAGCGGGCGATCCAGCTCACGGGAAGTCGCGTCCCGCCGCTCGCCGCGTCCCCGGCAGGGCCTCCCGCGATGGCGGCGCTGACCCCGCCCCTCGAGGCGCCGCCCATCGGACCAGCCTTCCTGCCGCTCTTCCCGCCCGCCGCGGCGGAGGAGGCGGGCGGGCAGCCCGGCCCCGGGCCGGCCACGGAGCCGGTGGCGCCCGACCTCTTCACCCGCGAGTTCGAAGGAAGCGTGGAGCCCGCGGGCTCCGCCACCCAGGCCGAGACCCGCCCCCTGGGCCCGATTCCCGAGAGCGGCGTCCTCCACGGCACGGCGTTGAGTGACGAGGAGGCCGAACGGACATGGACGCTTCCCGCCGCCGACCTCCTCGACACCGTGAGCGGGAAGCGGGAGCGCCTGGAGAAGGAGGTCCAGGCCACCGCTCAGCTCATCGAGACCACGCTGCGCTCCTTCACCATCCAGGCGCGGGTGGTGGGGGCCAACAGCGGGCCGACGGTGACCCAGTACGAGGTGCAGCCCGCCGCCGGCGTTCCCGTGCGCAAGATCGTGGGCGCCCAGACCGACCTCTCCCTGGCCCTCGCCGCCCCCGTGCGCATTCAGCCCTTCATCCCCGGGAAGTCGGCGATCGGCATCGAAGTGCCCAACAAGGCCGCCCAGCTCGTCTCCCTCAAGGAGGTGGTGACAGCGTCGGCCTTCACTGATCCGCGTCACCGCCTCGCCGTCGCCCTCGGCGCCGACGTCTCCGGCCATCCCGTGGTCGGCGACCTCTGCCGCATGCCGCACCTGCTCATCGCCGGGTCTACCGGCAGCGGGAAGTCGGTCTGCATCAACGCGGTCCTGGCGGGATTCCTTCTCCAGGCGACACCGGCGCAGCTCAAGCTCATCCTCATCGATCCCAAGCGAGTGGAGCTGTCGACCTTTGCCGACGTTCCTCACCTGCTGGTCCCCGTGGTGGTGGAGCCGGAGGCAGCGGTGGCGTCGCTTCGCTGGGCGGTGAAGGAGATGGAGGAGCGCTACAAGCTCTTCGCGGCGCACGGGGCGCGCAACATCGCGGCCTTCAACGAGCGCGCCCCCGGATTGGGGCTCACCCCACTTCCCTACACCGTCATCGTGATCGATGAGCTCGCCGACCTCATGATGGTGGCGGCGGGGGAGATCGAGGACCTCGTGTGCCGAGTGGCCCAACTGGCTCGCGCTGTCGGCATCCATCTCGTCGTCGCGACGCAGCGACCGTCCGCGGACATCATCACCGGCTTGATCAAGGCGAACATCCCGAGCCGGGTGGCCTTCGCCGTATCCAGCGGCGTGGACTCCCGGGTCATCATCGACGAGATGGGAGCGGAGAAGCTCCTTGGCCGCGGCGACATGCTCTACCTCCCCATTGACGAGGGCAAGCCGCGACGACTGCAGGGCGCCTTCTGCTCCGACCGCGAGCTCGAGGCGCTCATCGACTTCTGGAAGCAGCAGGGGAAGCCGGACTATCAGGAGGAGGTGTTCCAGGTCGAGGCCACGGTGTCCTGGGCCCGCGACGCCGGCAAGCGCGATCCACTCTTCGCCAAGGCTGCGCACACCGTCGCCGCCGAGGGACGCGCCGCCGCGTCCCTTCTGCAGCGCAAGCTGAACGTCGGCTACACGCGCGCCGCCCGGCTCATCGACCAGCTCGCCGAGCAGCGCATCGTCGGACCGTACGAGGGCAGCAAGTCGCGCGAGGTCCTGATGGACGTCATCCAGGTCGACGAGCTGCTCGCGGATCTCGGCGAGGAGTGACGTGGCGGCGGGCTACGGGCGGGCGATCATCATCGCCAACCTACGAGAGGGGGAGATGGGACCGCTCGGGGCTAGCGCGGCGTCGATCTACGACGGGCCTGTCGAGATCCGCTCCCTGTACGAGGAGGCGGGAGGCGGCGAGGAGCACTACGTGGTCCGGTATCCGGCCGGGACGCGCTGTCGCCTCCATCGCCACACCGCCGCGCACACTATGGTCGTGCTGGAGGGACACCTCCGCGCCAACGGGCAGGTGATCGGGCCGGGGTCGTATGCGCGCTTCCCGGGCGGGGAGGCGATGCAGCACCAGCCGGCGGGCGGCGGTCCGTGCGTCATGGTCGTCCTCTTCCACGGCCCCTTCGACGTGGAGATCGTCGACGAGGGCTGAGGCGCTGGAGCTGCCCGATGGCCGGCTGGGAAGCGCGACGATCCACCCTTTGGCCGCGCTGCGAGCCCCGGGGGTGGAGCAGACGGAGGGGGCCTTCCAGGGGATGGTCATAGACCTGCGCCGGGCGACCTCCCTCCTCAGCGAGGGACGCCTCTGGGGCGATCCGCGGCACCCTCCTGCGACCGACGCCTATCCTTGGCTCGAGATGGCGCAGGAATACTCCTTCGATGTCGTCAGCGACTTCGACCACCAGGAGATGGTGAACGCGGTCGATCAGGCTCGCCGCGAGATCCAGACTCGCTACGACTTCAAGGGGGTGACCGCCGAGATCGGCCTCGAGAAGGGGCAGCTCGTCCTCCTCACCGAAAGCGACATGCAGCTCAAGGCCATCCTCGACGTCCTGCAGGGCAAGCTGCACCGGCGAGGCATCGACCTCAAGGTGCTCGATCCGCAGAAGGCGGAGCCAGCGGCGAAGGGCAATGTCCGCCAGGTCGTGAAGCTGCGCCGCGGCATCTCGGATGAGCTCGCCCGCACTCTGACCAAGAAGATCCGCAACGAGCATCCCAAGGTGCAGTCCCGCATCCAGGGCGATCAGCTCCGCATCGTGTCGAAGGAGAAGGACGCGCTCCAAGCCGTGATCCGGTCCCTGAAGGCCATGGACCTCGAGGTGCCGCTCCAGTTCACCAACTACAGGTAGTGACGGAGCGAGAAAGGCGCGCGCGGCCACGTCCTCCACATGGCATCCGCGGGGTTCGTCGCCGCCGCGGTGGTAGGCTCGCGCCGGCCCCTTCGTGACCGGCACCACTCGACACCTCGCAACCTCATGCTGGCGGCGGCCTCCTGCGGTTTGACTGCGCGTCGGAGAAGTCGCGTCGTCGGTAGGGTAGGAGGGTTGGAAACTGGGTAGGTTTAAAGGTCATAGAAAGTGACCTTTACTCGGGGCCGAAATACACAACATGGGTGCGCCAGGCCTGCCAGAAGCCGAGCGCCGCCGCCCCCGCCAGAGGGCTGCCACCCGCGCTCGGACAGGAGGGGATAATTTGGATCCCCCAGGCTAGCCGAGCCGAAGCGGATCCAGAGGAGGCCGATTGTGGAGGCTGCTGGTACCATCTGACCACCCGCATGGCCCGGAGCGTGTTCCAGCGGCTCGGCTGCCCTCACCCGCATCCGCAGGCGTGCCTTCCGAGCGGAGGAGCAACCTGTACCGCCCCCGCCGAGTTCCGATGACGCAGGATCGACGTTTCTCGGTGTTGTCAGGACATGCAGGGAGGCCAGCTCGGTCCCCTGCGTCCAGGGGCTCCACAATCGATGGCCGCTGAACCGCGTTCAGCCCGCACCTTTTTAGAGTCAGCAGAGCTCGGGCGGCGACTCGCCGAACGTGGTCTCCGCGTGGCCGTCGCGGAGTTCCTGCACGGGTGGCCTGCTGGGGGGTGCGATCACCGCCGTCCCGGGCTCCTCCCGGTACTTTCTCGGCGGGGTGATCGCCTACTCGGACTCGGTCAAGGTCGACCTCCTCGGCGTCGACGCGGAGGTGCTGGCCCGGCAGGGTGCGGTGAGCAGCGAGGTCGCCCGGGCGATGGCCCACGGCGCAGCCCTGCGCCTCGGGGCCGATCTCGGCCTCTCCATCACCGGGATCGCCGGGCCGGACGCCGAAGGGACGAGCAAGCCGGCCGGTCTCATCTACGTGTCGGTGTGGCTGGGAGGGGATTCCGAGGTCCGCGAGCTGAGAGAGACGGGGGACCGCGAGGAGAACCGAGTGGCGGCGGTGCGCGCCGCGCTCCGCCTGGGCATCGAGGCGACGCTCTGACGCCGGAGGCGACCGTCACATCCACGCCGCTTGCGGCCAGTTGTAGACGGCGTCCCTCTATGACGACGTAGCCGCCGACGACGGCGGCACTGGGTGGTGACGAGAGGGGGCTGGGTGAGGCAGCATAGCGGTCGCAGAAAGAAGAGAAGACCCTCCTGGAGCCTTACCTCCTGGAGGGTCGGTGGTGGAGCTGTGGTCCACCGGTGGCGATGGTATGGCCGTGCCCTGTCGATGTCGATACCTACGTCGAGCGCGCGGCCGAGATCGAGGTGCCACGCCCTCCGTGTCCGAGCTGCGGCGCGTTGACTTGGCGATGGTCGCGATACCAGCGGCATCTGCGCAGGGACGCTGACCGGCTGATCTGGGCGCCGCGGGTGTGCTGCACCGGATGCGGCGAGACCCAGGCACTGATTCCGTGGTTCGTGCTGCCCTGGCGCTGGGACGAGGTCTCCGTGATTGGCCGCGCCGTGGAGCTCGCCGCTCAGGGGTGGGGTCATCGCCGCATCGCTGCCGCGCTGGGACGGCCGGCGACCACGGTCCGTGGCTGGCTGCGCCGGATTCGACGCTCGGCAAGGGAGTTGAGCGCCGAGCTGCTGGCGATGGCGGTGGCGTGGGGGTGGAGCAGTTGGGAGGTGCCGACCCTGGCGTTGCCTCGCCTGGTGGCCGCGGTGGGGGCGCTGGCGCAGCAGTGGGCTCGCCCGGCGGGGCCAGGGGGCGCCTTGGGCGGTGGTCAACCTGGTCACCGGCGGGAGGCTGCTGGCGACCAACAGAGCCGCGCTCTTGGAGCGGGCCGGGACGTCGGCTTGGATAGCGGTGTCGTCCGACTCGGAGGTCCCTGATGGTCCATGACCCGGCGGAGGAGCTCGCGCTCTGGCGTTACCACCTGATCGCGGAGGCGCTCCACCCACGCCTCCGGAGCAGGGAGCGGGGTCTCATCGTCCGCCGCATCGCCGGCGAGGAGCACGCCGGTCCGGATGGGGTGGCGCGCACGGTGAGCCGCACGAGCCTCGACCGCTGGATCGGGGCGTACCGCCGGCATGGGCTGGCCGGGCTTCGCGATCAGCCTCGCTCCGATCTGGGCAGCACCCGCCAGCATCCCGAGCTGCTCGAGGAGGCGATCCGGCTGCGCCTCGAGCAGCCGGCACGCTCCGCGGCAGCGATCGCCGACATGCTCCGCCAGCTGCACCACGTTCCCGTCGCCGAGCGCACCCTGCGCGAGCAGTTCCAGAAGCGTGGGCTGACTCGCGCCGAGCTGCTCGCCGACACCAAGACCTGGGGGCGATACGAGGCGGCAGCACCCAATGACCGGTGGATCGGCGATGTCCTGGTCGGCCCCTGGGTGCCTTTCCCGCGCGCCCCCGGCAGCCACCGCGCCCGTCTCTTCATGCTCGTCGACGATCACTCACGGCTGCTCGTCCACGGCCGCTGGTTTCCGGTGGAGAAGCTGCGTGCCGGTCAGGAGGTGCTGTATCAGGCGATCCTGCGTCGCGGTCTGCCCCTCCAGTTGTACACGGATAACGGCAGCCCCTACACCGGACGCGAGTTGGCGCGCACCTGCGCTCTGCTCGGTATCCACTTGATTCACAGCCGGCCGTACTCGCCAGCTGGGCGGGGGAAGCAGGAAAGAGCGGGGAGGGTCATCAGGGAGAGGTTCGTCCTCGAAGTCGAGCAGGTTGGCGTTGCCAGCTACGCCGAGCTCAATGACCGCTGGGAGGCGTGGAGCGAGAGCTACCTCAACCTCCGCCGTCACTCCGAGACCGGCGAGACGCCGATGGAGCGGTTCCTCCGCGGCACGCTGCGCCAGGCCGATCCCGAGCTCTTGCGCCAGGCCTTCCTCTGGACCGAGCAGCGCCGGGTCAGCAAGACCGGGACGGTGAGCTTCCAGGGGAACGAATACCAATGTGATCCAGCCCTGCGGGGGCGGCGGGTGGAGCTCCGCTATCGCCCCGAGGACCTCACCCGCATCGAGGTCTGGTTCGACAACCGCCTCGTCGGAATGCTCACCCCTCTGGTCATCGGGCACCACGTCCATCCTCAGGCCGTCCCCCCACCCCGGCCCGTGATCGAGCCGACCGGTGTCGACTACCTCGGCGATGTGCTCGCTGAGCACGAGAGGAGGGAGATCGGCCGGATCGCCTTCCGCCACCTGCTCAACCCGGAGGACCAGCCGTGACCGCTGCCGCCCCTGCTCCGACACTCTCCGTCGCTCCTGGATCGAGGGCTCCGTGGCTCACCCACTTCGGCTTCACCCGGACGCCGTTCACCAAGTCGCTGGCACCAGGCGAGCTCTTCTCACGCCAGCCGCACCAGGAGGCGGTGGCCCGGATTCTGCACTGCGTCCAGGAGGCGGCTCTCGGTGTCATCACTGGCGAGGTGGGTGCCGGGAAGACGGTGGCGGCACGGGCGGCTCGAGCTCTCCTCGACCCCTTGCGCCATCAGGTGATCTACATCGCCAACCCCGCCTTCGGCACCCGTGGGCTCTACGTCACCGTGGTCCGCGCCCTCGGTGCCCAGCCGCGCTTCTTCAAGGCCGAGGTGATGATCCAGGCCCAGCAGCTCTTGGAGGCCGAGGAGGCGGAGCGACACCGTCGGGTCGTGCTCGTCGTCGACGAGGCGCACCTCTTGAGCCCGGCGCAGCTGGAAGAGCTTCGGCTCCTCACGAACCTCGACATGGATTCCAAGAGTTCCTTTCGCCGGCGTGCTCCTCGGCCAGCCCACTCTGAGCCGCCAGCTCCGCCTCGGCATCTTCGCCTCCCTCGACCAGCGCATCGCGATGCGCTTCCGCATTCCGCCCATGGATCTTGGCGATGCCACCGCATATCTGCGTCACCATCTCGCTCTCGCCGGGCGCAGCGATGCCCTCCTCGCCGACGACGCCATCGTCCGCCTGCATCGCTTTGCCAATGGCATCCCGCGTGCCCTCAACAACGTGGCCACCGCCGCCCTCATTGCCGCCGCCGCCGATGGCAAGGAGATCGTCGACGACGCCTGCGCCAAGAAGGCGGTCGCCGAGCTGACCCCGGACTGACCGGCACCGGTGCGATGCGTTACCCACCGCCACCAACGCACGAGGCTGTCTGGAAGCTCGCCGCCGTCAACGTCGACGGCCACGTCGAGGTCGACCACCACCGGTACTCAGTCCCCTTCCCGCTGGTGGGCCAGCGCTGTGCCGTCCGCCTCACGGAGACCCTCGTCGAGGTCTTCCATGACGAGCAGTGTGTGGCCGCCCATCGGCGCAGCCATCTCCCTGGCGGCTACACCACTGACAGCACGCACCTCCCCACGGCATACCGCCGCGAGATGGCCTGGACACCCGGCCGCATCCTCACCTGGGCGGCGCGAACCGGCCCCGCAACGGCAGAGATGGCCGAGCAGATCCTGGCCCACCGCCTCCACCCCGAGCACGGCTACCGCGGCTGTCTGGCCCTCATCGGTCTCAGCCGGCGCTATGGAGCGGAGAGGGTGGAGCGGGCCTGCCGCCAGGCGCTTACCCTCGGCGCCTTCCGCTACCGCAGCGTCAAGACCATCCTGGAACGCGACGACGTCACTGTTCCCTCCGCTTCCCGGTCTCCGCGCTCCCCACTACCGTCCCGCCACCAACGCTGACATCCCGCCCGTCGGTACCCTGGTGCTGTCGCCACGCAGCTCCGCCGCGACGGCCCCGAATAGCTCCGCCGTCAACACCAGTGCCGAGGCCGTCTTAGTGAGCCATCCATCACAGGAACCCTTAATCGGCAGGGCGGCACGCCTGGGTAGACTTCGCGCCATGTCAGACTTGGGACCACCACCCCGCGACATCGACGACTTCCATTTCGGCGCCGCTGTCTACTCCGCGGACGGTCGCCATGTGGGCGCCCTGCGCTTCGTCATCGTCGCCGGCGAGACCTTCCAAATCCGCGCAATCGTGGTCAAGGAGACGCGGGAGTTCACCGGCCACGCCTCGGGTGATGCCGCGCTCCTCGAGGACGACGTGGCTATCCCCATCGGAGCCGTCGCCGAGGTCAGCCGGGACCGGATCACCCTCTCGATTCCCGCCACCGAGGTGCGCCGGAGCGAGCCGTACCTCACCTACCGCTACGCGCCGGTCGCCGGACGCGACAGCCTTCGCTCGCTGGCCGCCGAAGGGGGACAGGCCCCGGCCATGCCGCGCGTCGTCGAGGAGGCACACAAGCGCCTCGATGAGCTCGAGATCCGTGCCGGCGAAAACGTCATGCTCGGGCACTCGGGACGCAAGCTCGGCACCGTGCGGGACGTCGTCCTCGACCACGACGAGCTTGCCGGCATCGTCATGCACCCGCAGGGGTTCTTCAAGGAGGACGTCTTCCTCCAGGTCCGCTTCCTGGGGCGGAGCGACGACATGTCCCTCTTCGCCCAGCTCTCCGAGGAGGATCTGGGCCACCTGCTGCCGTTCGGTCAGGCGCCACCCACGTGAGGCGCCGCACCCCGGAACGGGGCGGTGGCGCCCAAGGGGCCGCGGCAAGGCGCCCTACTGCCCTGGCGCGGGTGGTGGCTGCTCCGTCCCGGGCAGCTGGATGGTCCGGTGGCAGACGATGCAGCTCAGTCCCTCTGTCTCCTTCCTTCTCTTCGAGGGTATGGCAGGGTTCCTCAAGGCATCGATCCGCCGGGTCGGGGGGCCAGGCCAGCGGGATCCCTCATGGCCTGGCGTCGAGTTGCGCTGGAGGCCGGGAGGCGCTAGAGTGATGAACGCACATCCGTTCGCCAAGGCAGCACCGCTCGGGAGAAATCGTCATGGCAAGCATACTTGCAAGTAGTGGCAACGGTCGTACAATTGAGCTCGCCGGGCGGCGTTCAGCCGCCACCAAGGAGGCGGAGGCGGTGACGACGGAACGCGAGCGGGCCCTCTCGACGGCCCTCAGCCAGATCGAGCGGAGCCACGGCAAGGGGGCGATCATGCGCCTCGGAGACGTCCAGGGTCAGCGGGTGGAGATCATCCCCACCGGCGCCCTCACCCTCGACATCGCCCTCGGCGTCGGCGGCGTCCCGCGGGGACGGATCGTCGAGGTCTACGGCCCGGAGAGCTCGGGCAAGACCACCCTCACCCTCCACGTCATCGCCGAGGCGCAGCGCCGGGGAGGCGTCGCCGCCTTCATCGATGCCGAGCATGCCCTCGATCCCCAGTACGCGGGACGCATCGGGGTGCGCACCGACGAGCTCCTCGTCTCCCAGCCCGATACCGGAGAGCAGGCCCTGGAGATCGTCGAGGTCCTGGTGCGC
This sequence comes from uncultured bacterium, assembly GCA_963847225.1. Taxonomy (GTDB): domain Bacteria; phylum Chloroflexota; class Dormibacteria; order Aeolococcales; family Aeolococcaceae; genus JAJZNI01. The sequence goes on along the minus strand of CAWJYZ010000003.1, from coordinate 879,754 downwards.
AGCAGTGCCGTGGACGTCATCGTCATCGACTCCGTGGCGGCGCTCGTGCCCAAGGCGGAGATCGACGGGGACATGGGGGACAGCCACGTCGGCCTCCAGGCCCGCCTCATGTCCCAAGCGATGCGCAAGCTCACCGCCGCGATCAGCCGCTCCAACACCTCGGTGATCTTCATCAACCAGCTCCGTGAGAAGGTGGGCGTGATGTTCGGCAACCCGGAGGTGACGACCGGCGGCCGCGCCCTCAAGTTCTACGCCTCCGTGCGCATGGACATCCGCAAGATCGACACCATCAAGCAGGGCCTCGACGCCGTGGGCAGCCGTGTCAAGGTCAAGGTTGTCAAGAACAAGGTGGCTCCGCCATTCCGCAGCGCAGAGTTCGACATCCTCTACAACGAGGGCATCTCCTACGCGGGGAGCGTCCTCGACATGGCCGTCGACGCCCACATCGTCGAGAAGAGCGGCGCCTGGTTCTCCTACGGGGACCTCCGTCTGGGTCAGGGACGGGAGAATGTGCGCGACTTCCTCAAGCAGAATCCGGAGCTGCTGGAGGAGATCGCCTCTCGCGTCCGTCTCGATGCCCTGCCGGCGCCGGCGGTGGTGGAGGAGATGTCCGAGCCGGCTGTCCCCGTCGCCTGAGCAGGGCCGCGGCGATGGCGCTCCGCTCCAGCGCCGCCATCCGGCGGCGCCGCTCTGTCCCAACATCTCTCGACGTGGACGCCGCCGAGGCTCTGGCCCAGCGCCTTCTCGCCAGCAGCGACCGCACCCGCGCCGAGGTGCACCAGCGCCTCCTCCGGGCCGGCGCCACCGAGGACGTCGCCTCGAACGTCGTGGCGCGCCTCACGTCGCGGGGGTGGGTCGACGACGCCCGGGTGGCCGACAGCCTGCGCAGGCGCAGCCTCGAACGCGGCTACAGCAGCCGGCGGCTCAGCGCTGACCTCCGCGCCCGAGGTGTGGACCGCGAGGTGGTGGAGGCGGCCGTGCGAGAGGTCGCGGCCCACCAGGAGGAGGCGGTGCGGAGGGCCGCGACACATCTCATCGGCCGCCGCCAGGCCGGTCCCCTCGACACCGCCGAGGCTCGCCGGCTCGCCGCCGCCCTGCTGCGCCGAGGCTTCGGGAGCGGGGAGGTCCGCGACGTGGTGCGCCGTCTTTCCGGGGGTGAGGACGCCGGCCGGTGGGAAACCGCGCCCTGAATAGCGCGCGTCGCTGCACCGGAGGCTGACGGCACCCCACGACTCCCCGTCACGGGAGGGTGGCGGAGATCGCCACCCTCCCGGAGGGACGAGTGCTTTGCCGGGGAGGGTGCGAGCTCAGTGCCCGGTGGGGTGCGGGCTCGGGTGCGGCGGGTGGGTTCCAGCGTGCAGGCTTCGCTCGGCCTCACCCTGGGAACGGGCCACAGTGGAGACGCACTGACCGATCCCGTGCGTCCCGCTCGCCGATGCCGAAGCCCGGCAGCTGGCCACCGCCGACACCACGGCCGCGCCGTGGGAGCCCTTGGGACTCGGCATCGAGGACATGGTGCCATTGTTCGAGGCCGACCCCGAGGACCCGCTGACGGCCGAGCCTTGGATCGCCGGCGGGAACGGAGGGGTGTGCGACGACGCCAGCAGCGCGCCGCCTCCCCCCAGCGACGCCGCGGCGATGCTGACCGCCGCCAGGCCCTTGGCGGTGAGGAGGCTGGAAACCTTGCCGATCATGGCGATCCTCCTGAGGATGCTCCCTGCTCCCGGGGACGTCCCTGCAAGGAGAAACGCACACCCCGGCCGACATAACGACACCGGCTCACCCCTCCGGAGCGAGCCCCTTCGCGCTCCTCTCGAAGCGGAGGACCGGGCGCAACAGGACGAAGGTCATCAGCGCCAGGAGGATCCCGAAGACCACGAGCCCGTCCAGGGAGGCGAGGCTGACCGCAACGCCGCCCAGGAAGGCGCCCATCGCGCCGCCGGCGGCCAGGGTGGCCGTGTAGAAGGACATCAGGACGGCGCGGTCGGCCCCGTGGGTCTCCGAGGAGTTGGCGAGGAAGGCGACGGCGGCCGGTCCGAAGCCGGCCAGCCACACGATGCCGAACGCGGCGAGGGGGAGGAGGAAGGCAAGGGCGATCGCCGGCAGGTGATTGGCGGCGAGCAGGGCCGCCGAGAAGACCCAGGCGCCGGGAACCGCCCTCCGCATCTGGGTCACCGGTCCCAATCGGGTGATCCACGGCGTCCAAAGGATGATGCCGATGACGAGGAGGAGGATGCCGGCGACGAGGACGCTGGCGATCCCGAATCCGGGACTGAGGTGGCCGACCAGGTTCTGGCCGTGCACCGCCGCGTGGTGGTGACCGAGCAGCGAGGCCAGGTTGGAACCGTACGCTCCGATCAACCCGAACGTGCCGAGCCAGGCGGGAAGGAAGGTGCGCATCGGCCCCGGACCGGCGATCCAATCGACCAGGACGCTGAGGCGCGTGACCGGCAGCGGCGGGACCCGCGGAACGAAGCGGAGGCACACGAGCCCCGCCAGGAGGTAGGCGGCGGCGAGAAAAAGGAATCCCCAATGGTGGAAGAACTGGTAGGCGAACGGCCCCAGGGCGAAACCCCCCGCGTAGCCGGCGAGGGTGGCGGCGTCGAAGGCCCCGCTGGCGTTGGCCCGGGCCCGCGTGTCGTCACTGGTGGCGGCGGCGATGGCGCCGAGGGCAGTGGGAACGAAGGCCGCCGCCCCGATGCCCTCCAGGAGCCGGGCGGCGAAGAGCTGCGGCGGAGTCACCGAGATGGCCACGAGGAACACCGCGATCGCTCCCACCAGCGGTCCGCCGACAATGAAGAGCTTGCGGCCGACGCGGTCGGCGTAGCGGGCCATCACCGGGGCCAGCAGCATCTCGGTGATGGCCTGGGCGGCGCCCACAGCGCCCACCACGACACCCGCGGGGTGGTGGTGGTACAGGTCGGTGAGGTCGTATTGCACCGCGACCGTCACCCCCGCGGCACCGACACGGATGAGCCCCGTCCCGACCAGGAGGGCGGTGAGGGATCGCTGCCATCCCGGCGGCGCCGCGGCGGGCTTGCGCACCTCCACGCCCTGGCCCAGCGTCATCAGGCTCCTCCAGATCGCGGCCTCCGAGCGTCACCGGGCCGGCCTGCGCGGGCCGCGCCGAGGCTCTGCCGCCGCGAGCCCCGATTATCCCGGTGCCCGGTGCCGCCGAGTGTTCAAGAGCGCCAGCCGTGGCTCCCCGTGAGCGAATACAATGCGGGCACATCCCCGAGGACCGCCTTCGGTACCGCCGGTCGGGCCACGGTTGGGGGCGGCTCCCGCACCACCCGCGACCTGCGTCCCCGGGATGGCGTCATCCCGAGGTGGACAGCCACCTCACCTCATCTCCGACAACCCCGAGGACATCTCCCATCGACACCTTGGCCTACGTGGCCTTCGGGCTGGGTGTGCTCATCGCCCTGGCCGGACTCATCTATGCCTACCGGCTGCGCGCCCAGGGTGCCGCCACGCGATCCGCTGAGGAGGAGCGGTGGCGCGAGGAGCGCTCCGCCGCCGAGCGGGAGCGGGCCTCCGCCCTCCTCACCGCCCGCGAGGAGGCCCACCGTCTCCGCTCTGAGGTTGAGGCGGAGGTTCGCGAACGGCGCGCTGACGTCGCCCGCCTCGAGCAGCGTCTCGCCCAGCGCGACGAGGCCATCGAAAGGCGCAACCGGGAGCTGGAGCAGAGCGAGCTACGTCTGGGCCGCCGCGAGGAGGAGCTGGAGCAGCGGCGCCAGCAGATCGAGAGGGAGCGCGAAGAGGTCGCGCAGGAGCTGGAGAGGGTGGCCGGGATGAGCCAGGACGAGGCGAAGGTCGAGCTGCTGCGCGAGGTGGAGGGAGAGCTTGACCACGAGGTCGCGGAGCGAATCCGCGCCGCCGAGCAGCGGGTGCGCGAGGACGCCGAGGATCGCAGCCGGGAGATTCTCATCACGACCATGCAGCGCCATGCCTCGGAGCAGACCGGGGAGTTGGCGATCACCGTGGTCCAGCTTCCCAACGAGGACCTGAAGGGCCGCATCATCGGCCGCGAGGGGCGCAACATCCGGGCCCTCGAGGCGGCGACGGGCATCGACGTCATCGTCGACGAGACCCCCGAGGCGGTGGTGCTCTCTGGATTTGACCCGGTGCGCCGGGAGGTGGCCCGTCTGAGCCTCGAGCGGCTCTTCGCCGACGGACGCATCCACCCCGCGCGCATCGAGGAGGTGGTGAGCAGGAGCCGCTCCGAGTTCGCGGAACGGCTGCGTGAGGAGGGTGAGGCGGCCTGTCAGGAGGTCGGCCTCACCGGCGTCCACCCCGAGCTGGCCAAGCTCCTCGGCACCCTCCGCTACCGCAGCGCCTATGGCGCCAACGTCCTGGCCCACAGTCGGGATACGGCCCTCGTTGCGGGCATGATCGCCGCCGAGATCGGCGCCGACGTCGAGCAGGCCCGCGAGGCCGGTCTCTTCCACGACATCGGCTACGCGGTCGAACAGCACGTCGCCGGCTCCCACGCGGTGATCGGCGCCGAGATCCTCGCCCGGCTGGGACGGCCCGGCGCGGTGGTGCACGCGGTGCGCGCCCATCATTACGACGAGGAGCCCCGGGCCATCGGCGCCTTCGTGCTCATGACCGCTGATGCCATCTGCGCCTCTCGTCGGGGCGCCCGGCGCGAGCCTCTGGCCGCTTCCGTGAAGCGACTGGAGCGACTCGAGCAGATCGCCGACAGCCTCCCCGGAGTCGAGCGTAGCTTCGCCATCCAGGCCGGCAAGGAGCTGCACGTCATGGTCCGGCCTGAGGCGGTCGACGACGACCGGGCCCAGATCATGGCCCGCGAGATCGCCAAGCGGCTCCACGCCGAGGGCAGCTATCCGGGCCGGGTCAAGGTGGTCGTGGTGCGGGAGACCCGCAGCGTGGAGTACGCGCGCTAGGCGGCGCTCACATCCGCTCCAGCCGTAACGATCGCATCACGAATCGCAGCAGGGAGCGGCGGCCGGGGCGAGAATCGCGGTCCACGACTATGCTTGCGGGGTTCCAGTGAACCCAGCAACCGTCCACACAGGTCAGATCCCATCCGTGGAAGTCCTCAAAGTCTCGGCAACCAGCAAGCCGGTGTCCGTCGCCGGAGCGATCGCGGGGGTCATACGCAGCCAGCAGAGGGTCGAGGTGCAGGCCATCGGGGCTGGCGCGATCAACCAGGCGGTCAAGGCGATCGCGATCTCCCGGGGCTACGTGGCCCCGGGCGGGATCGACCTGGTCTGCATCCCCTCCTTCATCGACATCTCCATCGACGGCGAGGAGAGGACAGGCATCCGCCTTCTGGTCGAATCGCGGTAGAGCCATCCGCGCCGGCCCGGTCGCGGGCGACGACGCGTCCGCCCGGGCTCAGTGGCCCCGGAACCAGCGGTTCCGCCAGTCCAGGGCCTCCAGGTCCTCTCCGTCGCGCCGGCGCCGGCGCACATCCTCGCGAACCTGCCAGGCCACGACGGCCCCGAACACCACGATGACCAGGATGACGGCGATCACCTGAACCACGCCCCATTCTGCCTCCGGCGGCCCTCACCTCGCGGCCGCCGCGAGCAGCCGGTACCCTGTGGGTGCCCATGCCCACGCCGCTCGCGCTCAGCCCTTCGGCCCGCGGATTCCGGGCCCTCCCCCTGGCTGAGCGGCCGGTCCAGCGGCAGCCCATCGTCCCGGTGCTGGGCCGCCCGCCGCGGGCCCACCTCTGGCACATCGGCTGTCAGATGAACGACGCCGACCACGAGATGCTCGCCGAGCGCTTCGCGGAGATCGGGTTCGTCGCCGACAGCTCTCTGCCGGACGCGGACATCTGCGTCCTCATCACCTGCGCCGTTCGCCAGAACGCGGAGCAGAAGGTCTACGGGAAGTTCCGCGAGCTCACCGAGTGGAAACGGGAACGCCCGGGCCGGGCCATCGCCATGACCGGCTGTATGGCGGTAGAGCACGGCAGCGCCCTCCTCGCCAAGCTCCCCGACCTCGATTACCTCTTCGATGTCCGCGACTGCGACGGCTTCTTCGCACGGCTGCAATCGGCGCACGCTCCCGACCTCGACGGCCCGCTCCCCCTCCCGGCCTCCGACCGTCTCCTCGCCTACGTCTCGGTGATGGGCGGCTGCAATGAGATGTGCACGTACTGCATCGTGCCTTTCGTCCGGGGACGGGAGACCAGCCGCCCCATCGCGAACATCGTGGACGAGGTGCACCGCCTCGTCGAGCGGGGCGTTCGCGAGGTCACCCTCCTCGGCCAGAACGTCAACTCCTACCGGGATCCGGCGAGCGGCGCGGGGCTCCCCGAGTTGCTGGCCGCCGTCGACGCGGTCCCCGGGCTGTGGCGCCTGCGCTTTCTCACCTCCCACCCGCGCAACGCCGTGCCCCGGCTCTTCGAGGCCATGCGCGACCTGGAGACGGTCTGCGAGCAGCTCCATCTTCCCGTGCAGGCGGGGGATGACGGGCTCCTCCGGCGCATGCGTCGCGTCTACAGCGTCGACGAGTACCTGGCCAAGATCGAGGCCGCCCACCGCACCGTCCCCGGCCTCGCACTCACCACCGACATCATCGTCGGCTTCTCCGGAGAGACCGAGGACGAGTTCCGCGGCACGGAGAGGCTGCTGCGCACGGTGGGCTATGACACCGTGCATCTCCAGGCCTACTCGGTGCGCCCCGGGACGGCGGCGGCGCGCCGTCCCGACGACGTTCCCCTGAGCGAGAAGAAGCGGCGCCTCAACCACCTCCTCGAGCTGCAGCGTCATATCGCTCTCGCACGTAACCGGTCGCTCGTCGGCCACGAGGTCGAGGTGCTCGTCGAGGGCACCGCGGAGGACGGGCGCCCCTTTGGCCGCACTCGTCAGGGGAAGATCGCGCTCTTGCCGCCGGCGAGCGCCCGGGTAGGGGACCTGCGCCGCGGCCTGGTCGCCGATGCCACCGCCTGGCAGCTGAGCCTGGACGCCGCGGCGTGATCACCGTACCCCCGCTGGCGGCGGGTCGCGGGCCTTCAGGGCGATGAGCCCCCGGGCGCGGGCCATACCCCCCCATCTCGTCGCCGAGGTACGCCCAGCCCGGGCCACCATCGACCTCGACGAGGCCGGCGATACCCCCATCCTCCGCGAGTACCGTAGGGTGAAGGCGAGCCATCCCGACGCCCTCGTGCTGGCCCGTCTTGGCGACTTCTATGAGCTCTTCGGTGAGGATGCGGAGGTCGCCGCTCCCATTCTCGAGGTGACCCTCACCGGCCGCGGCTTCGGCGGCGGCGGCCGGCTTCCCATGTGCGGGGTTCCCCACCATGCCGCCGCCCAGTACCTCCGGCGGCTTCTCGATGCGGGTCGCCGGGTCGTGCTCTGGGACCAGGTCGGCGAGGTGGTGGCGGGCAGGCTGGTGCGCCGCGAGGTGACCCGGGTGCTGAGCCCGGGGACGGCGGTCGACGCCGACCTCCTCGAGGCGACCCGGGTGGCCCGGCTCGTCGCCCTTCATGCGGCGGACGGGCACACGGGGATCGCCGCCCTCGAGGTCGCGAGCGGCGAGCTCCTCATGACGGAGGTCGCCGGGGCCGCGGAGAGCGCGGGAGTGCGCGATGAATTGGAGCGCCTGGACGTCGCCGAGCTACTCCTCGCCGAGGGCGCATCCCTGCCCGAGGGCGCCGCCCCCACGGCCAGCCGCACCCGGCTCACCCCGAGCCTCTTCGACCCCCGCCGCGCCGCCGAGCGGCTCCAGGCGGCGACCGGGACGGTCACCCTCGCCGGGCTCGGGATCGAGGGAATGGGAGCTGCCCTGGCCGCCACCGGGGCGGTCCTCGCCTACTGCGAGCGGGCCCGCGTCGCGTTGCAGCCCGGCCTTCTCCAGGTCACCCCCCGCCGGGTGGGGGAGACGATGGTTCTCGACCCCCCGACGCGACGCAACCTCGAGCTCGTCATGCCGCTGGGGAGTGGGCCGAGCCTCGCCGGGCTCCTCGATCGGACCCGGACGAGCATGGGCGCCCGCCTCCTGCGTCGCCGCCTCCAGGAGCCGCTTCTCGATCCCGAGGCGATCGCCGCGCGGCTCGCGTCCGTCGCCGCCCTGGCCTCCGACCGGCCCCGCCGCGAAGAGCTGCGCCGCCGCCTGCAGGAGATCCGCGACCTCGAGCGGCTCGTCGGGCGAGCCGCCCAGGGGCTGGCCACCCCCCGCGACCTCGGCGCCGTCCGTGACAGTTGCCGGGCCCTGCCCGCCCTCGCCGTTCTCGTCGACGGCCTTCCCGGCGAGCTGGGCAGCCTCGCCGACCACGTGACCCCGCCCCCTCAGGTCGGTGAAGGCCTCGCCGCCATGCTCGTCGACGCTCCGCCCGCGAGCTCCCGCGAGGGGGGCTTCGTGCGCCCCGGCGCCGATCCCGAGCTCGATGCCCTGCACAGCTCGGCCAGCGAGGCCCGTGACTTCATCGCCGGACTGGAGGCGGCGGAGCGGGAGCGCACCGGCATTCGCGGCCTCAGGGTCGGCTACAACCGTGTCTTCGGCTACTACCTCGAGGTTCCCCACGCCCAGCGCGCCGTGGTTCCGGCCAGCTATGTCCGCAAGCAGACCCTCGCCGGAGCCGAGCGATATGTCACTCCGGAGCTCAAGGACCGAGAGACCGTCGTGCTCAGCGCCAGGGATCGGGCCCTGGCCCGCGAGGCGGAGATTCTCAGCCAGCTGGCGGCGCAGGTGACCGCCCAGGCCGCGCCGCTCCTTGCCGCGGCTCGAGCCGCGGCCATCGCTGACGTGGCCCAATCACTGGCCACGGTCGGCGACGAGGAGGGTTGGTGCGAGCCCGAGGTCGACCGCTCCACGGTCACCGACATCGAGGGCGGCCGCCATCCTCTCGTGGAACGCAGCCTCGGCCCGGGACGGTTCGTCGCCAACGACACGACGCTCGACGCCGCCCAGCGCGTCGTCATCCTCACCGGGCCCAACATGGCCGGGAAATCGACGTACCTGCGCCAGGTCGCGCTCATCACGCTGCTCGCTCAGGTGGGCAGCTTCGTGCCGGCGGCGCGAGCCCGCATCGGCGTCTCAGACCGCATCTTCACCCGCGTGGGCGCCCACGACGATCTCTCCGCCGGCCTTTCGACGTTCATGGTGGAGATGGCCGAAACTGCCGCGATCCTGCGCCAGGCAACGGCGCGTTCCCTGGTGGTTCTGGACGAGATCGGCCGGGGTACGTCGACGTACGACGGGCTGGCCATCGCCCAGGCCCTCGTCGAGCACCTCCACAACTCCCCCACCTCAACAGCCGGACCCTCTTCGCCACCCACTACCACGAGCTCACCGCGCTCGCCGGTCGCCTCCCCCGGGTTGTCAACGCTCGCGTCGAGGTGGTGGAGGAGGGGGAGAGCGTCATCTTCCTCCACCGCATTCGCCCCGGCGGTGCCGACCGCTCCTACGGCATCCAGGTCGCCCGCCTTGCGGGCCTTCCCGCCGGCGTCCTGGCCCGGGCGCGCGAGGTCCTCGGCGAGCTGGAGCGGCGCCGCCCCCTGGAGACCGACCACCCCGCCCCGGCCCAGCTCGACCTCGGTCTCCCCGCGCCATCCACCGGCCATCCGGTGCTCCACGAGCTCGCCCAGCTCGATCTCGACGGCCTCACCCCCCGCGAGGCGCTCAGCAAGCTCGCCGAGCTGCAGGAGTGGGTGGCGCGGTGAGCGCCGTCAGCTCGGGCGCACCGCCGCCCTCCGCGCTCGTCCCTTCGCCGCGGGCCATCCGCCTCCTCCCACCCGGGGTCGCGGACGCCATCGCCGCCGGGGAGGTGGTGGAGCGCCCCGCCGCGGCGGTGAAGGAACTCTGCGAGAACGCCCTCGACGCCGGGGCCCGCAGGGTGGAGGTGGACATCGAGGGCGGCGGCCTGGTGCGCATCGCGGTGAGCGACGACGGCTGCGGCATCCCCGGCGATCAGCTCCCCCTGGCGGTGGCCTCGCACGCGACGTCGAAGGTGGATTCGATCGAGGATCTCGCTAGGGTGCGCAGCCTCGGGTTTCGGGGCGAGGCCCTGGCCAGCATCGCTGCGGTCAGCGATCTCCTCATCGTCTCCCGCGTCGCCGGCGCTGAGGCTGCCTGGCGCCTCCACTGCCGGGGTGGGGAGACCCTCGATCACCGCCTGGCCGCGCGCGCTCCCGGCACCACCGCCCTGGTGCGCGATCTCTTCCAGAACACGCCGGCGCGGCTCGCCTTCCTCCGGGCCCAGGCCAGCGAGGCGGCGGCCTGTCTCCGGGCCGTCTCCGACCTCGCCCTCAGCCGACCGGAGGTGGCTTTCACCTGCCGGAGCGGGGTCCGGCTCGCCCTGCGCACCCCCGGGGGGACGCTCCGGGACGCCGCCCGTGCCGTGTACGGACGAGAGGCCGCGGAGCTGATGGAGGTGGCGGCTACCGGAGAGTTCGGCTTCGCCGGGCTGATCAGCGAGCCACGCGCGCACCGGGCCACCCGGGCCGGCCTCGTCGTCGTTGTCAACGGCCGGCGCGTCTGGAACCGCGCCCTGGTCACCGCCATCGAGGAGGCCTACACCGGGTTGCTCCCCCCGGGACGCCATCCCTTTGGGGTGGTCACCCTGGACCTCGATCCAGCCATCGTGGATGTCAACGTCCATCCCACCAAGCGCGAGATCCGGCTGCGCCACGAGGGGCGGGTCTTCGTCGCCCTCCAGCGGGCCTGCTGGACGGCGCTCCAGGGCTCCCATCTCACCGCCCCACCCGCCCGGCTTCTGCCCGCCTTCTCGGCCGCTCTTGGCGGGGGCGGAAGGGCGGGTGCCGCTGGCCCCGGCTTCCCGCCCCTCTTCGGGGAGGAGACGCGGCTCAATGCGGAGCTGGTGCTCGGCGAGGGGGAGGGAGCCTTCAGGGCGGCGAGCCGGCTGACCGAGCTGGCGCCGCTCCGCCCCCTCGCCCAGTCCGCCGACGGCTGGCTGGTGGCCAACTCCACCCGCGGGCTGTGCCTCGTCGATCCCCACGCCGCTCACGAGAAGGTCCTTTACGTCGAGCTCCTCGCCGCCGTCGGCGCCGTGGACCGGCCGGTGGTCAGCCAGCCGCTCCTCCTCGAGACTGTGGTGAGCGTGGGCCCCGCCGGCCTGGAGCGGGCCATCGCGAGCCGCGACCTCCTGAACGCCATGGGCCTCGAGATCGAGGCCTTCGGCCCGGGACTGGTCCGCTGCCGGGCGGTTCCCGCCGCGGCCGCCCCCCGCGACCCGGAACGCCTCATCCGGGAGATCCTTGACGCCCTCGGCGAGGGCGGCGACGAGCGCGCCCGAGGCCACCGTCTCGCCGCCCTCACCGCCTGCCACGCCGCCATCCGCCTCGGCGACCGCCTCAGCTCGCCGGAGCAGGGCCGCCTCCTCGAGCGCCTCACCGTCACCCCGGGTGGGCTCACCTGTCCCCACGGCCGGCCCACCGTGGTGGTCCTCGACGACGCCTCCATGCGCCGAGCATTCGGTCGCCCGGCGGTCTGAGCCGCCCCGCTTCCGACCCCATGTCGTCTCGGGTCGAGGGGCCAGCGCCCGCCGCGCCGCCGCTTATCGCCGTGGTGGGACCCACCGCGACCGGGAAAACGGCGCTCGCCGTGCTCCTCGCCGAACGCCTTGGATCCACCGAGCTCCTCAACGCCAACTCCCGCCAGGTCCTGCGCGGGCTGCGGATCGGCACCAACGCGCCCTCCACCCTGGAGCTCCGGGGCATCGCCTGCCATCTCCTCGAGCTCGCCGACCCCGGGGAGCCGTTCTCCGTCGCCGACTGGCTGGCCGCCGCGCGGCGCTGCCTGGACCAGCTCGGCGACCGCGCCGTGCGCCCCTTCCTCGTGGGGGGGACGGGGCTGTATGTGCGCTCCCTCCTCGATGGTTTTGACCTCTCCGGGAGTGCTCCCGACCCCGAGCGCCGGGCGGCTCTCAACGCCGCCGCCCGTACTCCGCACGGTTTGGTCCAGCTCGCCGCCGAGCTTGAGCGCCGCGACCCCCGGGGAGCCGCCGCTATCGACCTGCGCAACCCCCGCAGGGTGGTGCGGGCCCTGGAGCTGGTGGAGGAGCACGGCGGCGTCGCCGCCGGGCGCCGCCGGGTGGCAGGGGGAGTGTCAGCCACGGTGATCGGACTCGACGCTGAACCCGTCCTCCATCGCCAATGGATCGAGGAACGGGCCGCGGCCATGCTGCACGCCGGACTTGTCGCGGAGACGGAGAAAGCGCTGCGCCGCGGGGTGCCCCGGGCGGCGCTGGAGGCCTCGGGGATCGGCTACCGCGAAGCGATCGGCGTCATCGCCGGGAGGATGGGGGAGGTGGAGGCGGCGGCGGAGATCGCCCGCCGCACCCGCCGCTACGCCAGGGCTCAGCGGACCTGGTTCCGTGCCGACTCCCGCGTCCGCTGGCTGCTGCGGCAGCGTGACGACGACCTCGAAGCCGTCGCCGGAGCCGCCCTCGAGCTCATTGTCGGCTCGCGACCTTGAGGCCCCTGGGGGGGTCGGCATCGCGGTAGCCGGGGAAGAGGCAGATCAGCAGCTGGTCATGTTTCACGCACCGTCTCGGGAAGGATCGCCCGCCGGAGAGCTCCTCCAGCCTTCCTCGTTGACCGGATTGCGCCCGGAACCGGCGTTCGGCACATGCGTTTGCATTTCGGCGGTCGCCGTGCTACAGTCCGGTGTGCCACACCCGCCTGTGAGGTCACCGAACACCAATGCCTGATGCCCTGAACCCACGCCAGCGGCAGATCCTCGACTTCCTTCGGGAGCATGCTCGGAGCCACGCCTACCCGCCGACTGTGCGGGAGATCGGTCTGGCCGTCGGCCTGAGCTCCTCATCGACCGTCCAGAACCACCTCAACTCGCTAGAGGCCAAGGGGCACATCCGGCGCGACCCCACGAAGTCGAGGACGGTCGAGATCGTCGGCGGCGAGGCGGCCGCGCCCCGCAACGGCGCATCGGCTTTCTCCCTGCCGCTCGTCGGGCGGGTCGCGGCGGGGACCCCGGTCCTCGCCGAGGAGAACATCGAGGACCACATCGCGGTGGGCCCGGAGATCGCCGGCGGCGAGGACGCCTACGCCCTCACCGTGCACGGCGACAGCATGATTGACGCCGGCATCCTCGACGGGGACATGGTGATCGTCAAGCCGCGTCGCGCCGCTCCCGCCAATGGGACCATCGTGGTGGCGCGCATCGAGAACTCCGCGACCGGGGAGGGCGAGGTCACGGTGAAGCGCTTCTTCCGAGAGGGCGACCGGGTTCGCTTGCAGCCCGAGAACGCCGCTCTCACGCCGATCTATGCCGGTCCCGACCTCAGCCTCGAAGGGGTCGTGGTCGCCGTCATCCGCCTCGTGCGCTGATTCCGCTCAGAGGGACTCGGCGCCAGCGGAGAGGGCGTCACTAGGGGCGGTGTCATTCGCCGGCGGGAGTCCGCCCAGATAGCGGTCGAGGAAGGCGGCGAGCTCCTCAGTCGCCTGGCCGTGGGCGGTCACCCGCGTCGCCCCATCGTCGTCCTCGATGGCGCTGATCGCCATCTCCGGCCGGTGTTCGAGGAGCAGCGGCAGAGCGGGGAGAAAGGCGGCAGGGAGGCCGGCGAGGACCAGCGGCGTGATGGCCGAGCAGATGAGCAGGGCGAGAACGATGGCGATGGCCAGCGCGGCGGCGAGGTCGGCTCCGTAGCGGAAGCGCTTGGCGGGTTTGAGGAGGAGGTAGTGGGGCCCTCGCTCGGCGATCGCCATCCCCACCACTTGGCGGACGTCGAGTTGGTCGAGGACCTCGTCAGCCCGGCTCACGGTGCGCACCGCCATCTGGTACGGAGCGGTCGATCGGCGCAACCTCGTCTCGAATGGGATCTCGACAACCTCCGGCGCCATCCCCTGGCGGCCAACGTCCTGGGAGCGGCCCATATCCTGCCCCATCCGAGCCAAGCTGAGGCGCATCGCGGCCCTCCCGTGACCGGGGGTGGCGGCGCGGTGCTGGCCTCATTTCGAGAGCTGCGCTACGGTTGTTTAAGGATGAGCCCACCTCCGGACGCGATCGCGTTCGACCCCCTGCTTCTCCTCGGCATTGCCGTGGCGGCGGTTCCAGTCGCCGTCAAGCTCGGAAGAGCGAGGCCCCACGCCTCGCCCTGGCGCTGGGCATCGCTGGGGGTGGCGGTGCTTCTCCTCACCGCGGTTCTCCTCAGTCCCATTCAGACGCTCGCCGAGCATTACCTTCTCACCGCCCATCTCCTTCAGGTCCTCATCCTCATGGGTGGAGCGCCGCCCCTCATCCTCCTGGCCCTGCCCCGAACGCCGCCCTTGTGGCGGACACCGAAGGCGCTGCATCGCTTGGGCTGCTTCGCCGTCCATCCCGTGGCTGCCCTCATCACCGTCAACGCCGTGTTCTTCGTCAGCCACTGGACTGCCGCATATGACGCCGAGGCTGCGCATTGGTGGCTCTTCGACCTCAGCCTCCTCGCCCTCCTGGCCGCCTCGATGGCCTTCTGGTGGCCCATCGTCAGCCCCGCCGGCCGGACCTGCCTCCTTTCACCGCTCGGCAAGCTGGGCTACATCCTGCTGGCCACCATCCCCCAGACCTTCGCGGGCCTGCTCCTCGCCATGACCAAGGAGGTGGTCTACACCGTGTATGTCACCGCCCCACACATCCTCATGAGCGCGCGGACGGATCAGCAGCTGGCCGGCGCGTGCCTCGCCATCCTCAGCAAGATCGCCCTCTTCACCGCCTTCTCCGTGATCTTCGTGCGGGTCATGAACCCAGGGTCCGACGGCGACGACGGTGGCGGAGGGGGCTGGCCACAGCACGAGCCGGTGCCGCCACCGCCGGGGGAGCCGGCCTGGTACCGGGCCATGGAGCGCGGCCGGGTACGGCCGGAACCGGTGCCGCGCCGGCCTCCGATCGTCGCCCCTCGAGAGCCGGTGGGATCCCCCGGACCACGCTAGCGCGAGCCGGCAACCATTGGGCGCCTCCGGACCACGCTAGCGCGAGCCGGCAGCCGGTGGGCGCCTCCACATCGTGACCCCGCGATGCCGAGCGTGCGCCCCGGGGCACCGCAGCAGGTGGATGACCGGTGACACGATGGGGACAGGCGTTGTGCGTGCACTCCCGCTCAGTGCGCAGGGAGGAGCAGCACCTCTCCGGGCTGAAGCATGGCCGAGTGCAGGCTGTTCAGCTGGCTGATCTCGTCGATGGCGACGCGGGGATCGTCCCCGGGCAGCTGCTGCTCGGCGATACCCCACAGCGACTGACCGGGCGCAACGACGACGGTCCGAGCGCCGGCCGGCGCAATGGCGGCCGGCCCAGTGCCGATCCCCGCGCGAACGGCCAGCACCACTGCGGCTCCCGCGAGGACCCATCTCGCAAGGCGTGGGGGCCTGGTTCGTACGGTTCGGAGTGGGGGGGCGTAATCGGCGATCATGCGAGTTCCTGGATGGCCGCCCATCCCGCGGTCGAGATGGGCGGCCGGTAGAGGGGGGAGCTGCTGCTGGGAACGTCCGTTCCCTTTGCGCACAAGCGTACGCCAAACAGGCGTTCGCCGTCAAGCTCTCCGATAATCCCCGCCGTGGAGCCGCGGGTCCGGGTCGCAGTCTGCGTCAGCGATGGCGCCCGGCTTCTCGTCGTGGCCCACCGCCGCCCCAGTGGCCGGCGCTGGCTCCTCCCCGGTGGTGGAGTGGAGGAGGGCGAAACCCTCGTGGCCGCCGCGCGGCGCGAGCTCCGCGAAGAGACGGGGCTCGTGGCTGAGATCGGCCGCCTCGTCATCGTCTGCGAGGCGATCGCGCCCGGACGCCACCTCGTCAACCTCGTCTTTGCCACCGCACCGGGCTCGGCAGAAGCCCGCATTCCGGGCGCCGAGGGGCACTCCACCGACCCGGCCATCGTCGGCACGCGCTGGGTGACGCCCGCGGAGCTCGGCGCTCTCGAGCTGCATCCGCCCATCGCCGCCGAGCTGATCGCCGCCTGGAAGGCGGACTTTCGCGGCCCCGTTCAGTTTCTCGGCAATGTGTGGGTCCCGGAGGCCTGATCCGCCGGCCGGCTCCGGTCGCCTCGCCTCCCGCCGTACGATCCAAAGCAGGATGCCGATAGCGGAACGCGCCCCCACCCACGGGCAGGAGGCCACCCTCCGCTCGACCACCATCGACCTCGGCGGTCCGGTGCACGTCGCGCGGTGGGGGGAGGGGGAGCCGGCCTTTGTCCTCGTCCACGGCCTCGCCGGCTCACACCTCAACTGGATGCTGGTGGCTCCCCGGCTCGCCGAGCGGGGGGCGGTGCTCGCCCCTGACCTGGCCGGCTTCGGTCTCACTCCCACAGCGGGACGGGACACCGGAGTGAGGGCCCAGCGACAGCTTCTGCACCGCCTCCTGGCTCGCACCGCTGCCCGCCCCATCGTCCTCGTGGGCAACTCCATGGGGGGGCTGGTCGCTCTCGCCGAGGCCGGCCTCCACCCCGAGAACGTCGCCGGCCTCATCCTCGTCGACGCGGCGGTGCCCGTCCCCTGGCGCAGCCGGCCTGACCGCTTGATCACCGCGGCCTTCGCCGCCTACAGCGTCCCGCCGCTCGGCCGCCGCCTGCTGGGCCGCTACCTCGACCGGCACACTCCCGAGGAGGTGGTTGCCGGCGCCTTTGCCCTCTGCACCGTCGACCCCGGGCGGATCTCGGAGGAGGCGAGCCAGGCGCACGTCGCCCTGGAGAGGCGGCGCCAGGCCGGCCGCACAGAGAACGACCGCAGCTTCCTCAACTCCGCGCGATCCATCGCCCTCATCCATCTCGCCGACGCCCCCGCTCAGCGGCTCGTGGCCCGCGTCACCAGCCCCACCCTGGTGATCCATGGAGAGCGGGACCGGCTGGTCCACGTCGAAGCGGCTCGCACCCTCGGCCGGCGCCGTCCTGACTGGACCATCCGCGTCATCGAGGACGCCGGGCACATCCCCATGCTCGAGGTACCCGACCGCTTCCTGGGCGAGGTCCAATCCTGGCTCGATCAGCACGGCCTGGCGCCCCGCCCGGCCGCGACGGGAGCGGAGCGGGGCCGCGCCACCCTTCGTGGGGCCACCCGGCAAGCCGCTACGAGAGGCTGACCTCGCGCCAGTCGGCGCCGCCGTCGTCGGTGCGCCACAGCGACCAGTCGCCGCCCTTCGTGTCAGCGAGCACGAAGCCCGCCGTGGTGGTGGTGAAGCCAACCAGGGTCCAGTGCGCTCCGGTGCCGAGGACCGAGCGGAAGGAGGTGCCACCGTCGGTCGTCAGCTCGAGGTCAGAGCCCGCCACCACCGCCCGTTCCGTCGAGGTGGCGGCGATGGAGAGCCCGGGGACCGACCCCGGGGCGTCCATCGAAGCGAAGCTGCGCCCTCCGGTCCGGGAGAGCCATGCCTGCCCGTGCTCCGCCCCGGGGGCGGCGCAGATGACCCAGACCAGGTCGGCGGGGCCGACGGCGTCGAGGCTCGTGGCGCCCGCGCCGGTGCGACCGCACACCGAGGTCGCCGAAAAGCGGAGGCCGTCGTCCGTCGAGCGGAGCACCCGGGTGGCGGTCGAACCACCTTGGTCAGCCAGCACCCAGACTTCGGCCCCGTACGCGTTGACATCACGCAACCGGCCGGATCCAGGAGGCAGAGGGAGTGGCGCCCAGCTGTCATCGCCGTCCGCGCTCCGCTCCAGGAGGCACCCCGAGGTGGCCTTCGGGCAGACGATGGCGTAGACGAACCCACCCGAGGTCTCGAGGCCGGTGACCAGGCCCGGGAAGGCGCGCATCGACCAGGTGTCGCCGCCGTCATGGGTGACCCAGAGCGCCGGCGCGACGCCGTCGTACGCCCAGCCGTCGCGCGCGTTGATGGCGAAGCGAAGATGGGTGATCGCGATGGGCGGCGCGGGGATCGGGGTGAAGCTCTTCCCGGCATCCCTCGTCCAGAGGATGCGCGAGCAGCCCGCCCCGGAGCATCCACTCGTTTCTCTTCCGGCCACCCACCACTCGTCCGCGCCGATGGCCGTGACGTCGGCGGGAATGAACGCGGCGATGCTGGGAGCCGGAAGAGGGCTCGGCTGCTGGCTGGCGGGCACGCGGGCGGTCGGGGTGCGATCGCGCAGCCCCACGACCGCTCCCACGGCGACGGCGGCAACGACCGCCGCGACGAGAGCGGCGAGGGCCGGGAATCGCAGGGGACCGGGGAGGTCGCCGGGCCCGGGAAGAGCGCGGGAGCGCCGTCTGCGGGTGATGGCCTGGAGATCGAGGTCCCCGGCGGCATCCGGCTCGCCGATTGCCGCCCGGATGCGGGCCCGGAATTCGGCGCCGTCCAGGCGGGCCATCAGAGCTCTGCCTCGCCGAGGTCGAGGCGGAGGCGGCGCAGCGCCCGGGAGACCCGCGCCCGCACCGCCGTGACGCTCTGGCCGGTGATGGCCGCGATCTCCTCGTGGGGAAGGTCGAGGTAGAAACGGAGGACGATGACGAGACGATCGCGATGGGAGAGGCGGCGCAACGCGGCCCGAAGGTCGGCGATCTCCTCCTCACGGCCGGACCGAGGGAGGTCGGCAGGCTCGGTGGTCCAATCGGCGCGCGATGACCCGAGACGCCACCACGCGCTCCGCCGGACATCCCGGCAGCAGTTGGCGACGATGGCCAGGAACCAGGGGCGCAGCTCGGAGCCGGCACGGAGGTTGGCGCGGCTGCGCCAGGCGCGGAGCGCCGCCTCCTGGGCCGCCTCCTCGGCGAGGGCGGAGTTGCGCAGCATCCCGTAGGCGAGGCGGACACCGTCACCGTAGAGGGGGGCAAGGCGCGCTTCGAAGTCGGCGACAGCGCCGGACATCTCAGCGGGCTGCGAGAGTGCGGCCACCGAGAGCATCAAACACTGATACGGGAGCGCGGGATACGGCGTGACAGGCGCCACGCCAACGCGGCTTCCCGCCCATCAAGGGCAGGGGAAGGTCACGGCGGCGATCAGCCACCCACCTCCCGGAGATAGTCCCCAAGCCGCGCGTAGGCGGCCCGCTTGCGGCGGTCGGTGATCTCCGTATAGACGCGGAGGGTCTCGAGGGTGGCGTGTCCCAGCACCTCCTGGACCAAGCGGACGTCGCCGTCCGTGGCCTCCAGCAGGGTGGTGGCAGCCGTGTGCCGGGCGGCGTGCGGGCTGCGCAGCCCCTCGATGAGACGCTGGCTCTCGGGATCACGGGTGAAGCGGCGGCGCAGGGCAAGGAGTGCCTGTCGGGCGCCGTCGGTCGTGAGCCGGTTGCTGCGAAGCGCCCGGCCCCCGGGGATCTCCGCCCGCGCCATGCTGATGAAGAGGGCGGGGGAGGGGTCGGGGCCGCGCGCTCGCAGGTAGTCCTGCAGCGCCACCCAGGCGTCCTCGGTGAGAAAGACGGTGCGGTGCTTGCCGCCTTTGCCGAGGACCCGAAAGCCGTCGGGCCGCACCTCGTCACGGTCCAGCGCGCAGGCCTCGCCGATCCGGCAACCGCTGGCGATCAGGAAGTGGATCAATGCCCGGTCGCGGAGGTCGCGCAGCCCTTCCCGGGGCAGGGCACGCAGCAGCCGGGGGACGATCTCGGTGGGGATGGGGTGGGGGTCGCCGGCGACGTAGCGCGGCACCAGCACCTGGCGCGAGAGCTCGGCATCAGTCCAGCCCTCGTCGTACGCGTAGCGGAGGAACTGGCGCAGGGCGACGAGCGCCCGAGCTCGTGAGCGTGGGTTGGGGAGGACATCGGCGAGCTCGATCTGGTAGCGCCGAAGGTGGGCGTGGTCCAGCCCGGCGCAGAGGTCGTCGCCCTCACCCTGCGCGCGGACAAAGGCCACGAACTTGGCGAGGTCCGCCCGGTAGGAGCGGATCGTGGTCACCGGCCGGTTGCGCTGGATGCGAAGTTGGTCGAGGAACTGCTGCACCTGGGTGGGGAGAGGCTCCTCCGGACCGGGAACCTGGTCCACCCAGACGGGAGGGCGAGTGCGGCGCGGCGCGTTGGGACGGCGCGACCTGGGGACGCGAACCGGCATCGCCGTGATGATGCGCGGTGGTGGCCGATCCTGCGCGCCCAGACGTTCCCTCATCCGGGTTTTCACCCCGTTCCCTTCGCAGCGGGTCGCGGTCGGGGCGGCAGCGATCGCGCCGCAAGGCGCCGATGGCCCGGGCCCACGGGGGGTCCCGGGCCATGGCGTCAGAGGATCAGGATTGGCCCGCGGCCGTGGCCTGCGATTCCATTTGCGATTCGATCGACGACAGGCTGCTGGGGTTGTCCAGGTAGTGGAGCATGTCAGTCCACATGTCGTGCTCCCACTTCTGCTCATCGTCGAGGCTGAACACAGCCGCCGTGGCCTGCTGCAGGTTCTGGGCGTCAGCCTTGAGCACCGCGTTGGGGTAGGCGCTGATCGAGACCTGCTGGTTCGGCGAGGTGAAGCCTCCCTTGCCAGCCCAGATCTTGGCTCCGTCCGGACCTGCCAGGAACTTCATGAAAGCCTTCGCCTGGGCCGTGGGGTTGAGCATGAGGGCGACGTCGCCCGCCCCCTGGATGGCGGTGGCGTTGCTGCTGTCCGCAGACGGCGCCGGGAAGGGGAAGAACCCATAGCACGGCGAGCTGCTGGTGTTGCAGCTACTCGGAACTCCAGACACCGGCATGTAGTTGGTGGGGATGCTGGCGGTGACGAAGTCCGCCTCCATGACCATCGCCGCCTTGGGTGCCCCGCTGGTCGGGAAGACCTGGTTCACGCAGCTCGGGAAGGTGAAGCCCTTCGTCCCGCCATAGAGATAGGCGGGATTGAGGATCTGGTCCAGGGTGTTGAAGGCGGTCGTGACCGTGGAGTCCGTCCACTTGATCTGATGGTGGGCCAGCTTGTTGTAGTTGTCCGCTCCGGCGGTCTTGAGATAGATGTTCTGCCACAGGTCGGCGACCGGCCAGCCGATGTCGGTGCACAGGGCGAAGGCTGGGATGCCTGCATGATGCAAGCTGCCGGCATCCTGGACGAGCTGCTCCCACGTGGTGGGCGGTGACGTGATGCCCGCCTGCGCGAACTCCGCGGGATTGTACCAGATGGTGTTCTTGTTGGCCGCCTTGTACCAGATCCCGTAGAGGGTTGAGTTGTAGGAGCCCAGCTGCTGCCACGCGCTCGAGAAGTTGTTGATCGCGCTGCCGACGACGCTGCTGATCGGCTTGAGGGCACCCTTCTGGGCCAGAACGTCCATGGCCGCGGGGTCGGGAAGGAAGGCGATATCCGGTGGGGCTCCACCGGTGACCGCCGCCTCGACCGCGGTGTCGGTGCTGCTGCCCTTGCTGGAGTAGTTGACGGTGGTTCCGCTCGAGCTCTTGAAGGGGGCGATGAAGTCCAGGAAGTTGGTCTGCTCGGTGGAGGTCCACTCGGCCCAGACGCTCAGCTGCCCGCCCACCTTCGACGACGGAGGCGACGAGCTTGAAGAGCTGGGCGTCGTCGAGGACCCGCAGGCCGCTGCAGCGAGACCCACCATGGCGGCGCCAACCACCAGCCGACCTCTGACGATCGAGTGTTTCATCCGCATCTCCTCATAGCGCGTTCCCGCTCCACCTCTTCCGGGAGCAGCGTGGGCTCTAGTCACGTTGCTCGGATGGCGCTAGTATCACGCTACTCCTGGCAACACCGCCATCTTGAGACGGTCGCCCACGGGGGGACCATCCCCCGCGAGGGTGAGATGTTGGTGCGTTCGATGGGAGCGGAGCCCTTGGTGCCAACGGTGAGCGCTTGAGCGTCGTATGGCGGCGCTGGACCGGGGTCCAGCGAGCCGTCACCGTGCCCACGACTGAATCCGAGGCCGCCCGCGAAGAGCCGGCCGCCGGCGAACGAGCGCAGACCGGCCGGCCTCCGGGCAAGGGCTGGCGCTCCCACCTCGGCTCCCTCGCCTTCCTCGCCCCCGGTGCCATCTGGCTGCTGGTGATCGTCGTCTACTCCCTGGTGGTGACGGTGCGCGACAGCCTTTACGACGCCAACTCCACAAGCTTCGTGGAACTCGGCAACTACAAGGCCGTCTTCTCCACCGCCGACATCCTCGTCGCCTTCAAGAACCAGGTCATCTGGGTGGTGCTCTTCCCCTTCCTCGTCACCTTCATCGGGCTGGTGTTCGCCGTCCTCAGCGAGCGGATCCGCTGGTCGACGGCTTTCAAGACCATCATGTTCATGCCCATCGTCTTCAGCATGACGGCCTCCGCCATGGTCTGGCGGGCGGCGGTTGACACCGACCCGAACGTCGGCATGCTGAACGCCACCCTCATCACCATCAGCGACTGGTTCAACCCCCCAGGGGCATATCCGGTGCCCGGCGGCCAGACCGCGGCCCAGTATGTCTCCACGGGGGTCAAGGCGGGACCCGGAGGCAGCCTCGTGAGTACCGCGAGCGTCCACCCGGGAAGCACCGTTCGTTTGGGCCTTTCAGGCTTTGCTGTCACGACCCTCAAGATGCTCGGAGCCAAGCCGGCGGCGGTTCCAGCCTCCGTACCCGGAGCCGTGACCGGGCTGGTGTGGCGTGACTTCTCGCCCAGCCATCCCAACAAGACGGGCCAGGTGTTCCCAGACGAGGACGGGCTGCCAGCGCTGCACGTCACGCTGCTGTCGTCGAGCGGCAGCAGCGTCGGCTCGGCCGTCACCGACTTGCACGGCGACTTCACCATCACGCACGTTCCCTCGGGCAGCTACACCGTGCGCCTCGACAGCGGCAACTTCAGCTCCGGCTTCACCGGGATCAACTGGCTGGGCGGCAACGAAGCGTCGGTGACGCCGACGACGCATCTCAGCCAGACCGCCCAGGCGCTGCTCGCCGTACCTCTCGTCGACTTCTCGATGATCGTCGCCTACCTGTGGATCTGGGCCGGATTCGCCATGGTGGTTCTCGGCGCCGGCCTTGCTGCCCTCAACCGGGAGGTGCTGGAGGCGGCACGCATCGATGGCGCCACGGAATGGCAGACCCTGCGCCGCGTCACCATTCCCATGCTGGCCCCGGTGCTCGTCGTGGTCTTCGTCACCATGATCATCAACGTCATCAAGATCTTCGACATCATCATCACCATGCCGGGATCGTCGCAAGGGGATGCCAACACCCTGGCCACGCTCGTCTACAATGAGGGCTTCAGCAGCAGCTCCAACTACGGCGTGGCCAGTGCCATCGCCGTGATCCTCTTCATCCTCGTCATCCCTGCGATGCTCATGAATCTGAGGAGGATCCGCGGATGAGCGCTGTGGCGTCGGTGGCTGCTCCGTCGCTGGCTCGGAGCGGGTGGCGTCGCGCCATCGGATGGCGCCCCTCCCGTCTCGTACTAAACGCAGTACTCGCGCTCATCGCCCTCTTCTGGATGGTGCCCACCATCAGCCTGCTGGTGATCTCCTTGCGCCCGGAGGCGGCCTACGGGGTCACCGGATGGTGGAACGTTACGAACTGGCTGACCGGGCCCCTCCATCTCAGCCTCTCCAACTACCAGGATCTCATCGTCGGTGGAGGAGGGGCGACGGTTCCCGGCGGCCTGGCCGCGGGGAGCGTGATGGACTCGCTCATCACCGCCATTGTCATCACCGTGCCGGCCACCCTCCTGGTCGCCGTCGTCTCCAGTCTCACGGCCTACTCTCTCGTCTTCGGGCGCTGGCGGGGCCGCACCCCGGCCTTCCTGCTCTGCGTCGCCCTCATGGTGGTGCCCGTGCAGGTGGGCCTGGTTCCGGTCGCGCAGCTCTACAAGACCTTCACCTCGACGACCGGCATCCCGGTCTTCGGGCAGATCCCCGGCGTGGTGATCTTCCATGTCGCCTTCGGGCTTCCCTTCGGGATCTTCCTGATGCGCAACTTCTACACGGGGATCCCCAAGGATCTCCTGGAGGCCGGGCGCATCGACGGCGCTGGCGAATGGACCCTCTTCCGTCGCGTCGTCATGCCTCTGGGGATTCCGGCGCTGGCCTCGCTGGCCATCTTCCAGTTCATCTGGGTCTGGAACGACCTGATGGTCGCGCTCATCTTCCTGGGCGGCAACACTCATGTCCCGCTTCCCGTCTTCATCTACGGTCAGCTGCACGAATTCGCTCAGAGCTATTACATCATCGCCACCGGAGCGATCATCTCGATAGTGGTTCCGCTCATCGTATTCTTCTCGTTCCAGCGTTACTTCGTCCGAGGCGTCCTCGCCGGCGCAGTGAAGTGAGGCATTGACATGGCTCAAGTTGTCCTCGAGGATCTCACCAAGCGTTACCAGGGCGGTACGACGCTAGCCGTCGACAAGCTCAATCTCAACATCGCCGACGGCGAGTTCGTGTGCCTTGTCGGTCCATCGGGATGCGGCAAGACCACGGCGCTCAGGATGATCGCCGGCCTGGAGGACATCACCGACGGGCGGGTGCGGATCGGCGAGCGGGTTGTCAACTTCCTGCCACCCCGCGACCGCGATATCGCCCTCGTCTTCCAGAGCTATGCCCTGTACCCTCACATGAACGTCTACAGCAACATGGCCTTCGGGCTGCAGCTGCGCAAGACGCCCAAGGAGAAGATCGACACTGCGGTGCGCGAGGCGGCTCGGATCCTCGATCTGGAGCGCTTCCTGGACCGCAAGCCGGGCCAGCTCTCCGGCGGCCAGCGCCAGCGAGTCGCCCTGGGAAGGGCCATCGTCCGTGAGCCCGCCGCCTTCCTCATGGATGAGCCGCTCTCCAACCTCGACGCCAAGCTGCGCGTGCAGACCCGGGCCGAGATCGCCCGGCTGCATCAGCGCCTGGAAGCCACCATGATCTACGTCACCCACGACCAGGTTGAGGCCATGACCATGGCCGACCGCATTGCCGTGATGAGCGAGGGATTGCTGCAGCAGGCAGGCACCCCCCAAGAGCTCTACGAATCGCCGCGCAACCGATTCGTCGCCGGGTTCATCGGCTCGCCGTCGATGAACTTCGTCGATCTGAAACTCAAGATGAACGGCACTGCCAAGCTGGTCACGGAGGGCGTGACGGTCACGCTCAGCGATGCGCAGGCTGCCCGCCTCCGCGACCTCGGGCGCGACACCATCACGGTGGGCTTCCGCCCTGAACACCTCACGGTTGGTGATCCCGGAGGGCCGGGGCTGCGGCTCTCAGCTGGCATCGACGTCGTCGAGTTTCTCGGCAGCGACGAGCTGATCCACGCCGCCACCGCCGCCAGCGACGTCGTCGCCATCGTGGATGCGGATGCCCGTTGCAAGGTCGGGGATAACGTCACGCTGTCGGCCAAGCCGCAGCACGTCTACCTCTTTGACCCGCAAACCGAGCTCAGCCTGACCTCACGCTGAGCGCCCGGTGAGCGGCGCCCCCGGCTCGGGACTCCTAACTTCAGGAGACACCCTCCCCGTGCCGCTCTATAGCGGCTCGGAGCTCGTGGTACCCGCGCCTGGTTCGGGACCCGGTAACTGGGCCGGAGCGCCCAGCGCGTTCCTCGCTGGCGACGTCATGTACCTGGCCTATCGGGCACGCCGCCCGGAAGGGGAGGGGAGGGGGGTCGAGCTCGTCGTCGTCCGCTCCGACGACCACCTCCATTTCTCCACCGTGACGGCCGTATCGAAGGAGATGTTCGGCGCCGAATCCCTGGAGCGGCCAGCCATCGCCCGAACCCCCGAGGGGCGCTGGCGTCTTTACGCCAGTTGCGCAACTCCCGGCACCAAGCACTGGCGTATCGAGCTCCTGGAGGCGGCGACACCCGAGGAGCTCGGGACGGCGCAACCGCGAGTCGTCTTTCCCGGCGACGGCCACACCGCCGTGAAAGACCCGGTGATACACGAAACCCGGGACGGCTGGGAAGCGTGGGTCTGCGCTCATCCCCTCGACGACCCGGATGCCACCGACCGGATGTGGAGCGTCTATGCGCGAAGCCTGGATGGTGTGAGCTGGCACCTCGAAGGCGACGCCCTCCGTCCCTTGGCCGGCCGCTGGGACGAGCGAGGCACCCGCATCACTGCCGCCTGGGCCGAAGCGGGCGGTTGGGTCGCCCTGTACGACGGCCGAGCCAGTGCCGCAGAGAACTTCGAGGAACGGACCGGGCTCGCCCACGGGCCCTCCCCGAGCCGCCTCCAACCGGTGGGCGACACTCCGGTCGCGTCCTCTCCGCACGGGAGAGGTGGCCTCCGCTACGTCTCCGTGGTTCCCCTCCCAGGCGGGCGTCATCGCCTCTACTACGAGGCAGCCCGAGACGATGGCTCCCACGAGCTGCGCACCGAGCTGCGCTGATCAGCCGAGGCGGTCACCCGGCTGCGCGCCCGGCGCCGGCGAGACGAGCAGGACCTCCCCCGCGCTGTAGGTGCCGAGAGTCAGCACCTCGGAGCGGAAGGGCCCGATCTGACGGGGCGGGAAGTTGACGACGGCGAGGACGAGCCGGTCGTGGAGCTCCTCCGCCGTGTAGTTCTTGATCTGCGCCGACGACGATCGCAGGCCGATCTCCGGTCCGAGGTCGATGCGCAGCTTCCAGGCTGGGCGACGTGCCTCCGGGAAGTCCAGGACCTCCACGATCCGCCCGACACGGATGTCAATCCGGGCGAAGTCGTCCCAGCTGATGACCGCTGAACGTGTGGAGGCGGCCAACCTCTCTGCCTTGGCGTCGCTCATGGGAAGCGCATGGTAGCGAGGGCGGATAGTCCGGCGAACCGTAACCTGCGGCAACAGAAGCCGCGACGGCAGCGGAGAATGAGGTCTCGGAATGCGCGCCGTGACCATCGTCGACCGGTCCATCGTCATCGCCGAGCATCCCGATCCCGCGCCGCCGGGGCGGGGGCAGCTGCTGGTCCGGGTGAGAGCCGCGGGCATCAATGGCGCGGACCCCATGCAGGTTCAGGGGCTCTACCCGGCGCCAGCCGGGGTGCCCTCGGACATCCCTGGGCTGGAGCTCGCGGGGGAGGTGGTCGCCGCCGGCGCGGGGACGGAGCGGTACCGTCCCGGAGATCGGGTCATGGCCCTGGTGCGGGGCGGTGGGCAGGCGGAGCTGGCTGTGGTCGACGAGCGGGAGACCATGCCCGTGCCAACGACCGTCGAGTGGCCCCAGGCCGGAGGTTTCCCCGAGGTGTTCGTCACCGCCCATGATGCCCTGATGACCCAGTGCGGACTCCGGAGCGGCGAGCGCCTTCTCGTCCACGGCGCCGCCGGAGGCGTCGGCACAGCCGCTGTCCAGCTCGGTGCCGCCCTGGGCGCGAGGGTGACGGCCAGCGTTCGCAATGAGCGGCTGCGCGATACCGTGGCAGAGCTGGGCGCCGAGGTCATCGACCCCGCGGACACAGCGGCCGCCGGGCCCTTCGACGTCATCCTCGAGCTGGTTGGAGCAGTGAACTTCCCGGCCAACCTCGACGCCCTGGCGATTGGCGGTCGGATCTCGGTGATCGGCATCGGAGCCGGAGCGCAGGTCCACGTCGACCTCCGGCAGCTCATGGGCAGGCGGGCACGGCTACTGGGGTCGACGCTGCGACCAAGGTCGTCGGAGGAGCGGGGGAGAGCGGTTTCCCGGGTCGAGGCCGAGGTGCTTCCCCTCCTTGCCGAGGGCCGGATCACAGTGCCGGTCGCCGCGACCTATGACCTCGCAGCGGCCGCCGACGCGTACGCGCGCTTGCTGGCCGGAGGCAAGCTGGGCAAGATCGTGCTCACCGTCGGCTGATCCAGCTGAGCCCCACACTCGCCACCGTGCTCCTCCTCACCCCGGCCGAGACGGCGAGCCTCCTCGACCCCGACGAGCTGCGGGACGCGATGGCGGCGGCGATGGTCGAGGTCAGCGCGGGTAGAGCCTCGATGCCCACCCGGATCGCTGCTCTCGTCCCCGAGCGCAACGGGCTCCTTGCCGCCATGCCCGCCCACCTTCCCGGGCTGAGCAGCCTCGCCGCCAAGCTGGTGAGCGTCTTCCCGGGCAACGCTGACCTGGGCCTGCCGACGCACCAAGCGGTGGTCGTCGTCTTCGACTCCGCCACCGGGGAGCCGGTCGCGCTGGTCGACGGCACCTCGATCACCGCGGCGCGCACCGCGGCCGGGTCCGCGCTTGCGGCAGACCTCTGCGCTCGGGGTGACGCGTCGGTCCTGGCGATCATCGGCACCGGGGTGCAGGCCCGCTCTCACGCGCACGCCGTAAGCCGGGTCCGAGACTTCACCGCGATCCGGATCGCCGGCCGCGATCGCGGCCGGGCGACGGCCCTCGCCGTCCTGCTCTCCGATGAGCTCGGTCGCGAGGTGGTCGCGACGGAGAGCATCGAAGCCGCGTGCCGGGGCGCCGACGTGATCTGTGCCACCACCCATTCCGCCGAGCCGGTGGTCCGACGCGAGAACCTCGCGCCCGGGGTGCACGTCTCCTCCGTCGGCCTGAATCAGGAGGGCCGGGAGGTGGACTTCGCGACCGTTTCCGGGTCCAGGGTCTTTGTCGAGTCCCGCGACGCAGCCCTGGCGCCACCGCCGGGTGGGTGCCACGACCTGCGCATCCCCATGGGCGAGGGACGCATCGCACGGGATGACCTCACCGAGATCGGCGAGGTGGTCGCGGGGGTGCGCCCCGGGCGCACCTCCGGCGACGAGGTCACCCTCTACAAATCGGTGGGCATCGCCGCCCAGGATGCCGCCGCCGCTCACCTCGCGGTGCGAGCGGCGCGGGCTCGGGGTGTGGGCCGGGAGATCAAGTGGGCGTGAGGGCCGCCCCTCGCAGCGGTGCCGATGTCCTGGTCGTCGGCGCCGGTGTTATCGGCCTGACCAGCGCCATCAGGATCCTCGAGTCCGGACGCCCGGTGCAAGTCGTCTTTGACCGGGAGGTGGAGACGACCCCCTCCTTCCTCGCTCCGGGGACATGGTTCCCGCACGCCGTGGAGGCAGGGGCACGGAGCGCCGGCTGGGGCGCGCGGACCTTCGAGGTCCTGGCCACCGAAACTTCGAGGTCCGACTCCCCGGTGGTGATGCGGGAGTGCCTCATGCTCTACCGCGAGGATCCCGGGCGTCCCTGGTGGATCGACGCCCTGCCCGGTCCGGTCGTGGCCGCCGCGCCCGAGGATCTGCCCCCGGGGTACGCACACGGCCTCCGCTTCACGGCGCCGCAGGCCTTCATGCCCCAATACCTGGCGCTGCTCGCCGAGCGGGTGCGTGACCTCGGCGGCAGCCTCAGCCGCCGCCACGTCAACTCCCTCGACGAGGCCGGAGGGGAGGCATCCGTCCTGGTGAACTGCTCCGGCCTCGGCGCACGCGAGCTCGCCGGCGATGACGGCCTGTTCCCCATCCGCGGCCAGCTGGTTCGGGTCGCCAACCCGGGCCTCAGCCTCTCGCTGCGCGACGAGGGGCACCCCGAGGGACGGACGTACATCCACCCGCGGCGCGATGACTGCATCCTCGGCGGGACGGCGCAGAGGGGGGAGTGGGGGCTCGAGCCCGATCCCGCCACCGCCGCCAGCATCCTCCGCCGCTGCAGCGCGCTCGTCCCCGCCTTGCAAGGGGCTCGCGTCCTCGAGCATCAGGTCGGGCTGCGCCCGGGACGCGACCAGGTGCGCCTGGAGCGGGAGACGGCCGGGGCCGCCACGGTGATCCACAACTACGGGCACGGCGGGTCCGGCGTCACCCTGTGCTGGGGCTGCGCCGAGGAGGTGGTCCGTCTCCTATGAGCGGAGAAGCGCGGACGCCCCGGAAACGCTGCCCGCCGAATGGGCGCGCCCTCGAGGCGGGAAGGCTCCGGCCAGCGCCTCGAAGGAGGGGCACCTCCCGTCCCCTTCCCAATCTCAAGTTCATGATAATATGCATTATCATGAGTTTGACGCCACAGCGCAGGCGGCCTGTCTGGCGCTGCCGCTTCTCAGCCGGCCAGGCTCAGCACGCCGACGTAGCAGAACGTGGAGAGGGCGAAGCCCGCTGACATCAGCATGGAGCTGATGCTCAGCTGGTATCTCAGGAAACTGGCGCCGTTGAAGTCAGCGAGCATCAGGCCAACGTGGCCAAACATGGTCAGCCAGACGAGCCAACCTCCAGGCATCACACGGCGACCCGGCCGTGCCCCTCAGCGCGGGAGACGCTCCTCCAGGTGGATGCTGACCGCGTCACCGGGGCGCTTGCCGATCGCTCCTTGCAGGTCGGCCTTGATGGGCAGCTTGTGGGTGCCATCGCCAAGTGCCATGAACGAGCTGCGGAATGGCTGACCGTCCACCGTACCCCGGACCTTCACCAGCCCTCGGGTCCCAAAGTACTCCGCCGAGTCAGGCATGACAACGTAGGTCCAGCCACCCCGGTTGGGGCTCTTCTGCAGGGTGGCGGTGAACCGCTTATCCAGCCTCATGGAACCACCTCCTCCTGGAGCGTTCGGGTCGGGCCTTGTGAGATACGACAGAAGGGAACGGGGAACTCATCGCTGGACCGACGGAGAGATCTCCCAGGGTTCTCCCCTCTGCGCGTCTTCAGTTCAGGCCAGGCCGCGCGCCGTGTCTTGTAGGTGAGGTTGCACCTCCGTCGCCAGCAGCTCGATGTGGGTGATGTCGCGCAGGTCGATCAGCTGGAGGTAGAGGCGCAAGGCACCCGCCTCACGGTACCGCTCGAGGCCCCGGATCACTTCGTCGGGCGTCCCGGCGACGCCACCCTCACCGAAGTCGTCCACGTTGCGACCGATGGCCGTGGCCCGACGCCGCACCTCGGCGCGATCCCGGCCGCAGCAGACCGTGACCGCCGCGGAGTACACGACGGCGTCCGGGCTGCGGCCGGTCGCGGCGCAGGCTTCCCGGACGCGCTGGTACTGAGCGTGGCAGGTGTCGGGGGAGGTGAATGGAGCGTTGTACTCGTCCGCGTAGCGAGCCGCCAGCAGCGGCGTGCGACGCGGGCCGAGCCCGCCCACGATGATGGGCGGATGCGGCGACTGCCGAGGCTTGGGCAGGCCCGGTGAATCGTCGATCTGGTAGTGACGGCCCGGGAAGGAGAACCGCTCGCCGAGGGGCGTCGTCCAGAGGCCGCGGATCACCTGCAGCTGCTCCTCCAGCCGATCCATACGCTCACCGCGGGAAGGAAACGGAATGCCGTAGGCGCGGTGCTCCCTCTCGAACCACGCCGCTCCCAAGCCCAGCTCGAGTCGACCGCCGCTCATGATGTCGACCTGGGCGGCGGCGATGGCCAGCGGACCGGGGAGACGGAAGGTGGCGGCGCTGAGCAGCGTCCCAATGCGGACGCGCTGGGTCTCGCGGGCGAGCCCGGCGAGAGTGATCCAGGCGTCAGTCGGCCCCGGCTCTCCGCCACCCGCCCCCCACAGGTAATGGTCCGACCGGAAGAAGCCGTCGAAGCCCCCCTGCTCCGCGGCCCGCGCTGCTCTCAGGATGTCGGCGTAGGTGGCGCCGACGTGCGGCTCCGTGAAGATGCGCAGCTGCATCGCTCTGGACCTCGACAGGTGGGCGGGCGGACCGTCCCACCCTACCAGCCGGCCACGCGTGACCGGCCGACGCCTTCGACGACCCCGGGATCACCACCCTCCTCGGGCTTCTGTCGGCCCCTAGGGTCGCCCGGACTGGCCTCCGCATCTCCCTGTGTACCCTGGAGGAAGCATGCCCTCCGGATCGCCCGCCCGCGCCCACCCCACTCCGGCCACGGAGCCGGGGCCGCATCCGAGCCGGTACAAGTGGGTGGCGCTCGCCAACACCACCCTCGGTGTCGTGATGGCGACGATCGAACTCGACGATCATGCTGATCGCCCTGCCCGACATCTTCCGGGGCATCAACCTCGATCCGCTGCAGCCGGGCAACAGCTTCTACCTGCTCTGGATGATCCTCAGCTTCCTGGTGGTGAGCAGCGTGCTCGTGGTGAGCCTCGGCCGGCTCGGAGACCTGCACGGGCGAGTGCGCATGTACAACCTGGGCTTCGCTGTCTACACCGTGTCATCGCTCCTCCTCACCGTCACCTGGATGGTCGGCCCGGCAGGCGCCATCTACCTTGTTCTCATGCGCGTTGTGCAGGGCGTGGGCGCAGCCTTCATCGTGGCCAACTCCGCGGCTATCCTGACCGACGCCTTCCCCACCAACCAGCGCGGCCTGGCCCTCGGTATCAACAACGTCGCCGGCATCAGCGGCTCGTTCATCGGCCTCGTCCTGGGCGGCGTGCTCGGCCCCATCGACTGGCGCCTCGTGTTCCTCGTCTCCGTCCCCTTCGGCCTGGCGGGAACGCTCTGGGCGTACTTCATGCTTCACGAGATCAGCATCCCCCATCGCGCGCGTATCGACTGGGCGGGCAACATCACCTTCGCGGTGGGGCTCGTGCTGGTGATGATCGGCATCACCTACGGCATCCAGCCCGCGGGCCGGAGCAGCATGGGCTGGACCAGTCTCGTCGTGGACGGCGAGCTGGCCGCCGGGGTGGCCCTCCTCCTGGCCTTCGCGCTCATCGAGACACGCGTTGCCGAGCCGATGTTCCGCCTCGCGCTCTTCCGCATCCGTGCCTTCACCGCCGGCGTGCTCTCCAGCTTCCTCTCGGCGGTGGCTCGGGGCGGCCTCATGTTCATGCTCGTCATCTGGCTGCAGGGCATCTGGCTGCCCGAGCACGGCTACAGCTTCGCCTCCACGCCGCTCTGGGCGGGCATCGCCATGCTCCCTCTCACCGGCGGCTTCCTCCTCGCCGGTCCTCTCTCCGGCATCCTCAGCGATCGCTTCGGGTCGCGCCCCTTTGCGACCGGCGGGATGATCGGCGCGGCGGTCAGCTTCGCCCTCCTCGAGCTCCTTCCCCTCGACTTCCCGTACTGGCAGTTCGCGCTCATCCTGTTCATGAACGGACTCTCCATGGGGGCTTTCGCCGCCCCCAACCGCGCCGGGGTCATGAACAGCCTGCCGGCCCGGCACCGGGGGGCGGGAGCGGGGATGAACGCCACCTTCCAGAACTCCGCCCAGGTGCTGAGCATCGGCATCTTCTTCACCCTCGTCATCATCGGTCTGTCCGGCAGCCTGCCCGGTGCGATGGAGCACGGATTGGTTCACGCCGGCGTGCCTGCGGCGGCCGCTCACCGAGCGGCGCAACTGCCCCCCGTCAACTCCCTCTTCGCCGCCTTCCTCGGCTACAACACGCTGGGACATCTGTACCAATCCGGCGCCCTCGGCGTCCTCTCCCCCACCACGGTGCACACCATCACCAGCCGGAGCTTCTTCCCCAGTCTCATCAGCGGACCCTTCGGCGCCGGCCTCCACGTCGCCTTCGACTTCTCGCTCGCCGGCTGCCTCATCGCCGCCGCGGCATCCTGGAGCCGGGGAGGACGCTACGTCGACCCGGGCGGAATGGGGCCGGTGCCGGCCGCGGAGGTCGAGCCCGAGGTCGCAGAGAACGTTGCCGCCCTCGATCGGTGATCCGCCGCCCCTCTGCGACAATCGGCCGATGAGCGTGGCAACGCTGATCGATGTCACCGACAGTAGCTTTGATCGTGAGGTGGTGGCCGCGTCGCACCAGCGCCCGGTGGTGGTCGACTTCTGGGCGGCCTGGTGCGGACCATGCCGCAGCCTCGGCCCGATCCTCGAGGAGGCGGTGCGGCGCCACGGCGGGGTCACC
The DNA here is from genome assembly GCA_963847225.1 of uncultured bacterium. Taxonomy (GTDB): domain Bacteria; phylum Chloroflexota; class Dormibacteria; order Aeolococcales; family Aeolococcaceae; genus JAJZNI01. The sequence goes on along the minus strand of CAWJYZ010000003.1, from coordinate 846,401 downwards.
CTGGCCAAGCTCGACGTCGACGCCAACCCCGTCACAGCCCAGCGCTTCGGCATCCGCGGCATCCCCGCGGTGAAGGGCTTCCGCGACGGGCAGGTCGCCGCCGAGTTCCTCGGGCTCCAACCCCGCACGCAGGTGGAGCGCTTCCTGGAGGGCCTGGCACCCCCCTCTCCCCCCGCCGACCTCCCCGGCGACGAGAGCGGCCTGCGCGCCCTGCTGGATCGGGAGCCCGACAATCTGCTCGCCCGCCGCGCTCTCGGCTCGATGCTCGTGGCGACGCAGCGCCTCGATGAGGCGGCGAACGTCCTCGCCGAAGCTCCCCAGGATCCGGTGAGCGACGGCATGGTGGCCCGCATCGAGCTCCTGCGCGGCAGCGACCCTCGGCTCACCACTCTCCTCCGTGACGGCCACAACGCGGGCGGCGTCCGTCAGCTCATCGCCGCCCTCCGGGAGCACGGCGAACCGCAGCGATCGCAGCTGCGCCGCGTCGTGGTCGGGGCCATCGCCGCGGATCCCGGCCTCGCACCGCTGCGCGCGGAACTGGCCTCCGCCCTCTTCTAGGGGGGCCTCGCCCCCTTCGGCACAAGGGGGCTCACGCCCCCTTCGGCACAAGGGGGCTCACGCCCCCTTCGGCGCAAGGGGGCTCACGCCCCCTTCGGCGCGCCCGACGGTGCGCGCCTACCCCAAGGAAGGCGCGCCCAAGGCAGCTGAGGCTCGGGGCTTCGGCCATGGCCTGGCCACCCACACCCGACCGGCCACGTAGCAGGCGGCTCCGCCGACACCGACGAAGAGGCCGAGCGGCCAGTTGGTGAGGTCGGCGAGGAGCAACCCCGCCCACACGAGAACGAGCGCGATGCCCGCGGAGACGAGCACCGCGACCTGCGGACGGGCCGTCACGAAGCGTGCTGCGGCCGGCGGCCCCACCATCAGACTAAACATGAGGAGCGCCCCCACCACTGGCACGGTCATCGTCGTCGCCAGGGCCACGACGAGGAGAAAGGCCGTCTCCACCACGGCGAGGCGGATGCCGCGGGCCTGCGCCACCTCGGGTGCCAGCGAGCTGAGGAGGAGGGGGCGGAAGACGACGGCCATCGCTGCAACGCTCAGGGCACCGAGGATGGCGATGGGAAGGAGAGCGCCGGCCGCCACCCCGAAGACCTCCCCGAAGAGGAGCGAGTAGACCGCCTCCTCGTACTGCGAGCTCCAGGAGAGGAAGAGCGCGCCGATGCCCAGCATGAGGACCAGGGTCAGCGCGGTGGCGACGTCATGGCGGCTGCGCCGCCCCAGCCAGCCGATGCCGACCGCTCCCGCGACAGCGAACACGAAGAGGCCGACGATGGTGGCGTTGACGCCGAGGATGGTGCCGTCGACGCCGGCGAGCAGCGCGGCACCGGCGGCGCCCCCGAAGGAGCCGTGGGGGATGGCGTGAGCGACGAAGGCCGACCCGCGCAGCACGATGAAGAAGCCGACCATCCCAGCCACGACGGCGACGATGCTGGCGGCGACCCAGGTCGTCGCCGTCATCCCGGCACCACCTCCCCCAGCAGCCGGCGCGCGGCACGGCCCCACAGCCTGGCCATCCCCGCGCTGCCGACATTGAAGGCGAAGACGAGGGCGACGATGAAGAAGCTGGGCGGCCAGCTCTTCCCCAGCGGCGGCCAGTAATAGCTGTCGTAGGCCAGGAGGATGCCGAGCCACACGGAGACGATCCCGATGAGGGCCGCGATGGCCACCGCGAGGAACGGTCGGTTGGTGACGCGAAGAGCCGCGGCCGGGGGTCCGATGAGCAGGGCGGTGGCCAGGATGGCACCGACCGTTTCGGCCGCAAGCGAGACCGCGGCAGCCAGAGCGACGAGGTAGGCGAGGCTCACCAGCCGGACTCGCACGCCACGCGCCGCCGCGAGCTCGGGGCTCAGGGCGCTGAGGAGAAGCATGCGGTAGCCGGCGACGAGGATGGCGAGGGCGGCCACCCCGAGGCCGAGGATGGTGGGCAGCTCGGAGGCGCTGACGGCAAAGAGAGAACCGAAGAGAATCGTCGCCGTCGTGCCGGTCGCGCTCGAGTTCGTGGCGTCGAGGTAGAGGAAGAGCGCCGCGACACCGAGGCCCGCGCCGAGGACCAGCCCGGTGGCGAGGTCGCGAGCCCGGACCCGCTGCACGCCGATGGCTTCGATGGCCGCGCCAACGGCGACGGCAATCCCGAGGTAGCCGAACAGGGGATCGATGCCCCCGAACACCGCCGCGGAGCCGCCCGTCGACGCCACCTCGCCGGTGGCATGGCCGGCGAACGCCTCTCCGCGGATCACGGTGAAGATGCCAACCGCCCCGGCGACGAGCGCGGCGACGGCCCCCGCCAGGAGCGCGGTCCGCACCGATGAGTTGGCGAGGAAGCCGGGGGCGACGACCAGACCGAGCAGTGATCTCACCGCGCGCGCACCGCTCCTGGCTCGACGCCGGCGGCGCGGGCGAGCGCCGGCAGGCTCTCGTCGGCTCCGGCGACGACGAGGATGCGATCGTGGACATGGAGGACGTCGACGTGCTGACCATAGAGGGGGCTCAGCACCTCAGGACGGACCACCTCGTCGGTCGTTCCGCTGGCCGCGCGTCCGCCGGCCAGGTACACGATGCGATCCATCACTGGGAGCAGCGGATTCATGTCATGGGCGGAGATGAGGACCGCTACCCCCTGCTCGTGCGCGATGCGCCCGAGGAGCGCGGCAACCTCACGCTCGGCGCGGATGTCCAGGTTGGCGAGCGGCTCGTCGAGGAGGAGGAGACAGGGACTGCTCGCCAGCGCATGGGCGATGAGAACGCGCTGCTGCTCGCCGCCGGAGAGTGTCCCGACCCGGGAGTTGGCGAAGCGCTCGCCGCCCACCGCCCGCAGCGTGGCATCGACGACGGCGCTGCGCCGCCGGCCTCCGAGACTGAAGCCGAGACGATGACCGTCGATGCCGAGCGCCACCACGTCCCGGGCCCGGAGCGGTATGTCGGGGTCGAGCGAGATCTTCTGGGGGACGTAGCCGATCCTCGCTCCCCCTCGGGCACACGGGCGGCCCTCGATCACGATGCGTCCCTCCCCCACCGCCTGAAGACCGAGGATGGCCCGGAAGAGGGTTGTCTTGCCCGCGCCGTTGGAGCCGATGAGGCCGGTCAGCTCACCGGCACCGAGCGTGAAGCTCACCCGGTCGAGGACGCGGCGGCCGGAGAGGGAGACGGTGACGCTCTCGGCGGCGAGGACCGGTTGCGTCGCCGATGCGGAGTCCCGCTCCACCGCCTCGCTGGGACGGAGCGCGCTCACAGCCGTGTCGTCGAGCGCCCGTTGGCGAGAGCGCGTTGGATCGCCTGCGTTTCGGCCACCATCCACGACTGATAGTGATATCCGGGCGCCGGCATGGTCTCGTAGACGGCGACCACCGGGACCCCGTGCTGGCCGGCGAGTTGGAGAAGTGACTGGGTGAGCGAGTCTGTGACCTGCCGGTTGTAGAGGAGGGCCCTGACGCGATGACCGCTGAGCGCCGCCTCGAGGGCGCTCACGTCCTGCGCCGAGGGGTCGACACCATTCATGACATCCGCCTGGAACGCCCAGGGAGTGACGTTGACGAGTTCCGCCGCCCTGATGAGGTCATCGGCAACCGGCTCCGTGACGGCCACGGCGCTGCCCGCGAAGCTCGACTTCAGGTTCGCGATCGCCGACCGCCAGCCGCCCAGCGAAGCGTCGAAGGTGCTGAGGTTGGCGCGGAAGCGGCCGGTGTGGGCGGGGACGAGCACGGCCAAGTCGGAGGCGACGGCAGCGGCCACCTTCGGCATGGTCCCGGGGTCGTACCAGAGGTGGGGGTTCGGGGTGCCGGGGGCAAGGCCAAGGACCTTCTGGACATCCACGATCCTCCGGCTGGAGCTCGGGTTGGCAGCCTCGATCTGGTTCATCCAGGAGTCGTAACCCAGCCCGTTCTGGACCACGAGCTGGGCGCTGGCCAGGCTGCGGGCGACCGACGCGCTCGCCTCGAAGCTGTGCGGGTCGGCGTTGGGGTTGGTCTCGATCGGGGTCACGGACACGTACCCCCCGCCGATCTGGGCGACGACGTCCGCGTACTCGTTCTCCGCGGCCACCGCCCGGATGCCCGACGTCCTGGCGTCGGCGCCACAGCCCGCGGACAGGCCGCCCGAAGCCGCGAGGAACGCCGCTCCGAGGCCAACCGCGGCCCAACTTCCGAGGAGGCCAAACCGCCCTGTCGGTCGTGCGTTTCGGTTCATCACCACCTATAATAATGAGAATCATTCTCACATGCAAGCTGCCCACCCCCCCACCTCCGTGATCTCGGGCGAAGCCCAGCCGACCGAGTACGCTGAGTCCCGTGAACGGCGCAGTCGTAGCGGAGCTTCCCCCACGGCCCGCCCCCTCCCGGGGCCCGGGGCGGGTGGCCGGGCCGGCGCTCTCGGCGGCGACCGCCGTCCCATGACCGCCGACGCCACCGTCCACCGCGAGGTCGCATTGCTCCTGGGGCGCTGCGGCCAGCGCTACACGACGCAGCGCCGGCAGGTTGTCGACACTCTCGGCGGCGCCGGCCGGCCCCTCACCATGCCGGAGATCCTGGGCGGCAACCCCGGGCTCTCCCAGAGCACCGCCTACCGAACCCTCGCCGCCCTTGCCGAGGCGGGGGCGGTACGCCGCCTGACGGGAAGCGGTGACCACGGTCGCTTCGAGCTCGCCGAGGATCTCTCCGGCCATCATCACCACCTCATCTGCGAAGTCTGCGGACGGGTGAGCGACATCACCCCCTCGCCGCGTCTCGAGAGGGCGCTCCGCGAGGCCATCGATGCCGCCGCCGGCGATAGCTTCCTGGTCGGCGACCACCGCTTCGAGCTCGTCGGCACCTGCTCTGACTGCCGGAAGGCCCATCCTTCTCCCTGAACCTGGCGCTGAAGAGTGGCGGATCGCGCCCCCGCACCAATGGAGGATTCGCATGAGGCACGTCGCCGATGCCCTGACTGCTGAGCCGATCCGGATCCGGGGCCACGGAGACGACGAGATCGAGGCCTACCTTGCCCAACCGATGGGTGAAGGGCCCGTCGGCGGCGTCGTGGTGATCCACCACATGCCCGGGTTCGATCCCGCCACCAAGGAGATCGTGCGCCGCTTCGCGGCCCATGGCTACGCGGCCATGTGCCCCAATCTCCACTTCCGCGAGGGCGCGGGCACGGCAACCTGGGAGGACGCGGCCGCCGCCGCCCGCGCCGCCGGTGGAGTTCCCGACGACCGGCTGGTCGGGGATGTCGACGCCGCGGCCCGCCATCTTCGGGGGCTCGCCACCTGCAACGGAAAGGTCGGGGTGATCGGGTACTGCTCCGGGGGACGGCAGTCGTTTCTCGCCGCCTGCCGGCTGGAGCTCGATGCCTGCGTCGTCTGCTACGGCGCGTTCATCGTCGGCACACCGCCTGCGGAGGCGCCGACCAAGGTGACCCCCCTTCTGGGCATCGCCGGGACGCTCTCCTGTCCCGTGCTCGGTCTCTTTGGCGCCGAGGATCGCTTCCCCTCTCCTGACCACGTGCGCGAGCTCGACGCTGAGCTCACCCGTCTCGGCAAGGAGCATGAATTCCACACCTACGACGGTGCCGGCCATGCCTTCTTCGCCGTCGACCGTCCCAGCTACCGCCTCGACGCGGCGCAGCAGGGATGGGCGGAGATCTGGCGATTCTTCGGCCGGCACCTCGAGGGCTGAGCGCCATGTGCACGTACCGCACCGAGCGCCTGCGCGTCTCGGGCAGCGGGAAGGGGACGGTCGCCTGGTTCCGCCTCACCGAGGCCAACGTGTATTTCGATCACCCGCAGCACACCGCGGCCGAGCACACCCTGAACATCGACTTCAACAACCCCCAGGCCGGCCCATCGGCACGGATCGCCGTCGAGCTCTCCGCCGCATCAGCGCGGGCCCTCGCCGGCGCCATCCTCGCCTCGCTCTCGCCGATCTCTTCTGCATCAGCGCCCGGCAGCGCATCGAGCGCCTCTTCCATGAGCTGAGCCACAACGCCGATGGTCAGCGCTAGCGGATGGCCCAGCAGGTGCTCGACGACCGCTTCATCTGGTTGGAGGAAGGCATCCTCGGCCTCTACGCCCGCGGACCGCTGGTCGGCGCCCCCGCGGATGAGCGGACCAGGGAGGATGCCCACCGGGAGCTGGCGGGGCTCCACAGCGGCTGACCCAACCCCGTGGGCGGCGCGCCACTCTCGAGCTTCGGCGCTCTCATGTGGCACCGGAGACGGCTCCATCAGATGCCGGTGACCGGGGCCGCCCCGCGAGGCGGGACGGTGCTGCCACGGCGGAGGCGGAGCCGGAGGCCGAAGGCGGCAGCGCTGTCCTGCCAGCCCCTCCCCCGCTCTCCTGCTCCGCGAGAAGGGCCGAGATCCCCTCGGCGCTGAGCGGCGCGGCGTAATGGAAACCTTGGACCTCGTCGCAGCGGAGAAGCTTCAGCTCCGCGCTCTGCTCCTCCCTCTCCACGCCGACCGCGGCGAGGCGCAGGTCGAGAGTGCGCCCCAGCCCGATGATGCCGGCGAGGAAGGCTCGCTCGCGGGGATCGGTGGCCACCCTGTCGATGAATGACTTGGGGATCTTGAGGGCGTCGACGGGGAGATCCTTCAGCTCCGCCAGCGAGGCGAACCCGGTTCCGAAGTCGTCGATGGCGAGGCGGACGCCGAGATCCTTGAGTCCCTTCAACTGTCTGAGCGTCGCCGGCGTCTTGTCGACGAACAGCCCCTCAGTGATCTCCAGAGTGAGCCGTGCGGGAGGCACTCCCGTCTCGCGGAGCACCGCCGCCACGGCGTCTGCGAAACCAGGATGGAGAAGCTGTCGAGGCGAGAGATTCACACTGAGGGCGAGGTCGTGACTGGCGTGCTCAGCCGCCCAGCCCTGCCTCTGCGCGCAGGCCGTGCGCAGGACCAGATCTCCCACCTCGATGATGAGACCGCTGGCCTCGGCAGCGGGAATGAAGTCGTCCGGGGCCACCCGGCCCCGGCGCGGGCTGTCCCACCGGGCCAGAGCTTCGACGCCGATGATCCGGCCGCTCCCCAGGGCGATGATGGGCTGGTACTCGACGATCAGCTCGCCGGCGTGGAGAGCCTGCTCCAGCTCACCCTTCACCTGGATGCGCCGTTCCAGCGCGCTCTGCATGCTCGGCTCGAAGACCTCCACCGTTGCCTTGCCGCGTTCCTTGGCGCGGTACATGGCGACGTCGGCCTGGCGCAGGAGGTCATCCGGGGTCTCGGTATCCGAGACGGCGAGCGCGATGCCGATGCTCGCGCCGATGGTCACCGGCGACCTCTGGAGGTCGACGGGAGCGATCAGCTCTTCGAGAAAGCGCGCGGCCACGGCGCATGGCTCCTCCGCCCCGGCGACGTCCTCGAGGAGCACGGCGAACTCGTCGCCACCCAGCCGGGCGACGGTGTCGAAGGGCCGGATGACGCGGCGCAGCCTTTGCGTCACCGCCTGCAGCAGGCGGTCACCACTGGGGTGTCCCAGGGTGTCGTTGACCACCTTGAAGTCGTCGAGATCGATGAACAGGACGGCGGCGCGCAGCCGCCCGGGCGCGACCCTGCGATCCAGGGCATGGGCCACGCGGTCGGCGAAGAGGCTGCGGTTGGCCAGACCGGTGAGCGAATCGTGAAAGGCCTGCTGATTGAGTCGCTCATCGAAACGGACCCGCTCGACGGTGACACCGATCTGGGCGGCGAGCGCCTCGAGAAGCGCGCGATCCTCCTCGGCGAACGTCCGCCCTTGCCCCATCCGGTCGCCGACGACAACGGTGCCCAGAACACGGCCCTCGACGGTCAGCGCAGCCATCACCGCATCCTTGATGCCGCGGCGCTGCAGGATGGCGGCCCCCTCCCGGTCGCCCACCCCGGCGCCCAGGAGGATGCCGAGCGACGCCGGCACGCAGGCGGCGAAAACATCGTCGAGGAGGCCCTCGTCGAGGACCTGTGTGCTCTCCACGATCTCTCCGCCCCGGACGCGCACGACGAGCGCGCTGCGATCGAGGGCGTCGGGGAGAACCACGATCTCCGCGAATCTCCCCTGGAGGATGCGGCAGAGACGGCCGAGGAGGGCGGGCACGGAGAGCGGCGTCCCGGAGCTTCCCTGGAGAAGGACACGGGATTCGTAGAGGCGCTGGAGGCGGCGCCGCCGGTGGCGCTCTTCGGCCCAGGCGGCGGCGCCGATGGCGATGCTCGCGGTGAGCGAGACGGTGAGCGCCGGGCTGTCCAGACCCCGGCCGGCCGCGATGAGCAGCGCGGAGGCGAGGACGCCCGCCGCGACGACGGCGGCGATGCCGAGGCGCACGGCGGTGGCGCTCAGCGTGGGGCGCCGTGCGGCCGCCCTGCGTCTGCCCGGTTCGATGCGCGGCACGTCGCCCCCTTCGCGAGCTGGGGATGGTGGGCTACGGATCGAGGACGAGCCGCTCACGAGGGCGGCGAATCCCCCTGGCGCCAGATTAGTTCACACGCGCCTAAGCCTTCGAACGCCGTCACGGCCGCTTGACGTGGCGGCCATATTCGGGGGTTTCCGGTTGCGATGGGCCGGGTGACCCCGGGCGTCGCCGGGCTGGGGGCAGTCCTGGGCCGCGAAGGGCGGCCAGGGCGGGCAGGGCGGCCGAGGAGCCCACTCGGGCCGCTCAGCGGGGCCTCGAGGAGGGCTCGGGAGCCCGGCCCTCGAGACCCGCCTCGAGGCCGAGAGTGCGTTCGAACGCGGCCCAAACCGCGTCGCTCACCACCGTCCGCAGGCGGCCCTTCTCGAGCTCGTAGAGGGCTGCCGCGGAGGTGCCTCCGGGGGAGGTCACCATGTCCCGGAGCTGAGCCACGTGGCGGCCGCTGCCGAGGGCGAAGGCGGCCGACCCCTGCATGGTGTCGAGCACCAGCTCCCGGGCCACATGGCGCGGAAAGCCGAGATGGACGGCGGCGTCGGTGAGGGCCTCGATGAACAGGAAGATGTAGGTGGGGCCGGTGCCGCTCACCGCGGTGGCCATGGCCACCTGGCGCTCGTCATGGACCTCGAACTCCCGGCCGAGGGCGGAGAGCATGGTCCTGGTCCTTTCCCGTCCCGCCGCGTCGACCGCCGGGGTGGCGAACCACACCGTGACGCCCTGGGCGATCTGCGCCGGGGTGTTGGGCATGGAGCGGACGATGGCCGGGTGGCCGAGGCCCTCCCCGAGGGCGCGGGTGCTGGCCCCGGCGACGATGCTGATGAGGAGCTGATCGGCGCGCATCACCGGCCGCAGCTCGGGCATGACGGTGCGCAGCACCTGAGGCTTCACGGCGAGGAGGATGACGTTGGCGTCCCCCAATGCCTCGGCGTTGCCGCTCGTGGTGAGCACCGCGTGCCGCTCGGCCAGCTCGCGGCGGCGCTCCTCCCGCGGATGGCTGCAGGTGATCAGCGCCGGGTCGACGAGGTCTCGGGCGAGGAGGCCCGCGAGCATGGCTTCCGCCATGACACCGGTGCCGACAATGGCGATCCGGGAGCTGCGCAGGGCGGCGCCGTCCATCGCCGGGACGATACAGGCCGCCGCGGCCCGGTCGCCCGCGCGGGGGAATCTCCGATGCCACCCGGGGTGCAGCCCCAGAGCCATGGGATCATCGCGGCATGGACGAATGGATGCCCACCCCGGGACCCGTGGGGCCACCGCCGCCGGACGATGCCCGGTCGCCGCAGAGCCCACACAGCCCCCGCCCGGGGTGGGGGCCGCCGCCCGGGTACGGGCAGCATCCCGGCACCTGGTACCCGCCGCCCGGCTACCCGTCCGCACCGCCCGGCCACCCGTCCGCACCGCCCGGCTACCCCCCTGCGCCCCCGGGCTATCTCCCTCCCGGCTGGGGGGGCGGGGAGCAGCCCGCGCCGCCCGGCCCGCAGCGCCGGACGGGGGCGCCGACCCGGCGCCGGGGCGGAGCGGCGGGCGGCCTCGTCGCCGCCCTCATCGCCTTCGTCAAGTACGGGCTCGCCTTCGGAAAGTTCGGCTTCACCTTCGTCTCCATGGCAGTGGCCGTCGTCGCCTACGCTCTGTTCTTCGGCTGGGCCATTGCCATCGGGATCGTCATCCTCATCTTCATCCACGAGATGGGGCACTTCCTGGTCTCCCGGGCCCTCGGCGTCCCCATGTCGGCTCCGGTCTTCGTGCCCTTCCTCGGCGCCTTCACCCAGGCTGGTCAGGGCTTCCAGCGCAGCCGGAGCACCGAGGCGGTGATCGCCGCCGCCGGACCGGTCTTCGGCTTCGCCGCCAGCCTCGCCGTCTTCGCCTGGGCCTCCCTCCAGCCCGTGCTCACCCAGGGGGCCGCGTTGGCCTACGCCCTCAGCTACTTCGGCTTCTTCATCACCCTCTTCAACCTCATCCCGGCCGTGCCCTTCGACGGAGGGAGGGTGACGAGCGCCATCAGCAAGTGGTTCAATGTCGTGGGCCTCGTCATCTTCGGCGCCATCCTCCTGGCCATGGCAGCGAACGTGACGTCCTTCAACCCCTTCCTCCTCCTCTTCTTTCTCTTCGCCTGCTATTCGGTGTGGCACCGCTTCAAGGCCGCCCGGCTGGGCCGCGAGGCTCCTCCCCTCCCGGTGGTGACGCGGGTCGCCATCGGCACCGCCTACATCGCTCTCGTGGCGCTGAGCGGACTCTTCATGAGCCTCTCCAACGCCTCCATTCAGCCGTTGGTGGGCGGCGGGGCCGGCCATTTCTGAGGCTTCCGCCCGGCTCCCCGAGGCTCAGCCCTCGAGAAAGGAGAGGCGAACCCGCCGCCGGGGGTTGTCCCGGTTGAGGCTCACGAGCACGATGCGCTGCCAGGTGCCGAGGAGCAGCCTTCCCCCCTCCACCGGCACGCTGAGGGAGGGGGCGACCAGCGCCGGGAGGAGGTGGTCGGCGCCGTGTCCCGGCGAGCCGTGGCGGTGCCGGTAGCGGTCGTCCCGGGGGAGCAGCCGCTCCAGGGCGGCGACGAGGTCCGGCTCCGAACCGCTCCCCGTCTCCATCAGCGCCACCCCCGCGGTGGCATGGGGGGCGAAGACGGAGAGCAGCCCGTCCCCTCCCCCCTCCGTCCACCCCTCGACCTCATCGGTGATGTCGGCGACCTGCCGGCGGCGCATATCGACGTCGAGGAGGGTCGTTCTCACTTCTCGCAGAGCGGGTAGGGATAACGGATGCTGTTAAGCAGGTTCGTGAACACCGCCTCCTGGTCGCCGCTCGCGTAGTTCATCTCGATGTCGATGGCGACCGGGGGCGTCTTCTGCAGGGTGGCGCGGAACTGTACGAAGGAGGCAAGCCGGGTTACCTGGCCTCCCCCGGCGTCGGTGGTGGGCGCGGCGGAGGCGCCGGATGGAGCGCGGTACTCGACCTCCGTGCCCGTGTACCCGCAGACCACGGCCCTCGGGTTGCTCGTGACCGGCGTATAGCCGTTGATCCCCGCCTGGCCCAGCGCGGAGAGCCCGGCGGCGACGCGGATGGCGATGCTCGGTCGGTCACTCCCCGTCTGCGGCTGGAGGAGGATCTCCCCGGGGTCGTCGGCGTAGGTCCAGTCGGCCGGATAGAGCAGGCCGTCGATGTGCTTGTCGCCGAAGTTGATGGAGTTGAGGGTCCCGGCGGCGGTCAGAGTGGGATCGGCGATGATCCAGCCGGTGACCGTTGCCCCCTGCACCTGGTACCAGGCGGCGGGGGTGGTGGAGTTCGGCCACGGACCGCCGCTCCGGTCGTAGCTCTTGACGGTCACCTGGTCCCCCCAGCTGAGGACCCCGACGGGTTTGGCCGAGAGCGACGGCGAGCTGTGCATCCTGAGGCCCAGCGTGGCCAGAACCGTGCGGGTGCCCGCGGACTGCGCCGCGGCGCTCGACGAACCGCCGGAGGCGGGGGTGGCGGTCACCGTTCCCGTGAGTGGCGTTCCCGGAGGATTGGTGGCCACGCCACCCGGGGTGGGTGACGAGGAGAGGAGGCTGCAGCCGCTGAGCAGGAGGGCCGTGGCGGCGGCGGCGCTGGCGGCGACGCGGCGGAGGCGCGGGGCGGAGAGCATCGGTGAGACGTTAACGGCCGGAGGCCTCCAGTGGGGATCGTCCGAGCAGCGTGTGCAGTGTCGCCGCCACTGAGTCGGCGAGCGCGGGCAGGTCGTAGCCGCCTTCGAGGAGCCACACCGAGCCGATCCCGCGTTCCGCGCAGTACGAATCGATCCTTTCCGCCGCGCCCGCGTACGTCGCTGCGGTGAGGCGCAGGGAGGCCAGGGGGTCGGCCTCGTGAGCGTCGTAGCCGGCGCTCACCACGATGAGGTCGGGGCGATGCGCGCGGACGGCGGGAAGGAGCGCCGCGTCGAACTTCTCCAACCACTCGTCGCCGGTCGTGCCCGGTGCCACCGGCAGGTTGAGGGTGGCGCCCTCGGCCTGGGCGCCACCCCGGGCCGTGGCAGGACCCGTCCCAGGGTAGAGCGGCGACTCGTGGATCGAGGTGTAGAGGACGGCGGGGTCCTCCCAGAAGATCTCCTCCGTCCCGTTGCCGTGATGGACGTCGATGTCGACGACGGCGATGCGCTGGGCGCCCCGCCGCCGGGCAAGGCGCACGGCGATGGCTGCGTTGTTGAAGAGACAGAATCCCATGGCGGTGTCAGCCGTGGCGTGGTGGCCGGGAGGGCGGCTCACCGAGAAGGCGTGCGTGGCCCGCCCGTCGAGAACGGCGGCCACCGCCATGGTGGCGGCACCGGCGGAGCGCAGGGCAGCCTCGTAGCTCGCCCGGGTGCAGTAGGTGTCGGCATCGATCCAGCCGCCGCCGCCTTCGGCCAGAGAGCGCACCTCGAGGACGTGCTCCGCGGTGTGGGCCAGCTCGACGGTCGCCGCGTCGGCGGCCATCGCCGGGCCGCGGGGGCGCGCCGCGAGGAGGGGGTCCGCGGCGATGCGATCGAGGATGGCCGCCACCCGATCCGGACGCTCGGGATGGCCGGGTGCGGTGTGCTGCAGCTCCGGTCCGGTGGAGACGATGAGGAGCGGTGTGACCCCGCCCACGGCTAACCGGCTCTCATCCGCTGACGGCGGCGGCGCGTGCGGCCTCGATGCGCCGGCGGAACTCCACCGCCATCCCCGCTGGGTCCGCCGCGCCGGTGATCCCGCGGGAGACGGAGACAAGGATGGCGGCGCCATCGGCGTCGAGCCCGGCGGCGACCGAGGCTTCCAGATCTCCCCCCTGGGCCCCCACGCCGGGGAGGAGGAGGGGGGCGCGCGGGGCGAGAGCGCGGATCTCGGCGATCGCTCGGGGAGCGGTGGCGCCGACGACGAAACCGACCTCCGCAGCGCCCCCCCAGGTGAGGGCCAATTCCACGATGCGTGTATAGAGGGGCCGGCCGTCGGCCTGGGGCGCCTCGAGGAGGTCGGCCGCCCCCGGGTTGCTGGTCCGGGTCAGCACGAGAGCGGCCGTCCCCGGCCGGCGCAGGAAGGGTGCGACGGCGTCACCACCGAGAAGCGGGTTCACCGTCACGGCGTCTGCCCCCCAGCGGTCGAAGAGGGCTTCGGCGTAGGCCTCCGAAGTGCTGCCGATGTCGCCCCGCTTGGCGTCGAGGACCACCACGCGGTCGGTGGGGATGCGGCGGCGGATCCGCTCCAGGACGGCGATGCCCGCGGAGCCCAGGCGCTCAAAGAAGGCGAGCTGAGGCTTCACCGCGACCACGCTGGGCAGGGCGGCTTCCAGCGCCGCCATGCAGAACCGTTCGGCCTGGACGGCGTCAGTGGCACCCGCGGGATCGAGGCCGAGGCAGAGAAGGGTGCCGAGCTCACGGCTCCGCGCGGCCAGCCGGGCGGAGAACGGCTCCGGGCTCACCAGACGTCGCGAGCGGTGCTCGGCTGGATGGCGCCCTGGTCGGGGCGGGGGGCGAAGGGGACCTCGATCCTCTCCTTCTCCGTGGAGGCGCAACGCGGACACACGCGGGCGATCCTCCCGTCGAGGATGACCCCGGCGAGGCGGTAGATGGGCGTCAGGCGTCCGCAGTTGTCACAGGGGTCGAGGACGGCCACCCAGGGATACCTCAGGCTGATCGCGGTTGGGAGCGGCTCGATTCTCGCAGATGCCATGGCCGGCTGACGTCCAAGAGGCCAGGAGCGTCCGATCCGTGCCCCCGCGTCTCTTACCATTCCCGGAATGCCGCTCACCTCCCCGACCTTGAAGGATGTGCTGGCGGCACGAGAGCGGATCCGTCCCCACCTCTCCCCGAGCCCACCGCGCTCCTACCCCGCCCTCGACCGCCTGGTCGGCACCGAGGTTTGGGTGAAGCACGAGAACCTTCTGCCGACCGGCGCCTTCAAGGTCCGGGGCGGCATCAACCTCCTGCGCCGGCTCGGCGAAGGAGCCCGCCCGCCCGGCGTCGTCACTGCGACGACCGGCAATCACGGACAGTCCATCGCCTATGCGGCCCGGCGCTTCGGCTTCCCAGCCACCGTCTTCGCCCCCGAGGGAGCCAACCCCGTCAAGGTCGAGGCGATGCGCGATCTCGGCGCCGAGGTCGTCCTGGTGGGGCGGAACTTCGACGAGGCCCGGCTCCGCTGCGAGGCGGTCGCCACCGAGCGGGGCTGGCGGTACGTCCACGCCGCCAACGAGCCGGATCTCATCGCCGGCGTGGCGACGCACACCCTGGAGATTCTCGAGGAGCGGCCCGGCATCGACACGATCCTGGTTCCCCTCGGCGGAGGCAGCGGCGCCTCCGGAGCGTGCATCGTCAGCCGGGCCGTCGATCCGGCCATCGAGGTCATCGCGGTGCAGTCGGCGCGGGCGCCGGCCGCCCACAACTCCTGGCGCAGTGGCCACCTCGTGGAGCGGAGCAACACCACCCTCGCCGAGGGCCTCGCCACCGGCACCGCCTTCGAGCTCACCCAGGGGATCCTCCGCGAGCTTCTCGGTGATTTCGTCCTCGTGGAGGATGACGACCTCCTTCGCGCGACCCGCGTGATGGTGGAGAAGACGCGCACCCTCGTCGAGCCATCCGGCGCCGCCGGCCTCGCCGCGGCCCTCGACCCGGCTCTCCAGCCACGGCTCAGGGGGCGTCGGGTGGCCATCATCTGCACCGGGGCCAACATCAATCCGGCGCAGCTTCGCGAGGCTATGCGACGCGGTGAGACCACCGGCGTCGCCTGAGCCGCCGCTGCGCGGTATCAGCTCTCCTCTCCCCCACCATGGCCGGCCACCCTGAGTCGGGCGAGCCAACCGGGCTCCGATCTCCCGTGGCCGCCGGACGCTCGCCGCATCTGGACAGCGCCGCCAGGGCTGGGTTCGACGTGCTGATCCTGCTGGTCATCGCTGCGGCGGCCTTCGCCGTCTCCCTGGGCCTCCCCTGACATCAGCGCTGGGTGCCCACGGCCAGGGCGTACCGCACGCTGTACGGCATCGACGTCGAGACCTGGGTCATCGGCGGCGCGGCGCTCTCCGCGTTGCTGGCCGGGCTGCTCACCCGTCGCCGGGCCGGCATGTACACGAAGCTGGGCGCGGCCGCCGTGAGCTTCGTGATGCTGGTCGGGGTGATCGTCGACTACATCGACTGGCAGTCCGAGGCGGCATCCACCAACTCTGCCGCCTACTTCGGGCCCGGCTTCTACCTGACGCTCGCCGGCACGAGCGTGCTCCTCGTGGCCACGGTTCTCGTCTGGCGCCGGCTGGAGTCCTGGCACTAGCCGGCGGACGGCCGAAGCGGGCGTTGATGGACCGTGTCGCGGACGTGGACCTGCTTGAGGATCCCCGCCGTTTCGCCGATCTCGTCGGGAGATGGCTCTCGACCGACCCCTTCACCACCAACGTCATCGGGGTCCGCCTCGACGGTGTCCTCCGGGGCTTGCGGCGACGGGAAGGAGAGGACCTCTGGATCGCGGTCTGGGATCGCGGGGAGATCGTGGGGGCGGCCATGCACGCGCCGCCCCACCACGTCTTCCTCCCCCGGCTTCCTCACGGGGTGGCCTCGGCGATCGCGTTGACCCTGATCGGCGCTGGCCGCGCCGTGGACGGCGTGAACGGGGAGGCGGGCGCCGTCGCCGAGTTCGTCGCGGCCTGGCGGCGGCGGACCGGTGCGCGCTCGAGGCTGTCATGCAGCAGCGGGTGTACCGCCTCGGTACCCTCGACCCACCCGCAGCGGTCGGCGGGTCGGCTCGGCCCGCCCGGGCCGCGGACCGCAGACTGCTCGTCGCCTGGTTGGACCGCTTCCAGGCCGAGGCGACGCCGAACCGGGCGGGCGAGACCTCCGCCGCCACCGTGGATCGCCGCCTGCCGGGCGGGCAGCTCTGGCTGTGGTGCGCAGGCGGTCGACGTCTGTCGCTCGCCGGTCACAGTGCCGCCGTGGCCGGGGTCGCCAGGGTGGCGCCCGTCTCCACGCCTCCGGAGCACCGGCGCCACGGCTACGGCGCGGCGATCACGGCCGCCGCCACCGCCGCGGCCCTGCTCGAGGGGGCGCGGGACGTCATCCTCTACACCGACCTCGGCAACCCGACATCCAACTCCATCTACCAGGCGGTCGGATATCGACCCGACCACGACGCCGTCGATCAGGCGCTCATCGCCGGGGAGGCCCGCGCGCAACGACCGGCGGATGGAGGACGGCGACGCTGACCGGCCGACCGGGGCGCGGGGCCCCGGGGCTCCGCCTCCCCCACAATGGCGGCGATGCCGCTCACCCATCGGGGCCGCCGTCGCGACGCCCTGCGTCGACCCTTCCCCGAGGCGTGGCGGGAGCTTCTGACGCGGAGCTTCGTCCACTGGCGCACGCTCGACGCCGCAGAGCGCCGCCGCCTCGAGGATCTCATCCGGGTCATCCTCGTCGACAAGTACTGGGAGGCCACCAACGGTTTCACCCTCACCGAGGAGATGCGCATCCTCATCGCCGCCATGGCCTCTTTGCTCGTCCTCGGCCTGGACTACGACTACTACCACCGGGTGACCTCGATCATCGTCGCGCCCTCGACGGTCGCCCTCGAGGGCAACCGCCCTGTCGGCGATGGCCTGTACACGAATGACCCGGACTGGATCATCGGTCAGGCGCGCTACGACGGGCCGGTGCTCATCGCCTGGGACGCCGCCCGGCGCGACGCCCTGCACCCGGAGCGCGGCGGCAATGTCGTGTACCACGAGTTCGCCCACAAGCTGGACATGCTGGGCGGCTCGGTGGACGGGACCCCACCACTGGAATCCGAGGCTGACTACCGGCGCTGGATCGAGGTGTGCCAGGCGGAGTACGAGCGCATCCGCCGCGGTCCGGGAGACGAGCTCCTTCACCCCTATGCGGGCGAGAACCCCGGCGAGTTCTTCGCCGTGGTGACCGAGGTCTTCTTCGACCTCCCCCTCGCCCTGCAGGCGCAGAAGCCGAACCTGTACGCGGTCTGCCGCGACTTCTATCGCCAGGACACCGCCGGGCGGGAGGGTCGGCGGGAGGCATGATCCCACCCGTCGTCGACCTGACCTGGCTGGGCGCCCACGGGCGGGATGCGGTGCTCGCCGACTGCCGCTGGTACCTCGACGGCCGGTTGGGGAGCGCGGCCTACGCCAGCGGACACCTCCCCGGCGCCGTGTTCGTCGATCTCGAGCGCTGGCTCGCCGGACCCGTGGGACCGGAAACAGGCCGGCATCCGCTCCCCGACCCGCGCCGATTCGCCGAGGGCATGGAGACGCTGGGCATCGCCGATGGGGACACCGTCATCGCCTATGACGATGCCGGCGGGGTCATAGCCGCCCGTCTGGTGTGGATGCTGCGCGTCCTCGACCATGACGCCGCGCTCCTTGACGGTGGTCTCGGCGCCTACGAAGGCCCGCTGAGCACCGAGCCGCCCCCCCGCCCGCCGGCCCGCTTCACGGCGCGGCCCTGGCCGTCGGAACGGCTGGCCGGCATCGATGACGTCCTCGATCGGTCCAACGTGGTCGTCGACGCCAGGGACCGGGTACGCTACCGCGGCGACGAGGAGCCCGTCGATCCCCGCGCCGGGCACATCCCCGGGGCGCGCAACATCCCGTGCCGTGAGAACCTGAGCGCGCAGGGGACGCTGCTCCCGGTCGATGCGCTGCGCTCCCGCTTCCTGGGCGCCGGCGTCTCCGATCCGTCGCGCGTCGTCTCCTACTGCGGCTCCGGAGTCACCGCCTGCCACAACCTGCTCGCCATGGAGCACGCGGGGATGGGAAGGGGCCGGCTCTATCCCGGCTCCTGGTCCGAGTACTGCCGAACCCCGGGGCGGCCCGTGGCGACCGGTGACGGCACGGGCTGAGCTGGGCGAGCCCTCTGGCACGGGCAGGCTCTCGTCGCGCATGCCCAGCGCCTGGCAGACTGCGCTCCCATGAGCGGCGCCCCGGCCCCAGACGAGGTCACCTTCACCAACCTCGATGAGCCGCTGTTCGCCGAGGCGCAGGCCACCAAACGGGACCTGGTGGATTACCTGGCCGCGGTGGCTGATCGGATCATCCTCGATCTCCGCGACCGGCCACTCTCCGTGGTACGCGTGCTGCGCGGCCAGCCACCCTTCATGCAGAAGAACGCTCCCCGCTACGCCCCACCGTGGGTGCGGACGATGCAGGTTTGGGCTGAGACATCGCAGCGTGAGGTCTCCTACCCGCTCTGCAATGACAGGCGCACGCTCTTGTGGTTTGCCAACCAGCGCGCGGTCGAGTACCACCCCGCGCTGGTGCGCGCCGGCAGCCTGGCACACCCGATGTACATGGTCCTCGACCTTGACCCACCGTCGCTGAGCGACTTCCCGGCGGCGGTGCAGGCTGCTTTCGTCGCCCGTCAGGTGTTGACGGATGCTCACCTCATCGCTGCGATCAAGACCAGCGGTGCCAAGGGGGTGCATGTCTTCGTGCCCGTCGCGGACGCCCCTTTCGAGGAGGTGGCAGCCGCGACGCGCGCTATCGCCGCCCGCGTGGAGCAACTCGACCCTTCGCTCGCCACCACAGCGTTCATGAAGGAGCAGCGTGGCGGCAGGGTGTTCATCGATTCCACCCGGGTCGGCTGGGCCACCGTCGTGTCGGCGTACAGTCCCCGGGCGCGGCCCGGCGTCCCCGTCTCGTTTCCCGTCGCCTGGGACGACCTGGACCGGGTGGCGCCGAGGGACTTCACCATCCACACGGCGGCCGGCGGTGGCGACGCATGGGCTGAGCGGATGCCGGCGCCGCAGCACCTCGACATGGGTCTGATCGATGAGGGTCGTGCCATCCCCGTGGCCCGCGTGCAGGCCATGCATGCGGGGAGGCGGCGGGCGCGCGCCCTGCGTGCCGGCGGCGGTGAGGCTGACGGGCCCACGAACCCTGTGCGCGAACGCGAATGAGATGCTCACCCCCTCCGAGAGCACCTCCTGATAAATCCAGTCGGGGAGCGCGGACTCGAACCGCGGACCCCTGGTCCCCCAGACGCACCAGACGCATCTTAGTTAGAGGCCACAGGACCCACGCGCCTGAATACGCGGAGCCGCGCCAAGCCGCACCGAAACGCATCGTCCCAAGGGTCAGTTGGCGTCAGATATGGCGTCGGGCAATCGACGCCCGGTGCTCGCAGTGGGTGGCGGTTCAGGCCCCCCGCGCCGCAGCGGCGTAGCGTTCGGGGCCCCTTTTACGTATCACCCGATAGGGCCCAACACAGAGACGTTCATGGTGAGGATCGCGACCATCTCCAATCGGCGCAGGGTGCTCGGCACCGCCGGCCTGCTCGCGGGGGCGATCATTCTTGCCTCCTGCGGACGGCCGACGCCCGCCGCCAGTGGCCACGCCGTCGCGGCCACCCCGGGAACCCCGTCCCCTCGAGAGGGTGCCGCGATGGCCTACGACCCTGCGACGCAGAGCGTGGTCATTTTCGGCGGTGACAGGGGGGCGCCGCTCTTGATGACGCCTGGAACTGGAACGGGTCGGGCTGGAGTGAGCTTTTTCCCCGGGTATCGCCGCCACCACGCACCGACGCGCTGATGGCCTACGACCCGCAGAGCCGATCACTCGTCCTCACCGGCGGCTATCCCGACGCCTTCGGCGCAAGCCCGATGGAAAGCGACACGTGGACCTGGGATGGATCGACCTGGGCTCCTCAGCCGCACGGTGCGTCGCCTGCGTCGGCAACGTCATGGGCCGTCCGCCTCGCCACGGACGAAGCGACCGGCCAGCTGATCCTCGTCACCGGGCTGGACAGCTCGACCTGCCAGGGGGTCGCGACCTGCCAGTGGAAGAGCGGTTCCTGGGCAAGGCTTGACCTGCAGTCATCCCTTGGGTCCGCAGGCGGTGGTCTGCTCGGCTACGACTCACGCCAGCACAGCCTGCCCCTCTACAGCGATGGCGACTGCCACGTCCAGGCGGGCAGCGGTGCTCCGACGACCTTCGTGTGGTCGTGGGACGGGTCGGCCTGGAGCGTTGCGGGACGCATCACCACCACGAGCGAGGTCCCCGTTCCCAAGATGCTGATCACATCGGCGCTGGCGGAGGCGCCAGGCGGTGGGCTCCTCCTTCCCTACGCCGGCACCAACATCCTGCGCCTCAGCCGGGTCAGCCAGGTGGGACCCGTGCCGGGCAACCCCGGAGCGCTCGCCTCCTTGAACCAAGGTGGACGTACGGGCGAGTCCGTCGCCTACGACGCGGCGCGGGACGAGGTGGTCCTCTTCGGCGGCGAGTACCTTTTCGGCAACAACTCCGCCTACCTCGGCGACACCTGGACCTGGAACGGCAGCTGGCGCCTGGCCCAGACCGGCACGGCGGCAACCCCTACCCCCACGTCTGTGCCGACGCCCACGCCCCCTCCGTCCCCCTGTGCGAGCCCCACGCCCCAGGCCAACAGCGGGGATCAGCTGGAGAACCTGCGCATGTTCACGACCAGCAGTGGGTGGGCCCAACGCGCCTCCGACAGCGCGATCCTCCGCACGACCGACGGGGGCGCCCGGTGGACTGTGGCGTCCCCGCCGGTCACCGGAGTCCAGCAGACAGTCGCCGCTTCCTTCCTGAACGCGAGCACGGCCGAGGCGCCCACCGGCACCCTCTTCAACTGCCCGGGGCCCGAGATCGCCGACCTGATCGCCTGGTCAACCAGTGACGGCGGGACGACCTGGACGAAGGAGGGGACCTTCCATGTGCCGGACTTCCTCGGCCCGACCCTGGACTTCGTGAACCCCAAGGACGGCTGGATCTTCATGCCCGAGGGCGGGGGGCCAACGGATCCTCGGGCGTGGCCGTGTACCGCACGGCCGACGGCGGTGAGCGGTGGTCGGAGGTGGCCACGCACGTTGCCAGCAGCGCGGGCATGCCGAACGTGGGGTTTTTCATCGATGCCACCACCGGCTGGATCGCCGGAACTACGGAAGGCTCCGGCCCGGTCTTCTACGTGAGCCACGACGGCGGCGCGACCTGGAGCTCCCAGTCCCTGCCGGGGTCGTCATCACTCATCCAAGCCTCTTCCGAATCGCCTCAGTTCTGGTCGCAACAGGGTGGATGGGTGCTGGTGGGCGGGTGGCTGCCCGTGGACACGCCTGACAACCCTCAGAGTTCCGCCCTCTACGTGACCACGGATGCGGGAGGTTCGTGGAGCGAGATCGCGACTCCGGGTGAGGGCCAACTGGTGGCGGCGGCAGACTTCGTCGGTCAGAAGGATGGCTGGGTGCTGACGACTCCCATCCCGCCATCCCTGTCGCCGTCGCCTGCCCCAGCCACAACTCCGCCCGCCCCGTCGATGACCCTATGGGCCACGACGGAGGGGGGACGGACATGGTCCCCGCTGGGGAGCCGGTCTAGCGAGATCCAGATCGTCTCCCTCGACTTCGTGACCAACGAGGTGGGCTGGGCCGAGACGGTGAACGGCAGAACGGGTGCGTCCGGGCTGCTTCAGACGACCGATGGCGGTCGCACCTGGACCGTGGTGACGCCGGCGATCTCCCGCTGACCCGCAGGGTCTGAAAAACCGGAGCAAAAGCGTCCACGCACGTCCGTTCGTGTCCGAAAATCCCCTTGCCTGTATTCAAAATCGGCCCGGTCGGACGCCCGCGGACGACTGCGGAAGGTCGAAATCGGGGATTCACGCGGCGCGTAAGTGGTCAGCATAAGTGGTCAGAGCTCGGCACGCGACCGCCGCGATCACCGTCGACCTCTCCAGCTACGCGATCACGGCTCTCGAGCGGCAAGCCCAACGGGGCGGTATCGGGTGATCCCGAGGGTTAGGATGCTGGGCGTCGGTGCTCTGAGTGGCGGCCGGATTATGCCGACGCGGGAGGCGGACTGGTCCCGATTTGCCATGGCGGTGACAGGTACCACATCGAGCGACAGCACTGGAAGGAGTTGGCGGAGCGACTCCTCCATCACCCTCACCGGGGCGGTCCGGCTCGTCCAGTCTGGGGTTAGGAACTCTGGAGCAGCGACGGGGACGGAACAGGGGCAGGCGTCTCAGACATGACGAACGCCCCGGAGCTGTAGTCAAGGAATATCCCCATGGATGTGTTCGGCGGACCGGCGCAATTGGGAGGCTCAGTTGCCCCGATTGGTGGTGCTGAGCAAGACAGGCCTGGGAAGGTGCCTCGAGAGGTGATCCCCCAGACATGGTGGCCGACATCGAAGTCGCTGTAGTAAGCGCCGGCTTCCCAGGCTCCCCATACGTCCGGACGCAACGGCGATGACAGCGACCGGGGTTGTGGACAGCACCTGCACCTCAGGGGTGGCAGTGGCCATCGCCTCCTGCTCGAAGCCGGCGGGTAACGGAAATGTGTAGGCCGCCAGTCGCATAGCCTCGCTCGTGTGGCGACGAGGGGCCGGACTGAGCGGTCTGGGCACCTGGGGCAGTGACGCCATGGCCGACCATGACAAGGGGAGGGAGGCGGCAGCCACTAACTGGTATGGAAGGTAATGTCAAGACCGTGGCGCAGCCACTCCTTGAAGGCTTGCCGATGGCGTTGGGTGCGGGCGCAGGACGCGGCCGAGAGCAGGGGGTGGCGACGGTGATCACCCTGGTATGCGCGGGTCGAGCCGCATGACAGTGAGCCGTTCACCGAGCTGCCTCGGACTAAAAGGCGCGAGTTCACGATCGCATAGTTAGCGTCGAGGGTTCTCGGAGACTCTGCCGGCCTCGACCGCGACCTGCGCCAGCACCCAATCATCACGCCGCCGCACCCTCCGTCACCGACTGATCGAGCCGCTGCCCGATCGCCCAAACGAACCCGGCCAGCTCTCGAGCGACTGCGGTGAGGGCCTTGGGGCGGCCGATCCGGCCGCCGAGATGGCGGTAGCGGTCATGGAGCCGCTGGTGCGCGCGCCAGGCAATGTCGGCGAGGTCGTGCGGCACCCCGTCTCGCCGCGCGCGTGCTGCCGATCTCGACGAGGGTGTATGTCGGGCATGGTGCGCCGCTTCGCCGAGGACATGGCGTAGATGACCGTTGCCGGTCTTCGTGACGGGTCCACGCTGGCGAGAGGCGCCGCTGGAGTATTCACTCGGCACCAGTCCTGCGTAGGCCATGAGCTGGCGCGCGCTGCGGAACCGGCGAAGGTCGCCGACCTCGGCGACGATGGTGACCGCGCTCAGGAAGCCGACGCCGTGGAGCGTCTGGAGCGCAGCGATCGTGCGCACTTGCGAACTCGACGACGCGCTTTGGAGGAGTGCAGCCTCGAGCCGCCGAACGCGCTCGGTGGCGGTGCGTACGACCGCGCGGTAGTCCGCGAACACGACCTGGTCGGGCGCCTGCTCGAAGCGCAGCTGGTTCAGCCAGGCCTCGTGCTTGAGTGACCACGGCTTGACACCCGCCGGCGGCCGCAGCCCCTGACGCAGCAGGAACTTGCTGAGCCGGTGCCGGGCACGGAGCTCGTCGGCCTTGGCGTCTCCGCGCGACCGCACCAGGTTGCGCAGGGCCTCATGCGCCTGATCGGGAACCCATACGGCCGTCAGATCCCCACCTCGCAGGAGGCGTGCTAGCTTCAGGGCATCGCGGCGATCCGTCTTCACCCGGTCTCCGGGTGTCCGTGGGATCAACGAGGGAGCCACGACCATGCACTCCACCCCGAGACCGCTGAGCTGGCGGTGGAGAGCATATCCCGTGGGGCCCGCTTCGTAGGCAACCGACAGTCGCACCCCCGGCTCGCTCAGCCGGCCGATCAACCGCCTCACCGCCTGCGCCTCATTCGGGATGGTGCCGCGCTCCTCGACGCATCCGGTGTCCTCGGCGACGGCAACGGCGATCGTCGCCGCATGAACATCCAGTCCGACGAACCTCGTACGCTCACTCATGGGACCGGCCTCCTCGCCTGTGGCTCTGCGCGGGGCGTGCTTCGTCTGCCCGCCCAACCCACGATCTTGCGCGTTGGTCGGTCCTTCCATGTTGACTAACTGGAGAAAATGATAGTTTTAGAAAGTTAGCTGCCGAGGTCAGGATGCGGATGGTACCTCCCGAACATGGGTTCCGTTATCTTCCAGCCGGAAAGGGTAGGTGCGAGCGGCGTGTTCTCGTTCAGGCGGCTCTCAACTCACCCACGGAAACGACAGGAGAGCCCCAAAAGGCAGCGTTAGACCCTGGCTCGGACCTTCAAGAGCTAAGACCGAGGGTCATCGGGTCTTTGGATCGAGTTCACCGTGCGCCTCTGCCGAAAGGCCCTGCCAATGGGCCCAGGTCTCGAGGCGGTTCGCGTAGACCTGCTGGACTATCTGGTAGCCCTCGGCGCCGAAGAACACCCGCAGGGGCGGGTTTTCGGAGTCGACGATCTTGAGGAGTGCCTGGGCCGCGGCAACCGGGTCACCGGCCTCCATGTTCTTCTTCATGAACCCGGCGATGCTCTGGCGGAAACCGTCGTAGATGGGGTCGGCCTCCGCCTGGATGCCGTCAGAGAGTGGATTTGGTATCTCGCCGCCGGACCTGGTGGCGAAGGCGCTGGGCTCGACCAGCGTCACCCTGATGCCGAAGCCGGCGACCTCTTGGGCGAGGGACTCATTCAGGGCTTCGAGGGCCCACTTGGCGATGTGGTATCCGCCGCCGATCGGCATTGCGATGAGCCCGGCGATGGAGGACATCTGGATGATGTGCCCTGCGCCCTGCTCGCGCAGGTGGGGCAGCGCGGCCTGAATGACCCACAGAGCGCCGAACACGTTGGTCTCCAGCTCATCTCGCAGTTGCTGCTCGGTCAGTTCCTCGATCGCGCCGAACAGGCCGTAGCCAGCGTTGTTCACGATGACGTCGAGACGGCCGAAGTGCTCCTTGGCCCGCGTCACGCTATCGAAGACCGTGGCCTTGTCGGTCACGTCCAGCTCAAGCGGCAGCACGGAGTTGCCATAAGCGGCGACTAGCACATCAAGGTGTCCGGTATTCCGGGCCGTTGCGGCCACCTTGTCGCCGCGGGACAGGGCGGCCTCGACGAAGTTGCGGCCGAAGCCGCGGGACGAGCCGGTCACGAACCATACCTTGCTCATGATGTCGTTCCTTTCGTTGGCGGCTAGTTGCACCTCAAACGGGCGTCCCCAATTTCGGCCGCCGAGGTTTCGACGTTGGGGTTTCCACGTCCGAAGGTGGTCATTCGCTCGGGAGGGAGGATGCGCCGAACACCCAGGGGCTCGTCTCGCTGATGAACGTGGTGGGGAATCCGAGGTCAATGTCCGTTGCTACTTCGAGTTGTGCAACGGCATCGCTTGGAAGATCGATGTACACAGCGCCGAGGTTGTCGACAAGCTGGTCGAGCCGGCGTGCGCCGATGATTGGATGGATGGTGTGCGATCGTGTTCGCGTCCACGCGATGGCTACTTGTGAAGGTGTGGCTCCGATTTCGTTGGCGACGGACTGCACGGTTGTTGCCACCTTGTGTTGCTGTTCGGTGATCGATGACGGGTCGATCCGACTTCCCGTTTCGGGACCCTGTTCTCGGGTGAACTTTCCCGACAGGATCCCGCCGGCCAGCGGGCTCCAGACCGCCACGGTCATACCGAACGATTCCGCCATGGGAAGCAGTTCACGTTCGATGTCACGTTGCAAGAGGCTGTAGGGCACTTGCAGGCCGGCGAATGCGGTCCAACCGCGCCAGTCGGCGAGCGTGTTGGCTTGGGAAACGATCCAGGCTGGGGTGTCGGAGACGCCGATGTAGAGGATTCGCCCAGCGCGGACCTCGTCGTCGAGGGCTCGCATAGTCTCCTCGATCGGAGTGTGACGGTCCCACATGTGGACCCAGTAGATATCCAGGTAATCGGTGCGGAGTCGCCGTAGGCTCGTTTCCAGCGAAAGTCGCAGGTTCTTGCGGTGATTGCCCGCACCGTTGGGGTCATCTCGATCGCGGGACACCGTGTACTTCGTGGCCAGCACGAACTGATCCCGGCGACCGACGAGTAGATCCCCAAGAATCTCCTCACTGGCCCCACCGCGATAGTTGATGGCAGTGTCGACGACGTTGCCGCCCGCTTCGGAATAGGCGTCGACGATCCGGCGGCACTCCTCGAGCGGGGCCCCAACCCCGCCGTGCTCGCCGAAGGTCATGGCCCCGAGAAACAGTTCGGATACTCGCAGCCCAGTACTGCCGAACCTACGGGACTGCATCATGACTGAGGCCCCCCGCCAAACGCTTTGGCGGCGAGACGGACCACTTCTTCGTGAGGCACGTCCTGAAGGTGTTGGTCGAGCGCCCAGCGGTGCCCGAACGGGTCGATGAACTGACCGGTCCGATCGCCCCAGAACGCATCATGGAGCGGCTCGTGCTCGGTGGCGCCAGCCCCGAGCGCCTTCGCCCATACGCTGTCAACGTCGTCGACCGCAAGGTGCAGGGCGCCGTAGGTGCCGCCGAGGGTGAGCGGCGAGACGATGCCCATCCCGGGGAACTCGTCGGCGATGTGCAGCTCACTATCACCGAAGCGCAGCTCGATGGTCATCACCTGTCCGCTGGGCAGTGTGATCCGGCTCGTCTCCTCCGCCCCCAGTACGGAGCGATACCAGGCTGAGGCCGCGTCGGGATTCCGGGTCACCAGATGGCTGGTCAGTGTGCTCATGAAGCCTACTATACAATCTGTCTAGAGTAGATGTATAGACAGGTTCGTGATAATCTTGCTGCCGTGCCGAGCCCATCAAGTACTGGAAAGCCGGCCCGAAGGACTCAGGGTCGCCGGGACGGGCCGTCATCCATCGACAATCCGGACTTGCGCGAACAGATCCTCGTGGCCACCGCCAGCCTCCTGGCGAATCAGCAGTTCGGCGACCTCACCGTCAGTGACATCCTGAGCGCAGCCGGGGTCTCGAGGGGCACTTTCTACTTCTATTTCGACAGCAAGCACGACGCGCTGGCCGAATTGGTCAAGCGGGCGGTGGCTCAGGGTCACGATGCTGCCAGTCCATGGCTGGCCAATCCTGCTGAGAAAGTCACCGCCCTCCGAACCGGAACCACTGCCGGCGCTCAACGGTGGATGGCCAACGCCCCAATCCTGCGGGCGATCGTCGAGAACTGGCGGACAGATCCTCGGCTGACCGATCTTTGGTTGGAGCAGATGCAGACCTTTACCGACGCCACCATGGCACAGATCAACGCCGACCCGGAAACTGTCAGGCGGCTTGCTGGCGTCAACGTGGTCGCGCTGGCCAGCTCGCTGACGTGGCTCAGTGAGCGCGTCTACTACCTGGCCGCGATAGATATCCCACCCTTCGACAACCAGGACACGGTCGTCGACACCCTGGTTCACATCTGGGCGTCTGCACTCTACGGGACCTGAAAGTGTCGGTCTCACAGAGGCCGGTCTGGTCGCTGATGCCGAGATCCTGGGCGATGTCCCTGACCCCGCGGCCGCCCGCTACCAGGTCAAGGACGCGCCGACGAAACTGCGCTGGGTAACCTCCGTCGCCAGCCCGGTGGCGACTTGATCGTCCACCGCGGCCGTGGCAGCGAACAGCTTGTCGGCGCGACGCAGCAGCGAGCGAGCCTCTCGGAGGAGCGCCGACGCTTCTCTGGCGCTGCGGTCACCGGTCGGATCGAGGGTGGGCATCGGCTTGATTCTGCCCGCTTCCGGACCCTGAATCCTGACTAGCGATAATAGAAAGGTATCGCTAGCTACGCCATCGCGAGTTCCTCGCGCCAGCGCTGCGCATTGGTGTGAGCGCTCAGAAGGTCGAGCATCCGGAAGCGCGCAAGCGCCACTCCCAGCGAGCCGTGACACCAACTGCGCATAGCTAGCTAGCTAGACGCTCGACCGGGGCTCGGCTCCTCCGCAGGTCGGGCCAGTTGCGCGCGATGGGGTCAAAGAGACGCGCTTCATAATCAAGCCCGTGCGCCGCGGCTTCCGCATATCTGTCGTCAGCTCGTCCGTCGTAAAGTCCGCGTGGCACGAGGCCCAGCTGCACTCGTGTGGCGTCGGCAAGAAGGCCTACTGTGACCCAGGTCGGCTCACCATCGCGGCCGTCTAAGGCGTCAGTGGCGATGACCTGCGCGACGTCATACGCGGTGTTGCTGGTTCGCCCCTCGCCTTGGCTACCCTCCCTGGGTTCTCCCTCCACCGCTGGCCGGCCCATCTCAAACCGGCGTGCGGCGATGGCACCTCGGATTAGGCGGCTCTGCCATCTGCAATCCGTGTCCGAGAGTGCGTCCAAGCGCCGTAGAGACTCCTGCAGCCCTTCCGCCTCGTAGTACCCTGGAACGACAACCTCATTCCCGACCAAGAGGTCAGGGCTACCGACGACTCCTTCGAAGTAGGGATCATCCCCAGCAGGTTGGTGCCGGTGGGTACCAGGGGGCGGCGAACGTCGTACTCAGAGAGGCCGCCGAGCTTCCACAGCATGGCGTCACGGGCCTGCTGCAGATACCGCTGGAGCTCTGACTTCGGCTCGTGCTCGCTCACCTGGTGAAGTCTGCCACCGTTGATGGACGGCACCCCGCCTGAGCAGTCAGACGACGGCGCCGCGGCGGCCGGGCGGGCCAGGGTGCACCCATGGGGGCTGGTCCCCGAGAGCGGCCGGGCGGTCGTGTTCCCGGGCGAGCCCTGAGGCGCCTCCGGCTGCGGTATGGTGCCGGGAGGCAATGGAAGGGAACCCGCCCATGAGCGATTACCCCGATGAGCTTGTCCTGCGGGTCGGGGTCGAGTTTCGCCACCAGCTCCAGCAGCCGACCCCGACGGTGCTGCAGGTCGAGCCGCGCCGCGACGGTGCACATCGCATCGTGGAGGAGGAGCTGACGGTCCCCGGCAGGATCGCCACCCGCGAGTACCTGGACGTCTACGGCAATGTCTGCCGCCGTCTGGTGATGCCGGTCGGGGAGAGCACCCTCCGCTACCTCGCCAGGGTCCAGGTCAGCTCCAGTCTCGATCCTGCTGCACCCGACGCTCAGCAGATGGACATCGACGCCCTCCCCAACTCGGTCCTGATCTACACGATGCCCAGCCGGCTCATCGAATCGGACCTGCTCTCCAACAGCGCATGGGAGCTGTTCGGCGGTACGGTACCGGGATGGAGCCGGGTCCAGAGCGTCGTCGACTGGGTCCACGACAACATCCAATTCGCCTACGAGAGCAGCACCTCGATCACCTCCGCCAACGATGTCTACCTCGCCCGCCGCGGTGTCTGCCGTGACCTGGCCCAGCTGTCGGTTGGCTTTTGCCGAGCTCTGGGCATCCCCGCCCGCTATGTCTTCGGCTATCTCCCCGACGTCGGTGTCGACGACCCCTTCAACCTGCCCATGGATTTCTATGCCTGGTTCGAGGCGTACCTGGGCGATCGGTGGTGGACCTTCGATCCCCGGAACAACGAGCAGCGCCGCTGTCGCGTCGCCATCGGCCGAGGCCGAGACGCCGTGGACGTGGCCATGATCACCACCTTCGGCTCCGCGCCCCTCACCGGCTTTCGGGTGTGGGCCGAGACCATGGAACAGGACCAAAAGCTCAACGACGTGGAGGCCTTGCTGCCGTGAGCGCCGACGAGAACCACGATTTCCTCTCCCTCGACCACTCCGATGTGGCGGCGCTGGACCTGCTCGACCCCGGCTCCGTCGACTGGCCGCGGGTGGAGCGCACCGCCTTCCTGGTCCATCAGCAGCTCCGCTACGAGTACCCCGGTGTGGTCCGTGACCTCCAGCATCGGCTGATGATCATCGCCCCGGCCGAGTACGGTGACCAGCGGCGAATCCTCCATCGCGTCGACGTCGACTGCCGGGCGCCGGCGGTCTCCACCAGCTCGGAGGACGAGTTCGGCAACCTGGTGATCGACATCCGGGCGGAGAGCGTCCCCCGGCGGATCGCCTTCGAGGCGTGGATGGTGTTGGAGCGCCGGCCCGGTGTCGGCCCTCGACGCCTCCCCGAGGGTGCGCTCTCGGACCCCCGCTACCTGGGGTCCACCCCGCTCACCGAAGCCGACGCCGCCCTCGAGGCCGTCGCGCGCACCCACGGGGAGTCCGGAGAGCGGGGGATCGATCTCGCCGCGTCGTTGAACCGATGGGTGCACCAGACGATGACATACGCGCACAACGTGACCAGCGTCTCCACGACCGCGGCCGAGGCCCTCGCGCAGCGCACCGGCGTCTGCCAGGACTACGCGCACGTGATGCTGGCGCTGTGCCGGCTCTGCGGCCTGCCCGCGCGCTACGTGTCCGGGCATCTGCTCGGGGAGGGCGGGACCCACGCGTGGGTCGAGGTCCTGGTCGATGACGGCGAGGCCGGGGTCCTGGCGCATCCCCTCGACCCGACCCACGGAAGGGGCGCGGGGCCGCGCCACATCACCGTCGCCGTGGGTCGCGACTACTCTGACGTGGCCCCGACGTCGGGGTCATTCCGAGCCTCGTATCCCGGTGAGCTCTCGAGCAGCAAGCGGGTGGGCGTGGTGGAGGTCGACTACACCGCCTGAGGCTCAGGCCTGCTGCTGCTGCTGGAGCTGCTGGCGCCACTGCATGTCGGCAGTCCGATCCACCACGAACGCGGCGACTGCGGGCATCCGAGAGACCCGGACATTGACCTCGGGCGGAGACGCCGTGGCGGATCCGAAGAAGAGGCCTCGATGTGGGGCGACGTCGCCGTAGTCGCGGCCGATGGCGAGGCGGAGGTGCTCCGGCCCGGTGAGGCCTCCGTGGGTGGGATCGATGCCCACCCAGCGGCCGTCGGCGCCGCACACCTCGGCCCACGCGTGCGAGGCGCCCTGGGCGGTCTCGCCGTCGGTGGCGGGTCCCAGGTAGCCGCTGACATAGCGGCTCGGCCATCCCGCGCTCCTCACCATGGCGAGGAACAGGTGGGTGAAGTCCTGACAGACCCCGGCACCGCCGTGGAGCAGCTCGTCGATGCTGCTGTCGACGGTGGTGGCTCCGGCCAGATAGCGGAAGCTGCCGCGGATCCGTTCGGCGCAGGCGAGCAGCGCATCGATGGTGTGATCGGCACCGGTCCACTCTCTCCAGAGTGCCGCCGGCTCACCCCCCAGGGGCACTCGCGGACTGGGCAGGGCGAACTCGAGCCGGGGGTCGCGGTCGAGAATCTGCGGGTTCCAGGGCCGGGAGCTGGGTGGGTTGGTGCCGACCAGGCTCTCCACCACCGCATCCACCGCGATCTCCAATGCCTGGTGGGGCACGCCGACGTCGACCCGGTGAACGTAGTTGCCGAAGTAATCGACGCGGGAGCGCGGAACCACCGGCGGGGAGGTGATCAGCGCGAAGGCCACCGTCTTCTGCGAGCCGCGCGCGCGGGGGCGCATCCGCGCCTCGTTGAAGGACGGGCCCACCGGCTCCGAGTAGCGAAGCGTGGTGTGGTGGGAGACCGAATAGGTCAGGCGCTCAGGACCCATGTGTCCTTGCTCCCACCTCCTTGGGACGAATTGACGATCAGCGTGTCCGGGGTCGCCGCCACCCGGGTGAGGCCTCCGGGAACGACCCAGGGCTGCTCGTCCAGCAACACGAAGGGGCGCAGGTCGACGCAGCGCGCCTCCAGTCCCCCGTCGGGGGACACGCAGATGGCGCGAGAGAGCTGGACCTGCTCCTGCGCCAGCCAGGCGCGCGGCTCCGCCTCGAGGCGGCGACCCGCCTCCTCCGACTCCGCGGCGGACAGCTTGTCGCCGAACAGGATGCCGTATCCGCCGCTCGCATCCACCGGCTTCAGCACCATCCTCTCCAGGTTGGCGACGACGTGCTGGCGCTGCCGATCATCGGTGATGTCGTAGGTCGGCGCGCTGTCCAGGATCGGGGCCTCACCGAGGTAGTAGCGGATCATCTTGGGCACGTAGGGGTACAGCGCCTTGTCGTCGGCGACACCGGTGCCCGGGGCGTTGGCGAGGGCGACGCTGCCCCGACGCCAGGCCTCGATGAGCCCGGGCACACCGAGCAGGGAGTCGGACCGGAAGACCAGGGGGTCGAGCCACTCGGCATTGACCCGCGAGTAGATGACGTCCACCAACTCGTGGCCTCCCGCCGGGGTCTGGCGCCAGACCTCGTCCTCCTGGACGATCAGATCCCGCCCCTCGACCAGGGTGCCCCCGATCGCCTGAGCCAGCAGCTGGTGTTCGTAATAGGCGGCGTTGTAGCGCCCCGGGGTCAACACCACGAGTGATGCGTCCCACTGCCGGGGGGCGATGCGCTGGAGCATGCGACGGAGCTGGGCGGCGTAACCGTCGATGGACCTGACCGGGTGGGCATCCATCCAGCCGGGGGTCATGGCGACCGTCGCCTCGCGGGACATCAGCGCGTAGGCGATTCCCGACGGCACCCGCACGTTGTCCTCGAGGACGAGGAAGTTGCCGCCGACGCGGACGACGTCGATCCCGGCGACGTGGCAGTAGACCGAGCGCGGCGGCCGGGCCCCGACCAGGTCGCGGAGGTAGCCCACGCTGCTGTAGACCAGACGGGCCGGGACCACGGCGTCACGCAGCGCCCGCTGAGCTCCGTAGCAATCGGCGACGAAGATGTCGAGGGCGGTCGCTCGTTGCACCAGAGCCCGCTCCAGGCGGTTCCATTCGAGCGCCGACAGGATCCGGGGGATGGGATCAAAGGGAAAGATGGCCGCCGCCTCGGCGCCGGCATCACCGCCGGTCTCCTCATCGGGCACACCGAAGGTGATGTGGTGGGAGGCGAACCAGGCCTGGGCGCCCCGCTGGATCTCGCGGATGCGCTCGGGAAACCCGACGACCTCGGCCAGGATGCCCTCGTACGGCTGGCGCGGCTCGCCCGACGGGGCGACGCATTCATCGGCCGAGGCCGGCAGGCTGGTCCACATCGACGGGCTGGTCTGCAGCACCGTCACAGCGTATGCCTCGGGATGGGAGGTCTGGGCAGGGCTTTTACTTGGGCCAGGCGGCGCTCGGCAATCCGCACCGCCTCGGGGTTGCTGTCCACGGCCAGGTACCTCCGGCCCAGGCGGACCGCGGCGACCGCGGCCGTTCCCGAGCCGGCGAAGAAGTCCGCGACCAGGTCACCAGGGTTGCTGGAGGCGGCCACGATGCGCTCCAGAAGCCGGAGCGGCTTCTGGGTCGGATAGCCGGTCCGCTCCCTGCCTGCGGTCGGCACGATCGTCATCCACCAGATGTCGGTCGGAAGCTTGCCCCGTGCGGCCTTCTCGGGCCCCGCCAGGCCGGGGGCGAGATAGGGGAGACGGTCGACCGCCTCGCGGTTGAACACCCAGCTCGGCCCCCTGGCATACCAGAGGATGTTGTCGTGCTTGCGAGCCCAGCGGTCGCGCGCCCGACCGCCGTAGTCGTAGGCCCAGATGATCTCGTTGAGGAAGCGCTCGGGGCCGAAGATCTCGTCGAGCAGCAGGCGGACGTGATGGACCGCGTGGTGGTCGAGGTGGACGTAGAGCGAGCCGCGGGGGGAGAGCACCCGGTGCATCTCCTCCAGCCGTGGCCCCAGGAAGGCCAGGTACGAGTCGAGGTCCAGGTCATCCCGGTATTCGTGGACCGACACGCTCCGCCAGCGATAGGTGCGGCCCCCGAAGCCGACCCGGGTGCGCTCGCCCGCTCCGGTCCGGATGGATTCGAGGCGCCGCCGCTGTCCGGTGCCGAATGGGGGGTCGATGTAGATGAGATCGACACCGGCAGGCGCAACAGCCGAGAGGACGGCGAGGTTGTCTCCGAGGAGGACGCCCTCTGGCGGCGGGGGCACGGGCAAGGGCTTCTGAGCGCCATCTGCCAGCACCCGGTGAGTATCCCATCCGGCCACATGGAGCGATGGTTGACGGGCGGCCACGAGGCCGAGTGCGCCCGGCTCCTGCGTGACGGCAGGGGCAGCGAGTTCCTCCACCTCAAGGACCGGATGGGCCAGCTCTGGATCGACCCCACCCCGGAGCTCTCCGTCGAACGAGCCGCGGGCGCCTGGGCTCGGGCAATCGCCCAGGGAGGGGATCCACGCCAGCACGTCCTCCTGAGCGACCTCATCGACGTTGCGGCGAAGCTCAACCAAGAGGCCCGGGCCGAGTACGACCGGCTGGGGCGCCTCTCAGCCGAGCGCGCCGAGGTGGGTGGCCGGGAGTGGGCCGTGGGCGAGCGGGTGGTGTTCAGCGAGCAGCATCGAAGCCGGCTTGTGGTCCGCGACGACCGCGGGCGGGTGGAACTGCGTCACGACGGCACGCTGAGGGTGAGGACGGTGCGGACCCCGCGGCGGACTCAGGGAGAGCTGGTCGGCTTCGACCCCGCCGACGAGGGTGTGGTGCTCCGGATCCAAACCGACGCCCGCGGCCGGCTGCCCAGCCGGGTGGTCGAGGTCGCGCAGGCCCGGGTCCGCGGGACCCTCGACTACGGCTACGCGATGACGCACGAGGAAGCGGAGCGCCAGCGTCTCCTGGAAGAGGAGCGAGCTTGCGAACTGGCCCAGCGCGACCAAGGTCTGCACATGGGCCTGCACTATTGACCGCCCTGCGTCACTGACAGCGCCAAGGCCGCGCTCACCGCAGTGAAAATCTGGGAGACAGCCGCGGGCACGCAGCTCGAATTGGGACCTGACCGGACCGCGTTGCCCGGCGCGATAGTCCGCGGCAGCTTCATGTCGAACTGCCCTGTTGGGTACCAAATCGGGTCCCCTTCCGGCCTTAAGCTGTCTGAAGTTGACCCTGAGGAGGAGTGGACGGATTTGGGTGCGCACAGCCTCTGAGACGTCATTGCCCCCTACTGGACGGATCCGCCCGGCTGCCCCCCGGAGATGGGCCCATAGCGCCGCTCAGAGCGTCCAGGAGACGTGAAACGGCCGCCGCCCGCTTCCCAAAATCCCTAGCTCGCCATGACCCCTCGGCAGCGCTAGCCCACGATCTCAGCGGCGCCCAGGCTAGTGAGTCGGGATGGCCGTGAATCCCGGATAGGAACACCTCCCCGTTGAATCGCAGGTGACGTTAACAGCAGCGGAGTAATCTTGGCTGATGTTTTCAGCTTGCGCGGAGACATGGTATGTCACAGAGCAGTTCCACGTGCTTCCCGTAGCCTGCACGCAGCCCACAGTCTGCACATGGACAGTCTCATCCGACGGCGCGTCAGCTGCGCTTTTGACTGAGCTCGCAAGGTTGCTGCGGACAAATTGCTCAACGGCGTTGGTGTTCACGCCGCCGGTGCCACTGGCG
The DNA here is from genome assembly GCA_963847225.1 of uncultured bacterium. GTDB lineage: Bacteria > Chloroflexota > Dormibacteria > Aeolococcales > Aeolococcaceae > JAJZNI01. Next base: position 811,001 of record CAWJYZ010000003.1, on the reverse strand, counting down.
CCGATTACAGCGATGATGACCAACCAGACTACGATCCATCCCCCAGCGATTCCCGTCCACCACCATTTGCCCTTCTTGGAGATCTTTTGCGAGTACCACACGAAGGGTAATGCGAAGACCCCGATGAGGACCGTGAGGGCGACGAGGCCGCCCGTGGCGAGACCGCGAGGCTTGGGTGGCGGTGTCGGGTAGGCAGGGGGCGGGGCCGCAGCAGTAGGCGGCACGTGCCCTGCAGGGACGGGTTCCCAATGACGGCCGCTCCACCAGCTCCGACCATCTTGGCTAAGTGAGGCGCCCGGCGGCGGCGGCGTGACTTGTCGCCACGCGGACCCATCCCACCAATTCTTGCCGTCGGGACTGATCACCCAGTCCTGAGACGCTACGTCGTCCACACCAAGGTCTCCTCTCGGACTAGCAAGCTCCTGCGTGCTTCGCTCCATACGTAGCCTGAGCGACTGTGTACTGGTCACCGTCCGGCGAGTCCAGTTGTTGGATCAGGCCGTTGCGGGTATCGGGGTTGCACTATTACACCAGTCCGTGTAATAGTGGATAGATGGTATCGATCATGAGAGTGGCGTGCCCCCCAGGCCGCCCAGAGTTGGGCGAACGCGCACAGATTGACCAGGGCCAGGCCGCGCGGCTGGAGGCCGTCTTCAAGGTTCTGGCCAACGACACCCGGCTGCGGCTGCTGCACGCACTGGTGCGGCAGGACGAGATGTGCGTGAGCGATCTGGCCTCCGAGGTCGGCATGCGCCCCCAGGCGGTGTCCAATCAGCTGCAGCGCTTGGTGGACAAAGGGATCGTTGCCACCCGTCGGGAGGGCAACCGAATCCGGTATCGGGTGCTGGACCCGTGCGTGGTCCAGGTTCTGGATCTGGCCTGGTGCTTGACCGAGACGCCCGTCACGTCGGGAGATGACCGGTGACGACCAGCTCGGCATCCGCGCCGGGGGGTGTGATCCGAGACCGGTATCGGGTGGCCTCCGGCTGCCTGGACTGTGCCGGTGACGTTTCAGGGGAACTCGGTGGGCTGCTGGGCCTATTGGAGGTCGAGGTGCTGGGAGTCTCCGGCGTCGTGGTGATCCACCACGACGGGCGGGTCACCGCCGAGTTGGTGGCCCGCCGTGCAGCAGGCATGGGAATCGAGCTGTCCCCCGCAGAAGGACGCGCGCCGGTGGTCGCTCGGCGGCCCTGGTGGCGCTCCCCACGGATCCTCGCGCTTGCCACCGCAGAGGGCCTCCTGGACGCCGGGCTGATCGCCGACCACCTCGCCCACGCCCCCACGGTGGCGACCGGTCTCTATCTGGCGACGGTAGTTGTGGGCGGCATCTTCCCGGTCCGCGCCGCCTGGCAGGTTCTGGCCCGCCGCCGGCTGTCCATCGGCACCCTGCTGGTGGCTGGCACCATCGGTGCCCTGGCGCTGGGGGTCTTCGCCGAAGCGGCGATGTTGGTGGTCGTGTTCTCCGCCGGCGGGGTGGTGGAGGATTACATCGCTGACCGGGCCCGCAGCTCGATTCGCGCCCTCATGTCGCTCGCCCCACCGGTCGCCGCGCGCCTCCGCGCCGGCGGCGGCATCGATCAGGTTGCGGTCGAGGAGCTTCAGCCTGGCGAGCTCGTCCTGGTGCGCCCCGGCGAGCGGTTGCCAACAGACGGCCTGGTCACCGCCGGGACCTCGTGGATCGACCAGAGCCCGGTCACCGGCGAGTCCATCTCGGTCGACGCCGCCCCAGGGATCCAGGTGTTCGGCGGCACCCTGAACGGCTCAGGGACGCTGACGCTTCAGGTCACCAAGCCGCACAGGGACACCGTGCTCGCCCGCGTCATCGAACAGGTGGAGCAGGCCCAGGCCCACCGCGGTGGCGCGCAACGCTTCGCCGACCGATTCGGCGCCGTCTACACACCCGTCATGTTCGCCCTGGCCGCCCTGATCGCGGTCGGCGGTCCCATCGTCGGGCTCAGCCTGCGCGAGGCGGTCTATCGGGGTCTGGTCATCCTCGTGGTGTCCTGCTCGTGCGCACTGCTGATCTCCGTTCCGACCGCGGTCATCGCCGCGATCTCCCGGGGGGCCCGTGACGGCATCCTCATCAAGGGCGGCATCCACCTGGAGACCCTCGCCAACGTGCGCGCCGTCGCCTTCGACAAGACGGGAACCCTCACCGCCGGGAACCCGCACCTGACCGACCTCATCCCACTCGACGGCCACCTCCCCGAGCAGGTCCTCAGGCTCGCGGCCGCGACCGAGGCTGCCAGCGAGCACCCGCTCGCCTCCGCGATCGTGGCCGCGGCCGAGGACCGCGGACTGGTCGTCGCCCCAGCTTTGGACGCGCAAGCCCTGCCGGGGATGGGCGTGCGTGCCACCGTCGACGGTTGCGCCGTGACCGTCAGCCGCCCGAACGAGGACAGCCTGACGGCCACGCCCGCCGGGAGCTGGACACCCTGCAGATGGGTGGGAAGACCGCCGTCGTGGTCACCATCGACGGACACCCCGCTGCGCTGCTCGGCCTCGCCGACGAGATCCGCCCCGAAGCAACCGCCACGGTGGCCTCCCTGAGCCGGCTCGGAATCGACCCCACGGTCATGCTCACCGGCGACAACGCCGCCACCGCCGCGGCCATCGCCAACGCCGCAGGCATCGTTGTCTGGCGCGCAGGGCTCCTACCCGAGGAAAAGACCGCTGCCGTCGCTGCTCTCCACGCCCAGTCCGGCACGGTCGCCATGGTCGGCGACGGCATCAACGACGCCCCTGCCCTGGCCACCGCCGACGTCGGCATCGCCATGGGGGCTGCTGGGACCGACGTGGCTCTCGAGACCGCGGACATCGCCTTGATGGGTGACCAGCTCACCAAGCTGCCTGCCGCTATCCGCCTGGCTCGCCGGGCCACCACGGTCATCCGGCAGAATGTCGCCCTCTCGCTGGCGGCCATCGCCGCCCTCGACGCGGCCGCCATCACCGGGCACATCTCTCTGGCTGCTGGCCTCCTGCTCAACGAGGGCAGCGCGCTGCTGATCATCGCCAATGGCCTGCGGCTACTTCGACGTCGCGCGGACACATAGGCTTGGCAGTGAGCTGGAACAGGACGGCACAGCCTCACTGGGAACGCTATCCCGCGGTCGCAAGCGACGAGCATGGTCACGCATGGCTGGTGATCCAAGCCAACCTCGGTCGGGCATCGAACACCGTCGACGCCTACGATCGCGGACTTCAGTACTTCTTGACCTTCTGCACGTGCATCGGTATCGCCCCGGCATCAGCCACGCGTGAGCACGTGGCGCTCTACGTTCGCGACCTGCGGGATCGGCCGAGCCGGCACGGCGCCAACGTCGTCCATCTGGGTTCAGGCGGCGGGCTCGCCAACGCCACCCTCCAGCAGCGGCTCACCGTGGCGCGGCTGTACTTCGACTATCTCGTCGAAGAGGGGGTGCGTCTCACCAACCCCGTCGCGCGGGGGCGCCGGCCGGCTTGTCGCCGCGTGATCACGGGCGGCGCGGTCTGGTGCCGACGTACGCGCGGCTCCCCTGGATTCCTACCGATACGGAGTGGGAGACCTTCCTGCTCAGCGCCCGGCAAGAGTTGTTCAGGAATCGGTTCATGCTCGCGTTGGCCTACGACGCTGGGCTGCGGCGCGAGGAGCTCTGTCTGCTGGAGACGGCCGATGTGGACCCCTCAGCGCGGCTGGTCCGGCTGCGCGCCGAGACGACCAAGGGCCGGCGGGCGCGCACCGTCCCGTACTCGGTCGCCACGGGGACCCTCTTCACCGCCTATCTGGACGAGCGGCGCCGTGTGAGCCGGGCGCGCGGCCGCCTCTTCCTCTCGACGTCGCGTCGCAATTTCGCGGCACCCCTCTCCCTGTGGATGTGGTCCAAGATTGTCCGCCACGTGGCGCTCAGGGCTGACTTGCCGCGGTTCTCGACCCACACGCTGCGGCACCTCTGCCTCACCGACCTCGCCCGGTCCGGCTGGGACCTCCATGAGATCGCGGCCTTCGCCGGCCACCGCCACCCGACCACGACGATGATCTACGTGCACCTGAGCGGGCGCGAACTGGCAAGCAAGGTCCAGCGTGGCATGGATGGCATCCACGGCTGGAGAGCGCGGATGATGGGCGAGGCACTGGCGTGAGCACGCGGCCGGCAGCCGCTCCCGCTGCGCCGCCGCAGTGGAAGCTGCCGATCGACCCCAGCCGCTACGACCGCGGAAGGTGGCTCACCAGCGCGGAGCAGCGAGCCCTCGCAGAGGTGGTCCCGCGGATGCGGACGGGTCCGTGGCTGAGCGGGCGCTGGCCGGCAGAGACACGAGAGGCCCTCCGGCGGCTGACCCAGCCTCTTGAGGATGTCCTGGATGTGACGGCGTTCCCACCGTCTGGGAGGCACGAGGAGCGTCAGGCGACCAGGCACACCATTCTCGCCGACGTGCATCGCCGCCAGGTCACATTCTGGGGTTGGGGGGAGGATGAGTGGCTCGAGACTTTGCAGTCGTCCCCTGCTGGCATACGCCTGCACGTCGTAGCCGTCTCCTACCTTCTCACCGACCGGCGAACGCTCCAGACCACGTTTCACGTGTTCAGGCGACGCTTGCTGGCCGAGAAGCTCTTCGGTCAGAAGGCGGTGGGGACGGCGATCGACCGCGTGGGGGCCGAGCTCGTGGCCATGGGCTTCGGCATCAAGGCGCACTGGCGCGCCGGCCCGGCTCTCAGCGAGCTGATGCTCCGTGCCGCCAGCCCACGTCTGGAAGACCTCACGGCAGACCTCCTTGCCGGTGCCTACAGCGATATGGGCACGCGCCTCAGGGGAGGACTGCGGGAGGTCGGGCTTGCCCTCGTCCGTCTCGGCTACCTGGCACGCTCACCTCTGGGAACGGTCGCGCCTGGGGCGCTCCGCCCTCGGCGGGCGCCCGCCGAAGCGCCCCCAGAGTGGCTGGGCTGGGCAGACCGCTGGGTCCAGACCTCGTCGCTCGCTCCCAAGACCCGCATGAGCACCTACTACCACCTGGTGCAAGCGGGGAGATGGCTCGCCGCGCGGCACCCCGAAGCCGTGAGCCCGGGGGCGTGGACTCGCCAGCTGGCGGCCGAGTGGGTCGCAGCCGTGGACGGCATGAAGGTCGGCGAGTGGAGCCATGCACCGAGCACGATCCGGTATGCGAAGCACCTGGGGATGCCGGTCAGCCCGCGCACGAAGGGTGCGCACATCTGGGCCCTTCGCACCTTCTTCCAGGACTGCCACGAGTGGGAGTGGATTTCGCGCCGGTTCGATCCCATCCGGGCGCTGAGGGTGCCGGCTCATGTGGCGGCTGCAATCGGTCCTGACCCACGCGTGATCGCCGACGATGTATCGAGAGGGTGCTGTGTTACCCGGTCCGCACCCTCCCAGGTCAGCGCCTCGACAGCCGGGTCAGGTGGGCGCCGACGGCGCCATCGAGGCGGGCACCACCCCCGCCGCCCCGCGGTCTTGACGGCCCGCGGAGACGGCGGGACGGCGTCCGTCCCGAGCCCCATCAGCCCCGGTGCGGCGGACAGCGTCAGGGCTTGTAGGCGCCGCCCCGTGGGCTCACGGTGACCACGGTGATCACCAGATCGGCCTCTTCGCGACGATAGATCACTCGCCAGTCGCCCACCCGCAGCCGCCACAGCCCGACGCTGCCAGCCAGGCGCTTGACATCCCCCTCCGGCAGCCCGTCGATGGCACGTGCGAGCCGCTCCCGCACGTCACGCCCCAGCCGGCGGAGCGACTTCTGGGCCTCCGGCCGGATCTCGATCCGGTAGCTCGGCTCAGTCAGCGAGCAGCTCTCGCTTGGCCTCTTCCCAAGGGATGCTGCGGCGGGGATCGGCGAGGGCCTCGTCGACCGCCCGGCGCTCCTCGTCAGTGAACGGCTCGTCGTCACAGGGGGCAGCTTCCAGGCGGGCGATGGCCGGGTCCTGGGCACGCTCGAGGAGCACCGCCGCAGGCTCCAGGGAGGCCTCGGGCAGCTCGTCGACCAAGCGGTGGAGGTCAGCGCGCGTCATGGTCCAACCGTACCCCATGTCGGAGGTCTCAGCGGCCTGTCCCAGCTCATAGTCAGACCCTCCTCATGACGCCGCCATCGAACGCTCCGTACGCCGCGTACGCAATTCCCCGCCTCCCCGCTCGCCTGCTCTTGCGTTTGCGTCGTTCATAGATACCAGACCCTTTGCTCGGCGAGGCACCAGACGTGGCGAACACAGCGACCCAGGCGCTCGGAGGGGACGCACCATGATCCGCGGCCACAAGGTCATGGTCAGCGCCCAGGCCGCCTACGACGCCTACCACGAGAGGCACGTCAAGCAGTGGCAGGCGTACTACGAGGACCAGTCCACCGACGAGCTGGGGCCGGAGCAGGAGGTCGCTGAGGGTCGGACCCAGGCGGTGGCCGCCCCTGGGATCCTCGCCGAGCTTGGGCTCGGGGGAGCAGCTCGTGGCGGCGCGCCGCGAGGGCCGCGGCCACGAGTACCTGGCTCTCAAACGGGAGGTGGGCCGGCTCCATGTCGATCCCACCCTCGAGGCCTCCATCCTCCACTCCGTCGAGGACTGGATCAGGGACGTCACCGCCGGCGCCGACCCCGCCACCCACGTGATCGTCAGCGACCTCAACCTCGTCGTCAACAGTGCCAACGAGCTCGCCCATCAGCGGCTCGCAGCGAGCGGCCAACTCAGCGAGCCACGCGTCCTCCTGGGCCCGAAGGAGTTCGCGGTGGGGGATCGGGTCAGCTTTGTGGCTAAGCACGTCGAGCTGGTGCCGAGGCTGGGGACGGATGGCGAGGCGCTCCAGCGCCGGGATGGAACTCCGAGGATGCACGCGCTCACCACCCCGAGGCGCACCCGCGGCGAGGTCGTCGGGATCGACCTCGCCGCAGCAGAGGGGGTGACCATCACGGTGCGCACGGACGACAGCGGACGTCTTCAAGCGCGCACGGTCCATCTGGACGCTGAGCAGGCTTCTCGCGAGCTCGACTGGGGCTACGCGATGACGACGGCGGGGTCGCAGGGGAAGACCTGGGAGAAGACGTACGGGGTCTGGACCGGCTCGCGGCTCTCCGATTTGGAGCAGAGCTACACCGCGACGTCCAGGGCCCGGCAGGCAACGATCGACTACCTCAACACCGAGGGCGTGCACGCGGAGGCATCGCCGGAGCACACGCTGGAGGAGCAGACGATCGCGGAGATGGCCGCGCTCATCAGTCGCTCGACCGCGAAGTCGACGACCCTGGACTTCGGGGGGTCTGCACCTTTCGAGGAGCCGGGGCAGTTCGTGCACTCACCGCCGCCCCAACTGGCGCACTCCGACGGGTCCATGACCATGACGCGCCGCGCCGCGGACATCTCGCCGGCGATCCGCATAAGCCCGAGAGATGCCGAAGCTCCGGCTGCCATCCATTCGCCGTTTGGATACCCGGTCGACGACGCGAGGACCGCGCCCGCCGAGGCAACCGCTGCAGCCGAGTGCGACAGCGCAGGGGCAGCGGAGCGAGAGTCAGCCGAGGCCGGGCAACCCGCTGTGGCCCGCTCGGAGCCCTCTGAAGGCTCCACAGCATCGGCAGAGGGCGACGCAGGGAGCGCTGACCACCTCGAGAAGCACGTCAATGCTCAAGCCGCCACCGACGTCGACTGGCCGAGCGAGCCTGACGGCGTCCCACCTCCGCCGCCGATGTCCGAGGAAGAAGAGGAGGAGTCCCTCGCTTGGGAGGCGGTGGAGGCTTACAAGGAAGCCAGCGCCAGCATCTGGGGGTAGATGCCTCCGGGGAGGCCGCCCCCGGTCACGCGATGGAGCCGCTCGGAGCCCAGTCCGATGGTCACGATCGCAGCTGCTCCCCGGCCTCCTCCTGAGGGTTGCGCACGCCACGGGGAAGGTATCGCGGGCACCGGGTCCAGCTCATTCCGCGCCTCCTGCGCGCTCTCAGCGGCACGCACCTGCAGCGCTCGACCGAGCTGGCTGGATTGTGGACCGTCGGGGTCGGCGAGAACGCCTTCGGCAATGCGAGGAGAACGCCCTCTGGCGGCGTTCTGTCGGCGTTCCAACGGCGTTCCATCAGAGAGGGTTTTGCCCCGATCGGCGCGATCATCTGAGCAGTCTGGTGCGCTCGCTGGGTTCACCGGCCAGAACGCCGACAGAACGCCCCCCCTGGTGCCATGAAGGGGACGAGGCGTGGCGACGCCGACGACCAGGAGGTGCGGATGGCGCAGCTGAGGCTCCAGGGGCCGCTGCTCACCGCCGACAAGGCTGCTGAGTATCTCGCGGTCAGCCGGCGAACAGTGGAGACCTGGACAGCCGAGGGTCGGCTCCGCTCGTTCCGCATCGGCAGGGTCCGCCGCTACACCCTCACAGCGCTCGACGCGTGCATTACGGAGAACTCCCGCGCCGATGTCCGGCGCCGCCGGGCTCCGAGGGGAGTGAGGCGCCGCATCTCCGTGCTGAGAGAGTGACCATCGACGAGACGTGCCACTGGCTGCCCCGCGAGGGGCCGGGCTGCCTCCCTGCCCAAAACGTCAGGCGATGCGAGCCCGTGGTCGGTGGCGACGCCGCCGCAGCTGGGGTTGGAGGCCAAGCGCAGCGGCAATCCGTGCGAAGGTGTCCATGGTGGGGCTCTTGCGGCCGCGCTCGATCCTGCTGATCTCCTCCTGGGCCACCCCTGCCCGGACGGCGAGCTGTGCCTGGGTCAAGTGCAGCTCGTGGCGACCGGTGATCAGGGAGTTGATCAGGCTGTACTTGAGCTCCTTGGCTCGAAGGTCGCGAACGGCCGCAGGCCCCTCGGCCCGCGCCTCGGCCTCGATCTCCGCGTAGAACTCGTCGAAGTTGTTGCTCATAATGTTCTGAGTTTATGATCTTTTGATCATAAGGTCAACTCTGTCCGTGCGCCCGCCAGTCCTCCAGCCGGACCCGGGCCGTCTCGATTTCTCGGTTCTGACGCCCCTCGGAAGGGTCCGCGGAGTGGTGATGGCGACTGCAAACATGCGTGCCATGGGGGCCGAAGCACCGACGTGAGGTCGATGGACGCGCTGGCGGCGCGGCATTGCGGCGAAGCGGACGGGAGCGCTGCTGCGGGACGGGACAGCCGAGCGGTGCTGCGGCTCCTCGACGTCCTGGCGACGACCACGATGGCAGTCGAGAATCCCCGCGCCCCGCGACGCCTCCGACCCCCTCCCTCGGCCCGGATGGCCGGCCCATGCGACGGAGGGGCCTCGCGCCCAAGCTAGCATCCGTCGGCTCACGGACCCTCAGCCGTGAAGGACAGCGATACGATGCGGTCATGGCGACCGAGCCTCAACGTGACCCGATCGAGGAGGAGGCCGCGCGGGTGCTCGCCGAGAACCCGGGGCTGCGAGAGGAGTTGGAGGAGTTCGGCCGCGCCTATGACGCCGGGGAGATCCCACCCGAAGAGCTGGTCTCCGACGAGGAAGTGCGTCAGCGTCTAGCCAAGGTATTCGCGAAGGTCGGATTCGAGGATCCCATCGAGCAGCCCACGGATCCTGACGTGGACACGCCCGAGTTTGGCCGTTGAGGCTGGTCTGGCGCCCTCAGGCGACCAGGCAACTGTCCGTAGAACCACCGACGGCGCCCGTCAACTTGCAGTCGTGCCACCCAACGACCGTCGTGGTGTCGGCCGACACTCCCCTCCCCCATCCCGCGACGCCGGTTCACACGCCGAGCATAGCGCGCTCTCGGCGAGTTGGCGTCAAACTTGGCGTCAGATTCCCCGACGCGAGTCAGCCAGCTTCGAGAAATCCTTGAGAAATCCAGTCGGGGAGCGCGGACTTCGAACCGCGGACCCCTGGTCCCCCAGACCAGTACTCTAACCACCTGAGCTACTCCCCGACGGGGTCCGCCACGAGTGTAGCGCGCGGCGACGACCCCTTCCCGCCCCCGCGAGCGGGCTCGCCAGGAGGCAGCGGGGTCCCTTGACCCTGGCCTCCCGGCTCCACACGGGTTCCGTGGCTCCCGGCGGGTAGCGGCGCAGAATCTCCCAAGAGCTCGGGAAAGAGCCTGCCCGGGAAACCAGGATTGCGTCCGTGGCACACTGCTTCTTCTGATGGCACGAAGCACGCGTCTCCTCGCCTCGGCCGCACTCGGCTACGCGGTCGGCTCCATCCCCGTGGGGCTCCTGATCGGCCGCCTCACCCGCGGCATCGACGTCCGCGAGTATGGAAGCCACAGCACGGGCATGGCCAACGTCATGCGCACCGCCGGGCTCGGCGCCGGGGCGCTCACGCTGGTCCTCGACATCGGCAAGGGCGCGGCCGCGGCGCGCCTCGGGGAGCTGGTCGGGGGCTGCCGGGAGGGCGGCGTCGGCGCCGGGCTCGGGGCGGTGATCGGTCACTCCTGGCCGGTGTTCGCCGGATTCCGCGGTGGCAAGAGCTCGGCGACCACCTTCGGGGCCGTTCTCGTCGTCTCCCCGCCCACCGCCGCCGCGGCGGCCTCCGTGGGCCTCACCGGCCTGGCCGCGACCCGGCGCACCTCCGTGCTCTCCCTCGCCGGCGGAGCCGCGGGCGTCCTCACCGCCGTCGGGCTCGCCTCCAGCCGCAGAGATGGCAGGGCGCTCGCCCTGTTCGGCCCTGCCTTCGGCATCGTCGTGCTGCGCCACCACGAGAACATCAGCCGGCTGCTTCGCGGCGTCGAACCTCCGGTGAGCGTGGCCGAACCGCCCGTTCCTCCCCGCGCGGCCTGAGCCGCAACCCTGGGGCTCGGCGAGGCATCGGGGGTGCCTGGCCGCTCCGGCCATCCCTGGGGGACAGCGCTAAAAACGCTGCAAGAAGCGCAATCTTCTAAGATTCCGAAGTTCTATCTGCCCAGTCAAGAGTGCGCGAGACGGCCTTCTTCCACAGCCCATAGCTCCGCTCTCGCGCTCCCGGGTCCAGTCGTGGCGTCCAGCGGCGCTCCTCGGTCCAGATGCTCCGGATGGTGTCCAGGTCGGGCCAGAAACCGATGGCGAGGCCGGCCGCGAAGGCGGCCCCGAGGGCGGTCGTTTCGGCGATCCGGGGTCGGATGACCGGCACGCCCAGCGTATCGGCCTGGATCTGCATGAGCAGCTCGTCGTGAACCATGCCGCCATCGACGCGAAGTCCGGAGAGAAGGAGGCCGCAATCCGCCTCCATGGCGTCGACGATCTCTCGGGTCTGCCAGGCTGCGGCCTCCAGCACGGCGCGGGCGAGGTGGCCCTTGGTGACATATCGGGTCAGGCCGGCGATGACGCCCCGTGCGTCCGGCCGCCAGTGCGGCGCGAAGAGACCGCTGAAGGCGGGGACGAAATAGACGCCTCCGTTGTCGTCAACGGTACGGGCCAGGGTTTCGACCTCTTCGGAGGTCTGGATCAGACCCAGGTTGTCTCGCAGCCACTGCACCAGAGCGCCAGCGATGGCGACAGAACCCTCGAGGGCGTACACCGGCTCCTTTCCCTCGAGCTGATAGGCGAGCGTGGTGAGCAGGCCGGTCCGCGACATGATCGGCGAGGAGCCTACATTCAGGAGGAGGAAGCAGCCGGTGCCGTAGGTGTTCTTCGCTTCACCGGGAGCGAAACAGCATTGGCCGAACAGGGCCGCCTGCTGATCACCCAGATCGGCGGCGATGGGTACACCGTCGAGCTCGCCGCGAGCTTCCGCGATCACCCCGCACGACGGTCGGATGCCGGGCAGCATCGCCCTCGGAATGCCCATGAGATCGAGAAGAGAATCGTCCCAGTCGAGGGTGTTCAGGTTCATCAGCTGGGTTCGGCTGGCATTGGTCACATCGGTGACGTGGATCCCCTCCCTCCCAGCGCGGGTGAGGTTCCAGATGCACCAGCTGTCCACCGTTCCGAAACACAGCTCGCCCGCCTCGGCGCGACGCAGGGCGTCCGGGATCGTGTCGAGGATCCAGCGTGCCTTTGGTCCGGAGAAGTACGTGCTGAGGGGTAGTCCCGTGCGGTGGCGCAGACGGTCGATCCCGCCGTCTTCGGCGAGCTCGGCGCACAAGGCGGCGGTGCGCGTGTCCTGCCAGACGATGGCGTTGTGGATCGGCGCACCGCTGCGACGGTCCCAGACGACCGTCGTCTCGCGCTGGCTGGTGACGCCGAGCGCGGCAAGGTCAGCGCGCTGCAGGTGAGCTGCCGCCAAGGCATCGTGGATCACCTCGGCGGAGTTGGCGGCGAGCTCCTCAGCATCGTGCTCCACCCAGCCGGGCTGGGGATAGATCTGCCGGTGCTCCTTCTGCGCGGCGCCGACCACCCTTCCCCCGCGGTCGAAGATCATGAAGCGGCTGCTGGTCGTCCCGATGTCGAGCGCCGCCACGTGGGAGTTGGCCACAGTGTCAGGCACGCCGCGGGCTGGAAGGGGCGGCGGTAGCCAGGGTCCCATCCTCTGGCAGGCCGTACTCGTGCGCGGCTCCGGCAATGAAGTCGCGCACCGCTCGCGCCTGCTCGGCAGCGGACCAGTCCAGCTCCCCGCCGAGCAGCTCCGCCACTCGGAGTGCGGCCGGGGCTCCGTGATCGGCGGTCTCCTGAGCAACACGCATCCGGCGCGCGAGCACGTCATCAAGCGAGACCGCCGCCTCCTGGCGGACGGCCCAGATGACCTCCACCTCGAGGTAGGCGGGAATGGCCGGCAGGCCACGGAGGAGGTCCAGTCGCCGCCCCAGAGTGACCACCTCCGCCGTCTCGCTGCCATAGCGGTGAACGAGCCGGCGCGCCTGAGGCCCGCCAATGCCTCCCTCTGCGGCGATTTGCTGGGCGAGCGCTTCCAAGTCACCCGGGCGGGCGGCCCCGAGGAGGGGCAGGTCGCGCGTGGCGGACGGTCGTTGGCGGGCCTGGCCTGCCAGCACCATATCCACCGCCTGCTCCGCCATGAGGCGGTATGTCGTGAACTTACCCCCGCTGATCCGCACCAGTCCATTTGCCTCACGGCGGATGCGATGCTCGCGGGAGGCGCGGACGGTCGATCCGACGGTCACCCCGGGCTCCACGGCCAGGGGACGGATGCCCGTGTAGCTCGCGATGACGTCCGCTCTGGTGAGACCGACATCGAGCCGTGCGTTGAGGTTGGTGAGGATCTCGTCCACTTCGCGTGGGGTGATCGCCGGCCACCGGAGCGGCCCGGTGTCCGGAACGTCGGTGGTACCGATGATCCAAACATCGCCCCAGGGGGCCGCGAAGCAAACTCTCCTCGGGATGCGAAGGGTGATACCGCACGAGCTCTGGATGCGCTCTCGTGCGACGACGAGGTGCGACCCGCGGCTGCGCAGAACGTGGGAGCGCAGCTGCGACACCGGGAAAGGTCCTTCGGGCAGACCCGACCATACGCCGGTTGCATCGACGACAGAGCGTGCCCTGATCTGGAAGGGCGCGTCAGTCAGGACATCTCGCGCCACCACCCCGGTGATCCGCTCATCGTGTAGCAGCGGCCGGAGGGCCTCCACCCGGTTGAGAGCAAGTCCTCCACGCGCCTGCGCTGTCCGAACCAGGCTGACCACGTAGCGAGCGTCGTCGACCTGAGCGTCGTGGTAGAGCACGCCGCCGCGCAGCCCATGGCGATGGAGTGCGGGCGTCCTGGCCAGTGCCTGCTCGACGTTGAGGGGGCGATGTCGGCCGCCATCGGCGGCCGCCCCGAGGAGGTCGTAGAGCGCAAAGCCGCTCCTGTAATAGGGTCGGCTGAAGGGACCGCCATACACCGGGAACAGCCACTCACTGAGATGCACCAGATGGGGGGCGATGCGCAGCAACACCCGGCGCTCGTTCAGGGCCTCACGGACGAGCTCCAGACGCAGCTGATCCAGGTAGCGCAGACCCCCGTGGATGAGGCGCGTGGAGCGGCTGCTCGTCCCCGCGCCAAAGTCGTCAACCTCGATCAGGGCTGCGTCGAGGCCCCTGCTGACGGCGTCGAGAAGCACCCCGCTCCCGGTCACACCCCCACCCACGATCAAGAGCTCCCAGGGGTGGCTGGTCAGCCGTTCGATCTGGCTCTGCCGAGCCCTGAGTACTCCGCTCATCCCGACGCGACAGCTCGCCTCCATGCTCCCCACAGGCATCGAGAGATCCTTGCCGAATCCGTGCACGGTCGGCTCGCGCTCGTGAACGGCTCCCGGTCAGTCTGCTCCTGTCAGTCGGAGGCTTCGCCCCTCCTCAGGGCGGGGCAGGCCGATAGCCCTCTCGTCGCGACGACCTGGGCAGTGGCGGCGACGCTCGATGCGTGGTGATGACCACCGCCCTGAGGCGCCCTCCTCGGGCGCCCTGGTGCGGTGCGGGTGGGGGCCGACGCCTGGCCAGCGCCGAGCGTGCGACCATTGCTGATCGAGATGTCTCGTCGGGTCCCGCCGGGGGCGGCCGTGGAGTCCCGTCCAGTTCCCCTTCCCGGGGCATCGGCGCCAGAGTCCAGGGAGCGGGGAGCCCCGGTCCCGCGCTCGCGCACCCGGGTGGCCTTCGTCGGCATCACGACGAGCCTTCGCCTCGCCCTCACCATCGTGGTCGCCGCCCTGGTCCTGAGCGACCACGACCGCTTCGCGGCCGTGGTCTTCGCCATCGCCGCCGGCACCGACTACGTGGACGGCTCCCTGGCTCGGCGCTGGCATGTGACCACGGCGACAGGCAGCTTCCTCGACACCACGGCCGACAAGGTGCTGGTGAGCGGTGTGCTCATCACCCTCACCGGCACCGGCGTGGCCTCCCCATGGCCGGTGCTGCTCATCGTTTCCCGGGAGATGGTTGTGCTCGGGCTGCGCGGTTCGGTAGCCGCCGCCGGCACCGTGGTGAGCGCCTCCCCCCTGGGGCGCACCAAGACCGCCTTCCAGTTCCTCGCCATCATCCTGCTCCTGCTTCGCGTCGGCCCGCAGCTTGGACCGATGGGCCTCGACGCCTGGCTGCTCTGGGTGGCGACGCTCCTCACCGTGGTCTCCGGAGCCGACTATCTCGTCCGCTGGGCGGGCCTCACCATGCGAGGGTCGCGATCGGGGAGCCGCTAAGCGGCGTTCGGCCCCCCTTTGGGGGCCCTCTCGGAGCCAGCCGCTCAGGCGGCGCCTCCTCCGCTGGCGCGCCGGTCACTTCACCCTCCATATTGTTAGGTAGATGAAGCATATGCTCGCCACCCGCCCGGCACCCGTCGCGAGGCGTGACCGTCCGGTGGCGGCTCGCGCCCCGGATCCGGGTACAGCCCGAGTAGCTTGGGAAGTGAGCCTCACCCAACCCCGCTGAGGAGGAGTGCCGATGCTGACCGTCACCAAGTCCGCCCGGAACGTCCTGCAGGGGCTCGACCACCCAATGGGTACCGTGCTTCGTCTGGAGCCGGTGTCGGCCGGCGACAAGATCGGCCTTGTCGCCGGCGAGGCGGCCGCCGACGATCAGGTGATCGAGGAAGCCGGGGCAGACCTGCTCCACGTCCCCTCGACGCTGGCGACCGTGCTCGAGGGGTCGACCATCGACGTCACCGAGACGCCCTCCGGGCCGCGCCTCAGCCTCCACTACGCCGACCAGCCGGAGTAGCCCTCAGCGGCCTCGGCGCGTCCCCTCGCCTTCGCCGCGGCCCCGGGCCAGGAGCCGCAGCCGCACCCCGGCGAAGCCGAAGACGGCGCGGATCCGGTTCTCCAGGTAGCGCTGATAGGAGAAGTGGAGGAGCTGGGGGTCGTTGACGAACAGGGTGAATGTGGGAGTCGCCGAGCGCGCCTGAGCTGCGTAGAGGATGCGCAGCCGCCTGCCTCGCCGAACGGGCGGAGGCCGCTCCGTGACAGCGGCCTGGACCAGGTCGTTGAGGGCTGGGGTGGGCACGTGCACGGCGCGAGCGCCGGCCACCTCCTGAGCGGCCTCCAGCACCCGGCTGACGTTGCGCCCCTGCGTGGCACTCACCGCCAGCACCGGCACCCCTGGCACGAAGTCGAAGGCCGCCCCGATGGCCTTCAGCGTCGACGGGTCGGCGCGAACCTCCTGGGGCAGCAGGTCCCATTTGTTCGCCACAACCACGACGCCCTTGCCGGCATCGGCTGCATAGCCGGCGATGTGGCGGTCCTGGGCCACCACCCCCGCGGCGCTGTCGATGACCGACAGCGCAACGTCGCTGCGCTCCAGCGCCCGCATCGCGCGCAGGACGCTGTAGTGCTCGACCCGCGTGCTCAGCGCTCCGGGGCGGCGCATCCCTGCCGTGTCGACGAGACGCACCCGACGCCCCCGGTGCACCATGAGGGTGTCGAGCGCATCCCGCGTTGTTCCCGGCAGGGATGACACCAGGGCTCGCTCCTCCCCTGTCAGGGCATTGAGGAGGGAGGACTTGCCGACGTTGGGACGGCCGATGATGGCGAGACGAAGCTCGTCCGCCTCCGCCTCGTCCTCGGCTTGCGAGGGCGGCGGAAGCCGCTCCACCACCGCGTCGAGCAGGTCACCGGTATCGATTCCCGTGAGGGCCGAGATGAAGACGGGCTCCCCGACGCCGAGGCGGTAGAGCTCGTGAGCGTAATAGGGGTCCACTGGGGAGTCCGCCTTGTTGCCGGCCAGGACGACGGGCTTGGCGCTGGCACGGAGGATGCCCGCCACCTCCTCATCGAGGGCGGTGACCCCGGCACGAACGTCGACCGTGAAGACGCACACGTCGCTCTCGGCGATCGCCACATGAGCCTGCTGCTGGGTTCCCCGGGTGAGCTCGGCGCTGCCGGGGTCCTCGCCGGCAAAGGCGGGATCGAGGCCGGCGGCATCGACGACGGTGAAGCGGCGTCCCCGCCATTCGGCGACCCCATAGAGGCGATCGCGGGTCAGTCCGGCGGTCTCGTCGACGATGGCCAGGCGCTCTCCGATCAGGCGATTAAAGAGCGTCGACTTGCCGACGTTGGGTCGCCCCACGATGGCGACGATCCCGTGGGGCGCGGCGAGGTCGTCGGAGACGCGATGACGGCTGCGCCGGGCCCGACCCGCCCCGGCGCGGGTCCTCATGGCTGCGCCGTGGCCAGCGCGATCGGCTGGAGGGCCGCCCCCTCGCCGTCCAGGCTGAACGCGTTGAGGTCGCCGGTCCCCCCCGCCTCGCTGTGCACGATGAGATAGGCGTATTCCGCCCAGGCTCGGTCGGCGTCGAACTGCGAGGGCCGGGCGGGATGATCGGGGTGACTGTGCCAGAAGCCGACCACGTCGAGGCCTCTGGAGCGGGCGCTGCGATCCGCCGCCTGGATGTCGGCGGGATCGAGGTCGTAGCGATCGCGCAGCCTCTCGCTCCAGAGGTTGTGTCCCGAGGTTGCCTCGACGACGCTCACCCGGTCGCCGCTCCCGTAGCGCCCGATGAGCACGCCGCAGCCCTCGTGGGGGTAGGCCTCGGCGGCGAGCCGCCGGATCTCCGCTTGCGCCGCGGGCATCAGGTCGACGCGGCGCACGCTCATGGCGCCTCCCGGCCGTAGAGGCCGCTGCTGAGATAGCGGTCGCCACCGTCGCAGAGGATGGTGACGACGACGCCGCGCCCGATCCGCCTGCCCACCTCCCGCACCGCCCAGAGGTTGGCACCGCTCGAGTGGCCAACCAATACGCCCTCTGTGGTGGCCAGTCGGCGGACGAGATCGTAGGCCTCCTCGGTGGGCGCCCCGAGGTCCTCGTCCGCCAGGTTCGGGTCATAGATGCCCGGTGTGATGGCGCTCTCCATGTGCTTCAGGCCCTCCAGGCCGTGCCACGGTGAGTCCGGCTGCACGCTGACGAGCCGGACCTGCCCAGAGAGCTCGCGCAGCCGGCGGCCGGTTCCCACGAAGGTGCCGCTGGTCCCCAGGGCGGCCACGAAGTGGGTGATGGAACCCTGGGTCTGGCTCCAGATCTCCTCCGCTGTGCCGTGGTAATGGGCGAGCCAGTTGTCGGGGTTGTTGTACTGGTCGGGCAGGAAGTAGCGCTCCGGGTCCTCCGCGTGGATCTCCCGGCACAGTCGGATGGCGCCGTCACTCCCCTCCATGGGATCGCTGAAGGTGATGGTGGCGCCGTAGGCATGGGTCAGCGCCCGTCGCTCCGCGCTCACGTTGCGAGGCATGACGAGGTGAACCCGGTATCCCTTGGCCGCCCCGATCATGGCGTAGGCCACACCGGTGTTCCCGCTCGTCGAGTCCAGGATCACCTTCTCCTCGGTCAGCCGCCCGTCCCGCTCCGCCTCGTTGATCATCCGGAGCGCCGGCCGATCCTTTACCGAGCCGCCGGGATTGCGGTACTCAGCCTTGGCGTAGACGCGCAGCTCCGGGAGCTCGTCCTCGAAGAGCCGGACACGCAGCAGCGGGGTGTTCCCCACGAGGTGGAGGAGACGGCTCTCCAAGGGCTGGGGGACGATGGCGAGCGTGGGCTCTGGTCGCGCCATCAACCGGTCGCTGGGGCGCTGCCGACACGAAAGCCCGCGGCCAGTCCCTTGCGGTTGTCGCCAAAGACAGCGATGACCCCCGAGGGCCGGATGTGGACCGGCCCCTCGTCGCCGGGAATCTCCGCGAACTGGGACGGGTCGGAGGCCGCGCTCAGTGCCGCGAGGGTCTCCTCGACGGAGAGCTTGACACTGACGTCACCGCCATTGGCGAGCCGGAGGATGGTCATGATCGGTCGCTCCTCGATGTGCGTTCGGCGTTCATCCTAGCCGCCACTCCGCGGCGCGGGCCGCCGGAGCCTCCCCCCTTCTCCTCAGCGAACCCGGGCGGGCTCCCCGAGCCTATCGAGGGCCACGCTGAGCTCGGCCACGAGGTCCGCGGCGGCCTCGATGCCGACCGAGAAGCGGAGGAGCCCCTCCCCGATCCCCAGCCTCTCGCGCTCAGCCGGTGCGAGAGAGCGGTGCGACGTGAGCGCCGGGTGGCTCACCGTGGTGGCGACGTCGCCCAGCGAGGGTGCGATGGCCACCCCAGGCAGGGAACGAAGGAGCCTTTGCGCGGCGTCCCGCGTGCCCATATCGAGGCTCAGCATCGAACCCCTCCCGGCGGGGAGGAGGCGGGCGGCGAGGGCCTCCTCGGCGGCGCTGCGCCGGCCCGGGTAGTGCACGGCGAGGACCGCGAGGTGGTGTCCCGCAGCCTCGGCGATCGCCGCCGCGTTGGCCGACGCGCGCTCCACCCGGAGCGCGGCGGTGCGCAGCCCGCGGAGGCTGAGGAAGGCGTCGAAGGGAGCCATCACCGCACCCACGGTCCGGCTCACGACGTCGAGGCGGCCCGCCGCGGGATGATCGGAGCGCACCAAGAGCGCCCCCCCGAGGACATCGGAGTGGCCCGAGAGCTGCTTGCTGAGGCTGTGGAACACGGCATCCGCGCCGAGCTCCAGAGGCCTGAGCAGGAGGGGCGTGGCGAAGGTGCCATCGATGATCGAGGCGACCCCCCGTGTGCGGCAGAGGGTGGTGAGCCGGGGGACGTCGAGGACGCCCACGAGGGGATTCCCGATGGCCTCGGCGACGACGCAGGCGGTCCCCGGGGTGAGCGCCGCCTCCAGGTGATCGAGCTGGCCCTCGACCTCCCCGGGTGGCGGAAGGTCGACCTTCACCACCTCCACACCGAGGCTGGCGAGAGGGCCGGCCAAGAGGCTCTCCGAGCCCCCGTAGCTCGGACGAAGGAGCACCACGCGGCGGCACCCTGGGCCGGTCAGGAGGGCGACGGCGAGGAGGAGCGCGGCCTGTCCACTGGCGGTGACCCGGCAGACCGGCACGGCAGGCGATCCGAAGCCTTCGAGGGCGGCCAGGGCCGCCTCCAAGCCACGCACGCTCGCGTTGCCGTAGCGCCGGTACCCCCCCTGCCCGGTGGCCATCGCCGCGTCGAGATCGGCGAGGTCGGGAAAGGCGTGCACCGCGGCAACCGCCGGCGGCTCCACCAGCGGCCCGCCCCCCGGGGGGGCGGGCGGCACTCCGGCCCGGACGGCGACCGTCTCGAGCCCGGGGCCGCGCCTCACGCGCGCGTCACGCGACCGAGCCAGCCACGGCCCGGGCGCCGGCCACCCGGGGGAAGGCGCTGCGGCCGGCGAAGACGGCGGCGCTCCCCAGCTCACGCTCGATGCGGAGGAGCCGGTTGTACTTGGCGACCCGCTCCGACCGTGACGGGGCGCCCGTCTTGATCTGGCCACCATTGACAGCAACGGTGAAGTCGGCGATGAAGGTGTCCTCGGTCTCGCCACTGCGATGGCTGACCACCGGGTTGTAGCCGTGCCGCCGTCCCAGGGCGATGGTCTCGAGTGTCTCGGTGAGCGTTCCGATCTGGTTGAGCTTGATGAGGACGGAGTTGGCGGCGCCCAGGTCGATGCCCTTCTGGAGCAGCCGGGGGTTGGTGACAAAGTTGTCGTCACCGACCAGCTGGACGCGGTCGCCGAGGCGGCGGGTGAGGAGCTGCCATCCCTCCCAGTCCTCCTCGGCCATCCCGTCCTCGAGGGAGACGACGGGATAGCGGTCGAGCCAGGACTCCCAGAGGTCGACGAGGTCGCCTCGGCTCAGCTCTCTTCCCTCCCCCTTCAGCACATACCGCCCATCCCGGAAGAGTGCGGAGAGCGCTGGATCGAGGGCGATCGCGACCTGGTCCCCCGGCGTGTAGCCGGCCTTGGCGATGGCCTCGACCAGGAGCTCGAGAGCCTCCTCATTCCGTTTCAGGCTGGGCGCGAAGCCGCCCTCGTCGCCTTGCCCGGTGTGCAGGCCCCTGCCGCGCAGCACCGCGCGCAGCGCTTGAAAGCACTCGCTGCCCGCCCGCAGCGCCTCGGCGAAGCTGGGCATCCCCAGGGGGACGAACATGAACTCCTGGAAGTCGACCGAGGTCTGGGCGTGCGCCCCACCATTCAGCACGTTGAACTGCGGCACGGGAAGGGTGACGGCTCCCACTCCGCCGAGGTAGCGGTAGAGGGGAAGGCCCGTGGACATGGCGGCGGCGCGCGCGCAGGCCAGGCTCACGCCGAGGATGGCATTGGCGCCGAGGCGGCTCTTGTTCTCGGTTCCATCCAGCTCGCAGAGCCGGACGTCCACCGCCGTCTGGTCGAGGGCGTCCATGCCGATGAGCTCGGGGGCGATGGTCTCAGCGACGTTGCTCACGGCCTGGAGGACGCCCTTCCCGCCATAGCGCCCGGCGTCGCCGTCGCGCAGCTCGACGGCCTCGTGCTTGCCGGTGCTGGCGCCGCTCGGGACCATGGCGTCTCCGCTCCAGCCGCTCATCAGCTCGACGTGCACCTCGACGGTGGGATTGCCCCGCGAGTCCAGGATCTCCTGGGCGGAGATCGATTCAATGAGAAGTCATAGCTCCGGCAGCATACCGAGCCCGCCGAGGCCCCTGTCAGGGGCGCAGGTCACCGGTGTCCTAGGACGTCCAGGTCGCTCCCGGGGGCGGGGGGGGCGGAGGATAGCCGGTCCCCGCATACCCCGGCATTCCCGTCGCGAAGGCCGGCACACGGCGCACGACGAGCGCGCCGGCGATCTTGTCATGGAGGCCCTGCTTGCGCGGGTCCCAGGCCACCCAGAGGAGAGCAAGGAGAACCGCGAGCCCGGCGATGGCGCTCAAGGTCTCGACGCCGATGAGGCCCAGCACTCCCCCGCCCCACCAGGGGAGGGCGCGGAGGAGGGCCCGGTCGACGGGGAGCCGCTCACCCGGTGCCTCGGCTCGGACGACGCGCAGGCCCACCGCGGCCTGGCCGACGGTGTGCCCCCAGGCGCCCACCAGCACACCCCAGTACAGCATGCCGAGACCCACGCTCACCACGCCGGAGACCAGGTAGTAGGAGTAGGGAAGGACGAGCTGGGGAGCGGTCGCCCCGCTCTGGGCAGCGCTGTTGGCCTGGCTGACATAGTTGCTGAGCGCGGACCCGGCCACCGTGAAGAGGACGATCAGCCCGGGCACCACGCCCACGATGACGATGTCGATGAGGTAGCCGCCGAATCGTCGCCAGAAGCCGCCGAACTCCAACCCCGGGGTCGGACCCCAGGGAACCCCGGCCCGGGCGTAGGGGCTCGGAGACGACGGGTAGCCGTACGGCCCACCGGAAGGTGGGGCTTGCGGAGGCTGCCAGCTCATCGCCTCCGCTCCCCAGGTCGAATTCCCGCTCGCATCCCGGGAAGGATACTGGGGCTCCGGCCAGCCCGGGGGGACCCGACGTTCAGCGGGAGGCGCCCACCCGTCGCGGCAAGCTGGCCCCGAGCTCCCGCGCTGCGCGCGGCCACCGCGACGACGGGTGCCTGGGTGCGGCCCGCCCCCGCCTCGAGGACGCGCTGAAGAGCAGATGCCAGCCGCCTACGGGGCGACGCAAGCAAAGCGGGCTGGCTTCAGGCACTCACCCTGGATTTCCGCGGCAAGCTGGCCCCGAGCTCATCCCACAAACGCGCCAGGACCCGGATGCCGGCCTCGAACTGGCGGAGGTCAAACTTCTCGTTGGGCGAATGGATGCGGTCGTCGGGCAGCCCGACGCCGACCAGCACGCTGGGCAGCCCGAGGAGGCGGCTGAACATCTCCACGGGGTGGATGGAGCCCCCCTCTCGGGTGAGCAGCGGCTCGGCGCCGAAGACCTCCCGCATCGCCACCCGGGCGGCCCCCACCCCCGGATGGTCACTCGGGGTCACCACCGGGGTGCTGCCTCCTCGCCGGGTGACCTGCACCCTCACGGCGGGATGTGCGGCCGATTCAATCGCCCGCTGCACCTGCTCCGCGATGTGCTCCGGACGCTGATGGGGGACGAGCCGGCAGGTGATCTTGGCCCCCGCCCGCGCCGGGATGATCGTCTTGGAGCCCGGGCCTTGATAACCGCCCCAGATCCCGTTGATCTCCAGGGTCGGGCGCACCGTTCTCCGCTCCAGGTCGGTGTACCCCTCCTCTCCGAACGTGGCCGACACCCCGCCGGCGAGCTCGCGGTACTCCGCGTCGGGGTGAGCGGAGCGGGCCAGCTCCGCCCTCTCCTCGGCGCTGAGGTCGGCGACGTCCGCGTAGAACTCGGGGACCGTGACCCGGCCGCTGCGGGGGTCGCGAAGCGAGCTGAGGATGTGGGTCAGGGCCTCGATGGGGTTGAGCACCGTCCCCCCGAACTCCCCCGAGTGCAGGTCCCGCGAGGGCCCGCTCACCTCCACCTCGAGAAAGGTGATGCCGCGCAGCCCCACACAGAGGGATGGCCGTCCGGGGCCGAGCATGGAGGTGTCGGAGACCACGCAGAGATCGGCGGCGAGCTGGTCCCCGTGCCCGGCGATCAACTCCTCGAAGTGCTCGGAGCCGATCTCCTCCTCCCCCTCCACGATGAATCGAAGGTTGAGGGGGAGGTCGCCGCGGGTGCGCAGATGGGTTTCGACCGCCTTCAGGTGCATCCAGACCTGCCCCTTGTCGTCGGCGGCGCCCCGGCAGAGCAGCTCGTCGCCGATCACCACGGGCTCGAAGGGAGGAGATGTCCACTCCTCGAGGGGGTCCACGGGCTGGACGTCGTGGTGGCCGTAGACGAGGACGGTGGGAAGCTCGGGGTCGCGGATCCGCTCCGCGTAGACGGAGGGATGGCCGGAGGTCTCGATGAGCTCGGCGCGGTCAAATCCGGCCTCCCGCGCGGCGGCGGCGAGGTGCTCGGCGTTGCGGCGCACGTGAGCGGCGTGCCCGGGGTCGGCGGAGATCGAAGGGATCTTGCACCACTCCATCAGCTCATCGACGAACCGATCCCGATTCCGGGCGATGTAGGCGTCGAAAGTGTCTTCGCTCATGCGCTGCAGGGTACATCTCGGTGTTAGGCTTCCTGCCGTTCCCTGCCTCAGTCTCAGCTCACATCGCAGCAGGAGGTATTCGATCATGGCCGTCCAGGCCCACCCCACCCGGAGCGGCAGTCCACCCTCCCCCGCCGCCCTGCCGTCCGCCTCCCCACCCGCTGGCGGCCACGTCGAAGTCGTCGGCCGGCGCGTCCCGGTCCTGGATCCCGCCGTCGAGGGGGCCGTTCTCCCTCACCAGCTGCACCAGATCGACCAGGTCGTGGAGATCGCTCGTCTGGGCGAGCTCCTGGTCGAGAAGGACGCCCGCATCGCCCTTCTGGAGCGCGGCCTCGGAGAGTGGCGCGAGCGGGCCCACGTCGAGGTGGCGGTCCGGGAGAGCGCCGAGAAGGCCACCTACGAGCGCGAGCACGAGCTGATCGGCGTCATCCACCAGCAGCTGATGACGATCGAATCAGCCGAGCGCAACACCGAGGCCGCGCTGGCCCGCAACGACGAGCTGCAGGCCCGCCTCGACGATCAGTACGCGGCGTTGGAGAGCTCGGAGCAGACGAGCCAGGCGGCGCTCGCCAGGATGCACGAGCTGCAGGCGCGCATCGACGACCTCGAGGACCTTCTCCACCGCAGGTCCCGCCGCTGGTGGAGGCGGCGCCGAGCCTGACATCCGCTTGACCGGCTCCCGGCGCGGTGCCAGCATCAATCCGCTGGCGCTGGACCCCGGCGAAGGAGGAGCGGCCAATGAGGCAGGCTGTCGCGATCACCGTCAACGGGCGTCGCCGGGAGGACCTGGTCGAACCGAGAACCCTCCTCGTGCACTACCTGCGCGAGACGGCGGAGCTGACCGGGACCCATATCGGCTGCGACACCAGCCAGTGCGGAGCCTGCACCGTCCTCGTCGACGGGCAGGCGGTGAAGTCGTGCAGCCTCTTCGCCGTCCAGGCCGACGGGCGCGAGGTCACGACCATCGAGGGGCTGGCCACAGGCAGCCTCCTCCACCCGGTCCAGAAGGCCTTCTGGGATGAGCACGGCCTGCAGTGCGGCTTCTGCACCCCCGGTTTCATCATGGCCGCGGCGGCCCTTCTCGAGGAGAGCCCGCAGCCCAGCGACGCCGAGATCCGCCAGGGCCTGGAGGGGAACCTCTGCCGCTGCACCGGCTACACCAACATCCTGCGCGCCGTCCGCAGGGCCGCGGCGGAGATGGCGGGAGGCGCGATGGCGGGGAGGCCCGGCAGCCCGTCGGCGACGCCCTCGACCCAGGTGGGAGGCTGAGCCATGGCTGTCGCAACCATGGTTGGGGCGCGTATCCAGCGCCGCGAGGACCCCAAGCTCATCACCGGCCACGGCCGTTTCGTCGATGACATCCGGCTCACCAACATGGCCCACATGGCGGTGGTGCGCAGCCCGTACGCGCACGCCCGCATCACGGCGATCGACATCGCCCCGGCCCTGGCCGCGCCCGGAGTGGTCGCCTGCTATACGGCGGAGCAGTTCCACGCTGTCCTCAGCGGGAGCCTCCCGGTCACCAACTCCTTCGTGGCCGACAAGAAGCAGGTTCCCGCGCAGTTCCCCATCGCCGACACCGAGGTCGTGTACGCCGGCGAGCCGGTGGCGGTGGTGATCGCTGAGGACCGCTACCTCGCCGCCGATGCGGCCCATCTGGTGGTCGTGGACTACGAGCCGCTCACGCCCGTCATGGACATCGAGAGCGCGAGGCAGCCGGGAAGCCCGCTGGTGCGCAGCGACCGTCCCGACAACATCGGTTGGGACACGGCCTTCGCGGGAGGTGACATCGAGGCCGCCTTCGCCGAGGCGGAGGTCACGGTGCGCGAGCGGATCACCCAGCAGCGCCTCTTCCCCATCGCCATCGAGATGCGCGGCTGCGTCGCCGACTACGTGCCCTTCGACGATCGCCTCACGTTGTGGAGCGCGACCCAGGTCCCCCATTTCATCCGCCTGTTCGTCGGCGGGGGTCTGGGACTTCCCGAAGCCAGGGTTCGGGTCATCGCCCCCGACGTCGGCGGCGCCTTCGGCAGCAAGATCCGCCCCTACCCCGAGGAATACCTCTGCGCCGCGGCCTCCAAGCTCTGCGCTCGGCCGGTGAAGTGGAACGAGGAGCGCACCGAGAACCTCCAGGCCACCACCCACGGTCGCGGTCAGATCTTCGACATCGAGGTGGCCGCCAAGCGTGACGGCACCCTCCTCGGGCTGCGCCTCACCCAGCTCCTCGACATCGGGGCTTACCACGGCGTCTTCAGCGCCTTCCAGGTGGTCGCCTGCCTGGTCGCCGGCGGAGCCTACGACTGGAAAGCGGTGCACGCGCGAAGCGTCGGCATCTTCACCAACCGCACCTCGACAGACCCCTATCGCGGCGCGGGTCGGCCCGAGGCCACCCATCTCGCGGAGCGCGCCGTCGACCTCGTGGCTCGGGAGATCGGCATGGACCCCGCCGAGCTGCGCCGCAAGAACTTCATCCTCGACTTCCCCCACACCAACAATTTCGGGCTCGTCTACGACTCCGGCGACTACGGCAAGACCCTGGACCGAGCGCTGCAGATCGTCGACTACGCGGGACTTCGCCGGCGCCAGGAGGAGCTGCGCCGGGAGGGACGCTACCTCGGCATCGGCCTCAGCACCTACGTCGAGATCTGCGGCCTCGGTCCCAGCGCCGCCACCGCGCCGGCCGTCGGCGTGGCCCTCGTCGAGTCCTCGGCGGTGCGCGTCCATCCCACCGGTTCGGTGACCGTCACCGTGGGCACCCACGCCCACGGCCAGGGCCACGAGACGACCTTCGCGCAGATCGTCGCCGACGCCCTCGGGGTTGCCTACGAGCAGGTGGAGATCCGTCACGGCGACACCGGGGACAGCCCCTTCGGCTATGGCACCTACGGCTCGCGCAGCCTCGCCGTGGGCGGGATGTCGGTGCTCACCTCCTGCCACAAGGTGGTGGAGAAGGCGAGGCGGCTGGCCGCTCACGTCCTCGAGGCGGCCGAGGAGGACATCGTCGTCGACCAGGGCCGCTACCACGTCCGGGGAAGCCCGGAGCAGGCCAAGACGCTCGCCGAACTGGCCTTCGCCGCGCACGGCGCCGGCCTGCCGGCGGGCATGGAGCAGGGCTTGGAGGCCCTCACCTACTTCGACCCACCCAACTTCGTCTGGCCCTTCGGCTGCCATGTGTGCGTGGTCGAGGTCGATCCCGACACCGGGAACGTCGGCATCGAGCGCTATGTCGCCGTCGACGACTGCGGCACGGTGATCAATCCCATGGTCGTCGAGGGCCAGATTCACGGTGGCGTCGCGCAGGGCATCGCCCAGGCGCTCTACGAGGAGGTTCGCTACGACGAGCAGTCCGGGCAGATGCTGCCCGGGACCTTGACCGACTACCTGGTCCCCACCATCGCCGAGCTGCCGGAGTTCGAGCTGGACCGGACGGTCACGCCGAGCCCCACCAACGAGCTGGGGGTGAAGGGCATCGGCGAAGCGGGGACCATCGCCGCCACCCCCGCGGTGATCAATGCCGTGGTCGATGCCCTGGCCCCCTTCGGCATCCGCCACGTCGAGATGCCCGCCAGCCCGGACCGGATCTGGTCGATGATCCAGGCCGCCCGCGGCGACGGAGCGTCCGCGCGGGCCGGTGGAAACGGAGCCAACCCTTCCCGGGAGGCACGCTCATGATCCCTGCCCAGTTCGAGTACACCCGCGCCACCTCCGTCGACGAGGCGGCGGCGCTCCTCACCTCGCTGGGCGAGGATGCCAAGGTCATCGCCGGGGGACAGAGCCTCATCCCCCTGATGCGGATGCGCCTCAGCCAGCCCACCGCCCTGGTGGACATCGGCCGCATCCCCGGCCTCGACCGGATCCGGCGCGAGAACGGCACCTTGGTGGTGGGCGCTCTGGCCCGCCATGTCGACCTCCGGCGCAGCGACGTGGTCCGGGAGTCGCTGCCGATCCTCGCCGAGATGGCCGCCCAGGTCGGCGACAACCAGATCCGCAACCAGGGAACCATGGGTGGGGTGGTGGCCCACGGCGACAGCGCCGGTGACTACAACGCCCTGGCCCTGATGCTCGACGCGGAGATCGTCACCACCAGGCGTCGCCATCGGGCCTCGAGCTTCTACCGCGACATCTTCACCACCGGGCTGGAGCATGGCGAGGTGGTCACCGAGGTGCGTTTCCCCGTCGCCTCCGGGCCCCACGCCTATCTCAAGTTCCGCCGCCGCCTCTACGACTGGGCCATGGCGGGGGTTGCGGTGCAGCGCATCGAGAGCGGCTGGCGGGTGGGCTACGTGAGCCTCGGCTCCACTCCCCGGCGCGGCCGGGCGGTCGAGCGCGCCCTGGAGGCGGCCACCCACGCGGTGGATGCGGCGGCGGAGTGCCAGGCCGACATCGAGCCGAGAGCGGACCTGCGTGGCAGCTCCACCTACAAGCGGCACCTCGCCGAGGTGCTCACCGCCCGGGCTCTCCGCGAAGCGCAGGCGGCGGCCTGATCGCGCGGCGGCGGTAGGCTGCGGGCGTGAAGGCGGCCGCAGCCCCGCTTCCCCCGCTGGCGAGCGTCGACGACGTCGTCGCACACCTCGCCGGCCAGAGCTATCTCTGCGACCGCCGCCTGGCCACCGCCATCCTCGTGGCTCTGCGCATCGGCAAGCCGCTCTTCCTCGAGGGGGAGGCGGGCGTGGGCAAGACCGAGGCCGCCCGGGCTATGGCCGGGGCCCTGGGAGCCCGGCTCATCCGCCTGCAGTGCTACGAGGGAATCGACCTGGCCCACGCCGCCTATGAGTGGAACTACGCGCGCCAGCTCCTCCACATCCGCCTTCTCGGCGAGGGCGACGACCGGACCGCTGCCGAACGCGACCTCTTCGGCGCGACCTACCTGCTGCGCCGGCCGCTTCTCGACGCCATCGACAATGACGACCCGGTGCCTCCCGTTCTCCTCATCGACGAGATCGACCGCTCCGACGAGGAGTTCGAGGCCTTCCTCCTCGAGGTTCTCGCCGACTTCGCCATCAGCATTCCTGAGCTGGGGACCATCCGCGCCCGGCAGGCGCCGCTCGTCATCCTCACCGGCAACCGCACCCGGGAGGTCCACGACGCTCTCAAGCGGCGCTGTCTCTACCACTGGATCGACTACCCCGACCTGGAGAGGGAGGTGGCCATCGTCCGGGTGCGGGCCCCCGAGGTGACCGAGGCGCTGGCCGCGCAGGTCGCCGCCGCCACCCATCGCCTCCGCCGTCTCGACCTCAACAAGCTGCCGGGGATCGCCGAGACGGTGGACTGGGCCCGCGCCCTGGCGGCGCTCGGTCACCAGAGCGCCGACGCCGCGGCGCTTCGGGAGACCCTGGGCGCCGCGGTGAAATACCAGGACGACATCGAGGTGGCCACCCGGGCGCTGGCCGACACGGCGGAGGCATGAGCGCCACCGTCCCTCCGGCTCGGCGACCCCCCGCTCCGGCACCGGTTGGAGAATCGGGCCCCGTCCCCCTGCGCCGGCTGGCCCTCTTCGCCCGCCTCCTCCGCGACGCGGGGCTCGGCACCACTCCCGATCGTCTGGCCAGCGCCTGCGCGGCGCTGCTCGCCGTCAACCTCTCCCGGCGCGACGAGATGCGGGACGCGCTTCGCGTGGTCTTCGTCAGCCGCCGCGAGGAGATCGGGGCCTTCGATGCCGCATTCGACCTCTTCTGGTCAGCCGGGTCGCGACCGGAGCGGGCGGGAGTGATCCCGGGGGAAGCCCGTCCCCTGCCCCTCGACCCCTCTCGGACCCAGGCCTGGGCTGGACTGCTCGGCCTTCCCTCGCCGTCCGCCCCGCGCGAGCAGGAGGGCCAGCCGGCGGAGAGCGCCGGCTACAGCCCCGACGAGCTGCTCCGGGGTCGGGATTTCGGCGCGATGACCTGGGCAGAGCTGCAGGCCGTCCGCCGCCTCCTTCGCCAGGCGCCATGGAGGGTGGCGGAGCGGCGGACGCGCCGGCTGCGCCCCGACCGCCGCGGCCGCATCGAGCTGCGCCGGACCCTCCGCGCCGCCGCCCGCCAGGACGGGGAGGCAGCGCAGCTCAAGCGAGCATCCCCCCGCCGCCGGCGCCGTCCCATCGTCATCCTCTGCGACGTCAGCGGCTCGATGGATCGCTACTGCCGCCAGCTGCTCGTCTTCGCCCACGCGGTGAGCCGCAAGCAGCGCGTGGAGACCTTCGCCTTCTCGACCCGCCTCACCCGCGTCACCCACCTCCTCCGCCGGGGTGACATCGACGGCTGCCTCGACGACGTCGCCGGCCGCGTGCACGACATCGGTGGCGGCACTCGCATCGCCGATTCTCTCCATGAGTTTCGCCGCCGCTTTGCCCGGCGCGTGCTGGGTCATGGCGCCGTGGTGCTTCTGATCAGCGACGGCTGGGATCGCGGCGATCCGGCGCAGCTCGCCGCCGAGATGGCCCGGCTCCGCCGCAGCTGCCACCGCCTGATCTGGTTGAACCCACTCCTCGGCAGCAGCGCCTACCGGCCGGAGACGCGGGGGATGGTGGCCGCCCTGCCCCACTGCGACGACTTCCTGGCCGCCCACAGCGTCGAGGCGCTCGACGAGCTGGGACGCCTGCTCGGCGACCTGCCGGCGCGCGCGCCGCGCCGGCCGCCCCGCCTCGTCCCCGTCCTCTAGCGGCGGCGCAGCCGCCAGCCGACCAGGAGGGCCCCCGCCGCGACCGCCGCGCCGACGGCTCCGAGCAGAGCCGGGTGCCGGCTGAGCCTCCGCAACCGGTTGACGGCCACGGCTCGCGCCACCGCGAGGGCGTCGAGGGGATCCGCTGGTTCGCCCTCTGCGGGCGCGATGCGCACCTCCGGGACGGCATCGCGGCTCAGGGCCGGCTCCTCTTGGGACGGCCGGGCCGACGGCGCCGCCTGCCGCGACCGCGGGGCGGGGGGTGTGTCGACCGCGTCCGGCTCAGCGGGCTCCGAGGATGGCTTGGCGACGGGGGGGGACTTCACCTTCGCCGCCGGCTTGCCGCCCCCGCTCGGTCCGCCGGCTCCGGTGCGGCGCGCTCCCGCTCCCCTCGCTGGGCTCACTGGCCTGCCGGTGACCTCGGCGGTGGTTTCCTCCTCGAGCCGGCCTCGGATGCAGTCTCCCATCTGAGCCACCAGGTGGCGGGAGACGTCCTCCATGATCCCCCGCCCGAACTGCGCCACCCTGCCGACCACGGTGAGGTCGGCGACGAACGTCACCGTCGTCGTGGAGCCGTCCTGCTGCACCGACATGGTGGTGGTGGCGCGGGCCGACCCCGAGCCCGTCGTCTCCCGCCCCTCGGCCGAGAGCGTTGCCGACCTCTTCTCCGGGTCCCGCTCGGTGATGCGCGCCGTCCCCTGATAGCTCACCGTGACCGGTCCCACCTTGATGCGCACCCGCCCGCGGAAGGTGTCCGGGTCCAGGACCTCGGAGAGCTGGGCGCCGGGGACGCAGCCCACCACCCGGTTGACGTCGAGCAGGAAGGCGTAGACGCGATCGGGCGGAGCCTGCACCTGAAACGAGCTCTCGATCTCCACACCGGCATTGTGCGCGGAGCGGCGAGGAGGTTGAAGGGTGTGGCCGATGGGCCGATACTCAGCTCGATGCGCGAGCTGGTGCCGACGCTCGAGGAGTGGGCTGCTTCAGACCCGGTGATGGCGCTCGCCACGGTGGTGCGCACGTCAGGGTCGACGCCGCGACCGGCGGGTGCTCGCCTCCTGGTCGCTCGCGATGGGCGGATGAGCGGCTCGGTGAGTGGCGGCTGCCTGGAGTCGGCGGTCGTTCTGGAGGCCCAGGCCACCCTGGCCGGCGAGGCACCGCCTCGGATCGTGGGTTACGGGATCAGCGACGAGATGGGCTGGGAGGTGGGTCTGGCCTGCGGCGGGAGCGTCGACATCTTCGTCGAGACGCTGCGCTGGGATGGTTCGGATCCGGTGCTGGAGGCGACTCGGGAGGCGATCGCCGCGGGCCGGGGTGTGGCTCTGCTCAGTGCGATCTCCGGTCCGCGGGTCGGTGCGCGCGCCGCCGCTCGGGAAGGCGCGGCCCTGGTGGGGAGCGTGGTCGAAGCCGCGGACACCCCCTCCCTGCTCGCCATCGCCGAGCAGCGGCTGGCCTCCGGCATCGCCGGGACGGAGGAGCTGGGAGCGGCGACGCTCTTCGTCGAGCCGATCGTTCCCGCCCCCCAGCTGGCGGTGGTCGGCGCGGTGCACATCGCCATTCCGCTCACGGCCATGGCCCGAGCCGCCGGGTACCGGGTCACTGTCGTCGATCCCCGCAGAGCATTCCTCACCGAGGAGCGGATCGGCGGAGCCGACCGGCTGCTGGCGGCCTGGCCGGATGACGCGCTCCCCGGCCTGGGTCTCGGGCCGCGCGATGCCGCGGTGTGCCTCGCCCACGACCCCAAGTTCGAGGATCCGGCCCTGAGTGTGCTGCTGCGCGGGCGGGTCGGCTACATCGGAGCCATCGGCAGCCGCAGCACCCACGCCAAGCGGGTCGCCCGCCTGCGCGAAGCCGGCTTCGGCGAGTCGTCCATCGCCCGCGTCCACAGCCCGGTCGGTCTCGACCTCGGGGCGGCGACCCCCGCGGAGATCGCCGTCGCCATCCTCGCCGAGGTGGTTGCGGTCCGGCGCGGCCGCACCGGAGGCGTCCTGTCAGCCCCGGCGGCGTCGATGGCGTGAGGCTCGAGATCCTCGACGGCGCCGACATCTCCTCGGGACGGTGGCTGGGCGCGGTGCTCTGCCGCGACGTCCTCGGCCCCAACCGGCGTCCCCTCCTGCTCAAGGGCCGGCGTCTGCAAGCGGGGGACGCCTCTCTCCTCGCCGGCGCGGAGGGAGAGGAGCTGCACCTCCTCTGGCCTGAGCCCGGCGAGGTGGACGAGGACGCGGCCGCGGTGCGCCTGGCCCGTGCTGTCGCCGGTCCCGGGGTCGAAGTGCACCCCCCCGTGGAGTCGCAGGTCCGCCTGAGCGCTGCCGGGCGCGGCCTGGCCCGGGTGGACGCCGCCACCCTGGCTCAGCTCAACGCCATCGAGGGAATCACCGTCTTCACCGTCCCCGACGGCATCCCCGTGGACCGGGGAAGGAGCCTGGCGGGGGTGAAGATCACCCCTCTCGTCATTGGCGAGCAAAGCCTGGCGGAGGCGGAGCGGCTGGCGGAGGCCGCGCCGGGCGACGCCCGGACCCTGTCCGTGCGCGCCTTTCTTCCCCTGCGCCTCGCCGCCGTGGTGCGGCAGCGGATCGACGACGAGGCCCGCCGCCGATTCGAACGCTCTCTGCTGGCGCGGGCCGCCTGGTTCGGTGGCTCGGTGGTTTCGGTGGACTACGCGCCCTCGCGCCCGGCGGCGGCGGCGGCCCTGCCCCGGGCCGCCGCGGCCGCCGACCTCGTGCTGGTGGTGGGCGTGGCCTCCGTCGACCCCCTGGAGAGCACCTGGCGCGAGCTCCTCGCGGCAGGCGCCTCGGTGGTCCGCCGCGGGCTGCCGACCCACCCGGGGAGCAGCTACTGGCTGGTCACCCTGCAGGGCATCCCCGTCATCGGCGTCGCCTCCTGCGGAATGCTCGCTCGGCGCAGCGCCCTGGACCTCCTCCTCACCCGCTGTTTCGCCGGCGAGCCGCTGCATCGGGAGTTCCTCGCGGGGCTGGGCCACGGCGGCCTCCTGGGGCCGGAGGAGAGATGGCGCATCCCGGCCTGGAGCGGGGAGCCCGCCGGCGACTAGCCGCGCCGGACGCTGCCTCACCGGCGGTGGCAGCCATTCCGTCTCCCCGCTTCCGGCGGCGGGCTTGCCCCGTTCCTGGGTCAGACCGAGGCGCGGCGGCGCCGGTCCGTGCCGGCGAGGCGACGGCGGCGCGCGTCGAGCAACCGCTCCACTGGCCTTCCCCGAATCGAGGCATCGAGGAGCTCGACCGGGTGGAAGGTGGGGATCGGCTCTCCTGAGCGGGCGAGGTGGGCGCCGATCTGGAGCAGGCATCCCGGGTTCGCCGCGGCGAGCGCCTCGGGGGCGGCCTCCCGGACCCGCGCCGCCTTGCGCCGGCCGAGCTCGGCGGCAGCCTTCGGCTCGACCAGGTTGTAGACGCCGGCGCTGCCGCAACAGACCTCTGCGTCGGCGAGGGGAAGGAGTGTGACCCCGGGGATGGCGGCAAGGAGCCGACGGGGTTGGTCGCGCACACCTTGGGCGTGGGCGAGATGGCAGGCGTCGTGGTAAGCCAGACGCAGCGGAAGGGGGTGCAGCGGGACTTGCGGCTCGCCCAGCTCGGTGAGGGCTTCGGAGACGTCGCGGACGCGGGCGGCGAAGCGAGCGGCTGGGGCTCCCCAGCGAGGATCACCGTGGAGAAGCTCTCCGTACTCCTTCATCACCGCGCCGCACCCGGCGGAGTCCACCACCACCCAATCCGGCTGCCACGGCTCGAGCGCCGCGATCAACCGTCGCGCCCGCTCGAGTGCCGAGGTCTCGCGGCCGGCGTGGAGCTCCAGGGCCCCGCAGCATCCCTGCTCCCAGGGCGCGAGCACCTCGGCGCCCCAGGCGGTGAGGACCCGCGCCGTGGCCGCGCCGACGCCGCCGTAGAACGCCCGCTGCACACATCCGCGCAGAAGGACCACCCGCGCGCGGGGGGCCGTCCCCGGCGGGATCGAGCGTTCCGGCGCCGCCGCCCGCAGCTGCCCCCTGGTGAGAGGCGGCGCCAGGGCCTCCACCTCACGAAGCCGGCGGGGCAGGCGGTCGAGGAGGGCGGAGCCGTGCAGGCGTGAGCGCAGGCCGCTCCCCTGGTAGGCGGTCAGCGCCCAGGCCGCATAACGCAGGCGCCTCGGGTGCGGCAGCAGAGCGAAGAGCGACGCCCGATAGAGGCGATCTGTCCATGACCGGCGATACCGTCGCTCCACCTGCTGGCGGGTCTGCTCGATCAGCCGCCCGTAGCGCACCCCGGAGGGGCAGGCTGTCTCGCAGGCCATGCAGCCGAGGCAGGCGTCCCAGTGGCGCACCACCGGCTCGCCGAGGGCGATCTGGCCGCGCAGCGCCGCATCCATGAGGAGGATGCGCCCCCGCGGGGAATCCATCTCCTCGCCCCACAGCTGATAGGTGGGGCAGGCGGGTAGGCAGAAGCCGCAGTGGACGCATTCGTCGAGCAGCTTGCGGTCCGGCGGGTTGTGGAGGTCGAAACCGACCGGCGCCATCTCAGCCATCTCCTGGAACGCGCTCCGTCACTCGCGCCGAGGGCCCATGCTCAGATCCCGCCCAGATGGCGTCCCGGCGCGAGGATGCCGCCGGGGTCGAGCGCCCGCTTGACCGAGGCCATGAGCTCCATCTCCACGCCATCTCTCTCCGGCCACACGAGGGGGCCGAGGCTCGGCGGCGCCCGGTGCAGCACCACGTGGCCGCCCACGCCCTGGACGGCGGCGCGGAGGCCCATGACCGCGCCGGGCCCCGCCGCCAGACGTGCCTCGCCGGTCACGAGGGGCGCGCGCAGCACGAGCTCCTCCACCCAGTTGTTGCAGGCGTCGAGGAGAGCCCCAAGACGGTCGCGAGGTGCGGCCACGCCCGCCACCGCTCCGTCTCCGGCCCACGGACGCTCGTGCAGCAGGAGCGCCAGCCGCTGGCCCTCCTCCGGGCTGACCTCGCTCCCCCCGAGCCGCTCGGTGATGAGGCGCGACTGCCGCTCGGCGCCCGCCGCGGAGCTCTCCAGGCGGATGACGCAGAGGCCGTCGGGCCACAGGAGGTCAACGGAGCTCGGCGTCACGGGCAGCCTGCGGAGGGTCTCCACCAAGATGGCGAGACGCGCCGCAGAGGATTCCTCGATGACGACCGTGCGCGCCGCAGCGGGCTCGGGATGGAGCCGGAGGGCCACCTCCGTGACCACCGCCAGCGTTCCCAGGGATGCGATCAGCAGCTTTCCCAGGTCGTAGCCGGCGACGTTCTTCACCACCTTGCCGCCCGCATGGCCGACGGTGCCGTCGGCGAGAGCGAAGCGCACCCCGATGAGCAGATCGCGAATGGTGCCGTAGCGGGTGCGCAGCGACCCGGCCACACCGGTCGCGACGACCCCTCCCAGGGTCGCCCTCGCCGGGGGGCGGGGCGGGTCGATCATGAGCCGCTGCCGCCGTCCGGGGCTGAGATCCAGCGTGGCCTGCAGCGCGGCGAGGGTGACCCCGGCCTGGGCGACGCAGATGAGGTCGCCGGGCTGGTGCTCCACCACCCGATGGAGCCGCCGGGTGGAGAGCACCACGTCGCAACGCCGCGGCGGCGCGCCCCATTCCAGCATGGTGCCGCCGCCCCGCGCGACCACGGCGAGGCCCTGACGCGACGCCTCCCCGAGAACGGCGGCCACCTCCCCTTCGTCCGCCGGCTCGACGACGAGGGACGGGCGCACCCCCTGCACCGCGTCCTCCTCCGCGGCCGGGCGCACGTGTGGCTCGCCGACCACGGCGGCGAAGCGGGTGGGAGCAACCGGCGCGGAAGCGCACATCCGCGTCATGTTCTCTCGATGAGGCCGGTGGCCTCGAGGGGATGGGCGCGATAGGGTCCGGCTGCCTCTCCGCACAGTCGCGGGGTGGGCAGCACCTTCCCGGGGTTGCACAGCCCCTCGGGGTCGAAGGCAGCACGAATCCTCGTGAAGACCTCGAGCGCCGAAGCGCTGAACATCTTCGGCATGGAGCAGGCCTTGTCCGTCCCGATCCCGTGCTCGCCGGTCAGCGACCCGCCCTCCGCGATGCAGAGGTCGAGGATGCGCTCGGCGAGGGTGGCCGCACATTCGGCCTCACCGGGGTGCGAGGCGTCGTAGAGGACGAGGGGATGAAGGTTGCCGTCCCCCGCATGGAACACATTGGCGACGCGCAGGCGGTGCTCGCGCTCCAGGGCACGGATGCCCTCCATCACCGCTCCCAGCCGGGACCTCGGGATCACCCCGTCCTGCACGTAGTACTGCGGGCTGATGCGCCCCATGGCGGCGAAGGCCGCCTTCCTCCCCTTCCAGATCAGGGCCCGTTCGATGGCGTCCGCGGCGACGCGTGTCTCCGTGGCCCCGGCGGCGCTGCAGATCTCGACGACCTCGTCGAACATGGAGGCGCACTCCAACTCCGGGCCGTCCAGCTCGACGATGAGCGCCGCCTCGCAGGCCGGGTAGCCGGCATGGACCGAGGCCTCGGTGGCCTTGATGGCGAGGCGATCCATCATCTCGATGGCGGCGGGCACGATGCCGGCGGCGATGATCGACGACACGGCGTTGCCCGCATCGCCCATCGAGGCGAAGGCGCAGAGCAGCGTGCGCACGGACTCCGGGAGGGGAATGACATTGAGCACCACCTCGGTGACGATGCCCAGAGTGCCCTCGCTGCCCACGATGACGCCGAGCAGATCGTAGCCGGGGGTATCGGCGACTGCGCCCCCCAGGCGTGCGATCCGTCCGTCGGCGGTGACCATCGTCGCGCCGACCACGTGCGTGGTGGTGAACCCGTACTTGAGGCAGTGGGCGCCACCCGAGTTCTCCGCAACGTTCCCGCCGATGCTGCAGACCTGCTGAACTCGAGGGATCAGGGGCGTAGTAGTAGCCGCCGGCGCGAATTGCCTCGCTGACCTGAAGGTTGGTGACGCCGGGCTGGACGACGACACGCTGGGTGTCGAGGTCCACCGAGAGGATGCGACGCATCCTGGAGAGGCCGATGACGACACCGTCCGCCACCGGTAGCGCGCCTCCGGAGAGCCCGGTTCCCGAGCCCCGCGCGACAAAGGGAACGCCGGCGCCGTGGCACGCTCGTACGCATGCCGCCACCTGGTCGGTGCTCTCCGGCAGGACCACGGCGGCAGGCACGACCCTGTGCCCGGTCAGCCCGTCACACTCGTACGTGCGCAGCTCCTCCGGGGCTGTGATCAGTCCGCCCCCCGGGACGGCACGGCCCAGGGCCTCCATCAGCTCGGGGTTCAAGGTGCCGGTCATGGAGCGAGCCGCAACCGGCGCCGCTCCCCTGCCTGCACGTTCCCCGCACCGCCCGCTCACCGCAAGCGCCGCCAATCCTGGGGCGTGTCGACGTCGACGGGGTGGTCGCCGGCCATCCCCCCATCGACGGGCGCGACGAGCTCCGGCCGGGCCCGGATGATCTGGCGGCAGCCGACGTCCCCCTCCAGGGTCATGATCTCCGGCCAGAGCTCGCGACGGAGCAGCACGGGTGGATGGAGCAGGCCGCCCAGGCTCAGCGCGGCGGCGGGAAGTCCCGATCGGTCCTGGGCTTCGAGGATGCGATCAAACAGCTCGGCGCTCACCTCCGGCTGGTCGCCGAGGATGACCATGGCACGCTCCACCTCGGGATCCAGTGAGGAGATCCCGACGCGGATCGAGGTGCTGAGGCCTCCGCCGTGCTCGGGATTGG
This sequence comes from uncultured bacterium, assembly GCA_963847225.1. Lineage (GTDB taxonomy): Bacteria > Chloroflexota > Dormibacteria > Aeolococcales > Aeolococcaceae > JAJZNI01. The sequence goes on along the minus strand of CAWJYZ010000003.1, from coordinate 773,112 downwards.
CCACAACGCGGGCTCGCCCCCACGCCACTTGCTCCCGGATCAGGTCTAGGTGGGCGCCGAGCACCACCACGACGTCGTCCAGGCGGGAGCCGCATGCCGCCTCGACGACGTGCTCCAGAAGCGGCCTCCCGCGCAGTGGGAGCAGCTGCTTGGGCTGGCCCATGCGGGTGGAGGAACCCGCAGCGAGCACGATCCCGACCGAGTCGACGCTCAACCCGGCGCGGTGTGCACGAAGCTGGCCGGATCCGCCGCGAAGCTCGTGGCGCAGCCCGCACAGCAGAAATAGTAGGTGCGGCCCTCGTGCTCAAGGGTGCGCGTGGCGGTGGCGATCTCCACCGTCATCCCGCACACGGGGTCGACGGCGAATCCCCCGGCCTCGCCTGCGGGAGCTTCGACCCCCAGATCGACCGCCCCCCCGCTGTCATCGCCGGAAGCGAGAGGCACGGCTCCGCGCAGCCGGTCGCGGCGCAGGCCGACAACCTCGGCCAGGGCGTGGAGGGCGATCTCGGCCTGCGTGCCTCCCCGCCGTCCGCCCGCCGGGGAGCGGACCCGAGCCAGCTGCTCCTCGCCCACTCCGCGCTGGCGCAGGCTGTCGAGGACCGCGGCAGCGCGCCGCGCGCTGGCCACCAGGGAGATGTCGGCGCGAGGCAGGGTCAGAACCGCCTCCAGAGCGTCCTCGTCGTCGTGCCCCATGGTGGCCACCACCACCCACACATCGTGCTGCTCCCGGAGCTGACCGAGGTCGCCGAAGGCTAGGGAGCGGTCGGCGTCCGCGGCACCCGCCGAACCTTCGGAGCCCACCGCCGCCCCGTCCGGCCCACCCTTCCCGGCGCCGCGCCGAACGGCGCAGGTGCGCAAGCCCATCGCCCTCCCGAGGCGCAGCAGCGTCGCCGCCGCCGGGCTTTCACCCACCGCTACGAGGAGCGGCGGGGGAAGCTGAGGATCGATGAAGATGTCCAGCGCTCCGCCGCTCGGGCAGGTGGTGGCTACGCTCACCTCTCCCCGACTGCGCGACTCGCCCGGTTCCGCGCCGGGACGGATGCGCACCAGGCGGGGCACGCCATCGGCCATCGCCGCCAGGGCCTCGCGGCGCACCAGCGGTTCCGAGCAGCTACCGCCGATCCAGCCCACCAGCCGGCCGTCCGCGGCGATGAGCGCCTCGTCGCCCGGGTGGGCGGAGGTGGGTGAATCGGTGCGCACCACCGTGGCCAGGGCGCAGGGGCGACCCTCGGCGGCGTGCTTGGCGAGGAGGGCGATGACGGTGGTGTCTACGGCCTGGACCCCCGCTGCCGCATGGCGGCCCACACCTTGTCGGAGGTGACCGGCATGTCGATGTTAGTCACCCCCAGAGGCGCCAGGGCGTCGATCACGGCGTTGACGAAGGCGGCGGGCGAACCGACGGTGGCGGACTCTCCCACCCCCTTGGCCCCGAACGGGTGGTGCGGAGAGGGGGTCACCGTGGCGTGGGTCTCGAAGCTGGGCGTCTCCCATGCGGTGGGAAGGAGGTAGTCGGTGAAGTTGGAGCCGATGCAGTTGCCGTCCTGGTCAAAGGTGATCAGCTCCATGAAGGCGATCCCGAAACCCTCGGTGAGCCCGCCGTGGATCTGACCCTCGACGATCATGGGGTTGATCCGGACGCCGCAGTCATCGACCGCGACCATCCGTCGCACCTTGACCTCTCCGGTGGCGCTGTCGATATCGACCACGACGACGTAGGTGCCGAAGGGGAAGGTCATGTTGGGCGGGTCGTAGTAGGTGACGCCTTCGAGCCCCGCCTCCATCCCCTCGGGGAGGTTCGTGTAGGCGGCGAAGGCCACGTCCTGGATGGTCTTGGCCAGGTCCGGCGATCCCTTCACCCAGAAGCGCCCTCTCTCGAACTCGATGTCCGCGGGATCGGCCTCCAGCAGGTGGGCGGCGATGGCCCGCGCCTTGTCGCGAAGCTTCCGCGAAACCATCGCCGTGGCCGCCCCACCCACCGGGGTGGAACGCGACGCGTAGGTGCCCAGCCCGTAGGGGGTGTGGTCGGTGTCCCCCTCCTGGACCTCGACGTCGACAGCGGGTATCCCCAGCTCTTCCGCCACGATCTGGGCGAAGGTGGTCTCGTGGCCCTGGCCCTGGGCGCGGACGCCGAGCTTGAGCACGGCCTTGCCGGTGGGGTGAACCCGAAGCTCCGCGGAATCGAACATGCGCAGCCCCGCGATGTCGAACTCCTTGCCATGCCCCGCGCCCACCACCTCGGTGAAGCTGGCGATGCCGATGCCCATGTACTCTCCGCGTTCCCGCTTCTCCGCCTGCTCACGGCGCAGATCCTCATAGCCGATCTTCTCCAGAGCGAGACGCAGGGCCCGAGGGTAGTCGCCGCTGTCGTACTCCCATCCGGTCGCCGAGTGGTAGGGGAAGCGCTCGGGAGGCACGAAGTTCTTGAGGCGCAGCTCGGCGGGATCGACACCCACCTCGAGCGCCGCGGACTCGACCAGCCGCTCGATGAGGAATGAAGCCTCCGTGACACGGAAGGAGCAGCGGTAGGCGACGCCCCCCGGTGCCTTGTTGGTGTAAGCGCCATCGGCGACGACGTGCGCGGCAGGGATGTCATAGGACCCGGTCACGATGTGGAAGAGCCCCGCCTTGAACTTGCTGGGCTGGGCGTCGGCGAAGAAGGCTCCGTTGTCGCTGAGCAGCTTGACCCGCAGCCCGATGAAGCGGTTCTCCGCGTCCAGGGCGAGCTCACCGCTCATGTGGTAGTCGCGGGCGAAGCCGGTCGAGATCAGGTTCTCGCTGCGATCCTCGACCCACTTGACCGGCCGCCCCAGGAGAAGCGACGCCGCGGTGGCGACGACATATCCGGGGTAGATCGGTACCTTGTTCCCGAAGCCACCGCCGATGTCCGGGGAGATGATGCGGATCTTCTCCTCGGGGAGCCCGGCGACGAGAGCGAAGAGAGTCCGGTGAGCATGGGGCGCCTGGCTGGTCATGTAGAGAGTGGCCTGACCGGTGACGGAATCCAAGTCGGCGACGATCCCGCAGGTCTCCAGGGGGGCGGGGTGGCAGCGCGGATAGTGAGTCGACAGCGAGACGACCCGGGAGGCTCGGGCGAAAGCGGCTTCGGTCGCCTCCGGGTCGCCGGCTTCCCAGTGGTAGATGTGATTGTCACTGGCCTTCTCGTCGCGCACCACGGGCGCTCCTTCGGCGAGAGCCTGCTGCGGGGTGACCACGGCCGGCAGGGGCTCGTAGTCGACATCGATGAGCCCGAGCGCGTCCTCGGCGATATACCGGCTGGTGGCCACCACCGCGGCCACCTCCTGGCCCTGGAAGCGCGCCTTGTCGGTGGCCAGGACGGCCTGGGTGTCGCCCGAGAGGGTCGGCATCCAGGCGAGCTTGTGCTGGGCGAGCAGGTCGCCCGTCACGACGGCGACGACCCCGGGCAGCGAGGACGCCGCGGAGACGTCGATTCCACGGATGCGGGCGTGGGCATGCGGGCTGCGCAGGATGGCCATGTGCAGCATCCCGGGCAGCACGATGTCGTCGACGTAGCGGCCGCGGCCGCGGATGAATCGGGCGTCCTCCTTGCGAGGGACGGACTCCCCGATCCCCCCGATCGGTGCTGCGGTTGCGATCGCCATCAGCCCACCTCCGCCATCTCGGGACGGTCACTCGACGTCACCCGCGGCCCACCCTCACCCGGCCCCGTCACGGTCCCGTCCTCGATCTCGACGTCCGCCGACCTCATCTCGGCGGCCGCCCGAATGGCCCGCACGATGTTCATGTAGCCGGTGCAGCGGCAGATGTTCCCGCTGATCGCCCAGCGGATCTCTCTCTCGCTGGGGTGCGGGTTGCCCGCGAGCAGCGCGGCGCCGACCAGCATCATCCCCGGGGTGCAGAAGCCGCACTGCAGGCCGTGCTCGCTGTGAAAGGCTTCCTGTATCCGGTGCAACTGCCCGTCGGTCGCCAGTCCCTCGACGGTGGTGATGCTCCTTCCATCCACCTGCGCGGCGAGAAGCGTGCAGGACTTGACGGGACGGCCCTCGAGCAGGATGGTGCAGGCTCCACAGTTGCTGGTGTCACAGCCGATATGCGTCCCCGTCAGGGCGAGGTTGCTCCTGATGAAGTCGACGAGAAGGGCTCTCGGCTCCGCCTCCGCCTGGCGTGTGGCTCCGTTGATGGTGACGGTGATCTTCATGCGCTCTCCCCTCGAGCTCGCGCGATCGCGGTTCGCAACCCACGCTCCACATACACGCGGACGACATCACGTTTGTAGTCGGCGCTCCCGCGGAGGTCGGATCTCGGCTCCGCCTCCTGAGCGGCAAGCCGAGCGGCCTCGGTGATCACCGATTCGTCGGGACGGCGGCCGGCCAGGGCGGCCTCCGCCGCTGTCGCCTTGAGGCTCTGAGCCCCGACGGCGCAGAGTCCGATGCCGCCCCGGGCGACACGGTCGTCGCTGTCCAGGACGAGGTGGACGGCGACGCCGACGGTCGCGAAGTCACCGACCTTCCGCTCCAGCTTCAGATAGGCCCCGCCCGCACGGGCGGCGGGCATCGAGATTCGGATCTCGGTGAGCATCTCGTCCGGCTCGAGGGCGGTGGTGAACGGGCCCTGGAACAGCTCGGTGATGGCGATGCGCCGCTCTGCGCGCGCGGACCTGACCACCACATCGGCGCCCAGGGCGAGCATGACGGCACCCCAGTCGCCGGCCGGGTCGGCGTGGCAGAGCGAGCCGCCCACCGTTCCCATGTTGCGGGTGAGGGGATCGGAGATCTGGGGTGCGGCGTCCAGAAGCACATCCAGCCTGCCCCGGAGCTCGCGGGCCGCCTCGACGTCAGCGTGCCGGGCCCGGGCCCCGATGCGCAGCAGGCCGTCGTCGCGTCCGATGCCGTCCAGACCGGGTACGCGGCCGATGTCCACCAGCAGAGCCGGGCTGGCGAAGCGGAGCTTGAGGAGGGGGATGAGGCTCTGTCCTCCGGCCAGGACCTTGGCTTCATCGCCTCGATCGCCCAGGGCTCGGAGCGCCTCGTCCAAGCTGGTCGGAGCAACGTAGTCGAACGCCGCGGGGAACATGTACGCACCTCCGGGGGTCGCATCCTGAGCGGCGGGCCGCGAGGGCTCGTCGATCAGGCCTCCCGGCGTCCGACCCGTCCCGCGCCGGGCTCGACAACTCGTGGTAGTAGCACCAGACTGCGGGTGTGTCAACGAACGATCCGGCGGGGGCCGGCCCGGCCTGGGCGGAGGGAGCCGGCGGCTCGGTCCGGGAGCGCCCCGGGGACGCTTCGCTCGGCAGGCCTGATTCTTTCCGCCCAGGCTGGCTCACCACCGGCCCGACCCTGGATCGGGCCACGAGCGCGTCAGCGTGGGCGCAGGGACCCCTTGCCCGCGTGGCGGAGCGAGAGGGATTCGAACCCTCGATACGAGTTGACCCCGTATACCGCATTTCCAGTGCGGCCAGCCGTGTAGTTTGGCGTGTCTGCTCGTATCGCCTAGTGTTGATATGTGTTGCTATGCAAGGGAATTTTGTGACAGCCAGTGTCGGCTCGTACGCCTGTGTGCCAACAAGTACGTCGGCAAAATGTCGGCAGACGGGCCGGCCACGGCAGCCGGCCTGAGCCTGGGCTCGACCAGCTCTCGGGCTGCCGCGCCCACACCTGGTTCAGACGGCGGCCCGTCGCCCCAGCACTATGAGAGCGATAACAAGCCGCCCCAAGACCTTGGACCCCCGTCAACGCAGAGCTCACCGCCCTGCTCCGTGACCCGGCGGTCCGTCTGCGCTTCGACGACGTCGGGCGAAGCCCGTGAGTGCCCGTCAAGGAGGACGATGATCTCGTCGATCCGCCAGACGTGGTCGGCGACCCTGGCCGGGCTCGAACTGACCCACCACCGCCTTGCGGTCCCTATCCCCTCACGTCCGAAGTCTACCCTCCGAGTTTCGCTGCATATTCAAGTCAAGAAGGAGTGCCACGGCGTGCCTCGCCAGCGAAGTCGAACCACGACGACGGCAAGTCGTAAAGGGACTGTAGGCTGTCGCAAGAGATCACGGGGCCCTCGTATCCAGCAAGCCTCCGCACTGCTCCTACGACCGACGTATCTGGGTTAACGACGACCAACTGGCTTAATCCATGACTGCTGAACGCCTCAAGAAACAGGCGCTTCGTCCGGAAATCGGTGGGCGGAAACGAGTAGCCTACAACAATGAGCGTCCGACACTCCGACAGTGTCTTCACTGCTTCCGCCCAAATCCGAGGAAATGGATGTTGACCAAACTGCTTGTACAGTTGCGGCGGTATAATGATGGAGTCCATCCGCCAGCCGTTACGCGTCGGTGATTCGCCCAACCAGAAACTCGGGTGACGCTCGAGGACGATTCCCGTTGGCTGCGGGGGCGTGGACCTCCCCTCGACCTCTGGCGGGATCAACCGAAGCGAGGTGTACTTCAGCCAGTCGATGGAGCCATGAAGCTTCAGCACGCGCGTCCGCTCGTACAAGGCGTTGTTGGGATGGGCATAGTACCGCGCCCCACTGATCTGCGGTGGGACGCCGGCAATTGGTAGGTCAATCTCATCGAATTCAAACGAGCACGCTAAGGCGGACTTCCAGGCCAAATGACTTGCGTCCAGATCGCTATCTGGAACATCCGCATCCCACCGCGGCGCACCAGCGTCTCGTGGTGGCTGGACCTTCGGACCTATGCCACTCGCACTCGCGATCGCCTCTTCCGCGAGTGTGTCGTAGTTGAATGTCATCACGTCCGCAGATAACGCGAGCACGTCCGAGCCGAACCTCCGCGCGACGGGCGTATACCCCGAATGACTGATCTCACCCAGATACGTGAGAAGGAGGTTGCGCAAAGCGTATGCCGCCCGGCGTAGTCGCAGGTCACGCTCGGCTGGAAGTCCGTCGGCGAGTTGCGACTCGAAGAGTGTTAAACACTCCTCAATATCGAACGGCGTCGACTTCAAGGCATCGACGTCCAGGTTCCAATAGCGTTCGATCTCCTCTAGTAACACGTCAACGAACAAGCGGCCGCGAAAGGACTCCAAGCCTTCGCGGTATCGGTTTGAACCAACGAGAACCTAAAAGAAATTGCGCGCCAGGGGCGCGCTCAACCCTCTCGACGTGTCCATGACCGAGCAGTTGAACCCGGCTCCTAGGAGGTACACGACGTCCGCCACGTTCCCCATTGTCTCCTGAGACGCCCGTTGTCACCCCCTGCCCGATCCTCTTCCCCTGGCTGGCGACGCCGACCTCGACGCCCCGGGTGACCACGGCCGCGACCTTTACGTCGGCCTCCTTACCGCGTGAGCGGGATGACGGGGCGGCCGGTGATGGGCCTGAGTGCCGTTGGCTCCGCCCACGCGGCATGCAGCGCCTGGCAATCGGGCCCCGGCCAGCCCATAGTGGGCGCCTTGGCAACCCCGCCTGCCGACTCGGACCCGGAGAGCGTGGAGCTGATCGATCTCGGCTTCGCGGGGCTGGTCCGAGTTCAGCTATGGAGGTCACGACGACAGCCATCGTTGACTTTAAGAGGCCGCGATGATGTCCCCTGGTTTACGCGGCAACTGAGAACCGCCAGCCACAAGACCAAATCGGCAGCCCGAAAATTCGGCGGCACCTTCGAACCAGGGGCGGGCGGCCAACCCCTCGTCGGGGATCGGCCTGCCGTTTCGTGACCCCCTTCCTCAGGTGGACGAGACACCGGGGATCGGGCCGATGATCGGCTGGTAGCGCCAGTGAGTGCCCCCATCACTCGTCGCCCAGAGCCCGTACGAGCCGTAGGTCCAGCCGTGCTCGGCATCGGCAAAGTTCACCCCCTCGGCGCCACCCCAGCCGCCGTAGGGCAGTCGCGGAGCGATCCAGGTCGCTCCACCGTCGCGCGACACGAGGTCCTGCTCCCGATCCCCCCACAGCCAGGCAATCTCGGTCCCGATCATCACCACGCCGGAGGGCAGACCCTGACTTCCGAGGCTGCCGACGTCAGGGCGCCGCGAGAAGCCGGGGAGGCTGGCGTACTCGCGACTGCGCAGCACCCAGGTGGTGCCGCCGTCGCTGGATGCCCAGATCTCCTGCGGGGCGGGCCACACGCCCACCAGGCCGCACACCAGCATCAGGGCGTCCGCGGATGACGCCGAAATGGCGAGAGGCGACATCGGCGCCTCGCAGGGGACGAAGAGCGCGGACCAATTCCGGGCACTGGCGTCGCCCCGCAGGAGGCGAGCGGTGCTGGTGAGCACCCAGGCGCGCCCGCCGACACGGATCAGCTGCGGGGGAAACGGAAAGACGCTGTCCTGGGGCTGGATGGCAATCTGAAGCGGCAGCGGGCCCAGATCGGCCCACGCGCCAGCAGCGACGGGCGAGGAGAGGACGCGGTCGCTGCACGGTACAGCGCCGGTGGGGCATCCGACCACTGCCCAGATCGTGCTGCCGTCGATGGCAAGGTCGGCAACCACCATGGGTCCCACGGCAGCCGGCTGCCACGTCCGGCCGCCATCGTGGGTGGCGGTGAAGACCCGCGCCCCGTCGGAGTCCGTACCCCAAACCCAGGCGTCCTCGGCCGAGGCGGCGACCATTTGCAGATCAAAGCTGCCCTGCTCCGGAGCGACCGGAGGATCGACGATCGTCCAGTCGGTTCCGCCGTCGGTGGTTCGGGCTGCGGCGACCTCGCAGCGGTTCTGCTGATCACAGGCGTCTCCCAGCACCCAGCCGTCGGCCGGGCTCGGGAAGCTCGCCGCAACGGGGATGACGTAGCTCACGACAGCTGGCGTGGCCCACGGGGTGGGCGGCGAGGTGGGAGCCAGCGACGGCTTCACCTGAACCGTGGGCTGCGACCCGACGGATGAGCCAGGGTTAGGCGTCCGCAATCCGGCTGCGAGTGGAGTCGGCCCGCGGGATGTCGGAGGCGAGCCGTCGCCGGATGCGAGCGAGGTGACCACGATGCCAGCAGTCAGCACGGCTGCGGCGATTGCCGTGGCCGCGCTTCCCAGACGGGTTGGCGGTCGATGCACCCGATCTCCTCAGTGCTTCCCTGTGTTCTACGCGCGGGGAGCCGAAAACGTGTCACCAGCCGCAGAGACGAGCGGCCCCTCTCAGGGCGGTCGGAAGCCCCCTTATCTGTAGAGGATCCCCTCGTCAAGGGATGCATGTCACAGGTTGGTAACGATGTGGGGGGAGCGGTGCCCGCGACGGGCAGGCGCGAGCGTCGATCATGACGGGTGCCCGAGTGTGGTGAGGTTGGTGACATAGCTGGCGGATTCAGCTCATCGCACGTCCTCGCCGGGCGGGGAGAGTCTTGGGTGCAGCGGCGGATGCGCGGACGCCCAGCCTTATCTCGGTGCTCGGACCGTGATTTGTGGTCCGGCGACATGATGATCGATGGGGTGGCCCGCAAGGGGAATAGCGACCGCTCAGTCTTTTGAGGTCGCACCTGCCGAGGGCAGGACGACGGGGGGCTGTCAGGAGCTGGTCGCGACGCATCCAGGGGTGGGCTGCCGGGTACTTCCGCCGCATCACGATCAGCCAGGAGCGAGGGCTTCGGCGCCCAGGCTGCGCAGGATGTGGTGGGACCGGCGAGCGATCTTTCGCGCCACCGAGAGGGCGGCCCGATTGCCGCCGCAGCGCTCCTGCACCTGCTGGTAGTAGGCGTGGTCGGGGGACCCCGGTCGGGCGGCGCATTTGGCGGCCTCGAAGAGCGCCCACCGGAGCACCGGGGACCCCTGCCGGGAGAGCTTCCCTCGGGCGCGCTTGGTGTCGGAGGAGTGGACGGTGACGTCAAGCCCGCTGTGGCGCACCGCCTTGCGGGAGGCGGAGAACCGGGCGCTGTCCCCCAGCTGGCACCAGAGGGCGGTCGCGGTGATGGCGCCGACGCCGTACTGGGCCTGCAGGGCCCGGCAACCGGGCTGGCGACGAGCGAAGCTCTCGATCTCGCGGCGGAGAATGTCGAGCTCGCCATCCAGGTGGTCGAGCAAGCGCAGGGCCACCTGCACAGCCTGGGCTCCCGCTGCGGAGAGCCCGGCACCGGCCTCCAGCCGGGCTCGGGTGTCGGCGGCCAACAGATCCCCGCTGATCGCCGGGACCCCGTGGTGGAACAGGATGGCGTGGACCCGCTGCACCCAGGCGATGTGTTCGTCGCGCAGGTCCTTGAACGATTCCACCTTGGCGCGAACCTCGAGCACGTGCCGAGGGGGAATCCAGGACTCCGGCAGCCGCTTCTCGTAGAGAAGTTCGCGGAGGGTGCGGGCGTCGATGCGGTCGGTCTTCGCCCGGTGCTTGCGCCGGCGCGCGTCGGCATCCGCAGTCTCGGCCGGTTCGGCCAGATGCGGCCCGATCCCTGCCGCCACCAGCTCCTCGACGATGTACCGCCACCCGGTGCAGCCCTCGACCGCAAACTCGACGGGGACCCCGGCAAACTGGGCCAGCCAGGCCCGCAGCCGCTCCCGGTTGGCGGGGAAGATCCGCCCCCGGCGGACCTCGCCGGTCTCGGTGTCGATGTAGTCGAAAGTGATCTGCTTCCGGTGCACGTCCAGGCCGCCTACGATTGCCATGGGGATCTCCTCATGCTCCTGACTTCGGCACGATCATCCTCGTGCCTGAGCTGAGGGGATCCTCATCCTCATGCTCTACATGTCATCTTTTGACGACAGCTCCTACCAGGCTCGCACGTCCGCAGCCGCTGCCACCTGCCTCGCTTGCGTCGATGGCCTCCTCGCCCGCCCGCGAGTTGCCCCCTCCCCTCTCGCAGCTCGCGGCCCCACCTCTGCTCTATCCGTTATGCGATCAGCCCACTACCGGACCCTTTCCCACAGTGAAATACAGAGATTCTTGCGAAACGGAATGACCGGGTCAGCGGAGGTCCCGAAGGGCCCGGCGGACAGCCTCGAGGGCTCGTTCCTCGACCTGGCGACGCCGCTCCGCCTTGGCCGCTTCCCGCTCCCGCCTCTGCAGCTCGGCTCGCGAAAGGTGAGGCGGGGTCACCTCGGCGAGCTTGTGCTCGGCCCATCGAATCTCCTCCTGCCAGGTGACGACGGAGACTCGATGGGCGCGCAGACGGGCCGCGATCTCCGGCTTGACCCTGGGCACCCCCAAGGCGACGCACTGGCGCTCCGCCGTCAGGATCTCCCTCCACACGGCGGCAGCCTCCTCGCTGGGCTTCGGGGCGTACCCGAAGCCCACCCTGAGCCGGTCGGCGACGGCCTCCGCGTGCCGCCACCGGCGCCAGGCACGGTTCTGGGCCGCCACGTGGGCTCGTTCTCTGCGCCGCCTGGCCGCCGCAGCCTGAGCCGCCTCCCAGGCCGCGGCACGGGCGAGGCTGAGGCGGCCTCGCGGCCCCGACCACCGCGGTTCGGTCTCGGCGAGGCCCTGATGACGCCGCCGGTGGGCCGCCACGCGACACGCCGGGCTGCAGAAGCGCGCTGGTCGGCCCGGTCCACTGCGGTCCGTAAGTGGCCTTCCACAGGCGTCGCAGGAGCGCATATCGTTAGTCAACATGGAAGGACCGACCAACGCGCAAGATCGTGGGTTGGGCGGGTAGACGAAGCACGCCCCGCGCAGAGCCACAGGCGAGGAGGCCGGTCCCATGAGTGAGCGTACGAGGTTCGTCGGACTGGATGTTCATGCGGCGACGATCGCCGTTGCCGTCGCCGAGGATACCGGATGCGTCGAGGAGCGCGGCACCATCCCGAATGAGGCGCAGGCGGTGAGGCGGTTGATCGGCCGGCTGAGCGAGCCGGGGGTGCGACTGTCGGTTGCCTACGAAGCGGGCCCCACGGGATATGCTCTCCACCGCCAGCTCAGCGGTCTCGGGGTGGAGTGCATGGTCGTGGCTCCCTCGTTGATCCCACGGACACCCGGAGACCGGGTGAAGACGGATCGCCGCGATGCCCTGAAGCTAGCACGCCTCCTGCGAGGTGGGGATCTGACGGCCGTGTGGGTTCCCGATCAGGCGCATGAGGCCCTGCGCAACCTGGTGCGGTCGCGCGGAGACGCCAAGGCCGACGAGCTCCGTGCCCGGCACCGGCTCAGCAAGTTCCTGCTGCGTCAGGGGCTGCGGCCGCCGGCGGGTGTCAAGCCGTGGTCACTCAAGCACGAGGCCTGGCTGAACCAGCTGCGCTTCGAGCAGGCGCCCGACCAGGTCGTGTTCGCGGACTACCGCGCGGTCGTACGCACCGCCACCGAGCGCGTTCGGCGGCTCGAGGCTGCACTCCTCCAAAGCGCGTCGTCGAGTTCGCAAGTGCGCACGATCGCTGCGCTCCAGACGCTCCACGGCGTCGGCTTCCTGAGCGCGGTCACCATCGTCGCCGAGGTCGGCGACCTTCGCCGGTTCCGCAGCGCGCGCCAGCTCATGGCCTACGCAGGACTGGTGCCGAGTGAATACTCCAGCGGCGCCTCTCGCCAGCGTGGACCCATCACGAAGACCGGCAACGGTCATCTACGCCATGTCCTCGGCGAAGCGGCGCACCATGCCCGACATGCACCCTCGTCGAGATCGGCAGCACGCGCGCGGCGAGACGGGGTGCCGCACGACCTCGCGGACATTGCCTGGCGCGCGCACCAGCGGCTCCATGACCGCTACCGCCATCTCGCCGGCCGGATCGGCCGCCCCAAGGCCCTCACCGCAGTCGCTCGAGAGCTGGCCGGGTTCGTTTGGGCGATCGGGCAGCGGCTCGATCAGTCGGTGACGGAGGGTGCGGCGGCGTGATGATTGGGTGCTGGCGCAGGTCGCGGTCGAGGCCGGCAGAGTCTCCGAGAACCCTCGACGCTAACTATGCGATCGTGAACTCGCGCCTTTTAGTCCGAGGCAGCTCGGTGAACGGCTCACTGTCATGCGGCTCGACCCGCGCATACCAGGGTGATCACCGTCGCCACCCCCTGCTCTCGGCCGCGTCCTGCGCCCGCACCCAACGCCATCGGCAAGCCTTCAAGGAGTGGCTGCGCCACGGTCTTGACATTACCTTCCATACCAGTTAGGCACAAGGCATCCTGCCACGGAGTTCACTTGGGGGCAAACCCCGTCCGCGCGAGGCCGCGCGGCTGCCGGATCAGGCGCTCTGGCGGTCCAAGCATTCGAGGCGTTTGGCCCGCTGTACGCCGGAGAGTACGCCCACGGTACGCCTGCCGTACACGGCAGAACGCCGGTAGAACGCCGGCGGAACGCCACGGGAACGCCTGGAGAACGCGCCCAGAGCCTCGGCGGTCTGGGGGTGGTGGGGCGCCAGCGCTGGCTTTACGCGTACTCGCGTTCGCGGGCCAGATCGACCAGCTCCGCACCCGACGCGCGGAACAGCAGAGCGCCATCCTCATCCTCGCCGCCCATGACGAGATCTGCGGCCACGTCCGGATGCGCCTTGACGATGGACCGGACGGCGGCATATGCCTCATCTCTCGAAGGGAACTCTCCGAGCTGATTCCCCTGCCGGCGGTCCCAGAGCTCGTACGTCATCGTCCCAACTCTAGTCCCTGGTCGGGAAGCGGAAGCCTTCCCACCTCGACAACGTGACCCAGAAGCAACGCCGCGGTCTGCCCGTGGATGCTGACGTGGGCCCCGCCGGCCGCCTGCTCGCGGCCGACCTCGAGTTCGACCTCGTCGGGCAACTCGAGAGCCGCGTACCACTCCCCGAGCCCATACTTGGCGGCTCGATCGGCCGCCAGCCCGAGGGTGGTGAAGGGCGAGACCGCTCGCCAGCGGCGCCGCACGGCGTCGCTCGGCCTCGGCGGCAGCGGTCGACCGGCCTCCGCGTACGAAAGGAAGTCCGCGGCGCTCGGCTGCTCTCCGGCCAGGACGCGATAGACGCGCATTCGGCGGATGGTACTGGTCACCCGTGTCACGAGAGACTGGGTTGTCGTGATCGCAGCGGTGATGCTCTGCCGAGCAACGGGTCCGGTCCGGGGGTGCGAGGGGCTATATGAGGCGGCACGCAGGCATCCCCTCGCCGCCGCCTGAGCATTCTCGAGTGGCAGGTTCGTGACGCTCGAGGCGTTTGCTACTACTGAACCAAAGTACGCCGATAGAACGCCGGGGGAACGGCGGGAGAACGGCGAAGGAACGCGGGGCCCAATAGGGTGCTGGGCCGTGACAGCCCGGTACGCCCGGAGTACGCCGCTACTGCTCCGATGTCCGGGAGTGACCAGCTGAACGGGAGAGCGGCGATGAAGGCGCGGGCACTTCGCGTGTCAAGGGCGGGGACGAGTGGTGGGATGCCGGCCCCCACCCTGCCGTTCGGGCCGCCGACAGGCCGTCCCCAACGCATCGAGCGGGGCACCGAGACCGTCGAGGAGACGGCCCGGCGCTACGGGATCGGCAGGGGCATGGCCTACGAGCTGGCCCGGCGGGGTGAGCTGCCCGGCGTGATCCGGCTGGGGCACCGGTTCGTCGTGGCCAAGGCCGTGACCGACCGCATCCTGGGACAGGCGAGGCCGTAGTCGATGCCCTTCGGCAAGCTGTGCCGGCATGCATGGTCATTCCGGCCGTCGAAGCCCACGCCGGCGGCCCCCGCAGCACCGTGGTTCAATCAGGACAGCAGAGCCGGGCCAAGCCCGGTGGCCCAGGGTCCAGAGGAAGGAGCCAGGTGAGGGGCAGCATCAGACGCCGCGGGAAGGGCGCGTGGGAGTTGACCATCGAGCTCGCCCCGGACCCTGTCACCGGTGAGCGACAGCGACGCTTTGTCACCGTCAGAGGCGCGCGGCGCGACGCCGAGCGCGAGCTGGCCGCCCGCATCCATGCCATCGAGATCGGTACCCACGTCGATATCTCGCGTGAGACGGTGGCCGAATACCTCGACCGCTGGCTCCGCGACTACGCCCAGCCCACGGTGGCGCCCCGCACCTACGAGCGCTACGCCGAGGCCATCGCGACCCACATCGTCCCGTCCCTCGGCTCCCTCCGCCTGTCCCAGCTCCGGCCCGCCCACATCGTCGCCGCCGAGCAGGAGTGGCGGGTTTCCGGCCGGCGGCGTGGTGGCGCGGGCGGGCTCAGCGCCGCGACGGTCCGCCACCACCACGCCGTCCTCCACCGAGCCCTCCAGACCGCTGTCCAATGGCAGCTCCTGGCGATCAACCCTGCCCACGCCGTCACCCCACCGAGGGCGCCGCGCCGGGATATGGGTGTGCTCGATGCCGCCCAGGCCGCCGCCCTACTCGAAGCATCCCGCGGCAGCGACTTTGAGGTGCCGCTGGTAACAGCGCTCTACACGGGCCTCCGCCTCAGCGAGCTGCGCGGGCTCCGCTGGCGCGACGTCGACCTGGCCGCCGCCCGTCTCAGTGTCCAGCAGACCCTGCAGCGCCGCCGGGACGGCACCCTCGCCATCCACGAGCCGAAGACGCACCGCTCCCGCCGTGGCGTCTCCCTGCCCGCCACTGTGGTCGGGGCCCTGCGCGAGCACCGGCGTCGCCAGCTCGAGGCGAGGCTCCTCGCCGGCGACGCCTGGGACGACCCCGACCTCGTCTTTACCGACGCCCTCGGGCGGCCTCTCAGCGAGACCCGGCTTCGTCATGCCTTCCACCGCCTGCTTCGCGAGGCCGGACTTCCGCGAATTCGGCTCCACGACCTGCGGCACACCATGGCCACCCTGATGCTCGCCCAGGGAGAGCACCCCAAGGTCGTGAGCGAACGCCTCGGGCACGCGACAGTGTCGATCACCCTGGACACCTACAGCCATGTCCTCCCTGGGCTCCAGGCGGCGGCTGCAGAGCGTCTGGCAGCCGCGCTGGGGGCGGCCGGCACCCCCACAGCACACGACCCCAGCTGAGCGGCCTCATGATCCTGCGGTGCACCGCCAAGCTGCTGCGCTTGCTCGGCACCAAGCCAGAGCGGACGACGGTGACCTCGGGCGACGACTGGTACGCCAACCTCCTCTGGATCGACCGCCGGAAGGGCATCCTGCTAACGCACGCCGGCACGCTGTTCTCCGTCTTCACCCCCGATGTCCGCAGAGCTGACGTCCTGCCCATCGGGCAATTCGCCGTCCCGGCCATTCAGGAGGCCCTCGTATCCGAGGACCTGCCAACGGGTGCGCTGGGACACCTCGACCGTCACGACGTCTGGGTCGCCCCCACAGCGAGCCGCCGTGTCATCGGCTTCATGGCTGACATGGGCTACCTGATCAACCGTGCCACGGCGGGGAAAGACGCGCAGGACTGCGATATCCGGGAGATCAATCGAGCGCTTCAGCGCCACCTGCACCGGACCGGAGCAGGCGAGGGCGGCTATGAGGAGCCGATCGATGCGGCGCGAGCATGGGCTGCCCGCACAGCGCTAAGCGGCTCCGGCTGACGGCCTGTGCAAGCCGTCTATTACCGTGACCGCGATGGTAGAGAGCCGGTGAACGAGTTCATCGACTCGCTCGAGCGCGAAACGCAGGAGGAAGTCGACCACACCATCTCGCTGCTCAACCGCCTCGAGCCCAACGACCCTCCCCTCCCCTTCCCGCTCAGCTCGCAGGTCGAGGGACAGCTGCGGGAGCTCCGGTGCCACTTCGGGCGGAGGCTCTACCGAATCCTCTACCAGCGGTCGGGCAACCTATTCATCCTCCTTCACGCCCTGATCAAGTCGTCGAAGACCATCCCGCGCAAAGACATCGAGGTCGCCCAGGAGCGGTGGGCTGACTTCAAATCGAGGATGGACGAGCTTCCCAGGACCCCGCCGCGCGCCGCCGGACATGACGCGCCCGCACGGTGGTGACCACCGTTTTACCAGCCGTGGTAAGCTCAGGGCATGGCGACGAAGCGATTCGTGAGCCCGATCGGAAGCAGCGCTGAGGAGGCAGCCCGCAGCCGGGCAGCGCGAAGTCCGGCGTACCGGCGCGCTCAGGAGGCAAAGAGCGGGTACCGCGAGGTCGCCTGGCTCCTGATCAAGTACCGCATGGATCACGGGCTGACCCAGGAGGAGCTGGCCCGCCGGGTCGGCACGAGCTACTCGCAGATCTCCCGGATCGAAAGCGGTCGCCAGCGCACCAGCCTCGAGACCCTCCTGCGCATCGCGCACGCTCTCGACCTGAAGATGCTGGTGGGATTCGAGGAGACAGCTGGTGAGGCTGCCGGGGAGAGGCAGCTCGTCGCCATCTGAGCGCAACGGGCGGGCGCGATCGCTGGAGGTTCACGGCGAGTTGCCGTGGGCGAACTGGTCTAGCGCCCTGTCCGTCGCCCACCGCTGGAACCGGCGGCTGAACGGCGCCGCCAGGCGGGTCAGCGCTGTGCCGGGCCGAGACCGAGTTTCGATCTCGAACATGACTCCTGCACCATCCCGCCTCACTCGAAACCATGAGGCGCCACGCTCGGGATGACCGGCGGTCGTGACGTAGACGAACCCGACTTCATCGTCTCTGTGCCACAAGTCGACCACCCGGACTGCGGACTCCATGACGACGGGCCCGATGTTCACGCGCTGCACAATCGTCGTGCCGATGCCGATGCTCGGACCTGAGCAGAGCCGGGATCTCATCAGCGACGGCGGAAAGAGCTCATAACTGAAGAGGCGATGGGACGCCCGGGCGCAGCATCGGTTCCCTCACCCGGTCGTAAGGGCACCTCGACGACGTGGCGGTCCTCTCTACCCTCGGGAGGTTCGGTCAGCGAATAGCTCAATCTCTCCCGGGCCCACCTCTTGCAGTCCCCAGGCCCCGGCTGGTCGCGGCTCAGCAGAAATCGCACGGGGTCATTCTCTTCGCCAGCAGTCGCGGCCATGTATGGGCTCCCGAACCCACACTACCCGCCCGGCTGTCACCGTCACGGCGTGTCCCCTCAGCCCCTGTGTGGGGCGGCCGGCCGCCGCCCGACGGACCCCCGCGCGAGGCCCCCCGGAGGCCTCGCGCAGCGGCCTCATTTCTCCCGCGTCCGTCGGCAAAATGTCGGCAAATCGGCTCCCGGACGCCGTTTCGGCGACCGCCGAACGGCCCTGGATCGCGGGAAATCCCTTATGTACCAACGCTTGGCGGAGCGAGAGGGATTCGAACCCTCGATACGAGTCAACCCCGTATACCGCATTTCCAGTGCGGCGCCCTCGACCAACTAGGCGATCGCTCCGCGGTCGATTGTACCGGCGGCCGCAGCAGCCACCCGGCGGACGGCCAGGCCGGGTCAGCAGGGCGTTCGTATACTCCAGAACCGGAGAGGTGTCCGAGTGGTTGATGGTGCCGCTCTCGAAAAGCGGTGTGGTGATGAGCCACCGGGGGTTCGAATCCCCCCCTCTCCGCCAAGCTGGTTTCTGCTCGAGACAGATCCTCACGACGGCGGCCGGCCCAGGGTTGTGGTTTCCTGCTGATCGCCGCCACCGCAAGCCAGGCTAGATTGAGCGCAGCGTGTACGCCGTCATCGCCATCGCCGTCCTCGCCGTCCTCCTCGGGGCCCTGTTGTGGTGGGGATCGGGGTTCCGGCCGACCCGCCCCCGACCGGGCAGCCGCTATCGCGGCACGTCATATCTCGACGTCCATAAGCGGCTCGACGAAGCCGAGCGCAGAGACCGGCCCCCCCGGTGACCTCCCGGTTTCGCCCCACCCCCTCATCGGCGTCCGCGGAGGGGCCAGCCGGATCACCGACCGGTTGAAGGGCCACTCAGGCACACTGGGTTCCATGCCAGCCCCCCCGATACGGCAGCCGCCCATGCGCCCGGTGCCTCCGCAGCGTGTCGCGGAGCTCTACCGGCAGCACCTGGGCGATGCCCGGCGCGAGCGACTCTTCCTCTCCTCCATCTCGTTCTTCACCGCATTTGCCGCGACCCGGGGCATCACCCACGCGATCCGGAACCGGCTAGGGCCCTTCCGCAACGTGAAATTTGGCGGACGCCACATCCATCACCTCGTCTTCGGCATCGTGGGGCTGCTCGGGACCGGGTATCTGTGGCTCGTCGAGATCGGCACCGGTGTGGGCGGCGCGGACACCCCCTCCAAGGTCACCGCGGTCACGTACGGAGCCGCCTCAGCCGTGACCCTGGACGAATTCGCCCTCTGGCTCAACCTCCAGGACGTCTACTGGGCCCGTCAGGGCCGCGAGTTCGTCGACGCCGTCATCCTCTTCGGGGGCGCCCTCTCCATCGGGCTGTGGGGGGGCCCCTTCTTCCGTGCCCTCTACCGCGAGGCTCGCCGCATCTGAGCGAAGGCCGGGAGGGGTTTCGCGGCGACGGCCCACGGTACAGTGACCGGGTGAACTGTCCTGGGGAGAGCCCCCCTCGATGATCCATGGCCCCGTCCGCGGCGGCGCCGAGCGCGGCCGCACCCGGGTCGCCCGAGCCCATGGCTGGGGTGGTGGCGGCGAGGGAGAGCGGCCCAGCGGGAAGACCTCCAATCGCGATCTGCTCCGCCGCATCGGGGGTCTCTTCCGAGCCCACCGCGGCCAGGTGACGCTCACCGTCGGCCTGCTGATCTTCACGAGCGGGATCGGGGTCGTCAATCCGGTTCTGATCAAGGTCGTCTTCGACTCCGCCCTCTTCCCTGTCGTCGGCGGCCATCTGGAACCGCCGCGGCTCGGCCTTCTCCTCGCCCTCTGCGGCCTGATGATCGCCATGCCCGTCGTCAACTCCCTGATCGGGATCCTCCAGACCTATTTCATCAACAACGTTGGGGAGCGGGTGATGGAGGACATGCGCAACCTCCTCTACGAGCATATCCAGGGCCTCTCGTTGCGCTTCTTCACCTCCACGCGCACCGGGGAGATCCAGTCCCGCTTCACCAACGATGTCGGCGGCATCCAGGACGTGGTCACCGACACCGCATCCTCGGTCGTCTCCAACACCGTGACCCTGGTGAGCACCCTTGTCGCCATGGTGGTGCTGAGCTGGCAGCTCACCGTCCTCTCTCTCTTCCTCATGCCGCTCTTCCTCTACCTCACCTACCGCGCCGGGAGGGCGAGGCGGAGGGTGGTGACGCTTACCCAGGAGTCCAAGGCGGAGATCACGGCGATGACCCAGGAGACCCTCTCGATCTCCGGCATCCTGCTGGGCAAGGTCTTCGGCCGGCAGCGCGAGGAGATCGAAAGATTCGGAGCGGAGAACCATCGTCTCGCCAATCTCTCGGTGCGCAGCGCGATGGTCGGGCAGGGCCTCTTCGCCATGGTGCAGTCGTTCTTCGCCACCGCCACACCCCTCGTCTATCTCGTTGCCGGCCTCGTCCTCCTGGCCACTCACGGAGTGACGGGCATCACTGCGGGGACCATCGTCGCCATCACGACGCTGCAGGCTCGACTCTTCTTCCCGCTCGGCCGGATGCTGCAGATCTCCGTCGAGGTGCAGTCGTCTCTCGCTCTCTTCGAGCGCGTCTTCGATTACCTGGAGATCCCCCTCGACATCGCCGACGCCCCCGACGCCATCCCGCTTCCGACCCGGAGCACGGGCGCCGAGATCGAGCTCGATCACGTCTCCTTCCGCTACGACCCGATCCTCCTCGAGACGCAGCGAGGAACGGAGCACGCCGATCAGGAGGCGCCCCGCTCGTGGGCCATCGAGGACCTCACCGCCACCGTCCGTCCCGGCCAGCTCGCGGCCATCGTTGGCCCCACCGGAGCGGGCAAGACGACGATCTCCTACCTCGTCCCCCGCCTCTACGACGTCACCCTGGGTGCCGTCCGCCTCGACGGCCATGACGTCCGCCAGCTGACCCTGGATTCGATCGCCCAGCAGGTTGGGATGGTCACCCAGGAGACGTACCTCTTCCATGACACGGTCCGGCGCAACCTGCTCTACGCCAAGCCCGACGCCACCCAGGAGGAGCTCGAGGAGGCCTGTCGGGCGGCCTTCATCCACGACCGCATCACCGAGCTGGGGCAGGGCTATGACACCGTGGTCGGGGAGCGTGGGTACCGGTTCTCCGGCGGCGAGAAGCAGCGTCTGGCCATCGCCCGCGTCATCCTCAAGGCGCCGCGCATCCTCATCCTCGACGAGGCGACCTCCGCGCTCGATACGGCCAGCGAGCGCCTCGTCCAGGCGGCGCTCACCCCGGTCATGCAGGGGCGGACGACGATCGCCATCGCTCACCGGCTCTCGACCATCCTGGCCGCCGACGTCATCTTCGTCATCGATCGCGGGCGTCTCGTCGAGCAGGGCACGCACGATGAGCTTCTTCGCACCGGTGGCCTCTATGCCCGCCTCTACGAGCAGCAGTTCCTCTCCCAGGTGATCGGAAGCGAGGACGGCGGAGCCCTGGAGTTGGTCGGTGAGCCCCTGATCGAGACCCCCGGCGCGCTCGCCGCGGAGGCCTGAGCGAGCCCGGCTCCCGACCCGGTTGGGGGGGTCAGCGCGCGCCGACCGCCTCGCGGGTTTCCTGGGCCGCGGGCGCGGGCGAAGGGTCGAGCAGAGCCGGGGACAGGATCACGGTGCCGCCGGGGACGGGCCACGGTGCCGGAGGAGTGTCGCCGCCGTGCCGGTGATCGCGGCCGTCATCGGCTGCCTCGTCTTCGTTCGGGGTCATGAAGCCGACCGAGAGGGCGGCGAGCACCGCTCCGCAGAGGAGGCCGAGCGGGAGGCCGGCGGCGAAGGTGAGGAGAATGCCCCCGCCACCGATCTGGATGGAGGCCATCACCATCGCCGCGGTGCCCACCAGGGTGACCCCGGGGGCCAGCCACCTCCACTCGCTGCGGTCCGGTCGCTCGATCCCCAAGCGGCGATCGAGTGTACGCAGGCAAGATTCAAGCCGATGCCCGACCCCGTCCGTCCGGGGCGCTACGGGCTCTCCGCGCCTCACCGCCCCATCCTCCCACAGCAACGCCGCATCGCGAAGGGGTGCGGGACGACAGCTACTCGCGGAGGCGGCGAAAGAAGCCGCTCAGCACCCTGCCGCACTCGTCGGCGAGGATGCCCTCGGTCACCTCGACGCGATGGTTTCCAGCCGGATGTCGAAGCACGTCATAGACGCTGCCGTCCGCACCCTTCTTGGGATCGCGCGCGCCGTACACGCAGCGAGCGATACGCGCCTGGACCATGGCCCCGGCGCACATGGGACAGGGTTCCAGCGTCACGACCAGGGTGACGCCGCTGAGCCGCCAGCCCTTCACCCGGCGCGCCACCGCTCGGAGCACCAGCATCTCGGCGTGGAGGGTGGCATCGGCCCCCCGTTCGATGCGGTTCCCCGCGGCCGCGATCACCGAGCCGTCCAGGGCAGCCACGGCTCCGACGGGAACCTCGCCGCGACCGGCGGCGGCCCGGGCCAGACGGAGCGCCCGGCGCATCAACCGCTGGTCGTCCGCCGCGGTCGGCATCGCGAACTGGATCACCGCACCGCGTCAGGCCGCGGCTCGGGGCTGCATGAAGTCGTACGGGTCGCCCCTGCGCCAGGCGTCGAGGGCCGGGTGCTCGGTCGCCTCGAGCCGCCTCACCACGCCGGAGAGGCTCGTCACCGCATGGGCGTCGCGGGCTGCCGCCGCGCAGGGGATGTCGGCGGCGCGCCGCGGCGCCGACAGGTAGGGGAACGGATGGCGCTTTCCCAGCACGACCAGGGTCTCGGTGCCAGGCAGGGCGGCGCTGGGGACGAGCAGGCCCTGCACCCCCGGCGAGGAACGGAGGGTCTCTCCCAGCCAGCGGGAGCAGACCGCATATGACGAAGGGGGGCCGACGAGAGCAGCCGGGTCGAGATCCAGAGCGGCGGCGCGATCGAAGTCGAGCACCATCAGCCGCTCCAGGCGCACGCGGAGGGCGAAGACGTTGCGCCGCAGCTGGCGCAGCTCCTCCACCGTGTGGGTGCCGGCGTGGCGCGCCTGCTCGGCGAGCGGTCCCATCGGATGGGTGCACAGGTATTGCACGGGCGCCGGCTGGGCGGCGCCATGCCACCGGCCGAATCCCAGGTTGGGCGTCCACCAGAGAGGACGGAGCCCGCTGACCCCTCGGTAGGCGACGGCGTCGAGCGGTGCCGTGAGTGGCCCCACCGCGGCCCGCGGCCCCCACCCACCGGCCCCGGCGTCATCCATAGCGCAGGGTGGCCGTGAGGCGGTTCAGGAGGGCGTCGGCGTCAGGAGGTGCTCCACGGACCAGATCGAGCGGGGTGCGGCCATCGAGGTAGGCGGTGGGCCGGAACAGCCAGCTCACGATCCCCTCGGAGCTCAGGGCGAACTGCGCCTCGTTGACGACCGTTGCCAGCCGGCGGATGCGAGCAGCCTCCTCCGCTCCCGGCCGGCCCTGCCCGCGCAGCCAGCGCTGCACGGTGCGCAGGGACACGCCGAGCATCGCGGCCACCTCGACCTGGGGCAGGTGCAGGATGTTCAGGGTCCAGCCAAGGATCTCCGAGGGCGGGCGGTCCTCGCCGACGGGCAGGCCCTCGCTGTAGGCGAGGAGGCACTCGAGGACGGTCTCCAGGTCGTCGATGGCAGCGTCGTCGAGCGCGGGGTCTCCGCTCTCGGCGCGCATCACCCGGGCCAGCCGGTGGAGGGCCGCCACCAGGCGCCGCGCGACCTCCGGGACAGCCAGAATGGCGGAGTTGACGACATCGGCGAGAGCTGGCTCGATCTCCGGCCATCGCTCACGGGCGGCGCTCAGACCCTGCGCCTGGATCGCGGTCATGACCGCCTCCACGTCATCGCCTCGGCGTCCGAGCTCGGCCTCCGACACCGCCCGGGGCGGCGCCGTCGCGATCATGGCGCACATCTGGCCTTTGATCATGACATACGTGTGCCACGGGCGCCAACCGGCCATGGGCGGCGCTCCTCCGATCCCCCCCTCATGGGAGCGTGAGCCCGGTCCCCAACGTCTACGCGCTGGCGAGGAGGGGCAGCTCCACCTTCAGCGCAGGGCGCTCGACGACCCGCATCGTGTCATCGACGAAGCGAACACGCTCAAAGGTGATGCAGTTGACCGGGCAGTGATCCTCACAGATCCGGCAGTTGGTGCAGCGGTCGTAGTTGATGTAAATCTCGCCGCCGACCCCGCCCGCCCCTGGCTGCCCCACCGTGGTGGCGCAGACCATCGTCTCCCCTCCGCTCGATCGCTCCCGATCCTCGCCGAAGACCACGACGTCGATCGCCTTCTCGGGGCAGACGTCGTCACACGCCCCGCAGAGAACGCACACCGACTCGTCGTAGTGGTGCACGGAGTCGCATTGGAAGCAGCGGATCGCCTGGACGATGGCTGCCTGGTCCGACCAGGATTGCTCGACCTCGCTCATGTCGTAGCGCCGCGCGGCGGGAAGGATGGGTGGCTCGGTGCGCGCAAAGGTCTCCGACTGGCGGTGGTCGTCGGTCCGCTCGACGATGGTCTGGTAGAGGCGGCCGCTGGCGTCTTCCGCGGACTCTCCGAGGAACTCGCGGATGGAGCGCGCCACGCGGTGTCCCCAGCCGACCGCGTCGACGATGAAGGACGGGCCCTGGACGCAGTCACCGCCCGCGAAGAGCTTGGGGGTGGAGGTGTGCCCGCCGCGGTCGGCAGCGACCAGGCCGCGCGGGGTGAGCGGCGCCGGTCCACCCGGCGTCTCCATGATCTGACCGGAGGCGAAGATGACGTAGTCGGCGTCGGCGCGCCACCGCGGGGCGCCCTCGATCTCCTTGACGGACGCGAACATGAGCTTGCCGCTCAACGCGTCGAACTGGAGCTCGTGGAGAGGAGCGAAGGCGACGCCGGTGACGTCGCCGCGCTCATCGGCGTGGATCTCCTTGACGATGACTCCGGCCTTGATACGCAGTCCGATCTCCTTTGCCTCATGGAGCTCGTTGCCGAAGGCAGGCAGGTGGTCCTCCGGCTCGATGGCGACCATCCACACCTCGGAGGCGCCCAGCTTGATGGAAGTCTGGCAGGCATCGGTGGCGATGGCCCCGCCGCCCACCACCACCACCCGGCCGCCGATCGGGAAGTGCTCGGGGATGCGGTCGTAAGAGACGATGCGCAGGAAGCGCATGGCGTCGACGACCTGTGGCGCGTCGCTGCCGGGGACGGGAAGGATGCGGCCCTTCATCATCCCGACGGAGACGAAGACGGCGTCGTACTCCTCGACGAGGTCGGCCAGGTGCACCTCGTCCTCCCCGTCGCCGACACCTGCGCCGGTGCGCACGTCGATGCCCGTCGCCATGATCATCTCCAACTCCCACTGGAGCTGGCGGTGGTCGAAGCGGAAGGGTGGAATCGAGGTCGAAAGCAGGCCCCCGACCTTCTCCTCTCTCTCGAACACGGTGACCTCGTACCCCTGAACGCGCAGGTCGAGGGCGCAGGTCAACCCGGCCGGCCCAGCTCCCACGACGGCGACGCGCTTGCCCTTGGGTGGTGCGAGCTTGTAATCGATCCAGAGGCCCTGGTTGAAGGCGAAATCGGTCGAGAACCGCTTGATCGATCGGATGGTGACCGGGTCCTCGCCGGGATCCCAGCCTCGCTTGCAGTCCGTCTCACAGGGATGATTGCAGAGCCGACCCAGCATGGAGGGGAAGGGATTGGTCTCGTGGATCACCGTCCAGGAATCGACGTACCGGCCCTGGCTGACGTAGTCGATGTAGGTCGCGATGTCCTGTTTGATGGGGCAGTTGCGCTGGCACGGAGTGATGGGGATGTTGAAGCCGAGGTCGCGATGTCCGCGCAGCATCTTCATGGGCGCCTTGTCGACGACGTTGCGGCCGATGCGGGCGAGGAGGTGAGAGCGGCTCGCCATCCCCACCGCTTCGCTGCGGCGGGAGAAGAGGCCGGCGACCTCCGTGACGACGACCGCGTCGCCACCGCTCTCGCCCAGAGCGGCCGCCGCTGATTCGATGGTGACCCCGGCATCCCGATGGGGGGCGGGGCGCATGACGTCGCCGGCGCGAACCGTTCCGAGCCCTCGACGCAGCGCGGGAATCACCGCTTCGAGCCCGACGCTCCCCACGATCTCCGCGCCTCGCCGCACCAGCAGCGGGACCGGGTGCTGGGCGCGGAGTGGCTCGAGAATGTCCGCCAGCGTCTCCTCCGGGTCGCACTCCGCGCCCAGGGTGACGGCGATGCTCTGGAGGCTGGGCATCAGGCCACCTTCGCCTGCTCGATGCGGGCGGCAATCGCGCCAATCTCCATCGGCGTGAGCATTCCAACTGGGGTCTCGTCCTCGTGCATGACCAGCGCCAGAGTGCGTCCCTGGCTCGCCATCACCTCGACGACCTCCAGCACCCGCTGCCTCTCATCAACGAGCAGCGGCGGAGTGCGGAGCACATGCCGAGCCTGCACCTCAGTGACCGGTGGCCTGACCGCGAAGTCGCTGCCGGCCACAGTGATCTGTCCCGCGGCGAGGCGGGCGAGAACGTCGCTAGCGGTGACATAGCCGACCGGTCGGCGGTCGAGGAGCACGGCGATCTCGGTCAGGTCGTTGTCCGCCATCAGCTTGGCGATGGCGTCGGCCGGTGTGGAGGGCAGGCAGAAGACGACCTCATCGCGCATGACCTCCGAAACCGCCGGATTGGTGGCCTCGGGGGCGAGACGGTCAGGGTCGATCGAGGCGGAGAGCGGGATCTCGGTCACGTGAGGAAGCTGGCTCCGGCCCGAGTATAGCCGCGCGCTGGAGACTTCCCGCGCCGCCTCTACTCCGAGTACTGCTGGGCAATCCGCCGCAGAGCGTCCTGCCACGTTTCGGCGGCGGCGGTGTCCGGTTCGGCGGCCTCGCCGCCCGGCAGCGACCGGCGCAAACGCTCCCGGGTGCGGTGGATCTCCCGGTCACGCCGGCGCTCCTCGATGCTCCGCGCCGAGCTCACGGCCAGCTCCACCTCTCGGCCGACGTTGGCCACGGCCTCGAGATCGGCGGCCGAGCGCAGCCCGCGGTGCAGCCGAGACGCCGCGTCCGCTCCGATCCGGTCCGTGACATCCCGAAGCTGCTCCGAGACCCTCCGCCGCGCGACCTCGACCGCCTGGCGACGGCGGGCCGCCGCCGCCACCTCACGCTGCCGCCGCTGAAGGAGCGACCAGCCCTCGTCGATGAGCTGGGGGTACTGCCACATGAGGCTGAACCGGCCCGCGTTGACCCCGGCGATGAGCTCGTCGAGGCGGCTCGCGAGCTGCTCTCGGGCATCCCCTTCGAGATTGCCGAGCAGGTCGGCGAGGACGGGGCGGGCCTGACCGTGAAGGCGCCGCGCCCAGCCGGGGAGGTGGCGGTGCTGCGGTTCGGGGACCTCTCCAGGACGCCCCGCGCGCGCCAGGCCAGTGGGGCGATGGATGCGAGGGAGGCGAGGTCCGACCCGCGGGGCGGGAGCCGGGCGGCGGCCCGCCTGCCGGGGATGGTTCTCGCCGTCCTGGCCGGTTGCGGCCGGGTCGAGGGCAGGCGGAAGCGGAGTGGAGGTGACTGTCACGGCTGGCTGGTGCGGTTGGTCAGCCCGAATCGTAGCAGGCTCGGCGTCCTCCCTTCTCGGCTGGTCCCTTCTCACCGCAGAGCAACAACCCTTTGCCGCGCCTCCCGCCTCCGCGCCGGGCCCGTGGCGGGAAGCTGGGCGGAGGGGCAGATGTCGTTGAGCACGCAGCCTGCGCAGCGCGGCGATCGCGCCAGGCAGACGCGCCGCCCGTGCAGGATCAGCCGGAGCCCGAGGTCGGTCCACTCCGCGACCGGGACGATGGAGCAGACATCCTTCTCGATGTCGACCGGGTCGGTGGAGGAGCTCAGTTTCAATCGACCTGCGAGCCGGCTGACATGCGTGTCGACAGCAAGTCCTGGCTTGCCGAAGGCCACCCCGAGCACCACGTTCGCCGTCTTCCGCCCGACCCCGCGCAGGGTCACCAACTCGTCCATGGTGTCGGGCACCCGGCCACCGTACCGCTCCACGATGTCCTGGCTCATGGAGATGATGGCCTTCGCCTTGGAGCGGAAGAAGCCGGTGCTGTGGATCATCCCCTCAAGCTCGCCGGGGTCAGCCCCCGCGAACGCGGCCGGGCCCGAATAGCGTCGGAACAGCCCGGGGGTCACCATGTTGACGCGCTCGTCGGTGGCCTGCGCCGAGAGGATGGTGGCCACCAGCAGCTCGAAGGGGCCCTCGTGGACGAGCGCGGTCTCGGCAAGCGGGTACTCCGCGGCGAGCCTCTCCACCACGGTCGGCGCGCGCGCCCGCGCCCCTGCCGGAAGCCGTCGACCAGAAGCCATGGCCGCCGCCGATGGTACCGTCCCGTCGAGACAGCCGCGTCGCCACCAGCGAGGGAGGAGAGCGTGCGCCACAAGATCACGGTCATCGGAGCCGGCAACGTCGGCGCCACCCTGGCCCAGCGCCTCGCCGAACGCGATTACGCGGATGTGGTCCTCGTCGACATCATCGAGGGACTGCCCCAGGGCAAGGCTCTCGACCTCCTCGAAGCCGGTCCCGTCGTGGGATACGACAGCCTGGTGACGGGCAGCAACGGCTACACGGAGACAGAGGGCAGCGATGTCGTCGTGGTGACGAGCGGGGTTGCCCGCAAGCCGGGGATGTCGCGCGACGACCTGGTCATGACCAACGCCGGCATCGTGGCCCGCGTGGTGCGCGAGGCTTCGCGCGTCTCGCCCGAGGCGGTGCTCGTCGTGGTCAGCAATCCCCTCGACGCCATGGCCCAGGTCGCGCACGCCGTGAGCGGCTTCCCCCGCGAGCGGGTGATCGGCATGGCCGGTGTGCTCGACACGGCGCGCTTCCGCACCTTCCTCGCCCAGGAGCTGGGAACGTCGGTGCGCGACGTCGAAGCGCTCGTCCTCGGCGGCCACGGGGACACGATGGTCCCCCTCACCCATCTGACCACCGTGGGCGGCGTCCCCGTCACCGAGCTGATCCCGGCGGAGCGTCTCGCCGAGATCGTGCAGCGGACCCGTGACGGGGGTGCGGAGATCGTGAGCCTTCTGAAAACCGGGAGCGCCTTCTACGCGCCGAGCGCGGCGGTGTCGCAGATGATCGATGCCATCCTTCTCGACCGCCGCCAAATCCTTCCCTGCGCCGTGCACCTGCGCGGCGAGTACGGGATCTCGGGCGTCTTCAGCGGGGTGCCGGCCCGGCTCGGCACGGGAGGCCTCGCCGAGGTCGTCGAGGTGCCCCTGGGCGACGCGGACCGGGCGGCCCTGCAGAGATCCGCCGCCGCGGTCCGGGACGTCGTCGACGTCATCCAGCGGAACCGCGAAGCCATCGACCCTGAGTTGCCCCCTCTCTTCGCTGACAGCCCTGCCTGACGCCCTCCAGCCGCAACCCCGGCGGCGGCTGGGGGCCGCTCTTCAGCGCTCTCGTGGAGCGGAGGAGCCTCTCAGGGAGCCGCCCGACGACCAGGCTGCTGCGCGAAGTGCGGGGGACCGGGAGCCGATCGACCCCGAGCTCCCTCCACTCCTCGCCAGCGCGGCCGGATGAGCTGCCAGCGCCGTCGAGCGGGTTTCAGCGTGGCGCGGCCTGTCGGGCCGGTCCGCGGGGGCAGGTCGTGCAGCGCCGCGAAGCCGCAATAGAGGCTGCTGAAGGCCAGGCAGCGCAGGAGCCGGGAGCGCGGGCGGCGTCCGCTCCCCGTGGCCAAGGTGGCGTAGGCGCGGAAGGCGTGGAAGCCGGCATCGCGGCAGGCCTCGGCGGCATCGACGAGGACCGCCCAATCCCCGGGCTCCTCCTTGCCAACGAGCTCGCGCCCCCGACGGATGCGGCCGTCCAACTTCTCGAGGAGGATGGCCCAGAGCGCGGCTCCGGGCCGTTGCGGACGCCGCAGCAGCCCCCACCGGCGCTCCGCGGCGGCGAAGAGGTCGGCGGCGTGGTGGACGGTGAGGGCGAGCCGGTGAGCGAATCCCACCACCTCGATGGCTTCACCCGGCCGGCGCCGAACCAGCCGGAGGACCTCGGCACCGAGACCGGCGACGGGTTCGGCCGCCGTCAGGACGGCGATGGTCCGCTCACCGCCCGCCAGGGCTGCGATGCACATCGCATCGCCCGCCGCGGAGATCCCGGGAGCCAGGGCCAGCGCCGCGGCGACGAGGGGGCGCTCGCCCTCCAAGCCGGCGACGAGACCGAGCTGGTCGATGCGCGGTAGGCCCCCCTGACCGGGAGGGAGGTGCGGACGGCAGGCGTCACACAGCTCGCGGGCCAGGTCTTCCGTGCTGTCGCGAAAGGTGCGGCTCAGAGTGGTGAGGGCTTCGGAGCGTGCGACCAAGATATGAGGGGCTCTCGAGGGCAACCAGACTAATCAGTCTTTTTGGATATATGATACACCGCTCCGGGCCGGGGAAGATTCCCCGCCGGCGGTGGCCGCTGCGGGAGGCCCTGGTGGTCGCTGAGGGGGAGCTGCCGCCCCGCCCTGCCGGGTGCTCGCCGGGGCCAGGATGAGCACGCGCTCGCCCGCCTTGATGACGAGGTCGGGGCGCGGCATGGCGATCTCCCGGGCGTCGGTGACCGCCACCAGGTGGCAGTCGCTCGGCCAGGAGATCTCGCCGATGCGCTTGCCGAGCGCCGGGGAGCCATGGCGGATGGTGATCTCCACCAGCTGGTATCCCTCCAGTGGAGTGCTGGGAACATACAGCCCGGCCTCAGCCCCTCGCTCCGCGAAACGGGAAGCGAGGGTGCCCCTCTCCGCCTCGCGCACGGAGGAGCCGAGACGGTCGGCGAGGGTGCGCAGCACGTCGCGCCGGGTGAGCCAGCCGCCCAGGTGCTCGGCGTCGGGGGTCAGCACCGGCAGACCGCTCCGCCCATAGAGAACGAGCTGGCGGAGCGCCTGCGCCAGGGTCTCGTCGCTGAAGAGCACCTGGGGATGGCGGATGTCGGTGACCGGCCCGACGATCTCCGCCCACGCGTACGACGGAGCGTGAGGATCGACCTCGGTCATCTCGCGGCGCAGGGGAATGGGCTGGCCGCCAGGGGTGAGACGTTGCATGACCTCGGCGACCGTGGCCGTCTGGAGCACCGTTGCCGGCGTGGACCGCTCGATGTCGATGCCGCGGCGGAGCAGCTTGGTGGTGTAGATGTTGCCGTAGGTGAGGCGCTTGGAGAGAGCGGCGGCGATGCCGGAGACGAGCATGGCCGAGAGGGTGAGGGTGTAGTTGCCGGTCATCTCCACAACGCTCGCCATCGCCGTGAGCGGTGCCTGCGCGGCGGCGGCGAAGACTCCTCCCATCGCCACCACGGCATAGATGGCTGGTGAGCCCAGACCAGGGCCGAAGAGGTGCTGGACCGCCAGACCGTAGGCGTACCCGGCGGCCGCTCCGGTGAAGAGGGATGGCGCGAACACCCCTCCTGAGCCGCCGATGGCGAGGGTGACGCTGGCCGCCAGCACCTTGCCGACCACGAGGAGGAGAACCACGCCGATCACGATCTTGCCGGCGATGATCTGGTCCATCACCGGATAGCCGAACTCCGTACATCTGAGGGATGGCGAGCAGGACCAGACCGAGGATCACCCCACCCACCGCAGGACGTGCCCACTCCGGCCTCCCCTCCCAGAGCCGGTCCATCAGGTCCTCGAGACCGTAGATCGAGGTCTTGAAGCCCACGCCGATCAGCCCAGCGCCGAGCGCCAGCACCCCCATCAGGAGGTAGCTCGCGTCATTGGTCAGGATCAGGTCGTGAGGTATCCCGCTGAAGAAGGCGGCCCCACCGAAGAAGGCACGGCTGATCAGGTCAGCGGTGACCGCCGCCAGCATGGTGGCGAAGAGGGCGTCGAGGGAGAACTCGCGCAGCACGATCTCGAAGCCGAAGAAGAGACCGGTGATGGGGGCGTTGAAGGTGGCGGCGATCCCCCCGGCGGCCCCGCAGGCGACGATGATGCGCAGCTTCGTCTCCGACATGCGCACCACCTGCCCGAGGGTGGAGGCCAGAGCGGACCCGATCTGCACGATCGGGCCTTCGCGCCCCACCGAGCCGCCGACCCCGATGCAGAGCGCCGAGGCCACCGCCTTGACCACGGTGACGGGGGGCCGAATGCGCCCGCCGTTCTCGGCGACGGCGAGCATCACCTCGGGAACGCCGTGACCGCGAGCCTCGCGGGCGAAGCGCTGGATCATCGGCCCATAGATGAGACCGCCGATGACGGGGACGAGGAGGACGAAGTAGATCCCCAACCAGGGGAGGTGAGCGCTGGCGATGCGGCCCTGCTGACCGAACTCCTGATGCCCCGTGAAGAGCCATGTGAAGGAGAAGATCAGCCAGCGGAAGGCCACGGCGCCGAGGCCCGCGCCGGCCCCCACCAGGAGAGCCATCAGGACGAGACCCATTCGCGATCCGCGCAACCAGGTCGCCGTCCGCTGCGCCACCGGGCTCAGGATTGGGACGGCTGCTTCGCCCCAGCCCTTCACCATGCGCGCCGACGCTTGGGCCAGGGGGCTCAGCACCCGGGTGGCGACCTCAGCCCCGCGCTTCATCACGTGCGCAGGCCCCGCAGCAGGGCCTCCAGGGCCCGGCCCACGTTGACCCACCGGAAGCTCGCCTCATCGAGGGTGCGGTGCAGGACCAGGCCGTCGTTGAGGGCGAGGAGGATGGAGGCCAGGGCGTTGCTGGGAACGGAGACGATCTCCCCCGCCGCGAGCGCCTCATCCACCCACCCTCGGATGACGGCTCTGTGGTCGCGGTTGGCGCGATTGACCCTTCGTCTCACCTCCGGATCGCTCGATACGGCAGCCCAGAGGTCGGCGAGGAGCTGGGCCCGAGAGGGGTCGCGGGCGCGGGACAGCATGGCTCGTGCCAGGGGTTCGAGACGGTCGGCCGGGCGGGGATGCTGGACCTCGAGCTTGGCGAGGATGCGGCTGACCTCGGCCGCGTCATCCTCGATGAGGGCATGGAGGAGAGCCTGCTTCGATGTGAAGTGGGAGTAGAAGGCACCCTTGCTCATCCCCGCCTCGCCACACACCTCGTCGACGGTGATGGCCCCCCAGCCCTCGACCGCGGCGCGGCGGCGGGCCGCCTCCATGAACACCTGCCGCCTCTCCCGGCGAGTGGCGTCGAGCAACCTGGGCATCCCAGGCGAATCCTAGCAAAGAAACCGACCAGTCAGTTTCTTTGTCTGAGGATGCGTTCAAACCGGGGGTGGCCCGGCCCTCACGCTCGACGCCTTCGGGTTGCCCTCGTCGTCGCCTTTGGGCGTGGTGACGGCAGGGATCTCGTGATGCGGCTCGCGGTAGCGCATCCCCCACAGGGGACCGATGATCACGAGCACCCGGAGCACCGACTTGCGCACCTCGGAGTCCCCCCACTCCGGCGTCTGGGAATGGAGGTAAAAGGTCACGAAGGCAGCCACGACCACCGCCAGGATGCTGGCCATGATGATGACCGTGGTCATGCGGGCTTCGCGCAGCCGCCTCGGACACCGGCGGTCTTGGCCGGATGCCTGCGACCGGCATGGAGTCGCCGAAGAGCGGCCACCCGCCGCCTTCGGGGCAGCGATTTCTTCCCGGAGCTCCTCAGCTCGCCTGGCCCCCTCTCACCCCGAGCCGCCCGCCCAGCCATCTCACCGGGTCCCAATGCTTGTCGGCGACGCGTTCCTTCAGCGGGATGATGGCGTTGTCGGTGATGTGGATGTGCTCCGGACAGACCTCGGTGCAGCACTTGGTGATGTTGCAGTACCCGAGACCTCCCTCGTCGCGGGTGAGGTCGCGGCGGTCGAGCACGTCCTTGGGGTGCATCTCCAGGCCTGCCACCCGCACGAAGAAGCGCGGGCCGAAGAACCGCGGCGCCAGCGCGTGGCTGCGGTTGACATGGCAGACGTCCTGGCACAGGAAGCATTCGATGCAGCGGCGGAACTCGTAGAGCCGATCGATGTCGATCTGCTGGATCCGCCACGGCGAGCCGTCGTCGGGGGCGGCGGTAAAGGGGGGGATCGCGGCGTTGATCTCGTAGTTGCGAGAGACGTCGGTGACCAGATCCTTGATGAGCGGGAAGGATCTCATGGGCTGGACGGTGATGGGCCCGTCGGCCAGGGTGTCGATCCGCGTCTTGCACATGAGGGCTGGGCGCCCGTTGACCTCGGCGCCGCAGGAACCGCACTTCGCCGCCTTGCAATTCCAGCGGCAGGCGAGGTCCGTGTCGAGGTGGCGCTGGACGTGGTGGACCGCGTCGAGGACCACCATGCCCACCACCTCGGGCACCGCGTAGCTCTGGAGCCCCATCTCCCCCCCCGGCACGCCCCGGAAGATGCGCAGCTCCAGGGTCCGGCCGGTCAGCTCAGGAGGCGCCCCAGCGGCGGGCTCGGCGGCGGCGGCCTGGTCCACGGGGTTCGCGTTGGCGACCGGGTCTGCGTCGTGGCCCTGTCCCGCCATGGTTGGCTCCTCCGTCATCCCCCGTGCGCCTCCGATGCAAGCGTCCCGCCTCCGGCCTTCCCCGCGTACTCGGGGGGCAGAGCGGCGGGGTCGAAAAAGCGGCTTCTGGCCAGGCGCCGCACGGCCTCGTCGGGCATGAGCGGAACCTCCCGCTCCTCGATGGTCATCCCCTCGCCGCGGCGCACGGCGACCAGGTTGATGCGCCCGAGGTGCGCGTCCTTTTCCGGGAAGTCGAAGCGCCATTGCGAGCCCCGGGATTCGCGCCGGGCCAGCGCGGACCGGACGATCGCTTCCGAGACGGTGAGCATAAACTCCACCTCCCGGCACGCATGCCACCCCGGGTTGCAAACGCGACCGCCGCCGACGCGCAGCTTCCGGCTGCGTTCCCGGAGGACGCCGATGGCCCCCAGGGCCCTCTCCAGCGAAGCGGCGTCGCGGCCGATCCCGGCGTCGTCCTGCATCGCCTCCTGGAGAGCGCGGTGCAGCTCGTGGGGATTCTCCCCGGAGCCGCCGTCGCCGCTCGGGTCGAGGGGACGGAGCAGGGCTCGCTCCTCCTCGGCAATCTCCGCCTCGGACAGCTCGGGCTTCCCCGGGCGGCTCTTGGCGTGCTCAGCCGCCGCCTCTCCGGCGCGCCGCCCGAAGACCAGGATGTCGCCCAGAGAATTGCCGCCCAGCCGGTTGGCACCGTGGAGGCCGGCGGCACACTCGCCGGCGGCGAAGAGTCCAGGGACGGTGGTCGCCGCCGTCTCGGCTTGGACCCTGATCCCGCCCATCGTGTAGTGGATGGTGGGATAGACCTCCATCGCCTCCTTGGTGATGTCGACCCCGGCCAGAGCATGGAACTGCTCATACATCGAGGGGAGCTTGCGGTGAATCTCCGCTGCCGAGAGCTGGGTCGCAATGTCGAGGAAGGCACCGCCGTGCGGCGAGCCGCGACCCGCCTTCACCTCCTTGTAGATGGAGCGGGCGACGACGTCCCGCGAGGAGAGGTCCTTCTTGACGGGGTCGTAGCGCTCCATGAAGCGCTCCTCGAGCGAGTTCCGCAGGATGCCGCCCTCTCCACGGACCCCCTCGGTGACGAGGATGCCGCGGGCTCCAGGTGGCCACACCATCCCGGTGGGATGGAACTGCACGAACTCCATATCCTGCAGCTCGGCTCCGGCCTGGTAGGCCATGGCGGCGCCGTCGCCGGTTCCCTCCCAGGAGTTCGACGTGTGGCGGAACATGCGCCCCCACCCGCCGCTCCCCAGGATCACCGCGCAGGCCCGGATGACCACCGTCTCCCCCGAGTTCCGGTCGTAGCCCATGGCGCCGCAGACGCGGTCCCCGGCGACGAGGAGGCGGGTCAGCGTGCACTCCATGAAGACGTCGGCCCCGGCGGTGTGCACCAGCTTGTCCTGGAGGGTGCGGATGAGCTCCAGGCCGGTGCGGTCGCCGACGTGGGCGAGCCGCTTCCACGAATGGGCCCCGAAGGCCCGCTGCATGATCCGCCCGTCACCGGTCCGGTCGAAAAGCCCGCCCCACCGCTCCAGCTCGTAGACGCGGTCGATGACCTCATGCGCGTAGATGTCCACCATCCGCCAGTTGTTGATGAGCTGGCCACCGAGCATGGTGTCGGCGAAGTGGACCTCCCAGGAGTCGCCGGAGTCGACGTTGCCGAGCCCGGCGGCGATGCCGCCCTCCGCCATCACGGTGTGAGCCTTGCCCAGCAGGGACTTGGTCACGACCACGGTGGAGCAGCCGGCATCGGCGGCGGCGACGGCGGCGCGCATGCCGGCACCCCCAGCCCCCACCACCAGGACGTCGCAGTCACGGGTTACGCGGGTCTCAGCCATCTCCGGTGATCAGAAGAACATGAGATGCGGATCGGGGACGCCCGCCTGCAGCAACCGCACGTAGATCTCCGCCCAGACCACGCTGAACATGCTGATCCAGGCCCACGTCGGATGGTTGACATTGAGCACGGTCACCCCCCTCCACATCTGGAAGCGGGCCTTGCCTCCCCGAACGCACGAGAAGCAGTCGAGGCCACCGCCGACCAGGTGGCGCCAGGCATGGCAGCCCAGCGAATACCCGGAGAGCAGGGCGGCGTTCACCAGCAGGAAGAGGGTGCCCAGCCCGAGGTAGAGGTGGCCGTTGTAGTCGAACGAGGCGAAGGCATCGATCCACAGAAAGACCACGACGATGGCGGCGGGCCACCAGGTGAAGCGATGGAGGTTGTTGAGCGCCATGGGAAGCCGGCTCTCACCACGGTAGGGGCGGTGGCGCAGCTCGCCGATAGCGCAGGCCGGTGGGTCCCAGAGGAACGAGCGGTAGTAGGCCTTCCGGTAGTAATAGCAGGTGAACCGGAAGACGAGGGGGGCCCAGAGCACCCAGATGGCGGGGGTCACTGGACCGGTCGCCCAGAGAAGCGGAGAGAAGAACGGCGAGAGGTACGGGCCGGCCTGGCTCAGATGGTTGGGCCCGGGCCCGAAGAACATGGTCCACAGGGTGTAGCCGACGAAGGCGCTGAGCACCCCCACGACGGTGAGCGGCTGCGCCCACCACGGGAGGTCGCGGCGGAGCCGGGCCCAAGTTCCCAGCTGTTCGCCGTGGGTGCTGGCGACCGCCGACGAGACCTGCGCAGCCATTGCGCCGATCCTAGCCGATGAGCCAGGGATGATCGCTCGGCCGTGAGCCAGACGTATCCCGGGGCCCTTGCCTCTGGCGGTGCTCGTCGGCCTCTGCTACCTTTGGGGGTCAATTCGGGACCGGCGCTCTTCCCCGGCTGGCACCGAAGCCCACTGACCGGCCCGCGGCCGGCCAGCAGCCCTCGCCCCAGTGGAGACGCACCTTCGACCATGGCCGTTCAGCCCGGGCTCGCCGAGCACCTGCGGGATCCCGGCCGGGTGCGGGGGCTGCACGACCCGCGATTGCACCACGACAGCTGCGGGGTCGCCTTCGTCGCCAGCCTGCGCCGTGAGCCCACCCACCGTGTGGTCGCCGCCGGCATCGAAGCGCTGCGCAACCTCGGCCATCGCGGGGCGGTGGGCGGGGATCCGCTGAGCGGCGACGGCGCCGGCATCCTCGTCCAGGTTCCCGACGCCGTGCTGCGCGGCTCCGGCATCAATCTCCCCGCCCCCGGAGCCTATGGCGTCGGGATGGCCTTCCTGCCCCGCGACGACGGGAAGCGCGCCGACTGTGAGGCCTTGGTGGCCACCGCCTGCCACGATGAGGGCCTCCGCCTTCTCGGCTGGCGCGAGGTCCCGGTGCGGCCCGACGGCTTGGGGCCGACGGCCCTCGCCGGCATGCCCGTCATCCGCCAGTTCTTCGTCGCCGCGGTCGGGCTGCAGGGCGACCCCCTCGAGCGGCGCCTCTACGTGCTCCGCCGCGTCGTCGAGCGGCGCAGCGACGCCGTGAGCCTGACCCGCGACCGCTTCCATATCGCGAGCCTCAGCAGCCGGACCGCTGTCTACAAGGGAATGCTGACGGCCGACCAGCTCACCGACTACTACCCGGATCTCGTCGACCCGCAGATGGTGTCGCGGCTGGCCCTGGTGCATGCCCGCTTCTCCACCAACGTGCTGCCGCGCTGGGACCTGGCTCAGCCCTTCCGCTTCAGCGCCCATAACGGGGAGATCAACACCCTGCGCGGCAACGTCAACTGGATGCGGGCGCGGCAGGCGAAGTTCCGCAGCCCGCTCTACGGCTCCGACATCGCCAAGCTGCGTCCGGTGATCGACGAGCTCGGCTCGGAACTCGGCGCAGTTCGACAACGCTCTGGAGCTCCTGACCATGGCCGGGCGCTCCGTCGAGCACGCCATCATGATGATGATTCCCGAGGCGTGGGACCGGAACCCTCTGATGGACGCGGAGCGCCACGCCTTCTATGAGTTTCACGCTTCGCTGCTCGAGCCCTGGGACGGGCCGGCGGCGATGGCCTTCACCGACGGCCGTCTCATCGGCGCCACCCTGGACCGCAACGGTCTGCGCCCGGCTCGCTGGCTCGTCACCGACGACGGCTGGGTGGTGATGGCCTCGGAGGTCGGCGTCCTCCCCATTCCCGAGGAGAGGATCAGCAAGAAGTGGCGGCTCGAGCCGGGGCGGCTCCTTCTCGTCGACACCGAAGCGGGCGAGATCCTCGACGACGATGCCGTGAAGAGCGTGCTGAGCCGCCGCTACCCGTACCGCGAGTGGATCGGTCAGGGCACCGTGCGCCTGGAGGAGCTGACCCGGGTGGCGGCGCCCACCGATCCCGACTCCGGCACCCTGCTCGTCCGCCATCGCATGTTCGGCTACACCGAGGAGGAGCTGCGCCTCCTCCTCGCGCCGATGGCCAGGGACGGCGAGGAGCCGGTGGGTTCGATGGGAAACGACGCCCCGCTCGCCGTGCTCAGTGAGCGACCGGTCAACCTTTTCGCCTACTTCAAGCAGCTCTTCGCCCAGGTCACCAACCCGCCCATCGACCCGATTCGCGAGGAGATGGTGATGTCGCTCGCCACCAGCCTGGGGGCCGGGGGCAACCTCCTCGAGCAGGGCCCGACCCAGGCGAAGCGCCTCGAGCTCCCCACTCCCGTGCTGAGCAACGCCGACGTGGAGACGATCCGTCACGTCACCCAGCGTCAGTTTCCCGCGGCCACCATCTCCATGACCTTTCACGCGGACGGCGGCACCGCGGCCCTCCAGCAGGGCATCGAACGGATTTGCACGCTGGCCTCCGAGAAGATCCGCGAGGGGTACACCGTGCTTGTCCTCTCCGACCGCCATGCCGATGCCACCCATGTCCCCATCCCCGCGCTCCTCGCCACCGCCGCGGTGCACCACCACCTGGTCCGCGAGCACACGCGAAGCAGCGTGGGGCTCGTCATCGAGACCGGCGAGGCCCGCGAGGTCATGCACGTCGCCCTCCTGGTCGGCTATGGCGCCGAGGCGGTCAACCCCTATCTCGCCCTGGAGACCGTCGGCGAGCTCGCTCGCATCGGCCTCCTGCCTCCGGGGACCGACATCGACCGGGCCAGGGAACGCTATCTCCACGCTCTCTACAAGGGGCTGCGCAAGGTGATCTCGAAGATGGGGATCTCCACCGTCGAGTCCTACTGCGGCGCCCAGATCTTCGAGGCGGTGGGCCTGGCTCCGGAGCTGGTCAGCCGCCACTTCAGCGGGACCGCCTCGCGGATCGGCGGCGTCGGTCTCGATGTCATCGCGCAGGAGAGCCTCATCCGTCATCGCAGCGCCTTTCCCGAGCGCAGCGCCGAGGTCCTGGGTCTGCCTCCGGGCGGCGACTACCAGTGGCGTCGCGAGGGCGAGGCCCACGCCTGGAATCCGTCCACCATCGCCCTCCTCCAGCACGCCGTTCGCGACG
Organism: uncultured bacterium; assembly: GCA_963847225.1. GTDB lineage: Bacteria > Chloroflexota > Dormibacteria > Aeolococcales > Aeolococcaceae > JAJZNI01. The sequence continues at coordinate 733,734 of CAWJYZ010000003.1, read as the reverse complement.
GGGCTGCGGCTCGCTATCGCGCCTACGCGCAGGCGGTGAACGATGAGTCCCGGGCCCTGCGCGAGCTGCTGGAGATGGTTGCCGACCACGACCCCGTGGCGGTCGAGGAGGTGGAGCCGGCCAGCCAGATCGTGCGCCGCTTCTGCACCGGGGCAATGTCCTACGGGGCCATCTCCCGAGAGATGCACGAGACCCTGGCCATCGCCATGAACCGCATCGGCGGCAAGTCCAACACCGGGGAGGGTGGCGAGGATCCGGCGAGGTACGCCGTGGATGCGAACGGCGACAGCCGGCGCAGCGCTATCAAGCAGGTGGCCTCAGCGCGCTTCGGGGTCACCGCCAACTACCTGGTCAACGCCGACGAGCTGCAGATCAAGATCTCGCAGGGGGCCAAGCCCGGCGAGGGCGGCCAGCTTCCCGGGCACAAGGTCGACGATGTGATCGCCCGCCTCCGCCACTCCACCCCCGGGGTGGGCCTCATCTCTCCCCCACCCCACCATGACATCTATTCGATCGAAGATCTCGCCCAGCTCATCCACGATCTGAAGATGGCCAATCCCGACGCCCGCATCAGCGTCAAGCTGGTCTCCGAGGTGGGCGTCGGCACGGTTGCCGCCGGCGTCGCCAAGGCCCGCTCCGACCACATCGTCATCGCCGGCTACGAGGGCGGGACGGGAGCGTCGCCGGTCTCCTCCGTCAAGCACGCCGGCATCCCCTGGGAGATGGGCCTCGCCGAGACGCAGCAGGTGCTGATCGACCAGGGGTTGCGCAGCCGCGTCGCGCTCCAGGCCGACGGTCAGATGAAGACCGGCCGGGACGTCATCGTCGCCGCCCTCCTCGGTGCGGACGAATTCGGTTTCAGCACCGCCCCGCTCATCGCCGCCGGCTGCGTGATGATGCGCGTCTGCCACCTCAACACCTGCCCGGTGGGGATCGCCACCCAGGATCCCGAGCTGCGCCGGCGCTTCGCGGGAACCCCGGAGCACGTCATCAACTTCATGTTCTTCATCGCCGAGGATGTCCGAGAGCGGATGGCGGCTCTCGGCTTCCGGCGCTTCGAGGAGATGATCGGGCGCAGCGACCTCCTCCGTCCTCGCCCCGGCGTCGAGCACTGGAAGGCGAAGCGGCTCGACCTCTCTGCGATCCTCCGCCATCCCCACGCACCCGCGGAGGAGACCCGTCATACGGCGGCGCAGGACCATCACATCGAGGACGTCCTCGACCAGCGGCTCATCGAGCTCGCCCATCCGGCCCTGGAGCGCGGGGAGCCGGTGCGGGGGAAGCTCCGCGTGCGCAACGTCGACCGCACCGTCGGTGGGATGCTGAGCGGAGCCGTGGCCCGGCGCTACGGCGAGTACGGCCTCCCCGACGACACCATCCAGATCGACCTCCGCGGCTCGGCGGGCGGCTCCTTCGGCGCCTGGCTGGCGCGCGGCATCACCCTGAGACTGCACGGCGAGGCCAATGACTACGTCGGCAAGGGGCTCTCGGGGGGGCGCCTCATCGTCGCCTCCCCCCGGGTCGCCTCGCGAGCCGCGGAGGAGAACGTGGTGATCGGCAACGTCGCCCTCTACGGGGCGACCGCGGGCGAGCTGTTCGTCAACGGGATGGCGGGCGAGCGCTTCGCGGTGCGCAACAGCGGCGCCGTGGCGGTCGTCGAGGGGACCGGGGACCACGCCTGCGAATACATGACGGGAGGCCGGGTCGTCATCATCGGCCGCACTGGGCGCAATCTCGCCGCCGGCATGAGCGGCGGCATTGCCTACGTCGTCGACCGCGACCATCGCCTGCAGGAGCGCTGCAACCTCACCATGGTTGGGCTCGAAGAGCTCGGCCCCGAGGACGCTGAGATCGTCGAGGACCTCGTGGGCCGCCATCACGAGCTGACCGGAAGCCGTCTTGCCGCCCGCATGCTCGAGGATTGGGATCAGAGCCTCGCCACCTTCGTCAAGGTCATGCCCAACGATCTGAGGCGAGTGCTCAGCCTCAAGTCACGCATCGACGTCCCGGCGTAGGGGGATCCCGCGCATCGCTGCGCTATCGTCCCCGCCAGCCCAGGCAACGGCGCCCGGGACCCCTCCCCTACCGGGCCAGGGCGCCCGCCAACCGCGTGAGCGGCGAGGGAAGCACCGTCTCCCCCATGAGCCAGCGGTCGACCGAGGCCGCGCAGCTTCGCCCTTCGGCGATGGCCCACACGATGAGGCTCTGGCCACGGCCCATGTCGCCGCACACGAACACCCCCTCCCGGTTCGTGGCCCAATCCTCTCCCCTGCCCACGTTCCCGCGCCCGTCCAGCTCGACGCCCAGGTGCTCCAGCATCGGGGAGCGCTCCGGCCCGCTGAAGCCGAGGGCGAGGAGGACGAGGTCGCAGGGGATGCGCCGCTCCGTGCCGCGCACCGCCCTGAAGCGAGGACGTCCGTCGCCGATCTCCAGGCGGCACTCGGCGAGCTCGAGGGCGGCCACCCGGCCGTCGCCATCGCCGAGGAAGCGCTGAGTGGAGACCGCGAAGAGCCGCTCGCCGCCCTCCTCATGGGCCGCCGAGCCGCGCAGCTGGAGCGGCCAGAGCGGCCACGGGGTGCTGGGATCGCGCATCTCCGGGGGCCGCGGCATGATCTCCAGCTGCTGGACGCTGGTCGCCCCCTGGCGGTGGACGGTGCCGAGACAGTCAGCCCCGGTGTCCCCGCCGCCCAGGATGACCACCCGCTTGCCAGAGGCGCTGATCGGAGGCTCGTCGAGGTCACCCTCCTGCACCCGGTTGGCCAGGGTGAGGTACTCCATGGCGTGGTGGATGCCCTGGAGGTCGCGGCCGGGGACGGGGAGGTCGCGGGGCAGGGTCGCCCCCCCGGCGAGCACCAGCGCGTCGACCCGAGAGCGCAGCTCGCCGGCGTGGAGGTCGCGGCCCACCTCGACGCCGACCTCGAAGGCGACCCCCTCCGCCCGCATCTGGTCCAGGCGGCGCTCCAGCACACGCTTCTCGAGCTTGAACTCGGGGATGCCGTAGCGGAGGAGCCCGCCGAGACGGTCCGCGCGTTCGTAGACGACCACGTGGTGCCCGGCGCGGACCAATTGCTGTGCCGCAGCCAGCCCGGCGGGCCCGGACCCCACGACCGCGACGTGCTTCCCGGTCCGGACGGGCGCCGGCCGCGGCGCCACCCAGCCCTCCGACCAGGCGACGTCGGCGATCTGCTTCTCGATGGCCTCGATGGTGACCGGCTGGTCGTTGATGGCCAGGATGCAGGCGGGCTCGCAGGGGGCGGGGCAGAGCCGGCCGGTGAGCTCCGGGAAATTGTTGGTGAGATGGAGGCGATCCGATGCCGCCCGCCAGTCGTCGCGCTGGGCGAGGTCGTTCCACTCCGGGATGAGGTTGCCGAGCGGGCAGCCGCTGTGGCAGAAGGGCGTTCCGCAGCCCATGCATCGGCGCGCCTGGAGTGCGGTGTCTTCGCGGGAGGCCGGCTCGTAGACCTCGTGCCAGTCGCGGAGGCGCAGCTCGATGGGGCGTCGCGCCGGGTTCTGACGGCCGTGGTCGAGGAAGCCGCGCGGGTCGGGCATGGGCGGGAGAGTACCCGATCGCGGTTCCGGCGCTAGCCTAGGTCTCCTGCATCCCTGCCTCGATTCTCCGACCCCCATCGCCTTCGCCCACCGCGGCGGTTCCAAGGAGGGGCCGGAGAACACCATGGCTGCGTTCCAACGAGCGGTCGACCTCGGCTATGCGTACCTGGAGACCGACGCCCAATTGAGCCGCGATGGAGCCCTCATCGCCTTCCACGACGACGTCCTCGATCGCACCACGGATCTGAGCGGTCGAGTGGGAGACCATACGATGGCGGAGATTGCCCGCGCCGACGCTGGCTGTCGCTTCACCCCCGACGCCGGGCGCACCTTTCCGCGCCGGGGCCGGGGGATCCGCGTGCCGGCTCTGGAAGAGGTGCTCACCGCCTTCCCGCAGGTTCGGGTGAATGTGGATGTCAAGACCGAGGCCGTGGTCGCCCCTCTGGTGCGCCTTCTGGACCGGGTGGACGCCTGGGACCGGGTCTGCGTCGGCTCCTTCTCCGACCCCCGGCTCACCCGCCTCCGCCGCCTCGCCGGCGGGCGGATGTGCACGTCGATGGGACGAAGGGCGGTCGCGGCCGCCCGCGCTGCCTCGATCGCCGGCCGCTTCCCCACCCGGGGCGGCGACTGCGCCCAGGTGCCGGCGGCGCAGTGGGGGGTGAGGGTGGTGGACCGGCGATTCATCCGCGCCGCGCATCACGCCGGCGTCCCGGTGCACGTGTGGACCATCGACGACCAGCCCACCATGGAGGCGCTCCTCGACCTCGATGTCGACGGGATCATGACCGACCGGCCGGCGCTGCTCCGCGAGGTCATGCTCCGCCGCGGGATGTGGAGAGGCCGGACGCTGGACGGCTGACCTTCGGCCCGAGCACTTCGCGCCGTCATCCCCTCCCGGGCCTGGGTAGAGCCGGTGGCGGAGGCGGAGAGGGACCGAACCGGGGTGCTACGCTGAGGAGGTCCCGGGGTGCCCAGCGGGCTGAGATCACACCCGAGAACCTGATCTGGGTAATGCCAGCGTAGGGAGAGCAGGATGGCTGTGGCGCGGTGCCTCAGCATCGCCACCTCCGATTCCGGGGGCGGTGCGGGAATCCAGGCCGACCTCAAGGCCTTCGCGGCGGCCGGCTGTCACGGCATGACGGCGCTCGTCGCCCTCACGGCGCAGAGCACCGTTGGCGTCCGGGCCATCCATGAGCTGCCCTCCGACTTCATCCTCGCCCAGCTCGATGCGGTGGCCGAGGACATCGGCGTGGACGCGGCCAAGACCGGGATGCTCTTCTCCGCCCGGATCGTCGCCACGGTCGCCGACTGGCTCGGGGGCACGAGCTTTCCCCTCGTCGTCGATCCGGTGATGGTCGCGTCCTCGGGCGCCGTGCTCCTTCGCGAGGACGCCGTGGCCACGCTGGTGCGCCGGCTCCTCCCCCGAGCCACCGTGATCACCCCCAATCTTCCCGAGGCTGAGGCGCTGAGCGGCCGGACCGGGACCCGGCGGGAGCTCGCCGAGCGCCTGCACGAGATGGGGGCAGCGGCCGTCATGGTGACGGGCGGTCACGGTGACGAGGCCGTCGACCATCTCTTCGACGGCCGCGAGCACCACGAGATCCCGGTGGCCCGCCACCCGATCGCCGCCACCCACGGGGCAGGCTGCACCCATTCGGCCACCCTCTGCGCCCGCCTCGCGCTCGGTGACACCCTGCTCCAGGCGGCGACGGCGGCGGCTCGCATCGCCTCTGACGCCGTGGCCCACGGCCGCGTTGGCATCGGCCACGGGGACGGCCCCGTGGACGTTCTCCACCGAGCCGCGGACCGGCCGCGGACCGCCGCCACCGGTTCGTGATGGCGGAGTTGCTCGAGCGCTCTGCTCGTCCCGGCACCGCACCCGCCGAGCCGACCCTGGCGATCCCGGTGCGAGAGGGTGTCTACGGCGAGCGGGTGGCCGCCGTCGAGCCGGGCGGGGTCGAGTACATCGCGGACGCCGAGCGCCACGGCAGGCCGCGTGCCCTCTTCTGGACCTGGATGTCCCCGAACCTCGAGTTCGCCACCGTGTACGTGGGAGTGCTTCCCGTCGTCCTCTTCGGGGGAGGCTTCTGGGCGACAGCGGTGGCCCTGCTGCTGGGGACGGCGCTCGGTTCTCTCACCCAGGGGCTGCTCTCCGTGATGGGACCGCGGCTGGGCGTCCCCCAGATGGTGGCCAGCCGGGCGGGATTCGGCTTCCGCGGCAACCTTCTTCCCGCCGGTCTCAACGCCCTCACCTCCGGGGCGGGTTGGGTGGCCGTCAACAGCGTGAGTGGAGCCTTTGCCCTGCAGACCTTCTGCCGCGCCGTCGGCATCGTGGTGCCCAGTTTCGTCCTGGCTCTCGGGATCATCGTGCTCATCGAGATCGGCATCGCCTTCACCGGCCACAACTTCATCCATGCCATGGAGCGGTCGGTCTTCCCCTTCCTGGGCCTCGTGTTCCTCGCCTCTTGTGTGGCGATCTTCCTGCGCGCCCGCCCCGGCCTGGGATTCGACGCCGCCGCCTCCCTCGCCTTCGGCGGCCCCGTGGGTGCCTTCATGATCGCGCTCTTCCTGGCCTTTTCCTACGCCGTGAGCTGGAATGTCTACGCCGCCGACTACAGCCGCTACCTCCCCAGCCGCACGCGGCCGCTCCGGGTGGCCCTCGCGGCGGGCCTGGGCCTCCTCGTCGCCTGCGCCACCCTGGAGATCGCCGGGGCCGCCCTGGCCACGGTGGCGGGCACCAGGTGGGGCCCGAGCGACGTGCCGACCACGCAATTCATCACGCCGCTGCCCTCCGTCCTGCAGGTCATCGCCCCTCTCGCCATCTGCGTCGGCGCCATCTCCGCCAACGTCCTCAACCTCTACAGCGGGGCCATGTCCTTCCTCAGCATGGGGGTTCGGATCCCCGCCCGGCTGCGGCGGGCGCTGGTGGCGGTGGTCTTCGGGGCTGTCGGATTCCTGGTCGCCTTCCTCACCGTCAACACCGGGCAGGAGGGCGAATCCGGCGGTACCTACGAGAACTTCCTCTTCTTCAACACGTATTGGATCGTCGCCCTGCTGGGAGTGGTCCTCACCGACTGGGCGATGCGGCGCGGGCGGCTGAGCACGGCGCTGGTCTTTGACCGCCAACACTCCAACCGGGCGGGGGTGCTCGCTTTCCTTCTCGGTGTGGCCGCCTGCATCCCCTTCATGAACCAGACCCTCTTCGTCGGCTGGGTGGCCGGCCGATGGCCGCAGACCGGAGACCTCAGCTTTGCGGTCGGATTCCTGGTGAGCGCGGCCGCCTACTGGCTGCTGAGCCGAGGCCGGGCAGCGGGGGACCCCCGCACCGGGTAGGCGCTGGCCGGAGGCCGGCCGTCACGTCGGGGCGAACGCTGCCAGGGCGGCGAGGACCTCGTCGACGTCGGCCGCCGTGTGGTCGGCGGCTACCTGGAAGCGGATCTCCTCCTGGCCCCGCGGCACCACCGGGTAGCTGAGGCCGGTGGCGAGGATTCCGCGGGAGTGCAGGTGGAGGACGAGCTGTCGCGTGCGCTCGGTGTCCCTGATGAGGAGGGGGACCACCGGATGCTCGCCGGCGATGGTCTCCAGACCAAGAGCGGCCAGCCCGTCACGGAGGCGCCGCGCCATGGCCCGGAGATGGTCGAGGAGGGCCACTCCCTCGGGGCTGTCCAGGATGTCGAGGGCCGCCTGGGCGGCGGCGGCCTCGGAGGGCGTGATGGGATTGGAGTAGATATAGAAGGGGGAGGTTTCGCGAAGATGGTCGATCAGGGTCTGGCTGCCGACGACGTACCCGCCATTCACCCCCAGCGCTTTGCCGAGCGTGGCCACCAGGATGTCGGCCCGGCCGCCCGTGACCTCCTCGGTGCCGCGGCCGGTGGTCCCCAGAGCGCCGACCCCGTGGGAGTCGTCCATGACCGTCACCACCCCCTCCGCGCAGCGGGCGTCGTGGGCCTCGGCGAGCTCCTGAATCTCGCGGAGCGGCGCGTGATCACCGCGCATGCTGAAGACGCCGTCGGTGACGACGATGACCCGCGCCGATGAGGAGGTGGCCTCGCCGAGCTGCCTCTTCAGCTCCGCCAGCTCCAGGTGCGGATACACGGCCTTGGCGGGGGGCTGCGCGAGCCTGATGGCGTTGATGATGCAGTTGTGGTTCAGCTCGTCGCTGACCACCGCCGTCTCTCGCGTGATGAGGGAGGGCAGGACGCCGAGAACGGTGGCGTAGGCGGAGCTGAAGATCATGGCCGCCTCCCGGCCATGGAACTCCGCCAGCCGCCGCTCCAGGTTGACGTGAGGGGCGTAGGTGCCGCTGATGAAGCGCACCGCTTGCGGGCCGGTGCCGAAGGCTCGGGCGGCCCTCTCCTCGGCGGTGGCCACCCGCTCGCGGAAGGCCATGCCCAGGTAGCCATTGGAGTTCATGCGGATGAAGGAACGGCCGTCCTCGCCCTCGAGCTGGTAACGCGGCCCGCGCTCGCCCGATGGAGCGTCGACGGCGACGATGACGCTCTCCCGCCGCTTGCTCGCGCCGCGGGCATCGACCTCGCCGATCTGGCGGCGCAGGGCTTCAGCGAGGCGGTTCAGCGGCATCGGTCATGCGTGTTGGCGCTCACCGGAGCGGCAAAACGGACGTCAGCACGGCCCGATCCTACAGGTCCATCCGCCCTCGCTGGACGTCCGGCCGGTGGGGCTTCGGACCCGGCCTGGAGGCGCCGGGATGTTTGGGACGCCTGACCCGCTAGAGACCCTGCAGGCGCTCGCGCGTGCCATCCTAGGAGAGCAAGCTTCAGCTCGGCGACCTCGTAGGCCCGACGATTGCACAGACCTCGGCGGGCCGGGGCGGCTCAGGTCGGAGGACCTGAGCCGGCAGGGCCAAAGGTCCCGTCCGAGGCCCCTCCGGGAACGTGCGGCCGCCGGCGCGCTGGGCAGCCGTGCCCGGTCCACTGCGCCGGCGGTCACCTATAGTGCCGGTCCTATGAACTGGCTCCTCCTCCTCAAATCCCTGCACGTCCTCGCGGCGATCACGGCCATCGGCGCCAATTTGACCTACGCGGTGTGGGAGCTCCGCGCCGGCAGAGACCGCGAGCAGCTTCGTTTCGCCCTGCGCGGCATCACGTTCCTCGACCAGAGAGTGGCGAACCCAGCCTACGGGGTGGTGCTCATCACCGGGTTGATCATGGTGTTCACCCAGCCAGGCCTGAGCATCACGCTCACGTGGGTGCTGATCGGGCTGGTGATCTTCGTTGTGGTGGGGGCCCTGGGCGGAGCCCTCTACGCCCCCTGGCTGCGCCAGCAGATGGCGGCCCTCGAGTCCTCCGGACCCGACTCCACCGAGTACAGCCGGGCAGCCGCACGCACCCGCGCCCTCGGGCTGTTCCTCATCGTTCTGGTGTTCGCTATCGTCGTCGACATGGTGGTGCAGCCGCTGGCCTGACGCGCCAGCGCTACTCGGCGGTCCCGTGGGAGCTCAGGGCGAGACCGCTGAGCCGGGTGGCGAGGGAGGCGGCAACCTCCTCGTGCTCGGGCTTCATCAGCACGCTGAAGAGTGGCCCAGAGTGCGGCGGCGGCCGCGCCCGCGCGCGAGCACTCCAGGCTCACTTCGCCAAGGTGCATCGCCTCCGAGGTGAAGTAGGTGTACGGGGAATCGTGATGGTAAAAGCGGCCCACAGCCGGATCGCGGAAGAGCACACAGCCGCAGCCGTAGGGCTGGAGGCCGTGCTTGTGGGGGTCCACCACGATGGAGTCGCACTCGGCGATGGCGCGGAACGGTGCCGCTGGGATGTCCTGCGACCCGGCCCAGGCCATGATGGCGTAGAAGCCGCCGTAAGCGGCGTCCACGTGAAGCCGGACCCCGTGGCGGTCGCGCAGCGCGAGCACCTCGTCGATGGGGTCGACGGCGCCGAGCGCCGTCGTTCCCGCGGTGAGCACCACGGTGCCGATGTCCTCATGCGCGAGCCCCTGCCCCAGAGCCTCGAGGTCCATCCGTCCGCGGCGGTCGGCCGCGATCTTCACCCCCCGCAGCCCGAGCAGATGGCACATCCGCTCATGGGTGTAGTGGGCCTCCTCGGAGTAGGCGACCGCCGCACCGGGGCGCAGCTCGCGGGCGACGAAGAGCGCCTCCAGGTTGGCGATGGTGCCGCTCGACGCGAGGTGACCCAGGAAGGGCTCGTTGAGGTGAAACATGGTGGCGATGTCACCGACGGCCTCCCGCTCCAGCTCGGAGGTCGCCGGTCCGCCGTCCAGGGCATGGTTGTTTCACGGCGCCTCCTCGTTCTCGGAGCCAATATATTGGCTTTGCCAATATATGTGATACCCTCCCCGGTGATGGACCGGAAGTGGGTTCTCGGGCCTGACGCCCCGCTCGCCTCGGAGACGGGGGCAGCCCTCTTCGGCTCGCGGACGCTGGCGTGGGCGCTCGCCCACCTGACCCTGCATCCCGACGCCGAGATGAGCATCTCCGACTTGGCCCGGCGACTGGGAACCGACTACGAGAGCACCCACCGGGCGGTGGGGCGTCTGCTGGCCGCGGGTCTCCTGCACCGGAGGCGGATGGGCCGGGAGGTCGTGGTCTGCCTCCCTCGAGCGCGGCCGGAGCTCCCGCCGCTGCGGGCGGTGTGCCTCCAGGCGGTCTCCCTCGGGCCGGCCCTCGAGAGGGCGCGACGGGCCCTCGGAGAGGAAGCGGTCGCTGATGCCTTTGTCTTCGGCTCGATCGCCGCCGGGACGGATACCGCGGAGAGCGATCTCGACGTGATGGTCCTCGGCGAGTCCAGTCTCGTTGATGTGGCCCCCTTCCTCCGCGGGCTCCGGGACGTGCTGGCGCGCGACCTGCAGCCCCTGTGCCGGTCGCTGCGCCATATGCGGGAGCGCCTGGCCGAGGGCTCCGGTTTCTACCGAGCGGTCGTGACCGGCCCCCGGATCCCCCTTCTCGAAGCCGACCTGAGAGCTGCTCTCACGGAGGGGGCGCGTGCCCCCTGACCGTGCGGAGGTGCGCCGTCAGCTCGACCGGGCGGTGACCACGGACCACTTCAAGCTCCGGCCGGCTGCCTTCTCTGATCGCGAACTCCTCGACATGGTCGGGCTTGCCCGACGCCACCTGGCGGAGGCGGAGTGGATGCGCGACATCGGCCATCCGATCCTGGCGAGCCAGCTGGCGCGGGCATACGACGGCTGCGTCGTCGCCGCGTCGAGCCTGATCGCCGCCTACGGGTACCGCTCATGGGGGGAAGCCGGCCATGAGCAGGGGTTTGCGGCAGCGCGCGGGATCATGCACCTGCTCGGGCGCGAGGACGTGAATGAGCTCATCGACAGGGCGCGCGACGTGCTCCGGCCGGCGCGACATGAGGCGCAATACGAGAGCCTCGCAGTCGACCCGCGCGTCGTCGCCACCGCCCTGGCCACCGCCGCCCAGATGGTCCCGGCGCTGACGGGGGAGGCGGCCCAGGCCCGTAACCTCAGCGTGCCCGACTTCGACTGGGGACTGTCGGCGCGTCCATCTGTCCCAGTTGAGAAGGTGGAGCCGCCAGATTGACGCTCATGGTTCGGGGACGTTTGAGGGATCTTCCGTCACCGCAACTCCAGCCGTGGGCACCTACACCGGTCGCTTCGTTTTCGTCCCATAGTGGTTGAGCTGGGGCGCCGCTGATCTTGCGACGCCCCGCTCTCAACCCAAGAGCCGCACGATGCAGTCACGCCTTCGCGCCTTCCCCGCCATCCTTGCCACCCTCCAGGCGATGACGATGCCGACGCGCCGCTGGTGTAGGCATCCGGGGTGAGGAAGCTGCCCTTCGTGGGGTCGTAGGAGCGGGAGCCGAACTGGTAGTCGCCGGTCCCCGCCTCGCGGTGGCTGTCCCGGTAGTAGAAGCTGTCGGGGTGTTGCCCGCCGACGGTGAAGTACCCGTCGTCTCCGTAAGGCGGAAAGGCTGCCTGCGGCAAGCTTGGTCCCGAACGGGCCATACCGCTCGCCGCAGATGGGCGAGGTCGGTGAGGAGCCGTCTATGACGCTGATGTGGTTGGACCCATCGGGAACGAGCTACTGCACCGAGCTCGATGAGCCCGCGTAGGTCAGCCCGACGCGGCGACCCGCGGGGGTGAGAGCGTAGAGCGTCTCCGCCTTGGTTGGGATGTCCTCCATGACGGGCGTCGTCGAGAGCCCGTCGTAGTGAACCGTCGTCGTGCTGCTGGCGTTGGGGTCGCGGTGGCTCACCTGGCGGTCGAGGCCGTCGTACGTGTACGTCGAGGCGCTCGCTTGCGGCGAGGAGCAGGTCACCGAACTCGACTGGGCGGCGCCGTTCATCCGCCCGAAGGCGTCGTAGCAGTAGCGTGTGTGCCGTCCGAGCTGAGCTTGCCGTAACCGGTGTACGTGAAGGTCTTCGTCGTCCCCGACGCGGTCTGGGTGGCGATGGAGTTGTCGGCTCGGTAGGTGTAGGTCGAGGCGACGCCGCTGCTCGGATCCGTGTAGCTGAGCCGGTTGCCATCGTGGTCATGACTGATCGAGATCGCCGTCTTTCCCGTCCCCGGGGTGAAGGAACTGAGCCGCCCCGCGCCGTCGTAGACGTAGGAGTAGGTGCCTCCGGAGCAGGGAGAGGTGCCCGTTCCGAATGTCTCGGCGGTGATCTGGCTGGCGCCGTTGTGGCTGTAGCACCATCCTCCTGCCGTCATCTACGCGCTTCCGTACGTCTCCGTACCAAGGTTGGCTTCGGACTGGTAGGTCCAGTGAGGGACCAGGCCGTTGGGATCCGTCTGCTCCGGGGGGCGGCCGCCGCTGTCGCACCGCCAGTTCTCCCCTCCGCCCCCGAGACGTGCTCCTGCATTGGAGCGGGTGGCCGGTGGGATTCGAACCCACGACCTGCTGATCCACAGTCAGCCACTCTAACCAGCTGAGCTACGGCCACCACGCAGGACGCTCCCAACGGAGCGCGCGTTCGACGATTATAGGAGTGCCTCACCGAACTCCAGACCCCGCCCCCTTGGCTCAGCTGGATAGAGCAGCCGCCTTCTAAGCGGCCGGTCGCAGGTTCGAGTCCTGCAGGGGGCACCACCCCGGCAACCCTGAATTCAGATACAGCATCTGCCTTCGCTCCCAGAGGCCTCCTGGACCCCTCCAGAGCGTGTAACAAACGGGGGGAGCAGACGCTGTACTGCATAACCTTTATCGACAACCACGATGCAACGCTAGTAGCATAGCTGCGCATGGCGAAGCTGGCCCTGGCGCCCGAGGAGACCACCCCCCTGGACCGTCTGGCCGCCGACTACCTCCAGGCGGTCCGAGGCGCGGGACGATCGGCGAAGACGGCGAGGATCTACTCCGACGCCCTCTACAAGGTGCTCCTCCCCTTCTGCCGCGAAACCGGGGTCACGGAGGCCCCCCAGCTGACCAGCCGCCGGCTCAACGAGCTCACCGCCGGCCTCCTCGATGGCACCCTGTCGATCTCGCGACGGCCGCTCGCGAAACCCACCGTCCACAGCTACGTGCGCGCAATCAACACCTTCCTCGCTTGGGCGGCGCAGGAGGGCGAGGCGGTCACGGCGCGGGCGCAGCGGCCTCGCCTCGACCGCCGAGTCCTCGACGTCCTCAGCCGCAACGAGATCGTCGCTATGGAGGAGCACGCCGGCAACGAGCGGGACAAGCTGATCGTGCGGATCCTCGCGGACACCGGGATCCGGCTGGGCGAGCTCATCAAGCTGACCGCCAGCGACCTCCGGATCGATGGCCGGAAGCCCTACCTCCGGGTCCAGGGCAAGGGCGGCCGGGAGCGGCTGGTGCCCGTCTCCCCCACCCTCGCCCGCCGGCTGGAGCGCTACGTCGAGCGCGGCCGACGCGAATCGCTGAGCGGTCGGCTGTTCCTCGGCCTCCGGCGCCGCCCCTCGAGCGGCGAGTTCGAGGAGCTCAGGGATTCCGGCGTCCAGCAGATGATCCGCGCTCTCGCCGAGGAGGCGGGCGTCCGGAAGCGCGTCTATCCCCACCTCTTTCGGCACAGCTTCATCACCTGGCAGCTCCGCACCGGGACCAACCCCATCGTCCTGTCCCGGATCGTGGGCCACGAGAGCCTCACCATGATCAACCAGGTCTATGCGAACCTGACCATGGAAGATGCCCATGACGCGCTGATGAGGTCGCTGCTCGCGGAGCGCACGAAGTAGTCGAGCCGCTCGACCGACACCGATTCATACCCGCCCGTGTGAGGACGAGCATCCCCGAACGCATGTATCCTGCGATGGTGCGGGGCCAGCGCCTGCCGCGGAGTCCACGAGGTCGCAAAGAGATCCAGTGGCAGTACCAATCGACACGACGCAGGGACTTCGGGGTCTCAGTGATCTTCTGCGGTTGGTCGAGTTTGTCCAAGCCGCCGATAGCCACGACGAACCGGATTGGCTGGAGTGGAAATCGACGCTGGATCTATCCACCAAGGCGGGCGCCTTCTCAGTCGCTCGGGCGATCCTAGGTCTCGCCAACCGCGCTCCTGACCGCGCAGCGCTGCACTGCGATGGGCTGGGCTATGTCGTAGTTGGCGCCGAGCCCGGCAACATGCCTGGGATAGCGACAGTTGACCCGGCGACGCTTGGCCCTCTCATCGAGAACTTCGTGGGCAGCTCCGATGCCCCGAGATGGACTCCAACCTATGTTGCTCTTCAGGGAAAGACGGTGCTGGTGGTAACCGTAGAGGCTCCTCAACCTGGAGACCGCATCTTCACGCTGAAGCGGGAATTCAAATGGAACAACAAGACATTTCGGTCAGGAATCGTCTTTGTGCGGAAACATGGCCAAACTGCTCCTGCCGATGACGCTGACCTTGATGCCCTCCAAGTCCGTCTTCTTGCGACGCGGCAACCAAAGAGTGAAGTTAGTGTCGGCGTCATCGGCGAGGTGCCCTTGTGCTGGATCGATCTCCCTTCTGTAGAGAAAGACATTCGAGGGTGGGTAACATACCAGAGCGAGAGGCTGCTGCACGAGGCTCGCGCTAAGCATCGGCAAAGAATGGCAGCTGGACCAGCCAGCTCCGGAGATACGGTCTCGTCGCCTTTATCAGCTATTACGGCGTTCGCACAGCAGCTTCAAGCCCTGCAGGTGTCAGGGGTCTTCGGAAAGCCCGATCAGCGTACTCTCGACGAATTCATATCTGAAGTGGAGCGATGGTCGGTACATACACTTGAGCATGCCCTCCCGGCGATCAAGGCACGGTATTTTCGGCAAGGTCACGACATGCTGAGAGTGCAGGTTCACAACCCGACGGCCCGATTTCTCCCTGACGTCGAGGTGAAGGTCTCCTTCGCTGGTGACGTCAATGTCCTGCGTAGGAGGCCAGAACAGCCGGAACTTCTTCCTCTTCCACGGAGATTCGGCGAGCGCGAACCTCCAGAGTCTCTGTTCGGCTCTATTACACCGATCTCGCCCTTCCCCTACTTCGGTCGACAGTTCCCAGAGGCAGCGTTGCCTAGGCAAAGGTGGTTGAAGGTGGAGAACGGGGTCGTAGTCTTCCACGTCGGCGACCTTCGCCAAGATGGTACTGAGACGAGTGACAAGCTCTATCTCCTCCTGAATAGCCGCCCACCCGACGGTCTTCTCGAAGCCAACTGGAAGGCCACCATTCGTGATCAGGACAGGGTACTTTCCGGAACCGTCCAGATTCCCGTAGTGGACGCACCCTTGGACATCGAGTTTCCTCTCCCTGTCGAGCCCGAAGACGACCCCGACCACTGACGGTAGGCCGGCCGCGGCTCATGAGGGTGGGGTCAGTGATGCCACTATGCGACCCGGAGGCCGAGAGTTCCCCTCAGCGCCGAGAAAGTGCCGGTAACGGGAATCGAACCCTTACGGATCTCGTTCGAAACCGCCGCCTGAATTGCCAGGAGCGGCCCGGAGCGGCCTAGTCCGGCCAGTCGAAGTGGACGCGAAGTGGACTCGCCACTCTGAACCCATCACCTCGCTCTCACCCCGGGGTTGGCCGCCTCGGCGCCCCTGGGTACCTTCTACAGGGACGCCAGCCGGCGGGCGCGGAAGAGCAGCCGGTGACCCCGGCGGCCTGCGGCTGTCGGCCTCTGAATATTGACCGTCTGTATATACTAGAGGCGTGGAGCGGCGGGTCATCTGGGACGAGGCCAACCGGCGCCACATCACAAGGGAGCATGCCGAACGGGGCATCACGGTGGAGATGGTAGAGCAGGTCATCCAGCACCCTGCGGAGGAGTACCTCGACGAGCGCCACGGCACGATCGTCTCGCGGGGTACGGTCGGCGGGCGCCCCCTGCTCGCCACCCGGCATATCGTGGAACCGGACGGCTGCTACCCGGTCCACGCTCGCTGGGAGGGCGGATGAATGACACGGACCCGGATGCGGTTCCCCGATCCCTACGACCAGATGACGGATGCGGAGTTCGCCGCGTACGTCGAGCGGCTGCGCGGGGGACGCGGCCGCCAGGTCCCGGTGTCGCTGCGCATGCCCGCGGAGATGCTGCGGGAGCTCAAGGCCGAGGCGGAGCAGCTGGGCATCCCCTACCAGACGTATCTGAAGGGGATCGTGGCCAACCGCCGACGCCTACCGCGAGCGTCATGACCGTCTGGTCCGCGGGGCTCCTGTTCAGATGCCCACTCCTGCGCCACCGGCCCGCCACAGGCGCTTCTCCCCACACGGTCAGGTCCACCGTCCTGGGGCGGCGGTGATGCCCGCGCCGCACCGCCCGCTGAGCGGGTACACCCGGCGGGAGCTGGAGAGGATGGAGAAGCCCCTGCGCTGGTGGGACCTCATCGGGCGGCTCCTGCACTGGTGGTTCGTGCACCGGCCGGGGTCACCCTCGACACGCCGTCACCGACGCGGAGGACCGGGCTCGACGGGAGCGGGCGTCAGAGCGCCGCTGCCCCACCCTCCGAGTGGGCTCCTCGCCGGCGCGGAGGCGCAACCATCCCCGGACCCGGGCGCTGGCGACCTGCACCTGCCCCGTCACCCCAAGTCGCCTGCCCGAGCGTGCGGGTCGCAACTCCGCCGTCGTCCTCGAGTCATCCCCGGCGAGCGAAGGGGCCCGGCCGGGCTCCCTTCCCTTGACCGCGCGATCATGGCTTAGGCCCTTTCTATGGCCACCCCCGCTCAACCATCCGCACCACCCCAACCCGGTCCAGGACCGGGATCTAAACCGGTTGGGGTAAGTGGAATCGTTATTATAGCTGTAGCCGTCGCCGCTTTCAGCGGCTTTCTCCTCTACACCATTATTCAGTTCTGGCCGCCACCCGCCGCACCAAACAGCACCCAGGCCGCTAGCAATCCTGCAGTGATCTACCTAGGTTTTAGTGCCAACCTCTCGGCAGAGGGTCGCATCTTTGCCGTCGTAATCGTTTCTGGAGCACTCGGAAGAGCCATTCATTCACTCCGGTCGCTCATGTGGTATGTGGGGGTTCGAAACCTCCTCTGGAGTTGGGTACTCATGTACGCCTCCCTCCCGCTCGTAGGAGCTCTCCTAGCGACGATCTTCTATGTGGTTCTTCGCGGTGGCCTCCTCACGGTTCAAACCTCGAGCGCGAACCTGAACGTTTATGGGTTCGCCGCTGTAGGGGCTCTGGTGGGACTATTCTCGGAGCAAGCGGCGACCAAATTGAAAGACGTCTTCTCAAGTATGTTCTCGCCAGCTGAACACGGGTCGGATCATAAGGGGCCAGCATGACGACCGGCCGGCTCCCTGCTCCCTTTGCCAATTATTTGGCCCTCCCGCAGTCAGATGCCTTGTTATCGGCTCATCGGGTGATGCGGTTCGTTCCAACAAGGCGTCGTGATGCTGCCGGTGCGCGCCTCAGCAGAGCGAATCGCGCCTTAGCATTCGAGGGATGCGAGCGCAAGCCGGGACGTCAACAGGCGTGGGCGACGTGCGCGCGTGACGGAGCGAGTTGAATGCGACCGGTGAGAGTCATGCTCTCCAGCCGCTGTGATGTTCAGATCAAGAGGTCGAGCAAGGGGAAGGCCACCACCTCGCTATCGAAGGCAAGAACGGAGCTGAAGGATCAGATCGAGGACCTCTTTCGGTTGGGGAGTCGCGCCTTCTTCGAGGTGTGGATCAACGAGGTCGCCACGCCGGCACCGGGAGACGAGACGTCGTGGACGTACTGCGTGGAGCAGGCGAAGTCGTGTGATCTGTTCATCGCGCTGTTCAACGGCCAAAGCGGGTGGACCGCAGCGGGGCGCACGGTGGGCAGCTGCGCAGCTGAATTGGAGGCGGCGCTTACAGACGCTCCGTCGAAGGTCAGCCTCATCCGCCTAAAACCCCTGCACCCACGGGAGCAAGAGCCTGACGCCTCGCTCGACAAGGCATTCACGGAGTATGTCGACCGCCTGAACCTTTTCCGTGGGGCCGCGGCCGACGCCCAGGCGCTGACGGCGCTGGTGCTGCAGACGTTGCAAGAGCGCGTCATCGAGTTCACCTTTCGCGGTGCCCGGTCCGCAAGGTCGGCGAAGGGCTACCAGGGACAGGCGCTGGACTGGAACCGCATGAACTTCGCCGACCGCAAGGCGGCGATCGAGGAATCGCTCACGACGACGCTCCGCAGCTTTCCCGGCGGCGTAGAGGTCGATGAGCGAACCGTGATCGTGGAAGTGGCCTCCGGACGCGTCGCGATGTTCTGCTCTGGCGTCCCGGCCGGGCTGGCCCTGCCGAGCGCTAGGGAGTTGGTCGGTCAGCCCTTTCTGCGCGACTACGAGCTCGTGGCGGCGCTCGATCAGAGGCCAGAGTTACAAGGCCTTGCGTCGGTCCTGTCCACGTAATCGGCTGCCATGGAACGGTGACGGAGCTGCAGGCGAGGCGCCACCTCGGCTTTCCAGACGCTACCGTCGTGACCATGCCGTCTGGTATCTGGCTGGCTGACCCCGTGCAGAAGATGCAGGTACTCTTCCTACCCAACTGCTTCGACGATGTGAGCACGCGCGCGCGCTTAGAGGCGGCGCTTGATTGGGCCATGACGAGCGGCGAGGATGTACGCCTCCTCGCCAGAGCGGTGGGGCGTGCGCGCATCGCGCGAGCCATTGCATCGGAAATCGATTGACGTGATAGAGCTGTCTCGCCGCGGCCTGTCAATAGGTACGTCGATATCGAGGGACTGCCTCCCGCTCGGCGGAGCGTGGTAAGGTGGATGGAGCGAATGGGCCGCGAGCGGGAGTGATCGATGCCACACCGCGTGTTCTTCAGCTTCCATTACAAACCAGACAACTGGCGAGCCTCCCAGGTGCGGAATATCGGGGCCATCGACGGCAATGCACCCGTGTCGGACAACGACTGGGAGGCCATCACGCGCGGCGGCGACGAGGCGATCGAGCGGTGGATCGCCGACCAGATGCACGGCAGGACTTGCGCCATCGTCCTCATCGGCAGCGCGACTGCGGGCCGTAAGTGGATCACCTACGAAATCTCTAAAACGTGGAACGCCGGCAAGGGCGTTGTCGGCATCTACATCCACAACCTCAAGGACAGGAATCAGCAGCAGAGTGCCAAAGGTTCCAATCCCTTCGCACATGTCACCATGAAACGCGATGGCGCAAAGCTGTCGACGATCGTGAAAGCCTACGACCCGCCGTACTCCGAAAGCACCGAGGTCTACGCACACATCAAGGAGCGGATCGAGCGGTGGGTGGATGAGGCGATCACCATCCGCAACAGCTACTGATGTCGTATGCCATGGATGTGGTACGCCGATGCGTCCTGAAGGGTGGCGGGTCGTGACAGCGGAGTATGTGGTGGAGGCGTTCCAAGAGGACGGCGACGAGCGGGCGCAGGCGCTGGAGAGCGCGATCGCCAGCGAGGTGCACGAGCTCGGCATCCACACATCCGTCCGCGTGGCGCTGAAGAGGGCCACGGGGGTGCCGCCTGAGGTTCCCACCGTTGGGGTGTACTTCGGAAGCTCACGGTCTGTGAGCGGCCTGCCTCTCTCGAACTGGGTCGCGATGGCCGCGCAGCACGCCGTCGTCATCATCCCAGTGGTTGAGTCGCTGCGCGACTTTGCGACGTCGGTTCCGGCGGACCTCACGCGCTTGAACGGGTGGGAGTGGAGCGGCCGGGATCCAGCTAGGCGGCTCGCCAGGAAGGCGCTCGAGGAGCTGGGCATCGAGGACCGGCGGCGGCGAGCCTTCATCAGCCACAAGCGCGATGACGGCCTCGCCGCGGCGGAGCAGCTTCATGACCTCCTCTCGCACAATGGCTTCGAGCCGTTCATCGACAGGTTCGGGATCGGCCTCGGGCGCGATGTGCAAAACGAGATAGCGGACGCCCTCGAGGACTGCGCTTTCTTGCTGCTACTGGAGACGCCGCTGGCATACAGCTCGAACTGGGTGTACGACGAGGTGGAGTACGCCCAGAGTCACCACATGGGAATGCACATCATCACTTGGCCGGGAGACGTTCCCGAGCTGCCCGCCACGAGTTCGGCTGCCCAGACAGCGATTGGCCGCGGCGGATTTGCGTATGGAGAAGGGCTACGAGGTGTTGACCGTTTCCGCCCTGGAGGCCGTGCTGGCCGAGGTCGAGGCGATCCACGCGCACGCCATCGTGCGTCGGCGCCGCAACCTCTTGTGCAGTGTCGAGGACGCAGCGCGCGCTGCCGGACGCGAAAGCGTTGCGCTCGAGGGCTGGCGGCTGCTTGTGGACTTAGGCCATGAACCGTGCCTGGTGCAGGTGTCCGCCCGGCTGCCGACCGTGGCAGACCTCCATCGTCTCGACCAGGCTCGGGCGCGTGTGACATCGCCAGACGCGCCCGGTGTGCTTGTGCACGCCGCGCGAGTTCTTAGGGGGGAGCGGCGCGACCTCCTGGCTTGGTCATCCGACGAGCGGAACCTGGCGCTGGTGCCGGAGAATGCGATAGGGGGGTTCTGGTCCTGATGGCTCTACACGTTGAGCCCATGCTTTCCAAGCGGCCGCTCGCGGGTCGGGCGATGTTCCTCTCGGCGAGCATCCCCGATCCGACGCGGTGGGACGGATCCTTCGACGTGCTCGAGATCACCGACGCCGTCGTCGCTGCCTGCAGGGCGGTGCTGACCGCCGGAGCGACGCTCGTGACTGCGGCGCATCCCACCATCGCCCCGCTGCTCCTGTACGTCGCTGCCGAGTTTCCCCGCGAGAGCGATTCGCCGCCGACGATGATCACGTACCAGTCTCGACTGTTCGAGAACATGCTGCCAGAGGCTACCCACCGATTCATCGAATCGGGAGTCGGTGACGTCCGCTTTACCCCGGCAGAGCCCGGCGAGGAGCCGATCCCCTCGAAATCGACGCGCAGCCTGCGCACTATGCGGGAGGCGATGTTCGATGCGACGCAGCCTTCCGCCGCACTGTTCGTCGGCGGCATGGAGGGGATTCGCGACGAGTACGAGCTCTTGATGGCTCGCCGTCCACGGCCGCTCGCATACGCTGTCGGGCGGCCCGGCGGCGAGGCCAGCCGCTTGGTCGCTGACATCGACACAGAACTGCGCGGCCGCTTGCGCGACGGGGATGTCTATCCATCGCTCTTCCGCGAGGTGATGCAGGACATTTCGATCCGCCTCGAGCGGACCGGCCCCGATCGAGGCTTCTGAGCTCCGTAGCACGGCCGGACGGATGCCAGCGGCGACATAGTCGGACAGTCAGCGGGCAGTAGCGGATCGGCCCCTATGAGCCACAATGTGAGCGTCGGCAGTACACGCTGTTGGCTCTGCCGCTCGGTACAATAACGACGCCTCTTTGGCAGCGAGCTACTACCGTGGCCCGGCGAAGAAAGTGTTCACGCACGACGCTAACGATCACACCGCGTCAATCGATGAGGCAAGGACGCCACGAGGGAAAGCGTTCAGTCCGCCAGGACGCTGCTACGTGAGCTCGTCGTCGACGACGCGACAGGGCTTTGATTCGCCGGTCGCTAAATCATTGTGTCAGTCGATTCCGAGGCTGACCCTGCTCCGAGGGGCTGCGCCATTCCCGAGGTAAACTTGAGCGCCCAGGCGCAGGCAGGTGCTCACGAGCCAGACGGGACCACGCCACGGCCGACATGGTTTAGTGCGCATTGGCGGGGCCCACCAGCCACCAATTGCCCGAGCACAAAGTATGAGCCGGCGGTAAACATCAGAGTCACGACGGCGAGGGCAAGATCGAGAGACAGTGAGCTGAACCCAGGCAGCAGTCCCATGGCTCCCTGGCCAAGCCCAGGCGCGCAAAGCGATCACGCCAGCAGCGCCACTGGCCAACAGCGGGCTCTCGCACCCATGAAGAAGACTGTAGCAATCGGGTTGCGTCGGAGTCTGACACCGCAACGCGGCATACAGGGTTTAGGGGCGATTGGCGGAGCCGCACTTCGTGGGACAACGACAGCGCCACGCTGTGCCACCAGTTACCTGCACCAGCGACACCCTTCGGTTCCGTGTTTGAGACATGGTTTCCCTGCCCTAACAGCTGCTTGTTCCACCCACTTCCCGAAGTTGTTGCGGTCCCACGTATAGACCGGATAGCCATTCTTGTCCAGTAAGGGCGGCGCCTCCCCCTTCACATCCGTGTTCCCTTTCTGATCGGCGATGTTGTGGATGCGGATCCCAAGCAGACCGCTGCCTCGGGCGATGCTCTTCTCGATTTCCCTTCTGACCCAGCGACGGCTAGCAGTCCGCGCGCCTACGAGAACGACCGTCACGCTAGTACCGTGCAAGGCGGTATCTATCGCCTTCTCGATGGCTAGATCCCCCTTACGCTTCACCTCCTCCCACATGGAGGCGTCCGCCCACCCTGCACGGGCACTCGCGTCCACGTTGCCCGCATTGCGCACATTAGCCCCGATCATTCATGCCGGTGTGCAGAAGCCGGCCGGAGCGCCCCCGTCGGGCCAGTGGCGGGACGCCTGGTCGCCGTGAACGGTCATTTGGGTAGCGGGTGACAGCGTGAAGCGGGCGGGTCGGTGACTGTGTGGGCCCGGTGGAGCTGAGGCAGGGCGTGCTTGAGCGGCGCAGGGTTGGTGATGGCGAAATGAAGCGGCGCAGCGGTCGGCGTCAGCCAATGACAGCGAGGCGCTGGTAGGCGGTGAGGATCGCGTCCCCATCAGGCCAGCCCCGGAGAACCCGGACGATGGTCTGTCGGGCCGAACGGACAATCCGTGCCGGCGCATCCCAGAGCCGCCGGCGCAGCGCCTTGGGTTCGGCGACGGCCAGACCGCCGCGGAGGCAGAGCAACTGGAACCAGCGCACCAGGTCGGCGGCGAAGCCCACCACCGCCAGCCAGGCGCAATTGGCCTCGAAGCTGGTGAAGGGGAAGCGCAACAGCCCGGAATCCTTGAGCCGGCAGATGTGGTCCTCGACATGGGCATGAGCGCGCATGAAGCGGTCGACCTCGACGGGGCTGCCCTCCTGATCGGTGTAGAAGCCCCAGTACCGGTACTCCAAGGACGGGAACAGGCTCTGCTGGGCGCCCTGGTGCAACGGCTCCCGGCGGACGATCAGGCGCGTTCCCGATGGCCAGGACGCGAGATCGCAGAGCTCGGTGACCTCGCTCACCGAGGCCCCGGTCCGAGGCTCGCCGTCCTGGCGGATCGCCGGCCGCCAGCTCTTCTCGTCGTCCACCACCCGCGAGATCGCCGTGTGGATCTGCGAGTTGGAGCGGGCCACCACGCTGAAGCCGAGGTTGCGCTGGCGGCAGCCCCTCACGAAGCCCTCAGTACACCCCGCCGAGTTGGCGCGCACCACGATCGTTCGGCGGGCCTCGGCTGGCCGGTCGCCGGGGTGGTGGCCCTTCGCGATCCAGCGCGGCAGCTGGGCGCGAGCCTCATCGAGCACCTGGAGGTGGTCGGCCACGGTGTTGGCCCCGGCATTGCCGGGTCGCAACAAGCCGGCCAGGGTCTCGCCGGTAGCGTCGGCAAAGCAGAGCAGCGGGTGGAAGCCGAAGCCACCCTTGTAAGTGGGGCCCGTCTCCTCCTTGTTCTCGGAGTGGATCTCCACCAGCGAAGCATCCATGTCCAGCACCACCGGACCCCGCGTGGCCGCCGGCAGCCGTCGCCACATCCTGGCCCGGATCTCAGCCATGGCCTCTTTCACCGCCGCCACGGTCGGGCCATCGAGGCTGCGCAGGGTCCGGTACAGGGTGGAGTCCGAGCAGACCTCGCCGAACAGCTCGGGCTCGATTCGAAGGTGCTCGATGTCGGCGCAGCACTCACCTCCGCCAGCCAGCATCAGCATGGCGTGGACCAGGACCTTGCCTCGGTCATGGAGCGGCAACCGCCCCTGGATCGCCTGGATGCGCGCCGAGAGGGCATCACCCAGCCCCAGGTGGTCGGCGAAGGCCCCCAAGGCGTGCAACCCGACATGGCCCACGACCTGGTCGCCGCCCGCCTCCACCCTCACCCGTGCCGTGCTGGTACCGTTCACTTCGCAAGTGGTGTGCCCAGCCAAGGGCCGATCAACCAGCGAGTGCGAGTCCCGTCCCGGCAAGCCGCCAGAGGAGCCGGGTAGTCAATCTCCGACGTTCATCGAGAGGTGGGCGTCGAAGCGAGAAGAAGCGAACCTGCAGGCCGCAACATTACGTGAACGCTGCCGCGTCGTGAAAGTGACCCGTGAGGGATTGAGCGAGCCGAGCCTGGCACTTGTGGGCGAAGGCTGCAGTCCGGGACTTGGGTTCTGGAGCATCCCGGAATCGCTCCGGCGTAGAGGCGACGGCATGCAGGGAAGGCCGATCGGTCAACTGGGGAGGCCCTCCCGCACCCGACGGCGTGTCGATCGCCGCGGAAGCTTGTCCCGGTATAAGGCCACACCGAAGTCCGGGGCGGTGCGGAGGGAGTCGGAGCGGGTCATATCTGTACCAATGATCGCCGAGACAACAGAACTCGGCGTAGGGAAGGACCCGCACTTCGGTGGCGTGTGCGCAGCAAGGGGCGGATGAGGGCATGGCGAGAGCCAACCACCCCGACGACAAAGTCCGCGCACTTCAGCGCACGCTTTACGTGGCCGCAAAGCAGAACCGTCAGAGGAGGTTTCATGCTCTCTACGACCGGATAGCTCGGCCAGATGTGTTGCGGCGAGCCTGGGAACAGGTCCGACGCAATCGGGGCGCTGCCGGCATCGACGGCGAGACCATCGAGGCGATCGAAGCCTACGGGGTGGAGCGGATGCTGGTGGAGTTGCGCGGGCTACTGCTGAGCGGGCGGTACCGTCCACAGGCAGTGCGCAGGGTCTACATCCCCAAGCCAGGGCGGCCGCAGGAGCGGCGCGGGCTCGGAATCCCCCGGGTCCGTGATCGGGTGCTCCAGACCGCGGCCAAGCTGGTGTTGGAGCCGTTGTTTGAGGCCGGCTTTCTCCCCTGCTCATACGGGTTTCGGCCGAGGCGGAGTGCACACCAAGCGCTGGAACGCATCCGCTCGGAGGTGAACCGTGGGGCGTGGTGGATCGTCGAGTTGGACTTCAAGGACTTCTTCGGCAGCCTTGACCCCGATCTGTTGCTCAGGTTGGTGGCGAGGCGAGTGAGCGATCGCCGGGTGCTGCGGCTCATTCGGATGTGGCTGCGAGCGGGTGTGATGGAGCACGGCATCGTCGTCTCCAGCACGGGCGTTCCGCAAGGCGGGACGGTCAGCCCCTTGCTCAGCAACATCTACGGCCATGCCCTCGACGCCCTCTTTGAGAAGGAGGCGAAGCCTCTCGGTACGTGGCTGCGCTTCGCCGATGATGGCGTGATTCTGTGTCGGAGCGAAACCGACGCGCGCAATGCCCTTCGCTGGCTCCAGAATCGGGCCCAAGCCCTCGACCTTCAGCTCCACCCGGACAAGACCCGGATTGTGAGCATGGGTGACGGGGCCGATGGCATCGACTTTCTGGGGTTCCATCTGCGCATGGTCAGGTCCTTCCGGTATGGGCGGCGGTACTTGCACCGCTGGCCGTCGCGACGTGCGATGGCGTCGATCAGGGCCAAGGTCAAGGCGATCACGGCTCCGCGATCCCGTCTGAAGTGGCCGATCGGTGCGTTGGTCGCTGAGCTCAACCCGGTCCTCCGAGGCTGGAGCAACTTCTTCCGCTGGGGCAACTCGACGCAGAAGTTCGACCAGATCGACTGCTACGTTCATGAGCGACTGGCGCTTTTCGACAGCAAGAAGCATCAGAAGTCTGGACGGCGCTGGGGCACCGCGCACACCCATGACTGGTATCAGCGCCTCGGTGTGTACTGCCTCACTGGGACGATCCGGTATGGCGCGCCTGCGATAGGGGTCACGTGAACACCGTCGGAGAGCCGTGTGAGGGAGAACCTCATGCACGGTTCGATGAGGGGCGGCTGGGGAGGCCTACGCTGAACCAGTCGCCTACTCTACCCCTCCTGGTTGGGTTGCTGGAGTTTTGGTCTACGCCAGTTTCCCTTACCGGAGGGCGCTTTCGCGCCGGGGCTCCTCTCAGATCACCTGTCGGCGTGAATGATCGGGGCTAATTAGTCAACATGGAAGGACCGACCAACGCGCAAGATCGTGGGTTGGGCGGGCAGACGAAGCACGCCCCGCGCAGAGCCACAGGCGAGGAGGCCGGTCCCATGAGTGAGCGTACGAGGTTCGTCGGACTGGATGTTCATGCGGCGACGATCGCCGTTGCCGTCGCCGAGGATACCGGATGCGTCGAGGAGCGCGGCACCATCCCGAATGAGGCGCAGGCGGTGAGGCGGTTGATCGGCCGGCTGAGCGAGCCGGGGGTGCGACTGTCGGTTGCCTACGAAGCGGGCCCCACGGGATATGCTCTCCACCGCCAGCTCAGCGGTCTCGGGGTGGAGTGCATGGTCGTGGCTCCCTCGTTGATCCCACGGACACCCGGAGACCGGGTGAAGACGGATCGCCGCGATGCCCTGAAGCTAGCACGCCTCCTGCGAGGTGGGGATCTGACGGCCGTGTGGGTTCCCGATCAGGCGCATGAGGCCCTGCGCAACCTGGTGCGGTCGCGCGGAGACGCCAAGGCCGACGAGCTCCGTGCCCGGCACCGGCTCAGCAAGTTCCTGCTGCGTCAGGGGCTGCGGCCGCCGGCGGGTGTCAAGCCGTGGTCACTCAAGCACGAGATCAGGCAAACGCAAAGCTCGTCTACCGCGCGGCCCTGAGCGTCGACAGTCCAGAGGGCACCCGTCACGTGGTGCCGCTGAAGCACCGGAAGGCCAGCAACCCCTTGCGCCGAGGCCGGGCTGATGTCTAGTAATTACCACCGCACTGTCAAGCGTGGATGGCCGCAGCCAGCGCTCGTGCCCAACCGCTACCAGCCTATCGCTGGTGGGCACTTGAGGGTGCTCCCACCATATGCGGTGTATCAGACTAGACGAAACCGCCGAGCTCTGTTATCCTGCCTCCAAGCTCACGGAGGGCTCCCCGCTGACCCAGGAACAACGACGCCAGAGCCTGACGGCCGCCGGCCTGCTTCATCGTCACCCGGAGGCCGTGCACGCCCCCCTGTTCCTCAGCGGCAACCCCTTCTTCTTGGCTGCGGACAAGGTCCAGACCAAGTACGAGATGCTCCGGGCCCACCTCGTGGACGGCGTCCCCGTGGTCGACGCAGCGATGACGCACGGTTACTCGCGGGCTGCCTTCTACCTGGTCGTGGATGCCTTCGAGGAGGAAGGGATGAAGGGCCTGCTCGACGACCGGCGCGGCCGCCGCGGACCTCTCAAGATCACGCCTGCCATCCTCGAGTTTGTCCGTTCGGCGGGCGGCCTCTCCGGCGCCCGGCTGTCCAACGAGGTGGCCGAACGCTATGGCGTCGTGCTTCATCGCCGGACCTTGGAGCGGTTGCGGCAGCCGTGATGCGGTTCTGGCCGGCAACCGACCGCGCCCAGCTCGACTACGAGCGCTTGCGGGAGATGGCTCTGGCCAATGCCGTGCTGGTGGGGAGAGAGGCGGAGCGTTTCCGGCGCGGCGGCCTGGCCGCGCTGATCCGCAGGCCGACCTCGGCCGTGCTCCAGCTGGAGGGGACCTTGGTGGCGGTGCCGAGACCGCGGTGGTCACCCTATGCCGATCCCCGGTTGGAGGCCCTGGCCGATGCCTATGCGCTGCTGTCGGGTGCTGCCGAAGATCACGGCGTGAGACTGGAGGCGGCCGAGTGAGGGTTGCCACCTACGCCCGCGTCTCCACCGAGTCCCAGGAAGCGCGCGGCACCATCGGCTCCCAGCTGGAGCTGCTGCAGCAGAGGATGTCCGAGCTGGGCCACGAGATCGTCCACCAGTACCGTGACGATGGCTACTCCGGAGCGCGGCTCGACCGGCCGGGCCTGGATGCCCTCCGGGACGCCGCGGAGGCTGGCCTGTTCCAGCAGGTCTGGTGTCTCACCCCCGACCGCCTGGCGCGCAGCTACGCCTACCAGATCCTGATCACCGACGAGCTGACCCGGTGGGGGGTCCAGGTGTGCTACGCGGACGCGCCGCCGCTCGAGGACGATCCGCAGGCCACCCTGCTGGTTCAGGTCCAGAGCGTGATCGCCGAGTATGAGCGCGCCAAGATCGCGGAGCGCAACCGCCGCGGTCGCCTCTTCCGCTCCCGCGCCGGCGAGATCGTCTACCGGCTGGTTCCGTACGGGTACCGACGCAGTCCCAGAGGACCGGAAGGCCCCGCCCACCTGGAGATCTTCGAACCGGAGGCAGCGGTGGTCCGGCGGATCTTCGATGACTTCGTCGCCGGCGGACACTCCATGCGTCGCATCTGCCGGGGCCTCTACGAGGACAGCATTCCGAGCCCGACCGGAAACGCGACGTGGTCGATCGCCTGCTTGAGCAAGATGCTGAGCAACCCCACCTTCAAGGGCCGGGCGCTCTACAACCGACACCAAGCCATCCCCCCGGTGACCGGCCGGAAGAGCACCCGCAACCGGCTTCGTCCTCCCGAGGAGTGGATCGAGATCCCTGTGCCTGCGATCCTCAGCGAGGAGATCTTCGACGCCGCCCAGAACGTCTGTCGGTCTCACTCCTTCTTCAGCCCTCGCCGCACAGGACCGGATCGATGGCTGCTGCGGCGTTTGGTCGTCTGCGGCCATTGCGGGGTCAAGACCCACTGTCAGGGCACCAGGGCCCGCTCCGGTGGGGAGCTTCGCTACTACGTCTGCAACCGACGCAGATCGCTCGAGGCGGGCGGCCCCGACCGAGCCTGTCCGCAGCCCAGCACCCGGGCCGAAGAGCTCGACGCTCTGGTATGGGAACGACTTTGCCAAGCACTGCTCGACCCTGGGATCCTGCTCAGGGGGCAAGCATCACTCGGGGCTCGTGTGCACATGCCCGACGACGAGTTGCTGACCGCTCAGCTGGAGCGCCTCGACCGTCGCCTGCGCCACACCGAGACCGAGCGGCGGCGCATGGCGGACCTCTACCAACTCCAGGCAATCGAACTCTCCGAGCTCCGGACGCGGCTCCAGGAGGTGACCGGACGCCACCGACGACTCGAGGAGGAGCGCGAGACGCTACTGAACCAGCGCCGCCAGCTGGCGGTCAGCAACAGGCTGACGCGGAGGGTCGAGTCCTTCGCCGGCCGCATCCGGCACGGCATCGAGTCACTGGACTTCGAGGGCCGCCAGCGCCTGGTGCGGCTCCTTGTGGAGGAGGTCCGGGTGACCGGGCCTGACGTCCAGATCCACGTCCACATCCCCTTGGACGAGCCGCCCCCCGACGGCACCCCGCTCACCCATCCCGGCGAGCCCGCCGTTGCCGGTGGCCGGCTCCAGGTGTCTAGCCTTGTCCGTTTGCGTTCACTTGGTCGAGGCCTGGCTGAACCAGCTGCGCTTCGAGCAGGCGCCCGACCAGGTCGTGTTCGCGGACTACCGCGCGGTCGTACGGACCGCCACCGAGCGCGTTCGGCGGCTCGAGGCTGCACTCCTCCAAAGCGCGTCGTCGAGTTCGCAAGTGCGCACGATCGCTGCGCTCCAGACGCTCCACGGCGTCGGCTTCCTGAGCGCGGTCACCATCGTCGCCGAGGTCGGCGACCTTCGCCGGTTCCGCAGCGCGCGCCAGCTCATGGCCTACGCAGGACTGGTGCCGAGTGAATACTCCAGCGGCGCCTCTCGCCAGCGTGGACCCATCACGAAGACCGGCAACGGTCATCTACGCCATGTCCTCGGCGAAGCGGCGCACCATGCCCGACATGCACCCTCGTCGAGATCGGCAGCACGCGCGCGGCGAGACGGGGTGCCGCACGACCTCGCGGACATTGCCTGGCGCGCGCACCAGCGGCTCCATGACCGCTACCGCCATCTCGGCGGCCGGATCGGCCGCCCCAAGGCCCTCACCGCAGTCGCTCGAGAGCTGGCCGGGTTCGTTTGGGCGATCGGGCAGCGGCTCGATCAGTCGGTGACGGAGGGTGCGGCGGCGTGATGATTGGGTGCTGGCGCAGGTCGCGGTCGAGGCCGGCAGAGTCTCCGAGAACCCTCGACGCTAACTATGCGATCGTGAACTCGCGCCTTTTAGTCCGAGGCAGCTCGGTGAACGGCTCACTGTCATGCGGCTCGACCCGCGCATACCAGGGTGATCACCGTCGCCACCCCCTGCTCTCGGCCGCGTCCTGCGCCCGCACCCAACGCCATCGGCAAGCCTTCAAGGAGTGGCTGCGCCACGGTCTTGACATTACCTTCCATACCAGTTAGATACCCAGAGAGTGTTCGGCGGATTGGGTCGTTCCGACCCGCCGACCAAGATCACCCTTCCGAGGCACGCATCGTGAGCAAAACCTGAGCCCGCTCTCCGTCGCTTCGTCGCCAGGCCGGTCAGGCCTGCCACTAGAATCGCCCGTAGCCGCCAAGCGTGAGACGGAGTGCCTTCGGATGCTGCCTGGGTTGGTGCTGGGGATTTCCTGCGTCCTCATCGCTGGCGCGGGGTGCTTCTGGTGGCTCGCCCACGTCCCCCACCCCCAATGGCATGAGGTCATTCTGCTGAGCCTGCTTCTTATAGCCGTGGGTGTTCTGGCGGTGGGAGCGGCGATCGACCTGGCGGCGGCGGGATAGACGTCCCGGTGTCGATCCTCTTTGTTCCACTCCGTTCGAATGCCAGAGCGCTCGTTGCCGGGAGTGGCGTTGAAAGTGTGAGGCGTCGACTCAAGGCTGCGAGCATTCTCTTCGACGAGATCTACCTTGAAGCCGGCGGATACATCGTTCAGGCCGGACCGCACGCTTCCGCCACCCTTCCCCTGGGCGTTGGGCCGGGAAGGAGTCCTCTGTCATGGGATTCAACGCACTCACGCAGCCAAGCCAAGGGCAAGCAATTCTCTCTGGCCATGGCCCCCGAAGCTACCCCGGGCGTGCCGTCATCCGGGCCTTATCGAACTGTCGCCGCCTCCGATGCCTCCATCTGTTGGCGCCCAACGCTCGAGCCGTTCAGCGCAGAGCTGGAGGCGGCTAAGGCCGACTGGTTCAGGCTTGTCGGCAGGCCAGAACTTTCGGACGCAACGGATAGGCAGATGCGAGATTGGCGTTGGCGAGACGAGCATAACAAGGTGCTTTCAAAGGCCCTCCCCATCTACTTTGTAAGGAAGCAGGTCATCGACCACGCTACCGACGATCTGGGTGCAGCGGTTGAAGGCGGTGCCGCCATCAGTGCTGATCTTCTCCATCACACAGTCATGGAGGAGCGGTTCCGCGATAGGGAAGGATGGCGCTTTGTCGGATTTGCGCTTAATATCCTATTCCCCGAGGTCGCCCATCTGCCCTGGGAGGCCGTCTCTCAGGTGCGAGCCCACAAGGACATCGACTACTTCCGCAAGACACTCCAGGATGTCGAGCAACGAGCCTGGAGCGATGACCGGGGTGATGTCGAGGCGTTGGTGCACCAGCTGTATGCTGGACAACTGAGCAAGGCAGTCGAAAAGGTGGGCAATCTAGGCTCCATCGCCAGAAGCACATCGGTTGGATTCGTTGTCGGTTTCGGTGCTGGTTTGGCAACTATCGGGGTGACGGGTCCAGTGGGGCCGTTGGTTGGGCCAGCGATAAGTTCCGCGATCGGAGCAGTCTGGGATTACGGCAAGCAACGGACGCGCCGACGGCGAGCCGGCTGGGTCTCTCTCGATGCTCGCCTCCGCGAGATGAGTGGCGCATGAGCAATGCTTAGGAAGCTGACACAGCCCCTAGTCGCGGCCGCGCGTGATCTCGACGACCGACAGGTCGGGCCAACCAGAGGTCAGCGATATCCAGCTTCCAGAGGACGTCGCTCCCGGGTACTACAACCTCGCCTTCAGCGTCGGCTACGGCCGCGGGAATAGCTTTGGGGGCGCGAGCGTCATCCAGATCTCTCCCTAACCCAACCACGGTGCGTCGACGGCGAAGCGCATCACGGCCCTACTGGTTGCGCCTCTTGTTCGACGCGTTTAGTTCAAATGTGGCATGGCGGCAGGCAGCGACGCCACCGGCCATTTACCCCGCCCTTTCTATGGGGTCAGCCATCCCCTTCGGATAAACGAGAGGAGCACGTGGGCCAGACCTGGGCGAGCGCAATCTGGTTGGAGTCGTTCGTCATACCCGCCAAATTCCGGATTTGTACCCTCCTGAACTTTTCAGACGCAGCAGCGCGAGTATGTCACCGGGCGGCGTGGGATGGCACCATCGGGGCCGTGCCAATCACTGGGGCAGCATGGCAAAGTCTGCGGCGGGCGCTGTGTGGCATGGTATATAGCAAACATGTGTTCGTTTAGCCAGCAGGCACTCCGGTGAACAGCAGCTCCATCGAATGGACCACGGCCACGTGGAATCCGGTGACCGGGTGCACAAAGGTCAGCCCAGGCTGTGACCACTGCTATGCCGAGACCTTCGCCGAGCGGTTCCGCGGCGTGCCGGGTCACCCCTACGAGGTGGGATTCGATCTCACCCTCCGCGAGCATCGCCTGCTGCAGCCCCTGCGGTGGCGTCGGCCCGCGACGATCTTCGTGAACTCCATGTCCGACCTCTTCCACGCGGAGGTCCCCGAGGAATTCATTCACCGCGTCTTCGACGTCATGCGCCAGGCGTCCTGGCACGAGTTCCAGGTCCTCACAAAGCGGGCCGAGCGCCTCGAGCGGATAGCCCGGCGCTTGGCCATCCCCGACAACGTCTGGATCGGCACCAGCGTTGAGACTGCGGCGTACTACTCGAGGATCCGGCACCTCCGGCGCGTCGACACCAGCAC
Source organism: uncultured bacterium (assembly GCA_963847225.1). Taxonomy (GTDB): domain Bacteria; phylum Chloroflexota; class Dormibacteria; order Aeolococcales; family Aeolococcaceae; genus JAJZNI01. The sequence continues at coordinate 701,145 of CAWJYZ010000003.1, read as the reverse complement.
CCGCTTCCTCTCCTGCGAGCCGTTACTCGCCGCCCTACCTGATCTGCCGCTCGACGGCATTGGGTGGGTGATCGTGGGCGGTGAGAGCGGTCGCGGTGCTCGACCGATGGAGGCCTCCTGGGTACGGGATATCCGCCATCAGTGCCAGCGGGCAGGGGTGCCGTTCTTCTTCAAGCAGTGGGGAGGGGTGAACAAGAAGCGGGCCGGTCGTGAGCTGGACGGGCAAACGTGGGACGGGCTCCCGGCACGGGCGGCGCGACTCCGCCCCCAGGCCGATCAGCTCGCCGGCTCCCTGACCGCGTCGCCCCGGGTGGCCTGAGCCACGTCTCGGGGTCGGTAGGCTGACCGGCCCTACCTCACCGCGTGCCGGGTCGAGAGCGCGGGACGGATGCTGGTGGGCGGCGTCCCCGGAAGCACCGCGGGTTTGGCTCCCGCCAGCCAGATCCTGGTGTCGTCGTTGATCTGACCGGTTGCCGAGAGGATCGCGATGCGCCCCGCTTTCCGCAGCCCCTTGAGCTCGTCGCCGAACTCACGGCGGCGGAAGCGCATGAAGTGAGAGACCAGGATTGTCGTCCAGAGGTCTCTTCGGGGCAGCCCGGGGTGGTCACGGATGGCGGTGATGACCGTCTCCTCCATTCCGACGGGATACCGCCAGTCCTTCCAGTCCGCGTCCTCGAAGAGGGTGCCCCTCGTCGAGGACTTCGTGGAGGCGGCGGTCATGCGCCTCGATCATCGTCTCGTTCATGAGGTCGAGGGCGACAGGCGAGCGGGTGCAGAAGACGAGGTGATACCGGAGCTGACCGGTGTCGGGGTCCCGCACCGGGCAGGCGCCGGTGTAGGGGAAGCCGCAGCTCTCCAGGCGCTGACGATATCCGGCGACGACGCGCTCCGCGGCCCCCTCGCCCCCGGCTCCGATGGCGTCTTGCCACCAGCGCCCGTCGAGCACCGCGTCGAGGGTCGCCCACTCCGGCTCGCCCTTTCCGGCGAGGCGGAGGATGGTCGGGGTGGAGAGGTTGATCAGGAGCTCGGTGCTGTTCGTCTTCGGGCGCCGGAGGAGCGCCTTCATCTGGCCAAACTCGCATCCCTTTACCCCGAAGGGGTCGAGGTAGACGAAGAGGGCCTCCGACCGCTCTCCGAAGTCGCTCGCCAGCTGCTTCAGTAGGTCGCCGCACGTCACGAGCAGTGGGCCCGAGGGTGACCGTACGCTCGCGGGTCCGCACCGCCTCCGTCGTGACCCAAGCGAAGAGGAGGCGGGGGATGCCTCCGTAGGGCAGCCCATCGCCGGTGGCGGTCATCCGCAGGGTCACGAGCCCGTTGGTCCGCTCCACACGCAGGGTTTGGGGGTCGCTGTGTGGCATGGTCGCCTGCACCAAGAGGCGGGCCATATAGCCCAGCTGTCCCGCCTCTCTGGCGGCCTGAGCCTCTATGGCGAGGCCCTCGGCTGCGAGGCGCGACAGGCTGGTCCGGTGCAGGCGGTGGTAGTTCGACGACTGGCCGCTCACGAGCGGGAGCGGCCAGCCAGGTACTGACGGAGGGCCGCTGTGACGATGGCGCTCTTGCTCAGCTCAGGGGTCGCTATGGAGTTGAGCTCCGCGAGGAGATCCCGAGGCAGGTAGTAGCTCGCACGCTGAAATTGCTCCTCCCACCTGGGGCCACGCGGCTGAGAGGCCTCGGCCAGCAGCGTCGTGAGGTCGGGCGGCCCCGGGGGATGAGAAACCGTTTCCGGTTTCCGGTTTCCGGGCGACGGGCTACGGCGTGGCCGTGGGCTGAAGTAGGCGTCGGCGCCGCGAGGCTCAGCGAGCGAAGGAATTCGCTGTCCGAGAGTGGGCCGAGGTGTCGGCACGGTGCAGGACCTCCTGAGCTAGGCCGGCGAAGGCGATTCCGGCGTCGGACTTGGGAGCAAAACTCGACAGTGGGCGGCCCGCAAGGGCCGCCTCCTGGACCGCCACTCTTCGGGGAATGGCGGGGAGGAGTAGCTGGGGATAGTCAGTGGCGAGACGTTCGAGGACCTCGACTGCATGTCGGGTGCTGCGATGCACCATCGTCGGCACGATCCCAAGGACGTCGACGCCCGCACGATGGGCAGTCCGGAGGACATGGGGCACTGCCCGAAACGACATGAAGTCAGGGGGGCAGGCGACCACGGCCGCCTCCGCCGCCCGCAGGGCCGCGAACGAAAGCACCCCGAGGCCTGGTGGAGTGTCGAGGATGGTGACGGCGTGCCCGGCTGCCGCACGGGCGATGGCGCGCCGGAGGAGTTCGTCCCAACGCCCTAACCTCGATCCTCGGGACGGGTAGTTCCAATAGTCGGGTTGAGGTACCCGGGTCAGCGGGGTGGGAAGCCGAACCGCAGCCGGCGGCCACCCCACCAGGGGATGGGGAGGTCGAGTTCCGGGTAGCCGGCGTCGATGAGGACGGGTGTGTAGGTGCGGGGAGCCAGGTCCACCCGGACGTGGTCATCCGCGACGGCGACGGTGCCGGTGGTGTCGAGGAAGTGGCGCCAGAGCCGGTCGGGGGTGGCGAGCTGGTAGCGGGGGAGCTTGCGGGCGAGGAGGCGGTAGGCATTGCCGGCGAGAACGGTGAGGGTGGTGTCGAGGTCGACGTTGAGAGGCAGCCCCGAAGAGAGGGCATTGAGTTCGAAGCCGGTGATGTCGGCGTCGAGCTGGTTCTCGATGATCATGCGTTCCGCGTAGCGACCGAAGAGGTCCTTGGCGGCAGTGGTCAGATCGTTGGTGATCAACAGGGTGGGCTGGTCGTGTCCGATGTTGCGGACGGCGATCTGGCGCAGCGGCTGGCCGATACCCTTCAGGTGGACGATCTCTTCGCGGATCTGAGGATGGCGGTAGCGTCCAGCTCGTTTGAGGTGACAGGTGGTCCACGCTGAGGCGGGGAGCTCGGCGAGGGCTTCGAGCACCGTGGGGCCGCGCTGCCGCAGGGTCAGGAAGGTGATCTTCCGCGCTGCCAGCTCGTCGAGCATCGAGTAGGTGGTGAGCTTCGAGTCGAAGACCAGCAGCCCGGGGTCGGTGCCGGCAACCCGGGCCCAGTACTCAGCGAAGGCGATGACCTCTCGGGCTTGGTCGGCCTTGGTCAGATCAGCGTTGGCATACACCATCTCGGTGGAGGCGTGGTCCTGGGCGAAGAAGGTGAGCACCGAGCGGGTGCGTTGCGAGCGCGAGACCACGTAGTGCTCCTCGAGGGGGACCTCGTCGCCGTGGTGGCGAATGGTGTGGAAGTCGAGGTTGAACCCGGCCTCCCCCGAGTACAGGCCGATCTGGCGGCACCGACGCGACAGTGCCTCCAGCAGGGCGACATTGGAATCGCGTCTCACCCGGTACGAGTAGCTGGTGAGGTGCGTGGCCTTGGGCAGAGCGGCCAGGCCGAGAGCAAGGCCAAGGCCAGGATCGGCCCCGAGGGGGAAGGCGTTGGCAGCACGAACCCGCCGCGAGCACTTGAGCAGAAGCAGCGATCCGAGCGAGTGGAACGAGGACAGCACCGTGGTCGCCGGGTAGCGGGCCGCTCGGATCAACTCGTCCATGCCGAGCTCGGCCATGGCCGGCAACAGCAAGTACAGCCCAGCGTGATCGCAGTCCAGCCGGGCGCCCGAAGGCCAGTCAGCCAGCGGCGTGGCCTTGACCGGTTCGAGGCGTGGCGCGGGGCCGGCCGGGCGACGGCGGCCGAGGCGTTCCATGCCCTCGGCGTGAAGGATCGCCCACACCGTCTGGGCCGACACGGGGGAACCCTCGGACGAGACGCGCTCCGCGATGTCGGTGACGGAGAAATCCTCAGCTCGCAGAGCGAGAACCCGATCGCGCACCCGGGCGGACTTGCGGGGCCCCTTGGGCCCGGGCTTGGAAGATCGGAAGAACTCGGTGCGGCCGGCCCGCAGTTCAGCGGCAAGCTGGAACACGGTGGGCGACGAGTAGCCGAAGCGACGTCCGACCTCTGCCGCGGAAGCGTCGTCCACGAAGTAGGCCCGGAGTGCCTCGTAGCGGCGCTGGGGAGGCTCACCGGGCGACAGAAAGTACTCGGCGCCGGGCCGCATGCCTCAGGTGATCTTTTGGAACGACATGGTCACATTGTAGCGACAAATCAACCTGTCGTGGGGATCTTCCTGGCACAGGCGCAGTCAGCGCCGCAGGAGCGTGGATTTCTCCCAACGCGAAGAGGCGGACAGATTCCAAAAGATCACCCTAGATCGATGCCTGTAACGCCGGCCCAACCCCTTGGTGCCTCAAAGGATCCGGGGCACCCGGCTCCGTCGGTCACCCGCTCCCGAGGTCTACACGCCCGCCCCGAGGATCGAGGCTAAAGATGGCAGCTCGAGCTCAGCGCCGGCGAGGTCGAGGTCGGAGGGGAGAAGGAACAGGCCACTCGTGCCCGTGGTGCGGATAGCCTCAACCACCTGAGCGCGAGCGTGGATGACCTCGTAGAGGGTGGGCTTCTCGGGCTCGACCCCGAGGGCCGCGGTGAGACCCGCCTGCGGGTCGACATCGACCGCTAGGACATCCACCCCTCGGGCCGCTAGAGCGCCGGCAAGGTTTGCCGCGATAGCGCTCTTGCCGGATCCACCCTTGTGCGAGACGACTGCGATGTTCATACGGGGCCATCCGGTAGCCTAGCATGCTCGGCTACCCGATCTCGGAGATCGCTTACCGGAAACCGTTTCCCGTTTCCCCCTCACTGAGGTGGACGTTGCAGCGGCCGCCCCTCGCTAGCGGCCGCTCCCCCGCCCCACGATTCCCCTGGACACCCGTTTGGGGAGATGATTCCCCGGCAAGGAGGTGTCCATGAGCTCCACCAGACGTCCCAGCACCACGGCATCGCCGGCGTCCTCGGGCGACCGAGGCCGATGGTCGTCGCGTCGCAAGACTGAGGTGGTCCTGCGTCTGCTCCGCGGCGAGGACCTCGACGCGGTCAGCCGCGAGATCGGCGTCACCGCGGCCGCCATGTCGGCTTGGCGCGACCGTTTCCTCGCCGGCGGCCAGGCAGCAGTGCGCAGCCGCGAGGCCGACGAGCGCGACCAGGAGGTCGTGCGCATGAAGGCCAAGATCGGCGAGATCACCATGGAGAACGAGCTGCTCCGGGAGCGGGCTCGCCGTGCCGAGGCCAACTCCCCTTTTGCGTCGCGGAGGTCGAGGCCGTGAGCCAGACCAGCTCGCCCTCCGCGGCTCGCCCCTACGGTCTGGCCTTCACCTGCCGGGTGCTGGAGATCCCCCGCTCCACGGTCTACGCCACCCGAGCTCGGGAGCTGAGCCCGGCGCCGCCGCAGAAGCGGGGCCCCAAGACGGCCTGGAGTGACGCCGAGCTGACCGAGCACATCCGGGAGGCGATCCGGACCTCGCCGTGGCTGGGCGAGGGGCACCGCAAGGTCTGGGCCCGGCTGCGCGAGGCGGGCATGCGCACCAGCAAGGCCCGTGTGCTGCGGCTGATGCGCGAGGCAGGGCTGCTGGCGCCGACCCGGATGGGTAACCCCCACGGCCCCAAGGCGCATGACGGGACCATCACCACCGACCGCCCCGACGAGATGTGGGGCACCGACGCCACCGGGGGCTGGACCGACGAGGGCAACGCCACCATCTTCATCGCCGTCGACCACTGCACCCAGGAGTGCATCGGCATCCACGCGGCCCGGTTCGGCAACCGCTTCGAGGCTCTCGAGGTGATCCGCCAGGGGGTCCGGGAGCGCTTCGGAGGCTACGCTGAAGGCGTCGCCCTGGAGCTCACGCTCCGCCACGACCACGGCAGCCAGTTCATGTCCCGGGACTACCAGGCGGAGCTCGACTTCCTCGGCATCACCAGCAGTCCGGCCTACGTCCGGGAGCCGGAAGGGAACGGGGTGGCCGAGCGATTCATCAGGACCCTCAAGGAGCAGCTGCTCTGGGTCGAGCGCTTCGCCACCGTCGCCGACCTCCTGGAGGCCCTCCACGCCTTCAAGGACCGCTACAACGAGACCTGGCTGGTCCAGAAGCACCGCCACCTCACGCCGGCCGCAGCGCGAGCCGCCTTGAGCGGTGACACGGAGGCTGCGGCGTGAGTGACGTCATGTTCTTGACAAAGTCCGCCACAACGGCTAGCATTACCGGTGTTCAGGTGTCCAGGGAACCGGCTGCCCTTCACCGCTCCTCAGGCGGCGGAGCGGCGACGAGCGCGCGGTCTGGAAGTCATGCCACACCTCGCCATGAGCGCTCACGACCGCCCCGCGGCCATCGTCCCTACCGCCGTTCGTGGCGATCACACCTATGCAACGTGGCCGAGGGGCGGTTGGTTTACTCCGGCCGCGATCACCAACCCAACCCACGCTGCGGTGGCCGCCTCCGGCAACGAGCTGCCTCTCTCTGCCCACACTCGCTCGCCTCCCGCTCCAGAGCTGGGCGAGCTTCGACATCGCGAAGCTCAACGGGGTAATCGGCTGACGCCGCCATCGGTGGTTGCCAGCAGCCATTCGCAAGGTCTCCCCCGCCGACAAGCTGGGCGACGCTGGCTCTATCCCCGGGGCATGAGAATGGCGACCGCAGCCGTCACCGTCACCGCTGCAGCCCCACTCCTCGAGCTGCCCGCGGGCGGCCCCCGGGCCGCGGGAAGACGATCGTGTCTGGGACCGCGGCTTCAGATGGTTACGGCGTCACGGTCGCTGGCGGCGTCTTCGAAGCAGGCCCGGCTGAGGACGCCAGCGAGGGACTCACCGGTCCCGCGGGCGCGCCCCCAGAAGCCTCTAAGTACTGACCGGTAACGGCGCTGACGAAGACGGTGAAGTCGCAAGCCTGCGTGGGATACGAAGGGGCAGCCATCCCCGACGGGTGTGCCGGGCCTTGGATAAAGCAGGAACTCGTTATGCCACGTCAGTACCCAGGCCAATACACCCTGGAAGGGATGAGAGACGGATCCGTCGGGCTGAATCTTTCCATACTGATCGTCAGAGAACATGGCTAGAGACGCGACCGGGGTACCCGAAAGGCAGGGGGCAACGCCACTTGTGCACGTCGAGTACGCTTGTCCAACGGAGTAAGTAGGCGTGACCCCGCTGGTGGGAGGATCCAATCGAATTCCTGAACCAGGATATTGCTCGTGCTGGGTAACCGCGGACCACTGCGTCGGTACCCATTGCGCCACTGGGGGGCTAGAAGTTGCCGCCCCCGAAGCGATCATGCCGCATCCAGTGAGCCCGCCCGACGCCATCACGGCGCAGACAGTAAGCCTAAATTGCCTCAACATTTGGCAGCCTCATGTCTGGGACGTCCATACGTTGACGTAATCGCACTGCGGCGCATTGTAGCTGTAGTGTGTATCAGCGTACGGATAGAGGTGGACGAACCCGCACGTGTCGTACCAGCCATCGCCATAGTAATCTTGGACCTCCATGTTGCCGAAAGGCACGGGGGCCGACCCAGTCCCAGGGATATCACTCCAGCCGTTACTGGGGGAACAGGGCGGGGTGGTGGGGGTCGAGCAATCGTAATGGGCCTCGCCTTCGTACTCCGGAACCCAGTCGTAATTGTTCCCCCATGCCACAAACTGATCCCAGGGGCTCTGTAGAAAGATGGTGGTATCGATGTTGCTCCGAATCGCCCACCCCTGCGAGCCGCCTATGTAAATCGACTGTTGCCAGGCTCGATGCTCCTCACCTGCGCTGACACAGGATCCGTAGTTCGTACGCGGTAGGTAGTACTTTGAGTTTTCCTGCTGCTGAGCAAAGTGCCGCCAGCATCCATTTTTGATATCGGGGAAGAATATCTCTCCCGATTGAGCCCAACCGGTGAACGTCCCATTCGTGATCATCGTCCAAGCGGTGGTGACGTTGTTGGTGCCCGAACCGCCGTAACATAAAGCCGCGGTAGTTGAGTAAACCAGGTCAGCGGATGTGCCCTCATAGGTGTTGGGCTCCCCCGACGTGTGACCCGACCAACCTGAGAAGAAGTAACCACTTGAGCCGCAGTTTCCCGTCGCCAGAGCTGGCGTCCATCCAGATGGCCATATAGTGCCCGCCACCACCGCGAATAAGAAGCCCAGTATTGCCGCACGTCTATGCCTGTGAGCTCCTATGCCGAGACGCCATGTCAGAGGACCGAGGCGGCGGGAGGTTCCGTGGTCTAATTCCACTCCTCATGCCTCCCTTACGCTCGACCCGCCGTCAGGGTTCCCATCGCGCCTGGTAGCCTGACGCACCCCCGCCGCTCTGGCTATCACCCGTTCGGGGTAAATTCGCTTCCAGGATGCCGAAATCCCCCGTTCGGGTGATTGTCCACGACAAACCTCACCGCTCCTGCGCGAGAGTGCACTCCCAGCTTGCGGAAGGCGGCACGCAGCTGGCTCTTCACGGTGTCGGGCGCGACGTGGAGAGCGGCGGCGATCTCGCTGTTATCACGGCCCGCAGCGGCGAGCTGGAGGACGAGGCCTTCGTGTGGCGTCAGCCTCACCCGGGCAGGAACGGCGACCACCTCCGCCGCTCTGGACTTGCGGATCCCGGTGGCGCACAGCTCGCGGAGCACCTTCACCCGCACCACCACCTGGTCGACCTGGAGGCTGAGCGCTTGGAGGCCGCGCTCCAGCTGAGCCGCGAACTGCTCCAGCTCAGCGAAGCCCATCCCCACGTCCGCCACGGGCTGACCGCCGAAGAGGGTGGGGACGCCGCTCAGATCGATCGGCTCGCCATCGATGTCAGCGGTCGGAGGCATCTGCCCCCCCCCCCGCACCTTGGGGCTGCTCATCGCACCCATCGCCGTCACCTCCCACCACCTGAACCCACACACACGCCGAGGGCACCCGCCCGGCGGTACCGCGATCCCTAGCGCAGCGGCAGGAAGAGGAGACGGACTGGCTCCAGTGGCCGCCCGGGTGGCGTGAGACGCGCGATCGAACGGCCAGAGGATAGGAGCGTCAGGCGCGGCTGACAAGCTTGTGGTCGACAAACTTGGAATCGCCTCCGGAAAAGTCGAGGGTCCGGAAGCCGTCGAGCCTTCCGGCGGCGCGGTTACCGCCCCTCGCCGAGCACCCACCGCACCGTGCTCGGATGCCAGCGCACGCCGTCGTGGGCGGTGGGGACGGCGGCGGCATTCAACCGGTCGGCGATTGCTTGCAGCGTCAGGCCTCGAGCTCGCTCCCTCCGGATCCGCCGGCGCAGCTGCTCGCTGAGGGCCGGCGGTCGGCCGAGCCGCACTCCCTGCGCCTTCCGGACGGCGAGGGCTGCACGAGTGCGCTCCCCGATGAGCCGGCGCTCCAGCTGGGCGAAGACCGCGGTCATGTGCGCCATCGCCTCGCCACTGGCGGTCGAGAAGTCGACGCCCAGGTCGAGGGCGACCAGGTTCCACCCCTCGCGCCGGGCTCGCTCGATGGTCTGAGCAGCGTCGATGACCGAGCGCGAGAGGCGGTCGAGCTTGGCCACCACCAGGCCGCCCGCCTCCTTGCGGTGCACGGCCTGGAGAGCCGCCTCCAGCCCCGGCCGCTTGCTGAAGGCCTTGCCAGAGGCGACGTCCTCGTGGATGGCGAGGAGCTGCCAGCCGCGAGCTCGGCACTCGACGAGGATCGCCTGGCGCTGGGCCTCGAGGCCGGCGCCGACGTCTCCCTGCTCCTCGGTCGAGACGCGCACGTAGCCGACGACCGCAACGGGAGGACGGGCCTGCACCCGGCGCCGAGAGCGCGAGGCCTCGCGCCGTGCCGCGGCGACGATGGCCTGGGCGAGGACGTCGTCGCGGGGGGTCCGGGGCACCCGAGAACTATGCAGGAAAGGACCGTTTTCTGTACACGCGCTAGCCCCTCGCGACGCCAGGCGGGAACGAAGTGGCCATACCGCACGTACCATCGGCGTGGTGAAGGTGATCGTCCTCGCTGCGCGTGCTCATCCGATCCTGCACCGGACCTGAGCCAACAACAAGCGGTGGCGACGGCCAGGACGACGGCACAGCGCATGTCATCGACGCCGGTGACCCTCATCTCCACGACGTCGGCTGACTTTGGTGACATCGACCCCAACGCCGGAAGGGCTGTCTCGGTCCCCGATCGCCGGGTATGGGCCGTTGTATTTCACGGCACCTTCCCGCCCCCGTCCTGCGGCCCTGCCAGCGGCCACTGCCCGGCACCGAACACCACGATGCGGGTAATCCTCGACTACGCCTCGGGGACGTTCATCGAGGCCGCGACGTACACCACGAGTCCCATCTCGGGGACGGCAGCCGCCGCGTCTCGCTAACCTGCCAGGAACAGCCCCGCGGGTGCAGTGGGAGCGGTGCCCGCAGCACCGCCCTCCCAGCCCCGGGCGCCCCCCCTACCGCTGCGCCACCCAGCCCGCGAGGCGGGAGCAGACCTCGCGATGCGGCCACTCGAACCGGCGGGCGAAGGGCGACCGGCAGCCGACCACCCGGCACGCTGCCTCCAGCACCAGGACGCGCCAGCTGCACATGCCCGGCAGCTCAGCGCGCCACGGCACTGAGCAGGTCGTCGTAGAGCGCGTCGGGCGCGAGATCGAGACCGTTGGGCCAGGCCGGCGCACCATCCTCGTCCAGGCGCACCTGGGCGAAGTACCCGGGATCCCGCAGCGGCTCGTACATCGGGCCCACCAACGTGGAGCCCAGCTCTCCCTCGAGGTCGACGACCCCCTCCACCCCATCCTCGAAGCGCAAGCGCAAACCGAAGGGTGGAACCGCCTCAACCGAGAGCAGGCGGGGCTCAGGCACGGGGATCATGACCACGATCCTAGGGCAGCGGAGCGACGGACATCGGCAGTTCTCCGCTCTGTGCCTGCCGCCAGCATTCGGCCAGCTCCAGCTGGTGCATCGCCGCCCACTCCATGACCAGGCCGAGCTGCCGGGGCGGCAGCGTGCTCTTGAGCACGATCAGCGGGTCGATGCCGATGGAAGCTCGCCGCTCCCCGTACGCGGCATGGAAGTGGGCCGGGGGATGCTCGCGGAACCGCATGCTGATGACGATGCCGTAGAAGACGCTGATCCGGGGCACGGGCGTGCAGCATAGCGGCGGCCCCGCTGAGGCCTCTCAGTTTCTCACCCTTCCCTGCCCAGCGCCGCGGCGTGCCCCCGATACCCGGGCTCGCGCTCACGCTCAGCCCCCCGCCGCGCCAATGGCCCACCCGCCTCGCATCCCGCTCCGTCCGCCTGTACGCGCGCGCCTCCCCGGCTACGCGCCTGCCCAGCCGTCGGCTGCATTCGACCCTACCGGACCCTTTCTACAACGGTGCCAATCCCCTAAAAACGCACCAGACGTCCACGTCATCGTCGGCGCCGCCGCGACGACCAACACGGCTGGTATCGCCGGACCGGAGGCCACACCCCTCGCGTCCGCGGTGGCTACCGCTCCCTGCCGCCCCGACCCTCGCCCTCGCCGGCGGGATCGCGCCGGCGGAAGGGGCCCCAGTTGGGACGCTCGGCCGGCAGGGGACGCCGCTCCGCCGCGCTCTGGCGGCTCTCTCCCAGCTGCTCCCACCGTCGAACCGCATCCGCGACGTCTCTCCAGTCCGGCATCCGGTAGTAGGCGCGCCGCCCCTGCCGGGTCGATGGCCCGGACTTCTCCAGCAGGCCGTAGCCGAGGAGCACCCGCAGCCCGGGCGCCCACTGCCCGACCTTCTCCAGCACCCAGCGCCCGGGGAAGCGCCCGCCGTAGGGCTCGCTCTCCTCGGCCACCTCGCATGCGGCCTTGAGGATGGGGAGCCACTCAGGCCGCTCACGCGCCAGCTCCGACACTCGGTCCCACGCCGCCTCAGCCGTCATGGACTGCATCATAATGCAGCGGCCACGCTATCCACATTAAAAGACCGCAACTACTCAATATGATAGTCTACCCGAGTGCTCGCCGTCGTCGGGTGCGCGCTGCTGAACCCGGGGTCACTCCCCCCGGCTACTGCCACGGGCGGCTGCTGACGCCTCCACCATCGCCAGCCACCGCGGCGGCGTCACCACCGGCGGGACCGGGGTCACCAACGTCGTGAGGTCCGGGTCGTAGGAGATGAGAGCGTCGATGCCCGGCGTGACTTGCGACAGAGCGACCAGGTAGTCGTCGTCGGGGTCCCCGGTCACCGCCGGCCAGGGTTCGGGGGCATCCGGCACCAGATCGGCAACGGTACCCAGGATGGCGACCAGACGGAGGCCCGCCCCCGGTGGCAGCCGCCTCGCGACGCCCGGGTACGCCAGGGCATCGCGCAGCTCGTCGAGCAGGTGCGGCGACACCACCGGCTGCCAGCGGCCTTCCTCGGCTGCGACGAGAAGCTTCTGGGCCACACCTCCCGGAGTGAGAGCGGCGGAGACGAGCACGTTCACGTCGACGACCCCCCGCAGCACCCGTCTTATCCCTGCTCAGGCCGGCGCTGCTCGCTTGCCCCCCGCCCAGCGCGCACCTGGCGGACGGCGTCGACGGCCATATGGGTGGCTTCGTCCTCGGTGAGCGGCGGGATGCCCTGCGCCCTCTGGTAGGCGGCGATGTCGTCGAAGAGCTGCGCGAAGCGGCGCCCGGCCTCTGCGCGCCGTGCCGTGACGTACTCGCGCAGCGCCTCCTCCACGATCTCGTAGTCGTGCTTGCCGCTCGTCGCGGCCATCAGCTTGGCGCTCTGCACCAGCTGCTCGTCGAGGTAGAGCGAGGTCTTCTTGCGCGCTACGGCCATGCCTGACATTCTTCCCTACTTCCTGAATTACCGCAAGCCTCTCTCTGCCCCCCACTCGTGTCACGCGGCACGGCCAGGTGTCATCGGTCGGGCCGCCCCCGTTCCGGGCCTCCTGGGCCCTCCTGTGGCCACGCGTCCGCCACGCTCTGGCCGCCTGGAGCGTTCTCGGCCATGCTGACCGTCTCCAAGCTGACCGGGACCTCCCAGGCCATCCTCCAGTACGCCGAGGGGCGGGCGGAGCGGGCCCGCGGCGACTACTACCTCTCCCCCACCCAGAGCTCTCCCGAGCGCGCCATGGTCGCTTGGTCCCCCGACCTCCACGGCAACCGCCGCGCCGCTCTCCAGGGTCCGGTCGACCGCGAGGCCTTCGACCGGGTGATGGCGGGCCGCGACCCCGCAACCGGCGAGCAGGTCATCACCGCCCCCCTGCGTCGCCGGCGCGACCTCGCCGACCCCCAGACGCGGGACTCGGCATACGCCCACGCCGAGCTGCTCGGCGTGGGACCCACCCGCCGGCGCCGCCCCCTCACCCAGGACCAGGCGGCGGCACTGGAGAGCGCCACCACCCCGGAGGAGGCCCGGGCCGTCCTCCGCGCGGCGCGGCGGGACGCCGAGACGGGAACGGCGGGGAGGGGGGAGGCAGGCCGGGTGAGCGGCATCGACCTCACCGCCTCCGCGCCCAAGTCGGTCTCCCTCCTCTGGGGGCTGACCCAGGACCCCGAGCTCCGCCGCGACCTCGAGGAGGCTCACACCCAGGCCAGCCGCCGCGCGCTCCAGGAGCTGGAGAGGCGGGCTCTCGTGGGCCGGGCCCGCCGGGGCGGCACGCGGGTGCGGGTGCCGCTCGAGTGGGTGGGCTGCGAGGCGGTGCACACCACCGCCCGGCTCAGTGAGCAGGCGGCCAAGGAGGGACGCCCTCCCGACCCCGACCTCCACACCCACACCGTGGTCGCCAACATGGGCTGGGATCCGGGAGAGGGGGGGGCCGGAGGGGGGGCCGGGAAGTGGCGGGCCCTGGACCCGGGGACCCTGCTCCACGTCCGCTCCCTGGGCGACGGGGTCTACCTCACCGAGCTGGCCACTGAGCTGCGCGCCCTCGGCCTCGAGGTCCAGCCCAACACCGGCAGGGACGGCCGCTACATCGAGGTCAAGGGGATCGAGCCGGCCTGGTGCGAGGCCTTCTCCCAGCGCGCCCACGAGGTGCGCCGGGCCAGGGAGCTGCTCGGCATCGAGACCGACGTCCCCGCCCGAGCGCTGGCGGCGGCGACCCGGCGGGGCAAGGGCGAGGGGGCAGCCCAGGACCACACCGAGAGCTGGCGGGCCCAGCTGGAGGAGCGCTTCGGCCCCCAGGCTCTCCAGGCGGTCGACCGCCTCGCCACCGAGCGCCCTGGAAAGCCCGCGGTGAGGCGGCCGCTCGAGGAGCGCCAGAGCGCGCTGATGGAGCGCTTCCTCGGCGAGGAGGGGCTCTGTGCCCACGAGGCGACCCACACCCAGGTGGCGGTGGAGGCCACCCTCTGGCACCTCAACGGTGGCCGGCTCACCGCCGAGGAGATGCAGGCCTTCGTCCCAGGCGTCCTCCAGGCTCCCGGGCTCGTCGCCCTCGACGACGGCCGCTACACCACCCGGGAGCAGCTCCGCCGCGAGCTCAGCGTGGAGCGGTACGGGCGCTGGCTGCTCACCGAGGCCAAGGAGCGCCTTGATGATGCCGCAATTGTCAAGAACGCGGCGCGCATCGCGGTGGCCGCCGAGAAGCTCGAGCGGGAGACCGGGGTCAGCCTCGACCTCGAGCAGCGCCGCGCGGTCCACCTCCTCACCGACCCCAGCCGCCGGCTCACCCTGATGGGCGGCCCCGCCGGCGCCGGCAAGACCACGACGCTCAGGGTGGCCCGGGAGGTCTGGGAGGGGGAGAGGGCGGAAGGGGGGCAGGGCAAGGAGGTGGTGGTCCTCTCCGTCGCCGCCAGCACGGCGCAGCGCTCAGCCAGGGAGATCGGGGCGCGCCGGGGCATGACCTTCGAGGAGCTCTCCCGCAAGGCCTCGGGCGGCTCTTACGGCGAGATCCAGTACAAGGACCTCCGCCGCCTGGTCCTGGTGGTCGACGAGGCGGCCATGGCCGACACCCGCCGGCTCGCTTCCCTCTTCCAGGTCTCCCAGTGGGCGGAGGGTGCGCAATCCGGGCGAAAACCGACACCCCTTCTCACCGAAAGCGGACGGCGTTCTCGCTGAAAGCGGACAGCGTTCCGGAGGAATCCGGACAGCGTTCTCGCTGAAAGCGGACGGCTCGTGAGGGCTCGCCCCCCTGGGCAGGTGGGGCAGTCGGCGCCGGAAGAAGCGAAGCAGGCACGCAGCTACCTTGCGAGGTTCCAACCCTTCAGCAAGGAGGTCGCCACGTGCCCAGGAGAAGACTACCCATGCGCAAGATTTCGGAGGTGCTGCGGCTCCAGGCCGCCGGCCTCAGCGTCCGTGACATCGCGGCCAGCACCGGCATCCACCGGTCGACCGTCCACGAGTACCTGACCCGGGCGGGGTCGGCCGGGCTGAGTTGGCCGCTGCCGCCCGAGCTGGACGAGGCGACGGTGGAGGCGAGGCTCTTCCCGCCCATTACCCCGGAGGTGGCGGCGGGACGGCCGGTACCGGAGTGGCGGGAGGTGCAGCGAGAGCTGAAGCGGGGTCACCACGTCACCCTGCAGCTGCTCTGGCTCGAGTGGCGGGAAAGTCACCCCGACGGCTGGGCGTACAGCCAGTTCTGCCGCCACTATCACGAGTGGCTGGAGCGGCAGGACGTGGTGATGCGGCTGGAGTACGCGGCGGGGGAGCGGGCCTTTGTGGACTTCGCCGGCGACAAGATGTCGATCGTCGACGCCGACACCGGCGAGCTCACCGAGATGGAGATCTTCGTCGGGGTGCTGGGCTGCAGCGGGTTGCTCTACGTCGAGGCCACGCGAAGCCAGGACCTGAAGTCGTGGCTCCTCGCCCACACCCGGATGTATGAGGCCTATGCGGGGGTTCCGAGGATTACCACCCCAGATAACCTGAAATCGGGTGTGACCAAAGCGTGCTGGTTCGAGCCGGAGCTGAACCGCAGCTACCTGCACCTAGCGCGTCATTTCAACACGGTGATCCTGCCCGCCCGGCCGTATCACCCAAGGGATAAGGCAGCCGCTGAAGCCGGCGTCTTGGTGGTCGAGCGGCACGTTCTCGCCCCCCTGCGCCACCGCCGCTTCTTCAGCAGCAGCGAGCTCAACCAGGCGCTCAAAGGCAAGACGGCCGAGGTCAATGCGCACCAGTTCCGGGGCCAGCCCAGCAGCCGGCGTGACCTCTTCGAAGAGCTGGAGAGGGGAGCGCTGCAGCCGCTACCGGCCACCCGCTACGAGTTAACCGAGATCAAGACCGTCACCACCAACATCGACTACCACGTCGATCACGACCGCCAGCACTTCTACTCGGTGCCGCACCGGCTGGTGAAGCAGAAGCTGGAGCTCTGGGCCACGGCGACCACCATCGAGGTCTATCACGGCCATCGCCGGGTGGCCAGTCACGTCCGGGAGTATGGGCGGCGGCGGTACATCACCGACCCGGCGCATATGCCCGCCTCGCACCGGGCCCATGCCGAGTGGACGCCGTCGCGGCTCATCCGGTGGGCGCGAACGGTGGGGCCGGCAACGGCGCAGATGACGGAGCGGATCCTGGAGAGCCGGCCCCATCCCGAGCACGGCTACCGCGCCTGCCTGGGATTGATGAGCCTGGCCAAGCGCCATGGAGCGGAGCGCGTCGAGGCTGCCTGCGCCCGGGCGGTGGCGCTCAGGACGATCGCGTACAGCTCGGTGAAGTCGATCCTGCAACAGAACCTCGACCGGCTGCCGATGCCCGAGGTCGAGGAGAGCGTCGTGCTGCTACCGGTGGTGACCCACGCCAATCTGCGTGGCGCCGACTACTACCGCCTCGACGAGGAGGTTTGAGATGCTCATCCATCAGACCCTCGACAAACTCAACTCGATCGGTCTCAGCGGGATGGCCACCGCCTTGCGCGAGCAGCTCGAGAATGCGCCGCAGTATCTGGAGCTCAGCTTCGAAGACCGCCTCGGTCTGCTCGTCGATCGGGAGACCGACTGGCGGGAGAGCCGGCGCCTCGCCACCCGGCTCAAGGCGGCCAGGCTCCGCTACCCAGCGACGGTCGAGGACATCGACTTCCGCAGCCCGCGCGGTCTCGACCGGGCGGTGATCCTCAGCCTCGCCCAGGCGAGCTGGGTGACCCATCACCAGAACGCCCTGGTCACCGGCGCGACCGGTTGCGGCAAGTCGTACATCACCTGTGCCCTCGCCCACGCTGCGATCCGCCAGGGGCACACCGCGCTCTACGTGCGTACCCCACGGCTCCTTGACGATCTCGCGGTCAGCCGCGGCGACGGTCGCTACCAGCGGCTGCTCGCCCAACTCCAGCGGGTCGCGTTGCTAGTGCTCGACGACTTCCTGCTCACCGCCGCGTCCGTCGACCAGTGCCGCGATCTCCTGGAGGTCGTCGAGGACCGGGCCCAGCTCCGCTCCACGCTCGTCGCCAGCCAGCTCCCAGTCAACGCTTGGCACGGCGCCATGGCTGACCCCACCCTGGCCGAGGCGGTGCTCGACCGGCTTCTCCATCAGGCCCACCGCATCGCCCTCACGGGCGGCTCCCTCCGCCATCGGGAGCCCGAAGAGGACCCCGCACGGGCGATGGAGGTGCGCGGAGGGCCGAGAGCGCAGTGAATCGTTCAGGTCTTCCAAACGCGTGCCCACAGGAGCGCCTGTGCGGCTGGAAAACGGGCCCCCAAGGCTTACGACACCTCCCCTGGGAGCGCTGTGGAAATGACGGTCCGTGGACAGGCCGACGACGGCCCACGCTCCTGCCATGCTCCAACTCTCGGCCTGCCCCCGGACCTTGGAGAGCCCTGCGGCCTCCCCACATTCCCACAGCGCCGACGGCACCAGTACTCTTCGCAAAGGAGGTGATGACCGGCCAACCCTGACCCCCACCGACACCTGAAGACGTCGCGGCGCCGGCTGCCCTGCCGCCGTCCGCTTTCAGCGAGAACGCTGTCCGGATTCGTCCGCAACGGTGTCCGCTTTCAACCGGAACGGCTGTCGGAAATCACCGGAATGCGCACGGAGGGGGGAGCCAGCCTCGTCCTCCTTGGCGACGAGCGCCAGCTCCAGCCCGTCGGCGCCGGCGGGGGCTGCCTGCGCCTCAAGGAGCAGGCCCAGGCAGTCGGCGGGTACTGCGAGCTGACCGAAACCCACCGCCAGCGCTCCGAGTGGGAGAAGGAGGCCCTCGACGAGCTGCGCACCGGCCGGGGGACCGAGGCCATCGCCCGCTACCTGGTCCACGACCGGATCCGCATCACCGAGACCCGCGCGGAGGCCCGCGAGCTGGTCGCCCAGAGCTGGAACTCTGCCCGCCTCGCCGGCGAGGAGGAGGGGCGGCCGATTGGTGACTACGTGATGGTGGCGGCGACCCGGGAGGACACCCAGGTGCTCAACCAGTGGGCCCAGGGGATGCGCCGGCAGCGCGGCGAGCTGGGCAAGGGGGTCACGCTGCGCGACCGCTCCGGGGACCTGGAGGTCTTCCAGGGGGACCGGGTGCGCCTCGAGGGTGGAAGGCTGGACCGCGACCACCCCAACGGGATCCGGGGCACGGTGGCCGAGGTCTTGGAGGAGGGGCTCAGGATCCGCTGGGACCAGGCGGCGCACCCGGAGAGCCTGTACCGGCCGGAGGAGCACTGGGCGAGGGGAGAGGAGGGTCGAGAGGGGGGCCTGCTCCAGCTCGACTACGCCGGGACCACCCAGCGCAGCCAGGGGGTGACGGCGGAGCAGGTCTTCGTGCTGCCCGGGCCGCAGCAGGGCCTGGAGGCCCTCTACTCCGCCTTCTCCCGGGCCCGGGGGGAGACCACCGTGGTCCTCGACCGCCGGACCTGGGGGGAGCAGCGCAGCGAGCTGGGCCCCCAGGGGCGGGAAACCCTCGACCGGGCCACGCTCGTCGCCTCCCTCGCCATGAGCGCCTCGGAGTCCCAGCGCAAGCGGGGGGCGCTCGATGTAAGCGCCGTTCCCCGCCGGCGGGTGGGCCGGGAGGCCCGCATCGAGGCGGCCAGGGAGAAGCTCCTCGCCTACTCTCGGGGGCTCACCGAGACCGCCCGGCAGGTGGCCGAGGAGAGGGCCGCCGCTCGGGCTCGGCAGCCCCGACACCGCGACCACGGGTACGACCACGAGCGCTACGCCCGGGAGGCCGCCGAGGAGCACCGGGCCGCCCAGCAGCGCGGCCCCCACATCGGGTACTGACCCCGCCCAGCCTCCTCGCTGAGGTCTCTCGACCACGATGCAGCCGTCGCCGAGAGGGCCATCCGGACGGGGCCCCGACTTTTCCACCGCTGCGCCCGCTCCTACTACAGGTTTAACTACAGGTATCTACTACAGGTTCCTATAGGCATCGGCGTTTATGCGTGAGGGCATCGGCGTTTATGCGGAGCTCAAGAGAGCCAGGCATCGGCGTTTATGCGTGGAAAACGTCGCATGTGCCCAGGGTTATCCCCAAGCTCCAGCGGCTCAGAGCAGTGTGAGCTGGGCCGCCGCAGTGACGTGGGGACGCGATGGGAAGAGCCGGATCGCTGCGGCGGAGCCAGCGTCGACGCGGGCCTCCGGGTAGACCATCGCGACCGCCTTTAGCGCCCGCCGCGTCTCGGCCCGGAAGTGGAACACCCGGCGATAGTCGGCCCCGAACTGCGCATGAAGAGCCTCCCAGGGAATCACGGTGGGCGCCCTCAAATAGCTCATCCGGTACGTCAGCCAGGCGTAGAGATCGAGGGCTAGCGGGGAGCGCTTCAAGACCCGGAGCGCTCGCATGTCGACGGGGACGGGCCTCTCAAGGATCTCCAGGAAGAACCGCTCGCCCAGAGTCACGGTGGACTCCCACAGGGCCGCTTGCTCTGGACGCTGGGGATCCCAGAAGTCGTGGACCTCGTCGGCGACTGGGATGGCGGCGTACTGCCATCGTCCCGCCTGCCGGTTGTCGTAGGTGGCGGAGACGATTGATGTGAAGAGGCGGCGCATCTGGCCCCGGAGTCGGGGAATGGTTCCCCATCGCCCTCCGGTCGGGACGAGATCGAGCTGCGCCATGAAGCCGCTCAGGGCGGGATCCCCAGGGTCTTGGCCGAGCGCTCCTGCACGGCGGCTTTGAGCTCGGCGTGGTACGCCGCATCGACATTGGCGAAGACGGCAACGCACTCGCCGGGGGTGTTTCGGTCGGCGACGTCGAGCATGAGGAGTGGGGATCCGGGGGACCCGTCCTTGAACCGCCCGGGGCCGGCGAAGCCGTCGACGAGGACGACGCGCTCACCGACGGCACGCGTGACCTTGTGAAGGTACGGACCGAGGTACTCGACGAGGACGGTGTCCTTGATGTGTGACCACGGCCGCTTCCGGTCGAAGAAGTCGTCGTCCCCGCCGGCCAAGGGCGGTGCCCACCGCGGCCGCCTACAGGCGCCGGCACGGTGGGCGCAGGCGCCGACGGCGGGAGGAGCTGGGGGAGCTCGAGTTGGCCGGGGTTCTGTTTCTTGATGGAGCGCTTCATGGAGCTGGCGGCGATCACCACGGAGGTGACCAAAGCGCGCGGACGCGTCTGCCTATCGTACATCCGTGCATCCTCCGTCGTGCGCCCGGGAAACCGAACCGAGGCGAGGTGCCGGCGAGCCCGACGCCGTACGGCTCAATAGACATAGCTGAACCTCTCGATGTGCCAGCCTGCTCTCTCCAGACCGCCGACCAGCGCGCAGAGGAGGCGGGTACACGGGCTCTCGAGGCGGCCCCCACCTACCGCCACAGGCGACGCCCACAACGCGCCACTCCCATCTGCCTCCCAGCGCCGACGGCAGATGCTGGTTTCCAGCACCTTTGTGTAGGCGGATGCTGTATCCGAACTCAGGTTGAGCCACGACATAGGCCGAAAAACAGAGCAGCCGCCTTCTAAGCGCGCAGGTCGCAGGTTCGAGTCCTGCAGGGGGCACCTCTTTCCCTTCATACCGGCGGATCCGGAAACGGCGGCGCGGGCCCCAACGCCCGCGTCTCGGCGTTCTGGATGGAGTGCCGAGTCGCTCAGGCGCACGAACGGGCACGTGTAGCGCATTTGATATACTGCGCTACGTGTCGGCTCCACTCTCCATCCGCTTCGACCCGGCGATCCTTGACCGGCTGCGCCGGCGGGCCCGAGCTATCCCCGGTGCCACCCCCTCGGGCCTCGCTGAGCGCCTCGTGGACGAGGGGCTGCGCATGGCCGAACACCCTGGTGTCACCTTCAAGGACGGCCCCACCGGTCGTCGGGCCGCTCTGCAACTGGGACCCGACGTCTGGGAGGTGGTCAAGGCGGTGCGCGAGCTCGACGAGCGCGGCGAAGAGGCGGTGAACGCCGCCGCGGAGCTTCTGACGCTCACCGCGGAGCAGGTGCGAGTCGCCCTCCGCTACTACGCGGCCTTCCCCGGAGAGATCGACGCCGAGGTGACTCTCGCCGACGAGGAGTCCCAGGCAGGCGAACGGTCCTGGCGGATCCAGCAGCGGCTGCTCGCGTGACCCCGGCGAAGGCCGGGATCGCGCTTCTCCTCGACGAGATGTTCCCACCGGTCATCGCCGAGGAGTTGCGCCGGAGGGGCCACGACGTCATCGCGGTGGCGGCCGACCCTCAGCTCCGAGCCATGAGCGACCCGGAGCTGTTCGCCTGGGCCGCTCAGCAGAGGCGGCGGCTGGTCACCGAGAACGCCAAGGACTTTCGGCGGCTGCTCGCCGAAACTGCGCCCACCGGTGCCGGACTGCTGCTCACCAGCAGCCGGAGCTTCCCGAGGAGCCGACAGGCGCCCGGCGACTTGATCACCGCCCTCGCGGCCTGGCTCTCCAGCCCGGACGTCACCGCCCGGCCCCCCGAGGACTGGTTGGTTCGTCGCCCTGAAGCCGGCTGAGCTCCGCTTTGCGCGCAAGGCCGTGGGGGGCAGGGTCAATTTGGCGACAGAACTGGCATGGCACAAGCCGGGGACTCGACACGAGCCTGATCCATGGTCAGTGTCACGGCTTCTGTAAGAGCTGGCTACTGAGGCGCGGCATCAGTCCGCGCTGACGTGGGCGAGGGCAAGATCGTCCCCGCGGCCGCGGATTCGGAGCGTGAGCTGCGAGACGGCGTACAGCTGGCTCGCTCGGTACGAGGCGGGCGGGTTGGAGAATCTCGCCGACCGCACGCATCGGCCGATGACATGCCCGCACCAGATGCCACCAGAGCTGGCCGCGATGGTGCTCGCATGGCGGTTCCTGTGTCGAATATGGTAGGTGACCTCGAAGGGGGCTAGATCCGAGATCGTCTTTCGTCCGCCGATCCCCGGCAGGCGGAGCGGAGGGTCGGGAGGCGCGATACTGCGTCCGTGAGGAAGGGAGGAGCCACCTATGACGCCGTCATCCTGGACGGCCTCCGGCAATTCAGGTTTGGCCACGGGATAGGCCTCTGAGCAGAGCAAGCGCCACAGGTCGCAGGTTCGAGTCCTGCAGCGGCATCGGCTCCGCAGTTCTGGCGGAAATCGCAACGGCCCTCTGGCCTCGCGCTGCCCTGATACGCCAGAGGCCCCACTGCCGGCTGGCGTCCAGGGCCACGCCTTTCTCCCTGCAGATCACTCCGGCTGAAACAGAGCGATCGTGTTGCCGTCGGGATCCTTGAACCATGCCGAGCGCCCGATGGCGACTCCGTACGCCATGGGGGTTCCTCCTAGGAGATATTTTCTTTCGCAAGGAAGTATACTGAGGTCCGTGGCTAAGTCAAGCGGGCGTATTCCCTCATCCAAAATCTGACTGTGGACCCCATCGTTCCGTCAGCGGCGATTCTTACCGAGGCCGGGCGGCCCGAGCCGCGGCGGAGGGAGCCATGCGGATCGGGGATCGCTATGAGCTGGCCTTGGAGCTGATGGGGCGGTACACGCGGGCCGGCCGGGTGGAGCGGGGTGCGATCCTCGACGCCTTCTGCCTGGCGACCGGCTACCACCGCAAGTACGCCATCGCCATGCTCCGGGGCCGCCGGCGGGTGGTGGTCGCCAAGAGGCCGCCTCGAGCCCGCCGTTATGGGCTGGAGTTCCAGAAGGCGCTGCTGGTGGCCTGGGAGGCCTCCGGATACATCTGCTCCGAGCGGCTGCAGCCCTTCCTCGGCGAGCTGGTCCCGCTTCTGGAGGCCCATCAGCAGCTCGCGGTCGACGCGGTCACCCGAGAGCTGCTCTGCCAGGCCAGCGTCAGCACCGTGGAGCGGGCGATCGCCGCGCGCCGCAAGGGTCTCGTCGGTCGGCGGATGGCGCAGACCAAGCCCGGCAGCCTGCTGCGTCGGCAGATTCCCGCTCTGCCGGGCTCCCAGAGTGCTGAGGACGTCCCCGGTCACCTGGAGATCGACCTCGTGTCGCACAGCGGCGAGTACGCGGCGGGCACCTTCCTGTACACCCTCTCCACCGTCGACCTGGCCACTGGCTGGACGGAGCGGATCCCAGTGCTGGGCAAGGGGCAGACGGGGATCGTGGCCGCCGTGGAGCGGATCCGCGAGCAGCTGCCCTTTCCTCTCCGCGGCCTCCACCCCGACACCGGCAGCGAGTTCATCAACTTCCATCTCTTCGGCTACTGCCAGGAGCGGAGCATCGCGTTCACCCGGTCGCGGCCCTACCACAAGAACGACAACTGCCACGTCGAGCAGAAGAACTGGACCCTGGTCCGTCGCCTCATCGGCTACGACCGGCTCGACACCCCGGAGCAGCAGGCTTGGCTCGACGCCTTCTACACCGACGACCTCCGCCCCTTCGCCAACTGCTTCCAGCCGGTGATGAAGCTGGTGGGGAAGGAGACCGTTGACAGTCGCACGCGGCGCCTCTACGACATCCCCAAGACGCCGCTGCGCCGCCTCCTCGACGACTACCCGCAGCAGCTGGACCTCAACCGTCTGCGCCCGCTCACGGAGCTCTACACGGCGACCAGCCCGCTCACCCTCAAGCGCCGCATCGACCGGCGCATCGCCGCTCTCCCCGTCCACCTCGGAGTGCAGACCAGTGCCTGAGACGAGTTATCCACAGCAAACCGAGTTTTCCACCCCTTCCCCCCAAACCCCCCATCCCTCTACGACGACTACGGTCAGATTTCTTCCTGAGGGAACGAAGCGTCCAGGGTCAGATTCCTTCGTGCTTGACAACGGCGGGAACCGGCACGAGTACCTCAGTCGTGGCGAGTGGGAGTCGTGGGGCGCCCTGATGATGCTGCACCGCAACGTGGTGCAAGCCCTCGACAGCGAACTGCGCCAGCGCCACGGCTTGGCGATTAGCGAGTTTGACGTGCTCATCACGTTGTTCAAGGCCCAGAACCGACGCCTCGGCATGTCCGCACTGGCGGACCGGGTGTTTTTAAGCCCAGCCGGCATCACGCACCTAGTGACGCGCCTCGAGCGCGACGGAAAGGTCCACCGACAGGTCGACCCCGACGACCGCCGGAAGTGGTTCACAATTCTCACTCCCGATGGTGATCGCATCCTCCGAGAGGCTCGAACGACCCACAACGAGGTTCTCCGGCGCACCCTCTTCAGTGCCACCTCGGCGGCCGAACGCCTGACCCTCCGGCGTGTCTGGCGGCGCCTCGCCGCACAGCAGCGCGAGGGGGTGCCTACCCTATGAGTGCAACGACGCTGACGCTGTCGCTGAGCAGCTGCCCGAGCAAGCCGATATCCGCTGCGCATCGTACGTCGCATACGTCTACCTAAGGCCAGGTCCTTTCGAGGGGAGAGCCGGGCGGCTTTTCGCGATGGTGCTTATCGCGCCACCGTGCCTACCTCCTCAAAGAGCAGCTCCGCCAGGTCTTCCAGCTCCGACCCCGATCCGCCCTGCGCCTGCTCGAGGAGTGGCTCGTGTGGGCTCGCCGCTGCCGGCTTCCCGCCTTCGTCAAGCTGGCCCGCTCCATCACCGACCACCGCCACAGCATCGAGGCCGCGCTGGTTCACGATCTCTCCAACGCCCGCGTCGAGGCCATCAACACCCGGCTGCGCCTCCTCACCCGGATCGCTTTCGGGTTCCGCTCGGCCGACGCGCTAATCACCCTCGCGATGCTCAGCCTCGGCGGCTACTGCCCACCGCTTCCAGGTCGCTCATGACCCACTGGGATGATCCGTCCCATGTGGACAAGCAGTAGCAGTCGTCGGGGGATGAGGGTGCGGGAGAAGGGGGGTGCGAGGCTGTGGATTCTGTGGACAGCCTCAGGGCCAGCAACCCTGCGCCGCCTCGGCCCGCAGCCCTACGCGCAACCGCCATGATCGGCACCGGAGAGCCTCTCGTCCGGGCCTGACCCGATGACCCACCGGCCCGGGTGCCTTGTTTCCGATCTGTCGACCCGGCAGCGAGAGGTTCCCCGGTGCCGTCAGCGGGGCGGAACGTGACCTGATAGAAGCGTGCTTCCGAGCTCGTCCCAGCGCTGTCCGCCCGCCCCGCTGACTCACCAACCCCAGTCAGCCCCCCAGAGCTTGGAGGAACGTGAGGACATGAGGATGGCTTCCAGCAGCATGGCACAGCAGGACAACGGCGTCACCGTCGGTGTTGACACTCACGGTGAGATCCATGTCGCCGCCGCCTTCACCAGCGGTCTCGGCCGGCCCCTGGGCCACCTCGAGATCCCGACCACGCCCGCCGGCTACCGCATCCTTCTGGAGTGGGCCCGCGGTCTCGGGGATGATCCGCGGTTCGGCATCGAGGGCACCGGTTCGTATGGGGCCGGCCTGGCTCGGTTCCTACGCGACGTTGGCTGCACTGTCATCGAGGTCAACCGCCCCAATCGCCAGATCCGCCACAGCCGAGGCAAGTCGGACCCGGTCGATGCTGAGGCTGCAGCCCGGGCTGTGCTTTCTGGTGAGGCCACCGCCATCGCCAAGGCTGACCAGGACCACGTGGGCATGATCCGCGCTCTGCGGGTGGCACGGCGGTCCGCGGTCAAGACGACCACCGAGATCGTCAACCAGATGAAGGCATTGATCGTGACCGCTCCCGCCGACCTCCGGGAGCCGCTTCGGCAGCTCTCGCGTGGCCCGCTCATCGCCGCCGCCGCGGCGATGCGTCCCGGCCTGATCATCAGCCCCACCGCAGCGGTCAAGCTGGCACTCCGGGGGCTGGCCCAGCGTCACCAGCTGCTCACTGACCAGATCGAGATCCTCGACGGCGAGCTGGGCCGTCTCACGGTCGAGGCGGCACCAAAGCTGACGGCGCTCCGGGGTGTCGGCCCCGACGTCGCCGGCGCCCTCCTCGTCGCGGCCGGGGATAACCCGGAGCGCCTGCGATCCGAGGCAGCGTTCGCCCGCCTCTGCGGAGCGGCGCCGCTGCCAGCGTCCTCGGGCAAGACGACCGGGCGCCATCGGCTCAGCCGTGGTGGCGATCGCCAGGCCAACAACGCGCTCTGGCGCATCGTCATGGTTCGTCTTGCCAGCCATCCGCCGACCAAGGACTACATGGCTCGCCGCACCAAGGAGGGCTTGTCCAAGAAGGAGGTCGTCAGGTGCCTCAAGCGCTACGTCGCGCGCGAGATCTACCGAGTGCTCACCTCGGTCGATGAACTTGCTGCCGCCGCTTGACAAACCATAGAAGCATCGGATGGGGTCGAAGAGCCCAATATAATGCCGACTTATGAGAATTGAGCCGACCATCGTCGTTGAGCATCGCAAGGAGTTGACGTACCTCCTCTGCCAGGGTGCGGAGCTCGAGCACGCTCTTATGTGCCAGTACCTCTACGCCGCGTTCAGCCTGAAGAGCACGCCCGGTCCCGGGCTGCGAGACGAGCAGGTGGAGGCGGTCGAGCGCTGGCGCCGGATGGTGCTCGGGATAGCCGGCGAGGAGATGCTGCACTGGGCCGTGGTGCAGAACCTGTTGACCGCGGTCGGCTCCGCACCGTACGTGAGCCGACCCCACATGCCGCACCGGGCGATGGGCTACCCACCTGAGGTGCAGCTTCGCCTCCTCCCCTTCGGGGAGGCGGCGCTGCAGCATTTCATCTACCTGGAGCGCCCCGAAGGCGTGGAGCGCGCCGACGCCGCGGGTTTCGAACCCGTCGGGCCGGTGCCGGCTCCGATGCGGCCCGACGAGATCGTGCCGCGGGGCCAGGACTTCACCACACAGGGCCATCTGTATCGCTCTATCGAGACGGGTCTCGCCCACCTGGCGGAGACGCTCGGTGCGGAACGACTGTTCATCGGCCCGGCCTTCCACCAGGCCGCGGAGGCCACGTTCCGCTGGCCGGACCTCCACCCCATCACCGACCTCGAGGGCGCCCAGCGGGCCTTGCAGCGCATCGTCGAGCAGGGGGAGGGGGCGACCGGCGACTGGGAGACGGCCCATTACGGTCGCTTCCTCAAGGTCCTCGACGAGTATCTGGCGATGCGCAAGGCGGATCCTGACTTCGAACCGACCTACCCCGTCGTGGCTGCCGGAATGCGGTCCGTCGAGGGGATCGAGCCAGACGTTTACATCACCGATTCGATCGCCGGCGGCTGTTCCGACTTGTTCAACGCCGTGTACGAGCTGCTGTTGCAGATGATCGCCCGCTACTTCGCCTTCGGGCACGAGACATCCGAGCAGCGCGAGGTCCTGGCTCATATCGCCGTCGGGCTCATGTTCCAGGCCATCAAGCCGCTGGGCCTGCTGCTCGCCAGCCTGCCGGTGGGTCCCGACCACCCCGGTGTGACGGCCGGAGCCAACTTCCAGCTCCCCTACCGGGCCAGCTTCCTGCTCCCCCACCGGCGCTCGGCCTGGATCCGCTTTGCCGAGCGTCTCGACGAGCTCGCTGTCTTCGCCGGCGACCTCCATCCCGCCGACGGCCAAGCGGTGGTGGCGAAGGTAGTAGGGGTTCTCGGCCAGATGTCCGCGGAGCTTCTGGCTCACGTCGAGGCAGTCTGAGAGCGAGCCCACACGAGGTGCCCCCGCACCTCGACCAGTGTCCAGGGTGATCTCGGGTCAGGCGATGTCGGCCGGCGCGCGGTTCTCGAGGTGCTGGAGCCCGTCGTAGGCAGCGTACTTATACGCATCCGCCCGGGTCGGGAAATTGAAGGTCGTGTCGATGAACTCGTTGATCGTGCCGCCGTTATGGAGCACGGCGTGCGCGATGTGGATGAGCTCGGTGGCCTCCTCGCCGAGAATGTGGACTCCGAGGAGCCGGCGGTCCGACGCCCGGAACACCAGTTTCACCAAGCCTTCAGTCGATCCCGCAATCCGCGCTCGGGCGTTTGCCTCAAAGAAGGCCCGACCAGTCTCCACGTCGTCACCCGCGGCGCGGGCTGCCTCTTCGGTGAGCCCAACCATGGACGCCTCGGGGAGCGTATAGATGCCTGTCGGGATGACGGGATCTACGGCCTGCTTGAAGCGAATATCGAACGCGCGACACATGGCCACCCTGGCCTGCTCCATGGCCACGGAGGCGAGACCCGGAGGCCCGATGATATCGCCGGCGGCATAGATACCAGGGGCGGTGGTCTGGAAATCCTGATTCACACGAACCCGCCCGCGCTCGCTCGTCTCCACTCCGGCCTCGGCCAATCCCAAGCTCTCGACGTTGCCGACGCGGCCGACAGCGTGCAGCACGATCTGCGGTCGCAGGTCTTCGCCGTCAACCCGCACCAGCAGACCCTGGCCGTCGCGGTCGACCGACTGCAGCTGCGCTCCGAGCATGATGCGTGCTCCTGAGTTCCGCAAGCTGCGCGCGAGGCTGTCCGAAATCTCCCCGTCCAGCATCGGCAGCAACCGTGTCCCACGGTCCACCAGCGTGACCTCCGAACCGAGAGAGGCAAAGATTGACGCGTACTCGCATCCGACGGGTCCACCTCCCACCACCACCATGCGTTCGGGAAGGCGGTCAATGGCTAGCACTGTCTCCGAATCGTGAACGTCCGGATCGTCGAAGGGGATCCCTGGCGGGTGGTACGGATGGGAGCCGGTGGCGAGCAGGACGACGCGACCTCGCAGTGTCCGCTCGGTGTCCATGTTGCCGACGACCACCGTTCGATCCGGCCCGAGTCTTGCCTCACCTCGAACGAGCTCGACGTTGTGGCGTTTCAGGTTCTCCTGGACGGTGGCGGCCATGGTCGCCACCACGTCGGTCGTGCGGGCCCTCAGTCGGTTCATCAGGAGGTCAGGGGCCAGGCTGATGCCGACACCGTATACATCTCGGCGTGCCCAACCGGTCAGATACATGGCCGTGTCCCTCGCCGCCTTCACCGGGACGCCGGAGACCGCAATTGCCGCACCACCGCCCTTGGGGCGGCGCTCGACGACCGCGACGCTGTGGCCGTGGTAGGCGGCCTGGGCGGCTCCCTTCTCACCCGCTGGGCCGGAGCCGATAACCACCAAGTCGAAATGGTCGACGTTCGCCGACCCTGCGTCCGTCATCGCGGGGAGGATAGCAGAGCTGAATCGCGTGCAAATCGGCGGTAATCGGGGCGTTGGAACTCCCGGGGGGTGGTCTGGCCGTCAACCGCCCTCAAGGCCCGGCGCCACCCCGCAAAGGTGGCCGGCCCGATAGCCTGCGCTCGAATACCTGGTTCATGGTCTGGGAGAAGAAATCTGCGATCGGGTGTCCGGGAATCTCGATTCCGGTGCCGTCGATGATGATGGTGCCACTGACCCTGGGCGACCGAAGCAGCACTATTTCGGCGGCGATCCACCCTCCGATGGAGTTGCCGAGCACGGTGACGTCGCTCAGACCCAGCTTGTCCAGCAGCGCACCGAAGAGGCCCGCGAGCCCGCCGATGGTGTCCAGCCCCTCCCGGCGGGGGGGTGCCGCCGAAACCGGGATGGGTGGGTTGATGGCGCGAGCGGGCTGGCTGGCGGCGAGCAGTTCCGCGAAGCGGCTGGTTGTGTCGGGTCCGCCGCCTCCATGCGGCAGCAGGAATGCCTGGCCCTCGCCGTGTTCATCGATGGTGACGTCGACGGCGCCGACGTTGTCAAGGTCCACGGTATGCGTAGCGGTGCTCATGCTTCCCCTTCTTTCCTATGGGTGTGGGGGCCCGCCAAGGCATCCCGGAGCCAGCTCACGGGCGTTCCAGCACCCTGCCCGTGCGGCTCACCACTAGTTCCACTGTCATGTCCCGCGAGGCGATCAAGCCACGGCGGGGAGGCGGAGCCAGCTTGACGGTCACACCAGGCCCTCCCTGGCGCCGCCTCTGACGACCGACGTGGCCGAAACCGACGCGGGAGGACGGGCGTACAGGGCCTCGCTCATGGGACGGAGGGGTGTTCGGGAGAAGATCGCCTCGATGGGCAGGCCGAACACCTCGCTGAGCCGGAAGGCCAGCTCCAGACTGGGGTTGTAGTCCCCCCTCTCCAGGTACCCGATGGTCTGGTAGTTGACCCCAACCTGGTCAGCGAGCTCCTGCCGTGAGAGCCCCCTCTCCACGCGGAGGACAGCAATACGGTTGTGAAGCCGTCCTGTTTGGGACTCCGAGGGCTCGCCTCCTGCCGATCTCCTTGCCATCGGTGGGATCGTTGTACTTCTACAACAGATTGTCAAGAGGAGAGTATGATGGCGGCGCTCCAAGGGGGCCGGGTGCCGTTCTAGCCCGCGAGAGGGCACAACAGGCCTCGCACGTAGCTCCATCCGAGTTCTCCCAACTCAGATTTGTCCGTCACATAGGGCCAAAAATGGGAGCAGCCGCCCTTTAAGCGCGCAGGTCGCTGGGTCGAGTCCTGCAGCGGCTGCTGGCCGCGGGCCAGGGCTGAGGGTTGGCCCGGAGCGGACGCTGGGTTACTCTCTGCACGGTGCCGCCTGCCAGTGTGAGCCTGACCGACTGGGGCTTCGATCCCAGCATCTACGCGGGAATCGCGGTCGTCTGCGCCCTCTATTGGCGCGCCCACCGGAGAGGATGGCTGCGCTCCACCGACGACCTCACGCCGTGGGGGCTGAGCCCTCGCTCCCGATCGGCGTTCTTCGCCGGCGGTGTGCTGATCTGCTTCGTGGCCCTCGAGTCACCGATCGACTACATCGGCGACAACTACCTCAACGCTGTCCACATGCTTCAGCACATGCTGCTGATGGTGGTGGCGCCCCCGCTCATCATCCTCGGGGTCGCCGGAGCAGCACCCCCTTCATACCGCCCGCTGAGGGGGCCGTGGCGTCTTTGGACCGGCATCACGAGCCCTTGGAGAGCCACCCCGCTCTTCACGCTGACGATGTGGATCTGGCACTACCCGTCCTTCTACGACGCCGCCCTGGAGAACAACACCCTTCACGCCTTCGAGCATCTGACGTTCCTTGCTGCTGGTCTCATCTTCTGGTGGCACGTGGTAGAGCCGATCCGGGGTAACGGTATCAAGCCGATCTCGACTTGGACGAAGTTCGTCACCATGACACTCGTCGGAGTGCCCTGCACCGTTCTGGCCTTCATTTTCATCCTCGCCGCCCACCCCTTCTACAGCTTCTTCGTGGAGGCGCCCCGGCTCTGGGGGATCTCAGCGCTGAGCGACCAGCAACTCGCCGGGGTGGCCATGCTGGTGATGGTGCACCTCGCCATGTTCGGCGGGATCACGCCCATTTTCCTGCGCATGTTCGCCAGCGGCGGGCAGGAGGACGAATGGGTGGATGCCCAGGTCTTGGTCCCTGCGCCGGCCCACGCATCAGCAGCTGCAGGATCGGGGGTGCGGCTCAGCAGCGACACGCCATCATCCCGGCAGCCGGTGATCGCCTTGCAGGAGGAGCCACAGCACGTCGCCCGCGTTGGAAGTCCTGCCACCCGCTTCTCAGACCACCTCTCCACCGCGGGAGGCCGGACGGTGCTCGCGAACCTACATGAAGCCGCCGAGGACTGATGGGCTGGCTGGGCTGATCGGGAGCTCCAAAGCACTCAGCTCGGTGTGAAGTCCAGCGGCTCGGTCATGCCTCGGGTGAGATCGAGACTTCACGATTCTTCGGCCTGACCCTCCCGTTGAGGCGATTCACCAGCGTGGCTGCCACCCCCAGGCAGGCCGCCAGGGTGGCGCCGATCAGCAGGGCCCACCACCCCGGGCCGGCCGGATTGGTGACCGGAAGACGATAGAGGAGCAGGCCGGCGTCGGTGGCGGCGATCAGCTCGCTGCCGTCGGGAAGGATCCGGTAGACAGCCCCGACGCGCGTCAAATTGGGCCACTGCTGGCTCCAGGTGCTCCCCCCATCGAGGCTGACATCGCCCCCCGCGAGCATCGATCCGCCATACGCACGCCGGCTGCTCGTGAAGCTGATCCCGAACTCGTGGATGCCCTGCAATGAGCCTTCGTTGTGGCTGAGGAGGCCAGCATCAGACTGCTCCCAGTGCCCGTTGGGATCCTGGATCCAGACCCCGCCACCCTCCGCGGCGGCGAAGAGCCGTCCGTTCGGGCCGAGAGTGAAGCTGTAGACGCCTACCTCGCTGCTGACCCGGTCCCAGCCGCTGCCCACGAAGCGGTACACACCGTACACGTCGCTGCCGAAGATGGTGCCGTCGCAGTTGACGAGGGCCCAGGCAAGGTCCGGATACTCGAGGCCAGCGTTGACCAATCGCCAGTGTCGTCCTCCGTCGTCAGAGAAGTAGAAGCCTCGGAAGGCGGCGCTGGCCCAGAGCTCCGACCCTTTGACGGCGATGCCGTGGACGCCCCCCGCGGGGAGTGGCAGCCGCTGGTACGGGCCGGCGAAGCTGGGAGCGCGATAGAGGCCGAGGCCGGTGCCGACATAGACCGTCCCTTGAGCGGTGCGCAGGAGGCTCAGCACGTCCTGACCGGCGAAGTCTCCGAGGGGGTGCCACCCTCCGTCCAGGCTGACCTGGTAGAGGCCAAGCCCGCCGGCGACCACACTCTGACCTCCCGGCTGTAGCGTTGCGGTGTCCATGATCGTCCCTGGGCCGATCGGCTGCCAGCTCTCATAGCCACCCCGCTGCGCCGAGGGCGAGAGAGCGCGGGGAGCGACGACCGCCAACACGATCGCCGGCACCAGGGCGAAGAGCCCCACCAGGCCGGCACCGAGGACGCCAGGCCTCACTGAGCGAGGCCGACGCCTCCAGGCGGTCCCAGCAAGGTGGGTGGCGACGCGCGGCCCACGCAGCTCCCCTCTTCGGACGAGCTCATAGAGGAGGGCGAGTGACGGCTCGGCGGCCCACACGGCTGCGATCAGGTGGGCATGAGTCAGCTCGTCGGCGAGATCGGCAGGAAGTGGAAAGAGGAGGACGACCCCGGTCACCACGACCCCGGCGTAGAGGAGGGCGGCGGCAGCCAGGAGGCCGGTCATCCACCGTGACCAGGCCGGGGGGCAGCGGAGCAACCGGAACGCCAGGCAGGCGGCGAAGACGATGAGCCCTACGCCAGCGGCGACGTGCACGGCATCGATCCGGCTGATCGGAACCGGGATGGAGAGCCCAGCTTGGAGGTCGAGGTAGGGAAGGCCGGTGAGGAAGCTGGCCGCCAGCAGCGACAGCAGCCCCGCAGCGAGCCACTTCCCCGCGTGAGGGCGGGCGTGCCCTGTGGGAGCTGCCGCCTCGGCGGCGGCTCCCTCGCGGCGACTGTGGCTCCGCCGGCGCAGCACCACCAGGGACGCGCCGATTCCCACCCCTCCCAGAAAGATCACCCCGTGCTGGACCCCATCCCAGCCCACGCTCGTCGAGGCCCAGTCGTCGAGGAAGAACTGGGAGAAGAGCGCCGCCGAGCCACCCCCCAGGAGCAGGGTCAGGCCGAGGGCGACAGGCCACCTCGCCCCCTGAAGGTGTGCTTCCCTCCCGGCAGCGTCCGGCTCAGGCGCGGCGTCGTCACGCCGACCATGGCTCGGCCGGCGCAGCACGACCAGGGAGGCTCCAATCCCCACCGCCCCCCAGAAGATCACGCCGTGCTGAATCCAGTCGCCGAGCTGGCTGACCGAAGCCCAGTCATCGAGGAAGAACTCGGAGAACAGCGCCATGGCTGCGCCCCCGAGGAGAAGTGCCGCACCGAGCGCGAGGCGCCACCTTGCTCGATGGCTTCTCACCTTCCCTGCTCCCGTCATTGGATGGACCCCACGAATCGAGGCTCCTCAGCCTCCCAATGCGTAGGTTTCGATATCGCTCTCCAGCGCAGCCTGGGAGTCGTACTGGCCAGGATGCACGTCGACGACCTTCCCGCTCGGATTGATGAAGATGGTTGTCGGGGCGCCGACGATGTCAGCGAGGCTGCTCAGTGCCGAGAGCGAGGTGGGGTAGCTCGGATAGCTCAGCGAGTGGTCCGCGAGGAAGCTCTCTGCCGCCCCGGTCACATCTTCGATGTCCGCTCCCAAGAACGCGACCTGGCGACCGTACCGGAGCGATGCCGAAGCCAGGAGTGGGAACTCGGCCCGACATGGCGTGCACCACGATGCCCACGCATTGAGCACGATGGGATAGCCACGCAGGGCATGAAGCCGGGCTTCGAGGGCGGTGAAACCGCCACTGAGCAGCTGGCTTGCCTGGTCGTGCAGGGCGGCCAGGAGGACTGGCGAACCGGCAAGCGCGGCCTGGGAGGAGGGGGGGCTCGGTGGCGCGGAGGAGGCTGCGAGCACGCTGCTCACCTTCTGAGCCAGGGCGGCCGGGGCGAGCCAGTCGGATGTCGAGACGTCGTAGTGCCAGAGGATCTTCCCGGAAGCGGAGGTCAGCACCAGCCACGGCTCATCGCCGACCTGGTAGCCGTCAGCCAGCTGGCCGGTCCGGTCGATGGCAACCGTGTAGCTCAGACCGGCGTGCAGGGCGTCCATGAAGCTGGGAAGGGCGCTCGATGAGGGTTCTACGCTCGCTTCGTCGATGGCGGTGAGCGCGGGCAGTCCGCGGTCCCGCGCCAGGGTCATGTACTGGTTCAGGGCCTCCATTTGGGTGGCGAGGTCAGTGATCTCGGAGTCCCAGGAGGCGAAGAACAGCGCCAGCCGGGGTGCGCCCGGCCCGAGGTTGACGGTGCCGCCCCCCACTCGGGGCAGAGCCACTCCGGTGGCTGGGCTGATGGTCGCCACCGGGTCGTAGGGGAGGTTGGAGAGGACGCGGGGATGGCCGGGGAGCAGGCTGGAAACCTCCTGAGACAGGATCTGTGCCTGCTGGCCGATGGCCGCGTAGGTCATCTGGGTCAAGTACAGACGAACCAGCCTGCCCTGCTGATCGATGATGTACAGAGCGGGGGTGTGGTCGATGAGACCGTTCTCGATCTGCACGGCGATGCCGTACTCCTGCCACACGTGCTTGAGCTGCGCCAGAGAGCCGGTGAGGAAATGCCAGTCCTGCATCATCCCGTGCAGCTCAGAGTAGGCGAGGACGTTGGCAACCTTGGTGGCGTCGGGGTTGGCATCGATGCCTAGCAGTTGCAGCTGCGCTCCGGCCCTGCCGAGAAGGCGCTTGGCATCGACCATCTCGGTGGTGGTGAGAGGGCAGATGGTGGTGCACTCGGAGTCATTGAAGGCCAGCATCACCACCCGGCCGCGGAAGGAACGCAGGGAAACCTTCTTGCCGAACTGGTCGGTGAGGGTGAAGGCGGGGGCCTGTCCCTGCAGCGGAGTGCCGTCCTCAAGGTCAGGGTTGTTGGCGAAGAGGGTGCTGGACACGCCGGGCGGCGCAGAGATGAGCAAGCGGGCGCTGAGAGCCGCGGCCAGCACCGCCAGCACTCCGACAGCTCCCAGGATGATCAGGAGTTCGACGCCGTCTCAACATCAGCTCCGCGCCTCCCGAGCTCTGGCAGGAGGCAGCCGTGTCTCGATCCGCTCACCGGTCGCCATGTCGACGACGGAGACGCTTCGATCCCAGCGGACCTCGGACGGGCTCTTCCCGGCGCCGACCACCGCCGGCAAGCCTACCGCAGGGAGGGGGACGGGTAGCCGTCTGGGAGACGGACAGGACACCTTGCCCCAGGCTCTTCTCCGCAGATCCCCCGTCGGCTCTGGGCGAGACCCAAAACGCGCCACTCCCGTTCGGCGAACCGGCTCCAGACTGCAGGGGGCAGGAAGACTGCGCCGAGCCTCGCCGTGTGTATACTATGCGCATAGCCATGGCGAGAGTGAACGTCTACATCCCTGACGACCTAGTGGCCGCAGCCCGTGAGCTACGCCTCAACCTCTCGGCCCTCACCCAGGAGGCGATCCGGTCACGGGTCTCAGAGTCGTCCACAGATGCCTGGCTGGCGACGCTGCGCCCCCCGATCTCTCCAGGAACGGGACACGCGGCGGTGACCGCCGCACTCGACGAGGTCCGTGAGGCGGCCCCCACCCGACATGGCTGAGAGCGTCGTCATCGACGCCTCGGCGTTGGTGGACGTGCTCCTCGGCGGGGTACTGGGGCAGGCGGTGGGGGCACGGATCGCGAGCACCTCCCTGCACGCACCATCCCACCTGGACACCGAGGTGCTCTCGGCCCTCGGGCGGCTTCATCGCGCGCAGGAGGTTGGCGCCGCGGAAGTGACGCTGATGCTGAGACGCCTGGCCGACGCCCCGGTTCAGCGCCATCCGGCGGTCGACCTGGTGCAGGGCGCCTGGGCTCGCCGAAGCGCGCTCCGGCTCGCGGATGCCGTTTACGTCGAGCTTGCCACGCGCCTCGGCGTCCCCCTGGTCACCACCGACGCCCGCCTTGGCGCGGTGGAGCACGCGGAGGTCGTCCAGGCGCCCCAGAGCTGATGGCCGAGCCTGGTGCTGGGAATCTCACTTGAGGTGGGGCCCCTACTCCGAATGGCATAGCTCCCAGCGGCCTCCCGAAACCTCCTGGTTACCGCTGGAATCGGACGCCTCCCGCGCGCGCGGGCGCCTTCCAACTCTGAGCTCTAGAGGGGTCCGGAGCTGAACAACGGTAATCTCCGCCTCCGGTATCGCCCGTCTGAGGGGGATGAGGTCGGACCGCCCCCGGTGGAGCAGCATCGCGAGGAGGAGCCGATCGGCACCGGCTTTCCGGAACTGGCGCCTCAGCGACGCGAGGGTCGGAACGCGACCGGTCTCCTCGTACGCCAATCCTCGGGCACCGGCCAGCTGCGGCAGATCTCCTCCAGCTCGACCGTCGCATCCGGGACCTTCGCGTCGATCAACAGCCGGTCGGCCTCGTGGAGCACGGTGGTCTTGCCAGCGCCCACAGCCCCGTGACGACGAGCACAGCCACCATCACGAGGAAGGATGCCACACCTCTGTTCGATCGCCTGTCGGACGTATGGCGTATGCTGGATCAGCCGATGGGGGCGTAGAGAGTCCTTTCCGCGTAGTCGGTGCTTTTGGCTGATCTCCTTGTTCTCGGGTTCGCCATGCGGATTGTCACGGGGACAGGAGATGGCACGTGGGCGAGAGAGATGTCGGCGGACCGAGCGCGGTTGATTCCATCCAGCCATGGACCGATCGCAGAACCCTAGAGATGGCAATCCAGTCGGTGACGGATCCGCATCACCGCTTGCCGGGCGAACCAGCAGAGGCGAGTGCCGAGGACGATGTGGACCACTGGCTCGCCACATACACCGAGCTGGTCGCGTACAAGGAGGCGCTGATCGAGGTCTCCCAGCATCAGATTCTGAGCATGGAGCGGTCCGCCGCTCGAGAGGAGTCCATCGACGTCGACGATGCCCTTCTCCGGGAACAGCTATCGCGCTATCGCGATCGCCAGCGGTTCTGGTTCGCCCGACGAACTGAGATGGCCTCCGATGGCGCGACCCCGATGTCGGGGTGAGCTAGATCGGTCAGGATGCAGCTAATGGCAAGCGCAGCCTGAAGGTGCTGCCCTGTCCAGGGATGCTCATCACCTCAACGTCGCCGCCTTGGGCTTGGGCGAGCTCACGGCTGATGTAGAGACCTAGTCCCAAGCCGCCGATGTGCGCTGTGCCCTGCGTCTCGAGCCTGCCGAAGGCAGTAAAGAGCTTGGGAACATCCTCGGGCGCGATACCCGGTCCCTGATCGGTCACGGTCAGCACGGCCCTTTCGCCATCAACTTGTGTTTCACAGGCGATCGGAGCTCCTGGCGGGGAGTATTTCGCCGCATTGCTGATGAGATTGGCGACAATGGTCCGCACTTTGGACCTGTCTCCGATAATCGCAAGGGTCTGCTCGCTTCCCCGCAAGACAAACTCATGGTCGGATCCGAGCCCCTCCCAATCCCGCACGACATCACGGCACACTGCGGCCAAGTCCATCTGCGCCAATTGAAACCGAAAGCTGCCATCTTGCAAACGCGCCGCATCCAAAAGCTCCGTGACCAACTCGTTCATCTCGGCCGTCTTCCTCGCCAGGATGCGCTGAATCCGCTGCACCTCCTCGGGGAGCTGCCCAAAGTGCCGGCCAGCAGCATGGCGAGATAGCCGCCGAGGATGGCGAGGGGGCCGCGGAGCTCGTGGGAGGCAAATCGCAGGAACTCGGTTTTAGCCTCATCGGTTCGCTGTCGGCTGGCAGCAACATCGCGTAGCTTCGCCGCCTCAGCCGCGTGACGCTGCTCCCGAAGAGCTTCCGCCGACTCTCGCTCACTGAGGTCATGAAAGAGCCAGCGGTAACCGGTGAGGTGACCGGAGACATGGTGGTCGGCTGCGCACCTGACCGCCGCCAGCCAGGTGCCCCTCAAACCGGTTAGGCGGATCTCATCGCTGGCGCTGCCCGTGGATGCGTCTGCGGCTTCCGCCATCAGCCGTTGGAGCTTGCCCCGATCCTCGGGTTGCACCATCCCCTCGAGCCTCACCGGAGCCCCTCCCGGGCCCGGGCCAAAGAGACGCCGAGCCGCGTCGCTGGCCACCCAGACCACGCCGGTGGCGTCGGTCACCAGGTACGGCTCGGGAACGAGCTTGAAAAGCTCCTCGTAGCTTGGGGCCTTAGGGCCCACCCACCCCGTTGTCAAGCACGAAGGAATCTGACCCTGGACGCTTCGTTCCCTCAGGAAGAAATCTGACCGTAGTCGTCGTAGAGGGATGGGGGGTTTGGGGGGAAGGGGTGGAAAACTCGGTTTGCTGTGGATAACTCGTCTCAGGCACTGGTCTGCACTCCGAGGTGGACGGGGAGAGCGGCGATGCGCCGGTCGATGCGGCGCTTGAGGGTGAGCGGGCTGGTCGCCGTGTAGAGCTCCGTGAGCGGGCGCAGACGGTTGAGGTCCAGCTGCTGCGGGTAGTCGTCGAGGAGGCGGCGCAGCGGCGTCTTGGGGATGTCGTAGAGGCGCCGCGTGCGACTGTCAACGGTCTCCTTCCCCACCAGCTTCATCACCGGCTGGAAGCAGTTGGCGAAGGGGCGGAGGTCGTCGGTGTAGAAGGCGTCGAGCCAAGCCTGCTGCTCCGGGGTGTCGAGCCGGTCGTAGCCGATGAGGCGACGGACCAGGGTCCAGTTCTTCTGCTCGACGTGGCAGTTGTCGTTCTTGTGGTAGGGCCGCGACCGGGTGAACGCGATGCTCCGCTCCTGGCAGTAGCCGAAGAGATGGAAGTTGATGAACTCGCTGCCGGTGTCGGGGTGGAGGCCGCGGAGAGGAAAGGGCAGCTGCTCGCGGATCCGCTCCACGGCGGCCACGATCCCCGTCTGCCCCTTGCCCAGCACTGGGATCCGCTCCGTCCAGCCAGTGGCCAGGTCGACGGTGGAGAGGGTGTACAGGAAGGTGCCCGCCGCGTACTCGCCGCTGTGCGACACGAGGTCGATCTCCAGGTGACCGGGGACGTCCTCAGCACTCTGGGAGCCCGGCAGAGCGGGAATCTGCCGACGCAGCAGGCTGCCGGGCTTGGTCTGCGCCATCCGCCGACCGACGAGACCCTTGCGGCGCGCGGCGATCGCCCGCTCCACGGTGCTGACGCTGGCCTGGCAGAGCAGCTCTCGGGTGACCGCGTCGACCGCGAGCTGCTGATGGGCCTCCAGAAGCGGGACCAGCTCGCCGAGGAAGGGCTGCAGCCGCTCGGAGCAGATGTATCCGGAGGCCTCCCAGGCCACCAGCAGCGCCTTCTGGAACTCCAGCCCATAACGGCGGGCTCGAGGCGGCCTCTTGGCGACCACCACCCGCCGGCGGCCCCGGAGCATGGCGATGGCGTACTTGCGGTGGTAGCCGGTCGCCAGGCAGAAGGCGTCGAGGATCGCACCCCGCTCCACCCGGCCGGCCCGCGTGTACCGCCCCATCAGCTCCAAGGCCAGCTCATAGCGATCCCCGATCCGCATGGCTCCCTCCGCCGCGGCTCGGGCCGCCCGGCCTCGGTAAGAATCGCCGCTGACGGAACGATGGGGTCCACAGTCAGATTTTGGATGAGGGAATACGCACCCTTGCGAAGCCATTGCGACTTAACCGAGTATGCCCTCCGGGAACCATCAATCACTCGCAGCGCTCGACCTGAAACCTCATGCGGACCCCATCCGCACGCTAGATGCCGGTCACCGCCAGAGCGCCACGGCGAACGATCACCGTGGCCGGCGCCACGGTGACCGGACGCTGCTCTCGCGCATCCTCCGGTAGACAGCGCGGATCGCATCGCGCCTCCCTGTCACATTCCCAGGAGAGGAGGCGAGCACCGCGTCGGGCTCGTACAGGGCCGCCCGGGTCGTGCACCCTTACTGGGAGACCCACTCGCCGGCCTCGCCCTGCTCCGGTTCCTCGATGGCCGCTCAGGTGTCCTGGCTCGCGCCCGGCGGTGGGGGCGGAGGGGTCGGAGGGAGCGGCGCGCGAGGGACCTTGGCGACTGCAGATCCGCCGCCCTCCCGAAGCCGCGCCCGGGCAGCCATCGCCAGGCGCTTCCGCCGCCGCCAAACCACCCCTACCGCCTCGGTGAGACCGACCGTGGCTAAAACCGTGACGAGGAGGATCACGATGAGCGGAGCGCGGATCGAGGCGCTGGTGTAGTGGAACTCGACCCGCTGGAGGTTGCCGACGATCGCGATGAGGATCCCGACAGCCAGCAGCAGCGCACCGACGACGCTCCAGTAGATGCCCGTCCCGCGGTGCTCGGGGCGTCGATCCCTCGCTGGCAGCCGGCGTCGCATGCCCCTCACCAAACCACGGATACCCATCTCGGCGCAAGAGATGACCGGCGGCGAACATGGCGTGGTGGGTGCGGCGGGGTCGGGGCCATGGCGATGTGCTTGCTGCCGCCGGCGCGCGCGCTTCCAGTAGCGTCCGGCTCCTCGGGACCCCTCCCGGAGGCCGCTGGATCGCCTCGGAGTGCTCCTTCCAAAGCACCATCCGGCGCAAACGTCGTGAAGGCATGCATCTTGTCAATCGTGAACCAGCCGCTCGAGTAAGCCCTCGTCCTCACAAGATCCCCCGACCCACGCCTCTCCCCGACGCCCACGTCGTCTCCGGGGGCGGGGGATCACCTCCGGAGCTCTGCCAGCCTAGGCAGCGACGGCCAAAGAAGGATGGTCAAGGGCGACTGGCCGCCGGGAAGATCATCCCTGCCCCGCAAGCGGCACCCAGCTTGATTCGAGCCACACGGCGCACTCCCCGGTGGCTCCCAGGCGAGGCCACAATGTGGCCATAGGGCTGTCTAGAATCGTGGCGTCGATGCCCGGGTGAGCAAGAGGAAATGGTTGGACGGAGAGTGACGTGCAGCGAAGTTTGTTGACCGCATTTGGATTGCTCGTCGCCATCGCCGGGGTGATATTCACGCTGCAGGGCGTCGGCCTGCTCAAAGGGAGTTCGATGACCGGAACCACCTTGTGGTCGGTCCTCGGCCCCATCATCGCCGTCGCCGGCCTGAGCGTCGCGGTCTTGGTGCGACGGGCGCCTTAGCTGGCGCGCTTCAGGTGACATTTGGCCAACCTCCCTTGCCACGAAGAGGCGGCGAGCGCCGGGCATTCAATGCCACGCGCCCGGCGGCCGTGGCCGTGCGCTACAGTGCGCGTCTCACCCACTCGGAGACGGGCAGACTGGTTCCGCCCGACGTAGGTGTCCCGCTCGGCACCCCGGCGGGGTGCCCAAAAGACGGAAAGATGCGCTTGTTGGGCGCTGCTAGCGTGCCCCGACGCACTCCCCGCAGTCGAACACCGACCAGCAGAGGTCGTTCCGCAACCGCTGGTCGTCGAGCACGAGTTCGCGAATGGCCTCCGGGAGCTGCTCGCGCTGCCACCGGCACTCTGCGCGCCCAGCGCTCTCGCCCGCTCCTTCGGGCGCCGCAGCGCGTGCGGCCTTGATCGCATAGGCGGCCGCACCGAGCTCGTGCGCGGCGACGTGTGCGACAGCCGCGGCCTGGCCGGCCGCGTAGGCAGCCTGCCGTGCCGCCCCACCAAGGTCTCTGGCTGCGGCGTTTGCGTGGCCGGCCGCTGTGCGAGCCTGGGTCATCGTGATCTCGCCGCGCACCCAGGCGCGGGCCTGGCCGATCGCCTGACGCGGTCGCTGGTCCTCAGGCTGAGCCAACTCGAAGAGGTCAAGGACGTGCTCCGCGCAGGATGCCGCCCACAGGGCGAGGAGCTGGTGATCCGATCCGGTGAGGGTCCCGCCGCGGCGGATCGTAACGAAGCGAGGGTCGCGCTGTTTCGGGAGGATCACACCCATCGACCCTTCTAATCGCATCCACCAACGCGGGCGAAGGCTCTTCCTCGTTCGAGACGATGGGGCTTCGTTGCGCGGATTCAGCAGGCCATGACTGCCGCCATCGCGCGGCAGAACTCGGGCCAGCGGTGGGGTGCGACGCTACCAGCGCGGCGCAGCAGCAGGTTGGTCGGGACGAGCTGAACGTTGTCCAAACTCGCGACGCACCCAGCTCCGAGCCCCTCCGCCTGCCCCAACGAGACTTCGGTGGCCAGTCCGCGCACAGTCGTCGTCACCGGAGCGACGAGGATCCGGGTGAGCCGCGACGTTACCCTGCGCCGAGTGAGGACCACCACCGGCCGTACCTTGTCCAGGTCCACCCACCAAACATCCCCGTGGCCGGGGTCAGCCTGGTGCTCGTGACGCTCGCTCACGCGCGTTCCCGGTGGCGCTGGCGGGCCAGCTCCATAACCTCCTCGGGAATGTCACCGTCATAGGGGAGATCAGGACCGGCGGGCACCTCCCACCCAAGGTCGGGGTCCGCATCATAAGGACAGGCGGCCAGCGCCGACAGCTCGCGCTCTCCCTCCAACTCCTGGAGGAGCGCGGTGAGAGCCCGATCGATGACCAGACTGTCCGACCCCGGGAGCAGCTGGCGTGCCCGTTCGAGGGACCTCGCATCAACCGTAGTAGATATTCGGGCACGCGCCATGCCACGCATGGTAGCAGAATTCATGGGAGAGAACTGCCCAGGGCGGCGACCGCCGCCGAGAGCCGGCCACCCGATCGCGCCTCTCAGCTGCCTCGCCCGCCCCCGAGAGATGTGTCCACGAGGGCGCAGGTGAGGGGGGCGCCGGGAATCAACGGCGCCCCCATCACTGCGAGGAGTTCAGGCAGCGCGGACCCGAGCTGCGCGCGGTCCCTTGTCGCTGCGCTCCACGTCGAAGCTCACGCGCTCGCCGGCAGTGAGCTGCTCGAAGGTCAGTGAGCTGTCCATCCCACTGCGATGGAAGAAATACTCCTGTCCATCCTCTGCGGCGATGAATCCGAAGCCGCGCTCACCGACGACCCTCTTGACCGTACCAGTCATCTGGTGCCTCCTTGCCTTCTCAGCTAGAGAACAGACGCTACGGGTCCGTTCGAGAAGGAGAGACGACCACGAGCGGCCACTCAGCAAAGTGGTGGCTTGGAGTGTACCACGCGGCGGCCAAGGGCGGCGGCGTGGCTCTAGCTGGCGCGGTGGAGTGACGCCGGGATCCAGAGAGCCAGTCGCGGTGACGATGGCGCGCGGTCAGGCGGCCCATCTCGACCATGACGCTATGGAGGCTGCCCGCTGCCTGGTTACCCAACAAGAACCCGGAAGGAAGGATCGGGGAGGCGCTGACCCGACGACCACTTCGCCTGCCTGGTGATCGGAGCGGCATCGCAATATCAGGCACCGGCCGAAGTGCCCTGCCCTGAC
Source organism: uncultured bacterium (assembly GCA_963847225.1). GTDB lineage: Bacteria > Chloroflexota > Dormibacteria > Aeolococcales > Aeolococcaceae > JAJZNI01. The sequence continues at coordinate 657,687 of CAWJYZ010000003.1, read as the reverse complement.
GAACCCCCGATGTACTGCGCGCGGCGTTTGTCCTCGGTCAGGATGGTTTCAGGCGCGATGCAGTTCGCCCGAATGCCGTAGGGGCCGGCCTGCAGGGCCACGTCCTGGGTGAGCAACTGCACTCCGGACTTGGCGACCGCGTAGGCGATCGGGGAACGCGAGTGGGGACGGCGCCCGGCGTACGAAGAGATGGTGATGACGTCGCCCCGCCGGCGCTGCTTCATCCCCGGCAGGAAGACCTTCAGAGTGAGGAAGGAGGCGGTGAGGTTGGCGTCGATCGTCCCTCGCCACGCCTCGATAGGGTCTCCTCGAGCGGCCCTGGCGCCACGAGGGTGGCGCCGGCATTGGCGACTAGCAGATCGATTGGCTGCGCCCCTGCAGCAGTTGTCCCATCGACTCGCTCTCCTCGTGGAGTGGATTCCCTTCCTGGCCGGTGGGGCCCAGGCTCGCTGGCACCGGCCTGGAACGGGGCTGTCAAGCCCTGACAGAGACGGCCTCGCGGCATGCTCTCACAGCGCCTGGTCGGCAGCGTTACCCTGGTGCCCGTGCCCGAGGATCGCCGGTTCGATATCGCGCTCTTCGGGGCCACGGGCTTCGTCGGCCAGCTGACCGCCGAGTACCTGGCGGCGCATGCCCCCCCAGGCCTACGGGTCGCCCTGGCCGGCCGCTCCCACAAGAAGCTCGAGCGCCTGCGGGGGCGGCTCGGCGGTGTTGCGGCGGACTGGGGTCTCCTGGTCGCCGACTCCACCGACATCAGGTCGCTGGCGGCACTGGCCGGCGCCACACGTATCGTGGCGACCACGGCCGGTCCCTACCGCCCTCACGGGATCGACCTGGTCGAGGTTTGCACTACGGCGGGAACTGACTACGCCGACCTCGCCGGAGAGGTGCTCTTCATGCGCGAAAGTATCGAGCGCTGCCACGATAACGCAGTGAGCTCCGGCCTCCGCATCGTGCACGCCTGCGGGTTCGATTCCATCCCCTCCGACCTCGGCGTGCTCTTGCTCCATCAGGCTGCGCAGGCGGACGCGGCTGGAGAGCTCACCGAGACTCGCCTGGTGGTCACCGCCCTCAAGGGTGGCCCGAGTGGGGGCACGCTGGCTTCGATGAAGGGGCTCGTCGATGAACTCAAGTCCAACCCCAGTCTGCGGCGCATCGTTGGTGACGCCTACGCCCTCAGCCCCGATCGCCGTCGCGAGCCACGTCTCGGCAACGAGGGGGATCAGCAAGGCATCGCCTTCGACCGGGAGCTCGGCATCTGGACCGCGCCGTTCGTGATGGCCCCGGTCAATACGCGTGTGGTGCGGCGCAGCAACGCGCTGCAGGACTGGGCTTACGGCCGCCGGTTCCGCTATCGGGAGGTCAGCGGCTTGGGCGGTGGCATGCTGGCACCGATACGCGCGGGTGCGGTCAGCGCCGGGCTCTGGGGGCTGGCCACCGGCTTGTCGCTGTCCGCGACCCGGAGCTTGCTCGATCGCCTGCTGCCCGCGGCCGGCGAGGGGCCGAACCCAGAGGCGCGTCGGCTGGGGCGCTTCCAGATGCGCATCCACGCCGTGACGACGTCGGGCGCGCGCTATACGGCCACCCTCGCGGCCCGCGGCGACCCCGGCTATGCGGCGACCTCGGTGATGCTCGGCGAGAGCGTCCTCTGCCTCGCGCTCGACCGTGACTGCCTCCCGAGGCGCTTCGGCGTGCTCACCCCGGCGACCGCCATGGGGCCGGCCTTGGTCGACCGGCTACGGGGCGCAGGCCAGACACTGCAGGTAGAACGCGCAGCTGAGGTAGCGACCAGCTGACACGGTCAATCCTGACCATCCGATCGGCGGGTCGCCCGTAGCACGGAGTCGTGGACCGTCACGGTAACCCCATCAAGAGTGGTGGCGGCCCGTGGCCGCGCTTCACTGATCTCCACGGACCAGCCGGAGCCCAGCAGCGCGGCGACGTCACTGGCGGTGTAGAAGAGCTCCGCCCGCGGTGGCCGGCGGACGCCTTTATCCATGTCCGAGGGGTGATGCCCGACGATCAGCAGCGTTCCACCCGGCCGTACGGCGGCGAAGAGCCCACGGAAAAGCGCCGTGCGCGGCTCTGGAGGGAGCTGCATGAACTGCGCCGACACCAGGTCAAAGGAGCCCGGCAGGGGCGGCTCGGTGAGCAGGTCGGCCCGTATCCACTCGATGCGTCCTGCCACCTCGAGGCCGGTAGCCTGAGCGTGAAGCGCCGCGCGCCTCAGGGCCACGTCCGATATGTCCACCGCGACGACTTCCCAACCTCGGCCTGCGAGCCAAAGCGCGTCCGCTCCCTCGCCGCAGCCGGCGTCCAGGGCTCGCCCGGGGGCGAATCGGCTCGTCTCGGCGACGAGCTGGGGGTTGGGCTTGCCGCTCCAGACCCGAGCCGCCGAACGGTAGCGCTCGTCCCATGTTTCCGCGTCATAGCCAGAGCGGGGGTCACGGGGGTGATCGGGCATCCCAGCAGTATCGCTCACCAATTTCGGCATCTCGGCGATCTTCGCCAGGACCTTGCTTTCCCCGTCTGCCTCGCTGGGCGGCCCGTAGCTATCCGGCTATACACCTTATAGTAGTATTGCTGAGTCTAGTAAAAACCGGCGAGGGAGGTGGCGCAGATGGAGCTTCTTCCAGGCTGGGCGATTCCCCGGCTGGGCCGCCAGGTGGCGGGGCTCACGGCGGGTGTGGCCCTTCTCCTGTCGGGCTTGGGAATAACCGCCATCACCGTGGACGGCCCCTTTCCAACCTCGGCAATCGCGGACTATGCGGTCGCTCACTTCGCCGAAGGGAGCTTTGGAGGCCAGTGCATCATCTTCGCTGAACGCGTCGTTGACGCTACCGCCGCGGAGTACGGGGCCCACCATCACTTCCCTGGCGCGGCTGGCCCGGACGGGTACTTCACCGCTTTCGCCAACGCCGGAGGCCATCTGGTGGCCGAGGCGGGTCCGGGCGGATACGCCGCCGCCCTCGCCGCGGCCCAGCGTGGCGACATCATCCAGCTCTCCCCTCTCCCCGCAACGGCCTCGCCCACGCCATGGACCGACCCTGGGGATGGCCACCAGCACACGGCGATCCTGCTCCGCGCAGAGGGAGGCGGCGCCGAGGTCATCGATTCCAACTGGGATCTCGACCTGCGGGTGCGGATCCATCCGCTCGCGGACGTCCTCGCCGACGCCGCGCGCTGGAGGCTGGAGATGGCCGTCTGGGGCTTCGGTCTTCCCTCCGGCTGACGGAGGGGAGCCGATCACGGTCCCGGCCCAGTCTGCCACCGTCCCCTGACTACCGGCGCCGCGCCACCAGAACTGGGATCCTCCGCGTGGTCCTGGTCTGGTACTCCGCGTAGGGAGGGTAGGCGGCGACGGCTCGCTCCCACCACGCTGCCCGCTCCTCGCCTTTCGCCTCGCGAACCGTGACGTCGAAGGGGTGCGGACCATCCTGGAGCATCACCTCAGCGGGATTCGCGATGAGATTGTGGTACCACTGCGGGTTGCTGGGCGCCCCTCCCTTCGACGCCACGATGGCGTACTCGCCACCATGCTCGACGCGCATGACCGGGAACTTGCGGATCTTGCCGGACCGCCGGCCGCGCGCCGTCACGATCACGACAGGCAGGCCGGTGTCGCGCAGAGTGTTGTCTCTTGTCCCACCTGAGGCCTCGAAAGCCTCGACCTGGTTGCGCACCCATTCCAGCGGGCTCGGCTCGTACTCACCCTCGAGCGACATGCTCACAGCCTACCCCGTCGCCCCCCGGACGCCGAGACGTCCGGGCAGCACTGACCCCTCTCGCCCGGATCATCGCCGCAGGCTACGATCTCGTCGATGCCTCGACCGGTCTCGGTGATCTGCGGAGCGAGTGGTGGTCTTGGCCCCGCCGTCCTCACCGCCCTGGCTCCGCTGGGAGGGCAGCGCGTCGGAGTTGCCTCCGAACGGTCCGACCCTGATCGCCTCCTGGGTATCGATCCTGCCGTCCACTGGGAGCGAGCCGATCTCACCGATCCGCGATCCGTCGCCACCCTCTGGGAGAGGATCGACCGCCTCGGTGCCGTGCGTCGCTTGGTCAATGTCACCGGGGGCTTCACCGGAGGGCAATTCCTCGACAGCGCGCCGGATGCGGTGCGGGCGATGCTCGACGTCAACCTGTATGCAGCCTGGTGGTCGAGTTGTGAGGCAGCGCGACGCATGGTGCGCCAGGATGGCGGCGCGATTGTCAACGTCGGAGCCCAAGCCGCCCTCACCCTTGGCCCGGGCAGCGCCGCCTACACGGTGGCCAAGGCCGCTCTTGTCGCGCTCACGCGCGTCGTGGCCGCGGAGCTCTCTGGGACCGGTGTCCGCGTCAACGCGGTGGTTCCCGGCACCATCGACACCCCGGCGAATCGGTCCTGGATGCGTCCCGGAGACCTCGCCAAGGCGGTGTCACCTGAGGAGGTTGCCGCCGTCATTGTCACGCTGTGCGATGAGGCCAGAATGGGATCGGTGAGTGGCGCCCTCGTACCGGTGCAGCGGACCGGCATTCGCACCGAGCCCTGATCAATGCGAGAAGAAGAGCTCGATAACCGCCGGGCCTAGCAGAACGATGAAGATGCATGGGAAGATGCACATCATCATCGGCATCAGCATGAGCACTGGAGCCCGGTGGCCGGCCTCCTCAGCACGCTGCCGCCGGACCCGGCGGAGCTCCTCCGACTGGATGCGGAGAACGTTCGCGATGCTGAGCCCCAGAGGTTCGGCCTGAATCATCGCCCGAACGAAGCCAGAGAGCTCATCGACGTCGAAGCGCTCGGCCATCGCTGTCATGGCCTCGCTCCTGAGCCGCCCGAGGCGAACCTCGTTGAGCACCTTCTGAAATTCGGCGGCCAGAAGGCTGTTGTCGTACTCACTGACCCTCATCATGGCCATCTCCAGGGAGAGGCCCGCCTCCATGCACACGGTGAGCAGGTCGAGAACGCCGGAGAGGGCGAGGCGCAGCTCCTTCTGCCGCTTCTTGGCCTTGCGCTGCAATGAGAGCTTGGGGTACATGTAGCCGAGCACAAGGCCCATCCCGCCGACGAGATAGTTCTCCGGCGGTGCAACGATGCCCGCGATGAGCTGGGCCAGTCCCAGTCCGACGAGGCCGACAACGATGGGCAGGATGAGGCGCAGGGCGAGCACCGTTTCGGGACGCTGCCGCGATCCCGCCCTGGTCACGAGCAGGCGCAGCTGTGTGAGTTGGCCCTCCTTGGTGCGCCTGGCGACCAGGTTGCCGAACCAGGCGAGTACGGGGAGAACGATGCGCTCGAATGCGGGCTGCGTGTACTCCCCAGTCACAAGGTCCATGTCATAGCCGGAACCATCCGGGAGGCTGCCGAGCCGCTGCTCGAGAAGGCTCGGCGCCTGCGCTCCGGGCAGCAAATTCCAGACGGCGATGAAGACGGCGACGAGCACGGCTGCCCCCGCTGCTGCGACCCTCAGCGCGCTTGTGCTCATACCTTGATGTTCACAATCTTCCGGATGATCCCGTAGCCGCAGAGGATCATGAAGCCGGCCAGGCCAAGCATGATCCAGCCAGCCGTCTTGTGGAACATGGGACCGAAGTAGCTGGGCGCGATCAACTGGAGGAGGCCGGTCATGACAAACGGAAGGATGATGAGCACCCATCCCGAGGCTCGCGCCTGGCCGGTCAGGGACTTGATCTCACCCTTGATCCGGATGCGCTCACGGACCGTGAACTCGATGGTGTCGAGAACGGAGGCGAGGTTGCCACCAACCTGGGATTGGATCTGAACCGCGATGAGCATGAGGCGCAGGTCCTCCGAATCGTTGCGCCGGACCATGCGGTTGAGCGCTTCGCCCATGGGCAACCCCAGCTGGACCTCGCGGCTCACCCGAGCCAGTTCCTGCCCCATCGGTGGGGGCGAGTTGCGGGCCACCAGGTCGATGGCCTGGGCAAAGGTGTAGCCGGCCTTCATCGACCCACTGACCTGGAGGATCATGGGCGAGAGCTGTGCCGCGAAGGCCTTGGTTCGTCTCGACTGGCGCACACGCAGGAACAGCTGAGCGCCCAGGTAGCCGGCTGCCGCTCCGGGAAGAGCGGCGATGGGGGTGCCGAAGCGCAGGAAGGCGAGCGCAGCCACCGCGGCGGCGACCCCCGCCCTGGCCATCATCCACTCCATGGGCCGCAGGTGGAGGTCAGCGCGAGCCAGCTGGTCGGACAATCGACCGGCTCGGTCTGTCCTGTCGAAGCGGGCACCGAGGGTCGACTGCACCCCCTGGCGGATCTGGCCGAGAACGTCTCTGGGCTGCGCCTGCTCCGGAGGGACGCCGTGAGAGACGAGGTTCTCGAGGTGTTGAAGGCGGCTGTGCAGCATCGAGTCCCGTCCCGGCGCGGCCACCACGACGATGCCGATGAAGAGCGCGAGGGCTCCGATCCCGGCGAGGAGAAGGACCGGCTCACTCACCTGTGTGCCACCCGAGCGCCGCGGCGCTCAGCCTCCAAAGTTCTTGGTGATGCTTCCGGCCGAGACCGACTGCGGCGCTCCGCCCGAAGGCCCGGCGATGGGAGCCGGTCCGGGTGCTCCGTTCGGCGGATAGTCACCCTTGGCCACGATGAGGTACTGGAGGAAGACGTTCTTCGCATCCTTCATGTAGGTGAGGGTGGCGCCGTCCTGCTCCGGAACCTCGACCATGATGAGACCGCTCCCCGTGGATTGGGGCGCGGCGGTGGCGCCGGGGGATGGCGAGGTGGCCGGGGGCCCCGCCGAGGCGCCCACGGCGAGGACAAGGACGTTCTGGTACGCCCAGTCCATGGTCCCCAGCAGGTTCTGCGGGTTGGGGACCGGGTCGACCTCGGCAAGGATGTCGATGTGATCGCCGGCAACGAGGTACCCGCCGGTCCCCTCACCCTCCACCTGGCCCTGGCTCGAGCTCGTGTTGTAGGGAAGCGAGACCCCGACATAGCCCTTCGGGATGTTGAAGCCGGTGCCGGGGACGGAGGGATTGGCGGCAGCAGCGGCGCTCGTGGTCACCATCGAGCTGACGATGGCCGTTCCCTGCGGGATGGCCTGCGCCGCGAAGTTGGATGGTCTGGTGAGCGATGCGACGCTCGAGTAGGTCGAGTTGCCGTTCACGTTGAGCGAGGCGACGTAGCTTTTCGCGAGCTGCTGCGTGGCGATGTTGGCCGCGCTCAGCTGCTGTCCCGCCTTGATGTCCGCGCTTGCCACCACCACCGTCTCGCTCGACTGCCCGGAGGTGTTGGTCCCGCCGCCCGTGAGCCCGCCTACGGGACTCCCCGGCTTGCTCGAATAGCTGAGGGCAAGGACGAACGCACCCACGGCGATGAGCGCCGCGACCACGGCAACCAAGATGCGGCGACGCCTCTGGGCGCTGACGGCCACTCGATCATGCTCCATGAGGGCCCTCCACCCGGTGGTCCGGGAGGAAGGCCGCGGGGATGGGGACCTGCGAGGCCCCGCTGCAGCGATCCTGGCGGTGAGCCAAGGGGACCAAACGCTCCCGTCATCGAAATGTGAAGGCCCTGCGGCATGGTGCGATCCGCCCACCGAGCCGGTTGTTGCGGGATGGCAGCTGAGGGGCCGCTCTCAGCCCCCTGCTACGATCGGCCGGTGGCGAGCTCGGTCCGGCTGTTCCTGGTGCGCCACGCCGACGTCGCCAATCCGCGCCGCATCCTCTACGGCCATCTTCCCGGTTACCCCCTGAGCTCCAAGGGAGTGGCGCAGGCGGAGGCCACGGGCCGCTATTTGAGTGGTGAGCCTATTCGGGTCATTCGCAGCAGCCCACTCGAACGCGCGAGACAGACCGCGGCGATCATCGCTCGACAGCACGGCTCGCCGCCCTTGGTCGTTGATGAGGACCTGATCGAGGCCCGCTTCAGCCACTACCTGCAGGGGGTGCCCTATGCCCAAGTTCCCTGGCGACGGCCGCTCTGGTGGGTGCACATGGCCCGCCCGGGTCTCCTGCCCCGCGACGAATCCGTCGACACCATGGCGTCCCGCGTGGAGCGGGCGCTTCTCCGCGCCCTCGATGAGGCGGACGGGGGGACGGCGGTCTGCGTGAGTCACGGCGATCCCATCCAGGCGCTCTGGATCCGCCAACTGGGGCGCCCGGCGTGGGCCCTCCATCGGCTCCAGTGCGCCAAGGGAGGGCTCCTCGCGCTCGACTATGAGGGGAGGCGCCTCTCGCGCGTCACCTACGTCTCGCCGGAGAGCCAGGGCGCTCCCTCGCCTTCTCGGGCGGCCGACGTCTCTCACGCGTAGGGGAATCGAACCTTCCCGCTCCGACGGGGGCCGGGGAGCGCCCGTCCTCGCCGCCGGGGTGCGCGGGACGCGCCGGACGTCTCCCAACATCCCGGCGGCCCGCCCCATGCCCCTCCCCCCTCCGGGAGCCCGCGCCCCCCGTTGAGGGATCGACAGCGAGAGCGGACGCCACCGAGGGATCGTGGTCGGAGGTGGCTCCAGCCGGCGCCTCGACCCGAGCCCGCCGCCCTCGCTCCCGCCGTTCCAGAAGGGGGCGGAGATAGAGCTTGCCCGTGATGCCGATGAGGATGAGCACGAACCCGGCGTAGACGAGGGGCACGCCGTTGTCGTAGTTGGCGAGCAGCACGGTGTACTGATGGAGGGCGGGAACGCTCACCGTGAAGATCGCCGTCTTGCCGTTCGCGGTGGCGAGCGTGACCTGGGCCGACTGCCCCACCGTGATATCGAGGGGGGCTCCGTTGAGGAGCGGGGCCATCCGGCTGGTGTCGAGGCTGTTGACGTTCTGCGGCTGGCCACTGTTGAGACCGAGGTCGCCGGCGAAGAGCTGGAGCTGGAGCACCGGATTGTCGGGGGTGAGCCCACCCGGTTGCACGGTAAGGCCGCTCAAGTTCCCGTTTTTCTCGATGGCGGGGACATCGAGGGCATCGGGCATGAAGAGGGCGTTAGCCCCGAGCTGGAGCGGCCGCGCGGCACCGGGCGGCGTGTAATCGAAGTCGGGAACTTTGAGCACGCCCGTCTGCACGCTGTAGTTGCTGCCAAAGGTGAGAACCGGTGCGTCGTAGACCACCTGCCCCGCCGGGTTGGTGATCTTGAGCTGCGGCGCCCAGCCGTAGTCCTCCTGATAGAAATGGATACCGGCGTAATTGAGATAGTCGTTGACCTGGATGCTCTTGGTGAGGACCTGGTGACCGTGGTCGATGACCGTCACCTTGCTCTCATAGGCGGCGGCTTCACCGTTCGACTGATAGCTGACCGTGAACTTATCAAGCCGCATTTGGAAGTCGCGGTACTGGCCGTTGAAGAGGAGGCCGTCCTGGAGCTGCTCATAGTTGCTCGGCGTGTTGCTCACGGTCTGCCCCTCGGTGATGACGAGGAGGCCCTGGAACCCGGTCGCCTTCCCATAGACGACGGCGATCAGGAGCAGGAAGAAAGATGAATGGAAGAGCCATGAGAACCATTCCCCCCAGTACTGCGCGGTGCGCGGGTAGCCGCGCACGGTTCGTCGCACCAGGGCTCGTCCGCGTCCGACGACACAGGCCCCGAGCGCGATGAAGAGGCTGGCCAGAAGGATGTAGAAGTCGGTCGAGACATAGACATGGGTGAGGGGGAGGCCGAGGTTCGTGGCCAGGGCGTCGAGGTGCGCGTTGTTGCTGAGGAACTGCTGCACCTGGCTCGGGTCGGAGGTCTGGTCCTGGGGAACGACCGCCCCGATGGCGACGATGAGGACCAGCCCGCTGAGGAAGAGGATGGCGGTCCGCATGCGCGTGTATTCGCGCCAGAAGCGGCGCAGCGCGCCGGGCCGGCGACGGGTCAGCGGGGGCTGGAGGCGGTGAACCGTGGCTAGCTCCCGACCAGGATCCCTACGGGATCGAAGACGGCAAGGAGCTCGTCGACGGGATGAGCCCCCAGGGCCTCGAACACCGGTACTTGAGCCGCCGCCGGCACGAGTTGCAGGGTCACGGCGGTCACGGCCGCAAGCCGGCCCAGGGATCCGAGGATGAGCGAGGACAGGTCGTAGCCGACGACGTCCTTGAGCACCGGGGCGCCCAGTCGCACCAGCTCGCCACCGGGAAGGACCGCTTCGAGGCCGCAGATGCTCCGTCGGGGCAGCTCGCCCCGAGCCACGAGGGAGCCGGCATGATGAGACCGGCTGTGGCTCGACAACCCGGGCACGGCCATCGCCGCGGCGTTCAGGTCACGATTCAGATCGTCGAGGCTGGCACCCGCCTCGATCCGGACGATGCCCGCCCCGACGTCGATCCTCACGGCGGCGAGGCGGCGGAGGTTGAGCACCGCCCCACTCGCCGGCAATCCCTCCGCCGCGGATCCGCTGCTCGTGATGCGCAGGGGGAGGTGGTGATCCGCGGCGATGCGAAGGACACTGCGCACCCCCTCGACGTTGGTGGGAATGAGAATCGCCCCGTCTTCGAGGAGGGCGTCTGCACCGATCGCCTCGGAGAGGAGGTGACGCAGGCTCCCGTCCACTGGCGGGTGAGTCTACAGGGCGAGGTGGGCACCGCCGTCCCCCGCGCCGGATCCGATAAGCGCGTTGTCAAGCACGAAGGAATCTGACCCTGGACGCTTCGTTCCCTCAGGAAGAAATCTGACCGTAGTCGTCGTAGAGGGATGGGGGGTTTGGGGGGAAGGGGTGGAAAACTCGGTTTGCTGTGGATAACTCGTCTCAGGCACTGGTCTGCACTCCGAGGTGGACGGGGAGAGCGGCGATGCGCCGGTCGATGCGGCGCTTGAGGGTGAGCGGGCTGGTCGCCGTGTAGAGCTCCGTGAGCGGGCGCAGACGGTTGAGGTCCAGCTGCTGCGGGTAGTCGTCGAGGAGGCGGCGCAGCGGCGTCTTGGGGATGTCGTAGAGGCGCCGCGTGCGACTGTCAACGGTCTCCTTCCCCACCAGCTTCATCACCGGCTGGAAGCAGTTGGCGAAGGGGCGGAGGTCGTCGGTGTAGAAGGCGTCGAGCCAAGCCTGCTGCTCCGGGGTGTCGAGCCGGTCGTAGCCGATGAGGCGACGGACCAGGGTCCAGTTCTTCTGCTCGACGTGGCAGTTGTCGTTCTTGTGGTAGGGCCGCGACCGGGTGAACGCGATGCTCCGCTCCTGGCAGTAGCCGAAGAGATGGAAGTTGATGAACTCGCTGCCGGTGTCGGGGTGGAGGCCGCGGAGAGGAAAGGGCAGCTGCTCGCGGATCCGCTCCACGGCGGCCACGATCCCCGTCTGCCCCTTGCCCAGCACTGGGATCCGCTCCGTCCAGCCAGTGGCCAGGTCGACGGTGGAGAGGGTGTACAGGAAGGTGCCCGCCGCGTACTCGCCGCTGTGCGACACGAGGTCGATCTCCAGGTGACCGGGGACGTCCTCAGCACTCTGGGAGCCCGGCAGAGCGGGAATCTGCCGACGCAGCAGGCTGCCGGGCTTGGTCTGCGCCATCCGCCGACCGACGAGACCCTTGCGGCGCGCGGCGATCGCCCGCTCCACGGTGCTGACGCTGGCCTGGCAGAGCAGCTCTCGGGTGACCGCGTCGACCGCGAGCTGCTGATGGGCCTCCAGAAGCGGGACCAGCTCGCCGAGGAAGGGCTGCAGCCGCTCGGAGCAGATGTATCCGGAGGCCTCCCAGGCCACCAGCAGCGCCTTCTGGAACTCCAGCCCATAACGGCGGGCTCGAGGCGGCCTCTTGGCGACCACCACCCGCCGGCGGCCCCGGAGCATGGCGATGGCGTACTTGCGGTGGTAGCCGGTCGCCAGGCAGAAGGCGTCGAGGATCGCACCCCGCTCCACCCGGCCGGCCCGCGTGTACCGCCCCATCAGCTCCAAGGCCAGCTCATAGCGATCCCCGATCCGCATGGCTCCCTCCGCCGCGGCTCGGGCCGCCCGGCCTCGGTAAGAATCGCCGCTGACGGAACGATGGGGTCCACAGTCAGATTTTGGATGAGGGAATACGAAGCGTTGACGCCAGCCGCGATGCCCCTGTATGCTCACCCGACCGTGGCTCCTTCCCGCCTCTCGAAAAGGCTCGCCGGTCGCAAACCCCTCGTGGGGGCCATCGCCGCCGGGACGACCTAGAGGCGCGCGCCGCGAGGCGCTCCCGCCAGCGGCGGAAGAGGGCTCCCTTCGAGCGAGGGAGCCCTCTTCGTTTTCTCGGACATCCATCCAGCCACACCCGTGGAGTTCCATGAGCAGAGACACGAAGGCCACGTCCGGCATTGCCGCCGCCGAAGCTGAGGAGCCGCCGCGGCGTCCCCGCGCTCGCACCGCTACGATCGCCGTCCTCCCCGGAGACGGTATCGGCCCGGAGGTCACCACCGCCGCTGTCACCGTTCTGGAGCGCGCCGCCGCGGACGAGGGCCTTCACCTGCTCTTCGTGGAGAAGCCGGTGGGGGGCGCCGCCATCGACGCCGAGGGTGTGCCTCTTCCGCCCTCCACCCTCGCGCTCTGCGGGGGCGTCGACGCGATCCTCTTCGGCGCGGCCGGCGGCCCGCGCTGGGACCACCTGCGGGGTGATGCCCGCCCCGGTGCCGCCACCCTGCGTCTCCGTCGCGACCTCGGCCTGTGCCTCAACCTGCGCCCCGTTCAAGCCTCCCCTTCCCTCCTCTCGCGCAGCCCTCTGCGGGCCGAGGTCATCCGCGATGTGGACTTCGTGATCGTCCGCGAGCTCACCGGAGGCGCCTACTTCGGCGAGCACGGCCGCTCCGGCGACGGTGATGACGAGACCGCCTACGATGTCGCCGCCTACAGCCGTCGCGAGGTACGCCGCGTGGCCGCCTTCGCCTTTGCGCTAGCGGGCCGACGCCGGGCCCATCTCATCTCCGTCGACAAGGCCAACGTGCTCTGGAGCGGGCGGCTTTGGCGCGACGTCGTGGCCGAGATGGCCATGGAATTTCCGGAGATCACCGTCGAGCACGCTCTCGTCGACAGCTTCGCGTTGCGGATGCTGCAACGCCCCGGCGGCCTCGACGTCGTGCTCACGGAGAATCTCCTCGGCGACATCCTGAGCGATGAGGCGGCGGCCATCAGTGGCTCGCTCGGTCTCATGGCTTCGGCCAGCCTCAATCCCGCGGGCGGCCCGGGGCTTTACGAGCCGGTCCACGGCAGCGCCCCCGACATCGCCGGGCGGGGCATCGCCAATCCCGTCGGCGCCATCCTGAGCGCCTCCCTCCTCCTCGAACACTCCCTGGCGGCGCCCGCGGCGGCGGCCCGGATTCGCGCCGCCGTGGAGAAGGCCCTCATCGCCGGGGCGGTCACCCCAGACCTCGGCGGTGAGGCCTCGACCGCGGAGGTTGCCGAAACGGTGCTCGCCGCCCTAGCTCCCGCTGATGCCTCGGGGACATGGCGATGACCATCCCGCGGATGGCCATCGTCGATTCGACCCTTCGTGAGGGCGAGCAGTTCGCCGGAGCCCACTTCAGCACCGAGCAGAAGCTGGAGCTCGTCGCCAGCCTGGACGCGTTCGGGGTCGAATACATCGAGATGACCTCGCCCGCGGCATCGCCCCAGTCGGCGGCGGATCTCCGGATGGCGGTGGCGGCGCGGCCGCGCGCACGCATCCTCACCCACACCCGCTGTCGCATCGACGACGTCGACCGGGCGCTCGACTGCGGGGTCGACGGAATCAACGTCCTCTTCGCGACCTCCGACGTGCTCCGCCGGGCGAGCCATGGGCAAAGCCTTGCGGAGATCGCCGAGGCGGCCTGCGCGGTGGTGGAGCACGTCCGCCGCGCGGGACGCGAGGTCCGTTTCAGCTGCGAGGATGCCTTCCGCAGCGATAGGGACGAGATCCTCGCCGTCTATCGCACTGTCGATGCGTGCCGTCCCGATCGAGTGGGTGTGGCCGACACCGTGGGCATTGCCACTCCGCGCCAGGTGGAGGAGCTGATGTCAGCCTTGCGACGGGAGGTCCGTGCCGACATCGAGTTCCACGGCCACAATGACACGGGCTGCGCGGTGGCGAATGCCCTGGCCGCCCTCGAGGCCGGAGCCACTCACGTCGACACCACCGTACTGGGCATCGGCGAGCGCAACGGCATCGCCTCGCTCTCCGGACTCGTCGCTCGCGTCTGCACCGTGGCACCAGAGCTCGTTGAGGGGTATCGCCTCGATCGGCTTCCGGCACTTGACGCCCGCCTCGCTGGCATGCTGGGCATCGCTGTGCCCTTCAACGCCCCGATCACCGCTCAGTTCGCCTTTACCCACAAGGCCGGCCTGCACACCAACGCAGTTCTGCACGACCCGCGCAGCTACGAGGTGCTTCGCCCAGAGCGCTTCGGGCTCAGCCGGCGGATCCTGCACGGTCATCGTCTGGTGGGTCGCCACGCCATTCGTTCCCGGGCTATATCGCTCGGCCTGAGCCTCGACGACGAGCAGATTGCGGCGGCGACCGCCGAGATCAAGCGACTCGCCGACCTGGCTCCCCTCGATGAGAGGGCGGTGGACGCTGTGCTGCGCGCATGGCCAGCCCTCGCCTGAGAAGCATCTGCTGAGAAGGAGCACCGATCACCATGGGCACGCTTGTCGAAGAGATTCTGAGCCGCCGCCTCGGGCGGACCGTCCGGGCCGGCAACACGGTGGTGGCCGAGGTCGACGCGGTCATGGCTCACGATGTCACGGGACCCCTCGCCATCGACGCTTTCCGGAATCTCGGTATGCCACTCTGGAGCCCGGAGAGAACCGTGTTCAGCTTTGATCACGTCTTCCCCTCCAACAGCGTGGCCGCCAGTGAGCTGCATCGTCGCATCCGCGACTTCGCAGCCGAGCACGGCGTGCGCAACCTTTTCGCCGAGGGCATCTGCCACATCGTGATGGTGGAGCGGGGGTTCGTGCGACCCGGCGGCATCGTGGTGGGCGCCGATTCCCACAGCACCACGTATGGGGCGCTGGGGTGTTTTGCGACCGGAATGGGCTCCACCGACATCGGCGTCACGATGGCCACCGGTCGATCGTGGTTCCTCGTCCCCGAGACGCTGCGCATCGAGGTGAAGGGCGCACTTCCTCGCGGCGTCCAGGCCAAGGATGTCGCGCTGCACCTGATTCGACGCCTTGGAGCGGAGGGCGCCAACTACCTCGCCGTGGAGTGGGCGGGATCAGCCGTCAGCGCCATGGGAATATCGGAACGGCTGACTCTCGCCAACCTCTCCGTGGACTTCGGCGCCAAGTGCGGGCTCTGCGAGGTGGATGCGGCGACCTGGGCCTATCTCGGGCTCGCCGACGGCGGCGAGCTGGGGCCGCGCCATCCGCGCTACCTCGACGTCCTGGGGGTCGACGCCGCAGCGCTCGAACCCCAGGTGGCGGCGCCACCTCAGATCGACAATGTGCACCCGCTCTCTGAGCTCGCCGGCACCCACCTCGACGAGGTGTTCATCGGCAGCTGCGCCAACGGGCGCATCGAAGACCTGGCCCTCGCCGCGGCCATCCTCGACGGCCGCCAGGTACACCCCGAGACTCGCACCATCATCGTGCCCGGAAGTCGCGGCGTCTATGTCTCCGCGCTGGAGCGCGGCTACATCGACACCTTCGTCCGCGCCGGCGCTGTGGTGATGGCGGCTGGCTGCGGCCCCTGCCTCGGCCGCCAGCACGGCACCCTCGGACCGGGAGAGACCGCCCTCTCCACCAGCATGCGCAACTACCCGGGGCGGATGGGGAGCCCCGATGCCGACATCTACCTCGCCAATCCAGCGGTCGCGGCGGCGTCAGCGCTCGCCGGAGCCATCGCCGACCCCAGGGGAGTGCGGTGATGGCCCGCGTCTTCAGGTTCGGCGACGGTATCTCCACCGACGCCATCATGCCCGGCCGCTACAACCTCACCACCGATCCCCACCAGCTCGCCCGAGCCTGCTTCATCGAGCACCGCCCGGAGTTTGCCGAGATGGTGCACGTCGGCGATGTCATCGTCGCCGGCACGAACTTCGGGTGTGGCAGCTCACGAGAGCACGCACCACTGGCCATCCGGGAGGCCGGGGTCAGCGCTGTCATAGCTCGCTCGTTCGCCCGCATCTTCTATCGCAACGCCGTCAATCTCGGCCTCCCAGTGATCCGCTGTCGCGACCTGTACGACGAGGTCGCCGACGGTGATGTCGTAGAGGTCGACATCGATCGGGGCACCATCGTCGCGCACGCCCGGATCTTCCACGGCGAGCCCCCCTCGGCGGTGGCGCGTTGCATCAGCGAAGCCGGCTCCCTTGTGGAGCTCATCAAGAGCCGCGGCTGGGCAGCGATCGAGGAGGTGATCTGATGGCCATTTCCAACACCGCTCTGTGTCCCGAATGCGACGCCGACGTGGTGATCGGCAAAGACGCCGAGATCGGCGAGATCCTGACCTGCACGGAATGCGGCGCCGACCTCGAGGTGCGCAGCCTCGCCCCGCCCCACCTCCAGGTGGCGCCACCTGAGGAGGAGGACTGGGGGGAATGACGTCAGGCGCCGTCGGGACAGCCCCATCCCCGAGGCCGGCGGTCCGGATCGGAATCCTGTGCTCGCGCGTCAGGGTCGAGGAAAGGCTGATCTTCCAGGCCTTCGCCCAGCGCGGCGTGGAGCCGGAGCGCATCGTAGACGGTGAGGTGGTGCTGGCCGTGTGCGCCAGCCCGCTGCACTGGGATGTCGTCCTGGACCGCAGTCTCAGCCAGTCGCGAGCCATCGCCGCCCTGCGGATTCTCGAGGCGGGGGGAATGGCAACCGTCAACACCGGAGCGGTGGTTGCGACCTGCGGCGACAAGGTGGCGACCAGCGCGGCTCTGGCCGGTCGCCACCTGCCCATCCCTCGAACCCAGGTCGCCTTCAGTCGTGAGGCTGCCCTGCGAGCCATCGAAGATATCGGCTACCCCGTCGTCGTCAAGCCCCCGGTCGGCTCCTGGGGTCGGATGGTGGCGCGAATCAATGATCGCGATGCCGCCGAGGCGGTTCTCGATCACAAGCAGCATCTCGGCACCGCCCAGGACAATGTCTACTACCTCCAGGAGCATGTCGATAAGCCGGGGCGAGACATCCGCAGCTTCGTCGTCGGCGACGAGACGATTTGCGCCATCTATCGGGAGTCGGAGCATTGGATCACCAACACCGCGCGCGGTGGAAGGGCCTTCAACTGCCCGGTGTCCGCGGAGATCGACCGCCTCTCGCGGGCCGCCGCGGAGGCGATGGGCGGTGGCGTCCTGGCCATCGATCTTCTGGAGCGGAGGGACGGTGAGCTGCTCGTTTCCGAAGTGAACCACACCATGGAATTTCGCAACAGCATCGAGACGACGGGCGTCGACATCCCTGGTCGCATCGCCGACCACGTGCTGGCCTTGGCGCACCGGGTGACCGCCATGAGGGAAGCGTCGTGAGCATGCCGGCGATGACCTCCGCCATACCCGCGACGTCGGAGCTCCTCCTCGAGATGCTCTCCATCCCGAGTCCCACAGGGAGTGAGTGGCGGCTTGCCGGGGCTCTGCGCGAGCAACTCGCCGGCCTCGGCTTCGACGTCGATATCGACCCCGCCGGAAACGTCGTCGCCGCATGGGGGGACGGCCCTCACGAGGTGATGCTCCTCGGGCACCTTGACACGGTTCCGGGCAGCATCGCGCCGAGGTGTGAGGGCGGTCGCATCCACGGTCGCGGCGCCGTCGATGCCAAGGGCCCGCTCGCCGCCGCCATTGCCGCCGTGGTGCGGCAGCGGCGTGACGGTGGGAGCCGCTTCACTGTCCTCGGCTGCGTCGACGAGGAGGGAGACTCGCGAGGCGCCCGCCAGGCGGCGATGCGGCCCGCTCCGGCTCAACTTCTGATCCTCGAGCCGAGTGGCTGGGACTCGCTGACCGTCGGTTACCGTGGCATTGTCCGCGCGAGGTTCCGGCTGGAGGATGCGCTGCGCCACCGCGCCGCTCCGCAGGCCACGGTGAGCGACCGCCTCATCCGCCTCGTGGCACGGCTGCAGATGGAGCTCGAGGAGCGCAACCGAGGCTGCACCTCCTTCCACCGGGCCGACCTGCGGGTGACTGCGCTGGATGTGATCAGCACCGGCTTGACCGAGAGCGCCTCGGCCTCTTTCCAGCTCCGCCTTCCCCCGGAGCTGGAGGTCGAAAGCATCGTCGACTGGCTCGACTCGCGGCGCGGTGACGCCGAGCTCCTGGTGCAGTTCGCCGTCGCTGCGGTGCACACACCGCGTGACACTCGCCTCGCCCATGCCTTGGCCCGCGCTATCCGCCGCCAGGGTGCGGCCCCCCGCCACAAGGTGAAGACGGGAACTTCCGATATGAACCTCCTCGTGCCACGCTGGCGTTGCGCGGCTGCCGCCTACGGGCCCGGGGATTCCCATCTCGACCACACTCCCGAGGAGTCCGTCGACATCTCGGAGCTGGAGCGAGCCACCGATGTCCTGACCTCTGCGCTGGGCGAGCTGGCTTCATGAGTTCCCTCCCCTCCCCCACCGGTTCGCGCCACCGTCATCGGCGCGGCGGGGTACGCGGGAGGCGAGCTGCTTCGTCTCCTCGCCGGTCATCCCAACATGCGGGTGACTCAGGTCACCTCGGAGCGTCTCCAGGGGAAGCCGGTGACCAGCGCGCACCCGCACCTTCGGGGGATCAGCGACCTCCGCTTCAGCGCACGGGGCGACCTTCAGGCAAGTGATGTCATCTTCTCCGCGCAGCGCCACGGCGAGACCGCACCCCACATCGACGCCATCCGCTCCCTCGCTCCCGTCCTCGTCGACCTCTCCGCCGACTTCCGTCTGCACGACCCCGGCGATTACCCACGCTGGTACGGCTGGGATCACCCCCGCCCCGACCTTCTCGGCAGCTTCACGAGCGGCATCGCCGAGCTGCATCGCGACGCTCTCCACGCCAGCGATCGCATCTGCGTGGCCGGGTGCGTGGCGACGGCGGCCGTTCTGGCGCTGGCGCCGCTCCTTCGGGCGGGGATCGTGAATGGCGCCGCTCCCATCGTCATCGACGCTCTCATCGGCTCCTCCGCAGCCGGATCCGAACCGACCCCGAGCTCCCACCACCCCCAGCGCAGTGGAGCCATGCACAGCTTCGCCCCGGTGGGGCACCGGCACACCGCCGAGATCCTCCAGGAGCTCCGTGGTCTCGGTGACCTCGCTGAGCTGGGCCTCAGTGTCACCTCCGTGGAGGCGGTGCGCGGCATCCTTGTCACCGCCCATCTGTGGCTGCGCGAGCCTCTCGAGGAGAGGGAGGTGTGGCGCATCCTGCGCACCGCCGTCAGCGGAGAAGCCTTCCTCAACATCGTCAAGCAGGCTCACGGTGTGCACCGTCATCCCGATCCCCGAACTCGTGGCCGGGACCAACCGCTGCGACATCGGCTTCAGCCGCGACCCGACTTCGCGCCGCCTCGTCGTCACGGCGGCCATCGACAACTTGGTGAAGGGCGCCGCCGGCCAGGCCGTGCAAGCCGCCAACGTCCGCTTCGGCTTCCCTGAGACCATGGGGCTGGAAGGCACGCCCATCTACCCGCTGTGACCCCCACCGGCCTTACCATCCTCAAGGTCGGCGGTAGTCTCGACATCGACGCTATCGCCGGGCTGCTCGACGAGGTCGCTGCCTTCCCCGATCCGCTCGTGGTGGTGCATGGCGCCCACCGCCAGCTCGACCGGATCGCAACCGCTCTCGGGCACCCGCCGTGGATGGTGACATCGCCCCGCGGCGAGCTCTCTCGGTTCACTGACAGGGAGAGCATGGACCACTTCCTCATGGCCTACTGCGGCCTGGTCAACAAGAGGCTCGTCGAGGTGTTGCGCCGGCGGGGAGCCGACGCTGTGGGAATCTCCGCCATGGACGGCGGCATCGCCCTCGGCCGGCGGAGGGCTGACATCCGCGTCATCGAAAACGGCCGGATCAAGGTCCTCCACGGCGACCATGCGGGCTCCATCGAGGTGGTGGATCCGTCCCTCCTCCAGCTTCTCCTCGCCTCCGGCCGCCTCCCGGTGCTGACCCCGCCGGCGATCACCCGCGACGGCACGGCCATCAACGTCGACGGCGACCGGCTCGCCGCCGAGGTGGCCGTAGCTCTCGGCGCCCGGCGGCTCTGGATCCTCATGAGCGCCCCCGGCCTCCTCCGCGACCCGGAGGACGACGAGAGCCTGGTCGCGCGCATCGCAGCCGACCGGGTCGACGACTACCTTTCCCTCGCCCACGGCCGCGTCCGCGTCAAGGTGTTGGCGGCGCGGCGCGCCCTGGAGGGTGGCGTGGCCGAGGTCGTCCTCGCTGACGGCCGGGAGGACGCACCACTGCGGCGCTGCGCCCAGGGGGCCGGCACCCGCATCCAAGCGCCCAATCTGCATGATCCAGGCTCCTCGCGGCGTTCGTAGAGTGTGCTCTCACTTCCGCGAGATGCGACCATCCGCCCTCCCGCCGTGCACAATGAGGGCGCCCGGACCATGGCTCGCCGAAGACCGATGAGGCTCTGCCGCATCGAGGGGGGGCACGCTTCGCCATGAGGGAAGCTCTCACCGGACTGGAGTTCGCCATCGCCGCCGCCTTCCTGGGCGTCGGCCTCCTCGCCGTCCTCGACCGCCTCCGCGGCGGAGGGCGCCGCAGCACCTACCTCGCCGCGGCCCTCGGCAGCCTCGGGCTCGTCGTACTGGGCACCCCTCTTGCGCCTGTCGTCGGCCACCCTCTCATCGAGCGCTCCGTGATCATCGCCCTCTTCGTGCTCTCCGCGGCGGCGATGCTTCTCTACCGCAACGCGATGGTGCGGCTGCCGCTGTGGGGTGTCGTGGTGGCCACCGCCGGGCTCGCGAGCGCCGCGGCGCTCGCTGGCGCCTCGGGCCTGCCCGCGGCGGGCGCTTCCCCTACCCCCCTGCAGCTGGCGGCGGGCGACGTCCTCATCGCCGCCTGGTGCCTCAGCGTGCTGGAGCCCGCCTACCGACTTTTCCGCGTGTCCGCGACCCTCCCCCTGCTGCAGCGTGCTCAGCTGCGCTCGATCGCCAGCGGGTATCTCGTCCTGGCCCTGGTCGTCGTCCTCGACGTGCTCGTCCTGAGCCGCTTCCATGATGTGGCCATCTCGGTCGGCCTGGAGGCGCTGGTCCTCGTTTGCACCCCCCTCTTCGCCATGGGATTCATGGCCCCGCCCGGTCGCCGTCGCCGCTGGCGCCAGCAGGAGCAGGAACAACTGACGCGGGCAACCCACGATCTCCTCCTCTTCAGCCCGGACCGAACGACCCTCGCCCGCCGGGCGCTCACGTGGGCGGTTCGAATCGTCGGGGGCAGCGGAGGCCTTGTCGCCGACAGCGGTGATGTGATCCTCGCCGTCGAGGGGATGAGCGAGGCAGAGGCCTGGACCATCGTCACCTCGAAGCGGGTGGGCGAGAAGGCTTCGTCCATCGTCAGGATCGGCCCCCGCGGTCGAAGAGCCATGGTCCAACGGCTCGCTATCGATGCTGGGCCGGGCTTCCTCATCGTCATCGCCTCCCCTCTCGCTCCCAGGCCGGGGCGCGAGGAGACGGAGTGGCTGCAGGCCTACGCCGCCTCTGTGACCATCGCCCTCGACCGGGTGCGGGTGTCGGAGATGGCTGCGCAGACCGCGGCGGAGATGCGCCACGCCCGCGACCTCGCCGAGGAGGCGAGCCGGGCCAAGAGCGAGTTCCTCTCCCGGATGAGCCACGAGCTGCGCACCCCCCTCACGGCCATGATCGGCTTCGCCGAGCTCCTCCTCCTCGAAGAGCTGAAGGAGAGGCAGAAGCGACATCTCCGCACCATACTCAAGGCCGGCGACCATCTCCTCGCCCTGATCAACGACATCCTCGACATCTCCCGCATCGAAGAGGGACGTCTGAGCCTCTCACCCGAGCCGGTGGGCGTGGCCGGCGTGATTTACGAGGTCGTCGATCTGGTGCGGCCGATGGCGGCCGAGCGCGATGTCCGCCTCGAGGTCGCGGAGGCAGCCGCCGAGCTCACCGTCCAGGCCGATCGCCAGCGGCTCCAGCAGGTTCTTCTCAACCTCGTCACGAACTCCGTGAAATACAACCGGCGGCAGGGGCGGGTGGAGATCAGCGCCAGCCGAGCGGAGGGAGGGAGAGGACGTATCGCCGTTGCCGACACCGGGATCGGCCTGAGCGACGAGGACCTGCAGCGGCTCTTCGCCCCCTTTGAGCGGCTTTCCGCCGCCGCTTCGGACGTCGAGGGAACGGGATTGGGCCTGACCCTCTCCAAGTCGCTCGTTGAGGCCATGGGTGGCAGCATCGGGGTCCAGAGCGAGGCGGGATCAGGGAGCACCTTCTGGGTCGAGTTGCCTGCCGCCGCGCCCCAGCCACTCGCCGTCGCCTCCGTCGGCGCGGACGACCAGGGGGCGCAGGGCGGCGGGCCGACCGGCCTCGTGCTCTACGTCGAGGACAACCTGTCGAACGTTGACCTCGTCGAGGGGATCCTGGCGCGGCGTCCCGGCATCCGCCTCGTCACCGCCATCCAGGGCAGGATGGCTCTCGAGCTGGCTCGCCAGAACCGGCCCGACCTCATTCTCCTCGACGTCCATCTCCCCGACATGGAGGGCGCCGAGGTGGTGCGGCGCCTCACCGCGGACCCCGACACTGCCGCCATTCCCGTGGTCGTCCTTTCCGCCGACGCCACGCCCCGCCAGCGACAGCGGCTTCTCGGTCTGGGGGCCGCGGAATACCTCACGAAACCGATCCGGGTCGGCGTCCTCCTGCGCACCCTCGACCGCTGCCTTCCCCGGCAGGCGGCGGCGAGCCCTGGAGCGCGCATGTAGCGGCCCGCGGGCTGCAGCCGCCCGCCGAGTAGAGTGGCCCGAAATGGCTGGTCCCCAGGCTCGACGGACGTGACCTGCGACTGGCTGCTGGTCGACGGATCAAGCCTGATCTTCCGCGCCTTCTATGGCGTCCCCCGCAGCGTGCACTCCCCCGATGGGCGTCCGATCAACGCGGTGCGAGGCTTTCTCGACAGCCTGGCTCGCCTCGTCGCCGAGCGGCGGCCGGCGAGAATCGCCATCGCCACCGACGTGTCCTGGCGTCCGGACTGGCGGGTCCAGCTCATCCCCAGCTACAAGGCGCACCGGGTGGCGGAGCCCGTCCCACCTGACCTGGAGCCGCAGATGCCGGTGATCATGGACGTCCTGCAGGCCATCGGTGTGGAGGCGGTGGGCGCCCCCGATCACGAGGCCGAGGACGTGATCGCGACCTGGAGCACGCTCTGCCGCGGCTGTATCGAGGTGGTGAGCGGGGATCGGGATCTCTTTGCTCTCGTCGAGGATCCCCGAGTTCGCGTCCTCTACCCGGAGAGGACGGGGCTCACCATGGTCGACGAAGCCGAGGTGGAGCGGCGCTATGGCATCCCCGGCCGGCGTTACGCGGACTTCGCGATCCTTCGCGGCGACCCCTCGGACGGGCTTCCTGGTCTGCGCGGCGTGGGCGCGGGGACCGCCGCCCAGCTCATCCGCCGCTACGGTGGGCTCGCTGAGATCATCCGCGACGCCCCCCTGGCGGATGCCGATCGTGCCTACCTGGTCCGCGCCATACGGGTCGTGCAGCCGGTGCGCGACCTTCCCGTCGCCGAGCCCCGCGGCTGGCGCGCAGAATACCCGGCCAACCCGCCCGCGCTGGCCGCCCTGGCCGCCCGGCACGGCGTCGCGGACCCGGCGGGACGGCTCGTGGCAGCGCTGAACAGCATGGTGTCGGCCCTGGTCAGCCGCTGACACACCCCGGCGATCAGGCAGGGATCGACGGGCGGTGACGTCCCTGGCCGCCGGCCCCTCAGTGGCGATGCGGGGCGCCATGCCGGGTGGAATGCCGGTGAGGGCCCGAACCGGACCCGGGAGCGGTCATTCAACAGCCGGGCTCCCCGGGATGACCGCAGCAGGGCGATCGGGTTCGCGCCCTGATGGCGGTGTTGGCCAGCGCCAAATGCAGCTTGGTGAGGAGGCCGGCGTCGTACTCCCTGAAGTTTCTGAGGGCCGAACCCGGATCGGGGCCGCTCACCACTCACCTCCGCATCGTCGCTCCGCCCCAAGGGCGCCGTGAGTATAGAGGGATCTCCGCTCCCAGCGGGCCGGACCGGAAGGCGCTATGTCGGCCCTGGCAGGGTGCCGACCTGAGCCAGTTGGGCGACCGTGAAGACGAGGGGAACAGCCGTCCCCAGGAGCAGGGTCCCCGCCGCGGTGGCGAAGATGACGCTCCCCCCCGCGATGCCGGTGCGCGGCCAGGGATAGGGCGCCGCCTCCTCCGCCGGCCGCTGCCACATGAGGAGGGCGACGCGCAGGTAGTAGAAGACGGAGAGCGCGCTGGTCCCGATCCCCCACAGGGCGAGGGCGACATTGTGCGCGGCGATGGCGGCCGCAAAGACGAAGAATTTGCCGAAGAAGCCGGCGGTGAGCGGGAACCCGCCGAGGGAGAGGAGGAAGAATCCGAGGGCGACCGCGACGTAGGGGCGGCGGTACCAGAGGCCGCGGAGGTGGTCGTAGCTGTCCAGGTCCTCGCCCCGGCCACTCATCAGCGCGACGACGGCGAAGGCGCCGAGGTTGGTCACGGTGTAGGCGGCGAGATAGTACAGCGCCCCCTGCACCCCGAGAGGGGTGGCCACCCCCACCGCCACCCCGATGAGGATGTAGCCAGCCTGGGCGACCCCCGAATACGCCAGCATGCGCTTGACGCTGCTCTGGGTGAGGGCGGCGAGATTGCCGACCACCATGGAGATGATGGAGACGGCGATGAGGATTGCGCTCCAGCGGGAGGCGTAGCTGGCGAATGTGTAGTCGAAGACCCGGATCAGGACGGCAAAGGCGGCGACCTTGGTCGCCACGCTCATGAAGGCGGTGACCGACGTGGGCGCGCCCTGGTAGACGTCGGGGGTCCAGAAGTGGAAGGGGGCGGCGCTTACCTTGAAGGCAAAGCCGACGAAGATCAGGATGATCCCGCCGACGAGGAGCGGATCGAAGGGCCGCGACCGGGCCATCGCGGCGGCGATCAACTCCAGCTGCGTGTGTCCGCTCTCTCCGTAGACGAGGGCCATCCCGAAGAGCATGAAGGCGGACGCGAAGGAGCCGAGGAGCAGGTACTTGACCGCCGCCTCCTGGGAGCGCTCCTCATCGCGCGAGAAGCCGCTCAGGATGTAGAGAGCGATGGAGAGGAGCTCGATGGCGAGGAAGATCACCATGAGGCTCGTCGCCCCGCCAAGGAGCATCATCCCCACCGTCGCCGCGAGGAGCAGCGCGTAGTACTCCCCGAAATGGAGGCCGCGGCGGTTGAGGTACCCGGGGCTGATGACCGTCGTGATGATGCTCGAGACCAGCACGACGACGTTGATGAACATCGATAGACGGTCGTAGGCGAGGGCTCCAAAGTAGACGGTGCGCCCTCCCGGACCGGCGTCAAACCAACCCCAGACGCTGAGGCCGAGCGCGGCGGAGAGGACAAGAACGGTGACCGGCGCCAGCCAGGTGCGCCGGGCAGCGGTGACGACCAGATCGAGCAGCATGAGGAGGAGGAATCCGGCGGCGGTCACCACCTCTGGAAGAAGGCCGATGAGGTCGGCGCCTCCCGGGGTGGCCGTCGCGAGCGGGATGCCGGCGACGAGGCTCATGGCCGCACCGTCCTTGTCGTGGCCCTGTCCGCCGGAACCGCGGCGAGGCTCGTCCCCGCCGCCCCCGGCGTCACCACATCCGCGCTGGACGCACTCTGGCTGGCGTCGGCGAGCGTCACATAGGCGGGTACGGCCCGTGAGGAGACAGCGCCGACGGGGTGGGGATAGACGCCGAGGAAGATCATCAGGCCCGCCAGCGGAGCGAGGAGGAGCCCCTCACCGATGCGCAGGTCGCGCACCCCCTCGGTGCGCGGCGTGGCCGGGTCATGCATGAGGCCTTGATGGAGCCGGAACATGTACCAGCCGGCCACCACCACGCCGCCGCCGGCCAGCACCGCCAGCAGCCAGAAGTACTGGAAGGCGCCCAGCATGATGGTGAACTCGCCGACGAAGCTGTTGGTGCCGGGCAGGCCGAGACCGGCCAGGGTCGCCACCAGGAAAAAGAAGTAGAGCCACGGCATCCTCCCTTCGAGCCCGGCGAGCTCGCGGCGGTCGCGGGTGCCGGTGCGCCGCTCGATCATCTCGGCGATCAGGAAGAGGGCAGCGATGATGATGCCGTGGTTGACGATCTGGATCACCGCGCCGTTGATTCCGTTCTGGTTGAGACTGAAGATGCCGAGGGCGATGAAACCGAGGTGGGAGATGCTCGCGTAGGCGACGATGCGCTTGATGTCGTTCTCGCTGAGAGCCATGAGGGCGCCATAGAGGATGCTCAGGATGGCGAGCGCGACGAGCGCGGGTTGGATCTGGTGGACGGGACCGCTGAAGAGAGTGATCCCGAAGCGAATGAAGCCGTAGGCGCCCATCTTGCTCACCACTCCGGCGAAGAACACCAGGGTCGCCGCCGGAGCCGATTCGTAGAGGTCGGGGAGCCAGGTGTGGAAAGGAACGATGGGAAGCTTGATGGCGAAGGCTGCGGCGAAGGCGAGGAACGCCCACTGGATTGGCGTGAGAGTGGGGATGCTGCTGAAGGGTAGCGGGACGGGCGTCTGCGCCACCGGGACCACGCGCAGCAGGGTCTCGAGGTCGAAGGTGTTCACCCCCGCTCCAAGGGCTTGGAAGTGGAGGTAGATGATGGCCACGAGCATGAGCAGGCTGCCCGCCACGGTGTAGACCACGAACTTGATGGTCGCCCGCCCCCGGTTTTCGCCGCCGTAGAAGCCGAGAAGAAAGTAGAGCGGGATCAGCATCCCTTCCCAGAAAAGGTAGAAGAGGAGAAGGTCGAGGCTCAGGAGAACCCCGGCGATGGCCGTCTCACTGAGGAGGAGCAGTCCGCAGAAGAGCTTGAGCCGCTCCGTGCTCCTTCGCGATATGAAGAGCGCACCCAGCAGGAAGACGCCGGCGTTGAGGGCGAGAATCCAGGCCGACACCCCGTCGATGCCCAGGTGGTAGGAGGCTCCGATGGCGGGGATCCAGTTCGCGTACTCCTGGAGATGCATCGGCAGGGCCTCGGGCCCCCCGCACACCAACCCCGTGGGGCAGCCCGCCGGTGCCGCGGTGCTCGCCACGTTGTAGACGGCCATTCCCACCAGCACGGCTTCGGCAATGGCGGCGAAGACGGTCACCGCCTTGATCAGCGTGGCGGCTCGATGGGGAATCACCTGAAGGAGGACGGCTCCTGCCGCCGGCACCAGGATGATGGTGGTGAGCCAGGGATAGCCGTTCATCGAGCAGCCTTCATCGAGCCACCTCGGCGGCGATCATCACGGCGACGGTGAAGATGACCGCGAAGAGCACCATGTACGAGGCGTAATCCCGGATCAATCCGCTCTGGGCGGTGCGGAAGGCGGTGCTGAAATCGCTGGCAACCCCGGTGACGCCACGTATCCAGCCGTCCATCACCACCGGCTCGATGATCCGCCGGAGCCCCCGGGCCAAGGAGCGAACAGGTCGCACCAGCATGGCGTCATAGAGCTCGTCGAAGTAGAACTTGTTGTACGAGAGTCGGGGCAGCCAGCGGAGCACCGGACGCGCGAACCACGTTCTCGTGTCCAGCTCGCGGCGGACCCAGATCCGGATCGCGGCCCCGATCCCGATAACGCTCATCAGCACGCCGATGACGAAGCCGATGGCGCCGAGACCGGCGTTGGGAGCCCTCGCCAGCATCCCGCTGGCCGGCGAATGGAAGACGGGTCCGAGGAACTGATCGACGAAGATGGGCTGGAAGCCGAGTACCTTGATCGGCCACTGCAGGATCCACCCGGCGAGGACGGAGAGGGCGGCGAGGGTGACCACGGGGAACAGCATCACCTTCCGCGACTCGCGTACGGTGAGAACTCGTCCGGTGCGTGGCTCGCCCTGGAAGACGACTCCGTAGAGCCTGAAGGCGTAGAGGCCAGTGAGGATGTTGACGAAGACGCCCGCCGCATAGAGCGCCGGAGCGGCCGGGCCATTCTGGATGCCAAAGCCGAGTAGACCCTCCTTGGAGAACATGCCGCCGAAGAGGAAGCCCCCGAGCGCCAGCGAGCCCACCAGGAAGCTGAGGCCGGTGAGCCGCATCCGCGCCTGCAGTCCGCCCATGGCCCGGATGTCCTGCTCGTCGTGGAGGGCGTGAATGACGTTGCCGGCGGCGAGGAAGAGGAGAGCCTTGAAGAAGGCGTGGATGACGAGGTGATACATCCCCGCCATGTAGGCGCCGATGCCGACGGCGAAGATCATGAGACCGATCTGCGACATCGTCGAGTAGGCAATTACCCGCTTGATGTCGATCTGGCTCAGGGCGATGATGCCGGCCATGAGGGAGGTTCCCATGCCCACCGCCGCGACCATCCCCGCCGCCACCGGAGCGCGGTCAAAGAGCGGATGGAACCGGGCGATGAGATAGACGCCCGCCGTCACCATGGTGGCCGCGTGGATGAGCGCTGACACCGGCGTCGGCCCCTCCATAGCGTCCGGGAGCCAGGTATGGAGAGGGAACTGTGCCGACTTGGCAAACCCGCCAATGGCCAGAAGGATGCAGATCAGCGTGAGGAGAGCGCTGCCCGAACCGAGGGACGAGACATTGGCGAAGATCTGGGGCAGGTTCAAGGTGTAGAGGTGCGCGCCAGCGGGCGTCGCCACGTTGAGGAAGAGGAGGAAGGCGGCGATAACCAGGGCGACATCGCCGATGATCTGGGTGATCATGGCCTTGCGAGCGGCAACCACGGCGCTGGGCCGCTCGTGCCAGAACCCGATCAGCAGGTAGCTCGCCAGGGCCACTCCGGCCCAACCCACGATGAGGATGACGAGGTTCGCGGCAAGAACCAGCAGCTCCATCGCGAAGATGAAGAAATTCATGTAGCTGAAAAAGCGAGCGACACCGTCGTCGTGCTCCATGTAGCCGATGGAGTAGACGTGGATGAGTGATCCGACCCCGGTGATCACCAGCAGCATCAGCACCGACAGGGCGTCGACGGTGACGTTGACGGAGACGCTGAGGTTGCCCCTCCCCAGGTCGATCCAGTTCCACATGGTGACGGTGATCGACTGGTGCCCGGACGGGGCGCTGAGCACCTCGACGAATAGGATCACGCTCACCACGAAGGCTGCGGCGATGAACACGTTGCCGGCCCAGTTGACGAAACCGCGGCCAAGCCGCGCTCCCAGAAAACCGCAGACCGCACTGCCGGCGAGGGGAAGGAGGAGGACAGCGATGGCGAGCGCCGAGATCGTCGACGCGCTCACCGGCTCATCTCATCGAGGTCGTCGATATCGAGTTCTCGTCCGAGTCGGAAGACGCGGGTCATGAGGGCGAGCCCGACCACCACTTCGGCGGCTGCGACGATGATCACCATGAAGGCGAAGACCTGCCCCTCCTGGCTGTTAAGGAAACGGCTGTAACCGACGAGAGCGAGGTTCACCGCGTTGAGCATCAGCTCAATCGACATGAAGACGACCAGCGGGTTGCGACGAATCAGCACGCCCAGGGCTCCGAGGGTGAAGAGGAACCCCGCGGTGAGGAGAATGTATGGAAACATGCCCTGGGAGAGCATCAGCGCTCGGCCCCCACGAGCGGCGGCTCCCCGGCTCTCTCCTCGGGAAGCTCCGCGGGGCGGGGCCGCGCATGCTCTCGGGGAGGCCGGATACCTCCGGTTCGGCGGGTGAGGTACACGGCGCCGACGGCAGCGACGAGGAGGAGCATGGAGGTGATCTCGAAGGGGAGAACAAAAGTCCGGAAGAGCTGGTTCGCGACCGTCTGCACGTTGCCCGCCTGATTCACGGCCCCCACCGGGAAGCCGAAGGTGGAATACGGGTTGTCCGCAGCTCCAACCTGCGCTCCGTGCATGCACGCGGCCGCCTGTGCCGTGCAGGAGGTGGTGTAAGTGATGCCGTTGCGCGCTGCGATGAAAACCGCTGCGCAGATGGCTGCTACCGCCAAGCCGCCAAGGATGAAACGGGGATCCCGAACACTGGGGCGATCCTCGGACGCCGGGTCGAGGAGGGCGATGATGAAGACGAAGAGCACCATCACCGCCCCGGCGTAGACGATGAGCTGAACGGCAAAGAGGAACTGGGCGTTGAGCACCAGGAAGATGACGGCCAGAAGGCCGACGGTGACAACCAGGGAGAGTGCCGAGTAGATCGTCTGCGGGGAGAAGGCGACCCCCAGCCCGGAGACGGCCACGAGGATAAGGAGCGCCCCCAAGAGGCCGTTCACCGAGCCTCTCCCGGCCTCGAGCGCGGTGCCGGCTCAGTGACCGACGGAGGGTGGGCGGAGATGCCGTGGGCCCCCGGGGTGACCGGGCCCTCGCCCCTGGCCCGCTGCGCCGCCTCCCAGCCGGCGCGCGGGCTGACCCCCGGATCGAGGAGCTCGCGGCCGCGCTGATCGGCGCCGACCCCCTCCGCGGAAGCTGGGCCCCGCGCCCGTTCGAAGTTGGGCCAGGCCTCGAGGAGCTCGGCCTTGGTGACGACGGTGCGCTCGCGGCGGTAGTCGGAGAGGTCGTAGCGGGGTCCGAGCGTGATCGCCTCGGTGGGGCAGGCCTCGGCGCAGTAGCCGCAGAAGATGCAGCGCATGAGATTGATCTCGTAGCGCTCCGCGTAGCGCTCTCCGGGGCTGATGGGATGATCCTTGGGATTCTCGGCAGCCCCGACGTAGATGCAGCCCACCGGACAGGCAGCGGCGCAGAGCTCGCAGCCGATGCACTTCTCGAGCCCGTTGTCGTAGCGGTGAAGAACGTGACGGCCCCGGTGCCGCGGCGGCGCCGGCTTCTGCTCCTCCGGCCACTGCACCGTGATGGGCCTGCGCGTCATGTTGCGCAGGGTGACGGCGAACGCCTGGGCCAGCTCCCGGAACATCAGGCGGCTCCCAGGGCGACCAGGGTGCCGGTCACCATGATGTTGACGAGGCCGAGGGGCAGAAGGACCTTCCAACCCAGATTCATGAGCCGGTCATAGCGGAGGCGCGGGATGGTCCAGCGCACCCACATCATGACGAAGAGAAGCAATGAAACCTTGATGAAGAACCAGAGGACGCCGGGGATGTAACCGAAGAAGATCCAGCCCGTAGGGAAGGGTGAGAGCCACCCGCCCAGGAAGAGTGTGGTGGCGATGGCGGCGACGGTGACCATGTTGATGTACTCACCCACGAAGTACAGGCCGAACCGCATCGAGCTGTACTCGGTATGAAAGCCGGCGACGAGCTCCGTGTCCGCCTCCGGAAGGTCGAAGGGTGCCCGGTTGGTCTCCGCCAGCGCCCCCGTGAAGTACAGGGCGAAGGCGAGCGGCTGGAGGAAGAGGTACCAGAGATGCTGCTGGTTGCTGACGATCTGTTCCATGTTCAGCGATCCGGCGAGGATCACCGGTCCGATGAGGGCGAAGGACACCGCCATCTCGTAGGAGATGAGCTGAGCAGAGGAGCGCAGGCCGCCGAGCAGCGAGTATTTGCTGTTCGCGGACCAACCTCCCAGGAAGATCGAATAGACGCCGATTGAGGTGATGGCGAGGATGAAGAGAAGGCCGACGTTGATGTGCACGATGTCCCAGTGCAGCCCATAGCCGGAGGGGCAGCTCATCCCCGCCTGTCCGACCGCCGGTCCGCCGATGCAGTTCACTCCCGAGATCGGGATGGCGGCGAAGGCGAGGATGGCGGCCGCGGCGGCGAGGCTGGGAGCCACGAGATAGAGGAGCTTGTCCCGGTTCGCGGGCGCGGAGTTCTCCTTGAAGATCAGCTTCACCGCGTCGGCCGCGGGTTGCAGGAGACCAAACGGCCCGACGCGGTTGGGACCATAGCGGAGCTGGATTCGGGCTGACACCTTGCGCTCCGCGAGGGTGAGGTAGGCGGCCATCGTGGCCAGGATGAGGAGCACGAGCACCGCCTTGACGAGGATCACCCACCAGAAGTCAGGGCCGATGAAGTAGTCGTACCAGGCGGCGAGCATCACGCGGGCACTCCCGCGAAGAGTGCTCGCCCGCCGTTCCCCGCCGCCGCGTACTCCGCCAGCTCGGCGGCCATCTCGCGGTGGATGCTCACCGGATCACCGGGCCAGCCATAGACCCCGAGGGCGGTGGCCAGCATGCTCAGCACTCTGGTCTCGGAGGGGGTTGCCGTGGCCGGAGGCAGAGCGGCCCGGATGCGCTGCACCCGGCCCTCGCAGTTGGTGACGCTTCCCATCTTCTCCATGAGGCTGTGCCCGGGAATGAGCACGGTGGCGCTCTCGGTGACCGGTCCCGGCCGGCTCTCGATGGCGACCACAGCCTCGGCCCGGCCCAGAGCGCGGCGGAGGAGGTCGGTGTCGCCGCCCACGGCCGGAAGGGCCGCGGCATTCAAGGTGAGAAGGGCGGTCACCGCTCCCGCGCTCGCCGCCTCCAGAATCTCCCGCCCGCCTTTCCCCGCGACAGGGGCGCGCCGGTAGCCGGGAAGGAGGTTGGGCAGTACCCCCAAATCCTTGGCGCCCCGGCCGTTCACGCCTCGGGTGACGGTGAGCCGCTTGACCGTTGCCCCCGACGCCGTGAAGGCTGCGGCGACCAGGGCAGCGCGCTCTCGGTTGGACTCATCGGCGATCACCCCGACCGTTCCCTCCCCGCCTCCCAAGTCCGCCAGCGCGGCCGCCGGGTCGACGTCGTGGTCGAGCCGGTGCACCGCCACCCCCTTCTTGGTGGCCGCCTTGAAAAGGCGCAGCGTCAGGACGGGAGCGTGCTGCTCCGGTTCGGCGCCCAGGACGGCGATGGCACGGCACTCCTCGATCTCGGCGATGCCCAGCCCGTGCTCCTCTGGAGCGAGACCGGGAAAGGCCTCGAGCTGGTGGTCGATGTTGGAGGTGCCCAGCGCCTCCCGGGCGATGCGCTGCAGGAGCCACAACTCCTCATTGGTGCATTCCGCGGAGCAGAGCACCGCGATGGCTCCCCCGCCGCTCCGTTCCCGCGCCGCGCTGAGCTGCTCGGCGGCCCGGGTCACGGCCTCCTCGACGGTCACCGGCATGGGGGCTTCATCGCGCGCCCCCACCATCGGGCGGCGGATGCGGTCCGTGGCGTTCCAGCGCGGGAACGAGTAGCGGCCGCGGTCGCAGAGCCACATGTCGTCGACTAAGGGGTTGTCCCGGGAAGTGAAGCGCTTCACCTCGAAGTCACGGCTGTCGACGTTGAGGTTGCAGCCGTACGAGCACTCCGGGCAGATGGACTTGGTGCGCTGCAGGTCCCATGGTCTCGCCTTGAAGCGGTACTTGATGTGGGTCAGCGCGCCGACGGGGCAGATCTCAGGCAGGTTGCCCTGGAACTCGGAGCGGAGCGGCTCTCCGTTGAAGGTGGCGACCAAGGTGTGGACCCCGCGCTCCTGGAGAACGAGCTCCCGCTCCCCGGTGATCTCCTCGTAGTAGCGGGTGCAGCGCCAGCAGAGGATGCAGCGCTCTTGGTCGAGCTCGATCCTGTCGGAGAGGGCGAGCGCTTTGTCGAAGTGCACCTTCTCAGTGATGGGGAAGCGCGACGTCTGGGGACCGTACCGTTGCGTGAAGTCCTGAAGATCGCACTCACCTCCGCGGTCGCAGACGGGGCAGTCGAGGGGATGGTTGAGGAGGAGGAACTCGAGCACGCCCTCCTGCTCCTTCACCGCCCGTGGGCTTCGCGTATGCACCACCATCCCGTCCCGCACCGCGGTCGCGCAGGCGGGCTGGAGCTTCGGCATCTTCTCGATCTCGACCAGGCACATGCGACAGACCGCCACCGGCTCCATCTTCGGGTGGGCGCAGTAGATGGGGACGTGCACCCCCGCCTGCGTGGCGGCATCGAGGACCAGGGTCCCCGGCGGTACCCGGACCTCGCGCCCGTCGACGGTGACCGTGACACGCCCGTCGTCGGGAGGGGGTTGCGCAGGTGCTGGCTGGACAGTCACACGAGCACCTCCTCACCGGCCATCCGCACCGGACACCCACCCGCCCCGCAGTGCGCCTCGAACTCCTCACGGAACGCCTTGTAGGCGGACATGACAAACCACGTGGCGGTATCCCCGAGAGGGCAGAAGCACTTGCCGTCCATGTTGTCGCAGATGTCGGCGAGGGTGCCCAGCTCGGTGAGGCTCAGCAGGCCGCGTTCGAGCCGGTGCATGAGGTCGGACTCGAAGTAAGTCCCCTCGCGGCAGGGCGAGCACTTGCCGCAGGAACTCATGATGATAGAAGTCGACGAGGCGCATCGAGACGTTGACCATGCAGGTGGTCTCGTCCATGAACACCATCGCCCCCGCGCCCAGCGAGGAGCCGGCCTTCATGACCTCCTCCATGTCGAGGGGAAGGTCGAGGTGCTCGGGGAGGAGCACCTGCATGGAGCCGCCGCCGGGTTGGAAGGCCTTCAGCGTCCGTCCCTTCCAGATGCCGCCGCAATCCTCCTCGAGGAGCTCGCGGATGGGGGTGCCGAGCCGCACCTCGTAGGTGCCCGGGCGCTCGATGTGCCCGCTGCAGCAGAAGAGCCGGGTGCCGGTGCTCTTCTCCGTGCCCAGCGAGGCGTACCACGCCCCGCCGCGCAGCACGATGTGCGGGAGGTTGGAGAGGGTCTCGACGTTGTTGACCACCGTCGGCTTGCCGTAGAGGCCCTTGACGGCCGGGTAGTAGGGTGGCTTGAGCCGCGGCTGCCCGCGGAATCCTTCCAGGGAGTTGAGGAGCGCCGTCTCCTCGCCGCAGATGTAGGCGCCCGCCCCTCCGTGGACGATGAGGTCGCAGCTGAAGTCGCTGCCCAGAATGCCCCGGCCGATGTAGCCGGCGGCCCGCGCCTCCTCGACGCAGCGCTCGAGGAGGAGGCGCTGGTCGCGGTACTCGCCGCGGATGTAGATGAAGGCGATCGGCGCCTCCGTGGCATAAGCGGCGATCAGTGCGCCCTCGATGAGCTGGTGAGGGTTCTCGTCGATGAGGGCTCGGTCCTTGAAACATCCCGGCTCGGACTCGTCGGCGTTGACGCAGAGGTAACGCGGGCGATCATTGGCCAGCAGCGACCACTTGCGTCCGGTGGGGAATCCAGCGCCCCCGCGACCGCGCAGCCCACTCGTCGTCACCTCGGCGGCGACCTCCTCGGGGGTCATGTCGCGCAGCGCCTTGCGCAGCCCCTCGTAACCGCCGAGCCGCTCGTACACGGAGAGCGTTTGCAGTCCCTCGGTTCCGAAGTGCTCCGTGAGCAGCTTGTATTGCGCCATCAGCGACCGCTGAGGATAGCAATGCGCGGGCGCCTTTCCGGTCGCCTCGACGGGGGGGCCAGGGTGGCGATCACCGAGTCCCCTCCCCACCCGAGGCGCGCCGGCGCGGCCGGCTCCTCGATCCGCGCGGCAGGCCTTCCCCCGGGGCTTCCTCCTGGACCGTCACCTGCACTGGGTCGACGGACCGCACCGGTCCGGCCTGCCCTCCGGTGGGAGAGGCCGGCGGGCCTTCGGCAGCAGTCAGCGGAGGGGTCTCCCCCGCCGGCGGGTGCGCGCCTTCGGGGCCGGGATGGAGCTCGGAGGTCCCGTGGTCCGGGGGCGTTCCGCGCACTCGATCGAGGATGGCGTCGACGCGCTCAGGGGTGAGGTTCTCGTGGAAGCGGTGGTCCACCTGCATCGCCGGGGCTCCCCCGCAGGCCCCGAGACACTCGACCGTCTGCTCCCAGGTGAACTCGCCGTCGGCGGTCGTGCCCCCCGAGGGACAGCCCAGCCTCCCCTCCAGGTGGCTCACGATCAGGTCAGCGTCACGCAGGGCGCAGGAGACGTTGACGCACACCAGGACACGATGGCGTCCCCCAGGGCGGTCGAAATACATGGCGTAGAAGGTCGCCACCGCCTGGACCTCGCTGGGGGTGAGACCGAGGAGGCCGGCGATCTCGGCCATTCCGTCCGCGCTCAGGTAGCCGACCTGGTGCTGGAGCGCCCAAAGGCAGGGGAGCACTGCGCTCCGCGCCTGGGGGTAGCGATCTCGCTGCCGCTCGACCTCAGCGCGCGTCGCGGCCGTGAGGGTGGCCATCAGGCGGCCCTTCCGGCACACTCGGCGCTGACGCAGAGTTGGGCGGAAAGGCGCGGATGCCGGGTCATCGGTCCACGTCCCCGAGGACGATGTCGATGGACCCGATCACCGCCACCAGATCGGGCAGCAGCTCGCCCTTCGCCATGTGGGGAAGAGCGCTCAGGTTGCTGAAGGAGGGCCCCCGGACCTTGCAACGGTAGGGCCGGTTGGTGCCGTCACTGACGAGCAGGAAACCGAGCTCTCCGCGCGAGGACTCGACCGCCTGGTAGACCA
The DNA here is from genome assembly GCA_963847225.1 of uncultured bacterium. Lineage (GTDB taxonomy): Bacteria > Chloroflexota > Dormibacteria > Aeolococcales > Aeolococcaceae > JAJZNI01. The sequence goes on along the minus strand of CAWJYZ010000003.1, from coordinate 621,549 downwards.
TGCCGCGGGGGACGCGGAAACCCTCGGTGACGAGCTTGAAGTGCCGAATCAGGGATTCCATGCTGGTGTTGATCTCGTTGCGCGGGGGCAGGGCCACATGGCGGTCCGCGGTGTTGACCGGCCCGCCCGGAAGCCCCGCCATCGCCTGGTCGATGATGCGCAGGGACTCGCGCATCTCTCGCATGCGCACCAGATAGCGGTCGTAGATGTCGCCGTGCTCGGCGATGGGCACGTCGAAGTCGAAGCGGTCATAGTAGCTGTAGGGCTGGGCCTTTCGCAGGTCGTAGGGCACGCCGCTCGCCCGCAGCGATGGTCCGGTGACCCCGTAGTTGATGGCGTCCTCGGCGCTGATGACTCCCACGCCGCGGGTTCGCTCCCGGAAGATGGCGTTGCCGGTGATGAGCGTCTCGTATTCATCGATATGGTGGGGGAAGGTTTTCACCACCTCCTCCACCATCCCGTAGAACTCGTCGGGCACATCGGCGAGGAGGCCGCCGACGCGGATGAATGACGTGTGCATCCGCACCCCACTCACCAGCTCGTTGATGTCGAGGATCTTCTCCCTCTCGCGCCAGGCGTAGACGAAGGGGGTGGTGGCGCCCAGGTCGAGCGCCGTCGTCCCGTACCATATGAGGTGGCTGGCGATGCGGGTGAGCTCGCACATGATCACTCGCAGGTACTGCGCTCGTGGGGGCACCTCGATCCCCAGCAACCGCTCCGCGGCGAGGGAGAAACCGAGGTTGTTGTGCAGCGGCGACAGGTAATCCATGCGGTCGGTGTAGGGGATGCACTGCTGGTAGTTGTGGCGCTCGAAGTCCTTCTCGAAGCCCGTATGGAGGAAGCCGATGTCGGGGCGGCAGGCTTTCACCACCTCGCCATCCAGATCGAGTACGAGGCGCAGCACGCCATGTGTCGAGGGGTGCTGCGGGCCCATGTTGAGCTCCATGGTCTGCTCGTCGAGCTGGACGAGGTCGACGCTGTCGAGCTCGGGGTGAACGCCGACCATGCTCCGCCCGCGCTCGTACTCCTCGGAGGCGGGGTCGCGTCCTGGCGGGGGTCCGCTCGGGGGCAGCACGCTCATCGGGACTCCCCAGGCATCTCCCTCGGGCGCTCGGTCGCCGGCAGGGCCCACTCCAGGTTGTGGGTGAAGGCGATGGGCTCCCCGAAGGAGACGTAGTCCTTGCGCAGGGGATGGCCCTCCCAATCGTCGGGGAGCAGGATGCGGCGAAGATCGTGGTGGCCCTCGAAGCGGATACCCAAGAGGTCGAAGGCCTCCCGCTCGTGCCAGTCCATCCCCGAGAAGACCCCCTCCAGGGTGGGCACGCTGGGGTCGTCCTCGGGCACCTGCACCACCAGACGCACGATGTCGTTGTGCTGCATGGAGCGCAGCTGGTACACGATATCGAAGCGCGGAGCGTCGGGCTCGCGATCGGGCCAATCCACCGCGGTCACGCAGAGCGGCAGGTCGTAGCGAGCCTCGTCGCGGTCACGCAGCAGCCGCGCGACATCAACGATCCGCTCACGCGAGACGCGGATGGTCAACTCACCCAAGGCGTCCTCGATGCCGAGCACGGCGTCCGGCATCTCCCTCTGCAGCACGGCGAGCGCCCGCCGTCCGGCGGACGGGTGGGCTCCGACCGCCGCTCCCGCTCCGCTCACCGAGTTCACCCTCTCCAGGAAGCGTGGCGCTCGTGAGCGATCTTCTGCTGCAGCTTCACTACGGCGTCGAGCAGCGCCTCTGGCCGCGGCGGGCAGCCGGGAATGTAGACGTCGACGGGAACCACCTTGTCGACCCCCTGGACGATCGCGTAGTTGTTGAACATCCCCCCTGAGCTCGCGCAGGCGCCCATGCTGATGACCCATTTCGGCTCCGGCATCTGGTCGTAGATCTGACGCAGCACGGGTCCCATCTTCTGCGAGACGCGACCGGCGACGATCATCACGTCGGACTGCCGCGGCGAGGCTCGGAACACCTCACAGCCGAAGCGAGCCATGTCGTAGCGAGCGGCGCCGGTGCCCATCATCTCGATGGCGCAGCAGGCGAGGCCAAAGAGGGCCGGCCATAGCGAGCTGTATCGCCCCCAATTGACCAGCTTCTCCAGGGTGGTGGTGATGATGCCGCTCTGGACGGCCGCCCGCTCCCGCTCGCCCACGCGGGGAAGGGGCAGCGCCCCGGCGTCTCCGCCGGCGCTGGCGCGCAGCGCAGCCGTGCCCGGATCGGCGCTCAATCCCACCGCAGCGCTCCCTTGGCCCAGATGTAGATGAGCCCGATGAGAAGGGTGAGGATGAAGATTCCCATCTCCACGATCCCGTAGACCCTGAGCTGGCGAACGATCGTCGCCCAGGGGAAGAGGAAGATCGATTCCACGTCGAACACGATGAAGAGCATGGCGGTGACGTAGAAGCTCACCGAGAAGCGGCGCCGGGCGGACTCCACCGGCACGATGCCGAACTCGTAGGGGAGGTCCTTCTCCGGGCTCGGGCTCCGCGGGCCGAGGGCTGCGCTGAGGAGCGGCACCCCCGCTCCGAAGAGGATGCAGACACCCAGGAACACGAGGAGAGGCGCGTAGTCCGAGAGCATCTCTTTGCCGCATCCTACCAAGAGCCAGCCGCCATCCCGCGACGCGGGGGCGGGCTGCGCCGCCTACTCGGGGAGACGCACCTCGATCCGTCCCTTCCGGGTCCGCGCCGTATAGGAGGTCGCCGGAGCAGTGGCCGGACCGCGCACCACCCCGCCGTCGCTGATGCGGAAGCGACTTCCGTGCCAGGGGCAGGTGACGCAGAGATCGGCGTCGACCTCGCCCTCGTGGAGCGGTCCGCCCGCGTGCGGGCAGATGTCGGACAGCGCGTAGACCTGGGATCCCCGCCGGTGGAGCATCAGCCGGGCGCCGCCAGCCGTGACCGCGGTGGACAAGCCCTCCTCCAGCGCCCCAGCGTCGATGACGTCGGTCCAGCCCTCGGGCTTCTCGATGAAGACCTGGTGGTCCACGCCCAGGCCCTGGGCGTAGGTGAGGTGCCCGCCGAGATAGCCGCCGATCCCCACCGTGGCCAGACCGAAGGCGCGGAGCGCCCGGGCCCGACGGCGTGAGACAAGAGACGCGCCGAAGAGGCTGAGCGCGCCGACGTTGACGAGCGCGTGGACCAAGCCAACGCGCCGTTCCCCCCCGTAGGAGTCCGCCCAGTCGTTGAGCCCGGTGAGGACGGTCGGCAGGGCGGCCGCCGCTCCGATGCCCACCAGAGGGTCGACCGACCCCCGGTTGGACTCGCCGCCCAGGAGATCGATCACCACCGCTCCCGTCCAGCAGCCGATGGGGATGTCGGTGATGGCCGCATGGAGGGGATGCCCGAACCACGTACCGCTCAAGAAGCTCTTCCAGGGAGCCGCGGCCGCGCTCACCCAGCGGCTCAGGACGTCCGAGAACCCGTCGAGGCCCTCGAGGCGCTCCAGCTTGCCGGCGAGCTCCCGCACTCCCATGGCGGGAGAAGTATCCCAGAGCCAAGGGCGAGTGTGGCAAGGGGGCGTATTCCCTCATCCAAAATCTGACTGTGGACCCCATCGTTCCGTCAGCGGCGATTCTTACCGAGGCCGGGCGGCCCGAGCCGCGGCGGAGGGAGCCATGCGGATCGGGGATCGCTATGAGCTGGCCTTGGAGCTGATGGGGCGGTACACGCGGGCCGGCCGGGTGGAGCGGGGTGCGATCCTCGACGCCTTCTGCCTGGCGACCGGCTACCACCGCAAGTACGCCATCGCCATGCTCCGGGGCCGCCGGCGGGTGGTGGTCGCCAAGAGGCCGCCTCGAGCCCGCCGTTATGGGCTGGAGTTCCAGAAGGCGCTGCTGGTGGCCTGGGAGGCCTCCGGATACATCTGCTCCGAGCGGCTGCAGCCCTTCCTCGGCGAGCTGGTCCCGCTTCTGGAGGCCCATCAGCAGCTCGCGGTCGACGCGGTCACCCGAGAGCTGCTCTGCCAGGCCAGCGTCAGCACCGTGGAGCGGGCGATCGCCGCGCGCCGCAAGGGTCTCGTCGGTCGGCGGATGGCGCAGACCAAGCCCGGCAGCCTGCTGCGTCGGCAGATTCCCGCTCTGCCGGGCTCCCAGAGTGCTGAGGACGTCCCCGGTCACCTGGAGATCGACCTCGTGTCGCACAGCGGCGAGTACGCGGCGGGCACCTTCCTGTACACCCTCTCCACCGTCGACCTGGCCACTGGCTGGACGGAGCGGATCCCAGTGCTGGGCAAGGGGCAGACGGGGATCGTGGCCGCCGTGGAGCGGATCCGCGAGCAGCTGCCCTTTCCTCTCCGCGGCCTCCACCCCGACACCGGCAGCGAGTTCATCAACTTCCATCTCTTCGGCTACTGCCAGGAGCGGAGCATCGCGTTCACCCGGTCGCGGCCCTACCACAAGAACGACAACTGCCACGTCGAGCAGAAGAACTGGACCCTGGTCCGTCGCCTCATCGGCTACGACCGGCTCGACACCCCGGAGCAGCAGGCTTGGCTCGACGCCTTCTACACCGACGACCTCCGCCCCTTCGCCAACTGCTTCCAGCCGGTGATGAAGCTGGTGGGGAAGGAGACCGTTGACAGTCGCACGCGGCGCCTCTACGACATCCCCAAGACGCCGCTGCGCCGCCTCCTCGACGACTACCCGCAGCAGCTGGACCTCAACCGTCTGCGCCCGCTCACGGAGCTCTACACGGCGACCAGCCCGCTCACCCTCAAGCGCCGCATCGACCGGCGCATCGCCGCTCTCCCCGTCCACCTCGGAGTGCAGACCAGTGCCTGAGACGAGTTATCCACAGCAAACCGAGTTTTCCACCCCTTCCCCCCAAACCCCCCATCCCTCTACGACGACTACGGTCAGATTTCTTCCTGAGGGAACGAAGCGTCCAGGGTCAGATTCCTTCGTGCTTGACAACGGGGGGGCAGGACGCCCCCTTGCCGGGATCAGGCCGTGGTCGGAGCGGAAACGATCTCGGCTTCGATCTCCAGCTGGATCGTCTTGCTCACCAGCCAGCCACCGGACTCGAGGGCCACGTTCCAGTTGAGACCCCACTCCTCGCGGTTGATCTCGGTGACGGCGGAGATGGCCGCCGCCTGGGTTCCCCACGGGGTCTTGACCGAGCCCAGGAAGTTGGCGTCGAGGGTGACGGGGCGGGTGTGCTCCCGGATGGTCAGATCCCCGGTGATGGCGTAGTGCCCGTCCGGACGCGCCTCGACCAGGGTGGAGCGGAAGGTCATGTATGGGTGGTTGGCGGTATCGAAGAAGTCGGCGGAGCGGAGGTGGCCGTCGCGCTTCTCGTCACGGGTGGCGACGCTGTTGACGTCGATCCGGACCAGAAGCGTGGAATCGGCGAGGGTCTCCCCGATGTGGATCTCGGCGTCCACCTTCTCGAAGGTGCCGCGCACCTTGGTCACCATGAGATGGCGGCCGACGAAGCCCACATGGGTGTGAGCCGGATCGAGGACGTAGTCTCCCGCCGGCAGCGGGGGACGGATCGCGGTCGGAGTCTGAGCATCAACCTGGGTCACCGGAGCTACCTCCAATCTCGTTGCTTGAGCAACCGTCGCTCGAGCAACTATAATATCCAGGTCGTTGCCGTGTCAACCGTGTTGAGGTAGGCTTCCCGCGGTGGTGGTGAGCATCTCGGACGAATCAGTCCATCTCCAAGCCTGGAGGGCGCTCCTCCGGGCCCAGGCCTCTCTCGCCGATCAGCTGGAGCGCGAGCTCCTCGCGGCGGTGGGGCTTCCCCTTCCCTGGTACGAGGTCCTCCTGGTGCTGGACCGGGCCCCCGAGGGGGCGCTCCGGCTGCAGCAGCTCCTCAGCACCGTGCTCATGACCAAGAGTGGGGTGAGCCGCCTCGTCGACCGGATGGAAGAGGCCGGGCTGGTCCGCCGCGCCGGCTGCCCGTCCGACCGCCGCGGGGCGTTTGCTGTGATCACGGACAGCGGTCGCGCCAAGCTCCGCATCGCCGCCCCCATCCACGCCGAGGGGATCCACCGCCACCTGGCCCAGGTCCTCGGTCCCGAGCAGGCCTCGGCGCTCCGCGACGCCCTCACCGTCGTCGCCGACTCCCTGGGCGGCGACGGCCGGGGATCCGCGTGCTTTCCCGAGGTCGCCGGAGACCCGCCCGAAGCTGCCGATGCCGGCGCCACCGGGTCCACGGGGCCCACAATGGCGCCTCGTGACCACACCACCAGCGACAACAGATTCGAGGGCGGCCAGCCGTCCCCCCGATAACCTCACGGAGGCCGATGCCCGCCGCCGCGCCGCGGTGATCACCGACCTCCATTACGTCCTGGAGCTGGAGCTCCCTGACGACCCGGCCACGCCCACCTTCCGCTCGACCTCGAGGCTCCGCTTCCGCTGCCTCGATGAGGGCGTCACCACCTTTCTCGACCTCAACACCGGGGAGGCAGGCCGCCTGCTCGACATCCGCCTCGACGGTGCCTCGGTGCCGGCGGCGCTGCGGGATTACACGGGAGCGCGCCTCCCCCTCCCCCAACTCACGGCCGGCACCCACACCGTCGAGGTGACCGCTGACTGCACCTATTCGCACGTTGGCACGGGGGTGCACCGGGCCGTCGACCCCGTGGACTCGCAGGCTTACCTCTATACCCACTCGGAGCCGTTCGAGGCGCACAAGATCTTCGCCTGCTTCGACCAGCCCGACCTCAAAGGCACGTTCGACGTCAGCGTCCGCGCGCCGCTCCGCTGGGAGATCTGCGCCAACAGCCGGGTGCTCAGCTGCGAGGAGGATGGCAAGGGCTGGCGGGTGTGGAGGTTCAAGACCACCCCGCCGCTGCCCACCTACCTGGTGGCCGTCACGGCCGGCGAGTTCCACGTCATGGAGGCGCACCACCGCGGCATCCGCCTCGGCCTCTACTGCCGTCGCTCGATGGCTCCTTATCTGGAGGAGCAGGCCGCCGAGATCTGGGAGGTGACCCGGCAGTGCCTCGACTTCTACACCGAGGAGTTCGGCTTCGAGTACCCCTTCGACGAGTACGACCAGGTCTTCGTCCCAGAGTTCAACGCCGGCGCGATGGAGAACCCCGGCTGCGTCACCTTCCATGAGATGTACATCTTCCGGAGCCGCGCCACCGAGCTGCAGCGCTCGCGGCGCGCGGAGGTCATCGCCCACGAGATGGCTCACGTCTGCGGCTTCGGCGACGTGGCGACGATGCGCTGGTGGGGGGATCTCTGGCTCAACGAGACCTTCGCCACCTTCATGGCGACCCGGGCGATGACAGCCGCCACGGGCTTCAAGAAGGGGTGGGTCGATTTCGCCAACACCATGAAGGCGGCCGCGGCCCGTCAGGATCAGCTCCCCTCCACCCACCCGGTCTCCACGCCCTGTGTCGACACTGACATGGTCCGCCAGAACTTCGACGGGATCACCTATTACAAAGGTGGGTCGGTGTTGAAGCAGCTCGTCGCCTGGGTCGGAGACAAGCCCTTCACCGCCGGCGTCCGCGACTATTTCCGCCGCTACCGCTGGAGCAATGCCGATCTCGCGGCGTTCCTCGCCTGCCTCGAGGCGGCCTCGGGTCGAGATCTGGCCGCCTGGTCCGGGGAGTGGCTGCAGACCTCGGGGATCAACACCCTCCGACCCGAGATCATTCTGGGCGACGGCCGCATCGCGAGCTTGGCGGTGCTCCAGTCGTCGCCTCCCGACCACCCCACCCTGCGCTCCCACCACGTCCGCATCGGTCTCTATCGCCTGGAGGACAGCCGCCTCGTTCGCTACCGCCAGGCGGACGCCGACATCCGTGGGGAGCGCACCCTCATCGCGGCGCTCGAGGGGGAGGCTGCCCCCGATCTCGTGGTGGTCAATGACGACGACCTCACCTTCTGCAAGCTCCGCTTCGACGAGAGGTCGACGCGCACCCTGATCGACCATCTCGGCGGGCTCGAAGATCCCCTGACCCGCGCTCTCTGCTGGGCCGCGTTCTGGGATATGACCCGGGACGCCGAGCTGCCCACCCGCGACTTCGTCGCCACCGTCCTCCACCATGCCCGGGTGGAGACCGAGGTCACCGTTCTCGAGCGTCTGCTCAGCCAGGCCCTCGCCGCCATCGACCAGTTCTGCGATCCGGTCAACCGGAGGGCGATGAGGGAGGCGGCGGCGACCACCGCCTGGGAGACCCTGACCGCCGCCGAACCGGGGGCCGACCACCAGCTGACCTGGATGCGCGCCCTCATCGCCGCCGTGGATGGCGATGAGGGGTTGGAGCGGCTGGAGAATCTCCTCGACGGGGGTGAGACCGTGCCAGGGCTCAGCGTCGACACCGATCTGCGCTGGATGATCGTGGCCCGCCTGGCGGCATCCGGCCGTGACCACGACGCTCGCGTCGAAGCCCAGCTGGCGGCCGACGACACCGACCATGGCCGGCGGCGCGCGGCCGCCTGCCGCGCCGGCCGAGCCGCCGCGGAGGCCAAGGCCGAGGCCTGGGCGGAGATCACCGAGAAGCCGGAGATGCCTCTCCAGATGATGGAATCGATCATGGCCGGCTTCGGAGTAGGAGCCTTCCCCGTCGGCGGCTTCGTCCAGTGGGGTGACGACCAGGAGGCGCTCTTGCGCCCCTACGCCGAGCGCTGGGCGCGGAGCGTCGTGCGCTTCTGGACGACGCGCGACCGCGAGGAGGCCGAGGCCTTCACCGACCTCCTCTACCCCCGCCCTCTCGTCGAACCGGCGACCCTGCAGCTCGCCGATTCGGTGCTCGCCGAGATCGAGGCCTCCTCGATGTCGGACTCGGCGAAGCGCGACGCCGCCCGCCAGATCGTGGAGAGCCGGGACGGGACGGCGCGGGCCCTGCGCGCCCGCGCCCGCGACGCCGCGGCATCCGAGTCGGTCTGACGGTCTCGTCCCGGCGCCGCCGGCCTCAGCCGGAGAGCGACACCTCGTACCCGCAGGGCAGCTCGGCGGGGATCTCCGGGGAGCTCACCCGGCCGTAGATCGAGAGCAGGCGATCCACCATGCGGTCCCACGAGAAGCTGGCCGCGCGGCGGCGCGCCGCCTCGCCCATGCGGCGCCGACCCTCCTCGTCGCGCAGCACCGCGGAGATGGCCGCGCAGTAGTCGCGCGGCTCGTGGCCGTCGACGAGCGTCCCCGTCTCGCCATCGGCGACCACCTCGGGGAGCCCGCCGACCCGGGCCGCGATCACCGGGGTGCCCTGCGCCTGCGCCTCGAGCGCCACCAGCCCAAACGTCTCGACGCGCGACGGCACGACGCAGACCTCGGCGAGGGCGTAGAAGCGGGGCAGCCGCTCGTGCGGCACGGCGCCGAGGAAGCGCACCCGGTCGGCGATTCCGGCCTCACTGGCGAGGCGCTCCAGGCGGCTCCTCTCCCCTCCCGGCGAGGCCCTCTCCCCGTCACCGCTGTCCTCGCCGATGAAGAGGCAGACGCAGTCCTCGAGATGGGGGTCGCGATCCATCTCGGCGATGGCCGAGATGAGGGTGTCGGCGCCCTTGAGCGGCTCCAGCCGGCCGGCAAAGAGGACGACGCGACGCCCCTCGACGCCAAGCTCGGCGCCCAACGCCTTGACCTCGGCGGCGTCGATGGCGTGGATGTCGACGCCCGGCTCGGCGACGCAGATCCGTTCCCGACGCGCGCCGTACAGGCGCACCAGGGCCCGCCCCTCGGCGACGCTCATGGCCACGATGCGGTCGCACTGGGCGGCCAGCTCCTCCTCGGCGGCGCCGCGGGCAAAGTCCGGAGGCAGCCCAGCGACGGCCTTCATCCGCGCCAGCGAATGAAACGACTGGACCCAAGGGATCCCCATCCTCTCCCCCACCTCCCGGGCCACCCGGCCACTCAGCCAGTAGTGAGCGTGGACCAGCCGGTATCGGCGTCCCTCCGAGGCGGCGTGGGCCAGGACCGCTTCCGCGAAGCGGTCGAGAAGCGGTACCAGAGCTCCCTTGGGAAGCCGCCGGGGCGGCCCGACGTCGAGGAGGATCTGGCGGCTTCCGGGAGCGATGAGCCGCTCCGCGGGGAGGGAGGGGTCGTCGCGGCGGACGTAGACGTCGGTGGGGACCCCGCGGTCGGCCAACCCCTCGCAGAGACGCCGGATGCCGAGGTTCATCCCCCCGTTCTCCCCCCGCCCCAGCTCGCTGAGCGGCGAGGCGTGCACGGAGATGACGGCGATCGCCCGAGGGGTGGGCTCTCTCATGGCAGGCTCAGTCTACCCAGCGAGCGTGGAACTTCGACGCCGATCCAACCGAGGGGGGGCCCGCCGGCGATCGCAGGAACGGGAGTCGCCCAGGCCCCCTGTTATTCAGGCCAGTACTGCTCCTCGTGGACGGCGGCATCCGGGAAGCGGCCGCGGCGCAGGGCTCCCTTGACGTTGTCGATCATCTCCGGGTTGCCGCAGATGAAGGCCGACGCCGATCCCGGGCGCAGCTCGATCCGGTCGGCGTGCTTGCGCACGACGTCCTCCACCCGTCCCACCTCCCCCTCCCACTCGGGGTCGAGCCACGGCCGGCTGATGGTTGGGATGTAGGTGAACCAACCGCTCTCCCTCTCCAGCGTCACCATCTCCTCGAGGTAGCCGAACTCGGCGGAGACGCTCGCCCCGTGGAGGAGGATGACCCGGGCTTCGGGCCGCCAATCGCCACGCAGCTCGCGGCGGCGGAGGGTGCGCAGGAAGGAGACAAAGGGCGCGATCCCCGTGACGGTGGCCACCAGAAGGTGGTCGTGGACGGCAACCGGAGCCTCACGGAGAAAGAGGCCCTTGCAGCGACGGCGCACCGGCATCGCAGCGCCGATCCCCAGCTCGTAGAGGGGGACGGTCAGCTCGCCCTCGGGGACACGCTCGATGAACAATTCGATGTCGTCCTCCTCCGGCGAGGAACAGATCGAATACGGCCGCTCCACCAAGCGTTCCCCGACCCGAAGTGCGAGCGTGCAGTACTGCCCGGGCCGGTAGCTGAGATCAAAGTCGGTGGCGACCCGCATGACCCAGAGGTCGTCGTGGAAGTCGCGGCGGCTCACGATGGTCGCGGTGCCGAACTTGACGGGATCAGCGGGAGGGGCGGGGGACACTGCCATGACGGCCGCCAGTGTAGCCACGCATGAGCCGCTCTCAGGCGCTGCCCGGATCGACGGTGAGGAGGCGAACGGTGCTGACCGCCAGCTCCCGGCCGTCCGAGGCGGCTCGCATCGACACCACCCAGCTGTGGACGCGGCGGCCGCTGTGCCGCGGCAGCGCCTCCGCCTCGATGCGCTCGCCGGCGCGTGCCGAACGCAGGAAGCTCGTGTGATTCTCCAGCCCCACGGCGCCGCCGAGCCCCGCCTGGCGGGCGGCCAAGGCAGCGCCGACCGAGGCGAGGCTCTCGGCCATGGTCGCGTAGACCCCGCCGTGGACCAGTCCGTACGGCTGCAGGTGCGCCTCGCTCACCGCGAGGTGGCCCGTCACCCGAGCCGGACCCACCTCGTCGAACTCCAGGCCGATGAGATGGACGAAGCCGGCTGCGATCTCCCGATCCGGGGGCGGCTCAGCCAACGGAAGCCCGCTGGCGGACCCCCGGCCCGCTGCCGAGCAGGGGCGCATAGCGCTCCGAGAAGGCCCGCAGGGAGGCGGTGATGGGCTCGTCCAGCCGGACCCGCCCGTCCAGCGATTTGGCCGTCTTGAGACCCTGGCCCGTGATGTAGGCGACGACGACCTCCTCCCGCCGCCACCGTCCGCGGGCCGCCAGCTTGCGGAGCACCGAGACCGTGACCCCGCCGGCGGTCTCGGCGAAGATCCCCTCGGTGCGAGCCAGGAGCTCCACGGATTCCAGGATCTCGTCGTCGGTCGCGGACTCGACCACGCCTCCGCTGCGCCGGGCGGCGCGAAGCACGTCCTCACCGTCCGATGGGTTGCCGATGGCGAGCGAGCGGGCCACTGTCTGGGGGCGCCGCACCGGGGTCGTCGGCTGACCGCTGGAGAAGGCGGTGGCCACCGGTGAGCAGCCGGCTGCCTGAGCTCCGCTGAGGCGGGTGCGGGCCGGGCCGTCCGCGAGCCCGAGATCCACCAGCTCGTGGATCGCCTTGTCGGCTTTCACGAACTGCGAGCCGGACGCGATGGGAATGATGATCTCGTCGGGAAGCCGCCAGCCGAGCTGCTCGACCGTCTCGTAGGTGAGGGTCTTGCTGCCCTCGCTGTAGAACGGCCGCACGTTGATGTTGCAGAAGGCCCAGGGCACCTCGTCGACCAGCTCGCTGCCCAGGCGGTTGGCGTCGTCGTAGGTTCCCTGGACCCGCACCAGGGTGGGTCGGAACACCGCGACGGCAGCGACCTTGGCCTCTTCGAGGTCGTCGGGGATGATGACGACGGCTGCCAACCCAGCGTGAGCCGCATAGGCGGCGACGGCATGGGCGAGATTGCCGGTCGAGGCGCAGGCGAGGGTGTCGAACCCGTGGGCCCTGGCCCAGCTGGCCGCGACGCTCACCACCCGGTCCTTGAAGGACCCCGTGGGATTCTGCGTGTCGTCTTTCAGATACAGCTTGTCGAGGCCCAGCATGGCGCCGAGATTGCGGGCGTGGATCAAAGGGCTGAAACCCTCCCCCAGGGTGACCGGCTCCGATCCGTCCTCGAGGGGCAGGAGGTCGCGGTAGCGCCAGATGGAGGGAGGGCCCGATTGGATCGCTCGGCGGGAGACGCGCCGCCCGACCTCGGCATAGTCATAGAGCACCTCCAGTGGCCCGAAGCACACGTCACAGGCGTGCTGGGCCGCGCTCGGAGAGGTGGCTCCGCAGGCGCGGCAGCGCAGGGAAAGGATTCGATCGCTCATGGCAATTCCTCAGCTCTTGGGGATGTCAGATCACGCTGGCGGGGCGGTCTCACCGCCCCGGCGCATTCGCATCCCCAGCCCCCGACAACTCCCCGAAGGCGGCGGGGGGCTCACGAGCTTGACGTACCGGCGCCGGAGGGCGCCCCGCGAAGCGGGCTGGGCTGGCCTCTCAGGTGTCGGCATGGTGAGGGTGAAGTCTACGACGCCTGGCGTGGGTCATCAGCGGCCGGACGCGCCGCTCGCATCGCCCGGCGGTCGAGAGCGCCGCGCACGAGGAAGGGAGCCCCTGCCCGCACCACTGCCGCGAGGCCGTAGTAGCGGGGCGTGTAGCGCTCGGCCCGGCCGTTCAGGGCACAGTCGACGATGGCCTCGGCGACACCGCGCTCGGAGCCGATGAAGTGGCGGAGGATGGGGTGGCTGCCGACACTCCTCGCCGTGGAGAACCCCTCGGTGGGCACGAAGCCGGGCATCACCAGCCCGACGTGGACACCGCGCGGTCGCTCCTCCTGGTGGAGCGCATCCGTCCAGCCGATGAGGGCGAACTTGCTCGCCGCGTAAGCGCCGCCGCCGGCCCGCGCCACCCTACCCGCCGTGCTCGCCACGTTGACGATGGCGCTCGGCGCCGACCGGCGCAGCAGCGGGAGCAGGGCCTCGGTGAGCCGGACCTGGGCGTTGAAGTTCAGATCCATGGTCCGCGCCACGTTGGCCCAGCCACCTTCGCCGAACGGCATGTTCCAGGCCGCCCCCGCGTTGTTGACGAGCACATCGAGCCTCCCGTGCTGCTGTCCCAAGGCCTCGGCCAGCCGTGAGGGCGTGTCGGCAGCGGTCAGGTCGGCGGGGATCACCGTGGCGCCTCCGATCTCCTCGGCCAGGGCCCGCAGGCGCTCCTCGCGGCGCGCCAACAGCACCAGTTCGGTGCGGTCCTCCTCCGCGAAGCGCCGCGCGGTCTCCGCGCCGATGCCGCTGCTCGCGCCGGTGATGAGGACCACCCGTGCCATGTCAGCGCAGTCTACTGGGGCGCGCCGCCGCGCCCAGAGCACCGAACGGTACGCCCCGGTAACGTGAGAAGGGAGGGGGACGAAGACGGGAGGCGCAGTGGACGAGAGACACGAGCGCGCGATCGATGGGGATGCACCCGGGCGTGCGGCGGCGAGCCCCGGCAGCGTCGAGGTGCCGCCCGCCGCTCCCTGGTGGGAACGCCCCGCGCCGGGCGGTCCGGGGGGAGGCGGTTTCGGCGCCTGGCAGCCGTGGTACGGGCCGCCTCCGCCCCGCCACCGCCGCCGCTGGCCGTGGCTCCTGGTTGCGCTGGTCACCAGCGTCGCCGTCGCTGCCGCGGTCGGCATCGGCTACCTCACCGGGCGGCTCGGGGGTGACTCCCAGAGCAGGGTGGCGAGCGCGGTCGATCCCGGGGTGGTCGACATCGACAGCACACTCGCCGGCGGCACCGGCCTCGCGGCCGGGACGGGCATGATCATCCGCTCCGACGGGATGGTGCTCACCAACAACCACGTCATCGCGGGGAGCGCCGCTCTGACCGTCCACCTCTCCGACGGCTCAACCCACCCCGCCCGCGTTGTCGGCGACGATCCCGCCAAGGACATCGCCCTGGTCCGGATCATCGGAGTTTCGGGACTGCCCACGGTTCACTTCATGGACTCCTCGCAGGCGAGCGTCGGCCAGCACGTCTACATCATCGGCAACGCCCTGGGGCGCGGCGGCAGGCCAAAGATCACCGGGGGCACGGTGTCCCAGCTCGGGGAGACCATCACGGCCCGAGACCCGACCGGGGCCACCGAGACACTGCACAACATGATTCAGATCGACGGTCTCATCCAGAGCGGTGATTCGGGCGGTCCGCTGGCCAGCGACAGCGGCCAGGTCATCGGCATGGACACCGCCGGCGCCGGCACCGGTTCGTCCGCCCCGACGTCGGCGCATCTGGGCTTCGCCATCCCCACCGACACCGCGCGGGCCATCGCCGCCAAGATCGAGGCCGGGCAGGCGGTTGACGGCATCGAGATCGGACCGGGACCCTTCATCGGTGTGGAGGTCCGGGACGCCGCGGGCGTGCCCCGCGCGCCCGTCTCCTCGGGAGCGTACGTTGCCCAGGTGCAGCCGGGGACCCCGGCGGCGGGTGTGGGGATCGCCGCGGGAGATGTCATCGTGTCGCTCGGCGGCCACCGCATCACCTCCGACGGAGACCTCGCGGATGCCCTCAGGGCCGACCGTCGCGGCCAGCGCGTCAGCCTCGGGTGGGTCGACGGATCGGGCGCGCCGCACGGCGCCACGATCACCCTGGCCGCGGGTCCACCGGGCTGAGGGGGGAGCCGGCAGTCCCCTCCTGGTTCCCTGAGCGCCTGCGAGAGCCTCGCCCTCGCCGCCCGGCCCGCTGCCGCCGCCGAACCCCTCAGCCCGCCCCACTTGACCGCATCGGAACGATGATATGGGCATCACGGACCCGTCCCCCGGGGCCGTCCGGCCCGCGCCGGTCCTCCGGGGAGACACGACGGAGGTGACAGCGTGGCACAGGCAGCGATCGCAGAAGCAGCCGCCGGAATCGAGGATCCCTGGCTCAACGCCCAGCGTCAGTTCGACGCGGCGGCCGATCTGCTCCAGCTTGACAGCGGCATTCGGGCCTTCCTCCGCGAGGCGGAGCGTCAGCTCATCGTCGCGTTCCCGGTGAAGATGGACGACGGGACCATCCGGATGTTCGAGGGATACCGCGTCCAGCACAACCTGGCCCGCGGCCCGGCCAAGGGCGGCCTCCGTTACCACGCCGGCGTCACTCTCAACGAGGTCAAGGCCCTGGCCATGTGGATGACCTGGAAGTGCGCTGCCGCCAACCTCCCCTTCGGCGGGGCCAAGGGCGGGGTCGTCGTCGACCCCAAGCGCCTCAGCCAGGGAGAGCTGGAACGGCTGACCCGGCGCTATGCGGCGGAGATCGCCATCCTCATCGGCCCGGAGCGCGACATCCCGGCTCCCGACGTGAATACGACGCCGCAGGTCATGGCCTGGATCATGGACACGATCTCCATGAGCGCGGGGTATTCCATCCCCGCCTCGGTCACCGGCAAACCGATCGCCGTGGGGGGCAGCCAGGGACGCAACGAGGCCACCGGTCGAGGGGTGGCAGTCGTGGCGCTGCGCGCCTGCGCCAAGCTCGGCATGGAGCCCGCCAAGTCCAAGGTCGCGGTGCAGGGCTTCGGCAACGCGGGAAGCATCGCCGCGCGGCTCATGGCCGCCGACGGATTCCCCATCCATGCGGTGTCCGACACGGGCGGGGCGATCTTCAGCGACAGCCCCCTCCCCATCCTGGAGGTCATCCAGCACAAGCAGCGCACCGGTTCCGTGGCCGGCTTCCCGGGAGCGCGAAAGATGACCAATACGGAGCTCCTCGAGGCCCCCGTCGACATCCTCGTGCCCGCCGCTCTGGAGAACCAGATCACCGCCCGCAATGCGGGGCGCATCCGGGCCCGCCTGATTCTCGAGGCCGCCAACGGTCCGGTGACCCCGGACGCCGACGACATCCTCGCCCGGCGCGCTGTGACCGTGGTCCCCGACATCGTCGCCAACGCCGGCGGGGTGACCGTCTCCTATTTCGAGTGGGTTCAGGACCTGCAGTCCTTCTTCTGGGAGGAGGGGGAGATCAACAAGCGAACTCGAGCACATCATGAGCGGCGCTTTCGACGCCGCCTGGAATGCGTCGAGCGAGCATGGGGTGCCGCTCCGGCTCGGTGCCTATGCGATCGCCGTCCAGCGCGTCGCGGAGGCCACCATCGTGCGCGGCATCTATCCGTGACGTGCGGGCGCTGACGAGTGGCTGAGGCAAACGTTGCGGTCGTCGACGAGGAGGGCGTCGACGATCCCTTCCGCAACGCCCAGCGTCAGTTCGACATCGCCGCCGACCTCCTCGAGCTGGATCCAGGAGTGCGGGCCTTCCTGCGGGAGCCGCAGCGGCAGCTGATCGTCGACTTCCCGGTGCGGATGGACGACGGCTCGGTGCGGATGTTCGAAGGCTACCGCGTACAGCACAACCTGGCGCGCGGACCGGCCAAGGGTGGAATCCGCTTCCATCCAGGGGTCAGCCTCAGCGAGGTGAAGGCGCTGTCGATGTGGATGACGTGGAAATGCGCCGCGGTGGGCATCCCCTTCGGCGGCGCCAAGGGCGGGGTCGTTGTCGATCCACGATCCCTCAGCGTCAGCGAGCTGGAGCGGCTGACCCGCCGCTACGCCGCGGCGATCGCCATCCTCATCGGCCCGGAGCGCGATATCCCGGCCCCGGACGTCAACACGACGCCGCAGGTGATGGCCTGGATCATGGACATGGTGTCGATGAACGCGGGGTACTCCATTCCGGCGGTGGTCACCGGCAAACCGATCGCCGTGGGCGGGAGCCAGGGTCGCAGCGAGGCGACCGGACGCGGGGTGGCGGTGGTCGCTGGGCGAGCCTGCGCCAGGCTGGGGCTCAGCCCCTCCGGCTCCACGATGGCGGTGCAGGGATTCGGGAATGTGGGGAGCGTCGCGGCTCGGCTGATGGCGGCCGCGGGCTTCCAGATCTGCGCGGTGTCGGATGAGTGGGGAGGAATCCAGAGGGACGGGGGGCTCCCCATTCCGGAGGTCGTGGACCACGCCCGGCGCACCGGGTCGGTCGCCGGCTTCCCGGGCACCCGACCCATCAGCAACCCGGAGCTCCTGGAAGCGCCCGTCGACATCCTGGTGCCCGCCGCCCTCGAGAACCAGATCACCCTGCGCAACGCCGGGCGCATCCAGGCTCGGCTCATCCTCGAGGCCGCCAACGGTCCCGTGACGCCCGATGCCGACGAGGTCCTGGACCGCCGTGGCATCACCGTCGTTCCCGACATCGTGGCCAACGCCGGAGGGGTCACGGTGTCCTACTTCGAGTGGGTGCAGGACCTCCAGTCGTTCTTCTGGCAGGAGTTTGAGATCAACCGCCGGCTGGAGTGCATCATGAGCGCCGCCTTCGAGGCCGCCTGGAACTCGTCGCAGGAGCACGGGGTGCCGCTCAGGCTCGGCGCCTACGCCGTGGCGGTGCAGCGGGTGGCGGAGGCCACCGCCCTGCGCGGGATCTATCCCTGACGTGACGGCGTCAGCGTCTGACGGCGACCGTGCTTCCCCGGCCCACCAGCACGATGAGGACCTGCCCGGGCAGGAGCGGCGCCGCCGCTCCGTCTGAGAGGCTGAGCTGCGGCGGTCCGGATGCTCCCTGCGTCCAGTCGATGCTGTACAGCTGGCCCCCGACGGCGAGCTGACCCGTCCCGCTTCCGGAAATGTTGAAGTCGAGCCCGTCGATCCAGGGGCGGACCGAAGCGTTCTCATTGTCGTGGGCAACGGTGATCACCGGTACCTGGAGGACGACGACGTTCGGCACCTCCCACGGCCTCCCGGTGTTGGCGTCGGTGAGCGTCCCCGTGGCGGAGTACCCGCCCCCGCCGGGCTCGTCGCGAGTGTAGGCGTGCTGGGCCGCGTCGTAGGTGAAGATCGGGCGCTCCTGGAGGGTGAGCGGGACCTGGAAGCTGGTCACCGCGGCGCTGCCGGAGGGCAGATTGCCGAGCTCGGTGCGCTGCCAGAGCTGATAGCCGACAGTGCCCATGTGCACCTGCCGCTCGAAAGCGGCGACCCTGCTCCCGTTGGTGTAGAGGTTGTGGGGAGACGGCCGCGAGGAGACCCGGTACAGGGTGGATCCCGCGTTGTCCGGGTTGTACCAGCGTAGGCGGCTGTGGTCCAGCTTCGCCTGCGTGAAGGCGCTCGCTCCGGAGTAGAGAAGGACGCCGCCGTAGATGCTGTCGAGCCGCAGGCTGACGAGCCGCGCGCTCCGCACCGGCCCGACCTGGAAGGAGGCCGGAGGAGGTGTGAACCAGAGGCCGGTGAAACGGGTGATCCCTCCCTCCGTGTCGTACTCGTAGAGGATCGAGGCGCTGCTGAGGCCGGCCTGGGGGCGGGCGGCGGCGAGATTCTCGATCTGCAGGAGAAGCGGTGCCGCGAGTGGCGCCGGCGCCGGCACCGCGGTCGGGGTCGGCGAGGTGAGCTGAACCTGGGGTGCCACGGGGGCACTGCTGCTCGCGGGGTCCCGGCTCTTCGCTGGGTGGGAGGAGCTCCCGCACGCGGCGAGCGCAAGAAGAGCGGCGAGGGCGGTGACCACGGGTGGGTGGATGCGGTGTTGGGGCATTGATTCGTCCATTGAACGGTCGGGGTGGCCGCCCGGTGTCGGGGCGGCCACATTCTGCCCCAGCTCAGCCCGGATGTGGGCGCTCGGAGTCCGCGGCGACCCTCCGGCACGGAGTCGTCGCGGCGGCCAGCAGCCCGCTCACGCCGACCGATGGTGGGATGAAGTCGACGCCGCCGCCGGTACGCCGGTGCTAGGTTGAAGGCAAGAAGTTCCATCTCAAGGACCGTCTCCAGCCGATCAGACCGTCTCTCGACTGCAGGTCTCCACCGCCTCACGGTGAGGTCGTTCGGACATCACCGAGGCCAGGGAGGGTGATCATCATGGGGATCCGGCTGTCTCGCCTGCGCGACGCGTCGAAGGCGGGGGGGCGGCACGCCCTCCGGAAGGGGAGCCAGACCTCGGAACACAGCGCGGCCAGCGCCGCGACCTGAGGTGGAGGGCTGGTTGCAGGAGGGCGAGGTCGGCCTCGCCCTCCTCCTCGCCGCCGCCATCGGCTTGGAGCGCGAGTGGCGTCAGAAGAACGCCGGGCTGCGCACCCATGCGCTGGTGGGTATGGGTGCGGCGCTCTTCATGGTGGTCAGCAAGTACGGCTTCGAGGATGTCCTCTCGCCTGGCCGGGTGGTCGTCGATCCCTCTCGGGTGGCGGCGCAGATCGTCACCGGCATCGGGTTCCTTGGCGGCGGGTTGATCTTCGTGCGTCGCGACTACGTGCACGGCCTCACCACGGCCGCCACGGTGTGGCTCACCGCGGCGGTGGGGGCGGCGGCGGGAGCCGGGCTTCCCATCCTTGCGGTGACGACGACCGCCGGATACTTCGTGTTGACGATGGGCTCCCGGCCCCTGGTGAGGCGCCTCAGCCGGTCCAGCCAGGAGTCGCTCCTGCGCATCCGGTACCCTGACGGACGCGGGACGCTGCGCAGCATCCTCCTTGCGGCGACGCGCCGAGGGTTCGCCGTCGACGAGGCCTCCGTCCCGACGTTTCGCCAGGTTCAGGGAAGTGATGGCGACCGGGACCGCCCGTCCGTCGTGGAGCTCACCCTCCACGTCCGTGGGCATGGGTCGGTGACCGAGCTCGCCGCCATCCTCTCGGACATCGAGGGAGTGGATGCCCTGCCCCTCCCTGACACCCTGTCTGCCGACTGAGAGCCCAGCTCCCGAGGGCGGCGCACCGCGGATGGGCAGGAGGAGGCCTGGCCGGGGCGTCTCCGCGGACGATCGCCGATACCTCTTTCATCTGGCGCACCGGGGGTGTACGGCATGCCATTCCCATCACCCAGCAAACGCCGCCTCGGGGTGCAGCCTCGAGGCGGCGCCCCTCCCCGAAGTGTATTCGCTGACAACATATCGGTAGTCTCCAGAAGGCGGATGCTGCTGCCGTCACACTGAGGGAGCCACCAGGCCGGGCCGTGGAAGCGCTCTCTCATCAGGTTCTACAGCGGCCGCCGGCATCTCGGGGTGTCGATGACCAAGCCGGCCCTCCTCCACCTGCCGGACCGGAACATCGCGACCCGGCGCGGGCCGGCGAGATCGGGATTTCGTCCCGCTGAGTGATTGACAGAGAGGCCGGTCGTGTGGCTAAGTCATGCCACTCCGGCGCTGGCCTGGAGGGAACGGTAGCTACGGGGTGGACCTGATGATCAAGCCGACACGTCTTATGCCGATCCTCTTCCTGGCCTTGGCGGCCGCCGCATGCGGCACGTCCTCGAGTCCGGGAACCGCGGGCACAGGTGCATCGTCCACGTGCTCCGGCACGGTGACGGTCGCCACCGAGCTGCCGGTGAGCGGCAACGACGCCTCCGACGGTGTGCCCACCCAGAACGGGGCGACGCTGGCCGTCGATCAGGCCAATGCCAACAAGACCCTGAAGGGGTGCACCCTCACCCTCATCAACAAGGACGACACCAGCGCCCAGACGGGCGCCCACGATCCCACCCAGGGCGCCTCGAACATGACCGCGCTCGCCGGCAATCAGGCGGTGGTGGGGGTGGTCGGCGCCTTCAACTCCAACGTCTGCCAGGCGGAGGAGCCGATCGCCAACCAGGCCGACCTGGTGATGGTCAGCCCCTCCTGCACCAACCCGGGGCTGACCATCCCGGGAGCGACCCCGGGCATGAACACCAGCCAGCTCCGACCAACCGGGAAGATCACCTTCTTCCGGGTCTGCACCACCGATATCGGCCAGGGAGCCGGCCTCGCCCAGGTCGCAACCCAGACCCTGCACAGCAAGAAGGCTTTTGTCTTCGATGACCAGGAGACCTACGGCGCCGGCCTGGCCGCCACCTTCAAGACCGACTACGCCAAGGACGGCGGTACCGTGGTCGGTAGCGCCAGCCTGCCTGGCACCACCACCGACTTCACCAGCGAGCTGACCAAGGCCAAGAGTGACGCTGCCGACCTGATCTTCTTCGGCGGCGTCTCGTCCACCGGCGGCGGCATCATCCGCAAGCAGATGTCGGATGTCGGCATGGGCAGCATCAACTTCCTGGGCGGTGACGGCATCCAGGACACCCAGTTCTTCACCGAGGCGGGCTCCGCCGGCGACGGTGCCTACAGCACCATCGCCGCCCCCAACACCGCCGACCTTCCCAGCGCCGCCACTTTCGTCAGCGATTACACGGCAAAGTACAACAGCGCCCCTGGCGCCTACTCGGCCAACGCCTACGACGCCATGAACATCCTGATCCAGGCGATCAAGGAGGCGATCCAGGCCAACGGTGGCAAGCTCCCCACCAGCCCCTCGGCCTTCCGGGAGGCGGTGCGGGCCGACGTCCAGTCGATCCACTACAGCGGCGCGATCGGCACCACCACCTTCGACTCCAACGGCGACACCACCAACAA
Organism: uncultured bacterium; assembly: GCA_963847225.1. GTDB lineage: Bacteria > Chloroflexota > Dormibacteria > Aeolococcales > Aeolococcaceae > JAJZNI01. The sequence continues at coordinate 599,757 of CAWJYZ010000003.1, read as the reverse complement.
GCTGCTCACCCTCTGGAAGGGTGTCGGCGGCAAGTGGACCTACGCCTCGACCCTCACCGTCCAGGGTTGATGGTGAGATAGGTCACGGGTCAGCGTGGGGGGAGGCGCGAAGCGCCTTCCCCCCACCGCCCTGACTCAGAGAGAGGCAGCATGACCGCGGCCACTGAATCCGTGGGGGCGGGCCAGAGACCGGCCATCAAGATCCGGCGCCGGTTCCATCTCGGCCTCAGCCAGACCCAGTTCCTGGTCTTGCTGGCTGCCGTCTTCGTCCTGCTGTTTGTCCTGATGGTCCTCCAGTCGGGCGCCGGCACCGCCGGCACCGAGGTCTGGCGAGGTCTGGTGCTGGGCGGCATCTACGCCCTCATCGCCGTGGGCTACACCCTGGTCTACGGGATCATCGAGCTGATCAACTTCGCTCACGGCGACGTCTTCACGCTGAGCTGCTTCTACTCGATCTTCCTGGCCGGCATCCCCGGGATCCAGCCGGGATTCTTCCAGCGCTTCTTCGGCTTCGACCTCAACCACCTGGCCGGCTCCGGGCCCGCTGGGCTGATCCTTGCCCTGCTGATCATCTTCCCGATCGCCATGACGCTGGCCGGGCTCACCGGCATGCTCATCGAGCGGGTGGCGTATCGCCGGCTGCGCGACGCCCCCAGGCTGGCACCGCTGATCACCGCGGTCGGGGTCTCCTTCTTCCTGGAGGGGATGATGTTCGCCTTCTTCGTCCCCCCTGCGCCTCTCGGGCACCCCGGCTACTCCACCCCCGGGTCGGCCTACCCGACCGGGGAGGACGGCTGGCTGCCCACCACCCAGGTCCTCTTTCGCATCGGAGGATCGGGCGGGGTGACCATCGGCGCCAACGACATGCTGGTGGTGGTGGTGGCGATCGTGGCCATGTTCGCCCTGGCCGCGTTCATCCGCTACAGCAAGCTTGGCAAGGCGATGCGGGCCTCGGCCCAGAATCGCGACGCGGCCCTGCTCTGCGGCATCAACATCAACCGGACCATCGCCGCCACCTTCTTCATCGGCTCCGCGATGGCCGCGGTGGCCGGGATCATCTACTCGATGCACTACCACACGATCACCTGGAACCAGGGCTACCAGATCGGTCTGATCGCCTTCACCGCCGCCGTCCTCGGGGGCATCGGCAACATCGTGGGCGCGGGCATCGGCGGCTTTCTCATCGGGCTCGTCGAGTCCTTCACCGTGGCCCTGCTGCCCAACGGAGGGTCGTGGGCCCTCATCGTCGTCTTCGCGGTGCTGATCCTGGTGCTGACCCTCCAACCCACCGGCCTATTGGGAATGAGGGTGCCCGACCGTGCCTGAGCCCGCTGCTCCCGAGGGACCAGCCGCCGAGCCCGGCGCCGACACCGTCGAGGCACTGATGGTGGCCGGCGACGGAGCCACCGCGGCGGAGATCGCCGCGGCCCCGGCCGGGAGCCTCGAGGCTGTCGAGGAGGTCCCCGCAGAGGCGGAGATCCCCCTCACCGCGGCCCAGGCCCGGCGGGAGGAGGGCACCGGGCTCACCTGGATGCTCGCCGTGGTCGGCTTGGTCCTGCTGGTCGCCGGCTGGCTCCTCCCGTGGTACGTCGAGCCAACCGCCAACGGTGTCGGCTACAGCGCCCAGGATGCGCTCACCTCGACCCTGTCGTTCAGCTTCTCCGGGATCGGCAACCTCCTGGTGCTGGTCATCGGGCTCTGCATGCTCGGCCTCCTCGCCGGGATGGTCAACGACCTCTCGGCTCAATTCCTGCAGCGCGGGCAGCTGTTCCGGATGTCGCGATGGCGGATGATCCTGGCCCTGGTCGGCGGTCTCTGCACCCTGCTGATCACCGGCCTCATGAGCCTCCCGGGAGCGGCAGGACCGCTTTTCGGCAGCATCGACAGCAACGCCGTGGCCGACAACGCAATCTGGATGACCCTCGCCGGCTTCATCGTCGCCGCCTTCGCCTATGGACTGCCGGGTCAGTGGCTGATCGGCATCATCGGCGCCGTCCTGGCGGTGGTCGCCTGGTCGCAGCCCTGGTACGTGGTCACCGGGATCGGCGCCAAGGCGCCTCCCTCTCCCAGCCAGCAGCTGCTGAACCCCTCCGCATCCGGCGCCGGCGACATCCTTCTGCTGGTGGTGGTCGTCGGCGTCGCGGTGGCCGTGCTCGGGCTTGGCGCCGACGGGCTCGCCATGCTGGCCGGCTGGAAGCGGCCGGTCCTGGCCCGAACGCGCTCGGTCATCGGTTTCGGCAGCGCCGCCGTCACCCTGCTGATCCTCATCCTGGTCTCGGGGCTGCACAGCTCCACCCCCTTCGGCACCCTTCACTTCGCCACCTCGCCGCGCGACCCGATCAACACCTACGCGGACACGCCCGTCTGGATGGTGGCGCTCGGGCTAGCCCTGAGCGGCGCCGTCGCTGCCTTCCCCCGGCTGCTCAGCCGGCGCACGGTGGCCCTGGCGGTGTTGGCGTTCGCCATCGGCGGCGCCTTCCCCGCGATCTTCAACCAGGCCGGCGACTTCGTGGCCTGGGGTGCCCGCTTCGCGGTCATCTACGTGCTCCTGGCCATCGGGCTCAACGTCGTGGTCGGCTTCGCCGGCCTGCTGGACCTCGGGTACGCCGCCTTCTTCGCCATCGGCGCCTACACGGAGGCGCTGCTCAACGGCTACCGGTTCGGCCTCCACCTTCCCTTCATCCTGCTGATCTTCGTAGGGGCGGCGGTGGCCTTCAGCTTCGGCGCCATCCTGGGCGCGCCGACGCTCCGGCTGCGCGGCGACTATCTGGCCATCGTCACCCTGGGCTTCGGTGAGATCGTTCCCTACCTCGCCACCAACAACGTCTTCGGCATCACCGGTGGGCCCAACGGCGATGCCGCCAACCCGGCCTCGCTCTTCGGACCGAGTTGGGGCTCTCTGGGCGCCCTGCCCCAGGACACCAAGTTCTACCTCTGGGCGCTGCTCGCACTGGTTGCCCTGATCATCTTCCTGATGCGTAACGTCGAGCGATCGCGGCTCGGCAGAGCCTGGGTGGCCATACGCGAAGACGAGGTCGCCGCCGCCGCCACCGGGATCAGCACAGTGCCCACGAAGCTGCTCGCCTTCGCCATCGGCGCCTCGGTGAGCGGGTTCGCCGGAGCCTTCTTCGGGGCCATGCTCGGCACCGTGACCCCCGACAACTTCCAGTTCCCGGTCTCGGTCACCGTCCTGGCCACCGTGGTCCTGGGCGGTATCGGCAACGTCTCCGGTGCCGTCGTGGGGGCTCTTTTGATCGCCTTTGTCATCAACTGGGTGCTGCCCAACCTGAGCGGCTGGGCCACGACCTTCGGCAGCCACACCGGTCTCACTCAGCTGGGGACGATCAACTACTCGCAATACACCTATCTGATCTTCGGGGCGATTCTGATCGCGGTCATGGTGCTGCGCCCCGGCGGGCTGCTGCCCAGCCGCGCCCGCAAGGTCGAGCTGGAGTCGGCCGGCGGCAGCTCGCTGGCCTCGGTCCAGGGGCGCGGATGAGCACGACCGCCGCTGCTCGGCCGGCGGGTGCCGGCCCCGCTGCCCAGCCGGCCATGCTGGAGATCGACGGCATCACCAAGCTGTTCGGCGGGCTGGCGGCGGTCCGCGATGTCTCCTTCGACGTCGGCGAAGGCGAGATCGTCTCCATGATCGGGCCCAACGGGGCCGGCAAGACCACCGCGTTCAACTGCATCACCGGGCTGTACCCGCTGACGTACGGGCAGGTCCGCTTCCGCGGCACGGCCATCAACGGCCTCTCGCCCAACCGGATCACCGCTCTCGGCATCGCCCGCACCTTCCAGAACATCCGGCTCTTCTCCTACATGACGGTGATCGAGAACGTGATGGTGGGAGAGCACGTGCGCATGCACGCCCACGTGTGGGACGGGGTGCTACGCACCCCTCTGGGGCGGCGCGAGGAGCGCGAGGTGGCCCAGCGGGCCCACGAGCTGCTGGTCCGCTTCGAGCTCGACGGCTACGCCGACCTGTACGCGCGCAACCTCCCCTACGGGCTGCAGAAGCGCCTGGAGATCGCAAGGGCTTTGGCCAGCCGGCCGCAGCTCCTCCTCCTCGACGAGCCAGCGGCGGGGCTCAACCCTCAGGAGAAGGTGGACCTCATGGAGCGCATCTCAGGGCTTCGAGCCGGGGAACTCACCATCTTCCTGATCGAGCACGACATGCGGTTGGTCATGGGGATCAGCGATCGCATCGTCGTCCTGGACTACGGGCAGAAGATCGCCGAGGGTAGCTCGGCCGAGGTGCGCCACAACCCCCGGGTCATCGAGGCCTACCTGGGCCAGGGCGCAGCCGGCGAAGCCGGGCGCGGGACGGAGTCCCCGGACGGCGCGCCCGCGGTCGGCGCGTGATGGACCGGCGCTGATGGCGCTTCTCGAGGTCGACGCGGTCGACGTGTTCTACGGCCGGGTCCACGCTCTGCGCGAGGTTTCCATCGACGTGGAGGAGGGCGAGATCGTGGCCCTCATCGGCAGCAACGGGGCCGGCAAGACCACCACGCTGAGGACGATCAGCGGGCTGGTCCGGCCGGCACGCGGCGCGGTCCGCTTCGACGGCAGGCCGATCCACCATCTGGGCGCGGAGAAGATCGCCAAGCTGGGCATCGGCCACGCCCCCGAGGGACGCCGGCTCTTCTCTCGCATGACAGTGAAGGAGAACCTCGACATGGGGGCCTACAGCCGCCAGGACGGTGCCGGGATCAAGCAGGCATTCGACCGCGTCTTCACCCTCTTTCCCCGCCTTGCCGAACGCCGTCACCAGCTCGCCGGCAGCCTCTCAGGAGGCGAGCAGCAGATGTGCGCCATCGGCAGGGCTCTGATGGGCACACCGCGGATGCTGCTCCTCGACGAGCCCTCCCTGGGCCTGGCGCCGATCCTGGTCGACACCATCTTCCAGGTGGTCCGGGAGATCAACGCCGCGGGCACTGCCATCCTCCTCATCGAGCAGAATGCCCGGATCGCCCTCCAGAACGCCGCGAGAGCCTGCGTGCTCGAAACCGGCTCGATCAGCGTCAGAGGCCCGGCGGCGGACCTCATGGCCTCACCCGACGTGCAGCGCGCCTACCTGGGGATGTGAGGCCCATAGGGCGAAGTGGCCGACTGCCCTTGCGCGGCACCGGGTGACGGGGCTGAGCCCGATCAATCAGGTGGCGGTCACCGGAGTCGGAGAGATGGCACCCGCGCCTGGAGCCCAGCGGCCGTCCCAGGTCCAGGTGTCGTCGAGATCGACCAGAGGCAGGCCCAGGCAGGTGAGGCAGTTGCCACCGAACATGACGACCTGCTGGCGGGACGGGTCGTAGGCGACGGCTTCGGCGGTCCGCCGCGGGTCCGGGGTCAGTCCCTGGTCGACCCATCGCCCTGCATCCCAGAGGTATATCGCCGAGGGGGTCAGCAGCACGGGACCCTCCGCCGACGGCGATAGGACGTCGGGCCGGCTCCCGTCATCCGAAGGCGCGTGGCTGGCCGGGCTGGCGGCCGGCGACCAGGTGGAGCCGTCCCACGCCCAAAGCTGTCCACCGGGAGCATTCCGGTTTGCCGCCGGGCGCGTGAGAAGGAGCAGCCGGCCACTCCGCCCGTCGAAGGCGAGCAGCCCGCTCTGCGGCGGCGAGACCGCGGGGTGCAGCGGCGCCCACAGCCCGCCCGCCCAGACCCAGGTCGCGGCGCCCGCGGGTTGGCTTCCGGTGACCAGGATCAGCTGGCCGGTGGCATCGTCCGTGGCCAGCGCTGGCTGCATTGGGGCGCTGAAGCTGCTGCCCGGCCTCGGCTGCCACGTCGCACCGTCCCAGGACCAGGTCGAGAGCTCGACTGACGCTGACCGTCCACCCATGCCGCCGACGAGCACCATCCTGCCGCTTCCGGGGTCGTAAGCCATGTCGGGCCGCGTCAGCCCGGGAGGCGAGGACCGGGGGTGGAGCTGGCTCCAACGGGTGCCGTTCCAGCTCCAGGTGTCGTCCAGTGACCGTCCGGCGTAGTCGCCGCCGAAGAGGAGGGCGGTCCGGGTCGCCGGGTCGTAGGCCATCGCCGCGGAGGAGCGGGGAAGGGGAAGGTAGGGCTCCACTTGGGTCGGCAGCTCCGGGATGCGAACCGGCGGAGGCATGAGGTGTGCGATGAGCACGCTCGATCCGCCACCGATCGCGATCGCCAGGGCGGGCACCAGGATCACCTGCCGCCAGCGGACCTCCCGCCTCGGTGGCTCGTCCCGCCCGCGCCTCGCCTCACGCGACGGGGCGCGGTCATGGGGAGCGTCGCCTCGATCGAGCATGGTTGTCAGCGACCGCCGGGCGGGACGGCGGCTCCGTCGGAGGAAGCTGACCGCGTCCGAGCCCGGTTTCAGTCTACGGCGCGGAGAGATCGCGCTCCAGCCGCGCAGGCAGGTCTAGGCGAGCGAGCAGCCTCGATGGCGCCGCGCCCGGCTGCTCACGTCGCTGCTCCGGCGGCGCCAAGCCGCATGGACTGGCGGAGCCTGGCTCGCCAGGCTCACTCGAGGGGCCGCTCCGGAGTCGGTCGAACCTCGGAGTCGTCCCAGCGGAAGCTGAGCTCGGAACGGACGGCGACCACCCCGTCGAGACCTTCGACGAAGCGGCCGAGCATCAATACCTCGCTCCGCCTCTCCAGCTCGCCGCGAAGCGTGACGACGCCATCCTCCACATCCACGTCGAGTTGGGCGGGGTCGACACCCAGCCAGCGCGGAAGGACCCCCTCGACGATCTCGCGGCGAATCTCCGCATCAGGCCGTGCCAGAGTAGTCAGGATGTCATAGCGGCTGACGATCCCGATGAGGTGCTGGTCGGCGTCGATCACCGGGAGCCGCTTGACGCGGTGCTTGCGCATCAGCCTGGCGGCTGCCGCCAGCGGCGTCTCGGCATCGATGGTCACCGCCGGCGAGCTCATCGCCTCACCCGCCGTCTCCGCCCGGGCCTTGGCCAGGGCGCGATGTTCCTGGATGGGGGCGGCGAGGGACGCGAAGCGCTCGCCGATCGTCGCCTCCTTGCCCAGGAGGAGGTCCGCCTCCGTGACGATCCCGACGACACGGCCCTCCGGGTCCACCACCGGGATGCCACTGATGCGGTGGCGCAGCAGAAGCTCAGCGACCGTCTTGATCGGGGTCTCGGCAGTTGCGGTGATCACCTGGCTCGTCATCACATCGCCCGCCGTCATCTTGCGAGGCAGCTGTTCTGCTGTCACGGTCGCTAGTCCTCCAGATCGGTCTCAAAGCGGCGGCGCCATTCTGCGGCTTCCTGCATGATCGCGCCACCTCACCGCGTCGGCCGCCCCTCAGGGCGGCGAGCACGACCCGCTTCGGGTTGCGGAAACCATATAGGTCCGATACCTGCGGCCGTCATCCGGCACCCCATGGCAGTGCCGATCGCCTCTGGCGCGTCGGCTCCGAACGTGCCAACGATCGGGGAGTGCAAAGTCAGTCCAGGCCCGCCATCGCCCGCGCGGCGGCCGGCGCAGACCCTGGGATCCACCGTTCCGGCCGCGGCACGCCGGCCCTCACTGAGGATACGCCAGCCAGGCATCGTGGTACTGGCCCGGGGGGACCACCCCGGACAGGCCGAGCCCCCAAGGATCTCCTGACCGTCGCGTCGCTGGGCCGGGAGCGTCTTCTCGCCCTCCTCGACATCGCGGCGCACTTCAAACGTGCCCCTGCCTCCGCGTCAGAGTGTCTGTGCCGTCGGACCGTGGTCCTCTACTTCAACAAGCCGTCCACGCGGACGCGTCTGTCGTTCGAGACCGCCGTCGTCCGCCTGGGAGGCAGTCCCGTCGCCATCGGCCCGCACGACCTTCAGCTTGACCGAGGCGAGCCGATCGAAGACACCGCACGGGTGATCGGCAGTTACAGCGCCGCCTTCGTGATTCGCACCTTTGCCGACCAGGATGTCGCACGCTTCGCCGCTGCGGCCCCGATTCCCGTGGTCAACGCCCTGACCGATCTGCATCATCCATGCCAGGCTGTCGGAGATCTCCTGACCCTCCGAGAGATCTGGGGAGGATTCGAGAGCCGGCGGTTGGCGTTTATTGGTGACGGCGACAACGTGGCGCACAGCCTGATCGAAGCCTGCGCCCTGGCCGGCCTCGGAATCGTTGTGGCCTCCCCCACCGGATACGGACCCGACCCTGAGATCGTGAACAATGCCCGGCTTCTCGGAGGCCGCCCAGAGTGGATCACCGTGACCGGCGACAAGATTGCAGCCGCGCGCGATGCAGACGCCATCTACACCGACGTCTGGCTCTCGATGGGCGTATCCGAGCTGGAGAGGGCATCACGGATGCACGCCTTCCGCAGCTATCAGGTTGACGCCGGAGTCATGCGCGCCGCGAAGCCCGATGCCATCTTCCTGCACTGTCTTCCAGCACACCGCGGGGAAGAGGTGACGGAGGAGGTCATCGATGGACCCCAATCACGCATCTTCGCGCAGGCCGCCAACCGCCTCCCCACCGAGCAGGCCATCCTCTACGCCCTGCTGACGGGAGATTTCGGCCATAGCCACGGAGAGAGGACTGACGGGAGATAGCTATGCGCAAAGTGATCATCATGGGCGCCGGCGGACGCGACTTCCACAACTTCAACATGGTGTTCCGAGACCGTTCAGACACGGAGGTCGTCGCCTTCACCGCCGCGCAGATCCCGGGCATTGCTGGAAGAACCTATCCACCGTCGCTGGCCGGTGAACGCTATCCGCGCGGCATCCCCATCGTCGCTGAGGATGAGCTTCCCGATCTGATCGCGCGGCATCGGGTCGATGAGGTGGTTTTCGCCTACTCCGACGTCTCCCACCTCGAGGTGATGCACCGGGCTTCCACAGTCCTCGCTGCCGGAGCCAGCTTCACGCTTCTCGGGCCGCGGGAGACCATGCTGAGCAGCACCAAGCCGGTGGTTTCGATCTGTGCCGTTCGGACCGGATCTGGCAAGAGCCAGACGAGTCGCCGAGTCGGTCAGCTCCTCTTGCAAGCAGGACTACGAGTTGCCCTCGTCCGCCATCCCATGCCGTACGGCAATCTGGTCAACATGCGGGTGCAACGTTTCGCGACCCTCCAGGATATCGATGCCGCCCATCCAACTGTCGAGGAGCGTGAAGAGTACGAACGCCCTGTCGAGATGGGAATGGTGATGTATGCCGGCGTGGATTATGCGGCGATCTTGGAGCAAGCCGAAAGTGAAGCCGACGTGATTGTGTGGGATGGAGGAAACAATGACTTCTCCTTCTTCACGCCATCCCTCCAGATAGTAGTGGTGGATCCACTCCGCGCTGGCGACGAGCTCGCCTATCACCCGGGGGAGACCAACCTGCGGATGGCCGACATCATCATCATCAACAAGATTGACAGTGCCGGTCTCGATGCCACGGAGCGCGTTCTCGCTGACGTCCGCTCGGTGAACCCCAGGGCGCAGATCGTCCGGGCCGCCTCGCCCCCCATTCTCGAAGCCGGAGAGCCGATCACCGGCAAGCGCGTTCTGGTCATCGAGGACGGGCCGACGCTCACCCATGGCGGGATGGGCTTCGGGGCCGCCACCGTCGCGGCCCGTGAGGGAGGTGCCGGTGTGCTTGTCGATCCTCGACCAGCCGCGGTCGGATCCGTCGCCGTCGCTCTGCAGCGTTTCGCCCACGTCGGCGCCGTGCTCCCCGCCATGGGCTACTCGGATGAGCAGCTCCGCGAGTTGGAAGAGACGATCAACGCCACGGATTGTGACGTCGTCCTCTCCGGCACGCCCATCGACCTCGGCCGCCTGGTGCGATCTCGGCATCCCATCCGGCATGTCACCTATGAGCTCCAAGAGATCGGCCAGCCGACCCTCGCTGACGTGCTCGCGCCGCCCCTCCTCGCGGCGGTGAGGGCGCCGGCAACCATCTCGTGACGTGCGTCGCCACCCCCGTCTCGTGGTGGCTCTCGGCGGTAATGCGCTGCTGCGTCGCGGCGAGTCCCAGGAGATGGGAGCGCAACGTGCGAATGTAACCGTGGCCGTCGCCGCCTTCGCAGAGTTGGCGTCGAGTTACGATCTGTTGGTCACCCATGGCAACGGACCGCAGGTAGGTCTTCTCGCCCTGCTGTCTGCTGAGCGACCATCCGGAGCTCCCGACCCTCTTGACGTGATCGGCGCCGAGAGCGAGGGCATGATTGGCTATCTCATTGAACAGGAGCTTCGCAACAGTCTTCCCGGTCGCCAAGTGGCCGCCCTCCTCACGCAGGTGGTGGTCGACGTCGACGATCCGGCTTTCGTCCACCCCAGCAAACCAATCGGCCCCATGTACGAGAGGCGGACTGCCTTCCAGTTGGCCGCCCGGCGCGGCTGGCGGGTCGCGCGGGATGGACCAGGGTATCGACGGGTGGTCCCATCCCCTGAGCCCAGGCGCATCGTTGAGATGGACACCATCACGATGCTGCTCGACCGCAACGTCGTGGTGATCTGCGCTGGCGGGGGAGGCATCCCGGTGGTGGAATCCGAGCACGGGTTGCGGGGCGCCGAGGCGGTGATCGACAAGGACCTCTGCGCCGCCCTTCTCGCCCAGCAGGTCGGCGCCGAGAAACTCCTCCTGCTCACCGATGTCGCCTCAGTGCAGAGAGATTGGGACACCGATCATCCAACCGCCGTCCACCGAGCGTCGCCATCCGAGCTCAGCAGGATGATCTTCGACCCGGGATCCATGCAACCGAAGATCACGGCCGCGTGCCGGTTCGTGACGGCCACCGGTGGTTGGGCGGGCATCGGTGCCCTGGCGGATGCGACGAGCCTTCTTCGCGGTGAGACGGGCACGGTCATCGTCCCCGAGTTCTCGGGGAAGCAGCGAGGAGGGCGATGTCAGGCCGGGCGTGCCCTCCCCGGACGATCATCCCGAGAGCCCGCGGGTGGAGGCGAGCAAGCGACGCCACGCGGCCGCCATATCCAGCCAGCAGCTCGCGGCGAGCGTCCCGAACCTCCGTCGGCGGCGTCCATCCGCCTGATCAGGACCGGCCAGACTCGCCGGCAAGTGTCCGCGCTTGCCCACGGCGCCAGGTGGAGATGACGGGCCTCCGGAGGAAGCCGGAAGCCCTAGTAGCGAGCTACCGTTGAGCGCACCGGGGTCGAGCTTCCGAACCCGGTCGCGGTCCACCCCGCCTCGGCGCCGCGGCCGTGCCGGCCGGTCGCGGCAAGGGCTTCAGGCCGGCGCAGGAGGAAATAGGCAGATGGAGATCGTCACGGTGCCCATCCGCAAGCCCGAGGAGGTGAACCTCATCCTCGGCCAGAGCCACTTCATCAAGACGGTGGAAGATCTGCACGAGGCGCTCGTGGGAGCGGTCCCGGGCATCAGATTCGGACTTGCTTTCTGTGAGTCATCCGGACCTGCCCTGGTGCGCTGGAGCGGAACGGATGCAGATCTCATTGAGCTCGCTCGCACGACCATGCAGGAGCTCGGGACAGGTCACGCATTTCTGATTCTGTTACGTGAGGCATTCCCAATCAATGTGCTTCCCGCCGTGCGCGCGGTGCCTGAGGTGTGCGGCGTCTTTTGCGCCACGGCCAACCCGGTCGAGGTTGTCGTCGCCGAGACTACGCAGGGTCGCGGCATCCTGGGGGTGATCGACGGCCTCCGCAGCCAGGGAATCGAGACCGAGCGGGACATCACGGAACGCCAGGCCCTGCTGAGACGCTTCGGGTACAAGGCCGGATGATGTGCTGGCCCCGCGGCTCTCTCGCTCGGGGCCGGGCCACCCGCGCCGCCCCGAGCGGCGCAGCGCCCGGTCCACTCGTCGTCACCCTCCCAAGGCGCGGGAAACCTCGCCGAGGAGAACGCCAAGAGAATTGCCGATGAACGCGGCCGCAACGCCCGCGAACATACAGGCGGCGGCGCCCATCAGGATCACTTCCAATGCCCGCGCCTGAATCCGAGGCCGGCGGGAAAGCGGGGGCACCTCGGTGATGACGCCGGGAGCCAGGGAGAGCCGGGCAGCTCCCCTGTCACCAAAGGCTGCCTCTCGGTAGAATCTGCCGATGGGCACCGCCTTTCCCGCGGAGGGCATGGAGCTGACCGAGATCCTCCTGGTCGAGGATGTCGGGCGATCCTCGCGTTTCTATCAGCAGGTGCTCGGCGCCGAACTCCATCGCGAATATGGAGGCACCTCGGCGGTCCTCCGGTTCCTCGGCAGTTGGATCCTGCTCGTCAGCGGCGGACCACCGACCGTCGACAAACCCTCGGTCACCTTCACCGCGCCCCCGAATCCGGACCTCGTGAGCCGAGCCTGGACCATCCGGGTCGCGGACTGCAACGCCGTCTATCGAGCGCTTGAGGAACGCGGTGCCCACTTCCTGACTCCGCCGATAGCGCACGGACGGGAGATCCGGTGCTTTCTCCGTGATCCCGACAGCCATCTCATCGAGCTGAGTGAGTACCGCGCGCCATCCGAGGATTCGCCGGCCGTGGGGTGAGCCGGCTCGCGCCAGCCGAGCCACCCTGCTGTCCCGATCCACATCGACCAAGACCGCCTCGGTCGCCGGCGCCGAGCAGGGCTTTGAAATCCATCTCGCCGAGGCCCAGATTGGTCGCGGCGGTCGGTCGCCGACTCGGTGATAGGGGGCGCGCTGTGGCGCCCCGCCGCTGCAGATATGGCATCGGAATCGGGGCCGAGGTAGGAAAGCACCCCCTCCATGACCACCTTGTTCGGCGGATCGGGGGCTCGGGCGAGTCAGGCTATCCCGGCCCAGTATGGACGCCCAGGCTTGCCTGATACAGCTCTTCCTTCTGCTCGGCCGTTTCGTTGACGCGGGGCACGCGTCCACCTGCAGCTCTGGATGGTCATAAGCTGAACGCTGAACAACCGGCAAGCTTTTTCAGCACCCTGCTGGTGTCGTGGAACCGAAGTCACTGACATAATAAGGCTTAGGGCGCGGAGGACGGTTATCCCGGCGCGACCAAGTCGTCAATGGAAACGACCACCACGATGTCCCGAGCTGCGGCTGCGAGGCTTGGGTCTACCGTAACTAAGGCGTCGGCCTGCAGCCGGGTGAGGGCAAGGTACTCAGCATCCCTTAACGTGTCCCAGTGGTGCTGACGTGCGATCGCCCAGGCGGTGCGGCGCGACACCCGATCACCGAGGAGCCGTATTTTCACCTCGGTCATTCGCTCGTGTGCTTCAAGGGCTGCCGCTTCCGTGCGCTTACCGGCATTGACGTCGTGCAGCAGCAGTTCCAATGCCTCGGAGCGGATCGAGTTCGGCGCGACCAAGGGGTGGGCCGGATCAACCTGAAGTCCTACGTCCGTCAGGTGAAGCAAGGTCCGTGCGTCCATGACATAGCGAGCCATCAATGCAGCGTACCAGGGCCAGTGGCCTGAGAGGCTAGGCTCACTGGAACCGAAGTCAGTGAAGATATCCGGCTGCGGAGCACCTCGTGATCCTCGTGGGTCAGGGTAAGCACGGCCTTGCGCGGTGTGCCGCGGAAGTCCACATCGGGATGGAGCCAACAGCGAAGGCGGCGCAATAGCAGAAACTCTCCCCACCCGCAGCCCAGATCGACGCGGGCCCGCCGCATCGACGAGGCGCTGAGCCTCACATCGGTGCGACGCGTTGGGGGCGTTCAGATCATTCGGCCGTCGCCCTGCCGCCTATTTCAGCAGCCCCGCTAGAAGTCACGGCGTACTCGGGGTCGGTCACCACAGGCGTGTCCGACCGTCATTGCAGTCACCTGTCCCCAGCTGCCGACGCTCCTCAGCATTCTTGGGGAAGGGCTATCAGCACCTTTCTCGTCCTCGATATCCACGGCAACTGCCATTGGTCCCGAGCAACTAGGGTCGCTGAACCCTCGTCAGATCCGGTCCTGGCGAGTAACACACAGGGAAGGGGGACGTGAACGCCCCTTGTCCACCCTCGATAGGAAGGCATGGAGACAGCGGTGAGGCCATCCGCAGCCCGGAGCGATGGTGCGCTCGACGCCTCAGGCGTCGCGCCCACCGTCGCCCCCGCAATGCGACAACCCACCGTTCCCAATCCTCGGGCCCGCGTCCTCGCCGATGCGCGGAGCCGGCTGACCACCGCCGAGAGCGCGGTGCAGGCCGTCCGTTCCGGAGATCGCCTCTGGGTCCAGCAGGGAAGCGGCGCCCCGGCAACGCTCTTGGCGGCCCTGGCTGCTCGGGCGCCAGAGCTGCGGAATGTCGAGGTCTGCCACATGCTCACGCTGGGATCGCTCGGCCATCTCCGCCCTGGGCTAGCCGGCCACCTCAGCCACAACGCCCTGTTCATCGGCGAGAACGCCCGCTCCGCCGTGGCCGCTGGGCGCGCGGACTACACCCCGGTCGCCCTGGGAGACATCGAGCGCCTCTTCGAGCACGTCCTCCCGATCGATGTCGCCTTCGTTCAGACCTCGCCACCCGATGAGCATGGATTCCTCAGCCTCGGCACCGGTCCCGATTGCACCCTGACCGCGGCGCGGCACGCGCGCCGCGTGATTGTGGAGATCAACGATCGAATGCCGCGGGCCCTCGGCGACACCTTTCTCCACGTCAGCCAGGTCGATGCGATCATACCGGTTTCCCGGCCACTCCTTGAACTGGGACAGCCCCAGGTGGACGCTGTGCAGATCAAGGTCGCTGAACATGTCGCCGATCTCGTCCCAGATGGCGCCACCCTACAACTGGGCATCGGTGCTATCCCCAACGAGGTCTTGGCGAGGCTCGCGGACCACAAGGATCTCGGCATCCACAGCGAGCTCTGCAGTGATGGGCTGGTCCCCCTCATCGAAGCGGGCGTGATCACCGGAGCCCGCAAGAGCTTGCATCCCGGCAAGGTCGTGAGCGGCATCGTCCTCGGCTCACGGGTGATTCTCGACTACATCGACAATAACCCGATGTTCGAGTTTCATCCGACCAGCTATGTCAACGACCCCTTCATCATTGCCCAGAACGACCGGATGGTGGCCATCAACTCGGCCATCCAGGTGGACCTGACGGGACAAGTCAGCGCCAACTCCATCGGCCTCGTGCCCTTCAGCGGCGTGGGTGGCCAGCCAGACTTCATCCGCGGCGCGGCCCGCTCCAGCGGAGGCCGTTCGATCATCGCCCTCCCTTCCACCGCTCGGAAGGGAGCGGTCTCCCGAATCGTTCCGATCCTTGATGCGGGAGCAGGCGTGGTATGCACCCGCGCCGATGTCGACCTGGTAGTGACCGAGTTCGGCGTGGCCCACCTGCACGGACGTACGCTCCGTCAGCGCGCCGAGGCTCTGATCGGCATCGCCCATCCTTGCTTCCGAGACGAGCTCTGGAAGTTTGCGATGCACCACCACCATGTGGAGGCGCCACCAGCGTAGGAGGTCGTATGGAGAATCCCGGCGACCGCGGGTCGGTCACCATCAACAGGGACGAATGCAAGGGGTGCGGCCTCTGCGTGGAGGCGTGTCCCCCACTCGTGCTCCGACTGTCCGCGGAGCTGAACCATTTTGGATACCACCCGGCTGAGTACCTCGGCTCGGGATGCACGGCGTGCGGCATCTGCTACTACGTGTGCCCGGAGCCGGGAGGCATCACCGTCTGGCGCCGGGAGGCGGCTTGAGCATGGAGATGCAGCTGATCAAGGGGAATGAGGCGGTGGTGAAGGCGGCGCTGCTCGCCGGATGTCGCGCCTTCTATGGTTACCCGATCACCCCGGCAAGCGAGATCGCGGAGACCGCGGCACTGTACCTTCCCCGCCTCGGGGGAACCTTCATCCAGGCGGAGAGCGAAGTGGCGGCGATCAACATGGTCTATGGCGGGTCGTCGGCCGGGATCTGGGTGATGACCGCCTCTAGTGGGCCAGGCATCAGCCTGATGCAAGAGGGCTTCAGTTACCTCGCCGGGGCTGAGCTTCCCTGTGTCATCGTGGACATGATGCGCGGCGGCCCAGGATTGGGGAGCATCGGCCCGGAGCAGGGGGACTACTTCCAGATCGTCAAGGGGGGTGGTCACGGCTGCTACCGCAATCTGGTCCTGGCACCGGCGTCGGTGCAGGAACTCGTCGACCTCACCAGGACGGCCTTTGACCTCGCCGACCGCTACCGCAACCCCGTTGTCGTCTTGGCGGACGGGAGCGTGGGGCAAATGATGGAGCCGGTGGCCTTCCCTCCACCCCGTCCCGTGCCGCCACCACCCGAGTGGGCCGTGACAGGGACAGCCGCCACGCGCCGCAACCTCATCAACTCCATCTACTTGAATCCTGACAATCTCGAACGGCATATCCGAAAGCTCGAGGCGAAGTACCACGAGGCTGAGATCGCCGAGGTCCGCTGGGAAGCCTCCCGGACCGAGGACGCCGAAATCGTCCTGGTCGGCTACGGGATAGTGGGCCGGGTGCTGGCGGCGGTCGTGGACCTGGGTCGTCGACAGGGCATGAAACTGGGCCTGCTGCGTCCAATCAGCCTCTATCCCTTCCCCTCGCGAGCGCTGCGCGAGCTGGGGCGGAGCGCGCGGACCTTCCTTGTCGTGGAGATGAGCACGGGTCAGCTGGTCGAGGACGTGAGGTTGGCACTGGAAGGTCTGCGCCCGGTGGCAATCTACACCCGTGCCGGCGGCAACATCCCGACGGCCGAGGAGATCCTGGCCTTCATGCAGGCGAACCTCGTCGAGCGACGCGCCTCGGAGGTACCGGCACATGCCTAGCACAACGCCGTCGATGGCAGTAATCCACGGGCGCTCGCCGAGCTTCTACTCGATCTTTGAACGCAAGGAGGACGGTGATCCGGAGCAGACCCATTACTGCCCGGGCTGTGGCCACGGCATTGTCACCAAGCTCGTCGCGGAAGCTATCGACTCCCTCGGCATCCAGGATACGACCGTCCTCTTCAGTCCAGTGGGGTGCTCGGTGTTCGGCTACGAATATCTTGACGTCGGCAATGTCCAGGTTGCCCACGGCCGCGCTCCGGCGGCCGCCACAGCCTTCAAGCGTGCGCGCCCCATGAGCGTCGTGCTTGCCTACCAGGGTGATGGGGATCTGGGCGCCATCGGCACCGCTGAGATCGTTCATGCAGCCAACCGCGGGGACAACATCACGGTCATCTTTGTGAACAACGCCATCTATGGGATGACCGGTGGGCAGATGGCGCCGACCACGCTGCTGGGTCAGAAGAGCACCACCACTCCGCTGGGACGGGAGGCGTCGCTCCAGGGTTATCCGCTGCGCGTCTGCGAGCTTCTCGCCACTCTGGAGGCGCCTGCTTATCTCGAACGGGTCGCCCTCGGCAGCAACAAGCAGATTATGGCCGCGGCGCGCGCCATCCGCCGGGCCATCGAAAACCAGGTGGAGGATCGTGGCTTCTCCTTGGTGGAGGTCCTCTCCCCGTGTCCCACGGTCTGGGGGTTGGAGCCCGTGGAGGCAGAGAAATTCGTCCGCGAGACGATGACCCGCACCTTCCCTCTGGGCAACTTTCGCCAGCGCTCGGAGAAGATCGCCACTTCCGATACTGATAGCCTTCCAGTCGGGCTCGCTGAACTCCCTCGCGTCCTCGGCCTCGGCGTGGACCCGACGGGTGATGGTTTGCGCGGCCGCCTTCCCGTGCCCCCGCCACCCCAGAATGCAGACCACCGGATCATCGTGGCCGGCTTCGGAGGCCAGGGCGTCCTCATGCTAGGCGAGCTCCTCGCGGACGCCGGCCTGGGAGCCGGTTACCACGTGTCATGGCTCCCCTCCTACGGGCCACAGATGCGAAGCGGAACGTCGAACTGCCATGTCCGGCTCTCGGCAGCGCCGGTCGACTCACCTCTCGTGTCCCGACCGACCGTGTTGATCGCACTCAACGAGCCCTCCTTACGCCGCTTCCTTCCCGCCGTGGAGCCCGGTGGGCTGGTGCTCTACAACGCCGACGCGATGCCATCCGATTGCTCGAGCGCTGGACTTCACGTGGTGGCGCTCGCGGCGACTGCGATCGCAGACGAGCTGGGGTCAGCGAAGGCGGGCAATCTCGTCCTGCTCGGCGCGCTTCTCGAGGCAACGTCACTACTTCCCGACATCGCCCTCGACGACGCCCTGCGCCGACGCATCACTGAGGCGAGCTGGTTCCAGCTGGATCGCCGCGCTCTGGAGGCAGGCCGGGCGGCTGCCAGGCGAATGGTATCGCGCCGAGGCGCCTCGAGGTGAGCCTCCTGGCCCGGACAGGCGAAGCTGGGAGGTGGGGGCGACGGCGTCGCCCCTCGCCCAGCTGAGCGCGACATATCATGACGGGGTCTGCAAACACGGATCCTGGGGCGGCCACCGCCTCATGGGTTAGCGGCGAGCTGAGGAGCATCACGCACCTTCTCGTACCATGACATCAGGCGGCTTCGAGATTCGGGCGGCACGGCCCGGCGAATACGCTGCGGTTGGCGAGTTGACCGCCACCGCTTATCTCGCCGATGGGCTCGTCCACACCGACTACCTGACGGCTCTCCGCGATGCCTCCTCTCGTGGAGCGCTCGGGCATCTCCTCGTGGCGGTCGAGGTGACGACCCACGAGCTTCTCGGCACGGCCTCGTTGTTCACGGCAAGCGCGGGCCCCCGGTGGGCGGAGGGCGCGTCAGAGGGTGACGCCGTGCTGCGCATGCTGGCGGTCGCACCCGCGGCACGCCGTCGCGGAGTGGGCCGGGCGCTCACCCTGGCATGCATCCGTCGCGCCCGGCAGATGGGCCTCAAGCGGCTTCTGCTCTCCACGGCCCCCGCCATGCAGGCGGCCCAGAGCCTCTACAGAGAGCTGGGATTTCGGCGCGATCCCGAATCGGACTGGGAGCCGGTAGCGGGCGTTGCCCTGATCGCGTACTGGCTCCCGCTGCCTGATGGCGGTGGCCGTGATGGGCCAGACTCGGTCACCGACGGAAGCGCTGTGGACAACGACCCGAGCTGAGTCACACGCGCATCTTACCTTGATCCCCGCGACGCGAAGCTGGTCAGCCCATGACACTGAACGTGCTCTGCGCATGAGGATGGCGCAGACGGCTGTAATGTCCGAGATCGATAGTGAGGCCCGTGAAGCGTCCGCTGATCATCAGTGGACTGCGATCGTGATCGTGTCCGTGCTCACACGCGCCGATGAGCTCTGCCATGAACTTCCCGACGGTGGGAGCGTTCTTGAATTGGTTGCCGCTGGTGCCGATGGCGACATAGAACCCCGCCAGGGAGGTGCGATCGTAGATGGGAATCCAGTCATCGCTGACGTCGTACAGAGCAGCCAGCCCGCGAGCCCGGGGTGGGACGCCGAAGGAAGGCATCCGGCGCGCCAGGCGCAGCACCTGAGCGTCCCAGACGCGCTGGGTGGGGTTGGGGTTGTACGCATCCGGATCATCGACCCACTCCAAAGGGTCGCAGGCTGGCTCCGTGCCACCCACCAACACCTGTCCGCCGAAATGGGAGCGGAAATACGTTCCCAGGTCACCATCCATCACCACCGGGCCGAGGCCTCCATGGGCATAGTCCGGAGGAGCCGGGACGCTGTGAACCTCCTGTCGCAATGGCCGGGTCCTGACTGAGAAGTCATCGAGGACTCCGGCAACCGCGTTGATCTGGCCGGAGTGGGGACCGGCGACGTTCACCACGATGGGGGCGGCGATGACGCCACCGGATGCAAGTCGCACTCCCCGCACGCGGGAGCCCCGTTGGAGGACCTCGACGACCTCCTCGTTGAGCACCACGCGTGCCCCTCTTCTCTGTGCAGCCGCAATCAGGTTCCTCGCCGCGAGTTGAGGATCGTCGACGAATCCTGCGTCAGGGGTGAAGAAAGCGCCGATCTCTCCATCGGCTGTCTCCCAGAAAGCTTCCTCCAGCGGCGACTTCGGAGGTCCGTAGTGGCCGGGGTCGATCCCCGGCACCCTCTGGCGGATGGTGGCGGCGTTCCAGCTTTCATAAGGGACGCCAACCTTGTCAAAGAGAGAGAGCACCCTCTCGCGGGGCGAGCTTCCGTCCAAGACCAGGCACCCCACCCGATGAAACGTTGCCAGGGTCTCCTCAGCCGAGCTCTCCAGATAATCGCGCCACGCTTCCCAGCCGAATCTTGCGTCCCACGACGCGGCCACCCCCTCATATGTCGAATAGTGGAAGCGGACGATCGCCGACGAGGAGCTCGTTGATCCGAATCCAACATCGGCGAGACGGTCGACCGACGTCACCCGCAAGCCGGCGCGCGCGAGCTCGTAGGCGACTGCGGCGCCGATCACCCCAGTACCAATCACGATGGCATCTGCGATGTCGGTCATGAGGGCCCGTCGGGTCGCTGGACGATCCACCGAGCGCCCGTGACCGCGAGGCTGATTCGCCGGTGGAGCGACAACTCACCAGGGTGGATCAGCGCCGCCAACGTCCCGCCCGACATCTGTGGTTCCAACCCGGCCGTACAGTTCTTGGATCAGAGGCACGCGGAGTATAGCCTAGTGCGACTATCTCGAACGAGCCAGCGGCCTCCAGCCCCCGTTGCGGTCACCATCCTGAGGGTGACCTACAATACGGGCTCTCGTCCACTATCAGGAGATGTCTCGAATGGATGCTCGTGTCCTTGGCACCACAATGCCGGTCTTGGAAGTGACGCTCAACCCGGGCGACATCATCTTCGCCGAATCCGGACAGCTCTCCTGGATAACCGCATCGATCCAGATGCATACCTCGACGCAGGCAGGTGGCGGGGGTGGCATCGGCGGCGTCTTCAAGCGCGCCATGGGCGGGGGCACGCTCTTCATGACCGACTACGCAGCTCAAGGACAGCCAGGCAAGGTGACATTCGCTGCCAAGCTCCCCGGGTCCATCTTTCCCATTGACATCGCTTCCCAGCCGGGCATGACCTATATGACCCAACGCCACGGCTTCGTTTGCGGGACCCCAGGTGTGGTGCTTTCCGCAGGCTTCCAGCAGAAGCTGGGCGCAGGGCTCTTCGGCGGCGAGGGCTTTGTCCTCCAGAGGATCGCCGGCCAGGGGCGCGCGTGGATCGAGCTGTCGGGTGAGGTGCTCGCCTATGATCTCGGACCGGGTGAGGTGCTGCGCGCCCATCCCGGGCACGTCGGTCTTTTCCAGGACTCCGTGCAGTTCGGCATCACCACGGTGCCGGGGATCAAGAACAAGTTCTTCGGCGGCGACGGCCTCTTCCTCGCCCAGCTCGTCGGACCCGGGCGAGTGTGGCTCCAATCCATGCCGCTGCCGCTTCTGGCCCACGCCATCGGCGAGTATCTGGGCTCCGGCTCCGCGCAGGGAGCCGTGGCAGGCGGTGCCACCGGGAGCCTCATGGGCGGCCTTCTCGGGAGGTAGGAACGGCTCGGATTCGGCGCCTCTGCCTCATCGTGGCCCCAGCTGGGCACGCAGAGCTTTGCGGTCGAGCTTGCCGACGCTGGTGAGAGGAATGCGGTCGACGATGCGCACCTCACGCGGGTACTTCGTGGGCGTGAGAGCGCCGCGGGCGTGGGCGATCAGTGCTTCGGGGGTGGCCGTCATGCCTGGACGCAGCGCCACGAAGGCCACGATCTCCTCACCGAGGCGGGCGTCAGGCCGTCCCACGACACCGGCCGCGGCGACCGCCGGATGGGCGAGCAGCACCTCCTCGACGTCGTGCGGAAAGACATTGAACCCCCCGCGAAGGATGAGGTCCTTCTTCCGATCGACAATATAGAGGTACCCATCGGAGTCGAGGTGACCGATGTCGCCAGTATGCAGCCATCCATCCCGCACGGCGACCGCCGTCGCTTCGTCGTCCCGCCAGTAACCGGCCATGATCCCTGGGCTCCGTACGCAGATCTCACCGTCGCCGCCGGAGGGAAGCGCGCGATCGCCCTCGTCGACGATGCACACGGCGCACCCGGGGAGCGCCAGGCCGACGCTGCCCGGTCGCCGCCGTCCCGGGGGATTGGCGGAGACGATGGCGCCGCTTTCCGTGAGACCGTATCCCTCGTCGATCTCACACCCGGGGACGCGCTGCTCGAACTCCTCCATCACGTCGCGGCTCAACGGGGCCGCGCCGCAGCCGACATAGCGAAGCGCGCTGAGATCTGCTGCCTCCAGCGGCTGGGCGAGCAGCATGGCAATCATCGCCGGTACCAAGCTGGTGCGCTGGACGCGGTGCTCGACGGCAAGTCGCAACCACTCCTCGGCGTCGAACCAGCGCTGGATGATGGCCAGGCCCGGCTCCGTCGCGAACAGGGCGGCGATGGAGACAAGCATGCCGTACGCGTGCGAGAGGGGTAGCGGCGTCAGAGTCCTGGTGACTCCAGGCACGTGGGCCACCTCCCATGTGGACTTCCCGGTCCAGGCGAGGGCACGGTGGCTCAGGGCCACACCCCTGGCCCTGCCGGTGGTACCTCCGGTGTAGAGGAGAGCCGCCAGAGCGTCGCCGCCACGGTCGACGGGGGGACGCGGGCCGGCAGCCTCGAGCTCGTCGAAGGCAACGACGTGAAGGTGGTCGGGCGCGGGTGGTGACGGACCGACGACGACCACCGACTCCAGCGCTGGGACCCCGACCGCGGCCTCCATCACCCCACCGGCCAGCTCTCCGGTCGTGATCAGGACCCGGGCGTCGGTATCGGCGAGGATGTGGCGGAGTTCCGCGCCGCGCACGAGGAAGACGACCGGCGTGACCACGGCACCGACGCGCCAGATGGCCTCGTAGACGATCGGTACCTCAGAGCAGTTCGCCATCACCACGATGACGCGATCGCCCTGACGTACCCCGAGCTCGACGAGACCGCCGCCAACGCGGCGGGCACGCTCCTGGAGCGTGGCGGCGCGGTGCGTGGCTCCCTCGAAGATGAGAGACGTGTGGTCGCCGAGTCGGCTGAGGCGCTCCTCCCCGAGCCGTCCGAGGCCGGTCTCGAAGGCCACCTCAGCCACGGGCGTCATCGAGCGGCGCCCCGCTGGGCTCGGGCTCGGTGTAACGGCCGAAGGTTCCCTCATTGGGCAGCAGGATCTGGGTGCATCGGCTGGCTGCGACCACGCGGCCCTCCGCGTCCTGGCCCTCGGCGGCGCAGAAAGCCACCCGCCGCGTGCGCCGAAGGACCGTGCCGGTGGCGCTGAGGCGGCCGGGCCTCGCCGGCCGAAGAAACTCGACGCGGAGGTCAGCGGTGAGAAAGACCTGGTCCTGGTCGAGGAGCGTCCAGCATGCACCCCCCATCGCAGCATCCAGCAGGGCGGTGATCAAGCCGCCCTGGACGATCGGTCCACCAGCCGTCGGAAAGCAGTAGTCGGCAGCGGCGTCCCACTCGATGCTGGTCGAACCCGGGCGCCAGCCGGTGCGGCGATAGCCGAGAGTCCGCCAGACGTGAGGGCCCGGGAAGTGGGCCGCCTCCCAAACGTGAGGATCGGCAAAACGCTCCCCCGGCGGGTTATCGTCGGGCACAATACCCTGCATCCTACCGCGCGCCAACGCGGCGGTCGACCGAAGTCCGTCGATGCTCGCGAACGCTCGGGCGAAGGCGCTTGCCTGGCACGACGGCAAGGAGGTCTCAAGCGAGATTCGGTGCTCCATCTCGAGGACCCTCCATAAGGCATCCGGTGCTCTCGATGGGAGCAAGCAGTCATCCAGGAGGTTGCGGAATGCCGACCATCACCGTCCCAAGCGCTGAGGTCAGCGGCGAACAGGGCTGCGAGGTAATCTCGCGACGGGCGATCAACGCCTTCGGGAGCGCACGCAGGCCTACTCGCGTGCTCTCGAACGCGCGCGAAAAGCTTGGCGGCCACGATCTTGACTGAGCGGCGCGCCCGGACGCCCGGGCCCCTCGGCAACTCCTTCCGGCCGCAGCAGACGGCGGCTCCCGAGGAACCGCCGTGGATGTGGGAAGAACCGCGATGGCGGGGTTTCGTCGAGCGCGTGCGCGCCGGCCGCGGTCTGAAGCCGTCGGCGTGGCCCGGCGGCTCTGGCGTCGCCGTCGCCCTATCCTTCGACTCCGATCACGAGACCATCCCGCTGCGAAATGGAGAGACCCACCCGGGGCGCCTCTCCCAGGGGGAGTACGGCGCCCGCGTCGCCGTGCCCCGCATCCTCGAGATTCTCGAACGCCACCGTGTGCCGGCATCGTTCTTCGTTCCAGCCGTCGCCGCCCTGCTCCACCCCGACGAGATGAAGACCTGTGTCGCCGCCGGCCACGAGATCGCTGTGCACGGCTGGATTCACGAATGGAACACCACCCTGAGCCGTACCGCCGAGCGCGACCTCCTGCAGCGCAGCATCGAAGTACTCGAGCGGCTCAGCGGCTCCCGCCCGGTCGGAATCCGAACTCCATCGTGGGATCTCTCCGAGGCCACCCTCGATATCATCCGGGAGATGGGGTTGCTCTATGACTTGTCGCTGATGGCGGACGACGACCCCTACGAGCTTCTTGTCGCTGGGGAGCCCACGGGCATCGTCGAAATCCCTGTCGAATGGATTCGCGACGACGCTCCCTACCTCACCATGGACCGGCTCACCGCTACCCGACCCTATACGCCACCCAGAATGCTGCTGCAACTGTGGATCGATGAGTTCGAGCAAGCGCGCCGCAGCGGTGGGCTCTTTCAGCTGACCCTGCACCCGCACGTCATCGGCCACCGCTCACGGATCATCGTCCTCGAGCAGCTTTTGGAGCATATCGCTGCAATGAAGGGCGTGTGGTTCGCCCGCCACGACGAGATCGCCCGGTATGTGAGCCGTGCCGCTTGACCTGCGGCCGCCCCACAGGTGACTGACGCCTTGTTTGGGAACGGCGGAGGTCATCTCTTTAGTGGCACGCGGCTGACTTACTCCGAGAGCTGACGAGCCGCAGGGCTCCGCCAGGCACCTCCTCGAGGGGCCGGGGAAAAAGGGAATCTCGTGCTTGCGCCGCATCACCGCTGCGGGGGGTCCGCGGCCCAGCCGGATCCCTTGCCTGCTCAGAGAAGGCCCGATGTGTAGGTCTACAGGGTGAGCGTCGGGTCCGCCTCGCCCACTCGAAGGCCCGTCCTTGAGCTCACCTCGGGCTCACTCTTCGGTTTTCTGCCGTTCGGCCTCCCCGACGGAATGCTCGGGGTGGCGTGGCCTGCCCTCCGATCCGGTTTCGATCAGCCGTTGGGAGGCCTGGGCGAGCTCCTCCTGACATCACTCGTCGGATGCCGAGGTGCTGGCACTGGTCGGCGAAGGCCTCCGCAACCACGAGATCGCCGCGCGCCTCTCCCTCTCCGTGCGGACGGTCGAGCAGCATGTCGCCTCGCTGAAGCGCAAGCTCGGGCTGCACACCCGCGCCCAGCGCGCCGTCCAGGCGGCGTTACTGGAGGGGCGGACCGCCTGAGGAAGCACCGAGGAGTCCACGACGACACGGGAACCGTGTTTCGTGGCCCGGGCTATGCCCTCGAGCTAGTCCCGCTCGATTTGAGGCGTTGTGGACCGTCCCAGAGCTATATGCGCACCGGGAAGCTCGACGAGATCATCGAGCCCATAGCAGGCCAGATCCCCGGATTGTCGGTCAGCAGAGGGCGTCTCGGCGAGAGCAACCCCCCAGATCGGATCAACGTGCAGGAAGCTAGCAGGGAGGCCGAGCGACGCCGATCCGACGATTCGGCCCGACTCGATGGCAAACCAAACAAGGGCTCCGCCGCCGCCTTCCGTGCGATGGTCTGGGTCCGTCACGCACCAGACAAGGTTCCGCTCTCGATCAATCGCGAAGCGACGAATCGACTCTCCGATCTTCGCCTGGACCACGGAGCCATCCGCCCTCAATCGGAGCACGGTGCCGTTGCTGCGCCACGTGACGAGTGGCGAGAGCAGCGGGGGGGAAGTCGTGGTCTGTACAGGTTCGGCGACGGTTATCCAAAGGTCATCTTCGTCAAACGCCAGATCGCGCATCGGAGGTGTTGATCGGTACGGGGAGAGTGTGGCCGTTTGGGTATCGAGCACGAAGGTCCCGCCTCTCTGCCCGTCGCCGACCACGATCTCGGCTGCATGTGTGCCGAGTATCAGTTGTTTGAAATACCGCTTGCGCCGAGTTTGCTCCGCCGTCAGATCGAAGAGGGAAACCATGGGTGAAAGCCAGTTGGCTCCGATGAGCAGGCCACCCTTGAAGACCATTTGCTGGCTGAATCGCGGCAACACACCCTGCCATTGCCTACGGATCTCGAGGGTCTCCTGATCCAGCTCAAAGAGGCGGTTGTCGGTGGAGGCATACACGTGGCGACCCGATGTGACCAGGGCGTGGGTCAGTTGATGGCGCAGCTTGACCCGCGCCGTCTCCTCTCCGGAAACAGCATCCACGCGCGAAACGCCAAGACCGGGAAATGAGGTGCCGTAACCATCGCCCACGGCGAGGCCACCGTCCTTCGGAACGTGGGCAAACATGTGATGGACGGTACCGCGAACTGCGGTGGTCCATAACGGCGGAGGGAGCGTCGGCTCGCCCGACGACGGTAAGTGCAGCAACCTCCGGGCGCCTCTGCTCAGCCTCGGGGCAGCGTGGTGTGGAAGCCTGCGCCTCCCTCGGCGTCCGGGTCCACCGTCTCGATGAGCGGAAGGGGGATGCCGCGAGAAACCCATCCGCGGCCATGTCCCCAGCAGGCCGGGCGCTGGGCCATCGGGAGCGGCCGGGGGGTGCGGTCGGCGAGGATACCCGTCATGCCCGATCCCCCCCTCCCTCGGCGGGACGATCTGCGCAACGTGGCGATCATCGCCCACGTCGACCACGGGAAGACCACGCTCGTGGACGCGATGCTGAAACAGGCCCATGTCTTCGCTGGCCACGAGCAGGCGGGGGAGCTGATCCTCGACACCGGCGACCTGGAGCGGGAAAAGGGCATCACCATTCTCGCCAAGACCACCAGCATCCGGTACCGCGGGGTGAAGCTGAACATCATCGACACTCCGGGCCATGCCGATTTCGGCGGCGAGGTGGAACGGGTCCTGGGTATGGCCGACGGCTGCCTGCTGCTGGTCGACGCCGTTGACGGGCCGATGCCCCAGACGCGGGTGGTCCTCGGCCAGGCCCTCTCCCTGGGGCTCCTCCCCATTCTGGTCATCAACAAGATCGACCGGGCCAACGCACGCCCGGCGGAGGCCGTCGAGGCCACCCACGACCTGCTCCTGGAGCTGGCCCGGCATCCCGCTCAGCTCGACGCCCCCCTTATCTACACCAACGCCCGGGAGGGGACGGCGACCACCGACCTCCGCCGGCCCGGCACCACCATCGAGCCCCTGCTCGACGCCATCCTCACCCACGTCCCGCCGCCGAGTGGCGACCCTGAGGGGCCGCTGCAGCTCATGGTGAGCAACCTCGACAACGACCCTCACATGGGACGGCTGGCCATCGGCCGCATCGCCCGGGGCCGCATCCGGGCTGGGCAGGCGGTGGTCTGCTGCACGGCGCGGGGCGCGACCGGGCCTCACCGGGTGACCGGCGTGCTGAGCGTCGAGGCGCTGAGCCACCTGGCGGTCGCAACCGCCGCCGCCGGCGACATCGTGTACGTGGCGGGGATCGCCGGCTCGGGCATCGGTGACACCATCGCCGACCCAGACCAACCCGAGCCCCTCCCGCGTCTGGAGGTCGGCGAGCCGACCCTGCGCATGCAGCTATCGGTCAATGCGTCGCCTTTCGCGGGTCGCGAGGCGACCCAGAGCAGCACCTCGCGCCAGCTTCGGGCCCGTCTGGATCGCGAGCTGCTGACCAACATCGCGCTGCGCGTGACCGATGGGCCGACCGCCGACATCTTCGCGGTGAGCGGACGGGGGGAGCTGCACCTCGCCATCCTCATCGAGACGATGCGCCGGGAGGGGTACGAGCTCGAGGTGTCCCGCCCGGTGGTGGTGACGCGGGACATCGGCGGCCAGCATCACGAGCCTGCGGAGGAGTGCGTCGTCGACTGCGATGCCGCATCCGTAGGCGCAGTGACCGCGGCGCTGGGGTCGCGTGGTGCCGCGCTGCAGGAGATCCGCACCGACGCAAGCGGCAGAGTCCGCCTCATCCACCATGCTCCCACCCGGGCGCTGATCGGGTTGCGCAGCCAGATCCTGACCATCACCCGCGGCACCGGGGTGATGGCCACACGCCTGATCGGCTGGGAGCCCTGGCGCAGCTTGCCCCCGGCCACTCGCAACGGGGTCCTGACCGCCAGCCAGGACGGGGTCACCGTGGCCTACGGTCTGCTCGGCCTCCAGGAGCGGGGTCAGCCCTTCGTCGGCCCCGGGACCCCCGTCTACGAGGGAATGATCGTGGGCCTGAACCGCCGTCCCGGCGACATTGCGGTCAACGTCGCCAAGCAGAAGCAGAAGACCAATATCCGCTCCTCCACGGAGGACTTCACCGTGAAGCTCACGCCACCACGGGTGATGTCATTGGAGGAGTGCCTCGACTTCATCGCGGACGACGAGCTGGTGGAGGTCACCCCGACGAGCCTACGGATGCGCAAGCGGGTCCTGGGCGCTCTCGAGCGGCACAAGCTCCGCAAGCGCGGCCTCGGTCCGGCTTGAGGGAGGAAGTGCGTCAGGGCCCCTCTTGGCGTCTTTCTGCCGGCCTTTACCAACCCCATGCCTCCCCCGGTCTATGGATGTCTCGCAAAGCTTCGATCCCCATCTTGACCGCCCGCGCCTCGACGCCCTCGAGGCGGCCCCGGCGACCTGGCCTTCAGCTCACCGTCACAGGGACGACCCGCAGCCGGAGTGCGATCTCCTCGATCTCCACCGCGCCCCTTGCGGCATCCATGACAAGGTCAAAGGCAGAGTCATCGTCTAGATCCGGGGCGTGCCGGTTCAGATCCAGAAAGACCACCGTGGCCAGCCAGGCCAGTCGCTTGCTGCCTTCAAGCGCCGCCGCCTTCAGCTTGAGGCTGGGCTATGCGTCTTGGCGCTGTCAGCTGGCTGCCAAGTCTTGGGTCAGCAGCCGAGCGCGTAACTGAGGGCTGAGCAGACCCCGTGCATGACGTCATCACCCACCCACCCAACCCGCTTGGTCAGCAAATCCTGCGCCACAGTGTGGATGCCGTCGCAGTTGATGGCGGATGGTCGGTCGAGGCCAGCGCGCGCGTAGTCCAATTCGACCTCGGCCGCGATGCCCCGGATCGAGGTGGTGACCTCAGCTACCGTGACCAGTGAGCGAACGTCGAGGACCTCTGAACGGGTGAGCACGAGGACCGGCCTCCGCTTGCGACCGACCTCGGCCAACCAGAGTTCCCCCCACTTCATGGGTCGCCCCACGCTTCGGCCTGAGGCCAGAACGTGTCGTGCCCCTCGGGGTGCCGCCGGTAGGCCTCCCGATCCCGGCGCAGCAGCGCCGCCCGGACAGCTTCGGCCACCCCCTGCCGGGCCGCCGCCGAGACGTTCACTCCCAGCTGACGAGCACGCTCGGCCAACTCTTCGTCGAGGCTGATGGTGGTTCGTACCGCCGCCATATTGTTATGCTATCATAGATTGATGGCTGAGCACGCCATACTATAGCCCGGGACGGGATACCCGCCCCGGCGATCCGCATGAGGTGGAGCCGATGCTCCTCGCGGACGGCGCAACCACCGGCCCTACTTCCTGGTCCCGACGGCTGACGGCGAGCCCTGGCGCCGAGGTGCGCAGCTACCCCGTGGTATGCGCCCGCAGCCAAGCCGCCGACCGGCTCGGCGATGCCCGCGCTAGCCAGGCCGCCTGAACCGTCTCGGTCAGCTCCGCCAGGGTCAGCTCCGCAATCTGGCTTTCACGCAGAAGCACCGAGAGATGCCCGTCGAAATGCGGCGTGGTGAAGAACGGCGATGCGTCGTCCTGCAGGAGAGCCTGCTTCGCCGCCTCCGACGGCACCCAGAATACGATCACATCCGGGTAGCGCTCCCCAGCCTGCGGATCGACCGCGTCCGGCCGGGGCTTGCGGTAGAAGACGAAGGACTTCCCGCCAATCTGGTAGATGGGTCTATCGGGCCGCCGCCCGGGCCAGACGCGCACATGCGGCATCCGCCGGACCAGGTCGTGCACGTCCTCGGCCCGCGCCTGGCGCGACCCCGCCATGACGGCATTTTAGTGCCGGAGGGCGACGTCAACCACGAGCCAAAGGCCGGTGGTGTGCGAGAACCTGACCGGTCGACCCTGCAAGCGAGAAGCGGAGCGGGAGACGGGACTCGAACCCGCGACATCCAGCTTGGAAGGCAGTAGCTGCATCTCCAGTGCTTCCCGACGCCTCATCCGAATCAGAGAGGAGCGCTTGCTTGCGCACCCAGCATCCTCAATAGCGCATGCCTCACACCGGGTAGATTGACGCGCTTATAGTGCACAGCCGACGACACCACGCTTCGCCCACCCGTCCCCGGAACTCAGTCACGCACAGCGAGACCGCTGCCTATCTCGACAGTCGTATCACGGTGAAAACTTGGCCGCCTGGCGCCATGAAGTAGTAGGGGTGCCCGGGGTGCTTTATCTCGGGCACCCCTGCGTCTCGGATGGCACGCATCACAACCTCCGGATCGTTTGCGCGCAGCTCGAGCCATGTTCCCATGCGCGGCTGGTCGGAGTCCTGCGCACTATCGATGAACTCGATGCTGAGGCTGCCTCCGCCGGGGAAGCGCACCACCAGCATCGGATCCGGCATACCGGGATGCGCTACATCGGTCACCGGACCGCAGTCGAGTACCGTTTCGAAGAGCCAGCGCAAGCCCTCGATGCGGCCGAGCGAAGAGGTGCGCATTGTTACCAAGAGCGGTCATCGCGTCCCGGAACTTGTCAACCCCTTTGAGACAACTCAGGCCGTTCAATTACCGAGCATAGGCACATCCTGCTGGGGCGGGTTGATCCAAACAGCGGTTGGCAATGACGGCAGCTGCGGCATGACGTGAACGAAGCGTTCTGGGTGGGCGGCACAGGCCGCGGCGAGAACCACAGCGCGCTGTTCACGAATCGCAGCGGCCTTCCCGTAATGGACAGAAGCTGGTGTGTGCAATCCCAGACCGGAATGGTGGCGGTCGTTGCTGTACCAATGAAAGAACGGGCCGCCGAAAGCGCGGGCATCCTGGATGCAACCAAAGCGGTCGCGCCGAGCCACATCCAAAACTTCTTGGTCGCCCATCGCTCAGACCTCCGTCGGAGCCGGCGCCGGCGCCGGGGCCCCACTGCCAAGCTGGGCCCTCAATCCCGCAGGATCGAAGTACTCCTGGATGCGCACGATCTTGCCATCGGAAATCTCGTAAAAGAACGCAAGCTTGATTTGAACGCGCTTTCCAGTTGGCGGCATGGTTCCGGCTGGTGTGTGGATTGGTCCCGTGTGCGTTCCGGTACTGATGAGTTCGAGGGCGGCCATGTTGCCCATGGCGATTGCATTCACAATCTCCCCGGTCATGTCGGGAAATCCCGTCTTTAGGTCCTGGAAGTGCTTGACGATGGCTTCCGTGCCACGAGCCTGCGCGGTTGGAGCTTCGAACGTCGTGTCTTCTGTAAGCAGCGAAGCGAGGGTATTCCAATCAGCAGCCCCAAATGATTGCGGCATCTTCATAGCCACGTTGAGTACGTCCTGATCACCCACTGACTTCTCCTCCAAGTATGAGCGCGGCTCGAACTGGGACCGTCAGCGGCAACTTACACCCGGCAGCCATGAACGTCAAGATAGCGACGACTGAGATTGACTGAGCGCTTTCCTCTCCACGCGATATCATTGGTGCGCTACTCATGGCGGAGCCGCAGCCAGCTATAGATCGAGTCCAGTTCGTCGGCCTCGAGCATGTGGCCGTGGGGAAGTTCGTGGCGCTCGGAACCGGGGATTCGCGACAGGAGCCACTCCGCGTGACTGCGAGGGCACAGCACGTCGTCGGGGCCGTACCAGATGCTCACCGGTGCTTGGATACTGGCTGGATCGAAACCCCATGGTCGGGTCATCGCCGTGCAGTCGTCAATCCAACCATCGACTCCGTCGGTATGAGCGGCGATGGTCCTCTCCAGGTGGCCCGGGTCGTTGAGGCGGGATCGCCTCGACGACGCCCGCGCGAGAGAGGCCTCGAATTCCAGGGTGACCCCGCCGCCCTCCAGCGCATCCGCGCCACGCTGGTGCCCAATCCGGTCGGGGACCATCTGCCGCCGCGAGACGCCGGCGGTTCGGTGCCGGCGGTCCGTGGGCAGGGACCTGCTGGTGGTCTTCATGATATGCTTCATGGTAATGAAGACTCTCATGAAGATTTCGAAAGGCGGCCAGATCTCGATTCCCGCGTCCATCCGTCACCGATGGGGCACGTCGACCGTCGCCATGGAGGACCAAGGGCAGCGTCTCGTCCTGGAACCCGCCCCTGACGACCCCATCGCGGCCGCTGAGGGTGCGCTGGCAGCAGAGTACGGCGACCTGAATATAGGCCGTCTGCGCCCGCGGGCGCGTACGGACGAAGGCGACGCCGAGTCGCGGCGACGCTCGTGACCCTGCTGGACGCCTACGCCCTGATCGCTTTCCTGATCGGTGGTCCGGCCGCGACACGCGTCCGCGCACTCCTGCGGGAAGGAGGCGCTGCCGTCGCCACCGCCAATCTCGCGGAGGCGCTCGACGTCTCGGAGCGCGTCCGCGGTCTGCAAATGACGCGGGCACTCGAGCACCTCGAGCCGCTGTTCGGCGGACCGCTCACGGTCGTCCCCCTCGACCTCTCCATCGCCCTGCGTGCCGCGCAGACGCGGGCGACCCACTACAAGAAGTCGTCGCGGCCGATCTCTCTGGCCGATGCGATCCTCCTCGCCTCAGCCCAGCCCGGCGATCGCATCGCGACCTCGGATCCCGATGTCCTCGCCGTCGCCGCTGTCACCGGCATCGAGGCGGTCCCTCTCCCCGGGGAAGGGTAGCTGCGCGCTCGGAGTCACGGCGGATGGAGCGCGGTTCTGGAGGCATGCGCTCTGCCTGACCTCCGGAATCGACATATCTTTATGCCCGCCGAATAGCCTCGAAATCCCATAGCAAGCGCTCCACCTCAACTCGAAATCGAGGAGTGGAGCGGGAGACGGGACTCGAACCCGCGACATCCAGCTTGGAAGGAATGCGCTCAGAGTTCGAGTTCAGATTCGCTCCTGAGGGCCGTCAGAGCGCATTACTTCAGCTCCTGTGTTCAGGCCGAATATCGGTCCCGTTGCCCTCGTCAGGAAGCGAGCAATCGGACCTCCAGGACCGCATCAAGAGCCGTTGCAACGCGCTCCAGAGTCACCAGGCTTGGAACTCTCTCCCCGGCTTCCAGACGGGCGATGACCGACTGAGTCGTCCCCATACGCTCCGCGAGCTGCGCCTGGGTCAGCCCGCGCGCCGACCGTAGCTCGCGCATCTGCTCCCCGAGCATGAACCCGCGTCGGGCTCGCTCGTAGCCCTCCTGCTGGGCCGGGGTCACGGGACGCCGGGCCTTGATCTCGTCCCAGCTTGCCCTCGTCGCCATCATTCAGCCCTCCGTCCGGTCCTCACCGACGTGTTCCTCCATGCAGCGCACCATCGCCTGCTCGGCGCGGTCGATCTCGGCTCGTTCACGCCGCTGCCGCTTCAAGAACACCGTCAGCAGGACGATCCGCCGCCCCGGGGCGATGAAATACGCGATGCGCCAGCGGTCGAAACGAAGTTCCCGGAGCTTCCCGCGAAGCTGCCGGGTATACGGCTCTCCAAGATGGGCGCCCCGCGCGGCCAGCACATCGATGTGAAACCTCGCCTGACCGAAGCTGTCGTCGTCCAGGCTCAGCAGCCACGCCTCGACCTCCGGTTCCACCTCGACGTCACCCCATGGCTCCTCCGAGGTCATCGCATAGATGCTATATAGCATGAGTGCGATTGTCAAGCCCGATCCCGCCCCGAGGGCTCAGGCTTCATCGCCGAGCCACCAGCCCGGCCCGCGGCGACCGATGTCATGCCCGACAATGTGACGATGACCGACCAGCCCGATCGCGGCGATTTGCCCGCACGCTCCGTGTCGGCGCTCCTCGCGCTGGCGATTGAAGCAAGAAAGACACTTCGGAGCCCGCGGCGAACGGCCTCAGCCGGCTGGTAGGCGCGCTCCGGTCACCTGGGTACCCTGAGACGCTGCGAGGCAATGGAGCGGGAGACGGGACTCGAACCCGCGACATCCAGGGCTTGGAAGAATGGCGTTCTTCTTTTCGGGTCACACGCGTCAACTTCTGATCTTGATAGCAGCGCAATTCTGCAGACTCGCGCTGCTCAGCAGCACCAGCTACACGCAAACCCAATGCCGGAAAACCGGAAAAAGTAGAACGGTTTCCGGGGCATTCGAGTTAGAAAGTCGGTATACTTCGTCGTATGACGAAATACCTCGGCGACAGGTGACGTGAGTGGCGTTCATAGAGCCCTGTCCGATCCGACGCGCAGGCGCATTCTGCAGTTGCTGCGTAGTCGCGACATGACGGCTGGTGAGCTTGCGGCCAAGTTCGACCTCTCCGCATCGACGATGTCGGGGCACTTCAACGTGCTCAAGAAGGCGGACCTTATCCAGCCGATCCGCAACGGCACCACCATCACCTACCGGCTCAACGTCACCGTGCTCCAAGAGACGCTGCTGGAGCTTCTCGACATGTTCAAGCTGGATCCACGATCGCGATGAAGCTGAGGGGAGCGACCATCGCGTCGGCAGCGCTCATTCTCGGCATGCTCGTTTACTCGGCATGGGCGTGGGCTCACCTCCCCGCCAGCGCCCAACTAACGGTGCACTGGAGCGTGTTCGGGCGTCCGAACGGGGGCGCGACGAAACCGGTAACCGTACTGCTCCTGCCCGCGATCGCTGCGGTGTTGGTAGGCGTCTTCCTCGGTCTGGCGCCCACGATCGAGCCGCGGCGCGCGCACCTGATCGCATCCCGGAGGGCCTTTTCCGTCGGCATCGTCGCGACCGTCGGCGTGCTTGCCGCAATTCACTTTGTGGTGATTTCGGCTGCGCTCGCAAGCGTGACCTTGAGTGTCGCCCTTATCCCGCTGGTGCCCGCGGTGATCGTCGCTGTCCTGGGAAACCACCTCGGTGCGGTGCGCAGCAACTTCTTTTTCGGAGTGCGCACTCCTTGGACGCTGAGCAGTGAGCTCTCGTGGGAGCGGACTAACCGACTGGCCGGCCACCTCCTAGTGTAGTGTCCCACAAATAGATGACGGTTGTGATAGAATGAGGTATGCGCTCAGCGACACCCGCTCTGGCGATCACCGCCGGTCAGCGTGCCGTGCTGGAAAGGCTGGCCAGATCGCGGGGTGTCCGGCACCGTGAGGTGATGGTCCGACGCGGCCGGGCCACTCTCCAGCGAATCGCCAGCTAAAAGCGAGACACTACACTAGTTCCGTTGGGCTTGATCGTTGCGCTAATGGCGCTCGCCGGGTGGGCCCTCGCCGGTCTGGCGACCTTTATCGCGCTCCTTGTCGCGTCGATGGCCGTGGCGGTCGTGTACTCCTACCGGGTGTGGCGTGACGATCCGCAGCGCAGCGACATCGGACGCCAGGTCGGCCCGTGACCGGAGCTCCGAGCCTTGCGACTGGTCACGAGGGCGCGATCGGCGGCGGCGTCTTCGAGACCGACGACACCCAAAGAATCACCTTCAAGAACAGAGGAGACCAAAAATGGCTGCAACACTGAAGCTGACCCATAAAGCGATCGGAGCCGAGGTCCGGCGTGGCACGTACGACATCGTGGTTGACGGTCGCCGCGTCGGATCGGTCGATATGAACGACACGTCCGAGCTACCAATCGAGCCCGGACGTCACACCCTGCAAGTTCGCAATGGTCGAAACTCCAGCCGAACTCAGACCTTCGATGCCGCCGAGGGCCAAACCGTCGCCTTCCGAGCCACCGGAAAGAGTTCTCTGCCGATCTTCCTCGCGTCCTTCGTGGTCCCCAGCCTGGCGCTCCAGCTCCGCCGTACAGGCGATGATCGATCTCTGTGAGGACATCGTCGACGAATCGATATACGCGAGCATGAACTGCGCTGGAGCGGGAGACGGGACTCGAACCCGCGACATCCAGCTTGGAAGGAATGTTCGTGGATTCGAATTCAGAATCGCCGGAGGGCGACGCGGGAGCACGTTACTTTAGCTTCTGTGTCCACGGCGAAGATGGATGGGTGCCGAACACTTATCCACCCCTCCGGCTCGCGCGCGAGGTCGGCCTGAGCTCAGGGCACCGACACTGGAACGAACTCGGAGCCGGGCAGCGATCTCCTCGACCCCGACGGCGCTCTGAGCGGTATCCATCACCAATTCAAAGGCAGCCTGGTCGTCGAGCTCGGAGGCATGCCGGTTCAGGTCCAGGAACACAACCGTAGCCAGCCACCCCAGCCGCTTGTTGCCATCCACCAGAGCGTGATTACAGACGAGCGAGTGGAGGAGCGCCGCCGCCTTGAGCTCGAGGGTCGGGTAGGCGTCAGCTCCGAACGCGCTCGATCTCGGCCGAGCCGCCGCCGAATCCAGGAGGCCGACGTCCCGCACCGGCCCGACCCCCATCGCGCGGACCAGCCCCAGCACGTCCTCCAGGTCGAGGTACTCGACCTCGGTCACGCCCGGCCGAGGCGCTCCAGGACGTCCCCCCAACGGTCGAGCATTCGGTCCGAACTGGCCTCCACCCGGGCGAGGTGGCCCCGCCGCTCGTAGCGGTCCAGCACGGCCCGGCGGATGATCTCCTGCCGGGAGGCACCCTCCGCCTGGGCGAGAGCGGTGAGAGCTTTCTCCAAGTCAGGGTCAGTGCGGACGGTCATGGCCACGGTCCGATGATACCACTCTGGTACCGACCCGACCAACCTGGGCGCCGCGGGCATCTGGTTTTGATACCCGGGGTCCTTCGTCCAGTCGCGGTCCGTGAGGCGACCGAAGAGGAGAATCTCAGTTGCAGAATCTGGATAGGAGCCGCTTTGGCCGAAGACGTACCGGTGCTGACCGTGGCAGACGTGATGGCATGGTCGGGCTGGCTCGCGGATCACGTAGACCAGACCAGCGGGGTGTGGCTGGTGCTGGCTAAGAAGGGCACGACCGAGCCCACGCGCCTGACCTACGACGAGGCACTTGAGGAGGCGCTCTGCAACGGGTGGGTGGACGGCCAACTCGCCCGCGGCAACGATGGGACCTTCCGACGCAGGTTCACGCCGCGGCGGCCGGGAAGCGCGTGGTCGAAACGCAATGTGGCCCTCGCCGAGCGGCTGACCGGCGAGGGCCGCATGCGGCCGTCGGGCATCGCTGCGGTGGCGAGCGCCAAGGCCGACGGCAGATGGGACACCGCATATGCAGGCCAGGCAACCATCGCCGTCCCCCCAGATCTCGCCTCTGCGCTGGCGGCCAACCCTCTGGCTCAGGCGATGTTCGATCAGCTGAACCGGCCCAATCGCTATGCGGTCCTCTACCGGGTGGTGACCGCCAAGCACGGCGAGACTCGTATCCGCCGCATTGAGCAGCTAGTGGCCATGCTCGCCCACGGTGACACCATCCACCCGCAGCGACAGGCGAGGCCTCGCTAGGACGTTTCAGCGAGCCGACGTGCCTCCCCTGAAGAGCATCGGGTGATGGTTGTCACATCGGGCGTCGGGAGACTCCTTGCGCACGTCCGAGTGCGCCATCCCCTGCTGACTGCGTACTGTGGACGAGTTGCCAGCGGAGCCGTGGGAGCGGGAGACGAGACTCGAACTCGCGACATCCAGCTTGGAAGGAAAGCCGCCATCGCGCGGGCGGTGCGCGTATTCAGAAAGGCCCTCGACGCCGGCATGGCGCACTTTCTAAAGCCCTTACTCCCCTCTCTCCACCCTCCTCACGTCTTACTCGACGGTGCACAGGTACGCCACGCCCGAGGAAGATGGCGAACGGCCAGCGGCGACGGACCAGCAGCCCTCTGGTTCCCTGGGACGCGTAGAGCACAAGGGTAGCCGGCTGGTCGCTCGATGCACAGGCAAGGTCCAGCCGTGTAGACGGACGTGTCATCCCGTCTCATCAGGCGACAGCGCAGGTCTGTCGGGAAGAGGCGACCCTCGGCGGCCACGGGCGATAGAGTTCGGCCACCAGGCAAGGTCGCCGATGATGAGCAATGAGGCAGGCACGAGCACGGTGCGGGCGAGGAGGGTATCGAGGAGAACGCCGAGGGCGACGGCCGTCCCAACTTCGGTGACCGACACCGAGGGTATTTGGGCCAGGGCGGCGAAGGTGGCGGCGAGGACCACGCCGGCGGCGGTGATGACCCCGCCGGTCGTGCGGAGGCCGCGCAGCGTCCCAGGGCGGGAACCGACCTTGTCGCTCTCTTCCCGGACGCGCGCACTGAGGAAGATGTTGTAGTCGACACCGAGGGCGACCAGGAAGATGAAGATGTAGAGGGGAATCTGGGCGTCGATGCCTGGGTAGCCGAGCGCGAAGCGCCACAACAGGGCCGACAGCCCGAAGGACGCCCCGAAGCTTAGGGCGGTGGTCGCCACGAGCACGATCGGCGCCACGATTGCTCGCAGGAGAAGGGAGATCACGAGCAGGATCACGAGGAGGACGAGCGGGATGAGCAGCAGGGTGTCCCGCCCGGCTGCCTGGGCGATGTCGTATTCGGCCGCGGGATCGCCGCCGACGAGGGCGTTCGGCGCAGTGGAGGCGAGATTCTGACGCAGTGCCGCGATCGCCGTGGAGCCCTGAGCGCCGTAGGGGGGCACGGACATGACGACGGTGTCGTCGTCGTAGCCGCCGACCATGGCGGCGGGGATGACACTGGCGATGCCGGTCGTGGCTCGGGCGGCGCGGGCAGCCGCTTGCGCCTGCCGCGGGGGAGCAAGGAGGACGAGCGGTGCGATCGCGCCGGCGGGGAAGTGATCGGCCAGCAGCTGCTCGCCGACGACGCTGCCCGGGTCGCCCTTGAGGTCGTTGAGGGGGTCGTTGCTCGTTCGTAGCGTGGCGAGCCCGGTGCACGCCACCGCGAGGAGGAGGGCGGCGCCGAGCGCAACGCATGGCGGGTGCCGAGAGATCCGCCTGCCGATGGCGGCCCAGACGCGTGAGCCCTCGGGTGCGGCAGGGCCAGGATGCGGAACTCGTGGCCAGAAGGCTCTTCTCCCGACGATGAGAAGCAGGGCAGGAAGGAAGGTCGTCTCCGCAAGCAGGGCCGAGACGATCGCGACGGCACCGATCGGCCCGAGCCCGTGCAGCGAGGCGGACTGGGCGGCGAGGAGACAGACCATCGCCCCGGTGACTGTGGCCGCGGACGCCGCCAAGGTGGGCAGGGTCCTGCGCAGAGCGGTGGCCAGGGCTTCTTCGCACCTCTGGTGCTGGTGCAGTTCCTCGCGGTAGCGATGGACGAGGAGCAGCGCATAGTCACTGGCCGCGCCGAAGACGAGCACGATCAGGATGGCCGACGAGAGGAAGCTGACCGTGAGCCCGGCAGTGGCGAGGCCGTCGGCAGCTGCCCGGGCGACCTCCACCGCCCCGAAGGCGCTGATCAGCGGGAGCACCCAGAGGATGGGGCTGCGGTAGACGAGCAGGAGGATGGCCGCGACGATCACGAGCGCGGTGACGAGCAGGGACGTCAGGGTGGTGCTGGCGCTGTCGGCCGCGATCGCGGCAGCGCCGGTGACGGCGACCTCCAGGTCGGGGGTCGGACGCTTCGCCGCTGAGGCGACGACCTGACGGATGGCCTCCACCGCCGTGGTGTCGACAGCGCTCACGCTGTGCTGGGATGAGACCACCGGGACGCTGAAGAGCGCCGCCTTCCCGTCCGCCGATCGCTGGATGGGGCTTGGAGTGCCCAGCCCGCTCACCGACACGATACGGCCGGCGACGGCCGCACGGGCCGCCTCCACCGCCGTCAGCTCGTCTCCGCTCAGGCCGGCCGACGAGGTGAACACGACGATGGCCGACTGGCTTACCGGCTCAGCGGACGCGCGCTGGGCTTGGGCTTGGAGTTCGGCGACGCGGCTCGACGGGGCGGAGGTAGGCAGGAACGCCGAGGGCGTGTCGTTGGTCGCCGCCGCCAGCCCGTTGGCGAATGGCACCAGCAGGACTACCCCCAGCAGCCAGAGGGCCGCCACCGGCCAGCGGAGGCGTCGAAGCCACCGTGCCAGCCGGTCGCCCGAGTCACTGAGGCGCGGGTGGCGGGGGACTTCGGCGCCGGGTGGCGCGGTCATCGGCTCCACCCGGCACCGGAGGGAAGGCGTGGTGCGGTCGATCCGCCTCCTGCAGCACCGCGCGACCGGAGCCGAGCAGGGCCAGGCCGCCTCACGAGGCAGGACCCTCGGTGGCTTCGGTGCCCGGCGTGCTCCATGAGGCGGCGGATGCCGCGTTTCCGCCCCCCTGGGTGAGTGCCAGGAGCACTTCCAGGGCGGCCGGGCTCTGGATGTCGGCGAGCCAGGGAACCCCTTGTACCGAGATACCCCAGTCGGCGAAGGGGAGGCTGAGGTCAGCCAACACCTCGATGCCGCCAGCGGCGCGCTCCACGGAGGCGGTGAAGTGCACGCCGCGGCTCACTCCGTGCAGCGTCAGGGTGCCGGCTGCCGGGAGGTGCTCGACGGCGCCCTCGGCGGGGATGGGGCCCAGCGCGATCGGGGCGGTGAGCAGGAGGCTAGCTGTCGGGTAGGCCTTGACGTCGAAGACGGAGCTCTGCGTGCTCTGGCTCAGGTCGCTGGTCACGGCCGCCATGTCGATGCCAAACGAGCCCTGAGTGACAGACCCGGCCGAGATGGTGAGCGAGCCCCAAACCTTACCGGTGCGGCCGTAGAGGGGGGATTGCTGGCCGAGCAGGACCTGCTCGGCGCGCCAGCCGACGACGGATCCCGCCCCGGCATTCCACACACCGTCGACGGAGCCGGCGCCCGAGGTGGAACCCCTCCCGGTGACGACGGGCAAGCTGAGCAAGGCCGGCGCGGTGACCAGATGGGAGTAGAGCGAGACCCCCCCGGCCACCAGGACCAGGAGGCCCACGACGATGCCGACCAGCCAGCGGAGCCAGCGGCGTCGCCGCCGCTGAGGTGGAAAGACGATGGGGCTCTCCTTCGTGCTGGTGGGGTGCTGCTCCGGGTCTGGGTTCCGAGCGATTCTCGGCGTGCTAGACTTGCAGGGCTGGGCACCCAAAATGTGGGATACCGTATTTCGTGAAGCATAGACCCTCTGGCCCCGCCGCGCAACCCCCGGTCGGACTCACCGGTCCGCGCCGGCTGCGGCTCTCCGACCAGGAGACCGAGGAGCGCATGCTCCACGCCGCGGCCGACCTGATTCACCGCTCGGGCCTGACCGTCAGCCTCGAGCACATCAGCTTCGAGGAGGTCATCCAGCGGGCAGCGGTCTCCCGAACGGCGGCCTACCGCCGTTGGCCGTACAAGGACCTCTTCTTCAGCGACCTGCTCAGGGAGCTGGCCCGGGCGAACCGCCCCGCCGCCACCCCCGGTTTAGCGGAAACAGCGGCGTCGCTGAGAGATGCGGCTCTGGAGCATCTCGACTGGCTGGAGACGGTCGAGGGCCGGCGCGACCTCATCCTGGAGCTGGTCCGCCTGGGAGGCTGGAGCGACTTCGAGACCATGCTCGGATCGACGGAGTGGCGCACTTACCTCGCGCTGCATGCCACCTTCCTGAGCATTGCCGATGAGGGGCTGCGGGGCGAGCTGCAGGCCGCCCTCGCGGCGTCCGAGGAGGATTTCATCAGCCGGATCGCGAGGTCCTGGGAGCTCGTGGCCGGCCTGCTCGGGTATCGGTTGCGCCCCGACCTCGGCGGCTCGTTCGAGATGGTCGCGACCCTGGCGAGCGCCAGCCTGCGGGGACTGGTGATCATGGCCCTATCCACGCCGGAGATCGCCTCCCAACGCATCCAGGCCCGGCCCTTCGGAGCCAGCCGGTCGGCGGAATGGTCGCAGTCCGCCATGGCCGCCGGCTGCATCGCCTATGCGGTCTTCGAGCCTGACCCCACCATCGAATGGAGCCAGGAGCGGCTCGCCAGCGTTCGTCAGGCGATCGCATCAGTCTCTTTCCCTGCGCGCACGAGCACTGCTGAGCCACCGAGACAAGCTTCGTCGCGCCGTCGGCGAGCGAGCACCGCCAGCCGTCCAGGCCCAGCATAGCCGCCCATTCGGCGGGCTATGTACCGGGAGAAGGGTCGCGAACCCGCGACATCAAGCTTGCACGGCAGTAGCTGCATCTCGCCTCGCGCCGACTGGCTCGGCTGAAATTTGGGCCCAGCGCTTGCCTGTCAGGTCGGCGTCTTGAGGAGCGTCCCCCGATCGCGGCGGGATCAATGGAGCGGGAGACGGGGCTCGAACCCGCGACATCCAGCTTGGAAGGAATGTGCTCGCATCCGTATTCAGATCGGCCCGAGAGCGGCGTTAGAGCGCATTCCTTCACCTCCTGTGCTCATGTCGAATGAGGGTGCCGTTGACTTGTAAGGAAGCCATGAATCGGACCGCCAGGAGC
This sequence comes from uncultured bacterium, assembly GCA_963847225.1. Taxonomy (GTDB): domain Bacteria; phylum Chloroflexota; class Dormibacteria; order Aeolococcales; family Aeolococcaceae; genus JAJZNI01. Next base: position 557,572 of record CAWJYZ010000003.1, on the reverse strand, counting down.
GCCTCAAGAGCCGTTGCCCAGCGCTCCAGGGTTAGCAGTGCCGTCAGCCCGACCAGGACAGGCTCGACCAGGATGACGATCGCCTCGAGCGCCCGACCGGGCACCCCGGGCAAAGAGAGGATCTCCTTGAGATTCATCGACAGGGCCACGAAGACGAGACCGGTGAGGGCGGCGAAGACGCCGGCCAGGCCGCGAAGTACGGGGTCCATGCCCTCATCGGGAGTCAGGGTACCTCCGGTTCCGATGCGCCCGAGGCGGACGAGGTCCGTTGAGCTGTAGCTCCCAGCTGTGGTATCCTTACTCTTACCACAGAGTAAGGGGCCAGAAATGGACGCAACTGCGAGGATCACATCGAAAGGACAGGTGACCGTACCCAAGGTTGTGCGCGAGGCCCTGGGGATGCAGGAGGGCGACGAGGTCGTGTTCCGCGTCGAGGGAAACCGTGCGGTGCTGGCCCGCACACCGGACTTTCTGGCGCTGGCCGGGAGCATCGAGGTCCCCGCCGCCAAGCGCAACGCCGCGTGGGATGAGGTTATCCGCAGGACGCGGGCCGCACGCGTCGCCGGCCACCGGTGAGCGCCTTCGTCGATACCAACATCCTGATTCGCCACCTGACCGGAGACCCTCTCGAGCAGGCTTTACGGGCGACGGCATACCTCAGCTCAGAGGATGAGCTCTACCTGACCGACCTCGTTGTAGCGGAGACCGTGTACGTGCTGGAGTTGTTCTACGAAGTGCCGCGGATGCGGGTCGCCGAGGCCGTCCGGTCACTCCTGGCACTCAGGTCGGTGACTGTCGTCGATCAAGGCCTCCTGCTCCGAGCCGCGGAAGTCTACGAAACCGCTCGGCTTGACTTTGCCGACGCCTACCTCGTCGCGTGCGCCGAGAGTACCGGCATTCTCCGGGTCGCGTCCTTTGACCGAACTATCGATCGGGTCGGAACCGTGACCCGGGTAGAACCGCCTCGGCGGCGTAGCTTCCACCAGGTACGCCAAGCAAAGCAATGAACCGTCCTGGGTTCGATGGAGACTCGGTGGTTCTAAGCAGCCCGACCGCGCAGCCCCCAAACGGTCAAAGCCACGAGCACCAGAGCAAGCCCAATCACCAAAGTCGACTCGATCCCCTGAAATTCCCAGAATCGGTTCGGTGGCTGCCACCTCACCAACTCGCCGAGGTGGTTCGCTTGAAGACACGTCGACCAAGCATCCTTCGATTGGGCATCGGTCACCTGCCCGCAAATGAGCTGAACCTTTCCAAACGACAGCTGCCGCCCTGCCGTATCTTCGTAAACATAGCCGCTGGCACCGGCCCCCCCCTGAACTACCCAATCCTGGGCGCCATATGGAGCAGCCCCGGATACCCAGAGATCCGAAACGGGCGTCACGAAGTTCGGTCGCAACCATGCTTGCACGGCCAGGCGAATCCCAACTGCGGCGACCGCGCCCGATGCGATGGCCGGCACCGTCCGGCGCCAGAGCACGCCAACCGCGACCGTGATCGCGAACGCCAACAGCATGTAAGCGTCGGGCAGAAGTCCCTGAACATCGAAGGATCCTGGTCGGAGAGGCCCCTGGACCTGGTTTGCGGGTTGCAGCCACCATGACGTGACGCCGGCTATCAGCCCCGTGATCGCGAGTCCGAAGAGGATCGGAAGCCCAATTCGCGTCGTTGTCCAGCGACCTCGAGGCACGCTTTGCGCCCACGCAAAGCGGTATGTCCCCTGTTCCATTTCAACGGCGATCGACGCTCCAAGGACAACGCCAATCAGGACCGGCAGAGATGCGAGCGCACTAAGCAAAGTCTGCTGGGTACTGAAGTTGTCCTTGAACGCTTGGTAGGCGCTCGAACACGTGGTGCTGTCACCCAACCCGCTCAGACAGGCTGGAATTCCAAGCGCATTGATGTCAGCGGTGGTCGCCTGGCGGGTCAGAACCAGGACCGCGACGCCCACCGCGAGCACAGCCGCTGCAAGCCCGGCTTCGAAGCGCTGCTGCCGCCACGTCAACCAGATCAACTCGCTGCCTCGGCTTCGAGATCTGCTCCGAAGCTGGGAATGGACGCACTGCGACTGAGGTACGCTAGGACGATCTCGTCGAGGTCTACGGCGCAGGTCTCCCATCTTGGATCAAGGAGGGGACCCCGCATGCGCACGAGAAGGCTAGCCTGACGGTCTGAGCGTTCGGCTTGCACGATTTGCTGAACATGGCCGATGGCGTCAATCAGGTCCACCGGCCCGACCAAACGTTGGTGCATCCCCACTATCTCTTCCATGTCGCCGGCCAGCTGAGTGCGGCCCCGCGTGAGCACTACCAGGTAATCGCACGTGGCGCGGAGGTCGCCGATGATGTGCGAGGACAGGACCACAGTCAAGCCTTGTTCTGCAGATGCCGACATCAAGAGGCCCATGAATTCGTGGCGGGCGAGCGGATCAAGCGAGGCCATGGGCTCGTCCAAAAGCAATAGGTCGGGCACTTTGGCGAGGGCTAGGACCAACGCGACCTGTGCACGCATTCCGCCGGAGAGCGATGCCACTGAACGGTCAAGGCCGATACCGAGGCGTCGTAGGCGGCTGACTGCCGTGGGCCCGTCCCAACGGTGGTTAAGGCGCGACCCCGCCTTCAGAAGCTCGCCTACGGAGAATCGCCGGAAGAGTGGTGGTTCCTGGGCCGCGTAGCCAACCTTGGGTAGGAAGGCGGCAGCGTCGCGACGGGGTGAAAGGCCGAAAGCGACGACCGTGCCGGCATGAGGCTCGGCGAATCCCATCGCGAGCTGAAAGAAGGTCGTCTTGCCGGCGCCGTTAGCCCCGACCAAGGCCACGATCCGGCCCCCGGGTACGTCCAGGGTGAGGTCTTTCAGGGCCCATTTGCGCCCGTAGCGCCTGCCGAGTCCGCGAGCCTCGAGCACATTCACGACGCCACTGCCTCGTCGATGGTGTACTGCCGAGTCGCGTCCGCGAACAGTGCTTGCACGCTTTCCAAGTCCAGGCCTGCGTCCTTGGCGTGCGTCAGCCAGCCTGCGAGGGCTCGGCGGAGTGCATACTGGTCCTCTTGTGATGGGCCACGCAACTCCTTGGCCACATAGACACCGGTCCCAGCCCGGCTCACGAGGAGACCCTGCATCTCCAGGTGTCGGTAGGCCTTCAGCACGGTGTTGGGGTTGATGGCGAGTTGGGCGGCGACGTGGCGAACCGTCGGTAGCCGGTCTCCCACCTTCAATTGGCTGAGGCGAAGCGCACGCGTGATCTGCTGCACGAGTTGCAGGTAAGGGGATAACCCCGACGTAGGGTCCATACGCAAGACTATCGCGCCGGCGTCGGGTCGCGAGTGTGCAAGTGACATAGCTCACTAGTACACTAGCATGGTCGCTCGAACTTTTGCACTCCACTCTGCGGCCAGCCTGGCCAGGAGGTGGGCTCGGACTGATCGGCGGCAACCACCCGAGCCACGCCCGGTGGACATCCCACGCCGCCAGGTAGGTCGGGTGGCAGCGGGCGAGCGCCTGGATGGACGGCATCTCGTCCGCCGAGACCACGTACTCGTCGCGGCGCAGCCGCTTGCCGTCGAAGGTTCCAGCGTAGAGATCCAGCACCTGCCCCGCCTTGGCCTCGAACTGGGGGTCGCGGGGGAAGATCCAGCTGCGGTGGGCCCAGGGGCGGATGGCGGTCTTCGGAGAGCCAGCGCCAGATCGTGGTTCCGGAGATCTCCGCCACGAGGCCGCGCCGCAGGACCTCCTGGCGGATGTCGGGGACGTGGAGGCGGCTCAGGGGGAGGCCGAGCTCGCTCGGGAGCTGGCACGCGATGGCTTTGACCTCGACGACCACCTCTGGGGGGGAAAACCCCCGGCCGTCCCTGCCGGGGGCGCTCCTCCAGTCCGGGCAGGCGTTCTTCAAAGAACCGCTTCCTCCACTTGGAGACGATCTCGCGGCGAGTGTCGAGGCGCAGCGCGATCTCGTCGTTGTCCATGCCCTGGGCCGCCATCAGCACGATCTTGGCCCGGATCACGTCCCGATACGGCAACGTATAGCGTCGCGCCTGAGCCTCCAGCGTCTGGAGTTCCTCTCGCGACAGCTCGATTGAGAACGGGCTTCTTCGGGGCAAGGAGACCCTCGTGGTACGAGGTCATCCTACACCATCGGAGGCCAGAATTACGTGATCGTACTTATGTCGGAGACCACTAGTGCCCCGCCCGTGAGGCGGCGAGTGGAGCGGGAGACGGGACTCGAACCCGCGACATCCAGCTTGGAAGGCTAGCGCTCTACCAGCTGAGCTACTCCCGCCCGGGCGAGCCCAGGATACCCCCCATCGAACCGGGCTTCGCGCGGCACCCGGGAGGCGCTCAGCGTCTCAATGCCCGCAGGCGCGCGCCTCACCCGCCCCGTCGGCGGTCTGGAAGCTGTGCCCGCAGGAGCAGGTGCGGACGGCGTTGGGGTTGTGGATGGTGAACCCGCCGCCCATCAGCGCATCGACGTAGTCGATCTCCGCTCCCTCGAGGTACTGGGCCGAATGCTCGTCGATGTAGACCTTGAAGCCCCCGGCGTCGACGACCTCATCGTCCTCGCGGGGCGGGTTCTCGTCGAGACCCATGCCATAGGAGAAGCCGCTGCACCCCCCAGACTGGATGAAGACGCGCAGCCCCACGCTCGTCTCACCCTGCTGGGCGATGAGACCCTTGAGCTGGCCGGTGGCTGTCTCGGAGACGGTGATCATGCGTTGATTCCCTCGGATGGGCCGGCGCCTCGCCGGCCACTCGTTCGATGCCCATGATACGACAGGGTGGCCGGAGCGGCGAAGTTCATTCGAGGCGGGCGGCTTCGACGGCGTAGCGGGGCAGGTGGACGTCCTCGCCCCCGGCAAACCGCATCGCACGCGCCAGACGGTGGTGCCCCGCCCGGGTATCGATGAGGTGGAGCATCTCCTGGCAGATGCGCCGGTAGCTGGGATGACCCTGCGGGGAGGTCCGTAGCTCGATGAGGTGAAGGGCCTCGCGGGCGTTCAGCTTCAACACGTACCGGATCCGGTGGCCCAGGGTGACGAGGTACTCGGCCTGCTGGGGGAAGTCAGGTCGGATCGCCCGCCACGCCTCCTCGGCCACTTCCACCGCCTGCCGCCACTCGGTGTCGAAGCCCGCCATGGCGACCTCGGGAGGAACGCTGTAGCCGAGCGCCGGGGTCAGCTCCTGCCACTGCACGGTGAGGAGGCGATGGCGCTGCAGGTCGCGGAAGGCGCCGTAGTCGGAGACGACCTCGAAGGTGTAGTCCGTGTGCTCGAACCCCCGCCCCGGGTGATGCCGGCGGTTGCCGCGCACCCCGACGGCGACCTCGAAGAGGCGGTCCTTCTCGTCCTCGGGGAGCTCCCGGATCCCGCGCGCGACCTCCTGGAGGGGGACCCGCGCGTGGGGGACGATCGCTCCGGCGAGGATGCGGTCCTCCCCGTCGTCGTCCCAGTCCAGCAGGCTGACGCTCTCCCCGGGGGGTGGCGCCACCAGCGCACGGCTCGCGAAGAGCCGCTGCGCCTCCTCCCCCACCCCCGCCGCCGTCTCGCGCAGGTATTCGACCCAAACCCCGCCCCGCTCGGGCCGGTCGAGCCGGCCCAGGAAGTCGGGGATCTCGGCCTGGAGCTCGCGGTCGAGAAGCTCGGCGTACGACCGAGCCTCGGGGAGCGCGTGGGCTCGGAGCCGCATGACCAGCTGCTCGAGAGCCTGGGGGGAGGCGAAGACCCCGACGTTGCTCACCGTCCCCGCCGGTAGCAGGCCGCGCAGGAGGTCGAGGGCCAGAGCGCGGATGGCGCGGCCTCGCGCCCGGGCATCGTCCTTCGGTGGAAGTGTCCGGTCGAGATGCTCGCGCAGCTTGGGTTGGAGCGCGGAGTAGGTGTCGAAGAGCTCGTCCATCGCCGTCCTGTAGGTGTCGCGGTGCCGGGAGGCCAGCACCGCCGGGTCGCGGTGATAGCGGAAATGGCCGTCGCGGCGATCCGTATAGGCGATGTAGCGCGTGGATTGCTCAAGGTAAGCGGCGAGGCGGCCCCATTCGATCGCCTTCGCCAGGGGCTGGCTGACCTGCTCACAGGCGACGTGCACCCCGGCCAGCTGCGCCACCGAGTCGTCTCCGTACTCGGCGAGCACGCGCCCGAAGAGCCGCCCCGCTCGGGCGCGGCCGGCTCCGTCGGCGGGAACACCGAAGGCCTCTTCCTCGAGGAACTCGTCGAGGAGGAGTTGGCGCAGGGACTTCGGGCTTCGGCTGTAGCGAGCGAAGAGCGCGGCCGCCGTCACCTGGGGAAGGCCCCGAAGCACGAAGACTGGCCGGTCGAGGTTGCTCACCCAGGGCGCGAGGCGGGCTCGCTCGCCGGCGTCGAAGGGCTCCTCGTGGTAGGGACCGAACGTCACCGCACAAGTGTACGGGGCTGGTTGGCCGACCGCGGCGGGTTTCCGCCGCCGACTGCATACAATCCTGCCCGACGTGACGGACGTCGCTCCGCTCCCACCCCGCTTCCTCGCCGACGTCTACGACGACGCCAGCCGCTGCAACAAGTGCTCCCTCTGCCAGGCGGCCTGCCCCACCTACGTCGTCAACCCCGTGGAGTGGGAGACGGCGCGGGGACGGGTGGCCCTGGTCCGCGACGCCATCGAGGGCCGCCTCGAGCTGCACGACATCGCCGACGGTCCGCTCTCCACATGCCTCACTTGCAACAACTGCGTCGCCGCCTGTCCGCCGCGCGTACCGACCGCGGAGATCGTGAGCCGCGCCCGCCAGGAGCTCCATGAGCAGGAGGGCTACCCCCTGGGGCAGAGCTGGCTCCTCCGCTCCATCCTCCCCCGACCCAGCGGGACACGGACCCTGCACCGGCTCTCCCGGGCCGCCCAGGTGACCGGGCTGCACGGTCTGGCCCGGCGCACCGGGCTCACCCGCTGGATGGGGACGGTGGGCGAGATGGCGGACAACGCCGGACCCCTCCCCCGCCGCCGCGCCGACCAGCGCGTGCGCGACCTGCCCGCCCCCACCCCGCCGCTGCGCGGACGCCTCGGCTTCCTCATCTGCTGCTACGAGAACGTGGTGGCTCCCGAGGCGACCGAGGCGGCCATGCGGGTGCTCCTCGCCAATGGCTTCGAGCTGGAGGTGCCCGACCTGGGCTGCTTCGGGCTGCCGGCGCAATCTCTCGGCGACCGGCACGCCCTCATCGACATGGCGGTGCGCACCGTGAGCGCCGCCGCCAACCTCCGCGTGGATGGCTTCGCCGGCAGCACCGCAAGCTGTATCGGCCACGTCCAGCGTTACGACCGCATCCTCGGCGACGATCGAGTCCTCGGCCAGGACGCCCGGCGGCTGGCGGCATCCACCGAGCTCGCCTCCGCCCACCTCGACCGGCTCGGCTGGCGGGCGCCGCTGGGACCTCTGCGCTGGCGCCTGGCCATCGACGAGCCCTGCTCCCTGCCCGTGGACGGGCCGGCGCGGGGCGTGGCTCGCCGGCTGCTCTCCCTCGTTCCCCAGCTGACCGTCCTCCCCCTCCACGAGGCGGCGATGTGCTGCGGCGGGCCGGGAGCATACGCGCACAGCCAGCCGGAGCGGAGCGAGGCCATCCTGGAGCGGAAGTTCGAGAACGTCGTGGCGAGCGGAGCCGAGGTGCTGGTGACCGAGAACGTCTCCTGCCTTGTCCAGCTCCGCGCCGGTGCCCGCCGCTACGCGCCCGAGGTCCGGGTCATGCACCTCCTCGAGGTCCTCGACGCCGCCATCGCGGCGGCGCAGCGCCGCCAGCCCCTGCTGCCGGTCCGCTGAGCGAGGCGGGCGCCCGTGATGCCGAGGCGGGCCCCTCCAGCTCGCTGGCCCCTCGCCGTCATCGACATTGGTTCGAACTCGGCGCGGATGATCGTCGTCGGGGCGGCGGCGGGAGGAGGGCTGGAGATCGGCGCCGACGCTCGCTTCCCCCTCCGCCTCATTCGCGACTCCAGCGCTCGAGGCCGGCTGGGAGCGACGGCGGTGTCCCGGGTCGCCGATGCCCTCGGAGCCTTCCTGGCTCTGGCCCGAGGGAGCGGCGCCCGGGCCACGGTGGCGGTGGCCACGGCCGCCGTGCGCGATGCGGCCAACCGGGAGGAATTCGTCCGCCGGGTCGCCGCCCAGACCGGGGTCGAGCTGGAGGTGCTGGCGGGGGATGTGGAGGCTCGCCATGCCTTCGCCGGCGCGGTGCACGGACTGCCCGTCGATTCCGGGCTCGTCGTGGACATCGGGGGCGGAAGCGTCGAGATCTGCCGCTTCCGCGATCGGCGTCCCCTCCGTCAGTGGACCCTGCCGCTCGGGGCGCTGCTGCTCAGCGACGGCTTTCTGCCCTCCGACCCGCCCCGCTCGTCCGAGATGGCCCGCGCCCGCCAGCACATCATGGCCACCCTCGAAGCGAGCGATGTCCCGCCGCTCCGCCCCGGGGAGAGCCTTGTCGGCACAGGGGGAACGCTGCGCAACCTGGCCAAGGTCGACCGGGCACGCCGCACCTATCCGATCACCCGGCTCCATGGCTATCGCCTCAGTCAGGACGGCCTCGACCGCGCCGCCGACACCCTCGGCTCACGGAACCTGGTCCGGAGGCGCCGGGTATCCGGACTGAGCCATGACCGCGCCGACTCCATCGTCGGTGGCGCCCTCTGCGCCGAGGCGCTCTTCACCGTCCTGGGCGCTGACGAGCTCCTCCTCTCGGGGAGAGGGCTGCGCGAGGGCATTGCCCTGGAACGCCTCGGCCTGGGCGTCCGGAGCGTGGCGGCGATGCGGCGTTCCTCGGTGCGGGCGCTGGCCGGGCGTTTTGCGACCTGGCACCTCCGGCGAGCTCAGCTGCGCGCCGAGCTCTCCGCGCGCCTCCTCGACGAGCTGGACCCGGAGGCGGACGCCGAGATGCGCGAGGTGCTGGGGCACGCAGCCACCCTCGTCGACATCGGGCGGAGCGTCGACTACTACTCGCGCTGGGAGCACGCCGCCAGGATCGTCGCCGACAGCGATCTCTACGGATTCAGCCATCGCGAGATCGTTCTCCTCAGTGCTGTGCTGGAGAGAACCGGCGAGGACCGCGTCACCCTTCCCGGTTACCGCGCCCTTCTCACTCCTCCGGACCGGGTCCGGCTGGAGCGGCTGGCGGTCATCCTCGCCCTCGCCGACGCTCTGAGCCATCGCCTGCTCCCCGGCGAGGCGGTCGCGACCGAGGCCCGCCGTTCCGGGGTCACTCTCATCGCGCCCGTTGACCTCGGGCCCCTTGAGCCGGAGCTGGAGCAGCGCTTCCGGCGCGCCTTCGGCAAGCCACTCCGCCTCTCGACGGCTCCGCCCGGGTGGGTCACACCTATCTAAGTGGGCGACGAGCGCGCCCCCAGGCGGTGCGCCGCCGCCGCACCACCTGGCCGTCCCGGATCTCGCCACGCCAGGCGCCGGACTCCTCGCCGCGCATCATGATGCTGCGGCGGAAGAGCTGGAGGTCGAGGCGGACGCGCCTACCCACCAGATGGAACATGTTGCCCACCTTCTCGACGCGCCGGCGCTGAGCACGGCAGTGCCGGCGGGGCCGGGCGGCCCCTCGGTGACGGGCAGCGGGCGGAGATGGCGGAGCTGGGTCACCCCAGCGCGGCGAGCGCCTCCTCGATGGGCGTCGCCACACAGGTGAACGAAGGCACATCCCGCACCGTGTGCGTCGACGCCTCGCTGCTCCGCATCTCCTGCACGAGGTCCAGAAAGTCGGCGACGGAATCGCTCTCGAAGGCGACCACGAACTCCTGGTCGTCGAGACCGAAGGAGTACGTGGTGTTGATCTTCACCCCCGGATAGCGGTGACCCATGGCGATGTGCTCGTCCATCTGCCGCTGACGCTCATCGGGGTGCAGGCGATACCAGGCCCGCGTCTTCACGAAGGGATAGACGAAGAGGTACCGGCGCGGGCTGGGTGAGATGACGAGCCGGTTGCTCCGTCCCTCCTGGGGTGCGCCGTCGGCATGGACGTGCTTCTCCACGTACGTGCTGCGCTTGGTCATGGCCAGGTAGTGATACGGCTGCTCGAGGAACCCCGCAATGGCCGTCGCGTTGATCCGCGCGGCGAGCTCCTGCAGCTCCTCGAGGCGCTGGCTCACCATCCACAGCATGAAGTCGGCATCGCCCCTCGTTCCCACAAGTGTGTAGCTGCGCAGGAGCACCCCGTCGCGTTCGGCGAGCTCGCTGATGATGGCGGCCAGCTCGGCGCGATCCGTGGCGCGCTGCTCGGGGGGGCGGCGCCGCCACTCGGGCATCAGCCGATAGAAGGCATAGCGGACGAATTGTCGCGCCGCCGGCGCCCGCCGGCTGGCATCGCGGACGCGCAGGGCGGCGGCGACCGGCTCGCGGCCTCCGCTCCCCGTCGGGGCGTGCAGGGTCTCGGTCACGGCGGTCATGCTACTGCGGGCCCGCCGCGACAGGCTGACCGGCAGGTCCCCCCTCCGCCTTTCTCAGCGCCGCCTTGCGCAGCAGCCGCTGCTCGCGGCGGATGCGGGCTTGGGCCTGCCGGCGCACCTCGTCAGGGGACTCGGCGATCACCGGCGCCACCGGGGTCGGCCGTCCCTCGGCGTCGAGACCGACGAATACGAGGTGCGCGCTGGCGACGTGGCGATGCTCGCCGCTCGGAAGGGTCTCCACGTCGACGCGCACGCCCACCTCCATCGAGCTGCGGTGCACGTCGTTCACCATCGCGCGCACCGTCACGACGTCGCCGATGAACACCGGAGCCAGGAAGCTCATCTCGTCGATGGCGGCGGTGACCACGCGGCGGCGGGCGTGCTTGATGGCGGCGATGCCCGCCGCACCGTCCACCAGCCGGAGGATGGTGCCGCCGTGCACGTACCCAGCGTTGTTGGCATGCTCGATCTCCATCACTTGGCTGAGCTCGGTCGAGGCGGCGGAGGCGGGTCGGGGCTCAAGGTCCGGCTCGGCGTCGGACAGCTCGCGCAGGGCAAAGGGGACTGGGAAGTCGCGTCTCATTGCAGCGCCGCCAGGAGAGCTTGGGTGACCACGGCGACGCCAACGTCGAGGCACCGCTCATCGATGTCGAAGGCGGGGTGGTGATGGGGCGGGCGCTCTTCGTGTGCCGGATCCCCGGCGCCGACCAGGAAGTAGCAGCCAGGGACGCGCTCCAGGAAGTACGCCATGTCATCGCCAACACTGAGGGGGTGGGCCACCTCGACGCGCTCCGCGCCGAGCGCCGCCACCGCCGCCTGACGCACGCTCTCCGCCACTCCGGCATCGTTGATGACGGGGGGACAGCCGGCGATGTGGTCGTAGCTCGCCTCGGCGCGCAGGCCGCCGGCCACCGCCACGGCCACCTCCTCGACCCGGGTGAGGAGATGACGGCGCAGCGCTTCGTCGGGAGCCCGCACCGTGCCGCGCAGCTCGACCTCCTCGGCGATGACGTTGAAGGCCCGGCCACCCCGGATGAGGCCGATGGTCACGACGCCCGGAGCATCCGGCGCCACCTCCCGGGCGATGAGCGACTGGAGGGCGACGACGACATGGCTCGCGGCCAGCACGGGGTCGACGCTCAGGTGGGGAAGACCACCGTGGCCGCCCCGACCCCGCACCAGGATCCGGAACTCGTCGGCGCTCCCGAAGAGGGGACCCGCGGTGATGGCGACCCGCCCTGTGTCGAGCCCCGTCCAGAGATGGATACCGAGAGCCTGGTCCACCCCCTCCAGAGCCCCGGCCTCGATCATGGGAAGGGCGCCAGCGGCCACCTCCTCGGCGGGTTGGAAGCAGAGCCGGAGCCTACCGCGCCAGCGATCGCGTAGGCCGGCCATGACCGCGGCCACTCCGAGGGCGATGGCCATGTGACCGTCGTGACCGCAGGCGTGCATCACCTCCGGCACCTCGGACCGCACCACCCGACCGTCATGGCGCTCGTCGATGGGGAGGGCATCCATATCGGCTCGGTAGAGGACGGTGGGCCCCGGCTCCCCCCCGCTCAGCTCGGCGAGCAGGCCCGTACCGCCGACGCCCGTGCGCACCGTAAAGCCGGCCTTGCGGCACCGCTCCGCCATGAGCCCTGCGGTGCGGGTCTCCTGGTTGGCCAGCTCCGGATGGCGGTGCAGGTCGCGGCGGGTGCTGACCACCTCCTCGGACACGCGAGACAGCTCCGCGTCCAGGCTGGCCGCCAGGTCGGTGCTCATCGTTGCCACCTGGCCAGGGCCGTGAGACGGACCGCCGCCCTGGCCAGGTGGCGGTTCGCCACCACCTCCGTGGCCCCGGCGGCGATCGCCTGGCGGCGCACCTCCTTCTCGTCATGGTCGCAGAAGCCGATCACCCGGCTCCGCGGATGACGGGCCAGGATCCGGCCGATCGCCTCGATCCTCTCGGAGGCATCCTGGTTGAGGTCGACGAAGATGCGTGAGGCTGCAGGGAGGCGGTCCTCGTCCGCCGTGGCGGAGACCGACACGCCGAGTGGAGCCAGGGCGGCCCGCAGCCGGCTGGCCATCAGAAGGTCGGAGCCGAGCAGCGCCACCTCGGCAGCGATATCGCCCATCGCCCGAGATCATAGGTGGAAGGCAATTCTCGCCACCGGCCGGGCCGGCGGAGCCCCCGATGTGGTCCCTCTCGGCTACAACGTTCGTCATGGAATTGCAGGTCCTGCCCGGCCGCTACGCCGTCTGCCGACTGCAGCCCCATGCGGTGCAGCCCATCTGGGCACGCAGCCCCGCCGGCAGCGAGCTGCTGTCCGTGACCTGGTCGGAGGCGGAGCTCTCCGTGGTCTGCCCTGAGGAGCGGGTGCCGAGCGGCGTCCCCTCCGAGCGGGGGTTCACCGGGCTGCGCGTCCGGGGAAGGCTCGATTTCTCGATGACCGGCGTGCTCGCCTCCCTGACCGTCCCTCTCAGCCAGGCGGCGGTCCCCGTCTTCGCCATCTCAACCCACGACACCGACTACATCCTGCTGCGCGCCGAGGACATCGAGCGGGGCATCGGGGCGCTCACCGCCGCCGGGCACCTCGTCGCCCTCGCCCGGGAGGAGGAGGGGGGTGACGGGTCGGCGGGAGGACCCGGTGCCCGGGGGCGCCACCCCCGATGAAGAGCCGCGGGGAGCGGCGTGAGCGAAACCCGCCGCCGGCGCGGCAAGATTGCAGGGTGAGGGTCGAACGGGCTGCTGTGCTCGGGGGTGGGGTGATGGGTGCGGGGATCGCCGAGATCTGCGCTCGAAACGGCATCGAGGTGCAGCTCGTCGAAGCGAGCGCCGAGCTCGCGGATTCCGCGGGCGCCCGGGTCGAGCGTTCCATGGGCCGAGCGCTGGAGCGGGGCAAGATGAGCGAGGAGGAGCGCGACGCCGCTCGCTCACGGCTCGCCTTCGGCACCGACCTGGCGGCCGCCGGGAACGCCGACATCCTCGTCGAGGCCGTCTCCGAGAATCTCGATCTCAAGCGCGACCTCTTCCGGCGCCTCGACGCCGTCGTTCCCGCTCACGCCACCATGGCCACCAACACCTCGGCGCTCCCGGTCATCGAGATCGCCCGCGCCACCCAAAGGCCGGAGCAAGTGCTCGGCACCCACTTCTTCAACCCGCCGCCGGTGATGAAGCTTCTGGAGCTGGTCCGCACCGTGGTCACCGCCGAGGCGACGCTGCAGGCGGCCCGCGAGTTCGGGGCCCAGGTCGGCAAGGACGTCATCGTCGCCCAGGACCGGGGCGGCTTCATCGTCAATGCTCTCCTCGTCCCCTATCTCAACAACGCCATCCGCATGCTGGAGGCCGGCCTGGCGACGCGCGAGGACATCGACACCGGCATGCGCCTCGGCTGCAACCACCCCATGGGTCCCCTCGAGCTTCTCGACCAGATCGGCCTCGACACCGCCAAGTTCGTTTGCGACGTCATGTACGAGGAGTACGCGGAGCCGGTCTACGCGGCACCCCCGCTTCTCAAGCGGATGGTGGCGGCCGGGTTTCTCGGACGCAAGAACGGGCGCGGTTTCTACACGTACGAAGCCCCGGGAGGACGCCGGACGGCCCCCTGAGGCCGAGCCCCGGGCAGCGCAGCCGGCGGCCGCCCTGACCGGGGTCGCCGCCACAATGGCGGCGTGAGCGCCTCCGAGGCGACCCCGAACGCCGGCCATCGCCCCCTCCACGTCTTCGTCTGCACCACGGTGGGCCGGCATCACTGCGGCGGGCAGGGCTCGGAGAGGATTCTCCAACGCCTCCGCGATGAGGTCGAGAGGCGCAACCTCGAGTGGGTCCGGACGACCCGCATGGGCTGCAACCAGCAGCACCACCAGGGCCCGGTGATGATCGTCTATCCCGACGGCGTCTGGTACGGTCGGCTGGCCCCGGCCGACGTCGACGAGATCGTCGAATCCCACTTGATCGGGGGCCGCCCCGTGGAACGGCTGCGCATCGTCCCGGATGGCCCCTGGTCGGAGACTGCGCTCACCTGAGGCGCGCTTCCGCCTTCGGCTGCGCCTTCGCCGACCCCGCCCCCTGCGGATACCATCGCATGAGGGGTGGACAGGATCGCCTTGGAGGTGCAGCGATGGGATACATCCGGGGTTTCGTGCACGGCGTCGTGACCGGCACGATCGTGGGAATGTGCGTCGCGCCGCAGTCGGGGGAGCGCACCCGCGCCCAGCTCGGCGCCTTCGGTCACGCCGCCCGGGAGAGCTACGACGTGGCCAGCCGGACCGTGCGGCAGATCGCGCCGGTGGTCACCGGAGCCGCCTCGGTGGCGCGCAGCCAGGTCGCGCGGAAGCGCCACCAGGAGAACTCCGTTGCCCCCCAGGAGAACGGCCACCGGTAGCTCTTAGCCGGCGCCCCCCGGGAGAACGGCCACCGGCAGGTCTCAGCCGGCGTCCCCAGGAGAACGGCCACCGGCAGGTCTCAGCCGGCGTCCCCCCGACGCGGCCCGGCCTGGCGCTGCCGTGCCGGCTGACCCTCGGGCCGGATGACGCTGGTCGGGCCCTGATCCTCCACCGTCCCCAGGGCGGTGAGGACGGCCAGGACGCCCACCACCAGGTCGAAGATGTTGAGGGCCATGGTGAAGTGAAGGCCGCCCAGGGACCGTGTCCCCGCCGTCGTGTCGCCGATCGCGAATCCGATCGCCGCCAGGGCGAGGAGGACGACGCCGATGGCGCCCATGACGAGGCGACCGGCGCGGCGGCTGGCCACGAACCCGACGTAGACGAAGGCGAGGAGAAGACCGACGTCGAGGAGGTCGCGGGCGTAGGTGAGGTGCACCATCATGCCGTCGACGTTGCCCTGCGCATGGCCATGCACCATGTGGCTCGCGTCACCCACGAACCAGCCGCCGATGCCGACGATGAGGAACGCGACGGTGCAGATCTGCGCGTAGAACCTTGCCATCTCCGGGCTCGGGATCATACCGGGCCGTGCACCCCGCACTTCCGTCGGGGGCCGGCGGCCAGTCGAGACGTGCCCGGGGTGGATCTCAGGACACAGCGTCGCAGTGAGCCACGACCGCCGTCACATTGTCCGTCGATCCGGCCGTCAGGGCGGCAGCGACCAGCGCCCGCGCCACCTGTTTCGGGTCGTCAGCCGCCATCAGCTCCTCGATCCGGTCGTCGCTGAGCGGCGCCCAGAGGCCGTCGCTGCAGAGGAGAACGGCATCTCCCGGCGCCATCTCCGCCTCGATGATGTCGGGCTCGACGGGATCGCCAAGAAGAGCGCGAGTGACGTAGTTGCGGCGGGGATCGGTGCGGGCTTCCTCCGGGGCCAGCAGCCCGGCCCGCACCCGCTCCCCGGTCACGCTGTGGTCCAGCGTGAGAACGCGGACCGCTCCACGGCAAAGATGGTAAGCGCGGCTGTCGCCGACATGGCCGATGGCAAGGCGGTGGGGCGTGAGCACGGCCACCTCCATCGTCGTCCCAGGGGTGCCGCCCAGCTCGGAACGCACCGAGCCGACCGCAGCGTTGGCGGCGCGGACCACGGCACGGAGATCCTCGCCGCCACCTCCGACCCCCTGCAGCCCGGCCGCCGCCGCCTCCACCGCCGCCGCGGCCGCCTCCAGGCCGCCGTTGTGCCCGCCCATGCCGTCGGCGAGGACCAGGCCCAGGCCGCGCGCCTCGATGGCGACCAGCCGGAAGGCATCCTGGTTCTCCCGACGCACCGGGCCCCGGTCGGTGGCTGCGGCCGAAGCCATCCGCCATCCGCCGACGACGGCGGTGAGCCTGCGGTCCGACGTTGTCATGGGCACAGCACAGCTTGCCCCAACGCGGCCGCGAGGCGTGGTCGCTGTCCCATGGAGACTGTGTGGCGCGCGCCCGCGCCCATCCCGCGTGTCGCACAATGGCCCCCGGTGGAAGCAGAAGGTCTCGAGGCCCGATCCCGTTCCGCTGCGCTCGCGGCCGGGCAAGCGGCCGCGGAGCGACGGGTCGATCTCGCCGCCATCGTCGCCACACCCGCCGGCGACTCGCCGCGCCTCCTCGATCGCGAGCTCTCCTGGCTCGACTTCAACGGGCGGGTGCTCGCCCAGGCCGAGGATGACGGGATCCCTCTCCTCGAGCGTGCCCGCTTCCTGGCCATCGCCAGCCGAGCCCTCGACGAGTTCTTCCAGGTCCGGGTGGGCGGTCTCAAGCAGCTGGCGGCGAGCCTCGACGGCGGCGCCCCCGACGGCAGCGGGCCGCGCGCCGAGATTCACGCCATCCGTCCCAAGGTGGAGGCGCTCTACGCCCGCCAGGCTCGCGCCTTCCTGGGCGGCCTCGTGCCGCTGCTCAATCGCCAGGCCATCCGCTTCTCCGACTGGTCGTCACTCGATGAGCAGGACCGCGCCCACCTCGATCGGGTTTTCGAGGAGCGGGTGTTCCCCGTGCTCACCCCCCTCGCCGTCGATCCTGCTCACCCCTTCCCTTACATCTCCAGCCTCTCCCTGAACCTCATGGTGGTGATCGCCGACCCGGCGAGCGGGGAGCAGCGCGTGGCGCGGATCAAGGTCCCGCCTCTCCTCAGCCGCTTTGTCGTCCTCCCGGACGGCGAGCGGTTCGTTCCCATCGAGCAGGTCATCGCCGCCCACCTCCAGCACCTCTTCGAAGGCATGGAGGTGGTGGCCCACCACGTCTTCCGGCTCACTCGCAACGCTGACTACCAGCTCGAAAGCGACGAGGGCGACGACCTCGTGGAGGCGGTCCGCGCGGTGCTCCAGCAGCGCCGCCGCTCACCCACCGTCGCCCGCCTCGAGGTGAGCGCGGAGATGCCGGACTCCCTCGTCGACCTCCTCGCCCGGGAGCTGGAGATCGATGACGAGGATGTCTATGCGGTCTCCGGCCCTCTCGACTTGGGCGGGCTCTTCGACGTCTGCAAGCTGGACCGGCCGGATCTCAAGTTCCGGCCATGGCTGCCTGTAACTCCGCTGGCCTCCAGCTCCGTGGTGAGCGGGGCCAAGCTGGACATCCTTCGCGAGCTCCGTGAGGAACAGCTCCTCGTCCACCACCCCTACGAGAGCTTCGAACAGAGCGTCGAGGCGTTCATCGAGCACGCCGCCGAGGATCCTCAGGTCCTGGCCATCAAGCAGACCCTGTACCGGACCTCCGGGCCCGTCAGCCCCATCATCCGAGCCCTCACCCGAGCCGCTGAGGCGGGCAAGCAGGTCGTCGCCCTGGTCGAGCTCACCGCGCGCTTCGACGAGGAGAACAACATCAACTGGGCCGAGGTGCTGGAGGACGCCGGCGTCCACGTCGTGTACGGCACAGTCGGTCTCAAGACCCATGCCAAGGTCACCCTCGTGGTTCGTGAGGAGCAGGGAGGGATCCGACGCTACTGCCACGTCGGAACGGGCAACTACAACCACGACACCGCCCGCGGCTACGAGGACATCGGACTGCTCTCCAGCGATGCCGCTCTCGGCGCCGACGTCGGCGAGCTCTTCAACAGCCTCACGGGCTACAGCCGGCCGATGCGCTTCCGCAAGCTCCTCGTCGCCCCCACCTCGATGCGCAGCGCCATCCTCCGCCTCATCCACCGTGAGGCGGAGCGGGGCGAGGCAGGACGGATCATCATCAAGGTCAACAACCTCGTCGACGCGGAGGTCGTGGAGGCTCTCTACGCCGCGTCGGCCAAGGGATGCGAGATCGATCTCATCGTGCGCAGCATCTGCTGCCTCCGCCCCGGTGTCCCCGGTCTCAGCGAGCGCATCCGGGTGCGCTCGCTGGTCGGACGGTACCTCGAGCACTCGCGCGTCCTCCGCTTCGGCCGCGAACGGCGCGACGCCGACTACTACATCTCGAGCGCCGATCTGATGCCGCGCAACCTCGATCGGCGGGTCGAGGTGGCCGTCCCCATCCGCTCCGCGGCGCTCCGTGCGCGGCTCGACGAGATTCTGGAGATCAACCTTGCCGACGACGTGCTGGCGTGGGAGCTCCACCCCGACGGGAGCTGGGAACGGCTGCCGACGCAGAACGGTGTCGACACCCAGACCCGCTTGCAGGAGCTTGCCCTTCGCCGCGCGGACCAGGATCGCTGAGGGGCGGGCGGGAGGCTAAAAGCTGACTACCGTCGCGGAGAGGAGCGTTGTGGAGACCATCTCCGCGGCGCTCGAACAGCACATCAGTCGCCTCTTCGACCACCTGGCGCTCGTCCCCGGAGGGGGCGATCCGGAGGCGGTGCACCAGGCCCGGGTCGCCTGCCGGCGTCTCCGCTCCATCCTCCAGACCTTCACCGCCCTCTTCGATCCGGGATGGGTGGAGGCGCTGCGGATCGACCTCGCGACCCTGGCCGCCTCCCTGGGGAGGGTCCGTGACGTCGAGGTGCTCCTTCTCCGCCTCGAAACCAGGGCCAGTGAGTGCGACGTGCCGCCCGAGCTCACCGACGAGCTTCTCGAGAGCCTCCACCGCGAGCATCGCAGCGCCCGCCGAGCCCTGCTCCGCAAACTCGCCTCCGCGGGCGGGGCGGAGGTGCTCGAGGGCCTTCGAGCCGCCGTCGCCAATGTGCCGGTGCTCCCGGAGTCCGCGGCCGGCCCCGCGACCGCAATCCTCCTCCCCTACGTGGACACCAGCTGGCGCAAGCTCCGCAAGCGTGTCGGAAAGCTCCCCCGCCGCCCCGCGGACGCGGAGCTGCACCGCACCCGCATCGTGGTGAAGCGCTGCCGGTCCTCCGTCCTGGCTGTGGTCCCCCTCTACCCCGAGGGAGCGAGCCGCACCAACTCGCTGCTCGGAGACCTCCAGGACGCGCTCGGCGAGCAGCACGACGCGGTGGTCGCGTGCGCCTGGCTCGAGCCCTTCGCTGGCGGTGAGCTGCGGGCGGCGGCGCGGCCGATACTGCGCGCCGAGCGCAAGCTTGCCGCGACCGGAAGGACCGCCTGGCGGCGGCCGTGGCGCGTGGTGGACCGACCAGAGGTCTGGCGATGGTCGGAAGGGCGGCGATGAGCGGGGCCGCCCTACGGCGCATCTTCCTGGTCCGGCATGCCGAGGCCGGCGAGCGCGCCACCTGGCAGGGTGAGGACCGCCTGCGCCCGCTCACGCGCCGCGGACGGCGTCAGGCCGAGGGGATCGCCGCCGTCCTCGACGGCCAGTCCCTCGGCCGTCTCTTCTCCAGCGGCTACACCCGCTGCGTCGAGACCTTCGAGCCCCTGGCCGACCGGCTCGGCCTGCGCACCGAGCCGGTCGGTTGGCTGGAGGAGGGGGCGGACGCTGACGCCGCCCTGGAACTGCTCATCGCCGCCGGCGACGTCGCCGCCTCCACCCACGGCGACGTGGTGAGCGGCATTCTTTTTGCCCTCGCCAGCGCCTCCGTTGACCTCGGCCAATCGCCCCGCATGCAGAAGGGGTCCACCTGGGTTCTCGGCGTGGAGCGCGGCGAGGTGATCGGGGCGCGCTACGTCCCGCCACCGAAGGAATGAGGATCACGAGCGTGGACAGAGACCTCAGCCTCGGCGAGGCGGCGCGGGCCTTGGGGGTCAGCGTCGACACCCTGCGCCGCTGGGACCGCGCCGGCAAGCTGCGCACTCGGCGTGTCGCCGGCAACCGCCGCCTCGTGCCCGAGGACGAGGTGCGCCGCCTCCGCGCCACCCCGGAGCGGCACCGAACGGGGGCCTCGCTCTCGGCTCGCAACCGCATGGCCGGCCGGGTCGTCTCCATCGAGGCTGACGGGGTCATGGCCCTCGTGGAGATCGAGGCCGGACCCTTCCGGCTGACAGCGGCGGTCACCCGCGACGCGGTGCAGGACCTCGACCTCCGCCCCGGCGATGAGGTGGTGGCAACGGTCAAGGCCACGTCGATGATGGTGGAGCGCGCCTGACACCACCCGTGTTGCATATGCTCTGCCTATGCAGAGCCCCAAGGTGGCCTTCGCCCTCCTGGCCGCGGGGGCCACGCTCGGGGCGGCCTGCGGCCCGACCTCCGGCGACGTCGCCCGCGGACCTGTCGACGTCCTCTACGCAGGATCCCTCACCGCCGTCATGGAGTCCCAGATCGGGCCGGCCTTCGACAGGACCACCGGCGACACCTTCAGCGGATACGCTGCCGGGTCCGACGAGCTGGTCAGCGAGATCAAGGGACGCGTGCGTCCCGCCGACGTCTTCCTGAGCGCCAGCCCCGCACCGAACGCGGACCTGGAGGGCGGGGCGAATGGAGACCACGAGAGCTGGTACACGACCTTCGCCACGGCGCCGCTCGTCATCGGCTACGACCCGCAGAGCCGGTTTGCGGCGATGCTCCGCTCCGAGCCCTGGTACGACGTCGTCACCCAGCCGGGCATCCGGGTCGGCAGAACCGACCCCAAGCTCGACCCCAAGGGCGCTCTCACCGTCACCGCTGTCCAGGAGGCCGCCACCGCCCTCGACCGCCCCGACCTCAAATCCGCCCTCTCCACCTGGCCGGTCTTCCCCGAGGAGACCCTGGTTGGCCGTCTCGAGTTGGGCCAGCTCGACGCCGGCTTCTTCTATTCCTTCGAGGCGACCGCCCAGAAGATGCCGACCCTCCCCCTCACGCCGGTCAACCTCGGTGCCACCTTCACGGTCACGGTCCTCAACCACGCGCCCCATCCCGGTCCGGCGGCGGCGTTCGTCGCCTACCTCCTCGGTCCCGCCGGCCGCGCCGCCCTCAGGAAGGCGGGGATGACGGTGAGGGCACCCACCCTGACCGGACCGGGCACCAGCGTCCCGCCGACGCTGCGCCCGCTGGTGGGCGGGTGACACGGCCGCCGGCGCCACGCACCGGCGCATGACGCGCAGCCTCCGCCTCCCCATCTCTCTTCTCGGGGCGCTGCTCGCCGCGTACCTGATCGGGCCGTTGATCCTCTTCCTCGTCAACCTGGCTCAGGGAGCCGGAGCTGCACCCGGGCTCGGCCCGGCCCTCCTCACCTCCCTCGTCACGGCCACCGTGTCGACGGCGATCATGGCCGGCCTCGGCATCCCCCTCGCCTACATCCTGGCCCGCGCCCCGGGATGGCCGGGGGCCGCCCTCACCATCCTCGTCGCCCTCCCCATCGCCATCCCGCCACTCATGAGCGGGATGCTCCTCCTCTCCCTGGTCGGCGCCTACACCCCGCTCGGAGCCCTCTTCGGCGGGCAGCTGACGGATTCCGCGGCGGGGATCGTCCTGGCCCAGACGTTCGTCGCTTCACCCTTCCTGCTGATCACCGCCAGCGCCGCCTTCCGGGCCGTCGACCCCGCCCTCGACGAGGTGGCGCGGACCTTGGGACATGGGTGGGCGGGGAGATTCGTGCGCGTGGCCCTTCCCGCCGCCGCAACCGGCGTCGGCGCCGGGCTCCTCCTCGCCTGGCTGCGCGCCTTTGGGGAGTTCGGGGCGACCGTCATCGTCGCCTACCACCCCTACTCGCTCCCCGTCTACACGTGGGTGCAGTTCTCGGGCTCCGGCCTCTCCGCGATCCGGCTGCCGATCGCCGCCGCCATCGGCGCGGCGGTCCTCGTCCTGACCCTCACCCGGCTTCCCCTCCGCCACCTGGGCGGGCGCCGTCGCCTCACCCTCCCCCATCCGAGCCACCCCTCTGGCGCGTCCGCCCAGCTTCTCTCCTTCCAGGTCAGCAAGCGCTTCCAGGGTGGCGCCTTCATCCTCCAGGCCGCCCAGGCCACCGAGGTTCGTCACCTCGCCATCCTGGGGCCCTCCGGAGCCGGGAAGACGCTCACCCTGCGTCTCCTCGCCGGTCTGGTCGAAGGCGGCGTCGCCGAGGTCAACCTCGGCGGGGAGTCGCTGAGCGCCCGGGCCGTCGAGAAGCGGAGCCTCGGCTACCTTCCCCAGGCCTCGGCCCTCATCCCCCGCCGCACCGTCTGGGAGCAGCTCACCTTCGCGGTCGGCGCCGATCCCGCCGTGGCGGCCTGGTGGCTGGAGCGCCTCGGGCTCCAGGGTCTCGAGGACCACCTGCCCGGCGAGCTCTCCGGGGGCCAGCAGCGCCGCGTGGCCCTGGCCCGAGCCCTGGCCCGACAGCCCCGTCTCCTCCTTCTCGACGAGCCGTTCAGCGCCCTCGACGCCCCGGTCCGGGCCCGCCTGCGCCGCGAGCTGCGCTCTCTCCAGGGCGAGATCGGGATCACCACCGTGCTCGTCACCCACGATCCCGAGGAGGCGGCCCTCCTCGCCGACCATGTCCTGGTCCTGGCCAACGGGCGGGTCCTGCAGTCGGGGGCCGTGGCGGAGGTCTTCGCACGCCCGGCCTCTCCCGAGGTGGCCGCCCTCCTCGGCCTCCTCAACACCCACCGCGGCCTGGTGGCGGGCACCGGGCGCCTGCGGATCGGCGAGGTGGAGATCGCGGCGGAGACGGCCGGACTGCAGCCAGGGACGGAGGTGGTGTGGTCCGTGGCCCCAGAGGAGGTCGGGCTCGGCTCGGGTGGCGATGCCCTGGTCTGCGACGCCGTTCCCCTCGGCCCCGTCCACGAGCTGTCGGTCCAGTGGGCCGGGCTGCGCCTCGTCGCCCGCTCCCTGGGCGCGCTGCCACTCTCCCCCGGTGATGCCTGCACGGTGAGCCTTCCGGCGGCGTCGGTCCGGATGTGGCCGGCGGCCGGTTTCCCCTACTAGGGCGCGGCCGAATCGGGGACGGAGCCGCGGGGCGGTGGGGACGCGCCGGCAGCTGCCACGGTCTCGGTCTCCCGCGACGCCGCGGCCACGGCCTCGCGCACCCCGTGATGGATGCGCGCGGCGCCCACGAGGGCGGCGATGCCGTAGCGCTCGAGAAGGTCGCCGATGTCCTCGCCGTGGGCGAGGTGGACACGGATGGAGCGGCGCTCCAGGTCGCGGAGCAGGGTGAGCAGCACCTGGCCGCCGGTGTAGTCGATGTCGGCGAACGGTGAGAGGTCCCACACCATCCAGAGGATGGGATGGGGAGCGGCCGCGACGAGGGCCAGGACCCTGGTCCGGAAGCGGTCGGCGTTGGCGAAGAAAAGAGTGCTGTCGAAGCGGTAGGCGATGCCGCCCGGCCTCGTCTCCATTCCCGGGCGGGCTGGCCGGGGGATGAAGACGCCCGCCTCATCATCGGCAAGCACGATGACGCTGTCGCGGGGACGGTAGGCGCGGCGCACGAAGTCGAGCACGGAGAGCCCCACGGCGACGATGATGCCGGGCTCGACGCCGACCAGGACGACAACCAGCGCCGTCACCCCGGCGACAGCGAGCTCGTCCCGGCGCAGCCGCCACAGCTCGCGCAGATGGCGCGTGTCGACGAGGTGCACGCCGATCACGAACACCACCGCGGCGAGCGTGGCGTCGGGAAGGTAATGAAGAAGGCCCGTGGCGACGAGGAGCACGACGATGGTGATGAACGCAGCGAGCAGCTGGGCGAGCTGGGTGCGCTGGCCGGCGGCGTCGACCACCGCCGTCTTGGTCGGGCTGCCGTTGACGACGAAGGTTCCGGTGAAGCCGGCCGCGAGGTTGGCGGCGGCGAGCCCGACGAAGTCACGATTCTCGTCAAGCTCCTCGTCGTGCTTCTGGGCAAAGCTGCGCGCCGTCGCCGCGCTCTGGGCGAGCACGACGACAAAGCATGAGGCGGCGACGCCGGCGAGCCCCGGTACCTGGCTCCAGCTGGCGCGCGGGACCGCGATGGGCGGGAGGCCGCCGGGAACGGCCCCGACGATCGCCACCCCGTGCTTGTCGAGGCGCAGCACGCCCGCGAGGACGATGGAGGCGGCGACGACGATGAGGGTGACGGGGAAGCGGGGCGAGAGCCTTTCGACCAACAGGATGACGACGACCGCCGCCACGGCGAGCATTGCGGTGGGGGGCACGGTGTGAGCCAGCGAGGTGGCCACCGTCGTGAGCTGGGCGATGACCGAGCCACGGGCTGTGATGCCCAGCATGCCGGGAAGCTGGGTGAGGAGCACCTGCACGCCGACTCCGCTGAGAAAGCCGACCAGCGCGGTGCGCGAGAGGAAGTCAGCGAGGAAACCGAGACGGAGCAGGCGGGCGACGATGAGAAGGCCCGCGGTGAGTAGCGCCACCACCCCGGCCAGTCCCACATAGGCGGGGCTGGCCGGGACGGCCAGGGTCGAAAGCGCGGCGAACATGATGGCGGCGGTCGCCGAATCCGCGCCCACCACGAGGTGCCGCGACGAGCCGATGAGGCCAAAGACGATGACCGGGAGAGCCAGCGTGTAGATGCCGGTGATGACCGGCATCCCGGCGATCTTGGTGTAGCCCATGGACTCGGGGATGGCGATCGCCGCCAAGGTGGCGCCGGCCAGGAGGTCGGGGCCGACGCTCGCCCGGCCGGAGCCGGCGAGGCCGGCGATGAACCGGAGCGGGCTCCTCCCCCGCCCCACCGGCAGGGTGGGCGGCATCACCCCGCGGACCGAGGAGGCGCTCATGGCCGGCTCCGCCTAAACCAGACGGCAGGGGATGTCCGCATCCTCGTCGAGGTGATAGCTGGCGCAGATGCGGTGGTATCCGTCGGCCACGACGAGGGGGACGTCAGCGTCGAGCCGGCCCCGCACCAGCAGCACGGGCGACAGCCTCTCCCCCTTGCGGACCTTCCGGAGGTCCTTCTCGACGTGCACGTTGTCGGGAGGGAGAGCGGCCAGCCGGCCGGCGCGCAGCAGGTCCTTGGCCTTGCGGTAGACGAGGGGGGCGCGGCGCAAACGGTCGACGGCCTCCGCCGCCGCCTTCTCCTCGAGGAGGAGGGTGAGGTAGTCGTGAGCGGCCGGGTAGTCGTGGGCGTCGGGCTCCTTCTTCCAATGCTCCTGGGCGGGGGGCATGGGCTTCCTCCGTGCTGCGCCAACGGCGTCGCCGCACCACTTCCGCGCGAGCGCCGCGGACCCGCTGTTCGGTTCGCTGCATCGTAGGCGCTCCCGGCTCCTCGCGCCATCACGCCGGGGCCAGGGCGTGACGGACCAGGGTTTCGGCGGGCCGAGGCCTGGCGTGCCGGAGGGACGCATCCCCGGGACGACCGCCGCCGGAGAGCTGCTCGGAGGGCCTAGGCGAGGAGCGGCGGCGCCGCGCCGCTCGTCGCCAGCCGCTGATCATCCCGCAGCCAGCTCTCCGCCTCCTCGATGGCGGCGAAGCACTGGACGTCGAGGTGAGCGCGGTAGCGCTCGAGGAGCGCCTCCACGGTGCTCTGGGCGAGATTGCTCTCGGGGAGCACGATGGCGAGCCGCTGGAGACCGAGCTCCGCCGCCTTCGGCACCCAGCTGACGGCCAGCAGCTCCTGCGCGTCGGGCTGGATCACCCGGCGGCGGCGCGAGTCGCTGAGGCACCGCGTGGCGCGGTGCTCCCGCACGGCGCGCAGGAAGACCTCGATGCCCTCGGCCGTCTCCTTGGTGTTGAACCACCGCCTGTACTCGATGCGGACCCAGCGATTCACGTGGTCCCACTCGAGCCGCACGTTGGCGTTGTCGATGTAGACCTGCCCTGGCATGGTGACGAACCCGAGCCTCCTGGCGTCGCTCACATGAGCCTCCGGCGGGAGCGTAGCCCGGTGACCGTGCCTCCCGCTTGGCGAGCCGATGACAGGCTGGCAACAAGGAGGCGTGCGTTCCTCGCGGAAGCGAGGAGGGTCCGGGCCTGCCGGATGGTGCCCCCTGAAGACCGTCGGCTGAGGCGAGGTCATGCGGCGACCAGCTCGCCGTCCTCCTCCCGCCTGGCGATCTCGAGGGCCGCCGCTTCCGTGTGGACCGGGGTGACGAGGCCGGAGAGCTCCACCTTCACGGTGAGGTGAAGGCGCCGGCGGACGATGGCCAAGGCGGCAAGACCGCCGGCGGTGGCAAAGCCGGAGAGCCAAAGCCGCTGCAGGAGGGCGGCGGCGGCGGCCTCGGCCGGGTTCACTCCAAGGAGGACGAGGATGCCGACGACGCTCGCCTCGTTGGCGCCGATGCCGCCGGGTAGGAGGCTGACCGCGCCACCCACGTAGGCGACAGCGACGACCAGGGCCGCCTCCCACCACCCCACCGAATCGATCCCGAGTCCGCGCAGGATCAGCAGCATCCCGGCCGTCGCGACCATGGCTCGACCCAGGTCGATGCCGCTTCCGGCAAGCACTCGGGGTCGGCGGAGCAGGTGCCACACCTCACGCTGCAGGGTGTCGACCTGGGGGCCGAGCCGGCGCAGCCCGGGAGTGACGGCGACGAGAACGCGCACCCGGCGGTAGAGCCAGGGCACGGTGAGGATGGCGACGATGGCGGCCACACCCGCGACCACGGTCGCCATCCAGGCCGCGCCGTCGTGGAGGCGTCCGAGCCCGGGGATGGCGGCGGCGACGAGGAGGAGCGTGAAGGTCAGCTCCTGCACGGTGACGGTGGCCGCGGCGGCGCCGAACTCCACCCCCGATGCCGCCCCGACGAGGAGAGCGCGGGTGAGGTCTCCCAACGGTATCACCGCCGTCACCGACTGCCCGGCGAGGTTGATCAGCTCGCTGTCCCGGACCCGCTCGCGGACGCCGACCGCGCGGAGCAGAAGGTGCCAGCGCAGCCCCTGGAGAAGGTAGAAGCCGGCGGCCGCGATAAGGAGAGGGAGGGCGAGAGCGAGATCAAAACGAGCGGCGCTCTCCGCCACCGCCCGTGGGTTCACCACGGCGAGGAGCGAGCCGAGGGCGAGCGCGGCGAGGAGGACGGGAAGGGCACGGACCAGACGGCGTCGCATCCCACCGGCTCCACGCCGGGCTCGCGGCGCTGCCGGCGCGGACCCTCGCTGTCGGGGGGCGGCCATGAGGGGGCTCTCTTTCATCTCCCGTCCAACGGTGCTATTGTTTTATGAGCATCCTACCAGCTCGTTGGATCGGTGTCAAACCATGTCCCCTGACGAAGACCCCCTCGCTCCCTGCCAGGAGGGCGGCCCCATCCCCGTGGGCGGGATTGCCGAGATCCTTCAGGCGCTTGCCGACCCGGCGCGGCTCGCCATGGTCCGCCGTCTCGCCGGCTGCGCGGAGCCGATCACCTGCGGCTCCTTCGATCTTCCCCTCCACAAGTCCACCCTCAGCCATCACTTCAAGGTTCTCCGTGAGGCCGGACTCATCGAGCAGCGCTGTCAAGGCACCTGGCGGATGACCAGCCTGCGTCGCGCCGAGGTCGACGCCCTCTACCCCGGGCTGCTCGACAGCATCCTCCGAGCGCCGGTCGCCGAGCTCGCCGCTCGCTGAGGCACGGATCACGCGCCCAGGCGCGAGGGATCGAGCCAGGGGGGCAGGGGAGCCGAGGCGGCAATCAGGGTGGCGATGTGCCGCGCAGCCAGCACCGCAAAGCCGAGCCCGTGGCCCGTGTGGCCACCCAGCACGAGGAGATTGGATCGCCCGGGGACGCGGCCGGCGAGGGGGAGGCCGTCGGCGCTGAAGCCCATGATGCCCGCCCAGCGGTGCGTCACGGGCGCGATGACGAGGGCCCTGAGCTCCTCGTCGAGATGGCGCTGGACACGGGAGGTGGGGACGGCCACGGTCCCCACCTCCTCCTCGAGAGCCCGATGGCGCATGCCGCCGACGAGGACCCGGCCGTCGGGGATCTGGCGCCAATAGCGGTAACCCCAATCGGCGTAGGCGGGCCGATCCAGGGCGTGGGAAGCGGCGGCCGCCAGCATCTGGGCGCGCACCGGACGGATGCGCGGCTCTGCGAGAAGAGCATTCGTGTACGCGTTGATGGCGACAACCACCCAGGAGGCCCGCAATTCGCCGCCCTGGTGCACCACCCGCACCCCGGCGGCATCGGATTGGAGCGCGGTCACGGTGATGCCCTCGAAGATCCGCGAGCGGTGCGGGGCGGCGATCGCCGCCACCAGGCGGACGGGATCGACCTCGCCGTCCTCGGGATTGAGGATGCCGCCCTGGAGGTGGCCATAGGCCGCGGGGAGATCCCGGGTCCATCGGCCGGGAAGACCGTCCTCGCCAAGGAGGGTGGCGGCCTCCTCCAGGCTCTCCGCCTCCTCGGCGCTGGCGGCGAGGGTCCAGCTTCCCCGCTTCCGGTATCCGGCATCGCGGGACCCGATCAGCGCACGGGTCAGGGCGTGGTTCTCGGCGGTGAAGGCCCAGATCTCCGCGGCGACCCCGCGCCCGTACCGCGTCGCCGCACGCGCGTAGTTCTCCGCCACCCCGGCGAGGAGGAATCCGGCGTTGCGGCCGCTTGCCCCGGCGGCCAGGCTCACGCGCTCGAGGAGCACGGCGTCAAGGCCCGCCGAGCGGCACCAGTGAAGCACCGCCACCCCGCTGATGCCACCGCCGACGACGCAGACCTCGGCGCTCCTCGGCGGCATGGAGCGCAGCTCCGGGCGCAGCCGGCCCCACACCGGTTCGGAGTGCGCCTCAGGGGGCAGCGGACCTCGCATCGCGATCGTGTCGACCGGAGTCACCCGGCCTGCGTGGCGGGCAGGCGACCTGGAGACACCAATCTGGTCTCATAGGCGAAGACGACGAGCTGGGCGCGGTCCCGCGCCTCGAGCTTCGACATGGCCCGGGAGACGTGGGTGCGGGCCATCGCCGGGCTGATGAACAGGCGGGCCGAGCGCCGCTGCAGCGCCAGGGACAGGCCGGGGAGGGCGAGCAGGGCTCGCGTGGTGGCGTCGAGCGAAGCCCCCATCGGTCCGTGCCCCAGGGTCCACCCCGAGGCCACCTCGATGATGGCGGTGACCAGCACCGCCAGGGCGAGGTCGCCCGCCACGGGAGGCGGCTGAGAGACCGGCCGCAGCCAGCCCATCCTGGTCACGCGGCTACCGTATCCCAGCGCTGTGGCGGTTCAGCTCAGGTCGGATCAATCACGCGGCCCCGTCCTGGTGAGCAGCCTCCGGACGTCACCGCGGAGGAGCAGGGCTCCCGCCGAGAGGAGGAGCGCCAGCAGACCCAGATGGGTAGGCGACGTCCCCAGGACGGTCGCCCCCCACGGTGGCGCTCAA
The DNA here is from genome assembly GCA_963847225.1 of uncultured bacterium. GTDB lineage: Bacteria > Chloroflexota > Dormibacteria > Aeolococcales > Aeolococcaceae > JAJZNI01. Next base: position 528,367 of record CAWJYZ010000003.1, on the reverse strand, counting down.
GCCGTAGCCGGCACCGACGATGGCGAGCCCGGTCGCCAGGCTCGCGAGCCAGTACGCCGGCGCCCGGCGGGCCAGCACGAGGGCGGCGCCGAGCAGACAGAGGATGCCAAGAGCTGCCTCCGGGATGGCCGCCTCCGGGAACGAATCGCGGAACGTCGCCGCGCCCAGGGGTAGGGCGACGCCGGCATGGAGGATGGAGGCCAGCACCAGGGTGACGCCGGCGGCGACCAGGAATGCGCCGCAAGCGGTGGTCCAGGACGCTCGCGCGGCACGCGGGGTGACGGCGGCGACGCGTTGTGGGGGTCGGTCCGAGGTGGCGGTCTCCATGCCACCGAGCGTATCCGGCGCAGCCACCGTGCGTCATCCGCTCCGCGGCGTATCCGCGTCTGCACGTCCTGATGTAGCGGTCGACGTGCTGTGCGGGCTGCAGCGGCCCGGGATTGCGTCCCAGCGCTGACGACGCGGGTGGAGAGCTCTTTGCTTTCGAGCTCGAGCTGAGGGCTGGCGCCGGCTAGTGCGTGCCCGGGTAGGTGGGGAGCGGAGGCTCCGCGGCGGTGCCTCCATGCGCGATGTAGCCGATGAGCGCCTGGTCTGTCAGCCACTCGACGGGAGCCCGATCGTCCGTCATGGGAGTCGCGGACCGGTGGGCCGGCCGGACCTGGGCGGTGAAGAGCGAGCCGAGGGCGGCGACCCTCAGGTCCAGCGGGGCGACCAGATGGGGGGGGCGCAGCGCCTCTTGCTTGAAAGCCAGCACCGCCTCGTTGAGCCGGAGTGCCGGCCAAGCCCAGGCGTCCGGCATCGCGGCGGCAACCGTGCTCTCGATGGTGTCGTCGAGGCTGTTGCCTCCCGGGATCCGCTCCACATTGAGGGCCAGGGCTCCACCGGAGGTCAGATGCTCGCGACAGAGATCAAAGAACTCGACGGTCGCGAGCTGGAAGGGAATGTAGGGCTGCTGGTAGGCGTCCACGATGATGAGGTCATAGTGCCTGGTGGTGGTGTCGAGATAGGGCCTCCCATCGGCCGTCACGACGGTGAGGTTCGGAATGGCGCCTTCACCCATGTACTGACGGCACAGCTTGGTGACGGTTGGGTCGAGCTCGACGCCGTCGATGTGCGCGCGAGGATAGAAGACGGCGAAGGCGCGGGCGATCGTTCCGCACGCGTTGCCGATGACGAGCACACGGCGTACGGGGTGGCCGATCAGTCGCGGTAGAACCAGGAACATGTCCCACTCACCGCCGGTCAGCACGGTGCTGGCACGCCACTCCGAATGGACCACGAGCCCCTCATTGAGCTCGAGATAACGGACCCCCTCGGGGCTCTGCACGATGTCGACGTATTGGTACTCGGACTCCGCCTCGGCGATCAGTCCCGAGACGGCCTTCACCGGGCCCGGGGGAATCAGGAGGAGGGCCAAGATGGCCAGGGTGGTCACGCTCCAGCGCCAGCCCAGCAGCAGGGTTGCGGCCACCGCGCATCCTGCCGCGGCACCGATCAGTGTCCGCTGCGTGCCGACCACGGGGATGGTGAGCAGCGCCGGCGCGAAGGTCCCAAGGATGCTGCCCAGCGTCGACAGAGCATAGAGCCTTCCCGAGACCCTCCCTGCACGAGCGACACTGGGGACCGCGAGACGGATGGCGAACGGAGAGACCATTCCCAACAGCGTCACGGGAACCGCGAAGAGGAGGAGGGTGGCGAAGAACGAGGCGAGGGTGGTCCCCACCGACAGCCCGCTGAACGCCTGCAGGGCGACGCCGAGGATGGGCCGTGCGACGAAGGGGAGCACGGCGGTGGTCGCGGCGGCGGCAATGAGCAACGCACCGAGGTGACCCGGGGTGGGGTGACGGTCGGCGAACCGACCCCCCAGCCAGTAGCCCGCCGAGAGGTAGAGGAGGATGAGCCCGATGATGTTGGCCCACACCACGGTCGACGTCCCGAAGAAGGGCGCCAGCAGCCGGGAGGCGCAGATCTCCGTGGCCAGGGCGGCAGCCCCGCTCAGCACCACGACCGCAGAGAGACGGCGCATGCCGATCGCCTTGGCCGGCCGCTCCCGCCGCCCGTCTGCCAGCAGCGCATCAGTGGCCGCCATCAGTCGGTCAGCGCCCTTCGCCGGCGCGCGCCCAAGACCCAGCTTTCAGGGGCGATCCAGCAGCCCGGCGGCGTCGCGCTGGAAACCATCGCTCCCGTTCGTAGACTCCCACGGCGCGAACGTCAAGCGCGGCGACCCTACGGTGACCTGTCAGCGACCTCCCAGCTCCCGATACCGGGCCGGATCGTAGAGGAGGCTGATGGAGCGGATCCTCCCGCCCCCAGTCCGGATGAACTCCGCGAAGCGCAGCGTGCCGCCCGGGAGGTCGGAATCGTAGAGAGCCGCCGCCTGATCGTCCGCGAATATTCGTTGAAGGAACCTCAACCCCCGCTGGGTCTCGATGAACCCGGCCACCCCGCGGATGAATCGCTCGGCCCCCGGGACGCTCCCCGCGATCGGCCCCTCGAATTCCAGGTCGGTCGCCAGCAAGCTGCGCAGCCGGTCCCGATCCCAATCGGCGGTGCGGCTCTGGAGGATCTCGTAGTAGTCGGCGACGAGCTCGGAGAGCTTCAGCTGCGCCACAGCTCCTCGCGGCGCCAAGGCCGGGCGAAGAGATGCGCGTTGTCACCAAGAGCCATCATTCCGTCCGCCATCGCTGCCTCCCGACTGATCGCTGCGCCAGACCCGTGACCTCGCGGGGCCGCCAAGAGCATCTTGACGGCCAGGGTGTCCTTGGTGTGGCACCAGCGACACGCCTTCGGTAATGCCCCGGCCGGCCCTCCTCGGATGCGGCACGATGACGGCGGCGGCTTCCGCCGGGGTGACGTCCGGATAGAGGGCGCGGATGAGCAGGAGGGCAACCAATCCTCCCGCGAGCTGTGCCAGGACAAAAGGGGGTACGGAGCCCGGGTCGATGCCCGCGAATGTGTTGGAGAGCATCCGGCCGACGGTGATCGCCGGGTTGGCGAAGCTCGTTGAGCTGGTGAAGAAGTAGGCAGCCCCGATGTATGCGCCGACAGCCGCCGGCGCCGTCCGGGCGCGTCCGGACCGAGCCAGCGAGAAGATGACGAGGACGAGGCCAAGCGTTGCCACCACCTCCGCCAGCCCGTGAGCCCAGGATGCCCGAGCCTTGGTCGAGATGCTGACGGCCGCCGAGCCGAACATGAGATTCGCGACCACGGCGCCCCCGATGCAGCCACCGATCTGCGCTGGGAGGTAGGCGACGGCGTCGCGCCAGCGCAGGCCACCGAAGGCGGCGTCCACCAACGAGACCACCGGGTTGAGGTGTCCTCCCGACACGGGGCCAACCATCAGGATGATGGCGAACAACCCCGCCGCCGTGGCCGCAGCATTCTCCAGAAGCTCCAGCCCCGTCTGGCCAGGGGAGAGCCGCTGAGCAGCGATCCCCGAGCCGATCACCACGGCGGCGAGCAGAGCGCTGCCAACCACCTCTGCGAGCAAGCGACGGGCCAGCGGAGGGCTCATCGGCCGCAGAGGGTGCTGGCGAACAGACCGCCGAGGGCCTCGAGAGTGTCACGCCGGGCTCGGTAGTAGACCCAGGTGCCGCGGCGCCGGGACTTCGACGAGTCCCGCTTCACGGAGCACGCGGAGGTGGTGGGAGATGGTTGGCTGTGAGACCGTGAAGGGGGCTGTCAGGTCGCAGACGCAGGCCTCGTCGGCAGCGGCGATCAGGGAGATCAGCCTGAGCCGCGTTGGATCTGCCAGCGCGCTGAGCAAGCCGGCGAGCAACTCCGCCTGCCCAACGTGCATCGGTGCAAGCCCGAGACGGGTGCAGCCGGCCAGCGACGCGGCTGGGACCACCGCGGCCTGTTTCGACATGTGTCTATTTTGATGCAAATCTATTCAGCCCAACAAGGATGCAGGGAGTGCAGCGTTTGAGCAACTTGCCGATCCCTCAAGACCACCAGGGGCCGAGGGCGGGGAAGCAGAGCCGCCGGGTGGAGACCACCGGCTCGGTCGGGGACAGGAGCGCCGGCGACCAGATGCGCGCGCCGCGTCGTCTCTACGAGCGGCGAGCCGAAGCCCCCGTCAGGCGCTTTGCGGGCCCGACGTCTCGAAGGTCAGGATTTGCCAGAAGAGGCCCATCCCGCTCGACAGCGGCCGGAGCCCGTGGGCCTCGGCCGCTCGACGAATGCTCTCCGGACGATGCAGGAAGACTTGGAACTCCCGTCGCGCAACCCTGAGCGCGAGATTCCCGAAGCCCAGGAGCAACCGCGTCCACCAGGTCACCTTGGGAAAGCTCAGCACGAGCATCTGGCCCGTGTGATCGGCCGCGGCGCCAGCCAGTCGCGGCATGTCCGGGTAGCAGCAGAGGACACGATGGAGGATCACGATGTCGGCGATAGGGATGTCCGCGGAGACCTCGGTGAAATCCGCCAATCGGCGATCGACCGTGGCCGTGAGCCCATGCTCGCGCAGCAGGACGTCCGCCGCCGCCTCGTAGGTCGGGGTCATCTCGACGCTCATCGCCCGGACGGCCCCCGACTTGAGCAGCGCGATCTGAATCGCGCCAATGCCGCCTCCGATCTCCAGCACCGTCCGGCCTTGCACACCCCGCTCGAGGAGCAGGTCGACCACGCGCCGAGAGCTGGGGTCAAGGCCTCTCTTGCGATAACGCCGCGCCTCCTTCTCGGCGCTCCTGGCGCTGAAGATCCAGCGGTAGCCGCGCGGGGTGCAGCAGCCACTCATGCGCCGACTATTCATACCGCAAGACGGCGCCAGGACTTGGCTGCACCACGGCTTCCTGCATCTGATCCCTGTCAGGGCTCGACGGCGAAAAGCGAGGGTTGGTCAGCCGCCGTATCCATCGAGCTGGAGAGCACCTTCATCGCCATGGGCCGAGGCTCGGGAACATTCGATGCATCGACTACCAGCAGAGCTGGAAGATATCGATCCAAGACGGCGAGAAGCTCCGCGATCCTGATCGGCTTCGTGAGGTACTCGCGCACTCCTGCCCGGCGCAGTTGCGCCATCCGCGCCACGGTCGCGTCCGCCGAGACGGCGACGACCGGTATGGTGGCGGTCTGCGGATCCAGGGCGAGCTGTCTCATCACCATGTCGCCGCTGCTGTCGGGAAGATGGACATCGAGCAAGATGAGGTCGGGGTGATGCTGACGAGCCAACTCCAAGGCGACGCCTCCTTGCATGGCCGAGATGAGGCGGATACCGGGTCGCTGCGCGACGATTCCCTCGACGAGTTGAAGGTTGGCGAGGCTATCCTCAAGATACAGGATAACGCCAGTGCCACCCTCGCCCACCTCCTTGAGTCCATTGTGGCGAGGCCGTCCCCGACAATGCGGCCGACTGGTAGCTGAGTCCGGGGAAGCTCGATCCAAAAGGTGCTCCCCTTGCCGGGGGTGCTTTGCACCCCGATGCTCCCCCCCATCGCTTCCAGGAGCGACTTAGGCCGACGACCAAATAGGCGGCGGCGGCCGCGATTCGGAGGCCGGTCAGCTCCGGGCTCGTCACGCCTTTGCCTTCAGGCTGGCGTCGCTCGAACTCGGCCCGCTCTCCCACCATAACCACCAGCAGGTATTGTGCCTGATGGCTACCACGTAATGATGAAGTCTCAGTCACACGCTGGTCGCCTCCTGGGGGCCCCCATGCCCGCCCCCGGTGCCCGCCGTGCCCATCGATACAACGGGAGCCGCACCTTGAGGCAAACGGCGTCAGGAGCCGGCGCCCGCTCTCGACCTGGGAGCGTAGATGCCGCAGGGTCGCCCCCCCAGTGACGACGGCCAAGGCGACGCGGATTCTCATGTGAAGTACCGCGCTGATGGCCCTCCACCGAGTGGCCACACCTCATGGCCCGTCAGCCCAGGGGCAGGCTCACCACGAAACGGCTTCCACCCTCGTTCCTGCGCTCAGCCACGACATCCCCACCATGCAGTCAGGCAAGCGTCCCGCAGATGTACAGCCCTAGACCAAGTCCGGCCGTGGGCTCGCGGCCCTCGGGCTGAGGACCGCGCCCGCTGGAAACGCTGAACGATTCGTGAGAGGTTCGCCCCGTCCAGGCCGATGCCCCGATCGCTCACCGCGATCTGTGCCGTCGTCGCCATCGCTTCGAGGCTGACCTGGTTCAGCTGCGGTGAGGCTTGGTCTGGTCACACAGCCTCCGTCCGCCTTGAGCACACCCGGTTCTTACGCCGGCGCCTGTTTCGCGGCCTGAGTTTCGGGCGTCGATCCCTCGCTGCGCTTGCCGGACATCGTCACGGCGGGAGCGTCGATGACCTTCGTTGGCTCGACCCCCGGCATGGTCACCGGAATCCGCTTGGGCTGAGCCTTCTGCGCGCGCGGGACCATGATGGTGAGGACACCGTTCTCGAAGTGTGCGGTGATCTCTTCGGCCTTGACCTGAGCGGGAAGGCTCACATGGCGGTGGACTGAGGTCAGCTGGCGCTCGCGCTGAAGGTAACCGCCCATGGTCTCAGTTGGATGCCGGGTGCCATGGATCGTGAGGACGTTCTCGTCGAGGGTGATCTCCACTTCCTCGGGTCTGAAACCAGGTACGGACGCCTCGATCCAGAAGGCCTCCTCGGTTTGCCGGATGTCAAGCGGCAGGTTATTGTGGACGGTGCGATCGAAGCGGCCAAAGGCCGCAGTTAGCAGCTGATCAAGATCAGTCTCGGGGTTCCAGTACAGTGCCATTGCGCTACCTCGCGAACTTACGACGTGCGAGCCAACCACGGGGGACGCCACGTGTCTTGGTTATACCCGTCCGCTGAGAGTCCCAAACATGGGGGAAGCGCATGCATCGCCTGCGTCAGCCCCACGGCCTCCAAAGATTGGCGAGCGGGGTCGTTGCCAAGAGGGCGGGAGCCCCGACCGGACCGCGGGCGGTCCCACGCGCTGATGCTCACGAATCCAAAGCCGGATTCGCGGGAAACCAGCCATTGAGACCGTTGCTTCAGCTTCCTGTAGCCGGACGACGATCTAGTCGGCATTCCGAAGGGTCAGGGAGTAGCTGCGACCGGGCCGGTTGATCAGGTCACAGGGGATCTCCAGCCTCCCCAGCGGCCCTCCTGACCCGCGTGACGTAGTTGCGAACCTCCTCTGGCAGGAGTGCGGCGTCGGAACAGGCGTATCACGCGATCTGCGCGGTGGTGTAGAAGCGATGGGGATGCTCCAGCACTGCAGCGGCTCGAACTCACGGGCCGTGAGCGCTATCTCGTTTCCCTGTGACGCAGCACCCGATCATCCGGGTCGAGCCACAGGCGGTGGAGCTGCCACATCCGCCGCGGGTTACACGGGGATCACTCTCAGCGTGCCGAATCAGCCCATCATCACCGAGACCATCGTGGCCTTCCTCGGTGCCGTCACCCTGCTTGCCGTCTTTCGCATCGTGGGCGCGGGCGTTCGCGGGCGGGCATACCGGGTAGAGGAGGCTGGTCTCGAGCCGAATTGCCGACACGGAGGCGATGCGCCTTCGTGTCGGCCTACGGCATTTGAGACAGCGGGTTCCGCCGGCGGCGCCCCTGTTCCCCTCCCGTCCTGGCCTGCGTGAGGACCACCCAGCCTCGGTTCATGAGCGATACAGTTCGTGCTACGCAGAAGCTGGATGGGAAGGCCACTGGAACCATGGTCGGGCGTGGTGGCTGGCCTGCGCGCCGGCTGATTCCTGCCTGGGACGGGCGGAGGTGTTGAATGGTTGAGCCGGTCAGGAGAGCTGGACCTGAGGTTCAGGGCGCAGGGATTCACCACTTGCTGGGCGTCCAGCCCAGGTGGGGCAAGGACTTCGACGATCTCTCGCATGAATGGCGCCGCCTCTTCGCCGAGATCGTGGGAACATTCCTGCTGGTGCTCGTCGCAGCGGGGGGTCCGGCAGTGTCAGCCTACAGCCACGGAGTCGTCAGCCGGGCCGCGTACGTGTCCGCACCCGGGCTGGTGGTGATGGCGATCATCCTCTCCATCGGTCTGGTCTCCGGCGCCCACCTCAACCCGGTGGTCAGTGTTGCCTTCGCGCTCCGCCATGAGTTTCCCTGGAGACGGGTACCCGGCTACCTGATCGCCCAGCTCATCGGGTCGGTGCTCGCCTGCTTGCTGCTGTGGATGATGGTCGGCAAGGTCGGCCTGCTCGGGACGACTGAGCCCGGCCGAGGCATCAGCGACCTCCAGGCGATGGTGATGGAGGCGGCCCTGACCTTCGGCTTGGTGACCACCATCCTGGGTACGGCGTCTGGCGCCCAGAATGTTGGGGCGCTCTCGGCGTTGGCAGTGGGGGGCTACATCGCCCTAGCTGGTCTCTGGTCCAGCCCCATCAGCGGAGCGTCGATGAACCCGCTCCGTTCCTTCGGCCCCGATCTCGTCATGGGTGACCTCTCTCACTTCTGGGTGTACGTCGTCGGACCCCTGCTGGGCACTCTGCTTGCAGTCGCGGCCGCTCGGGTCTTGCGGGGGAGAGGGGGAGACGTGATGGCTGCGCGTGCCGCCCAGGGGACGCTGGATGCACCGTCGTGGGGCGGGGCGGCAGAGCCGCCTGTATCAAGCCGTCAGAAATGAGCATCATTCATCCCAGCAGCCCGGCCGCGCTGCCTGGATGGCTATCGACGTCCCCCGCGCGGGCCTGGGCCAACTCTCGCTCCCTCCCCCGACGGGCCAAAAAGAAGATCCATCGGCCGCCCGTCCGGCGAGACCGGGCTGTGACGGGTACTTGGGCGCACAGCAGGGTAGGCACCGATCGCGCCGAACTTCGCTCCGAGGGGCGCAGCGATGCGCGGCCCGGTGACCTACCCCAGGAGGGGATGGCACTAGCGCGGCCGGGCCAAGACCGCGCCTGGTCGATCGTCACGCCGCCAACCGCGGTCTTGGCGACACCAGGGCGGTTGCATTTGCCGGCCGCCACAGGCGCTCTGACCGGGCGGAACTCCGGGACAGGACCGGCTAATCCGAATTCCGAAACGTCAGCGAGTAGCCGCGGCCGGGTCGGTTGACCAGGTCACAGGGGATCTCCAACCGAGCCAGGATCCTCCTGACCCGGGTGACGTAGTTGCGGACCTCCTCGGGCATCAGTGCGGCGTCTGACCAGGCGTATCCCGCAATCTGCGCCGTGGTGTAGAAGCGGTGAGGGTGCTCCAGCAGGAACTGCAGAAGCTCGAACTCCCGCAGGGTGAGCGCGGCTTCCCTTCCCTTGTGGCGCACCACCCGACCATCCGGATCGAGCCACAGGCCGTGGAGTTGCCACACCCGCTGGTACCAGAGGTCGAGCCGGGCGTGGTATCCAGCCATCTGGGCTTCGATGAAGGTGACGTCTGCGTCGGCAGCGCTCCGGGCCACGGGGTGCAGCTTCGGCAGCTCCTTCCGCACCCGCTCGAGCAGGCCAAGCTTGAAGCGGATCAGGTCGTCGTAGATGCTCATCCAGTGGCGCGCGTCTTCCCAGTGCTCGGTGGCGATGTCCTCTCCCTCGAGGGGACCTCGGGCCGGCGTGCTTGGCTCACTTGCCACTATGCCATGACTATACATCGCGCCCGTTTCGGCTGATCCAGGAGGCCGACCGGTCTGGCCCGGCTTGCCGCCGAGCGCGGTCGGTTGCTGAACTTCTTGCGCCGGTCGGTGTATGCCACGAGCATGAACCGCCACCACGCTGGTCAGGGCCGACCCGACATCGCCGCCGCGACCCGGGGAGGGGATGTCTCCATCGGCATGGACCGCGAACCCGATCCGGCAACCGCCTCGCTGGAGCTGGCACTCTTCTGGAGAGGCATCTACACCGAGATCCTGGCCATGGAGGAAGCGGTCCTCCAGCGCATCCGCGAGCTCATGGCAACCCAGTCAGGCCAGGCCCGACGAGAGGTTGAGCTGACCAACGTTCCCGTGGTCGTTGCCCAAGCTGACCGCTTCCGTGTCAGGTTGGGGTTCTGGGAGGCCTGCGTGCGAGCACACCAGCAACCATCTCAGCGCTTGCACACCACCGTTGCTGCGATTGTTGCGCCCCGGCCGCAGACTAAATTTCAAACGGAGCCTCAGATTCAGAGGCTCCTGGGGCAGCACCCCCAAGGAGGCGCCAGTTGACTGATATGCAAGTGCCGACCAGGTCGTGACCAACGACGGTCAGAACTACCGCGGGGTGACGAACACGACGCAGACGACGTCCGACCCGGTCACCGGAGCCGCAACCCGACGCAGCTCGACGTCGGTGTGGTCGGGCAGACCTCTGGCCTCTCGAATCGTCGGGCTCGCTGTAGGCATCGTCGTCATCTTCCTCGGCGTTGACTTCATCTTCCATGCCGCCGGGGCCGCCAATGTCGGGTTCGGAGCCTTCATCTTCACGATCGGTAGGGCCCTGGCCGCCCCGTTCGCGGGCATCTTCAAGACCACCTCCACCACCGCGGGGACGCTGATCATCTGGGCGGACGTTTTGGCGGTCGCCGTCTATGCCATTGCCGCGACGATCGTCGTCAAGGTGGTTTCGATGGGCACCGATCAGCACGCGAGGCGGTCCATCTGATTCTGCCCCCCAATCAGGTCACGTTTGGGATCGCGTTCGGTCCCGAAACGTGGCTGAGGGGGCGCTCCGGGCTCTCTCACCACACCAAAGGAAGTTTCACATGCGTCCAATGATCCTGTTTCTCAGCCTTATCGCCGTCCTCTTCATCCTGGGAATCGCGGTGCACACGCTGCTCTGGGTGGGGCTCGTCGCCCTGGTGGTCTGGTTCGTGGCGGCGATGCTCCGGCCGCATGGCCGCCGCCGCCGCCGCTGGAACAGCTTGTAGGCATCCTCATCTGACCGCGCCTCGGCAGCGTTGCGAGGCGCGGCGCGCATGACGCGAATCGAGGGGCGAGAGGTACTTCATGGATTAGGGACAAACCAACCGCGCGGTGCGCCGGCAGTTCCGAGGCACCGGCCTCTACTGGACGCTCATCCTCACCCTGGAGGGACGCATAGCCGACTTGGCGTCCATCGGCGCCGATTGGCGCAACTCTGCGATGGCCTCTGCGTAGTCGCTCGACCCGGCGATGGCCTAGGTGAAAAGCGAGCAGCGGATATTGTCGTACCAGGTGTTCTGGCCAAGCGCGAGGGCCTGGTGGATGGCGTCGGTCATGGATCCGTCCTCTATCGGTCGAGTTGATCCCTGGCCACCGCTCTGTCGGGAGCGGACACAAGAGGCTGATGTCGCATCACCCAGCCGTGCGGTGCCGCAGCGGTGCCCGCCCCATTGGCTGGGCCGGGGGTTCCGAATGGGGGACCTCGTGGTTTGGCCGGAGAACGGGGTCGCCCGTCGTCACGGTGACGGGCTCCCCGTCATGGAGGAGCTGCAACGGCTCGCCCCGGAGGAGCTGGTAAGTTGTGGCGCCCGGCGTTATCTCAACGCGCAATCGCCGGTGCTGCACCGAGATACCAAGAGCCAGCCGGGTGATGCTCGGGGGCAGTCGGGGCGCGAAGCTGAGGCTGCCCGGCCGTTCTCGCATGCCGGCAAGCCCCGCGACCAGGGCGATCCAGGTCCCCGCCAGAGCGGCGACATGCAGGCCATCGAGGGTGTTGTGCTCGAGGTCGTCGAGGTCCATGAGGGCGGCCTCGGCCAGGTAGTCGTGCGCCAAGCCGAGGTGGCCGACCTCGGCGGCGATCACCGCCTGCGTGGAGGCCGACAGCGATGAGTCCCGCACGGTCAGGCCCTCGTAGTAGTTGAAGTTGCAAGCCTTCTCCTCTGCGGTGAAGGCGTCACCGCGCAGGTGCATGGCGAGCACGAGGTCGGCCTGCTTGACCACCTGCTTGCGATAGAGGTCGAAGTAGGGGAAGTGGAGCATCAGTGGGTACTGGTCGGCTGAGGTGGCGGCAAAGTCCCAGACCTCGTGACTGGTGAAGCCCTCCGCCTGAGGATGGACCTTGAGCGAGTCGTCGTAGGGGATGAACATGCCTGTGGCCGCCTCCCGCCAGGCGGCCACCTCCTCCGCGGTGATGCCGAGCCGGCGGCCAAGGTTTGGGTGGCGCTCGGCCGCATCCGCCGCCGTCTGGAGATTGTGCTGGGCCATGAGGTTCGTGTAGACGTTGTTGTCGGCCACGGCGGAGTACTCGTCCGGACCGGTGACCCCGTCGATGCGGAATCGGCCCTGAGCGTCGTGGTGGCCGAGCGAGCGCCACAGCCGGGCCGTCTCGGCCAGCAGCTCCAGGCCAACCTCTCGCTCGAACGTCTCATCCCCGCTCGCCTGGATGTAGCGAACCACCGCGTCGGCGATGTCCGCCCCGACGTGGAAGGCCGCCGTTCCCGCCGGCCAGTAGCCGGAGCATTCGGCCCCGCTGATGGTGCGCCAGGGAAAGACGGCGCCCTCGAGCCCGAGCTGGCGGGCACGGGCGGTGGCCGTGGGCAAGGTGGTATGGCGCCACCGGAGGGCCTGGGCGACAGCCTCGGGGTCGGTGTAGGTGAGCACGGGCAGAACGTAGGTCTCGGTGTCCCAGAAGGCGTGGCCGTCGTAGCCGGGCCCGGTGAGGCCCTTGGCCGGGATCGCCCGTCCCTCGGCCCGGGCTCCCGCCTGAAGGACGTGGAAGAGCGAGAAGCGCACCGCCTGCTGGATCTCGGGGTCCCCCTCGACCTCGACATCCGCCCGGTCCCAGAAATCGCCGAGATAGGCGGCTTGCTCCTCGACCAGGCCGTTCCAGCCGGTCTGGGTCGCGCCGGTGAGGGCCGCGTCCACCTGGTCTCGCACCGCCGGCTCCGAGCGGATCGCGGACCAGCCGTAGGCGACGAACTTGACGAGCTGCAGACGCTCGCCGGGCTCGAGAGCGGCGGTGATGGTCACCCGGCCCAGGTCCGGGAAGCTCTCCGCCGATACCTGCACGGAGGGCGGACCCACGATGTGGTGGTCCATGGCGGCTCCGATCCGCAGACCGCTGGCGGCCGTGCAGTGGAGGAGTGTCACCCTGGCATCACGGCAGGCGTGCGACACCGAATGCAGCGGCGCCTCGAGGCGAGCCGACCTCCGGGGGTCGCCTCCGGCTGGCGGTAGAGCCTCGTTGGCAACCAGCTCGGACTGGACCACCACCCGCACTGCGGCATCGAGCGGTTCGACCTCGTAGGAGATGGCGGCGACCGCGCGCTGGACCAGCGACACCAGGCGCGTCGAGCGCACCCGCACGCCGCGGCGGCCCCGCGACAGCCAGTCGACGTGGCGCTGGAGCAGGCCGGTCCGGAAATCCAACAGCCGCTCATGGGCACGAACCTCGCCGTAGCGGACATCGAAGGGCTGGTCGTCGACGAGGAGGCGGATCAGCTTGGCGTTGGTGACGTTGATCACCGTCTGGCCAGCCTCGGGGTAACTGTAGCCGGCCTCGGCGGCGGGCAGCGCATGGGACTCGTAGACACCGTTGAGGTACGAGCCCGGCAGGCCGTACGGCTCGCCTTCGTCGAGGTTGCCCCGCCAACCGATGTGGCCGTTGGACAGCGCGAACAGGGACTCGCTCTGGGCCAGGACGTCGAGGCGGAGCTCGGTCTCCCTCAGACACCAGGGCTCGACCGGGTAGGCCGGGTGCTGGATCATTGCCGGTCCAGCAGCTCGGCCAGGTCGGTCACGACGGTGTCGGCGCCGTGGGCCCGCAGGGCCTCGGCCTGGCCGACCCGGTCGACACCGACCACGAAACCGAACCCTCCCGCCCGAGCGGCCTCCACCCCGGCCAGCGCATCCTCGAACACCGCAGCCCGGTCAGGGTCCACGCCCAGAGCCCGGGCCGCGGCGAGGTAGGCGTCCGGCGCTGGCTTGCCAGCCAGATGGTCCGCATCGAGGGTCACACCGTCGACGCGGACCTCGAACAGCTCGGCGATCCCGGCGGCCGCGAGCACGGCGGCGCAGTTGGCGCTCGACGACACCACCGCAAGGCGCAGGCCGGCTGCGCGCGCGGCCCGGACATAGCGAACCGACCCCGCAAAGGCCTCAACTCCGTCTTCTTGGATCCTTCGCAGGACGATCTCATTCTTGGCGTTGCCCAGCCCCTTGACGGTCTCCACCCCGGCCTCATCGCCGGGATCGCCCTCGGCCAGAGCAATGTGCCGTGATACAAGGAACGAACGGGTCCCGTCGTCCCTGCTCTTGCCGTCGACGTAGGTATCGTAATCGGCCCCCTCGTCGAAGGCGACGAAGGGCTCGCCCTTCCTCTCGGCCCGGGCCTTCAGGTAGGCGTCGAACATCTCCTTCCACGCCGCGGCATGGACCCGGGCGGTCTCGGTGAGGACACCGTCGAGGTCGAAGAGGCACGCTCGCACCCGTTGGGGCAGGCCCAGGTTCGGGGTGATGCTCACCTGAGGCGAACCCGCGAGTGATCCGTGGCGTTCCTGAGCCGTCACTCGGCCAGCAGCTCGTTCCTGGCCCGGACCAGGGACTTCAGCTCATCCGGGCCGACCTCCGAGAGCCGAAGGTCGATCTCGTCGATGGGGTGGACCAGAAGGCCGCCCACCAGCGGTCGCAGCGCGTACATGTGGTCCGCCGGCACCACATACGAGGGCGCCCACGGGGTGGAGGTGGCGCTGATCGCCTCCTCGTAGGCGGCCCGGTACTCGTCCCCGTTACCGCGCTCGGCCAGATCGCTGGCCGAGAACTTCCAGTACTTGGTGGGGTCGTCCAGACGCTCGAGGAATCGCTTCTTCTGCCCCTCCCGGGAGAGGTGGAAGAAGATCTTCACGATCCGGGTGCCGCTGCGGCAATGGTGGCGCTCGAAGGCGACGACGAGATCGGGGTTGTCGGAGGCGGCCCCGAAGGCGTGACTGAGCGAGTACCCGAGCTCACCCCCCTCGTGGATCGACCCCGGCGCGTCTGCGCCACGTGGCTGGAGATACCCCCGGGGAAAGAGAACTGGCCGAACAGCCGTTTCAGCCCGGCCTCATCATGACCGGCCTCGGGGTAGATCTCGCTGTACGTGCCCTCCAGATAGGTGTTGCCGACCAGCGCCGGGCCGCCGTGGCCTGGGCCGGCGACGTAGAACATGTCGAGCTCGTACCTCTTGATCACCCGGTTCAGGTGCACATAGATGAGGTTCTGCCCGGGCACGGTACCCCAATGTCCGACCACGAGCGGATGGACGTCCGCCAACTCCAGGGTCTCTTCAGGAGGGGATTGTCCCCGAGGTAGATCTGCCCGACCGACACGTAGTTGGCTGCTCGCCAGTAGGCGTCCATCCCCTGTAGGAGTTCCGGTGCAAATGTCGGTGTCGTCATGGTTGGAGCTCCGATTGGCATGATGGGCGCATCCTCAGTCGAGCGCGGTGGATGAAAGGGCACGTACGGCGCCATTTCGCGACCGGCGCTACGAACATCGCAGCCGCGGCCGAGGACGAGTACGGGGATCGCGCCACGGAAGGCCGTCTTCCCGCAGCATGAAAAGGCGGCAACGATGACCGCTGAACATAGGACGCAGCCGCGCCCTTTGCATGCCTCGGTTCGCGCAGAATCATGACATGGATCATCCACGCGCGTCGGTACCCCTGCGAGCCACAGGAGGCTAATCTTCCCCCTCCTGGTCGCCCTGTTGCCGCCGTTGTTTCGGGCCCCTCCACAGAGTGAGGATCACCCGCGGCCGATGAGGCCCAGACCAGGATCATCCCTGGGTCCAGGGTGATGTCACCGAGCCGATAAGCATGGTTCTCCCGCCCTCCAAGAGGCATTCGACCCAGGTCCTCTTGGCAAAGAGGCCCGCCAATTCGCCAGGAATGCGCGCCCTTGACAAATAGTTCGCCGCAGGCGTAGCGTTGGCGCCGTGACGCCAGCCCACGCCACCCCCTCCACCGCCCCGGCGGAGAGTACCGAGAGAGCCCTCGGGGCCCTGGTCCAGCTGCTCGCCAGCGTGGAGGCCGTGGAGATCGCGCGGTGGGGCGACCTCGGGGTGACCATCAGTCAGCTTCGCGTCCTGCATCAGCTCCGCGAGCACCCGGCGAGCTGCGGCCAGGTGGCCGAGCACCTGGGCATCACCGCCTCGACCGCCACCGCCCTCATCGACCGGCTGGTCCGGCGCGGGCTGATCCAGCGGGGGCCCCGCCTTGGCGACCGCCGGGTCACCGAGCTCAGCCTCGCCTCGGCGGCGCAAGAGCTGCTCGAAGCCGCCGCTCGACGCAAGGGGGGCGAGATGCGCGCCGCCGTCGAGGAGCTGCCGCCCTCGGATCGAAAGCGGCTGGCGGAGCTGCTCGATCGTCTGGCCGACCACGTCCAGTCGGCGGACAGCGGGATGGCCGTGGCTGCTGACCTGGCCCCGGCAGCGACCGAGGGCGTCACGCCGGTGACCGCCAGGACGGGAGTCGGCGCGTGACCATCCGGGACACCCTGGCAAGCAGCCGGCGCTTCTCCCAGCGGCCGGTGGGGCCCCACTACAAGTGGATCGCCCTCTCCAACACCACCGTGGGCATCCTCATGGCCACGATCAACTCGTCGATCGTGCTGATCGCCCTTCCCGACATCTTCCGAGGCATTCACCTCAACCCGCTGAGTCCCGGCAACACCCCCCTCTTCCTCTGGCTGCTGATGGGCTACATGGTGGTGACCGCGGTGCTGGTGGTCACCCTCGGGCGCGTCGGCGACATGTACGGCCGGGTGCGCATGTACAACCTGGGCTTCCTGGTCTTCACCCTCTTCTCGATCCTACTGTCCCTGACCTGGATGAGCGGCCCGGCAGGGGCCCTTTGGATGATCGTGATGCGCGTGCTGCAGGGAATCGGGGGGGCCATGCTCCTGGCCAACTCCAGCGCCATCCTCACCGACGCCTTCCCGCCCAGGCAGAGGGGCATGGCTCTGGGCACCAACATGGTGGCCGCGATCGCCGGGTCCTTCATCGGCCTGGTGCTGGGCGGCGTCCTAGGGCCGGTCGCCTGGCAGCTCGTCTTCCTGGTCTCGGTCCCGGTCGGGGTGTTCGGCACCATCTGGGCCTACCTGATGCTGCGCGACAACGGCATCCGCCAGCCGGCGCGGATCGATTGGTGGGGCAACCTCTTCTTCGCGGTGGGGCTGGTCGCGCTGCTGGTCGGCATCACCTACGGCATCCTCCCCTACGGCACCTCGAGCATGGGCTGGACCAATCCCATGGTCCTCGCCGCGATGTTCGGCGGGGTGGCCTGCCTGGCGTTCTTCACCTGGTTGGAGACCAAGGTCGAGGCCCCGATGTTCCACATCAACCTGTTCCGCATCCGGGCCTTCGCCGCGGGCAACCTGGCGGCCCTGCTGTCCTCCCTGGCTCGCGGCGGCCTGATGTTCATTCTCATCATCTGGCTGCAGGGGATCTGGCTGCCCCAGCACGGCTTCAGCTTTGCCGAGACCCCGCTATGGGCAGGGATCTACATGCTGCCCATGACCGCGGGCTTCCTGATCGCCGGACCGCTGGCGGGCATGCTCTCCGACCGCTACGGCTCCCGGCTCTTCGCCACCCTGGGAGTCGCGGCGGCGGCGGTGATCTTCGCCGTCTTCCAGATGCTTCCGGCCAACTTCAGCTACGTGTGGTTCGCCCTGCTGCTCGGGCTCTACGGGCTGGCCAGCGGTCTCTTCGCCTCGCCCAACCAAGCCGGGGTCATGAACAGCCTTCCCCCCAACGAGCGCGGCGCCGGGGCCGGGATGGCGGCCACCTTCCAGAACTCGGCGATGGTGCTCTCCATCGGGATCTTCTTCACCCTGATCATCCTCGGGCTCTCCTCCAGCCTCCCCCACACCCTCTACCAGGGTCTCGTCAGCCAGGGCGTCCCGGCGTCCGCTGCGACCAGGATCTCCCACCTGCCGGCGGTGGGCAGCCTCTTCGCCTCCTTCCTCGGCTACAACCCGATCGCCTCCCTGCTGGGTCCGGCGGTCCTCGCCCACCTGGGTCACGCCCAGCAGGCGTACCTGACCGGCCGCGCCTTCTTCCCCCATCTGATCTCCGCTCCCTTCATGGACGGCCTGCATGAAGCCTTCGACTTCGCCATCGCCGCGTGCGTGCTGGCGGCGATCGCCAGCCTGCTGCGCGGCGGCAGGTACATCCACGACGAGCTGCCGTCCTCCAGGCCGGCGGTGGCCGTGGCGTCGAGCGGCAGCGCCGCCTCGGCCGTCCCGGCGGAGGCGGCACAGGCTGAGTCGGTCGCGGTCGAGGCGGGCGAGAGGGTGGCTTCATAGCCGGCTCGCCGACAAGCTGGCGCAGGCGGCAGCACCTCATAGAACTGGAACGCGAGGGCGGGCGGTCGGCGTCACCAGGCCCGCGGTTGGCTCATCGAGAACCATGACGGCCGGCTCGTCGAGCAGCGCGCTGCCAGGCCCACCTTCTGCCTGAGAGCCCTGGAGAGGCTCCTGGGGTTTCGTTCATCTGGCCGCCTCCGGCGACGGTGCGGCGTCCAGGACCGGGCGATTCCAGCCACCACTGGTTCCAACGAGCATGTCCGCCTCCTTCGGGCCCCAGCTGCCCAACTTGTATGGCAGGACACGGTGATGGTGTCTGACCACACGATCGACCACCGCCCAGGCGGCCTCGACAGTATCCTCGCGGGTGAAGAGCGTGTTGTCGCCGGCCATGGCGTCGCCCAGCAGCCGGTCATACGGCGCTTCCTGCGCCGGCTGTGCGTCGAGCAGGCTAAGCTCTCTCTGCTCGCCGACGAACCTCTCCCCCTCCTGCTTCACACGTGCCGCAAGGGCGATAGCCGGGCTGGGCGCCAGCCGGAATCGGAGATAGTTCGCCCCACTCACAGACTGCGGCGTGTCGCCGAAGAGCTGCTGCGGCGGCGGCTTCAGCTGAACCAGCACCTCGGTGACCGTGCCGGCCATGCCCTTGCCAGCGCGGATGTACCAGGGGACACCCGCCCAGCGCCACGAGTCGATGAACAGCCGAAGTGCGCAGTAGGTCTCGACGTCGGACGCCGCGGCCACCCCCGGCTCCCTGCGATAACCGATGTACTGGCCACGCACTACGTCGTCGGCGGTCAAGGCGCGCATGGACTGGAAGACCTTGGCCTTCTCGTCGCGTTGCGCGTCGGCATTCATGGCTGCCGGCGGCTCCATAGCCAGCAGCGCGACGACCTGGAAGAGGTGGTTTTCGACCACGTCGCGCAAGCAACCGGTGGTTTCATAGAATGCCCCGCGTCCCTCCACGCCGAATTTCTCGACCATCGTAATCTGCACACTGGCGACAGAGTTGCGGTTCCAGATCGGCTCCAGGAAGGAGTTGGAGAAACGGAAATAGAGCAGGTTCTCGACCGCGTCCTTGCCGAGGAAGTGGTCGATACGGAAGATCGAGGTCTCCGGAAAGACGGCCTGAGCAGCGCGGTTGAGCCTCCGCGCCGACGCGAGGTCACGCCCGAAAGGCTTCTCGACGATGACCCGCGCGTTGTCGGCCAGACCCTCAGCACCGAGCTCCTTGATCACCGTGGCGAAGAGAAGCGGTGGGATGGCCAGGTAGTGCGCGGGACGGGAGGCTTTGCCGAGGGCCTCCTTCAGCGCCGCGAACGTGGCGGAATCCTTGTAGTCCCCGTCCACGTACCGAAGCCTGGACAGCAGGTCACTGAGCGCGTGCCGGTCGTCGATGCCACCAGCGCTGTGCGCGATGCTGTCCTTTGCGAGGTTGCGCAGTTGCTCGAGACTCCAGCCCGAGTAGGCCACACCGACGACGGGAACATTGAGCACGCCTCGTTTGGTCATCGCGTACAGTGCGGGAAAGATCTGCTTGCGCGCCAAGTCCCCGGTTGCGCCGAAGAAGACCAGCGCATCGCAGCCCCCCTTGCCGGCTCCGACCCTCACCTCAGCTGCTCTTCTCGTCGTGTCCACGCAGCGAGGCGCTCCCGGGCTCGATATTGCCGTTCTGCGTGATGACACCTCCTTCGATTGGCCCCATAATTGAGGGCGCGACGGGGATCGAATGACCGGAAGTCGCGCGAGAGCGGGTCTGAGGGTGTGGGCCCCGGTGTTCGCGCTGGTCGTCAGAGCTCGTCACCGCAGCCGAAGAATTATTCATGGTCTTTGTTGGCGCCGAGCTGCCCAGCATAGCGTTCGCGGAAGTGGTTGAACGATCTCGATCTCACCGATCCACGTGACGTGCTTGAAGCGGAGCTGCGTCTGCACCCGCAGCCGTAACGATAGGAACTTCTGACGTGGTCGGCGACCCCCGCCGGTGACCGACTTCACCGCGTAGATAGACCGCGATCCGAAGGATCTCGCCCAAGCGCGGACCTCTACGTAGGGGGCTCGAGATGGCCAGGAGCCCATCGAGGGCGGCGACGAAAGCTCCGCGGATCGCGTTCCGATATACCACCCGGTCGAGGTCACCCCGGGGAAGCCGGCCGGCCTCGAGCGCCGGAGCACCGAGGCGACGGCGGCCGACTGGCTGGGGACCGGCAAGAAGAAGCCCAAGGAGGTGGCCGAGGAGGACCTCCAGTCCTACGTCGATGAGCTGACGGCGTCCCAGGAGCTCCTGTGGGCGAGCGACAGCCACGCCCTGCTGGTGGTCCTCCAGGCCATGGACGCCGCCGGCAAGGACGGGACCATCGAGCACGTCATGTCGGGGGTGAACCCGCAGGGTTGCAATGTCGAGGCGTTCAAGCAGCCTTCGGCCGAGGAGCTCGCGCATGACTTCCTGTGGCGCTACAGCAAGGCGCTCCCCGAGCGCGGGCGGATCGGGATCTTCAACCGCTCCTACTACGAGGAGGTCCTGGTGGTCCGGGTGCACCCCGAGCTGCTGAACCGCCGGCTTGACGCCTCCGGCGACGGGCCCACGGAGGCGATGTGGCAGCACCGTTACGAGGACATCAACGCCTTCGAGCGCCACCTCTCCCGCAGCGGCACCCGGATCGTGAAGATCTTCCTGCACCTCTCGCGCGAGGAGCAGACGAGCCGACGGTATCATCCGGACCCAGCGACCGGGCATCGGCGAGAAAGGAGCGGCACATGATTGAGAAAAGGGCCCCGACGAAGGCCGGGGCTGTGGTCGTGGGTGTCGATGGTTCTCCGGGGGCGGGGGAAGCCCTGCGTTGGGCGTTGGCGGAGGCGCGGCTCCGCAAGGTCCCACTACGAGTCGTACACGCCTGGACGTTCGGCTACGCGGGCGCGCCTGCGGGAGGCTACGGCAGCCTCGCCTACATCGGTTCGTTGGCGTGGACTGGCCCCGACGTCGGCCAGCTTGGGCGGGCAGCTGGGGAGTTGCTCGAGAGGGCGATCAGCGAGGCGGTCGGGGAAACGGCAGACGTCGAGATCGAGCGGCAGGTCGTCGAGGGTGGAGCCGCCGCGGTCCTGGTGGGCGCCGCCGCAGAGGACGACCTCCTGGTGGTTGGGTCGCGCGGTCATGGCGGGTTCAGTGACCTGCTGCTCGGCTCCGTCAGTCAACAGTGCGTCCACCACTCCCGATGCCCCGTCGTCGTTGTGCGCTCATCGGAGTCACGTCATCGTGACCACGAGAATGACCATGACGCAGGTAGTCAACCCGTGGCCTGAGCCTACGAAAGTTGCGGTCGGACGGTCGCCTTCTTCCTTCCCGCCACCCCCCTCTTCCGACGGCGGATGCGACCGGCCTCGCGGTTTGAACCATGGACACGGTCCTTCAGAGAGCGGATGGCGGCCGAGATCCCGATCGATGCTGCCGGCTTAGCGGTAGTTTGGTGGCGGATCTGAGCCCCTGTGTCAACTCGATTAACAACGAAGGTCCTTAGACGATTGCGCCCCGCGAGGGCAGCCACCTTTCCATTTGGCAAAGTGCCGCCAGCTGTGAGCACCACCTTGAGCGCCCCGGTCTCTGACGCCCCGGCCAAACGTGTCGTAAGCGGCCCTCATGTGCTCGAGCGCAAATCGTTGGGTCACCAAGGCGTTCGTCCGGAGTTGCCCGCCTGCCAGTAGACGGATCAGGGTCGGCGTGCTGAAGGTGTCAACCGAGCCCGTGGTGATGGTCACGTCGCGCGTCCAGAGTGTCTCAAGATGCAGCGTCGCGGCTTCCTGTGCACGCCGACGTTGGCGATGCGCCCGCCTGGACGAACCAGACTGGCCGCGAGTTCAAACGTTGCAGTAGCACCCACCGCTTCGATAGCGCCATCCGCGCCGAGACCGTCGCTGACGTTGCGAACGGACGTCAACGCGTCGTCTCGGCCGCTGCTGACGGCAATATCGGCGCCGAAGCGTTTGGCGGCTTCCAATCGGAGATCGGCCAGGTCGATCGCGACGATGTGCGACGGGCTGAAGAGTTGCGCGGTGAGCATCGCCGACAGCCCGATCGGACCCGCGCCCACTATCGCGACGACATCTCCAGGCGTGATCTGACCCTTGAGCACGCCGACCTCGTAGCTCGTCGGGAGGATGTCGGCTTGCATGAGCAGGTCTTCGTCACTAACGCCGGCCGGAACGGGTATGTCGACGTGTGGGCGAAGGGCACGCGCACGAATCCGCATCCCATGCACGCGCGGATTCAGCCCCAGCCTCGATGAAGGGAGCAGATGGCTGAAACAAAGGTGGCTGCACCGCCCCGCTCGCCGGAAGAGGAGGAGGACTTGACGACCACCGTCTCCTGCGTCGTGCTACAGTCCCTCCTCTGAGGAAACCATAGGAACTGAGCCAAGGCGATGAGGCACACCGTTCACCCTCCCATTCGGAGAGGCTTTTCATGCTTGCTTGAGGTGCAGCAGAAGACTGCCGTCTACCTTGAGGTCGTGGTTCCGAGACTGCAAGTGTTAGGAATGAATCTGCGGCGACACTTGCGGAGGTGAGAGTCGTGTTCGGAGCGCTACTACCAGCTGGCTACGAAAGAATCTGCCAGGATTGTGGTTATACTTGGCAACTTGCTCGGTGGCAAGCGAAACTCCGTCCACGAATGCAGCGAGTGTTGCCCCGAGCACCGCTACTTTCGCGGGAGTCCGATCGGCGAGATCAACTTCAGCGCCGAGAGTCGGCAGTCGAAGGCCTGGCCGAGCAGGTTGCCGCTTTCCGCCAATGTCCGAGGTGCAGAAGCAAACACTACACGCAAAAACGGCTGTCCTCGGAGCAAATGTCCCAAGTGCGGAAGCAAGAACTATAGCGAAAGGCCGCTGTCCTTGGAGCCGCCGACATTCAGGACGGTGCCGCAGCCGACATCGAGGAGAGTCCGCGCCCCAGGATTGCGCGCCTGGATCTGATAGTCGATCCGCTCGGCTTCGGCCGCGTAGTCCTTGCGGCCACTCGCCGAGTAGACGAGGTCGTAGAGTCGCGGTCTTCGCGTACTCGTCTATCCCGGCAGCCTACCGCCCTGGGTTTTCCGGAGGCTCCGATTCTTGGAGGTTCGGGAGCCATGGACACCGGAAGACCAGGGGGAGGGCGACGGTACCCTGCTGAGCTGCGGCGGGTCCTCACGCGGACGGCCGTGCTTATGCCGACGATCGGCACCGGCACGAATCCTGTCCTGGGGACCCATGCATCGCCAGGCGCCCATGGCACGCTGGTCGCGCATCGGACCGCGCGAGGCCAATCACCTGAGCTCGTGCCTTGGGGCGATGGAGCGAAGCCAGAGGACGGCGCGTGCGGCGGCGCCCCCCACACCCGTGAGCCTGAGGCTACGGTCCGGCCATTCCCCAGCCACAACCATGCTGAGCAGCTCCATCGGCCGGATGGCATCCCAGAGCATGACTGAGACGACATCGCTGCTCAATCTGCGGCCATCGGAGGGCCTCCACCCGGCTTCCACAAGTACAGGCACGAGCTCGTCCACGATTGGGTTGCGGTCCACCTCTCCCTGGAGCATCCGGACCAGGAGCAGCTCGCGTAGCGCCGCCACGAAGTCCGTGCCATCACTCAGAGCGCGCATCGCACCGGTCCAGAGCCGATCTGGCTGGGTGAGCGCGCGCCGGCCGGACGCGGTGAGGTGGAGTCGGTCCCGCGCCTTCCGCACCAGTCCCGCCTTGCGGGCGAAGTCCCTCAGGATCATCAGCTGGGGCACATCGACCTCGCTGCGTGGCGGCTTGTCCCAGTCTCACCATCCAAGCTCGCCGACGAGCGCTCGAACAGTGTTCGGCGGCATGTATCCCGCCGGGGTGAGCGGCAGGCCCCTCACGCACAGCTCCAGGAGCTGGAGGAGTGGCCGCATCCCCGCCCCCATCGCCTCCGGGGCTTCTGCCGCCGGCTGGC
This sequence comes from uncultured bacterium, assembly GCA_963847225.1. Taxonomy (GTDB): domain Bacteria; phylum Chloroflexota; class Dormibacteria; order Aeolococcales; family Aeolococcaceae; genus JAJZNI01. The sequence goes on along the minus strand of CAWJYZ010000003.1, from coordinate 504,328 downwards.
GGATCGCATCTCGGATCGGCTGGATAGAGGCCTTTCGCAGAGGGCGGGCGGGTGTCTCCGCCCAGAAGTCCTGACGCTCCTGCCAGACCGCGGTTTGGGGGGTGCGCCCATCGAGCGAGTGGGCCGGCATGGGTGAGGAACCGGCGCAGCACCTCAGCCTGAGCCCGCTTCCAGCCATTCTTCCCCGGTGTGACTTCGCCGCCTCTTCGAGCGCGCTGGCGGCCAACTCGTAGACCGAGGACTCCGTCATCCCCATCATCCCGCCCCACTCCAGAGCTTCGGTGTCGGGCGGCTCCGCTCCAGAGTCGTCGAGTGCCTTGCTGAGTGCCTGGTGTCCGTGTCTCGGACTCTGATCCCATGCCGCGATGACGCGCATCGTCACCGGGCTGCTGCAAAGTCCGGCGGCACCCTCGTAGCCGAGCTCGCTCAGCAGGTCTCCGAGCGCGAGGGCCACGGCGCGCTGGTGGTCGGACGAGGTGATGAACTTGACCGGCAGCGTGTACCAGAGGAAGTACTCCAGGCTGTGGAGCGTCACTATCGGGACGTCGCCGCTCGCGGTCAGGACATCCCACGCCGCGCGTGCGTCGGAGGCCGAGTCGTGGCCACGGGTCTCGAGCAGTGGCAGGACGCGCTCGGCGTCTCTAGGTCAAACGGCATGGCTGAACTGCCCGTCACCCCGCCAGACCGAGGAAGACGGCAAGCGATCGGGTGAGCCTCAGCATGTCGTCATCACCAAGCTGGCCGATCTTCACCCCCAGGTTGGAGCGAGGGACGGTCGTCAGCTTGTCGACCATCAGGCTGCTCGGCTCCCGCAGCCCGTTGCTGGGGTCAGGCTCCACGCGCAGCCGGATGAGGGGCGCCTCTGTCGGGTCGGTGGTAAAGGCGCAGATCGTGACCGATGCGGTGGCGTCGAATCGGTCATCCTGAATCACGACGACAGGCCTCGGCTTGCCGGCATAGCCGGAGCCGCCAGCCGCGGTCCAGATCTCGCCGCGCCTCACCCCTCGTCGCTGCTGACGGCGGTGATGAAGGCCTCGTCGTCGGCGGCGTGGGGGCTCTCGGCAACGGTCAGAGCCTGCCGATGAGCCTCCGCCGCAAAGGATGGAGACCGCACGTCCGGAACCCAGATCTGGACCGGACGCAGGCCTTGCGCCCGGAGCCGATCGCGGTGGCTCCGGACACGGTCTCGGATCGAGGGGGTTCGCCCTGCTCCCATGGCTTCCTCAATGTTACATGTAACAGACTAAGTTGCGGTGACGGGCCGGTGGCCGGTCATCGCTCCCCCGCCATCAGCGAGCGCATCAGCGCCTCGTGGGCATCGGTGACGGTCAGGTGCTGGTACACGCGGTCCACCATCTGCAAGCTGCTGTGCCCCACGATCTGGGCCACCACCAGCGACTGCATGCCCCGGCGGAGCTGCTCGGTCACGAACGAGTGCCGGAACAGGTGCGGGTACACGCGGCGCTTCTCGCCGAGCACGTCGCGGCCCAGATCGCTGAGCCAGTGCTCGACCCCGCTCTTGGCCAGCGCTTCGTAGTCCCCGCTGCGCCGGTTGCGGCGGATGTCGGGGCGCCCGGACTCGAACCGGGGACCTCTTGCTCCCAGACTACGAGCGCTGCTTTGGAGGCTTCATTCGAATTGGATTGGGCCTCTTGACTATTGGCCTTCGCTCATCATGAGCGATTATCGACGCTCGTTGAACGTATGTTCACCCCAGGTCAGCGCGCTTGCTGTGGGGTCGCACGGGCGGTCCGGTGACCACCTCTGGAGACCGCCCGCAAGGGAGTCGGACGGTGCAACCATCGCAACATCAGCCATCGGGCGCGCTGGCGTCGGCAGCCACATCGTGTCGCGGATCGCTTCGCTCGCTCCCCCATCGATCATCGAGGAAGCAAATGCTCTACCGGCTGAGCTACTCCCGCTCGGTTTTGAACTGGATATTTCGTTTTTCTGCTTCTCTGGCTCGCTGGTGGCTCGCTTATCCAGTGATCGTTCCAATCGAGGCCAACCGCCCACATTATGAGGGGTTGGCGGCTGCGGTGGCAGCCACCACATCGCGGGCCGACGCCCGCCTGTGTCTTCCCCTTCAGAGGCAGAGAAACCGCCGCCGCTCTTTACTTGCCGCGCAGCCCATAGAGGCCGCGCTGGGCGGACGTACTTCCCGCCTACGGGTCAAATGCGCCACCAACGTTCCCGAGCCGATGCGATGGACGCTCTTTGGCGTGCGACCATGTCACTCGTGATCGACCCTCGGGAAGGCTACCCTCGCCACCTCGCCCGCGTTCTTGCTGCCCTGGAAACCGATCGGCCTGACGCGGCGGCGGCCGTCCTTGGACCGCTTGCTTACCAGCCAGAGCCCGACCCACCCCATCGGTCAGTCCCGCGGTCTCTAGCCTTCGAGGTCTTCGAGCGCGACCGGTGGACCTGCCGCTACTGCGGACGCGAGACCGTCTTCATCCCCGTGATGGCCCTCCTGGGGCGGTTGTTCCCCCAACTCTTCCCCTACCACCCGGACTGGAACTGGAAGGCAAGCCTCACTCACCCAGCCGTCCCCGCCTGCGGCGCGGTCATCGATGACGCACGCCCGGGCTACCGCAGCGCCCCGAGCAGAAACGCGGAGAGCCTGGTAACCGCCTGTTGGCCGTGCCAGGCGCGTAAAGCTAACTTCACGCGAGACGGGCTCACCTGGAGCATCCTTCCGGTCCCGGCCACCGACTGGGACGGACTGACCCGCTACATACCAACCGGCCTGGTGGCGACCAACCGCGGCGCTCGCGCGGTCACCGTCTCACTGGGTGACGTCATCAGTGGAGGGATGGTCGACCGAGCTGCCACAGTCGACTCTCACCATCGCTCCCGGGACGGCCGCCATCGTGCCCGCGGAGGCGCTCTCGGCGAGCTGGTGGCCAGATGCGCAGCTGCAGACCTCAGGACGCCTGCCCCCCTCGCTCACTGCCCTCCTGGTCCTGGCTACGAGTGGGGAGCCGGGTTTGCGATGCATTGCTCGGACCGCCCTGTGGGCGGCACGTCGACGCCCTGACCTCGAGGTGAGGCAGGCGGTACGGGCTGGCTGCTCGTCGGAGCGCATGCGGTACTCGCCGCTCACCTGGTGGAGCGCGGCGCCCCTCGGCGGCCGTCCGCCCCAGCGGAGTCCGAGGCCGCGTGGCCGGCGGCCCTCCAGGAGGCACTGTTCGGCGGCGCGGGCTCGAATGTGGTGACGGTGCTTCACCACCGGGAAGAGCGGTCAGAGACTTGGACCGTCCGCGCGACTTCAGAGCTGCCCGATGCAGTCCTCGCCGCCGCTTCGGGCTGAACTGGTTCGCTCGCCCGCGACAGCCCGCTGTCGCGTCGGCGCTCCACCCTCCTCTCGTCCCCGGGAACTGTGTGCCAGACACGGACCCCAAAGCAATAGAGGAGCAACCATGGGGCGCCAGACCTGGGTGACCCGCGACGCCCAGGGCAATGTGGTGAGCAGCACCGAGGTACGGAAGTCGTCCAGCTGCAGCAGCTGCCTGTGGGTGCTGCTGGGCATCTTCGTGGTCGTTGGGCCCGCCGCCTGGGCGGGCGACGGCCAGATCCCCGTAGCTGCCGCGGTGGTCATGTACCTGGTGGAGGCAGCCATTGGCGTCGCGGCCCTGGTGCGATACGCCCAGCGTCACGGCCGGTGATCGGCCCGCCACCCCTCCGCCAGCGACACGCTGCTGTCGCCTGGCAGCTTCACCCTTAGGGAGTTACATGTGAAGGAGACTAAACGATGGCATCGATGCGGAGGCGACGTGACACGGGACGTCCCGATGAGGTGTGGGATCGGCGCTGTGACCACTGGTGCGCGCCAGGCGGTCGCCGCCCCGGGCGACCGGCAATCCGCCGCCGGGACCCCACCAATCTGGCCGCGATCAGGCCCAGAGCGCCTCAGCAACTGGACCAGCAAACGCGTCAAGGCGCAGCCGATGAGGCGGAGATGACGGCGATCACCCGGTACGCTGCCCTGAGCGCCGCCTGGTCGCCCTGCTGGGGGAGGTGCGGCCCCGTCACTCCTCAATCTGGGCATCCACTCCCGGCCACAAAATGGCGATGAGGTCGAGGACCGATAGCCTACCGATGAGAGCCTCGCATGCCGCGCCCAGCCATCAGGGCAAACATCCAGAAGACCGCGAAGCCGAGCACATCGGCGAGAGCGGTCAACGCGTCGCTATTGTCGGAGCTGATGTTCTCCTGGCTCATGATCTGGGGCAGGAAGGTGCCGACGAAGATTACTTGCACGGCGATAGCGCCCACCAACCCGACCAGGATGGCCATGACGCTGCCCAGGCGCGCCAGTTGTTGGAGTACGACGCGCGTGTCGTCGGTTCCGGGCAAGAAGCCGCTTGGAGGAGTTGGGGGCGGAAGAGGTTGTTGCATCATTTCTCCGTTAGCGCCGGTCGGGGTTGATGGGCGCGATGTTGAGGCATCAAGGGTCGAGGGAAGCCTTGGCAAACGCCTTCTCTACCCCAGAGTACGACGTCCGAGAGGACTGCGAGCCGTTTCTCCTCCCTCCCACCGGCCTGGCAACGACGGAATGGCCCGGTCGTAGTGTCCGGAACGCCAGGACGGTTCGGTTCCCACGGCGCTCCACGGAGGCAGTAGGATCGATGCGCTGTGGCATCCGAGCCGATCGTCTACGGCGAGCCGCCGGGTGCACCCGTGGGCGCCGAGTTCGCAAATCGGCGGGCCCTCCACGATGCAGGCGTCCATCGCCCGCTCCAGGCCGGAATTGACTTCGCCCCGGGCGACGCCGCTGCCTCGGTCGTGCTTTCCGGAGTGTACCCAGACGACGACCAAGGGGACACGGTCATCTATACCGGGCAAGGTGGCCTGGAGCCTGGGACCTCACGGGCTATAGCTGACCAGCACTTGGTCCGTGGTAACGCCGCGCTCATCAGGAACCGCAACTTCGGCGTTCCCGTGAGGGTTATTCGCAAGGCCGGCAGAGTATTCGGCTACGACGGTCTATACGTCGTCGACAACTATTTTCGGGAGCGACACGCCAGTGACGGGTTTGTGCGTTGGCGGTATGTGCTGCACCGGCTATCACGAGTGGCTCCACTGGTCCTTCATGACGAAGGCAGTGGACCCGCGCCGCGCCTACCGCAGACGATTCAAAGAATTGTTCGCGATACCGCGGTCACTCGGCAAGTGAAGCGGCTCTACGAATTCACCTGCCAAATGTGCCAGGTGAATCTTCCAACCCCAATCTCTCCCTACGCGGAGGCGGCTCACATCCGCCCGCTCGGCCGGCCTCACAACGGGCGGGACGCTCTCGATAACGTTCTCTGCCTCTGCCCCAATGACCACGTACTCTTCGACTTTGGCGCGATCACTGTCCTGCCTGAGAGCCTGACGATAACCGGAGAGCGTGTACTCGAAGGTCGGCCCTTGCACGTCGTCCGATCGCACCCGCTGGACCTCATGAACTTCGATTATCACCGTGAAGCCATATTCGTTCCGATCCACGATCGACATGACCGTTGAACTGATTCCTCGTGTTCCCGGCGCCCCGTGGCGACACACCCGTGACAACTACTCGGCGCGGGCCGCTTGCGACTCCCTCAGAAGAGCTCGTACTTCGCCGATGACAGAGCTCGTGTCGGTGACCGTCTGGACCTCCCCCGCTGCCGCAAATACGAACTCCACGCGCGCCACCTCTCGCTGGGTCACCGCCTCCAGCAGCAGCGCGTACACCCCACCCTGCAACCGATAGCGCTCCATCCGCCTGTCCACCTCAGCCCCGTGCACCGCATCGGTCTTGTAGTCGACCACCACCAGGCGGCCGTCGGGCAGCTCATACAGCAGGTCCACAAACCCCTCGAGCAGCACGCCGTCCACCGGCGCCCCGAGAGGAACCTCGCGCCAGTGGCGCAGTCCGGCGGCACGCCGCGCCGGCTCGCTGGCCCACTCGGCCCGCGCCAGCGCGGCCACCTCGGCGGCGCGGTCCGGGACCCCCTCGGCAGCGGCCTGGGCCCGCGCGAGATCCTCGAGCCCCTCTCCCGTCTGCAGGTCAACCACCTGGAGCACGGCATGGACGGCGCGCCCCAGTGAGGTGGCAGCGCGGCCGCGTCGGGAGGCGGCGACGTCCTCCGCGGCCTCGGGCGCCAGGCCCTCCTCCGCCTCGGCGTGGGCCAGCCCGGTGGCGGTTTGGGTCCGCAACCCTGCGAGTGCTGCGAGCAGCTCGGCGCGCCGCACGATCCACGCCTCCTCCCCGCTGCGCTGCCCTTCCGACGTCATGCCGTCAACTCGCGCCTCCGGGCGCGGAGGCGCAGACCCCTGCCACGTCTCATCGAGCAGCTGAACGTCCTCGCGACCGCGGAGCAGTACCTCGAGGCGCCCGGCGTCAGTCTCCTCTCCCTTGGTCGCCCCCGAAACAGGCTAACCACCAGGTGGTCCCGAGGCCGGGTCAGCGCCACGTAGAGGAGACGCACCCGCTCTGCCGCCTCCATCTCCCTCTCCCGGATATCCAGCTCCTCCCACCCCGCGCTGGTGAACTTCGCGCTCACCCGGAGCTCGACACGCCTGGTGAGGTGATCGGCCACCATCATCGGCCGGGTCTTCTGTGGTTTACGCCCCAGCCCAGTGACGATGACGATCGGGAACTCCAGCCCCTTGGCGGCGTGCACCGTCATGACCCGGACGCAGTCCTCGTCGGCCGCTCCGTCCCGAACGACCGAGTCGTAGCTGGGGTCGCGGGCCAGCCGCTCCATCTGGTCGACGGTGTCGTGAAGCGTGGGGCGGCCGCTGCGCGCCAGGGCGCGGGCCTGCTCGGCCACAAAGCGGTAGCGGCGGTGGGCCTCCTGGGGCCGCCAGTCGTCGAAGGCGAGGGCTCGGAGCAGCCGCCGGGAGAGCACCTCGTCGATCAGACCTGGCACCGACCACTGGTGCTGCCGCTGGTGCAGGTCGCCGAGGTCCGCCAGCGCCGCCGCGACCCGCGGGTCGTCCCCGCCCCCCGGGTGCCGGTACGACCAGCGACCGCCGGCAGCCTTCCAGCGGACCAACTCCGCGTCGCTGCACCCGTACGCCGGGGTCCGCAGCGCCGCCACCAGTGCCACCTCGTCGCTGGGGTCGTCGATGGAGCGCAGGAGGTTGAGCAGGTCGCGGACCTCCTGGGTGGCGATGATCAGCGAACCGCTCTCCAGCCGGTAGCGGACGCCCGCCACCTCCAGCTCCCGCTCCAGGTTGCGCAGGTTGGTCCGGCTGGGCATGAGGATGCAGATGTCCTCGAGCTGGCAGGGACGCAGCGTGCGATCGGGCCCCTCGCCCACCATCCAGCCCTGATCGCGGATGCGCTGGACCACCGCCGAGGTCGCCCTCGCCTCCCGACGCCACATCACGCTCGCCGGACCCTCGACCGATCCGCCGTACACGCTCACGCTGCCCTCCACCTCAGGCACGTGGGCAACCAGGTCGACGTACTCGGCCTGGACACCGGCGACGGATGCCCCGGCTCGCATCAGGCCAGCCTCGCCACCGAAGACGGCGTTGACGGCGTCGATGATCCGGCGCCCGGAGCGGAAGTTGACGCTGAGCCGGGCCCGCGCCATCGGGTCGGCCGCCAAGAGCGCCCCCTCCACCGCGGCGTACAGGGCGATGTCGGCGCGGCGAAAGCGGTAGATGGACTGCTTGGGATCACCGACAAGGCACAGGCGCCCCGGGGTTAGGGCCTGCGTCCGCCAGTCCGCAACGGGCTCGTCGACAGCAGCGCAGAGCCGTAGCGCCAGCTCCGCCTGCAGGGGGTCGGTGTCCTGGAACTCGTCGACGGCGACGTAATCCCACCGCTCCCGCAGCGCCATGGCGACGTCCGGATGGTCGCGCACCAGGTTGCGGGCTCGGACCAGCAGGTCGTGGTAGGTGACCACGCCGCGCAGCCGGCGTTCCTTCGCATAGCTCAACACGAGACTGCGCAGGTGGGCCGCGATCGCGGTGAGCGCGGTGGCACGTGCCCTACTGAGCAGGCGCTCGACCGACTCACGGACATCCTTCAGCCTGTTCTTGATCGTGGTGCAGACATTCACCCCGCCGAGGTCATCCCAGTTGAGCTTGTTGCCGGCGGTTCCCAGAGGGGTGGGCTCCAGCTCGACCAGCGCAGCCAGAGCGAAGTCCTCGTTCTTGACCTCGCAGAGGCGCGTCGCTACCACGCGAAGTGAGTCCACCTGCCGGTACAACCCGTCAGCATCGGGTGCGTGGCAGTGGGGCAAGCAGGTCGATGCAGCCCTGGATCTCCTCACCCATGACCCGAACCGCAGGCAGCGCCGGCGAGGGCCGGGCGGACCAATTCGCCCTCTCCACGACATCCCAGTTGTCGTTGAGGCGCGAGAACAGGTCCAGCAGCGGCCCGGGACGAAGCCCGAGCAGCAGGCCCCGGCGCACCGCCTCGGCATCGGGTTCGCCCAGCGTCAGGGCGTCGAACCAGCGCCGGAAGCGCTCTCGGACGTCGAGGTCAGCGGCCACGTCGACGAGGGTCTCGAAATCGGGGGGCAGACCCGCTTCCAGCGGGTGCATGCGCAGCAGGGCGGAGCAGAAGGCGTGGATGGTCTCGATGCGGGCACGTTCCACCTCCGACGCCGCCGCGGCGAGACGCCCGCTCCACTCCTCGCTCCCAGCCTCTCGCGCCGCCCGCTCCAGCGCCCCGCGGATGCGCACCCGCAGCTCACCCGCCGCCGCCACGGTGAAGGTGATCGCCACCAGCGTTCCATGCGCAGCCGCCCAGCGGCGACCCGGGCCACGATTCCCGACACCACCGCCGCGGTCTTGCCGGTGCCGGCACCGGCCTCGACGAAGTGGGTTCGGTCCAGCTCGGTGACCAGCCGGTCGCGCTCGGCTTGGTCCTCCACCGGCTCCGGCTTCACCCCTCGACCTCCGGCGGCTGCGGCTGGAGGGCGCGGTATGGCTGCAGGGCGGCATCACCGGACTTGGCCTGAGCCAGGGTCTCGCGACCTGATGGGCAGAGACTGTTGTAGTCGCACCAGGTGCAGTTCTCACAGCTTCCCCAGAAGTCCGAGAACTCACCAGGGACCTGGGGGAAGCAGCCGGCCCGAACCCCGGAGTCGATGTCGGCGAGGACGTGGGTCAACTCCGCCTCCACGGCATCGTCGACCTGGATGGTGGGCTGCTTGAATCCGCCCCGAACCGTGCAGAACCAGTACAACGCCGTTGTCGCTGGGGCCGGGCGGCCCGCGGCCCGCTCGCGGTCGCGCACCGCGCGGGCATAGAGGGGGAGTTGGAGGGTATGGCCGCCTCTCAGCCGGTTGGCCACGCTCACCTCCACGTCGTCAGCGCGCCCAGTCTTGTAGTCGATGACACGGACCGCGGCGGGGCTGCGGTCGACCCGGTCGATCAAGCCGCGCAGGGTGACCGTCCTGCCGTCAGGGAGCTCAACCTCGACCGCGGGCCACGAGCCGTCGAAGGCCATCCCGAAGGCCTGCTCGAGGTAGGCCGGCCGCCATCCGCCAGTGGCTCGCTGCTCGGCGTCGTGGCGGAGCAGGATGAGGAGGTCGGCGAGGATGGCGGAGCGCTCATTGGCCCACACCAGCTGATGACCGGTGGCTCCGCGCCTCTCCAGGCGGTCGCACTCCTCGGCAGCGATCGCCATCATGTGCCGGATCTCCGCATCGCCGTAAGCCACTCCGGGCGGCGGATGGCCAGTCTCCGCCACCTCGTCGAAGAAGCGCTCCAGGATGCGGTGAATCAGGCTACCCCGCTCGGCGGCGTCGATCTGCCACCAGCGGTTGTCCTCCACATCCTCAGTGGGGGCGACGACCAGGACCCGCCCCAGCAGGAAGCGAAAGGGACATGTCGCCCAGGTCTGCACGCCGGTGGCGGACTGCGACTGTTCGCTCAGGCCGCGGGCGATCAGGGGGAGCCCGGCGACCGCGGCCAAGTTGCCGTCGAACTCGGTGAGCTGAGCGGAGCGGCGGGCGCGAACCACGGTCAGGCCTCGCCCCAGGGGCAGGTCGTCGCGGCGCGCCAGGGGGATGTCGGCCAGGTCCATTTGGGCGCGCTGGGCGGCGGCCGCCTCCCACTCGCGGCGCTCGGCGAGGTGCAGCGGTGTCGCTTTGGACCGCTGATGATCGTCGCCACCGCTTCGGTGCAGCCGGGGGTGGGTGAGGCTGCCGTCGCGCACCGCGGTCGCGGACGGTGGAGCTCCGCCGTCGGCGAGCAGCTCTAGCAGCCACGGCGAGGGGTAGACGGCGCGGCCGTCGGAGTCCGTGAGCGGGGCGCTGACGACCACCTCTCCCCCATCCGCGGCCGCCAGTGCGACCAGCCAGTCACGGCGCTCGGCGGCCTCGTGCTCCTCCCGCCGGCCCAGCGGGTCGCCGGCGAGCAGCGGATCGATAGGGAGCGGCGCGGGGAAGCTGGACTCTACGGCCCCGAGCAGGTGGACGCGGTTAAAATCCATGCCCAACAGCAGGCGATGGGGGCCGATGACCACCCCGGTGCCCAGTCTGCCCTCGGGCCGCCGCCGGGCGCGCAGCCCATCCTCGAGGGCGCGAAGAAAAACGGCGACCGACACGACCGGCTCGACAGCGCCCGCCGCGGCGAGACGGCGCACCACCTCGTCGACCATCTGCGACGCCTCGCGGTCCCCCGCCGTCCAGGATGTGTCGGGAGTGAGGAACTCGTCGCGCAGGCGCAGGGCCCAGTCCACGTGGGCCTGCCAGGTCGAATCCCCGGGCGGGGTGGTCAGAGTGTCGATGGCGTCGATGTGCTCGACAATTCGGCGGGCGTCCTCGATGTCGCGCTCGATCGCCGCCCGGTGGGCCTCGGCGGTGGGGTCGTCGCGGTCCGCGTCCGGCTGATCCAGCCGCCGCGCCCGCGCATCGGCGAGCTCGGTGAGGCGGTGCCGCCATTGGTCCGCACCGCGGACGACTCCGGCGTCACGGGAAAGTTGGTCCCAGCGTGCCTGGTTGCGCAGCACGCCGCCGCCATGGGGCAGGCCGGAGAGCCAGGCCAGAACCGCGGGGCGGGCGAGGTCCTGGTCGCGGAGACGGATCAGGCCGAGCAGACCGCGAGCAGCAACGAAGTCCAGGAGGGGGCCGCCACCAAGGACGGCGAGGGTGATTCCCGCCGCCCGCAGAGCGTCCCGCAGCGCCGTCCCGTAGGTCTTCTCGTCGCGGTAGACGATGGCAGTGCGGTGGAGGGGTACTGGGTCGTCGGCTTCCATCGCGACCAGCGCGCCGCGCACCGCCTCGCGGACCTCGGCGATGGGATCGGAGGCGATGACCACGGAGGCGGTGGCGGGCGGCATGGCCTCGCCGGCGGAGGTAACGGGCGGAGCGACGCCGAGCCGCGAGGCGTCGACGTCATCCACACCGTCGAAGCCGGTCAGGGCGACGGTGACGGTGGTGCGGCGCGCCAGCGCTCGAACCAGCGCCACGGCGGGGGCGTCGAGCCGCGAGGGGAGGTGGAGGACGACGGCTCCCAGCTCACGAAGCACCCCGTCGGCGGCACCGCTGTCGACGGAGGTCGCAGCGGACTCCAGGAGGTCGATGTCGTCGTACAGGCCAGCCTCAAGACGCCGGCGCTCGTACTCGCCGATCGCCCGGATGGCGGCTCGTGCGGTTGCGGTGCCGCTATCGAGGATCCGCGCTGTGTCGGCGGTGAGGTCGTCCCGGCGGCGCAGCTCGGCCGAGAGCGCGGCGGCCCTGTCCACGAGCCCCGCCTGGCCGGCGCTGTCGGCGAGAGGACCTTCTCCGGTGCGCAGACCTTCGCGGACCAGGGCGTCACGGGTCACCGCAGTCAGTGGAGCGCGGCCCTGGGCGGCCAGCCGGGAGGCGCCGAGGGCCTCGGTCAGCTGGCCAACCACCACGAAGCGGACCCCGGCGTAGCCCCGGGCTGCCAGGGCTCGGCGCAGGTGGAGACCAGCATGATGGCTGGCCAGCACCACGCTGACCGGGCTTATTAGGGGATCGTCGGCCTGAAGCCGGTGCAAGTGCTGGACCAGCCAGGCCGTCGCGGCCGGTCCAGGGCGGACCCGGACTACCTCGAAGGCGGGTGGTGGCACCATCGGCGGCGACTTTACGGCCTACTCGCCGTCTGAGGTCCGGTCGCCCACCTGCGGCTCATCCCCTCCCCCCTCCACCGCGTCCTGCTCGGAACCCGCGAGGTCCAGAACTCGATCATGGCGCCGACGCGCCGGTGGGTGAAGCATTCGAACAAGTCCCTGGTGATGCCCGATGAGAGGTCGATGTCAGCACCCAGGGCGATGCGCCACGTGCCGTCCTTCCCATGGGCGACCCATGGGAGGGAGGCCCGCGAGCCCCCGGCGCCGCCGCAAGGTCCTCCCCTGTCGCGAGCCACGTTCAGGCACCGAGGCGTTGAGGCTACTCGCGGAGCGGTTCGAGACCCTCGATCATGATGGCCCGAGCGCCTACGCAGGTTTCTTGGCACGCCCGGGCGGCAGCGACGAGCAGGCGCGCCTCAAGCGAGAGGCGGTCGCCACCGTGCGCGAATTCCTGGCCGGATTCCGAGGCAACGCCGGGGCAGAAACCCGATAAGCCAGAGGCCTTTGATCTTCTTCGCGAGGTTGGAGGCGCGCGCGCCCTTAAATTTAGGCAGTCGCGAAGTGAGGCTTGAAGCCGAAGAGAGTGCCAAGCGTTTGTCCGCCCCGACCACGCATCAGCTCCTGCAAGTCGATCGGACCCGGAGATTCGGTCATCTGAGCCGCAATGCGGGCGAAGGCGCGCTCTCCTTGCCGAAGGCTGACTCGATCCGGCAGCCCGTCGAGGGCTATGAGGACTCCTGATGCCGGCCGGAAGGCGAGTGCGGCCTGGAGGATGCTGAACGCCGTCGGGTCGTTCAACAGATCTGTAATGCCCGCCAAGACCAGCACATACTCGTAGCCGGCCTGCAACTTCTCGACGGAGAATCGCACCTCCACGCCGAAATCGTGAAGAAGGCGATTCCGCCATCCCTGTTCATCGACGTAGCTGGCTGCCCAACGTAGGGCATCGCCTACGAACCCGTCTTCAGCCTCCACCACCCCGTACGCCAGCGCCGGGACGAGCAACGGCTGCCAAGCGAGCGCTAAAGCAGCACGGTCACGCCGCTCCGGCCGCAGCACGTCGAAGAGCAACACGGCCACCCATTGGGGCGCGCCGTGTTCCCGGAGGTCAGCCAGCATGGCTGCCTCTGCGGGATGGTCGGCAAGCTCAAAGATACCCCGGTTTGGCCCAGTCTTTGCGACCAGGCTCTCCAAGAGAATCCACAAGAGCTGGTGGAGTTGCTCGTCAGAGAAGTTCCGTTTGCCGTCGTCGCCTAACCAGAGCTCCGCGAGCGCCTGGAGAAGGGCCACGTAATCGTGAGTGGAAAGCAGCGGGTCGATAGCGAAGAGCTCCGGATCGCGAACCGCGCGGCACCATCTCTTCAGAACATTCAAGACGCGGACGCGCTGTCTGGTCTCCATACTCCACCAGCGCTTCGCTGCTTCTGGGTCGTCGCCGTCCCCCTCGGGAGGCTCCGCGCCCCCTATCGGTCGCAAATCTGGAAGGTATGGGGCTTGGATGAGCATGGCGCGAAGTTGCGCGAATATGGGGTCGCTGTCGAGGTGACTCCGTCCGAACCTACTTCGCCGGCGACCCTCGACCGCGTGGAGATCCAGCTTACCGAAGCGCTGCCAAAAGGACGAATCACCCTCGGCGACGTTGTCTTGAAAAATGGGTTGAGGCGGCACATGCGGCGGAGATGGACGACGTGACGATCGCGGACCTCGTCGACCAGATTCTGCACGAAGCGAGTGCCGCAGGAACTGCATGAACTCTGTCCTCGACACTGCAGGCCTGGGTCGACGTTACGGGTCGGCACGGGCGCTTCGCGACTGCTGTCTTCGACTGCCCGAAAGGAAGATCGCTGCTTTGGTCGGCCCGAACGGAGCCGGAAAGACAACCCTCCTCCTGCTAGCCATGGGCTTCCTGGCACCTACCACCGGTGAGATCAAACTCTTCGACCGGAACCCCCGCGAGGAGGCGGCCCAGCTCCTCCCGGACGTAGCCTTTCTGGCTCAGGACATGCCTCTCTATCGACGTCTGAAGGTCCGGGACATCTTCGACCTTGGTCGGCACCTCAATCGACGCTGGGATCAGAACTTGGCCATCAATCGAGTGCGTCGACTTGGCATCCCCCTGACCCATCGCATCGCACATCTGTCTGGAGGGCAGCGAGCCCAGGTTGCCTTGGCTGTTGCTCTGGCGAAGCGTCCGCGGTTACTCTTGCTGGACGAGCCCCTGGCGCCCTTGGACCCGCTAGCGCGCCGGGAATTCGTTCAAGAGCTCGCTCTTGCCAACAGTGAGGGGGTGAGCGTTCTGTTGTCGTCGCACCTAATCTCGGACATAGAGCGGCTGTGCGACTACATCCTGCTGCTCAACTCTGGTCGTCTACAGCTCGCCGGAGCTGTCGATGAAGTGGTCGCTCAACATCTCGGTCGGTCGGGCTCGCGCCCCCTCCGGACCATAGACCCCGACCATGACTGCCCCACACCGCGTCCTATTATGGGTCAACCAGTCGCCAGTGGTCGCGTTGGAACACAATCCAGAGAATTCCAACCCCCAAGGCAGCAGCGAATACCGCAAGCAGAAGCGCATCCGGCATCCCAGACAAAGCTGAAAGAATGATTGTGAGTGCGAGCCCCGTTACGCCCACGCCACACAAATAAGCCGCTCCGGCCCCTTGTGCTCGGTTGCGAATCGTGGCTACTAAGGCAAGCATGAGCAGGATCACTGCCAACGCCAGTCCGAACGGAGCGAACACATACACAGCTAGCCCGGCGAACACCCCGAAAAGAAACCAAATCCTTCCGGGCCGACCCAAAAGCACCGTACTCAACAGGAGCGTCTCAGCCTCTCTATGGTCCGGGCGGGCTGCCATACCCGTAGGTGATATCCGGAAATAGAATATGGCCGCAGAGTCCGGCGTTGCTGAGATAGCCGCGCACCGTGTAGCTGCCATTGTAATTCCCATGAATCCAGATGGGGTTGTAGTAAGCATACGTGTGCTGTCCAGCGCAAAAGAAATCGTTCTCAAACGTGGTGATATTCTCACTATACACGTAGCTGCAGCTAGCCCCGATCGGATGGGAATTGCTCTTAACGTACCATCGGGTTAGGCTGTCCCATCCAAGACTTGCGCCCGCAGCCGCGGAAGTAACGCACGAGCCGTTGTATCCCCACTCCACGTAGTCAACTACTCCATTGAGGTCGATGCCGACTGGGTCAACGTACCAGCCGTGAATCCAGGCCTCAGCCGACGGGTCTGAACCAGTGGGCGTAGAGGCTGAGGTGACAGGCTGCTCAGCTGAGGTCGACGTAAATCCGGCTGCCGGCGAGGAAGGACTGGTGATCAGGGGTGTACCCTTTTGCACGACCATTGCACACGTCTGAGGCTCGATTGCCAGCACCTGTTGCTCGATTGGACTCGCCCTGAGTTCAGCGGTGTCCGATATCAAGACGGCGCACCCGGCGTCCGCAGCCTGGCCCTGCACCTCATACGTCGTAGCGTTCGTGAGCCGATCCGGTGATGGATTGTATTGCCAGTTGGTTCCCTGAGCTGCGACCGGCGGCGCCGTCCCCAGAAAGGACCCCCACTACGAGCCCCATTAGCCCAAGCAACGGGAGTGCCTTGGTCGTGTGTGTCATCCTATACTCCGCTTGATCGTCGTGGGCGCGGCGCGGATCACTGGTGCGTCGCGCTGCATGGCCACTGCTCGAGTGACCATCGGCAGCGCCTTGGGCCCCAGTGCATGGGATAATAGCGCCCTCCAGAGGCTTGTGCTGCTGGAACGCTCAGAGAACGGAGACGGAACGACCCGCCTGCTGCGATGTGGGGACCCCCAGCCCCCGACGGGGCGCCCCTCACCGATCGCAAAGGAGCGCAGGTGATCATCGACGCCGACCGGCTGCGCTACGAGATGGCCCTCAGATCACTGACGGCCGCTGAGCTCGCCCATCTCGCCAGCGTCAACAAGAACACCCTCACCCGGGCGCTGTCCGGACGCCCGGTGAGTTGGCGCACACTCCGCGAGCTGTCACGGGTACTACTCGCTTCCCCCACCATGCGGATGGCGGACGTCCTCCTCGTGCGCCCCTCGTAAACCGAAGTCCTTGACTGCAGCGCTCACCACGCCCTGGGCAATTGACCTCCACGTCTGTACCGTTGCGTTGGTTCCCGTATGTTGCCATTGTTGCACGGCCGTGGTATCCTTAGGACATGGCTACGGCTGCCAGAAGCGAGACCGTCACCCCGCTCGCCTACCCTACCCTCCGCGAGGCCGCGACAATGCTGGCCGTCGCACCGTCCACACTCTCGCGGCAACCCTCCATCGCGTACATCCCCGCCGGAGGCCGCGATCACCGAATCCCGGCCGCCGAAGTCCTCCGGCTCAGCGAGCATTTCCGCCGTCGCTCGACCGATGAAGTGGCCTTCGACCTCGTCGCCTATTGCCGTGCTCATGCCCCAGCGATGGAACTCGCCGTTACGGCCGAGATCGACACCGCGGTCGCCGCCCGGTACTCGGCCATGCCCTCACCGTCGATCGAGCGCTTTCTCCGGGATGCCCGGCGCCTCCTCCCTGACGGGCTGTTCAGCCAGGTGGCCCACGCCGTACTGGCCGATGAGGCGACGGCGCCGGTAAGTGGGTCCCCGCGAGGCCGGGTCCGCGCTCCGGTCACACCGCGGAAACCAGCTGCTCCAAGTAGGTCTGCCCGGCGGAAGACCTCCTCCAAGCCGCGGGTACGGCAGCCCGCCTGAACCCAAAGGCGCGTTCGTACAGGACGACCGTTCTCGCCGAGGCGACGAAGACGCCGAGTGCACCCCGGCGCCCGAGCTTCCGGCTCACCTCATGGAGGTACGCCTTCAAGATTGGAACGCAGCCTCGGCTCACCTCGACCCACGGATCATCTATGCGCGTGGCCATGGCGACGAGCAGGACCGGGAGGCTCTTTCCCTCGTCGAGGTGATAGGCGACCGCCGCCGTCGTGGTGTTGGTCTCCAGGTCGATGCAGGCGATCGCTCGACCGTCAGCCGACCGGGCGTTGACCTCGGCCGCGCTCTCGAAGTGGGTTGATGGGAGGCGTAACGGTAGCGTGCTGATTCGCCAGCGCGCGGCACGCTCCGACGCCGACGCCGGGATGCGGTGATCGACGGTCACCGTGGTGCGGATCCCGGAAGCGGTGCGGCGCGTCCTCACGCGGACGGCGGCGCTTACGCCTGCGATCGCGATCGGCAACGGCACGAATCCTGTGCCACGGCCCTATGGACCGCCAGGCGCCCACGGCACGGCCCTTCCGCGACAGACCGCACAAGACCGATCACCTCAGCTCGTACCTCGGGGCGGTGGAGCGACGCCAGAGGACGGCGCGTGCGGCGGCGCCCCCCACACCCGTGAGCCCGAGGTTACGGTCCGGCCATTCCCCGGCCACAACCATGCTGAGCAGCGCCATCGGCCGGATGGCATCCCAGAGCATGACTGAGACGACATCGCTGCTCAAGCTGCGGCCATCGGAGGGCCTCCATCCGGCTTCCACAAGCACAGGCACGAGCTCGTCCACGATTGCCTTCCGGTCCACCTCTCCCTGGAGCATCCGGACCAGGAGCAGCTCGCGCAGCGCCGCCACGAAGTCCGTCCCATCGCTCAGAGCGCGCACCACGCCCGCCCAGAGGTGAGAAGGCTCGGCGAGTGCGCGCCGACCGGACTCGATGAGACGCAGCCGGTCCCGCGCCTTCCGCACCAGCCCCGCCTGGCGGGCGAAGTCTCTCAGAGCCATGAGCTGGGGCACATCTGCCTCGCTCCGCGGCGGCTTGTCCCAATCCCACCATCCGAGCTCGCCGACAAGTGTCCGAACCGCGCCCGGCGGCATGTACCCTGCCGGGGTCAGTGGCAGCCCCCTCACGCACAGCTCCAGGAGCCGGAGGAGTGGCCGCATCCCCTCCCCCGACGCCTCGGGCGCGGCTGCCCCCGGCTGGCGGATCTCATCTCGGATCGGTTGGATGAAAGCCTTTCGAAGCGGGCGGGCGGGTGGGTCCGCCCAGAAGTCCTGACGCTCCTGCCACACCGCGGCCTGGGGGGTGCGCCCGTCGAGCGAGTGGGCAGGTGTGGTGAGGAACCGGCGCAGCACCTCAGCCTGAGCCTGCTTCCAGCCCTTCTTCCCGGGTGCGACCTCGCCGCGGAGAAGGGCCTCCTCCAGGGCGCCGGCCGCCAGCTCGTAGACCGAGGACTCCGTCATCCCCATCATCCCGCCCCACTCCAGGGCATCGGTGTCGGGCGGCTCCACACCCGAGTCGTCGAGGGCCTTGCTGAGCTCCTGGTGCCCGCGGCTCGGGCTCTGATCCCAGGCCGCGATGACCCGCGTCGTGACCGGGCCACGACACAGTCCGGCGGCGCCCTCGTAGCCGAGCTCGCTGAGCAGGTCGCCGAGCGCGAGGGCCACGGCGCCCTGGTGCTCGGACGAGGTGATGAACTTGGCGGGCAGCGTGTACCACAGGAAGTACTCCAGGCTGTGGAGCGTCACCATCGGGACCTCACCGCTCGCGGTCAGAGACTCCCAGGCCACCCGGGCGCTGGAAGCCCACCTGCCCCCGCGTGCTTTGAGCACGGGCAGGACGCGCTCGGCGGAGAGGTCGAAGGGCATGATCAGCCCACCGCGGTCACGCCAGCCGGCATAACGGCGAGCTGGAGGGGATGACCGATCATCGCTCCCCCGCCATCAGCGAACGCATCAGGGCCTCGTGGGCATCGGTGACCGTGAGATGTTGGTACACGCGATCCACCATCTGCAAGCTGCTGTGCCCGACGATCTGGGCCACCAGCAACGGCTGCATGCCCCGGCGGAGTTGCTCGGTCACGAATGAGTGCCGGAACAGATGCGGGTACACCCGGCGTTTCTCCCCGAGCACATCCAGGCCCAGATCGCTGAGCCAGTGCTCCACCCCGCTCTTGGCCAGCGCCTCGTAGTCCCCGCTGCGCCGGTTGCGGCGGCTGCCGAGGAAGAGCGCCGGGCTCCCCGATTCCCTGCGCGTGGCCTTCACGAACCGCAGGATTCGGGTCGCGAGCGCAGGCTGAACCGGGACGAGCCGCTCCCGATTCCCCTTTCCCCGCACCTTGAGGTAGTACCGGCGTCCATCCACGCGCAGCGAGTCCGTGGTGAGACTGAGCAGCTCTCCCACCCGCATCCCGGTGTCGGCCAGGATCCGGATGATCAGCTTGTCCCGCTCACTCTGGGCAGCGTCCTCGAGCTTCTGGATCTCCTCCCGCGTCAGCGTGTCGACGACCCGTTCGGGAAGCCTCTGCCGCTGGGCACGAGCCTCGGTCGTCTCGTCGCTTCGCCCTCGCAGCCAGGCGAGGAAGGTGTTGATGCTCCGCGCATACGAGTTGACGCTGTCCTTCGAGAGCGGTCTCCCCGATCTGGAGCCGCTGCCGTCGAGCAGACTGGTGATCAGCGCGTTCAGGTGCGCGCTGCTGAGCTGCCGGGGCGTCGCGATCCGTTGTGCCTGGCAGAACGGGAGCAGCACCTTGCGCAGTGAGTAGTTGTAGATCTCGATGGTGTGTCGAGAGGCTCCCGCGGCGCGTTTCTCCGCGAGGTAGTCGTCGATCCAGGTGTCCCACGGGGAAGGCGAGGGGACCACAGTCAGGGGCGCGGGCCTGGGGGTGGCGATCGGGAAGCCTCCGCTCGGTGCCGGCGGGCCCGCCGGCGCGCCTATCGTACCATTACGGTCAGCACAATTTCATGGAACCATGCACCAGTAATACACTTACCTATTGCGGATCGGAGCCTTTCCGGACCTCCACAGGTGCGCGATAGGACGCAAGCAAGTGCACCAGCTGAATTCCCAACCACCTCCGAACGGGGTGCAAGTCGGGGCGCCCGGATTCGAACCGGGGACCTCTTGCTCCCAAAGCAAGCGCGCTACCAGCTGCGCCACGCCCCGAGGTTTTTGCGGCGGAATCGTCTCGTCTGACCGTCGACCGCGGACCGCCCGTCCGTCAGGTGAAGCGTCGACGAGGTCGAACCGCAACATTATGACGGCCCGACGACCGGCCACGAACCAGCGAGAAGCCCCGGTGGCAACGACCCGACCCCCCGGGCCACACCTCGGGGCGCCGGCCACCCGGAGATCCGCCTCGCCGGGAGGCGCTGCGGGCATCGACGAGGCCGGACGAGGTGAGGACCGTTCCCCTCCCCCACTTGTGGCTCCAACCGGTCAGACTCCCGCCGATGGACCTGCTCGACCTCCTCATCATCGCCCTCGTCATCGGCCTCTCCTTCTCCGGGTATCGCCGCGGCTTCACCTGGGGTAGTCTCGCCATGCTCGGATTGGTCGTCGGCAGTGTCGTCGGGGCCCTCGTCGCGCCGCCGCTCACGCATCTCCTCTCGCCGAACCCAGGAAGCCCAGCTCAGCCACTCGTCGCGACCGGCATCTTCATCGGCGCACTGCTCCTCATCGAGGGTCTCGGGAGCGCCCTCGGATACAGGGCGCGTGTCGCCGCCCTGCGCACCCGGCTCGCTGCCTGGGACTCGGTGGCCGGCACCCTCACCAGCGTCTTCGGGGTGCTCTTCGTCTTCTGGTTCATCGGCTTCACCTTCGCCAACAGCTCGATCGCCGTCGTGAACCAGCAGATCAACGGCTCGGCGATCGAGCGCGCCCTCCTCTCCGTCGCGCCGCAGCCCCCCGCCTTCCTCGCCAAGGTCGAGGAGTTCCTGCAGAACGATCAGCTCCCCAACCCCTTCCCCAAGCTGAGCCCCAATCTCCCCGCCGAACCGCTCCCGAGCAGCATCGACACCCCCGGCGTGCTGCGGGCGCGCAGCGTGACCTCCCGCATCGTGGCACTCGGCTGTGGGGGACCGGGAACAGAGGTCGCCGGCTCAGCTTGGCCGGTGGGCGGTGACCTCATGCTCACCAACGCCCACGTCGTCGCCGGCTCGTCCACGCAGGAGGTCGACGTCCCCGGTCAATCCAGCCCCCGACCGGCGCGGGTCGTGCTCTTCAATCCCAATGTCGATGTCGCCATCCTCGCTGTCCATGGACTCAGCATGAGGTCGCTTCCCATCGCCACCGGCAATCCGCCGGTGGGCGCCCAGGGCGCCCTCATCGGTTATCCCAACGGCGGTGCCGAGGCGGGTGTAGCCGCCGCCGTCCGGGGCACCGTTAACGCCCAAACGTGGAACATCTATTACGACAACTACGTGACCCGTGAGACTGTGGTGGTCAACGCCGACGTGATCCCGGGAGACTCCGGAGGGCCCCTCGTCAACCTGAGCGGGCAGGTCATCGGTGTGACCTTCGCCATGAGCACGACGACACCCAACGAGGGGTATGCCCTCGCCACGTCGGATATCACCCCGCAGATTCACGCCGCCCAGGGCCGCACGAACGCGGTGGCCGATGGACGCTGCGTCAGCGGCTGATCGTCTCTCGCCCGCTGGAGAGCTGGTGACGGCGCGAGCGACAGGGTGCCGGGCCGATCAGAGGATCGCCGTCTCGATGTCGAGTGGCCCTCGGAAGCGGTCCGCCCGCAGCATCTGGAGATCAAATGACCCGCACCCTCCATCCCGGATCAGCTCGGTGACGGCAAGACCTGCCGCCATGCAATGCATGATTCCGTGCCCTCCGAAGCCGGCACACTGGATAAACCAGGGTGCCTCCTCCGGCGCGTCGATGACCGCCTGATGGTCCGGGGTCTCGGGATAGAGCCCGGCCCAGCACTTGCGCGAGTTGATGGGGACGTTCTCCAGGAAGGGAAAGCGATTGCCGATTCTCTCTCCGACGGCGTCCAGGAAGGCGGGGTCGAAGGTGATATCGGAGCTGGGCCGATCCTGCGGATCGGAATAGGCGATGAGGAAGCCGCCTGCCTCACGCCGGATCAACACCCCGGTGTCGGTGTCGACGCACATCGGGATCGCCACTGGGTAGCCCGCCACCGGTTCTGTGCAGGCGAGGTTCCTGCGGTAGGGGACGACGGGAAGATCCACGCCGCCCAAACTCGCGACCCGGCGGGCGTCGGGCCCGGCGGCGTTCACCACCCAGACGGCATCCAGCTCGACCCCCGCAGCAGCCTCCAGGAGGGTGCGATCAGCCTGGCGGCGCATCGCCACAATCTCGGTGTCGCGGAGAACGCGGACGCCGAGGCGTCCAGCCTCGCTCGACAGAGCGCCGATCACGCCATGAGGATCGATGAGCCCGTCGCTCGCGCAGAAGGTCCCGGCCCGCAGCCCCAACGGATTGACATAGGGGGCGATGCCGAGAACTTCTTCGGGGGACAACCACTCGACGCCCAGCCCCAGCGACCGCTGCAGCGCGTAGGCGCGCTTCAGGTTCTGGGTCCCAGCCTCGGTCCCTGTCATGAAGAGATAGCCGACCGGGCGAAAGCCGACCTGCCCCCCGGTTGCCGCGTCGAGACCGACGAGCTCCTCGATCGTGTAACGGGAGAACTCGATGTTGACCCGGGTGGTGAACTGCGCTCGCACGCCCCCATTGGCACGGCTCGTCGAGCCCATCCCCACCGAAGGGTTGCGGTCGACCACCAGCACCTCGCCGGCCCCGCCGCGGCGCAGTTGCAGGGCCACCGCCAGCCCGATGGCTCCAGCGCCCACCACCACGACGTCGGCCCCCCGTCCGGCGCCGCTCAGCACGGCCGCCGCCCGGCCCTTGGATGAGGTGTTCGCGGCGCCGCCGGAGGCCATGGCCGGGATTGTGCCCGAAGTCACTGGGTCGCCCCCTGGCACAATCCGGCTATGTCCGCCGATTCCCCGCCCCTTCTGATGATCCCCGGCCCCGTGCCGGTTCCCAGCGAGGTCCTCGCCGCGCTTGCCGAACCGGTGCGCAGTCACACCGGGGCGGAGAACGCGGCCACCGTCCGCCGCATCCAGGCCGCGATGGCCGAGCTCGTGGGCTCCTCAGGGGCCAGGGTGCACGTCTTCGCAGGAGCGGGCACCCTGGCCATGGAGGCGGCCCTGGTCAACCACGCGGCTCCGGGAGACCGGGTGGTGGTGGTGAGCCACGGCTTCTTCGGTGACCGCTTCGCCGAGATCGCCCGGGTGCTGGGGTTCGAGGTCTCCATCCTCCCCACCCCATGGGGCCAGCACGCCGAACCGGACGCTCTCCGAATGCTGATCGCGGAGGGCCGACCCCCTTCCCTGGTGACGGTAACCCACGTCGACACGAGCACCGGCGTGCTCGCCGATTGCGCCACGCTGCTGGCGACGGCCCGCTCGGTGGCCCCGGACGCGATCCTGGTCGTCGACGGCGTCTGCGCCACCGGCGGCGTTGCCGAGAACATGGACGTCTGGGACGCCGATGTCGTCCTGACCGGCGCCCAGAAGGCCCTCAACACGCCTCCCGGCCTGAGCCTGCTGGCCCTCTCACCCCGGGCCCGGGAGCGGCGCGCCAACCTGGGGCGTATCGCCGCCTACTATGCCGACCTCGAGCGCTGGGATCCGGTGGTGGAGGAGCCCACCCGCTACTTCTCGACCCACGCGACCTCCCTCCTCCGAGCCCTGGAGAGATCGCTGGAGGGCATCCTGTCGGAGGGTCTGGAGCGCCGCTTCGCCCGTCACCGGCGCGTCGCCGATGCGCTTCGGGAGGGCTTCGCCGGACTCGGCTTCACTCCCCTCACCCACCCCCGTTTTCTGGCCCCTACCATCAGCGTCCTGGCCGTGCCCGACGGGGTGGACGACGCCACCCTGCGGTCCGGGATGCTGGAGAGCGGTGTCGTGGTCGCCGGGTGCCTCGGCCCCTGGGCCGGGCGAGGTATCCGCATCGGCCATATGGGCATGGTCGCCGAGGCGGAGGTCGACCGGACCCTGGAGGCCGCCGCGGGCGCGCTCGGGCAGTCGCGGGTGGCTGGACGAACCTGAGCTGCGCGGTCGGCGTCGTACCGATGAGGATCGGCGGCGGTGCCCGTCTCACCTGGGTGGAGCCCCTCGACCGCCTGAGCGGTCGCCCGGAGGATGCCCTGCTAGCATGCCCACGATGACCCAGGCCACTCTCCCCCCGACCCCGGAGATCGCATCCGGCCTCGAGGAGCATCGCCGCGATCTCACCGGGTACTGCTACCGAATGCTGGGCTCGCCCTTCGAGGCCGAGGATGCGGTGCAGGAGACCATGCTCCGCGCCTGGCGCGGCTACCAGGGTTTCGAGGGGCGGTCTGCGCTGCGCTCCTGGCTCTATCGGATTGCCACCAACGTCTGCCTGGACATGGTGAAGGGAAGGGCGCACCGGGCCCTGCCGATGGACATCGGCCCATCCCGGCACCTCGACAACATCACCATGGGCATCCTCCCCGAGGCCACATGGATCGAGCCGATTCCCGACACCACCCTCACCATGGAGGCCGATCCCGCCCACGTCGCGGTGACCCGGGAATCCGTGCGCCTCGCCTTCATCACCGCCCTCCAGCATCTTCCCCCGCGACAGAGGGCGGTGCTGATCCTCTTCGAGGTGATGCGCTGGAGTGCCGCCGAGGTGGCGCAGCTGCTCGATACCACGGCGGCATCGGTGAACAGCGCATTGCAGCGAGCGCGCGCCACCCTGCAGGCGCGCGGAATCAGCGCCGATACCCCCGGCCCTCCCCTCGACCAGGCGCAACGCGAGCTTCTCGCCCGCTACGTGCGCGCCTTCGAGAGCTACGACTTCCCAACTCTCACCTCGCTGATCCGCGAGGACGCCATCCAGTCCATGCCGCCTTATGAGATGTGGCTCACCGGACGTGATGACATCTTCGCCTGGTGGGTCGGCCCCGGGAAGGGCTGCCAGGACTCCCGCCTCCTGCCCACCGTGGGCGCCAATGGCGTGGCCGCCTTCGGCCAGTACAAGCCGGCTCCCAGCGGCGGCCGGGACCCCTGGTCGGTCATGGTGGTGGAGCTGCGCGGCGACCGCATCGCCGAGCTCACCTTCTTTCTGAGCACGGAGCGGCTCTTCCCGCTCTTCGGCCTGCCCATGCATCTCGGCGGCGACCCTGACTGGGATCCGTTCGCCATCCTGCAGCGCCAGCCCTAGCCCGACGCCGCCCTCACCTCACGGCTCCGCACACCCTCTCAGAAGCTCGTCGAGACCGCAGAGGACGATCAGCTCCCGCAGCTCCGGCGACATCCCCACCAGCCGCAGGCCGACACGCCTTCGCTGGGCCACCAGGCGGAGGCGAACCAGGGCCTCGACGGCGACGGCGTCGCCGCCCATGTCGCTGATGTCGCACACGAGGGTGCGAGCGTCAGCGCCTTGGAGCAGGGAATCGGCGGAGGCGCAGACGCTGGCGAGGCCGCCGCGACGGATCGGGCCTCGAATGGCGAGCGCGACCACTGTCTTCTTCGACACTTGCCCTCGCTGAGGTGAGACTGCCGGGCGGAGCTCAACTCATCGGTCCAATGGCCGGCGTGATGCACCAGTCCTAGCGGGCGAGGAGTGTCCGGCGTAGCGTGTCGAGTGCTGTGATCGTGGCGATCTCCCGCGACCGCAGCCTCCCGCCCACGAGATCGAGCTGGCGCTCCGCCGCTGGCTGTCCGGGGAGCGCCAGGCCGGCGATGAGCCTGACCGGCGGGTCGTGAGGCCCACTTTCGGCGGGCGCAGGCGGCGACGCCAAGCTGGTCGTGGACAGCCCGACGTCAGCACCGAGGAGCCGGCGCACCGCCAGGGCCATCGCGCCGGCTGCACCCTCACCCTGCGCCGGGATCCCGAGGGCGCGCTGCAGCCCTTCGCCGTCGGGGCTGACGACTGCCCCGGCGAACCACCGCCCGGCCTCCGGCACAACACCGATACGGGCGGCGATGAGGCCGGCGGTGAAGGACTCGGCCACCGCCAAGCGCAGTCCGGCCGCGGCGAGCATGGCGCCCACCGCGTCCTCCATGGTCTCGCCGTCCACGCCGAAGACGGCCGGGCCGAGCACCGCCCGGATGGCCTCTTCCTCAGCGGCGAGCGCCCGCCGCGCCTCACCCTCGTCGGCCGCCTTCACGGTGAGGCGGACCTTGATGCCCTCGATCCCGCTGGCCAGGAAGGCGATGGTGGGCACGCCCGGCCCGGTCGCCTCCAGGGCCTCGAGGCGCGGCGTGAGCATCTCGGCAAGGCGGGACTCGCCGAAGCCCCAGGTCCTGAGCGTCCGGCTGAGAATCACCGCCGGCTCCCCCGCCCGCCGGTGAAGCTCCGGCAGCACGACCCGCTCCAGCATCTCCTTCATCTCGTCGGGAACGCCAGGTACCGCGAACACGACCTTCTCGCCGGCGGGGCAGATGAGCCCGGGGGCGGTGCCGAGACGCTGGGGGATGATCGAGGCGCCCTCCGGGACGTCCGCCTGGCGGAGGTTGCTCGCCGGCATCCCCCGACCACGCTGAGCGAAGACCGCCTGGAGCAGCCGGAGCGCCTCGGGGTCACGGCGCAGAGGGACGCCCAACACCTCGGCGAGCGCCTCGCGCGTGACATCGTCGTGAGTCGGTCCGAGACCGCCACAGACGATCACCGCGTCGGCGCGGTCCAGAGCAGCGCGCATCACAAGGGCGATGCGTTGGACATTGTCCCCCACCTTGGTCTGCTGAAGGCAGTCGATTCCCGAACGGGCGAGCCGCTCACCGATCCAGGCGGAGTTGGTGTCGACGATCTGACCGATGAGCAGCTCCGTTCCGACGGCGACGACCTCAGCACGCAATGCGCGCCTAGTGTGCGCGCCGGCCTTCGCCACAGGCCTTCCCCAGCCAGCGATCGAGCGATGGCTCGCCGTAGATCAGCCCTGGGGAACGGTCCCAGCCGGCACCAACGGCAAGGTGGTGAGGCGGACCCCGCAGGCGTCGGCGATGGCGTTGGCGATGGCCGGGGCGACGCCGACGATGGGGGTCTCGCCACCACCCGCCGAGGGCTGATCGGGACGGTCCAGCAGCACCACCTCCACCTCGGGCGCGTCGGAGAGGCGCGGCACCCGATAAGCCGTCAGAGAGGCGTTGAGAAGGCGCCCCTCGGCGAAGTCGATGGATTCGAAGAGAGCGCCACCCAAACCCATCATCGCCGCTCCCTCGATCTGGTTCACCAGGCCGTCGGGATTGACCACGGCACCGCAGTCGAAGGCAGTGACCAGGCGCATCACGCGGAGGCGCCTATCCGGCTCCACCACGACCTCGGCGGCCGTCGCCACCCGTCCCTCCTTCTCGATACCGCCGGCGATCCCCCGACCGTAGCCGGGCGTCGCCGGTCGTGCACCTCCCCACCCGATGCGTTCGGCGGCAGCGCTGAGCACCTCCACGATGCGCGGATCGCGGAGGTGGCGCACGCGAAATTCCAGCGGGTCCGCGGCGACCCGCCGCGCCAGCTCATCCATGTGGGACTCGCGGGCGAAGTGGTTGGCGGTGGCGGCGAGTGCCCGGTAGGAGCCCTGGGGGAGCGGCGAGGCCGACGGCTGGTAGGCGACCCGCCAGTGGGGGATGGAGTACGGGGTGAACAGCGCCGCGGCGCCGGAGTTGATGTTGGTCATGGACCAGGCCTCGAGGCGACCGTCCCGGCTCAGGCCGGCGGCGACGTCGATCACCGCGGCAGGGCGCAAGTGCCCCCAGGTGAACTCCTCGGCACGCGACCACTGGAGCTTCACGGCTCGCCCCTCCGTGAAGCGTGCCAGCCGGGCGGCCTCCAGAGCGACCGTGGCGCCGTGCTTGCCCCCGAAGCCACCCCCGAAATCGGGGACGATGACCCGAACGTCGGCGGCGTCGAGGCCCAGAGCGTCGGCGATGCTCGAGCGGACGCCGAAGGGAATCTGGGTTCCCGTCCAGACGGTGAGCCGACCGTCCTTCCACTCTGCGATCGCGGCGCGCGGCTCCATCGGGACGTGGGCGATGTAGGCGGTGAGGTATGTCGTCTCCAGCCGCGTCGCGGCCGTGCGCAGCGCGGAGTCCGGGTCGCCTCCCTGCTCGCGCACCGGCCCGCTCCAGCCCTCCCCGTCACTGGCATGCGAGCGCAGGAATGCCACGATCTCCGCAGGTGAGGGCTGATCGGAGAGCTCCCAGTCGGCTGCTAGTGCCGCCACCGCGTCACGCGCCTTCTCCGGGTCCTCCGCCACCACGCCCACGAAGTCACCGGCGTCACGCACCACCCTCACCCCGGCGATGGCTTCGACAGGCCTTGCGTCGAGGGAGCGGAGCCGTGCTCCGTAGGCTGGCGGGCGCAGCACCGCCCCATGCAACATCCCTGGGCGCGACAGGTCGGAGGGGAAGAGCTTGGCTCCGAGCACTGCGTCCGCGGCCTTCTGGGCTTCGACGTGCTGTCCAGCTGTCCGCCACGCCTCCGCTGGCGTCCGCTCGGTGTCGGCGGTCGCGTGCTGGATGCGGCGAACCCCAGCGAAGAGCTCCGCGAAGCCCATGCGACGGTCGGGATCGTGGCTCACCGCATCCGTCTCCTCGAAGGTGATGCGGGCCGCGGGGACTCCCATGCGGTCGGCGGCCGTCTCATGGAGCGCCTCGCGCAGCGCTGCCGCGGCGGCACTGAGTGCCGGTCCGGCGTCGGGCATGGAGCGGCTCCCGAAGGTCCCCATGTCAAAGGGAGAGAGGGCGGTATCCCCCATGACTACGCGCACCATCTGGGGAGGAACCCTCAACTCCTCGGCAACCAGAAGGGCCAACGCGGTGCGTGTTCCCTGCCCGCCCTCGACCTTGCCGATGCCGGCGGTGACCCGGCCGTCGACGCCGACATGGACCCAGGCGCCGGTCGGCGCGCCCCACCGACGCTGTGATGGTGAGGGATCGAAGACACTCAGGATTCCGTCACCCAGGGAGTCGACAAGGGTCGGTCCCGGGTCCGCGTTCACCGCGAGGAGCGCCGTGAGCTCACCGAGTTGGGGAGTGCGTGTCGGGGGCGGCGCGGCCCCAGCAGCCTCTTCCCGCGAAGCGTCCCCGCTGCCGGCGACCCTGAGAGCGCGGTGGACGGCGCGGCGAATCCGGGGGTAGGCGCCGCAGCGGCAGAGATGGCGTTCGAGGCTGGCCAGCATCTCCGCCTCGGTAGGCTGAGGCCGGCGTGCGATCAGCGCCGCGGTCTCGACAAGCCAGCCGGGTGTGCAGAAGCCACATTGCAATGCGCCCGCCTCGAGCCACGCGCGTTGGACCGCGTGCAGCTGACCATCCCGGGCAAGTCCCTCGACGGTGGTGATCGGTCGATCGCCGACCTCGCGCAGCTCGGTCATGCAGGCAGGCAGCACCTCGTCGCCCACCTGTACGACGCAGGCACCGCACCTTCCCTCCCCGCAGCCGAACTTCGGCCCGGTGATCCTCAGCTCTTCACGGAGCACAGCGAGGAGCATCCGCTCGCCATGCGAATCGACCGCGCGGGCGAGGCCGTTGATGACGAGAGTGGTGGTCATCCCGGCTCATCCCCGGTCACCAGCCGCTCGGCGACCAGCTCGAGCACGTGCGCGACCCTCACCGGCAGCCTGCGCCGCTGCGCACCCGCCCTGATGTGGACGAGGCAGCCCGGGTTATCGGAGGCGAGCACACTGCACCCCGTGGCGGCCAGCGCCTCCAGCTTCCACTCCAGCAGACGATCTGCCACCTCAGGCCAATCGAAGCTGAAGGTGCCGCCGAACCCGCAGCAGTTGGCGACGTCTGGAAGGTCGACGACCTCGTAGCCGCATGCGATGAGCATCTCGCGCGGTTCGTCGCGCAAGCCGAGCTGGCGGAGCGATTGACAGGAGTCATGGTAAGCGACGCGGACGCCGGCCTCATCCTGCCGTACCAGCTCCGGGCGCCGCCCCAGGAGCGCGTGGACGAATCCTGTCGCGTGCTGCATGCGCTCGGTGGCCACCTTGCGATCCTCCCCTCCAGCGCCCCACTCTGGCGCGTCGAGAACGAAAGCCCCATAGCAGGACGTGGACGGTGTCACGATCTGGCCTTCCGAGGGTGCGAGAGCGCGAGCGAGGTCGCCCGCCAGGCGCGCTCCGCGCCCGAAGTCCCCGGCATTGGCCGCCACCAAGCCACAGCACCATTGCTCTTTGGGCAGCAAGACGCGGAAGCCCGCCTGCTCACAGATGTGCGCCAGCGCCTCGCCGGCCTCCGGCATCATCTGCTCGACGGTGCAAGAGGGAAAGATGGTGACCGGTTGCGCCCGAGGATCTCCAGAAGCTGCCGGCAGGCGTTGGCGGAGCGGTCGGTTCGTCAATCTCGGGTTGAACGGAGCACCGAGGCGAAAGGCGGCCCGTGCCGCGTTCTCATGTGCCCAGAGATCGAGAAGAGCTCGCTTCTGCACCGTCTTTCCGGAGTGCCGCCGATGCTCCAGGATCTGTCGGGGCAGCGCGATGCCGACGGGGCAGACCTCCTCGCACGCGTTGCACTGGCAGCAGAGGGACTGGGGTAGCTCGTCGACGGCCAGGCCGTGGTGGAACGGCGTGAGTACCAGACCGATCGGCCCATTGTAGATGTACCCGAACTGGTGGCCTCCGACCGCCATGAACGGCGGGCAAGCATTAGAGCATGCGCCGCAGCGGATGCACGTCAACGCGTCACGGAAGAGCGGGTCGGAGCGCATCCGGGACCGGCCGTTGTCGATGACCACACAGTGCACCTCGCTCGGTCCATGCACGCCGATGGTGAGCGACTGCTCGATGTCGGCGGAGCGGGACGGGCCGGTGATCCAATTGACATAGCTCGTCATCCGCTGCCCGGTGCCCGACCGAGCCAGCATCCGGAGGATGGCGACGGCGTCATCCAGGGTTGCCACCAGCTTGTCGATGCCGAAGACTGCGATGTGGACGGGAGGAAGCGTCGTCGTCAGATCCGCGTTTCCCTCGTTGGTGACGAGGCCAATGGTGCCCGTCTCGGCAATCGCGAAGTTGGCTCCGGAAATACCCACCTGGGCGTTGATGAACTTCTCGCGAAGGGACTCGCGGGCGTGGCGCTGGATGGCTCGGACATCCGGCTCGGTACCGAAAACTCGGGCGGCGTCCTCCTTGGTGAGGTGGACGGCGGGCGCGATGAGGTGCGACGGATGCGTATGGGTGAGCTGGACCATACGCTCACCAAGGTCGGTCTCCACCACCTCAATTCCCAGCGACTCGAGGTAGGGGTTGAGGCGGATCTCCTCCGTGGCCATCGACTTGGACTTGACCACGAGGCGCGCACCGGCCGCGTTGCAGAGCTCACCGATGATCCGGCGGGCCTCCGCAGCATCGGCCGCCAGGTGAAGCTGGCCGCCAACCTCCTCCAGGCGCTGGCGAAACTCCTCCAAGAGGTCCTCGAGGCGATCGAGGTTCGCCCGCCGGCGGCGCTTCAGGTCCTCGCGCCCGCTCTCGAAATCCCAGGAGCCGAATCCGACTTCGCGGCGGGCACGAAGGCCGGTCATGGCGGCGACCATGGCGCGCTGCAGCTTCTCGTCGGCGAGGGCCGCCCTCACGCGCCCGCGAAAGTGGCGCCGGCTCTCGGGCTTCCCGGCGGGCTCGGAGATGTCGTGGTTAGCCACGCCGATCGGTCCAGCGTCCGATGGAGTCAGGGGAGAGCGCTCGTTCCGCAGGGCGCTCCGGCAATGCACCGTGCGGGCGGCGGCGAAGGATCGCAGCGTTCGGGTCTTTCATGTCAAATGATCAGCAAAGCGGATGAGATCCTCTCCTCGGAAGCGGGAGCCCGTCCTGCGTGGGGATGGCGAACGGGATTCCTGCGGCTTTGATCTTGGCTCGGGCAGGGACAACCGGTGCTTCATGGTCTCATCCGACACGAGGAAGGCACGCGCGATCTCGTCGTTGCTCAGCCCTCGAGCGCGGCTCAGGGCCACCCGCGCTTCCATTCCCCCACCGGGTGGCAGCGCGCGGTCAGCTCAGTGCCTTGCGTAGGAGGGCACCGATCCTGGCTTCGTCGGCGGCAACCAGCTTCTTGAGCGCGAAGCGGGTCGGCCACATATTTCCTTCGTCGAGGTTCGCCTTGTCGCTGAAGCCAAGCTCCGCGTATCGCGTCTTGAACTTCTGTGCGCTTTGGAAGAAGCAGACGGTGTTGCCGTCCTTCGCATACGCAGGCATCCCATACCAAGTCCTCGGCGAAAGCTCTGGCGTGCGGGTCTTGATGATGGCATGGAGCCGCTCGGCCAGAACGCGATCCTCTGGCGTCATCTCGGCGATCTTGGCGAGAACCTCGCTCTCGCCGTCCATCTTGCCGGAGCTTGCCGCCCGCAGCTCCCGCGCGCGCTCTCGCGCCGCGGCTCGTTCTTCCTCGCTGAATGCCGCCGGCGCCTTGCCGGCCGCGGCGGTGTTCCTGGCGGACCTCTGCGCGCCCTTCGTTGCAGCCTTCCTCTCAGCCATATCGCGGGGCACCTCCGTACGCCGGCTCAACGCCTGGACCTCACCGGGCCGCGGGTTGGTCACAAACCGACCCCCAAATGAGCCGCTGGACCTCGCGGGGCCATGGCTGAGCTTACCGTGATCGGAGCTCGCCGATCCACCCAGGGGTGGCTCACCAGACCCGCCGCATCCGGCCACCCCCGACGACGATCGGGGCGGCGCCCGGAGGGGCGGCGGTGCCGGCGTAGCATGGCGGGTGCGCAGCGGCCGGGGAGCCTTCAGGACGAAACGCCGCGAAGGCCAGGATCGCCGGTCGGCCGCGCACCGCCGCCCACCCGCGCAGGAGGGGCTTCACCCCGCGTGTCCCTGGCCGCAGCACTCAGCATCGTGGCGGGGGCTCTGGCCGTAGCGCTCGCCGCGCATGCCGCCGGCTACCTCCTGGCCCGGAGCCGGACCCGGGGCGGGCGGAGCACGGCGGAAGCCTCGTTGATCCGCAACACGCACCGGCCCAACCAGGTGCTCCTGCCGCTCGGTGCCGCCGCGGTGGCAGCGGCCTTCGTGCCCCTCCCCGCCTGGCTCCGCTCGGAGCTGCTCCATGGCCTGGGCATCGCCCTGATCCTCGCCGGCACCTGGCTGGGCCTGCGCCTCACCTACGTGCTGGAGGACGTGCTGCTCGCTCGCTACCAGCTGGACGCCGCCGACAACCTGCGGGGCCGCCAGGTCGAGACCCAGATCCAGGTGCTGCGGCGGGTCACGGTTGTGGTCGCCGCGGTGGTGGCGCTGGGAGGGGTGCTTCTCACCTTCGACCAGGTCCGTGCCGCGGGGGCCGGCTTGCTGGCCTCGGCCGGGGTGCTCGGCCTCATCATCGGGGTCGGCGTCACCCCGATGGTCAACAACCTGGTGGCGGGGTTGCAGATCGCGATCACCCAGCCGATCCGCCTTGACGACGTCGTGGTGGTCGCCGGCTACTGGGGACGCGTCGAGGAGATCCATCTCACCTACGTGGTGGTGAGGGTCTGGGACCTGAAGCGACTGGTGGTGCCGATCTCCTACTTTACCCAGAACCCCTTCGAGAACTGGACACGCTCCAGCGCGACGGTGCTTGGCTACGTCTACATTGAGGTCGACTACACCATGCCGGTGCAGGCGCTGCGCGATCGCCTCGGTGAGGTCGTCCACGCGTCACCCGACTGGGACGGCGACGTGTGGGTGCTGCAGGTCACCGGCATGGGCCACGAGACGGTGCAGCTCCGCGCGCTGATGAGCTCGCCGGACAGCTCGGCGTCGTGGAACCTGCAGTGCGAAGTGCGCGAGCGGGCGCTCGCCTTCCTCCAGGAACACTACCCGTGGGCGCTGCCGCGCGTCCGTACCGAGGTGGGATGGGCGGGAGAGAACGGCGATGGCTCGCAGAACGCGGGCGCACGCGCTGCGCTCCCGCACGGGGCGGCCGGGCGGGGGGCGCACCGGGCCGATCCTCGCGAGGCTCACCCACGTCCCGCGGGCCCAAGCTCCCTTCCGGTCGCTCGCGAGGGTGCACCGGGGGGCGGGACAGAATGAAGGCCGCCGTGGCGCGGCACGTGTGCCCGGAGATCCGAACTCCCGCTCGCCTACCTCAAGCCGGCTGTTTGCTCGTGGAAGTCGCGGCGGGCGATCCACCGTTCGATGCTTTGCACGGCAACTCGCGATCGCCAACTGACGGAGGTAAAGTGGGTGGTGGCATTGCCTCGATCGGGAGGGTCTCCTGAGATTGCGCGACGAATCCGGCCAGGCTCCGGAGCGGCCCTGGCCGGGCGACCCCTTCCCTCTCGGCGCCCAGTGGGACGGGCAGGGAACCAACTTCTCGCTCTTCAGTGCCAATGCCGAGGCGGTCGAGCTGGTGGTGGCAAACCCTGACGGAAGTTCGCGAGCCACCTATCAACTGGTCGACCGCACCGACCTCACCTGGCACGGCTATCTCCCTGACATCGGCCCGGGCAACCTGTACGGGTATCGCGTCCACGGAGAGTACGCGCCCGCCGCGGGAAGGCGCTTCAACCCTCGGAAGCTGCTCATCGACCCCTATGCCCGGGCTCTCACCGGATCCGTGCGCTGGGGCCCCGAGATCTTCGGCTACGCGTGGAACGGCGAGATGCGGGACGACGATCCGAGCGACCTCAACTCCGCTGGCCACGCTCCCCTCTCGGTGGTGGTCGACGACCACTTCGACTGGGGTGATACCCGGTCCCCGCGCGTCTCCTGGGCTGACACCGTGGTCTACGAGACCCACGTGAAAGGGTTCACCATCCGGCATCCGAACGTTCCCCCGGAACTGCGCGGGACCTACGCCGGCCTGGCCCATCCCGCCGCCATCGACCACCTCCGCGGATTGGGGATCACCGCGGTGGAGCTGATGCCCGTCCACGCCTTCATCGATGCCGGCCAACTTGGCGAGCTGGGACTGCGCAACTACTGGGGCTACGACACCATCGGGTACTTCGCCCCGGAAGGCCGCTACTCGTCATTGGGTGATCGCGGCTCGCAGGTACTCGAATTCAAGAGGATGGTGAAGGCGCTGCATGACGCCGGGCTGGAGGTCCTCCTCGACGTGGTCTACAACCACACCGCCGAAGGCAGCCACCTGGGGCCGACGCTCGCCTTCCGGGGCATCGACAACGAAACGTACTACTACCTGGCTCCCGACGACCGCCGTCACTACTGGGACGTCACTGGCACCGGTAACACCCTGAACGCCGGCGCGCCGCAGACCCTTCGCCTGATCATGGACTCGCTGCGCTACTGGGTCACGGTGATGCACATCGATGGCTTCCGCTTCGACCTCGCCGCGGCTCTGGCCCGCCAGTTCTTCGAGGTGAGTAGGCTCTCCGCCTTCTTCGACATCATCCACCAGGACCCGGTGCTGGCTCAGGTCAAGCTGATCGCCGAGCCCTGGGATATCGGCCCTGGCGGATACCAGGTCGGAAACTTCCCGGTGCGCTGGGCTGAATGGAATGGGCGGTACCGCGACACCGTTCGCGACTACTGGCGAGGGGCGTCGATCGGGGTTGCCGACCTCGGCTATCGTCTCGCCGGCTCCAGCGACCTCTACGCCGAGGACAGTCGCGGCCCGAGCGCAAGCATCAACTTCGTGACCGCGCACGACGGATTCACCCTGCATGACCTCGTCACCTACAACGAGAAGCACAACGAGGCCAACGGTGAGGAGGGTCGCGACGGCAGCGACGAGAACCACTCCTGGAACTGCGGGGCCGAGGGAGAGACGGATGACCACTCGGTCAATGAGCTTCGCCGCCGCCAGCAGCGGAACTTCCTAGCCACCCTCTTCATCAGCCAGGGCTGCCCCATGCTGCTCGGCGGCGACGAGCTGGGGCGCACCCAGAAGGGCAACAACAACGCCTACTGCCAGGATAACGAGACCTCGTGGTTCGACTGGACCAGCGCCAACTCCGAGCTGCTGACGTTCACCCGGCGCCTCATCGCGCTGCGTGCCGGGCATCCGGTGCTGCACCGGCGGCGCTTCTTCACCGGCCAGGTAGTCGGCCGCGGGCGCAAGGACATCCGCTGGCTGCGGCGCAATGCCGAGGAGATGACCGACGACGACTGGGGCAACCACGAACGGCAGTCCCTGGCTGTGGTGCTCGATGGCGGCCTCATCCCTGCCCGCACGCCCACCGGGGGACGGATCAGCGACGACACCCTGGCGATACTGTTCCACTCCGCTGAGGACGCCTGCGACTGGTACCTTCCACCGGGTACCTGGGAGGTCCTCCTGGACACCGCCGCACCCAGCGAGGAGCCGGGAACTCGCGTGGTGCGCCACGGCGATCCGCTCGAGGTGGTCGCCCGCTCCCTCGTGGTGCTGCGGCTGATTTCCTCGCTCCAGTGAGAGACACCTATCGGGTCCAGCTCGGTCCCGGCTTCGGCTTTGCGGACCTCGCAGCCGCCACCGACTACCTGGCCGCACTCGGCGTCAGCCACCTCTACTGCTCGCCCATCCTCCAAGCCGCCAGCGGGTCCAGCCACGGCTACGACGTCGTCGACCCCACCCGCCTCTCCGATGAGCTCGGCGGTGAGGCGGGCTTCCGAGCCCTGGTCGAAGCGGCGAGGGGCCATGGCCTCCGCCTCCTGCTCGATATCGTGCCCAACCACATGGCGGTGGCCGACCGCCGCAACTTCTGGTGGTGGGACGTGCTGGTCGCCGGTCGGAGCAGTCGGTTCGCCAGCTATTTCGACATCAACTGGAACCACCCGACCGTCCGGGGGCGGGTGATGGCCCCGCTGCTCGAGGAGCCCCTGGAGGAGGCGCTGAAGCGGCGGCTGCTGCGGCTGGTCCTCGACCATGGGGTGGTCGTCGCCTACCGCGACACCCGGCTGCCGCTCTCGCGAGAGACCCTCGCCTTGGTGCTGGACGGCACCCCGGTCGCAGGCCTGGCCGAGCGAATCCGCGACTCCGAGTTTGCCGAGGAGCGGCTGGCTGCCGGCGCCGAGCTGGCGCGGCATCTCGAGACGGAGGGCGACCAGGGCCAGGTGACCGCTCGGCTGGAACCTTGGAACCATGACCCGGCGGCCATGCGGGAGCTGTTGGAACAGCAGAACTACGTGCTGACTTCGTGGCGTGAGGCCGCTGTGGTGATGAACTACCGCAGCTTCTTCGACATCACCTCGCTGGCCGGCGTGCGGGTCGAGGATCCCGAGGTTCTGGACGCCACCCACCTGTTGGTGGACGCCCTCCTCGACCGGGGAGATGTCGACGCGGTCCGGGTGGATCATGTCGATGGTCTGCGGCGACCCGGCCGGTATCTGCAGCGAATGCGGGAGCGCCACCCCGAGCGCGGGCTGGTGGTCGAGAAGATCCTGGCGCGCGACGAGCGGCTTCCCGATGACTGGCCGGTCGACGGCACCACCGGCTACGAGTTCGGCGCCCTGGTCGGGGGTCTCTTCATCGACCCCGCCGGCTGGATGGCGCTGTGCCGGAGCTGGTCGGAGAGCACCGGCCACCCCGATGACTTCGCGGAGATCACCCGCCACGCCAAGCTCGAGGTGATGCGCTCGACGCTTCGGCCCAACGTCGACCGGCTGGTTCGGATGCTCACCGCGGTGAGCGAGGAACGGTGCTTGGGGCAGATCGCCGGCAACCCCGAGCGGCTGCGCAACGGCATCGCCGAGTACCTGCTGGAGCTCGATGTCTACCGGACGTACCTGGACACTCCTGACGCCGGCCCGGGCCCCCAGGACCGCGCGCGGATCGGGGCCGCGCTAGGCCGAGCAGCCGCTCGGGGCGGCGACGCCGAGGCCCTGGCGCTCATCGGAGCGCTGCTCCTCGAGCCGCGCCATCCCGGACTGGAGCAGGATTTCGTGCTCCGACTGCAGCAGACCAGCACGGTGATGGCGGCCAAGGGGGTGGAGGACACCGCCTTCTACCGCTTCCCCGCCCTCAGCGCCGCTTGCGAAGTGGGGGCTTCGCCGGGGCACCCCGCTGTCAGCGTCGACGAGTTCCACGCCGCCAACCTGGAGCGCCAGCGCCGGTGGCCGCGGTCCATCGTCGCCACCGCGACCCACGACAGCAAGCGCGGCGAGGACGTCCGGGCGCGCCTCTACCTCCTCTCCGAGCTCGCCGAGGTGTGGCCGCCCCTGATCCTGCGGTGGCGTGAGCGCCATCGTGAGCTCTTCCAGGACCGAATGCCGGGGCGGACCATGTCAGAGCTCCTCTTCCAGACCATGGTCGGGGCGTGGCCCATCGACGCCAATCGGCTCACCGACTACATGCTCAAGGCCGCCTCCGAGGCGAAGCAGCGCACCTCATGGATCGAGCCGGACCAGGCCTATCGGAGCTCGCTGGCCGAGCTGGTGCGAGCCCTCTTTGATGACGGCGAGCTGGTGACCGAGGTGGAGGGTGTCGTCTCTCGCCTGCTGGAGCCGGCACGGGTGACCTCGCTGGCCATGGCGCTGCTCCGGTTGACCTCGCCCGGTGTGCCCGACACCTATCAGGGCACCGAGCTGTGGCAGCTCGACCTGGTCGACCCCGACAACCGGCGCCTCGTGGACTACGCGACGCGCCGCCTGATCCTGGCCTCCCTCGCCCCGGGAGAGCCGCCGGAGATTGGATCGGACCCTGCGGGGAGCGCCAAGCTGTTCACCGTCCATACCGCTCTCGAGCTGAGGCGGCGCCGCCCGGATCTCTTCGGCCCGTCTGGCGACTACCTCGCCCTCCCCGTGCGGGGCGCTCGCCGTGACCACGCCGTGGCCTTTGCCCGAGGGGCTCGGCCCGCTGCGGTGACCGTCGTACCCCGGCTGGTGATCGGCCTGGGCGGAGAATGGGACGACACCTCGATCCGCCTCCCGGAGGGCCGCTGGGTCAACCTCATGGATGGCACTCGGTGGCACCGGGAGGTGCAGCTGGCCAGCCTGCTGAGCAGATTCCCGGTTGCGCTTGCGCAATCCGGGCGAAAACCGACACCCCTTCTCACCGAAAGCGGACGGCGTTCTCGCTGAAAGCGGACAGCGTTCCGGAGGAATCCGGACAGCGTTCTCGCTGAAAGCGGACGGCTCGTGAGGGCTCGCCCCCCTGGGCAGGTGGGGCAGTCGGCGCCGGAAGAAGCGAAGCAGGCACGCAGCTACCTTGCGAGGTTCCAACCCTTCAGCAAGGAGGTCGCCACGTGCCCAGGAGAAGACTACCCATGCGCAAGATTTCGGAGGTGCTGCGGCTCCAGGCCGCCGGCCTCAGCGTCCGTGACATCGCGGCCAGCACCGGCATCCACCGGTCGACCGTCCACGAGTACCTGACCCGGGCGGGGTCGGCCGGGCTGAGTTGGCCGCTGCCGCCCGAGCTGGACGAGGCGACGGTGGAGGCGAGGCTCTTCCCGCCCATTACCCCGGAGGTGGCGGCGGGACGGCCGGTACCGGAGTGGCGGGAGGTGCAGCGAGAGCTGAAGCGGGGTCACCACGTCACCCTGCAGCTGCTCTGGCTCGAGTGGCGGGAGAGTCACCCCGACGGCTGGGCGTACAGCCAGTTCTGCCGCCACTATCACGAGTGGCTGGAGCGGCAGGACGTGGTGATGCGGCTGGAGTACGCGGCGGGGGAGCGGGCCTTTGTGGACTTCGCCGGCGACAAGATGTCGATCGTCGACGCCGACACCGGCGAGCTCACCGAGATGGAGATCTTCGTCGGGGTGCTGGGCTGCAGCGGGTTGCTCTACGTCGAGGCCACGCGAAGCCAGGACCTGAAGTCGTGGCTCCTCGCCCACACCCGGATGTATGAGGCCTATGCGGGGGTTCCGAGGATTACCACCCCAGATAACCTGAAATCGGGTGTGACCAAAGCGTGCTGGTTCGAGCCGGAGCTGAACCGCAGCTACCTGCACCTAGCGCGTCATTTCAACACGGTGATCCTGCCCGCCCGGCCGTATCACCCAAGGGATAAGGCAGCCGCTGAAGCCGGCGTCTTGGTGGTCGAGCGGCACGTTCTCGCCCCCCTGCGCCACCGCCGCTTCTTCAGCAGCAGCGAGCTCAACCAGGCGCTCAAAGGCAAGACGGCCGAGGTCAATGCGCACCAGTTCCGGGGCCAGCCCAGCAGCCGGCGTGACCTCTTCGAAGAGCTGGAGAGGGGAGCGCTGCAGCCGCTACCGGCCACCCGCTACGAGTTAACCGAGATCAAGACCGTCACCACCAACATCGACTACCACGTCGATCACGACCGCCAGCACTTCTACTCGGTGCCGCACCGGCTGGTGAAGCAGAAGCTGGAGCTCTGGGCCACGGCGACCACCATCGAGGTCTATCACGGCCATCGCCGGGTGGCCAGTCACGTCCGGGAGTATGGGCGGCGGCGGTACATCACCGACCCGGCGCATATGCCCGCCTCGCACCGGGCCCATGCCGAGTGGACGCCGTCGCGGCTCATCCGGTGGGCGCGAACGGTGGGGCCGGCAACGGCGCAGATGACGGAGCGGATCCTGGAGAGCCGGCCCCATCCCGAGCACGGCTACCGCGCCTGCCTGGGATTGATGAGCCTGGCCAAGCGCCATGGAGCGGAGCGCGTCGAGGCTGCCTGCGCCCGGGCGGTGGCGCTCAGGACGATCGCGTACAGCTCGGTGAAGTCGATCCTGCAACAGAACCTCGACCGGCTGCCGATGCCCGAGGTCGAGGAGAGCGTCGTGCTGCTACCGGTGGTGACCCACGCCA
This sequence comes from uncultured bacterium, assembly GCA_963847225.1. Taxonomy (GTDB): domain Bacteria; phylum Chloroflexota; class Dormibacteria; order Aeolococcales; family Aeolococcaceae; genus JAJZNI01. Next base: position 463,914 of record CAWJYZ010000003.1, on the reverse strand, counting down.
ATCTGCGTGGCGCCGACTACTACCGCCTCGACGAGGAGGTTTGAGATGCTCATCCATCAGACCCTCGACAAACTCGAACTCGATCGGTCTCAGCGGGATGGCCACCGCCTTGCGCGAGCAGCTCGAGAATGCGCCGCAGTATCTGGAGCTCAGCTTCGAAGACCGCCTCGGTCTGCTCGTCGATCGGGAGACCGACTGGCGGGAGAGCCGGCGCCTCGCCACCCGGCTCAAGGCGGCCAGGCTCCGCTACCCAGCGACGGTCGAGGACATCGACTTCCGCAGCCCGCGCGGTCTCGACCGGGCGGTGATCCTCAGCCTCGCCCAGGCGAGCTGGGTGACCCATCACCAGAACGCCCTGGTCACCGGCGCGACCGGTTGCGGCAAGTCGTACATCACCTGTGCCCTCGCCCACGCTGCGATCCGCCAGGGGCACACCGCGCTCTACGTGCGTACCCCACGGCTCCTTGACGATCTCGCGGTCAGCCGCGGCGACGGTCGCTACCAGCGGCTGCTCGCCCAACTCCAGCGGGTCGCGTTGCTAGTGCTCGACGACTTCCTGCTCACCGCCGCGTCCGTCGACCAGTGCCGCGATCTCCTGGAGGTCGTCGAGGACCGGGCCCAGCTCCGCTCCACGCTCGTCGCCAGCCAGCTCCCAGTCAACGCTTGGCACGGCGCCATGGCTGACCCCACCCTGGCCGAGGCGGTGCTCGACCGGCTTCTCCATCAGGCCCACCGCATCGCCCTCACGGGCGGCTCCCTCCGCCATCGGGAGCCCGAAGAGGACCCCGCACGGGCGATGGAGGTGCGCGGAGGGCCGAGAGCGCAGTGAATCGTTCAGGTCTTCCAAACGCGTGCCCACAGGAGCGCCTGTGCGGCTGGAAAACGGGCCCCCAAGGCTTACGACACCTCCCCTGGGAGCGCTGTGGAAATGACGGTCCGTGGACAGGCCGACGACGGCCCACGCTCCTGCCATGCTCCAACTCTCGGCCTGCCCCCGGACCTTGGAGAGCCCTGCGGCCTCCCCACATTCCCACAGCGCCGACGGCACCAGTACTCTTCGCAAAGGAGGTGATGACCGGCCAACCCTGACCCCCACCGACACCTGAAGACGTCGCGGCGCCGGCTGCCCTGCCGCCGTCCGCTTTCAGCGAGAACGCTGTCCGGATTCGTCCGCAACGGTGTCCGCTTTCAACCGGAACGGCTGTCGGAAATCACCGGAATGCGCATTGCGCTCATGGAACGGCGATGATGCGGCGCGCGGTTTGGGCTCCCGGGGTGGAGCGTGTGGAGCTGGTGCTCGAGGGCGGCGAGCGCCTGGCCATGTCCCGTGGCGAGGCCGATCGCTTCGAGCTCGACAGCCCGCTGCTCGTCCCTGGGCTGCGCTACTGGGTGAGCCTTGACGGCGGCCCTGCGCTTCCCGACCCCCGCTCTCCGTTTCAGCCCGAGGGCGTGGAGGGGCCCTCCGAGTTGGTAGGGGAAGAGTTCCCCTGGAGCGACGCGGGCTGGTCGGCGCCCCCGTTCCGCGACGCCATCATCTACGAGTTGCACGTGGGCACCTTCAGCCCGAAGGGGACCTTCCAAGGAGCGGCCGAGCGCCTCGATCACCTGGTCGACCTCGGTGTCAACGCCGTCGAACTGATGCCGGTGGCCGAGTTCGCCGGGGGCAGGGGCTGGGGCTACGATGGAGTGGACCTCTTCGCGGTGCGTGCGGCCTACGGCGGGCCGCACGGACTCCGCCATCTCGTCGATGCCTGCCACCGCCGAGGTCTGGGGGTGATCCTCGACGTGGTCTACAACCACCTGGGCCCGGCGGGAAACCATCTGGGCGAGTTCGGGCCCTACTTCACGGACGCACATCAGACCCCCTGGGGGGCCGCGGTGAACTTCGACGACCGGGGCAGTGACGGGGTCCGCAACTTCGTCGTCGACAACGTCACGTGGTGGCTCCACGACTTTCACCTCGACGGACTGCGGATCGACGCAGTTCACGCCATCCACGACGAGTCGGCACGGCACATCGTGGAGGAGCTGGCCGAGGCGGTGAGCGTCCTGGAACGTAAAGAGGGACGCCGTCTCTGGCTGATCCTGGAGACGGACCGCAACGACCCGCGCGGGGTATGGCCGCGGGCCAGGGGGGGATGGGGTGCGACCGCCCAGTGGGCGGACGACTTCCATCACGCGCTGCACGTTGCGCTCACCGGGGAGCGAACCGGCTACTACGCTGACTTCAGCGGATGGGAAGACGTGGTCACAGCGCTCGGCTCGCCCTTTCTGTACACGGGGCAGCGCTCGGCGTTTCGGGGCCGCCGCCACGGGCGTGAACCGACCGACACCAGCGGTGAGAATTTCGTGGTCTGCCTCCAGAACCACGACCAGGTGGGGAACCGGGCGCGCGGAGAGCGGCTTAGCCAGCTGGTCAGCCCATCCCGGCTCCGCGTCGCCGCCCTGCTGCTGCTCACCTCCCCCTACGTCCCGCTCCTCTTCGCTGGCGAGGAGTGGGCGGCCGGCACACCTTTTCTGTATTTCTCCGATCACGAGGCTGAGCTCGGCCGCAGGGTCACCGAGGGGCGGCGCAGAGAGTTCGCCCGATTCGACTGGGATCCCTCGGAGGTCCCGGACCCCCAGGCCCTCACCACCTTCACCGCCTCGGTGCTGCGCTGGGAGGAGCGAGACCAGTCGGCCCACGCCTCCATGCTCGACTGGTATCGCGAGCTGATCCGGCTTCGCCGCAGCGAGGTCGACCTGGGCTGCGGCGACCCGCGACGCAGCCGGGTGCTGGCTGAGACTGGCTCCCAGTGGGTGCTGGTGGAGCGGGGCAGCCATCTGATCACCGCCAACCTCGGCCCGAACGTGGCGGTGATCCAGGTTCCCGAGCTTGGGGAGGTCCGCCCGCTCGCGGTCAGCGGCGATGCTGTCGGGGCTGAGGGCGCCGTGCGGCTGGGACCCGACTCCACGGCAATCTGGCGCAGCCGCTGATCGCCGGAGACCCTCCCCGCTTCCCTCAATACGGCGCGCCTTCGCACTGCCGGAGAGCTGCCCTGGCCTTGGAGGGCGGCTGGAGCCCGACCGTGGCTGCGGAGACGGTGCTGCCGGGTGCGAGACGAAGGAAGCGTACCGCGGGCGAGCTCATCGCCCGTTCTCCCCTAGCGCCCGTGGCAGAACTTGTACTTCTTGCCGCTACCGCACCAGCAGCGCTCGTTGCGACCCATCTTCCGCGGCGCCCCCCCGCCGTTGCCACCGGCGGAGCCGTCGACTCGCCGCGTCCCCTCTGCCGACCGCTCCACGACGTTGTGCACCCGCGTCTGCGAGGGCAGCCCAGCCACACCCGGGACCGCGATCGCGGCGGCGCGGGACGGGACAGGGCGGAAGGGCGGCTCCGGTACTGACGGCTTCGCCTCCTTCAGCTCCGCCGTCCCCGCCGCGCTCGCCCGGGCCAGTGCCCCGCTCGCCGCCGCCGCGGCGGGACGCGCCGCTGGCGGAGCGGGGGCCTGCGCCGGCGCGCCGTTCGCCGACCGCCCTGCCCCCACCCGGTCGGCGCGCGGTGAGGCGGGCGCTGTCTCCGCGGCGGCCGCCTCGGTCGGCGCCACCGCCGGCACCGAAACCTGGGGCGCGGGCTGAACCTGAAGCATCATGGCCACGATGTCGCGCTGGATCCCGCCCATCAGCTCCTGGAAAGAGCTGAACGCCTCCTGCTTGTACTCGACGAGTGGGTCCATCTGGCCGTAACCGTGGAAGCCGATCTGCTCCCGCAGCGCCTCCATCTGCGTGAGATAGGTTCGCCAGCGCTCGTCGATGACGCGCAGCATCACCTCCTGCTCCGCGCGACGCATCCATTCCGACCCGTACCTCGTCTCCGCCTCCTCGTGCAGAGCGACCAGCTCACCGCTCAGCGTCTCAATGATCTCCGGAACCGTCTCCCCCAGCGCGTCGACGTCCACCTCCGCCAGGGGCGGAAGCTGCGCGCCGGCGATCTGCCGCATACGCCTCCACAGCCCTTCGATGTCCCAGCTGTCGCGATGGCGGCCTTCGCAGAAGGTGGGCACCTCCTCGGCGACGACGCGGTCCACCATCGCCTGGAAGTTGGCCTTGGTGTCGACGCCTTCGAGGATCTTGCGCCGCTCCCCATAGATGATCTCGCGCTGCTTGTTCATGACATCGTCGTACTCGACGATGTTGCGCCGGGTATCGAAGTGATATCCCTCGACGCGAGATTGGGCCCCTTCGATCTGGCGTGACACCATCTTGGATTCCAGGGGGACGCCCTCGTCGATGCGCAGCCGTTCCATGATCCCCTGGATGCGCTCGCCGCCGAAGACCCGCATGAGGTCGTCTTCGAACGAGAGGTAAAAACGCGACTCTCCCGGGTCGCCCTGCCGCCCCGAGCGGCCGCGCAACTGGTTGTCGATGCGCCGCGACTCGTGGCGATCGGTGCCGATGATGTAGAGACCGCCCAGGTCGGCGACCCCCTCACCGAGCACGATGTCCGTACCCCGACCAGCCATGTTGGTGGCGATGGTCACCGCCCCCGGCCGACCGGCCTCGGCGATGATCTGCGCCTCCCGCTCGTGCTGCTTGGCGTTCAGCACGTTGTGGAGGATGCCCTTCTTCTCCAGCATCCGGGAGAGCCGCTCGGACTTCTCGATGCTGGTGGTGCCGACGAGGATTGGCTGGCCCGTCTCATTGCGCTCCTCGATGTCGTCGACTAGCGCTTTGTACTTGGCCTCCTCCGTCTTGTAGATGAGGTCCGCCTCGTCGAGGCGGATCATCGGCATGTTGGTGGGGATGGGCACCACCTCGAGCTTGTAGATCTTGTCGAACTCCTCGGCCTCAGTGATGGCCGTACCGGTCATGCCGGCCAGCTTGCGGTAGAGGCGGAAGAAGTTCTGAAAGGTGATGGTGGCGAGGGTGACGTTCTCCTGCTGGACCCGGACGGCTTCCTTCGCCTCGATCGCCTGGTGCAACCCATCGCTCCAGCGCCGTCCCGGCATGGTTCGGCCGGTGAACTCGTCGACGATGATGACCTCACCGTCGCGCACGATGTAGTCGCGGTCGCGTTGGTAGTGGACCCAGGCCCGCAGCGCCTGGTTGATCTGGTGGGCCTCCATGGCGTGCTCGATGTCGTAGACGTTGTCGATGCCGGTCCACTTCTCGATCTTGGCGACTCCCTCGTCGGTGAGGGTCACCGACTTGGTCTTCTCGTCGTTCGTGTAGTCGTCTTCGGCCACGAGCTGGGGGATGAGGCGGGCATAGGTGTAGTACTTCTCGGTCGGCTCACCGCCCTGACCACTGATGATGAGCGGGGTCCGCGCCTCGTCGATGAGGATGGAGTCCACCTCGTCGACGATGGCGTAGTGGAGGCGGCGCTGGACGCACTGGTCGAGGACCATCGCCATGTTGTCGCGCAGGTAGTCGAAACCGAGCTCGTTGTTTGTGGAGTAGGTGATGTCGCAGGCGTAGGCCTCGCGCCGCTCGCAGGGACGCAGATGCTGCAGGCGGCTGTCGGGGTGGGTCTCGTCGAGGTATTCCGGGTCGTAGACATACGACAGCCCCTGTCCGGCGATGACTCCCACGCTGAGCCCCAGGAAGTGGTAGACGGGGGCGTTCCAACCGGCATCCCGGCGGGCCAGATAGTCGTTGACGGTGACGAGATGGGCCCCGCGCCCCGCCAGGGCATTGAGATAGAGGGCGAGGACGGCCACGAGAGTCTTGCCCTCGCCCGTCTTCATCTCGGCGATCTTGCCCTCGTGGAGGACCATCCCCCCGATGAGCTGGACGTCGAAGTGGCGCATCCCGATCTTGCGGCGGGATGCCTCGCGCACCACAGCGAAGGCCTCGGGCAGCAGGTCGTCGAGGTGCTCGGCGCGCTCGGCTTCGCGCTCCTCCTCCTCCCGCCGGGCGAACTCGCGCTCGATCGCGTCCTCGTCCTCAGGACCGGCGCCGTCCAGACCGCTCGCCAAGCTCCCCTTCCCCTCCTCGGCCGAGGCGCCCGTGTAGGACTGGCCGAAGCTGAGGTCAGGCCCGGTGTACCCGATCCGCTCCCGCAACGCGACGGTCTTGTCCGCCAGCTCCGCGTCGGAGAGGCCGCTCACCTCCTCCTCGAGCGCGTTGATCTGCTCAACCATTCGCAAATGACGGTTGAGCTCCCGCTTGTGGGGATCGCCGAGGATCTTGGAGAGGAGAGCCATGAGGCTTTCATGATGACGCGGGGAAGGACCGGGCACGCGACCCGGAGCCAGGGTCCGGGGCCGGCAGCCCGCAGCCGTGGAGGATCGTACCAGCCGCCCGGCGTCGCGAATCCTCGCCGCGGCCAGGGGGGCGGATGAGGAGGGACAGTCTCCCCCAGCCCGCCCGGCGTCGCGAAGCCTCAGGGTCGAGGCGGGCGAGCGTTCGCTGCGATCTGCCCCTTGCGCTCGGCGACCCGGTCCTGCCGCCGACGCACCTGCTCATCGGCCCGGTCGACGGCCTGATCGATGGCCTCCCGAATCGTCGGCGCCTGGCCGCTGGCGGCGAGGCGTGTGTGGTGCAGGTGGACGACGATATCCGCGACGGCGGGAGGCCGGACCCCCCCTCCCGCCCCACGGTCAGGCGAACGTCGTGGAGGCTGGCGTGCCGCCCCAGCCGGCCCAGCTTCTCCTCGGCATACGCACGGGTGTCCCCGGGCATCGGATCCCTCAAGACGACGCTCATCCGCATGGCATATCCCCTCGGCAATCTTCCCGGCCGGTTCTGGGCGGCTCTTCAAAGGGCGGCGACATCATCGCTGGCATCTCTCGTCCTCCCGTCACGCGGCAGCCCTCCCCACGAGCTTCACGATCGAACCACGACTGATGCCCAGCCGTCCCAGCGTCCCAGCCGGAAGCTCGACGGCCGCCTTGGCCCCGAAGACCATTCGGGAGATTCGCCACGGCCGGATCGCGTGGCAGAGGTGGAGCACCCTGCCGTCGCGGTCGACAAAGGCCACGTCGATGGGAAAGCGCATAAAGAACATGTGGATCGAGTTGCAGTCCTGGAGGCAGAGTGCCTCCCCCTCGGAGAGCGACGTCCGCCCCATCAGCCCCCGGAACCGGGGCCAGAAGCCGTCGGCGACGGCGCAGTGCTCGGCGATCACCGTCCCGTCGGCCGTCTCGAGACGGCAGGTCGCGGCGCTCACGCCACGATGGTACCCACGCTCCGCGCCGCTGGTATCGTTTGAGCCATGAAAGGAAGGAGTGAGATTGCCATTCACGTCGACCCCGCCTGCCCGTGGGCCTGGCTCACCTCCCGCTGGCTCGTCGAGGTGGAGAGGGTGCGCCCGGTACGGGTGACGACCAGGCTTTTTGTCCTCGCTGAGATCAATCGTGACCACGAGGAGGACCCAAGGCATCGGCGTTTCCACGCTGCCAGCGAGACCGCCCTTCGCGTGATGGTGGCCGGGCGCCGCGCGGGCGGCGAGGCCGCCATCGCCCGCATCTACACCGAGATCGGCGAAGCCCACCATGAACGCGGCGAGCCCCTCGACGCTCCCGCGACGTTGCGCCGCGCCCTCCGTGCCGCCGGCCTCGACCCCGGCCTCGCCGAGCAAGCGCTCGATGATCCCACGACGCGGACCGAGCTGCTGGACGAGCACCGGGAGATCGCCGAGCGCGGAGCCTTCGGCGTCCCCGCCCTGGTCCTCGGCGACGCGCCGCCTATCTTTGGTCCCATCGTCGACACGCGGCTCAGCGGCGAGGATGCCGGTGCCCTGTGGGACCGCGTCGCCTGGCTGCTGACCGACGACACCTTCTACGAGCTGAAGCGAGCCCGTCCCGGGCGCCCCGACGTGGGCCGCTACCGGGTCGCCGCGGCCGCTGCCTCCTGAGCTCGCGCGCACAGATCACCGCCCGGAGGTGCTGTCGCTCCGGCTTCGGCGCCGTCAGACCCAGCCGGTGTCGAAGATCGCCCTGATCTCCGTGCCCACCCCGGGGGCGCTGCGTATCTCCAGGTGGCCCCCGGCGTTCTCCGCTCTCTCCCGCATCCCGATGAGGCCGAGAGCCCCCATGCGACCCAATCGCGCCTCCGTCCCCCCCACATCGAACCCCTCTCCCTCGTCCGCGACAAGAACCTGGAGGCGGCCCGGCGCGAAGGAGATCACCACCTTGACGGCGTCGACGCGGCCATGCCGGCAGGCATTGTCGATGGCTTCAACGACGACCCGGAAGGAGGCCAGCGCCACCTTGGGGAGGAGGCCCTGCTCCGCACCCACCACGTGGAGGTCGACCCCCACCTCACCGGCGAGGTCGGCGGCCGCCCTGCGGAGCGCCGCGACGAGACCCTGGGTGGCGATCTCCAGGGGGCTCAGCTGGTGGAGGACACGCTGCATTGCGGCCACGGCCCGTCGCGTCGCCGCTCCGCACTGGGCGATCTCCCCGGCCACGGTGGCGTCGGGGACGAGGCCCACCCTCCGACCGACCAGCTCGACAGCGAGCATCAGGTCGGCGAGGTCTTCCATCGGTCCCTCGAAGAGCTGCCCGGCCACGGCTCCGTGGTCAATGTCGATGAGCCGGAGGAGCTGCCGTTCCGCTCGCCGGCAGAGGATTCGAGGATCGTCCCAATCGGCCGCCCGCAGAATCGGGTCCGCCGCCAGCCCGGCGACCCGATCGAGGAGCTCGCCGATCTGCTCGGCGTCCCTGCGCAGACCCTCACGGCGCTCGCCCAGCCCGGCGAGGCGGGCCTCGAGGAGCTGGTGCCGCACGTAGAGGTCGCGGCTCTCCCGGCAGGCGCCGAGCACCAGCTCGTCGCGAAAGAGCCGATGGTGGGCCAGCGTCTCCGCCCGCGCCTCCTCCGCCTGGGTGAGCGCGCGCCGCACCCGGCGCCGCTCCGCCTCCGTGTCCAGCATCTCCGTGTCGAGGGCCACCGTCCCCGCCCGCAGCTCGCTCAGCCGCCCCTCGAGCATCCGGCGCAGGTCGGCGAGCGGCGTCGGCGACACCTCGAGCACCTGCCCTCCCACGCTCACGAGTGGCAAGGGTACATGGCCACTCGGTGATCCGGAAAGCTCAATCGCGCTGAAGGCGCAAGCGGAGGAGGTCGACGAAGGTGACCGTGGAGTGGCGGAGGGCGCTGACCCGCGAGTTCTCCGCGTGGTGCCAGGAAACGCCGACCTCGGCAATCTGCCACCCCAGCCGGCGGGCACGCAGCAGCACCTCGGCATCGAAGCCGAAGCCCGGTGTGCGCAGCGGCTCGAAGCAGCCCACCGCCGCCGCGGCGGTGAAGAGCTTGAAGCCGCACTGGGTGTCCTGCAACCCGGGGAGAGCGAGGAGCTGAAGGAGACGGTTGTAGCTCCGGCCCATCATCTCCCGGTGGCGGGGCTGGTGGATCGCGATCCGCGATTCGGGGAGCGCCCGTGAGGCGATCGCCACCTGGGTGGCGCCACAGATCCGCTCCCGGAGCTTGGACAGCTCCTCGATCGGGGTGCTGAGGTCCGCGTCGGTGAAGAGGCGGAGCTCGCCCCGGGCGGCCAGCATCCCGGCCCGCACCGCCCATCCCTTGCCCCTGTTCTCGAGGAGGCGGAGCACCCGGAGCCGGGGCCAGCCGGCGGCGATCTGCAGGGCGAGGTCGGCGGTGCCGTCCACCGAGCCGTCGTCGACGGCGATGACTTCGTAGTCGGCCTCCGTCTCGTCCAGATACTGGTGGAGCCGGTGCAGGGTGGCCGGGAGGCGAGCCGCTTCGTTGAAGGCTGGGACGATGACGCTGAGCATCCCCCGCAGTGTCCCATGGGACCGCTGCGCGGCCGGCCACACCGCCGTGACGGTGAGCCCACGGGCGGCCCGATGCCGCCTCCCTCACTCCTCACGAGCGGCCTGGTGATGGACGCGGATGACGAAGCCGGGGATGGCGGCCTGCCGGACCACCCGTCGCGGCTCCCGGGCCAGCCGCCACAACCACTCCAGCCCCACGCCGCGCACCCAGGCCGGGGCGCGGGCGATGGTGCCGCCGAGCTCGCGGAAATCGAAGCTGCCGCCCTCGCCGATGAGGACGCCGTGGGTGAGACGGTCGGTGGCGTGCAGCATGAACTGCTCCTGGAGCGGGAAGCCCAGACCCACGAGAACGACATCCGGGCGGACACGCTCGATGGCCTCGAGGATCCTCGCCTCGCCTACCCCGCCGACACGACCCGGGGACGTCCCGGTGATCCGCAGCCCGGGGAACAGCTGCTCCAGGTGCCGCGCGGTGTGCTCGATGCTGCTGCGCTTGGGCGATCCGATGAGGAAGACGCTGAGGGCACGCTCCTCGCAGCGCTCGAGCAGGGCCAGGGTGAAGGTGACCCCCGCCACCCGCTCGGGGAGCACGCTGGCCACGGAGCTGGGGCGAAGCACGATCGCCGCCAGGCTGCGGAGGAGGTCGGCGATCTCGTGGCGTCCGCCTTGCGCATAGGCCGTCGCCCACTGGAGGGCGACACCGTCGGCGAGGCACAGCCAGGCTCGGGCGAACGCCGCGCGCACCTCCGGGGTCGCCCGCGGCCCGAAGAACTCGACGTAGGGCTTGAGCACGAACACGGCGGGGCTTTGCGGGTCGGCGGCGTGAGCGGCGATTCGATCCACCGCTTCGGCGATGGTGAGGGGATCGACCGGGGCGCCCAGGATGCGCGGCCTTCCCCGTGCCGGGTCCGCCCCGACGGGAGAGGTCGGCTCGCCGGCCTCGCCTGGCCTCACCGGCGCCGCCGAGCGTCGAGGGCCGCGTCAACGATCCGGGCCACCGCCTCCCGGAAGCGGGGCGCCGCGAACTTCTCCGCGGCGGCGGCGACATCCGCCTCGGCGAAGCGGAGGCCGAGGAGGCGATCGACCGCCGCGTTCACTCCCTCCACGGTCTGCTCGGCGAAGAGCACGCCGGTGCGCCCGTCGCTCACGATCTCGGTGACCCCGCCGCGGGCATAGGCGATGACCGGGGTCCCGCACGCCAGGGCCTCGACGGCGGCGATCCCGAAATCCTCCTCGCCCGGGAAGACGAGCGCCTGGGCACTGCGCAGCGCGCACGCCCGCTCCGCATCATTGAGATGGCCGGCGAAGCGCACCGTCGGTCCGGCGAGCCGCTCCAGACGGCGGCGGTCGGGACCGTCCCCGATCACCGTGAGCGGCCGCCCGGAGGCGGTGAAGGCACGCACCGCGAGGTCGATGCGCTTGTACTCGGTCAGGGTGCTGAGGGTGACGAAGTCGGCGCCTCTCTCCACCCGTTGCGGGCCGCGCAGCCCGGAGACGTCGACGGGGGGATGGACGACCGCCACGTCCTCGATCCGGTAGTACTTGCGCAGTCTCGCCGCCGTTGTCTCCGAGTTGGCGATCCAGGTGTCGACGCGCTTGCTGCCGGCCAGGTCCCAGCGCCGGATGCGGGAGACGAGGGCGGTGACGGCGAGGCGCCGGACCGGCCCTGGTCGCATCTCGTCCAGGTAGCGGGGCCAGTAGTCCCAGGCGAAGCGCATCGGCGCGTGGCAGTAGCTCACGTGGAGAGCCGACGCCGGAGTGCGGACGTTCTTGACGAAGGCCACGGAGCTGGAGAGCACCACCTCGTAGGCCGTGAAGTCCCAGGCCTCGACGGCTCTGGGGATGAGGGGGAGGAGGAGGCGGGGCCGCCGGCGCAGCCCGCCCGGGAGGCGCTGCAGCCACGAGGTCCGGATCCGCGCCGGGTCGAGGCGCCCCTCGAAGCGGGTCGGATCGAAGAGCAGCGTGTACACGGGGGCCTCGGGGTACATGGCGGCGAGCTCGAGGAGCACGCGCTCCCCGCCTCCCATGGGTCTATCCAACCAATCGTGCACGAGAGCAACGCGGGTCATCGACGGCCTTCCTGCCTGCGACCCCACCCTGCCACCGAGATCCTCACGCCCGCATGGCGGTCGGCCCCTCGTGAGCTAGCGCTTCGTGTACTGCGGTGCCTTGCGGGCGCGTTTCAGCCCGTACTTCTTGCGCTCCTTCTCGCGCGCGTCGCGGGAGAGGAGGCCCGCCCGCTTGAGCGTCATGCGCAGCTCGGGGTCGGCCACCACCAGAGCGCGGGCGATCCCGTGGCAGACGGCGCCGGCCTGTCCGGCGACGCCACCACCCTCGACCTTGATGCTCCCCGAGTAGCGGTCCACGGCGTCGGTGAGGCGGAGCGGCTGGGTCACCACCGTTTCCAGATCGCGGCGACCGAAGTACTCGCTCGGGGAGTGGCCGTTGATGAGCAGGGTTCCCTCACCGGGGGTGAGGCGCACCCGAGCCACCGCCGACTTCCGCCTGCCGGTGGCGTAGTAGTAGTGCGCAGCCGGCGCTACCCCGCCGGCAGCCGCAGCTTTGGGCTCCCGTTCCTCTCTGCGTCGCGTCTCAGTGGTTGCCAACGATGATCTCTCCAAGCTCGCCGAAGCTGATCGGGGTGGGCTGCTGGGCCTCGTGGGGGTGCTCCGGGCCGGCGTAGACGCGGAGGCGGCGCAGCATCTCGGCCCCCAGCGTGTTGTGCTGGAGCATGCCGCGCACCGCGTGGCGCAACGCGTAGGTGGGGTCGCGCGCCGCCTGCTGTTCGTAGGTGCGCGTCCTGAGCCCACCTGGATAGCCCGAGTAGCGGGCGTACCGCTTCTGCCGCGCCTTCCCCCCTGTGACCACGATGTCCCTGGCGTTGACGACGATGACGTGCTCGCCGGTGACGATGTGAGGGGTGAACTGCGGCCGGTGCTTGCCGCGCAGGATGCGCGCGATGTTCACGGCGAGCCGCCCCAACGTCTGGCCGCGCGCGTCCACCAGGTACCAGCGGTCGGCGAGGCTCCCGGGCTTGGCCATGGGGGTGCGCTGAGCGGTGATCATGGGTACGTCACCTGCCACTGATGGAGGCCCCGGGCCGGCGCAACCGTGATCCGGGCCAGCGCCGGGTCGGAGCTGCGCAGCACCTTCTCCAGCCAGGCGATGTCGCGCTGCCCCCGGCCGACGGCGACGAGGGCCCCCGCGATCCCCCGCATCATGCCGTGGAGGAAGGCGTCGGCGCTCACCTCGATGATGACGGCGCTGAAGCGCTCGCCCCCGCCGATTCCCGAAACGAGGCGCACCGAGACCTCGTACACCGTGCGTTCCGTGGTCCCGCTCGGGTTCGGCGCCCGTCCGAAGGCACCGAAGTCGTGGCGCCCCCGGATGAGAGCGGCACCTCGGCGCATGGAGGTGAGGTCCAGTTGGCCGGGGACCTCCCACGCGTATCGGCGCGCGAGGGGGACACGGCGGGGCACGACGAGGTAGCGGTACGTCCGCGCCAGCGCGTCGTGCCGTGCATGGAATCCCTCGGGAGCGGCGCTGATGGCGCTCACCGTCACGTCGGTGGGAAGAAGCGCGCAGAGGGCGCGGCGCAGGGTGTCCGGCTCCCAGTCGCGCTCGGTGTGAAGCCCCACGCTCTGGCCGTGGGCGTGCACCCCGGCATCGGTGCGCGAGGCCGCCGTGAGGAGCGGTGCGGAACAGCCCAGGCGGCGCAGCGCCTCACGCAGCTCGCCCTCCACGGTCCGGGCCCCGGGCTGGCGCTGCCAGCCGTGAAAGCCGGCACCGTCGTATTCCAGAGTGAGCCGGTACGTCGCCATCTCAGAGCTCGGTTCCCACCATCTCGATGATGGCCATGGGGGCGGCGTCGCCGGTACGGGGACCGAGCTTGATGACCCGGGTGTATCCACCGGGGCGCGGCTCCCCCGACCCGAAGTAGCGCTCGCGGTACGTGGTGAAGACCTTGTTGCTGACCTCGCGATCGGTGACCCAGGTGGCCATCTTGCGGCGGGCGTTGAGGTCGTTGGTCCGCGAGTCGGTGATGGCCCGCTCCACCCACCGGCGCAGCTCCTTGGCCTTGGCCTCGGTGGTGGTGATTCGCCCGTGCCGGAGCAGCTCGGTGAGCTGGTTCCTGGTCATTGCCTCACGATGGGCGGCGCTCCGGCCGAACTTACGACCAGCCTTGCGATGACGCATGCTGTCTCCGCGTCCACCCTACCGCTGCGAGGGCTGGAAGAGCGTCTCCAGCTCCTCGGAGGTCACGAAGCCGCGCTCCACCAGCTTCTCCCTGATCTCGTCGAGTGATTTCTGACCGAAGTTGCGCAGGGTGAGCAGCTCCTCCTGGCGCATAGCGACGAGCTGTCCGACCTTGGTCACGTCGTTGGCCTTGAGGCAGTTGAGAGCGCGCACCGAGAGCTCGAGGTCCTCGATAGGCACGTCGGCGAGCCGGCTCGGCAGGTCGTTGCCACGCTGCTGGCGGGCCACCGGCGCGGCCAGGCTGTCCCCGAAGCGAACGAAGAGATCGAGGTGCTCGGTGAAGAGCGCAGCCGCCTGGCTCACCGCCTCGACGGGCTGGATGGTGCCGTCGGTCCAGACCTCGACGAGCAGCTTGTCCCACTCCGTCTCCTGGCCCACACGGGTCTTCTCCACCGTGAAGTTGGCCTTGCGCACCGGCGTGAAGATGGAGTCGATCGGCATGACGCCGATCGGCTGTCCTTCTTTCTTGTTGCGCTCGGCGGTGACGTACCCCTTGCCACGCTCCACCATGATGTCCATGCGCAGCTGTGCCTTGGCACCGTCGAGGGTGCAGATGTAGAGGTCGGGATTCTTGATCTCCACGTCGCTGGGACACTCGATGTCTGCGGCGGTCACCACCTTGGCACCGCGCACATCGAGGACGCAGCGCACCGGGTTGTTGCTGTGGCATACGACCGCCAGCGACTTGAGGTTCAGGAGGATCTCGGTCACATCTTCCTTGACATGGGGGATGACGCTGAACTCGTGGCTGACTCCGTCGATGGCCACCGAGGTGACCGCGGCGCCGGGGAGCGAGGACAGAAGGACTCGCCGCAGCGAGTTCCCCAGGGTGGTGCCGAAGCCCGGTTCCAACGGCTCGACCTCGAACCGCCCGTAGTTGGCGGTGCTCTCGAGCTCGCGAACGATCGGTGCTGTAGGGGCTTCAATCATCGGTTATCCGTTCTCCAAGGGAAAGACGGCGCTCAGGCCGTTCAGATCAAGGAAGCGAGCAGCGCCTCGGGGGTAGCCCCCGAAGGCGGCGTAAGGCTCATCCGTCAGCGCTCTCCTGCCATGAATGAGCGACTCGGTCCGGCGGTTGGGGTCGAGGCCACCGCGCCAAGCGCGGGCACTGACGTGGGTGACCGGCGGCGGCCCCACGGCCCGGCGTCTTCGCAGCATGAAGCTGGCGCAGAGCTGGACGGAAATGAGCGCCGTCGACTTCATCGGCTGTAGTACTCGACGATCAGCTGTTCGTCGACGATCATCTCCATCTCCTCGCGTTCGGGGAGACGGATCACCGTCCCTTGCAGCTTGTCGGCGTCGACCGAAAGCCAGTCCGGGACGCTGCGGCTCTGCAGGAGGGTGAGCGCGTTCTGGATGCGCTCCAGGCTGCGGCTCCGCTCGCGAACGGAGATGGTGTCTCCCGGACGGAGCTGCATCGACGCGACGTTGCTGATTCTTCCGTTGACGGCGAAGTGGCGGTGGCTCACCAGCTGACGCGCTTCGCGGCGCGACGCCGCCAACCCCAACCGGTAGACGATGTTGTCGAGGCGGCGCTCCAGCTGCTGGAGAAGCACCGTACCGGTCACTCCCGTGGAGCGCTCTGCGCGATCGAAGTAGTGCCGGAACTGCCTCTCCATCACCCCGTACAGGCGTCGCGCCCGCTGCTTGGCGCGCAGCTGGATGCCGTAGTCGCTCGCCTTGCGCCGCCGGGCCAGGCCGTGCTGGCCGGGCAGAAGCGCGTTGCGCTTCTCGAACGTGCAGCTCGTGTAGCACTTGGAGCCCTTGAGGAAGAGCTTGACGCCCTCGCGGCGGCAGAGGCGGCAGACCGCTCCGGATTGGTTGGCCATGGCTAGACCCTGCGCCGCTTCGGAGGCCGGCAGCCGTTGTGCGGGATCGGCGTCACGTCGGTGATCGCCGTGACCTCCAGCCCGGAGGCCTGGAGACTGCGGATGGCCGCCTCCCGCCCCGCCCCCGGCCCTTTGACGAAGATCTCCACGGACTTGAGGCCATGCTCCTGGGCGCGCCGGGCGGTCGCCTCGGCGGTGACCTGGGCGGCGAACGGTGTCGACTTGCGCGAGCCCTTGAAGCCCTGCCCTCCCGCCGACCCCCAGGCGATGACGCTCCCCTGCATGTCGGTGAGGCTGACGATGGTGTTGTTGAACGTCGCCAGGATGTGGGCGTGACCGACCGCGATGTTCTTCCGCTCTCGGCGGCGCGTGCGAACGACCTTCTTCTTCGCCATCTACTTCTTCTTGCGGCGGACCCCGACGGTCTTCTTTGGGCCTCGCCGGGTGCGGGCGTTGGTACGGGTGCGCTGTCCGCGCACGGGAAGCCCGCGGCGATGGCGCAGCCCTCGGTAGGTGCCGATCTCCATGAGCCGCTTGATGTTGAGGGCCACCTGGCGACGCAGGTCGCCCTCCACGCGGCCCTGGAGCTGCTTGGCGATGACGTCGCGCAGCCGGGCGACCTGAGCGTCGGTCAGCTCTCGGGACCGGGTGTCAGGCGAGACCTGGGCCAGGCTCAGCATGCGCTTGGAGGTGGTGGTCCCGATCCCATAGATGTAGGTGAGGGCGACCTCGATCCGCTTGTCGCGGGGGACGTCGACACCGGCAATCCGTGCCATGCCCTAGCCCTGCCGCTGCTTGTGCTTCGGGTTCACGCAGATGACCCGGACCGCACCGTGACGCTTGATGATCTTGCAGTTCTCACAGATCTTCCTCACCGAGGCTCGTACCTTCATCGTCTTGCTTTCCCACTCCGGGGCGATCCCACACCGTGGCTCTGGACCGCGTGTCCCCTCGTCAGCTCGACCCGTGAGAGCGCATCCGGGAGGGGCTCCGTCGCCCGCACCCCAAGCAGCTCGCCAGCCCGCAGCCTCGGGCACGCCGAATCGGGCTGCCGAGCAGCCACGGCCGCTGAGTATACCAGGCGGTGACCGCCCGCCAAACGAAGGACCCCGGGCCCCCTCACCCCCGTTCCCCCGCCGCCGCCACCTCGGCGGGTTGGGAGCGAAGGGTCAGCACCTCAGGCCCAGCCTCCGTGATGGCCACCGTGTGCTCGAAGTAGCAGGACCGCCGGCCGTCGGCGGTCACGACCGTCCAGCCGTCATCGAGAACCCGGGTGTCGGCCTTCCCGGCGTTGACCATCGGCTCGATGGCGATCACCAGACCTGGCTTGAGCGGGTTGCCTGTCCCCGGCCGTCCGTAGTTCGGGACCTGGGGTGCCTCGTGCATGTTGCGGCCGATCCCGTGCCCCACGTACTGGCGCACCACCGAGAACCCGGCCGCCTCGACGAAGCTCTGGACCGCATGGCCGATGTCCCCGATGTAGCCGCCCGGCCGGGCGGCCGCGATGCCGCGGCGCAGCGCCTCCTGCGTTACTCCGAGGAGCCGCTTGACCTCGGTGTCCGGCTCACCCGCGCCCACCGAGAGCCCCGAATCCGCCCACCAGCCGTCTCGGATCAACCCGCAGTCGAGGGAGACGAGGTCCCCCTCCTCGATGACGGCGCCGCTCGGGATGCCGTGGACCACCTGGTCGTTGATGGAGACGCACAGAGACTTCGGGTAGCCGTTGTAGCCGATGAAGCCGGGGACGCAGCCGTGGTCGCGGATAAAGGTCTCCGCCTCGCCGTCCAGGTCGAGACCGGTGATGCCCGGCCGCACCAGGGCGGCGAGATGGGCCAGGCAGCCGCCGAGGATCCGCCCCGCCTCGCGCATCTTCTCGATCTCATCGGGCCGCTTGCGGCGGAAGCTCTCCACCGGCTTCACCGCAGGCTCCCTGAAGCCGCCGGGCCTCCGCTCGGCACGCTGCCCAGGACGGCGAGGACCTGCTCCGTCACCTCCTCCACCGCCGGGGAGCCGTCGATCGCCTCGATGCGCATCCCGGCGCTCCGATAGTGCTCGATGACCGGCGCCGTCTCCCGTTCGTAGACGTCCATGCGCCGGGTGAACGCCTCCTCAGTGTCGTCCTCGCGGCCCTCGATGCGCGCCCTCCCCAGCACCCGCTGCTTGAGGACGGGTAGCGGCACCTCGAGGGAGACGACGACGGAGACGGCCCGGCCGTTGCGCTCCAGCATGGCGTCGAGGGCCTCGGCCTGGGCCACCGTGCGAGGGAAGCCGTCGAGGATCACGCCCCGCTCGGCGTCCGGCTCGGCGAGCCGGCTCTCGATGATGCGGATCATCAGGGAGTCCGGGACGAGCGCCCCGCTTTCCATGCTGGGATGGGCCTCGCGACCGAGATCGGTGCCGCGTGCCACCTCGGCGCGGAGGATCTCTCCCGTGGAGACGTGGGGAGTGCCGATGACCTCGGAGAGCCGATCCGCCTGCGTCCCCTTGCCGCCGCCGGGAGGCCCGAAGAGAACGATGATCACCTGAGGAATCCCTTGTACTGGCGCATGAGTAGCTGAGTCTCGATCTGTTTCATGGTGTCGAGGGCCACACCGACGACGATGAGGATCGCCGTCCCTCCGAGCAGGAACTGGGTGGTCGGCACGCCGGTGAGCCAGCTCGTCGCCAGCGGTAGGATGACTGTGATGACGGCCAGGAAGATGGCGCCGGCCAGAGTGATCCGGCCCATCACCCGGCCCAGATACTCCGCCGTCTGCCGGCCCGGCCTGATCCCCGGGATGAAGGTCGACGACTTCTTGAGGTTGTCGGCGACATCGTTGGGGTCGAAGACCACCGCCGTGTAGAAGTAGGTGAAGCCGAGGATGAGCATGAAGTACACAGCGTTGTAGAGGACGTCGATGATGGGCTGACCGCCGATCGGGTTCCAGTACGTCCGGATCCACGTCGAGGCGGTCCCGACCCAGCCTCCCGCCGAGGAAAACAGGTTGCCGAAGATCTGGGGCATGTACATGATCGAGATGCCGAAGATGATGGGGATGACCCCGGCCGTATTGACCCGGAGGGGAAGAAAGTTCCTTCGTCCACCCATCGACGCCATACCCGTGCGCGGATTGAGAACGCGTTGGGCGGACTGCATGGGGACGTTCCGCTGGGCCTGCTGGACCTCGATGATCCCGGCGGTGACGATGAGCGCGATGATCGCCATGGCGGCGAGGCGCGCGGCATTGCCGCCGTTTCCTCCCGGTGCGTAGCCGAGGATGGCCGGGATGCCCCGGCCAATGATCCCCGCGAAGATCATGAGGGAGACGCCATTGCCCACCCCGTACTCGGTGATCAGCTCGCCGAACCACATGGAGATGATGCAGCCGGCGGTGAGCACGAGGATGTCGGTGACCGTCTGGGTGACCGTCGGGTTGGAGATGATGGCTCCTGCCGACGTGGCGCCAGGATTGGTGAAGAGTGCCAAGTAGCCGTAGGCCTGGATCGCCGCCAGGGGGACGGTCAGCCAGCGCGTGTACCGGGTGATCCGCTTGCGCCCGATCTCCCCCTCCTTGGAGAGCTCCTTGAGGCGGACGGAGACCACCGTCATCAGCTGCATGATGATGGTGGCGTTGATGTAGGGATTGAGCCCCAGGCCGACGATCGAGAAGCCCGTCCCGCTGCTGCTGCCGCTGAAGAGGGTGAGGAGGCTGAGCAGCGAGTTGTTGTTGAGGAGGTCATTCAGCGCCGCTCCCTTGACGTCGGGAAGAGCGAGGCTGGCGAGGAGGCGGAAAGCGAGCAGCAGGAGGACGGTGAAGAGGAGCTTGCGGCGCAACTCCGGGATCCGCATCGCCTTGGCGAGCGCCTGGAGGAGGCTCATGCCTCAGTCCCCTCCCCCTCCGCCGGTTCGGCAACTCGCGCCGGCCCGGCCCCGGCCGCCATCGCGTCGCTCCTCGCACGGTCGGCGGAAGGGCCCTCGGGAGCCTGTTCGAGGAGCTCGACCCTGCCGCCGGCGGCCTCGACGGCGCGACGCGCCGCCGCCGAAGCCCGATGCACACGGACGGTGACCGCCACCCTCACCTCGCCCGCGGCGAGCAGCTTCGCCCTCTCTCCGGGATGGCGCAGGAGGCCCCGAGCGGCCAGCGCCGCACCGTCGACGATCGAGCCCTCGGGGAAGCGGTTGAGCTTGCCGACGTTGATGGCGGCGAACTCCGTGCGCCACCGGTTGGCGAAACCGCGTAGCTTGGGGAGACGCTGGGTGATCTTCATCTGCCCGCCCTCGAAGCCGCGCGGCACCTTGGCGCCGGCGCGAGCGCCGGCCCCCTTCTGGCCTCGCCCCGAGGTCTTGCCCTGACCGGCGGCGATGCCGCGCCCGATCCGGCGGCCCTGGCGGTGGCTGCCGGCCGGAGCGTGCAGCTCGTGGACTCTCACGGCTTCACTCCTCCGGAAGCGGCTCGGTGCGCTCCGGAACGCGCGGGCGGCGCGCCGGCCCCGTCGTCCGCGGCGGGACTCGCGATGCGGGCCAAAGCAGCCTGGGAGTCCGCGGGGATCCCGTCGACGCTCACCAGGTGGCGCACCTTGCGCAGCATCCCCCTCAGCGCGAGCGTGTCCTCGTGGACCACGGTCTGGTGGAGGCGGCGCAGCCCGAGGGCGGCGATGGTCGCCTTCTGGTCGTGGGCGTACCCGATCGCGCTCTTGCGATAGGTGACGCGAATCTCGCTCATCCCGCCTCCGCGACCTGGGTCGCAGCGCGTTCGCCGAGCATCTGGGCGGCCCGCCGCCGCCCCACTATCTCCTCCGGCTGCCGGCCGCGGAGGGCGGCCACCTGGCGGAGGGTGCGCATGCTCGCCAGGGCCGCGATGGTCGCCCGGACCACGTTGATCGGGTTGTTGCTCCCCAGCGACTTGGTGAGGATGTCGTGGATGCCCGCGGCCTCGACGACCGCCCGCATAGCGCCGCCGGAGATCACTCCCGTCCCCGGAACCGCGGGGCGCAGGAGCACCTTGGCGGCCCCCAGCTTGTAGCGGACGTCGTGAGGGATGGTGCGTCCGACCAGGGGCACCGCGATCATGTGCTTGCGCGCGTCCTCCACCCCCTTGCGGATGGCGTCGGGTACCTCACCCGCCTTGCCCAGCCCGACGCCCACCCGTCCCTGCCCATCGCCGACGACGACGAGGGCGCTGAAGGAGAAGCGGCGACCGCCCTTCACCACCTTGGCCACCCGGTTGAGGGAGACGATCTTCTCGACCAGCTCCGAGCCGCGGTCGCCCCCGCGGTCGTCGCGCCGGTCCATCCGCATTGCCATTCCGTGAGGCTCCTAGAACTCGAGACCTGCCCGGCGCGCGGCATCAGCGAGGGCGGCCACGCGCCCGTGATAGAGGTAGCCGCCGCGGTCGAAGACAACCCGGGTGACCCCACCCGTGAGCAGCCGCGCCGCCACCAGCTCGCCGACCACCGCCGCGGCCGCCGCCGTGCTCCGGCTCCCCTTGATCCGCTCGGCAGCGTCCGGCTCGAGAGTCGAGGCGGCGGCGAGGGTCCGTCCCGCGCTGTCGTCGATCACCTGGGCGCTGATGTGATGGAGGCTGCGGTGCACGCAGAGCCGGGGGCGGGCCGGGGTACCGCGGACGTGCTTGCGCACCCGGCGGTGCCGCCGCAGCCGTGCCCTCTCGCGATCGTGCTTCGTGTACATGGCGCTGCCTACTTCCCCTTGCCGGCCTTGCCGGATTTCCCGGCCTTGCGCCGGATTCGCTCTCCTCGGTACATGATGCCCTTCCCCTTGTACGGCTCCGGGCGGCGGAAGGAGCGGATCTTGGCCGCCACCTGTCCGACCGCCTCCTTGTCCGCCCCGCTCACCGTGATCTGGGTCGGGACGGGCACCTCGATGCTCACCCCCTCAGGAGGCGTGTAGCGGATGGGATGCGAGTACCCGACGGTGAGGACGAGGTCGGAACCCTGCTTGGCGGCACGGAAGCCGACCCCGACCAGCTCCAGCTGCCTGGCGAACCCCGCGCTCACCCCCTCCACCATGTTGGCGACAAGGGTCCGGGTCAGCCCGTGCAGGGAGCGGTGAACCGAGCTGTCGCTCGGCCGCCGCACCTCGATGACGCCGTCGCTCAGGCGCACCTCCATTGCCGGCGGCAGGCTCCGCTCCAGGGTGCCGCGGGCGCCGGCGACAGCGAGGTGAGCGCCGGTCAGGGTCACCTCCACACCGGAGGGGACGGGGATGGGGCGCCGGCCGATTCTCGACATGAGCTCACCATACGAAGGCGACGACTTCGCCGCCCAGCCCGAGCCGCTGGGCCCGCTGACCGGTCATGAGGCCCTGGCTCGTCGAGATCACGGCCACCCCGAGCCCGCCGAGGACCCGGGGAATATCCGACTTCCGGGTGTAGACGCGCAGGCCCGGCCGGCTGATCCGGCGCAGCCCGCTGAGCGCCCTTCCCTCCGGGCTCCGTGGCTTGAAGGTGATGGTGATGATCTCCTGGGTCCCCTCGCCGGAGGGGGCGAAATCGGCGATGAAGCCCTCCTCCTTGAGGACGCGGGCGATCTCCACCTTCATCCGGCTGGCGGAGAAGCTCACGGTGCGATGGTTGGCCAGGTTCGCGTTGCGGATCCGGGTCAGCATGTCGGCAATGGTGTCGCTGCTCATCGTCTCACCACGAGCTCTTCTTGACGCCCGGAATCTGCCCCATGGAAGCCAGGCCTCGGAAGCAGATCCGGCACATGCCGAACTTGCGCATGTATGCGCGCGGACGTCCGCAGAGGGCACAGCGATTGTGCTTCTGACTCCGGAAGCGCGGCGGACGCAGGGATTTGGCGATCAGCGATTTCTTGGCCACAGTGCACCTGTCCTGACCTGGTTTCTACTCATCATGTCCGGAACGGCATTCCCAGCTGGGTGAGGAGAGCGCGGCCTTCGTCGTCGGTCCTCGCCGTGGAGACGATGGACACTTCGAGGCCGCGCAGCTTGTCGATCTTGTCGTAGTCGATCTCCGGGAAGACGAGCTGCTCGCGCAGCCCCAGCGTGTAGTTGCCGTGTCCGTCGAAAGCCTTGGGCTCGACGCCGCGAAAGTCGCGGATCCGGGGCAGGGCCACGTTCAGGAGCTTGTCCAGGAAGTACCACATCCGGTCGCGGCGGAGGGTTACCCGCACGCCGATGGGCATCCCGGCGCGGAGCTTAAAGGCGGCCACCGACTTCCGGGCCCGCACCACGACCGGCGCCTGGCCGGTGATCGTCTTGATGTCGGCCACCGCCGCGTCGATGGCCCGGGCGTTCTGGATCGCCTCGCCGAGCCCGATGTTGACCACCACCTTCACGACGCGGGGTACCTGCATCGAGTTGGCGTAGCGGAACTGGCGGACCAGCTCGGGGACAGCCTTCTCCTGATAGTGAGAGCGCAGCCGCGGAAGCGCGGGGGCGGGGGCGGTCATCAGACCTTGATCCTCTCGATCCGCTCGCCGCACTTCTTGCAAAGCAGCACCCGCGTCCCCTCGGGGGTCACCTGGTGGGCGATCCGGGTGCGCTTGTCGCAATGGTTGCAGACGAGCTGGACGTTGCTGTAAGGGATCGGCGCGTTGAAGTCGACGATGCCGCCCTGCACGTTGCCGGCGACGTTGGCTCGGGTATGCCGCTTCATCAGATTGACGCCCTGCACCACGATGCGCTGGCGGTCGGGGATCACTCGCTCCACGGTCCCCCGCTTGCCTCGATCCTTGCCGGCGATCACCTCGACGGTGTCGCCGCTCCTGATATCGAGAGCGCGCGTCTCGCCGCGGGCCCAGCCGCGATGGAGAAGCTCCATTCTGATCCGCCGGGCGGCCTGAGCTCGGCGACGCGCGGCGATCCCGTTCGGACCCATCTAGAGCACCTCCGGGGCCAGCGAGACGATCTTCATGAAGTTCCGCTCCCGCAGCTCGCGAGCCACCGGTCCGAAGATGCGCGTCCCCCGGGGGTTGTTCTGCGGATTGATGAGCACCGCGGCGTTCTCATCGAAGCGGATCTGGCTTCCGTCGGGCCGGTGGAAGGGCTGCACCGTGCGGACGATGACCGCCCTGACCACGTCACCCTTCTTGACCTGCGCATTCGGCTGCGCCACCTTGACGGTGCCGACGATGATGTCTCCGACCGACCCGTACTTGCGATAGCTGCCTCCCAGCACGCGGATGCAGAGCAGCTCTCGGGCTCCGCTGTTGTCCGCCACCTTGAGGACGGTCTCCTGCTGGATCACGTCACTTCGCCTTTTCGACGATCTCCGCCACGCGCCAGCGCTTCTCCCGCGAGAGGGGACGGGTCTCGGCGATGCGGACCCGATCACCGACTGCGCAGGCGTTCTGCTCGTCGTGGACCTTGAAGCGCCGGCTGTGGGTCACCACCTTCTTGTAGAGGGGATGGGGCTTCTTCTCCTGGACGAGGACCACCACGGTCTTCTCCATCTTGTCGCTCACCACGACACCCTCGCGGACCTTGCGGCGCACGCGCGGGCTGGAGGCGGTGACCGTCTCTGCACTCATGATTGGTTCTCCGTCGCGGCATCCGAGTCGCTCTCGGGTGACGCCTTCTCAGAGCTCTCCGGAATGGCGCCCTCCACGTCCTCCGGCGCCTCCACCGCGTCGACGGCCTCCGGCTCCTCCACGGCCTCCGGCGCCTCTACGGCCTCCGGCTCCTCCACGGCCTCCGGCTCCTCCACGGCCTCCGGCATCCTCCACGGCCTCCGGCTCCTCCACGGCCTCCGGAATCTCCTGGACCGGCTCCGCTGTGACTTCCGCGCTCGCCGCCGACCCCGCATCGCGGCGGAAGAGCCGGCGGCGACGCGGCTGATCCACCGCCTCCGGCTCCGCCATACCGGACTCCAGCGCGGCGTCACTGGCCAGGCGGTGTCCACGGGCAACCTCCACCTGGATGGTCATGGTGCGGGCGATCTCCCGGCGCAGCTCGCGGACCTGACGGTGGTTGTCGACCTGGCCCGCGGCCTGCTGGAAGCGCACCTCGAAGAGCCGGCGGCGCTGTTCGTGGAGGTGCTCGTCGAGCTCCTCTGTGCTCATCGTCCTGAGCGCGTTCACAGCCTCGATCTGCTTGCTCACGCGCTGGCCTCCGTCTCCGACTCCGCCTCGGCCCCGGGCTCCACCTTGACGAGGAAGCGGGTCGAGATCGGGAGCTTATGCCCGGCCAGCCGCATCGCCTCCCGGGCGACCTCTTCGCTGACCCCGGCCATCTCGAAGAGGACGCGCCCCGGCTTCACGACGGCAACCCACCCCTCGGGCTGGCCCTTGCCGGAGCCCATGCGGGTCTCCGCCGGCTTCTTGGTGTAGGCGTGATCCGGGAAGATGCGGATCCAGATCTGACCGCCGCGGCGTACATGCCGGGTCATCGCACGTCTCGCCGCCTCGATCTGCCGGTTCGTCATCCAGCATGGCTCGAGGGCCTGCAGCCCGTAGCCGCCGAAGCTCAGGACGTTGCCGCGTTGCGCAGTCCCGGCCCGCCGGCCTCGATGCATCTTGCGGAACTTGGTTCGCTTGGGCATCAGCACGGCTCAGTCCTCCTCCCTGGCCTTGCCCGGTTGTTCGCCTGTGCTGGGGGCGGCTTTCTTGGCTGCCGGGGTGCGCCGTCGTACTGTCGTCTTCTTGGCCGGAAGCTTCTCGACACGCTTCCCGCTATCGACCTCGTCGGAGATCTCCTCCTCGGCCTCGCCGAGATCGGCCTCCGGCTCCTCGGCGCTCGCCGTCTCCAGCTCCTCCGCCACCTCTTCCGTGATCTCAGGGACGGTGGTCTCGCCGCCTTCTGCGCTGACCGGAGGAAGCATCTCCTCGGGAGGGGCGGCTGGCGCGGCTCCCTCCGCGGCACGGGCCGCGGCGGCCCGAGCACGCTCCGCGGCGGCGCGGGCGGCACCGTCGACGGCCTCAGCGCTCTCCCGACCCGGCCCGCCGGCCATCACCGGCTCGCCGGTCGCCGTGACGTAATCGCCCTTGTACAACCAGCAGGTGACGCCGATGCGGCCAAAGGTCGTCCGCGCCTCCGCCTGACCGTAGTCGATGTTGGCGCGCAGGGTATGCAGGGGCACCCGCCCGTCCCGGTCCCACTCCCGGCGGGACATCTCGGTGCCGCCCAGACGGCCGCTCACCTCGATCTTCACGCCCTTGGCGCCAGCCCGCATCGACCGCATCACGGTTTGCTTGAGGGCCCGACGGAAGGCGATGCGCTTCTCCAGCTGGGAGGCGACGTTCTCGGCGACGAGCTTGGCGTCGAGCTCCGGCGTCTTGATCTCGTGGATGGTGATCCTCACCTTCTTGCCGCTGATGCGCTCCAGCTCGTCGCGCAGGGCGTCGACGGAGGCACCCTGCTTGCCGATCACGATTCCCGGCTTGGCGGTCTGGATGATCACGGTCAGCTGGTTGGCGCTCCGCTCCGTCTCGATGCGAGCCACGCCGGCGTTGCGCAGGCGGCTGCCGATCAGCTTGCGCATCGCCAGGTCTTCGTGGAGCAGCTTGGTGTAGTCACGTTCGGCGAACCAGCGCGAGTCCCACTGGCGATAGATGCCGAGCCGGAAGCCGATCGGGTTGACCTTCTGTCCCATCAGATGTTCTCCGGCTCCTCTTCGTCGTCCTCGTCGCCGCTCGCGTCGCCCTCGGAGCGAGGTTCGGCGTTGCCTTCCACCTCCGCCCCCTCGTCCGGCGCGGTCGCCGCCGGAGCCTCGGTGTCCACCTCGACCTTCTCCTCCGGCGCGGTCGCCTCCGCGGCCTCCGCCGGCGCGGTCGCCTCGGCCTCTATCTCCATCTCCTCGGCCTCTCCCTGCGCCTCCTCAGCCTCTGTGGTGGCAGTCTCCGCCTCCGCGGCCTCGGCGGCGGCAGCGGCCTCCTGGGCCCGCTGCACCTGGGCCGGGCGCCGCCGCCGGGTGGCCGCCGGACGGGTCGACGGGCGCGCGCTTCGGCCCGGCATCGCCACCACCGAGCGCCGCCCCCGTCCGTCCTGTGGCTCCTCATCGGTGACATAGCAGCGGAGGTGGCTCATGCGCTTAAAGATGCTGCCCGCCATCCCTCGCGGCTTGGCGATGTAGCGTTTGATGATGCCGGCCTGCTCGACCTCGATGCGCTCCACGCGGAGGGAGGAGCCCTCCAGGTTGTAGTTGTTCTCAGCGTTGGCGGCGGCTGACTTGATGACCTTGGCGACCTCTCGGGCCGCGTGCCGAGGCGTGAAGTTGAGGAGCACGAGGGCTTCGGCGACGGGCAGGCCGACGACGCTGTCGGCCACCACCCGCGCCTTGCGCGAGGTGATCCGCACGTCCTTGGCAAGGGCCACAACTCTCACTTCAGTGCCGTGCTCCGCTCGGTGTGGTGGCCGTGGCCCCGGTACCTCCGGGTGGGGGCGAACTCGCCCAGCTTGTGCCCGACCATGGCCTCGGTGATGAACACCGGGTTGTGCTTGCGCCCGTCGTGGACGGCAATGGTGTGTCCGACCATCTCCGGAAAGATGTCGCTGCGTCGCGACCACGTCCTGATGACGCGCTTCTCGCGGCTCTGGTTCAGCACCTGGACCTTGGCGAGCAGTTGCTCGTCGCAGAACGGGCCCTTCTTGAGGGATCGGCTCATGATTCGCTACTTCTTGCGGCGCCGCAGGATCATGCGGTCCGTCTTCTTGTTGCGGCGGGTGCGATAGCCGAGGGCCGGTTTGCCCCACGGGGTCTGGGGGTTGCCGCCCGCCCCGCTCCGGCCCTCGCCGCCCCCGTGGGGATGGTCGAACGGATTCATCGTCATACCCCGAACCGCCGGGCGCCAACCGCGCCAGCGCGACTTCCCGGCCTTGCCGACGTTCTCGTTCTCGTGGTCAACGTTGCCCACCTGCCCGACGGTCGCGAAACAGCGGGATTCGATGCGCCGCACCTCGCCGGAGGGCATCCGTATCGTCGCCATCCCTCCTTCGCGGGCCACCAGCTGGGCGGCGCCGCCGGCGCTGCGCACCAGTTGCCCGCCGCGGCCGGGCTGGAGCTCGAGGTTGTGGACCGTGGTGCCGAGCGGGATGTTGGAGAGCGGCAGGGCGTTGCCCGGCTTGATCTCGGCACGAACCCCGGCCATGACGGTGGCTCCGATGGAGAGCCCGAGAGGGGCCAGGATGTACCGCTTCTCACCGTCGGCGTAGTGGATCAGGGCTATGCGCGCGCTGCGGTTGGGGTCGTACTCGATGGCGGCGACCCTGCCGGGAACTTCAAGCTTGTTGCGCCGGAAGTCGATGATCCGGTAGAGCTTGGGATGCCCGCCGCCGCGGTGGCGGACCGTGATCCGGCCACTCTGGTTGCGCCCCGAAGCCTTGCGGAGATGCACCGTGAGGCTGCGCTCCGGGGCGCCCTTGGTGACCTCCTCGAAGGAGCTCACCGTCATGAAGCGGCGTCCGGGGCTCGTCGGCTTGTACTTCTTGACCGCCATCTAAACACCCTCGAAGAGGCCGGGAATCTTCTGCCCCGGTGCCAGGGTGACCACCGCCTTCTTCCAATTGGGGCTCCGCCCCACGAGCCGCGTGCCGCGACCGCGGCGGTACTGCCGGGTCCGCACCTTGCCGTGCATCGTCACCGTGTTCACGGCGAGGACGGAGAGTCGCTGCTCGGAGAAAGCCTCCTCGACGGCCCGGCGGATCTCCACCTTGGTGGCGTCGGGCGGGCAGGCGAAGGTGTACTTGTTGAGCCGGCCCATGGCTCCGTACGACTTCTCGCTGGAGACGGGGCGGAGGATGACCTGCTCGAAGGAGCGCCCCCGGCTCACCCCCAGGCCTCCGCTGCGTGCTCCACGGCGTCTCTTGTCATCACCACCGTCTCCGCGGTGAGGAGGTCACGCACCGAGAGGTTGCCGGCGAGCACCGTGCGCACCTCGGGAAGGTTGCGCGCGCTCTTCTCCAGGGCCTCGTGGTGCGAGCCGAGCACGAGGAGCACCCGGCGGCCCGCTTCGATCGCCTGCAGAAGGCCGACCACCACTTTGGTGCGCGGGGAGTCGAGGTCGGCGCCTTCCAGGATGCTGATCTGGCCGTCGGCGGCCTTGACGCTGAGCGCGCTGCGCAGCGCGAGGCGGCGCTGCCGGCGCGGCATCTCCTGACGGTAGGAGCGCGTCGTCGGCCCGAAGACGGTGCCGCCGCCCGCGTAATGAGGAGCCCGGATCGATCCCTGCCGGGCCCGGCCGGTTCCCTTCTGACGATACGGCTTGCGTCCTCCACCCGAGACCTCGCTCCGGGTCTTGGTGGCATGGGTCCCCTGCCGCGCGTTGGCCAGCTGGCGAACCAGAGCCTGATGCATCACCGCCCGATGTGGCACCACGGCGAAGACCGCCTCGGGAAGCTCCAGCTCCCCCTGTCTCTCCCCGGCGAGGTCGACGACCGGCGCGAGCGTCATACCAGCGCCCCCAGGCGCCGGCTGTCCCGCACCAGGACGACCGCGTCGCGAGGCCCGGGAACCGCGCCGCCCACCAGCAGGAGGTTGCGCTCCGGGTCGACCCGCACGACCTCAAGATTGCGCACGGTCGCCCGCGCCGCTCCGAGGTGACCGGCCATCCGCACGCCCCGGAAGACGCGCGCCGCGTCCGTGGACCCGATCGAACCAGGCTGCTTGATGTTGTGGGAGCCGTGGGTGACGGGGCCGCGCGAGAAGTTGTGCCGCTTGTGCTGGCCGGCGAAGCCCTTGCCCTTGCTCGTGGCGGTGACGTCGACCCGCTCCCCGGGGCTGAAGACATCCACCTGCACCCGATCCCCCGGGGCCGGGCTCCCCGCGTCCCGCACCTCGGCGAGGTGGCGCAAGGGCGGCGTCCCAGCGCGCTTGAAATGTCCGGCGAGAGGCTTGATGGTGCGCCGCGGCGACCGCTCGCCGAAGCCCAGCTGGACCGCGTCATAGCCGTCGACGGCCGCGCTCTTCACCTGGACCACACGGCAGGAGTCCGCCTCCAGCACCGTGACCGGGACCACCGTCCCCTGCTCGGTGAAGAGCTGGGTCATGCCCACCTTGCGGGCGAGGATGCCTTTGGCCATCTCCCTAGCGCTGGTCTCCCAACTTGATCTCGATGTCGACCCCGCTGGGCAGGTTGAGGCGCATCAGCGAATCCACGACCTTGGGGTTGGGGTCGAGGATGTCGAGGATTCGCTTGTGGGTGCGCATCTCGAACTGCTCCCTTGAGTCCTTGTCGATGAACGGCGAGCGGACCACCGTCCACTTGCCGATGCGAGTGGGCAGCGGCACCGGTCCGGCCACATGGGCCCCCGCCCGAACCACCGTCTCGACGATCTTCGAGGCGGCCTGGTCGAGGACCCGATGGTCGTAGGCCTTGAGCCGGATGCGGATCTTTTGGGCCATGGCGGTGGCGCTGCCTTCTCCCTGCTCTCTACTTCTCGACCGTGGTCACCGCGCCGGCGCCCACGGTGTGGCCGCCCTCGCGGATGGCGAAGCGCATCCCCTCCTCGACGGCGATCGGAGTGATGAGCTCGACGGCCATCTCCACGTTGTCCCCCGGCATCACCATCTCCGTGCCCTCGGGAAGGGCGATGGAGCCGGTGACGTCCGTGGTCCGGATGTAGAACTGAGGCCGGTAACCGGAGAAGAAGGGGGTGTGCCGGCCTCCCTCGTCCTTGCTCAGGACGTACACCTGGGCCTTGAACTTGGTGTGCGGATGGATCGTGCCGGGCTTGGCCAGCACCTGGCCGCGCTCCACCTCCTCGCGCTTGATGCCGCGGATGAGGCAGCCGACATTCATCCCCGCCTCGCCGCGGTCGAGGAGCTTGTGGAACATCTCCACACCGGTGACCACCGTCTTGCCGGTCTCCTTGATGCCCACGATCTCCATCGGTTCGTTGACCTTGACGGTGCCACGCTCGATGCGCCCGGTGACCACCGTGCCCCGACCCTCGATCGAGAAGACGTCCTCGATGGGCATCATGAAGGGCTTGTCGATGGGCCGCTCAGGGACCGGGATGTACGAATCCACCGCCTCCATCAGGCTCATCACCTGATCCCCGGCCGCCTTGTCGCCGTCCAGGGCCTTGAGCGCCGAGACCCGCACCACCGGGATGTCGTCACCGGGGAACTCGTAGCGGCTGAGCAGCTCGCGAACCTCGAGCTCGACGAGCTCCAGGAGCTCCTCGTCGTCGACGGCGTCGACCTTGTTGAGGGCCACGACGATGTAGGGCACCCCCACCTGCCGGGCCAGGAGGATGTGCTCCCGGGTCTGCGGCATGGGGCCGTCGGTGGCGGCCACCACCAGGATGGCCCCATCCATCTGGGCGGCGCCGGTGATCATGTTCTTGATGTAGTCGGCGTGCCCTGGGCAGTCGACATGAGCGTAGTGGCGGTTCGCCGTCTCGTACTCGACATGGGCGGTGGCGATGGTGATGCCACGCGCCTTCTCCTCTGGCGCCTTGTCGATCTGATCAAAGGCCACGAAGGAGTTGGAGCCCCCGATCCGCTCGGCCAGTGTCTTGGTGATCGCGGCCGTGAGGGTGGTCTTGCCATGGTCGATGTGACCAATGGTCCCGACGTTCACGTGGGGCTTGGTGCTTTCGTATTTCTTCTTGCCCATTCCTTGGTGTCCTCTTCTCTAATGGGTGCCTGCCGGGGGTTGCCGCCGTGTCATGCTCTTGCCTTGGCGACGATCTCGTCGGCCAGGTTCTGGGGAAGCTTCTGGTAGTGGTGAAACTCCATGGAGTAGGAGGCTCGCCCCTGGGTCATGGAGCGGAGCTCGGTGGCGTATCCGAACATGGCGGCGAGCGGGACCAGAGCATGCACGATCTGGGTCGTGCCGCGCCCTTCCATGCCCAGGATGTGACCCCGGCGGCCGGAGAGGTCGCCCATGACGTCGCCCATGTACTCCTCGGACATGGAGACGTCGACCTTCATGATGGGTTCGAGGAGAGCTGGCTTGGCCTTGCGCATGCCGTCCTTGAAACCGATGGAGCCAGCGATCTGGAAGGCCTGCTCGCTGGAGTCCACCTCGTGGTACGAGCCGTCGACCAGGGCCACCTTGAGGTCGACGACGGGGAAGCCGGCCAGCACCCCATTGGCCAGGGCGTCGGTGATCCCCTTCTCGGTGGGCTTCCAGTACTCGCGAGGCACCGCTCCGCCCACGACCTTGGAGCTGAACTCGAAGCCTTTTCCGGCCTCGTTGGGCGCGAGCTCCAGCTCGACGTGGCCGTACTGCCCCCGACCGCCGGTCTGGCGGACGAAGCGTCCCGTCCCATGCGCCGGCGCCGTGATGGTCTCCCGGTAGGCGACCTGGGGCCTGCCCACGTTGGCGTCGACCTTGAACTCGCGGAGCATGCGGTCGACGATGATCTCGAGGTGGAGCTCCCCCATCCCGGAGATCACGGTCTGCCCGCTGTCCTCGTCCGTTCGAACCCGGAAGGTGGGGTCCTCGGCGGCGAGCCGCTGCAGGGCGAGTGCCATCTTGTCCTGGTCCGCCTTGGTCTTGGGTTCCACGGCGACGGCGATCACCGGCTCGGGAAAGACCATGGATTCGAGGACGATGGGTGCCTCCTCGGCACAGAGGGTGTCGCCGGTCGTCGTGGCCTTCAGGCCGATTGCCGCAGCGATGTCGCCGGTGCGGACCTCCTCCATCTCCTCCCGGCGATTGGCGTGCATCTGGAGGATGCGGCCGATCCGCTCCCGCTGGCCCCGGGTGGCGTTGAGGATGTAGGAGCCGCTGCGCAGCCGGCCGCTGTACACGCGGAAGAAGGTGAGATTGCCGACGAAGGGGTCGTTGGCGATCTTGAAGGCAAGGGCGGCGAAGGGCTCCTTGTCGTCGGGGTGGCGGCGCCCCGGCTTCTCGGAGCCGGGGAGGTGACCCTCGATGGCGGGGACGTCGAGCGGAGACGGCAGGAAGTCGACGACCGCGTCGAGCATCGGCTGCACCCCCTTGTTCTTGAGGGCGGCGCCGCAGAGCACGGGGACGAGCTGGGTCCTGATGGTGCCGATGCGCAGCCCTCGCCGGATGTCATCGGCGCTGAGCTCCTCGCCCTCCAGGTACCGCGCCAGCAGCTCGTCGTCGGTCTCGGCGACCGCCTCCAGGAGGACATGCCGCCACTTCTCGACCTCCTCGCGCATTCCCTCCGGGATCTCCCCCCGCTCGCTGGTCGTGCCCAGGTCGTCGAGGTACGTGATGGTGACGAGATTGATGAGGTCGACCATCCCCCGGAAGGCATCCTCGCTGCCGATGGGGAGCTGGACCGGCACCGGGTTGGCTCCCAGGCGATCACGAATGGACTGCACGGAGGCGAAGAAGTCCGCCCCCACCCGGTCCATCTTGTTGATGAAGCAGATGCGCGGGACCCCATAGCGATCGGCCTGCCGCCACACCGTCTCCGATTGCGGTTCCACCCCGGCGACGGCATCGAACACGGCGACGGCGCCGTCGAGGACACGGAGGCTGCGCTCCACCTCCACCGTGAAGTCCACGTGCCCGGGCGTATCGATGATGTTGATGCGGTGACCCCGCCACTCGGCCGCGGTGGCCGCCGACGTGATGGTGATACCCCGCTCCTGCTCCTGGACCATCCAGTCCATGGTCGCGGCGCCCTCGTGGACCTCCCCCATCTTGTGGATCCGCCCTGTGTAGAAGAGGACGCGCTCGGTCGTCGTGGTCTTGCCCGCGTCGATGTGGGCCATGATCCCGATGTTCCGGTAGCGCTCCAGAGCGATCGCGCGCCCGGAGGCGGCGGTGGTGGTCATCTTCTCCCCGAGTGCAACGCCCATCGCTCAGTAGCGGAAGTGCGAGAAGGCCTTGTTGGACTCGGCCATCTTGTGGGTGTCTTCGCGCCGCTTCACCGAGGCACCCACCCCGTTGGCGGCGTCCATCAGCTCGGCGGCCAGCTTGTCGGCCATGCTCTTGCCGCTCCGGCCCCGCGCGTAGCGGATGATCCAGCGCCGCGCCAGCGCCTGACGCCGGTCGTGACGGATCTCCACCGGGACCTGATAGGTGGCGCCCCCGACGCGCTTTGGCTTCACCTCGATGACCGGCGTGACGTTGCGCATCGCCTGGTCGAAGATGTCGAGTGGCTCCCGCCGGCCCGACCGCCGCACCTTTTCGAAGGCGTCATAGACGATCCGCTGGGCCACGGATTTCTTGCCCTTGAGCATGACGCAGTTGATGAACTTGGCCAGCGCCGGGCTGGCGTAGATCGGGTCGGGGAGGGCGGTGCGTCGCTGGACGCGGGCTCGGCGAGGCATCTCAGCTCCTCGCCGCCTTCTCGCGCTTGGCGCCGTACTTGCTGCGCCCCTGCTTGCGGTTCTTGGTCCCGGCCGTGTCCAGAGTGCCCCGGATGATGTGGTAGCGGACCCCAGGGAGGTCCTTGACCCGGCCCCCTCGGATGAGCACGACGGAGTGCTCCTGGAGGTTGTGCCCGATTCCCGGGATATAGGCGGTCACCTCGGCCTTGCTGGTGAGGCGGACCCGCGCCACCTTGCGCAGCGCCGAGTTCGGCTTCTTCGGGGTGGTGGTGTACACGCGCACGCAGACCCCGCGGCGCTGCGGCGAGCCGCGCAGCGCGGGAGCCTTGGTCTTGCGGACGACCCGGGTGCGGCCCTGGCGGACCAGTTGCTGGATGGTGGGCACGGAACTCCGTCGAAACTGAACAAGCGCCCCGAACGGGACGCGCGGACACAGGCACACCCGAGAGGGCGCGCGACGGAGAATCCTACCAGCGCGCGGCCCTCGGCGTCAATTCGCCGACCCTTGGCCAGGCCGCTCCGCCCTCGCTCGAATGGGCCACTCACCAGGCCGGTGCGCCCCCCCTCGAATGGGCCCCTCCCGCCCAGCCGGAGGCTCCTCGCTCAGCGACGCCGGCGCCGGGCATCCGCCGCCTTGAGCGAGGCCAGCGGCCGCAGCCGATGCTCGACCCTGGCCAGGCCCGCCGCCACGACCGCCGCGACCACCTCCTCAGAGGACTTGTAGGCCGGCCCCGCTTCGTCGATGGGCACGTGGCCGTCGGCGTTGACGACGATGCCCCGTTCCCGATAGCCGGCGTCGATCTCACCCTGGACGAGCTGGCGGAGGGCAGCGCTGCGGGACATCCGCCGCCCCGCCCCGTGGTTGACGGAGTACCCGCTGGCCACGGCCCCCGGCAGGGGACGGAGGATAAAGGAGAGGTCGAAGTTGCTTCCCGGGATGAGCACGGGGTGCCCGTCCTTCTCCCAGGGAGTCCCGGCCAGCGCCGGGTGGCCTCCCGGGAAGGCCCGCGTCGCCCCCTTGCGGTGCACCCAGACGTCGCCGGTCTCGGGATGCTGCTCCCGCTGCACGAGGTTGTGGCTGATCTCGTAGACCAGCTCGAGGGGCTCCCCGAAGGTCTCCTCGAAGGCCTCCCCGATCTGCTCGACGATGGCCATGCGGTTGACGATGGCGAAGTTGGCGGCGGCGGCCACGGCGTTGAGGTAGCCGCGGTGGTGCGGGGAGTCGGGGGTGAAGTACCCGAGGTCGATGTCGCGGAGGTCGCGCGGCCCCGCCGCCCGGGCCAGCTCGAAGAAGTTGGTGGCCAGTCCGTGCCCGAAGCCACGGCTCCCGGTGTGGACCTGGACGAAGAGGGTGCCTGTCTCGAGGCTCTCCTGGAGCTCGATGAAGTGGTTGCCGGCGCCCAGGGTCCCGAGCTGGGGGATGCCCCGCTCGGGTCGTCCCGCGCCCCCCCAGGGAATCCGCCAGGCGTCGTCGACAGGGAGACGATCCCTCTCCGCGAGGTGTCGGTCAAATCGGCTCCCATACCGAGCGCTGTAGTACTCAGCCCCGCCCCGGCAGATGGCCTCGAACTCCGCCACCGCCAGCCGGCGCAGGTGGGTTCGGCTGGCCTCGCCGGCGCCCATCGCCACCCGGCGCAGCACCGCCCGGTTGAAGGCCAGCCGCCGCTCTGGGGTGGCCCGCGAGGCGGCCACCTCGGAGCGAGCCGACACCATCCCGCAGCTGATGTCGAACCCGACGGGGCCCATCGCCACCGCCCCCGCCTCGGCGTCGGTGAGGATCACCGACCCCACCGGCACCCCGTAGCCGGTGTGGACGTCGGGGCTGATCACCACGAGCCGTGCCCCCGGGAAGCGGGTGGCGTTGACGATCTGCGGGTAGACGCCCTCCTCGAGCTCATCGAGGAGCTTGGCGGTGAGGAAGAGCCGCACGGGCACGCCCCGGGTGTCTTCGGTGGAGAGGTCATACCAGCCACCGGGGTTGCGGGTGGCCAGCTCCTTCCAGCGCTGCCCGTCCGCGAGCTCCTGGGCGGTCACAGGCGAAGGCCCCCTATACGAACCTGGGATAGGTGCTCATCCCGCCATCCACCACCAGGGTGGTCCCGGTCACATAGCCGGCCTGGTCGCTGGCCGCCCAGGCGACCGCGGCGGCGATCTCGTCCGGCTGGCCGAAACGGCCCAGCGGGATCTCCGCCTCCACCTGGTGACGCGCCTCGGCGTCGTCGAGCACGAAGTTGTTGATGGGGGTGGCGATGGCCCCCGGAGCGATGTTCAGCACCCGGATGCCGAGCGGCGCCCACTCCCGCGCAACGGTCTGGGTGAGCAGCTTCATCCCCCCTTTGGAGGCGCAGTAATGGGCGAAGCCAGGCCAGGGGATGAACTCGTGGACCGAGCTCATGTTGACGATGACCCCCTTCTTCTGGCCCGCCATGAGCTTGCCCGCCTCGCGCAGGCAGAGGAAGGCGCCGGTGAGATTGGTGCGGAGCACCGCGTCCCAGAGGTCGAGCGGCATCTCGAGGGTGGGCACCTGCTTCTCGATCCCCGCGTTGTTGACGAGGATGTCGAGGCCGCCGAACCGCTCCTTGCACTGCCCCACCATCCCGGCCACGTCCGCCTCGACGCCCACGTCGGCCTGGACGGCGAAGGCCCGGGCGCCCTGCGGATCGATCTCCGCCACCATCGCATCGGCGTCCGGGCGCTCCCGATCGGAGTAGTAGTTGATCGCCACCTTCGCCCCCTCGGCGGCGAGGCGGATCGCCGTCGCTTTGCCGATCCCGCTCGATCCACCGGTCACCAGCGCGCGCCGTCCCTCCAGAAGCATGGGGCCGTCCTCCTTGGTGCGGACACTACGAGGAGATGCTGGGCCAATAGCCCCCGGCGGCGCGCTGGCTCTCTGCTACCCTTCCCCACTCACGGACCATCAGGTCCCGTCGTTCTGCCCGAGACCCCAGGCGAGGAGAGGCCCTCCTCTTAATCTCCTGGGCAGGTGGGACCGGCCCTCCCGCCCGGCGCGCGGTGCCGGCCGCCGCCCCCCTTCGGCAGGGAGGCGGGCGCAGGAGGACGGAAGCCATGCCCCTGGCAGCGACCCCGGAGGAGGCCGCGGCTCGCGCCGGCGCCCGCAAGCGCGACGCCGTGGCGCGGCTCGCCGACCGCCTCGGCCGGGCCACCTCGGCCATCGTCACCGACTACCGTGGCCTCACCGTCAAGCAGCTCGAGGAGCTTCGGGCGCAGATGCGCGCCCAGGGGATCGAGTACGTCGTGGTCAAGAACACCCTGGCCCGGCGCGCCGCCGACCAGGCCGGGGTCGGCGGCCTCGGCTCGGCCCTCACCGGACCGGTCGGTCTGGCCCTCGGGTTCGGCGAGCTCGGCGCCCCGGCCAAGCTCCTCGCCGACTACTTCCGCTTGAACCGCCGCCTGCCCGTGGTCGCCGGGCTCGTCGAGGGCCGGGTCCTCGATGCCCGCGGAGTGCAGACGCTCGCCGAGCTGCCCTCGCGGCAGGTCCTCCTCGCCCAGCTCGCCGGCACCATCCAGTTGCCGCTCACCCAGCTTGCCGGCGGCCTGAGCTCCATCCTCGCCAACCTCGCCGCCACCCTGGACGCCCTCCGCGCCAAGCTGGAGGCGGCCTAGGGGCCGCGACCCGGAACGACCGATTTGATTGATTCGATCAAGGAGACCCGCGCCATGGCCACCAAGACCATCACCCCCGAGGAGTTCGTCGACGCCCTGCAGTCCTGGAGCGTCCTCGACGTCGTCAACGCCGTGAAGCTCATGGAGGACAAGCTTGGCGTGAAGGCCGCCGCCCCCGTGGCGGTCGCCGCCGGGCCCGCCACCGCCGGCCCCGCCGAGGCTGCCCCCGCCGAGGAGCAGACCGAGTTCAGCGTCATCCTCAACGCCGCCGGCGACGCCAAGATCAATGTCATCAAGGCCGTCCGGGAGATCACCGGCCTGGGCCTCAAGGAGGCCAAGGACCTCGTCGATGCCGCCCCCAAGCCGGTGCGCGAAGGGGTCTCCCGAGAGGAGGCCGACCAGGTCCGGCAGAAGCTGGCCGACGCTGGGGCATCGGTCGAGGTCAAATAGGGGGCTCACGCCCCCTTCGCCGCGCATCAGTGCGCGGGCGACCCCAAGGAACTGGGCGTCAAGGAGGGGCTCACGCCCTCCGCCGAAGGGGGCGAGCAGTCCTTGGGGGGTAGGGGCGGGGGGGGCTCCCGCCCCCCTGCGCCGCGCATCGGGGCGCGGCTACCCAAGCAAATTGGGGCCAAAAGAATTGGGATACGCCTGACCCCGGTTTGGTGGAGGCGCTACCGGGGTAGACTGGGAGCCTGGGCACTGAGGCAGGCGACCTGAGGAGCACGTCCGTTCGATGGGCACAGCTCCATGCTGCGCCGGGGCGTCCAGCTTTGGTATCCTGTGCGATTGTGCCCGTCGCCGCCGGTGCCCACGCGTAATTCTTTGTCAAGGGAACTGTAGCACATGGTCCTTTCTGCTTCCACACCCTCCAGCCGCAGCAACTATGGACAGATCGCCGACAAGCTGGAGGTGGGGAACCTCATCCAGACGCAGTTGGATTCATTCGCGTGGTTCTGCAGGGAGGGCCTTCGGGAGCTCTTCGACGAGATCAATCCCATCACCGACTACACCGGCAAAAACTACGAGCTCCGCTTCCTCGATTATGAGTTCGGGGAGCCCAAGTTCGACGAGGAGGAATGCCGGCAACGGGACATGACCTTCAGTGCCCCGCTGCGGATCAACACGCGCCTCCACATCAAGACCGGGGAGAACGCCGGGGAGATCAAGGAGGCGGAGGTCTTCATGGGCGATTTCGCCATGATGACCCCCCAGGGCACCTTCATCGTCAACGGCACCGAGCGGGTGGTGGTGAGCCAGCTGGTCCGCTCCCCCGGCGTGTACTTCACCGCTTCCGAGGACCGCGCCACCGGCCGCCTCCTCTTCGCCGCCAAGCTCATCCCCAACCGAGGCGCCTGGCTCGAGGTCGAGACCTCCGGCAAGGACGTGCTCACGGTCAAGATCGACCGCAAGCGGAAGGTGCCGGTCACGACCCTGATCCGGGCTCTCGGTTACGCCGGCAACGACGACATCCGGGCCTTCTTCGCGGACGTCGACAACGACGCCGAGCACGCCTACATCCAGTCCACGCTGGACAGGGACGCTACCGCCTCCGTCGAGGAGGCCCTCATCGAGCTCTACCGCAAGATCCGTCCCGGCGACCCGCCCACGGTGGAGAACGCCCGCAACCTCCTGACCTCCCTCTTCTTCAATCCACGCCGCTTCGACCTCAGCAAGGTCGGACGCTTCAAGCTCGACAAGAACCTCGGCATCCCCGAGGACGAGGCGCGGGAGCGGGCTCTCGACAAGGATCGCCGGGTGCTCGATAACCAGGACTTCATCTCCATCGTCCGCAAGCTGATCGCCCTCAACAACGGCGCCGGCGAGGCGGACGACATCGACCACCTTGGCAACCGGCGGGTTCGCGCCGTCGGCGAGCTGCTCCAGAACCAGTTCCGCATGGGCCTGATCCGCATGGAGCGGATCATCAAGGAGCGCATGACCATCTGCGACGCGGCGACCGTCACCGCGGCCAGCCTGATCAACGCCCGCCCGGTGGTGGCCGCCATCAAGGAGTTCTTCGGCTCGTCGCAGCTCTCCCAGTTCATGGATCAGACCAATCCACTCGCCGAGCTGACCCACAAGCGGCGTCTCTCCGCCCTCGGGCCCGGGGGACTCTCCCGGGAGCGGGCCGGCTTCGACGTCCGCGACGTCCACTACAGCCACTACGGCCGGATCTGCCCCATCGAGACCCCCGAGGGTCCGAACATCGGACTGATCGGATCTCTCGCCACCTTCGCGCGAGTGAATGAGTTCGGCTTCATCGAGGCGCCCTTCCGCCGGGTGTACCGTGAGCTTCTCCCCGCCGAACCCGGGGACGCTGCCGTCCTCATCGGTAGGACCCTCCGGGATGCCGCCGACTCTCTGCCGGCCGGTCACGTCCTGGAGGCGGCTGACGTCGAGCGTCTGGTGAGCGGCAGAGTGGAGCGGGTTCGCGTCGTCCCCTGGGTGTCCGACGAGATCGTCTTCCTCTCCGCCGACGAGGAGGATAAGTACACCGTCGCCCAGGCCAACGCCCCGGTCGACGACGCCACCGGCCACTTCACCGTTTCCCATACCGCCTGCCGCAGCCGGCACACGTTCAAGGACCTCCCCATCACCGAGGTCGATTACATGGACGTGTCGCCCAAGCAGACGGTCTCGGTGGCCACGGCCCTCATCCCTTTCCTGGAGCATGACGACGCCAACCGGGCCCTCATGGGTTCGAACATGCAGCGCCAGGCCGTGCCGCTCCTCGTCACCGAGGCCCCCATCGTGGGCACCGGCATGGAGGTCCATGCCGCCCGCAACTCCGGGGAGATGGTGATCTCCCGCAGCCCGGCCACCGTCGTGGGGGTGAGCTGGCCCGAGCCTTCCGACGACGACCGTTCGGTGGTCAAGGTGCGCAGCGGGCAGGATGCCGGCGTCGGCATTCTCGTCCGGCCCGACGACGGCGGACCCGACGTCTGGTACGGCATCCACAAGTTCGTACGGAGCAACCAGGGGACCTGCCTATCCCAGCGCATCTCGATGCGCTCCGGCCAGCACGTCGAGGCCGGCACGGTACTCGCCGACGGTCCCTCCACCTCGGGTGGCGAGCTCGCCTTGGGACGCAACGTCCTGGTCGCCTTCATGCCGTGGGAGGGCTACAACTTCGAGGATGCCATCCTCATCAGCGAGTCCGTGGTCCGCGACGACAAGTACACCTCGATCCACATCGAGGAGTTCGAGATCGAGGCCCGCGACACCAAGCTCGGCCCCGAGGACATCACCCGCGACCTGCCCAACATCGCCGAGGAGTCTCTGAAGAACCTCAACGACCGCGGCATCATCTACATCGGCGCCGAGGTCCAGCCGGGCGACATCCTGGTCGGCAAGATCACGCCCAAGGGGGAGTCCGAGCTCTCCGCCGAAGAGCGCCTCCTTCGCGCCATCTTCGGGGAGAAGGCTCGCGAGGTCCGCGACTCCTCGCTGCGCGTTCCCCATGGTGAGCGGGGAACCGTGGTAGACGTCCGGATCTTCAGCCGCGAGGCGGGCCACGAGCTGCCCCCCGGGGTCAACGAGCTGGTGCGCGTCTACGTCGCCCAGAAGCGGAAGATCTCCCAGGGCGACAAGATGGCGGGCCGCCACGGCAACAAGGGAGTCATCGCCCGCATTCTCCCCATCGAGGACATGCCCTACCTTCCCGACGGCACACCCGTCGAGATCGTGCTCAACCCGCTCGGGGTTCCGAGCCG
This sequence comes from uncultured bacterium, assembly GCA_963847225.1. GTDB lineage: Bacteria > Chloroflexota > Dormibacteria > Aeolococcales > Aeolococcaceae > JAJZNI01. The sequence continues at coordinate 422,620 of CAWJYZ010000003.1, read as the reverse complement.
CATGAACCTCGGGCAGGTCCTCGAAACCCACCTCGGCTGGGCCGCCCACGCCCTCGGCATAGAGGTGGCCTCCCCGGTGTTCGACGGGGCCGCTGAGGAGCAGATCGAGGATGAGCTGTACCGAGCCGGGCTGCCCCGCACCGGTAAGGTGCGGCTGCGCGACGGTCGAACCGGCGAGTTCTTTGACCGCGATATCACGGTGGGGCAGATCTACATGATGAAGCTGGCCCACCTCGTTGAGGACAAGATCCACGCGCGCAGCACCGGCCCCTATTCCCTGGTGACCCAACAACCGCTGGGAGGCAAGGCGCAGTTCGGCGGCCAGCGCTTTGGCGAGATGGAGGTGTGGGCGCTCGAGGCCTACGGCGCAAGCCACATCCTGCAGGAGATCCTCACCGTGAAGTCCGACGACATCGTGGGTCGCGTCAAGGCCTATGAGGCGATCGTCAAGGGCGAGAACACCCTCGAGGCCGGCATCCCCGAATCCTTCCGCGTCCTGGTCAAGGAGCTCGAAGGTCTGGCCCTCGGTGTGGAGATCCAGTCTGAGGATGAGAACCAGATCATCCTCGGTGAGGAAGACATCCCCGACATCCCCATCGACCTCGGGATCCATCTGGAGCGAGACGAGAGAGACGACGTCGACGAGGCCGCCCGTTGATCCGCTCCCGCTCCACAGGGGCCGGCCCGGAAGCCGGCCTGACTTGTCCATCTGCTGTTGAAGGTCAGTGATGCTGAAACTCGAGAACTTCGACGCCCTCCGCCTCTCCATCGCCAGCCCGGAGATGATTCTCTCCTGGTCCCATGGTGAGGTGACCAAGCCGGAGACGATCAACTACCGCACCCTCAAGCCGGAGCGCGACGGGCTCTTCTGCGAGAAGATCTTCGGCCCCACCAAGGACTGGGAGTGCCACTGCGGAAAGTACAAGCGCTACCGCTACAAGGGCATCATCTGCGACAAGTGCGGTGTGGAGGTGACCCGCAGCAAGGTCCGCCGGGAGCGGATGGGGCACATCAAGCTTGCCTCTCCGGTCTCCCACGTCTGGTACTTCAAGGGCATCCCCTCGCGCATGGGCCTGCTCCTCGACATGAGCCCGCGCAACCTGGAGAAGGTTCTCTACTTCGCAAACTACATCGTCGTCTCTGTCGACGAGAAGGCTCGCCAGGAGCTGCTCGGTCGGCTCGACCCCGACGCCGACGAGCGCATCCTCGCCTTGCGCGAGCGGCTCCGCGGGGGCGGAGCGACCACCGACCTCGACGAGCGGATCTTGAGCCGCCGCGCCGAGGCCGACGAGGAAGTGCAGCGTCTCGAGGCCGAGCGCGACCAGCGCATCGCCGCCCTGGAGGGCTCGGCGGCGGAGATCGAAGCTCGCGTCGAGGAGACGAGCGGCCGCAAGGCGGCGGCCAACATCATCCTGACCGACGGAGCCGACGCCGAGGTGGTCGTCGAGAAGGGGACGGTCCTCAGCGAGGAGGTCTCCGCGCGCCTGTCCGAGCGGCTCGCCGAGCGGCGCACCAGCCTCGAGGATGAGACCGGCCGACGCACTGAGGCGGTCCGTGACGGCGCCGGCGCCGAGATCGCGCAGTGGCGCGCTGACGCCGAGGGTGCGCGCGCCGAGGCCGAGCACACCGGCAGCGGCGAGCTGGAGCAACTCCGCCAGGAGATCGAGACCAGCCGCCAGCAGCTCGAGTCCCTGGCTCCCCGAGACCTCCTCACCGACACCCAGTACCGCGAGTACGTCGAAAAGTTCGGCAAGGTGTTCAAGGCGGGGATCGGCGCCCAGGCTGTACGCGAGCTCCTCAACCAGATCGACCTTGGCCAACTTGCCATCGAGCTTCGCGAGGAGTCCAAGTCGACGAGCGGCCAGCGGCGCCAGAAGGCAATCAAGCGCCTGCGCGTCGTCGAGGCCTTCCGCAAGTCGGGAACCAATCCGTCGTGGATGATCCTCGACGTCCTCCCCGTGGTGCCGCCCGAGCTGCGTCCCATGGTGCAGCTCGATGGTGGGCGCTTCGCCACCAGCGACCTCAATGACCTCTACCGCCGTGTCATCAACCGCAACAACCGGCTCAAGAGGCTCTTGGAGCTCGGTGCCCCGGAGATCATCGTCCGCAACGAGAAGCGCATGCTCCAGGAGGCGGTCGACGCCCTGATCGACAACGGCCGGCGCGGAAGGGCGATCACCGGCACCGGGAATCGCAAGCTCAAGTCTCTCTCCGACATGCTGAAGGGGAAGCAGGGCCGGTTCCGCCAGAACCTTCTCGGCAAGCGGGTGGACTACAGCGGGCGTTCGGTCATCGTGGTGGGCCCGGAGCTCCGCCTCCATGAGTGTGGCCTGCCCAAGAAGATGGCACTCGAGCTCTTCAAGCCCTTCGTGATGCGCGACCTCGTGTCCCAGAGCTACACGCAGAACATCAAGAGTGCGAAGCGCATGGTGGAGCGTGTCCGCCCCGAGGTGTGGGATGTCCTCGACCAGGTCATCAAGGAGCACCCGGTGCTCCTCAATCGCGCCCCCACCCTGCACCGGCTCGGCATCCAGGCCTTCATGCCCGTCCTCGTCGAGGGTCAGGCGATCCAGATCCATCCCTCCGTCTGCAAGGCCTTCAACGCCGACTTCGACGGTGACCAGATGGCCGTCCACGTGCCTCTCTTCAGCGGAGCCATCGCCGAGGCCCGCAACCTCATGATGTCATCGAACAACATCCTGAGCGCATCCGACGGCCGGCCGGTGGTGACCCCCAGCCAAGACATCGTGCTGGGCGCGTATTACCTCACCCAGGAAGGCGACGAGCCACCCGCCGACGAGGAGACCACCCGCCGGCTACCCACCTTCGGAAGCGGCGAGGAAGCGATCCTGGCCTACGAGCACGGCCGCGTCTACCTCCACCACCACGTCCGGGTGCGGCTGCCCCGCCGCTCGCTCCTTGCCCAACGCCCCGGCGAGGACGTTCCGGAGGGCAATGCGCTGGTGGTGACGACCGTGGGGCGGCTCATCTTCAACGACGTCCTGCCCATCGGTGAGCAGGGCACGGAGAGCAACCTCCCGTCGATGGTCTATCGCAACGAGACAATGGACCAGCGCAAGCTCGGTCTGCTCGTCAAGGAATGCTACGACCTGCACGGATCGGAGCGCACCGCGGTCATCGTCAACGCCATCAAGACGCTCGGCTTCCACTACGCGACCCGCGCCGGCGTCACCATCGCCGCCATGGACATCAAGACGCCGCAGGGCAAGGCGCCCATCATCGCCGATGCGGAGCAGGCGGTGGAGGAGATCGATCTCCAATACCGGCGCGGCCTCATCACCGACGACGAGCGCTATCTCAAGACCGTCGAGATCTGGACCAAAGCGACGGACGATGTCACCAAGATGACGATGTCGTCCTTCGACAGATTCCATTCGGTGCTGATGATGTCCCAGTCGGGAGCGCGTGGCTCGACGCAGCAGATCCGCCAGCTGGCCGGCATGCGCGGCCTCATGGCCGACCCCACCGGCCGGATCATCGACCTTCCCATCCGAGCCAACTTCTCCGAGGGACTCACCGTCCTCGAGTACTTCATCTCGACACACGGCGCCCGCAAGGGACTTGCGGATACCGCCCTGCGCACCGCGAACTCCGGGTACCTGACCCGACGCCTCGTGGATGTTGCCCAGGACGTCATCGTCCGTCTGGAGGACTGCGAGACCACCGCCGGAATCTGGGTCGACCTGGTCGACGAAGAGTTGCGCGAGCGGGTCGTGGACCGCTACGCCGGTCGTATCGCGGCGCAGGACATCGTGATCGGCGCCGAGACGGTGGTGGCCACCGGTGAAGACATCGGGGACGAGGTGGCTCGACGCATCTTCGAAGCCCGCAGCGAGGTGCCGCGCATCAAGGTTCGCAGCATCATGACCTGCAAGGCCCGGGAGGGGGTCTGCCGAGCCTGCTACGGCCGCAACCTGGCCACGGGCCGGCTCGTCGAGATCGGGGAAGCGGTCGGGGTCATCGCCGCCCAGTCGATTGGAGAGCCGGGGACTCAGCTCACCATGCGCACCTTCCACACCGGCGGGGTGGCCACCGGCGGGGCCGACATCACCCAGGGCCTGCCCCGCGTCGAGGAGCTCTTCGAAGCCCGCGTTCCCAAAGGCAAGGCGCTCATCAGCGAGATCGATGGCGACATCGAGGTGGTTCGCAGCGACGGCAAGTCGCCCAAGGTGCGGGTCTTCGCCCGCGACGTCTTCGACACCCCCTATCCCCTCCCCCCGGGACACTCCGTCATGGTCGAAGACGGTCAGCCGGCCGGCGAGGGAGCCGAGCTCATTCGCGGCACTGACGAGCAGGGCAACGCCATCTCCATCCGCAACCGTTACGCGGGGGTCGTCAAGCTCTTGAGGAACGAGGTCCTGGTGCGCACCACTGACGAGGAGTCCCGCGAATACGCCATGCCCGCCTCCGCGGAGCTCACCGTGAAGGACGGTGACCGGGTCCTCGCCGGTGATCGCATCACCAAGGGCTCGATCAGCCCCCAGGAGCTCCTCCTCGTCCGCGGCCGCGACGACGTCCAGAACTACCTGGTCCGCGAAGTGCAGTCCGTCTACCGCAACCAGGGCGTCGATATCAACGACAAGCACATCGAGGTGATCGTGCGGCAGATGATGCGGAAGGTGCGCGTCGACAACGCCGGCGACACCGACCTGCTGCCCGGCGAGATCGTCTCCCAGTTCGAGTTCGAGGAGGCCAATGCCAAGGCTCTCGCCGAAGGTGGCGAGCCGGCCATTGCCCAGACGGTGCTTCTTGGGCTCATCAAGGCGGCCCTCAACACCGCCTCCTGGCTCTCGGCTGCCTCCTTCCAGGAGACCACCCGGGTGCTCACCGAGGCGGCGATCTCCGGCAAGGTCGACCGCCTGCGTGGCCTCAAGGAGAACGTCATCATCGGCAAGCTCATCCCCGCTGGCACGGGTCTCGACTACTACCAGAAGCTCCGCGAGGAGGCGGTGCGCCTCTATGAGGAGGACGACGGACTGGGCGAGAGCGGCGACGGCGAGGTGGGGAGCGAAGGCGGCAGCGAGGCGGCCGTGGAAGCGGTTGGCGTCGATGTCGCGGGTGACGGCGCCGTTGAACCCGCGGCGGCCGAGGGCGGCGCGCCCACCGTCTAGTCAGGCCGCAGCCGGTTCCCGGCTTCCCTGGCCCGGCGCCGGATATCCGGCGCCGGGCGGGTCGCCCCCACCGGTTGCTCGTTCCTTTCGTCGGTGGCCGTCCGCCCCCCGGACGCCCCGGCCGGCAGTTAAAAAAAGGGGCCGCCGGCGCGGTGTGGGAGCGCCAGCGACCCTTGGGAAGGGAGGGCCATGGAAGGGGCCGGAGAGGCGATGTCGCGATCCGGCTTCCCAGATCATCGGGCATCGATTTGACAGCCCTATCCCCCGGGGGTCACGGGACGGCGACGCGGATGATCGGATTCGCCGAAGACATCCGGCCGACCACGCCCTACGATGAAGGACACTGACCCGCGCTCCATCCGGGGGAGGAAGGGAGTGACGCCGTGCCTCGGGTTCTCGTCGCCGACGACGATGCGCTGATTCGCCGCCTTCTCGAGCAGACCCTCGAGAAGGGGGGATACGAGGTCGTGGCTGCCAACGACGGCCTCGAGGCCATCGCCCTCTTGGGGACCACCGCGAGCCTCGACGTCGTGGTCACCGACTACAGCATGCCCGGCGCCACCGGCCTGGAGGTCGTCACCCAGGCTCGGCGCCTCGATCCCACCCTCCCTTCCATCATCGTCACGGCCTTTCGCGACCTTGACCTCGCCATGCAGGCGATGCAGGCCGGAGCCACCGGGTTCATCCCCAAGCCCTTCCGTCCAGAGCACCTGCTGACTATCGTGGCCCAGGCCATGGAGCGCCGGGCCCTGGCCACCGAGGCCTTCCGCCTGCGCGTCATGACCCCGATGCTGGAGCGCTTCACGATGCTCCTCTCCAACACCCTCGAATCCAAGGATCTCAGCACGCGCCACCATTCGGAGCGCCTGGCCGGGATCGCCGAGCGGGTCGGCGTCCGTCTCGGTCTGGAGGAGCCGCAGCGGAGCTGGCTGCGCCTCGGTGCCAGCCTGCACGACATCGGCAAGGTGGGGGTCCCGGAGACGCTCCTGCGCAAGCCCGACGTCCTGAGCGCCGAGGAACGGGAGACCATGCGCAGCCACCCTCGGATCGGGGCCGCCATCCTTGCTGACATCGCGGCCTGGGAGGAGGTCCGCCTCATCGTCCTCCACCACCATGAGCACTGGGACGGCGGCGGCTATCCGGACGGCCTGCGCGGCGCCGCCATCCCCCTCGGCTCCCGGATCGTCGGCGTGGTCGACGCCTTCGACGTGATGCGCAGCGGCCGCGTCTACTCCCCCGCCCGCTCCGCGACCGAGGCGATCGCCGAGCTCCGGCGGGAGCGGGGACGCCAGTTCGACCCCGAGGTGGTCGACGCGTTCTTAGAGCTCCTCGACGCCGAGCCAGCCCTCTTCGCGGACTACGAACGGCTGGCGGAGCCGCCCCCGGCTTGGGGCGCGCTGGCTGCCGAAGTGGCAGGCGAGCTGGCGGAGGGGGACTGAGCCCACCCCGCGCCCGCGCGCAGCAGGGACCCGAGGTCGCCATCGGCCAAGGCCCCGGCGAGCGCCGCCACCCCTGCGCCGTTGGGATCGCGAAGCACGAGGTCGGCGACAGCCTGGAGGCTGGGGTGTGCGCTGCCCACGGCAACCCCGCATCCGACCGCCTCCAGGAGGGGGATGTCGTTCTCGGCGTCGCCCACGGCGACACACTGCTCCGGCCCCTCGCCGAGGTCGCGCAACGCCTCGCCGAGCCCGGTGGCCTTGGTGACCCCCACCGGGAGAAGCATGAGCCCGTCGCGGTTGAAGGACGCGGCATAGGCGAGAGAGGCCTCCCGGAGGACGTTCTCCACCCTTCCGTGCCAGGCGGCCCGCGTGGCGACCAGAGCTCGTCCGACCTCCAGGGGGACGATCCCGCCCGCCCGGAGAGCGGTGACAAGGTGGTCCGGAACGGGCTCGGTGAGGAGCCGCTCCCCTCCCCCCCGTGGGTCGTGAAGGAGCGCGCCGTTCTCCAGGACCACCTGATCGAACAGGGGGAGGCAGCCGCACTCGCGCAGGGGCCCAAGCTGGGCCGAGGTGCGCCCGGTGACAAGGATGAGGCGCACGCCGCTCTTCCTCAGGCGGTGCAGAGCGTCGAGCACCAGCGCGGACACCGCCCCCTCCGTCGCGATGGTTCCGTCGTAGTCGCAAGCAAGGACAGTGAAGGGCATGACGATCAGCGGTCAGCGCGCCGCCCGGCCCCGGCCGTCGGAGCTCTTCGAAGGCGGCGTGCGCAACGGCGAATGAACCCATTGTCGCAATCCGGGGCCGGCGCACGACTCCGGGGTGGTCCGCGGGGCAGATCGCATGAGCTGGGTCGACGCTCCTCGGCGGCCCACCCGGACCCCTAGTGCTCGAAGCTGACCCGCACCTCGGTCCCCTTGCCGATCTGCGATCGAATCTCCAGTCTCCCCTTCTCGAGATCGGCCCGCTCCCGCATGGAGATCATGCCGAGATGCTTCCCGGAGTCCAGATTGGCCTCGGCGGCGGCCACGTCAAAGCCGACACCGTCGTCGCGGACGGTGGCCGAGACGGCATGGGGCTGGAAGGCGACGACGACCTCCAGGTTCCGCGCCTGGGCGTGCTTCTTGGCGTTGTTCATCGCCTCCTGGATGATGCGGAAGAGGGTCGGCTCGAGAGCGCCGGGAAGCCGCGTCTCCTCACCGATGACGCGCAACCCGGTCACGATCCCGCCGCGCTCGAAGTCCTTGGTGAACTTGCGCAGGGTGGGTACGAGGCCGAGATCGTCCAGGGTCATCGGGCGGAGGTCGAAGATGAGGCGGCGGGTCTCGTCGAGGACACCGCGGACACCGTCCTTGAAATCGGCCAGCTCGTGGACGACGAGTTCCGGGTCGCGGCTCATGAGGCGCTCGAGGATCTCGGCCTGGAGCACCAGGTTGGCCATCGACTGCGCGGGTCCATCGTGCATGTCGCGGGCGATGCGCATCCGCTCCTCTTCGATGATCTGAAAGACCTGCCGGGAGGTGCTGCGCAGCCTGGCCGCGCCGGCGGCGGGAGAGGGCGAGGCGGCGGTGGCGGCAAGGTCGTCGACGCTCCTGTGCACCTGGCGGAGCACCTCCTGCTCATGGCGCACGTCGCTGAGCCGGACCGCGGTGTCGCGGGCGCGCTCCTCCAGCGCCGCCAGATCGGCCCGCGTCGAGGAGACGAGCCGGAACTGTGCATCCACGTCTTCCGCATCGAAGCGGTCGAAATTCTTGAGCACGTGAGCCCAGGCGGCCTCCTCCTCCTCGAGGCGGTCGCGCAGCCGGTCGCGGCGCTCCGCGGCGTCGACCTGGCGCGCCTCGAGGCGCGCCGCCGCGCCGTCGAGATCCTCGATCCGCTTCGTGATGAGGAAGCGGATGCCGGCGATCGCCGAGGGGTTGACCGGCCGGCCGGTCTCCGCGGTCACGGTCATGGGGCGGTCGGTCCACGCGACATCGGCGCGCCCATCATAGCCGGGCCTCGGAAGCACCCTTGCCGCACGGACGTCACAATGAAGCCTCCGCGGCGTGACCTCCACACAACGCTCCGCGCGCCCCTCTCCTGTCACGCCTCGGTGGTTGTCCCCAGGGCCGTCCAGGACCCCTCAAAGCAGCTCTGTGACAAGCCGGTTGCGCCGTCACACCGCTTTGACAGGCCGAGCGTATAACCGCCTCACGGCCACCCGCGCAACGGCACCGGCGAAGGCCGACTCACCTGCCGGAAGGGCACGACTGCAAGAGGACGAGAGCGATGAGTGAGACGCCGAGGTCGACGCGCATCCTCGTGGCCGAGGACGACCCGGCGCTGCGCCGCCTCGTCGACATGCTGCTCACCAACCAGGGCTTCGAGGTCCGGGCGGTGAGCGACGGCGCCGATGCCCTCAGCCTCGTCGAGGAGTGGGAGCCGGATGCCTGCGTCGTCGACGTCATGATGCCGAGGATCTCCGGCCTCACGGTCTGCCGCGAGCTGCGCTCCAATCCCCGCTACGCCACGGTTCCCATCATCATTCTCACGGCACGCGTCTTCGACGACGATATCCAGGAGGTGATGGACTTGGGCGGCATCGAGTTCATGAGCAAGCCCTTCAACCCGAGGCAGCTCATGGCCTCCCTGGAGAGGCTGGTCGCCGGCCCGCCGGCTCGGGCGGACGTCAGCGCCACCCGCCCCATGGCCTCGACCCGGGCCGGAGCTGACCCTGCCCGCTGACCCGCAGCCTATGCACCGCTCGAGAGATCGGGGGACGGGGGGTGGCCGGTGGGAGAGGCTCAGCGACATAGCGTCGCCGAGTGGGCTGATCATGGTGGCCGCCCTGGCGGTCGCCGCCATCCTGGTTACCTCCCAGGAGCGTGACCCCGATTTCTGGTGGCACCTCCGCACCGGCCAGCTCCTCATCGCCAACCATCTCCAGCTCCTCGGTACTGCCCCCTACACCTACTCCGCGGTGGGACACCACTGGACGATGCATGAATGGCTCTTCGAGGTGGCGATTGCGGCTCTCGACCGCCTGTCCGGCATCGGCGCCATCGTCATCGCCCTCACCGCCCTCACCTGGCTGGGCATCATCGCCCTCCTGCTCCGCGCCCGCCTCCACACCACCCACCGGGTGGCGATCGCCCTCGCCGGCATCATGGGAGCCCTGGCCGCGGCGCCGGTCTGGGGCCCCCGGGACCAGATGGTCGACTTCGCCTTCAGCGCCTTCCTCCTCCTCATCGTCGAGCGTTATCTGGTGGGCGGTGGCCGCCTTCTCTGGACGCTTCCTCCGCTCTTTCTCGTGTGGAGCAACCTGCACGGCGGCTTCGCCATCGGCCTGGCCTTCGCGGCGCTCATCGCCGCAGCGGAGGCCGTGGGCCTGCGCATCGGTCTTCCCGATCCAGCCCCGCTGCGTCGTTGCGGATGGCTCGCCCTCACCACGCTGGCCTGCGCCGTGGTCTCCATGATCAATCCCAACGGTCCGGGCATCCTCCTCTACGCCTGGGCAACGGTGTCGTCGCCGGCCCAGCAGGCCCTCATCCTCGAGTGGCAGTCACCGGATTTCCACCTCGACGCCCTGCGCTCCCTCGCGGTGATGCTGGTGAGCCTCGTGGCCTTCATCGTCGTGAACCGGCGCCTGCGCGCCCGCGAGGCTGCGCTCGTCGCTCTCACCTTGGGCCTCACCCTGGAATCGGTGCGCAACGTCGCCCTCTTCGTGGCTGCTGCCACGCCCATCTGGGCAGAGCAGGTGGCCCTCCTCGCCGAACGCGTCCGGTCGCGACCGGAGCGGGCCTCCAAGCCCCGGCGGCTGCCCTCCCTCCCCTTCCGGATCGGGGTCCTGGGCGCGGTGACTGCCCTGCTCGTCGCCGGCTACGCCGTCCTCCGCCTCGTCCCCGCGGTCGTCGCCGCCCCTGATTCGCTCGCCTATGCGCAGACGTTCCCGGTGTGCGCCAGCGCCTGGCTCCGCTCCGCGCCGCACGGGCTGCGCGTCTTCAACCAGTACGGCGAGGGCGGCTACCTGGCTCTCAGCCTCGCCGGCACCGGGGACAAGATCTTCATCTTCGGCGACGCTGCCTTCATGGGCGACTCGCTGCTCGAGACGTATGCCAGCGTCGTCGACGTCGAGCCCGGCTGGGAGGCCACCCTTCTTGGCTACGGCACCCAGGTGGTGCTCTTCGACACGGGGACGCCGCTCGACGAGGCCCTCCGCCAGGATCCACGCTGGACTCTCGTGTACCACGATCCCCGCAATGACGCCTTCGTCCTCACCGGCGACCGCGCCAAGCTCCAACTCCCCGCGCCGGCGACCCCCGCGGGTAGCTGCGCCCAGCTCGCCGCCCACGGCCTTCCCCCAACCTCGACATGAGCGCGACGGCGAGCGTCGAAGCGCCCCCCGCGCCGGCCGCCGACCTCGCCGCCCCGCGGCGGATCAGCACCTCCAACCTGCTTTGGCTGGGGGGAGCCTTCCTCGCCTCCCTGCCTTTCACCGTTCAGTTCTTCCGCCCGGGGGACACCTGGTGGCACCTGGCCCTCGGGCGATTGATTCTCCAGGGCGGCCTCCTTGCCGCAGAGCCCTTCAGCTTCCTCGGCGCCCAGCATCCCTGGGTCGATCAGCAATGGCTCCTGGAAGCCGCCGTCGCCGCCCTGGTCCGCATCGGCGGTGCGGGCCTCGCGAGCCTGACCATGGGTCTGGCAGGGAGCCTCGCCCTACTTCTCGCCGCCCTCGCCGTTCCCCGTGCCGCCCGCGTCCGGCCCTGGTGGCTGGCCCTCGCCGTCGTCCTGGGCGCGGCGACCGCACAGGGCGCCCTCGGCGTCTCCGGGGAGACAGTGACCGTGCTCGGGGTGGCCACGACCCTTCTCGCCGTGCGCCGGTGGCGGGAGGGGAGCCGGCGAGCGGTCCTCGTCCTGCCCCCCCTCTTCGCGCTCTGGGCCAACCTGGACGCGGGCTTCCCCGCCGGTCTCGCCGTGCTCGCCGTCGCTCTCCTCGTCGATGCCGGCCCACGCGCGGTCAGGCTGCGCCGCGTGCCGCCCAGCGGCACACTCCTCCTTGTCGGGGTGGGAGCCGGAGCGGTGACCATTCTCTGGGGTCTCCTCGCGGGGGGAGGCGCGCTGGTCGTCCTCTGGACGCTCCTTCGACCCGCACCGGCGGAAGCCCGGGCGCGGCCCGGGCCGCTGTGGGCCGCAGCGCTCACCGCCGCCCTGGCCACGCTCCTCAACCCCGCGGGTCCGGCGCTCTACGGCTATATCGTCGAGACCGCCACCAGCCCGGGGTTGACCCAGCTTCTCGCCGGCTTTCAATCGCCCAACTTCCACGACGCTCCGGTCCGGATCATCGAGGTGACCGCGGCCCTCCTCGTCCTCGTCTGGAGCCTGGCCCGCCGGGTGCGGAGCGCCGACCTGCTCCTCGCCGCCCTCTTCTTCCTCGCCACCCTCGACGCCGCACGCAACGCGGCCCTCTTCGCCGTCGTGGCCCTGCCTCAGCTCGCCGAGTACGGCGCCTCGGCGTGGGCCGGTCACTCCCCTCACCGTCTCCGCACCTGGACGGCACAGCTCGGCACACGGCGAGCGACGGCGGCGGGGATGGCCCTCCTGCTCGCCGTCGCTGCCGTCTCCCTGGCCATCACCGTGCCCCGCCTGACCCCTGGCGCGGCCGCCAGCTGGGAGCGGACACAGGAGCCGGAGGCGGCCGCGGCCTACGCCGCTGCCCACTTCCCCGGCGCACGCCTCCTCAGCTCGGCGAGCGACGCCGGTTATCTCGCCGCCCGCTTCCCCCGGGAGCGCCTCGTCTTCCTGTACGACGAGATCGGCATCTTCGGCAATCCGGGAGTCGCCGACTACCGCAGGATCGTGAGCCTCGGCGCCGGCTGGACGAGCCTGCTGCGCCGCTACCGCATCCGCCACGCCGTCCTCGGGGCGAACAGCGCCGATACCACCGCCCTCCTCGACCTCGGGTGGACCGCCAACTGCTACGACGCCGCCAGCGGGCGAGTGGTCCTCTCCGCGGGAGGACCGCCGCCATCGGCAATCCCCGCCGCGCCGGAGTCCGCGCCAGCCTGTTGACGACACACAGGACCGATGTCATCTATCCTGAGTGAGCTTTGGGGATGGAAGTGCTCGGGACCGGGGAGGCTGTGACGGAGGACGTGTGGCAGCGCCGTCTCGCGCTGCGCAAGGCGATCGCGGAGGACGTGCAGTCCACCCTGGACACCAGGGTCGTCGTGGAGAGGACGGTCGGCCACCTCCTGGAGATCGCCACCGCCGACCGGGTCACTCTCAGCCGGATCGAAGACGGCGACCTCGTCATCCTCTCCAGCCGGGACCGGGAGGGCGACCCCCCCTGGCGCGGGATCCATATCCCCCTCGAGCAGGTGCAGGGCAACCCCCAGGTCGCCGCCGTCCTCAGCGAGCGCCGCTCGCTGCGCGGTAGCGCCTTCCAGTTCGAGCCCGAGGGCAGGTTCGGAGCCGAGCTGCAGCGCGCCCGCCACACCGCCCTGGTGCCTCTCGTGATCCATGACGAGGTCATCGGCCTCATTGCCCTCTCTCGACGCACCGGAGAAGCCTTCACCGACGATGAGATCACCGAGCTCGAGATCAGCGCCAGCGTCGCCGCGCTGGCTCTGCGCAATGCCCGCCTGTACCAGCAGGCAGAAGCGGCGGCGGCCGCGCGCAGCGCGTTCCTCAACCTCGCGGCGCACGAGCTGCGCACCCCGTTCGCAGTCATCTCCGGCTACCTCAGCCTCCTTGCCGAGGGAGACTTCGGTCCGCCACCCCCGGAGTGGCTCCGGGCCCTCGCCATCATTCGCGACAAGACGGCGGAGCTCGGCCGTCTCATCGACCAGATCCTCACCGCGTCGCGGGCCGAGAGCGGCCGTTTCGGGCTGGAGTTGGGTCCCGTCGACCTCGCCGCTACCGCCAAGGCGGCCGCCGGCAGGGCGCGACCGCGAGTGGAGCTCCACGGTGGGGACCTTTCCGTGCTCCACGTCGACAACCCGATGGTGCGGGCGGACGCCGGAGCCATCGGCATCGTCCTCGACAACCTCCTCAACAACGCGGTCACCTACGCCCGCGAGGCTCCCCGCATCGAGGTGGTGATCGAGGGACCGGAAGGGAAGGCGAGCGGCACGGCCGCCGTCCGGGTCCGTGACAACGGACGGGGCATACCGAGCGCCGAGGCCGACCGCATTTTCGAGCAGTTTGTCCGCGTCCCGGATCGAGCCCTCCCCACCCCGGCCGGTACGGGCCTCGGTCTCTACATCGCCCGCCGCCTGGCGGAGGCGATGGGCGGGTCTCTCGATCTCACCTGGTCCGAGCTCGGCCAGGGCTCGGAGTTCGCGTTTCGCCTCCCGGTGATGAGCTCCGCCATGCTCCTCGCCCAGCCGGATGAGGCGCCGCATGCTGGATCCGGTCTCCCCGGCCGCTGAGCTTCCGTCTATGCGGGTGGCTCGGCGGCTGGCGAGCTGAGCAGCACGGCGGCCGCCCGGAAGGCCTCAGCGCTCAACTCTCCGGCGCCGCGCTGGCGGGCCGTCTCGCCCACCGTGCGCAGCAGCCCTCCGGCCGCCTCGCGCTCTCCGGGGCCACCGGCCACCCGAGCCGCCTCGGTCGCGTAGGCGAGGGCGACGACGAGCTGACCGCCCTCCAGCGACACCCGTCCCAGCGCCTGGAGTGCCGTCCCGCGCAGCGCTGCCTCACCGATCTCCTCGGCCTCCCGCTGGCAATCCTCGAGGCACCGGGTGGCGGCCTGCAGCCGACCCCGGCGCCACTCGGCAACGCCGAGGTCATGGAGCACCTCCACGGTGCCGCGAGCATCGCCCGCCGCCTGGCGCAAGGGGAGCGCGGCGCGCAGCATCTCGTCGACCTCCTCCCACCTCTCTTCGGAGGCGGCCTGAACGGCGAGGGTGACGAGCCCGTCGGCGACGATGCTCCGGTGGGGCCCTTCGGGGAGCTGCAACGCCAGCTCGAAGAGCGTGAGCGCGGATTCCGTCGAGCCGCGGGCGGCGGCGAGACGGCCGAGGTTGGCGGCCGCCCTGGCACGGACGGCGGCATCCGGGCTGCTCTGCGCCTCCTCCCAGCAGACCTCCCCCAGCCGAGCCTCCCCGCGCTCCACCGCCGCCGCGCCCATCTCGAGGAGGACCCCCCCGATGACCCCATCCGGCTCCTCGGTGGCGAGCCGGCGTGCCGCTGCCAGGAAGCGCGCCCCAAGCTCCGCGTCGAGGCAATCGCCGACCGCTCGGCCGAGCGCCGCCAGACCCAACGCGCAAGCTCCTGGTTGCGAGGTGGCCCAGATTGCGAGGGCCGCGCGCAGGCTCGCCTGCGCCTGCGCGGGAAGGCCGGCGAGCTCCTCGCTGAAGCCGCGTCCCAGGAGGGCGACGGCGCGCCAGGCTTCGGCCGTCTCCACGGCGAGGACGGCCTCGAAGCTCGCCGCGGCGACGGCTGAACCCCGTCCGAGCTCCTGGATGGCGGCGTCGAGAGCGGGGGGCGCAGCGCTCGTCAGGATCGGCTCCGGACGCGTCACACGGGCTCCACGCTGCGATGCCGCATCGTTACCGGAAGGACTGCGGCCCTCATTCCGGCGACCGGTAGGCTCATCGGCGTGGACCGGCGGACTGGTGCGTCACGATGAGCGTCCCGGCGCAGGTTGCCGCCCATCCCCCGGCGGGGGACGCGCTTCCCCGCGCCGCTCCCCCGGGAAGGTCGCGAGCCATCCCCGACCTCCCCACCGTGCTCGACCGCGACCGTCGCGCCGGAGTTCGAACGGGTCATCGAGCTCGCCCGCTGGATCGTCCTCGTCTTCGCCGCCGTCAGCGTCAACTTCCCCGGCAACGGCAAGACGTATCCCAACGGATCCGAGGTGAACCTACTCCTCGGGATATGGGCCGTGTTCACGCTTGCCACCACCGTCGCCCTCGTCGGCAACCGGATCCCCACTCGGCGCGTACAGTACGCCATGCTGGCCCTCGATATCGTGGTGGCGAGCGGCCTCGTCGACCTCACCGGAGGCTTCAACTCCGAGTTGGGGATCGTTTTCTACCTCGTCATCATCGCCAGCAGCCTGCGCTTCGGGCTGTCGGGAAGCCTGCTCTGCGCGGGCAGCATCACGGTCCTCTTCCTGGGCATCGGGCTGGCCACCGAACCCTCGCCAGGCGATCTCGACGCAGCGACCATCAACCTCTTTGCCCAGCATCTCTTCCTCTTTATGGTGATCGCTCTGGTGAGTGGCCTGCTCTCGCGGGAGATGGTCCAGAGTTCGAGCCCGGCAGCTCACCCATACCTATGAGCTGGAGGCCGTTGCCTTCAACGAGCTTCGCGAGGTCGACCGCATCAAGAGCGACTTCATGATGCTCGCCTCCCACGAGCTGCGCACCCCCCTCACCAAGATCAAGGCTTGGATCACCCTCATGCAGGACGCCGGCGACCGCCTGCCGCCGACCGCCCGTGAAGAGGGGATCCGCGAGCTGCGCGCGGAATCGGAGCACCTCGCCCGGCTCACCGACAACCTTCTCGCCATCGCCCAGCTGGAATCGGGCGAGATCCGCCTCAAGACCACCGCCTGTGAGCTCGAGGCGGTGGTCCGGGAGACCATCTCGCGCTTCATCGAGTTCCGCGGATCGCAGCCGCTTCCTGGTCACCATCGATCCCCAAGCGGCGCGGCTCATGGCCGACGCCGAACGGCTGGCCCTGGTGCTTGCCTGCCTCGTCGACAATGCCCTCAAGTTCTCGCCGGAGACCGAGGCCGTCAGCATCACCAGCCGCCGCGAGGGCCCTCAGGTGCTGCTCGCCGTTCACGACAACGGCCGGAGGATCCCGGACTCCGAAGCGGACCGGGTCTTCGCCTCCTTCTATCAGGTCGAGTCTCCGCTGCTGCGCCAGCGCGGCGGATTCGGGGTCGGCCTCTATCTGGCCCGTCAGCTCATCGAGCGAATGGGTGGGAGCATCTGGATCGACAACACGCGGGCTCGCGGCAACACCTTCGTCATCGCCCTTCCGGCCCATGTGTGAAGGCCGCCTATCTCGACGCCGTGAAAGCAGGCAACTTTCGCGTAACTGAGTTCGGAGGTTCCGCGACCTCCATGGTAGCGTCGTGGCGACCGCAGAAGGCGCCCGCCGCGGACGCCGATCAAGGGGAACGACAGGCATGAGCCCGTTCACGGACTACAGCGTCCTCGCCCCGACCGTGGCGGGGGCGCGCGGCGGTATCATGGAGGCGACCGTCCTCGTCGTCGACGACGATCCGTCGATGCACGACATCCTCACCGTCCTCGGCCAGCAGCACGGCTTCGGCATCCAGTTCGCCGAGGACGGCCTGGACGGTGTCCGTCTCGCCGAGTCCAGCGACATCGACCTCATCCTGCTCGACCTGAGCCTTCCCGGTCTCACCGGGTTCGACGTTTGCCGCCGGCTGCGCTCAGCCGGGGTGGACGTGCCGATCATCATGGTCTCGGCCAGCTCCGACCCCGTCGACGTCGTCGTGGGGCTCGAGATCGGCGCCGATGACTACATCACCAAACCGTTCGAGGTGCGGGAGCTCGCCGCTCGCATCAATGCCAAGCTGCGCCGCCAGCGCACCACACAGTCCCAGGTGCGCCCCGGCCGGCTCAAGTTCCCCGGACTGATCGTCGACGTGGGCCGGCACGAGGTGCTCCGGGACGGCAAGCCAGTGACCCTCACCCCCACCGAATTCGATCTCCTTGCACTCCTCTCGGCCTCGCCCGGCCGGGTCATCTCACGCTCAGAGATGATCCAGAAGGTCTGGGGCCAGGGAGCCGATCTCGACCTCCGCTCCGTCGACGCCCACGTCTACCGGCTGCGTCGCAAGATTGAGCCGGAGGGTCCACGCCCCACCTACATCCATGCCGTCCCCGGAATCGGTTACCGCTTCGAGCGGCGCGGCCTCAACGAGCGGCTGGCCAGGTCTCAGGACGGCCCGGAGCAGGACGGCACGGTCCTCGCCGGGTAGCCGCCGGCGACCTCAGGCGGCGCTGGTGGGCTGCCGGCGTCCGGCACGCCGGCGGTGAGCGGCCGAGCGCGACAGCACCCATTGCCCGCGGTCGTTCAGGACGGCCGGGCGGGCGTCCACGAGCTGGCTCGCGAGGAGGGACAGGGTCCGCCCCTGAGGGAGTGCGAAATCGAGGCAAGGCATCAGCTCTCCGTCCCACACGCGGCGCTCCACCTGGCCTCCATAGACGGCGACGCTGCGGGTGACCCTGCGCTGGTGAGGCCCGCCGACCGAATAGGAGATGCGATACACCACCCCCGGTTGCAGGGCGAACTGATCGACCGGGTTGGGAGCGAGCTCCCGAAAGCCGTCTCGGACCAGCCGCTGCCGCTTGGGTACCCCGGAGCTACTGAGAAGAGAGCCTGGTACGGACATCTTGGTGCGATTATCTGGACCGGCTCCGTACAGCCCGCCGAACGCGGGGTGACGCGTGGGTGACGGAGGCGTCGCCTTTCGCCGCCGCCCGGCACGCGGCCACGTCGATGTCGCAGGCAAGATACGACGGGGCGACCGGGAGCTAGCCGGCGTCCGGGTTCGGAGAAGGTTACGGATGATGGCAGCGGTAGCCCGGCGATCCCGGGAACGGCAGGGATGAGCACCGCCCCGGGGATCGGTCTGGCCTGCGTCTCCGGCAAGGGCGGAGTCGGGAAGACGACGACGGCCATCAACCTGGGCGCCGCTCTCGCTGAGACCGGGCGGCGGGTGCTCGCCGTCGATTGCGATCCGCAATCCAATCTGACGAGTGGCCTCGGGCGGAATCCCTATGCTCTGGCCACGAGCCTTGGCGACCTGCTGAGCGGGCGGGTGACCGCCAGCGAGGCCATCCTCGAGACGGGCTGGGAGAACCTCGACCTCCTGCCGGCGACGCCGGACCTCACCGCCGTGGAGGCCGAGCTGCCCTCCGGCCTCCACCGCGAGACGCTCCTGCGCGAGGCGGTAGGTGAGGCCGGACTGCGCTCCCGCTACGACTTCATCATCTACGACACGCCGCCGAACTTCGGCTTCCACACCGTCAACGCCCTCGCCGCCACCGACTACGTGCTCATCCCGCTGCAGATGTCCGGGTTTGCGGTGCGAGGTCTCAAAGAGGTGCTGCGCACCGTTCATCTCGCCCGCGGCCGTCTCAACCCTGAGCTCCGCGTGCTGGGCATCGTCCCGACCTTCGTGAACCTTCGCACGAATTTCAGCCGTCAGCTCCTGAGCGGGCTGGCCGAGATCGCGGGCATCAAGGTTTTCGAAACGGTGATCGCCCCGACGGTGAAGATCCAGGAGACCTCGCTCGCCGGGATCCCCGTCACCGCATACGCCTCGGAATCGAAGGCCGCGGCCGCCTACCGCTCACTCGCCGCCGAGGTCATCGCGAGTGTCTGAACCGGCCCGACCACGCCCGGAAGACGCGGCCGCGCTACGCGCCAGCCCACTCGGCCGCTGGCTTGCCCCCACCTCCGAATCGCGCATCGAGCGGATCCCCTGCCGGGCTATCGACAACCGGGTCTGGCCTCCGGCCACGAGCCGCGACGATCTCATGGTCGCCCTCTGCCAGAGCGTTCGCGAGCGCGGCGTCGTGGAGCCGCTCCTTCTGCGCCCAGAGGCGGGCGGACGCTTCTCGGTCGTCCTCGGCGCCCGTCGGCTGGTGGCGGCGCGCGCGGCGGGCCTCGGCGAGGTGCCGGCCATCGTGCGCGAGCTCGACGACGCCGAAGCCACCCTTCTCGCCGCCTGGAGCGCACTGCCCCGGACCAGCCCTCGCGACGGCGTGGAGCTGGCCGCCCGCCTCACGGCGGCGGGGGTGGGCGACGCCGAGGCAGCCGCCCTGCTCACCGCTCTGGGGGCCCCGGCCCGTATCACCCCCGAAAGGGTGCCGCAGCCCTGGCGGCTCGTTGGGAGCAGCCGCGGCCTCCGCTTCGCCGGCGCCGCGACCCCGGTGCACACGCTTCTCGACGGCCTCGGCGAGCGGCGCGCCACCGCCCTGCGCGCCCTCTCCGGCATCGATCCGGAACACATCTGCTGACCCGGCGAGGCCGGATCAGGAGAGACTGGAGCCATGACCGTCCCGCGGCCTTCCTCCCCGCGAGCCCACTCGGAAGACGAGCTCCTCGAGCAATGGGAGTTTCTGGACCGGCTGGTGGAGCGGCAGGCGAACCTGCTGCGGGCCGGGGTTCAGGACAGCGAGGAGCTGGACGACCCGGGCGCCGCCCTCTCCGATGTTCAGCGACTGGAGCGCCAGCTGGAGAGAGCACGGGCCGAGCTGGTGGCGGCGGGGGCAGCCCGCCAGTCAGCGGAGCAGCGCGCGGCGGAGCTGGAGCGGCGCCTCAGCGCGGCCAACACCGGGTTGCAGAGAGCGCAGCGGGCCCAGGCCGACGCTCTCGCCGCTTTGCGTGGTGCGCACCTCGAGGTGCAGAGCCTGCGCCAACGCCTGGAGGGCCAGCGACGGCGGATCTGGCCGTTCCGTCGAGGCTGACCGGCCCGCGCCGGCCACCAAGGGCGGGCGGCGAAGCTGGTCCCGTTCAGGCGGGAACAGGGGCCGCGGAACGCCGGCCCTGGGCGAGGGCGATGAACTGGCGCAGAGCATCACTCGGCACCGGGCGGGTGGCCACCTCCTGGAGGAGGCGCTTGGCCTCATCGAGGAGGAGGGGGTCGGGGAGCTCACCCCTCCCGGAAGTCGCCGCCACCCATCCCGAGGAGAACCAGAGAACGGTCTCGAAGGCCAGCCCATTGGCGGTGAGACCGTAGAGCAGGGATTCGGTGAGCCGCGACAGCGGACGCTTGGCGTTGCTGACAACGATGCCACGAATGCGGTCGATCACACCGAGCTCCCGGGCGACACCGACGCTGAGCGCGGCGGCGCGGAGCGAAAGCAGGTCAAGGGCGGTGGGGATCACGATACGGTCAGCCGCAGCCATCGGGCCGAGCAGCGATGGCTCGTGGGGATGCGTGTCCAGGAAGACCACATCGGAATCGTCGAGCACCGGCGCGAGGATGGAGCGGAGCTGTTGCTCGTGGAGTGGCTCGTGGTTCAGACTGCGGTGCCCCGGCACAGTGCGAATTCCCAGGGGGTGCTCGACGAGCGCCTCCATGATGCCGACACGACCGTGCAGCACGTCCGCGATGGTGACCGACCGCTTCGCCTTCTCGAGCGCGTTGCTCAGTCCACCAGTCGGATCGAGGTCGATGGTGACGACCTGCAGCCCGCTCGCCGCCGCTGCCGCTGCCAGGGCGTATGTCGTGGTTGTCTTCCCGACGCCACCTTTCAGTGACGCGATCGTGATTATTTCCGCAGGCACGCCCGTAGAATATCCCGGGATGCCAGCAGCCGCACCATTTGTCAAGCTCCTGCGACAACTCTCCGGCGCGCGCGACGATTATCGCACCGGCGCCCTCGACATCACCTGGGACGGGGGGAAGGCCAGTCTATTCCTGGTATTCGGGCAGCCCAACCATGCCATCCTGGACACCGTCGATGGCCGGCACCTCGAGGGACAGGAGGCGCTCGCCGGACTGGTGGGCAGCCTGCCCCGCCTTTTTCAGATCTCGCCCTGGCGCAAGGAGGTTGTGCGGACGGAGACGCTGCGTTGCAGCCTCGACGACCTCATGGAACCCTTTGCGCAGCTGGCCGGATCCGCATCGCCGACGCCCCCGGAGCGGGACGGCGCCGCCGCCCCGGCGGCGGGCGTCGCCGAGGTCGACTTCGGTCTCGACGAGTTTCCACTCCTCCCCTTGGGAACCACGCTTTGGGCGGACGCCGCGGCCAACGTCGTTCACCTGGACGTTCTCGTCCCGAGCCTCCCCGACGCCCTCGTGGTGCTGACCGGCGGCCGGCTCCGCGCCGCCGGCATCGTGTCGCACCAGCGGATGGTCGACGCGGTGTGGGTCGATGACGAGACGCGCACCAGCGGCGAGCAGGCGATCATGGCCATGATGGCGGCGAGTGAGGGCTCCATCTCCGGATACCGTCTCGAGACCCCGGAGCTCGCCGAGGCCCTTCCCATGCTCTGGCGATTCCCGGTCGCCCATCGGGGCGTTCCCCTCACATGGATCGCACCCTCGGGTCTCGTCGAGGATCTGGAGAAAGGGCGGCGAGACTGCGCCGTCATCGTCAGGGGCCGCGTTACCCAGGGCGTTGCCCTTTGGGTCGGTGGGACGCTCATCGCCGTGTACAGCGAGAGCGAGCGTCAGCCGGTGGCATCGATGGAACGCTTCCGCGACCTCCTCCAGGCGCCCGGCGCGCGGCTTTCCCTTCGCCAGCAGACCGAGGGAGAGCACATGGACCACTTGCCCGAGACGAGCTTCCACGCCTTCGTCCCCCCGGCCGCGATGGCCTCCGCCCTGGAGGCCGGGGGCTCGACCACCCTTCCCGAGTCCGAGCCGGCGGCGCCCCGCGAGGAGCTGCCGGACGCCGAGCCGGTCTGGGCCAGCGCCGCCGAAGAGGACGGCGAGGAGATGGCTGAGGGCGCGCCGGCCAGCGAGGAGACCCAGCCTCTCGGTTCGCCGCCTGCCGTCGAGGCCTTGACGCCCGCTATGGACGCGGCGCGCCCGGAGCAGGAGGAGGACGGCGTACCCCAATGGATGGCTGCGACGTCCGCCTCCCTGCCGCAGGATGCCGGCTCTCCGGAGAACCCAACGTTGGCAGGGATCAGCCGTGGCGAAGCAGAGAGCGCCGGCTACGTCGAGGAGGTGGCGACGTCCTTTCCCCGTTCCGATGAGCTGCGCGGCTGGGATGCCGAGGACGCCCCGGAGGGCGGAGACTTCGAGGGGGTGAAGAAGGACCTCACCCAGATCGTCACCCTGTGGCTTGGTTCGGAAAACGCCGCCACCGCTTCCGAGCTGATCGAGCACACCCGGCCGACGGTCAGTGACATCATGACGACCATCGATGCCATCGCCGCGCTTCCCCTCCCGGGCCACGAGCCGTCGGTGATCCAGGCCATGGCCCGCGAGATGCGCTTCCACGCCGCCGAATACCTGAGCGGCGTCTGAGCCCTGGGGGTACCCTGCAGATGAGCGGCGTCATCGATTGGATCACCGGCCACGCCGTCATCATCCTGGCCGCGGTGGCGATCGTCGAAGGCATCCTGGCCGCCTGGCTCCTGCGTGGCAACGACGAGCTCCGTGTGCGGCTGCGCCGGGCGCGCTCGGCGGCCGATCAGGCGGCACGGGCGGCGGCCCTCGCCGCGCCGGGAGCCATCGACCCCGAGATCGTCATCCACCTTCTTCGCACTGGGCAAACCGTCACCCTGGACACCGTCCACGAGCTCATGGAAAGGCAGGACCAGTCGGGCGCTGCGGCCCGCTGACCGGTCGGTCAGTCCCGGCCGGCCCCGGCACCCACCGGCTCCACCTCCCGATGGACATCCGAAGCCCACTGCCACGCGAGGGCGGCCGCCTCCTCGCGGAGCTGGACCAGGATCTCCTCCGTGGTGCGAAGGATCTGGACGCTCTGCCGGATCGACCACCCGCTGGCTGGGGGCCGGGACACCACCGCCGGCGAACGCTGCCAGCCGACTCCGTGGCGCGCCCCCGGGTCCGGCGCCCGGTTCACAAAGCTGGGCATGGCGGCGACCTGAAACTCCCCCATCTGCTCCACCGCCAGCTCGATTCGGGAGATATCGCCCGGCATCGGCGGAGGAACTCTCCGCCGCCGCATCGCCGCCGACCGAGTTGGCCTCCGGATCGGCACCCACGCCGCGAGCGGCAGCCGGCGCCGCAGCCAGCGCGAGGAGCGCGGCCGCCAGCTCCTCTCCGCTGTCGAAGACGCTGCCCTCGCCGAACCAGTCCTCCCCCAGCACGTCATCGCCGAGAGGGGCGGGGACCTCGGTGGTGGTCATGGGCTCTGCCCATGGTAGCTGGCCGCCCAACCACACCCGAAAAGATCGTGTCGCGAAAATGTTGCCGCCCGCTTCGGCTCGACGGAAGAGGCGAGAATCCCCAGAGGGACGCAGCCCAGAGGCGGCCGCGCCTACCCGATCAGGAGTTCCCCCCTTGAGCGTCGCCGCGAACTCCCGACTCGACAGCCGCTACCTAGAAGCCCTCGGGCCGCTCCGCCCCCTTGTCGAGGATGACAGCCTGACCGAGATCATGGTCAACGGCCCGGAGATGGTTTACGTCGAGCGGAAGGGCAAGATCCTCCTCACCGACATCCGCTTCGACGATGACGCCCACCTCCTGAGGGTGATCGACACCATCGTCTCCTCCGTCGGGCGGCGTGTCGACGCTCGCACCCCCCTGTGCGACGCGCGCCTCCTCGATGGGTCCCGCGTCAACGTCGCCGTACCGCCAGTGGCCCTCGATGGCGCCCTTCTCACCATCCGCAAGTTCGCCAAGGATCCGTACCAGGTCTCCGACCTCATCGGCTTCGGGACCATGAACCAGGAAGCGGCGTCCTTCGTGCAGGCTTGCGTCCTCGCTCGGGCCAACGTCATGATCTCCGGCGGCACCGGCGCAGGCAAGACAACCCTTCTCAACGTCTGCTCCGGCTTCATCCCCATCGATGAGCGGATCATCACCATCGAGGACGCCGCCGAGCTCCAGCTCCATCAGGAACACGTCTGCCGCCTCGAATCACGTCCGTCTGACGTCAATGGCGAGGGTCAGATCAGGATCCGTGACCTGGTCATCAACTCCCTGCGCATGCGCCCGGACCGGATCGTCGTCGGAGAATGCCGCGGCGGCGAGGCTCTCGACATGCTCCAGGCGATGAACACCGGTCACGACGGCTCGATGACAACGATCCACTCCAACAGCCCGCGTGATGCACTGTCGCGTCTCGAGACGCTCGTGCTGATGGCAGGTATGGACCTCCCCCTCAAGGCTATCCGCCAGCAGATCGCCTCTGCCATCAACCTGGTCGTGCAGCTCTCGCGGCTGAAGGACGGCTCGCGCAAGATCACCTCCATCACCGAGGTGGTCGGGATGGAAGGTGAGACCATCACCATGCAGGAGATCTTCCACTTCGACTCCAAGGGTGCCGATCCTGCCACCGGCAAGATCGTCGGCGAGTTCGCCCTGACCGGAATCCGTCCCAAGATCATCGACCGCCTCTTCGATATGGGGGTTCCGCTGCCTCCGCGCCTGGCTCAGCTCTTCCCTGACCGGCGCCAGCTGCTCCAGGCAGCTGCCCTCGGTAGCCAGGGCATCCCGGGAGGCAACGGCATGCCCGGACCCATGGGAATGCCAGCGACGGGCGGCAGCATTCCGGGGCTTCCCAGCTCCACACCCCCGCCCCCGAGCGCTCCGCCAGGACGCTGGGGTCACTGACGCCTCGCGCCTCATCAAGCCCCCGGTGGGGCCGGCCGTCGCCGCGCCCGCCGGTTCCAGAGGGGCGGTACGGGCTCCCCGGCACTTGGCGGCGGGGCTATTCGTCCAGTCCTGCTGGGGCGTGGCGGGATGTCACCTTTCGGCGCGCAGCACCGCGGCGATCCCTCCCTCATCAATGGGGGGAGCGGTCGGCCGGGCGAGCAGGAAGCCCTGGCCGTGGGTCACGCCGATGTCGCGAAGCGCACGGAGCTCGGCGCCCGTCTCGATGCCCTCGGCGACGATGGTCGTCCGTGTCTCTCGAGCGAAGGCCACGAGCGCGTAGGAGAGGGCGCGCCGCGGTCGATCTCCATCGATGCCGCGGGTGAGGGAGATATCCAGCTTGATGATCTCCGGGGTGAGCCGGAGGATGTGACGGAGGCTCGCGAATCCAGCGCCGGCGTCGTCGACGGCCAAGCGTGCTCCCGCCTGTCGGAGCGGCTCGAGGGCGTGGTTGAGCTGGTCGTAGTCGTCGACAGCAGCATGCTCGGTCATCTCGATGACGATCCGCTCGAGGGGCGCCGCGGCCAGCAGGCGGCCGAGATCTCGCTTGCGCAGCAGGGTCTCCGGGGAGACGTTGATCGAGAGGTAGGCATCGGAGGGGAGCGTCGGGAGTCCGGTGAGGGCGGCGGCGACCGCCGCCGTCTCCAACTCATGACGCAGCCCCACCCTTTCGGCATCCTTGAACCACTGCTGGGGCGGCGGCTCGGACGGGAAGCGAGCCAGCGCTTCCACACCGCTCACCCTGCACCTGCCGAGATCGACGATCGGCTGGTACACCGGGCGCACGCCACCGCTGTGGATGACTTCTCGGGTCCGGCTGCGAATTTCCCCGCTCCCCGCATCGGCCTCCTCCCGGCGGCCGAGCTCCTGCGTCAGCTCTCGGACGACCGTCGTGGCCACATCAGGGGAGAAGGCGGACTCCCCGAGGAGGACGCGCCGGATCGTGCGCGTGACCTCGTCGGGCATGGAACCCTTGACGAGATATGCGCTCGCGCCGGCACGCAGCATCTCCAGGATGCTGGTGCGGTCTCCATACGCGGAGAGGGCGATGATGCGTGTCCGGGGACTGGTCGCCCGGATGCCTCGAGCCGCCTGCGGGCCACCACCTCCCGGCATCTTGACGTCGACGATGGCGACATCGGGGTGTTCTCGCCGGGCCGCCTCCACAGCGGTCGACGCATCCTCGGTCACCGCCACGACGTCGATCCCGCCCTCGGACTCGAGCAGCTCGCGGAGGGCGTCGCGGATGTTGGCGTCATCGTCAGCGATGAGAACCCGGGTCCGAGCCTCCTCGCCGATCATGCGGCCACCATCCCTCGGATGTCGCCCGACCGGCAAGGGGACGTGCCCCCCCGGGTCCTGGCAGTGAAGGTGCTTCCGCACCCGGCGGCGGCCGTGTCCGTACCGTGCGCTCCTCCGTCCCTGACCCGCGCCGACGCTGCGGCGCCTCCGGCGACCAGCAGCCCACGCAAGGGGAGCCAGAGGGGTGGCGGTGACTGGAGCCGTGGCTTCTCTGCCCTGGCGGATCGGGACACGGTCGTCCTGATGGTAGAAGGGGGTCCAGGGAGCGACCGCCGGCGTACGCCGGTCGGAACCGCACGGTGAGCGTCCCGTCACGCTCCGTCGCCACGAGCGGCGGAACATGGCGCCGAGGGCCCCCGGATCTCCCGGAGCCCGCCCGCCAACCTCAAGCGGTGGCCGCGAACATCTCCTCGGGGAGGGCCTCACCTTCGGCGCGAAGCGTCTCCAGAGCGAAGGGGACATTACCGGTCGTCACCATGTCGCCGATGACGGCCCCGCTTTCCGCGTCCACCCCGCGCTGCCGGAAGGTGAAGATCTCCTGCAGGTTGACCTCGCCGTCCTTGGTGCCGAGCACCTCGGTGATGCTGACCACCCGGCGGGTGCCGTCGCGAAGCCTCGACTGATGCACGATCAGGTTGATCGCCGAACCGATCTGCTCTCGAATGGCCCGTGAGGGCAGCTCTGCCCCGGCCATCAGCACCATGGTCTCGAGACGGCTGATGGTGTCATGAGGGTTGTTGGCATGGAGCGTCGTCAGCGAGCCATCGTGGCCCGTGTTCATCGCTTGGAGCATGTCGAGCGCCTCCCCGCCGCGGCACTCACCGACCACGATACGATCAGGCCGCATTCGCAGGGCGTTGATGACCAGATCACGAATGCTCACTCTGCCTCGACCTTCGACGTTCGCCGGCCGGGTCTCCAGGGTTACCACGTGGTCCTGACGAAGCTGGAGCTCGGCGGCGTCCTCGATGGTCACGATGCGTTCGTCTCCAGGAATGAACCCGGAGAGGATGTTGAGGGTGGTCGTCTTGCCCGATCCCGTGCCCCCGGACACCACGACGTTGAGCCGCGCTCGCACACACGCCCGCATGAACGTGAGCATGTCCGGGGTGACCGAGCCGAAGCGGACGAGGTCGTCCGCTGTGAGGGCCTCCTTGGCGAACTTCCTGATCGTGACCACCGGACCGCGAAGGGACAGCGGAGGGATGATGACGTTGACCCGGGAGCCGTCCTTGAGGCGGGCGTCGACCATCGGTGACAACTCGTCGACCCTTCTGCCCACCGTGGACACGATGCGGTCGATGACCTGCATCAGCTGCTCGGTGCTCTCGAACGCAACATGGGTGCGCTCCAGCTTGCCCTGCTGCTCGATGTAGATCTGTTCTGGACCGTTGACCATGATCTCGGTGATCCGCGGATCGCTGAGCAAGTCCTCGAGGGGCCCAAGCCCGAGCACGTCATGAATGAGCGTCTCGACGACGCGCTGGCGATCCTGACGGCTGAGCGTCAATCCTTGCTCGACGATGACGTCGCCGACGAGCTCCAGGATCTTCTGCTGCACCGTCTCCGCGGGCATCGAGTCCGTGTTGCCGGCAAGCTCCTCGACGAGGCGCTGGTGAACGCGGGCGCGAAGCTGCGTGTAGGCTCCGCCACCGATCGCTCGCCCGTGGCCCGGGCGGGCGATCCCGGTGCGATTGAGAAGGGATGCCGTCCTCGACCCGTCGGGGGACCCGCCTCCGTCAGTGCCGCGGCCAAGCAGGCCGGGGGCGGCCGCGGGCGCGCTGGGGCGATTAAAGGGAGCGGCTGCCGGTGAGTGGGCGGGCGCGGGTGGTGCCGCGGGTGCTCCGGCGCTGCCGCGCGTCGACCAGCTGGCTCCCGCTGCCGGCTCGGCACGCGGGGGCGGCGGCGACGGGCTCGGCGGCTGGGGGGGCGGAAGCGTGGACACCGGCGCAGGCGCCGGAGCGCCGCGATCTGGCGGGGCCTCGGCGGGCCCGCCCTCCTCTGCCTTGCGCTGCACGCGGTCAAGAAGCGACATCTCGTCCCTGGTTACTTCCTTGAATGTTCCCCGCCGGCAGCGCCCCCGAGGCGATGCCTGCCGCCCAAGAGTACGGTCGGAAAGAAACGCATCGAACCAGCGCCCAGTGACGGTGCGGTCACGGGGCGCCGATCACCCCTGCATCATGCCCCAACCAGGCGATCGACGGGGCTTGCCGCACGTTTCGAGGGCCCGCAGTGCGCCGGACGGTCCCCGGAGGGCAGCCTCGCGATCCCCCTTCCCCGCTCGCCGATGCGGGACGGTGCGACGCACGCCGTCCCCGGGAGCTCGGCGAGCTGGCCCTCCTCCATCCATGTCCTGCCGCTGCCCAGTGCAACCGATTCGTTGCTCCGCGTTGCACGGGGCGGCCGAGGCCGGTTCGACAATTGGGCCGAGCCGGATCGGATCGCCGCCAGGGTGATCGAGAGGCACCTGAGGATAGTGCATGGGTGCGGCCACGGCACTCCTCGCCGAGGAGGCAGCCATCGAGATCATGTGGCCGAGCCACGCTGGAGGCGACGGTCGCCTCCCGGGTCAGCTCACCGTCTTCCCCGAGGAGGTTGGATCGGTGAGCCGGGGGCCGAACGTCGACGCCGACCCGCTTCCCCTGATCGCTCCGCGCCCGAACCCAGCCACCGTTGTTCGACAGGGGGCCGGTATCATCGCTGTGGCCGCGCTCCTCGCCGGTGAGGCCGGCTGCTTCGGCGTCCCCAAGGTTCGGGGAATCCTTGCCGAGGACGGCGGAGCCAGGCAGCCCGGGGACGCATACGCATGACGATCGAACTCTCTGGGGATGATTCGCAGAGGCTGGCAGGAAACCGCTGCGACCGTGGCGCCGCACGTCCCCGACCTCGCGGACCTTCTCGAGAGGCGGCTTGGAGAGGCGCAGAGGGTGGGCTCCCCTGACGAGGCATCGCTCCTCGCCATCGTCGATGCCGCCACCCAGCTTGCCGCCAACTCCGGTGCCGTCGCCGTCGCTCCGGCGCTCAGCAAGCGCCTCCGACGCCACGTCTACGAATACCTGCTCTCTCTCGACGCCGCTGGCGACAGCCGCATCGAGCCGGAGAAGGCGGGCATCACCCCCTTGGATGGGAAAGGGCCGCTCATCGGCGCCGACGAGGTCGCCGCACTTGGCAGGGATCGCGAGGTCAGCCTCGATGCCGGGGGGGAAATGGCGATCTTCGGCTCCGAGGCGCAGCCGGCGGACGTCAGCGACCCTGTCGAGGCGGGAGGGAAAAGTGAGGCGGCCTCTCCATCAGCGCTCGAGCCCCTGCCCGACGCGGTGGCCCAAGAGAGCTCCTCCGCCTCGGGATCCCTCCTCCCCCGCTTCAGCTTTCACATCGGCGACCCCGACGACATGCTGGCCGCGGCGCCGCCACCGGGGGAGCACGAGACCAACGGCACCCACGCTGCTCTTCCAGAGCTCTTTGAGCCGCTCGATCTTCACCCTTCCGCAGATGCACCGGCTCCACGACGCACGACCTTCGGAGACCCATCCACGTGGCCCACGCCGACCACGCCACACCTGAGGGGAAGCCGCGGCCCTGGGACGGTCTCCGCCCGGAGTGGAGAGCCGGCAAGGGGGGTGGGCCGGCCTCACCCTGCGCCCGCCGCTGAGAGCCTTGCCACGGAACCGCCATTGGAGGCCGCCAGCGCTCACGCGGCCGGCGGCGAAGCACCGTACGCCGCCCCCGAGGCCTCCACAGCGGCTTCCCTGGGCTCCGATGCGGCAGCGCCGTTCCGGAGCGACGCGGCTGAACGGGGAGGTCCGGCGGGTCAACTGAGGGCCGTCAGCTCCGCCGATCCCGTGGACCTCGAGCTTGCTCCGGCGCTCGATCTTGCCTCCGCGTCAGCGGTGGGAGCGGAAGCGATGCCGGGCGTCCCGCCCGTGTCCGAGCGGGAGCTCGGCTTGCTGCGCAGCGCGGTTGAGGAGCGGCTGCGCAAAAAACGCTGTGATGAGGCCGCCAGGCTTTGCCAGCGAGCCGCGGAGGAACTCGGCGGCCATGGTGTCGCCGCCATCGCGTTGGATGCCGGCGATCGCTGCCACAGCCTCGGCAAGCGCAACGCGGCGCTCAACTGCTACCTCGCTGCATCGCGTGCCGATCCCGTCTTCGAATCACCGCTGGCACGCCTCGCCGACATCTGTACCGACGACCGTGACATCGACCTCGCGGTCTCCTACCTGGAGCGAATCGCGCGTCTCACGCGTCTTCGCGGCGACCAGCGCGGAGCCCTGCGCATTTACAGGAAGATCGCCACCATCGCTCCCTATCGCGACGACGTCCTGGAGATGCTGATGCGCGCTGAGACGAGCGGCCGCATCGACTGAGACGCGGCGCTTCGAGGCGCGCTGCACCAAGCTGGGTGCATCCCTGGTCCCGACTGCCTCGGCTGACGCACTCCACCCGGCAACAAGAACGTCACCGAGCCTCCCGTGGCGGCGCACCCATCTGTTACCGGATGGCGACCGCTGCGTGCCTGGGGTCGGTCACACTCGGGGCCAACAGGCCTCCCCCATCCGATCATGGTCCGCGTCGCCGACGATCGGGGGTGGACCGCGGCGCGGCTCACCAGAGGAAAGCAAACGTGGCGATCCCTTCCCAGAAGCCCCAGAACCGGATCCTCCTCGTCGGTGGCATCCTCTTCGCCCTCCTCGCCGGAGTGGTGGTCTACCTCGCCGTGAACAAAGGCTCGAGCACGCCGTCAACGGCCGGCACCACCGAGCAGGTCGTGGTCGCCAGCACCACCATCACGGCGGGCGAGGCCATCACCGCTCAGCAGGTCACGACCGCGTCCTACACCGTCCAGAGCGGCCACGATCCCTTCTACACCAACACCGCCAACGTCGTCGGTCAGACGGCAGCCATCACCATCGCTTCGGGGACCCCGATCGTCCAGTCGATGCTCACGACCGCCGGCAGCCCGGTGGTCCCGGTCACCGGAAGCCAGCTCGCCATCGCCGAGGGCTATGCGGGCTTGGAGATCCCCACCTCCTTCAGCGGCACGGACGCCACCGTCGACGAGGTGACCGTCGGCTATAACATCCACGCCGGCGATCAGATCGACATCATTGGGCAGTGGCCGGCCACAGCCACCGCAGCCGGCTTCGGCTACCTCTTCCAGGACGTGCCCGTGCTCGCCGTCGGCTCCACCCCCTCGACGTCGGCCAGCCCTTCGGGATCGCCGACGGCGACCCCGGCCCTCCAGGCTCCCGCTTGGCTGGTCGTGGAGATGCCCGAGGCGCAGGCGGTGCAGATGACCGCCCTCCTCACCGGCAACCTGGTGGGAATCCCCAACGGGAACGTGCACGGTCTCGTCATCAAGTACGTCCTCCGTCCCGCCGATCAGTACGGCAAGTTCACGTCGACGACGAGCCATGGGGTCACGACCACCAACTTCAAGCCGGTCATCCTCAACGTGCCGACGATCACCCTCCCCGCCGCCGGCTCGCAGATAAACTTCGGCAAGTAACCAGGGGGAGCAGGCGTTGGAGCCGGCAGAGGCCGAGCCGCCCTCTCCCTCTCCCATGAACGCACCATGAGCTCGATCCTTCCCGTCGCCGCAGCCGTGCTGGTCGCCTGCGCCCTCCTCTGCTGGGTCGGCGTCATCGCGACACGGAGCACGAGCGAGGCCGACGAGGTGGCCCGGCGGCTCACCGCCTATATGGGCGGGGGGCAGCGGCCGGTGGCCGAGAAGCCTCCCGGGCGGCCCTCGCTGCGCGGCCTCCTCGACAGCCTGACCGACGCGATCAACCCGATCGTCGCGCGCGGCTCCTACGCCGGCCGCCTGGCCGAGGATCTTCAGAAGGCGGGGCTGCGCATGAAGCCGTCGGAGTGGATGCTCATGGTGGCTGGGGTCGGTGTCGCTCTGGGCGGCCTTGTCTGGCTGCGCTTCGGCAACTTCCTCGCTTTCATCCCCTGCCCCATCCTGGTCTGGATCGCGAGCGGCTTCTTCCTCCGCTTCCGGCAGTCTCGGCGCACCCGAGCCTTCGAGGCGCAGCTGGGGGACACGATCATCCTGCTCAGCAACGCCCTCAAGGCCGGCCTCTCCTTCGCCCAGGCCATCAACACCGTCGCCCGCAACGCCTCTCCCCCCATCTCCGATGAGTTCGCCCGGGCCACTCGCGAGATTGCCCTTGGGATTCCTGTGGACGATGCCCTCCAGCACATGGTGCAGCGCAACAAGTCCGAGGACTTTGACCTCATGGTGACCGCCGTCCAGATCCAGCGCGTGGTGGGCGGCAACCTCGCCGAGATCCTGGATACCATCGCCTTCACCATCCGGGAGCGGGTCCGCATCCACGGGGAGATTCGAACGCTGACAGCACAGGCGCGGCTCTCTGGCCTCATCATCACCGGGCTCCCCATCTTCGTCGCTCTCTTCCTCTTCCTCGTGGAGCCCAGCTATTTCAAGCCGATGGTGACGCAGACTCTGGGCTGGATCATGATCGGATTGAGCCTCTTCAGCATGGCGGTGGGCACCGCCATCATCCAGAAGATCGTGCGGATCGAGGTCTGAGGAGATGCTTGCCGCGCTCGCTGGAGCCTTGACCGGTCTCGCCATCCTCTTCGTCGTCCTCTCCCGGCGAACGCTGCGAACGGCCCAGGCCGATCTTCTCGAAGCGCGCCTCGCCCAGTACGCCGAGGCGGGACGGGCCGTGCAGAGCCTCGCCGAGGTGGAGATGACCCTCCCCTTCTTCGAGCGCGTCATCCGCCCCACCCTCGACCGCTGGGGCCGCCGGCTCGCTGCTCGCAACAGCGTCCAGCGCATGCAGGCGATGCAGGAGAAGCTCAACCTTGCCGGGCGCCCCTGGGATCTCACCGTCGGGGGTCTTCTCGTCCTCAAGATCATCTCGATGATCGTCGTCGGCCTTGTGGGAACCGGGCTCGTCGTGCTCCTCGTGGGCACGCAGTTGCCCCTCATCCTCGTCGGCCCGATTGGCGGGCTGGTCCTCGGCTACCTGGCGCCCGACGCCGAGCTGTCGCGACGCATCCGGGGTCGCCAGAAAGAGCTCCTCAAAGCTCTTCCCTCCGCCCTTGACCTCCTCACCATCAGCGTCGAGGCCGGCCTTGGCTTCGACGCTGCCCTGGCCCGCGTGTGCGAGAAGTACCACAACGCACTCTCCACCGAGTTCGCCCAGGTTCTCAACGAGATCCGGCTCGGACGGCCCCGCATCGAGGCCCTCGACGACATGGCCCGGCGCAACAAGGTCGATGAGCTGAACAGCTTCATCCAGGCGATCATCCAGTCCGAGCAGCTCGGCGTCGGCATCGCCAACGTGCTGCGCATCCAGTCCGAGGAGATCCGCCGGCGACGCCGGCAGCGGGCCGAGGAAGCCGGTCAGAAGGCACCCCTCAAGATGCTCTTCCCCATGGCCTGCTGCATCTTCCCCACCCTCTTCATCGTCCTTCTCGGCCCCGCCATCCTCGAGGTGGCTGCGGACTTCCACTGAGGCGGGGACTGAGGGCGCCATCGTTCAGCCGGTGCGGACGCCCTCAAGGGTGCTGACGGCGGCACTCAACTGCCGATCGAAGCGGATCCGCCAGCGCTCACGCAGCACCCGGTTGGATCGGAAGACGGCGGGCGGGGGCAGTCGGTCGCTGCGCAACTCCTCGGCGAGATGGGCGAGGTCGGGCGCCAACTCCACGAGGCCGAGACGGGCGACGACATGGACCGACGCCGTCATCCGGGTCGCCTCTCCGGAGAGGATCCAACCCCGAAGCGCCCCCACCAGTCCCTCCCTGCCATCGTCGCCCATAGAGCGGGCGTAGCGGAGGAGCTCCTCCTCCAGCCTCTCCGTCTCGTCCTCGAGCCTGCGTTCGAACGCCGCCAGGACGGCATCCTCGGCCCCCTGGTGAGCCAGGACGGCGGCGAGTCCGGGGACAGATCTTCCGAGGAGAAGCTTCTCGAAGGGCGTCAGCTCGACGTAGCCGATCGCCTTGGCGGCGATCGAGACGATCCACGGGCTGCCATCGGGGCGAAGGAGGCAAAGGTTCTCGGGACGCTGTGGTTGACGCCAGGAATACAAGCTGGGAGCCTCGCCGAGCACGTCGAGGCAGTTCTGGCTCAGCCCGTAGCGGAACCACCGGACATTGCCGCTCACGGCATCGGAGCGCAGCTCTCCGCTCAGTCGGCCCAACACATCCTCACCGTCGCGACCGAGGGGACGAGCCGTGTCAAGGCTCAGCACCGCAGTGTCGCACTGCGAGCGGGCGCAGAGAAGCAAGGCGCGGTATTCGTCACCGATGGGTTCGTCGACGAGGTCGTAGGTCTTGCGACCCGAGACGTCGACCCCGCCGAGACGGGAGATGAAGCTCTTCTGCATCCTCGAAGCGCCACGGTTGACTGGCAGGTCCCCAGGGCCCGCGACCAGCGGGATGGTAGCAGGGGTGGGCGCTCGGCGAAGCCCTCCAGGCCGGGCGCTTGCGAGGCTGAGGCCACAGTGCCGTCACGAAACCGTTGACGGCTCGGTGGCCACCAGAGCCCCATGCTACGTTACCGGCGCCGTGTACGGGCTAAACGAGGCGGCTGCAGACCTTGTCCTCCTGGTGATCGTCGGCGCCAACTGCTACATGGGATGGCGCTACGGGTTGGTCCGGCGCGCCATCGCTTTCGCCGCAATCTTCGGCGGCACGGTGTGCGCCACCTATATCGGCAATCCTCTGGCCTCATCGATCAAAACGGGGGATCTCTTCGCCAACGCCTGGGCCTTCGTGGGCATCTTCGCCGTCGTGATCCTCATGATCGAGATCCTCGCCGCCCTCTACGCCGAGCAGATCCAGAAACTCGTCACCGTCGTCTTCGACCGCGTGGCGGGGCTCATCGCCGGAGCGGTGGTTGGCGTGCTGCAGGCGGGTGTCCTGTTCCTGGTGGCACAGGCCGTGGCCACCGTCCCCCCCTCCGCTGCGGTGGCCGTCCCGGCGAGCCACGCCGACGCCGCGGCCGCCGTCGACCACGGCATCCTCACCCAACTCGTGGTGAAGATCGAACCGGGCATCCAGACCCTGCTGAGCCCTGCTCTCCCGAGCAGCCTGGAAGGGCGGCTGGCCGAGGCTGCCGTCCCGAGTGCCTCGGGAAGCTAGGCTGGGACGGACTGGTCGGAGGTGAAGAAAGAGCGCACCACCGATCCCAGCCCGACCAGGTTGAAGGGCTTAGTGATGAGATGGTTCGCGCCGGCGATGCGCGCTCGCTCCACATCATCGTCGCCGGAGAGGGCGCTGAACATGAGGACCGGGATCTCTGCAGTTTCTGGGTTGCTGCGGATCCGGCGGCAGGCTTCCAGGCCGTCCATCCCTGGCATCATGATGTCGAGGATGATCAGGTCGGGACGCACCTGACCGATCTCGCGCAGACCCTCCTCACCGTTGGAGGCGGTGCGCACCTCGTACCCCTCGATTCCCAGATACATCTGCACGATGTGGAGGAGACGGGGGTCGTCATCGACGACGAGGATGCGGCGCTGGGTCATGGACGAGCCTTCGCGTGCGGAGCGGGACACAGCCTGTTGAGGGAGATCATCGAGCGCCCATCATTCTGCGGGTCCCAGGGCGCTCTGCGTGCATCAGCTTGGTGGCAGATCTGTCCACTCTCGTCGGATGCCAGCGCGGATCACCACGAGAAGGCGTCGATTGAAGTCCTTGCGGCGTTGGGTATCGACGTCGGGCGGCGGCTGAAGGCCCCCCGGCCGCTCGGCGATCCATGGCGGGCGGGCGCGATCCAACATCTCGGAGTTCACCCGAACCGCCACCTCGGCGTCGTCGCCCTCCTCCACGAGGAGTGAGACGCGGAGCGACCGGCCGGCGCGATCGACGAGCTTCCAAGCCCGCTCCCAAGCGGGGCGGCGGTCCTGCCCGGCGAGGACGCGGTAGACGGGGTCGATAGCGAGCCGAGCTCCCTCGCCGAGAGGGGCCTCGGCGAGAAGCAGATGGCGGATGTCGGCGTCCACCTCGCGGGCCACCCAGCTGACCAGCGACGGGGCGCGGGTGTCGAGGTCGGGGAGCGGGGTCGCCCCACGGGGGAGGGCGCTCACCACGCCGGCATGGCGCCGGCAGTAGGTGACCCCCTCGATGACGAGGCGGTGGTCTGGGCACCAGGCGGTGGGGCAGCGGCGGCCGCGGCGGTCGATGTAGGCACAAAGGGCTCCTGACGCCGGGCAGCCGGGTCGCGTGCACGGCAGACCTCCTGCCGCCTGGCTCACCGCGGCCGTCTCCGCACCCCCAGCGGCCGCCACCTCCGGCTTCGCTTCCTCCGAGGAAGTCATGCGCCGCACGTTACCAGGCAGGGTCGGCGGAGCACGGCGGAATAGGAGCCGCGGGCGCCGCAACGCATTGTATTGCGGGCGCGAGTTACACGCTTGCGACAGCGTCGTCACGAGCGCCCCGAAATCACGATCAGACGATTCAGTAACTGTCGGATCGGTTGTTACCGTACCTTCGCTTTTCCCACATGCCAAGGCTTTTCCGGCAAGGCATAGTTCGGAAGAGCCGCAATGTGGCGGCTCGAATCTGGCACGCAAGGAGGTGAACGAAACAAGTGCTTAGCATTATCTTCCAGCGCCTTCAGGGGCTTCTGGCGCGCAAG
The DNA here is from genome assembly GCA_963847225.1 of uncultured bacterium. Taxonomy (GTDB): domain Bacteria; phylum Chloroflexota; class Dormibacteria; order Aeolococcales; family Aeolococcaceae; genus JAJZNI01. The sequence goes on along the minus strand of CAWJYZ010000003.1, from coordinate 385,864 downwards.
TCGGAGCTCGAGGAGGAGGACGGCGAGAAGGGACAGGGCATGGTCGAGTACGCCCTCATCCTCGTCCTCATCGCCATCGTTGTCATCGTCATTCTTGAGGTTGTCGGCCACCAGGTCAGCAACGTCTTCTCGAACGTCAGCAACGGCCTCAACCAGTAGCCAGACCGGTAATCGGGAAAGGGGAGCCGTCGTGCGGCTCCCCTTTTCTTTTCTCCCCCCGGTGGGTGCTACTGGAGGAACCGATTTCCGCCATTTCGACGTACCATGCGGCCAATGCAGGAGAGTGCCCCGGGAGGCGCAGTGCGGGTGGTGATCGCCAGCCGCGCCGCGGAGGCGGTGGTCGAGCTGGAAAAGCTCGCGGGATATGCCGACCAGGTGAGCCTGATTGGCTTCGTCCGCTACCAGGCCGAGCTCGACGAGGACCTCGCGGCTCTGCAGCCGGACGTGGTTCTGCTGCACCCCGACTTCGCCGGCTTCGACACCGCCGATCTTGTCATCTCCCTCCGGTCCAGAGTGCCCGCCCTCGGAGTGGTCGTCGTCGTCGATCCAGACGACGCGATTGTGCGCCAACGAGTTGAGGAGCTGGGCGCGGCGACCGTCTCGACCGGCGCTGCCAACGCGGAGCTGGTCGCGGCCATCCGGTCATCCGCCGCCAGGCCGGCCCAACCGCCGCCGGACGAACCGGCCCTCGCGATCAACGAGATCCCCTCCCCCGCCGGGGAAGCTCAACACGACCTCGGCATGGCCACAGAGGCGAGGGATGCGACCGAGGCGCCGAAGGCCGCCCCCGATGTCCCTGTCTTCCACCTCGACAACGCCCTTCGGGAGGCGGAGCCGGAGCTCGCCGCAGAGCTGGTGGCAAGCCCCGAACCGCTGCAGCCGGTGCGCCCCCGCCCAGAGCGGCGCGGCTCCGGACGCGCCGACCTCATCGTGGTCTTCTCCGGCAAGGGCGGGGTCGGCAAGTCACTGATCGCCACCAACCTCGCGGTCGCCTTGGCGGCGAGGGGGGATCGCGTCGCCCTGGTCGATCTCGACCTCCAGTTCGGCGATGTCTCCGTCATGCTGCACGCGGAGAGTCACCCGACGGCCATCGATTCGCTGGCCCCCCAGGGCGAGCAGGTCGACGGGGAGTTCATCGACGAGGTCATGGCGACCGGACCCAACGGGGTGCGGGCACTCCTGGCTCCGCAGAGCCCTGAGTTCGCCGACCTCGTCAATACCGCGAACCTCCGAGCCATCCTCCGCGAGCTGGGCAAGGGCTATGACCATGTCGTCGTCGATACGCCCGCCCACCTCGAGGAGCGCAACCTCGAAGCCATCGAGATGGCCGACCAGATCGTCGTCGTCAGCAGCTTCAGCCTGACCTCGATCAAGGACACCAAGGTCACCCTCAAGCTGCTGCAGTCCTTGGGGATCCCCAAGGAGCGCCTCTGCGTGGTGCTGAATCAGACCCGCGCCAAGGTGAGCTTTTCGCGTGCCGAGGTGGAGGAGAACCTGCGCTTCAGAGCGGTGGCCGTTCTCCCCTACGAACCGCGCGTCGACGATTGCATCGACACGGGGCGACCCTTCATCACCGCCGAACCGAAGTCGGAGATGGCCAAGCAACTTCATGTTCTCTTCGATCATGTGATGGGTCAGAGTGCGCCGGTAGAGTCCGCGGAGCCGGAAGGTCAACGGGTCCGGGCCAATCGCCGACGCTTCTCCCTGGGCCGAGGATGATGGTGAAGCGATGAGCCCTGAGAGCGAACCCATCATCCGTGTCCTCATCGCCGACGAGTCGTCGCGCATCACCGGCAACCTCGTACGCCGCCTCGGCCTCGAGCCTGATATGGAGGTCGCGGCGGTTGTCCATGACGGCGACAACGCCGTCCAGGAGGCGCTGCGGACCCGCCCCGACGTCGCCGTCGTCGACGCGGGACTTCCAGGGCTGGACGGGTCGCAGACCACGGAAATGCTCTCCCAGTACCTGCCTGGGACCGGCGTCATCATGCTCTCCCTCAACGCTGAGAACGAGGCCTACCGGCGGGCGATGCTCGCCGGTGCGCGCGAATTCCTGCAGAAGCCGTTTACCGGTGACGAGCTGGTGGCGGCCATCCGCCGGGTCCGTTCGCTCGAGTTGCGCAAGACGGCGACCCCGAACAAGGAAGCGCCTGCGGAGCGGAGCGGCAAGGTGTTTACGGTCTTCGCCGGCAAGGGCGGGGTGGGAAAGACGGTGGTCGCGGTCAACCTCGCGGTCAGCCTGGCCCAGCACTCGAAGGTCGTCGTGCTCGACTGCTCACTCCAGTTCGGAGATGTCGCAGCCCTGCTCAATGTCACACCGGAGCGCACCATCGCCGATCTCGCCGCCGGCAACGCTGTGGCTGACAGCGAGGTGATCCAGCAGGTGCTCGCTCCGGGACCCGGCGGGGTCCGTGTTCTCGCCGCGCCCGCAAGCCCGGAGCTCGCCGATTACGTCACGACCCAGCACCTCAGTGCCCTCGTGGAAGAACTCCGTCGGAGCTTCGACTGCATCGTCATCGACACCGCGTCCCATCTCGGTGAGATTGGGCTGGACGCCGTCGAGCTGGCGGATCGGGTCCTCCTGGTTACCGACCTCAGTGTCACCTCGGTGAAGAACGCCAAGCTGGCCCGATCGGTGATGGAGGTGCTGAAGGTGGAGCCCGAGCGCTTCGTCCTCGTTCTCAACCACCGCGAGGCGAGCGGCGAGATGGACCGCGCTCATGCGGAGCAGTTCATCGACCTCCACGCGGCCGCGGAAATTCCCTACGACGCCGCGGTCGTCGCCGTCTCGGTAAGCCGGGGGGTGCCGTTCGTCCTCTCCTCTCCGGACAGCGCTCCGGCGACGCGTATCGAGGAGCTGGCAGGGCTGCTCAGCTCCGGCCTCGAGACGACGACGGGGGCGGAATCGGCTGCGCCGGCGGGTCGAGGTCGGAAGTCGCGTCGCCTGCTCGGGCTTGGCCGGCGCTGAGCGGGGCGCGCGCGACGCCTCCCCGGGGAGCGCCGGGTCGGGGGATGGGTGATCCCGCCTCGGTCGCGCGCCTCGCGGCTTGCGGATCCGGGCCCGCGGCCAGCCCCGTGATCCCCAGGACGGCGGGATGGCGGAGACGTGGGACGATCCAGAATCTGGCCGCCACGCCGAGGAAGACGGCGCCCAGCACCGTACACACCTCGCCGAGACGCGCTTGTCCGCGGAGGGCGGCGGTCACCCCTCCGGCGACGAGGAGGACTCCCGAGGCAGTCGTGGAGTCCCGATCCCAGGTTGCGTCGTCATGAGCTCCGCTCGGCGTGGAGGCGGGAAGGCAGCGGGACATCTGCAGCTATTCTCATCCACGGTCGTGGACCGCCTCCACCGCGCCGGCACTCGTCACTGTTCCTCGACAGCGACCCGCATCCGCAGAGCGCGGCAGCGGCCCAGCCGCTACGCGGGGGCGCGGTCTCAGCGCCCGAAGAGGCCCCTTCGCCGCTTGGCCTTGTCCGTGCCGGCGAGCGCCGGCTGCTCCTGGGGCACGAGGCGGGAGACGAGCTCACGGATTGCCCGGCTGATCTCGGCCTCGGGCTGGGTCTCGACGAAGAGCGTTCCCCGGGTCAGCGCTTCTCCGACCGCGCGCGGGTCATAGGGGATCTGGCTGGCGACCGGGACCCTGAGGTTCTGCTCGATGGCCTCCTTGTTGAAGTCGGAGTAGCCGTCCGCCCGGTTGACCACCAGCATCACCCGCTCGGGGTCGACGTTGAGGAACTCCAGCACCTTGAGAGTGAGGCGAGCATCCTTGATGGCCGGGATGGTGAGGGCGGTCACGACGAGGATCCGGCTGGCGGTCTCCATCACTTGCAGACCAACCTCGCCCAGGTGACTGGAAACGTCGACAACAATGAAGTCATAGAGCTTGCGCAGCTCGGTGAAGAGCGAGCGAACGTGCTCCGCGGTGACCAGGTCGGCGAGCTCGGGACTGATCGGCGCGAGCAGGACACGGATCCCCGCGGGGCCGACGCCGAGAATCTCCTCCAGCGTGTCGGGATCGAGGCGGTCTGCGGCATCGATGACATCGGTGATGCTGCGCGAGTAGTCGAGATTGAGCATCACCCCGATATCACCGAACTGGAGATCCAGGTCGATGAGGGCCACCCCGGCGTTGGTCTCCCGGGCCAGAGAAGCGGCGAGGTTGGCAGCGATGATCGACTTGCCGACACCTCCCTTGGCTGAGAAGACCACAAAGATCTCGCCGATACCGGTGCGGGGCGTCGGTGCCGCGCCCTGAGCCTCGCCCCTACCCAGGAAGGTCCCCTTCTTCTGCTCCAGGACGTAGACACGCCGAATCGCCGCCACCAGCTCGTCATGGCTGAACGGCTTGATGAGAAACTCTCGAGCCCCCGCCTGCATGGCTCGGCGCAGATAGTCACGCTCGCCCTGCACCGACATGATGATGACGGGGCTCGAGGGGAGGTCCTGAGTGAGCGCCTCGGTGAGCTGGATTCCGTCCATGAGCGGCATGTTCACATCGGTGAGGACGATATCGGGATGGAGGCGGTTGGCCTCCTCGATTCCCTGCTTTCCGTCTCCCGCTGTGCCGACGACCTCGATGTCGTCTTCGAAGCTCAGCAGCTTACGGAGGTTGTCCCGCGTCGACTGGATGTCGTCGACGATGAGCAGGCGGATCGGCTGCTCGGGCATGAGATCAGACTCCCGCACCGAGCCGGGCAGAGCGCCTCGGGAGCGCCACCCGCAGCACTAAGCCACCTGAAGCTTGGAGGCCTGCGTGGGATCGACCCGGACCGCCGGCCCATGCGTGGTGCAGAGCGTGACGGTCTTGACGTAGGCGCCCTTGGCAGCCTGCGGCTTGGCGCGTACCACCGCATCCATGAGTGCGGCGAAATTGTCGCGGAGCTTGGCATCGTCGAACGACGCCTTGCCGATCGGTGCGTGGATGTTACCCAGCCGGTCATTGCGGATCTCGATGCGCCCGCCTTGAACCTCGCGGACCGCCCTGGCGATGTCGAAGGTGACCGTGCCCGACTTGGGGTTGGGCATGAGACCGCGCGGTCCCAGGATCTTGCCGATGCGACCGACCAGGCCCATGACGTCGGGCGTGGCCAGGGCCACGTCGAAGTCGATCTCGCCAGCCTGCACCCGCTTGACGAGATCCTCGCCGCCGACGATGTCCGCCCCGGCATCCTCCGCCTCACGCGCCTTCTCACCAGTGGCGAAGACGGCGATGCGCTGGGTTCGTCCGGTGCCGTGGGGAAGAGCTACGGTGGTACGCACCATCTGGTCAGCGTGGCGGGGGTCGATGCCGAGCCGGAGATGAGCTTCGACGGTCGGATCGAAGCGACTGTTCGGGCTCATCCCGCGAAGGAGCTCCACCGCCTCCTGGGGGGGATAGAGATGGCCCTTCTCGACCCTTTCCAGGGCCGCCTGGTAGTTCTTACCGTGGTGCTGGGGCATGGCGATCCTCCTGTGGTGCTGACGGGCTCCGAGCCGAGCCCTCCCACGTTCCGGAATGAGACTACTCTTTGGTTCTCTCAGCGCTCCACGGTGATGCCCATGGAGCGGGCTGTCCCTTCCACCGTGCGCATCGCTTGCTCGAGGTCGACGGCGTTCAGGTCGGCCAGTTTGAGCTCAGCGATCTCTCGAATTTGGGCGGAGCTCACCGTGCCCACCTTGTCGCGGTTCGGTCGAGCCGAACCCTTCTCGACCCCTGCGGCCTTCTTGAGCAGGTCGCCGGCCGGCGGAGTCTTGATAACGAAGGTGAAGGTGCGGTCCTCGAAGACGGTGATCTCCGCGGGAACGATGGACCCCGCCTGCGCCGCCGTCCGCTCGTTGTAGGCCTTGCAGAACTCCATGATGTTGAGCCCGTGCGGCCCGAGCGCCGTCCCCACCGGAGGTGCCGGGGTGGCCTTACCGGCCTGAATCTGGAGGCGGATCACCGTCTTGACCTTCTTCTTGCCCATGGGCTCTCCTAGCGGAGGCGCTCGACCTGGAGGAGGTCGAGCTCCACCGGCGTCTCGCGGCCGAACATGTTGACGAGCACCTTGAGCTTGCCCTTGTCGGCGTTGATCTCGGTTACCTTCCCGTGGAAATCGGTGAACGGCCCGTCGATGACCCGGACGTTCTCATCGATCTGGAATTCGACCGAGACCTTGGTGGGCGCCTCCGCCTTGACCTGGCGCTGAATACCGCGGACCTCGTTCTCCGCCAGGGGTACGGGCTTGTTGCCGGACCCAACGAAGGAGGTGACGCCTGGGGTGTTGCGCACGACATACCAGGACTTGTCGGACATGATCATGTTGACGAGGATGTACCCAGGGTAGATCCGCTTCGAGACCTTACGACGCTGGCCGTCCTTGATCTCCATCACTTCTTCAGTGGGGACCAGCACCTCGAAGATCTTGTTGTGCATGTCCATGGACTCGACGCGCTTGAGAAGATTGTTCTTCACCTTCTCCTCGTGGCCGGAGTAGGCATGGACGACATACCAGCGGGCCTCGCCGCTCTGGGTCATGGTGCTCTCTGTCATGGTCGCTTCCGTGTGTGACGGATTACCTCAGGGGGTGGGGGTGGTAGTCGCCGATCCGCTCGGTGACGAGCTTGCCGAGGGCGACGAGGAGGGTGTGAGCGCGGTCGTCGGGGTGGGTGTGGCCGCCGGTGCCACGCTCGAAGAGGCGCTGGGCAGGCTCGTCTCGATGAGCGGCTTGGTAAGGGCGCCGAAGCCGAAGTCCGCGCCCCCGATGAGGAAGCCAAAGACGATGACCGTGGCGACCACGACCCAGGTCATCCGCCAGAGCTCGTTGCGGGTCGGCCAGATGACCTTGCGCAGCTCGTCCCAGACGCCTCGAAGGTAAACCACGAGGCCTCGACCCCGCATGCCTCTTCCCGGCGTGACTCCCTGGCCCGGCCTCGCCGGTGCGCGCGCCAACTCTCTCGACCTCCGTTTGTTCTCCAGGGCTACACCGGCCGGCGGCAGTGGCAGGGGCGGCAAGATTCGAACTCGCGACCCTCGGTTTTGGAGACCGATGCTCTACCAACTGAGCTACGCCCCTGTGGCCCGCCGGCGTCCGAGCGCGCCGCTGTGAGGACCCGCATCTCCGCTTACTTCGTCTCGCGATGCCGAGTGTGCGCACGGCAGCGTGGACAGAACTTGCGGAGCTCGATCCGGTCCGGATCGTTCCGCTTGTTCTTCACGGTGGTGTAGTTCCGCTCTTTGCAGTCAGGACACTGCAGGGTGATGATCGAAGCGCCGCCTTTCGCCGCAGCCACGGTGAATCCCCAACACAAATAAGACCTAGCCGCGCTAGGTCAAGGGGATGATAGCACAGGGCCCGGACGATCAAACCCGGAGCCCCTCGCACCGCCCGCGGGCTCCTCCCGGACATGGGTGCAAAACGCGCATAAGGTGCGAACGGCTCAGATGGCGGCGGTGCCACCCGGGCATGCCGTGCGGCTGCGACGCTCAGCCTCCACGCGGATGGAGCGCGGAGAGCCGACGCTCACCGGGGCGCGACCACCCCGAGGGAAACGGCGCGGCCGAAGGCCGCGGGTCGGCTCGAAGCGGGCTACTCCCGCCGCCGCCGCGCCCCCCCGGATCTCCTCGCGGCCGAGCCGTGCTCTCCCGGGCTCGCCTGGGCGAGCCTCTCCACCGCGGCCTGGTAGCCGGCCCGGGCCGCTTCAATGAGGCGCTGGATCTCGTCGCGCTCGGCCAGATCCCGGACTCGCTGGGAGCGGCGTCCGAGCTCGTCGAGCTGCTCCTCGTAGCCGCTGGCCACCTCGGTCAGACGCCGCTTGGCCCGCCGCAGGCCGGCAGCGGTGGCGTTGCGGACCCCGCCTCGCGTGCGGTCGTCGGTCCCGGTCACCTCCTCACGCCCAAGAAGCTCGCGGTACTGGAGGCGCGCCCGGTCGAGAAGGGATTCGAACCTCTCGACACGGTGCTGCGCGGCAAGGTAGCTGCGGATTGCCCGCAGGATCAGCTCATTGATGCTGGTCCCCTCGACGAATGCCAGGGTCCGCAGCGCCTCGCGCTGGCCCTCCGGAAGCCGAAGGGTGATGGCTCGGTTGCTATTCTCATCTTCAACCATGATGCGATGGTATCACCGCACCACGCCAGGCATGCGGCCTGATCGGCGGCGTTGTCGAACTCGCCCACCTCCTGCACCACGTCTCCGTTCCTGCCCGGCGAGAAGGGTCCCGAGCCGGCGAGCCCGCACGCCAGCCGACGCTACACTTGGACGGCCGTGATTGGAACGCCCGGCGCCCAGGCGGTGGAGCGTGCCGCGCCGTATGTGCTGCGCACGCCCCTGGTCGAGGTGGGCGGAACGTACCTCAAGCTCGAATGCCTGCAGCCAACAGGCAGCTTCAAGGTGAGAGGCTTCTTCGCCGCCGCACGGAGCCTCGCCCCCGGGGACCTGCGCAGAGGACTGCTGACGGTGAGCGCCGGCAACGCCGCCCAGGCCTGTGCCTATGTCGCCAAAACCCTCGGCGTGGGTTGCCGCGTGGTGATGTACGACACTGCGCCCGCTCTCAAGACGGAAGGCGTTCGGCGCTTCGGGGGCGTCGTGGTGCCCATGCCACGTCCGGACCTCGTGGCCTGGATGTCGCGGCGAGGCTGGGAAGAGGAGCCCGAGCATTTCATCCACCCATTCGCCGACGCGACGCTGATGCTGGGCCACTCCAGCATCGGGCTGGAGCTCCTGGAGCAGCTTCCCGATCTGGGCCGAGTGGTGGTCCCCGTTGGAGGGGGCGGGTTGATCTGCGCAATCGCGGACGCGTTGAAGGCGCGCGACCCCCGCATCGAGGTCGTGGGGGTCCAATCCGACGGCTATGCCCTCTGGGCTCAGGTGCTGGCAGCGGGCGGCCCCGTCTCCATCGCGCCCGCCACCATCGCCGACGGCACGACCGCTCCCTATGACGCCGGCATGCACGATCTGCTCCGGTCCCGTGTCGACCGTTGGGTGGTGGTACCGGAAAGCCGCCTTCGGCGCGCCGTTGCCGAGCTGGCTGAGCGCGCCAAGATCGTTGCCGAAGGTGCGGGGGCGCTAGCCTTCGCCGCGCTGGAGCAGCTCGAGCCGGGCCCCCCGACCGCAGCGGTCATCAGCGGCGGCAACATCGACCCCGGGTTGCTCGGCCGGCTCCTCGAGGAGGGCCGGGGAACCCGGTGACGGCCGGCGATCCGGAGCTGCAACCCGTCAGCTTCGGGACCGACGCGTTCGGCCCAACGTCCGGCTGGCTAGCTCGCCAGCGCCTCGCGCCTGACGACCTTCCCCAAGGAGCGGGGCCCGCCCGGATCCGGCCTCCTCAACCGCGGCACAGCGCGACCCCCGCGCGCGAATGCCCCCCAGCGCTCTCAGCCCCTCACGCGCCGCTCCACCCCGGCACGCCGGCGGTGGGATCGAGCGAGCGCACGACGGCGTCGACCTTGGCGCGGACCGTGATCTCTCCGCCATCCGTGGTGTGGATGGAGGTTTGATCAGCACCGGCCTCCTGGACGGCGGCCACGCCCTCGCGATCGATGTAGACCGTATGATCACGGATATCGGTGAACTTCACGTAGCGACTCTCGGCCATCTTCAACTCCCTTCCACCCCCACTCGCCTGCGGCTCTCCCGCCTATGTCATAAGTCTACGCGAGGCGAAAGTCGAGTAGCTTAGCTTGACCTCCAAAATTCGGTCCGCGATCCGCTGACAGCCTGAGCGACGAGGACCGATGCTCCCCATGGCGCGGCCGAAGCGGCACGAGGGCCGCACAAGGAGCGCCGGCGGCCCGCCGCGACACGGAGGAGATCCTCGTTGGGCAAGGTCATCGCTGAAAGCGGGGCTCCCATGGAGCCGTTTGCGGTGCGACCGATCGGCTGGGTGGAATCGCCACTCACCCACCGCGCCGCGGCCCCGAGGCAGGGAACCGGCGCGCCCCCTGCGTGGCTGGTCATCGACCCCGGGGTCGCCACGGGGATTCGCGATCTGCGTGTCGGAGATGCCGTCGTTCTCCTGAGCTGGCTCGACCGAGCCGATCGCGGAGTGCTGAGCACGGTCCCCGGAGACGATCCCGGGGGCCGAGAGCGAGGCGTGTTCAGCACCCGCTCACCGGACAGACCCAACCCGATCGGCCTCCACCAGGTGTGCATCCGCGCCATCGAGGGGCTGCGCATCTTCGTGCAGCCCCTCGAGCTGCTCGATGGGACGCCCATCCTCGATATCAAGCCTGTTCTCGATCCCATAGCCGAGGGATGACGGGCAGCCGCGTCGGTGTCGCGCGCCCTCCTGCACCCGCTGTCTTGGTTCTCGGCCCCCGGCGGCCTCTGGCTTGCGACCTCCAAGCGGCCGGCGGGGTGCGCCGCGACCTCGCGGCCCACCGGCTCGTTTGGCCGCCTCGTCTTATGATCAGACCCAGTCGAGGAGAGATCGTAAATGACACAGCACGCCCCACCCTGGCCCAAGCAAGGACCCGCGTCGCACTTCCCCTCCATCGAGAAGAGGTACGGGCGGTCGATCGCGGAATGGCAGCAGGTCGTCGCGGATTGTGTGGCCTGGAGAAGCACATGGACATCGTCCGGTACCTGAAGTCCGAGCACGGCATGGGACATGGCCACGCCAATGCCCTCGTCGGTTGGACCCTCGCCGGTAACGTCGCCACTCCGGGAGGATCTCTTCCGCTGCCGCCTTCGATCACAACCACGGCGTGAGCTGGAGTCCCTCGGGCCACCCGGCCCGGCCCGTCAGCCAGGCGAGAAATCGTCGCGCGTCGTCCGCGTCGAGGAAGCGATCGGGGAGCCGCGCCAAGGACATCCCGAGCTCCCACTCCACGTAGTCTTCCGGCCATTCATGGGTCGTATAGCCGAGGGCCAGGTCGACGTGGTGAACCTCGACCTCACGGAGGCGGCGTGCCGGGCTGCCAGAGGTGGGGAAGCGATCCTGCGCCAGGAGAGTGGAATTGGGCCAACCTGCGGTCGCGGAGCGCGCCCAAACCAATTCGAGGCGTTGGGACGCCCGGCGCAGTTCGGCAACCAAATCCTGCACCGGACGGCCCGCACCCTCCTCGATCTCTCTCGCCCGCTGATCGTCGCCACCTGGATAGCGGGCGACCTCTCGCCCCTCCAGGGCCGCCTCCAACCGGCGGACGTGGCCCTCAGCACTGCGCGCGAGGTGGGTGAGCACGTGCCCTCGTGTCCACCCGGGAAGCTGGCTCGGGGACCGTGCGCCCACATCGTCGAGGCTCGCGGCGGTGACGAATAGCCGCCGGTGGGCTGCCTGACAAAGATCGATAGCCATGCTGGGATCAAGCTCCATAGCGAACCTCCGGCCGGATCAATGGTCCAAGACGTCCACCCTTCGCATCGTGCCGAAAAGGAGACACAGCTCACCCACATCCGGGCCTCGCCGGCGGGCAGGCGGAGGACGACGCCAGGCTCCTCCCGCCTCGGCGAATCGCGTACCCGCGGCCGCGCCGAGATACTCCCCCGCGATCATGGACATCGCCGCCAATCGTAGGGCCGAGGAGGCGCATCGGGGCCGGACCAAGCAAGGACTATCCCGTCGCCTGAAGCGGGTTTCAGGAGAGAGGATGCGCCGCGAAGAAGCTCCACATGATGCTGTCGGCGTCAACGGCGGTCGACTGGGGTCCCAGCGCGCTGGTCAACCTCGCCGGCAGCTTCGGACCGCCCGGCCACTCGTGGCCCTCTCCCGCGATCGTGTACAACTCCACACTCGCCCCGCCACCGCAGCCGGAGTACGCGGTGAGGGTATAGCCGCGGCGGGACTGTGTGGCCGGTGGGGTCGAGCACCGCTCCGCCGACGCCCAATCACCCGCCGCCATCGGGCCCTCCTGGTCAACCGCGGTCGCCCCGCTCCCGTGCAGGTTGACGACGAGGGGCACCTTGGCGGCGCCCGTGTACCCCGTCGGCACGTGAATGACGGCCAAGCGGCGGCGACCGTCCACCGTCAGCCTCACCGTGCTCGACCCCCTCGCCGCGGTGCTCCCGCAGCCGCTCACGCCTGATGCGGAGGGGACCCGCAACGAAGCGGGCGCCTCGCCTGCGCAAGCTGCGAGCAGCAGCCTGCCGGCCAGCAGTGCCAGCGACGCAGCTCGCGGCCAGCTCGTCCAAGGACCCTTGAGCGGCGCGAGAGAGGCCGTGACGCTGCGGCGAGGGGCTCGGGGCTGGCGCGGGAGCGGGTCATCCCTCGCGGCTGAGCGCGGATCATCGCCGCGGTCGCGGCCACGCCAGGCCCCCACCGTTGGCGCGCTGCTCGCGCTCACGGCTGGTCCTCCATGCCGTTTCTGATCTCGGTGAGGGCGGCGAGGCCGGCTCGCAGGCCCTCGAGCTGCTCGGCCGTGAGCCGTCGGCGCAGCTCGCTGTCGACGTCCGCGACGCCGGCCTGCACGGCGTTGGCTGCAGCCCGGCCCTTCTCGGTGAGCTCCAGGGTCACCCGGCGCCGGTCAGACGGGTCGGTGCCACGCTCCAGGTAGCCGTGGGCGACCAGGCCCTCGACGAGCTGGCTCGCCGCTTGCCGGGTGATCCGCAGCTCGCGGGTGATCAGGGCGGCGGATGCCCGGTGGTGGGCCATGCCGCCGAGGAGGTGCATCCCGCTGGCCGGGAGCTCCTCCAGTGCCGCGGCGGCGAGCCGCCGCTTGATGGCTCGGCCGTAGCACTCCCGAGCACCGCGAAGAAGCCAGGGAATCGCGGGGCGGGGGTTCGCCGCAGGAGCCACCCCCGCAGTCTATGCGCAAGCTGCCTGATAGTCAAGTAGGTTGAGCTTCGCCCTCATCGGAGGTTCGGCGCACACCTGCCGGAGATCTTGGAGTAAAGCGGGCCCCGGTATGAGCACTAGGCCATCCTGCGGCGGTAAAGGACCGTGGCGAAGGTGTACGCGACGATGAAAATGCCGACACACCAGCCAAGGGCGATCCAGAGGTCGGTGCCGACCGGCCGCTGGGTGAACAGGTCGCGGATCGCGTTGACAAGGGATGACGGCGGGCCACGTCAACGCCAGGGTGAACAGGCTCAGGATGCCGGCGATCGCGAGCCACGCCAGCACTCCCGCCCCAGAGCGGAAGCCCATGAGAAGGGCCACCAGCACGACCACCACGAGCGAGACCAGATTAGCGACAAGCGAGGTCGGCACGTGCCCCCAGAGCACGGACGACCGTGCGATCGGCATGGAGTGGAATCGCTCGAAGATGCCACTCTGCTTATCCAGGAAGAGCCGGTATGCCGTATAAGAAATGCCGGAAGCGATCGTGGTCAGCAGGATGCCGGGTAGCAGATAGCTCACATACGAATGCGACCCTGAGTTGATCGCGCCGCCGAACACGTAGACGAACAACAGCATAAAGCCGATCGGCATGAGCGCGGTCGTGCTGATGGTGTCCGGGCTCCGCGAGATGTGGCGCAGGGATCGTCCCAGCAGGACTGCGGCGTCACCGAAGAAATGCTTGCTCATGGCTGCCCCCCACCTATCCGCGCCCGATGCTGCGGCCCTCGTCTGCCCGCCATCCTTGCGGGTATCACCGACGATGGTCAGGAAGACATCCTCGAGGGTCGGCTGCTTCTCCACGTATTCGACCTTGGCGGGCGGGAGCAGCTGCTTGAGCTCGCTGAGGGTGCCGTTCACCATGATCCGACCCCCGTGCAGGATCGCGGTCCGGTCGGCGAGTTGTTCGGCCTCGTCCAGATACTGCGTCGTGAGCAGCACCGTCATACCCCGCTCCAGCATGTCCCCGGAGGAGTGGGGAGCCATGCCGGGGCACGCCATGGCCCACTTCACGGGCGACAAGATCTGGCTCATCCTGGGCCTCGCCTTCGAGCAGATGAGCGCTGAGCAGCTGGTTTCGACCCTCGAGCACCTCCCGGCCCCGGTCGCCGAGATGTGGAGAACGAGCGGCAAGACCGCCTTCGAGACGTTCATCGCCGGTGTCCGGACGGCGGCCTAGCCGGTTCGAGCTGACAACCGCGCGTGCCAAGTCTCGCTGACCCGGTCGGGTTACGACGTGACCCCTGGAACCGGGCCTGCCTCAGACGAGATACCGAGCATCGGGCCCCAGACTATCTGAGCCCGCCTCGGCTAGGCCTGACCCTTTCGGGAGACGACACCGACGCCGTCGTCTCCCGCGGCCAGGCGCTTCTGGCCGACAATTGTCAGACACTTTGGCCTATACTCCAGGCGTGGCGACCGTCACCCTCCGCGAGCTTGCCCGCAAGACCGCCTCCGTTATTCAGGGCGTCCAGTCGTCGGGGCGGCCGGCGCTGGTGACGCGCAATGGCCGGCCCGTCGTGGCCCTCATCCCGATCGACGAGGGCGCGCTCGAGGACTGGCTGCTTGAGCGGGCTCCTGACATCACCAGGGCGGTGGCGGACGCGGATTCCGATCTGATCGCAGGGCGCAAGCGCGGCGCCGAGTGGCGACGCGCCCAAGAGGATGCCGGAGACGACACCCGGCCACAATCGTCGGCGACGCGACCGGCTCTTCGGGGCAGCCATCGTGGCAACTAGGCTGGCCCGGCTGTTCCAAGGGCGGCGGTCTCCGGCGAGCCAGCACAGCGGACAGGATGGCCCGGTCGGTTGGCAGCGCCTCGATCATCCCGTCCCTGGCTTCACCACGATGGATGGTCTCCCGGTACCGGTGGTCGCCATCCGGCGCCACAGCGCAACCGGTCAGCTGCAGGTCGTCCGCGGTTACCTCGCGACCCTCGAAAGCCCCGACCGTCCCCCCGACCACGAGCGCCATCTCATCCCCTCCTCGAGCTTCAATCCCCACCCGCTCCGCGGGCTGACCATCGGCGACGAGCGATTCCAATACACCACCCTGGCCAGCTCGGCCCGCTGCCGAGCTTGTGGAAAGGACGACCTCGGCTTCGGGTTCGTCAGCTCCACCACCATCTCCGTCGACGGGCCTGAGCACGGCCCCGTCCCCAACCGCAGCCTGTGCGAGACCTGCGCTGAAAGGCAGGCTCGAGTGCCTGGGTAAAGGCCGTCTCATCACGCCCCGCAGCAGACCTTCGAGAGCCGGAATTCGTCTCGCCGTCGTGTCTTCAGCCGCCCCCAGGCGATGCGGCATCGCGACCTTCTCCGCCAGTCTTCTCGCCGCGCTGCGCGACACTGATCCGACCGTCACCTGCCGAATCGCGGCGATCGAGGAGCCGACCGTGCTCCGTCCCTACCCGTCTGAGGTGCGCTGGCGGATACGCCAAGGCCATCCTGACGCCTACCGCGCCGCGGCTCAAGCTATCAACAGCTCCGACGCGGACGTCGTCAACGTGCAGCACGAGTTCGGCCTCTACGGCGTGTGGACGGAGCCACAGTTCATCGCCGGCAGCCTGACGGATAGCGCCTACGAGGACCATCTTCGCCCCTTTCTCGAGGAGCTCAGCAAGCCCGTCGTGACGACGATGCACACTGTACTGCCCAAGCCATCGCCCTCCATCCGCGAGGCGGTGCGAGGCATCGCCGCCCTCAGCGATGAGGTGATCGTCATGGCCTCCCGGGCAGTTGAGCTCTTCGCCACCGACTACGGCCTGATCAAGTCGCCTCGAGTTCCTCCCTCACGGGATGCCCGTCATCAACCCACACGGGCGTCAGCGGTTCAAGGCAAAGCTCGGCGTCGAAGGCCGGCCGATCATCTCAACCTTTGGCCTGGTGGATCCACGCAAAGGCCTCCAGTACATGATCGAGGCAATGCCCGAGGTGATCGCTCACCACCCGACAGTCCTCTATCTGATTGCCGGCCAGACCCACCCGGACCTGCTCAGAGTGCAGGGCGAGACCTATCGCAACGCCCTGGTCGCCCAGACCCGCGCCCTGGGATTGGATGACCACGTCGCGTTCATCGACAGCTACATGACCCAGCGCGATATCGTCGAGCTCCTCCTCGCCACCGACGTCTACGTCACACCGTACCTGGACCCCAATCAGATCACCAGCGGCACCCTCTCCTACGCCCTCGGAGCCGGGAAGGCTGTCGTATCAACGAAGTATCTGCACGCTTGCGAAGCATTGAGCGACGATCGTGGCGTGCTCGTCGACTTCCAAGACGCCGCTCAGCTCGCGCAGGCGGTCTCGGGGATCCTCGACGACCCTGCTGCGAAACACCGGCTCGAGCAGGCCGCGTTCGCCTACGCTCACGAGGCCACCTGGCCCCGATCGGCGCGCGCCTTCCTTGATGTCGTCACCAACATGAATCGGCAGGCCAGCGCCGACGACCGTGCCCGAACGCGGTCGACCCGCGGGCCAGACCTGGCCCACCGCTTAGCGCAAAACCCGATCCTCACCCCGGCCGACGTGGTCCCGTCTCTCCCCGGGTTCGAGGTCGTCTCCGTCTGCAATGCCGCGGCCGCCAACGTGGATGATGAGGTCGTGCTCCTGCTCCGCGTCGGCGAGCGACCCTGCATGGGCGCCGCTCCCCCCGCGGATGCCCTCACCCTCGATCTGGCCGCCCCGGAGCCGGAGCTCAAGCCGCTTCCCCCCGGATATGCTGCCAACGAGGTGATCGGCATCGCTTTCCTCGACACCGGGCATGCACCAAACCGGGTCGTCCCGGTGTTCCTCCCGCGGGACACTCCTGGCCTGGACCTCAGCGACCCGCGAGCCATTCGCTTCCGCAATCTCACCGGGGGCTTCACGGCGGCGGCGGACGACGTCAGCGATTTCCTCACCCAGATGTCGCACCTGCGCGCGGCGCGGAGCCACGATGGCATCCACTTCCAGGTGGATGAGCATCCGGCGATCCTCCCCGATACCCGCTTCGAGGAGTACGGCTGCGAGGATCCCAGAGCCACCCTGATCGACGGCGTCTGGCACGTCACCTACGTCTCGGTGGGACGACTTGGAATGAGCACGAGCAGGCTCACCACGGCCGACTTCCGCTCATTTGACCGTCACGGTCTCATGTTTCTGCCCGACCACAAGGACGTTGCCCTCTTCCCGCGCCGCGTGGGCGGACGCTACGCGGCCCTGACCCGGCCCATGCCTCAGTCGTTCGGCCGTGTCCTGGGCATCTGGATCGCCTTCTCGGAGGACCTGATCCACTGGGGCGAGCACACTCCAGTGGCGCTTCCCCGCCCCGGAATGTGGGATGAGCTGCGCACCGGCGCCAGTGCGGCGCCGCTCCGTGTCGCCGACGGGTGGCTGGAGATCTACCACGGCGTTGACCGCGGGACACGCTACTCCCTTGGCGGGCTACTCCTCGACGCCGACGACCCCCGTCATGTCATCGCCCGCTCACCAGATCCGATCCTCACGCCCACTCAGTCATACGAGCGAAGGGGCGTCTACGACGACGTCGTGTTCGCCTGCGGCCTGGTGCCTCTCGATCCCGGGGGGGAGCGGATCCGAGTGTACTACGGTGCCGCCGACCGCTGCGTCGCAGCTGCCGACTTCGAGGTTCAGGCCATCCTTGACCAGATGGTGACGTGCTGAGGCAACTGGCCCGGCTGGGACGCAGCGTCCCGTTCGCGGGTGCCGGCGCGCTGGCACTGGCCGTGTATTCGGACGAAGTCAATGAGCCGGTGCGGGCTCATGAGTTCCGGGTACGAGGGGGTCGCCTGTGTCGACGATGCCGCCCGTGCCCTCGAGCTGTACTGCGACCTGTGGAAGGCCACCCGCCTGCCCTGGGTGCGGCGGTGGTGCGACGGGCTGCTCACCTTCATCCTCGCGCTGCAGGGTGCGGATGGGCGGTGGCTGAACTTCATCCTCGATTGGGAAGGGACGCCCAATCAGACCGGGCCCACCTCACGTGCTGGGGGCGACT
This sequence comes from uncultured bacterium, assembly GCA_963847225.1. Taxonomy (GTDB): domain Bacteria; phylum Chloroflexota; class Dormibacteria; order Aeolococcales; family Aeolococcaceae; genus JAJZNI01. The sequence goes on along the minus strand of CAWJYZ010000003.1, from coordinate 368,139 downwards.
TCTGGCAAGCTCGCGCCGTTCTGGCGCTGACCCATGCCGCTCCCATCCTCCAGGACACGCGGATCGAACTCGCCCTGCGCCGCGGCGTGCCTCATATCCTTTCGGCCACCGACGTTGCCAGCGACGTACGGGCTCTCCACATTAGAGCCGCGTTGGCGCTCGCCGACGGGCCGAACCCCCTCGGACTGGAGCGGTACCTGCCGCTCTGGAGCGAGCAACTGTTGAGCTGCCGCAACGGGGACGTGCTGATGAACTCGCCGGGTGAGCGTGGAGCTCCACACCTATGGGGCCACATACAGGAAGGCGTGCTCGCTGAGGTCGCCGTGCGCCTAGGCCACGATGACTGGCTGGCCGTCGCGCGCCGAAGTGCGGAGGCGGTATTCGGGAACGCGGTCAGGACCGGATTTGACCTCCCCCGAGTCCAGCCCTACGACGTCGCGTCAGCTGCCTACACGCTGACCCGCCTGGCGGCGGCGACCGGCGATGCCTCCTTCATCACGCTGGCTGAGGGCTCACGCGCTTGGTTTGACGGACGCAATCCGGCCGGCCGGCCCGTCTATGACCGCCGCGAGGGCCGAGTGCGAGACGGCGTCGACCACGGGGCGGTCAGTACCCACTCGGGCGCAGAAGCCAATATCGTCGGGGCCGAGACGCTCTTCGACGCCGCCGTCTCGGTGGCCAGTCGGCTGAGCCCGATGGAAGGCATGCCTCGCTGACGGGCGAGATTGGCCGCATCCCACGAGCCGAGGGCCGCGCATCGAGCCAGCCCGTGGCGGGGATGTGGCTCCTTTGAGCTCGAGCAACATCCTTGAGTCCTCCAGCGGAAATCACACCGGGGTCGAGGTGGTGACCAGGGGAAAGCTCAAGGATCTGCGTCAGGCTGGCTGGCTAGGGGCGGCGACCCGCTCGCGTCCCCCCTTGATCGCGGCGGAGTCCTCCGCCGGGGCCAGAGGACTCCGCTCTGCTACCTCGCGACCTTTTGCTATGCGCTCCACTGTGCGAAGCGTCGCCGGTGTCGCTGGGAAGGCATGCCCGAAGGCTCCGGAGCTTAGAGAGCACGAGCCGACCCAGGCGCACTACGCGAATCCGGCCACCATCAACGCCAGGGAGACGGGCAACGCAATAGCCGTCCATCGGAGCCAGGCACCGAAAACGCGCAGCTGTGGCGCTCGCTTGGTACGGTGGCGAGCCGACGAGCCTGCTGTCACGGTGCCATGATTCGGTACCTAAGGCTGACGCTGCCCGGTGCCGGCCTCGTGCGGGTCACTGTGGCATTCCCCGCGCGACCATTGTCGCCACTCCCCTGCTCAACCCTGGTGCGCGCTGGAGCGTGGCGTCTCTCCGGAGTATGGTTCCTTGGCACTCTGCGGTGTGGAAGAGCGCTTCGCTGACATCCGTGGCGCCCGGCTGCGCTACCTCATTGGCGGCGAGGGAAAGCCTCTGGTTCTCTGCCACGGTTTCTTGAGCTCAGGGGAGGAGTTCGGCGGTCGCTTCGCTGCTCTCACCTCCCAGCGAACCCTCATCGCACCCGACCTGCCCGGCAACGGCAAGTCGGGTGCCCTGGCCGGCCCGCACACCGCCGAAGCGATGGCCCAATCCGTGCACGACCTGCTTCAGCAGCTCGGGATAGGGCGCTACGACTTGGCCGGCCTCTGCCTGGGCGCGTCAGTCGCCTGCGCCCTCGCGGAGCTCGACCGGGACGCCGTCGATCACCTTATCCTCCACACGCCGCTCCTAGGCAGCCGGTTGATCCGGTCGAGCTATCGCTGGCAGGTCCGGGTGCTGACCTCACGACCGCTGTGGCACACGATTGTCTGGTTGAGCCGCCGCCGGGCGGTGAGCGACCTCTACAAGCGGCTCCTCATTGAGGGCGATGACGTTGACCAGCAGACATCAGAGGTGAACTTCCTCAATCAGCGTCAGGCTGATCCAAGGGCGGCGAAGGAATGGTTATCCGATGGCCTGCACCGCCGCGATTTGGAGGCCGTGCAGAGTCGGGTGGGGCCGACTCTCATCATCGTTCCTCAGCATGACCGGCTCGTGAACGTGGAACGGCTTCGGCGCCTGGCGCAGCCGCTGAGTCGCGTGAACCTGGTAGTGGATGATCTCGGAGGCCATGGGTGGAGCCCCGAGGCGGTCGGAAGGCACCTCAAGGTAATGCGCACGGCGCTCAGTGACTGAGCCGACCCGCGCCTATCGCCTCACCCATGCCTTGAGCATGAGATGAGGGCGATGACCACGCTGCTTCTTGTCCACGCTCATCCGGATGACGAGTCCATCCTCACCGGTGGGGTGATCGCGCGTGCCCGGCTGGACGGGCACCGCGTCGTGCTGATCACCGCCACCCGAGGTGAGGAGGGCGGGGACCGCACCAACAACGAGCCGGTGGCGGGGACGCCGCGGGCTGAGATCCGAACCGAGGAGCTCCGCCAGGCCTGCGAGATCCTCGGGGTCGATCGTCAGGAATTCCTCGACTATCAGGCGGCCGATGGTGTGGATAGCGCTGGCCAAGATCGCTCGCGATCCTTTCACCTCGCTCCGCTGAACGAGGTGGCTGAACGGCTTTCCGTGCTGTTGCGGGAGGAGCGTCCTGACGTCATCGTCACCTACGGTGCGGACGGTACGTACGGCCATCGCGATCACTGCAGAGCGCACGATGCGACCATATTCGCCCTCGATTTGCTCGCCGCTGAGGGCTGGTCGCCACGGAAAGTGTACCTGCATGCCCTGCCTCGGAGCCTGGTCAGAGCCATTATCGAGGCGGCGCAGGCAAAGGGGATCGAGTTGCCCCGTGAAGTCGCTCACGCGGAGGGAACCCCAGACGATGACATCACGACCGAGGTCGACGTATTCAACGTGTTGGATCGCAAGCTGGCCGCCTGTGCCGCCCACGCGACCCAGATGCACCCCGGAATACCCCTCGCCGCCCTGGCCGCCGAGGTCTTCGAGGCGGCGTTCGGCATCGAGCGCTATGTGCTCGTCCGTGGTCAGCTGGGTGAGGCGCGGCCGGAGGCGAGCCTCTTCGCCGGCGTGTAGACGCAAAGGGCGCTCGGAGCTTCACAAGCGGGCTGGCCGCCAACCTCCCGGGCACAACGGGCGGTCCTAGCCCACCGCACCTCGCCGTCCGCCTCCTCAGCTTCTCCTGAGGCTGATCCAGAGATCTGGCTTGATGAGGGCCGCCACGATATGCGGGGGGCCGTAGCGCGGACCGTGGCAGCGGTAGCTCACCACGCTGTTCTCGGCGACCTCCAAGGAACGGAGCGGGCTCCGGTTGCGGCCCCCGCCCAACAGACGCAGCGAATGCCGGCCCGGAGGGACCGACACCTCGACCGTCTCCCCCGCCTTGATGGCGCCTACCACCCGGCCATCGATGGAGATGTTGTAGGTCTCCATGCCGAGCAGGGGGCTGTAGCTTGCTGCCCGCGAGAGACGGATCGTCGCTTCGCCCATTATCGAACCTCCTCTGCACGAATCCGCCGGACCTCGCCCGGCGGAGCAGCGCCGACGCCTTCCGATCTGCTCGCCCGGCTGCCGGTCACGAGCCGCTCCCGGTCGAACGTGGCCACCACCCCGCGCCACATGGCGATGTCGACGACCAGCAACCCCAGCCCGAACCCCACCGCCGACCACACGCTCAGGGGCAGTATCTGGAACGACACCAGGGCAGTCGCCGCCAGCGGCGGCAGGCTGGCCAGCGTCCCCAGCTGCTGGGCGACCCGGACGTCGCTGGATCGCGCCGAGATCGCGGTGCCCGCCCCGATCGACCAGACAGCGAGCAGCGGCGCGAACAGCGCCTGGGCGAGGATGTGCGAGCTCTCGGTCAGCGTCGTCGCCACTGTGGGGTTCTGGGCGAAGAAGTGGGCCAGGATCACGACCAGGGCGAACAGAAGGTAGGCGATCCCAACCGAGGGCACGACGGCGGCCAGCGACTTGCCGATCAGGATCTCCCCCCGTCGCACCGGTGTGGTCAGCAGCGGCTCCAGGGTGCCCTGGTCCCGCTCCCCCACCACCGAGTAGGCGGCGATGGTGGCGGGGATGACCGCCGGCACGATCAGAAGGACCAGGAAGGTGGCGCCCGTCCCCTTGGCGGCCAACGCGCCTTTGACGGTGGCACCGATGGCGAAGATTGTGATCACGGGATTGATCATGAAGATGATGGGAAGTACCGCCATGGCGCCGATGATGAACGGTGTGCGACGGTACTCACGCACCTCCTTTCGCACAATGGCGGTCAGCCGTCCCATGTCGAGGCCGATCATCGCCGTGCCTCCGGGTCCTCGTCGACGAGCTGGAGGTAGACGTCCTCCAGCGAGTGGCGCGCCGCCCACTTCTCGGCCCTGGATCCCGTAGCCGATGTGCTACACTACGAGCATGGAGCAGGTATCGGTTCGCGAACTGCGCAACCATACAGCCGAGGTGCTCCGGCGCGTCGAGGCGGGACAGCGCCTTCAGGTCACAGTTGACAAGCGGCCTGTGGCCGAGCTCGCCCCCCTCCCCCAGCGCGCCACCTGGGTCACCCGCGACCGGGTGGTGGCCAGCCTCTTCCGAGCGGATCCCGGCTTGCGCGAGGAGTTGCACGACGCACTTTCCGATACGGTTGATCGGCTGTGAGGGGCGTTCTCGACACCTCGGTCTTCATCGCCGATGAGCAGGGCCGGAGTCTCGCCACTGAATCGCTACCCGATGAGGGCGCAGTTTCAGTGGTCACCCTCGGCGAGTTGGAGCTTGGGGTGCACCTGGCCGCGAGCACCGAGATGCGATCCCGCCGCCTCTCCACCCTGCGGGCCGTCCAGGCGACCTACGCTGCCCTCACCGTCGATGAGGAGGTCGCCTCAGCGTTTGCCCGCATCGTCGCAGACGCTCGGCGCACGGGACGGCGCCCCATGGTCCAGGACAGCTGGATCGCCGCTACCGCCACCGCGCAGGGAGTCCCCGTCTACACGCAGGACGCCGACTTCGATGGGATCCCCGGCGTGCGCGTCATCCGCGTCTGATCCATAGAGCTACTGAGGCCTCAAACCCGGGGCGACATCGTCACCATTTTCCCTCTCGAGGCGAGGCCGTGCGTCCTGCTCCTGTGGAGATGTTGTAGGTCTCATCCCCGGCAAGGGGCTGTAGCTTGCTGCCCGCGAGAGACGGATCGTCGCTTCGCCCATCATCGAACCTCCTGTGCGACGCATGTCCCGCCTGGGACCCAAGATGGGAATCGAACCCACGACCTGCTAATGCCTCCGATGCGCCTCGGCCAATGTTTGAAAATCGCAATGGTTGGGTATCTGTACTATTGTGACGCTTCCCATAGTGGAGCGCACACGAAAGCTCGTGAGGTAACGGCATGGCAATGTATTGGAATCCCGAGAGTAGTCTTGATCAGCTGTTGACTGCGGCGTTCGGCCTCGAGCGGACTGTTCAAAACAACCCGCCGCTTGACATCCGGCAAACCGAGGAGGCCTTCTGGATTGAGGCATCGGTGCCCGGCTTCAGGCCCGAGGACGTGGAGATCACACTCGACGAGAACGTCCTGAGCATCCGTGGAACACGGCCCCTAGACGAGACCAAGGGCGGTTACGTTCAACGCGAGCGGCGCCTGGCCTCGGTTCATCGTCACGTGAGCCTGCCCGCCCAGGTCAAGGCTGAGGAGATCACCGCACGCTTCGAGAACGGCATCCTGACCATCATGGTTCCGCGCGCGCAAAAGGCCCAGCCCAAGCGGATTCCTGTGACCCTGGCGGAGGGCCAGCAAACGCGGGTGATCGACGCTCCCGCCGTAACCGTTGCCGGAGTCAACTAGATAGATAGATAAGCGGACTCGGCGGCTCGGGTGCAGCGAGAGATCGATCTCTCGCTGCGATGGCGGCGGGGTCGGCGGCGCCAGCGGAGCGCGCTGCCGCGCTCGAATTCCTCGGCGAGTGCCTATCGGGTGGATTTGATATCGAGCATTCGACGTTTCAGCTCGAGCACCGCGACCCGCCGAGAGCTGGGTCGACTATCCAGGTACCGCTCGATAGGTCGCAGCGGTCAACGACGGACCAGCCGGCGGCCTCGTGGCGGCGGCGCCGGCACGTAATCGACCCCGTAGTAGCGGAACAGAAAAGCCTCCGCCTCCGCCGACAGCTCGCCACCCTTCTCGATGGTCGGTGCGTTCTTCACCTCTTCCTTATCACGGCTTACTTGCAGATAGTTCTGGCCGAGGGTGGCGTTCACCGTGGGCACGAAGGTGAGGTTGTGACCAAAGAGACCCGTGTGTACGGTGACGAATTGAGGCTCGTCCGTCTCAGCGTCGAAATAGACGTCCTCCAGCTTGCCGATCTTCTCCCCGTCAGCGTCGACGACATCCTTGCCTTCCCATTGCCGGATGTTTTCGAGGCTCATTGAGGATACCTCCGTGATGTCAGGAAACCCTTTACCAAGCCGCCGAGCCTGTTCGACATGCTGCTAGCGCAAACATGCTGGGTCTGCGCTCGGTCTACGCCGCGGCTAAACGCCCTCGCGCGTTCGGCGGCTCTCCTCGTCCTCCCGATCGCGCTCGAGCTTCCCGCTGCGGTCCTCCCGGGAACGTTCCTCTCGCTGACGCTGCTCCTCGCGCTGCTGTTCAACCCGCTCGGTCTCCCTGTCGTGCTCTGCCATGGTACCGGGGAGCGTACGAGATTCCGAGGGAGCTTGTCTGCCCCTCGGGGCCATAAGAAGCCAAACGCCCGTACGCTTCCACACGCGTGTTTCTGGGACATGTGGGTTTATTGCCCGCGGACGGCCCGCTCAGACCCATAAAGAATGAGAACAGCCGTGGGCGATGGCGGGCGGTCCCCCCTCAAAGCGGCGGGGGTGGCTCCGCAGAGCTTCTACCTCCAATTCCGGAGCCTGGATGAGCTGCTCTACCGCCGTGTACACCGTCGAGTTTGGGCGGCTGCGAGCGGCGATGGAATCGGCAGCCCGGGAGGTGGCTGGACCCGCGGCGCGCCTGGGGCCGGGAAGACGACCTGTCCCCTCCAGGCTGGAGCGGGAGACGGGCTCGACCCGCGACATCCAGCTTGGAACGCTCGCGCTCGACCATCTGAGCAACTCCCCGCAGCGCCCGGTACCCTGCCGGCCTGTCAGGCCCCACCGGCCCCATGGAGCGATCTTTCATTGTCCAAACGCCGACGCCACCATGAGGGGAAACTCCCTTTGTCAGAACGCATCGCCGTGTGACCCTGACCGTCGCCAGACGTGCGAGGGTCGTTCGCAGTGTCGTCCGTCGTGATCGGCACCTCGCCTTCAGTCCGACCGGCTCGTCCCCGTAGGCCTTGCCTCGCGCTTTCCTACCGTGGTAGGATTACACCATGGCGGTTCGGAAGTGGTCGGTCAGCGTGAGCGAGGACCTGGCCGAGCGTGTGGAGGAGCACGTCGGGGAACGGAGCCTGAGCGGCTTTGTGGCCAGGGCGGTCGAGCACGAGCTGGAGCACGAGACTCTCACCGACTACCTGGATGAGCTCGACCGCCAGTTCGGGAGCGTGTCATCTGAGCTGATCGAGCAGTACGACGCCCTGTGGCCGTCCTAATCCTCGACAGCGAAGCCCTCTCAGCGCTCGCCCGTCCCCGGTCGTCGCCCGAGCGGCACCTCAACATTCGAGCGGCCATGCGCTCCGCGGCTCGCCGCGGCCATCTGGTGCGGGTGCCGTCGGCGGTTCTGGTCGAGCTTTATCGAGGCGCGGGGACGGATGAGCCGATCGATCAGGAACTGCGCCGCGGCTATGTGCGCGTCATCACGACCGGGCTCCGCATCGCCCGGATCGCCGGACATCTCCTGGCTCGCGGTGGCCGGGGCAGTGAGATGGCCGTCGATGCCCTGATTGTCGCGACCGCCATTCGGCTGGGCGGCGGAATGATCCTCACCCATGACCCCTCCGATCTCGAGCTTCTCGCCGCCGAGCAACGCAACGTCCGCGTGGCGTCCATCTGACGATAAGGCTAAGCGCGGGCTACAGAAGCGGGCGTATCCAACGGCCTTCCGGCTGGCGTCCAAGGTGAGAATTGAACCCACGACCTAACGGCCTCGGCGCGGGCTAGGTATCGGGTTGCTTCGACCGCCCGTGATCAGACGGCGCAAGGGTCGGAGGCCACCGTGTGAGAAAACGTGAGAACCGGGGCGCCGGCCCCGCGGGGGCCGCAACCGCTTCGGCGGTGAGCTGGCCCTGCTGCCTCGGCACTGGGATGCACCCAGGAGTTGGAAGGCGCTGCTTCAGCGATTGCGGGCCACATCTTGGACGCCTTCGGGGCGCTCCGATAATCGGTAATTTCAGATTCTTGCACCAGCCTTGACGTGAGGTTGAAGCAGGACGTGGCAGCCGACGTTCACTCGGGCCCAAGGCCACCCGGAACGTCCGACAGCCTCCTCTATCGACGGCTGCCCTTGAGCTCACCGAACCCAAAGTTGTGGGTAGCGATGCCTACTCTCAAGGCTCCTCTGGCCCGAGGAGCAGGATCGTGCCAAGAATCCGTCGTTTGCGCCCCTTGGTTGGAGGGTTGGCCAGGCGAGGCTGGAGCACCGTGGCGAGGGCCCGCAGCAGCTCGGAAAACTCGGTGTCGGTGAGCCACATCCCCGCCAGGTTGTAGGTGGCGCCATCGCGCACCGGGTCGACGTCAGGCCGGTCGAGGTAGCGGTCGAAGTCCGCGAGCAGCCCGGCCACAAAGGCCAGGAATGCGCGTCGATGGTCGTCCGGAGTCATCGCGGCGACCTCGTCGAGGCGGATCCGTGCCGCCGCCGTCCGGAGGATGTATGTTCGTTCGACCGCTCCGCGCACCTGCCGTTTCGCCACGACACCGAGCACCCCCCCGTGAACCAGCCGGGCGACATGGCGGTAGAGGCTGGCCGGCGGTATGTCAGGGAGCGCAGTCCGCAGCTGGCTCGTCGTGAGGGCGCGGTCGCCTAGGAACGCCTGGACGACGCGCAGGCGGACGGGGTGGAGGAGCAGGTCGGCACTCGACACACCCGGAGTGTAGCGCGAATGACATCAATAGTGGTAACGTTATCACGCATGATACTGATGTGGTCTTCGAGATGTCGACCGCTGCCCCCCTCCTGATGCTCCTGGCGCTGACGGGGTTCGCCGCCTTCTGCCTCTACGACCTGGTGCGGGCCCCTCGGGTCCGCCACCTGCCGAAGGAGATCTGGGCGCTGGTCATCGTGATCTCGATCCCTGTGGGCGGGATCATCTACCTTGCCCTCGGGCGGGAGCCTGCCGATCGCCTCCCCCATGGCGGCACCCACCCCCTGCCACCGCGACGCGAGGCGCGGCACGGTAAGCCTCTGCCGAGCGAGGTCCCCACCCCGACGCGCCGGCCTATCGCCGCAGGCTCGATCAGGGTGGAGCGCCTCTCGAAGCGCTTCGGAGCGGTGGTCGCCGTCGACGATCTGAGCTTCGAAGTTGGCCCCGGGCATGTGACGGGGTTCCTCGGACCCAACGGTGCGGGCAAGACCACGACGATGCGGGTGATCCTCGGTCTCGAGGCGGCCACCGCCGGGCGCACTTCGGTGGATGGGCGCCCCTACCGCGACATGCCGAGGCCTCTCACTGAGGTGGGCTCCCTGCTCGACGCGGATGCCGCCCACCCGGGGCGCAGCGCCAGGCTGCACGCCCTCTCCGTGGCGCAGAGCAACGGAATCGGGCGCCACCGTGTCGAGGGGGTGCTGGAGATGACCGGTCTGGCCAGCGTCGCGCACCGTCGCGTGGGGGAGTTCTCGCTGGGAATGAAGCAGCGCCTCGGTATCGCTGTCGCCCTTCTCGGCGACCCGCCCATCCTCCTCTTCGACGAGCCGGTCAACGGGCTGGACCCCGAGGGGGTCCACTGGATCCGCGAGCTGCTCAGGTCGCTCGCCGGCGAGGGGCGCACCGTGCTCGTCTCGAGCCACCTGATGAGCGAGATGGCGCGCACCGCCGACCACCTCATCATCATCGGGCGCGGACGCCTCCTGGCCGACACCTCCACCCAGGCCTTCGTCGAGGCCAACGCCCGCAGGGACGTCCTGGTGCGCTCCCCGCGTGGGGGCGAGCTCGCTGACCTCCTCGTGCGAGCTGGAGCAGGCGTGGCCGTCGATGGCGACCGTGGACTGTCGGTGACCGGCATGGAGTCGCCGGCGATCGCCGACCTCGCCCTGGCAGAGCACATTGCCCTGCATGAGCTCACCCCGCGCCATGCCACGCTGGAGGAGGCCTACCTGGACCTCACCCATGACAGCGCCGAGTACCGCGCCGGCGCCGGCACCGGCGCTGGTCGCTCACGTCACTCGGGGAGGGAGCCGTGACTGTGGGCGACATTCCGCAGGGCCGGGGCCCCAGCCTGCCACTACCGCGCCGCGCACAGGACGTTCTCATCGCGGAGTGGACCAAGGTGCGCTCGGTCCGCTCGACGCTGTGGACGCTGCTCATCGCGGCGGTCACCGCCGTCGGCGGGAGTGTGATCGTCGCCATCTCCGTGACCGGCGGGGGAAAGCTGCCGCTCGACACCCTGGCATCCATCTACCTGGCCTGGGCCGAGTACCCGGTCCTCGCCGTGGGCATCCTCGGGGTCCTCATCTTCGCCTCGGAATTCAGCAGTGGCCAGATCCGCACGACGTTCACCGCCGTCCCACGACGGCGCGCGGTGCTGGCGGCCAAGGCGGCGATCATCGGCGGGATCGCGCTTGCCGTCGGAGAGGTCGTCTCCTTCGTCGCCTTCTTCCTCGCTGCGGCCATCCTCTCGAACGACCACACCGGTCTGTCGCTGTCGCACCCTGGGGTGCTCGGCGCGGTCGCCTCGGCGGGAGTCTCCCTCTGCGCCATCGCCCTCCTCGGAGTGGCGCTGGGAGCGATCATCCGGCACACCGCCGGCGCGGTGGCCGCACTCCCCGCCCTGCTCTACCTCCCGCTTGTCGTGTCGCTGCTCCCCGCTCCGTGGAGAACATGGATCGGCAGGTTCAGCATGCTGGTGGCCGCGTACCAGACGGTGGCGCTGCACCCGCAGGCGAATCTCCTGTCACCCGGCCTCTCCATGCTGGTGGTGCTGGCCTGGCCTGCCCTCGGCCTCCTGGTCGCGGCCGCTCTGATCAACCGGGACACCTGATCGCCGGACGTGGTGGCAGGACTTTCAGGCGACGCCAGGAACTCATCAGGGTTCCCAAACGCTCACGAGCACCTCGTGTTGCATCGGTGAACCCCCTACCCGCCGCTACGCCCCTGTTCGATGCCGCCGACACGTTGCGTAAGCCGCCCGCCGCGGCTGCTTTACGAGGAGGATCTAGACGATGACGGAGAGTGAATCGTTAGCACAGAGCTCCGAGGTCAGCTGGCCCCTCGGACCCACCACCGTCCATGGCACTGTCGTAAGGCCAGACGGGCCCGGCCCCTTCCCCGGCGTCGTGCTCGTGGCCGGCAGCGGTCCGACCGACCGCGACTGGGACTCTCCGCTGCTTCCCGGACCTAACGGCAGTGGGCGCCTGCTCGCGGAAGCCCTGTCGGCCTCCGGCGTCGCCTCCCTCCGCTACGACAAGCGCGCCTCCGGACCCCACGCCCCGGAGACCATTCCGCTCCTGATCGGCGCTCTCACCATGCAGAGCCACGTCGATGAGCTGGCCGGGGCGGTGCGCACCCTCGCGGAGCGGGAACACGTCCGTCCTGATCGCATCTTCGCGCTCGGCAACAGCGAGGGGACCCTGCATGCTCTGCACTACCAGATCCAGGCCCCCGCGATCCCCCTGGCCGGCCTGGTGCTGACCGGACCTCCAGGGCGCGCCGTGGGCACCGTCGCCCGATCTCAGCTTGCCGCCCAAGCCCAGGGCGTCCCCAACGGCGAGTACCTCCTCCAGCTCTACGACGCGGCCGTCGCCCGCTTCCTGGCCGGCGAGCCCGCCGCCCCCGATCCCGCCCTGCCCGAGGACGTGCGCACCCTGATAGCGGCGCTGGAGAGTCCCGCCAACCTCCCCTTCTCGCGCCAACTGTGGAACGCGGACGCCGTGACACCGCTCAGCGAGCTGCGCGTGCCCGCGCTGATCATCATCGGCAAGAAGGATCTCCAGGTCGACTGGCAAGCCGACGGGGAGCCTCTCCAGGGCGCCGCGGCGGGTCGGTCCGATATCAGCTTCCTCTTCCCCGACAATGCGGATCACGTGCTCAAGCACGAGCCGAGGCCGAGGGAGGGGCTGGTCCAGGCGGAGGCGATGCCCAGGTACAACGCGCCTGACGCCTACCTGGACCCCGAGACCCTCGCGGCCATCGTCGGTTGGCTCAGGGCCCACGCATAGGAGCGCCTCACCGGCCTCCGTCGGGGTCGGGCGGGCGCCCGGAGCATACCCGGTCGTTAGCGTCACGCCCCCAGGAGTTCAAGATGTGACATTGGTTGTGGTCAACACCCGGGTCGTACGACGTCGCGCTTCGAGCCGGATCCCGCCATGGGGAGCGTCGCCCAGGGGTTAGGTGGCCGAGTCCTGAGCCCCTTCTGGGCCTGCGGGCTCTGAGGATCCCTCGGGCTGCTCCTCCCGCAGCGCCACGGGCACCACTGTGAGCCCGGCGATGCCGTGGAAATCATCCGGGTTGCAGGTGTACACCGGAAGCCCGCACGAGATCGCCGTGGCGGCGATGAGCGCGTCATAGGCGCGAGCAGCATGCTTACGGCCTGGCCGGCGCATGGACGCGGCCACCTGGCCGAAGCTGTGGGCCGCAGCGCGGTCGAACGGCAGGGGATCGAAATCAGCCTCAGCCTGCTGCAGGTGAGCCTGCCGCGCGGCACGCTCCTCATCGGTGCGCGCCACCAGAGGGCCGACGGTGAGCTCGGCAAGGGTTGCCGCGGTGATCAAGGGCTCCTCGGGGAGAGCATGGGCCTCTGCGACCCGGCCGAGGAGGATCAGGGTCGAGGTGTCCAGCACCCCTTGCCGGGGCGGAAAGACATCCTCCGTCACAGTCGTGGGTCGAGAACCTGATCGATGTCAGAGCGGAGCGCCCCTGGGTCGACTTGGGGGAGGTGGCTCCGACGCTCAACCAGCGTGGCCGCCGCCTGCGGTGACCTGGAAACCGGGCGTAGCTCGGCCACCGGCTTGCCGGCCCGCGTGATGATCACGGGCTCCCCTCTTTCGACCCTATCCACCACGTCACCGCCGTGGTTGCGCAGCTCGCGGATGGTCACACTCGCCATGAGGTGAAGGGTATCGCGTGTGAGACCCAACCCTTGCGCCAGCCTGGAAGCGGCGTTGGATTCTGGACTCAGGCGAAACGCCAGGCCCGGCTCGGAATCCCGCACGCCCGCTACGGCTCGAGGTTCACCAACCCCCTGCCGCTCTCCATGTCGAGAGGCACTGAAACGTGGTCGGGGTAGCCGTGCGAGTTGACGGTGACCCGTCGGCGCTCTCCGCACAGCTTCCGGCGGATGAGCGCGGGGGCCCGGCAAGCCAGCGCGTGGCGACGGCCCTCGTCGAGCTGACACGCTCGGGGATCGCTGTCGGCGAGTTCGCTCTCGGTCAGCCGAGCCTCGACGAGGTCTTCCTGACCCTCACCCGCCGGCCGCCGGAAGACCCTCTCCGCGCCCAGGAGGAAGCCTCATGACCCTGGCCGCTGACGTCGCCCGGCCGGAGATCGAGCAGGCGCACCGCAACATCCTCAGATCCCCCGCGTGCCCGCAGCCGCCCGGCATCCTCAGCACCTCGCTGACAACATTCGGACGCATTGCAGATTCTTGCAGTAGCGCTCACCTTCGCATGATTCGCGAGCCCCGGTCGGCGGGGCCTCACGGCTTGACCCCTCTGGCTGAGTTCCCCTCGTCTGGCCCGAGAGTCAGATGCAAGCGCGCCGCGATTGCTCCAAGGCGCCTCTCCCCCGTCCAGAGCCTCGCATCCCTTGTGAGCCGGGTCGCAGCAAGCAGCTGGGCATCGACATAGCCGATACCCGTGCCAGCCAACCCCTCACGACCGATGAGCTCCAGCACCTCTTCATCGGACGCGACCACCGCCTGCGGAAGGCCTTGAAGAAGGCGGATGACTTCGCCTCCGGAGCCCAGGTTTCCCAGGGCGAGTTCGCCGATAACCCATGGATGGCCCAGCACCGCTCCTCGCTCTAGCATTGAGGCGAGCCGTACGTGCCCCGCCCGCAGGTGATCCACCCAGATCGAGGTGTCGACCAGGATCATCGGGCGGGCAGGCGCCGACGGGGAATCGGGATGACGGCCGGCTCAGTCCCGCCCAGCCGGGCCAGACGCCGGGCGCTCTCGCGCTCGATCAGGGCGCGCAGGGCCTCGCGGACAAGCGCGGTCTTCTCGGTGGCGCCGGTGAGGCGCTGAGCCTCAACCAGCAGATCATCGTCCAGGGCCAGGGTTGTCCGCACGGCGCTCCTCCTGAGGCATCCTTCCTATCATCATATGATGACAGCATCCGTGCCGCCGGGTCCTCAGCGTCGCTCCGGGCCGAGCTGGCGAGCCAGGAAGTCAGCAGACGGGGCCATGGCTTCCTCCGGGAGCTGGGCGTGCTCCCCTGGGTTGGTGTGCGGCCGCTTGTCGGGGCTGCCGACTAGCGTTGAAACCCGGCTCAAATGGGTCATCGAGCGACAGCCAAAAGGAACATCACCCGGAGCGCCGGTTGGGTATGTAGCCGACCGATTGGACGGTAGCACAAGGCAAACTTGTGCTACTATGGGGTCCATGGCCGCCGTGGGACTGCGAGAGCTACGCCAGCGGGCCTCTGAGCTCGTTCGCCGAGCCGAGGCCGGCGAGGAGATCACGATCACCGTCGCAAGCCGACCAAGCGCGCGCCTTGTACCTCTCGCACCGCAATCCTGGCGCAGCTACGAGGAGGTGGCCGAGGTCTTCGCCGGTCCGGCTGACCCAGGGTGGGACGAGGATCGTGATCGTCTGGACCACGCCCTGCGAGACCCCGGGACCGGGGCGTGAGGGCCATCCTCGACACGAGCGTCGTCATTGACAGCGGCATCCCGTCGCTGTCTGGAGAGCTGGCGGTCAGCGCCGTCACCCTCGCCGAACTTCACTTTGGCGTTCTGGTGGCACGTGACTCATCCACCCGCGCCGAACGGCTCCGGAGGCTGACCCTCCTCCAGCGCCGCTTCGACGCGCTGCCCGTGGATGAGGCGGTCGCGCGCAGCTACGGGCAGCTCGCGGCCCGGGTCGCAGAAGTCGGGCGACAGCCCCGGGCCAGGGTGATGGACCTCTTGATCGCCGCCACGGCACACGCCCACTCGGCAGGTCTCTACACCCGTAACCCTGCCGACTTCGCCGGCCTGGACCATCTCATCCAGTTGCTCCCCGTCTGATCCAGGGCACCGACATCGTGCGCGCCGCCCACTTTGGGCTACCTCCCGATCACCATCTTCGTCGTCCTCTTCGGGCTGTCCACGGACTACCAGGTCTTCCTGGTCCGCTGCATCGAGGAGGAGTGGGCGGCCACGCGCGACCACACGCGCGCGGTGGCGAGAGGTGTCGAAGCACACCGCCCGGTCGATCGCACCGGCGGCCAGCATCATGGTAGTGGTGTTCGGCAGCTTCCTCGGTGCCGGTGTCCTCGACTCAAGGAGTTCGGCTTCGCCCTGGCGGGGGGGCCGTCGGGCTGGACGCCACTCTGGTCCGCCTCGTCCTCATCCCGCCCTCATGGGCCTCGTTCCTCCACGACCAGGCGGGTCCGATCACCAATCGCCGTGAGCCGCGCCTCGATGACGGTCTCCTCGGGTGAATCAGGGTCCATGGTGACGAGCAGACGTCGAGGCGCATCGCAGATGTCGACGCGTCCCGGCCCCTCATAGCCGCTGGTGAAGCGGCTTTGGAAGCGGCTGCGGCGGTGGCAGCGCTTTGCGCCGATCTCGCCGACGGCGCATACACCGTCGAGTAGTGGCCGGCAGCCATGACAGCGGCGGTGCGCTGTCGCCGATCAGGAGCCGACATGAGCCTCGGGCTCACCGATGCCTCATTGATGGTTCTGGCCGATCGCCTCGGGGTTGTGGACATTGCGACCCTGGACGAGCGGCACTACCGTGCCGCGCGCCCACCGACCGGCGCCGCAGCCTTCCGTGTCCCGCCGGCCGACAGGCGATGCGGGAGAGCGCATCCAAAGCAGCGCCTTCAGCCGTGAGGCGTCTCGAGACCGCCGATGGCAGCGCTTCTGGGACGTAGGCACTCCGCGAGGCAGAAGAGTTCGTGGTGTTGCTCCAACGATTTCGAGCAACATCCTTGGCCGTTTTGAGCGGCCCTGATAATCACCGTCAAGATTATCAGTACCAAAATGCGCCCCGGCCCCCCAACGCATATCCCGCGCGGAGCCCAAGGTGGGAATCGAACCCACGACCTACGCCTTACCAAGGCGTTGGCCATGGCGAGGCCTCCTTCGTATTCGGCAACCGGCCGCTCCATGCCGACGCATTTCAACTTCTTGCACCAGCCTTGAAGTGCGGTTGCAATCGCGCCTCAGGCGGAGGGCCAGATCGGCGGAGCGAGTCCGATGGGATTCGCATCACCCTTCGTCCTGGTAGTGGTAGCGAGCCTGAAGAACGACAACGTCGTCGCGCTCAACGAGGTACACGAGGCGGTGCTCCTCGTCGATCCGGCGCGACCAGCATCCCTGGAGGACGTGGCGAAGCTGCTCCGGCTTGCCGATTCCAGTGAAAGGGTCGCGCAGCGTGTCCTCAAGCAGCCGATTGATCCGCTTCAGCGGGGCCCGGTCCGCGGCCTGCCAGTAGAGGTAGTCGGCCCATCCGTGGGAGGTGAAGACCAGCCGCACTACGCAAGGTCGTGGGCCTCGCGCTCTCCGGCGCGGGCCTGGCCAAGGCTCTCCAGCAGCCACCGAGCGTTGGCCGGGGCGCGGAGCAGGTAGGCGGTCTCCTGCAGGGCGTCGTAGTCCGCCTTCGACATCAGCACGGCATCGCCTCCCTTGGAGGTGATCTCCACCGGCTGGCGGTCATTGTTGACCCGCTCGATCAGCGGGAACAGCTGCTTCCTCGCTTCGCTTGCGGTGATAGCCATCAGGTCTCCCTCATCATGGTACTAGATATGGTACCACTCATGCCGGCGGTGTCGAATCAAGCCGGCCAGGTTAGGGGCCCGCTCCCAGACGGCCGCCCTCGCGCAGACACTCCAGACGCCTCGGCTGGCGCCCGGAGGGGGCTGGTGGCGATCGCCGCCATGACGATCGGCTCGAACTCAGCGCCTCCAGTCCCTGTACGTGCCGGTCAGCGCGACGGCGTCAGCTTGGCCATCGACGTGTGGCTGCCGGTCGAGCGCATCGGCCGAGGTGAGCGCGTTGGCACGGCGTTCCGAGCCACCCGCTACCACCGGGCCGAGCAGCCGCCGAGCCCCGAGCCCGAGGCGGACAGCAACCGAGCTGCCGGTGCGTTGTGGACCAGCGCCGGGTTCGCGCTAGTCGTTGCCGACCCGCGCGGCACCGATGCCTCGTTCGGCTCGCACACCAGCGAGCTCGGGCCCCGTGAGATCGCCGACTACAGCGAGCTCATCGATTGGGTCGCCGCGCAACCGTGGTCCAACGGGCGGGTCGGTATCTACGGCACGTCGTACGCAGGTCAGGCTGCCGAGCTGGTGGCCAGCGTGGGCAACCCCCGCGTGGCCGCCGTCGCCGCCCTCTTCAGCCCGGTCGATCCGTACCGGGAGCTGTTCTATCCCGGGGGCTGCGCCACCAGCGGCCGGTTCGCTCGGTGGATGTGCGAGACCGTCACCGAGCCGGTGGGCCGCGGTAGGAGCCGTCGTCGATGCTGCCGGGCTAGAGTGGTCCCTCGATGCTTGGGTTGCTCTCACCAGTACGACAACCCAGCCCCTCACCCCGCTTCAAGCCGGGCATTGCGGAATGATTATCGTCCAAACGCCTCCCCCGCGTTGAACGGGTCGGGCAGACAGTCACCTCGTTGAGGGGGAGGGCCCGCGTGTCGTCTGCGTTGCTCAGAACTCTCAGATATGACTTCGGAGGTGGATGGCCCAACGCGGAACCTGGGTTTGGCCCGATATGCCCGATTGCGTTGGAACACGCCGTTATCCGCTGATCACGCCGAGATATTGCTGCGTCATCTCCAACCTCGCGATGGAAATGACATCCTTGATCTAGGGTGCGGGTGGGGAGAGCTTCTGCTTCGCGCCGTTGCTGCCGGCTCCATCGAGGCGGTAAGTTCCTGCCGCGGCGTCGGCATCGACACTGACGAATCGCTGCTCGAGCGAGGACGGACGCTGGCATCCCAGCGGGGGCTCGACACCCAGGTGACCTTCGTCTGCGGTCGCGCCGAGGGCTGGCATCAGACAGCTGACCGCCTCATCTGCGTCGGCGCGGCGCACGCCTGGGGGGGCGCGGAAGCTGCGCTGACGCACCTCTTCGACCTGACGCGCCCCGGCGGTCGGCTGCTGTTCGGCGACGGGTGCTGGGAGCGGCCGCCGACTGGGGCTGCATCGGCACTCTTCGGAACCGATGTCCTGCCCCTCCGGGATCTGATGGCCCATGCGACCGCACAGGGTTGGCGGACCCTCAGTCTCACGTTGGCCGATCAGCGCGAGTGGGACGAGTTCGAATCCGGATGGCGAGCCGGGAGGGAGGAGTGGCTACTCGCGAACCCCGAGCATTCAAGCGCGGCCACGGTGCGAGCCGAATTGGATGCGCGTCTCACCGAGTACCTGACCATATACCGAGGTGTGCTCGCATTCTGCTACCTGGTTCTGGCGCGGTGAGACCTCGCCAGTGCCGGGCCGGAGATCCTCGGGGGACCTTCCTCCCCTCGTAATGCATGGGCCGAAAACCACGCGGCCCGCCTCCACCTCCGGCCCTGCGACGACGGCAGCGGCGAACATGGCCCCGCAGCCCCCGGCGAGGGCAAGCGGCCCTTGCGGTCTAAGGGTTTCCAGCCTGGAGCCCAAGGTGGGAATCGAACCCACGACCTACGCCTTACCAAGGCGTTGCCCATGGCCAAGCCTGGTTCGAATTCGCCGGGGCCGGTGGGCGCTCCATGGCCCACGCATTTCAGGTTTTTGCAGCAACGTTGACGTGCGCTTGAGCCGAGACGATGAGCCTGAAACGAGCGTCCCTCGCCACAGGGCGGCGCCGGGGCGATGGGCATGCCGGGACCCACCGCTTGCGTCACTGCATGCCTGGAATCGGTCTCGCGCCGCCGAGGAGGCGCAGAGGTCGGATCGCGCCTCTCGCCGCATCCTCCAAAATCGCGAGCACCCACCATGCCTCGGATCCTCTGCCCGTCGTTGGTCGGTCGGGACGGCGAGCTGGGCCAGCTCAGCCGCTCCCTGGACAGAGCACGCCGGGGCGACGGCTGCACCATCGTCGTTCGCGGCCCCGCGGGTATCGGCAAATCCCGGCTCCTCCGGGAGCTTTGCGCCGCCGCCGAGCGGCAGGGCACCGCGGTGCTCGCCGGGCGCTGCGTCCCGTCGGCCATTCCCAACCCGTACCGACCTCTCGGCGAGGCACTGATCAGCGCCACCTCCAGCACCGGCCGCCGCCTCACCGCCGGCACGGAGGGCTTCGACGCCGCTTCCTGGTCGCCCATCACGAGGGTGAAGACGCGATCCTCTGGCCGGTGCTGACGGAGCGGTGCCCGGAGGCTGCTGAGATCATCACCCGCATGGAGGGGGAGCACGACGCCATCCACGAGCTCGGCGAGGGTGCCGGGGCCGCGCTCGAAGCCTATCGGACGGCGCCCGGAGCCGAGGCCGGCAGGGGGCTCTCGACAGCCCTCGACTCCCTCTGGGCCGCTCTCGCGCAGCACCTCCGCGAAGAGGAGCAGGAGATCCTTCCGCTCGCCTCGCGGAGCATGTCGCCAGAGGAGTGGGGAGCCCTGCCGGGACACGCGATGGCCCACTTCACCGGTGACAAGATCTGGCTGATCCTCGGCCTCATCTTCGAGCAGATGAGCCCCGAGCAGCTGGCATCGACCCTGGAGCACCTCCCACCCCCAGTCGTCGAGATGTGGCGGACCAGTGGTCGGGGCGCCTTCGACGGCTTCATAGCCGGCGTCCGCCCGGCGGCATGACCGCGGGTCCTGATCTGTTACCGCACCGGATATGGCCAAGGGCCGAGCTTGCTCGATGGAGGTGATCCGACCCGATGACTGAGGTGATCCCAACTCTCTATGACCGCGGTTCGTACGAGAAGATCGAGTCCAACGCGGCGGACATGCATGCGCGTGTGGTCGAGATGCTCGGCGTGCACGACGGTGAACGTTGGCTCGATGTTGCGACCGGGACCGGAGCCGTCGCCGTGTTGGCGGCTCAGCGGGGGGCGCGAGTCACGGGACAGGACATCTCCTCACGGTTGATCAACATCGCCCGCCAGCGGCCTGACGCCAAGCAACTATCGATCGGATTCGAAGTCGGCGATTGTCAGCAGCTCCGAGCCGCGAACGCCAGCTACGACGTCGTATCGTCGTCTCTTGGCGCGATCTTCGCGCCCGACCATCGGGCCGTCGCGCGCGAGCTCGCCCGAGTGCTGCAGCCGGGGGGTCGCCTGTGCATCACAGCTTGGCGCCCCGGGGGCGTTGTCCTTGAGATGCAAGTGGCCCAGGCGTCATTTCTCCCGCCCCGACCGGCGGGTGCACCATCCCCCTCTGACTGGGGCCGGCCGGAGTACGTCTCAGAATTGCTGGGCCGGGACTTCGATCTGACGTTCACGGAGGACAGCAGCCCAGCGACTGCGGGCAGCCCAACCGAGCTGGTTGAAGAATTCGTCACGGCATTCCCGCCCACCGTGGCGACCTATGAGGCGCTCCCTGACGATCGACGGCTCCAGATGCGAGAAGCCTTGCTTGCATGCTTCTCCAACTACCAACAACCTGATGGCCGGGTCGTCGCTGAACGTCCGTATCTGCTTGCGGTGGGCACGCGCCGGACGAACTGCGCCTGAAAGGGCCAAAGGTGGAGTTGGTGCATTCCGCCCCCTGATAACGGTCTGGGTATTATCAGGACCAAGAGTTACCCTTGCCCCCCAACGCATATCCCGCGCTGGAGCCCGAGGTGGGAATCGATGAGACGAAAGCCGTGAAGCTCGCGCTCTACCAGGGTCCACGGTGGGGTCGCGCATCGTGGCGTAAGGAGCGAGGGCAGACGTGACCGGTCCATCCCGACCGCTGGGACTTGTGACCTTTGGCCCTAGTTCGAGAATGCCTGCCGGCTCGACCATTGGATCGATGAGTATTGAAGTGATCTGCATTGCTCCTTCGAGGCTGGGGGTCGCCTCCTCGCGATGCCGGGGCAACCGATGAGCCAGCCGGCCGACGTCCCCCCGGCTGGCGCCGCCTTTCTGCGGCTGGTGGCCGATCCCACCCGGCGCCGGATCCTCCTGCTCCTGATGCGCGGCGAGACCTGCAACTGCGAGGTCGCCGCGGCCCTGGGCCTTCCCGAGAACCTGGTGTCGCATCACGTCCGCAAGCTTCGCGAGGCTGGGCTCGTCGAGGAGCATCCCGACCCCGTCGATGCCCGGTGGGTGCACTTCACGGTGAACGCTGCGGCCATGACGGCCGCCTGGCGGGCCCTGACCGCGGCCTTCGCCCCCGACCGTCTCGGATCACGCCAACCGGCCTGCCGTGTGCGCGGTCCGCGCGACGGACGCATGGCGGTCAGCCGCTCATGAAGCTGTGCCCGATACATCGACTGAGGTTGAACTGACGTGCGCGTGAGCCCCACCGCGCTCGCGGAGGGAGGTGAGGAGCTCGGCGGCATCATCGGAGACCGGAACGCCGCGATGGCCGATGGAAACGAGCTGCGTGCCGTCAGCGTCACCGTACATCACCACAACCACCAAGCCCGCATGGGTCTGGGGATCGCGGTTGCGGTGGCGATCTGGATCGCCGCGTACTGGGAGCTCCAGACCTTCGCGGACTGGCTGACGTACGGCCTCTTCCACTTCTCGCGCAGCACCCAGGTCGGGAGCGCAGTCGACTTCTTCCTCACCGACGTCCCCAAGATCTTCCTGCTGCTCTCCGGCATCGTCACCGTGGTGGCGGTGATCCGCAGCTACTTCCCGCCGGAGCGGGTGAGGCGGCTGCTCGCCGGCAAGGGCGAGCTGGGCGGCACCGCCCTGGCTGCCCTGCTGGGCACCGTCACGCCGTTCTGCTCCTGCTCAGCGGTGCCGATGTTCATCGGCTTCGTGGAATCCGGCCTGCCGCTGGCGGTCACATTCGGGTTCCTGATCGCCTCCCCCGTGGTCAACGAGGTGGCGCTGGTCATGCTGGCCGGCCTCTTCGGCATCCAGATCGCGGTCTTCTACGTGGGCATGGGGCTGGTGGTGGCGATCGTGGGCGGCACGGTGATCGGCCACCTCCATCTCGAGGACCAGGTGGAGGACTACGTCTACCGCATCCAGCTCGGCGCGTCGAGCGAGCAGCACCCGGCGTTCTCCCAGCGGCTGCGCGATGCCATTGCCTACACCCGCGACATCCTGCGACGGGTCTTCCCCTGGGTGCTGGGCGGGATCGCGGTGGGCGCCTGGATCCACGGCTACGCACCCACCTCGCTGGTGGTCCAGATCGCGGGGCGGGGGAACCCGTTCGCCGTCCCCCTCGCCGTGCTGCTCGCCATCCCCCTGTACTCCAACGCGGCGGGGACGATCCCTATTGTCCAGGCACTGATCCAGAAGGGCCTGCCGATGGGCACCACGCTAGCCTTCATGATGGCGATCACCGCAATCTCGACGCCGGAGATGATCATCCTGCGGCGGGTGATCAAGTGGAAGCTCATCGCCATCTTCATCGCCGTGGTGACCCTGGCGATCATCGCCATGGGCTACGTCTTCAACGCCGTGCTCTGACATGAGCGGGACCCGATCCCACCCGCGCCGGCACGTCACACACAAAGGAGTGGAACCTCAGTGAACGTCAAGATCCTGGGAGTGGGCTGTGCCAACTGCAAGCGGCTGGAGGCCCTGGTGCGGGAGGTGGGGGGAGCGGAGCATCTGCAGCTCGAGATCGACGAGGTCACCGACATCTCAGCGATCATGGGGTACGGGATCATGCACACCCCGGGCCTGGTGATCGACGGCAAGGTGGTCGCCAGCGGGCGGATCCCCCGGCGGGGCGAGATCAGCGAGTGGCTGCACGCGGTCGGTGCCTGAGCCTGGAGAGAAGCAGGAGAATCACCATGGTCACCGATCCGACAAGCGGCGCCGGAGGCGCTGCCAAAGCACCGGAGGTCGCGCCGCTGGCCCGGCTGCGTGGCTTCCATCCCGGATGGTTCGGGGCGGTCATGGGCACTGGGGTGATCGGGGTCGCGGCCTCGCTGAACCCCGGGGGCGTCGCCGCACTGGCACCGGCGGCGCGGGCGCTGAGCCAAGCCATGGTTGCCCTCGCCGCGGGATTGGCGGTGGTGCTGGCGATCCCCTACCTCGGCCGCTGGTTCGTCCACCGCGACGCCGCGGTGCGCGACCTGCGCGATCCGGTGGCGGGAGCGCTGTACGGGACGCTGCCCGCCGGCATCCTGGTGCTGGCGGTGGCCACCGCCGCGGTCGGGCCCACGGTCTTCTCGCCATCGACAGACGGAGCCCTCGTCGCGGGGCTGGCATGGGCGGGGGTGCCGCTCGCCTTCGTGATGAGCCTGGTGTTCGCCTATCTCCTCTTCGTCCGCTCGGAGCTGGTTCACGAGACCGTCAACGGGGGCTGGTTCATCCCCCCGGTGGCCACCATCATCGTGCCGATGGTCCTGGTGCCCCTGGTCCCCGGTTCCCCGCCGCCGCTTGCCCGGGCTCTCATGCTCGGCGCCTACGGCTTCTGGGGCATGGGATTCATGCTCTACCTACTGATCGCGACGACTCTGCACCACCGGCTGGTGGTGCACCCGCTACCCCACGCCGGCCTGGCGCCCTCCTTCTGGATCGGCCTCGGCCCGATCGGGGTGGGAACCATCGCCCTAATGAAGATGGCCGCCGCAGGCTCCGCAGCCTTCGGGCCCCTCGCCCACGAGGTCGCGCTGGCATCGACGCTCGCCGCCACGGCGCTCTGGGGCTTCGGGGTGTGGTGGCTCTGCGCGGCAACGATCCTGCTGGTGCACTACTTGCGTTCCGGACCCCTCCCCTACGGGGTGGGCTGGTGGGCCTTCACCTTCCCCCTCGGCGCCTACACCGTTGCAACCCTCACCGTGGCCAGGGCGTGGAACCTGGGGGGCCTAGAGTGGGCCGGAGCGGGGCTCTTCGTGCTCCTCTGCGGCTTCTGGCTGCTGGTGGTGAGCGGCACGCTCCGGGCGCTCCGCACGGGCCGGCTCTGGCGACCCGCCACCCCCGCGGCGAGGACACCGCCCCGAACTGTGGTCAGCGCCTCATGACAACTACGATATGCCGCCAGCTCGCCCTGGTCGCGGCGGGCGAAGATGAGCCTCTCTCGTCGTTCTTGCGGAGCGCCTCAGCGCGGACGCTGTCGC
Source organism: uncultured bacterium (assembly GCA_963847225.1). Taxonomy (GTDB): domain Bacteria; phylum Chloroflexota; class Dormibacteria; order Aeolococcales; family Aeolococcaceae; genus JAJZNI01. The sequence goes on along the minus strand of CAWJYZ010000003.1, from coordinate 343,794 downwards.
CGACTGCGACCACCGTCATCCGGCAGCCGTGCGGCCGGCCCACTGCCCTGCCCTGACGCCGGTGCCGTAGGAGGACCACGGGCAGGGGTGGTAGAGCCCCACGCGGATCAGCCCGAACCCGGCGCCACGTCCTCACTGTGGGCAGGGAAGTTCGGGGTGTTGCTCGAAGGATTTCGGGCAGCAACGTCGGCGCTTTCAAACCTCTGCTAACAAACCTCTGCTAATCGCCCATTGGATTATCAGGAGCAAGACTCGCCCTTGCCCGTCAACGGCCTTCGCCGTGGAGCCCAAGGTGGGAATCGAACCCACGACCTACGCCTTACCAAGGCGTCGGCCCAAATGGGAGCGGTTGCGTATTCGGAATCGGCTCGGTTCGGCTGGATGGCCGACATCTTTCAGGTCGTTGCAGCGGCATTAAAGTCCGATTGAAGTTGGACTTCGGGCGCGCAGGTCGACCAGGCCTCCAGCGGGCGATCGGGCGCTCGCCGGGCTTGACAAGCAAGGATATCCAAGGATATCCTTGACATATGAGGATCCTTCGAGTCCGCCGGGTCGGCAACAGCAACATGGTGGCGATCCCCAAAGAGCTGGAGGGCGCCGGCTACACGGCCGGGACTGACGTCCTCCTCGAGCAGATGCCGGACGGCGCGCTGCGCCTGATGCGCACGGATGACCTGCGTGCCCTGATCCGGGAGGTTGGACGCCAGGTCATCGACGAGGATCGCGAGGCTCTCGAGATCCTGGCGGCCCACGATCGGAGTGATGCTCCGGCACCCACCGCCTGACCGTGGCTGGTGAGGGGCGGAGCGAGGACGAGGTCTGGTACCTCACCGCCGCGGATGTCATCGGTGGGGGAACGCGACTCTCGGGAGGGTGCAGGCGCCTTGACAGGCAAGTGATCACTTGCCTATGCTCACGTCGTGGATGAGGATGTGTTCAGGGCCCTGGCGGACGCCACACGGCGGACCATTCTCGACGAACTCGCCGAGCGCGATGGCCAGACGCTCTTCGAGATTTGCGGCCGTCTGGTGACGAACCATGGGCTCAGCTCGTCTCGGCAGGCGATCTCACAGCACCTCGCCGTTCTCGAAGGCGCAGGCCTGGTCGAGATCCGGCGAGACGGCCGTTACAAGTTTCACTACATGAACACCGAGCCACTCGAGCCGATCAGAGAGCGATGGCTTGCCAAGGCCTCCGAGAGCTCTGCGGCCCGGACGAAGAGCGGTGCCAAAGCGGCCCGGAGCAAGGAGAAACAATGAGGATCCGACTCGCAGCTGTGATGGTCGACGACCAAGCCAAAGCGTTGCAGTTCTACACTGAGACGCTCGGCTTCACGAAGAAGCATGACGTGCCGGTGGGGCGGACCGCTGGCTGACGGTGGTCTCCCCACAGGATCCGGACGGCACCGAACTGGCGCTGCAGCCCAGCGGCCACCCTGCGGCAAAGCCGTTCAAGGATGCACTTGTTGCCGATGGAATCCCCTTCACGCAGCTCGCCGTCGACGACGTCGAAGCCGAGTACGAGCGCTTGAGCGCACTCGGCGTGAGATTTACTCAGCCCCCCGCCGACATGGGCGTCGTCAGCACTGCTGTGTTCGACGACACGTGCGGCAATCTGATCCAGATCGCCTCGCTGAACGCCAAGTAGGCAGCGCGGTGGAAAGGCCGCATTTTGTCGTGTGTGGTGATCCCGACGGCTGTCTCGATGACTGGCTTGCAGCAAAGGTCGGCCTCCCTGATCGAACGCCCCGACCAGAGCACGGCAAGAACCGGGCTCTCACGCCGACCGCTTGTCCTCCGACGTCTCTTCGGCGGCGCCTGCCGCGGCCCGCACGAACCGGCCATTGCGCCGGAGGTCGAAACCTCGGGCCACGCGACCACCAACGTGGTCATTGGGGCGTCCCGGACGAGAGCGTAGGCGAGATCGGGGCGCCGGTTTCGCCTCACCGACGCCGGCAGAAGCGCCACTGCCTGGCCCAGGGCGACGGTCTCGAGCAGCTGAGCAGCATCCCGAACCACGGGCGCGGCGATGGGGTCCCGCTCGTCAGGCCGTCGGGGGAGCGTTTCGCCGGCAAGATCGTCCATGGTCAACTCCCGGCGGTGGGCGAGCCGGTGCCCTACGGGCAGCACCGCGACCATCGGCTCGGTGCGCACCGTCTCCATGTCAGCGCGGACGACAGATGCCGGGCCACCCGGCACCAACCGTTCCCCCAAGAGTTCAGGGTGTTGCTCCAGGAATTTCGGGCAACATCGAGCGAAATGTTATGGAGCCCAAGGTGGAAATCGAACCCACGACCTATCGCCTTACCAAGGCGTTGCCCCAAATCCAAATGGCAGCGGTTGCATATTCGAAATCGGCCATCAGCGGCGCCATGGCGTCGCTGCCCTCCGGATGGCAGCGCTATTGCGCTACTATAGCGCTATGGCCACAATCCAAGTGCGAGAGCTGCCGGAGGACACGTACGAGGTGATCCGACGCCGGGCTAGGCGTGCCGGCCAGTCCATTCAGGCCTATACGCGGGACCAGCTGGTCGCAGCGGCCGTGCGCCCCACCAAGGATGAGGCGGTCGAGATGATCGAAGCGGTGCTTGGCCGAGAGAAGGTGAGTGGAGTCTCGCCCTCGTCCATCGTCAGGGACCTAGCCGCAGAGCGTCGCTGAGGGCGCGCAGGTGCCGCTGGTCGTCGACGCGTCGGCGCTGGCCCTCGCCCTGCTCGGCAGCGGGCGGTCACACCAGACCCTGCGGTCACGACTGGCAGCCGAGGTGAACCACGCGCCTCACCTCATCGATGCGGAGGTCGGCAATGTGCTTCGCCGCCGCGTGTTGCGCCAAGAGCTGGGCGCGGGCGACGGGGAGGCGCTGCTCATCGCCGCGTCGGCGCTCGTCGACATCCGGCACGAGATGACCGGTGCGCTCGCTCGAGCAGCTTGGGCTCTGCGCGCGAACCTCACCTTCTACGATGCCCTGTACGTGGCCCTGGCGGCTGCTCTGCGATGCCCTCTGGTCACCGCCGACAGACGCCTGACAAGGGCGCCGGCTCTGCCCTGTCACATCGAGCTGGTCCACTGATGACGCTCCAGCCGTCTGGCCAGGGGGTCGCCATCACCGGTGCGCTGACCGTGCGCGGCCGCACCCAACCCCTCTCTTTCGACGCCGCCGCCACCGCAACGTTCCGTAACCGCGACGCTTAGGGCCGACTCAACTATAAGTACCAGACTTTGAGCGCACCTCTATCGCAGTAGAGCTGGCGGCGGCCTGGCCCGGGCTAGCGCCGCGAGCGCGAGGTCCCAGTACTGGCAAGGACGTAGGCAGGTTCAGGGGGGCTCCTTCGAGTTCGCTGGGGCCGAGTGAGTTATGATGGAGTTACTCCTACATAGGAGGAGCCCTCTCATAATGAGACCCGAGCAGTACCCGCCGCAGTCCCTGGTTCGCTTGCTTCGGCACCGCAAGATCGCCACCATCGGCGAGCTCAAAGGCGCCCTGGGGACCTCGGCTGACGCCACGGTATTCCGCAAGCTGGCCGAGCTGGAGTACCGCACCAGCTACTCGCACCGTGGCCGCTTCTACACCTTGGACGAGATCGCTCGCTTCGACGAGCTGGGGCTGTGGTCGTTTCGCCAGGTGTGGTTCTCCCGCTTCGGCACCCTGGTCTCGACCGTGGACGCCCTGGTCGGCACCGCCGAGGCGGGATATGACGCCGCCGAGCTCGAGGCCGTGCTGCACGTGGAGGCCAAGGCCGCCCTGCTCCACCTGGTGCGGGCCGGGCGCCTGGCCCGCCAGGAGGTGGGCGGCCGCTACATCTACCTTTCCCCCGATACCTCGACGCGCCGCTCCCAGCTCCAGGCCCGGTCGGTCTATGACGCCGAGGCGTCGCGGCTTTCGGTGGGCCCGGGGCTGCGGGTGCTCCCCGACGAGCTCAAGGCGGCCATCGTGCTCTTCTCCAGCCTGCTGGACGAACAGCAGCGGCGACTGTACGCGGGGCTGGAGGCGATGAAGATCGGACACGGCGGCGATGCCCAGGTGGCCGAGCTGTTGGGCATCGACCCCGGCACCGTTGCCCGGGGTCGGCGAGAGCTGCTCACCGGCGAGGTGGAGGCGGGCATGGTGCGGCGTGCCGGCGGGGGGAGGAAGCCGACCCCAAAAGGATCCCCGAGGTGATCGCCCAGATCAGCGCGCTCATGGAACACGACACCGCCGGTGATCCCGTGAGCGGCATCAAATGGACGCGCCGCACCACCGAGAAGATCGCCGCCGAGCTGCGCGCCGGTGGCATCGAGGTGTGCCCCAACACCGTGGCTCGCCTGCTGCGCCAGCTCGGGTTCCGGTTGCGGGTCAACCACAAGAAGCTCACCCGACGCGCCGACCCGGGCCGCGACGCCCAGTTCGCCTACATCAGCGCCCAGCGGGAGACCTTCACCGCCAAGGGCTGGCCGATCGTGTCGGTGGATGCCAAGCACCGGGAACTCGTGGGGAACTTCGCCAACCGGGGCAAGGCATCCTCAACCACATCCGCACCACCCGGACCGCCGCTGGGCTGCAGGTCAAGGCCTACCTCGTGCGCACCGACTACCCCAAAGGCGTCAAGATCAGTGACCACCAGATGGAACAGCTGCAACTGCAGCGACACGACACCCACCCCGCCCGCAACTACACACTCAGCCCCCACTCCTGATCTTCACCGCCCAATCGGGAAGTTGTTTCTGCGTCAGCCCTTACCCTCACTTTCGTTCTCTGATCGCGTTGGTGTTCCTGCGCAGTCCAGTTGTTCGCCCACATCGGGGTCGTCAGGTTGATTCGCTTCTGTCTGTGCCTTCCTCCCCGCTGTCTCTTGCAGCTCCGAGGCCCACACGGGGCGCCGCCACCTTTGTGTCTGCGCGTTAGCGGATGACTTCCGTGGCATACGCCGCCATCGTCCGGCCGACGTCGGCGGGGTCGAGCAGCCCCCGCTCATCGACGGGCAGTTTGCCCAGATCACGGAAGTACTCGACATAGAGGTCGGGAGTGAGCGTGCAGATGAACTTGGCGGCTTCGCCGAAGGGGTTGGCGAAGGTGTGCGGTGTGCCTGCGGGGACTGTGACGCAGGATCCTGCTTCGACGTCGACACTGTCGGCTCCGGAGGTGAATCTGAGTTTGCCCTCGGTCACGATGAAGGTCTCGTCGTGATCACGGTGAAGGTGCTGCGGCGGGCCACCCGGGAGCGGCGGCACCATCGCCTCGATGAGGCCCAGCCGATGCTGGGTGTGGGTGCCGTCTTCGATGATGCGGCAGCGGATCGGCCCGCCGCCTGACTGCTCGCCGTCGTTGGGTCCCACGACAGAGATGGACATGGCTTCTCCTTTGCGATGTGCAGACCCGCCTGACCACGGGTTATGAGCTGGGTCCGGGGCGAGTGCAAACTCGTACGACGCGCGGACCAGTCGCAGGACTACGTCACGCTCGAGGTCGTCGCGGGGGGCGTAGAGCATGACGATGTTCGGGGGCGCTTGGCCGGCGCGGGCGAGGAAGTGGGGTTCGGCCCATCCCGCGCCCCCCGCGGCCTCGGCTAGCGGGAGCGGCAAGGCGGCGTGCAGACTGAAGTCACCTTGGGCGTGCACGTGGCAGAACTCTCGGCCGTCCAAAAACAGGGCCCGGGCGCCCTCCACCGAGATCGCCGATGGCCCTGCGAGCACGGACGCCCAGGTCTGTCCCTCAGCGAGAATGGCGTCGACGTAACGGCTGTCGTCGGGTTGCTGGTCCAGTTGGCTGTGCGGGATCTCGGTGGTGGTGCGCGGCCGGGACCCGGCCCGCATCGGCAGCTGCGGTAGTCCATCCATCTCAGCCTCTCAGCCTCCGAACCAGAAGAGCTCGATCGGGATCCCGTCGGGGTCGCGGAAGGTCACCTGAGCGCGCCGGGCCGGCTCGGTGGCCTCGTACAAGGCTCCGTGCTCGACACCCATGGCATCGAGGCGAGCAACCCACTCGTCGATGTCTTTCCGGCTGGCGACCTGGATGGCGAAGTGGTCGAGCCCAGTGCGGAGCTCGCTGAACATGGTGCGGTCGGCCCCGGGGTGGTGGTCGAGGCCCATGAACAGCCCGGTGCCCGGACGCGTCATCACAATGGCGTAGCCGTCGCCGTTTCCATGCGGTTCGACGAAGAGTCGGACGAGTCCCAGAACCTCGGTGTACCAAGCCTCGCTGGCCACGATGTCGCGGACCGTGAGACCAAGGTGTTGGATTCCGGTCAGCGCCGGGGCTGTTTGGGTGGATGGGTAGGGTTCGACAGCGGTGGTCATGGTGGCCCTCCTTAACGGGTGTGTTTGGTGTGTTTCGCCCGGGGGTAAACTCAGACTCTCATCACGAGATCTCGCGTCTCTTTTTGAGACTATGCGTATCATGCATTCCAGGCTTTGGTTTGTCAAGGAGGAGCGGCTATGGAACGTCCGTACGACGCCCGGGAGCTGTCCGGCCCCAAGGGACGCACCCTGCGTCTCCTGAGGGAAGCGGCGCGTGAGCTGCTGCGCACCGGCCGTCCGCTAACGGTCCCCGCCGCAGCCGAGCTCGCGGGGGTGTCTCGTGCAACCGCCTACCGCTACTTCCCGACCAACGACGCCGTGGTCCTCCACGCGGCCATGTCCCTGGCCGACGACCCGCTCGACGACACCAACTGGGCCCCGCCGGCGGCTACATCACCCGGCGAGCTCAGCGCCCGGGCGGCCGACCTCGTGCGAGTGACCGCAGCATGGGCTTTCGAGCATGAGGCCGAGCTGCGCACGATGCTCCGCTTCTCGCTGGAACCGGAGCGGGAGCACATCCAACCCCGCCGAGGACTGACCAACCGCGGGCGCTGGATCGCAACCCTCCTCGAAAGCCTGCCCAGAGATGTCCCGCCAGATGCTCGCAGCCGCCTCGCGAAAGCGCTCGTCCCCTTGTTCGGATCTGACGCCATCGTCTGGACCACCGACATGGCCGAGCTATCACGTGAGCAGGCAATCGACCTCCTCGCGTGGATGGCGCAAGTTCTCGTCAAGGCCACTCTGGCCGGCTGGTAACACCCCAACATCCGGCGGCCGATCCGAATGGAATCGACATCGCCCACCGCCTCTGCCTCTGCTGCCGGACGTTCGCGGCCCAGCCGATCGGCCTGGTGCTGCTCCGGGCTCCGCACACCAAGGACCGACACCGGCGCGACGCCGGTCCGGATCGTGGAGCGCTACACCCTCCCGCTGGTCGATCGAGGTCGCCTTCGGGAAGGCCCAGCAGGTCACCGGCGCGGTGAGGCCCGCAACCGTGAAGAGCCGGCCGGCCGCCGCACCATGCCCTTTGGCCTCCTCTGCCAAAGCCTGCTCACCCCCTGGTACGCGACTTCGCTCCACGCGGCCAGCGTGCTCACCGAGCGGCGTCGTCTCGCTCCCTGGTTGCGCCGGCGTTCAAGTGCCTTTGAAGGCAGCCAGAGGCCCGGGGCGCGCGACGGAGTCGATCGCGCGCTTCATCACGAGCACCCCTTGCCACAGTACCGACTAGGATACCCTATATCACAGCTATCATGTTTTCTCGAATGGAGCGCTCCCGTGGGCGTAGCCTGGTCACCAATCACGCGCAAAGCTAATTTACTTTTGATAGCAAGAGTACAACTAAACATTATGGAGCCCAAGGTGGGAATCGAACCCACGACCTAGCTTCGCCAGCTGCTCGCCGAATACAGCCAGGTCAGGCGGGAGCTCGCCGACATCGGCTTCATCGCCCAGGGCAGCCTCGTCCAGCGCCGGATGCGCTGCACCAACCCCAACTGTCGCTGCCATGCCGAACCACCACAGCTCCACGGCCCCTACCCCCAGCTCACATTCAAACGCAACGCCAAGACCGTCACCAAGCGGCTGACCAAGGACGAGGCGGCCACCTATGGGGAGTTCATCGGCAACCGTCAGCGGCTGCAAGCAGTCCTCGGCCGCATGTACGACATCTCGCGGCGCGCCCTCGAAGCAGAGCTGCAATCCGACCGCTGAGACTGCCACCTTTCTTCAGCAGCGCCCGGGTCGATCACTTTATCCGGGGGTAGTAGCTACCTTTTGCTGTGTGGACTCAGGCGCGGAGAGCATCCAGCGATGGCCCTCTCCTTCCTCCTCGTCGAGATCCTCGCCGGGAACCTGCCTTGTAGCGAGCCAATTCCGGCGCTCACGACCTCTGGGTCACCGACCGTAGACGGTACCACTTCCGCCAGCTTGCCTCACCGGCATTTTCGACAGGATCGACGGCAGCGCCGGCGGCTGCCATGAGCCGGGTCGTCGCTCTCCGCCACCAGAGCCAGCCGGTCGGGTGCCGGAAGCCGATTGCGGGCCGGCCCCTTCAGACCTGGCCCCGGCCGGGGAAGCTGATCTGGATCTGCAGGCCGCCATCCTGGCGGGGCCGGGTGGCAAGGGCGGCGCCGTGCGCGTCGGCGATAGCCTGGACGATGGAAAGTCCCAGCCCGGTGCCGTCCCCATGGCGGGTTCGCTCGGGGGCCATCCGCTGAAACGGCTGGAACAGCCGGTCAATCTCGGCCTCCGGAACCTCAGGGCCGGTGTTGGCCACTCGCAGCTCCGCCCGGTCATCGCGGGTGGTCGTCGACATCTCCACGAACCCGCCCTCGACGTTGTGGCCGATCGCGTTATCCACCAGATTGATGACCAGTCGCTCGACGAGCCGTGAATCACCGCTCACCACGGCGGAAGAGAGCTTCGACCGGATCTCAAGCTGGCGGGCACGCGCGTCGGAGAGACGGCTGGCCAGGACCTCTCTGACCACCGCCGCGAGGTCCAACGGTTCGCGGTGCTCGAGGCCCGCCTGGCCGCGCGCCAGGGTGAGCAGCGCCTCAATGAGCCGCTCCTCCTCCGCACCCGAGGCGAGCACCCGCTCGTGTGCGAAGCGCAGAGACGCGGCGGTGGCCTTGGGGTCGGCGAGCGCCACCTGGATGATCGTCTTCTGCCGAGCCAGCGGGGTGCGCAGCTCGTGGGAGGCGTTGGCCACGAATCGACGCTGAGACTCGAAGGCGGCGCCGAGCCGGGCAATCAGCGAGTTCGAACGTATCGCCCAGCTCCGTGATCTCGTCCCTGGGCCCCTTGAGGGCGAGGCGCCGATGGAGACTGCCCACCGAGATCTCCCGGGCGGCGGCGGTGATGCCGCGCAGAGGGCGGAGCGCCCGCCCGGCGACCATCCAGCCAAGTCCCGTGGAGACGACCGCCATGCCGGCCAAGGCGATCACCGACCAGAGCACCAAGGCATTCGTCTCGGCCTGGTACTGGGCGAGCGCCTGAGCCGCCAGGGGCTGCGTTTGGGCGATCAGCCGCTCGGCAGCGCGGAGGGACAGCACAGGTACCCCACCCTGCGAGGTCGCTCTTCCAGCCACGATCGCCCCCGGCGTCGCCCCTGGCGTCGCGAGCATGATCTGCTGCCTGTCAGGACCGGTCACCGTGACCGTGCCGCTCCCCGAGATCTGCGTGCCGCCGGGGCCCGGCACTTCGACGCTGGCGGTCATGTGGCTGACCAACAGGTCGGAGGCGGTGATGAGCACTGCTCCGGAGACGAGGAATAGGCCTCCGTAGAGGAGGGTGAGTCGCAGGCGCAGGGTGCGCCGGGGCAGGTGGGGGCGGAGGGCGATGCCGAGGAACAGGCGGCTGAGCATGGTCATCGACGTCAGACGCGGTAGCCGGAGCCGGGCACGGTCTGGATGAGCGCAGGATTCCCGAGCTTGGCTCGGAGACGGCTCACAGTGATTTTGACGGCACTGGACAAGGGGTTGGCGGCCTCGTCCCAGACCCGCTCCAGCAACTCCTCAGCGGACACCGTCCGGCCCTGAGATGCCAGCAGGAGCTCCAGGACCCCGAACTCTTTGGGCGAGAGGTTGAGCTCATACCCCCCACGGAGCGCCCGGCGCCGCGCAGTGTCGACCTCTAGGTCGTGGCAGCGCAGCACTGGTGCGATGGCAGGCTGGGCGCGGCGCATCAGCGCTCCGATTCGGGCGACCAGGACGGGGAAGTCAAAGGGCTTGGCAAGGTAGTCGTCGGCCCCCAGGCTCAGGCCGTCCACCATCTCCTTCATGCTCGCCGCGGCGGTGAGCATCAGCACTCGGCTGCGGCAGCCGGCGTCCACGAGCCTGGCGCACACCTGGTCACCGTGGAGGCCCGGCAGATCTCGGTCGAGCACGATCACGTCGTATTCGTTGTCCAGCGCCTTGTCCAGGCCGGACCGGCCGTCGAGGGCGAGGTCCACGGCCATTAGCTCGCGTCGCAGGCCGATGGCGACGGTCTCGGCCATCTCCTCGTCGTCTTCGATCACCAGGACTCGCATTCCAGTCAGCCCTCGAGCTGGACCACGTCACCGCACGTGGGATCCTGTCGCGGGGTACCCCCGCGGGTGCCTCAACACCTCGAGCCTAAGCATGGCCTTCAAGGGTTTCGGAAAGGTTGCAGGGCAGATCCAGCCAGGGGGCTCCGCCCCGGGCACCGGCTCGAGCCGGCCGACTGAAACCGCGCCGAAACCACCGCTGGCGTAGAACTGGCCCAGATGCATACCACCGCTGCCAGGCCCGTTCAGACCCATCAAGGGGAGCGGACGTGTATTTCCGGTACCTGACTCGCGAGCTGCGCCGGCGGGCGCGGTCAGCAGCACTCGTCGCCATCGGCCTGGCGCTCGGGGTGGGCCTGGTGGTCACCGTCACCGCGGCGATCGCCGGGGTCAATGCCGCGGACGGCAAGGTGCTGCAGTCGCTCTACGGCGTCGGCACCGACCTCACTGTGACCCAGCCGCCCGCCGCCGGGAGTGGTCCGGTCGGGGTCCAAATCGGCGGCGCCGCCCCCATCGGCGGACCCCGCGGGAAGAGCAGCGGACCCACGGCCGGCGACCATGTGCTGCCCAACCCCGGGCTCGACACCATCAAGAGCAGTAAGGTGTCGGCCATCGACAGGCTGGCGGGTGTTGCCGGTGCCACCGGGTTCCTGCAACTCAACGTCCTCGATATCACGGGCAACGGTAGCGCCTCCAATTTCACCCTGACCGGCATCGACCCCAGCACCCCCGGGCTGGGGCCGCTGAGCGCGAGCAACATCAGCTCGGGAAGCGCGGCGGCGAAGACCTGGTTCCAGGATGCCAAGCAGGACGAGCACGTCGCCCTGGTGAGCAGCGGCTACGCCCAACAGGACTCGCTGAAGGCTGGCTCCACGCTCACACTCTCGGGCACCAAGTACACGGTCGTCGGCGTGGTGTCTCTGGTGGGCTCGACGTCCGCGGATGTCTACATCCCCCTCAGCCAGGCGCAGTCGCTGGCCGGTGACAACAACGAGGTCAACACTATCGACGTGACCGCCACCGGCTCGTCGGAGATCTCGGCGGTCCAGTCCGAGATCGAGAAGCTGATGCCCTCAACGACGGTCACCAGCGCCTCCGACCTGGCCAGCTCTGTGTCGGGGTCGCTGAGCACCGCCTCCAACCTCGCCGGGACCCTGGGGCTAGCGGTGGCCATTGCCGTCCTGGTTGCGGCCTTCTTGCTGGCGGTGCTGCTCACCCTGGGGTCGGTGACCCGACGGGTGCGGGAGTTCGGGACCCTGAAGGCGATTGGATGGCGGAGCCGCCGCATCGTCGCCCAGGTGATCGGCGAGTTGGTCGTCCAGGGCTTGGTCGGCGGCGGCCTCGGGGTAGGGGTCGGCGTGCTCGGCGCCTTCCTCTTCACCAAGCTGGTCCCCACCCTGCAGACAGACGCGGGGCCCACGAGCGGCGCGGGGCCCAAGACCTTCGGCGGTCAAGTTGTCGGGGGAGCACCCCTGTCCTCCGGTGGCGCCTTCGGCAACCCTCAGCATCCCGTCAGCGTGCAGATGACCGCACCGCTCAGCGTCGAGATACTGTTGGTGGCCATCGTCCTGGCCGTGGTCGGCGGGCTGATCGCCGGTGCCATCGGCGGCTGGCGCGCCGCCGGCCTGCGCCCGGCTGCGGCCCTGCGCCGGGTGGAGTAGCCGGATGCTCCCGAGTCTCGATGACCGCGTGGGCGAGGGCGCCGTCCCGCTTATGGAGGCCTCCCGTGTACCAGCTGCATAAGCTCTCCCGTGTGTACCGCAAGGGGCGCGGTCACGTCGCCGGGCTGCGCGATGTGGACCTCGAGATCCAGGACGGCGAGTTCATCTCCATCCAGGGGCGCACCGGATCCGGTAAGTCGACGCTTCTGATGATGCTCGGCGGCATGGACCGCCCGACCTCAGGGAAGCTCCTCTTCGACGGGCTGAACCTGGGCACCCTCCCTGAGTCCCGGTTGGTAGACCTGCGCGCCCAGTTCGTCGGCTTCGTCTTCCAGGGATACAACCTCATGCCCACCCTCACGGCTATGGAGAATGTGACCGCGGCCCTAGTACCGCTGCGCGTTCCGTCGGCGCAGCGCAGGGCACGTGCCCTGGCCGCGCTGGCGGAGGTGGGGCTGGAGGAGCGCGCTCGCTTCTTCCCGCCGGAGCTGTCCGGTGGCGAACAACAGCGTGTGGGCATCGCACGGGCGCTGGTCAAGCAGCCCAAGGTGATCCTGGCCGACGAGCCCACGGGGAACCTCGACGAGGTGACCAGCGCCGAGATCGTCGGAATCATGGAACGACTCTGGAAGGATCGCGGACTCAGCCTGATCGTGGTCACTCACGACACTGCGATAGCCCGCCGCGCCCCGCGGACCGCCCTCCTCGACCGCGGCCGGCTCTCCGTCCGTACTAACGCAGCGGCAGCGCCTACGGCGCGTCCGGGCACAACCCCCCGCTCGAGGTAGGCCCGCCGTGGAGGCAGGGCGAACGTCTGCCCCGAGGATGGAGAGGAGCGTGGTCTTGCCCGACCCCGCCGGCCCGAGGAAAAGCACGATCTCGCCGGGGTCGACGGCGAGGCTGGCGCCGCCGACGGCGCGCACCGCCGCGTCGCCCTCACCGAAGACCTTGGTCACGGATTCGGCGCGGAGCGGGGTCATGCCTTGAACACCTCTGTGGGTCGACGCGCTGGATGTGCCGGATGGGGACCAGTGCAGCCACGGTGTTGACCGCCACGATCAGCAGGGCAAGCTCGGCGAGAAGGGCGCCGCCGAAGGACGCGGAGATGATCGGGAAGGTGACGTCCACCGCGGCGGAGTAGGCGAAGGCGAGGCCGACGCCGATGCAGATCCCCGCCGTCGAGAGGACCAGCGACTGGAGCACCGTGCTCCCGTAGACCACCGCCCTCCGGGCGCCGATCGCCCGCAGCAGCGCGTAATCCCGGGAGTGCTGGACGATGGCGGTAAGCAGGACGATGGCCGCGATGAGGACACCCGCCACCAGGCGCACCCCGGCGATGACGCTGATGGGAGCGACGAAGCTCCCCTGGATCATCGACATGTCGTTGCCGCTCAGCGCCTGCCGGGTGATGGCGTGAACACCCGGGATCCCGTTGCCGCGGAGATGACGCGAGCGGGGTGGGCCCCCGGCGCTCAACGTTTGGTTGAGAGGTCCGTGTCCACGACCGGACCGGTGCCGATCAGCTGGGATGGCGCGGCCATGAGGGGTTCGAGGACACGGTGGACTTCGGGCGCGAGCGTCCTGAGCCCCGCCATCGCGTGCGTCTCGCTGTCCCAGAGATTAACCAGCAGACGGCGACCGGAGCCAAGGTCGGCGGTGATGGTCCCCGTGTATCCCGGCTGGGCGGCGTGAAGCCCGTTGAAGGCTCGCACCTCGGCCGCCGCATCACGGAGCCGGCTCTCGTCGAAGGTGTTGATGCGCACGATAGCATGCATATCTGAAGCTCCTTTAGACCTGCTCGGATCTTCTGCGCGCCCGCATGTCCTCACGCGACCCGAACTTCCTCCGCGGAGAGCGCGGCGATAGCCAGCTCGCCGAGAACCTGCTGCAGACGCTGGGTCAGCTCCGGGTGGACCAACCGGCCCTGCGCGTCGAACGCCTCATGGGCCTGAGCAACCGCCAGCTCGGAGTCGAGCACTCGGGCTCCTGATGCGGCGAGGATCTTGCGCACGTCGGCCTGGGCCCGAACCGCACCGAACCGGCTGGGGCTTGCGCCGATGACCGCCGCCGGCTTGTCCTGGAGAACGCTCGAGTTCGTGTGGGCGCGACGCCCAATCGAGGGCGTTCTTCAGCTGGCCGGGAAGCGACGAATTGTACTCGGGGGTGGCGATGAGCAGGGCGTCGGCGGCGACGATGGCGGCTCGCCACGTCTGCACGGCCGGCGGCGGGTCGCCCTCGTCATCCTCGTCGAAGGGATCCACTGCCTTGAGCTCATCCCAGAGCACGATCTCCACACCTGACGGTGCCAGGGAGCGAGCCAGATCCAGCAGCCTCCGGTTGAAGGACGCTTGGCGCAGACTCCCTGGGATTCCCAGGACGCGGGTCACCTTCTGCCTCGGGTCCGTCGGCGAAGCCGACGAGCCGCCCACCATCCAGGAGCGGTCGTCGAGCTCCTGATCGATCTCGTCCAGGAGCGCGTAGAGAGCGGCGCTGTGCCGATCCTCTGCCCCCGTCCACAGGCGTGCCACTGTCGTCGTCATGTCCTTGTCCTCGTAAGGGGATTGCCTAGCCCACATCGGGCATCTCATTGCGCCCCGCGAACGGACGCTCGCGGGCACGCGATGGTGCGACCCGCCGCGAACCCTGGCCCTGTTCGGGGTAAGGGAGGTGCGCTGCCAGCCGCTTGGGCAAGGCGACGATATGGGAGCGGTGGGCGTCCGCGCGCAGCTCGCTGACGCGCTGCTGAGCCAGCCGATACTCGAAATCGGGATTGATCATGTCGAAGACCTCCATATTGCCGTGGCGCGTCGGCGAAGTTGGTGATGGGGGAAGGGCCGCCACCCCGCACGAGGTGGCGGCTGATCGACGGTGCCCCAGGCGCCGCCGGCCGTCGGTCCGAGGGCTTCCCGGGGAACCGCCTGCGGCCTGACAACGCGCGTCAATCGATTCAGAGAGGTCGGCGCCCGCTTGGTTCCGCGTCCCGATCCGGGGTCCTCGCCAGGATCGTCTTTGGTGGACCACCTCCTGTGCTCTTGCTCTAGCAATGATTGACATAGCAAGTATTAGCACGGGCACTCTTGCCATGTCAAGGCCCCTGCGCTATCCTGCAGCTGTGGACATCTCCGAGGAGCAGATCGGCACCGTGGTGAACCTCCTTCAGATCGGAAGCTGGGTGGGAGCGGAGCTGGACGGCCAGCTGCGGACCCGGGCCGGGATCTCCCACGCCGAATACGAGGTGCTGATGCAGCTCCATCAGCACGGCTCTCGCGTCTCCATGAAGGACCTGTCGGAGCTGAGCCTCTTCACCCAGAGCGGGATGACCCGAGTGGTCGAGCGGCTGGTCCGCAAGGGGCTGGTGAACCGCGAAACCCCCCCCGACAACCGACGGGTGATCCATGCGGTCCTGACCAGCACCGGCACCAGCAAGTTGGACAAGGTCGCCATGCCCCTTGTCCGCCGCATCATGGCCAATCGCTTCAGCCGGCGCCTCCCCAGCGAGGATATGGAGGCACTCGACGAGATCCTCCTCACCGTCCTTCGCGAGAACGGATGGTGGGACGAGCGCCAGGTCTCTCATCAGGCGTCGCCCCGGAGGAATCGAGCTATGCAGCGCGCTCGCAGCGCGGCGACCATGCAACCAGGGAGGGCCGCCCATGAATCCCTTCACCGAATCGGAGACCGAGTTCCTGACCGGCGAACGGCACCTGGGACGGCTCGCCACCGTGGGACACGACGGCATGCCTCACGTGACGCCGGTGGGATGGTCGCTGAATGAGGAGCAGGCAACCATCGACGTGGCGGGAATGGACCTCACGGCAACCAAGAAGTTCCGGGATGTGGCCCGGTCTGGGGTGGCGGCGCTCGTCATCGACGACGTTCTCCCTCCGTGGAGGCCCCGCGGTGTCGAGGTCCGAGGAGAGGCGGAGGCCATCGTGGGGCCTCCCGCCGTTATCCGCCTTCGCCCGCACCGAATCCTGTCATGGGGGCTGGAGGGTTCGGGATCCAGCCCTCGGCAGGCACGCAACGTAAGCGCCGGTGGACGGAGCGTGGAGAAGCCAGAGTGAGGCACGATCGAACAGTGCGAGTTCGGGCGATCCGCCGCGCACGCCGTGCAGCGCTTGGGTCAGCGCTACGCCGCTGAGCGCAAGGCCTGGGAGCCGGCCCTTCGCCTACTCACCGACGAAGCCTCGGTCGGCGTGCTGATCAGTTCACTTGCCAGCGTCCGGGCTTTGGGTGATAGCGAGGGGGGTGTGAGCGCGCGAGATCGGCCCACCGGCCGAGGCCACCCCGGCCCCGACCTGCCCCGACATTGCTAGTGTACCGTCTCAGTTTTGAGTGCTGATTTGTCGGAGGGCAACCCGGCCGCGGCGGACCTTGGCAAGGATGTCGTCAGCGGTGGTCGTCCACACGAACGGCTCGGGGTCATCGCTGTGGGCCTCCAGGTAGCTCTCGATGGCGGCGATGAGATTGTGGACAGAGGGGAAGACTCCCCGGCGGATCGCCTTGTCGGTCAAGTTCCGGAACCACCGCTTCAAGCCTGCACTCCGCTGTGGGCGGACCCAGATCGTCGGGACTGCTCTGCTGATCGCGACGGCCTGGGCGCTCGCAATGTGGGGGCTACGATCCGTGTTCGAGGGTCGACGTGACGGGCCTGTTGTAGAACCACGTCGAGCCGGTGATCTTCGCCAGTTGAAACCCGTTCAACTCGAGCACTCGCCGAGACGCCAAGTTCCCCTCGTCGGTGTCAGCCTCGAGGACAATCACATCGCGGTGTCTGTCTGACCACCCCACGATCCAGCCGACGGCTTCCGTGGCGTACCCGCGGCCTCGGGCCGCGAGAGCAATCGCGTATCCGATGCGAACGTGGCCCCGTTCATCCGGTCTCCCATGAAAGCCGACGTGGCCGACGCGCCTCCCCGTGGCCCGTTCGACCACGTGGTACATGACGAAGTCGTCGTCCACATCCGGGTTCCGTTCGAGCATCCGGACGGCGAAGAAGCGAGTGCCGTCGTCCGGGTAACCGGAGACATCCGAATCCGGCATGCGCTCCGGGGATTGAACAAGCCTGCAGAGCGTCATCGATGGAGGCGCGCTCGAATCGAAGTCGAGTCCCCGAAGGCGGCTTGATCACGGCCGACATGCTAGTCGTACCGTCTCAGTCTTGAGCGATGCTTTGCTGGAAGGCAACCCGGCCGCGGCGGACCTTCGCCAGGATGTCTGCAGCAGTGGCCGTCCAAACGAACGGCTTGGGGTCGCCGTTATGGGCCTCCAGGTAGGCCTCGATGGCGGCGATGAGGTCGGGTGCGGAGGGGAAGACGCCGCGGCGGATCGCTTTGTCGGTCAAGTTCCGGAACCACCGCTCGACCAGATTCAGCCACGAGCTCGAGGTGGGGGTGAAGTGCAGCTGGAACCGAGGGTTCTTGGCCAGCCAGGCGGTGACGTTGGGGTGCTTGTGGGTGCCGTAGTTGTCCAGGATCAGAGGTCAAGCCCAGCCTGGGGTCTCTCCTGTGGCAAGTGCTCCCGCTGTGCAGGTGGTAGGTGGCAGGTGGTATGATGTGGTCATGCGGAAGAGCAGCATCTATATCGACGACGAGGTGGACCTGGCCCTCACCCGGCGAGCGGTCGCCGAGGGCAGGACCAAGGCCGACCTGATCCGCGAGGCGCTACGGGACGCTGCCGCTCCCGCTCTGCGGGTCAAACCCCGGGCGGTCGGTGTCTTCGCCGGGCCACCCGACCTCGCAGCCCACGCCGACGAGCATCTTGCTGAGACGGGCTTCGGCGAGGAGTGATCGTCACCGACACCTCGGCGATCCTCGCCTACATGAACTCGCGCGACGCCCATCACGAGGCCGTCCGAGCCTGGCTGGAAGCGGAGGCGAGACCGCTCGTGACGACCCCATTGGTGATCGCCGAGGTCGACCACCTGGTCTCGGCCCGGGGTGGGCCCCAGGCGGTCGCCGCGCTTCGGGCCGATCTCGCAGCCGGTGCCTATGCGGTCGAGTGGTGGCCGGCAGCTATGGCAGCAACCGTGCGAGTGGCCGATCGCTACGCCGACATGGACCTTGGCCTCACCGATGCCTCCCTGGTCGTGCTGGCCGATCGCATTGGGGTTGTCGACATCGCGACTCTGGACGAGCGGCATTTCCGTGCCGTACGCCCACTCGCTGGGGGCACAGCTTTCCGGCTCCTTCCGACGGACCTCGACTTTCGCCATTGATGTGTCGTTCGAGTTCGGGCGACTCGGATGAGTCGACAGGGTATGGGCGGATGAGTCGTGTGACTCGATTCCTGCCATGAGTTTGTGGCGAAGTCAACACAAACGCTGAGGAAGAGGAGAGCATCAGTGGTATTGCTCAATCTCCACAAGGAGAAGTCCACTGATGCCCTCAGGCAGCCATCTTCCCACAAGTCTCCGCTCCCTGCTCGCCTCCTTCCGACCTCTCTTCACCGCCCCCAGCTTCATCACCTTCTCCTCGCTGCTCCACGGCTTCTTTGCCCGGGTCGGCGAGCACACGGTCTGCGGGATGCTCACCGCCGCTGGCCTCGCGGAGCTCTGGCACCACAGCCGCGCTCACCGCTTCTTCTCTCACCGCCGCTGGTCGTCCGAGCGCCTCGGTCTCCAGCTCGCCCCCACCTCATCGTCCGCACCCTGGTGCCCGCCGGCGTTCCTCTGGAGCTGGTCATTGACGACACGCTCTTCCGCCGTCGCGGCCGTCGTGTCTTCGGGGCTCGCTGGACCTACGACGGCGCCGCCCCCGGCCCCACTCCGATCGGCTTCGGCACCTGCTTCCTGGTCCTCGGCATCCTGGTTGATCTGCCCTTCTGCTCCCGGCCGGTCTGCCTGCCCTTGCTCTGCTCTCTCTGGGAGGGTGGCTCCAAGGTGGTGATCGCCCGCCGTCTGGTGCTGCTCATGGCCAACCGCTTCCCCGAGCACACGCTCCACGTCGGCGCCGACGCCGCCTACGCCAGCCGTGACCTCCGGGCCCTGCCCGGGCGCATCACCTGGACGACCCGGCTTCGCAAGGACGCCGCCCTCTACGAGCTCGCCCCGCCCCACACCGGCCGGCGTGGCCGTCCCCGGACCAGGGGCGAGAAGTTGGATTACCTCGCCGGGCTCGCCGCCACCCTCCCCTGGACCACGGAGACCGTGACCCGCTACGGCGTCAGCAGCACGGTGGAGATCGCCCACCGCCTTTGCCTCTGGTACCGCTCCTTCGCTGGCCAGACCGTCCACCTGGTGATGGTCCGCGCGCCTCGCAAGCTCGGCTTCGAGATCGCCCTGGTCACTACCGACCTCGACGCCTCCCCGGCCCGATCGTGGAACGCTACGCCTCCCGCTGGTCGATCGAGGTTGCCTTCGAGGAGGCCAAGCAGGTCACCGGGGTCGGCGAGGCCCGCAATCGCAAGGAGCTGGCCGTCCGCCGCACCGTTCCCTTCGGGCTCTTCTGCCAGAGCCTGCTCGCCGTCTGGTACGCCACCTCGCTCCACGCCGACACCGTGGTCGCCGAGCGCCGCCGTCAGGCACCCTGGTACCGGACCAAGGAGAGCCCCTCCACTGCCGACATGCTGGCCGCCGCCCGCCGCGTTCTCATCGCTGCACGATTTTCCGCGACTCGGCCTGCCGCGCCGACGCCATCAGAAATTCTTGAAGTCCAGCGCGCATGGGCAATGGCCGCCGCCTAAACCTAAATGGCGAAAGTCGAGTCCAAATGGGAGCGGTTGCATATTGGGAATGGCCCGGTGCCGGCTCTTTGGCCAACATCTTTCGCCTCGTTGCACCAGCCTTGAAGTCGGGGGCCAGTCGCGCCTAGATGGCGGCGGCCAGCGTCAGGTACCCAGCAGCGTTCGGATACGACACCTTCCAGGCCCCAGGGTCCTGGTCATCGGGCAACGGCCACCAGGACCTCCGAGGGGACCGACCATGACTCGATCACCGTGTCCACCATGACGCTCCAGCTCGCTTGCTCGAGAAGGCGGGCGAGCTGGACGGGCCGGCACCCACCGACAAGCTGGGGCGCCCGCTCCCAGATCCACCTCCACGCCGTCGTGAGGGCCCGCCCCCGACGCGAGGTACCCTGAGTGAGGCTGGCCAGACACAGGCGGCCGCCCGGGACGAGGATGCGGGCGGCTTCCTCGATAACCCCCCTGGCATAGGCCGGATCGAGGAGGTCCAGGACGTAGGCTGCGATGAACCGGTCGGCCGACGAGTTGGGGGCTGGCAGAGGGAGCGACCCTTCGACCTTGAGGATCCGGGCCCGCTCCGCCCACGGAGCCACCCGGCGCCGGCTGAGAGCGGCCATGCGCGCGCTGACGTCGAGACCGGTGTAGGTCGAGCCCGGGGGAAGCTCATGGACCAGGAGACGCCGCGCGAGTGAGCCGGTGCCGCAGCCGAGCTCGAACACGGAGTGAGCCCGAGGGAAGTCCCCGGCTCGGACCAGCCGGTCCAGCGCAGGCCTTTCGAAGGGGGCCTGGGTATCCTGGAGGCGGCCGATCCGGTCATACACTCGTGCCGCCACTTGGGGAGACAGGCCGGTGACGCCACTGGCGGAACCAGCTGCCGGAGCACCACAGCGCTTGCTCATGAGGCCATGATGGCTCCCGAGAGCCGAAACGGGCACTCTGAGTGCCTCCCACTTGCTGACACCGTGACGATCCCCCATGAGGCGGTGATGGCCCAGCAGGATGTCACCGGAGTTGGCTCCTCACCACCTCAACCCCGTCCGTGCGACTCATGCGGTGGTTCGCCGGTACCGAAGGGTGGCCAAGGGCACGGTGACCAGCAGGATGCCGACGACCCACGCCACAGCAGGGGCCACCGAGCTCGGGGTGATCCCGCCCAGGCAGAGGGAGCGCAGCGCGTTGACGATGATGGTGATCGGGTTCACCTTGGCGAAGGCCTGGAGCCAGCTCGGCATCGTCGCCACCGGAACCAGCGTCGAGCTCGAGAAGACGAGGACGATCACCGGGAAGAGCCCCACCAATCCTGCTGATTCGGCCTCCTTGACCAGCAGCCCGAGCAGAGCATTGACCCACGAGAACGCGAGTCCCACCGCCACAGCCAGGATGACCACGCCGAGCGCGGCACCGACCCCGGCATGGAACCGGAATCCGGCCAGGTAGCCGACGCCGATCATGAGGCCGACGACGAAGAGGTTGCGCACGGCATCAGCGACGCCGCGCCCAGCGAGCACGGCCACCCGGGCCATGGGCAGCGATCGGAAGCGGTCGATCATCCCGCTGGCCAGGTCCTCGGCCACGGCGACCCCGGTCTGCGAGGCGCCGAAACCGATGGAGAGGACGAACAGACCGGGCAGCAGGTAGTCGATGTAGTGGGGCACGCCGGGCGGATGAATCGCTCCACCGAAACCGTAGGTGAAGAGGACGATGAACAGCACCGGCTGGGCGGTGGCAAAGGCGATCAGCGTGGGCACCCGGACCAGGCGGAGGAGGTTGCGAGCGGTCACCGTGTGGATGTTCGCGAGCAGGACGAGCGCTCTCCCGGTAAGGTTTCCGTTTACTGTGGTCCCCCTTCTGCGACGCTGGCCGCTTGCTCCGAACTCGACCCACCTTCGGTCTCTCCTTCAACCATCGCTGCGTCTCCGAAGCCGTGGCCCGTCAGGCTGAGGAAGACGTCGTCCAGCGAGGGGCGTCGGACGGCCACCTCCTCCACCCTGAGATCTGCGTCCATGAGGCGTCGGGCCAGCGTGGGCAGGATGCGGGCACCATCATCGACCGGCATCACCACCCGACCCCGGACGACGTCAACCCATGGTGGCGCCGACCCCACAGGGGCGAGCTCGGCCGCCCAGCGGAAGGGATCGCCGCCCGGAGGCACAGTCACCTCGAGCCGGGTCCCGCCCACCTGGGCCTTGAGCTCGTCCGGCGTGCCGCGGGCGATCACTCGCGCCCGATCGATGACCACCAAGGTGTCGGCGAGCCGCTCGGCGTCTTCCAGGTATTGGGTGGTGAGGAGCAGGCTCGTCCCCTGTCTGGTCAGGTCGAGCAGGAGGCTCCACAACGCCATCCGGCCCCGGGGGTCGAGACCCGTGGTGGGCTCATCGAGAAAGAGGATGGGGGGCAACCCCACCAGGGCTGCGGCGATGTCCAGGCGACGGCGGGTCCCCCCAGAGTACGTCCGGACCATCCGGTTGGCGGCGGTGCCAAGGTCGAGCCGCTCCAGGAGCTCGTCGGCTCGGCGCCGCGCCGTGCTGCGACCCAGGCCGTACAGGCGCCCGATCATTCGCAGGTTCTCGCGCCCGGTCAGGTAGGCGTCCAGCGCCGCCGACTGTCCCGAGAGGCCGATCCGCCGGCGGACGGCTCCGGCTTCCTTCACCACGTCATGGCCGGCAACCCGTGCCCAGCCGTGGTCCGGGGCGATCAGGGTGGTGAGCATGCGAACGGTGGTGGTCTTCCCCGCACCGTTGGGTCCTAGGAGGGCGAGGCCCTGCCCCTCCTGGAGCTGCAGGTCGACATCGGTGACCACCTCGACGCTGGAGAAGCGCTTGCTCAGCCCCTCAGCGACGATCGCCATCGGCTCCGCCATGCTCGTCCTCCCGTGGGGGTGTGCTTCCCGAAATTGCGTAGCATATCTACCTATAGGCTGCATGGTAGCATTCCTACGTATGGGGACGGACGCCGAGGGCCAGGCCCTCAAAGGACACCTCGACATGCTGCTTCTGGCCACCCTCGAGGGTGGCCCCCGTCACGGCTACGCCGTTAAGGAGGCGCTCCAGCAGGGGGGCGGGTCACGGTTCGACCTGCCGACCGGCACCATCTACCCGGCGCTCCACCGGTTGGAGGCAGCCGGGCTGATCGAGGGGCGCTGGTCATCGGCCAACGGCCGGCGGAGACGCACGTACACGCTGACCGCGGCGGGAAGGCGCCGTTTGCGCGTGGACCGCTCGGCTTGGCGGGAGTTCGCCTCGAGCGTGTCCGCATTGGTGGAGCCGGGGAGATGGTCGACAACGTCCTGATCAGCTCGTACATCGAGCGCCTCCGCCACCACCTGCCCAGGGACGTCGTGGACGAGCTGCACGACGGCCTCCTCGAGGAGTACGAGAATCTCCGAACTACGGGGGTGGATGAACTCACGGCGGCAGGTCAGGTGGTGGCTGACTTCGGTGACCCCGGGCGCCTCGTCGCGGAGTTCGTGGCTCAATCCCCGGCGAAGCGGGCAGCGAAGCTCCAGCTGCTCGTAGGTCCCGGGGTCGGGCTGAGCTGGAGCATCGCGCTGGTCCTTGCCCGCGCCTGGACCTGGCAGCTTCCGCCCGCGGTGTGGCTCGCCTTCGCCACCACGCTCCTGCTCACGATCACGATCCTCCTCGGCGCCGCCACCTCCCAGATGAGCCTCCGCCGGGCTGGCCTCGCCAGGTTTGGAATCCTGAGTGTTACCACCCTCGACGCCATGGGCATCGCCGCGGCTCTGAGCATGGCGGGGCCGCTTGCCTGGCTCTTCGGCATCCCCCTCCTCGCCAGCATCGGACGCATGGCGATGAGCATGCGAGAGCTACCGCGGCTGCTCGCATAAGGTGAGGCAAGGTGGACCCTCTCATCACCGGTACTGCCGCCACCGCAGCGGGCGCGGCGACGGCCGACAAAGTTCAAGATGTTGGACTCGCGGTTGGGGCCAACGCATTTGGGGCCTTGACCGCCTCTTGATAATCATCCTTGGATTATCAGGATCAAGGTCTGCCCTTGTCCCACAATGCATGCCCCGCGCGGAGCCCAAGGTGGGATTCGAACCCACGACCTACGCCTTACCAAGGCGTTGCCCCAAATGAGACCGGTTGCACATTCAAAATCGGCGTGCCACGGCGCCATCGCCCACGTCTTTCAGCTTCTTGCACCAGCCTTAACGCGAGGTTGATCTCGGCTGCAAGAAGCGCGCGCGAAGCCGCGTACAGGCGTCGGCATCGCCCCCGCTCACGCCGGCACCCCCGAGATCGTCCCACGTCGCGGGCGTGCGTCTCGATGATCGAACGGTCGATCAACCCAGGCTCTCAGTGGAAGGTGAGCGCGAGGTACGCCCCGTACGAGGCAAGCAGCATCAATCCACACACCGGGCCAACTCGCTGGAATGCGAGGGCGTACCCCACGAGGGCGATCGGTAGAGCGGCACCCATCCAGGCCTGCCACTGAAGTCCAACCCCACGGATCGGCCTGACGAGGGCTGCCACACCGAGGGTCGCGGTGGCGTTGTAGACGGCGGAGCCCAGGACGCCAGCTAGCCTGCACGGACGAGAGCAGCGACTTCGTCCGCCGCGACCCGCCGGGCGCCAACCCTGGCAGGTCGGGCCCTCAGAGGCGCCGCCGACCTCGTGGCCGGAAGATGGCTGGGTTCGACTATTGCCCCCACAGCCTCCGAGTTGTCATCGGGACGCCGATGGCCACGCCGCTGCTGGCGCTCAGCGCTGTTGGTGTGCGTGGGGGGAAGCCTCCGCCTCGCCCGTGCCGACCTGCCCCTGCGGCTCGACCAAGTGCTCAAGGTACCGCTGCGGATCGCGAACGAAGATGTCCCGGTCGGCCCCCGAGCAGAAGTAGTACGTCTTCCCTGCGTGCTCGCTGCGGGGAGCTCGAGTGGGGTCGACCGTCATCCCGCACACCGGATCGCGCACCGGCCCATGCTCCCCCGCGGGCCGATTCATGTCTCTGAGCATCATGAGCCCGCCGGTGCGGAAGAAGCGGATGAGGAAGACGGCCACAAGGAGCAGGAAGGCGATGTCCAGGAAGGTGTCGTAGTCCCAAGAGATCGTGGTCTGGAACGCTGCCGCGCTGCGCACGGCCGGCACGGCGCCGATGGCCTCGAAGATCGAGCCGACGATCAGGCCGGCCAGTGCCATCGTGGCGTAGGAGATGCCGAAGAGGTACAGGCTGACCCGGCCACCGTAGTACTTCCGATAGATGCTGAGGATGGGGATGATGATCAGGTCGGCGAAGATGAAGGCGATCGCACCTCCGAAGCTGATCCCGCCCCGCCAGAGCACCGCCGCCAGCGGGATGTTGCCCACCGAGCAGACGAAGCTGACCACCGCGATCAGCGGTCCGATGAAGGCCCCCCATACCTGGGTGCCGGCGCCGTGGCCAGTGAGGAACAGCGTCGACCAGAAGGAGTGGGGCACCCACGCGCCCAACGCTCCGGCGACGAGGAAGCCCAGCAGCAGGTCGGTCCAGAGGCTGTAGGCGTTCATCACGAAGTAGTGACTGATCGAGGTGAAAGCGCGAGCCGAGACCAGCCGGCGGAAGAAGGGTCCCTCGGTCACCGACATATCCATGGCGGCGTGCCCTTCCATCCGGCCCAGCAAACCGCGCTCGGCGTGGCTCCGTGCCTCCTCGGTGAGCCTCCGGCGCAGGGTGAGCCGGAAGATCACCGCCAGCAGCGCCACCATCACCAGCCCGCCGGCGAACTCGGCGCCCAGGAACTGCCAGCCGAGCAGGATGAGAAGGGCCAGGCCGAGCTCGAAGACCAGGTTGGTGGAGGCGAACTCGAAGATGATGGTGTTGGCCAGCGTCGCCCCCTTGCGGAAGAGGGTGCGGGCCACGGCCACTGCGGCGTACGAGCAGGACGACGATGCCGCCCCGAATACCGCGGAGAGGGCCACCGACCTCGCGGTGTCCCGGCCCAGCAGCCGGGCGACGGTCTGCTTGGGCACCAGGGCCTCCACCACCGCCGAGAGCAGGAAGCCGAGGGTGAGCGGCCAGAGCACCTGCCAGAACATGGCGAAGGAGAGCCGCAGGGCATCTCCCACGTGCTGGAGGACGAAGCTCAACCGACGGCCCGCGCCGCGGCCTCCCTCACCTCGCCTATCACCGCGGCGGGGGCCAGGATCACCAGCGCCTTCTCGGTGGCCAGGTTGACGGTGGCGGCCTCCACCTCGGGAAGCCCCACCAGAGCCCGCTCCACCCGGCGGACGCACGACGCGCAGGTCATTCCCTCGATCTCCAGCTCGATCTGCCGCGTCGGCGGGGCGGGGGAGGTGATCTGGCTCACCCCTCCATGCTACCCCTACAGGGTATATGTATGTCAACCTCGCGCGGATGGCCCTGAGAGGTCCTGGGCCGTAAGGCATGGGCTCCGGCGACGACTGGATGATGGGCCAGGCGGGCTATCAGTGGATGACGGGAGGAGCCAACGCGCCCGGCTGGATGAACGGCGGGTCGCTGCCCAGCTCCATGATGGGCGGAGGCGGCGATCCCGGAACCATCATGGGCTCACTCTTCGCCAACGCCCCCGGGCCGCGACTGAGCGCGGCCACGGCCACCCAGCTCGGTGAGACCACTCCCGCGGGTGCGATCGCCGACACCTCGACACACCGCCTCACCTTCAGCGGGAGTGATGTCAGCTTCACGGTACTGGCCAGCCCCTCGATGCCTCACGAGGACTTCGAAGTCGCCGGGATGGTGAATCCCACGATCGTCGTCCCGCACGGAGCCCAGATCACCATCCAGCTCGTCAACGCCGACACCGACATGGCCCACGGTTTCGTGGTCACAGCCGGTAACGACGCCGCGTCATCCCTGATGCCGATGATGAGCGCGGCGCCAGCGTTCTCCGGCGCAGCGCTGTGGTTCCTGGGTGAATCGACATCGGCGGGCATGCACACCGGGACGCTCACTTTCGTCGCCGATGCCGCCGGGACCTACCAGTACCTCTGCCCCGTCCCCGGACATGCCCAGGAGGGGATGGTCGGAACCTTCATCGCCCAGCCGGCCGCCTAGGGCACCGCAGGGCGCAAGCTGCCCCGGACGTCGCCTCCTCACCGCAGCTCCCAATAGTTCAAGGTGTTGCGCCACGGTTTCGAGCAAGATCTTTGGCGCTCTTCAGCCGCCCTGATAACCGGTTCTGGATTATCAGGAGCAAGAGTCACCGTTGCGCCCCAACGTCATTCCGGCTGGAGCCCAAGGTGGGAATCGAACCCACGGCCTACGCCTTACCAAGGCGTTGGACATGGCGAGGGCCGATTCGAATACGCGAAGGCCGAGCGAGGGCCATACGGCCAATGCATTTCAACTTCTTGCACCAGCCTTGAAGCACGGTTCAGTCAGCCGGCTCTGACCACCCGGGCCCTCAGCGTCACTCCGGGCTGAGCTGGCGAGCCGGAATTCAGCAGACGCGCCCATGGCTTCTCCGGGAGTTGCGCGTGCTCCCCCGGGGTAGGCGTGCAGCCGCTTGTCGGGACTTCCGAATAGATTGACGAGTTCGAACGCTTCGTCTCGAGGCACCCGTTCGTCTCGAATCTCACCGGGCACCACTTGACGGCGCCCAGCCTTCGCCGGTACATTACTCAAGTAATGAACCAAGTAACGCTCTACAGCGTCAGGGCGCGAGGGCCGGGCCGTGCTCGATGAGGGGGCTCCGATCTTTTCCCAGATCGCCAATCGCCTGTCTGACGAGATCGCCGAAGGTGTGCTCCCCGAGGGCGAACGGGTGCCATCGACCAATGAGCTGGCCGCCTACTACCGGATCAACCCGGCCACTGCGGCCAAGGGCATCAACGTGCTGATCGACGAGGGGCTCCTGGAGAAGCGGCGCGGTATCGGCATGTTCGTGGCCGCTGGAGCGCGTGAGCGCCTCGTTGGCGCCCGTCGGAGACGCTTCACCGAACGCTACATCGAGCCGATGGTCGCTGAGGCGGACCGGCTTGGCATCGACGCCGATGCGCTGCTCGGATTGGTCCGAGACAGCGCCGCCGAAGGTGTGAAGCTATGACACTGGCCATCTCGCTGATCGGCGTGACCCGCCGCTACCGCGACCAGCTCGCCCTCGACGGCGTCACCGTCGACATCGATGGCCCGACCATCACCGGATTACTCGGTCGCAATGGGGCGGGCAAGACAACCCTGATGCGGATCATCGCTGCCCAGGAGTTCGCGACCGCCGGCCGTGTGGATGTCCTCGGTTCCAACCCCGTGGAGAACGACGGGATCCTACGGCGGATGGTGCTGGTTCGCGAGGATCAGATCTTCCCCGAGTTGAATGTCCGCGAGGCCCTCAGGGTGGCGTCCTGGTTCCATCCCCACTGGAGCGCCGAGCTGGCCGAGTCGCTGCTCGCGGGGTTCGAGCTCCCGCCGAACCAGCGGATCGACCGGCTCTCCCGTGGGATGCGCTCAGCACTGGGCATCGTCATCGGGTTGGCGGCGCGGGCGGAGGTGACGCTCTTCGACGAGCCATACGCCGGCCTGGACGCTGTTGCCCGCCAGAGCTTCTCGGATCGGCTGCTCGCCGATTACACCGACCATCCCCGGACGGTGCTGCTGTCGACCCATCTCATCGACGAGGCCGCACCTCTCATGGAGCGAGTGCTGATGCTGGACCACGGGCGTCTGGTGCTCGACGCCGCCGCTGACGACGTGCGCGGCAGCGCCACCATCGTGAGCGGTCCGGCACCGGCCGTGGAGGACTTCGTCGCGGGCCGGATCACCTGGGACCGCCGCCGGATGGGCGGGCACGAGACCGTGGTCGTCACCGGACTGCTCGACGACGGCGACCAGACCAGGGCCCGGTTGCTGCATCTCGGCCTCGAGCCCCTGTCGCTGCAGCAGGTGATGGTCCACACCGCCGGACGGGCCGTGGACGAGCTCAAGAGACGAGCTCAAGAAGAGGACGCGTGAATGAACACCTGGATCAAGGTCGCACGCTACCAGCTGGCCGGGCGGCACAAGTTCCTGAGATTCGCCGTGCTCGGGCAGCACAACCTGCTGACGCTCCCCTGGGTCGTCTTGGCGTTCGCCTTCGCGCTCGGGTGGGTCATCATCACCGCTGAGGGCACGCAAACCTCTTATCCATCGAGCGTCGGGTGGATACTCCTCGTCTTCTTTGTCGTGGGCGTGAGCAGCGTGACCCGGGCGCTGCCCTTCGGGCTGGCCCTCGGTCTCAGCCGCCGCTCCTACTACGTCGGAACCGTCCTGCTTGCCGTCACACTCGCCGCGCTCGACGGCCTACCCCTGGCCGGGTTGCAGGCCATCGAGCGGGCCACCGGTGGCTGGGGCCACGGCATCTACGCCTTTCGGGTGCCGTACCTCCTCGATGGCTCCTGGTACCTCACCTGGCTCACCTCGTTCGTGGTCCTGACCCTGGTGTACGTCTATGGCCTCTGGTACGGCCTCGTCTACCGGCGCTGGGACCTCACCGGGCTGGTGGTCTTCATCGGAGCCCAGGTGACGGCGTTCGCCATCGGGTTCCTGGTCGTGCTGTGGACCCACGCCTCGAGCGGCTTCCAGAGTTTCTTCGCCACCCTGACTCCGGCCGGAGTCACCGGTGTGCTCGCCGCCCTCGCGACACTTTTGCTGATCGGCGGGTACACCACCATGCGCCGCGTGACCGTCTGAAGAAAGGCACTCGGCATCCGTGAGCGCCGGCGACCTCACCACCACCCAAGGAGAACCCCAATGACAGCCACGAACCCGCAGCCGCCACTCGTCGACGCCGCGGCAGTGTCCCGCCTCGATGTCACGCCCCGTCCTCCCACGTCTCCCGCCGCGCGCGCCGTCGCCGCCGTCAAGGTGTACGGCCGAGGCGCCACGGCGGTACGGGCCCTGGACGGGATCAACGTGGAGTTCGCCGCCCACGAGTTCACCGCCATCATGGGGGCATCCGGGTCGGGGAAGTCGACCCTGCTCCACTGCCTCGCCGGCCTCGATCATCTGACCGCCGGGGAGACCTACATCGGCGAGGTCGCGTTGAGCCGCCTCGGTGACAACCAGCTCACCCTGCTCCGGCGCCGGCGGGTGGGCTTCATCTTCCAGTCCCTCAACCTGGTGCCCACCCTGGACGCGCTGGAGAACGTCGTGCTCCCGCTCAGCATCGCGGGCCGCAAGCCGGCCCCTGGCGTGGTCGACGCGGTGGTGCGGATAACCGGAACCGGCTCCGCCACCGTCCCAGCGAGCTTTCGGGGGGGCAGCAGCAGCGGGTGGCCGCGGCGCGCGCGCTGGTCAGCCGGCCCGAGATCATCTTCGCCGACGAGCCGACCGGCAACCTGGACTCCCGCTCCGGGGGCGAGCTGCTGGCCTTCCTCCGCCAAGCCGTGGACGACCTCGGCCAGACCATCGTCATGGTCACCCATGATGGCTTCGCCGCCTCCCATGCCGACCGGGTCGTCTTCCTGGCCGACGGCAGGGTGGCATCGGAGATGAGGTCGCCCACCGCCGACTCGGTGCTCGAGGTCGTCCGCCGTCTCGGCGATCGCGTCGCCGCGGGTAGCGCGTGATGCTCCGGGTCAGCCTGCGCAGCCTGCTGAGCCACAAGCTCCGTCTCGCGCTCACCGCCATCGCCGTCGTGCTCGGGGTCACCTTCGTGGCCGGCACCCTGGTGACGACACCATCACCAACTACTTCACGAGCCTGATCGGGGGC
Source organism: uncultured bacterium (assembly GCA_963847225.1). GTDB lineage: Bacteria > Chloroflexota > Dormibacteria > Aeolococcales > Aeolococcaceae > JAJZNI01. The sequence continues at coordinate 313,488 of CAWJYZ010000003.1, read as the reverse complement.
ATCGACAAGGGCGTCGCCGTCCAGGTCCAGGGAACCAACAACCCGATGCCCGCATCACTCCTGGCCAGGGTGCGGGCGGTCCCCGGGGTCGCCGACGCGGCGGGCGAGCTCACCCGCTCCGGAATCGCCCTGCTCGAGAACGGCACGACCATCGGCGGTACGCTGGAGTCGGCGACCCTGGGTGGTGCCTGGATCTCCGACCCCCAGCTCTCCCCCTACACGCTCACCTCGGGGTCGGCTCCCACCGCCGCCGGCAATGTGGTCATCGACGCCGACAGCGCCACAGCCGGGCATCTCAGGGTCGGCGACACGGTGCAGTTCGCCTTCACCGGCTCCGCGACCCAGGCCTTCCGGGTGAGCGGGATCGCCGACTTCGGGGTCGAGCCCAGCGAGGCCGGGTATGGCTTCGCCCTCTTCACCCCACCGGTCGCCGAGCAGCTGCTCCAGGCCGGCAACACCTACGACAGCATCGTGGTGAGCGCCCGATCCTCGTTCACCGAGCTCCAGCTCCGCGACCGCGTGGCCTCCGCCCTGCATGGCTCCGCGGTTCAGGTCCAGACCGGTGGGTCAGCGGCATCGCAGGCCGAGCAGAACGCGGTGACCACGATCAATCAGGAGATCGGCACCCCGCTCTTGGTCTTCGCCTTCATCGCCGTGTTCGTGGGCACCTTTCTGATCGTCAACACCTTTAGCATCCTCGTGGCCCAGCGCACCCGGGAGCTGGCCCTGCTACGCGCCATCGGGGCGATTATCAGGAACAACATCTGCCCTTGTCACACAAAGCATATCGCCCGCGGAGCCCAAGGTCGGAATCGAACCCACGACCTACGCCTTACCAAGGCGTCGGCCCAAACGGGGCCGATTTCTAATACGAACGCGCCAAACGTCCGCACTTGGGGCGACGCATTTCAGGTTCTTCCCCTGGCGTTGAGTTGGACTTGAAGCAGGGGTCGTGCACCCAGCGCTCACCCAATGCCGAGCGCAGCCCTGACGTCCGACAAACTCCTCCAAAGACGGCTCCCCTCGAGCTCACGGAACCCGAAGTGGCGGTAGAAGTCGGCGGCCCGATCATCGATGGCATCGACGATGACGGCGCGCGCACCGAACTCCTCTCCGCCTCGCACACAGCGTCGCAGGGCATCGACGAGAAGGCGTCCCCCGGCACCGCGACCCTGAACTGTGTGATCCAGAGCCAGGCGCGCGAGCAGCACCACGGGCACGGGATCCGGCATGCCTCGGGTGAGCCTTGATGGCCCCGAGACGCGGGCGACCGAGCTCATGGCCAGGGCGTAGTAGCCGATCACCCGGTGCTCTGTCGCCAGCACGTAGACGGCTGCCGTCCCCGCTCGCGATGCGGTGCGCGCCGAGGCTCGCAGCCACCCATCGAGCACCGGCTGGCCAGAATCGAAGCCACCGAGCTCGTGGTCGTCGCGGAGCGGCTCGCTCGCGGGAAAGGGATCTGCGGCTATGGCCGAGCGTACCGGCCCAGCGTGGGCATCGCCTCAACCGGCTCATCCAGCGCTCTGACAAAGCGCTCGAATGCTCGCCTGGAGAGCTCGATGCGCTCGGCCGCGTCCAGCACCTCGCGGGCCCGCTCCGTGGCTGCAGCGAGCACAAACCCGGTGACGCTCTGGCCCTCACGGCTCGCCGCGGCACGCAGCAGGCCCTCCTGCTCGGCGTTCAGCCGCATGTTCAACCGCCTGCTGGCAACGTCGATGCTCATGCCCGCTATTGTACACACTGGGTACGTACGGCGCCGATTCCCGTCAGGGTGGGCGAACGGGGACGCGGCTCTTCGAAGCCTCTGCTGACCATCTCGGCCTGCCTGCTGTGGGCGAGTCGGGGTGGCCTTCGTTCTTGACAGTCAAAGGAACCTTTGCCAGTCCTCCACTTGACACGTTCTGCCGTGGGAGGTTACATTTGAGCATATGCTTAGAGCACTCGCTCAACCCCGCTGGCGAGCCGGAGGCGCCCTGGCCAGCCGTGCCGCGCCTGCCGACTGCATCTGCTCCGGTGCGGCTCGGGCTGCAGATCGCGAGGCGTGATGACCAGGATCCCTGGTCTCCTGCGAGTTCTCGAGCGCGGGCACTGAACGGATGAGCCCGGCGGTGGCCACGCGGTCGCGGATCATCGCCGCAGCCATGCGGACGCTGCGCGAGGATGGCTTCGCGGGCACGAGCGCGCGCGCGATCGCACGCCGGGGCGAGTTCAACCAGGCGCTGATCTTCTACCACTTCGGCAGCGTGCTCGACCTGCTGGTGGCCGTCCTCGAAACGATGAGTGAGGAGCGACTGGCCCAGTACCGCGCCGCCATCGCAGAGGTTCCAGACCTGCGCACGGCGCTCTCGACGGCTCGCGGGCAATACGCGACTGACGTCCGTGAGGGCTACATCACCGTGCTCGTCGAGCTCATCGGCGGGGTGTCGTCCGCGCCTCCCCTCGGTCCCGAGATTGTGCGCTGCATGGCACCGTGGGTCCGATTCGTGGAAGAGAGCATCGAGCGCTTCCTCGGCGGCACTGCGCTGGCGGCGGCGGTTCCCAGCCACGAGGCTGCAGAGGCGCTGCTGGCAGTCATCCTGGGGATGGAGCCGCTCGACCATCTCGACCCGGAATCCGACACGGCGACGCGGCTTTTCCGCTTCGCTGAGCGCCTGCTTCGCGCGCTTGAGCCCCTGCTCGGTGTGCGGGCGCGACCCGCGGCCCACTCGCGCCGGCCACAGCCGCTCGTGATCGAGGCCGGGCCGGATGCCTCCGGGTCGCCACGCGAAGCGGGAACGCGGGCGACCTCCCGGAGGAAACGATGAGGCGATTCACCCCAAGGCTGGGAGGGCACCGGTGCGCGTGATCCTTGCCGGAGGGACAGGGTTCATCGGCGGTCACCTGACGGCGGCGCTGCTCGCCGACGGCCATCGACTGGCGGTGCTCACGCGACAGGCGGCACGTCCCGCGAGCGGCGACGCACCCGAGTGGATTCACTGGGATCCCGCCGGCGACGACCGATCGTGGACAGCGGTGATCGAGGGTGCCGATGCCGTCATCAACCTGGCCGGCGAGAACATCGGCCGGCGGCGTTGGACGAAGCGGCGGCGGGCGGAGTTGCGCAGCAGCCGTCTCGAGCCCACGGCCGCCCTCGTCAGCGCACTCGGCGCCATGCCGGCCGGACGTCGCCCCGGGACCCTGGTGAGCGCCTCGGGCATCGACTACTACGGCAATCGGGGCGACGAGGAAGTCGACGAGTTCGAGCCCCGCCGGCTCCAGCTTCCTGGCACGGCTGTGCATGGAGTGGGAGGCAGCGGCACTGGAGGCTGGGAAGTTCGGGGTCCGCACGGTGGTGATGCGTACCGGCGTCGTGCTCGCGGGCGACGCCCTGACGCTCCAACTCATGGCGCTGCCGTTCCGGCTCATGGTCGGCGGGCCGGTCGGCAGCGGCCGCCAATGGTTCGCCTGGATCCACCTGACCGACATTGTCGGCCTCTACCGGCGGGCGCTGGCGGACGCCGCTCTGCGTGGACCTCTCAACGCGGTCGCCCCCGGCGCTGTCCGCCAGGATGAGCTTGCGAGGGTGATGGGGCGGATCCTGGGTCGTCCCGCCCGTCGCCGGACACCGAGCGTCCTGCTGCACGCGGTGCTCGGCGAGCGCGCCGACCTCCTCGTGCATGGCCGGCATGCACACCCCGCGGTCGCGTCGAGCATCGGCTACCCGTTCTCGTATCCGGACATCGAGACAGCGCTGCGCGCAGCGCTCGATCGCCCGGTGCAGCAGGCGGGCGGCTGATGGCTACGCTGCGAGGGATGGCCTGTCAGATCGGCCGAGGTCTAGCCGCTGCGTTATTCTGTGGATGGCTGTGCAGTGGCCTTTCTCAGCGCCGCTGGCCGCACGACGTGGACTGAGGTCGGACGATGCCTCGCCCCGTCCGGGTCATTCCACTCCTTATCGGCGAAGGGCTTGCTCTGGGGCTGCTGGCTCTCCTCCTCCAGCGTGCGACAGAGCCCGTCTACCTCCTCACCCCCGAACTACTGGTCATCGCAGCAATAGCGGGATTCCTCGGCGTCGCCGCGGCCGTCGTTGGCATTGCGATCGGTGGCACCCGGGTGATCGTGATCGGGTCCCTGCTTGCCAGTTGCGCGGTATGGGGCTTCCTGCTGACATTTGAGGGCGGCATGCTCCTCGTGGCTGCGGCGATCGTTGTGGCGGCGCTTGCGCTATCACGAATTCGCCATCATCGTCGGCGAACCTTGGTCCGCGCCGGGCTGGGGATCGCCCTCGCACTGAGCCTGAGCTGTCTCGGCCTTCTTGCTCTCCAGGGGCCCGCGGTGGACTGTTCCACCAACGGGCCAACCATCTCCACGGGGTCGCTCGGATTCGGGTCTTCCTCCGGCTCGGGGGGCGGGAGCAGTCCCGTCGACGGCGTGTGGAGTGGCTGGTTCACAGTCGGCGCCACCACCTACGAGTACAGCTGCGCCGCGGGCCACCTAGCGAGCTTTCGACAGACCTCGTGAGAAGCCTCCGTCCGCGGCCCGCCCAGGGTCGTGCCCCGACTCGTTCAAGGTGTTGCCCCACCGGTTTCGAGCAACATCTTTGGGGCTCTTGCGCCCCTGTAATAATCTGTCGTGGATTATCATGACCAAAACCAGCCCTTGCCCACCAATGGATATCCCGCGTGGAGCCCAAGGTAGGAATCGAACCCACGACCTACGCCTTACCAAGGCGTTGGACCAAGGAACGGCGATTCCGAATACAGATTCCTCGGCGGGCGGCGATTAGGCCGACGCATTTCAGGTTTTGACTGTGGGCTTGCAGTAGGTTGAGACAACGTTGCCCTCAGGCACTCCGTATAAGACGCGCGTGCGGCCACCTGGCGCCATTCCCAGCCTCTGCCGCTGCGGCCAGGCCGCGCCAAGACCCTCCCCTACTTCTTGGACGCCTCGTAATAGGGATTGGTCCCAGCCGCGTGATCGGTGGTGTCGCGCACCTCGGTGAGCTCCTGGAACGTCTCCAGCAGCGCCGTTCGCACCCCCTGACCGAGTGTCACGTCGGCCATCCCGCAGCCCTGGCAGGCGCCCCCCATGTGGATGTAGGCCACCCCCTCGCTCACCTCGAGCAGGTCGATGTGGCCCCCGTGCATCGCAACCCTGGGGTTGACCTCGTCGTCGAGGAAGGCCTGGATCTGCTCCGCGACCGGGTCGAACCAGAGCGGATTGGGACTGTCCACTCGCAGCGCCCCGGTGAGCCGGTCGGCGTCGACGGTGGCGTTGTCGAGGTAGGGGGCGGACGCCGGCGGGATATGGAAGTGAATCCCCCCGGGCCCCTCGACGACGACGTCGCCGAGGTGCTCCTCACCCGGCACCACCAGGTCCAGCTGGTACTGAAAGGCACCTCCACTCCTCCCGACGATGGCGATGCGGATGGCGGCGTCAGGCTGGTGGCGGTTGGCCCGGACCTGCTCGATCCGAGTGCGAGCAAACTCGGTGAGTTGAACTCGAGGACCCGTCATTCACCCTTAGTCTGAACCCCATGGCTGCCTCGGTGATGCTCGTCCTCCCCACCCGCAGCTACCGCGCCGCTGCCTTCCTGGCCGCGGCCCGAGACCTCAGGCTCGAGGTCGTGGTTGCCGCCGACGAGCCCAGCTCGCTCGGATCGCTCATGGCCGACCGCACCCTCACCCTGGACCCGAGCCACCCTGAGGAGGCGGCCCAGCGGGCGGTGGCCTTCGCCGCGCGCCACCCCGTAAATGCTGTCGTCGGCGTCGACGAGGCGGCGGTGAGCGCCACCGCCCACATCGCGGCTGGGCTGGGCCTCCGCCACAGTTCCGTGGAGGCCGTCAGCGCCACCCGTGACAAGCGGGAGCTGCGCCGCCGTCTGGCTGCCCGTGCCATCGCCCAGCCCGTCTCGACCGCGGTCACCAGCGCAGCAACCCCCGAGGAGTTGAATGACGCCGCGGCCCGTGTCGGGTTTCCCTGCGTGGTCAAGCCCGTCGACCTCGCCGCAAGTCGCGGGGTGATCCGCGCCAATACACCGGCCGAGCTCGAAGCGGCGGTGGCGAGGACCGGCCACCTTCTGCGCCGCCCAGAGCTCTGCCAACCAGACCCCGCCCCACTCCTGGTCGAGAGCTTCATCCCGGGCCCTGAGGTGGCGGTTGAGGGCCTCCTCGATGCCGGCACCCTGCACGTCCTCGCCGTACTCGACAAGCCGGACACCCCCGACGGTCCGTTCTTCGAGGAAACCCTTTTGGTCGCACCATCCCGACTCTCCACAGACAGGCTCGATCAATTGGTGCGCCTCACCGAAGCCGCAGTCTCCGCGATCGGCTTGCGGGAGGGGCCGATCCATGCCGAGCTCAGGCTGGCGCCAGCCGGTGCGGCGGTCATCGAGGTCGCGGCACGATCGATCGGCGGTCGATGCAGTGGGGCCCTGCGCTTCGGCGACGGCGAGAGCCTAGAGGCGAAGATCCTGCGCCAGGCCTGCGGGCTGCCCCTGGGGGATCTCACCCTGGCCTCGGGCGGGGCAGCCGCCCTGATGATCCCCATCCCAGGCGCCGGCAATCTGGAGCGGGTTGAGGGGGTTGCCGCCGCCCGGGCCCTTCTTGGCGTCATAGCTGTCGACATCACGGTGGCGCCCGGCGCTCTGCTGGAGCCGCTTCCCGAGGGCGACCGCTATCTGGGTTTCCTGATCGCCCGCGCCGCCGATGCCCATGGCGCCGAGCTGGCCGCCCGGCGGGCCCTGTCGGCACTGCGCATCATCATGGCCACGCCACGTTCATCCGACCATCCGGGACGTCTGGCTGGTGAGTGACATCGGCGGATCGAGGATCAGGCCTTGATCCACGGGGCGTGGAGCCCCGCCCGGAGAGGAACTTGTTGAGACTGCGCAAAGCGGTCGCGGCCACCATGGGCACCGCCCACATCACGAGCGACGCCGTCGGAGAGAATTCCATCGTCGCCATCCCCGGTGCGAACCACTCCGCCGTGCTCAGCGAGCGCGACCTTGACCTGACCGCGAGCAGCCATGTCCCCCTGCTCCAGCGGAGAACCCGAGCGCGGTCGTGAACGTGGCGGCGAGGCGACAACATCCTCGCGGACCAGTGTGAACAACTTAACGAGACCGGCTGTGACGCGCGAACCTAGAGGTGCCATCAAAGGGATCGAGAAGCCCGTCCCAGTCTAAAGACGCGTTTGCTCTGTTCTGTGGAAGGGCCTGACACGTCCCCTTCCATGGAGTTCAGAGCAGCGCCTTGCTGAGATCAAAACCTCAAATGCGTTGCTCTAGAATGTCGTGGTCCGAGCCACCATCAGTTGGCAAAAGCCCAGATGCAGTAAGGGAAATGGAGCGCAAGGTGGGAATCGAACCCACGACCTACGCCTTACCAAGGCGTTGCCCTTGGCGACGTTGGATTGGAATACGCGGACGCCATCTACCCGTCCGATGGCCCACGCATTTCAGGTTATTGCAGCACCCTTCATGCAGACTGCCGGTAGGAGAGGTACACCGCGCCGCTCTCGTAGGCCTCAGAGGCGGCCAGGTGCCACTTCATAGAGGGTAGGCCATCGCTGAACAGGCGAGGCCCCGCCCCCGACGTCAGCGGGTAGACGAAGAGATGGAGCTCGTCGATCAGCCCATCGGCGAGGAGAGCCCGGACCAGGGTCCCGCTGCCGCTCACGTAGATGCCGCCGTCGAGCTTGCCCTTGAGCTCGCGGATGACACCCGGGTCGTACGGCCCGACGTTCGTGGTGTTCCTCCAGGTGGGCGACCCCAGAGTTCGATGACACGACGAACTTGGTCGTGTCGTTCATGAAGGGAGCGCCGGGATCGTCGGCGGCGGTGCGGACCGACCATGCCGGCTCGAACATCTCATAGGTCCGCCGGCCGAGGAGGATCCCTTCGCAACCGGCCATCACGGCGGCAAGGGCCGGGCCCATCCGGGGGTCGAACGCGTAGTCGAAGCTCCACGTGGGATTGTCGATCACCCCGTCGAGGGTCATGAATTCGTGCACCCGTATCGTCGCCATCTCGGCCTCTCCTTGATTCTGTCGGTAGTCCTGACGTCATCAGCCGGTCATGCTCATCATCGTCCAGGCGTAGGCTCGGGCGCTCCATTCCACGGCCGGTACAGATCTCCGTCTGCGCCTCCTGACTGAAACAATCTGGGGGTGAGGACAAGTAGTAGTCGTAGCCGGGGGGTGAGGGTGCGGGAGAGGGGGGCTGAACATCTGTGGACGGTGTGCAGAACTCCCGGTGCCAGCCCGGTGCCGCCGTAGCCGGTGGGATGTTCATCATCGGCACCGGTGAACCTTCCGCACGGGCCTGACCCACCCACTTGACCGGCCCCGTAGTGCCCTCAAATTGATCTGTCGACCCGTTCACCGGGGGGTTCGCCGGTGTCGTCAGTGGGGACGGGACGTGACCTTATAGAAGCGCGCCCTGCGGACCCGTTTCAGTCCTGTCCGCCCGCCCCACTGACTCACCAACCCCAGTCAGGCCCCGCAGAGCGGGGGTGTTGAGGACATGAGGATGGCATCGATAAGCATGGCACACGACCCCGCCGTCGGCATCACCGTCGGCGTCGACACCCATGGCGAGGTCCATGTGGCTGCAGCCTTCACCAGCGATCTCGGGCGGCCGCTGGGCCATCTCCAGATCCCCACCACGCCCGCCGGCTACGGTCGCCTGTTGCGCTGGGCCCAAGCGTTCGGTGATGCGACGCCTCGCTTCGGCGTCGAGGGTACCGGCGCCTACGGTGCCGGTCTGGCACGCCACCTGCGTCGTGCCGGCTGCACGGTGATCGAGATCAACCGGCCCAACCGCCAGACCCGTCATGCACGCGGCAAGTCGGATCCCATCGACGCCGAGGCGGCCGCGCGGGCAGTGCTCTCCGGCGAAGCATCCTCGGTCCCCAAGAGCGACGAGGACAGGGTGGGCATGATCCGAACCTTGCGGGTGGCGCGCCGCTCGGCCGTCCACGGCAGCACGCAGATCGTCAACCAGATGCACTCCCTGCTGGTCACGGCGCCGGCTGATCTCCGCGAGCAGCTGCGCTCGCTCACTGGCCGGAGTCTCATCGAGACCCTGGCGGCCTTCCGGCCCGGACCGATCACCACACCCACGGCGGCGGCCAAGATGGCCCTGCGGGTTCTGGCGCGACGCCATCAGCACCTCAGCGACGAGATCGCCACGCTGAACGTCGAGCTCGAGCGTCTCACCCAGGAGGTCGCGCCCGAGCTGTGTGCCCTCAAGGGCGTCGGCCCCGACGTGGCCGGAGCACTCCTGGTGGCCGCTGGCGACAACCCCGAGAGGCTGCGCTCCGAGGCCAGCTTCGCGCAGCTCTGCGGCGTGGCGCCGCTGCCAGCCTCATCCGGCAAGACGACCGGCCGCCATCGGCTCAACCGCGGCGGCAACAGGCAGGCCAACAACGCCCTCTGGCGCATCGTCATCGGTCGCCTCCGGTGGCATCAGCCGACCAGGGACTACGTGGCCCGCAGAACCGCCGAGGGCCTCTCCAAGAAGGAGATCATCCGCTGCCTCAAGCGCTACGTCGCACGTGAGGTCTTCCGAGTCATCGTCGCCGACCGCGAACTTGCCCGGGCTGCTTGACAAACCATAGAAGCATCAATTTGCTCCTCAGGACGCCCGAGCAGAGGCTGGGGCGCTGCGCGGATCTCATTCCCACCGCCCGCAGCGCCAGCTCAAGGTGGCGCCGGTAAATGCGGCAGCGCCAGCAGCCTCGGCCATCCGGCTTCTCATCGACCAGGTCGAGGACCATGCCGCGGGCACCCGACTACTCCGCCTGCTGTACAAAGCCGACGCCCAGGCGGACTACGACCGCCAGCGTCAGGAAGATGGTCGCCTGGTCAGCGACCAGCAACGTCAGGAGATCGCCAGCCTCGCTGCCGACTTCCCGCGACTCTGGAACGATCCGCACGTGCCGCAACGGGAGCGCAAGCGCATGGTCCGGCTCCTGATCGAGGACGTTACCCTGCTCCGAGCCGACGAGATCGTGGCCCATGTCCGCTTTCGTGGTGGCGCAACCCGCAGCCTCCACCTCCCCCTCCCGCTTCCGGCGCCGCTTCTCAGGAAGACCCACCCTGACGTTGTCGCCGAGGTGGACCGTCTCATCGACGAGCACACCGACTCCGAGATCGCGTCCATCCTCAACGGGCGCGGCATCAGGCCCGCCCTCGGCGATGAGTTCACCTCAGTGAATGTCCATCACCTCCGCTATGCCTACGGACTGCGTAGCCGCTTCATGCGATTGCGCGAGAAGGGCATGCTCACCGCCGTCGAGACAGCGGCGACACTGCGCATCCACCCCCAGACCGTCAGGGCCCATGAGAGCCGGGGCCTGTTGGTGGGGCACGTGTACGATGACAATGGGCGGCGGCTCTACGAGCCCCCTCCCAACTTGCCACAGGAGGTGTGCCAGCGCTGCGGGATCGGCCTCCTCACGACTTGGGCGACGCCGGGCCGGCGACGGAAATGGTACAGCCCGGCCTGCATGTATGCAGCATACCGGTCCCGCAAGCGACCTCTCGACGAACCGGTGGCCGTCAAGCCGGGCGAGGTTTCTTCTATCGATCGGACACATGAGGTGCAGTCAGTTGCGTAAGCCTTACCAAGGCGTTGGCCATGGCGAGGCCGGATCCGAATACGCGAGCGCCGCCCAGCGGAGCAACGACCAACGCATTTGAAGTTCTTTCACCAAGGTTGCAGCGCGGTTCGACTCGGGTGTTGGCCGAGCACCCGGAGGCGAATCGCGGCTTTGGTGAGCTCAGCCCTCGTCTGGTAGGTGGTAGCCAGCCTGGAATGTGACAGCCTCGTGCCGGTCGACTGAGCACACCCCGGGATCCCCTCGCTCTCGTCGACGAGGGTCTAGGCAACTCCGCGTACCTCGTCGACCTGGACGATCGCCGCGCCCCGGGTGGTTGACCCCGCCACCCCGGCCCCTACTTGGCGAGAGCGGAGCGCCGTGGGCTGGCGATCGGCTTCACCCCCGAGACCCACCTCCATGCCGACTTCGTCTCCAGCAGCCGGGAGCTGCTGCAGGCGCGGTGGGCCGAGGCTCTGGCCTCCGGCGCGGGAGCCACGGCTTACCCCCACCGCGGACTGCAGAATGGCGACGACGTCGACCTCGGAGGTCTCACGCTCCGAGCTCTGGCCACGCCCGGCCACATCCCCGAGCACCTCGGCCTACCTGCTCCTCAACGGCAACCGCCCGGTTGCGACATTCTCCGGCGGCTCACCACTGGTCGGAGCGGTGTCCCGCACCGACCTGATCGTTCCCGACCGAGCCGAGGAGCAGCGGGGCGCAAGCCTCATCGGCGCGTACCAGCAGGAGTCTCGGTCTCGTATCCACCGCCCCCCATCAGTGCTGGTCAGCGTTTCCAGGCTTAGCTTGGCTGGTGGGCGGCGATACGATCGAGTTGTGAGCCTCAGTTATCCGCCAGACGTCGGCGCGTCGTTCGATCACGAAGGTCAGCAACGCGCGTCGACTATCGCCGGCGATGTTCAACTCCATCTTGGCGTGACCCACGATCACACCTGGCACAGGTTGTCGCGCGTCAACGACTTCACCGCGCAGGACCGAGTCCTGGTACGGCCCGTCAATCTCGTCTGCGTGCTGCCTCTGGTTCACGTCACGGCCCCTGAAGAAGGTTCCGCGAACGTCGACGAATCCCGCGTCTTCGCCGAATGCGTCCCCGAGGGCGCCCATGTCACGCCGGTTCCAGGCATCAACAAATCCAGCCAGCAGCTCGCCTGCGATCTCCGAGTCGCGGACTTCACAACTCACTGCTGTTCCTCCTTCGCCGTCATCGTCCAGGGGCGTGGTATCTGAGAGGGCCCAAGAGGGAAAGAGCTCCACCATCCTTTGAGGAAGCATCACCGACCTCGAGGAGGTGATCTGTCAGGGCCGGATGTTCTCGAGGTCCTGGAGGAGGCTCGGGCGCGTCGGCTTCCAGCCGAGGGCCTCTTGGGTGTAGGTACTGGAAGAGGGCTGGTCGGTCGCGAAGATCGGGCCCAGGGGTCCGAAGGCTTCGTCAGGCATTGCTTCGACGGGCAGCCCGAGCCGCCGGCCGATGACCTCTGCGATGTCGCGGACTGGGTCGCCCTCGTCGGCCACGGCGTGCCAGGAGGTCCCGGCTGGCGCCAGCTCCAGAGCGAGCCGAAAGAGCGCGGCCGCGTCGAGCGCGTGCACGGCTGGCCAGCGTTGGGTGCCGTCGCCCGGGTAGCCGGACACTCCGCTCCGGCGTGCCATGTGGGTCAGCAGGCCGGCGAACCCGCCTTGCCCTTGGTTGTGGACGGTGCGGGGCATGCGCACGGCGCTGCTCCGAACCCGTCGCGGGGCCAAGCCGAGGACCGCCGTGACGGAGCGGGCGCGCCCGCCAACGGGCCCGTCCGCCCGGAGCGGGTCGGCCTCTGTGGAGATCCGGCCCGGCACAGGTGGGGTGCCCGAGACGGTTACCAGAGGACGGTCGCTGCCGATGAGCTCCTCGCCCAGGGTCGCGAGGGCGGCGCTCTCCTCGGCGACCGCCTTCGCGAGAGCATCAGCGCTGCTGAAGTCGTTGCCGAAAGCCAGGTGGATCACTCCGTCGGCCTGCGCCGCGCCGGCGCGGAGGGAGTCCAGGTCGGCGAGCGTCCCTCGCAAGGGCTCGGCGCCCGCGGTCTCGAGGGCGAGCGCAGAGGCGTCGGAGCGAGCGAGCGCAACGACACTGTGGCCGTTGCCGAGTAGCTCGGCAACCACGGCGGAGCCGATGAGGCCGGATCCACCGGTGACAAACACGCGCATTGACAGAACCTCCACCTGGTCGCCGGCTGCCGCGGGGCTCGTTGCCACAGCCTGATGTCAGCGACTGACGTTAGGGTACCATCTCCGGCGGGATGATGTCAACCGCTGTCATCGGGTAGGATCACGGCATGGGTCGGTGGCCAGCCGGCGCGACCGAGCGCCTCGAGCACGCGGCGATGGAGCTGTATCAGGAGCGCGGCTTCGAGAGCACCACGGTGGCGGAGATTGCGGAGCGAGCCGGGCTCACCGAGCGGACGTTCTTTCGGCACTATGCCGACAAGCGCGAGGTGCTCTTCGCGGGCTCAGCCCACCTGCAGGACCTCCTGGTGCGCTTGGTCATCGAGGCGGCCCCGTCCCTGCCGCCGATCGAGGTGATCACCGCCGCCCTGGTCGGGGCTGCGGCAGCCTTCGAGGAGCGACGCGCCGTCGTCAGGCAGCGCCAGGTGATCATCACGGCCAACCCCGAGCTGCAGGAGCGGGAGCTGATCAAGCTGGCCACGCTCGCCGCCGCCCTGGCCGGCGCCCTGCGCCAGCGCGGAGTCCCCGAGCCCGCTGCGACCCTGGCGGCGGAGGCCGGGATCGCCATCTTCAGGGTCGCCTTCGACCTTTGGAGCGGAGGTTCCGATGAGCGGTCGCTGTCGGAGATCATCCGCGAATCCGCAGCCGAGTTGCGAGCAGTGATGTCTGCGAGCTGATCCCGTGGCGGTCGGCCGCACCGCGTCCGGACCCGGTCCCTCGACCCGGCATTCAGCCAGCATCGCCTCCGGTGGATTCATCTACCCCATGAAGTCCTCCTTCAGCGTTCGTGGCGCACAGTCATCGACGTACCTCACGATGACCACGTCACCGTGAGCGTATCGCTTCCTCCACTGGTGTGCCCACTGGTCGAATGCATAGTGGAGGTAGATGTTGGCGAGCAGCGGTGAAACCGATGCTCCCTGCACCACCCCGGCCGAATCCATCGACCAGCTTCCGTCCTCAACGATCCCTGCCTTCAACCATTTCTGGATGAGGCGCAGAATCCGCCTGTCCCCAATCCGGTGCTCGAGAAACTTCATCATCCAGGTTCGATCACACTTGGAGAAGAAGTCGCAGAGGTCTGCGTCGAGCACCCAGGTCACCTTCTTCCGCAGGATCCCGGTGGCAAGCGCGTCCAGCGCGTTGTGTGGGCCACGCCCTGGCCGGCATCCGTAAGAGAAGCCGACGAAGTCCACCTCGTAGATGGCGTTCAAGACCTCGACGACGGCTCGCTGGACGACCTTATCCTCCAGCGCCGCGATGCCGAGCGGCCGTTGCCGCCCGTCCGCCTTGGGTATGTACGCCCGCCGTGAGGGCTGCGCCCGGTAGCTGCCGCAATGCACCCTTGCGTGCAGGTTCTGGAGGTTTGCCTCCAGGTCCATTCCGTAGGCCGCCCACGTAACCCCGTCCACCCCCGGAGCCGCCTGCGGGCTGAGTGCCCGGTACGCCTCCCGGAGGCGATCGACGTTGACATGGTGCAGCAGCGCTGTGAACCGTGTTTCCTTGTCCTTCCGTGCTGCTTTGCGCACACGATCCAGCCCCTGGGACACACCCAGACCGACGCTGAGTTCGGGGTGTGTGGTGCCGATCGTGTTCCCCTGGGCCAGCCCCCTTTCCTCCACCGCCTCCGCAGCCACGGCCTTGTTCGGCGACTTCGCAGGTAGTACAGGGCTGTCAGACTTCCCGGGCTCGTTCATCTCAGCCGTGCGGCCTCAGCCTTCTCTGAGCGGCCCGCCCGGTGATCAGCCGAGCGGACGAGCCCGGGATCTGGTGAGTAGCCGGGAGGAACCTCCCCTCCCGGCTCTCCCAGGACCGGACATGAAGCTCTCACCTCATCCGGCCCCCACAGGTCGGCTGTGGGTCCGCGCAAGCAGATACCAGTGGGCAAAGAGCCGTGGCTGATGCTGTCGGACAGCCCTCAACCATGCCCACGCCTTACCCGGCTGCCCACGCAGTCGCTTGAACTTCTGCATTGCCCATCGGATGACATGCTCGTCAATGCGCAGCGCCAGGGAGCGCAACTCGGAGCGATAGAAGGCCCCGTAATAGTTGATCCAGCCCCGAACCTGGGCGTTGATGGCCCCGGCAAGACCGGATAGGTCCGTTCCACTCCGTCGATTAAGATGCCAGCTCCGCATCGTCTTGCCGACCGACTTCCACGCCGTGTTACTCATCGCCGGGAGAAAGCCCATGAAGGGCCCTCGCCGACCAAAGGCACGACGCACCCGAAAGGTATAGCCGAGGTAGTCGAAGCTAGTGTGCTCCGCCTCACCCCGACGATTGCCGTCTTTGCAGTAGACGATCTTCGTCTTGTCAGGATGCAGCCTGAGGCCAAGGGACTCAAGCCGTTTCTCGATCGCGCTCAACAAGTTTTGAGCCTGGTTCTCGGTTTTGCAGTGGACAACACTATCATCTGCATAACGCTCGAATGGACAGTCCGGGTGCTCCCGGGCCATCCAGCTATCCAACGCGTAGTGCATGAACAGGTTGGCTAGGACGGGCGAGATGACTCCCCCAACACAATAGCGAACTTCGAGTTCGAGGTCGCACTGGCGTACCGGCGTGGGGAGAAGCCATTCAGGCAGCCGCGCCGGAGGAGCCCTATTCCGTGACACTTAGGGTAGTATATAAGAGACATGCCAGATGGCCGGCGGGCGAGGGCCGAGCAGGTGGCGCGGCGGGTAAACGCCGCCAGCGAGCTCCTCGCCGGCGGAGCCGACCTGATCCAGGCTACGCGGGACCTCGCCCACCGGTATCGCCTCTCCGAGCGCCAGGCGCGCCGCTACGTCGAACGGGCCCGCGACGAGGGGACCATGGAGGTGCCCGGGCCCAAGACCGTCTTCACCGTGAAGCTCCCGGTGGCCCTCGCCCGCCAGGTGCGGAGCGTGGCGCGAGCCACCGAACAGAGCATCTCTTCCCTGGTCGCAGCAGCCTTGGCGGAGTTCTTGGAGCGCCATCACCGTGGCGCCTGAGGCCGAGCGCGGGGTCGCCGCGGAGTTCGTCTTCGACCGCTCTGGCGAGCAGCTGCTGGCCCAGGCATACCGGATCCTCGTCTCCGAGCGGCGGGGGCGTATAGACGACAGGAGGGAGCATGACAAGCGCAGCCATCTACGCCCGGGTCTCGGGGGCACGGCAGAAGGAGGAGCAGACGATCGGCTCGCAGGTCGCCGCGCTGAAGCAGGCAGCCGAGCAGGGGGAACTTGACGTCCCGCGCGACTGGATCTTCAAGGATGAGGGCTACACCGGCGCCACCCTGATCCGCCCGGCTCTGGAGCGGCTGCGCGACCTGGCCGCCCAGGTGCCGGTGGACGTGGTGCTCTGCTACTCACCGGACCGGCTGGCCCGGAAGCTCGCCTACCAGACGTTGCTGATCGATGAGTTCAACAAGTCCGGGACCGAGGTACGCTTCCTCAACGCCCGCAAGGTGGAGAGCCCAGAGGACGAGATGCTGCTCCAGTTCCAAGGCATGGTGGCGGAGTATGAACGTGCTTTGATCATGGAGCGCACGCGGCGTGGCAAGGCCTTTCGTGCCCGGGCGGGTGTGGTCAACGTGCTGGGCGGCGCCCCTTATGGGTATCGCTACATCCGCCGCACCGAGCTCTCCGAAGCCCGCTACGAGATCGCCGAGGATGAAGCCCAGGTCATCCGCGAGATCTTCCGCCGCTACACCGAGGAGCAGGTATCGATCGGCGAGCTGGCTCGTTGGCTCTCTGCCGAGAAGATCCCCACCCGTACCGGCAAGGACCGCTGGGATCGGTCGGTTATCTGGGGCATGCTGAAGAACCCCGCCTACGTGGGGCGAGCTGCCTTCTTGAAGACGGCTTCAACCGAGAGGCGGCCGGCGATCAATCGCAGAGCGCGGCTGCAAGGACGTAGCGTCTCTCGCCACCACACCAAGTTCGACCGCCCGCCCGAGGAGTGGATCACCATCGCTGTGCCTGCGATCGTGAACGAGGACACCTTCGAGCTCGCCCGACGCCGGCTGACCGACAACCGTCGCTTCTCGGCTCGGAACAGCAAGGAGCCGAGCCTGCTCATGGGGCTGGTCGCCTGCCAGCGCTGCGGCTACGCGTACTACCGGACCTCGACCCGCACCGCCAGGCGCAAGATCTACTACTACCGTTGCCTTGGCTCTGATGACTACCGGTACGAGGGAGGCCGCGTGTGCGACAACAAGCCGGTGCGGGCGGACTATCTCGACGCCGTGGTGTGGGGACAGGTCATGGCGCTACTGGCCGATCCTGGTCTCATCCAAGGTGAGCTGGACCGGCGTCTGACCGAGATGCGTGCAGCCAACCCGGCGACCGCTGAACGCGCCCGCCTCGAGCGTGAGCTGGCGCGCGCGACCAAGGCGATCACGCGGCTCGTGAGCGCCTACCAAGAGGATCTGATCACCATCGATGAACTGCGGGGGCGCATGCCAGATCTGCGTGCCAAGCAGAGCAGCGTGAAGGCGGCAGTCGACGCGCTCGAAGCCCAGTTGCTTGACCGCGACGCCTATCTCAAGTTGGCCGAGAACCTTGAGAGCTTCCTTGCCCGTCTATGCGAGTCTGCCGAGACCGCCAACGTGGAAGATCGCCAGAAGGTCCTGCGCAGCCTGGTCAAAGAGGTCCTGGTCGGGCCCGACCGCGTCCTCATACGACACTCTATCCCAGTGCGCGACCACCCCTTCCCCGATGGCGGTTATCGGTTGTGTTTGGGGAGTCATCGGGGATCCCTGTGGGGTTCCCTTCTCTCGTGGCACAAGGGTTCCGTCTCCCATCTGCATAGGGGCTTTCAGCCACCGCTCGATGTAGAGCAGGACCCACCGCTCGTCGGTATGGTGAGCGACCGCCTTCAACAGCAGATCATGGGGAACGCTATCGAAAAAGTTCTGGATGTCAAGATCCAACACCCAGTCATACATCCAACACCGCTTTTTAGCTACGGCCAGTGCGTCGTGGGCACTCCGCCCGGGACGATATCCGTAACTATCGGGGTGGAAGATCGGCTCAAGCTTCCCTTCCAGCAGCCTCGACGCTGCAGTCTGGGCAATGCGATCCACCACGTTGGGGACCCCTAAAACCCTGACCCCTGCCCCGTGATCCTTGGGTATCTCCACCGCGCGCACCGCTCCCGGGAAATAACTCCCAGAGCTCAGCCGATTCCACAGCGTATAGAGGTTGTCCCTCTCCTTGCGGGTGAATTCGGTGATGCTGACGGTATCCACACCTGGAGCCCCGGCGTTTGCCTGGACCTTCTCCCACGCCTCGACAATGAGGCGCTTTCGAATATCAAACGACTTCCCTTTCACCTTCGGCCCGTCCATCAGTTCCTCCCCCGCGGGGTTGACCATTGGATGACCTGACCTGTCCGTCCCCTTCGCTCCAGCCTCATTACAAGACCTTCATCACTACTACGAGACGGCCCGCCCCTGTGCCTCGCATCGGTACTCTGCCGCTTGCGGTGTTCCTCGCTTGCGGTTCTCCCTCTTGCGATCAGCGGGGTGCTATCGGCGCCCCTTTCAGCTGACCACGGGGTATCGAGGCGACAGGTTCTCCTGTTCCCTACCAGCGCCTGCGCCGAGCTCACGCCACCTATACGCCGGACACCGCCAGGGCCGCACGCAGGCAGCTCCCTGGCTGAGGGCGCACCCCACGGGTGCGCCTTCCTCTCGGGGCAACCGGGCAACCCCAATTCTGATGTCATTTTCACATTTCGACGCGTCAGCAGTGGTTCACACATGTTCGTCTTCTCGTCGCTCACCTGATCCGCTGGTGGCGGACCATTGACCGCAGTCGCTTCCCACCCCGGCTCTTGACCGGCATGACACTGCGGTGGTTTGAGGACCCCGCCTGCACGGGGACCTCGGAGGGCCTTCCTCCATCGCCGGTACGGCATGGATCGTGCTTCCGACCTTCTACATCGGCATTACTCTCCTTTCAGGACACACCCCAGTTCTCGCGCATAGAGGTTCCGTGCATGCCCGGGGCCTTCGACCACGCGAGGTTCGCCAGCAGCTCGCGCTAGCGCTGCGGGCGATGTTGCCTTCCGCACTTTCGACAACGTCGGCACCTCGATCTGCTCATTTCGCGGCTCAATATCCCGGCCTGCACGTGCCCCTGCCGACGCTTCGTCGTCGCCCTTACGGACGCCGACGCACGGCTCGGGGTCGTCGTGGGTCGCTGGCCCTTCGACGTGAAGCTCTTCCATCTTCTCCTCTATGCCGGTTTATCCTGGCGCTCCGAAAGTCGGGCACAGACCAGCTACCATCAGCGGACGCGGTCACCCCCCGGTGGCTGCATCACCACCCGGAACCCTCATAGAGGGTGGACTAGCGAACGGGGTCCGGTCAGGTCGCGGTCGGCGGTGGCGAGTTGGTCGAAGAGTTCCTAGTCTGTCATCCTGGGGTGGGCCATTCGTGGATCTCCTTGAAGGTTGAGCACTCCAAAGAGAACCCCACGGTGGCCTTCTCTGTCTACCCGGTCAGCGAACCCGACAAGGCCTCAATTCCCACCACGGTACGGGACGTAACTCCGGGGTCCTCCTGCGTGGTCGGAAGGGGACCACCCTGGTTGTGGATGGATCCCTGTTCTTCGTCGTTGTAGTAGGGGCCGAGAACGCCTCGTGAGGTCATAGCTCGCCCGCCGGGAGTGCGGAGAGCCGTACGGGATCCATCAGAAGATCCACCTCGACGATCTTGCCGTCCACGACGGTGAACCCGACCACCCCCAACAGGCGGCTGGCTTGACGCACCACGAGCCCAGCCGCCCCGTTGACCAGTGCCCGGCGTGCGAAGGGAGCGAGGGCTGAGAACCCAACTCCACGCCTCGCCACCGCCGCCGCGCCGTGGACCTCCTCGTACCCCCCTCCTCTTCTCGACCCACGATCGATTCTGAGAACGACCTCAGGATCTAGCACCGCCAGCAGTGCTTGGAAGTCGCCCTCCCGAGATGCTGCGAGAAAGGCGTCCACCATCTCCCACTGGCGATCGAGTCTGGCATCGGGCAGGGGCGCACGCTGGATGCGGCGCCGCGCCCGACTCGCGAGCTGCCGCGCGGCGGGGGGTGTCCGTTCGATCAGGGGTGCGATCTCGTCAAACGGAAGACCGAATGTATCGTGCAACACGAAGGCGATGCGCTCGGGCGGCGTCAGGGTGTCGAGCACAACGAGCATGGCGAGCCCGACCGAGTCGGCAAGCAGCGCCTCCTCCTCGGGGTCGAACCCGCCTTCGGCGCTCACTATCGGCTGGGGAAGGCGAAGCTCGATCGAACTCCTCACGACGCGCCTTCCGCGAGCGCAGCAGGTCGAGACAGACGCGCGCGACCCCGGTGGTGAACCAGGCCTGCAGGTTCTGGATCCCGCTCGGATCCGCCCGGTTCAGCCGCAGCCAGTACTCCTGGACAGCGTCGTCCGCCTCGGGGAGAGACCCCAGCATTCGATAGGCCACGGCGCGAAGATGCCTCCGGTTCTCCTCGAAGCGCTCCGCCAACCACTCGCGCTCGGTCATGGTCACATCTCCCGGCTCTCGCTTCGTCTACATGACATAGACGGCTCAGATCCAAGGAGTGTGACATCAATCAGAGGAGGTTCCTCATGTTGGCAGCATATCTCTGTGTTGGCATCCTCACAGCCGGGATGAACGGCACCATGGCCACGCTCGGTTTCGCGCGTTCTCCCTATGTCCTCAACAATATCAGGAGTGTTGGCCTCCGGCCCTGGACCGTGTATCCACTGTGCGCACTCAAGGCCGCGGGAGCGCTCGGCCTGTTGGCCGGCATTGTCCTGCCCGAGCTTGGCGTCGCAGCGGCTGGAGGCCTCACGCTCTTCTTCGTCGGCGCGATCGCCGCACACGTGCGCGCCCGTGCGCTCACGACAATCCCCTTTCCAGGCGCGTTCCTGATACTCGCCATCGCCTCGCTCGCGCTGGCGCTCGCAAACTCGTAACGCGACTGCTCGTGATGGAGTAGCCGTCGCCCTCTGTTCACACGGACGTCAAGGATGGCGCGATGGCCGGTCTCCTTCTCGTGGGGCCCCAGCGGCCAAGTGGTCCGAAGCGTAAGTCCGTAAGGGGTGGTCAAGCGAGGAGCTCGCCGCAGCGCTACCTCTAGACTTTGGAGCGTGGTAGATCTCGACCCGGTGGTGCGGAGTAACCTCGCACGCAGCGCAGTCGGAGCGGCATGGATTGCGGGCCTGGGGGACGTGGTCTCCCGGCTTGCGGTTGAATGGAGATTTGACGAGGTCGGCGCGCCTTATGCCGGAGGGTCCCATTCGCTCGCCGCTCCGGTGGCGCTGCGCGATGGCTCGCGGGCGGTGCTCAAGGTGGCATTGGTGGACGACGAGAACCGCCTTGAGGCGGCGGCGCTCGACGTGTATGCCGGCGACGGAGCTGTGCAGCTTTTCGCGTTCGACGAGCATTCAGGCGCCATGCTGCTCGAGCAGGCGATACCCGGAGACCCACTGGAGCACCATCCAGACCGCGCCGAAGCGATCGCGATCGGCTGCGAGCTCTTGCGCCGGCTGCGCCGGGAAGCGCCGGATGGACACCGATTCACGCTCGTCGCCGATCAGGCGTGCTCGTGGAGTAGCGAGCTCGCCACGCGCCTGGACGAGGTCCCCGACCCGACCGCACGCCTGCTCCTGAGCGCGGCCGCCCAGCTCGCGGCCGAGCTGACCACCTTCTCAACCACGCCGGTGCTCGTCAATCGTGACGCTCACCTTGGCAATGTTCTCGCGGCGGGCCGGGAACCGTGGTTGCTGGTCGATCCCAAGCCCCTGGTGGGTGACGCGGCATTCGACGCCGGATACCTGATCGACTGGCTGCTTGACGATCAGTCCACACCGGCCGATGCGGAGAGGATCGTCTCCGCCGTCGCGAGTGGTCTCGCGGTCGACCAGGAGCGTGCCCGCGACTGGGCGGTTGTGCGCGCGATGGAGAATTACCGATGGGCCCTCTTCGACGAGGATGACGATCCGGCGCCTTATGTCGCGGCGGCCGCCGCGCTCACAACGATCGCCTGAAGTCAACGCCGCCTGACCGGCGCCACGATGGGCAGGCGCCCCGAGCCTGTGAAACGCGACGATAATGATAGAGGGCGACCTTCCGATTCTCGAGCTGGCGGCTCCCGGTCCCGATCGCGACAGCGGAGTAGCCGCGATCCTTGCCGGCACGAAGACCGCACTGATCAGGCTCGGGTAGATCTACGAGCACGCCGACGAACCTCTCCCCCGAGCAGGGCACCGGTTCTCGGTGGTGGACTCCGACGGGCGGCCGGCGGCTGTCATCGAGCTCATCGATGTCGGCATCGTGCCGATCAGCACGGTGGATGATGACTACGCGCGCGCAGAGGGCCGTGGGTACGCCGACGCCGCCGCATGGCGCGCTGCCCACGAAGAGTCCTTCCAAAGCACATTCGTCCGTGAGTACCTCGGCCGGACGCCGGTGATCGATGACCAAACGCTGGTTGTGACTCAGCTCGAGTTTCTCCCTTTGTGACTCTGTTGGGTCGGCTGGCAGGTCTGAGTCGCCGGGAGCGGGTGAGTCCGGTGGGGCGTTATTGACAGAGCTTGCATGAACGTAGAGAAAGCGACATAAGTTCGACGACGGTCCGTTCGTGTCCGGGCCGCCGCTTTGTGCGCCGGGCCGGACACGAACGCGGTCCTTGGCACTGAAGGGACTGGGCAGGCGGTACATCCAGCGGTCGAAGTAGCGCTGGATGTGGGCATCACTGAGGCGGTCGGCGAGCCGCTGCATCGCCAGGGGGTCGGCGACCCAGGCGAGGCCGTTGTCGAGCGGCTCGTAGGCGATGCCCCGGCGCTGGAGCTGGCGCTGCAGCCAGTTGTGACCGTTGAGCCACACCCGGATCGTCCAGGGCGCGTAGCTGCAGATCTTGATGAAGCTGCGCCCCCAGTCCTGGTCCAGATGTACAGGTAGTAGAAGTTCACGAACACCGCTACCCGGGCCACCCCGAACTTCCCGGGCTGGCGCTGCTGCTTGGCCACTGGGCGGAAGGCGCGCGTCCGCTCCTGGGCGATCCCGATCAGCACCACCTGCTCCCGCCCCTGGCGCTCTGCCTCCACGAAGTAGGGTGCGGCGATCGCCTCCTTGCTCTGGCCCCGCTCGAAGTGGACCACCGGGATGCCCTTCTCCTCCGCCATCCGCTCGATCCCGGCGATGAGCTGGTGGGCCATCTGCCCCACCACCTCGTAACTGGGGATCCGCTCACCCCGGACCGCGACCAGGAAGCTGGCCAGCTGCCCAGGATCCTGGAGCTTGGCGACGCAGCCGTTCAGGTAGATGCGATCGAGGCACTCGCACTTGAGGGTGACGTGCTCGTCGAGTAGGGTGGGGACGTTGGGCACGGTGATCTCCGGTCGAGAGTTGGCACCGTGCCCAACTCTCCCACCCCTCCCCCGCCGCTGCCAAGCGGCGCCCTCAACCCCGTCGGCGTAGGCGAGTTCACCTCGCCGTCAGCCGACACCTCTTCAATAAGGGACTGAGGCCGAGCGGTCCTGACCGCGAGGCTTCGCTACCAAGACGTCGGCCCTGGCGAGGGCCGTTTTCGTATTCGCACAGGCGGTCCAGCGGCCCTACGGCCAACGCATTTCAGCTTCTTGCACCGGCGTTGAAGTGCGGTTTGAGTCTGGTTTCGGCATCCTGACCAAAGCTGAGCTGCGGCGGGCTGCGGTCCAAATCGTTCGCCTTCCGCTCCGCCACGGCTACCTGCCCGCGGCAGGCGCCCTCTGACCGCGGGTGCGCCTAGGCCGGGGTACCCAGGGGCGCACCCAGGCCGAGCTGGCCGCGGAGCTGTTGGTGTAGCGGCAAACTCTGAACCGCTGGCACGCCGACTGTCGCTGCCCTCAAAGCCGCGGGCCGGGCCTGCCGAAGCGTAGTGCTGCCGAGAAAACGGTCAAGTTCGCGCTCAGCACGTCGAACGCGGCGAAGTCGCTTGGTGTGGTGCTGGAAGGTACTGGGATGCTCGCGGTAAGGAGGCAAGTCTCGACGATGTGAACCGGTGAGGCAGAGCCCAGCGCAGGGCGCTGGAACGTGTCGCCCGGCGCGCCTTCTCGCGTGGGTGCTACTACTCGATATCCGCGACCATGGCTCCTGCTGCCGAAGCTACGGGTATGAGCTGCGCCTGCCTCCTCTGCCGGGTAAGAACTGGTAACCCTGCGACGTCTTGGCGCGCCGCATCTCGACATCCGCCTCCTCAGCTTCTGCTGAGCGAGATCCAGAGACTGGGTACGACCGCTGCGGCCAGAACCTGGGTCCGTGACAGCGGAAACTGACTACGTCGTCCTCGGCGACGTCGAAGGACCGCTCCGGACTCACGTGCCGCCCCTCACCCAGCCGCAACCTGTGGCGCCCGGGGCAAACGGCCACCTCCACGGTCTCCTGGTTGGCGATCTCACCGACCGCGGTGCCGTCGAGGGCGATCTTCCAGACCTCCCCCTGGAGGCCGATCCCGATCCCGCTCCAGGTGCGGGAAAGCCTAAGCGTCGCTTCAGCCATGCTCGATCGCCTAGGCCTCAAGACCCGGGCCGACATCGTAACCATCTCCTTCTCGAGGCGCGGCTGTGCATCCTGCTCATTCGCGCTCGCACCCTCCTCACTCCCTTTTGAGGCTGATCCAGAGATCTGGCTTGATGAGTGGCACCACGATGGTCAGCGGGCCGTACCGAGGACCGTGGCAGTGGTAGCTCACCACCTCGTCCTCAACGACCTCGAACGTGCGAAGCGGGCTTCGGTTCCGGCCCTGGCCCAGCAAACGCAACGAGTGACGGCCCGGAGTGACCACCAACTCGACGGTCTCCCCCGCCTTGATGGCGCCCACCACCTTGTCATCGACGGAGATGTTGTAGGTCTCCATCCCCAGCAGGGGGCTGTAGCTTGCTGCCCGCGAGAGACGGATCGTCCCTTCGCCCATTCTCGAACCTCCTTTACGCTTGTATCCGCCGCACCTCGCTCGACCCGGCGCTGCCGCCGGTGCCCACGCCTGTCACCTTCACCGCAGGGGAGCCGGTGATCAGCCGCTCCCGGTCGAACATGGCGGCCACCACCCGCCACATGGCGATGTCGATAACCAGCAACCCGAGCCCGAACCCCACCGCCGTCCAGACGCCCAGAGGCACGATCTGGAACGACACCAGGGCCGTCACCGCCAGCGGCGGCAGGCTGGCCAGGGTACCCAGTTGCTGAGCGACCCGCACATCACTGGCTCGCGCCGAGATCGCCATGCCGACCCCAATCGACCAGGTAGCGAGCAGTGGCGCGAACAGCGCCTGGGCGAGGATGTGCGAGCCTTCGCTCAGAGTTGCCGCCACGGCCGGGTTCTGGGCGAAGAAGTGGGCGAGGATCACGACCAGGGCGAACAGGAGGTAGGCGATCCCGACCGAGGGGATGACCGGGGCCAGCGCCTTGCCGATCAGGATCTCCCCGCGTCGCACCGGCGTGGTCAGCAGCGGCTCCAGGGTTCCCTGGTCCCGCTCCCCCACCACCGAGTAGGCGGCGATGGTGGCGGGGATGACCGCGGGCACCACCAGGAGGACGAGGAACGTCGAGCCCACGTCCCTGGCAGCCGCCGCAGCTTTCACGGTGGCACCGAGCACGAAGATGACGATCACGGGGTTGATCAAGAAGACGAAAGGCAGCACCAACATGGCGCCGACGATGAATGGCGTGCGGCGGTACTCACGCATCTCCTTGCGCGCCACGGCGGCCAGCCGTCCCATGTCGAGTTCGATCATCGCCGTGCCTCCGGGTCCTCGTCGACCAGCTGGAGGTAGACGTCCTCCAGGGAATGGCGCGCCTCCGAGATCGACACCACGTCGGCGCCGGCGGCCACCAGGGCACGGGTGACCCGGGGGGCCGCCACCCTGGGGTCGGCCACGCTGAGCACGTACGACGCGGTGCCCTGGGAACGCCACCCCTGGACTCCCGCCTCGCCGTTGAACACGATCTCCGGAGTTGGGAGGGGCACCGCCGTCTCCACCTCCAGCGCTGCGCTGAAGAGACGGGTCCTGAGCTCATCGGGACGGCCGATGATGCGCAGCCGGGTGTTGAGGATGGCCACGCGGTCGCAGAGCCGCTCGGCCTCCTCCAGGCGGTGGGTGGTGAGGAACACGGTCACCCCCCCCTGGCGCAGGCCGTCGATCAGCTCGTGCACCTCCCGAGCGGCGACCGGGTCCAGCCCGGAGGTGGGCTCGTCGAGGAACATGATCGCCGGGTCGCTCAACAGCGCTCGGGCAAGGCCCACGCGCTGCCGCAGGCCCTTGGAGAGGCTGCGACACAGATCGCGGGAGCGTCGCTCCAGGTGGACCACCTCCAGAGCGTGAGCGATCCGGGAGCCCGCCGAGTGCAGCCCGTAGAGGCCGGCGAAGAGCTCCAGGTTCTCCTGGACGGTGAGCCGGAGGTACAGCCCGGGGTTCTCCGGCATGATGGAGATGAGCCTCCGGATCTCGTTCCCAGTGGCGGCTGAGAGGGGGATTCCAGCGACCACCGCAGATCCGGAGGTCGGGGCGATGAGGGTCCCCAGCGTCCGCACCGTGGTCGTCTTCCCGGCCCCGTTGGGACCCAGAAAGCCGAAGACCTCTCCGCCGGCGACCTCGAAGGAGACGTCCTCAAACGCCGTGCGCTCGCCGAAGCGCTTGGTCAGGTGGCTGACCGATATCGCGGCACCGGCGGCAGGACCAGAGGCTTCCGCTTGACGAGCGTCGGTAGCAGTCGGCATAACTATGTGATATCATTCAGATAAGCCCCGTGTCAACCTCAAGCCCGGGAGGTCACCCATGGCCACGCCATCAGACCCGGTCTGGATCAGGATCGCGGATTCCACAGACGACCTCGGTGAGCGCCAAGCCACGGCCCTCTCCGGCTGGGCCATGGGGCCCCTGGGCGCCGTTCTGTCGATAGTCGGCGCAGCACTCGTCGCGCGGAGCTTGTACGGCCTGTCGGAGCCCGCCGGGATACCTCGCCTGCTTCTCGGCGTCGGTGCCGCGCTCCTGGTGCTCGGAGTCGCCTCCCTCCGGGGGCTCCTCTCCCTCAGCCCCGGTGAAGCGGCGGTCCTCCGCTTGGGCGGGAGCTATCTCGGTACCGTTCGCCGGCCGGGCCTCTGGTGGGTGCACCCCGCGAGCCGCCGCACCCGAGTTTCCACCCGCATCAGAAACCACGAGACCGGGATGCTGAAGGTCAACGACGCCGACGGGAATCCCATTGAGATCGCCGCGGCGGTCGTCTGGCGGGTCGGAGACGCGGCCCGGGCCCTGCTGGCGGTCGACGACTACGCGGCGTACGTACGAGTCCAGGCCGAAGCCGCCGTCCGCCACGTCGCCAGCGGCTACGCCTACGACGCCGGCGCGCGAGATGACCCATCGCTGCGCGGCAACCCGGTGGAGATCAACCTTGAGCTCTGTGATGAGATCGCCAGCCGCGTCACCGCGGCGGGGATCACGGTGCTCGAGGCGCGCCTCACCCGCCTTGCGTATGCACCCGAGATCGCCCAGGCCATGCTGCGCGTGCAGCAGGCCAACGCCGTGGTGGCAGCCAGGCACCGCATCGTCGAGGGGGCGGTCGGCATGGTCGAGCTCGCCCTCGACCGACTGTCAGCCGACGCCGTGGTCGAGCTCGACGAGGAGCGCAAGGCGGCGATGGTCGGCAATCTCCTTGTCGTCCTCTGCAGCGACCGTGACCCGCAACCCGTTGTCAACTCCGGCACGCTGTACTGATGAGCCAACTGGTCGGCGTCGCCGAAACCCATCGCGCCCAGAGGAAGTCCGTACTCCTGCGCCTCGATCCGAGGCTCTACAATGCCCTGGCTCGGTGGGCCGCCGACGAGTTCCGTAGCACCAATGCCCAGATCGAGTTCCTGCTCCGGCAGGCACTCGTGGATGCCGGACGGGTGCGGGCGACCAAGTCGGGAGGTAGGCGTGCTTCCCAAGCGGCCATCGCTCGCTGACAGGCAAACCCCCTACCATCCCCCATCCTGGTCATGGTATACGCCGAGCCAGCGAACCGTCCCGCGCCCGGACGTATCGTCCCCTTCTCGCCGTGGGACAACGCCCACGGGCGGCCGGTCGCCGAAACGCTGAGAGTGCAGCGCGGCACAGCTCGCTGGCTCAGGTTACGGTCGTCCAATGCCAGCTGGCCTGGCTCCCCTATGCCCACGGCCATGCTTGACAGACCAAGCCGACAGCGACCCTGCCAGCGATGCCGTCGTCGATCCCGGCTGCCAGCACGAGACGAAACCCGGTGAGAGCCGGTGGCGGATCGCAAGAACATTCTGCTGCGGCTGGACCCGGCGGTGCACGACGCGGTCGTCCGCTGGGCGAACGACGAGTTTCGCAGCAGCAATGCGCAGATCGAGTACCTCCTTCGGGGAGCGCTGACCTCGGCTGGGCGGCTGCCGGACAGCGTGAGGCCCACCCCGAGGCACCCTCGCTCCAGGCAGCGCAGCGACGCACGCTAGGGCAGGCCCGCCGCCCGACTCAGGTTTGTGACAGGACGCTGAAACGCGTCCTCGTGTGCCCCACCTCAAGTGGCGCGGTGGGGATTCATCGCACCCGGAGCGAGCCGGTTCAGCCCTGGTCAGGCGGCAAGGCCGAGGGCTGGACAACCGACCGAGGTGTCGAACACTCGCTGCGCCCAAGGCCCTTCCTGTGAATCCGGCATCGAAGGTGGAGCCCAAGGTGGGAATCGAACCCACGACCTACGCCTTACCAAGACGTCGGCCCGAATGGGAGTGGTTGTATATTCGGATTTGGGCTGGTTCGGCTTACGGCCAACATCTTTCAAGTTGATGCAGCGGCGTTGAACTCCGGTTCAAGTCGGCCATCAAGCAATGGAGGCGACTCAGTCCGCCGGGGGCCTCTTGGCGCCCCGTGCGCCCGCCGGTTAGACCTCACGCTTGCGAAACCCGCTGACGAATAGGGCCGTCTCGCGAAGCGTCTTGGTGGGCACTCCGCGGCGGTTCACCACCACGCCGCCGAGGAAGGGCGACCTCTCGACCACGGCCACTCGCCGGCCGAAATACGCCGCCTGCGCGGCCGCCTTCTCTCCGGCAGGGCCCGCTCCGATCACCACCAGGTCAAAGCTGTCAGCCATCGATTGCCCCCCAAGATCAGATTCCTCCGGTCAGGTGCTTTCCCGCAGGTTTCCCAGCCACACGGGGGGAGCGGTGGACGCCACCACTCCCCCCTGGCTGCCTCTGGACCCCTGCTGTGGTGCCGGAACCCCTACGGCGCCACCTGCACTTGAGCGGGGAGCGCCGAGAATACACTCGCGCCGAACAACGGCGGGAGGCTGTTGTCTGGGTAGACATAGTGCCCATCGCTCGAGGGCACCCTGATGTCGACCGGGCCGGCGCCGGTCGGCACGTTGTCGATAGTCAAGGTGTCGCCGGTGACGGTGTATGTCGAGTTGCCGGAGTTGTGGATGTCGCCGTTGGGAGCTATCCCGGCATTGTGGATGCAGTCATCCTCTTGGTAGTCCACCGTGCCACCTGAGCTGCTCGTCGGCGTCAGCGCCGCCCAGAACCAAAGGCCGCCACCGGAGCCGTTGGTTTTGGCGCTGGGGATGATGCTGCTGAGGTTGTTCGTGTTGGCGGAGATCTCGATCTGGTAAGAAGCCCCTGGCCCGTAGTCGGCGAAAACGGCGCTGCCCGTCGCCACGAGCGCTCCGGCAGCGAGCCCAAAACCCAGGCCCAAGACGGCTACCACTTTGCTCAGCTTTCCCATGCTTACCCTCACTTTCGTTCTCTGATCGCGTTGGTATTCCTGCGCAGTCCAGTTGTTCGCCCACATCGGGGTCGTCAGGTTGATTCGCTTCTGTCTGTGCCTTCCTCCCCGCTGTCTCTTGCAGCTCCGAGGCCCACACGGGGCGCCGCCACCTTTGTGTCTGCGCGTTAGCGGATGACTTCCGTGGCATACGCCGCCATCGTCCGGCCGACGTCGGCGGGGTCGAGCAGCCCCCGCTCATCGACGGGCAGTTTGCCCAGATCACGGAAGTACTCGACATAGAGGTCGGGAGTGAGCGTGCAGATGAACTTGGCGGCTTCGCCGAAGGGGTTTGCGAAGGTGTGCGGTGTGCCTGCGGGGACTGTGACGCAGGATCCTGCTTCGACGTCGACACTGTCGGCTCCGGAGGTGAATCTGAGTTTGCCCTCGGTCACGATGAAGGTCTCGTCGTGATCACGGTGAAGGTGCTGCGGCGGGCCACCCGGGAGCGGCGGCACCATCGCCTCGATGAGGCCCAGCCGATGCTGGGTGTGGGTGCCGTCTTCGATGATGCGGCAGCGGATCGGCCCGCCGCCTGACTGCTCGCCGTCGTTGGGTCCCACGACAGAGATGGACATGGCTTTCTCCTTGGCAGATGGGGATTCGTAACTGCCGCTATACGGCAGGTTGTCGATTGAGGGTGAACTCGTAGGAGGCGCGGACCAGTCCCAGGACCACGTCCTGCTCGGCGCGGTCGCGGGGGGCGTAGAGCATGACGATGTTCGCGGGCGCTTGGCCGACGCGGGCGAGGAAGTGGGGTTCCGCCCATCCGGCACGTTCGGCGGCAGCGGCTAACGGGAGCGGCAAGGCGGCGTGCAGGCTGAAGTCACCCTGGGCGTGCACGTGGCAGAACTCTCGGCCGTCCAACATCAGGGCCCGGGCGCCCTCCACCGAGATCTCCGATGGCCCTGCGAGCACGGACGCCCAGGTCAGTGCCTCAGCGAGAATCGCGTCGACGTAACGGCTATCGTCGGGTTGCTGGTCCAGTTGGCTGTGCGGGATCTCGGTGGTGGTGCGCGGCCGGGACCCGGCCCGCATCGGCAGCTGCGGTAGTCCACCCACCTCAGCCTCTGGGCCTCCGAACCAGAAGAGCTCGATCGGGATCCCGTCGGGGTCGCGGAACGTCACCTGAGCGCGCCGGGCCGGCTCGGTGGCCTCGTACAAGGCTCCGTGCTCGACACCCATGGCATCGAGGCGAGCAACCCACTCGTCGATGTCTTCCCGGCTGGCGACCTGGATGGCGAAGTGGTCGAGCCCGGTGCGGAGCTCGCTGAACATGGTGCGGTCGGCCCCGGGGTGGTGGTCGAGGCCCATGAACAGCCCGGTGCCCGGACGCGTCATCACAATGGCGTAGCCGTCGCCGTTTCCATGCGGTTCGACGAAGAGTTCGGACGAGTCCCAGAACCTCGGTGTACCAAGCCTCGCTGGCCACGATGTCGCGGACCGTGAGACCAAGGTGTTGGATTCCGGTCAGCGCCGGGGCTGTTTGGGTGGATGGGTAGGTTTCGACAGCGGTGGTCATGGTGGCCCTCCTTAACGGGTGTGTTTGGTGTGTTTCCCCCTGAGGTAGACGCAGACTCTCATTATGAGATTATTCGTCTCACTCTGAGACTGGGGTATCATGCACTCCAGTCTCTGGCTTGTCAAGGAGGAGCGGCTATGGAACGTCCGTACGACGTCCGGGAGCTGTCCGGCCCCAAGGCACGCACCCTGCGTCTCCTGAGGGAAGCGGCGCGTGAGCTGCTGCGCACCGGCGGCCCGCTGACGGTCCCCGCCGCAGCCGAGCTCGCGGGGGTGTCTCGGGCAACCGCCTACCGTTACTTCCCGACCAACGACGCCGTGGTCCTCCACGCGGCCATGTCCCTGGCCGACGACCCGCTCGACGACACCAACTGGGCCCCGCCGGCGGCTACATCACCCGGCGAGCTCAGCGCCCGGGCGGCCGACCTCGTGCGCGCGACCGCAGCGTGGGCTTTCGAGCATGAGGCCGAGCTGCGCACGATGCTCCGCTTCTCGCTGGAACCGGAGCGGGAGCACATCCAACCCCGCCGAGGACTGACCAACCGCGGGCGGTGGATCGCTACCCTCCTCGAAGGCCTGCCCAGCGATGTTCCGCAAGATGCTCGTTACCGCCTCGCGAACGCGCTCGTCCCCTTGTTCGGATCTGACGCCATCGTCTGGACCAGCGACATGGCCGAGCTATCACGTGAGCAGGCAATCGACCTCCTTGCGTGGATGGCGCAAGTCCTCGTCAAGGCCACTCTGGCCGGCTGGTAACACCCCAACATCCGGCGGCCGATCCGAATGGAATCGACATCGCCCACCGCCTCTGCCCCTGCTGCCGGACGTTTGCTGGCCAGCCGATCGACCTGGTGCTGCTCCGGACTCCGCACACCAAGGACCGACACTAGCGCGACGCCGGTCCGAATCATGGAGCGCTACACCCTCCCGCTGGTCGACCGAGGTCGCCTTCGAAGAGGCCCAGCAGGTCACCGGCGTGGGTGAGACCCGCAAGCGTATGAGCTGGCCCGTCCGCCGCACCGTTCCCTTTGGCGCCCAACCTCCCGGATGAGGGCACGCACGTCGTCAGTGCGCATGAGGCGCAGCGCGCCGTCTGGCATGCGCTCGAGGAGCACGTCGGTCCCGGCGGTGTAGCCCGCGTCTTCCAGTTCCTCGCCCCTCACTCTGCACGGTCAGGCGGTGGACGTCCGAGCGTCGCTGCGATCGTGGGCCGCCAGGATCTCGAGAGTCTCCGCGATCCTCGGGGCGAGGGCGAGGTCCAGTACCTCGCCGAGGATGTGATCGGTCTTCACGCTGAACTCCTCGGCTACAATGACCGCGAGGCAGCCGACCAGCTGAGGAACCCCGAGGGCCTGGAGGGCGCCATCGCCCGCCCACTCTGGCACGCCGCCTATGGCGCGGCGACCTGGCTATGCAGCGGGCAGTGCTCGCTCATGGCATCGCCGAAGGCCAGCTCTTCATCGACGCGAACAAGAGGACAGCTCTCGCAGCCCTGCGGACCTTCCTCCGCTTCAACGGCTGGGAGGTGAAGGCGAGCCAGCAAGAACGGGCCGATTGGGTTATGAACCTTACCCGCGGGACCACACCCAAAGAGCTCGCCGAACGGCTACGCTCCATCTTGGTGCGGCTACCCACCGAGCCATCCGAATAGCCGTCGGCGCAAGCGCGAGGAGGCGTGCGGCGACCGTCGCGCCAATCCCCACGAGGTCCAAGTATGTGAAAAGACGTTGGCCCACCAGTTTCGGCCAACGCATTTGAGGTGCTGACCCGGGCTCTGATGATGGGTCCAGGATTATAAGGACCAAGACTAACCTCTGCGCCTCAACGCCTTTCCGGCTTGAGCCCAAGGTGGGAATCGAACCCGCGGCCTACGCCTCAACCAGGCGTCGGCCCCAATGAGAGCGGTTGCATATTCGGATTTGGCATGGTTCGGCTCCATGGGCCATGTCTTTGAGCTTCTTCAAATGCGATTCAGGTGCGTCGAAGTCGGAGGCCGAGGCGAGCGCTGGGTCTCGATGGCGGAGTCTCCTGCCTTGGTCAGTCCAGCCGAGGTGCCGTGACTACCGGTCCCCGTCGCTGCGGACAGGAAGTCGAACACGCAGGACCGTCTCGCCGGGCCGCGACTGGATGCTGATATCCCCATGGTGCTGCCCATGGACGATGCGGCGCGACATATCGAGACCGAGGCCGGTTCCCTTTCCGACGTCCTTGGTGGTGAAGAACGGTTCAAATGCGTGGATCTGCACCTCCGGGGTCATGCCGTGGCCATCGTCTATCACCTCGACAACCACCGCGTCCTCCTCGGATCGTGTGCGCAGGCGCAGGGTCCCGGCGCCGCTCGTGGCGTCGAGCGCGTTGTCGATGAGGTTCGTCCAGACCTGATTGAGCTCGGCAGCGTTCGCTTCGATACGAGGGAGGTTGGGATCGTAGTCGCGGATGATGGTGACGCCGTCGGGGATCTTGTGACGCAGGATGACCAGCGTGCTCTCGATTCCTTCGCTGACATCGATCAACTGCACCGACGCTCGGTCCAATTGCGAGTAGGCCCTGACAGCTGCCACCAGCCCTGAGATGCGCGCCGTGGCTTCCTGCATCTCGTCCAGGAGCGAGCTCGCGGACAGCGTGCTGCCAACCCAACTGAGACCCAGTCCGATCGTCGAACCCGTCAAGATCTCGGCGACGTTCTCACACCATGCGACGTCGACGCCGGCCTCGGCGAGCACCGGAGCGGTGCGCCACGCGTCGGCGACGTCACGCTCCTCCAGCCAGGTGGTCAGCTGGTCCTCGAGATCGGCCCGAGACATCGAGGTCGTGGCAGGTCTCCCACCCAGGGTGCGTCGGAGCGAGTCGAGCTCGATGAACTGCTGAGCGGTGACGGATTCCTTGGCGAGGCCGACCAGCGATGCCAAGAGAGCGTCACAGACCTCTCGTAGCGCCTCGACCGCTCGCGCCGCCGCCGCCGCTGGATTGTTGATCTCGTGTGCCAGCCCGGCCGCGAGCGTGCCGAGGGCGACGAGTGCCTCCCGCTGGCTGGCCATCGCCTCGATCTGGCGGACGGTCTGGAAGACTCCGGTCATCAGATGGGCGGCGAGTGGGAATACCGCTTGGGTCCATCGGCCGAGGTCGTCGCCAGGCACCCGAAACATGCGCCCGTTGGTGGCGCCTCGTCCGGCGGCCATGTAACCGGCCTCGTCGTTCCAGGCCTTGAAGCCGCCCGCCCACTGACCGGGGGTGGCGAGGGTTGCGACGACGGTCTCCTCGTGACCGGCGCGACGGACGAGGTCAACTCTTCCCTCGAGCAGCACCCACCAGGAGTTGGCTCGCGCCCCCTGTTGGAATAAGACGTCGCCAGGGGCGAAGGCGACCTCGTCGCCCGCGGCGGCCAGAGTGGCGAGGTCGGCGTCGGAAACGCCGTTGAAGAGGAAGAGGGGACGGAGAGTGTCGGCGAGCATCAGAAGGTCGCCAGGTATCTGTGCACGAGGTACACGGCCATCGCTCCCTCACCGACGGCGGATGCGACACGCTTCATCGACTCCAGTCGCACATCTCCGGCGGCAAACACGCCGGGCAGGCTAGTCTCGAGCGGGAGTGGCGTCCGGCCGAGCGGCCACCGGTGGGCGTCCAGGGCAAGGACGTCCTGACCGGTGAGGACGAAGCCGCGGTCGTCGCGAGCGACCGCCGTACCCAACCAATCCGTGTGCGGGGAGGCGCCGATGAACACGAAGAGCCAATTCGTCTGGACCTCTTCCTGGAGGACGTTGACCCGATCGGCGAGCACCAGTGCAGTAAGGTGATTGTCTCCCCGTCCCGCCACGATCTCGGTGTTGAGCCGGACATCGATGTTGTCGGTCGCGCGGATTCGATCCACGAGATAGGTCGACATCGACTGCTCCAGCGCCGCGCCGCGCACCAGGAGGACGACGCGTCTGACGAAACGCGCGAAGTTCAGCACGGCCTGGCCCGCCGAGTTGGCGGCTCCTACGACGTACACAACGTCACCTTCGCACTGCTTGGCGTCCCCTGCCGAGGCACCGTAATACACGCCCCGCCCCGCGAACGTGTCGACACCAGGGGCCTCGAGGCGACGGTATGTCACGCCGGTCGCCACGAGGACGGCCCGGGCTTCGATGCTGGAGCCGTCCGCGAAGGTCACGGCTCGCACCGGACCGCGGCTCTCCAGGCCGCCGACGTCCGCAGCGAGAACCATCTCGGCGCCGAAGCGCAGGCCCTGAGCGACCGCCCGCTGGGCGAGATCAGCGCCCGACAAGCCGCGCGGAAAGCCGAGATAGTTCTCGATGGAGGCGCTCTGCCCGGCCTGGCCCCCTGGAGCTTCGCGCTCCACTACCACGGTCCGCAGGCCTTCGGACGCGCCGTAGACGGCCGCGGCCAGGCCGGCCGGGCCGGCTCCCACGATGCAGAGGTCATAGAGGGGCTGCTGCGCCACCGTCCTGAGGCCGAGCGCATCAGCGACGACCCGCGTCGTCGGCGAACGCAACGCTTCGCGGTCGGGGAGCAGCACCAGGGGAAGGTCTTCCGGCGTCGCCTTGGCGAGATCCTGCAGCCGCTGCCCCTCCGGATCACGTTCCACATCGAGCCAGAGGTACGGGACATGGTTGCGCGCCAGGAAGGTCTTGATCTCATGGCTGCGCTGCGACCAGCGGTGGCCCACGAGCCGCAGATCCACGAGCTCGCCGGGATGGTCCCGCCTCCAATCGTCAAGGAGGTCGTCTATCACCGGGTAGAGCCGATCTTCTGCCGGGTCCCACGGCTTGAGGAGATAGTGATCCAGCCCGATGTCGTTGATGGCCCTGATAGCGGCTTCGGTGTCGGCATATGCGGTGAGAAGCACGAGCTTGGCCTCGGGCACCAATGGCCGCGCCTGCTCGAGGAACTCGATGCCCGTCATCTGCGGCATGCGCTGGTCCGTCGCGATCAGGGCGACCGGCCGTCCGCGCAAGGCGAACTGCTGGAGAGTGTCGAGCGCCTCCTTTCCCGACGTCGCGCGCACGATCCGATAGTCGGCACCGTATCGGCGGCGAAGGTCACGGGCCACCGCCTGCGACACGGTAAGGTCGTCGTCGACCGCAAGGATGGTCGCTTTGATCACAGGGGAGGACTTTATGCTCCTCCGCCCCGGCATTGGGCGGGCGTGGAGGCTCTTGACGCCGCCTGTGGCCAGCTCGGGTGGCGTTCGACGCGCTCCCGCTCGGCAAGCACCCGATCCGGCCCGAAGCCTCCGGTCTGGAGCCGGACCCGGCGCGCAAGCTCGGGATCTACGCGCGGGCCATGCGGGAGATCCAGGCCCGCCTCGCCCCCCTCTTCCTCGCCCTGCACGAGGCGGCCGCCTTCGAACCCGAGGCGCGGCAGGTCTGGGAGGAGATCGCCGCGCGCCGAGCCGCCAACATGCGCCTCCTGGCACGCGACCTCCAGGTCGCTGGCGGCCTCCGCAGCGGCGTG
The DNA here is from genome assembly GCA_963847225.1 of uncultured bacterium. Classification (GTDB taxonomy): domain Bacteria; phylum Chloroflexota; class Dormibacteria; order Aeolococcales; family Aeolococcaceae; genus JAJZNI01. The sequence goes on along the minus strand of CAWJYZ010000003.1, from coordinate 276,964 downwards.
TCCCTGGAGGAGGCCGCGGACACGATCTGGGCGACCAATAGCTCCGAGCTGTATATCCTGCTCACGCGCGAGCGCGGATGGTCGCCGGAGCACTACGAACGCTGGTTATCCGACGTGTGGTGCCGGTTTCTGCTCCCTGATGGCTCGACGCCGGGCTCGGAAGCCTGAACGCACCTCTCAGTGGCGGGTTCGGCCACGCACTGACCGAGAAAGTGAAAGGCGTCCGCCTAGCTCCTAGCGATTTCGGCCAACGTCTTCGGAGGCGTAGGCACCTCCGATAGACGGACGATCGGATTATCAGGACCACAACAGCCCTCCACGCCCCAACTCCCAAGGCACATCCCACGCGGAGCCCAAGGTGGGAATCGAACCCACGACCTACGCCTTACCAAGACGTCGGCCCAAATGGGAGCGGTTGCATATTCGAAATCCGCCCGCTTCGGCTCGATGGCCAACATCTTTCACTTCCTTGCACTGGCGTTGAAGCTGGGTTCAAGTCGGCCATCGAGTGACGAGCCGGGCAAAGTCCGTGGGGCGTCTATGACCCCCCGATCAGCGATCTCGCTCCCAGGGAAGCCCGTCGCCCACCCGTTGTAGGTTGAATCTCTCTCCCTGCGCGTCCGACGGGTTCACCCACAAGATGGTGGAGAACACGGTCTCTGCCTCCTTCGCCCGCCCCAGGCGCCAGAGGCAGAGCCCCATCCCGTGGAGGGATCGCAGGAAGGGGCGGTTGTCGACAAGGCCCCATGGGAGCACACCGGTGTATCGCGGGGGCAGAGCCTGCTCACCGATCGCCACCCCGGTCTGGTAGTGCACTAGCGCCGCCGCCGGGCCGAGGCCAAAGACCAGGTTCCCCAGGTGGGCGTGGGCGTCGATGCAGCGCTGGTCCTGGATCAGCACCTCTCGCAGCATCTCGCGAGCCTCACGGCGGTGGCCGGCATGCGCAAGGTCGGCGGAGAGGATGATCGCGTCCTCGAGATCCTCGAGGTCGGAGCCCGGAAGCACCTGCTCCATCTCGCACTCCGGGCGCGCCCCAGCTTCGATGATCTCCTCGAAGTCCGGCTCCAGCTCATCGCCCGGCTCGCCCCAGTATTCGTCCTCCGGCTTCCACATGCCGATGAACTGGAGCCGGAGCGGTCGCCCGCGCAGTCGCTCCATCACGCGGGCGGCTCGCGCACTCTCTGGCACCGTCCTCAGCGGATACGCCCACTCCTCCCTCGCCTCGCTACCGCGCGCCCAATCGGCTTGGGCATTCCCTTCACTCCCGCCCATCGCCGGTACGCCTCCAGCACGTCGCCAAGGTTCGAACCTGGCGACGCCTCCACTGACAGCAGCGAGGCCTGGAGCTTCTGCCCGCCCTGGCGGTAGGTGACGAAGGGATGGGCCGGCCAGCCATCGGTGTCGACGTCCAGGAGGACGGAACTCGCGGCCACCGACGCGCACCTCTCCCCGAACCGGCAGGAGGTCGGCGACGGCGCTCACCAGGGCGTCGAGCTGCTCCTCATCGCCATAGGCATCGGTGAGGATTTGCTCGATCAGCTGGTCGATCCGATCGGGGCCCTTCGCCACTGCCCACGGAACCTCTCTGAGGCTCGTTAGCCGGCCACGGGGGCGACCAGGTCCTCGTAGAGCGCATCGGCTGCCAAGTCCAGGCCGTGGGGCCAGGCGGGCGCGCCATCCTCGTCGAGGCGTACCTGGACGAAGTACTCCGGATCTCGCAAAGGCTCGAACATCTCTCCCCAGAGGTCTCCGGACAGGTCCACGATCCCTTCCACGCCATCGGCGAAGCGCAATCTGAGGCTCGCGGGAAGCATCGGCTCGACAGCGATGAGGCGGGGATACGGGCGGTCCATTCCGGGTCCCATGCTACGGCAGTGGCGGAATCGGGACCAGCGGCTCCCGATTCTCGGCCCGCGACCAGTTGGCGGCAAGCTCCTCCTGGTGCTGGGCGGCCCATTCCATAACCAGGCCCAGCTGTCGCGGCGGCAGCGTGCTGCGAAGCACCGCCAAGGGCTCGATGCCGAGGGAGGCCTCGGCATCCCCATATGCAGCATGGAAGTGAGGTGGGCCATGCTCGCGCCAGCGCATGCTGATGACGATCCCATAGAAGACGCTGATCCGAGGCACGCGCGAGAGGATAGCCGCGAAGCTGAGCCGATGGTTTGTTTGCGGGCCGTCCGGGACCCTGGTCACCCCTTGATACGCGGGCCCTTGCGCTATAGGTCGTTTCGATCTCGGCGTGCTGCGGCCCCGCCACATCGATGCGATCGGCGTCGTCGTCCTGTTCGGCATCCGTCTGGGCACAGGTCGGGCTGGCCAGCGGGAGCGCCCGGCTGGTGCTGCTCTAAGAAGGGCGGGGTTCCGATCGAGCCCCCCGCGCGGTCATGTGTCTCATCACGAGTTCTCCCGATCAACGCCGACGCTCACCCAGAACCGACGGGCAGCGCCCCTTGCAACCCGCTTCATCCGCCACCAAGAAGGCCGCGTCACACCACCCGAGCTCCGAGACGAGCATGCTGCCGGCGTTGAAGGATGCCTTGCTCACCGTCCACTGAACCCTGCCCCGCGCCTACGTCCGCAGGCGCAGTGGCGGATACGCTTCGGAGCGGATGCCCCCGACCGTGGCGCCCATCTACCCTGGCTGGTGTGTGTTAGGAGGTCGCGAGGCAGTACGCGTACCGTTCCCAGGGTGAGCCCTGAGCCCGCGATGACGCGGTCGACCTGGCACCGGCTTCTGCTCCAGCCCTCGGCGGTGGTCTGGGACGTCGCCCTGGCCCTCACCATGGTCGTCTTCCTGGAGCTCACCTCCAGCTGGGAGCTCTCGCAGGTGCACGGGGCTCATCCCCTCGACCTGCTCTCGCGGCTGCTCCTGGCCGGCGCGGGGCTTGCCGTCGGTTTCCACCGCCGCCTGCCAATGGTCACGCTCCTGGCGACGGCTGCCTGCACCGCCGCGCTCCTGGCGGTGGTCGGGGCCTGGGGCCCGGTCATCGTGGCCCCGATGTTCGCCATCCTCAACCTGGTCGCCCGATCTCGAGTGAGGGGGTGGGCCCCCGCGACGGTGGTCGCGACCGGGTTGCTCGCCGCCGTCGACCTAGTGCGCTTTGGATGGTCGTGGACACCCGTGTACTTCTCGGCGGGATGGATCGCGGGGGCGGCCGTCTTTGGCCTGGTGATCGAATTGCGACGTCGCCTCCGGACCGAGGTCGAGGCCGGCGAGCGCTGGGCGCACCAGAGCCGCGAGGAGCAGGCACGCCGGCGCATGGCCGAGGAGCGGCCGCGGCTCGCTCGCGAGGTCCACGACGTGGTCGGGCACAGCCTGGCCGTGATTAGCCTCCAGGCCGGCGTGGCCGAGCACCTCCTGGACAGCCGGCCTGACCAGGCGCGCAGCTCGCTGGCCGCCATCAGGAAGGTGAGCAAGCAGGCCCTTGACGATCTCCGGGCCGAGCTAGCCGCGCTCCGCGCCGGCCTCGGAGAGGGCACCGAGCGTGCGCCCTCGCCCCGCCTGGAGGCACTGCCCAGCCTGGTGGGCGACATGCGCGACGCGGGGCTCAGCGTGGCCCTCGAGGTGACCGGGCCCGTGAGTGGGCTCCCTGGGGTGGTCGCCGCGGCCGGCTACCGGATCGTCCAGGAGGGCTCACCAACGTGGCCCGGCACGCCCAGGCGGCCACCGCCGAGGTTCGTGTGAGTGTCGGCGCCGATACTCTCGACATCGAGGTTCTCGACGATGGACGCGGCTCAGGGCGGCGAGTGAAGGCGGGCAGCGGCCTCTCCGGGATGCGCGAGCGAGCGGTCGCCCTCGGCGGCCACTTTGAGGCGGGAGACCGGCCGGAGGGCGGGTTCCGGGTGTGGACCCGGCTCCCCCTACAGCCGGGCACGGCTGCGGAGGCCGACGCGGATCCAGCAGTCGCGACCCTGACGGCGGAGGGCGCCCGATGACCACACGGGTTGTGCTGGCTGACGACCAGGCGCTGGTCCGCATGGGGCTGCGCGCTCTTGCCGAGGCCGAGGCCGACGTCGAGATCGTGGGAGAGGCATCGAACGGTGGCGAAGCCCTGAACGTGGTGCGCAGGACCCACCCCGATGTCGTGGTCATGGACATCCGCATGCCGGTGATGGATGGGCTGGAGGCGACCCGGCAGATTGCCGCGACTCCGGATCTGGCCGGGGTTCGCGTGCTGGTGCTCACCACCTTCGAGGTCGATGAGTACGTATTCGAGGCGCTGCGGGCGGGCGCCGCCGGCTTCCTGCTCAAGGACGCTGAACCCGAGGAGCTGCTGCGGGCCATCCGGGTCGTTGCTGCCGGGGAGTTGCTGCTGTCACCGAGCGTCACCCGGCGCGTCGTCGAGACGTTTGCCCTCCGTGCCGCACCGGTGAGCCCCCGGATCTCGCTTCTCGCTGAGCTGACCGATCGGGAGCGCCAGGTGGTTGCCCTCGCTGGCACGGGCCTCTCCAATGACGAGATCGCTGCCCAGCTCGTCATCAGCCCGGCCACCGCGCGCACCCACGTCTCGCGGGCCATGTCCAAGCTGGATGCCCGTGACCGGGCGCAGCTCGTGGTCTTCGCCTACGAGACCGGCCTGGTCTCTCCGGGACGGCCACCCGCTCGCGTGTGATCCGTGGGCGGCCTCCCAATGGGGTCGCGCCACGCTTGGGCCGGACGCACCGTCTACGCTCCCGGACGTAGTCGAGAAGCCGCCCCCCAACGGATGACTGGTGCTGACTGCCCGCGCCACGATGGACCCGTCATGAGAAGTTGACCCTGGAGGCGGGCATCGTGGTGGCGAATTGGACCTGGAGGGCGACCTCCCTGACCCCGTACCTGGACGGCAACGGTCCCGGCTCCTGGTTGGCTCTCCCCGTGCTGTTCGGCGGAGCGTGTCTGATTGCTCTCGGAGCGCTGATCTGGCGACTTCGCACTCCCTGGCGCTGGCAGGCGCAACCCGGGTTGATGACGGCAAGCGACGTGCGACGCCGCGTTCTGGAGAGCCGATGACGGCGGGCCGCGTGTCGCAGGCCGCCGCATCGCTCGAGGCCGCCCCGCTGGCGCAGACCCACGGCCCCGACCCTGTGCGGGTGATCGGGCTGACCAAGCGCTACGGGGACGTGGTCGCCGTGGATGGTCTGACCCTGACGGTGCGCCGGGGCGAGGTCTACGGTTTCCTCGGACCCAACGGCGCGGGCAAGACCACCACCCTCCGGATGCTCGGCGGCCTGGTGCGCCCCACCGCTGGACGTGCCGAGGTGCTGGGCGCCACGCCGGGCGCCCCGAGCACCCTGGCCCGCATCGGGGCCTTGGTGGAGACCCCCGCCCTCTACCCCTACCTCTCCGGACGGGACAACCTGACCCTCCTGGCCATGCAGGTGGGCGTTCCGCGGGCGCGAGTGCAGGAGATGCTCGGGGCGGTTGATCTGGCCCAGCGGGCTCGCGACCGATTCGCCACCTACTCGCTCGGGATGAAGCAGAGGCTCGGGGTCGCCGCCGCCCTGCTCAAGGACCCCGAGCTCCTGCTCCTCGATGAACCGACCAACGGGCTCGACCCCATCGGCGTGGCGGAGATGAGGACACTCATCCGACGCCTCGGCGACGCGGGGAAGGCGGTGCTTCTCTCCAGTCATCAGCTGGCTGAGGTGGAGCAGCTCTGCGATCGCGTCGGCGTCATCGTTCGGGGCCGGCTGATCACCGAGGGCACGGTGCAGGAGCTACGCGGAGGGGGTGGCGTTCTCATCCGCGCCACCCCGCTCGACCGCGCGGAGGCCAGCCTTGTCGCACTGCTCGGTCGGGGCCGCGTGACCGTCCGTGGCGCCTCACTGCACGCCGAGACGGACCCCGATCAGGTGGCTTCGATTACCCGCCATCTCGTCGCCGACGGCATCGACATTCACGAGGTTCGGCGCGACGAGCGGAGTCTCGAGGACGTGTTCCTGGCACTGAACGCAGACCAGGCGGAGGGACGGAGTGCTGATGATGCTGAGTAGCTATCGGAGTGAACTCTACAAGCTCCGCAAGCGCCCGGCGACCTGGGTGGTGTTCGGCATATGGCTGGTGCTGATGCTCGTCTTCACCTACCTCTTCCCCTACCTCAGCTACCGCTCCGGAACGACCGCTGCGGATTCCACCAAGCTGGTCAACCTCCTGCCGGCGGCCCTGCCCACTCAGGGGCTGCTCGGATACGCGGTCTGGGGAGGCTCGCTCATCGTTGTTCTGGGGGCGCTGACACTCGGCTCCGAGTACGGGTGGGGCACCCTCAAGACCATGCTGAGCAACGGGCCCGGCCGGCTGACCGTGTTCTGTGCCCAGGTGGCGGCGATGTTCACCAGCCTGGCCGGGCTGGTGGTGGTCGCATTCGCGTGCTCGGCGCTGGCGAGCGTCCTGATCGCGGCCTCCACCGGTGCCAGCATGGCCGGGCCCGCCGCCGGGTCGCTGGCCCTCTCCATGGTCGTCGGGTGGCTGATCCTCTGCATGTGGTGCCTCTTCGGGGTGGTGCTGGCCGTCGTCATCCGCGGCACCGCGCTCTCCGTCGGGTTGGGCGTGGTCTGGGTCCTCGCGGTCGAGAACGTCATCCGGGCCACCGCCTCCGCTATACCGGTGATCGCCGGCATCGAGAAGGCGCTCCCGGGGGTCAACGCCGGCTCGCTGGTGGCCGCCCTCGGGACGCCCGCCGCGGGAACGACCGGCGACGGCGTCGCTGCCATCGTGGGCGGCGGGGAGGCGGCGATCGTGGTGGCCCTGTACCTCCTCCTCTTCGGTGCTGGCGGTGCGCTGCTGATGCGCCGGCGGGATGTGCAGTAACCATTGCCCTCTGTTCACATGGACGAATGTGTTGGTGCGCATTTCCTCCGTCAGAGCCGGGGCCGCTGAGCGCCGACGACGGCGCGGTGGTCGGAAGCGACTCCGCCGGGAGGCGTCAGCCGTCAGCGGCGCGATCGTCGGTCCCCAGCACCGGTCAACCCCGTCGCGAGTCGCCCCGGACCGACCTCCACCCGCCGCTGGTCACCGCGCCGCACCCGCGTTGGCCGCTCTCCCGCCCCGAACCGTCGCCACGATGTCCCAGCAACTGAAAGACGTTGGACCCGCCAATTTGTCCAACGCCCTTTGCGGATCTGGAACCGGCTGATAATCTGGGTCCCGATTATCAGGACCAAAAGCACCCTTTGCCCTGCAAGGCATTTCCACCGTGGAGCCCAAGGTGGGAATCGAACCCACGACCTACGCCTTACCAAGGCGTTGGCCCAACACGCCGCGGATTCCCAACACGAACGCGCCAAAATGCCGCCCTTGGGCCGACGCATTTCAGGTTCTTACGCCGGCCTTGAAGCGCGGTTGCACTGGGACGTCAGCGGCGAACGGGCGTTCGACCGGTGCGATCGAGTCTCGACGCCGACTGTGTGCGCCGGCCGGACACCAACGCCGTGATGCGCTCCGCCGCGCATCCGCGCTCCCGCCGGAGCAGGCCACCAGCACCATTGCATGCGGGATGCAGTTGGGATACAATTTCAGGCATGGCGACGAGGACCGTCGGCTTTGCCATCGCCCAAGAGGACGAGGAACGGCTGCACCGCCTCACGGAGAAATTCGGCCACGGCAACCGGTCCGCCTTCCTGCGAGAGGCGATGCGCCAGATGGAGGTCGTCGACCGAGCCCAGCGGCTCGCCGCCCTCCAGGGCTACGGATCGGAGCGCTCCTCTGCAGCGGGTCTCAGCCCCGATGAGGCGCTCGCCGTCGTCCGCCGTGTCCTGAAGCAGCGGTGAGCTCGCCGGTCACGGCGGACATCAACGTCTTCGTCCGCGCCGTGGCCGGGGGTCGGGACGACTTCCACTCGTGGCCATCTCCCCCTCCCGCGCGCGGGAACCCTGCGGCGAACGTGATCGGCATCCTCAACGACGCCGAAGAGTTCGGCCTCTGGCTCACCGAGCACATCCTGGCCAACGTCCTCAGGGTCCTCAGCGGCCAACCCCCCGACGGCTTCGGATGGGAGACGGCCCGAGCCGAGGAGTACGTCGGCCTGCTGATCGAGATCGCCGACGCCTCGGGCGGCGGCCTGCTTACGCCCGCCGAGACCGTCGCCGACTGCCGCGATCATGAGGACAACCGCATTCTCGAGTGCGCCGCGGCGAGCGGGTCGGTCCTGATCGTGAGCGACGACACAGACCTCCTCGAGATGTCCCCGTGGCGAGGCATACCGGTGCTGACCTCGACGGAGTTCGTCGCGCGAACCGATGCCATGCGACGGGCCCGTCGCCGGTGAGCTCGACGGCGCGTGCTTCGGAGAATGTTTCGGCAGCCCGCGCTGCGGCGCGGAGAAGGCCGGCAGCTGGCCGCCGAGTGCGAGCGAGGCTATATCACGACGCTACCCACGGGCCACTTCGAACGCGTCGATCCGAGGGCCCATGAGGTCTCGCGTATTAACATTTGCGAATCTGCCTGCAGACACCCTCGCGAGCGCGCCAGTGGGAATGACCCCTTCTCTCCACACCGGGCATACGATTCGTGAGTTCCGCGAACTCGTTGCTGGAGAGCGCTTGTCATTGAGTTCGCAGGGAAGTCCTCATTGCACTGCGGCGGGCGCGTGACCTTACCGACCGCAACTTCGCGCAGCCCCTCACCCTCGACTCGATGGCGCAGTCGGCCGGCCTGGCGAACCTTGTGGTGGGTGGCGTCGAACCAGACATACGGATCCGGAAAGATAGGTGGCAGCGGCGTGTTCTCGCTCAGGCCGCCCTCAACTCACCCACGGATTGGTCAGCAGAGCCGCAATAGTCTCAGGACGGGATTGTATACTTGACACGGGGCGAGTAATCATATATCTGGTGGCCAACGCTGGGACCAGGAAGACAACGGTGGCGAGCCCGAGCGATGCGACGCCGGCGAGGCGCGACACGGTGGGGCCATGCGCGCCGCCGTCTCCGTCGCCACCACGGCGGTGAGGATACAGTCATCAGCATCCTACGGACCCTTCCGGATGCCCATGGCTCTTGGCATCGGATGGGTGTTGCATGGCCGAGATGTCGGTTTGGGATGGCACTGTGGCAGGCGGGCGACCAAAGGTCACCGCAAGGCGGACTGCCGGCGATGCGGTCTCGGCCAGCTGAAGGTCCGGCTCGACGCCGAGGGCGTCGTTGACTGCGGTAAAGGCTAATCGAAAGGCTACCAAGAAGGTCGCCTCGAAGATCTCCTGCTCCTTGAGGCCGACGGCCCGCAGCTGCTCCACGTCCGCCGGTGTGGTGGAGTTGGGGTCGAGTGCCACCTTTCGGGCCCAAGTGGCCAGGGCCCGGCTGCGGTCGTCGAGGTCCTCGACCAATCCCGAGATGACCCCGGCTGCGGTACTGGCATCCGTGTCGGCGGCGAGCCGTGTGCCCCAATGCAAGGAACAGTAGGAATCGTACCGTGCAGCGGCGGTGGCAGTGAAGATCATGTTCACGTCGGTCGATGTGAGGAGTGAGTCCGCCAGCAACGCGGTGCGCGCGCCCATGAGATGATCCAGCACCTCTGGCCGCCAACTCCAAAGTCGGGTGAGGTTGTTCACATATCCATCGCTTTCGATGTCAGCTCGGTAGAGAGCCAGCCTCGGCTCTGACAGCGGTGGTTCGGTGACAAACATGACTTAACCCTCTGCCCTGGTCGATGCGTCGACCTGGTGGCTGGACGATCGGATAATTGGCGGTCGCTGGCGCGTCCTCAGTTGGCCCCGCCCGACGCCAGGCGTCGGGTCCAGATTGGCGAGGGAGGGGTTCTCGATGCCTGCGAGGGCCAGCTCTGCCCCGTCCAAGGCACCCGGTATGCCAAGGCAGGCTCGGTGCAGCTGTGCCCGGTACACGAACTCGCGCATGTCGGTGCGGGCGGCAAGCTCAAGAAGCTGGCCTGCGTGAGCGATGGCGGCAGAGCTGTCGACGGTCATGGCGACGTGACAGACTGCGTCGAGGATGTAGCCATGGACCCATTGATAGGTATCCGGCCATCGGACACAACGAGCTTTTGCGTCGAGCAGTGTGACCAGCGCTGCTGTGGGGTCGCGACGCGCTTCGATGAGTCCCATGGCTCGAGCTGTTATGGCCTCCCAACACGGATCACCAAGTTGGCAGGCGAGGGCAAAGGCTTCCGCGAGCCGACGTTGGGCGGTTTCGTCACGCCCGTATTGAAGGTCCACCTCGGCACTGAAGGCCTCCGGCCAGGGTCGAAACGCGACCCACCTTTCGCGTCGAACCAATTCGAGGGACTGGGTCAGCGCTTCGCCAGCCTGGTCGTAGTCGCCGCGTAGGCAATGGATCCGTCCGATCAGCGACGCCGACCACGCGGCCTGACGGCCGCTGTGGCAGTGCAAGGCACGGTCAACGGAATCGGTTAGGACGGCGAGTGCGTCTGGATACTTGGCCCGATCGGAGAGGTTCATGCCTTCGACGCCGGCAATGGCCGCCAGCTCGTCGTCCTGGCCGGCGGCCGAGGCATAGGTGCGGGCCTGCGCCAACCAGATGGCAGCCCGATCTCGTCGCCCGGCTTGCACATCGACGAACCCCAACTCGCGACACGCCCGGGCTGCGACGTCCGGACTGCTTCGCCTGGCCTGTTCCATCGCCTCGTGTAGGATCATCGCACCCTCCTCGTCCCGCCCCCGCACCGTGTGCACCAGGGCAGCACCGAGTTCGCAGAGCGCGGAGGCCAGGAGCGAGTTGTCGGCTCCGAAGCGCAGCTCGTCGACGCAGCGCCGCAGACAGTCCAGCCCCGCGTCGACCGCACCGGCAGCAATGGCCGCCTTGCCCGCTTCTAGCTGCGCCCGGGCAGCGGCCACCCCCAGCGAAGCCGGCACCGAAGCCGCTCCTATCGATGCCCGCGTCGCCTCTTGGAGCGCGGGAGAAGGCTCCGCACCCATCTCCCGACGCAAGAAGTCCGCGGCACTCGCGGCGGCCTGCATTGTCGCCCGCCTGTCCCCCGTCATTGCCAAGGCGCGGACCAGCAGCACGTGGTTGCTCTCCTGGTAAGGATTGACCTCCACGAGTCGCGCCGCCACCTGCACGGCTTCATTGGGGCGCCCGGCCGCGAGCTTGGCGAGGCCGTCCTCCCGGAAGACCGCTTCGACCCTGGCCGCAAGCCCCTGCCGTTCCACCAGCAGCCAGGTCTCGAAGCCTGCGCAACCAGGGAAGCTCATGCTGTCCAGCAATTCACGGGGTGCCTCGCTGGCATCGAGGCTGCCCACCGCTGGGTTTCGGAGGCGGGCCACGTCCACCGACGTGTCGGCGGGGAGGGTCAGCGACACCGGATCTCCCCCGATGGCTACTCCCCCACCCAGGGCACGGCGCAACTCCGCCAGCGACCAGCGCAGGGCAGCTTGGGGATCGTCCGCGCCTTCGAAAAGCAGCCCGCAGAGGCGCTGCCGGCTCGGAGGGCGTTCGAGCAGGACCAGCAATGCCAGCACGGCCCAGCTCTTTCGTCCCCTCGGGCCCGGCGCAGGGACGCCGTCGACCTCGATCGACGGGGTGCCCAGCAACCTGATCACCTTTGCCATCACCAGCCTCGCGGCTCAAGGATCAACTGAAAGGGCGGCCCAGATATTCGTCGATCACCCCTCTGCTGTGCCGGTGGCCAGGGCCAGGACGTCGCCGTTGTGAGCGGCTTGCGTCCTATGGCCCGATCGCCGCTGTTGACCTCTCCGACCACGACCCCTCCGGCAGGCTTGCGTAGCGCCCGCTCGGGGCGGCCCCGGGGCGCAGACCGACGGCGTCGGCGCGTCCCCTCCAGCGTTCGGGGAATGCCAGGCATTGACTTCAGCTTCCAGCTACCGCGTCATCCCCATCCCCACGGACGAGGGTACAACGAGACCCGGTACGGCATGGGGCGCCGCGATGACCAGGACGGCCAGCACCAGCAGGAGAGCGGTGATGCTGGTGACCGTCATGCGTCTCTGGGGAAGCGTCTTCTCAAGCGTGATCAGGGCCGCAACGACCGCCATCCACCACAGGCTCATGACTCCGAGGGCGAAGAGCGCCGCCATGAGCGCCCAGCAGCATCCCACGCACCAGGCCGCATGCCGGATGCCCATGGTGGCGGCTCCGCGGAGACCGTCGCGCCAGTTGCCGAGGAGGAATCCGAAAGGGCTCTGGCACCTTCCCAGGCACGCATCCTTCAGCGGCGTCAACTCATAGACGGCAGCTGCAGCCAGGATCCCACCGGCCAACCAGCGGCCGCCAGTGTTCCAGGACATCTCCGCGCCGAACCAGATGCGGGCTCCCCTGAAGAGGCCGTAGGAGACGATGCCGACCGCCGACCAGACCAACAGGTACCCACCTAAAAAGATGAAGGGACGGGCGGGCCTGCGCCGACGCGTCATTCGGCTGTATAAGGCGACGGTAGGGGCGATGGACGGAAACATCATCGCCGCCATCATCACCACCCACACGCCGGCGAACCAGGCGAGCGTGCCGAGGTCGGTCCCCGGACCGGTGTCCATCCCGGCCATCTGCTGGGCGGTGAACCACCAGGCCAGTCCTGCCAAGGCGAGAAGCAGGACAACCAGGCCCACCCGGGCTCGGATAACGGCGAGCAGCTCGCCCCAATCGGTTCCACGGGCGTTCGTGGCAGGGATGGAGTCCGCCTCTGCAGCGTCTACGCCGACCATGAGAACTGGGAAGTCGAGAAGCCGGAGCGGCCCGTGTATTCGATCCCGAAGCCGTTGATGTGGGATCGGGTCGCATGGGCCACGTTGAGTTCGGAACCGGCGGGGTGGAAGATGCCCGTGAGCCTGGCCGGCTGGCCGCTCTCAACCCCGTAGGGGACGATGTCTTCGATCTCGAAGTCGACGGCATCGCCGATCGTCACCGAATGGCGGACGCCGTCCTCCTCCACGTCAATAGGGGCTCGCTGAACCCCCAGGATCTCCGACACCAGCGGTGCAAGGGCCGCCATCGGGCCGCCGAGTGCGCCGGAGAATACCCCTCCCAGCTTTTCTGCCTGGGCGTCCGTTGCCTGGCCGTCGATGAACAGACCGAGGCGCCAGTTGCCTTCCGTCATCACCTTGGGCGTGTCGGCGATCGCAGCGACCGTGAGCCCGCTGACGTCGGCGCCCTCCACCTCGCCGTTCTTGATGTGGAACACCAGCGTGACTCGGCACCGATCGTAGGTGGCGCCGAACGAAAACGACGCCGTGCACGGGCAGACCACATTGCACGAGCAGGTCTCGAAGTAGGAGCCGGTGATCTTCCAGGACACGATGCAGCCTCCTCCCACTTTCTAGCGCCGTGACTCAGTCCGGAGTGGGCATCCGGCCTCGGCGCGGGCTATTGCCCTGTCTCGGGTCGGTCTGACCGCCTGTGATCAGCCGGAGCAAGGGTCGAAGGCAACCGTGTGAGAACGCGTGAGAAACCGGGACGCCGGCCCCGCCAGGGCCGCAACCGCCCCGGCGGCGAGCTGCCCCTGCTACCTCGGCACGGGGATGCACCCAGTAGTTGGAAGGTGTTGCTCCAGCGATTGAGAGCGACGTCTTTGACGCTTTCGGGACGCTATGATAATCGGTTTCAGATTATCATGAGCAAGACTTTCCCTTGCCCCGCAAGGGATATCCCGCATGGAGCCCAAGGTGGGAATCGAACCCACGACCTACGCCTTACCAAGGCGTTGCTCTACCTCTGAGCTACTTGGGCCCGCCCGGCGGACGAATAGGCATGGTACCCAACCCACCCCGCCACCCCTCGGCTGGCGGTGAAAGTTTCCGGGGTCCGCCACGCTGACAGTGTGGAAGGCGGCGCGGCGGCGGCCCTCGCGGCCCGCCATGCCTGGCGCACCAGCCACCCCACCACCGGCCCGGGCAGGTCATCCCTCCCGGGCCTTTGCTATGCGGCTTGCGTCAGACGAACATCTGTTCTAGCATCGACGCCGATGGACGCCCGCCGCCGCCCCCCGGCACAGTATGTGGAGAGGCCCTGCCACCGGGCCCTCAATCCCGTCCGTGGGATGCCCTTCCAGTGGTCGCTGAACCCCTATGTGGGCTGCGTCCACCGCTGCACGTTCTGCTACGTGCGGGCCTTCGAGGCCCGCGCCGACCGGGAGAGCTCGGACGGCTATGGCCGCACGGTGCGGGTCAAGACCAACATCGCCGCGCTCCTTCGAACGGAGCTCTCGCGTCCTCGCTGGTGCCACCAACTTGTTGCGCTCGGCACGGCGACCGACCCCTACCAGCCGGCCGAGGCTCGCTACCGCCTCACCCGGGCCTGTATCGTGGAGCTGGCCCGAGCTCGCACCCCGGCGGCGCTCGTCACCCGCGGCCCGATGGTGCTCAGGGACGTCGACGTCCTAGAGGAGCTTGCCGCGCGGGCTGGCGTCACCGTGACCGTCAGCCTGCCCACCCTCGACCTCGACGTCTGGCGAAGGACGGAGCCGGGCACCGCCCCACCCCGGCAGCGGCTTCGCGCCCTCGCCCGCCTCGTCGACGCGGGCATCGAGGCGGGCATCGCGCTCGCTCCCCTTCTGCCCGGGCTCACCGATAGCCCCGAAAGCATCGCGACGGTGGTCGCCGCCGCCCGGCAGGCCGGGGCCACCTTTCTCTGGTGGGGGATGCTGCGGTTACCGCCCGGCACCCGTGAGCACTTCCTCGGAGCTCTGGAGACGGAGTGGCCCGAGCTCCTCCCCCGCTATCGAGCCCTCTTCAAGGGCGGCGTCGCCGCACCTCTCCCCGTCCGGAGCGCCGCCGAGGCGGCCGTGGCGAAGGAGCGGCGGCACTGGGGTATCGCCGATCGGCGGGATCGCCCCATCCGTCCCCCATCCATGCCAGCACAGCTCGACCTCATCGCCGTCTGACTTTCCGCCGACTCCCCTCCTGCGCCAAGGAGTGCCACACTCCGGCCATGAGCCGCTTCTCGGTGCTCGGTCCTCGCGACCGCAGCCATTGGTTCCGGGTGGGAACGGTGGACGTCACGACCACGACGCTGGTGACAGCCGTCGCCTGCATCACCCTCCTCCTCTTCGCCATCGACCCTCCCCTCCTCTCCTACCTCGCCCTCTCCTCCCAGCAGGTGAGCTCCGGGCAGGTCTGGCGCCTCCTCACCTGGCCTTTCGCCAATGCCCTCCTCGACCTTTCCAACAGCATCTGGCTCATCATCGCCATCGCCGTCTTCTGGTGGCTCGGCGAGCGCCTCGAGCAGACCCTCGGTCCCCGGCGCACCCTTCTCTTCTACGCCATCATCGCCGTCATCCCGGCGCTCGCGATCACCGTCTTCGGCATGGTGACGGGGGGTTTCCCCCAGTGGTTCGTCCAGGACTTGTCGGGGATGTTCGACCTCGAGACGGGCGTCCTCGTCGCCTTCGCGGCGGCCTATCCTCGTGTCCGCTTCTTCTTCTCGATCGAGGCCTGGGTCATCGCCATCGCCTTCATCATCCTCGACGTCCTCATCTACGTCGGCCAGCGCCTGTGGATCGACGTCATCTATCTGCTGATGACGGCGGCGGTCGCACTGCTCGCCACCCGGGCCTTCCGCCTCACCCGAGCTCAGTGGATCCCCACCATCCCGCTGCCCGCCTCCGTCACCGGTGACGCCGCGCACCGGCGGGAGCGCCAGCGCAAGAAGGCGGCGCGAGCCGCCCACCTGCGCGTCTTCCGTGAGACGGACATCAACGCCATCCTCGACAAGATCTCCGAGTCCGGCATCAACAGCCTGTCGCGCGAGGAGCGCCAGCGCCTCGACGAGTACGGCCGGGGCTCCGGGCGCTGAGGCCCGGAGCCCTCGACCAATTGAGCCGCTGACTATTCCGCCTTCCCGAAAGCGGAGATCTCGGCCTCCTCCTGCTCCGAAAGTTGCCGCGGCAGCTGTCCGCGGCTGAACTTCTCGCTCTGCACGTGGTGCTTGATCTGCTCCACGATCTCAGGGTTGGCGAGGGTGGTGATGTCGCCGACGTCGGTGAAGTTGGAGATGCCGGCGATGACCCGGCGCATGATCTTGCCGGAGCGGGTCTTGGGCATGTCAGCAACGATCCAGACGTTCTTGGGTCGGGCGATCTTACCGATCTCGCGCTCGATGGCCTGGGTCACCTTCTCCTCGACATCCGGTCCAGCCTTGAAGCCCGGCTTCAGCGAGACGTACATCTCCACGGCCTTGCCGCGCATCTCGTCGATGACCGGAACGGCAGCGGCCTCGGCAATCTCAGGGACGGTGATGCTCGCGGACTCCAGCTCCTTGGTTCCCAGTCGATGTCCGGCGACGTTGATGACGTCGTCGACCCGGCCGAGAATGCGGAAGTAGCCGTCCGCCGCCTGCACCGCACCATCACCGGCGAAATACGGCCAGTCGTGCCAGTCCTTGCTCTGCGGATTCCGGTTGTACTTCGCGTAGTAGGTCTGCACGAAGCGCTCCGGCTGGCCCCAGATGGTCTCGAAGATGCCCGGCCAGGGGTTGCGGATGCAGATGTTCCCGGCTTTGCCGCTCCCCGCGGGGACCTCCTTGCCCTCCTCGTCGTAGATGATCGGGTAGACCCCGAGCACCCCCGGCCCGCAGCTTCCCGGCTTCATTCCCTCGAGCCCGGGCAGGGTGCTGCCCAGGAAGCCACCATTCTCCGTCTGCCACCAGGTGTCGACGATGACCGCCTCACCCTTCCCCACCTCCTTGTGGTACCAGCGCCAGACGTCCGGCTCGATGGGCTCGCCGACCGTCGTCATGTGCTTGAAGTGATAGTCGTACTTGGCCGGCTCGTCGGGACCCAGCTTGCGCAGCATGCGGATGGAGGTGGGCGCCGTGTGGAAGATTGTCACCCCCAGCCGCTCGGCGATCCGCCAGGGCCGGCCGGGGTCGGGATAGGTTGGCACCCCTTCGTACATGACACTTGTCGTCCCCAGCGCCAGCGGGCCGTAGACGATGTACGAATGGCCGGTGATCCACCCGATGTCGGCCATGCACCAGTAGGTGTCAGTGGGGTGGATATCCTGGTAGTACTTGGACGTACCGGCCACGTAGGCGAGGTAGCCGCCCGTGGAGTGCTGCGCACCCTTGGGCCGCCCGGTCGTCCCGCTCGTGTACATGAGGAAGAGCGGCGCCTCCGCCGGCATCGACACCGGAGCAACGACGGTGCGGTGGTAGTCCTTGAGGACATCGTCGACGAAGAAGTCGCGGCCCTCGACCATCGGGCTCTTGGATGCGTACTGGCCGGCGTGACGGCGGAAGACGAGGACCTTGTCCACCTTCTGACCTTGCTCCGCCGCCCGGGCCACGGCCTCGTCGGCCTTGACCTTGTGGTCGACGAGCTCCCCGCTGCGGTAGTAGCCGTCCATGGTGACCAGGACGTTGCTCTGGGAGTTGGCGATGCGATCCCCGCAGGCGTAGCCGCTGAAGCCGCCGAAGACCTCGGAATGGATGATGCCGAGACGGGCCGCGGCGAGCATCGCCACCGGCAGGTCCGGGACCATGGGGAGGTGGAAGGTGATTCGATCGCCGGTCTTCAGCCCGCAGAAGTCGCGCAGGAGGGCGGCGAACTCGTTGACCCGGTGGTACAGCTCGCGGTAGGTGACCGCTTGGGTCAGCTCGGACTCGGGCTCGGGCACCCAGATCAGCGCTGCCTGGTTCCCCCGGGTCTCGAGGTGGCGGTCCACACAGTTGTAGCTGGCGTTGAGCTTCCCCCCCACGAACCACTTCCAGAAGGGCGCATTGCTGGTGTCGAGGGTCGTGTGCCAGTACTGGTCCCACGAGAGGAGCTCCGCGTACTCCCGGAAGCACTCCGGGAAGTCCTCTTCACGGAACCTGTCACGGATGGCCGGATCGCTGGCGTTCGCCTGGCCGATGAACTTGGGCGGCGGCAGGAAGTACTCCTCCTCCCGCCAGTGAACCGCGATCTGGGCCTCCGAAACCTCGATCTCCTGTTCGATTGCCATCGCTCGTCCTTCTCCTCCATGAAGATGCGCGGGCCCCGGATCTCAGGGGAGCCCGCGCCTCGTGCCGAAAACGATCGCCTCGCCGCCGCCCCGCGGCAGCATCAAGGGCCGGGAAGGACGCGGGCGGGCTCTCTGGCAGCCGTCACCCGCCTGCCACCACACCACCCGACCGCGCCCCGCGGCCCGGTCTCGCTATGTGCCGGGTGGGCCACGACGGGTGCGGAGTTCTCGTGCGCATCCGTCGGGCATTGGCTGCACCTCCTGTGGCGTTTCCCCTGGGGGGATAAGCATGCTCCGTCGCGTCAAAGTTGGCAATATCGGTGCATACGCAGCAAACTCAGCAGCACCCGGCCGGGTCCGGCCGCCACGATAGGGCTGGTCCCTGCACGCGGTCCTACCCCCCTCGAGAGCCCACGCGGAGCGCCAAGGGAGCGGCCGCTCGGCGGCCGCCGAGCCGGCCGATACTCCGAGGCAGCGAGCGGCACCCAGAAGGGACGCACCGGCCGTCAGCCAGAACCTACGGGGGAATCAGTCCTCCATCACCGTCGCCTCGCTGGGGGCGAGCAAGGCGGTGACCATCGTCTTTGTCCTCCTGACCCCGACCTTCGTGATCCTGGCCCTCGGCTGGTTCACCGGCAACAACGTCGCCATCTTCGCCGCCAATGCCGACGGCCTCATCACCCTCGGTGGATACATCGGCATCTTGACCGCCATCGCGGCGCTCTACGCGTCCTTTGCCGACGTCACCAACGCCAACTTCAAGCGAGTGGTCCTACCCGTCGGAAAGCCGTACGTCAGCTGATCCGGCCTTTGCCCGGAGTGGGGGGCCGGCTTCCGGCCGGCCCCCTTATCTGTAGAGGATCCCCTCGTCAAGGGATGCATGTCACAGGTTGGTAACGATGTGGGGGGAGCGGTGCCCGCGACGGGCAGGCGCGAGCGTCGATCATGACGGGTGCCCGAGTGTGGTGAGGTTGGTGACATAGCTGGCGGATTCAGCTCATCGCACGTCCTCGCCGGGCGGGGAGAGTCTTGGGTGCAGCGGCGGATGCGCGGACGCCCAGCCTTATCTCGGTGCTCGGACCGTGATTTGTGGTCCGGCGACATGATGATCGATGGGGTGGCCCGCAAGGGGAATAGCGACCGCTCAGTCTTTTGAGGTCGCACCTGCCGAGGGCAGGACGACGGGGGGCTGTCAGGAGCTGGTCGCGACGCATCCAGGGGTGGGCTGCCGGGTACTTCCGCCGCATCACGATCAGCCAGGAGCGAGGGCTTCGGCGCCCAGGCTGCGCAGGATGTGGTGGGACCGGCGAGCGATCTTTCGCGCCACCGAGAGGGCGGCCCGATTGCCGCCGCAGCGCTCCTGCACCTGCTGGTAGTAGGCGTGGTCGGGGGACCCCGGTCGGGCGGCGCATTTGGCGGCCTCGAAGAGCGCCCACCGGAGCACCGGGGACCCCTGCCGGGAGAGCTTCCCTCGGGCGCGCTTGGTGTCGGAGGAGTGGACGGTGACGTCAAGCCCGCTGTGGCGCACCGCCTTGCGGGAGGCGGAGAACCGGGCGCTGTCCCCCAGCTGGCACCAGAGGGCGGTCGCGGTGATGGCGCCGACGCCGTACTGGGCCTGCAGGGCCCGGCAACCGGGCTGGCGACGAGCGAAGCTCTCGATCTCGCGGCGGAGAATGTCGAGCTCGCCATCCAGGTGGTCGAGCAAGCGCAGGGCCACCTGCACAGCCTGGGCTCCCGCTGCGGAGAGCCCGGCACCGGCCTCCAGCCGGGCTCGGTGTCGGCGGCCAACAGATCCCCGCTGATCGCCGGGACCCCGTGGTGGAACAGGATGGCGTGGACCCGCTGCACCCAGGCGATGTGTTCGTCGCGCAGGTCCTTGAACGATTCCACCTTGGCGCGAACCTCGAGCACGTGCCGAGGGGGAATCCAGGACTCCGGCAGCCGCTTCTCGTAGAGAAGTTCGCGGAGGGTGCGGGCGTCGATGCGGTCGGTCTTCGCCCGGTGCTTGCGCCGGCGCGCGTCGGCATCCGCAGTCTCGGCCGGTTCGGCCAGATGCGGCCCGATCCCTGCCGCCACCAGCTCCTCGACGATGTACCGCCACCCGGTGCAGCCCTCGACCGCAAACTCGACGGGGACCCCGGCAAACTGGGCCAGCCAGGCCCGCAGCCGCTCCCGGTTGGCGGGGAAGATCCGCCCCCGGCGGACCTCGCCGGTCTCGGTGTCGATGTAGTCGAAAGTGATCTGCTTCCGGTGCACGTCCAGGCCGCCTACGATTGCCATGGGGATCTCCTCATGCTCCTGACTTCGGCACGATCATCCTCGTGCCTGAGCTGAGGGGATCCTCATCCTCATGCTCTACATGTCATCTTTTATAGGCCTCGAGTTTCAAATCCATCGCCCGGAGCCTCATGAATGATGGCAGCCAAAAGACATGGAACCCATGCCTCTCCCAGAGTGCCGCGCCGGTGCATCGCCGAGCCGTGGCTGAGTAGGAGGCGGCCGAGTTTGAAACGCGGGAAGGATGACGATCCCCAGGACCCCACCCCCGCACGCGCACCGCCATTGGTAAATCCTCTCAAAGCTATCATATCTCTCGAACATTGAAGCACGCAGAGAATCTCAAGGCGCGCGCACTCGCTGACTCCAGTCCACGAGCGGCATGCGCTCCCGGAAGCGGATCAGATGGCGCTTCTCAGGAGTTGATCGCGTAAGCGGTGAAAGCGACGGTGACGGAGCTTGGGCCGACGGGTATCAGACCGCCGAGGGGGGTGAACGGTGCGGTGATGGTCACCTTGCAGCCGTCGAAGCCGCCATAGGACGCATAGACGTTGGTCATCGCACTAGTATTGATGGCACTTGAGAATGGCCCGGCTGCGGTCCGGGCTGCGCTCAGCATAAGGGTCGGCACGTTCGGGGGGGAGTTGAGTCGAGGCAGTATAGCTGGTCGGTGCTGTTGTCAAAGTTGTTAATGGCCACCTCCCAGCGCACCGCGCTCCGGGCGGCGTTGTCGAGATCCGTCGTCTCGAACACGTACCAAGCGCCATCGATGATCCCCATGACCAGAAGTAGGAAGAGGGGGAACACGAAAGCGAACTCCACCATGCTCTGCCCGCCGCAGAGGTTCCGGGCGCGACGGCCCCGACCCGACCCGAGCCGGGCCGCGCGCGAACACACACCGCGATCACGGCTCCACAACATACGCGCTGCTTGTGGCGACAACCGACACGGGGGAGAGGAGGATGGGCGTCAGTAGAGGCAAGGCGCAGGTCACGGTCACCTTCACCGAGAAGGAGTCCGTGGTGTAGCCTGCATCGGCAACATCGCCACCACTTGGGAAGGTTTGCGAAAGTGGCGAGTCCCGCTTGGCATAGGGCGTGAAATTGAATGTGGTAGAACCGCTCGGACAACTGAGCAGGCTCCCCGCGAAAGCCTGCGCGCCCACAGTCACAGCAGGGCACTTGTCGGCGGCAATGCACGTCGAGCAATCAGTGCCGCTGCAAGATCCTGTGCTTGAACCCTGTATCTCGATGTTCTGATAATCGGTTAGGCTGTCATAGGATGCGTTGCGGGCGATGAAAAGTGCAGACTCGCGTGCCGCGTCGCTGGTCTGCACCCCCACGAAGTAAGCGCGCGCCAAGTCGGCTCCGCCGGCCAGGAAGAGCAGGAGCACCGGCAGAGCCAATCCGAACTCGAGGAGCGCTTGCCCTCGAAGCGATCTGCGTCTGCCTGGGTACTTACTCGTAGAGCTGGACAACGGTCGTTCCCGCGCCTACCGACCCGGTCGGCTGCTCGCTGTCGGTAGGGAACCCGATCACCGTCCCCGTGCACGTGTTGCCGTTGCCCCTGCAGGCCTTGTCTGCTTGGAGAGTGACCCAACCGAAGACGCACATAACATCATACCCATTGGTGGGTCCGCTATATGGCGGTACGGAAGGGGTACTGGTTGTGCTGCAGAACGGCGGAGGAGGGGGAGCACCGGCCGGTAAGGGGTAGCAGTTCCCGGGACTCCGGCACGTGCCGAAACTCGCCGGCTCTGTGCATTCAGCGTCGAGAGCGAGGCAATCAATCAGCGGAATCTGGATTTGCTCACCGGCAGCCACGTATGGGAAGTTGCAGCCATTGCCGGACTTGGAGGCAATCCAGCTCGGGACGTTGAATGGGTTGGGCTGCGTCTTGCGCAGGCAGCCCTTGAAGTTGGCGTCTCCGATACCGGAACAGCCGAAGCCCTTCTTCCCAGGTGGCAGGTGGTAGGTGATGTCCTCACTCAGATAGATCTGGTCTTGCGGGTTATCGAAGCAATTGAGGTAGAAGGCTGCGAACGGTGCGCCGCCTGCCACGCCGGGGCTGTACTTAGCGGTTGCGGTGGTGGTCTCGCTCGCTTGGGCGACACCGAGCAGGCGCATAAGCGAGGTCGCGTGCGTCTCGCTGGAGTTGACCCTGACCCCATGGGCCGCCGGGCAGGGCACGACGCCGGTGCACGCGTCGTACCAGTCCGCCCCCGAAACGATCGCGGGATCGATGCACTTCGGCGGCGACGCCGGCGCAGCGCCGGTGGCATAGAACCAGCAGATGGGCTGGGGTTGCGGAGTGGAGTTGTCGACAAGATATGCAACCGAATTGATTACGAGCGCACCGTTCGAGTAGCTGGCGAGCACGCTCTGCACCGTGTTCTGCAAATCAGAGAATCCGTACGGTGCCTGCCCCCCGGCCGGCTCGTTAGCCCCCCCCGTGGATTGCAGGCAGGTGAGCGTGCTGGAACTGACCGGGTCCAGGTCGGTGTAGTCGTTGTAGCAGTCATAGTCGACAGCGAGAATGTGCGTGCCGGCGAGGCTCGCGTTGTCGTCCGCGCTCTGGAGCGTCGACTTGTTCATGTACGACTGCCCGCCGTCCAGGGCCAGGCCGGCCAGGCCGATCACCACCAGCCCCATCAGGGCGAACAGAACGATCACCTGGCCTCGGGAGCGCCGACCCCGGACCACGCCTCGACGCGCGGACCACCCACGAGCCACACGGCTCGAGAACATGAGCCTCCTTTGCCCCCTGGGGCCTGACGGGCGGCCCGCGTCGGGAGCCCCCGACCCCGGTCCACCTCTCGTGGCGACAGGATAGCGTAGTTTCGGGTCTTTTGTCACGCGTTTGCCACGATTTCGCTATCTTCGCCTCGGCAGGGACCGGCCGGGCCAGACCAGTCGGCCCGCCCTGCGCCTCCACTCGAGGGCCGCGGCCCGCCGATACCATGGGTGTTCGGGGGCCGGCGGCACCGAGGGACCAGGGCCCTCCGCACGGAGGATCAAAGATGACCGGCACCCAGTCGGAGGCGTCCCTCGCCACCACCCGCTTCCGCGCCGCCCGCGACTTCCTCCTCCACCAGCGGGGCGACCCCGAAACCGCCTATCGCGACTTCCGCTGGCCTGAGCTCGAGCGATTCAACTGGGCGCTCGATTGGTTCGACATCGTGGCCCGGGACAGCGATCGCCCGGCCCTCGTGGTCCTCGAAGAGGATGGCTCCGAGGTCGCCACTTCATACGCCGAGATGGCCGAGCGGTCGAGCCGGCTGGCCGGATGGCTGACGGCCCGCGGGGTCCGCCGCGGCGACCGGGTCCTCCTCATGCTCGGCAACCAGACCCCCCTCTGGGAGTCCCTCCTCGCCCTCACCAAGCTGGGAGCCGTGATGGTCCCGGCGACCACCCTGCTCACCGCCGCCGACATCAAGGACCGCATCGAGCGCGGGAGCATCGCCCACGTCATCGCCGAGAGCGGGGTGGCGGATCGCTTCCAGGGGATCCCCGAGGGGGTCACCCGGATCGCGGTGGGGCCGCGGATCGAGGGATGGCTGGCTTACGCGGAGTGGGCCGGCACCACCGAGCCCTTTGTCCCCTCCGACCCCACACCGGCCGGAGACCCCCTCCTCCTCTACTTCACCTCCGGCACCACCGCCCAGCCCAAGCTGGTGGAGCACACTCACGTGAGCTACCCCGTCGGCCACCTCTCCACCATGTACTGGATTGGGCTCCAACCCGGCGACGTGCACCTCAACATCTCCTCCGCCGGCTGGGCCAAGCACGCCTGGAGCAGCGTCTTCGCCCCCTGGAACGCCGAGGCCACCGTGCTGATCCTCAACAGCGCCCGCTTCTCGGCGCGCTCCCTCCTCGAGATCCTGGCCAGACGGGAGGTGACCACCTTCTGCGCGCCCCCGACGGTGTGGCGGATGCTGGTGCAGGAGGACCTCAGCGCCTGGCGGGTCTCGCTGCGCGAAGCGGTGAGCGCTGGCGAGCCCCTCAACCCGGAGGTGATCCAAAGGGTTCGCGCCTCCTGGCACATCACCATCCGCGACGGGTACGGCCAGACGGAGACGACCGCCCAGATCGGCAATCCGCCCGGGCAGGCGGTGAAGCTCGGCTCCATGGGACGAGCCCTGCCCGGTTACGCCATCGAGCTGCTCGACCCCATCACGGGAAGGGTCGGAGACGAGGGGGAGGTCTGCATCGACCTCGGCCGGCGGCCGGTCGGGCTCATGACCGGATACCGCGACGACCCGGAGCGGAGCGCCGAGGTGACGCGGGCCGGCTTCTATCACACGGGCGACGTGGCCAGCCGGGATGCCGGCGGCTACATCACCTACGTGGGCCGTGCCGACGACGTCTTCAAGGCCTCCGACTACCGGATCTCCCCCTTCGAGCTGGAATCCGCCCTCATCGAATGCCCCGCCGTCGCCGAGGCGGCGGTGGTGCCCTCTCCGGATCCCATCCGCGGCGCCGTTCCCAAGGCCTTCGTGGTCCTGGCCGTGGGCTTCGAGGCCTCGGCGGCCACCGCCCAGGAGATCTTCCGCGACGCCCGGGAACGGCTCGCCCCCTACAAACGGATTCGCCGCCTGCAGTTCACCGAGCTGCCCAAGACCGTCTCGGGCAAGATCCGCCGCGTCGAGCTGCGCCGCCGCGAGGAGGAGCAGCGGGCGCGTGACCCCGCCGCGCGCGCCGAGTTGGAGTTCTGGGAGGAGGACTTCAGCTCGCCCCGCTGAGCCTGCCCTCGGCTGCCGCGGCCGCCCTGAGCTTGCGCGTCATCTCCGCAGAGCAGGCGGGGCCCGATGGCGCCGTCTTCTCGAAGCATCTGGACGGGCGGCTCCGCTCGGTGCATGATCCACGCTACGGAAGCCCATGGGTGGTTGGGAGGTAGTGGATGAGGCGTTCCCGTTGGGGTGAGGCCATCACTGCGGTGGTGCCGCAGGCTACGCGCCGCCCTCCGCCGCTCCGGCGCCGTCACCGTCGGGCTCACGCTGACCTGACACCGGCACGTCTTCCCGCACAGCAACAGTAAGAGGAGAGAACTCATGGCGGAATCAGTCATCACTCCCAGCCGGCCCATGGCGCAAGCTGAGATGGGCCCGGTCACGGCGCCGGTCACCATCGGAGACCCGGCGCCCCTGGGGCTGGCCGGCTTCGGGCTTACAACCCTGATCCTGTCGATCGTCAACGCCGGTTGGTTCGGCAGCGCCGCGATCGTGACCCTCACCGGGACGACGCTGTCAATGGCGGCCGCGTACGGCGGCCTGGCCCAGTTCGTAGCCGGCCTCTGGGCCTTCCGTCGGGGCAACACCTTCGCCGGCACCGCGTTCTGCAGTTACGGCGCCTTCTGGTTCAGCTTCTACCTGCTGGTGAATAACTTCCTCGGCGCCACCATCAAGGGAGCGCCGAACGCCACGCTGGGCTGGGTCGGGCTGTACCTGCTCGCCTGGGGCATCTTCACCGCCTACATGACCGTCGCCTCGCTGGGGGCGAGCAAGGCGGTGACCATCGTCTTTGTCCTCCTGACCCTGACCTTCGTGATCCTGGCCCTCGGCTGGTTCACCGGCAACAACGTCGCCACCTTCGCCGCCAATGCCGACGGCCTCATCACCCTCGGTGGATACGTGGGCATCCTGACCGCCATCGCGGCGCTCTACGCGTCCTTTGCCGACGTCACCAACGCCAACTTCAAGCGAGTGGTCCTACCCGTCGGAAAGCCGTACGTCAGCTGATCCGGCCTTTGCCCGGAGTGGGGGGCCGGCTTCCGGCCGGCTCCCCTCCACGGGCCTTGGGCTCCAATCCGCGCTCACCGAGTGCGGGTCTCGTGGAGGTTGACCCTCATCCCCCGGCGCCGCTCTCCGGCACCGGAGCCAACTCTTCCGAGGCGAGCGCCGCAGCATGGGCGAGGGCGGCGGGGATGGCGTCTCTTGTGAGCGTTGGGTGCTCCGCGACGATCTCGCCGGGGGTCATGCCGTCTGCAAGGCAGCCGAGGACGAGGCTGACCGGAATCCGTGTGCCGCGGATGCAGGCCTGCCCGTGCATCACCGCGGGGTCAGCCGTCACGTAGTCTCGCCATGCGCTTCCCATCGCGCCCATCCTACGGGCCCTGCCGCCCGCCTCAAAATCGGAGCCGACGGGGAGAATCGAACTCCCAACCTACGGTTTACAAATTGGCGGGACTGGTGCTATCGGGTGCCATGTCGTCTTGCGAGGGACTGTTCCATACCGCCCGGCACCGCGCGCTTGTCGGTCAGGCTGTTGGTCAGGCCGGGCCGGCTGAGGACGACCAGGCCGGTGGTGGTTGGGTCGCTGTCAACGGTTTGTTGCACCGTCGAGATCGGGCGAGGGACGAAACCGCTCAGGCCGCGCCGTCTCAATCGCCGAGAGGCAGCGGCTGCAGTGGACGTTGCCCACGCTGAGCTTGAGTCGGAGCAGGCCGTCTGCAGCGAGCCGGACCCGCTCGCTGAGCCCCTCCGCTGCGGGCTCGTCTCGCTCATCGCGGGCCAGGAAGAGGAGGCGCCTCAACGCCTGGCGCGGGCGGAGCGTACCGAGCGGCTGGAGCGCCGCGCCGCGCCGCTTCGGTCTTGATGGACTGGAGCGACCGGGCTTATGAGAGGATCGGAAGGATGCACCGACGCGGGTCACGGTAGGCGCCGGTGAGCGCCCGGGCTCGGCTGGCGGTCTGCCTGGTGAGCGGGCTGGCGGCCTTCGCGGTTGCCATCCTGCTCACCCCTTGGCAAGTCGCCGACCTGGTCGGCTGGGACGTCACCGGGGCGGTGTTCGTCGGGTGGGTGCTGGCGAGCACGCGAGGGAAGGATCCCGCGCAGACCAGGGCGATGGCGATCATGGAGGACAGCTCGAGGGTCGCCGCCGATGCAATCCTCATCGGCGCAAGCATCGCCAGCCTGATCGGTGTGGCCCTGGCTCTTCTCAAGGCTGGAAGCGAGCGGGACCCCGCCCACACCCTCATCACCGCCCTCGCGTTTCTGAGTGTGGTGGTGTCCTGGTCGTCTGTCCACACCGTCTTCACCCTGCGCTACGCCAGGCTGTACTACCAGGCTGGGGGCGGGATCGACTGGCATGCCCAGGACCAACCTGACTTTGGTGACTTCGCCTACATCGCACTGACGCTCGGCATGACCTTCCAGGTCTCGGACACGGATATCAACTCCAAACCAATTCGGAAGGCGGCCCTGCGTCACGCGGTGCTGTCATACCTCTTCGGCGTGGTGATCCTGGCGACGACCATCAACGTGGTGGCCAGCCTCCTGGCCAGGTGAACCGTGTCTCGGTCCATCCGGGTCGGGCGAGCCGGCTGGCCTCCCCGTGTGCAGGCCCCGCGATCAGGAAGCCGGAAGCTGCTGCGGAAGTGCGTCTGGGCGCGCTGATCCCCCTCCGGCGGTGGGCAGGAGAGCGTGTGGCGGGCCGGCGCAGTCTGACGCGCCCGAGCCGCCCTCAGTTCCCTCATGCTAGGAGTGTCAAGCGCCAACCGAAGGAACTGTTCACCATCGACCGGACCTGAGACGTCAACCCCCTACCGCATCAGGGGCAGACTTTCGGAGCCGATGGAGAGATTCGAACTCTCGGCCTGCCGCTTACAAGGCGGCTGCTCTACCAGCTGAGCTACATCGGCTCGGGGAGGAGGCGTCGGTGACACTAAACCATCGGTGGTGGAGCCATGGGTGCATAGCAGCGGCCCTGGTTGGTCACATTGTGGGTACGAAGTGGGGATCCCCTTCACACAGTTGGGACTTCCGTTCGATTGGGGGTTTATAAAACCGCTGCTCCACCGTTGAGCTACGTCGGCCCGGACCAAGCACGGCCACGGCCCACAGCGTCTTGGAAATACCGACTGGTCATGGAACGATGCTGAACGCCTCGCAGTGACGGGGCCGGACAGCGCTGAAGTGACGACGGTCAAGAGTGGCAACCACCGGAGCTTCCAGCCTCTCCGCGAGAGCGATGACGGAAGCATCTGTGCCGCCGAGCGGGAAGTCCGCGTACTGCTGGACGAGCTCGGCGATGCGAGGCCAATCCTCGGGCGCCGGTGCCTCAACATCCATCTCCGCGAGACCCGCGAGAAAGCGCGCCTCAGCATGGGGACCGAGCCGGCCGCCAACGAAGTAGGTGGCTTCGGCGATCACCAGCGCCGGGATGACGAGGTGGACGGCCGGCCCGGAGAGGGCGGCAAGGCAGGCTTCGTGGTCGGCGTCGCTCTCGTCCGCCGCGGCATAGAGGGGCCCCGCATCGACGACGAGGATCAGCGGCGCCACTCTCGTGCCATGAGCTCCTCCATCCGCCGAGCCGTATCGGGCACCCCGCTCCGTCCGAGCCTCGCGAATAGAAGAGGACGGGAGTGACCCGCGGCTCCGACGTACACCGCCAGCGCTTCACGGGCCAGCTCGGAGACAGAGGTCGACCGGCGTCGCGCCTCCCGGACGACGGCGGTGGCGAGATCGTCGGGCAAGGTGATGGTGGTGCGCTTCATACCTGCATACGATCATACCATCATCCCTGGTCACCGCCCCCTCGCCGCATCTCCTCCAACCGCCGCCGAACCTCGGGACCGAGGCGGAGCTCGAGGCGGTCACGCCCCGCAACCTCCTCGGAGCGCCGCCGCAGCTCTCCGCTCCGCTCCTGGTCGGCCCGCTCCACCTCGGCCCGCAGCGCCCGCGAGGAAAGGGTCGGAACACCCATCCCCGCCACCAGGTTGCGCTGCAGGCGGTCGTCGGTGGCCAGCACCATCTCCAGCACCCGGCCCTGGCGGGATGCTTCGTACATCAGGCGCTCGATGACGTGGTCGGCGAACTCCCGAGCGCTGCCGTAGCGGACCTCGACGCCCTCCACGATCTCCCTCTCCTCTGCCCCGCCAGCACGAAACCTCGCGTCGAACACCACGAGCACCTCGTTCCCCGTCGTCGCTCGGTACTCGGCCAGGCGGGCGACGAGACGGCGCCTGGCCTCCTCGAGGCCCTCCGAGCGCAGGGCCCGGGCCAGCTCCGGCCAGGCGTGCACGATGTTGTAGCCGTCAACGACGAGGCGGGTCATCGGCGCCGGAACCCCCGCTGCCGAAACACCTCATAGAGGATGGCGGCGCCCGCCGCGGCGGCATTGAGGGAGGCGATCCGCCCCGCCATGGGCAGGGCGACGAGGCGGTCGCAGCTGCGCCGGATGAGGGGGCGCAGCCCCTCTCCCTCGCCGCCGATGACGATCGCCGTCGGCTCCCTGTAGTCGACCTGGTCGTAGCGGTCGGCGGCGTCGGCGGCCAGGCCAACCCTCCAGATCCCGGCGTCGCCGATGCGAGCCAACGCCTGGGCCAGGTTGGCCACGATGGTGAGGGGAACGTGCTCGCTGGCCCCCGCCGAGGCCTTGGCCGCCGCCGGGGTCAGCCCGGCGGCACGGTGCCGCGGGGCCACCACGCCGTCCATTCCCACCGCCTCGGCGGTCCGGAGCAGCGCTCCGAGGTTCTGGGGGTCCTGGATGCCGTCGAGGACGAGGAGGAGGGCGGGGGCGCGAGCCGCGGCCAGGAGCTGATCGAGACGAAGCGGGGGGCGAGCGTGGAAGTAGCCGGCGACCCCCTGGTGGTGCTCGGTGTGGGCGATGTCGTCGAGCCGCCCCCGCGGCGCTGTCTCCACCTGGATCCCCCGTGCGGCGGCGGCCTCGAGGATCTCGCGAAGGCGCGCCTCCCGGCTCAGCCCGTCGGCGACGACCAGCTTGCGCGCCGGCCGCCCGGCGCGGAGCGCCTCCAGCACCGGGTTACGCCCGTAGAGGATGTCAACCACGGCCCGCAGCTTGCGCCAGGGAAAAGGCGGGGCGGCTCCTTCCCCTTCCCTGGCCGGCGCCGCCGGTCGCTTCGAGTCCTGCGCCGAGCCCTTGGTGTCTGTGGCCCTTGAGCCGGCGAAGGCCGCTACACCCTCTTCCAGCGCTGCCCCAGGGGCGTGTCCTCGACGGCGATCCCCCGCCGTCGGAGCTCTTCCCGGAGGCGGTCGGCGACCGCGAAGTCGCGCCGCCCCCGCGCCGCGGCCCGCTGGCGCAGCATCTCCTCCTCCTCGGCGCTGAGCGGGGCCGCGCGCTCGCGGTCGAGGAGGGGGAGCACGCCGACGATGTCGTCCACCTCCGCCACGAAGGCGGCCAGGCGACCGGCGACCTCCTGGGACGGCGGTCCGCCGGCGTCGAGGAGCCGGTTCAGGTCGCGGATGGCAGTGAAGACGTGCCCCACCGCCTCGGGGAGGTTGAGATCGTCGTCCATGGCGGCGGCGAAGGCGCCGGACGCCTGCTCGACCCGTTCCAGGAGCTCTCCCTCGGCAGGGCCCGGGAGCGGCGCCGGGACCAGCCCCCGCACCCGGTCGCGGAAGTCGCCGAAGCGCTGCACCGCCTCGAAGGCCGCCGCCAACGGCTCCTCGTCCCAATCCAGCTTGCGCCGGTAGTGGGCCCCGGTGATGAGGAGGTAGCGGATCACGGACGGCCGGTACCCGGCGGCGACGAGCTCGGGCACGGTGCGGAAGTTGCCCAGTCGCTTGGCCATCTTCTCGCGGCCGAGGGTGAGGTGCTCCCCGTGGCACCAGATGCGCACAAACGGCTTCCCCGTCGCCGCCTCGGACTGGGCGATCTCGTTCTCGTGGTGGGGGAAGATGTTGTCGACGCCGCCGCAGTGGATGTCGAAGCTCTCTCCGAGGAGGCGCATGCTCATCGCCGAGCACTCGATGTGCCAGCCGGGGCGGCCGCGGCCCAGCGGCGTCTCCCAGCCGATGTCCTCAGGACCCACGGCCTTCCACAGCGCGAAGTCGCGGACGTCCTCCTTGGTGTAGTCATCGGCGTCGACGCGGCCGCTCATCCCCGCCACCAGACCCTCGGCGCGGATCCCCGAGAGAGCTCCGTAGCCCGGGAAATCGGCGATCCGGAAGTAGACGCTGCCGTCGCTGCGGTAGGTGACACCCTGAGCCTCCAGGCGCTGGATGAGCCCCACCATCTCGTCGATGTACTGGGTGGCCCGCGGGTAGTGGTGGGCATGGCGGATGCCGAGGGTGTCGCGGTCCTCGAAGAACCCCGCGATCCACGGCGCCGTCTCCTCAGCCAAACCGTGGCCGTGCTCTCCGGCGTTGTGGATGAGCCGGTCGTCGACATCTGTCAAGTTCATGACATGCGTGACATGATCGAAGCGGCGCTCCAACCACCGGCGCAGCATGTCCTCGAAGAGGAAGGTCCGGAAGTTGCCGATGTGGGCGCGGTTCCAGACCGTGGGGCCGCAGGTGTAGAGGCGGACGTGGCCCGGTTCGATGGGCTCCACCGTCCGGAGGCGACGGGTGAGAGTGTCGTGCAGGCGCAGGCTCACGGGCGGTCAAGGATAGAAGGGTGATAGCTTCGCCCGGATGGTTCCCGCCGAGCCCGCCGGCGTCCTCCGCTCCACCGAGCTCCGGCCGATCTCCGGCTCCCGCATCTACGAGACGCGCCGCCCGGTGCGCCTCGGCGATGCCGACGCGAACGGCCGCCTCCGTCTCGACGCCCTGGCGCGGCATCTGCAGGACGTCGCGACCGACGACTACACCGCCGCGGGGCTGAGCGATCAGCCCGTGGTGTGGGTCGTCCGGCGGGCCGCCTTCCGGGTCCTCCGCTGGCCCCGGTACCTCGAACGGGTGACCTACGCGACCTTCTGCGGCGGGGTGGGCCGGCAGTGGGCCGAGCGGCGGACCAGCGGTCGCGGCGACGCCGGCGGTCACGTCGAGGCGGCGGTGCTCTGGGCCTCGCTGGACAGCCTGAGCGGCCGCCTCACTCCTCTCCCCGCGGGGTTCGCCCAGACCTGGGGCGCTGGGGCGCGCAAGGTCTCGGCTCGGCTCCAGCTGGCTTCCCCGCCGCCGGGCATGGAGGCTCGGCCCTGGGCCCTGCGCAGCACCGACCTCGACGTGCTCGGCCACGTCAACAACGCCTGCCACTGGGAGGCGGTCGAGGATCAATTGACCCGCGTCCTCCCCGGCCGCATCCCGGTTGCGGCGGAGTGCGAATACCCACTCCCCATCGACCTCGGCGACTCGGTGCGCGTGATCTCCAGGGCGGCGCCTCCCCCCGTCTCGGGCCAGGTGGGCGGCCTTCTTCGCCTCTGGCTGGTGAGTGACCGCGGCGTCCATGCCGCCGTCGAGGTCCACACCGAGCCCGCCGACTGAAGGACCGCTACCCCACCTCGAGCAGGGCCACCGCCGAAGCGGTGATCCCCTCCCCGCGCCCGGCAGCGCCCAGCCCGTCACCGCTCGTCACCGTGACCCTCACCGTCCCCGCCGGTGTCCCGAGCGCCGCCGACATCGCCTCCCCCATCGCGGGAAGGTGGGCGGAGAGCCGGGGCCGCGAGCAGACCAGCGCGACCTGGGCGCTGAGCAGGCGCGCCCCCGTCTCCTCCAGCAGCGCGGCGACACCGGCCAGGAAGTCGCGGCCGGCGACCCCACGCCAGCGCTCATCGCCGGAGGGGAAGCGATCGCCCATGGTGCCCAGCCCGGCCGCTCCCAGGCAGGCGTCGGCCAGCGCGTGGACGGCGACGTCGCCGTCCGAATGGCCGGCGAGGCCGCGCTCGGAGGGCACCTCCACGCCGCCGAGCATGAGCGGCCTTCCCGGGGTCAGCCGGTGCACATCCACGGCGTGACCGATGCGCAGGCTCACGGGCCATCCGCCGTGCGAAGCTGGAGCCGCAGCCAGTCGAGGTCCTCGGGGTGTGTGACCTTGCGGTTGGAGGCCTCCCCGGGAACGACGGCCACCGGCTCTCCGAGGCGCTCGACGAGGAGGCAGTCGTCGGAGACGTCCTCGTCGGAGGCCGCGTGGGCCCGGCGCAGGAGGGAGGCGCGGAAGGCTTGGGGTGTCTGCACGGCGACCAGCTCCTGGCGAGGGATGGTCTCCACCACCATCCCGGCGCTGACCCGCTTGACGGTGTCGACGCAGGGGATGGCGGCGGTGGCCGCCCCGTGGGCACGGGCGGCGGCGATCACCGCCTCCAGGAGCTGCGGGCTGACCAGGGGGCGGGCGGCATCGTGAACGGCGACGATCTCCACCTCCCCGGCGGCGGCGAGACCGCTCGAGACCGAGTCGCGGCGGCGCGGCCCGCCCTCCACGCAGACGAGGTCGGCGATGCCCAGGGATAGGCCCAGCGCCCGCACCGCCCCGTGGCGCTCCCGGGCGCAGACCACCACGACGCGGTCAGCCTGGACCTGGGCCACCCTCCCCAGGGTGTGGGCGAGGAGGGGCCGGCCGCCGACGTCCGCCCAGAGCTTGTCGAACCCGGCCCTCTCACCACGGCCCGCCGCCGGGACGACGACGGCGGTGCTCAGTCCCTGCCTGCCCGGGCTGGGCGCGGCGCCGAGGGGGGCCGCCCTTCCTTCGACCGGCGCGGGACCCCGTCGGCGGAGGCGAAGATCATCCGGCCGGCCGGGGTCTGCAGGACCGAGGTGACCGTGACCTGCACGCGCTGGTCGAGATGATCGCGGCCGCCCTCGACCACCACCATGGTGCCGTCCTCGAGGTAGCCGACCCCCTGGCGCGGCTCCTTGCCCTCCTTGGTGATGGTGATGGAGAGCGCCTCCCCTGAGCCCACGATGGGCTTCAGGGCGTTGGCGAGGTCATTGAGGTTGAGGACGCGGATGCCTTCCACCGTGGCCAGGCGGTTGAGGTTGAAGTCGTTGGTCATCATCGCCGCTCCGCGGTCCCGAGCCAGCTTGATCAGGCGTACGTCGACCTCGGCTGTCCCCGGGTAGTCGGCATCAAGGATTTCGCAGACGACCTGCTGCTGCCGCTTCAGGTCGTCGACGACGGCGAGGCCGCGCCGCCCCCGGGAGCGCCGCATGGGATCCGCGGAGTCCGCCACCCGCTGCAATTCCTCGAGGACAAACTCGGCGATCAAGAGACGCCCCTGGATGAAGCCGCTGGCGGCGACGTCACTGATCCGCCCGTCGATGAGCACCGACGTGTCGACGACGATCGGTGTCCCGTCCTGTGTCGCCGGCTCATCGTCGTGGACGCCGGGGGGCCCCGCCGTGGCGCCCCGGCTGAACGCCTCGGCGAAGGCGTCGTGCCGGCGCGTGCCGGTGCGCACCCCGGCGTAGACCAGGGTGCAGGCGAGGGCGAGGGAGATGACGAGGCCCAGGCCCCAGGGCAGGGGATTGAGGAGGATCGCGACGAGGGCGCTGATGAGGAGCCCGACCACCAAGCCGGCCACTCCGCCGGCAAGCTGGCCGGCGGGAGCGTGGTCGAGCATCTGCTCCATCCAGAGAAAGGGGTCCACGGTGAGCAGCGGCGTCGCCAGGGCCAGCGCCGCGGCCATGGCCACCCCGGCGCCGAGGATGACGGCGAGGCCGGCGGCCCGGTCGGAGATGAGTGGCCCGCCCGACTGACGGACGATGTAGGAGCCGTAGATGACCCCCACCACCATGCCGATGACGGCTCCCACCACTCGCGCCAGGGCGCGGACGCGCCTCACCCCCTGCGTGTGCCGAACAGCCATCGCGAGGATTGAAGCACAGCCCGGATGCGGCAGCCGCCTCGGCTTCCCCTCGTCACCCGACGGTTGCAGGCGGCCAGCGGGGCCACGGTCAGCGCGAGGCGGCCCAACCTCCCCCCGGCGGGATCGGGCTCTGCTGGGGGATGCCGCGGAGCGTCGCCTCGAATGGTTCCCGGTTACCGATGTTCTCGCGCCGCCACTGCGCGATCCCCCGGATCATGGCCGAGAGGAGTCGCTCCCGGAAGTCGAGCACCTGCTCTCGGGCGACCGAGGGATCCTGCGGGCGCTGACCGAATCCGTGGCTGGCGTGCCAGGGCACGGGCAGCGAGATGACGGGACGGGCGTTGATGCGCGCCTCGACGACACCGGGGTTGGCCTCCTCGACGACGACGCTGGTGCGCAATGTCGGTCCCGCGTTGTCACAGACCTTCCATCCCCGCTCCCAGGTACGGATGCGGTGGGGGCCGATGAGCGCGAAGTGTACGGGATCGAGAATCAGGGCCTGATGCCATTCCATCGCCACCACGAGCATCGCCGTCGACACCTCGCCGTCCACCTCCTGCGCCACCCAGGCGAGGATGAGTGGCGAGGCATTGTCGAGATCCACGCGGGGCGCTTCGAGGAACTCGCCGGCGCTCCCGTCAAGGAGCCGGCCGTGGTTGGGGCAGAACACCGCGCCGCGAGTGACGTGGCGGTGCTGCGGGCACCAGGCTGTGGGGCAGGGATGCTGACGCCGATCGACGAAGCTGCAGGCGAGCCCCGTCTGCTGACTGCAACCGCGAGCCGAGCAGTACAGGTCGCCCAGCTCCCAGGCGAGGTTGGAGGACGGCGCCACCACCCGCGGTGGCGGCGGCGTCAGCTCGACGGTCGCGGTCGCGCGCCGGAAACCTCGCACCACTCGTTCCTCACACGGACGTCACCGGTGTTACCGGCGCGTGGCCTCAGTCTAGCCGCGCATCCGGGTGAGGGATGACGGATTGGTGACAGGCATGAGCCCTGCGCAATGAAGCTGATGTCACGAAACAGTTTCGATCAGCGGCGCCGCCCGCTCGTGGTCGGCCGGCGCCGCTCGCGGGACACCTCGCGCTCTCCGTCAGCGTCCTCCAAGCGCTTGCGGATCTCGGTGAGCCGGTCACGCAGCTCAGCGGCGCGCTCGAACTCGAGATCTCGCGCCGCGCGCTTCATCTCCTTCTCGACGTCCTTGGCGAGGCGCAGCAGCTCGTCCGGGGGCAGGCCGGCCGACTCCTGGAAGGCGGCGGCACGGACGTTGAGCTCCTCACGATGAGTCTCGAGCTGGTACACCGCTTTCACGATGGTCTGCGGGGTGATGCCGTGCGTCTCGTTGAAGCGCATCTGGATGGCGCGGCGCCGGTCGGTCTCCCCGATGGCTTGGCGCATCGCCTCGCTCATCGCGTCGGCGTACATGACGACGTGACCGTCGAGGTTGCGGGAGGCGCGCCCGATGGTCTGGATGAGGGAGCGGAAGCCGCGCAGGTAGCCTTCCTTGTCGGCGTCGAGGATGCCGATGAAGGCGACCTCGGGAAGGTCGAGGCCCTCGCGGAGAAGGTTGACGCCGACCAGGACGTCGAAGACCCCGAGGCGGAGGTCGCGGATGATCTCCACGCGCTCCAGCGTGTCGATGTCGCTGTGCAGATAGCGCGCCCGCACGCCGGCCTCGCGGAGGTAGTCGGTGAGGTCTTCCGCCATCTTCTTGGTGAGGGTGGTGACGAGAGCTCGCTGGTTGCGCTCGGTGCGGCGCCGCACCTGCACGAGCAGGTCGTCGATCTGCCCTTCGCTGGGCTTCACCTCCAGGGTGGGATCGACGAGCCCGGTGGGGCGGTTGATCTGCTCCACGACGCGGGTCGAGTGCTCCGCCTCGAAGGCACCGGGGGTGGCGCTGACGTACACGATCTGCCCCACCATGGAGTCCCACTCGGCGAAGGTGAGAGGGCGGTTGTCGAGAGCGGAGGGGAGCCGGAAGCCATACTCGACGAGCGGGATCTTGCGGGCTCGATCGCCCCGCGACATGCCTTCGATCTGGGGGACGGCGACGTGTGATTCATCGACGACGACCAGCGCGTCGCCGGGGAGGAAGTCGAGCAGGCAGTACGGACGCTGTCCCTCGGCCCGCCCGGTGAGGTGACGCGAGTAGTTCTCGATGCCGGCGCAGGTTCCCGTCTCTCGCATCATCTCCATGTCGAAGGTGGTGCGCTGGCGCAACCGCTGTGCCTCCAGGAGCCGTCCCCGCGACTCCAGGAGGCGGAGGCGCTCCTCGAGCTCCGCCTCGATCCGGCGCAGGGCGACCTCCATCTGCTCGGCCGGAGTGACGTAATGGGAGGCGGGGAAGATGGCCACCTCCTCGCGGGTGGCCACGATCTCGCCCGTCAGGGGATCGAACTCCCGGATGGATTCGATCTCATCCCCGAAAAGCGCGACGCGCACCGCCAGCTCCTCGTAGGCGGGCTGCACGTCGAGGGTGTCGCCGCGCACCCGGAAACGGCTCCGGCCGAAGTCTGTGTCGTTGCGGCTGTACTGGAGGTCAGCCAGCTTGCGCAGGAGAATGTCGCGGCGCCAGCTCTCCCCGACCCGTAGCGTGATGGACTCCCCCAGGTAGTTCTCCGGAGAGCCGATGCCGTAGATGCAGGAGACCGAGGCCACGACGATGACGTCGCGCCGGGTGAGCAGGGCCCGGGTCGCGCTGTTGCGCAGCCGGTCGATCTCCTCGTTGCGCGAGGAGTCCTTCTCGATGTAGGTGTCGGTGCGCGCGATGTAGGCCTCGGGCTGGTAGTAGTCGTAGTAGGAGACGAAGTATTCGACCGAATTGCGGGGAAAGAACTCGCGGAACTCGGCCCACAGCTGGGCGGCGAGGGTCTTGTTCGGGGAGAGCACGAGCGTCGGTCGCTGCACGTGCTGGATGACGTTGGCGATGGTGAACGTCTTCCCGGAGCCGGTCACCCCGAGGAGGGTCTGCTCGCGATCTCCGCCGCGCAGGCCGTCGAGAAGGGCGGTGATGGCCTCCGGCTGATCGCCCGCAGGCGCGTAGGCGGAGGTCAGCTCAAAGCCGGTCACGAAGGGAGTGTAGGCGCGAGGGGGCGCTGGACAAACCCCGGCCTCGCTGCTCGCCTCGTGGCTCGGCCAGCTGCGACGCACGCCCTTCTCTGAGAGGTGCGGCCGCACCTCCCCCGCTTCCCCGCCCGGGGCGTGCGCGCGATGAGCTCGGCGCCCCAACCTGTACCCGGGGGGTGGTCGGCGGGCGGCGCGGGTTGGCGTGGGGGAGGTCGACCCGCCATCCTTCGACCACCGCCTCGGGGAGCGCCGCCCGTCCGGCGGGCCGCGATCCTCGCTCCCCCCAGCTCGCCGGTTCGACGAGAGCTCCGATCGGACGGTGTCGGATGTGCCGCGAGGCCGACGTCAGCAACCACACTTTGAGCCTCGGCGAAACGTGGCGGTGGCAGACGAAACCCGTGCAGGAAGCGTCCCCCCTGGCCTCCGCGCCCCACGAGGCCGACCTGGCGCCGGTGGCAGACGGCATCGGTGACCCGGCCCGTGCGGCCATGCTGGCCCAGTTGATGGACGGCCGCAGCCTCCCGGCGGGCGAGCTGGCCAGACGGGCCGGGGTATCCCCGGCCACCGCTTCCAGTCACCTCGCCCGGCTGGTGGCGGCCGGGCTGGTCGAGGTCCGGCTGACTGGACGGCATCGCTATCACCAGCTCGCCTGCCTCTCGTGGCGCAGGCTCTTGAGGCGCTGGCCCTCATATCACCGGCACGGCCCATCCGCTCGCTCCGGCAGGGGATCGCTGCCGACGCCATGCGGGAGGCGAGATCCTGCTACGACCATCTCGCCGGCCGGCTCGGGGTCGCGCTCCGGGACGGCCTGGTGGCCTCCGGCACCCTGGTAGCCGTGGACGATCGCGACCACGTTCTCACCGGCGCCGGCCGGCGTCGTTTGCGCGCCTTGGGGATCGACCCGGATGCGCTCACCGCGCGCCGGCGCCTGTTTGCCCGCAGCTGTCTCGACTGGACCGAGAGACGCCCGCACCTCGCCGGGTCACTACCTGCGGCCATCCTGGAGGCCATGCTGCGCGCCGGCTGGGTCATCCACCGTGCCGGCGACCGTGGCCTTCGGGTCACCCCAGCCTGCGCGCCCGGGCTGCGCCATTGGTTGGACCTGCCGGCGCCCTGGCCGGAGGATGCGGAACAGTCCGCCCGCTGATCACGGCGGGTGGACAGGCAACAGGGACGCTCGCCCGCCGACGCGCTGCCCGCCCACTGCCGGCGCTGACGCTTTGAGAGTGATCGAAATGCCCAGATGCCACCATGGCCGCACGTCCAGGGTTGGTCATGTCGCACGGAGGTGGCCCAAGTTCTGCTGGTCGCTCCGCCCGGACCCTCGGTCCTCGGCGAGCCGGTCACGGCCGAGTTTGGCCACCTCGACGATGCGCGAGCCTTGGCGGCCTCCTGCCGCACCCCCATCCGGCTGGTGGCCTCGGACCGCGATCCGCACTGTCCCGAGGGCCCCGCGGCTGAGGTGTACGGCGGCGCTCTGGGCCTCGACAGCGAGACTCTGGTCGGCGTGGGTCATCTCACGCCGGACAGCGGCTACGGGGCGTGGCCCAGCGTTTTCGCCTGGTGTCTCGACGGAGCCGTCAGGTTCGCCCCACCCTGACCGCGGGACGGCCCCTGATGCGAGCCGTCAGGTTCGCCCCACCCTCACCGCGGGACGGCCCCTGATACGAGGCGAAGGAGCGCAGGGCAGCGTCCCTCACTGCTTGGCGTCGATCAGCGGCGGCGGAGCTTCCTGTCGGCGATCGCCGGCGGGACCCAGCCGGAATCGGCGGGGTTGAGGTTGCGCCCCGGTGGGACGATCTCGTCGATGCGGTCGAGGAGGGCCTCATCGAGGCTCACCTCGGCGGCCCCGATCTGGCTCTCCAGATGCTCCATCGTGCGCGGCCCGATGATCGCCGCGGTCACCGCTGGGTGACGCAGGACAAAAGCGATGGCCATGTGGATGAGGCTCATCCCCGCCTCGTCGGCGAGGCGGGCCAGGGCATCGGCGGCTTCCAGCTTGTGCCGGTTCTCGGGGACACCCATGTCGTAGCGGTGGGGCAGCCGCTGAGCCCGCGTGCTGCCGGGGACCTCCTGGTCCAGGCGGTAGCGGCCGCTCAGGAAGCCGCCGGCGAGCGGGCTCCAGGGAATGACCCCCATGCCGTAGCGCCGGCAAGTGGGCAGCACCTCGGCCTCGATGCCGCGGACGAGCAGCGAGTACGGCGGCTGCTCGGAGACGAAGCGCTCCCGGCCCCTCCGCTCCGCGACCCACTGCGCCTCCACGATCTGCGACGCTGGGAAGGTCGAGCTCCCGAAATAGCGGATCTTCCCGGCTCGCACCAGGTCGGTGAGGGCCCCCAGGGTCTCGTCGATGTCGCAGGTCGGGTCCGGCCGGTGGATCTGGTAGAGGTCGATCCAGTCGGTGTTGAGCCGCCGGAGGCTCGCCTCGCACGCCCGGATGATCCAGCGCCTCGAGTTGCCCTGCCGGTTCGGTCCCTCGCCCATCTGCCCGTGCACCTTGGTGGCGAGGACGACGTTGGCCCGGTGCCCGGCAAGGGCGCGGCCCACGATCTCCTCGGACTCGCCGCTCGAGTAGACGTCGGCGGTGTCGATGAAGGTGATCCCCGCCTCGAGGGCGCGGTGGATGATCCGGGCAGATTCCTCGTGGTCGGGATTGCCCCAGGCGCCGAACATCATGGCTCCGAGGCAGAGCTCGCTGACGCTGAGCCCCGTCCGGCCGAGTATCCGCTGCTGCACGAGGCACGAGGTTACGCCGGCGTCACCCGAGCGTGCCCAGCGAAGATCACCTGAGACCGGTCGCGCCGCGCTCTTCCACGCCGAGGCCTCGGCGTCGAGTGCAGCCGGATGAGCTTCCACACCCGCGGCCGGACCGTAGCCCAGGCGGCGCAACCCGGCACGCCACGCATCCAGGAGAGGTCTGGCGCGGGCTACTCAGTAGAAGGTTCGTGCTTGACATGCGAACCGATGTACGCTTACACTGATCTGTAGATGCAGAGCGCCGGGAAACCCCCCACCGCCCGTCGCCAAGCGGAGCTTCACCAGGCCGCCGCCTCCCTGCAGCGGCTCGCCGACCGGCGGAGCGCGCAGCCATCCCGCAGCCCCGCCGGGATTCGCGAGGATCTGGTTCACCTTCGCCGGGCTATCGACGTGCTGGAGTTGGAGTTCTCCGCTTGTGCGTCCGAGCTAGCCGACTGCCACGAGGAGGAATGGGAGGGAGCCCCCAGCGCCTCGTCCTGGATCAGCGACGAATGCCGAACCACCGGCACCGCCGCGTGGAATGCGGTGGTGGTCGGCGCCCACTCGGATGCGCTGGCGGCCAGCACCGAGGCGCTGCGAAACGGGCAGATTGGCTTTGCCCACCTCACACGCATCGCGCAAGCCAGGCAGTGGGCAGCGGAATCGGGCTGCGCTGATTCCATTGATGAGGCCTTCCTCTTGCGTCGTGCGAAGGAGGAGACGGTGGCCCAGCTGCAGCGGGACTGCGCCCATCTCCGTCACGTCCTCGATCCGCGCCGCTTCCTCAGGGAGCAGCTACTCCAGCGCGAGGAGCGGTTTCTCGAGCTCAAGGGCTGCGAGGGCGGTGGACTCTTCCTGCGCGGGTACCTCGACGTCGAGGGTGGGGCCTCGCTCAAGACAGCCCTCGAGCCTCTCGCCCGCCCCTTACCGGATGACGAGCGCAGCCGTGAACGGCGTCTCGCTGATTCTCTGGTCGACCTCTCCGCCATGGTCCTCGACAGTGGGGCGCTTCCCCAGCATGGTGGACGGAGGCCCCACCTGCAGGTCACCGTCAGCCTTCCCACCATGGAGGGGCAGCTGGCCTCTCCGGCTGCCGAGCTGGAGTTGGGCGGGGCGATCGCCGCCGAGACCGCCCGCCGTTTGGGCTGCGACGCGGCTGTTCGCCGCATCATCTTCGGTCCAGGGTCCCAGATCCTGGACGCCGGTCGTGCTACGCGGGCTCCGCAC
This sequence comes from uncultured bacterium, assembly GCA_963847225.1. Classification (GTDB taxonomy): domain Bacteria; phylum Chloroflexota; class Dormibacteria; order Aeolococcales; family Aeolococcaceae; genus JAJZNI01. The sequence continues at coordinate 235,340 of CAWJYZ010000003.1, read as the reverse complement.
GCCGCGACCCGCAGCGCGGTACTCGCCCGCGATCGCGGGTGTGTCTGGCCCGGATGCGGGAGGCCCGCCTCCTGGGGTGAGGTGCACCACCTGCGCCACTGGAGCCACGGAGGGAGCACGGACCCGCACAACCTCGTGGTCATCTGTCGCGCCCATCACTTTCGGCTGCATGAAGGGGGGTGGCATCTCGTCCCATCGCGAGGCGGCTTCCTCGCGGTGGCCCCGGTGCCCAGCGACCTCGCGCCGCCTCAAAGTCGCGCGCCCGATCCCTGAGTCAAGGTCAGGTCAGCCACCCTCAGGGCACGTCCGAACTGACGTGGCGCCGAAAGACTGTCCACCCGGTTATCGACACGCGCGAACGCCGTGCGGAACTCATGATGGGCCGCGCCGCGCGCGCCTCAAGGGTCGCCGCCCTCCTGCTCGGGATCCTGGCCGGCGCGCCAGCGACGCTCCGCCTCGTCAAGCTCCTTCTTGGCGTCGAGGAGCTCCCGTGCCTCGGCCTCGGAAAGGTACCCAACTCTCCCCTGGGTGCGGGCCTCGTAAGCCCGCCGCATCTCCACGAGGCGAGGGGGAGGTGTCGCGATCCGGCGCAGCTCGGCGAGCTTGGCCTCGTCCACGCCCAGCACGCCCAGCATGCGGCGGATCAGCGGATCCGTGTCGAAGGCGGCCAGCAGCCCGTGCTCCACGCCGACCGACGTGTGCTGCTCGGCGGCGAGGCGCTCCGCCTCCTTCGCGATCGGATCGACTGAGCTCTCGGGGGGTGAGTGGCGACCAAGTGGCGCCGGGCCGCGAGCCCACCCCGGCCCCCAAGCCCCCGCCGGGCTGACCCCCTCCTCTTCCAGCCCCCCCTCCTCCCGAGCCGGCTCGCCTGGCCCCTTCTCGTGCACCCCCGCGATGGCAAGGCGCGCCTTGTCCAGGCTGACCCCGAGATCCTGCAGCACGTGGGCCGCCATGCCCTCCCCCTCGATGAGGAGGCCGAGCAGGAGGTGCTCCGTGCCGACGTGGTTGATTCCCGTCCGGCGCGACTCCTCGAAGGCCATCTCGATGACCTTCTTGACCCGTGAGGTGGGGATGATCTGCTGGATCACGATCCGCTCGTTCATTCCGAGCACCGCGTCGATGGCGCTGCGCACCCGGCCCAGCCCGATGCCGAGGCTGCCCAGCGCATGGGCGGCGACCCCCTCCTCCACCCGGAGCAGGCCGAGAAGAAGGTGCTCGGTCCCGATGTAGGAATGGTGAGAGCGCTCCGCCTCCTCCTGGGCCAGGGTGAGGGCCTTCTTGCTCCGCTCGGTGAAGCGCTCAAAGGGATACATCCGGACCCCAACCATGCCCCTTCGCAAGGGCGAAGACAAGCGCTCAGGCGCAGGGTTGCAGCTCGACCAGGATGCGCCGTGTCGAGTCCGCCAGGAGGAGGCGGCCGTCGGGAAGAAGGCTGAGGCCCTGGGGCGCCGGCGAGTTGGTGACCAGCACCCGGTTCGCGCCCGAAGAGGGATCGACGGCGAGCACCTCGCCGGTCCCCAGGGCGGTGACATAGATGAGGCCGTTGGCCGGCACCGCCTCGTCGAGGTCGGAGACGGTGCCCACCGTGTGGACGGTGCCGGAGGGCCCCACCACCCGCAGGCCCGGGCTGTTCTCGGAGGCGACCGCGATGCCGCCTCCGGGAAGCGGGTTGGCGTCGACCGGCCGGCCGAGGCCCCTCGCGATCACGGACGGCCGCCCTCCCGAAGCCGGGACCTCGAGCAGACGGCCGCTCGGGCTGTCGGGGATGAGGAGATGCCCCCCGTCCGCGCTCAGGCCGAGGCCGTCGATGCCCAGGTTGCCGCTCGGGTCGGGGATGCTCACGAGCGGTGACGTCACGCCCGTCGCGGGATCGAGGACAGCCACTTGGTTGGTCCGCTGCTCCGCGACGGCGACCCGACCACCGGCCAGCGGCACCAGCCCCTCGGGCTCCTCGGCGTTCGTGAAGGCGTGAATCTCAGAGCCGGTGGAAGTGAGCTCGTCGATCCGCCCCGCGCTCGGCGACGAGACCCAGATGTGCCCAGCGCCGTCGACGGCCACATCGTCGGCATCGCTGCGGAAGTGATGCAACACCGTGAGCCGGTCCAGGGGCTGCGCCGCCGGGCAGCCGGCGAGCGTCGCCGGCGCCGCCGCGGTCTGGCTGGGTGAGGCGCTGGCACTGGCGCTCGCAGTTTTCGGTGGCAGCGGCCCCACGGTGAGAAAGCTCGGTCCCGGGAGCGTCGTCCCGCACGCCGCCAGCAACCCCAAGACCACCGCGACCCCCAGGCCCGGGGCAGCCCGCCACCCTCCCCCGATCACCTCTGGCACCGGCGGCAGTACACCGTGGTGCGCCCGCCGACCACGGTGCGGGTCAGGATGGTGCCGCAGCGAAGGCAGGGCTCCCCTCCCCTTCCGTACACTTGCAGGGACTCGCCGTTCTGCCCGCGCGCGTTCCAGAGGTCGCGGTAGTCGTCGAAGGTCGTGCCCCGATTGGCGGTGGCCGCGCTCAGCACCACCTGAATGGCGGCGTGGAGGGCGGCTCTCTCCTTGCGGGTCAGCCGGCTGGCGCGCCGCGAGGGCCGGATGCCGGCCAGGTGGCAGGCCTCGTCGATGTAGATGTTGCCCATTCCCGCGACCACGGACTGGTCGAGGAGCGCCGCCTTGACAGCGCGGGTGGTGCGGCGCAGCAGGGCGTCGAAGTGCGCCACCGTGAAAGCCTCGGAGAGGGGTTCGACACCGAGGATGGGAAGGAGGCCGCGTTCCTCCAGCAGCGCCCGCGGCCCCAGCATCACCCGCCCGAAACGGCGCGCGTCGTCGAGGCGCAGCTCCCGGGAGTCGGAGAGCATGGCGCGGAGGTGGGTGTGCTTGACCACCGCGCTGAGGGGATCGACGACGCTCAGGTGGCCGGTCATGCCGAGGTGCAAGACGAGGTCCTCCCCGCCATCCAGGCGGCAGAAGATGTACTTTCCCCAGCGCCTCACGCCCTCCACGGCGTGCCCCGGCAGGGTGGCCACGAAGACGTCGTCGAGGGGGAAGCGCAGCACCCCGGGCTGGTGCACCCAGGCGGAGACGAATCGACGCCCCACCAGCTCACGGCGCAGGTCGCGCGCCACCGTCTCGACCTCGGGCAGCTCAGGCATGAGGCCGCTCCCTGGCCTCTCCGAGGGGATGTCGGTCAGCGCTGGTGGGGCGCACCGTCTGGGTGGGGGCTTGCGCAGGCAGGGGGGCCTTCGCCCCCCTTCGGCGAGCTCGAGAGGCGCGCCACCTCCAAGGTGCCGAGCACGAGGCGCGGACAGCAAGGCTCCGTGCTTCGCGCGGCAGCCGGGACGCCGTCTCCCCCGCGAAGCATCGCCTCGGCCTCGGAGTCGTGCTGAAGAGCGGACGCCAGCCGCCTGGGGGGCGACGGATGTCGCGTCCCCCCGAAGATGGCGCGCCCCACCAGCGCCGCTCTGCGGACGTCACCGCGATCCGGCGGCCACCGCCTCCTCGGGCAACCGCGCCATCTCACCCCAGTTCTGGCCAACCTTGACGTCGACGACCAGCGGGACGACCAGCTGGTGCGCCTCCCCCATCGCTCTGCGCACCAATGGCGCCACCACATCGACATCGCCCCGAGGCACCTCGAGCACCAGCTCGTCATGGACCTGGAGGAGGACCCGCCCGCTGGCCCGCGTCTCGCGCAGGGCGCGGTCGCAGTCGATCATGGCCTTCTTCATGATGTCCGCGGCGCCGCCCTGGATGGGCATGTTCACCGCCATCCTCTCGGCGCCGAGGCGGATCTGGCGGTTGGCGGCGCGGATGTCGGGGATGTGCCGGCGCCGCCCGGTGAAGGTCTCCACCCAGCCCCATTCGCGGGCGTGCATCCGCGTCTGCTCCAGCCAGCGGGTCACCTGAGGGAAGTTCTCGAAGTAGGCGTGGATCCAGGCCGCGGCCTCCTCACGCGACATCCCGGTGTCCCGGGCCAGTCCGAAGTCGGACAGACCATAGACGACCCCGAAGTTCACGACCTTGGCGACACGGCGCATGTCGGGCGTGACGGCGGCGGGATCGATGCCGTACACCCTGGCCGCGGTGCTGCGGTGAATGTCCTCCCCGCGCGCGAAGCTCTCGATGAGCTTCTCCTCGCCGGTGACGTGAGCCAGCACGCGCAGCTCCACCTGCGAGTAATCGGCAGAGACCAGCAGCCAGCCGCTGTCGGCGATGAAGGCACGGCGGATGCGCTGTCCCCACTCCGTCCGGATCGGCACGTTCTGCAGGTTGGGATCGGCGGACGAAAGCCTCCCCGTCGCCGCCACCGCCTGGTTGAACGAGGTGTGGATCCGCCCGTCACTCTCGCGCAGCGCCGGCAGGGCGTCGACGTAGGTGCCCAGCAGCTTGCTGAGCTGGCGCCATTCCAGCACCAGCCCCACCACCGGATGCTCCTCGCGGAGCGCCTCCAGGGTGTCGGCGTCGGTGCTCCGCCCCAGCTTCGTCCGGCGCCCGGCGGCGAGACCGAGCTCGTCATAGAGGACCGCGGCGAGCTGCTGCGTCGATCCCAGGTTGAATGCACGCCCCGCATACCGCTCGACCTCGCTCTCCAACCCGGCGACGCGGCTGCGCATCTCCGCCGCGATCCCGCTCAGAGCGTCGCGGTCGACAAGGATGCCGACGCGCTCCATCTCGGCGAGCACCGGGACGAGGGGGAGCTCGAGGTCGTCGTGAAGGTGGAGGAGCTCGTGGGCGGCCAGCTGGCGGGTGAGCGCGGCCCGCACCGGCTCCACGGCCCCGGCCCAGCGCCCGTAGTAGGCGCCGAGCTCACTGGCGGGGATGTCGGCGAGAGCTCGCCGCTGCCGGCCGGCGCCAACCAGCTCCTCCTCCACCTCGAGCTGCAGCCCGCAAAGATCCTGGGCCAGGACGGGGAGCGGGGGGACCCGGGTGCGGGGGTTGTCGACGTAGGCGGCGAGCATGGCGTCAAAGCCGAGGCGGGCCGCGAACCGCGGGCCCCACGCGAGGAGCTCACGCTTCAGGTCGTAGCCGTCGACGGCCAGCGCGGGGTTCTCGATGAGGGTGTGCAGCGCGGCGCTCCCGGCGGGGAGGGGGACCCACCAGGCCTCAGCCGACCCGGCCGGAACGACGGCTGCCCCCAGGGCGCTCGCGGTACGGGCCGGTCCGGCGCAGACGGTGCGGAGCGCGAATCGCCCTGCTTGCTTGACCGATTGGACCAATCGATCGATCTCCGCGTCGCTGTCCGCGATCGTCACCTGCGTGGCGGGAGCCGCGGCTGCCCCGAGGGCCAGCTCCCCCTGACCGGGCCGGCCGGGCACCGGTGCCGCGCCGTAGCCAAGGGCCTCGGTCAGCCGAGGCAGGAGGGAGCGGAACTCCAGGCGCTCGAAGAGAGCATGGATCTCGCGCTCGTCGTAGCCGCCGACACGGGCCGCATCGAGATCGAGAGGGACGTCGAGGTCGCAGCGGATGGTCGCCATCCGCTTGCTGAGGCGGGCCTGCTCAGCGTTCTCGGCGAGGTTGCGCTGCACCCGCCCCGGCTTCATCTGGGGCAGGGCGTCAAGGATCGCCTCCAGCGGCCCGTACTGCTGGATGAGGCTCATGGCGGTCTTCTCGCCGACGCCGGGGACGCCCGGGATGTTGTCCGACGCATCCCCCTGGAGCGCCTTGTAGTCGACGACGAGCGGGGGCTCGAAGCCGAAGCGCTCCTCCACCTTGGCGACGTCGTACACGGTCGTCTCGCTGATGCCCCGCCGGTTGATGAAGGCACGCACGTGGGGACCGACCAGCTGGAGGGTGTCGATGTCCCCGGTGACGACGACGACGTCGAGGCCCGCCTCCACCGCCTTGCCCGCCAGGGTCCCGATGACGTCGTCCGCCTCGAACCCCGACACCTGGACGATGGGGACGCTGAGCGCTGCGACGATGTCACGGGCCCATTGGACCTGGGGGCGAAGGTCGACGGGCATGTCGGGACGCTGGGCCTTGTAGCTCGCCATCTCCTCGTGGCGGAAGGTCGGCCCCGGCGGGTCGAAGGCGGCGATCGCGTAGGCCGGCCGCTGATCGCCGAACGCCTTGAGGAGCATGGAGGTGAAGCCGTAGGCGGCGTTGGTCAGCTCCCCCCGGCTGTTGGTGAGCGCCGGCATGGCGAAGAAGGCGCGATAGACCAGGGCGTGGCCGTCGATGAGGAGGAGGGTGGGACGCGGGGCGGCGCCGTCTATGGGCACACACCTGATGGTATTGCGCGGGCGTGGGGGGGCCGGACGGCGACGCGGCAGAGCCCGCGAAAATCACCCTGCTGGGGCATCTCGCGAGTTCGGACCCGGCAGTATGATCGGCCCATGGACGAGCTGATCGAGATGACCGTCGACAGCATCCGGGTCCACATGCCCACCGGCCAGCATGTCGTCATCCTCAAGGAGAAGGAGGCCGACCGCTACCTTCCCATCTGGATCGGCATCAACGAGGCCAACGCCATCGCCCTCAAGATCACCGGCATCACCCCGGAGCGGCCGATCACCCACGACCTCCTGGCCAACGTCCTCTCCGCCGTGGAATGCAACGTCGAGAGGGTGGTGGTCACCTCCCTGGCCAACGAGGTCTTCTACGCGCGCATCATGGCCCGGGTTGACTCTCGGCGCCTGGAGATCGATTCCCGGCCCAGCGACGCCATCGCCGTGGCCGTCCGGGTGGGGGCGGGGATCTTCGTCGCTCCCGACGTCCTCGACAAGGCGGGCGTCCTGCCCGAGCCGGACGCCGACAAGGACGAGATCCTCGACGAGGCCACCGAGCAGCGCATGGCCAAGGTCCGCGACTGGGTCAACGAGCTGAACCTGCCCGACCTCGGAGGAGGAGGGGCGGCGGCCTCGTAACGCGGCGCAAGGGGGCGAAGGCCCCCCTCAGATAGCCGACCAGAACGCGGGGTCTTCGAAGCCCGCGCCCGCGCTTCGCGCGGCCACCTCGACGCCGCGGACCTCCGAAGCAGCCGCCCCGCCGCATCGATGCGCTGAGCGGCGGCCTCCCGCCGCCTTCGGGGTTGCGGGTGGATCACCGCGTTCATAGGACGGACCAGATAGCGGGGTCTTCGAACCCGGCGCGCCACATAGCGACCCCGGCCAGGCCGAGATGGGAGACGGCGTCGATCTTGCGCAGCAGGCTGTCGGCATCGTCGAACCAGAGCTGGGTGGGCACCCCGCCGGGATCGCTGGTGAGCTCGGGCGCAGCCGCCCCGAAGTCGTAGTCGTAGGCGACGTCCGGCTCCCGCAGCGCCTGGGCCACGGCCCCGGCGTAGTCGAGGGAGGTGACCTCGCCACCCGACCAGCGCCGGGCGTAGAGGGGGATGCCGAGGAGGGCCTTGCCGGCCGGAACCCCGGCCAGCGTGCCGGCCAGCTCCTCCGCCTGCCAGTCGATCCCCGCCAGGGGCCCCGGGTCACCAGCGCCGTAGTGCTCGTCGTAGGTCATCACCACCAGCTGGTCGGCCAGGGCGGCGAGGGCCGGGTCGTCGTAGGCGCCGGAGGCGTCGTTCACTGAGCCGGGAGCGTGAGGCACGACGTCGACGGAGAGCTTCGCGCCCACCCCGTGGAGGGCGCCGGCAAGCTCCGCGACGAAGCTCGTGAGGGCGCCTTCGTCCAGGGGCGGCACGCTCTCGAAGTCCAGGTTGATGCCGCCGAGATGCAAGGTGCGCACCTCACCGACCGCCTCGGCGACGAGCCGCCTCTCCGACCCCTGACTGTTGAGCAGCGCATCGATGGAGGCTGGATTCGAGAAGTCGTTCTGGAGGAGCGGCCAGGCGGGCCGGCCCGAGGCCGCCGCGGCGCGCAGCACCTGGGAGCTGGGGAATCCGCTCAGGGATCCGTTCGCCTCGGCGACCCACCCGCTCGGGCTCAGCACCGCCACCTGGCCGGCGTGGGCGCCTCCCGAGGCGACCGAGGCCGTGGTGGTGACGGTCCACAGGGTGAGAGGGAGGGAGGCCGGCGCCGGGGCGGCGGCCGGAGCCGTGGCCCGCCGGAGCTGCCCCCGGGAGAGGCCGGTGAGGCGGAGGGTGAGCGGCCCGTCGAGCACCGACCCCCGCGCCGCCGCGATCCCCCGTGGGATGGTGAGCGCGGGCGGCGGAGAGGCCCAGGCGATGGCGGCGTGGGTGGGATCGATCCAGGTGAGGCGGGCGCCGGGTAGGGCCGCGGCCAGCTCGGCGCGAGCGGGGGCTCGCTCGAAGACGGTCTGGCAGACGATCGAGCCAGCCGGAGAGAGCCAGGCGGCGGCGCTCACGCTGGTCCGGTCCACGACGTGGAAGCCGATCCGCATGGCGTCGCGGCTGGGAGTGTCGACGACCAGGGTGTGGGCGCTCCCATAGGGCATCGGCTTCACCCGGCCGCTCACCCCCGAGGCGGTGCCCTGGAGGGAGAGGGCCCGACCGTCGAGGGTCACGCTCACCGAGCTCGCGCTGATCCCATCCCCCTCGACGCCGAGGTCGAGGGTGGGTGGGACATCGGCGGCACCGTCGTCGAGCTGGGTCCCGTCGCTCGTCACGATGACCAGGCCGCCGGAGTTGGAGGGGCCGGAGAGAGACGGGGCGCAGCCCGCCACGAGGAGGAGGAGGGCGGCGATCCGGAGGGGGCGGAAGAGAGACACAGTCGTTGGGGATTCTCGAGACGTCAACTGATTTGCGGTTCTTCTTCCAGGGACGACGCCGTCACGGCGGGCATGCCGCCCGCCAGTCTGGGGCATGGCGCAGCGGGAGGCGAGCTTCAGCGCAGCTCAGCGCACGGTGATGGAGAGATCCACCTGGTGGGCCGGCTCACCTCCCCTGCCGGGAACCTCGATGACGATCTCCAGGGTCTCGCCCGGCACGGCCGTGCCCGGCACCTTCACCGATAGGCCATCGGCGAGTCCAAGCTGCGCTGGAACCGGTGCGGAGAAGGCTCCCGAGGCGGGGGTTGCGATGGCATGCTGGGGCCCGGCCGTGGGCGTGGGTGCGGGCTCGAGATAGGCGCAGGGCAGGCTGACGGTGCCGGTGCGATCGTCGACGAGGCGCGCATAGATCTCCACGGACTCACCGGGCGCGTAGCTGGAGACGCTCGTCGCCAGGATCGCTGTGGTCACCCCGTCGTCGCGGACCTCGCGGTTGTTGTAGACGGCGGGAATGGCCGTGCCCACCGCCCGAGCGCCCGGGGCAAGAGTGACCGGACAGGCGGGGGCCGACGAACAGCCACTGCACGGGGCGTTGGGGATGGCCGCCGGGGGGATCCCAGGGCTGTATTGACCCGTCGCGCCATTCCCCAGCGAGGACGAGATCCCGCTGAAGCCCGGCCCCCGGCTGATGGAGGGGACGACGATGGCGGCGATGAGGGCGGCGGTCGCGGCCGCTCCGAGCAGGCCGGTCACCCAGGGATGGCGGAGCGGAAGGCGTGTCCAGCCTGCGGAGGCGTCGCCTCCGGCGAGGGCCGTCGCGCCGCGGGACCACGACCAGCGGCGCCCCGCGGCGCGGGGGAGGCCCTCGGGGAGACGGACCGGGTGCGGCATCCGCACCGGCGGCAGGCCCCGCACCGCTCCGAGAACGGTGGCCAGGTCAGCGTAAGCGGCGGAGCAGGGACCGCAGGCGCTGAGGTGACCGTCGAACAGCGCCCTTTGGTGCGCATCGAGATCACCGTCGTAGGCGCGGGAGAGGAGGTGCTCGACGTGGCCGCCGTTCATCGCGCCTGCCTTGCCTCGGGGAACAGAGCCGGCGAGTCGCGCAGCGCGCTGACGAGGAGGGCGCGCGCCCGGGAGATCCGCGACTTGACGGTGCCGAGAGGGATGCGGAGCGCCTCGGCGGTCTCCTCGTAGCTGAGCTGGTTCACGTCGCGAAGGACGATGGCGGCCCGGAAGTCGGGGGGGAGGCTGAGGATGGCGGCGCGCACCGCCGCCGCCCGCTCCCGCTCCAGGAGGGACGCCTCGGGGCCGAGGCCGGGATCGGGAAGGTCGACGACCGTCCCCGACGCGTCCTCGAGAGGATCGGCGGGCCGGCGGCTGCGGCGGCGCAGGACGTCGCGGCCGCAGTTGAGAGCAACCCGGAAGAGCCAGGGGCGGAGCGTCGCCCCGCGCAAGCTGGGCAGGTTGCGGAAAGAACGCGTGAACGTCTCCTGAACGACGTCGGCGGCATCGGCGGGGTTTCCGGTCAGGCGAAGGGCCATCGTGTACAGCTCGTCCTGGTAGCGCTGGACGATGGAACCGAAGGCGTCGCGATCCCCGTGACGGGAGCGTTCGAGGAGCGCCTCGTCGTCCATCCCCGGGACGATACGCGGGGCCCGGCCGCCGAGTTCCCGAGCTCGGCGCGGCTCACCACGACGCCGGACGACTTCCCCGGTTCCCCACCGGGGGCCGGCCGTGCCAGAGTGGAAGCAGATGCGAGCCGTGATGACGCCGCCGCTGGCAGAGCTCCGACGGCCCAGGTTCTGAGGCCAGGGGAGATCGCCATGCGCTTGCCTTTCTCCGCCCGTTCCCCGACGTCAGGAGCCCTCCCGACGCCGGCGGGTATCGAGATCCGCCCGCTCGCGGCCGGGGATGTCGACGCCGTCTCGGGGAGCCTGCGCCACCGGGTCGTCGTGGCCGACCGCCTCGACCGCCAGCGGCGCGGGGAGTGCCTCTACGCCATCGCCTGGGACCGGGGCCAGCCGTCGGGGCAGGCCCTCCTCCATTGGCGGCGTCCTCCGGCACTCGCCGTCCGCCCCGATCTCGATGCACTGCCGTACCTGGAGGATCTCTTTGTCCTCCCCGCGAAGCGACGGCGGGGCATCGCCACCCTCCTCCTCGACGCCTGCCTCGGCGCCGCGGGGGCCCGTGGCCACCCGGCCATCACCCTCGCCGTGAACGTCGAGAACCATGGGGCGCGCCGCCTCTACGACCGGCTTGGCTACCAGCAGCCGGGCACCCCTCCACGCCGCCAGCCCATCTCCGAACACCTGCTGAATGGGACGCTGCGCACCGCGGAGGAGACGGTGATCGACCTGGTGCGCTCCGTCGACGGAGGGGACAAGGACACGGCGACCCCGAAGGACGGCGCGGAAGGCATGGCCGGCTGACGCGCCACCGCCATTGAGAAAGTGAGGAAGGCCGGGCTCAGGCCGGCTCGCAGCGGACCGGGAAGTCGACCGACCGGGCGATGAAGCAGAGGTCGTGGGCGCGATCGTGCAGAGCTGCCGCCTCCCTGGTCCGGCTCGGGTCGGCCAGCCTCACCCGGGGCCGGAGCACGACCTCGGTGAATTCGCCGGAGCCGTCCGGATGCTCGGCCATGCTGCCCTCGGCGGCATCGCTGTAGGCCGTCACCACGATCCGCGAGGAAGCGCAGAGATGGAGATAGGCGAGCATGTGGCACTGGGAGAGGGCGGCGACCAGGAGCTCCTCGGGATTCCACCGCGCCGGGTCGCCGCGGAACGCGGGGTCCGACGAGCCGGCCAGCACCGGCTTGCCCCCCGCCGCCACCTCATGGTCGCGAGCGTAGTCGCGGTAGCCGCTCGTGCCGGTGCCGCGGTTTCCGGTCCAGGTGACGCTGACGGCGTAGCGGTGCGTGCGCCGCACGGCGTCGTTCCCGGCGCTGGTCATCGCAGGCGGACGAAGTCGACATTGGTCCTGTACTCGTCGAGGCTGCGCGCATCCATGTACGACATCGAGCTGCGCAGCCCGGCGAGGTAGCGGTCGATGACTCCGCTCACCCTCCCCTTATAGGGGACGAGCGTCTCCGACCCCTCGACGTACTCCGGCTCGTCACGCCCCACCTCCTGCTGCACGGAGAACGAAGCGGCGCCGCGCATGATCTTGTACTTCTTGCCGTCGACGACGATGACCCGTCCTGGCGCCTCGCCCGTCCCGGCGAGCGCCGATCCCAGCATCACGCAGTCGGCGCCGAGGGCCAGCAGCTTGCAGAGGTCACTGGGGGTGCGCACCCCGCTGTCGCCGACGATGAGGGCGCGACGGCGGACCCTGGCCACCTCCGCGACGGCATAGGGCGTGGGCACGAAGACCCCGGTCTCGGTTCGCGTCTCGCACACCGACCCCCCGGCGATGCCCACCCGGATGGCGTCCGCGCCACGATCCTCCAGCCAGGCGAAGGCCTCGGCGGAGGCGACGTTGCCGGCGACGAGGAAGGTGTCGTCCCGCTCCTCGCGTGCCCAGCGCAGCGCGGCGGCCACCTGTTGATGGGCGCCGTTCGCCGTATCGAAGCAGACGATCCGGCAGCCGGCGTCGATCAGCGCCTTGCACCGCTCCTGGTAGTCGCCGGTGACCCCGATCGCCGCCCCCACCGCGGCGGGACCGAGGCGGCGGGCCGCCTGGCGGAAGGCCATGACCTCCTGCTCGATGGACTGGAAGCGATGCAGGATGCCGAGGGCGCCGGCGGTCCCGAGCGCCTCGCACATCTCCTCACCGCAGACGTCGGGCATCGGCGAGCCGACGATGGGCACCGGGAGGGTGGCCGGCCCGAAGCCCACCTCGGGGCTGGCGTCGGAGCGGTGCGGCAGCGTCGAGGCGCGCCTCGGGATGAGGCTGATGTCATCGTAGTCGAAGGTCGGGGGGAGCTCGGGGAAGCGGGCGCCCGACCGGCCCACCTCGGCGGGGAGAGGGAGGGACATGTCGCTCGAAGGATTGTGCTCTCTCAGCTGCGCCGGATCACCCGCTCGGGTACGAGGCGGATGATCACCCGCTCCATGCCAGGCTGGCGGAACGGATACCGATCCTCGCCGGGGTACTTCTTGGCCAGCCGGTCGATGTGCTCCTCGGCGCCCTCGTCGACGAGCTGAGCGCGTCCCCGCACCACGACGGTGCGGTGGTCGTCGTCCCTGGCCGTGAGCGAGACAGCGACACGGGGATTGCGCTGGATGTTGCGGTGCTTGACCCGGCCCTTGGCGGTGTTCATGAGGATCGCCTCGCCGTCGGTGTCGACCCACACGGGAGTCACCTGCGGTGAGCCGTCGGGCATGCTCGTCGCCAGGTGGGCGAGGACAGGCTCGCGCAGGAGCCCGATCTGGTCCTCGGTGAGCCTTGCCATGCTGGGATCGGCCATCTGATCTCCTCCCTTCCTGGATCGCTGGGCGCCCCTTTACGCATAGCCGAGGAGCACCGCCGCCCGCCGCGGGCGGCCTGGCTCCGCCTCGCCTACCGGCAGCCCGCCCTGATCTCGGCCCGGCCGTGGCAAGCTAGTCGGCGCGCCGGGGTGGCGGAATGGTAGACGCAGCGGTCTCAAAAACCGCCGGGGGCAACCCCGTGAGGGTTCGACTCCCTCTCCCGGCAGGGCGACCTCCCTTTCAGGACAAGGGATATCCCGTCGGAGGCCCCTAAGGCTGGGCCGCGATCCTTGTGCGCTACCCCCAAATTACCCCCTAATCCTGATAGCCTTCGCACACGGGTAGGCAGGCTCGGGAGACGCGATGGCTCGCGAGAGGCGGCGTGGACGTGGAGAGGGCGGCGTCCGCCAGCGAGCGGACGGCCTTTGGGAGGGCCGCGTCACCCTCGGATATGCCGAAGGCAAACGTGTGCGGCGCTCCGTGTACGGCCAGACGCGGAGGGAGGTCGTGGACAAGCTGGTCCCTCTTCTCGCGGGTGTCCAGCGCGGCGATGCGCCCACCGCGGGCGGACGCCGCCTCGATGCTTTCCTGGAGGACTGGGTCGCCGGGCTCGGGATGCGCGTGCGGCCCGCCACGGCCCGCCGCTACGCGGAGCTGCTCCGTCTTCACGTTGTGCCTGAGCTGGGGGCGGTCAGGCTCTCGCGGCTGACGCCGCAACGCATCGAGGCGCTGCTGACTCAGAAGCTCGCGGACGGGCTCTCGCCCCGGACTGTGTGGCACATCCGGGCCGTGCTGAGGGCAGCTCTCAGCGATGCCGTCCGCGTCGGCGAGGTCACCCGCAACGCCGCCGGCCTGGCGCGGCCGCCCAGGGTCGAAGGCCATCGCGTCGAGCCGATGACGCCAACACGCGCGGCTGAGATCCTGAACGCGACAGTCGGCACCGGCCTCGAGGCGCCGGTCAGTCTGGCGCTCTGGACCGGGCTGCGCCAGGGCGAGCTGCTGGGGCTGCGCTGGTCCGACGTCGACCTGCCAGGGCGACGGCTGAGCGTGCAGGTGAGCCTCCACGGCCGCCACGGACGGTGGTCCCTGGAGGCGACCAAGACCCCGAAGTCGCGGAGGACCATCGGCCTTCCCGAGCCAGCGGCGGAGGCGCTTGCGGCGCACCGCCAGCGCCAGCTCGAGCAGCGCCTTCGTCTCGGCGGCGCCTGGGAAGCGCCGCTCGGTGACCTCGTTTTCACCGACCCACTCGGGCGCCCGATCGACGGCCGCAACCTCACCCGGCGATTTCAGACCACCCTCCGAATCGCGGGCCTGCCGCGGATCCGTTTCCACGACCTCCGCCACGCGGCCGCCACCTTGATGCTGGCGAGCGGAACCGACCTCAAGGTCGTGAGCGAGGTGCTGGGGCACTCCGCCATCGGGACGACGGCCAACGTCTACGCCGGGGTCCTGGACCAGCTCAAGGCGGACGCCGCCGACCGGCTCACCCGGCTGGTGCGCCCACGCTGGCAGTGAGGTCGCCGTGCGCCGAAAGCACAGCCAGGGAGCTCCGCCATGCTTTCTGACGGTCCGATTGCCACTGGGACCGATCCCCGCGGCCGGCAGGTGACCCTCGATCGGTCCGGATGGAGCCATGTGTTGGCGGCCCATCCTGAGCTCGCAGCCCACCAGTCGGCAGTCCTGGCTGCGGTCAGCAGACCCGGAGCCCAGATGGCCGACCCCCGGCCGGGCCGAGAGCGCTTCTTCGCCTCTGGGATGGGACCGAGTGCGTGGCTCACGGTGATCGTAGACTTCAACCAGACCCCTGCCCGGGTCGTGACCGCCTTTCCCATCCGCCGCCTCCCGCGAGGAGCAGCCTCAATCCCATGACCGTCACCATCGCCGGCATTACCTTCGACCGTGTCGACTACGACGAGGAGGGAGACGTCCTCTACCTGCACGTCGGCGACCCGGCGACGGCTGTCGAATTCGACCAATCGCCCGAAGGCCATGCACTCCGCTTCGATGCCAGCGGGAACCTCGTCGGCATCACCCTCGTCAACGCCCGCTGGTTGCTGGAACAGCACGGGTCTCTGACCATCACTGTCCCCGAGCGAATCGTTGTCGATCGAGCGGCATTGGAACCAGCAGTCCACGCCGCCTGACGACCGTCCCGGCCGACCCGGCACCGGTCTGCAAAACCGGTAACGGCGAGCATCTCGTCGCGGCGGTTTCGATTCCCATCCGCCTCCGCCGGTTGGTACGCAAGGGATTTCCGCGACCAGCGGACATGGCGACACGGCCTGACATGAGGTCCCTGGCGTGAGCTGCTCGGGCTCCGCTGGTCGGACGTCGACCTCGCGTGCCGGCGCCTCACCGTCAGCGTCAGCCTCCAGCGCCGTGGGGGACAGTGGTATGTCGAGCCGCAACCCTCAGCCCGGGTTGTGGCGGGGCGGGTGCCGTCGGCGGGCCAACGGCTTCACCGTGCCCCAGCGGGATCGAGGTTGCCACCGCCCTCACGCCGGGGGAGGATTGCGCCATGCGACCCCGCGGCTGCCTCACCTTCCTCGTTGTCAGCGCGGTCATCGCCCTGGGCGCGTACTGGCTGATCAACCACATGCCGACGCCGACCCCACCGTCGTCCCCCGTCGTCATCAACAATCTGCCGCTCGCCTCCCCCGTGGGTGCCGCGCTGGCAAATCCGGTCGTCGCGCTCACGGCCGCTCTCACCACCAAGGTCGTGGTAACCGGCGACCACATCCGGCGGGGCGGGGTCGATGCCGGCTCAGATCAGATCCCTGAGACCCGATCCGATCGGTGTTCACTCTCGATGGGTCCCTTTCGAGCCGTCGGTCATCAGCCCGTCCTGCGCTCCTAGCCTGCGGCAGGCCGTGGCAGCGCCGGCGGCAGAGCGGCCTGAGCTCACGTGAGTCCGGTGGGAAAGGTCTTCCTGGGCATCGACGTCGGCGCGGACGCCGCTTACGTGGTCCGGCTCGGACCGGACGGACGCGCAGCCTGGGGTGGCGTGGTCCCCTCCGGAGACGACGTGACGAGGCTGGTCGACGGTCCTGTCGCGATCGCCATCGACGCACCCGACCGCCTGAGCACGGGTCCGCATGTCGACGATCCCGATCCCACGCTCCGCGGCAAGTTCCGGTCGGCTCGCTGCTCGGAGGTCGCCCTGCTCCGCGCCCACTACGCGGTCCCATGGACAACCCCCCCTGATGCCGACGCCGCTCCCCCCTGGATGAGGCACGGCTTCCGCATCTGGGCATCGTTCCGCCAGGCGGGGCTCGAACCGATGGAGGTCTATCCGCACGCCACCTTCCATCGCCTGGCCGGGAAGCTGCCGGCGAAGGGGACGCTGAGCGGCAGGCTCGCCCGCGCGGACGTGCTGCGCGGCGCCGGGGTGCGTGCCGCCGCCCTTCCCCTCTGGGGCCACGACGGACTGGACGCGGCCTGCGCGGCGCTCGTCGCCCTTCTCTCCGACCGGGGCCAGGCCCACCCCGTCCTCTGCGCCCACCGTTCGGGGGAAGGCGACGGCTCGGCGATCTGGCTTCCCGACGCTTCGGCTGACCGACCCTTCGGCTGACAAACACTTCGGCTGACCGGCGCCTCGCGACCGCACCCCACGGCCGCCGATGCCGCTGCCGGGCGGTGACGCATCGTTCGCGCCGGGTCAGCCTCCGGTCACCGGGAGAGGGTCGGGGGGCGGGCTGATCCCGGCCACCGCGCCCCAGTGGGAGAAGCTCAGGGTTCCGGCGTCGCTGCCGTTCACCTCCTGGAGCTGGACGGGGTATGCGGGCCCATCCATGCGAACCGCCAGGATGCTGCCGTTGCGGGTGTCCTTGATCCGCACCACCCTCACGCCGCTGGCCGTCCCCGATCCGACCTTCTTGAGCGGCCCGTGATGCTCGAGCTCGGAGGCGAGAGCGGTGAGCGAGAGCAGGCTGGAGAAGGACTTCGCGGTTGAGGACCCGGCGGAGACCTCCACCCAACGGTTGCCGAGCGCCGCCGCGGCGGTGGCGCTGAGCCCGGCCGCCTCGTAGAAGGAGGCCGGAGCCTGGAAGTAGAC
Source organism: uncultured bacterium (assembly GCA_963847225.1). Lineage (GTDB taxonomy): Bacteria > Chloroflexota > Dormibacteria > Aeolococcales > Aeolococcaceae > JAJZNI01. The sequence goes on along the minus strand of CAWJYZ010000003.1, from coordinate 218,273 downwards.
GTTGCCGGCGACAATCGCCACCCTGACGGTGGTCCCCGATGCCACCAGCGACCCGGCAACGTCCTTGCCGCGAACCCGGAAGTCGACCCGGGTCACACCGTTGCCGAAGTTCCCGGTGCCGCTCACCTCATACCCCGTCGCCCCCCGGGCGGCCGTCTCCGCGGCCGTGAGGATCTGCCCCGGGCTCTGCGTGTCCCGCCCCCCGCAGCCGGCGCCCAGCAGCGCGGCGGCGATGAGGGCGGCGCCGAGCCGCCGGCGATCGCGCATCGCAACTATTCCCCTTCGAACCCGGTTCGGGCGGCGCCGATGGTGCGCCGGCTGAACCACCGACAAGAGTAGCAGCCCGTACCTAGGACGGCCGCCACGTCCGAAGGGGCCAGGGTACGGGACGCAGGGCCGTGGACGAGCCGACCCGCCCGCCCGGCCCCTGGGACCAGCCCCGCCGGGCGGGAGCGAATATGATGCGGGGAGGCGCGCCGCTGCGCAGGAGCCAGGAGAGCCCACCATGATGGTTTCAGCGCCGGCTGGCGACCCCAGGGTCCAGCCCGACGCCCCGCCGCTTCGCGACCGACTGCAGAGGCCGCTGCACGACCTCCGCATCTCGATCACGGATCGCTGCAACTTCCGCTGCCCCTACTGCATGCCACGCGCCCGGTACGGCCCCGGCCACCGCTTCCTTCCGGCGGCCGAACAGCTCACCGCCACCGAGATCCTCCGCCTCGGCGGGATGTTCGCGGACCTCGGCGTCGTCAAGATCCGCCTCACCGGGGGAGAGCCGCTGTTGCGCCGCGATCTGCTCGACATCGTCGCCGGTCTCAGCCGCCTCGAGCTCGAGGACCTCGCCCTCACCACCAACGGGGCCCTCCTGGCGCGCCACGCCCGGGATCTCCGGGAGGCGGGGCTGCAGAGGGTGACGGTGAGCCTCGATTCGCTCGATCCGGCGGTGTTCGCGGCGATGAGCGATACGGCGGTGCCACTCGAGACGGTGCTGGCGGGAATCGATGCAGCGGTCGACGCCGGCCTCGCCCCCGTCAAGCTGAACTGCGTCGTGCAGCGTGGTCGGAACGACACCGCCATCCTTCCCCTCGTCGACTACGCGCGTTCCCGCGGGCTCCAGCTGCGCTTCATCGAGTACATGGATGTCGGCACCTCCAACGACTGGCGCCGCGACGACGTCGTCTCCGCGGAGGAGATCCTCGCCACCGTGGAACGGATCCACCCTCTCGTGGTGGAGGACCGGGAGCCCGGGGCGGTGGCCCGCCGCTACCGCTTCGCCGACGGCAGGGGGGAGCTGGGGATCATCGCCTCGGTGACCGTGCCCTTCTGCGGCGACTGCACTCGAGCTCGGCTCGGCTCCGACGGCAAGCTCTACACCTGCCTCTTCGCCACCGCCGGCCTCGACCTCCGTGAGCCGCTGCGCCGCGGCGCCGATGACGCGGAGCTGCGCGCCATCGTCGCCCGGCGCTGGCAGGGTCGGGATGACCGCTACTCGGAGCTTCGGGCCAACCTCCGCGCGCCGCTCGAGCACATCGAGATGTCGTATATCGGCGGCTGACGCCGCCCCCCAACACTGCGCGAAGCCCAGCGACTCCGCGACCCGTCGGCGCCGAGCGCCTGGCCTTCGGAACCAGATCTCAGGATGCCGGGGTGCTCGCCGCGCCGCCCGGCGCATGCGCTGTCTCGCCGGCGAGCAGGGCGAGAGCGTGAGGGAGTGCGGGCCAGACCGCGTCGAGGCCCTCCCCCACCCCGCGCGGACTGCCCGGAAGAGCGATGATGAGACGCCGGCCCATCACCCCCACCACCTGGCGGGACAGCATCGCCCGCGGCGTGCTTCGAAGGCCCGCGGCCCGTATCGCCTCGGCCATCCCCGGCACCTCGTAGTCGAGGAGCGGTCCAATAGCCTGAGGCGTCACGTCGTGCGGACCGAGACCGGTGCCGCCTGAGAGCAGGATGAGGTCGGCGCCTCTCCCGGTGTCCTCCACGGCCCGCTGGATCCTGTCGATGCTGTCCGGAACGGTGGAGCGCGACACCACCTCGGCGGGGAGCAGGGCCAGGCGCTCGGCGATCAGATCGCCGCTCTCGTCCCCGGCGATGCGGTGGGCGGCGCGACTGTCGCTGACGGTGATGACCGCGGCTCGCCAGGTCCGCTCCGCCACGGCCTCAGGCCTCCGCGGGCGCCGGATCCGGTGGTGGAGGTGCCGGTGTGACCGGCCGGCGGCGGGTCCCGCTGCGTCCGCCGCTCTTGGCCAGGAGCTGCACGGATTCCACGGCGATCCAGGCATCGACGGCCTTCAGCATGTCGATCACGGTGAGCGAGGCGACGGCCGCCGCCGTCAGCGCCTCCATCTCCACACCGGTCGCGGCGACGCAGCGCGCCGACGCGGTGATGCGCACCCCCGGCAGCGCTGGGTCGGGTTCGCAGCGCACGTCGACGTGCGTGATCGGCAGCGGATGGCAGAGGGGGATGAGCTCCGGGGTCCGCTTGGCTCCCATGATCCCCGCCAAACGGGCGGTAGCCAGAACGTCGCCCTTCGCAGAGCCCTCCCGAAGCGCCTGCAGGGTGGCGGAGGAGCTGAAGCGCACCGCCGCCTCGGCGGTCGCCTCGCGCAGGCTGGGAGCACGATCGCTGACGTCGACCATGTGCACGCCAGTGGTTCCGTCGACATGGGTGAGCCGTGCGCCGCCGTCGGCGGTTTCCGAGCCGGCATGGCTCGGCCCGGGACCGCTCTTCGTGGACGCGGGGTCGAGCTCGCGAGCGTCAACCCACACCGCGCCGTCGGAGCGGTGCTCGCGCTTCCACATCGGCAGGTCGCGCTTCACCATCTCGATCCCTTCCCGGCAGGCGTCCAGGGCGGCGCCCCGATGGGGAGCGGCAGCCACGGCCGCGACACTCACCGCCCCGACCTCCAGCGATCCCACGCGGTGGACGAGCGCCAGCCCGCTCAGGGCGTGTCGGGCGGCGACCGCCTCGGCGATGCGGCGGAGCTCCCGGCCCGCCATCTCCGGGTAGGCCTCATAGTCGAGGCGCGACACCGCCGTCCCATCCGTCGACCCGCGGACGACGCCGAGGAAGCTGGCGATCGCCCCGTCGACGTCGGAGCGGAGCTCGGCGGTGAGCCGGGCGGCGTCGATCGGCTCGTCGACGAGAGCGGTGCGGATCAGGGGACCGGGGCGCGCTTCCACCGCCCCACCGGCGACGGGCGGCATGAAGGCCACCTCGTCGCCGCTCTCGAGCGCGGTCTCCCAATCGCAGTAGGCGAGGTTGCGGGCCACGCGAACATGCTGGCGCGCGTCGCGAATCTGGGGCGCATCACGGGTAATCACCGTCCACAGCTCCAGGACGGTGCGCACCGGCTCCTGCACCAGCCGCTCCGCGCCGAGGCGGTCGCGCAGGGCACCGAAGCAGCGCACCCGCACCCCCGGGCTGGTCACCATCCGTCGAGCACCATGGCGGCCAGCAGCCGCCCCCGCTCAACCCGACCCATCCCGGCGGGAACGATGAGCAGCGCATCCGCGCCGGCGAGCGAATGCAGCATCGACGACGTCTGCGCCCCACTCAGCGTCGCCACCGGAACGCCGTCCTCGCCGTCGGCGAGGTGCACGCGGAGGTACGTCTCGAGGTGAGCCGGCGCATCCATCGTCTCCCCGGCACGCACCGCGACCCGCAGCCGATCCGGCCGCGAGCATCCCTGCAGGGCGAGGATGGCCGTCCTCCCGAAGAGCTCGAAGGTCACCGCACTGCTGGCCGGGTTTCCGGGGAGGCCGAGCAGGGGGATCTCCCCCAGGGTGCCGATGAGGAGCGGCTTGCCGGGGCGCATCGCGATCCTCCAGGCCTCGACCCGGCCCAGCTCGCTGACGACCTCGCGGACGTGGTCGTGCCGGCCCACGCTCACCCCGGCGCTGGTGAGGACGAGGTCGCAGCCCGCGGTTCCGGCCAGCCGGCGGCGCACCTCATCGGGTGAATCACCGGCGATGCCCAGGGGGACGACCTCCCCGCCGGCTGCTCGCACCGACGCGGCCAGCATCACCGAATTGCTGTCCGTGACCTGATGCGGGGCGGGGGTCGCTCCCAGCGGCACCAGCTCGTCGCCGCCGGAGAGAAGGGCCACCCGCGGCCGGCGGCGTACCCAGACAGATGCCGCCCCCGCCGCGGCGCAGGCGGCGAGATCCACCGGGCGCAGCCGCCGGCCCGGCGGCACGAGAGCCGTCCCCGCCGGCGCATCCCCTCCAGCGCGGCGGACGTGGTCGCCCGCCCGCGGGACGGCCAGGATGAGCACCCTGTCCGGACCGTCCTCACGTGTCTCCTCCACAGGAATCACGGAGTCGGCGCCGTCGGGGATGGGGCCGCCCGTGGCGATGGCCATCGCCGTCCCCGCGGGGAGGCGGCGGAGCGGGGCTCCGGTGCGTGCCTCGCCGCTCACGGCAAGGCGCAGCGGCTCCGCCTGGCTGGCCCCGCCGCAGTCGGCCGCGCGCACCGCGTAGCCATCCATCGCCGAGTTGTCGCAGCCCGGGATCGGCCAGGCGGCCGTCACCGCGCGGGCGAGAACCCTCCCTCCGGCCTCGCCCAGGGGGACCTGCTCCTCCTCGGTCACACGCGCGCCGACGAGCTCGAGGAGCCGTGCTCTCGCCTCGGCGACGCTCATCAGTGCCAGGGTGGCCGTGCCCGTCATAGCCGGGACGATACAGCCCGGGCGTGGGCGCCGCATCCTGGCTCACAAACACCCGGACCGGCAGGTCCGGCCCGGGTGCTGCACGGAGAGGGGTGTCGGATCGACACCCACAGCTTGGGCATCCGCGGATGAAGAAGCAGGGCGGCACCGCTTAAGAGTTGGGGCGGACAACTGCCGGGCCTCAGACGCCGGCGGGCATGGCCTCGAGGATCCGGCGCACGATCGCCGCCGGGGTGGTGTGCCGGGCGTCCACGGTCAGGTCGGCGACGCTGGCGTAGAGGGGGTCGCGAATGCGGGCCATCTCGCGAAGCATCCCCAGGAGGTCGCCCCCGGGAAGTGGACGGTGGTCATGGACGCCCTGCAGCCGCCCGGCGAGCTCACTGACGTCGGCGCGCAGCCACACCGACCAGGCGTCGGCGAGGAGGCTCAAGACCTTTGGGTCGAGGACCACCGCCGCGGCAGCGGCGATGACCGGCGCAGGGCGGGCGCTCAGGCTTCTCGCCAGCACCTCGACCTCGAGGTGATGGAGGACCTCGATGCCGCGCTCCTCGCCAATCTCGGCTGCCGTCCTTCCGGTCACCACCTGCAGACGGGCGTCGCCATCGACGAAGGGGCGGCCGAGACGCCTGGCGAGGAGCCTCCCCGCCGTGGTCTTGCCGCTTCCCATGAGGCCGAGAAGAACGATGGCACGCGCCATGTGGGATCGACATTCTCGCGGAAGCGGAGTACCGTCGCGCCCAGAAGGTATCCGAGGCTGCGTTGCCGAGGCCGGATCGGCTGCGCCATTTCGTAGTTTCGACACGCTACACTCGCCAGGGGTTGCCCAGAGGAGAGGTGGTGACAGAGAAGAACGCCGGGGAGACGAAGCCGACGACCTCGGTGCCATCGCCCCCTGCCGCGTCGCCCGATCCCGTGGAGATCGTCGGCCACCCCCGTCGCGGCGACGGCCCAGAGGGAGCCGGTGGCGCCGCCAAGGTCGACGCGGACGGCGTCGCCGAGCCGGTCCAGCCGGGGGCTGCAGCGGAGCCGGCTGGGAGCGCCGCCGCACCGCGCGCCGACGGTCGGTCTGGAGCCGTCAAACCGGCCCCCCGCCCGGCAACCCCCTCGGCACCGCCCGCTCGGAGCTCGAGCTCCCCCAACGGCACCCCGCCCTGGTACCTCCGCGCCCAGCCCGGCGCGGCGGGCCCGGCGCCCCCCCGACTGGATCGTCCCGCCGTGCCGAGCACTGCTCCGCCAGCCAGGGCCCCCGCCTCCCCGAGTTGGCCCCCCGTCGAGGGCGCGCCACCCGCGGCCGCCCGCCAGAGACCCCCAGAGATCCCCCGGCCGACCGCGCAGCCCGGAGTGCCTCCCGGAGCACGGCCTGCGCCTCCGGTCAGCGCTCCCTCCGCCACCCCACCGGGGGCTCGTCCGGTTCCATCTCTGGCGGCGCAGCCTGAGGCTCGCGGCAGCGCAGGCCCGGGTGTCCAGCCGGCACTGGGCAGCGCACCCGCCGCCCCTCCGTCGCCCGGTCGCAACGGCATACCCCCGGGCATCCCGTTGGCGCGCAGCGGCGCCGCCCCTGCCGCGCAGCCGGCGAGCCCCGCCTCCAACGGGGGGCGCCCGGCCCCGGCGTCGAGCCGCCCGGCTCCGACGCCCGCGGCCTGGCGACCACTCCCCGGACCCGCCCTGGCCACACCGCAGCGGGCCGCCCCGGCGAGGAGCGGCCGCCTCTCCTCCTTCGCTCCCGACCCCGAGCCGGCTCTCGTGCGCCCGGCTCCGGCGCCACCCGGCACGGCGCACGATTTCGCCCCCGACCGGGTGCGCCCCGCGCGGGTGGCTCCCGCCACCCGGGGATGGCGGCGCACCATCCGCCTCCTCACCTTCGGGGGGATCACCCCCGGCCCGGGGCTGGACGAGCGCCGCGAGCGCGAGCTCATCACCGTCGCCAAGACGCCGATCGCCACCTGCCGCCGCATCGCCATCGTGTCCCGCAAGGGAGGCATCGGCAAGACCACCACGACCCTCATGCTCGGCCACACCTTCGCCACCCATCGCGGCGATCGGGTGGTGGCCCTCGATGCCAACCCCGATGCCGGTTCGCTGGCCTACCGGGTGAACCGTCAGACCGACGCCACCGTCACCCAGCTTCTCCGCGCCGTCGACCGCATCCAGCGCTACAGCGACATGCGGAGCTTCACGAGCCAGTCACCGACCCGGCTCGAGGTGCTCGCTTCCGACGACGACCCGACCATCAGCGTGGCCCTGGGGGAGGCCGAGTACCGCGAGGTGCTGCACGTTCTCGAGCACCACTACAACCTCATCCTCATGGACACGGGGACCGGCATCCTGGACTCCGCGACGCAGGGGATCCTCCGCATGGCCGACCAGATCGTGCTCTGCGCCGCGCCCGGGATCGACGCCTCGCGCGCCTCCAGCCTCACCCTCGACTGGCTCGATGAGCACGGCTACCACGACCTGGTGAGCGACGCCGTGGTGGTCATCAACCAGGTGCGCAAGGACCGCGGCAAGGAGCTTCGCTCCGTGGTCCAGCATTTCGCCAAGCGCTGCCGGGCCGTGGTCAAGGTTCCCTGGGACGCCCACCTCGCCGAGGGCATGGAGGTCGACGTCGACCTCCTCCGGCCGGCCACCCGGCGCTCCTACCTCGACGCCGTCGCCGCGGTGGCGCGCAGCTTCGCCCTTCCCTCGCCGCGGCGGTAGCCGGGCTGCCCCATCCCCGGCCTCCCCAGCATTACTTCTCCGCCGCGCCGATCGCCCCTTCGGCGCCGGAGACCGTCCGGGTCCACCTCCTCGACCAGACCGTCGTCTTGCGCACCGATCGTGGCGTGTTCGCCACCCGGGGCCTCGATCCCGGCACGGAGATCCTCCTCCGCGAGGCGCCGCTACCTCCACCCACCGGCATCCTCCTCGACCTCGGCTGCGGCCACGGGGTGATCGCCGTGGCCCTGGCCCGGCGCAGCCCCGGCGCTCGGGTGGTCGCCGTCGACGTCAACGAGAGGGCGCTGGAGTTGACGCGTTTCAACGCCATGCAGAACGCCACTCCGAACGTGGAGGCCTGCCGCCCCGAGGAGGTGGACCCGAGGCTCCGCTTCGCCGCCCTCTACAGCAACCCGCCCATACGGGTGGGCCGGCCGGCCCTCCTTCCCCTCCTCACGGGCTGGCTCGGTCGCCTCGAGCCCGGGGGGGCAGGGTACCTCGTCGTGCAGCGGCATCTGGGCGCCGACTCCCTCGCCGAACGCCTGCGGGATCTGGGCTATTCGAGCACGAGGCTGACCTCGAAGCGCGGCTACCGCCTCCTTGAGGTGCGCGCGACCAGCCCAGCGGGGCATCATCAGTAGCCATGCTGGCCATCATCAAGATCGGGATCTCCCCGGTCGCCTTCAACCTCGGATCCCTCTCCGTGCACTGGTACGGGATCCTCTATGTCGTCGCCTTCATCGTCGCCTACCAGTTCGGGGCGCGCCCGCACATGCTGAAGCGGGGCGCCAGCCTCGACCAGGTCGAGCGCCTCGCCGGCTGGGCCATCCTCTTCGGCCTCATCGGCGCCCGCCTCTACTACGACGTCCAAACCCTCTCCGCGATGAGAACGCCGCTCGACTGGATCGCCGTCTGGAACGGGGGGATGGCGTTCTACGGCGCCCTCGTCGCCGCCACCCTGACCATCCTGTTCCTCGGTTGGCGCTGGCACCTTCCGCTCTGGAGCGTCGTCGACGCCGGGGCGCTCTTCGCCGTCGTGGGCCAGCCCATCGGCCGCATCGGCAACGTGATCAACGGCGACATCTTGGGCGGTCCGAGCAACCTGCCCTGGGCCACCGCGTATACCAATCCCAACGCCGTGCTGCAGAGCACCGCGCAGGTGCACTACAGCCTGTGCGTCCCCGGAAGCTGCACCGCCTATCAGCCCGCAGGCGCCTACGAGGGATTGGCGACCATCGTGATCCTCATCGCTCTCCTGCTTCTGCGCCGCCGCGGCGTGCGCCCCGGTGTGCTCTTCATCACCTATTTCGCTCTCTATGCGATCAGCCAGTTCGGGCTCGACTTCGTCCGCGAATCGGAGCCCATCGTGTGGCTGGGCATGAAGGAGCTGCAGCTCACCGCCATCGTCGCCTTCGTGATCGGGATGCCGACACTCATCCTCCTGTGGAGGCGGAGCGCGGCCCTGCGCCCGGCGCCCAGCCCGGCCTCGGAGGGTGCGCCCGCCGGGGTCCCCGCCGACGCGGAGGGGGTGACGGCCGCGGCCCTGGAGGTAACCGCCGCGGCGGCCCGCCGTGACCCGGAGGGCGGCGGCGTGGACGGCGGAGGCGGCGAGCCCGCCTCCTGAGCGGCGCGGCACGGTGGCGTCCGGGGCCGCGGCCCGGCGCCGGCGGAAGGGTGGCCATCTCCGGGCTGGCGCCGGCCGTGACATCCCGCTACCCTGGGGGCGTGTTCCGCTTCCTCCTCGCCGATGTGACCAAGCTGGATGCCGGCGACTCCGATTTCGGCGCCGCCTGCATCGACGCCGATGATCTGAGCGACGGGGAGACGATCCGGGTCGATGAGCAAGACTGGCGTGTCATCGAGGTCGATTGGTCCACCCTGGACCCGACGGGCGAGCCGCCCACCGTTCTCGGCTTCGTGGAGCCGACCCAGAATTCTCGGCCGAGCCGCAACTTCCGTGACGTCGCACAGGCGGAGCGAGACGACGCCGCTCGGGAGGCGTCGCTTCCCCTCCCCCACCTCGTGTATCCGACCGATTGGAACTGACACCCGCACTGCAGCGGCGCGCCCGGCGCGCGGGATGATGGCGGGCTAGGCCTGGAGAGTCCCTGCCTATACTCGGAACGTGCTCGTCAGCAATCTCCTCCTTCTCATCGCCCGGCTGCTGGATCTTCTGGTCCTCGTCCTGATCGCTGACGCCATCCTGTCGTGGATCCCCGGCCTCGATCCCCTCAACCCTTTTGTGCGCGTGATCCGCGGCATCGCCACCCCGGTGGTCTCGCCATTTCGCGGTCTGCTGCCCATCGCCGGAGGAAGGCTCGATCTCGCGCCGGTGTTGGCCATCATCGCCACCCTCACCGGCGCGGCACTCTTCAGCGCGCTCTCGACCTCCATCGGCGAGGGAGCTTCGGTCCCCTACACCGTCGTCTATGTCCTGCAGCAGCTTCTCCTCATCATCCTCGCCATCATCGTCGTCCTCGTCCTCGTGCGCCTCCTTCTGGCCCTCTTCCAGGTCGACCGGTGGCACCCGATGAGCCGCGCCATTCGCGAGCTGTCTCAGCCCTTCTGCCAGCCGTTCGAAGGCATCACCACCTACAGTCGCACCTTCGATGTCGCCGCGCTCGTGGCCCTCGCGACCTACATCGTGCTGTTCATCGCCGTGGACGTCATCTTCACCAATCTCATCCTGCCGCTCGCCGTCCTATGATCGCTGCGGCGATCGGCCGCCTGGACTTTAGCGGCGCCTCCCTCCCTCGGGGACACGCCGCCGGTCCACCTCGACGCGGTAGGAGCCCTCGCCGAGCAGGGACTCCACGGCGCGCTCCAGGGGCGGCCCGGGCTGCACCGTCCACGCTTCGCCAAGGCTCACCTCGTCGACGGCATCGCCCCGAGCCGACTGCAGGCTCACCGGGGAGTCGCCTGGATAGCGCTCGATGAGGGAGCGCAGCGCGGGGAGAAGCGCCTCCTGGCCCTGGCTCAGCCGGAGCCGCACCCGGCTGTCGCTGCGCCAGGCGGCGAGGCGAACGTCGTCGAGGTCGTACACACTCTCGGCGATGACGCTCACCGGCTCGCTCTCGTGCGAGTCCTCCTCCTCGCCAGAGCCGTTCCCGTTGGCCGACGGAGTGGGCAGGGCGGGGCCACGCCCCGCCTGCACTCGGCCGCGCACGACCACGACGCGGTCAGGGACGAGCAGCTCCACGCAGTCTTCGAAGGTACGCGCGAAGACCACCACCTCACAGGCGCCCGAGAGGTCCTCCAGGGTCATGAAGGCCATGCGCTGCCCGGTGGTGCTCCGCCGCGGGATGAAGGCGCGCAGTTCGCGGATGGCCCCCCCGACCTGGACGTACATGCCGTCGAGGTGCGCGCCGAGCTCCCCGATCGGAGTGTCGACCCGCGCCGACAGGCGGTCGGCGATACGGCGCAGCGGGTGGTCGCTGAGATACATGCCGAGATGCTCGCGCTCCCAGCGCAGCCGCTCGTCGGCGGCGAGGGGAGGAACCGGGGCGACGGAGCCAAAGCCGTCGGTGAAGGCGGGCGCCCCATTCCCCGCCTCGGGGCTCTCCCCGAAGAGCGAGGCCTGGCCGAGCTCGCGCTCGCGGCGGACCTGGGCCGCCTGGTCCATGGCCCGGTCGAGGGTGGCGAGCAGGGTGGCGCGCTCGCCCAATGAATCGCAGGCCCCGCTGCGGATCAAGGCCTCCATCACCCTCCGGTTGAGGTCGCGTCCTCCCACTCGGAGTGAGAGGTCGTAGAGGTTCAGGTAGGGTCCCCCGTTACGGCGCTCTTCGACGAGCTGCTCGATGACACGCTCTCCGGCATTCTTGATGTGGCGCAGCCCATAGAGGATCTCGCCGCGCTGGGCGTCACCGACCGCGAAGTTCGCTTCGCTGCGGTTGACGTCCGGCAGCACCACGGTGAGACCGCGCGCCTGGGCGTCGAGGATGGTCTGCTTCAACTTGTCGAAATCGCCCGCCCGGCTGTTGAGCAGAGCGGCCATGAACTCCAGCGGATAGTTGGCCTTGAGGTAGGCGGTCTGGTAGCCGATGAGGCCGTAGCACATCGCATGCGCCTTGTTGAAGCCATAGCCCGCGAAGAAGCCGATGAGGTCAAAGAGCTCCGCGGCGGTGGCCTCGGCTACGCCCCGCGCCTCCGCTCCGAGCAGGAACTTCTCGCGCTGCTGGGCCATCTTGAGCTTGTCCTTCTTGCCCATCGCGGAGCGCAGGATGTCGGCCTCGCCCAGGCTGAAGCCGGCCACCTGGGAAGCGATCTTCATGACCTGGTCCTGGTAGATCATGGTTCCGAACGTTTCGGCCAGGATCGGCTCCATCTCGGGGAGCAGGTAGGTGATAGGCTCCTCGCCGCGGCGGCGCCGGATGTAGAGGTCGACGACCTTGCCCTCCAGGGGCCCGGGGCGGATGAGAGCGTTGGCGGCGGCCAGGTCCTCCAGGGAGCGAGGCTGCATGTCGATGAGGATTCGCTTGCCTAGGGTGGCCTCGAGCTGGAAGACACCATGGGTATCGGCGCGTCCCAGCAGCTCGTAGGTTGCGGGGTCGTCCAGGGGGATGGCGTCGATATCGATGCGGATGCCGCGCGTCCGCTCGATGTTCTCGACCGCCTCCTGGATGACGGTGAGGTTGGCCAGTCCCAGGAAGTCCATCTTGAGGAGGCCGATGCGGCTCACACCCTTCATGTCGAACTGGGTGACCACGCCCTCGCTGCCCGAGGTTGAACGTCCGAGGGGCACGATGCCGGCGAGCGGCTCAGCGCCGATCACAACCCCGGCGGCGTGCGTCGACGCGTTGCGCGAGATGCCTTCCAGGCGCCGGGCGATATCGATGGTGTTCTTGGCCCAGTCCTCACCCGCATAGACGTCGTGGAGGTCGCGCAACTCCGAGAGCGCCCGCTCCAGGGTGATGCCGATCGTCGCCGGCACCAGCTTGGCGAGCCGGTCCACGTCGGGAAGAGGGACGTCGAGGACCCGGCCGACGTCACGGATCGCGGCCCGCGCCGCCATCGTCCCGAAGGTGATGATCTGCGCCACCCGGTCCTGTCCGTACTTCTGGGTGACGTACTGGAGGACGCGGTCACGCCGGCGATCATCGAAGTCGATGTCGATGTCCGGCATCTCGACGCGCTCCGCGTTGAGGAAGCGCTCGAAGATCAGGCCGTAGCGCAGCGGGTCGACGTTGGTGATGCGCAGCGTGTAGGCGACCAGCGACCCGGCGGCGCTGCCCCGCCCCGGGCCGACCACCACCCCTTCGCCGCGAGCCGCCCGGATGAGGTCCCAGACGATGAGGAAGTAGGCGGCGAACCCCGTCTGGCGGATGACGTCCAGCTCCATGGCGAGGCGCTCGCGGGCCACCTGGGGGGGGCCGGCCCCATAGCGCTCCCGCAGACCCTGCTCGCAGAGCTCGGCGAGGTAGGAGTCGGCATCCTGCCCGGGGGGGATGGGCGAGTACGCCGGGAGGTGATGGCTGCCCAGCTCCAGCTTCCAGTCGCAGCGACGGGCGACCTCCAGGGTGTTGGCCGCCGCCTCCCCGAAGGCCTGGAAGCGAGCGTGCATCTCCTGGCCGCTGGCCAGGTAGTAGTGGGGGCCAGAGAAGCGGAAGCGCTTCTCGTCGTCGCGCCGGGAGCCCGTCTGGAGGCAGAGGAGGATGTCGTGGGCGTCGGCGTCCTCAGGATCGATGTAGTGCGAGTCATTGGTGCATAGGAGCGGCAGCCCGGTCCGGCGCGCGATGGTGAGGAGGCCCTCGCGAACCGCCGCCTCCTCGGCCATGCCATGGTCCTGCAGCTCCAGGAAGTACGAATCCGCCCCAAAGATCTCGGCATGCTCCCGGGCCACCCGTTCAGCGGCAGCGAGGTCGCCGCTCAGGATGGTCTGAGGAAGCTCGCCGCCCAAGCAGCCGGAGAGGCAGATGAGGCCCCGGCTGTGCTCGGCGAGAAGCGCCTTGTCGATGCGCGGCTTGTAGTAGTAGCCCTCGAGGTGCGCCCTGCTGACCAGCGCCAGCAGGTTGCGCCAGCCCTCGGCGTCCTGGGCCAGGAGGACGAGGTGGTGCGGGTCGCGGTCGGCCCGCCCCTCCTTGTCCCGGTGCGACCGCGGCGCCATGTACGTCTCGCAGCCGATGATCGGCTTGATCCCGGCCGCCATTGCCTCCGTGTAGAGGTCGACGGCGCCGTAGAGGACACCGTGGTCGGTGACCGCGATGGCCGGCTGGCCCATCTCCACCGCTCGCCGCACCAGGTCGGTGATGCGCGCGGCCCCGTCGAGCAGCGAGTATTCGCTGTGGGTGTGGAGATGGACGAATCCCGCTTCGCCGGGCTCTCCGCGAACCTCGCGCGCACCGCTCTCCGCCGCCTCCCCGGTCATCTCCCCGGCCGCCATCCTCCTCGAACGCACGTACGTTAGCACGCGGAAAGGCGCTCGCATGCGGCGCGGCGGCCGTATTCTCGGGACGTGAGCGTGTGCCACCGCATACGTCGTCGTCTCCCTTCGGGCTGGGCCGCCGCCCTCATGGCTTGGCCGGCCCCGCCTCCGGCCTCGTGACCGCCGACATCAGCGTCGGCCTGCTCACCGGGCTGCACGGTATCGCGGCCACCGTGCTCATCTGCTCCCTTCTCCTCATCGACGAGGCCGGGGTCCCCCTCTTCATCACCCCCAACGAGGTGCTGCTCATGCTGGGCGGCCTTCTCATCGCATCCGGAGGGCTGAGCCCGGTCGAGTTCCCTCCCCTCGCCATTCTCGCCCTGCTCGCCGGGTCCTTCACCGGCTACAGCTGGGCTCGGGTGACCGGCCCCACCCACCTCCAGACCATCGCCCGCCGGCTGCGCGCGGCGCGGCACTACGAGCGGGCCGTGCGGCGGGCCTCCGGGGCGTCGGCGCCCCAAATCCTCGTGGGCCGGCTCATTCCCGGCATCCGCGTCTACGTGAGCCTTGCCGCCGGGGCCGGACAGGTGCCCCCCGGACGATTCCTGCGCGGCAATGTCCCGGCCGTCGTCATCTGGGCCGCGCTGACCATGGGCATCGGATTCGTCGCCGGGATCCCGGTCATCCACTTCCTCGGCGACATTCAGAACCTCGTGCTGAGCGGGGCCGTCTTCATCGTTCTGTCGTTCTTGGCCTGGCGGGCCCTCAGCCGGGCGCCCACCAACCGCGACCGGGAGTACCCGGGACCGTTCTCCCGGATGCGCCCCATCTACCGGTACGTGGTGGCGGCGGCGACCGACGCCGGGATCGTGGCCACCCTCGTCGCCGGCATCGATCTCATCGTCCTGCCCATCCTCCACCTGCGCATCCCGCGCCTTCCCCTCATTCCCGCCGAGGGCATCTTCGAGCCCCTGACGGTGGTCGCCGCGGTGGCCCTCTTCTACACCGCCCTGAGCCGGCGCAGCGCCGGTGGCCGGACGGCCGGCGAGCGCCTCCTCGACGTCCTTTATTTCCGGGTGCGCGGCCGCGCCCGGCTCAGGGCGCTGGGCCGGCGGCGTGGGGGAAGGGCCACGGCGGAGGCTGAGCTGGAAGGCACACCGATGATCGCAACCTCGCCGTCTCCGACGGAGGCTTGGGAGCCGGCCAGACCGTTCCCCCGCTAGAGCTTCAGCTCATGCCCTGGCGCGACAGGTGACTGGCTGCTCACCGCCTCACGCCACTGGAGCCTGGATCGCCCCAACCCTCGCTGAGCCAGCGCAAAGGCGTCGCAGTGTGCCACCCATCTCAGGACCCCATACGCCTAATGAGGAACGAACCATTCCTCGTTCAATTGATGAGGAACGGAGCTTTCCTCGTTCCGCGCAGCGCCCGCGCCAGCACGGGTGTGCCCCCGAGGTCAGCCGGTCCGGGAGAGGCTCACCACCGTTTCGATGTGGTGGGTCTGCGGGAACATGTCCACGAGGTCGAGGGACTCCACCGCGTAAGGCCCGGAGGCGACCAGGAGGTGGAGGTCGCGGGCCAAGGTCGCAGGGTCGCAGGAGACGTAGACCACCCGCGCCGGGCCGGTGAGGGCCAGCCAGGCAGTGACCCGGGCGTCGCAGCCGGCGCGCGGCGGGTCGAGGAGGAGACCGTCCACCGGCGCCTCGGCGGCGATCCGCGGCAGGGCCTCCTCCACCGACGCGAGGACGTAGCGGAGACGGCCGTCGACGCCGTTGATCCGAGCATTGAGGCGACCCATGTGCACGGCGCTGCGGTTGTTCTCGATGCAGATCACCTCACGAGCCTCGGCGGCCAGGACGGTGCTGAGCACGCCGACTCCAGCGTACGCATCGACGACGCGCGCATCGCGCACGCTGCCGAGGGCCACGAGGGCGCTTCCGTAGAGGAGGTCGAGCTGACCCCAGCTCACCTGGATGAAGGACTCCGGTGCCACCCGGAATGTCCTTCCCCGCCAGTGCAGGGTGGTGAGATCGGTGCTCCATCTCGGCGATGTCGGCAGGCTCGCGGCCATCTCGTCGAGGGCGCGACGGTCGAGAGCCGATGCCGGCTTCGTGCGCAACAGGAGCTCCTCCCCATCTTCTCCGGCGGTGACGTGAAGGACGGTGGCGGCATCCGATGCCGCCCGGCGCACGAGTTCGCGGAGCACTGGCAGCGACCGCGAGATCGACGGGTGGTGAATGCGGCAGTCGTCGACGGCCACCTTGCGCCAGCTCCGAGCGCGGTTGAAGCCGAGCTCGGCGCGCGCCACGCCGTCCTTCCCGGGGATGACGTGGAACTCGCCACGCCAGCGGTACCGCCAGGGGTCCGTCATCCCATGGAGGCGCGGCTCCGGGATGGCAACGCGGGCCCGGCGCAGGGCGTCGAGCAGGATGTCGCGCTTGAGGTCGAGCTGGCGCGGGTAGGCGATGTGCTGGAGCTGGCAGCCGCCGCACTCGGGAACGTAGGGGCAGGGCGGGACGGCGCGGTCCGGGGAGGCCTCGAGAACCCGCTCGACAGCGCCGAACCAGGTCCTCCCCTTGCGAAAGGTCAGCGAGACGTCGACCAGCTCGTCGGGAATGCCCCCGTCGACCATGAGGGTCACGCCGTCGGCGTGGGCCAGGCACAGCCCGCCCTGGACCATCCGCTCGCAGCGCACACGGAGCCGGCTCCCGGCCCGGAGCGCGACCGGCTCAGGAGAGACGCTCACGCAGCAGCTGGTTCACCATGCGCGCGTCGGCCCGCCCCCGGGTCGCCTTCATCACCCCGCCGACGAGACGCTGCAGGGCCTGCTCCTTGCCGCCCCGGAAATCCGCCACGGCGGCGGGGTTCTCGGTGATCACCGCCGCCACGATCCTCTCCAGCTCGCCGAGGTCGCTTACCTGGGCCAGGCCGCGGTCGGCGACGACGGCCACCGGGTCCCCACCCGCGAGGTAGAGCTCGTCGAGGAGGTCCTTGGCGGTACGTCCGTTGATGCTCCCCCTCTCGACAAGGGTGATGAGGGTAGCCAGGCCGGCAACCCCGAGCCCGCTGTGTCGGAGCGGCGTGCGCGTCTCTCGGGCAAGGCGAGCGACGTCGCTCATCAGCCAGTTGGCGGCAGCTTTGGCCGAAACACCGTCGCTCATGAGCTGTTCAAACACCTCGGCATCGTCGCGCTCGGCCGTCAGCACCGCGGCGTCATAGGCGGAGAGGCCGTGCTCGCGCTGGAGCCGCTCCATGAGCTGCTGGGGCAGCTCGGGAAGGCCAGCCCGCACCCGATCCACGAACTCGGCGTCGAGGTGCAGGGGGGGGAGGTCGGGCTCCGGGAAGTAGCGATAGTCGTGGGCGTACTCCTTGCTGCGCTGGGAGATGGTGGCGCCCTTGGCCTCGACCCAGCCGCGGGTCTCCTGGGCGATGGTCTCGCCCTGATCGAGGAGCCGCCCCTGGCGCACGATCTCGTACTCCAGGGCTCGCTGCACAGCCCGAAAGGAGTTCATGTTCTTGACCTCGACCTTGACCCCCAGGCCGTCGGAGCCGCGGCGGCGCAGTGAGATGTTGGCGTCGCAGCGGAAGGACCCTTCCTCGAGGTTGCCGTCGTTGACCCCGATGTAGACGAGGATCTGGCGCAGCCGGACGAGATACTCGCGGGCCTGCTCAGGAGTGCGCAGGTCCGGCTCGCCGACGATCTCCATGAGGGGTACGCCGGCTCGATTGAGGTCGACCACCGAGCTGCGCGCCTGCTGGAGGATGTCGCCGGCGTGCTGCAGGGTGCCGGTGTCCTCTTCGAGATGGACGCGGGTGATGCCGCAGCGCACCTCCTCCCCTCCCACCCTGAAGGTGAGGTGGCCGCTCACCGACATCGGCATGTCGTACTGGGAGATCTGATACCCCTTGGGCAGATCGGGATAGAAGTAGTTCTTGCGATCAAACTTGCTGTGCTCCGGGATGGCGCAGTTGAGGGCCAGGGCGGTGCGCACGGTGTACTCGACGGCGTGACGGTTGATGACGGGGAGCACGCCGGGAAGTCCCAGGCAGACCGGGCAGGTGTTGCTGTTCGGCGGGCTCCCCATGTAATCGGCGCTGCAGCCGCAGAACATCTTGCTCTCGGTGAGGAGCTGGGCATGGACCTCGAGGCCGATCACCGGCTCGTAGCGCTCGAGGATCTCGGGGAGCGTGCTCACCGCGCTGGTGGTTGTCATCGCCGGCCGGTGGACGACTCGAGTCCGCGGGGGGCCGTTGGGGGGCTGAGCCCCCCGACTGTCGCCATCAGCGAGCCACCGCCGGCGGCAGCGCCTCATGCCAGCGCGTCGCCGCCTGGTAGGCGCGAGCGACACGCAGCACCGTCGCGTCGCCGAAGCGGGGACCGATGACCTGCAGGCCGACGGGCAGCCCGTCGCCGGCGCTGGCCCCGTCCGGCGTGGCGCTGAAGCCACAGGGCACCGAGATTCCGGGCAGACCGGCGAGGTTGACGGGCAGGGTCAGCACGTCGCAGAGGTACATGGAGTACGGGTCGCTCCTCGCCCCTTGCGGGAACGCGACGTTGGGCGAGGTCGGGGAGACGATCGCGTCCACGCGCTCGAAAGCGCGATCGAATTCATCCGCGATGAGCGTCCGCACCTTCTGCGCCTTCCGGTAATAGGCGTCGTAGTAGCCGCTGGAGAGCGCGTAGGTGCCGAGCATGACCCGCCGCTTCACCTCGGGTCCGAATCCCCGGCCGCGCGTCGCCAGGTAGGTGTCGGTGAGCGACGGCCGGTCCTCATGGAGACCGAAGCGCACCCCGTCCATGCGCGAGAGGTTCGCCGAGCACTCGGCGGGAGCGATGATGTAGTAGGTGCTGAGCGCCGCCTCGGTGCTCGGGAGCGAGATCTCTTCGAGCCTGGCTCCGAGGTGCTCGAGCTCCTGGAGGGCGGCCTCGACCGCGGCGCGCACCCCCGGCTCCAGGCCCTCGGCCATGTACTCGCGCGGGATGCCGAGCCGCATGCCGGTGACGCCGCTCTCGAGCTCCGGCTCCACCGGCTCGACCGGCGCCGGCGACGAGGTGCTGTCCCGGGGGTCGTGCCCGGCGATGACCGCGAAGACCCGCGCGGCGTCCTCCACGGAGCGGGCCAATGGGCCGATCTGGTCGAGGGACGAGGCGAAAGCGATGAGCCCGTAGCGCGAGACACGCCCGTAGGTCGGCTTGAAGCCGGTGACACCGCAGAGCGACGCCGGCTGGCGGATGGAACCTCCGGTGTCGGTGCCGAGGCTGAACGGCACACCTGCGGCGACGACCGCGGCGCTGCCTCCGCTCGACCCCCCGGGGACCCGCTCGGGGTCCCAGGGATTGCCCACCGCTCCGTACGCGGAGTTCTCGTTGGAGGACCCCATGGCAAACTCGTCGCAGTTCGTGACCGCCACCGGCACGGCCCCGGCGTCGAGGAGGCGGACCAGCGCCGTCGCCGTGTAGGGCGGGACGAACCCCTGCAGGATGCGCGACCCGGCGGTCGTCTCCACCCCCTCCAGGCAGAGGACGTCCTTGTAGGCGAAGGGGATGCCGCAGAGGGGCCCGGCCTGGTCGGGTGACTCGGCGAGAAGGCGGGCGGCGCGCTCCACCTGCCGGGCCGTGACGGGGTCGGGATGGCGCAGGACGGCGTTGAGCCCGGCGACGCTCTCCAAGGTGGCGCGTGCCTGGGCCGCGAGCGCCTCGGGCGTGGTCTCCCCGCTGCGCAGGCTGCGGGCCAGGCCGGCGATCGTCATTCCTGGATGGCCCCCACCTCGAAGTGCTGGCCGCGGCGCCGGGGGGCGTTGGCCAGGGCGACCTCCGCAGGAAGGCAGTCCTCCCGAATGTCGTCACGCCAGGCGTTGAGCAACCCTCCCACCTGGGCGGTCTCCCCGACCCGGGAGACGTCGACGCGCTGCAGGACCTCCATGTGGCCGAGGATGGCATCGAGCTGCTCGCGGAAGGTCTCGAGCTCCCCCTCGTCGAGGCCGAGGCGAGCCAGCATGGCGACGTGGGCGACCTCGTCGCGGGAGAGTGTCACGGCGCCTGATTATCCCCGCGCGCCCGCCCCGGGCCGAGCTGCTCGGGATCCGGCAGGGGCAGCCAGGTGAGCACGACCTGCTCCGTGGGAGCGAAGCCGTGGTGCCGGTAGACCCCGAGGGCGGCGGCATTGCCCGGGTGGGTCCAGACCGCGGCGAAGGTGACGCCCCGCTCGACGAAGAGACGCTTCGCCTCCCCGACCAGCGCCGTCGCGACGCCCTGCCCCCGCGCCTCCGGCTCGACGTAAAGCTCGGCGACCTCCCCCTCGAGCCCGGTGCCGGGATCGAAGAGAACACACCAGCAGAGGCCGATCGGCCGTCCACCGCCGCCTCTCGCCACGAAGACGACGTTCTCCCCGGCGAACCGCGCGCTGAGCGGTCCGGTGCGGCCGGAGATCTCCGCCCTCGTCTCCTTCGGGTGGTCGTAGACCTCCTGCTCTTCGAGCGACAGTTGGACCAGGAGGCGGTGAACGGTGCGGTCGTCCGGGTCCTCGAGCGCGGCGACCGTGAAGCTCTGGGCCACCCGCCGATCCAAGCACAGAGCGGCCGCTCGTGGGACCCTCGACGCCTCTGACCGGGAACGATCTCCGTCTCAGGCGGGAGGAGTGAGCTGCAACCCCGGCGAGCTCGAGAGCGACGTCGGCGGGACCGCCGGGGCCCCGGTGACCTCCGGGGCCGGCGATGGGGCCGCGCCTTCGCGGTGGCTCCAGGAGCTGCCGTTCCAGCTCCAGGTGTCGCCGGCCATCCCGCCGCGGCTCGGGGCCCCGATCACCGCCCCGCCGAAGAGGAGGACGGCGCCACTGCTCGGGTCATCGGCGAGGGCCTCGCCGTCCCGGGCTCCAGGGCCGTGCGCCGTCCCAGCCCTGGTCCACCCGGCCGCCGGGTCAATCGAGACCCAGGTCGTGCCGGTGCCATCGAGGGCCAGCGCGCCCCCGTGGCCGGTGTCGGCGGCAGCCGCCACCACGGCGGGGAGGCCGGTGGCGCCGCGGGCCAGCGGGTGGTCGGTCCACCTGCTGCCGTCCCACTCCCACACCGCCCTCGGCCGCCCAGGGCAAGGCCGGCCCTCGACGCAGGCGATGTCCGGCTGGACCACGGCCCCCATCATTGGCAGGGGTTCCCAGGCGAGGTCGGCGAGACGGCTGATGGAGCTGAACCACACCAGGTGACCGCCCAGGGGCGGCCCCCCTCCGGCGGTCCCGCCCGTGGAGGCCTCCTGGAAGGAGGTGCCGTCGAACGTCCAGGTCAGGGTGGTGGGCTGGATCGGCTGTGCGGGCGGAGTCGGCTGGGTGGGTGACGAAGGGAGAGTGGGCAGGGACCGGCAAACCACTGCCGCGCTGCCGGAGGTGTAGCAGGGAAGCGGCGCGCAGCCACTCGGGCTGGAGGCGGGTGGGGCGCCGGTCGGTATCAGCGGGCAGGCGTGTTCACGAGGAAGAGCCGTGGCGGCTGGCGCCGACGCGCGGCCTCCGGAGCCGCCCCCGGACGAAACCGCGGCGGACGCGGTCAGGAGGACGATGCTTCCCTGCCCGGGGTCGGTCGCCATCTCCGCGCCGCCCAGGGGGTGGCCGCCCAGCGGACCGAGGCGGAGCCGGGTCCAGTCGCTGCCGTCCCAAGCCCAGACCTCCTGGAGCGGAGGGCAGACGAGCCCGGGGAACCCCGCGGCCTCGCCGGGAGGGAGCGGTGACCGGCAGGCCGCTGTCGACCCGCCGATGCCGCCGAGGAGGATGTCGCGGCGGCTCTTCGGATCCCAGGCCATCTGCGCTTCGTAGAGCGGGGGCGGGCGGTGCGCCGGCCGTGCCTGTGACCAGGAGGAGCCGTTCCAGAGCCAGGTGTCGCCGAGAAGACCGGAGGCTCCCTGCCCGCCGAAGAGGACGACGTCACCGGCTGCCGGGTCGTCAGCCATCGCCGCCCCGAGGCGGGGCGGCGGGGAGGCGCTCGACGCGGTGGCGGCCGGTGCGCGATGGGTGGCGAGAACCGCCCCGGTCACCCCCGCTCCGGCGACGACGGCGGCGACAAGCGACAGAGCGGCGCGGGAGATCCTCCCCCTGGGGGGGTCGCCCAGGTGGTCCATACCGTCGATACGCATCCCTCGGCCTTTCGGTTCCGCTGGCGGGGGACGGCGGACCCCCGGGAGGCGGAGACAGGAGGTTGCCGCACCGTGAACCGCCACCGATACACTCGGCCGCCATGGCAGACCCCGCCGCTGGAGGCGCGCGGCCCAATCCCGTGATGCTGAGCCCCGAGGACCTCACCCGGCTGCAGCCGGGGCTCGCCCGGCTCATGCCGGAGATCGCCAACCGCCTGTGGCGCGCCGCCCACGCGGCCCAAGCGGAGCGCTGGCGCCTCGCCCGCTGGCAGCTCAGCGAGATGCGCAAGCTCTTCCAGCTCTGTACCCTCACCCGCCCCAAATACGCGGACGACATCGCCGAGTTCCTCCACGCCCGGGTCGATCCCCTGCTGGCCGCGGTGGCTGCCGAGGACGCCGCCCTGTTCAAGGCTCACCTCGCGGAGGCCGTCGACGCCGCCAACGAGTTCCACCGCCGCTGGGACAAGGGCTTCATCGTCTGGAAGCTGCCCGGGCAACCTCCCCCAGACCTCGACTTGGAGGCGTATCCTCCGGCCCGATGATCGTCACCACAACCGAGAACATCCCCGGCACCCGAGTGGTGCGCACCCTGGGCCAGGTCTTCGGCCTCACCGTGCGCTCGCGAAGCATCGGCGGCAATATCGCCGCCGGCTTGAAGAGTCTGGCCGGCGGCGAGATCGGCGCCTACGTCAAGCTCAACGAGGATGCCCGCCGCCAGGCGCTCGACCGCATGGTGGAGAACGCCACGGCCATGGGCGCCAACGCGGTCACCATGATGCGGTTCGACTCCACCGAGATGGGCAAGTCGATGAGCGAGATCGTGGCCTACGGCACGGCCCGGGTGATCGAGTGGGTGGAGGCGCCGCCGCCCGCGCCCTGAACGGCGAGGAACTGAGTGTCGAGCACGGCCGTCGTCCTCATCATTGTCCTGGTGGTGGTGGTCGGAGGAGCGATCATCGCCATCTTCGGCTGGGACCGCTACCGGGGCGGGGCGCGGACGGCGCGCGGAGCGCCCCCCAGCGCGGCCGAGCCCACCAGTGAGGTGTTTCTCGACCCCGACACCGGGCGGAGGATGCGCGTCTGGCACGACGCCGCCACCGGGCACCGCGAGTACCGGCCCGACGACTATCCGGGGCCACCCTCCGCGTAACGACACCCGGCGGGCCCCTCTCCCCTGGCGGCCGCCTGCGCCGAGTGGTACCACGAGAACGTGGTCACCGCGGCAGCCATGATGGAGAGGCTCCGCGCCGGCGGGGTGAGCGACGAGCGCGTCCTCGCCGCCATGGCCGCGGTGCCCCGCGAGGAGTTCGTCCTCCCGGCGGATCGGGAGGAGGCCTTCGCCGACCGGGCGCTGCCCATCGGCGAGGGCCAGACCATCTCCCAGCCCCTCATGGTGGCAGTCATCGTCGAGGCCCTCGAGCTGCGTCCGGGGGACGTCGCCATGGACATCGGCACCGGCAGCGGGTATCAGGCCGCGGTGATGTCCGCCTGCGGTGCGCGGGTCATCAGCGTGGAGCGCATCCCCGCCCTCGCCGACGCCGCGGCCCGGCGCCTCGGCCGCCTCGGCATCGACGTCGAGGTGGTCGCCGCCGACGGCAGCCTAGGTCTCCCCGATCGCACCCCCTTCGACGCCATCGCCGTCGGCGCCGCCGCGCCCCGCCTCCCCGTCCTGCTCGCCCGCCAGCTCCGCCCCGGCGGGCGCCTCGTCGTCCCCATCCACATCGGGCCGGACGGCGAGGAGCTGATCCGCCTCCGCGCCGCCCAGGACGGCTGGGTGACGGAGGACCTCGGCCCCTGCCGCTTCGTCCCGCTGATCGGCGCCGACGCGTATGCCGAGGAGCCGGCGGAGGGCTGAAGGCCGAGGTCCTCAGCCGCGCGAAGCGCGGCGCCCGGCGGGGAGTCCCGCCGAGCTGGGGGTGAGCGCCGTGTGGCTTTGCCATCCGGCGCGAGGGGGCCGCAGTGCCCCCTATTGACAAGGGGTCCCCGCGGGGCCTGCCGCGCGGGGCCTCGGCCCGTGCCGCTTCGTGCCGCTCATCGGCGCCGACGCGTATGCCGCGGAGCCGGCGGAGGGCTGCAAGCTCAGCCGGCGGGCAAGCGGAACATGCGCACCAGCGGTCCTCCGCCGCTCCGCTCCACCGCCTCCGCCGCCCCCGCCCCGAAGGCGGCCTCCAGGACGGCGCGCACCTCGGGCTCCGCGGGGGCATGGTCGAGAGCCAGGCGGCTCAGGGTCACGGCGTACATCTCCACCCCATCCGCCCGGTTGGGATAGCGGGCTCTGGTCATGGCCACCCGCAGGCCCAGCTCGGTGATGTCGATCTGGTGACGGCCCGGAGGCCGGGCCGCGGACGGCCGCAGGAAGTCCTCGTCGGCGCGCTTGCGCAGCTCGGCGAGCCGGATCTCCAGGGCACCGGCCGCGGGGACCTCCGCCATGGCCTCCCACGGTACCCCCATGCCGCGCGGTTTAGCATGGAGGGCGTCCGCGGTATATCCGGACCGTGCTTGGCGGCGCGAGCGCCGCGAGCACCCATTCAATCGAGTTCTGGAGGGACCCAGCAGTATGGCCAAGACCGTCGGCATCGATCTCGGCACCACCAACAGTGTGGTGGCGGTGATGGAGGGCGGCGAGCCCGTCGTCATCCCCAATGCCGAGGGCGGTCGCACCACCCCCTCCGTGGTCGCCTTCACGCGCAGCGGCGAGCGCCTGGTCGGCACTCTGGCCCGGCGCCAGGCCGCGGTGAACCCCAACAACACCGTCTACTCCATCAAGCGGTTCATGGGCCGCCTCCTCAGCGAGGTGGGCCCAGAGTCCCGCCAGGTCCCCTACAAGGTGGTGGCCGGGAAGGACGGCCGCGCCGAGGTCGATGTGGCGGGCACTCGCTACACGCCCGAACAGATCTCGGCCATGGTCCTCCAGAAGCTGAAGACCGACGCCGAAGCCTACCTCGGCGAGAAGGTCGTCGACGCCGTCATCACCGTCCCCGCGTACTTCAACGACGCCCAGCGCCAGGCCACCAAGAACGCGGGGCAGATCGCGGGCATGAACGTCCTGCGCATCATCAATGAGCCCACCGCGGCGTCGCTAGCCTACGGTCTGGACAAGAAGGAGAACGAGAAGATCCTCGTCTTCGACCTCGGTGGCGGCACCTTCGACGTCTCCATCCTCGAGGTGGGAGAAGGCGTTTTCGAGGTGAAGGCGACAAACGGCGACACCCATCTCGGTGGCGACGACTACGACCGGCGCGTGGTTGACTACCTGGCCGATGAGTTCAAGCGCGATCAGGGAATCGACCTGCGCGGTGATCCACAGGCCCTGCAGCGTCTCACCGAGGCGGCTGAAAAGGCCAAGATCGAGCTCTCGCAGCGTCAGGAGACGCAGGTCAATCTGCCCTTCATCACCGCCGACGCCTCCGGCCCCAAGCACCTCGACATCACCCTCTCGCGCTCCAAGTTCGAGCAGCTCACCGAGGACCTCACCAACCGCTGCCGCAAGCCCTTCCAGGACGCGCTGGCCGACGCCAACATGAAGGTTTCGGACCTCGACGAGGTCATCCTCGTGGGCGGCGCCACCCGCATGCCGGTGATCCAGGCCCTGGTCAAGGAGCTGACCGGCAAGGAGCCGAATCGCAGCGTCAACCCCGATGAGGTGGTGGCCGTGGGCGCCGCCATCCAGGCCGGCGTTCTGAAGGGCGAGGTGAAGGACGTTCTTCTCCTCGACGTGACCCCGCTGTCGCTGGGGATCATGACCGAGGGCGAGGTCAACACCAAGCTCATCGACCGCAACACCACCATCCCCACCGCCAAGTCGCAGGTCTTCTCGACCGCCGCCGACGGCCAGACATCAGTGGAGATCGTCGTGCTCCAGGGCGAGCGTCCCATGGCGCGGGACAATCGCATCCTCGGCACATTCACTCTGGATGGGATCCCGCCCGCTCCGCGCGGCATGCCGCAGATCGAGGTCACCTTCGACATCGACGCCAACGGCATCCTCAACGTCACCGCCCACGATCGCGGCACCGGCAAGCAGAACAAGGTCACCATCACCGGCTCGACAACCCTCAACAAGGACGAGGTTGACCGCATGGTGAAGGAGGCCGAGTCCCACGCCGAGGAGGACCGCAAGCGGGCCGAGACCATCGAGGTCAAGAACCGGGCCGAGCACCTCGCC
Organism: uncultured bacterium; assembly: GCA_963847225.1. GTDB lineage: Bacteria > Chloroflexota > Dormibacteria > Aeolococcales > Aeolococcaceae > JAJZNI01. The sequence goes on along the minus strand of CAWJYZ010000003.1, from coordinate 192,267 downwards.
TATCAGGCGGAGAAGGCCCTCAAGGATGCCGGCGACAAGGTTCCAGCCGACCTTCGCTCCGACATCGAGGGGAAGGTGGCGGCGGTTCGGGACGCCATCGGCAAGAACGACGAGGCTGCCATCAAGAGCGCCCACGATGCCCTGCAGTCCTCGATTCAGAAGATCGGGGAGGCCGTGTACGCCTCCGCCGGGGCTCCCAGCGGTGGTCCGGGGGACGGCGGGACGGACGGCGGCGGCTCGCCCCAGCAGCCCTCCGGGGAGGGTGGCGGAGGTGAGGACGTCGTCGACGCCGAGTTCAAGGAGGTCTGAGCGGGCGGCTCGACGCCGGGTCAGGGAATCGAGGATCCTGCCAACGGGTCGGGCGAGGCGCGTGTGTTTCCGGGAAAAAACAAGGTCACGTTTAAGGTCACCTCGGGGACCTCATGACCTTAAACGTGACCTTAACAAAAGGCCGGAAACGGTGTGCTCAGGTCCGCCGAGAACATGGGCCCCAGAACCCTGAGAGCCCCTGTCGTCTGACGACACCCATCGGTATCCCTGCGGGCGGCCCGCTCCCGCGCTGATCCCGGACAGCACCATCGCTCAACGAGAGAATCGCGCCCGAGCGCGCTCGGCGAGCTCCTCCGGCGACGTGTCGACCGCGGCCTGCCAGTGCAGGCGCTCCGAGTACGTGACGTCGGAGCGGTAGACGGTGCCAGGGTTGGCGCGGCACACCATCCGGAGCGTGAGCATGGTGTCACGCCCATCCGGAGGCGCGCCCAGCAGCGCCATGTTGAAGCTCTGCTGCCCCATCTCCGCATACAGGTTCAAGACCGCCGCAATGCCGGCGCCGAGCTCCTCCACCAGAGCCTCATCGAACTGCGCCGGCGAGAGATGGCCGGGAACGACGGCGCGGACCTCGTGGAAGCCGATGGGAGCGAAGCTCGCCAGCCACCGCACTCTTCCGGTGTCGGCGATGAAGCGCTCGCCGAGGCGCCGCTCCGTGGCAACGTACATCTCGATCCGCTCCCTGGGGACGCTGGCGAGCATCACCTGCAGGGTGGACGGCGTCGGGTCGACGCTCCCCTGCAGATGAGGGTGGAAGAGCGAGCTCCCCGAGGGCGGCAGATGGTTGGCATTGACGGAGGCCCAGAGCGCCGAGGCGTCATGGGCCGCGACCGCACGGACGAACGTGACCTGGGTGGCGAGGTTGTCAGCCATGAGGCGCCCGGTCATCTCCTCGAGGGGAAGGCTGTGCCGCTCCGGCGAGTAGACGGAGACGGAGCTGTGCTTGGCGTAGGTGAGGAGGTTGGGAAAGAGAAGAGCTTCCCCGCGGTGGATCCGTCCCTCGGGGTGGATGGCGGGGACGAGCCGGGGCGTCGCCGACATGACCCGCTCCGGGCAGAAGGGGCAGGTCTCGCGGGTGCTCGCCGCCAGCGCCTTGAGGTCGAAGGTGGATCGGGGCAGAAGCGGGCTGAGGCTCCGCACGAGGCGCGCAGGGTAGCCGAGAAGAGGATCCCAGCGGGTCTCCACGGGGGTGCGCGACGCCGCGAAGTCGAGCCGGGGGTCGAGGATCTCGGAGTGATGGATCTCACGCTTCAGCTCCATGTCCGAAGCCTAAAGCTAGACTTCGCCCATGGCAGGCGAGAAGACCCGTGGCGCACCCAAGCGCCAGCCCAAGAAGCCGCGCGCGCCGTCGACCCACAAGGCGCAGCGCCGCGAGGAGGTCAAGAAAGCGCGGCAGCAGACCTCGGACGCCTGACCTTCGCCTTCCCGGCCCCGGCTCACCGGCCGGCACCGGGCACAATGGCAGGCGTGCCGAGCGTGTTCAGCCGCATCATCGCCGGCGAGCTGTCCGCTCGCTTCGTCTGGAAGGACGCCCTCTGTGTCGCCTTCCTCTCCAACCGTCCGCTCCGGCCGGGCCACACCCTGGTGGTGCCGCGCCGCGAGGTGGACCACTGGCTGGACCTCGACGCCGCCCTTCTGACCCACCTGATGAGCGTCTCCCAGGATCTGGGCCGGGCCCTGCAGCACGGCTTCCGACCAGTCAAGGTGGGGCTGATGCTCGCTGGCCTCGAGGTGCCCCACGTGCACGTCCACCTCGTCCCCATCCACTCCCTGCACCATCTCGACTTCGCGCAGCAGAACCACAACCCGGACCCGCGGGAGATGGACCGGGCCGCGGAGACGATCAGAGAGTCGCTGACAGCGCTGAGGATCGGGGGCGGGGGCGCCGCCGAGCCCGGAGCCTGAAGCGAGCCCGGTTCAGCGTCGTCGCTCTGGCGCCCGGGAGAAGGGCGGTGGAGGCGGGGGCGGGAGGGGACGGCTGGCGAGGGGCCCCCGGGCCGCGGGGACCGGTCCGTCAGGCTCCCCGCTCGACGGACCGCCCTGCCGCCGCCTGCCGAGGAGGCCCTGGAAGATGAACTGGAGGGCAAACGGCACGGCGATGGCGAAAAGCCCCGTGAGGAAGGTCTCCGGGTTGGGCAGGTTCTTCTCGCTGGCGAGGCCGAGGTAGCAGAAGAGCGCGGTGATGAAGGATGCCGCGATGATCACCGCCATGCCCCCGATCAGAACGATGTCCTGGTTCATCTCGGAGACCAGGAAGCTGTTGCGCCAGCGCTGCTGGAGGAGCCGGTAGATCTTGAGGCCGATCCAGCCGTTCAGCATCATCCCGCTGACAAAGGCAAGGATGGTGATGGTCCAGCGGAAGGCGGCGAGATTCTTGACGATGAAGACGGCGATGTTGACGACGATCAGCCCCACCGGGGTGATGGCGCCCAACCCGGGGATGAGCCAGCGGCGGAGTCGGCCGGGGCGCGTCCGGATCGATGCGGGCAGCTCCGGGCGCGCGCGAAAGAGAGGCATCCTCCGTAGCGTAGGCCTTCGCCGGGGCTCGCGGACAAGATGAGAACCGGCTTGTGTCCCACCACCCGCGCCGCCCCGGTTCGGGCGTGAAGGACTGGCACAATCGGCCCGTGTCGGATACGGTCGAGCTGGAGCGGGCGGTGGTCAGCGCCCGGGCGGCGGTCGACGGACCCGCCCCCGGCCCCCGGGAGGACGCGGACCGTCTCTCCACGACCGGTGCGCGCGCTTTGGCGTCGCTGCGCCGATTTGAGACGCATCCGGCCTCGCTCCGGCCGCCGGGTGGTGCTCCGGACGAGCTCGGCAACGCCCGCCACGACGTGCGCGCGGCGATGCAGACGGTGCTCGCCCAGCTCGAGCTCATCCCCATCGCCTGGGACGGCTGGAAGGCGGCGCAGCGAGCCACCGCCCTCAAGGACCTCGAGAGGGCGGAGCGGGAGGTGGGCGGAGCGGTCTCCCGCTTCCTGGAGGCCGCCAGCCGCCCTCGGCTCAGACCGTGATGGCGTCGGCCGGTATGGTCCCCAAGCGCCCGGCACGATAGTCCTCGAAGGCTTGGAGGAGCTCGTCGCGGCTGTTCATGACGAAGGGGCCATAGTGCGCCACCGGCTCCTTGATCGGCTCGCCGCCGAGGAGCAGGACGTCGAGCTCCGGGGAACGGCTCTCCTGGCGCTCCGCCGCGGCCACCGTGATGAAATCGCCGGACCCGAACACCGCGAGCTGTCCCATCCGGGCCGGGGCCACCCCGTCAGCCCCCACCGTGCCCGCTCCGGCGAGGACGTAGGCGAGGGCGTTGAAGCCGGGGTTCCAGGGCAGCTCGAGCACGGCTCCCGGGGCCAGGGTGGCGTGCACCAGGGCGATCGGGGTGTGGGTGATGCCCGGGCCGTCGTATCCGGCGACCTCGCCGGCGATGACCCGGACCAGCGTCGCGCCATCGCGGGAGGCGAGGAGGGTCACCCGCTGGGCGCCAATGTCCTGGTAGCGCGCCGGCACCCACTTCTTGGCGGCGGGCAGGTTGACCCACAGCTGGATGCCGTGGAAGAGCCCTCCGCTCGCCACCAGCTCCTCCGGGGGCTGCTCGATATGAAGGATGCCCGCTCCCGCCGTCATCCACTGGGTGGCGCCGTTGGTGATCAGCCCTCCCCCACCCGTCGAGTCCCGGTGTCGGAAGGTGCCGTCGATCATGTACGTCACCGTCTCGAAGCCACGGTGCGGGTGCCAGGGCGTGCCCTTCGGCTCGCCCGGCGCGTACTGGACCTCTCCCATCTGGTCCATGTGCACGAAGGGATCGAGGGCGGTGAGGTCAACGCCGGCGAAGGCCCGCCGCACCGGGAAGCCCTCCCCCTCCAGCCCGCTGGGGGCGGAGGTGACGGAGAGGACGGGGCGGGGGCGCTGCGTGGAGTGGTCCGGTTCAGGGACGCGTGGCAGGGTGAGGATGTCGGGGGTCGTGACAGCAGGCATGGGGCTCTCCGGGGCGGGCGGATCTGGACCCCAAGCGTATACCCATGTAGTTGAACCGTCAACCAACGCCGATTGGCGATGATCCCGAGGTTGTGTCGATCGGTGACGATCCCAGGGTTGTTGTGGGGGAGCCCGCACCCTGTGGAGGAGCCCCGCAAGAGGGACAGGCCCCCGAGGGCGTCTTCCTCGCCGACAACCTCGAGGTGCTGGAGGCGCTGTCGGATGGCTGCGTCGACCTCATCTACGTCGACCCGCCCTTCGGCACGAGGCAGCGGCAGCGGCTCGCCTCCATCCGCACCGGTGCCGGGGAGCGCACCCGGGTGGGCTTCGGCGGGCGGACCTACCGCTGGGAGACCGTCTCCACTCACGAGTACCGCGACGACCTGGACCTCGACGCCTACCTCGCCTTCCTGGCCCCGCGGTTCGTCGCCATGCGCCGCGTTCTGGCCGAGCATGGCTCGATCTATGTGCACCTCGACCATCATGCCGTGCACCACGTCCGCCTCCTTCTCGACGAGGTCTTCGGCTCCGAGCGCTTCCTCAACGAGATCATCTGGGCCTACGACTACGGCGGCCGGGGGCGGGACCGCTGGCCCCGCAAGCACGACAACATCCTCTGGTACGCGAGAGGGGAGAGATGGATCTTCAATCGCGAGGCGGTCGACCGCCTCCCCTATCTCGCCCCCGGGTTGGTGACCCCCGAGAAGGCGGCGCGGGGGAAGCTTCCCACCGACGTCTGGTGGATGACCATCGTGCCCACCAGCGGCCGGGAGCGCACCGGCTACCCGACGCAGAAGCCGCTCCGCCTTCTGCAGCGCATCGTCCTCGCCTCCAGCCGCCCCGGCGATCTCGTCGCCGACTTCTTCGGCGGTTCGGGAACGGCGGCGGTGGCGGCCAAGGCGCTGGGCCGGCGCCACCTCAGCGTCGACACCAACCCGGAGGCGATCCGCATCACCGAGGCCCGTCTCGCCGCGCTCGGGAGCGCCGGTGCGAGCTGAGATCCCGGAAGCCGCGGAGCTAGCGGTATGGTGCGTTCCATGACGGCGACGGGCGCCAAGGAGGATCTGCACCGCTACCTGCGGGAGGCGCGCGAGACCCTCCTGTGGAAGCTCGACGGCCTCTCCGAGTACGACGTGCGCCGGCCCATGGTGCCCACGGGCACCAACCTGCTCGGCCTCGTGAAGCACGTGGCGAGCGTCGAGGCCGGCTACCTCGGCGAGACCTTCGGCCGGCCATTCGACGGCGTCCCCTACATGGAGCGGTTCCCCTGGTACGCGGCCGGGGCAGAGCCCAACGCCGACATGTGGGCGACCGCCGACGAGTTCCGGGAGGAGATCCTCGATCTCTACCGGCGGGTCTGGGCGCACTCCGACGCCACCATCGAGGCGCTTCCCCTCGAGGCCATCGGCGACGTGACCTGGTGGAAGCCCGGCAAGGGGGTGACCCTGAACCGGATCCTGGTGCACGTGATCGCTGAGACGAACCGGCACGCCGGTCAGGCCGACATCGTCCGAGAGATGATCGATGGCGCCGTCGGCTGGAAGGCCGGCAGCGAAAACCTCCCACCCGTGGACGCCGGCTGGTGGGAGGCATATCGCCAGCGCCTGGAGGAGGCGGCGCGGCGGGCTGCTGGCCAGCCGGCAGTTTGACCGACCCCGGCGGACGGCTATCATCTCCCTGTCGGCAGCAGCCATCGGGCTGCCGTGCTCACGGGGCCGTATGGATTCGACGGGATCGTGGGTCGTGTGATGGCGGGCCGAGCCCCGGGCTCGTAAAACCGGGAAAACAATACGTGCGAACGACGCACCTGCTCTCGCCCTCGCCGCGTAAGCGGTAGAACGAGAAAAAGCTCAGGCCACGGCCTGACGTCGTCGGGTCCCTCGACCGCGGGGGCCTGAGCCGACGTAAATACCAGCGGTCTCGCCGGCCGGTGGCGCCGCGGCGCCGGCCGGGACGCTCACCGCGGCTGGCTCCCGGCGAGCCTGGTCCCAGGGCGCGCCGAGAGTGAGAGCAAAACCGGGACTACGCTCGTAGAGGTCACGCGGAACGCGGTTTCGGACAGGGGTTCGATTCCCCTCGGCTCCACCACGGCGCACAGATTCGACTGGGCGGCGTGAGCCGGCCGGCTCGGCTGACTAGCTCGGCGGCAGGAGCCCGCTCACGACGGCGTCGGCGAGCCAGCGCTCGTAGCGCGCCGGCGACCGCTTCCGGACGTGCACGAGCGGGTGGTACATCTCGGGGCAGGGCGTGACCGCCTCGGCGGCGACGCGAGCGTGGAAGAGCCCGCGGCACTGCGCCGCTTCGCCGCCCGCTTCGCGCCGGTCGACGTCTGAAGGCCGCGGCCTCTGACCACCCGCCTCCCGTCGCTCCGGTTCCCGCCCACCTGGCTCCCTGAGCGTCAGGCGGCCGCCTCCTGCACCTCACCGATCGGCCTCTCCTGCCGGGCGGGCCGACCGATCCCCGGCACCACGAGCCCGGCCAGCGCGGTGGCCAGAGCGACGCCCGCCGCGACGACGAGCCCCAGGGTGTAGCCCCCGGTGAGGGCGACCGGGGCGGCGCTGCCGGCCGCGGCGAGGGCGGCGCTGTGGTCGGCGGCGAGAGTGGCCAGCACCGCCAATCCCAGCGAACCGCCCACCTGCCGGCTGGTGTTGACGACGCCGCTGGCCAGGCCAGCCTCTCCGCGAGGCACGCCCGACGTGGCGGCGATGGTGACGGCCGGGAAGGTGAGCCCAGCACCGAAGGTGAGGAGAGCCCCCGGGATCAGCACCGCCGACCAGATCGCCGGGGACACGGAGAGTTGGGCCAGCCAGAGCAGGCCGGCCACGCCGAGCAGCGGACCGCCCACCAGGAAGGGCCGCGCCCCCAGCCTCGGGATGAGCCGGGAGCTGACCTGGGAGCCGACGGCGATGGCCAGCGTCTGGGGCAGGAACGTCAGCCCTGCCGCCAGCGGCGTCAAGCCGCGCACCTGCTGCAGGTACAGGGAGAGGAAGTACCAGATGGCGAAGAGCGCCGCGCCGAGCCCAAAGGACACGAGGTTCGCCCCGGTGACCGAACGGGACCGGAACAGCCGCAGAGGGACGAGCGGCACCCGGGCCAGGCGCGCCTCGATGAAGACGAAGAGGGCGAGAAGGGCGAGCCCGGCGGCGAAGGCGCCCAGGACGTCGGGGGCCTCCCATCCGGCCGCCTGACTGCGGGCGATACCCCAGGCCAGCGCGGAGAGGCCCCCGGTGACGCTGATCGCCCCGCCCAGGTCCAGGTGGCGGCCGCGCAGGTCGCCGAAGGTCTCGGCGATCACCAGGCTGGCGAGCACCAGCACCACGATGCCGATCGGCAGGTTGATGAAGAAGATCCAGCGCCAGCTCAGGTACTGGGTGATGACTCCGCCGAGGAGCGCCCCGGCGGCGCCGCCCGCCGCGGCCACCCCACTCCAGATCCCGAGAGCCCGAGCTCGCGCCCGCCCCTCGGGGTAGGTGGCGATCAGGATGGTGAGCGTGGCCGGGGTGAGGATGGCCCCACCAAAGCCCTGCAGGGCCCGCGCGGCCACCAGCTCCCACTGGGTCGACGCCAGGCCGTCGAGGAGGCTCGCCAGGGAGAAGAGGGCGAGCCCCGCGAGGAGGAGGCGGCGCCGCCCGAAGCGGTCCGCTCCCCGGCCGGCGAGGAGGAGGAAGCCGGCGAAGGTGAGCGCGTAGGCGTTGACCACCCACTGCAGGCCGTCGGCGGTGAAACCGAGGTCTCTGCGAATCGAGGGCAGGGCCACGTTCACCACCGAGAGGTCAAGGATGACCAGGAACTGGCCGAGACAGACGAGGAGGAGGACGACCCACTGGGGGGCCAGAAGCCGGGGCCAGCTCCCGCCGCGTGCCGTCCTCTCCCCCGCACCCTTGCCACCGGTCCGAAGCCGTCGCCCCCCGAAGCTCGCCTGCCCCATCTGGCTCTCTCCCTACCGCGTCCTGCTATAGTTCGATGCGGATCGTACGATATAGTTCGATGGATGTCAAACTTCTAGGCGGACCTGGCCTCCAGACGGACCCGCTTCCGGTCGCAGCCGGGGAGGGGAACGCTGGGGCAGCCTCTCCGCCCCTCCATCCCGGCGTCGTCGGGGTGCTTCAGGCCCTGGCCGATCCCATGCGCCTCGCCATCGTCCGGCGCCTCGCCTCTGGCGACGAATGCCCCTGCGGCGCTCTCAGGCTCCCCATCAGCAAGTCGACGATGAGCCACCACCTGCACGTGCTCCGCGCCGCGGGCATCGTCACGCAGCGAGAGGAGGGCACCCGGCGCATGACCAGTCTTGATCGCGAGGGCCTCGACCTTCGCTTCCCCGGGCTGGTCGACGCCATCCTGGCGGCGCCCGACCCCGAGCTGCCCCCCGCCTGAGCCGGACCGATCCGCCTCCCGCCTGGGCGCTCAGGGGATCGCCGACTCCACCTCCGCCAACGGGGGGCCGGCGAGAAGCCGGGGCGTCCGCTCGGCGAGGTCAAGCAGCTCGCTGTTGGTGTAGCGGGGCCGCGTCACCGGCGTCCAGACATTCCGGGAGAGGCTCGGATCCCAAGGACAGACCGAACGCATCCAAGCGAGGTAGTCGGAGATCCGCTCGGGGTGCGCGGGATCGCGACGCGTGTAGTGGAGGATCTGGCAGTTGTGGAACTGGTCGCGGCTGTCCAGCGGCGCGTGCAGCTCGATGTAGCGATGCTGGGGGAGGCGCTCGATGCGCACCCGGAAGGCGCGCATCACCTCACCGTGGCAGACGATGATGGCTCGCTCCGCGGTGGGGCCGCGGCGCAAGGTGTCGAGCACCCGGTCAACGCGCAGCGACACTTCGGCGAGGGATTCGCCGCCCGGCGGTCTCCAGTAGAAGGCGTCGCGGTCGCGCTCCTGCATGGCCTCTGGGAAGCGCCGGAACTTCTCGTCGGTGGCCAGGGAGTCGAGGCTTCCCGCGTCGCGCTCGCGCAGGTAGAACTCGGCCTGCCAGAGGGCGCCGGGGAGACCGAGGAGCGCGGCCGTCTCCATGGCCCGCACGTACTCGGAGGTGAGGTAGCGGTCGAAGCGAGGTCCGATGTGGTCGCGGAGCCATTCGCCGGCGATGCGGGCCTGCTCGCGCCCCAGCTCGGTGAGGCGGTACTTCGAGGAGTGGCGGGCCCGGAACTGGGGCGTGAAGGCGCTGTCGTCGCCTTCCTGAGACATCCGGTCGGCGAGGTTACCCTCGGACTCGCCGTGACGGACCAGGACGAGGTCCTCCGGCATCGCCATGCATCCAACCGTACCAGGGGCGTTTCCGGGTCCGCGCCCACGGTACCCTGGCGGTGGATGGCACGCACCTCGCCCCGAACCGGGGCCGACCCCGGGATCGGCCAGCTTCTTCGCGACGTCGCCGTCTTCGGCTCCTACCAGGGGCGCGAAGGGCGCGAGCGCGTCGACGTGCAGCTTGACGAGCTGGAGGAGCTGGCCCGCACGCTGGGGACGACCGTCGTCGAGCACAGCGCGGTGGCCGTCCGCGAGCCGCATCCCGCGACCTTCTTCCGCGGCGGGGCGGTGGACGCCCTCGCAGCCCGCCTCGCCGAGCTGGGGAGCCCGGCGGTGCTGGTCAACGATCCCCTCAGTCCCCGCCAGCAGCGCAATCTCGAGGAGCGCTGGGGTGTCCCGGTCCTGGACCGGACCGAGGTCATCCTCGCCATCTTTGCCCGCCGGGCGGTGACCGCGGAGGGGAAGATTCAGGTGGAGATGGCCCAATTGGAACATCTCCTGCCCCGTCTCGCCGGCGGCTGGAGCCACCTGGAGCGGCAGCGTGGCGGCGTGGGCCTGCGTGGAGGCCCCGGGGAGACCCAGATCGAGGTCGACCGCCGGCTCATCCGGCAGCGCATCGCCCGGCTTCGCCAGCGGCTGCAGGTCCTCGAGCGCCAGCGCCGGACGCGCCGCCAGGCGCGGAGCGACGTCCCCCTCGCGTCCTGCGCCCTCGTCGGCTACACCAACGCCGGCAAGTCAACCCTCCTCAACCGCCTGACCAACTCCGAGGTCCTCGCCGACGACCTCCTCTTCGCCACTCTCGACCCGACCTCGCGGCTGCTGAGCCTGGCCTCTGGGCGGCGATTGATCCTCACCGACACCGTCGGCTTCATCCAGGCGCTTCCCACCGAGCTCGTCGAAGCCTTCAACGCCACCCTGGAGGAGGTGAGGGGCGCACATCTCCTCGCCCTCATCGTCGACGTCTCCCATCCGGAGTGCGCCGGCCAGCTCAGGACCGTTCTGACCACCCTGGCGCAGATGGGGTGCGATCAGCCGACACTCCTCGTCGCCAACAAGTGCGACCGCCGCGACGCCGCCCACCTCGACACGGTCGTCGATGGCCTCGAGGAGATCGCCGGCTGCCGCGCCCTGCGCATCTCGGCGACCCGCGGCACGGGATTGCGCGAGCTGCGCGCCGCCATCGACGAGCTGGCGGCGCGGGTGGTGCCGGAGACCCGGGCCAACCGCGACAACCGCTCCACTGAGGAGCGGACGCTCCCCGACGCTGCGAGGGACCTGGCGGCCAGCTGACGGTTCGTGGCTCGATCAGCCGCGAAGTGCCCGACTGGTGGCTCTCTCGATGGCGCGCTGAGCGTCGCGGGCGGCGATCGCCTCCCGCTTGTCCCACAGCTTCTTGCCGCGCGCCACGGCGATCTCGCACTTGATGTGATTGTTCTTGAGATAGAGGCGGATCGGAATCAGGGTGAAGCCCCCAAGACGGGCTCGCTGATCGAGGTAGCGGATCTCGCGCCCGTGGAGCAGGAGCCGGCGGCGGCGGATGGGATCGTGGTTCTGGCGGTTACCCGCCGCGTATTGGCCGATGTGAACCCCGACCAGCCAGGCCTCCCCGTTCTCGATGCGGATGTAACCCTCGCGAAGCTGGGCGAGCCCGGCTCGGAGCGCCTTGACCTCCGTCCCGGCCAGCTCCACGCCGGCTTCGAACGTCTCGAGCAGGTGATATTCGTGGCTCGCCTGGCGGTGGCGCGCGAGGACCGGGTCCTCGGGTCGTCGTCTTGCCGGCATCGCCCTGCCTCAGCGCCGGCCGCGCAGGAAGGCTGCCGCGCTCATCACTCGCCGCCCCGCGGGCTGGACGGTGTCGAGCCGATAGATGCCCTCGGCGGTGGCCACCAGCACCGATTCCCCTTCGGTGCGCACGACGCTTCCCGGTGTGACCTCCGGCGCCACCGCCTCCCCGCAGACCTCCCCGGCCAGCAGCCGAACCGGGCTTCCGGCGAGCTGGCCGGTCACCCCGGGCCAGGGCTGGAGCGCCCGCACCATCCGGTCGATGGCGATGGCGGTGCGTGCCGTCCAGTCGAGACGGCCGTCCTGGCGCGTGAGGCGGGGCGCATAGCTCACCCCCTCCTGCGCCTGCGGCGCGGCGGTGGCGCTTCCCCGTTCGAGGGCGGCGAGCACCGAGACCAGCTCCTCGGCCCCGGCGACCGCCAGCTCCTGGGTGAGCACCGGCGTCGTCGCCCGGTTCTGGATCGCAACCCGCCGCTGGGTGTAGACGGAGCCGGTGTCGAGCCCCGCATCCATGCTCATGATCGAGACCCCGGTCACGCTGTCACCGGCGAGGATGGCGCGGGCCACGGGCGCCGCGCCACGCCAGCGCGGCAGGAGCGAGGCGTGGACATTGACGCCGCCCCAGCGATGGCCGTCGAGGAGCTCGGCGGGGATGATCTGTCCGTAGGCGGCAACGACGAGAACGTCCGCAGCCAGCCTCAGGATCTCCTCGACGGCGGCCGATCTTCGGATGCGCTCCGGCTGGAGCACGTCAATGCCGAGCTGCGCCGCGGCATCGGCCACGGGGCGGGGCGCGGGACGGCCCCGGCTGCCGCGACGAGCCGGCTGCGTCACGGCGGCCACGACCTCGTGCCGAGCGTTGCAGGCTCGAAGGCTCGGCACCGCGAACTCGGCGGTCCCGCAGAAGACGATCCTCATGGGCTAGCAGCTACTTTGCCGCGTGCGCCGGCCCGCGTGCGCGCCGAGGTCGGCTGGATGCGCTGCGCCGCAGGATCGCGCTGACGAACTGCCGCCCGCCGACCTTCGGTGGCAGGGTTATGCCGGCACGACCTCCCCCTCCACCGCCTGCACCTCGACATCGGTCATCTCCTCGACCCGGCGCAGCGTGCTGGGATCGGTGAGCCGGTCGGTGAAGAGGATGCCGTCGAGGTGATCGATCTCGTGCAGGATGGCGCGGGCCAGGAGGCCGCTGCCTTTGATACGCACCTGCTTGCCGCTTCTGCTGAGCGCCTTGCAGACGACCTTCTCGGCACGGGTGACCTCACCGACCATGCCCGGGATGGAGAGGCATCCCTCGTACCCCGTCTGCTCTCCCTGCTGCTTGATGATCTCGGGATTGGCGAGGTGATAGAGCTGGTTGTCGACCTTGAGGGTGATGACCCGGAGGGAGACGTCGACCTGCGGGGCGGCAAGACCGACGCCGGGCGCCGCCACCATGGTCTCCATCATGTCGTCCATGAGCCGGCGAATGGAGTTGTCGACGCGTGCCACGCGCGGTGCCTTGCGGCGCAGTACCGGATTGCCCTCGTCGACGGTGACGATGTGAAGATGGGTCACGATGCTGCACAGCTCCTCGGATCCCCTGAGGATCGCCGCCCCTACATGGCGGGGTCGACGTCGATGCTCCAGCCGCGGCCTTTCGGCAGATGTCGAAACGCCCTCTCGATCGCCGTCCCCCGCACCGTCACCTGCCAGCGATGCTGGCCACGAAGGCGGTGCAGGAAGGCGGGGGTCGGGCCGAGGACGTCGAGCCCGGCGCCGCTGCCGAGGATAGCAGAGAGATCCGCGGCGCACCGCCGCGCGGCGGCCTCGGCGACGCCGTCATCGGCCTGACTCGACGGTGCAGGTGACGAGGCGCGCATAGGGGGGAAAGCGGTGGTCGCGACGCACCCGGATCTCATCATGGGCGAACCCCCGGTAATCGTGCGACACGGCATGACGGACCGCGTAGTGCTCGGGACTATAGGTCTGCAGGATCACCCGCGCTGGCTCGTCGCCCCGGCCCGCGCGCCCCGCCACCTGGGTCAGAAGGGAGAACGTCACCTCGCCGCTCCGGTAATCGGGGAAGTGGAGCGAGGTGTCGGCGTTGACGATGCCGACCAATCGCACCCGCGCCAGGTCCCATCCCTTGGCCACCATCTGGGTGCCGATGAGGCAGTCCGCATGGCCGCCCCGAAACCGTTCGTAGATCTCGAAATACGCGTCGCGCCGCTGCACAGTGTCGCGGTCCATGCGGAGGAGGCGCATGCCCGGGAAGAGGGCGGTGACCTCCGCCTCTAGCCGCTCCGTTCCCATGCCCAGCCCACGGATCGCCGCCGAGCCGCAGGACGGACAGCGCTCCGGGAGATCGCGCGAGGCGCCGCAGTAATGGCAGTCGCAGCGCCGCCGACCGGCGTGGTAGACAAGGGAGACGCTGCAGTTCCGGCACTCCAGCGGCACCCCGCACGAGCGGCAGAGCACGACCGTCGCGGTGCCCCTCCGGTTCAGGTAGAGGATCGACTGACCGCCCTCGGCACGGCATTGGTCCAGGGCGCGGATGAGCGTCTCGGAGAGCGGGCCGCGGTTGCCGGCGCGAAGCTCCTCGCGCAGGTCGACCACCTCGATGGGGGGCAGCGGCCTGCCGGTGATCCGCGCCTCGATGGTGGTGAGCTCGAGCCCCCCGGTGTGGGCCTGAAAGTAGGTCTCCACCCGAGGGGTGGCGCTGCCCAGCACCACCGGAGCGCCGGCCCTCCGACCCAGCTCGAGGGCGACGTCGACGGCGTGATAGCGCGGGATCCGGTCCTGCTTGTAGGCCGAGGCGTCCTCCTCGTCGACGACGACCACCCCGAGGTGAGGGAGCGGCGCGAAGACGGCGCTTCGCGAGCCGACCACGACGTCGATGCCACCGGTGCGGGCGCGGGACCATTCGAGCGCGCGCTCGGCGTCGGTGAGCGCCGAGTGGATGACGGCCAGGCGGCCCGGAAACCGGACCGCGAAGCGGCGGATCATCTGGGGGGTGAGGGCGATCTCGGGAACGAGGCAGATCGCCTGCCTCCTCCGGCGCAGCGCGGCGTCGATGGCGGCGAGGTAGACCTCCGTCTTCCCGCTCCCCGTCACCCCGTGGAGGAGCACCCGCCGGTGGACGCCGGCCTCGATGGCCTCGAGGAGCGGACGAGCGGCCGCCGCCTGCGCCGGGGTCAGCCTGGGAGGAGGGCTGCGCCGGTGGGTGGCCCGGGCGGCGGCGAGGGCGGCGGACTCCGAGCGCGGTCCGCGCCGGCGTCCGCTCGGCGGTCGAGCGGGGCGCGCACCCTTGGGCACCATGGCCTTGAGGACCTCGGCGAGTGGCGCGCAGTAGCGGGCCGCGATCCATTCGGCGAGGCCGAGGAGGTTCTCGCCGAGGAGGGGCTCGGGATCGAGGACGGCGTCCAGGGGACGGACCTCGGTGTGGTCGGACCTGGCCGAGACCGCAATGACGAGACCGGGCACCGTGCGCTGGCCAAATGGCACTCGAACGCGCACGCCAGCCCGGACCTCCTCCCGCATCCCCTCTGGGACCAGGTAGGTGTAGCGCTCCTGGGGCAGGAGGGCGCGGGTGTCAGGGACCACGTCCGCGTAGCGCGGGGAGGGCGTGGCGTGCCCGTCGGCGGCCCCCTCGCCGGCCGTCCTGGTGTCGCCCTCCGGCACCGGTGCCGGTGCTACCAGCGTCCCCGTCATCCTCCACCTCGTCCCATCCGGCGGACCCAGGCCACCCACCCTGCCCTCTTCCCAAGTGGCCACGACAAACTGTGGGAGCATCCGTTCGAGCCCCTACATCTTGGCATGCGCGAGGGCCGGCGGCAATGCGCGTGCCGGCTGCCCGTCGACGAGCGGAGGTTCGAACCCCGTGTCGGCGGCGCTCGGTCGGGCCGCGCAGGCGGCGCTCGCCGACGATTTCGTGACCACGATCCAGCGTGTGCTTCTGATCAACGCCGCCCTCCCGACGGCGCGCCCACCGCCGGACGGCTGGGGGGCGGGAGGCACACGCCCTTTGCGGTGGCGCTTGCTCGAATGAGGAACAGAGCGTTCCTCATTCCTCGAAAGCGCTCCGAGAAGACACTCCCCCTCCCTCAGCCTCTTCTTCCCCTCAGCCGCCTCCCGTGGGCGGCACGCGCTCGGCGACGAGGGCCACCAGGCGGCGTGCGATGTCGGCCTTCGGCATCCGTCCGGTGACGGCCACGACGCCGCCGCCATCCAGGACCGTCACGGCGTTGTCGTCGCTGCCCATCCCGATGCCTGGCTGGGAGACGTCATTGAGGACGATGAGGTCGATCCCCTTCTCGCGCAGCTTGGCGGCGGCATTCGCCTCCGCTTCGTCGGTCTCGGCGGCGAAGCCCACCACCAGGCTGCCCGCCCGCTGCGGATGCTCACGGAGGGAGGCGAGGATGTCCTCCGTGGGCTCCAGCTCGATGCGGAGCGGAGAGGTGCTCTTCTTGAGCTTCCGGGGGGCGACCTCCCGGGGCCGGTAATCGGCGACGGCGGCCGCCATCAGCAGGACATCGGCTCGCGTCAGGGCCTCCCAGACGGCACGCTGCATCTGGGCCGCACTTTCCACGGCGCTCACCCGAAGGCCTGGGGCGGGGGGCGGAGGAGAAGCCGCCGTGATGAGCTCGACGGTGGCCCCGGCCTCGAGGCAGGCGGCGACGAGCGCGTTGCCCATCTTGCCGCTCGAGCGAT
Organism: uncultured bacterium; assembly: GCA_963847225.1. GTDB lineage: Bacteria > Chloroflexota > Dormibacteria > Aeolococcales > Aeolococcaceae > JAJZNI01. The sequence continues at coordinate 176,253 of CAWJYZ010000003.1, read as the reverse complement.
TGCCGATGAAGCGCACCGGATCGATGGCTTCCCGGGTGCCGCCGGCGGTCACGACGACACGGAGGCCGGCGAGAGAGCCGCCCGAGCTGGCGTCCCCAGGACGGCCTGCGGCAGCTGGGCGCGGCACCGCTCTCACGACGAGGCCGGGGGAAGCCGCTCTCGGAGGAGCCTCACCGCGGCGTCCAGGATTGCCGCGGGGTCCGCCATGCGTCCCAAGCCCTCCCTGCCACTCGCCAGCCGGCCCGTCTCCGGACCGACCAGGACCGCTCCCCGGTCGCGGAGCGTGGCCACGTGCTGCGCTGTCGCCGGATGCTCCCACATCGCCGTCTCCATGGCCGGGGCGATGAGGAGCGGGGCGGGGGAGGCGAGCGCGGTGGCGGTGACGGCGTCGTCGGCCAGGCCGAGGGCGAGACGCGCGATGAGGTTGGCGGAGGCGGCGGCGATCACCAGCAGCTCCGACCATTGGGCCAGCGAGAGGTGCTCCATGCCGTGGCCCGTCTCGGTGGGCTCGAAGAGGTCGGCGACGACCGGGTTGGCGGAGAGGCTGCGCAGGGTGAGGGGGGCGATGAAGCGGGTCGCCGAGGGGGTCATCGCCACCCGCACCGAGGCGCCGCGCCGGCGCAGGAGGACGACGAGATCGGCGGCCTTGTAGGCGGCGACGCTACCGCCGATCCCGACGAGGATGCGGCGGCCCTCGAGCTCCCCGCCGACCGGCTGATCCTCAGCTGTCACGCTCTCTCCTTCGGCCGGCTGTGCTCGACGATGGCGAGGATCTCGCGGGCGGCGCGTTCCACGTCGTCATTGACGACACGATGATCGTAGCGGTCTCGCTCGCCGAGCTCGGCCTCGGCGGCGGCCCAGCGCAGCTCGAGGCTTTCCGCGGACTCCGTGGCGCGCTCCTCGAGGCGGCGGCGCAGCTCTTCGCGGCTCGGCGGGAGCAGGAAGATGAAGATGGCCCCCTCGACCCGGGGGCGGATCCAGGCCGCCCCCTGGACGTCGATCTTGAGCACGATGTCCTCACCGCGTTCCAGGCTCTCTCGGACGCGTCTCTCCGAGGTCCCGTACCAATGGCCGTGCACCCTCGCGTACTCCAGGAACTCATGGCGCTCGCGCAGGGCCTCGAACTCCGCCTCATCGACAAAGGAGTAGGACTTTCCGTCCACCTCCCCGGGACGTGGGGGCCGCGTGGTGTAGGAGATCGAATAGTTGAGCCAGGGCGCGATCCGGAAGAGCTCGCGGAGCACGGTGTCCTTGCCCACCCCGCTGGGACCGGAGATGATGACGAGCCGTCCTGGTCCGGCAAAGAGCCGCGGTCGCTGGACAGCGTTCCCCATGCTCAGAGCCGGCCCTCCCGCGCCGCTTCGCGAAGGGCCGTGAGCTCACTGGGGAGGGGTGACGAAAAGGACAGCTCGCGACCGTCAGCGGGGTGCGTGAAGCGGAGGAGCCGCGCGTGCAGGGCGAGTCGCGACGCTCCGTCACGCCGGCGTCCATAGAGGGGATCGCCCACCACGGGATGGCCGGTGAAGGCCAGATGGACCCGGATCTGATGCGTGCGACCACTGCGCAGCCGCACGTCCAGCTCGGTGGTGCGAGGATGGCGGGCGCTCACCTGGAAGTCGGTGATCGCCGATCTCCCCGTCTCGACGACCGCCATCCTCTTGCGGTCGCGGGGGCTGCGGCCGATGGGGGCGTCGATGCTGCCGCTCTCTTCGGCGAAGCCGCCATGCACCAGAGCCCAGTAGGCGCGTGTCAGGCGGCGCCGTTCGAGCTGGGCGGAGAGGTTGCGGTGGGCCGCCTCCGACTTGGCGACGACGAGGAGCCCCGAGGTATCGCGGTCCAGACGGTGGACGATACCCGGCCGCTCCACACCTCCCCAGAGGGACCAGGTGGCGCCGTGCTGGCGCAGACCGTCGGCGAGGGTGCCGTGCGGGTGCCCGGGAGCGGGATGCACGACGAGGCCCGCCGGCTTGTCGACAACCGCGAGGCACTCATCCTCGAAGACGATGGAGAGGCTCACCTCCGGCCCCTCCACCGCAGCGCTCCGCTCCCTCGCGGCGGGGAGCGTGACGCTCACACGATCGCCGGCTGAGATGCGCCGGGCGGCGTTGGCGGGACGGTCGTTGACCCGAACGCCCCCGGCGGCGATGAGCTCCTGGGCGGCATGCCGGCTCAGGCCATGCTCGCGCGCCAGCCAGACGTCGAGCCGGGGACGCCGCTCCAGCTCGGCCACCAACGTCACCTTTCCGAACCCCTGCCGCCGGCGCCCCGGAAGGTGAAGTCGATGGCGAGGATCAGGATGGCGCCGACGATGGCCAGGTCGGCGAGGTTGAAGATCTGGAAGAGCCAGAAATGGAAGTCGATGAAGTCGACGACGTAGCCGTTGAGGAGGCGGTCGATGCCGTTGGAGATGGCGCCGCCGAGGAGGCAGCCGAGGGCCAGGAGGCGGAACCCCCCGCCCCCCATGCGCGGCCCGTAGATGAGCACGTAGGCGGCGACGATCGCCGCCACCACGAGGTAGAGCGCACTGAACTGGGGGAAGATGCCGAAGGCGGCTCCCGAGTTGCGGATGTAGTGGATGTTGACGAAGGCGCGAGTGGCCGGCACCGACTGCCCCACCGCGAGGTTCGAGGAGACGAGCCACTTGGTGAGGTGGTCCAGGCCAATGACGACGGCGGCGGTGGGCAGCATCACCAGGTAGCGCTGCCGCGCGGTGGAGTGGCGCGGAAGATGGGTGGATACCGGCGCTGCGTGCTCCTCCACCGTCACCGCACGACGCCCAGCCAGCAGGGCTCACCGCGCAGCTTCCCCGACCACTCGCTGAGCGCTTCCCGGCGCCCGAAATCGATTGCCGTCGCGAGGATCTCCGCCATGAGGTGCTGGCGGTGGAATTCGACCGCGCGGCGGACGTCGCCGTCAGCCTCGATGAGGAGCTGGATGCGGTCGTCGAGGGCGAGCCCGGCTTGACGGCGCAGCTCATTGACCTTGCGCGACACTTCGCGGACGATCCCCTCGAGGTGAAGGGCGTCGGTGATCGTTGTGTCCAGGGTGACGGAGTCGTGCTCACCCTCGCCGGGGGTCGCGTAGCCGACGGCCTTGACGTTGAGCTCCTCGGCGAAGATGGCCTCGAGCTCCGCGGGCAAGCTCCGGCCGCGGACCGTCGCCAGGGGCAGCGGCTGGCGGACACCGATGCCCGCCGTCTCGCGGGCGCCGAGACCGTCCTCGACGAGACGCCGCAGCCTCGCCATCTCCGTGACCAGCGCCGCGTCCGCCCACGCCAGGTCCGCCTCCGGGTAGTCGGTGAGGTGCACCGAGTTCGGGTGCGCCGGCCAGCGCATCGCCGCTCTCGTGGCCGGTGAGGTTGCGGTGCATGCGCTCGCTGATGAAGGGCATGAAGGGGGCGATGAGCCGCGCCAGGGTGGTGAGCGCCGTGTACAGGGTCGCGTAGGCGGAGCGCTTGTCGGCATCCGTGGGCTCCGCGGACTTCCAGAAGCGGCGCCGGGAGCGGCGCACGTACCACTTGGAGAGGTCCTCGACGTAGGCCTCGATGAGGCGCGTGGCCTGGGTGGCGTCGTAGCCGTCGAGGGCCTCGCCAACCCCGGTGACGCACTCTCCGAGGCGGGCGAGGCACCAGCGGTCGAGCTCGGGCCGCTGTCGCACCGGCGGAGCCGGAGCCTCGGGATCCCAACCGTCGACGCGGGCGTAGTCGCAGAAGAACTTGTAGGTGTTCCAGAGGGTGAGCAGGAAGCGGCGGACCACGTCGCGGACGAGCTCGGGTCCCACCTTGTAGTCGCTCCCCGCGGTGACCGCGCTGTAGAAATACCAGCGGGTGGCGTCGGCGCCGAACTCCTCCAGGGTCTTCATCGGATCGAGCGCGTTGCGCAGGCGCGTGCTCATCCGCCGGCCGTCCTTGCCCAGCACCAGGCCCAGCGAGATGACGTTGCGGTAGGCGGGCTGGGCGAAGAGGAGCGTGCTCTCGGCGAGCAGAGAGAAGAACCAGCCCCGCGTCTGGTCCATCGCCTCGCAGATGAAGTCGGCCGGAAGGCGGCGGCTGAAAAGCTCCTGGTTCTCGAAGGGATAGTGGTGCTGGGCGAAGGGCATGGCGCCGCTGTCGTACCAGACGTCGATGACGTCGGAGACGCGCCGCATGAACCCGCCACAGCTCGGACAGGGCAGCGTGACCTCGTCGATGCCAGGCTTGTGCAGATCGTCGTCGGTGCTGAGGCCGAGCTCAGCGGTGCTGCCAACGCATCGTTTGGCGTCGCAGCCCTCGCACTCCCAGATGGGGAGCGGCGTCCCCCAGTAGCGGCTCCGTGAGAGGTTCCAGTCGACGAGGTTCTCGAGCCAGTTGCCCATGCGGCCCTCGCGGACGTGGGCCGGCTGCCAGCGCACGCTCGCGTTGTTGGCGATGAGCTGGGCCTTGAGGGCCGTGGTGCGGATGAACCAGGAGTTGAGCGCGTAGTAGAGGAGCGGAGTGTCGCAGCGCCAGCAGAAGGGATAGGAGTGGCGGATCTCCCCCGCCCGGTAGAGCCGGCCCTCCGCCTGGAGGTCGGCGACGATCCTGGGGTCCGCCTCCTTGACGAAGAGGCCGCGGTAGCGGCTCTGTCCCTCCAGGAAACGGCCGTCGAGGCCGACGACGTGACGGATGGCGATTCCCTCGCGCTGACAGAGGCCCAGGTCCGCCTCCCCGTAGGCGGCCGCCGTGTGCACCACGCCGGTCCCCTCCTCCAGCGACACCAGCTCGGGGGCGGCGAGGACGACGAAGGCCCGGCCCTCGGGCAGCATGTCGGTGAAGAGAGGCTCATAGCTGCGGCCCACCAGATCGCGTCCCGGCAGCTCGGCGACGATCTCGTAGGGACCCTCGAGAACCTCGAGGCGGTCCCGAGCCAGGATCAGCCTCTCCCCTTTCTGCTCCACCGTGACATAGGCGGCGTCCGGGTGCACAGCGAGGGCCACGTTGCCGGGGAGTGTCCAGGGGGTCGTGGTCCAGGCGAGCAGCGAGCTCCCGTCATCCCCGGTGAGCTTGAACTTGACGTAGACGGAGGGATCGGGCACGTCGTCCTGGTATCCGAGCGAGAGCTCGTGCGACGAGAGGGAGGTCTGGCAGCGCGGGCAGTAGGGGACGACCTTGTAGCCCCGATAGAGGAGGTCGCGCTCCCAGAGCTGTTTGAGGCTCCACCACACCGATTCCATGTAGGTGCTGTCCAGGGTCCGGTAGGGATGGCGCACGTCGATCCAGAAGCCCATCCGGTCGGTCAGCGCCTCCCAGTCGTCGATGTACTCGAGGACCGACCGCCGGCAGAGCTCGTTGAAGCGGGCCACGCCGTATTCCTCGATCTGTCGCTTCCCATTGATCCCGAGCTTCCGCTCGACCTCCAGCTCCACCGGGAGACCATGGGTGTCCCACCCCCCCTTGCGCTCGACAAAGCGCCCCCGCATGGAGTGGTAGCGGGGAAAGAGGTCCTTGAAGGACCGCGCCTCGACGTGGTGGAGCCCCGGCGCTCCGTTGGCGGTCGGCGGACCCTCGTAGAAGACATAGGGCGGCCCGTCCTTGCGCAGCTCGAGGCTGCGCCGGAAGACGTCGGTGCGCTTCCAGAGATCGAGGATGACGCGCTCTCCCTCGGGAAGGTGCGCGCGGCTATCCACCTCGGCGAATCGTGTTGCGCGGACCATTGCCGGCCAAGGATACCGAGCAGGGGGCCTGCGCCCCCCTGCGCCTACCCCCGAGGATCACGTCGATCCCTACGGGGACTCACGCTACCGGTGGACGCTCACCGAAGATGATCCGGCCCAGGCGGACCATCGTGGCCCCCTCTGTGATGGCGAGCTCAAAGTCGTCGCTCATCCCCATGGAGAGCTCGGGCAGGGGCATCTCCACCTCCACCTCGAGCCGGTCCCGGAGCTGGTGAAGGCTGCGGAAGGCTGCACGCGCTGCCTCCTCGTCGCCGAAGGGCGCGATGGTCATGAGGCCAGCGAGGCGGAGGCGGCTGCAGGCGGCGAGAGAGCGCAGGAGCGCGGCCGCTTCCTCCGGAGCGATCCCGGTGCGTCCGGCGATGCCCGTGTAGTCCACCTCGACGAGCGCCTCGATGGGGTCGCGCCCCGCCTCCCGCCGCCGATCCAGCGCCTCTCCGACCCGCACGCCGTCGAGGGAGTGGACCGTGTCGAAGAGCTGCGCGGCGAGGGCTGCCTTGTTGCTCTGCAGGTGACCGACGAGGTGCCAGCGCACCCCGGGGACGACATCCGGCTGCTTGGAAAGGGCCTCCTGGACACGGTTCTCGCCAATCTCAGTGACGCCGGTGCTGATGGCCGCGGCGATCCGCACCGGGTCCACGGTCTTGGTGACGGCCACCAGGCGGATCGAGGCGGGGTCACGTCCGGCCCGCGAGGCGGCGGCGGCGATGGCTCCGCGCACGACCTCCAGGCGCTCCGCGATCGTGGCCTCCACGAGCCGAGTCTCGGGGTTCGCGGGCTCGCCGTGCTTCCGATCCCTCGCCGCTTCCCCTCTGGCCATCTCCACCAGATGGAGCCCGTGGCGGACCCAGCCTCCGACCGCCCTCCCGAGCCGCGGAACCGCCGCGCGCCCCGATCGGTGCGCCATCCCCCGCACCAGCGTCATGAGCTTGAAAGCATGTCCCTCCTAGGCTTCGTCTCGTGATGCAGATGAGGTTGACGAGAGATGACTGAGACACCGAGCACCAACGAACCGCCCGAGACCGCCGGCCAGCCCTCCGACGCCGGTGCCGCGTGGGAATCGTGGGCCGCGCCTCCCCCACCCGCACCGGGGGCTGGCGACCCCCCGGCATGGTCCCCGCCTGAGCAGAGCTGGGGTCCCCCCACCTGGGGCCCCCCCTTCTGGGGGCCTCCCTATCCGCCTCCCTATCCACCGCCGCCGGGCCATCCGGCGGCGGCGCCCCGGCCGCCCCGCCATCGCCGGCGCCTGCTGGCGGCGATGCTCGCCGGCGGCGTGGCGGTCGCCCTCGCCGCCGGCGGGGTGGGCGCGGGCATCGGCCTGGCCCTGCGGGGAGGGCAGAGCCCGAGCGGCTCGCCATCCACCGGTGGGGGGAGCGCCAACGCCTCCACCATCGCCGCCGCGATCGACCCCTCTGTCGTCGACATCAAGGACGTCATCAACGGCTCGCCGGCAGCAGGCACCGGGATCATCATCACCTCGAGCGGCGAGGTGCTCACCAACAACCACGTGATCGACGGCGCCACCAACATCACCGCCCAGGTGGACGGTCAGGGTCCGACCTACTCGGCCAAGGTGCTGGGCTATGACGCGACCGACGACGTGGCTCTCCTCCAGATCGAGAACGCCCCGACCTTGAGGGCCGCTCCCATCGGCGATTCGTCCTCCCTCCAGGTCGGCGATCAGGTGGTGGCCCTCGGCAACGCCTACGGACGAGGGGGTAGCCCGGCCGTCGTCGCCGGCACCGTCACCGCCCTCGATCAGACGGTGACGGCGAGCGACGGCGCCACCTCGGAGACGCTCAACGGCGCCATCCAGCTGGCCGCGGACATCGTTCCCGGGGACTCCGGAGGTCCGCTCGTCGACGCCGCCGGGAAGGTCGTGGGCATGGACACCGCCGGCTCCTCCTCCGGCGCCCCCGTCGCCTCCGGGACCGGGATCAGCAGCACCGTCGGCTTCGCCATCCCCATCGACACCGCGATGAGCATCGTTCATCAGATCCAGAGCGGCGCGGCGAGCGGAAACGTCGTCATTGGAGGCTCGGGCCCGCTCATCGGCGTGGAGGTGCAGGACGCGAATCCGTCGGTGGCATCTCCGAGCGGGGGCGCGCTCATCGCCCAGGTGATCCCCGGATCGCCGGCGGCGCGGGCCGGGCTCCAGGCCGGCGACGTCATCGTGAGCGTGAACGGCACGGCCATCACCGGCGTCGGTGACCTCTCCACCGCCCTGAAGGGCGACCACCCTGACCAGACCATCCAGCTCGGCTGGATGGACGCCTCCGGGACGCAGCACACGACGTCCATCACCCTCGCCGCCGGTCCGCCCGCCTGAGGCTCTCCCCCTCCCCCCGCCGCGGCGGCCCGCATCAAGGTGCCGCCCGCGGCGGGTCCGGAGGCGTCGCGCTGGCGGAGGCGGCAAACTCGTCGGCAACGTCGAAACCGGCCGCGGCGCGGCCGCAGACGCTCCCCATGCCACGTGTTGCCTTCGTCATCAACCGCACCAGGGTGGACGACCCGGCGTGGCTCCGCCGCGCCTGCCGCGTCGCGGCGCGCGGGGCGGGGTGGGAGCCGCTCATCCTCGAGACGACCCGACCCCGCGACGGGCTCCTCGCGACGCGCCGGGCGATCACCGCCGGCGCCGAGCTGGTCGTCGCCGCCGGCGGGGACGGCACCGTGCGCGCCTGCGCCGAGGCACTCCAGGGCACGGGTATCGCGCTCGGCATCGTTCCCCTCGGCACTGCCAACATCGCGGCGACGGCTCTCGGCCTGCCCCGCCGGCTCGGGCCGGCTCTGGAGGCCGCATTGAGGGGAGGCGATCGGCGCATCGATATCGGCCTTGCCGAGGGCCGGGCCTTCGTCGCCATGGCCGGCATCGGGCTCGATGCCGAGGTGGTTCGAGGCACCCCGGCCGTCGTCAAGGGGCACCTCGGCTGGGTGGGATACGCGCTGGCCGGATTGATCCACCTCGGAGGACCGGCCACGGCCTTCTCGATAAGCCTCGACGGCGGACCGGAGCTGCGCCGCCGGGCGAGGTCGATCTTCGTGGGCAACGCCGGGCTTCTCCCCGGCGGCTTCGCCATCCTCCGCAGCGCGCGCCTCGACGACGGCCTCCTCGATGTGGCCATCCTCGCACCGCCGGACCTGCCCAGCTGGGCGCGAGTGGGATGGCGGGTGATCGTCGGAAGCTCGGCCAGCGACGCCCTCCTCGAGCACCATCGCGCTCGCCACGTCGAGATTCACTCTGCCCGTCCGCTGCTCCGCGAGGTGGACGGCGAGGTCATGGCGAAGGGCTCATCCCTCACCGTCACGGTTCTGGCCCACGGGCTCACCGTGCGGGTACCCTCGCCGCCCGCGCCGGAACCGACGCGCCGTGGGTGAGCCGCGGCGCTGGGCGCCGCCATCGCCTCCGTACCCACCGGTGTCGATCTCATCCTCGAGCAGCGGCTCTCCTCTGCGGGAGCGACCGTGAGGCCGCTCTCTCCTTCTCCCCACAACTTGAGCAGCGGGGCCGGCGCGCGCTGCCTCCACCATCAGGTCTCGAGGCGGAGAAGGAGATGCGTCCCGATCTCGAGGGTCTGCCGAAGGGACTCGGGAGTAGCCGCTCCGGCGCTGCCGAAGCGATCGATGATCAGCGCCTCCTCGGCGCCGTGCAACCCTCCCGGCGGCACCCGCACCACCTGTCCCTCGGCAGATTCTCCGGTCGCCGGAACCGTGATGCGGACCCAGGGATCACGCTCCCAACGCTGCGCCTTGCGGCTCAAGGCGCTCGTCATGACGTAGACGCTCCCCTCCGGGGTCACCGCCACGGTCATGGGGACGGTCACCTCCCGCGACCCCGAACGGGAGCTGACGAGCGCCTCGTCGAGGCCGGCCAGGGCCGTGAGCACCCGAGCGGGAAGCCGGCCTCCCGCCATCTCAGGAGACCTTCCGCGCCGGCCCGGGCGCGGTTGTCCTCACTTGCCCAGATCGAGGGCCAGCTCCTCCTCCTTGCCGCGCGGCCGGCCGCGACGGGGAGCGGCGCGGCGGGGGCCAGGCGGACTGGTCAGGATGTCCTCGATCTCCGCCCGCATCTCGCCCACGTCCTTGAAGGAGCGGTACACGGAGGCGAAGCGGACATAGGCGATCTCGTCGATCTCCCGCAGCCGCTCCATGACCATCTCCCCCACCGTCTGCGAGGGGACCTCGGTGTGGTGCTCGCCGCGCAGCCGGTTCTCCACATCGTCGACGAGCGCTTCGAGCTGATCGGGGGCGATGTCACGCTTCTTGCTGGCGATCAGCAATCCACCGAGGAGCTTGGAGCGGCTGAATTCTTCGCGCCGGCCATCCTTCTTCATCACGAAGAGGGGGACGGTCTCGATCCTCTCATAGGTGGTGAAGCGCTTCCCGCAGCTGAGACACTCCCGCCGGCGGCGGACCCCCGAGTCCGTGTCTCGAGAGTCCACCACCTTGGAGTCGACGGATTGGCAGAACGGGCATCTCATCGCCGATAGCCGGACGGAGACCTGCTGTCGCGGCCCTTCGAATTATAGCCAGACTTGTCGATTACTACCTGCGATCCCTGAGAAATGCGGGGATGTCCAGATCGTCGAGATTCACCGGCATGGGGCTGCGCGGAGCCGCCGAGAAAACCGGGCGATCGGCGCTGACCGGACGCGCCTGCGGCTCGTAGGCGAGGGCACCGAGGACGTCGATCTGACCGGTGAACCCGGTGGCGATCACGGTGATCTTGACCTCGCCCTTCATCGCCTCGTCGATAACGGTCCCGAAGATGATCTGGGCGTCCTTGTCCGCGGACTCGCTGACCAGCTGAGCCGCCTCGTTGACCTCGTACAGGGTGAGGTCGCTGCCGCCCGTGATGTTGAGGAGGATCCCCTTGGCGCCGGCGATCGTCGTCTCCAGCAGGGGGCTGGCCACCGCGTCGCGAGCCGCATCGGCGGCCCGGGTGTCGCCGGTCCCGAAGCCGATGCCCATGAGGGCCGCGCCCTGTCCAGACATGATCGCCTTGACGTCGGCGAAATCCAGATTGATGAGCCCGGGGTAGACGATGAGGTCGCTGATGCCCTGGACGCCCTGACGGAGCACGTCGTCGGCGACCTTGAAGGCGTCGGTGATCGAGGTCTTCTTGTCGACGACCTGCATGAGGCGCTCGTTGGGAATGGTGATGAGAGTGTCGACACGCTCCTGAAGAGTGGCGATCCCGTCCTCGGCGATCTTCTGCCGGCGCAGCCCCTCGAAGCGGAAGGGTTTGGTGACAACACCGATGGTGAGAGCCCCCGTCTCCTTGGCGATCTCGGCGACGACGGGAGCGGCCCCGGTCCCGGTGCCGCCGCCCATCCCGGCGGTGACGAAGACCATGTCGGAGTCCGAGACCGCCTTGGCGATCTCCTCGCGAGACTCTTCCGCCGCGTTCCGCCCCTTCTCCGGGTCGCCGCCGGCGCCGAGACCGCGGGTGAGCTTGGCCCCGATGCGCAGCTTGCGCTGCGCCCCGGACTGCTGGAGAGCCTGATGATCGGTGTTGAGGGCGATGAACTCGACGCCACGCAGGTTGCTGCGCAGCATTCGGTTGACGGCGTTGCTGCCGCCGCCACCGACACCCACCACTCGGATGCGAGCGTGGCCTTCGAGGGTCCGGTCGAGATCGGCCATGGCACTCTCCTCGCGCTGCCGCGCCTCGCTGCTCGTACCGCGCGCCATGAACTCCTGGGTCATCCGGCGCAGCTCGCGTTCTCTCTCGTTCATCTCATCCATCCCGGCAAACGTTTTCCTCTTTCCATCCTTCAGAAGAGCTCTCGGAGCCAGCGTCCGAAGCGCGCCCCCACCGCCTCCGCCGCGCTGGCCGGGGCATGTACCCGCCCGCGCAGCTCGACATGACCGCCCCCGGCGCTGGGCAGGCGGCGTCCGATCCGGCCCCCCCGATAACGCGCCGCCCAGCGCAGCAGCCCGACCACCGTCGCATGGTCGGGGCCCTGGATCTCATCGTTCATCCCGCTCACTCCCTGCGGCGCCGCCACCCGGGCGGGGAGGTCGGTGACGCTCTGGGTCATCTCGGCGAAGCCACGCAGCAACGCTCCCCCGCCGGTCAGCACGATGCCGCCCGCGAACTGCGACGGCGGTCCCGCCATCTCGATCTGGGCGGCGATGAGCTGGGCGATCTCGCGGGCCCGCGGCCCGATGATCTCGGCGAGGTAGCGCTGGGGGACGTTGACCGGCTCGTCGTAGCCCATGGGAGTGAGGGTCACCTCGGCATCGGCCGCGACGGTGAGCTGGAGGCAGTGCCCGAAGCTGCGCTTCACCACCTCCGCGGTGTCGAGATCGCACCGCAATCCCACGGCGAGGTCGCCGGTCACGTGGTTGCCCCCGACGGGGAGCACGGCGGTATGGACGATGCTGCCGCGGTTGAAGACGGCGACATCGGTGGTGCCGCCTCCGATATCGACGACGACGACGCCGCGCTCCAGCTCATCCTCGCCGACCACCGCCTCGGCGGAGGCGAGCACCTGGAGCACGAGGTCGTCGACGTCGAGGCCCGCCTTGTGGACGACCTTGACAACATTCTGGATGGCCGTCTGCGCCCCGGTCACGATGTGGGCGTCGACCTCCAGGCGGCTTCCCGACATCCCCACCGCGTCGCGGACCCCATCCTGGCCATCGATGGTGAACTGCTGGGGCAGGACGTGGAGGATGCGGCGGTCGCTGGGCACCGACACCGCCCGGGCGGCGTCGATGGCGCGCCCGACGTCCTGGGCTGCAACCTCACGCCGCCCAGCGGCGACGGCCACCACCCCCCGGCTGTTCTGGGAGGTGATGTGCGCGCCGGCGAGCCCGACGACCGCCGTATCGATGGCGATGCCCGACATCTGCTCGGCGAGGTCGACGGCCTCGGCGACCGCCTCGGCCGCCCGGTCGATCTCGATGACGGCGCCCTTGCGGATGCCCTTGGAGACGGCCTCGCCCACCCCCAGGACGCGCAGCCCGGCAGCCTCGATGTCGGCGACGGCGCAGCAGACCTTGGTTGTTCCCAGATCGAGTGCGAAGACGTGGCGAGGACGGCTCACATTAGGACAGGAGTATAGCCGGGGCAATACGCGCAGGGAAGCCTTTTTGGGGGCAAAACCGCAAGATGTGGAGTTTGCCCGGACGGGAGCCCACAAGATGTTGGGGGAATGATTGCGTCAATTTGTTCGAAATTGTCAGCCTCCGGGGCTATTCAGAGCCGGAGGCCCGGGCGAGATCTCTGCTGGGTTCGGGGAGGGTTCCTGGAGCGGCGACGGGCAAAAGCAAAGGCCCCGCCACTGCACCTGTCCCGGCGAGGCCCGATGCTCGCGGCCCCCTCGGGCCACTGAAGCTCGTTCACCCTAGCACTGGGGGCCAAAGGGCGCAAGCGATTTGGCCTTGGGCGCCCTCGGGACCCGCTGGCTCAGACCGCGGAGAGCTGAAGGCGCTCCATGAGTTGGCCCGTGATCCCGGCAATGAGCTCGAAGTCCTTGTCCAGGTGGAGGACGCTCAATCCTCCGAGCTCCGCGGCGGCGCTCACGATCAGGTCGGGGATTGACGGCGCTCGATGTTGCCCGCGGTCGGCGAGCAAGCTGAGGACCTCGAACGCGCGGCCCTCGACGGCTGGGGTGAGGTACTCCACCGGCATCGTCGTGAGGGGAGCCCGCCGGAACCCCGATCGCAGATCCGCTGCGCTCCGGGCCGAATAGCCGATCTCGAGCCGGGTCAGAGTGGTGATCCGCACCATCCCGCGCTCGATTCGCCTTGCCCATTGGGCCGCATCCGGACTGTCAGGCAGACGGACGAGCGCAGACTTGTCGATGAGCCAGCCTGTGCTCACCGCCAAGCCTGGGCCAAAACCTCAGGGTCGGCCAGGTCCGCGAAGGTCAGCGCAAAGCGCTCCAGGTCCTCGACGAAGACCGGCCCGCTAGACGCGGTGGCGTCCGCAGTCAACCTGCGCCGCAAGTACTCGCTGCGCGAGATTCCCAGCTGCGCCGCGCGCAGATCGAGCGTGGCGAGGACCTCCTCCGGCAGGTCGCGCACGAGAACATCAGCCATTGATATCGCATGATATCACGCACAGGCGATGTGCTCACACCGCAGCTCAGCCGGGTCCAAAGGTCAACTCACGCGCACGACGAGCTTGCCGCGCTGCTCCCCAGCCTCGAGGGCCTGGAAGGCGGAGCGGGCATCGGCGAGCGGGACCTCACGGTCGATGAGGGGGGTGAGGCTTCCGGCCGCGCAGAGGGAGACGAGGCGCTCCAGCTCCGCGCGCGTCCCCATGGTGGTTCCGGCCACCGTGATCTGCCGCCAGTAGATCCGGTTCAGCTGCGCCTTGGGGTTGGCCCCGCTGGTCGCCCCCGCCACCACCACCGTGCCCCCGGGGCGGACCGAACGGAGACTGAGCTCCCAGGTGGCCTCCCCCACCGTCTCGATCACGGCGTCGACCCCGCCGCCCGTCCGGGCGGCCAGGGCCCGAGAGGCATCGCGGTCGTCGGGGGCGAAGCCGCCGGCGGCCCCGAGGCGGAGCGCGGCATCCCGCTTGCCGGGGTCGCGGGAGGTGACGTGCACCTCCAACCCGGCGGCGACGCCGAGGAGGAGGGCGGCGGTCGCCACCCCTCCCCCCGCTCCCTGGACGAGGACCGCCATCCCGGGACGGAGGCCCGCCCGCACGAAGAGCATCCGGTAGGCGGTGAGGTAGGCGGTCGGCAGGCAGGCGGCCGCGGCGTCGCTCACCGCGTCGGGAAGCGGCACCAGGTTCTGGACGGGGACGGCGACCAGCTCGGCGAGGGCGCCGCCGTAGGGCGGCTCGCTCAACAGGGCCAGCCGCTGGCAGAGATTCGGCTGCCCGGCCCGGCAGGCCGGACAGGTGCCGCAGCCGATGACGCTGTGGACGACGACGCGCGTGCCCGACGCGGGTGCACCGTCCCCCGCAGCGGCGACGGCCTCGACGCGACCGGCCGCGTCACAGCCGAGGATCTGCGGAGCCGTGAGGGGTCGCGATGACACCCCGCGCAGCGTCCACAGGTCGTGATGGTTGAGCGAGGCGGCGGTGACCCGGACCAGCACCCAGCCGGGGCGGAGCTCCGGCTCGGGCTGCTCGCCCACCTCGAGGTTGGCGAGGGGCTCGTCACCTCCGAAGCCCGTGGCGTAGACGGCGCGCACGGTCGGTCACGCTACCAGACGCGCCGAGGCGCTCGGTCAGATGGCGCGCACCCGGCAGCGCGGCCCCTGGGCGGACGCCAGCCGACGGTCGGATGTCAGCAGGTCCATTCCCAGGCGCTCGGCGAGGGCGACGTACCACGCGTCGTAGACAGTGAGGTTGGCGTGGAGCGCCCACACTCGATCGGCGAACGGCTCGAGGGCATATTGGACCGTTCGAATGCGACGGAGCCGGCGGCGGGCGGCACCAACACGCATCGGGCTGAGCTCCCCACGGAGGAGCAAGCCTCGGAGGGCTGACGTAACCTCTGCCGAAAAGATCGCAGGCACCTGAAGCACCGCCTCTTCCCGAAGCGCCTTCCTGGCGCGCCACCCGGCCCCCCCAGACACCACCAGCGCGTCGACGACGAGCGAGGCGTCGAGAACCGCCACTCCTCTGTCAGTGTGAGGCGCGATCGGCTCGGACGATACGAGCCGAGGAGCGGACGGCGAAGCCCTCAGACCCTTCATGGCGGATCTCAGCGTCGACCTCATCGGCGACCTCAGCGGGGGTGAGCATGCTGGCGTTGCGGATGAGCTCGGCCCGTAGGTACTCCGTCAGGCTCATCCCGGCAGCTGCGGCTCTCGCTCGGTAGGTTCGGTGGACTTCCTCCGGGACCTCACGCACCTGAATGGTGGCCATAGCGCCATTATAGCGCAAGAGGCGCCAGAATTGCGCCGTGACCTTGGGAAGACGGTACGTGGCGAGCAAGCTGGCCGTCTCCGCGCCGATCTGTTGTCAATCTGGGTACGCCCGATCGACGTCTCTGGCACCATGGCCTGACCATGCGGGTGATCGATCTCCTGGGGCAGGGGCGTCCCAACTTCAGCTTCGAGTTCTTCCCACCCCGGGACGACGACGGCGTGACGGCCCTCTTCACCACCATCTCCCAGCTCCGGGAGCTGGAGCCGGGTTTCGTCTCGGTCACCTATGGTGCTGGGGGCAGCACCCGAACGCGCACGGTCGAGCTCGTGGCCCGGATCCGCCGCGGGCTCGACATCCTTCCCGTCGCTCACCTCACCTGTGTGGGAGCCAACCGAGCCGAGCTCCACGAGGTGCTCCGCCGCATTGTCGACAGCGGCATCGAGAACGTCCTCGCGCTGCGCGGAGACCCGCCGCGGGGTGAGACGGTCTTCACCCCCGTCCCGGATGGGCTGTCCCACGGCTCCGAGCTGGCCCGCCTCATTCGCGAGCAGTACGACGTCTGCGTGGGTGGCGCCTGCTATCCGGAGGTCCACCTCGAGACCACCTCCCTGGCCGATGAGCTGCGCTGGACGCGCGAGAAGGTCGAAGCGGGGATGGCCTACCTCATCACCCAGCTGTTCTACGACAACCGTGCCTACTTCGACTTCGTGGCCGCCGCCCGCAAGGCGGGCATCACCGCCCCCATCATCCCCGGCATCATGCCCATCACCAGCGTTGCGCAGCTTCACGGCTTCATCGCCCGGCTGCAGGTCAAGATCCCCGGGGAGTTGATCAGCGCCTTCGAGGCGCGCCGCGACGACCCCCACGCCGTCATGGATCTGGGCGTCGCCTGGTCGACCCTCCAGTGCGCGGAGCTGCTCGGCGCCGGGGCACCGGGCATCCACTTCTACACCATGAACCGTTCCCCCGCGACGCGCGCCATCCTCTCGGCTCTGCTCGCGGCGCGGCCCTGGGAGGGCCGCCGCTAGCGGGTCCAGTCTGCGGCCGCGATCCCGTGACTTCCCCGCCTCGATGCCACCCTCTGCTCCATGGCCTCCCCGCCGGCTCCCCGACTACCGCTGGACTGCGACGCCAGCCGAGCACCCCAGGAACCAGCCCCGGGTGATCGGGACGCGGTCGGGCACGTGCAACTGGAATGTCACCTACTGCAACCAACGCGTGAAGGCCGCGAAGTAATGAGCCGACCCGCCAACGGGCGGAGGTCAGAGCCATTGACCGGCTGACCACCTTGTCGACACCAGGTAGACGCGGAGGTGCCTGCCGAGGGCCCGCACGATCTCGTCCGCGGCAGCTCCCCGACTGGCCAGCCGCCCGGCGTGTCCAGCCGTGAGATCACCGGGAGGGGCCGGTGCCCTCCGCCTCCGGATGCCAGCGGACGATGACGAACCCGTGGGCCATGGCCCGCTCCAGCGCGGCGCGGTCCAGGCGGCCGTCGGGACCCCGGCGCATGCCCACGAAGCGGCTCACCATGGGGTTGGACCTGGTCATGACACCAAGGAGGCGCTCGATCGTGTCCGCGTCGCGGACCATCTCGGGACGCAGCGTGCGCGCCCTCCCCTCCAGCTGCACCGGGACCGGCTGGCCCTCCACGAGGTTCAGCTTCCAATTCCCTCCCCCCGGGGTCAGCAGGGTCTCGCCGTCACGGACGTAGCTCACCGGCTGGAGGTGGAGGCGGCCGGTCCTCCGCCCGGTGAGATGCAGGAGCATGAGCCGGCCGCTCATCGGCGTCCGGAAGGGAAGGCCGAGGATCCGCCGCATCCCGATATTGACGACGCGGAAGAAGCGCCGCTGGATGCGCCGGCCCAGCGGCCGGCGCGATCCCGGCGAGCTCTGCGCTGTGCTCATGACGTCATCTCCCTCCTGATCACGCGGACTCGCGGAGCGCCTCGGTCGCACCCGGGCGCTGGAGCCTCTGCTCCGGCCGCTCCGCCCCATGCTGCGCCGCCGGACGCGGCGCGTCGATGAGGAGGAGGGCGGCCGCGCCACCGGCGAGAAGGAAGCCGCCACCCCAGGCGGTGGCCGCCGTGTAGCCGTGGATGAGCGCGGTCAGCTGCGCCGCCGCACCCGCGCCGTGGCCGATCAGATAGGCGGCCGTGGTGCCCGCGGCGACCGTGTTGAGAAGGGCGGTGCCGATCGAGCCGCCCACCTGCTGCGCCGTCATCACCGCGGCCGAGGCCACCCCGGCCTGGCGCATCTCCGCCCCCAGGGTGGCGAGGCTGAATGCCGGCACCATGGCGCAGGAGAGCCCCGCGCCGAGGAGAAGCTCCGCGGGGAGGACCTGCGCGAAGTAGCCGCTCCCCGCGTGCAGCTGGGTGAGGAGAAGCATCCCAATGGCGGCGGCGAGGAGCCCGGGACCGACGAGATGGCGCGGCCGCACCCGCGGCATGAGGCGGCGGGCGATGAGCCAGGCCGACTGCGAGGCGACGGTCATGGGAAGGAAGGCGAGGCCCGCCTGGAGTGGGCTGTAGCAGCTGGGCGAGGGCGATGAACACGAGGGCCAACCAGCGGCGCCGGTCCGCCCCCTCCCGCGGTCTCGAGACGACTCCCGTCATGGCCGTCACCTCCTGCAGCCCTTCTCGCTGGGGCTCTCGAAGGGCTATTTTAGATATCTAAGCGTTTGATGTCAAACCCTATGACGTCGATGGATTCCCCGGTGAAGTGCATCCCCCGGCTGATCCTCGCTCCGCACCGCGCGGCTCGGCGCTGCCGGCGTGGGTGGTCAGGCGGAGGTCGAGGTCAGGGCCGCGCTCACCGTCCCGGGGATACCCGGCCTCCCCCCCACCGCCGGCGCGGCGGGGTCGGCGAGGTTGACGTAGCCGAAGGGACGCCCGACGTGCGGATGGGCGGGGTTCGAGAAGTCGAGGTCAGAGCGCAGGGCGCTGAGGGCCCCGAGCTGAGCTGGTACCGCGCTGAGCGCGCCCGGGACGGAGAGGTCACCGAGGACCGCCTGCCAGCCCGCCGAGGTCCACAGCGAGAGCTGGGCCTGGGCGCCCCACTCGTACGCCACCACTCGAACGCCGAGCAGCCGCGGAAGCTCCAGGGCGGCGCGGCCGAGGGTGTCGGCGAGCGAGGCGCTCATCGGCGTGCGCAGGGCGGCGGGACGGAGGTCGATGAGGAGGGGCACATTCGAGAGGGCCTCCTCCTGAGCCGAGGAGAGCCAAAGCTGAGCCCCGTCGGAGGCCACCGCATACTCGCGGCCGGCGCGCACGACCCGGATCATCGGCGCGCGCTCGGTGACCGCGATGGTGACCCGTCCGGAGAGGGCGACGCTGACGTTCGCCGACTGCACCCAGGGGAGACGGCTGACACGCGCGGATACGGCGCCGGCATTCAGGCTAAAAACGCTCCCCCTCCCCACCCTCGCCGCCGCCGTCACCTGCTCCGTGGTGAGAAGGCGGGTGCCGGTCACGGTCAGCCCGTGGACGCGGAACAGCGGCCCGGTGAGGAGGACGGCGAGCGTCACCACCTCGGCGACGAGGATGAACGCCGCGAGGAGGAGGCGGCGGTCGCGGCCCCGCGGGGCCGGCGCGGACGGTGCCGTCCCAGTTCGACGTCGCCGAGCGCTGCGCCGAAGGGGGACCTCGCGCCCGGCCTCGAACTTCCGGATCGGATCGACGTCAGAGGCGATTGCCGAAGCCACGGCGCGGACCCGGGCGCGGTGCATGGTGCGCGGGTCGACCGGGTGGGCGAGCCGCTCCGGGGCTTCGATCACCGTCCGCCCCTCGCCGCCCGGTCCAGCGCCCGCTGCACCAGCCCCTCGCAGAGCTCGGGGAAGGCAACCCCGGCGGCGCGGGCGGCGTCGGGCAGCAGGGAGAGCTCGGTGAGCCCGGGGATGGCGTTCACCTCCAGCACCCAGGGCGTCCCCTGGGAGGAGACGATGACATCGACGCGGGAGAGGTCGCGGCAGCCCAGGGTGCGATGGGCGCGGAGCGCGGCGTCCTGTGAGGCGCGGCGCTGCGCCTCGGGAAGGCGCGCGGGGATGATGTGCCGGCTCTGACCCGTGGTGTATTTCGCTGCATAGTCGTAGAGGGGGCGGTTGGAGATGATCTCGAGGGTCGGGAGTGCATTATCCCTCACCACGCCCACCGTGACCTCGGTTCCGGCGACGAACCTCTCGCAGAGCACCTCGCCGTGTTGGGCGGCGATCCGGTGGGCTTCGACGAGCTCGGAAGGGTCCTGGACGATGCTCAGGCCGATCGTCGAGCCGCCGTGACGGGGCTTCACCACCAGTGGGTAGCCGAGCTCCCCGGCGGCCGCCTCCATCAGCCCCGCGATGGGGACAGAAGCGTCCGGAACAGCGGGGACGCTGAGCCAGGCGGGGGTGCACAGGCCCTCGGCGAGGAAGAGGCGCTTGGCCATCACCTTGTCGAAGCAGATCGCGGTGGCGGTGATGCCGCTGCCGATGTAGGGCAGCCCGAGCAGCTCGCAGACCCCCTGCACCGTGCCGTCCTCGCCGAAGCGCCCGTGCACGGCGATGAAGACGCAGTCGTACCTCCCAGCCTGCAGTGCCGGCCACAGCTCGGCGTCCACCTCCAAGGTGGTGCACGCGTGTCCCCGCGAACGAAGCGCGGCGCTCACCTGCGCGGCCGACAGCCGGGACACCTCCGCCTCAGGGCTCGGTCCCCCGCACACCACCGCGATGCGCAGTCCGCTCACCCTGCCACCTCACCGAGGATGGCGATCTCGGGGACGAGATGGACGCCGGACTTCTCGGCCACGCTGCGCTGGATGAGGTCGATCAGCTCCTGCACGTCGCCGGCCGCGGCGCCGCCTGTGTTGACGATGAAGTTGGCGTGCAGCAGCGATACCTCGGCGGCGCCGACCCGCGCCCCCTTGAGGCCGGCCATCTCGATGAGGCGGCCGGCGTGGTCGCCGGGCGGGTTGGTGAACATGCTGCCCAGGCTGCGTGCGTTGTAGGGCTGGGTGGCGCGGCGCTCCGCCTGGATGGCCTCGGTGAGAGCCCGCACCGTCGCGGGCAGCTCGCGCCGCACCCCGAACCGGGCGGCGGTCACGATGTGACCGGAGAGGTCTCGCTTGAGCCGTGAATCCCGGTAGTGGAAGTCGAGCTCGGGGTTGATGAGGTGCTCCGAGGTGCCGTCCGGGGCCACCAGGTCGCAGTCGATGAGGGCATCCTTCACCTCCCTACCGAAGGCCCCGGCGTTGCCCCGCACCGAGGCCCCGCAGGTGCCGGGGACCCCGATCCCGAACTCCAGGCCGCCGATCCCGAGCCGAGCGCAGTCGAGCGCGGCGCGCGGCATCATGGCCCCGCCGGGAAGCTCGATGACGCTATCGGTGATCTCCCGCAGCCGTCCCCGCGGCAGCTCGACGACGAGACCTCGGATGCCGCCGTCCAGGATGAGGCTGTTGCTCCCCGCCCCGATGACGGTCACCGGCACGCCGCTCTCGTGGCAGCGGCGCAGGAGCGTCGCGAGCCGGGAGACGTCGCCGAGCTTGAGGTACCAATCCGCCGGCCCCCCGATGCCATATTGAGAGTGCCGGGAAAGCGGCTCGTCCCGGAGGATCCCCGGGATCTCCGTGAGCCACGCATGGCTCAAAGCACCGCGCCCCGCGGACCCGCGCGTCCCCGGGGGGTGGGGGGAGGAGCTCCCCCACCTGCCCGCTCCGACAGCGCCGCGAGGATGCGCCGCGCGATCTTGTCGAAGCCCCCCAGCGAGAGGACCACCACCACGTCTCCGGATTTCGCCAGCTTCGACACCAACTCGACGCCCTCGGCGCTGTCCTCCACCAGGTGCACCGCGCGCCCCGATATCCGAGCGGCGACGTCCGCGGGGGAGACGGTTGCCGGCAGGTGCCGTTCCCGCGCCATCTCGATGGGACCGAGCACCACCACGTCCGCCTCATCGAAGCTGTGCGCATATTCGGAAAGCAGGGTCCGCGTGCGCGAATACGTGTGCGGCGTGTGCACGGCGATGATGCGTCGCGCTCCGTAGCGGGCGCGGGCGGCGTTGATGGCCGCCCAGCACTCGGTGGGGTGGTGAGCATAGTCGTCCACGACGGTCACGCCGCCCGCGTCGCCCAGGATCTCGAAGCGCCGGGCCGGACCCCGGAAGCTCGCGCAGGCGGCGACGCAGGCGTCGAGCGAGGCTCCCGCGAAGTGGGCGAGGGCCAGGGCACTGGTGGCGTTGAGAGCATTGTGCCGTCCAGGGAAGGTGAGCTCGATCTCCGGGATCCTGAGCGCACGGCAGTCGACGCGGAAGCGCTGCACGGTGCCGTCGTCGCCCAGGCGCCGCACCCGCCAGTCGCAACCAGGAGCCTCGCCGTAGACGACGACCGGACAGCGCGCGTGTGAACGGAGCGCAAGCGCCTCGGGATCGTCGCCGCAGAGGACGAGGAGACCTGACGGCGGAACGCTCTCCGCCAGCTGCACAAATGGCTCCCGGTATTCACCGAAGGACGGGTAGACATCGGGGTGGTCCCATTCCAGGCGGGTCACGCAGGCGGCCTGGGGATGCGTGTGCAGGAACTTGGGACGGGAATCCCACGGCGCCGTCGTGTACTCGTCGCCCTCGAAGACGAAGGGGCCGGTGCCGAGGCGGGCGCTCCCGCCCATGTCGAGGGAGAGGGAGCCGAGCCGGAACCCGGGGTCGAGGCCGCCACTCGCGAGCATGTGGATGAGGAGCGCCGTCGTCGTCGTCTTGCCGTGGGTGCCGCAGACCGCGAGGCGCGTCCGGTCTCCACACAGGGAGACGTAGAACTCCATCTCGCTCTCTTGGGGGATGCCGCGCCGCTCAGCCTCCAGCCACTCCTCGTTGTGAGTGCGCACCCCGTTGGCGACGATGACCAGGTCGGGGGGGCCCCAGCGGTCGAGGTTGCGCGGGTCGTGGTGATTCTCCCAGGGGATCCCCGCCCGGTTGAGGATGTCGGTGACGGGAGGGTAGGCGTGCTCGTCGCTGCCGGTCACGAAGTCCCCCCGCTCCCGAGCGAGGAGCGCCGCCCCGCTCGTCGCGTAGCCGCAGATCCCCAGGACGTGGACGTGGCGGGGACTGCTCATCGGAGCGCCGGGGCGGCGCCGGCGGCCCGGGGCACTCGGCTGGCGGCGAGCTCACGGAGCAGGGCCGCCACCCGCTCGGTGGCATCGGGGCGAGCCATCGCCCAGCTCCGCGCCGCCATCTCCCGCCAGCGCCGGGTGTCGGCGATCACCCGGCGCAGCTCGCTGCCGAGGCGGGCTCCATCGCACTCCGCATCCGGGATGACGAGGGCGGCGCCGGCGCGCACAAATGGGGCAGCGTTGTGGCGCTGATGGTCCCCGGCGTGGGGATAGGGGACGAGGATCATGGGCCGCCCCATGGCGCTCACCTCGGCGAGCGACGACCCACCGGCGCGCATCACGACGAGGTCGGCCCAGCCCACCCGCGCCGCCGCGTCGGCGAAGAAGGGGCTCACCTCCCAGCGCCGCTCGAGGCCGGGCGGGAGAGCGGCGCGAGCGGCGAGCACCGCCCGTTCGTCGAGCTGACCGCACTGGTGCGCCACCTCGAGGTCGGGGAGGTCCCGGAGGAGGCCTGTGATGGAGGATGTGAGGGCTTCATTGATGCGCCGGGCTCCCTGGGAGCCGCCCCACACGAGAAGGTGGCGGCAGCGCTCCCCGAGCGGCGGGGCGCCGTGCCGGAATTCGCGGCGGATGGGGTTGCCGGTCACCTCCACGCGCTTCGCCCGGCGGACGCGCCGAGCCGAGGCGGGGAAGGTGACGGCCACCGCCGCCGCCCGGCGGGCGAGGAGCCGCGTGGACCGCCCGGGGTGGGCGTTCTGCTCGAGGAGGAGAACCGGGACCCCCTCGAGGTTCGCCGCCAGGACCACGGGGACGGAGACATAGCCGGCGGCGCCCACCACCACATCCGGTGAGAAGCGGCGGAGCAGACGGCGCGCCTCCCGTACGGCCCGGGGCAGGCGGAACGCGAAGCCGCCGAGGCTCTGCGGACGGGTGAGGTCGAGACCGTGGAGGTCGACCGTCTCCAGAGGGAATCCGGCCTCGCGGGCCAGGCCCTCGGCGACGCCGCCGCGCCGCCCCACGAGGAGCACCGCGCTGTCAGGTTCCGAGGCGCGCAACTCTTCGGCGAGCGCCAGGGCCGGGGTCAGGTGCCCTCCGGTCCCGCCCCCGGCGATCAGCGTCCGCACCTGGCCCCCGTCCCTTGCGCAGCATGGCAGAGAGGCCACGCCTCTCCCCGGACGCCTGCCTCCGGCCCTGCGCCGAGATGTTGCAGAGGACGCCCATCCCGGCCAGGTTCATGATGAGGGCGCTCCCGCCGTAGCTGATGAAGGGAAGCGGGATGCCGGTGGTGGGGATGAGGACGGTCACCGCGGCGACGTTGATGAAGGCCTGGATGCAGATCCACGCGGTGATCCCTCCCGCCACCAGCGACCCGAAGCGGTCGGGGGCGCGCAGCGAGGCCCGGATCCCGCGCCAGGCCAGAAAGGTGAAGGCGAGGACGACCGTCGCCGTGCCCAGGAGCCCCAGCTCCTCGCCGATGATGGCGAAGATGAAGTCGGTGTGAGCCTCGGGAAGCCAGGCGTATTTCTGGATGGAGTTGCCGAGGCCGACGCCGCTGAAGCCGCCGCTGCCCAGACCGTAGAGGGCCTGCACGCCCTGGTAGCAGGCGCTCAGGGGGTCCTTCATCACCGACTGGCCGAAGCAGGTGAGCCGCGAGATGCGGTACGGCTCGGCGAGGACGGCCATCAGGCCCACCCCGCCACCGATGCCGAGGAGGGTGAGGAGGTGGCGGAGCCGCGCCCCGGCGAGGAAGAGGAGGAATCCGCCGGTCGTGGCGAGGACGATCGTCGACCCCAGGTCCTTCTCGGCGAGCACGAGGAGCACCGGGATGCTGAGCAGGATGAAATAGTCGCGAACCCCCTTCCAGCTCCGCACCAGGTCGCCCCGATCGGAGAGCCAGCGACCCATCACCAGGATGACGGCGAGGACGGCGAGCGCCGAGGGCTCCAGCTGGATGATCCCCAGGTTGAACCACCGCCGCGACCCGTTGGCCTGCACCCCGACGTGAGGAACGAGCACCGCCAGGAGAAGGACGACGGTGACGAAGCCCAGGGGGCGGGCGAAGCGGAGCAGGTGGTGATAGTCGACACGGGCCAGCACCAGCATCCCGATGAGGCCCAGCCCCAGGAAGACGAACTGGCGCTCGAAGTAGTAGCTGGGGTTTCCCGTCTGCTGGTAGGCGAGGACCTCCGAGGCTGAGTACACCATGACGAGCCCGAAGGCGGAGATCGCGGCGATGCCCACGTACAGCCAGCCGTCGACGGCGCCCAGTCCCCGGGACGCCGGTTGCAGCTCGACGCGCGCCCGACGGATGGGAAGGTCGAGGCTGCGCGGGGCGGAGGTCGCGGCCACGGTGCTCCTGCGTTGCGGCGGTGACGTGGAGGGGACGAGCGCGGGGCTCGAGGCTGCCGGCGGATATCCTACCCCACGCAATCCGCGATTTCGCGGGGATCCCGTGATCCGTCGCGGAGGTTTGGCTCACGGGGCGGCCCCGTGGGCGATGGCCAGGGTGATGCCCAGGGCGATGGCGCCGCTCCCCGCGAAGAGGAGGACGAGGCGCTCCTCGCGGATCCCCAGGGCCTCGAAGTGGTGATGCAGCGGGCTGGCCCGGAACACCCGGCGCTGGAAGCGGGTGATGGCGGTGACGTTGACGGCAACGCTCGCCGTCTCGACGGCGAAGACGATGCCGAGGAGGGGCAGGAGCCAGAGGAGATGGGATTGAGTCGCGATGGCGGTGAGCCCCGCGCCCAGCGCCAGCGCCCCGGTGTCGCCCATGAAGATCCTGGCGGGGTGCCAGTTGAAGACGAGAAAGGCAGCAACTCCGCCGAGGAGGGCGGCGGAGAGGAGGACGGCGCTGGGGGCGTGCAGCCAGAGCCCGGCGACCACCGCACCGGTGAGCGCCAGCACGCTGCAGCTGCCGGCCAGGCCGTCGACGCCGTCGGTGAGGTTGACGGCATTGGTCGTGGCCACGACGGCGAACGCCGACAGCGGGACGACGCCCCACCCCAGGCTGACCAGCCCCAGCCCGGGGACGTCCTGCGCGGTGGCGCCGATCTGATAGAGGCCCAATCCCACCGCGATCCCCACCACCGCCTGCAGCACCAGCTTCTGGCGGACGCCGAGACCGAGAGAGCCGAGCCCCCGCACGTTGGCCAGGTCGTCGAGGAGGCCGACCAGGGCGGCGGCCACGATGGCATAGGCGATGACGAAGCCCGCTCGGCTGCGATCGGCGGCGGCCCAGGCGACGACCGCCATCAGGCAGAAGAGAACGCCCCCCATGGTCGGGGTCCCGGCCTTCACCCGGTGGCTCTCGGGGTTGAAGGACTGCACCATCTGGCCGGCGCCGGCGCGAGCCAGCAGGGTGATGAGGGCCGGGTAGAGGACGATGCCGGCCACGAAGCAGAGGGCGGCGGTGACGATGGCCGTCTTCACTGGAGGTGCAACGCCGCGGGACCCTGGCGGGGCACGCCGACCCACCTTCTAGACATCGTCGCGCAGCCTCTCGACCACCTTCTCGAGGCCGAGGGCGTGGCTCCCCTTCACCAGCACCAGGGTGCCGGGGGCGAGATGGCGCTCCCCGAGAGTTGCCGCCTCCTCGGCGTCCTGGGCCCGCTCGACGCGATCGGGCGGCAGTCCGGCGGCGATCGCCGCCTCCCCCATCGTGGCGGCCTGCTCCCCGACGGCGATGAGACGGGTGGCCGCTTGGGCAGCCCAGCGACCGGCCTCGCGGTGGGCGTCGGGCGTGCGCTCGCCGAGCTCCAGCATGTCGCCGATGATGGCAATCCTGTCCCGGGCGCCGCTCCCTCCCAGCATCGCCAGGGCGGGGCCGAGGGAGGTGGGGCTGCTGTTGTAGCTGTCGTCGATGATCGTGGACCCCGACCGCCCGGGGACGATCCGTCCCCGATGCTCCGGAGGACCGAAGGCCGAGATTCGCTCGGCGGCCTCGGCGACACCGACCCCGAACGCGGATGCCGCCGCCGCCGCGGCGGCGGCATCGAGGAGGAGGTGGCGGCCGGGGGCGAGCAGACGCAGCGGTGCGCTCCCGTCGGGAGCGCGGAGCACGGCCCGGCTGCCCGCGATCCCCTCCTCGGCCACCTCTTCCACCCGCCACTCGGCCGCCGCGCTCTCCGCTCCGAACCAGCGCACCTCGGCCCGGCTGCGGCGGGCCACGGCGACGACCCGTGGATCATCGGCGTTGAGCACGGCGACGCCGTCGGGAGGCAAGGCGTCGAGGAGCTCGGCCTTGGCGTCGGCGATCGCCTCCTCGGATCCGAGCAGCCCGATGTGGGCCTGGCCCACGTTGAGGAACACCCCCACCCGGGGGTGGGTGAAGGAGGCGAGGTCAGCGATCTCCCCCTTCGCGGTCATGGCCATCTCGACGACGAGGCGCTCGACCGGTGCCTCGAGGCGGAGGACGTGGAGCGGGATCTGCGTCCAGGTGTTGAGGTTGCCCGGGGTCCTGGCGGTGGGACGTCCCGCCAGCGCCAGGGCGCACATCTCTTTGGCGGTGGTCTTCCCCACGGAGCCGGTGATGCCCACCACGCTCGCGCCCAGCTCGCTGATCCGGCGGGCGCAGGCCTCGCGCAGGGCGCGAGCGGTGTCCGGGACGCGGATGAGAGCCGCGGGGGCCACCCTGTCCAGCGGGAGGTCCTCCGAGATGACGGCGAGGACCGCGCCCCGCCGCGCGGCGTCGGCGACGAACGCATGCCCGTCCATGCGCTCCCCGGGAAGGGCGATGAAGCCGGCCCCGGGGGTCACGGCCTGAGAGTCGCTGACGAGATCGGTGAGTTCGAGGCTGGCGCCCGGCTTGGCCTCGAGGCGGCCGCCGAGCAGGCGGGCGAGGGCGTCGGCAGGCAGCACCGCCGGATGGTCGCACAGCGTGACTGGAGCCAGCCGCTCAGCGTACTATGGTGCGACGCACCACGGTATGATCGAGACATGAAGGTCGACAAGCTCAGTGTCTCCTTCCCCCCCGCCCTGGGTGACGAAGTGCGCGAGGCCGCCAGGCGCCATGGACAAGGGCTTTCGGCTTGGCTCGCCGACGCCGCCGCGGCCAAGCTTCGTTCCGAAGCGCTGGCCGATTTTCTCGATGAGTGGCAGGCTGACCACGGTCCCATCACCGAGGCGGAGAGGGAGGCGGCCCGGCGAGACCTTGGTCTCCCGCCGCGGGCGGAAGCCTCGCATCCCGCTGCGTGAGCGCTCTCATCCTGGATGCCGGTGCTCTGGTCGCGGTTGATCGCGGCGACCGCTCGGTTGTGATCCGGCTCGACGAAGCTCGGCGTGCCGACCTCCGGCTTCGCACCACCGGGGTGGTGGTGGCTCAAGTCTGGCGAGACCCCCGCGGGAGGCAGGCTGCATTGGCCCGGTTCCTCCGAGCCGTTGATCTCTTTCCGGTGGACCTCGACCTGGGCCAACGAGGCGGAGTGCTCATGGGCGCGGCAGGGAGCGCCGACGCGGTGGACGCAACGCTCGTCGCCGCCGCCAATGACGGCGACCGCATCCTCACCAGCGACCCCGGGGACATCGCCCGGCTGGTGGCCGCCTCGGGACGGCGAATCGCGGTGATCCCCTGCTGAGAGGGCCCGCCCGAACCTCAATCCGGGAACGAGGAGTGACAGGTCTGGCAGCGCGCCGAAGTCCCCTCCCGCGGGGCGCCGCAGGCGGCACAGCGGAGGGGGGTCGCGGGGACGCGCTTCACCAGGCGGTCCGGGGTCGGGAAGGCGGCAGGAATCAGCGCCTCAGCTTCAGGAAGGAGGAGATGGAAGGTCCGGCTGCGCATGCTGAGCGCGCTCCAAAGCAGCTCCGGATAGTGCGGATGGAGCTGACATAGGTGGTCCACCACCTCGATGGCCGGGTCGCGCCCGCCGCACAGGTAGCGAACGACCGCTGCGTAGTAGGCGCACTGCTGCTCTCCAGGACGGAGCGAGGCTGCCTCCCCGAGCGGCACCTTCTCGAGGAGGGATCCGGCCTCCGCGAGGCGCTCCTTGCAGAGCAGCGCGTAGGCGAGGTGGGCTGACGCCGACGCTCGGCCCTCGCCGGTCAGCCCGGGCTCGGCCAGAACGGCGGTGAATCCTGCGATCGAGTCATCGATCAGCCCGTGTCGGAGGCAGGCGGCGGCAAAGAAGGCTCGCATCCGCCAGTCGCCAGGCACCTGCTCCAGGTACTGCTGGTAGTGGCGGATCGCGGCCGCCAGGTGGAGGTGGCGGTCATCCCAGCGCGCCATTCCCCGCTGGACGATCGGTGAATCCGGGTCGATGGTCAGCGCCGATTCGAGGAGGATGCGGGCGTCGTCTCCATCCCTCTCCGCCTCGGCGACGAGGATGCGGGCCCTCCACGAGGGGTTGCGCAGCTGACGGAGACCCGCGATAAGGAGGGGGACGCCGACGGGAGCGGTGACGACGAGGAGGGTGAGCAAGGTTCCCCAGGCGATCTTCTGCGGAGGCAGCAGAGAGCGAATCCCATAGCGGCGCCCGGCGCCCCCCTTGGGGTCGAACCCGTACAGGACCCGGGGCCCGAAGCGCGTGCTGACCAGCGTGCTCCCAGCGAGCTCGACAGCGGGTACAACGGGGGACGCATCAGCGCTCGGCATCGGTCACAATTCCTGGCGGCCTGGATCCGAAAGCAGCATAGGGAAGGCGAGGGAATCCGTACATTGCAGGTGGTCGGGGCGCGGAGGGCACCAGCCGTCGGTGGGTGACACAGCCAAGGCGGGGATGCGACGGCGCCGCCGCACGGGAAGGGCGCTGCGGATCGGCCTCATCGCGCTTGCCTGCGCCCTCGCCGCCATCACTCTCGGCTTCCTCGCCCCCCTCGTCATCCCGCTCGGCCTGGTCACCGTGCTGCTGGTCCTCGTCGACCCCGCCGACTTGGGCTCCAGGCTGCGCCATTCCCCGGGATGGTGGGGCTTTCCCGGTCTGCGCCGGGCGTCGCGAGGGGCTCCATCCTTCGCCGCCCTCCTCGCCGCCTACACGATCGTCGTCCCCGCCCTCGCTCTGGGAGGCATCGTGCTGGTGATCTCCACCTACCGAGCATCGCCGGTGGCGGCGGCCCCGGGCCAGGGCGGTGGGATCGGGTCGTTCCTGCCGGGGACACTCATCGGCACCCCTGGTGCCCCGGTCGAGGGGTCCGGGCCGGGCTCCAGCCTTTCCGCTCGCTCCGGGCGCGAACCCGCAGCCATGGCCAGCATGGCCGCGGTGGCGAGTGCGGGCGCAACATCGCCCGCGGCGGCCTCCGCCACCCCGATCGGGGCCTCCACCGGCAGCGCATCTCCCACCCCCGCCGCCTCGCCCACGGCAAGCCCCACACCGGCGCCCACCGCCAGTCCGACGCCCACCGCCACGCCCTCTCCGTCCCTCTGCGGCGCCCCCGCCAATCCCTGGGGCTACGACCTCTGCCAAGGGGATGGCGATCCGCTCGTCTACCTCACTCCACCCGCTCCTTCAGCTTCCGAGTTCTGCGCCGTCTTCAGCTGCGTCGCCGACTTCAGCTCGGGAACCGGCAACGTGGTGGAGTGTTCGAGTGGGTATTACGCGCTGTCCACCGACGCCACCCAGCAGTGCGGCAAGAAGAATCGTGTAGCGCTGCACACCTGAGCGCCGCGTCCCACGACGCACCCTTCGCGTGACGGGCATCGGTGCTCAGCTTGGCGGAGCCAGCACCGGCGCAGGTGCCACCCCGTCCGTCGACGGCACCTGGGAGAGAACGCTTCGAATCGCCTGCGTCGCACCCATGAGGGCGGCGGACTCGGCGGGCACGACCACCGTGGTGTTGTCGCTCGCCGCGAACTTGGCCAGGGTATCGAGCTGGAGGATGGCGACCAGGGTCGGATCGGGTGCCGACTGCTTGATGGCCGAGTAGACGTTCTCGATCGCCTGAGCCCGCCCCTCGGCCTCGAGGATGGCCGCCCGGCGGGCGCCCTCGGCGCGGAGGATGAGAGCTTGCCTCTCCCCCTCCGCCTGCTTGATCGCCGCCTGCCGGTTCCCCTCGGCGACATTGATGGCCTGCTGCTGCATGCCCTCCGACTGGAGGATGCGCGCCCGCTTCTCCTGATCCGCCTGCTTCTGCAGGGCCATGGCCTGGAGGATCGTCGAGGGAGGCGTGATGTCCACGACCTCGATGCGATTGATCCTGATCCCCCACTTGTCGGTCACCTGCTCCATGGCGATCTGCATGGCGGCGTTGATCTGCTCGCGCTGTGACAGCGCCTCATCCAAGGAGACGTTGCCGAAGGCGTTGCGCAGCGTCGTCCTCGCCTGCTGGTCGATGGCGACCATGTAGCTCGACACGTTGAAGAGGGCGGCCTTGGCGTCGATGATCTGGCTGAAGATGGTGGCGTTGACGCTCACCGCGACGTTGTCCCGGGTGATGACGTCCTGGCGGTCCCCGGTGCGCGGCGTCTCGCGCATGTCGACGCGCACCAGCCGCTCGAAGAAGGGAACGATGAGGCGGATGCCGGGCCCTCCCTCGCGGTGGAATCGTCCGAATCGCGTGATGACCCCCGTGTAGCCCTGCTGGACGAGGTTGACCGCGGCGACCAGCAGGGCGACCGTCAGCACGACGATCACGGCCGCGATGATGAGACCGGGGAGAGCGCTCATCTCTTCAACTCCTCCTAGACACCGTCGCCGACCTCGGAAGGGCTCGGCAGGCTTCGCCCCCGGCTTCGGGGGCGCACCAGCAGCGTGGTTCCTCGCACCGCGGCGACCACCACCTCCGTCTCCGGGGGCAGGGGCTCGGCCGCGTCGGTGATGGCCAGCCACCGCTCCTTGGCCAGCATGGCGTGTCCCGGGTGGCGGTCGTCCCCGACGGGATCCAGGGTCATGGCCCGCTGGCCGACCAGGCCGCCGGCCATGCCGGGGTAGCGGTAGGGAACGGTGCGGCCCTCGTCCATCAGCCGGCGCAGCCGGGGGCGGATCAGGAACACTCCGCCGACGGCGGCCCCTCCCCCGACGACGGCCTGGGCCACGAGCGGCGCTCCTGTGGCGGAGACGATGGCGGCGACCGCTGCCCCAGCCGCCAGGAAGAGGGCGTAGTAGGCCTGGGTGTGGATCTCGGCGGCCACCAGGAGGACCGCCACCCCCAGCCAGATGAGCCATCCGAATCCCGGGCCCGTGGACGGGGAGGCGGGGGACGGCAGCGGATGTGCATGTCCGCCAGGGGCCTGGGCAACGCCCCAGTGCACGAGGGTGAAGGCGAGCATGACGGCGACCACGGCGGCGGCGGTCGCCAGGGTCACCACCACCACCTCCAGGGGGCTGGTGCGGCGGGGTGCCGGTGGCGCCGGCCGGGGATACGTCGAGTATCTGTCGAGGTAGGCGGTGAGGCGGGAGACCAGCTCCGAATCGACCGTCTCATTCATCGCTCAGCTCCTTCCGCAGCCGGCTGAGGGCCCGGGAGAGGTGGCTGGCCACCGCGCCCGCGCTGCAGCCGAGAAGCACCGCACACTCGGTGAGGGTGTAGCCCTGCTGGTAGTGGAGGGCCACCACCGCCCGCTGTTGCCGGGAGAGGTGGGCATAGGCTCGGTGCAGATCCACATGGGCTCCCTCCGCCTCCAGATGCTGATCGACCTCCCCGCGCTCGTCTCTGCCAACACGCAACCCGAGGGTGCGGCGGAGAGAGCCGCGGCGGCGCATCGCCTGGCGGACCAGGATGGTGGTGAGCCAGGCTCGGGTGTGGGCAGGATCTCTCCGACCAGACCAACCCCGCCAGGCCGCGGCCGCCGCCTCCTGGACGGCGTCCTCAGCCTCGGAGGGATCGCGGAGGATGGAGAAGGCGATGGCGAACAGGCGGCCGCCCTCCGCCAGGAGCACCGGCTCGAAATCGTCGGCGGAAGCCGCGCCTGTCACCAGGGGGAAGTCTGGCGCCGCCGGGAATGAGACCGCCATACCTGTGTAGTGCCCGCCAGGGGGCGGATGCATTACAGCAGGATGCTGAAGCTGCCGAAATTGAGCGGCCGCAGCACATCGGAGTGGCGGTGGGCGAAGCTGACGATCCGGCGCGCCCCCGGCGCATCCTGACCAGCGGCTCAGGGGGTGAGGTGCCAGTGGTCGATCATCTCCTCGGCCATCTGGCGCCAGACGGGGGCGGCGAGGGTGGAGCCGAAGGTGTCGCTGGCCGCCACGTGGGGCTCGTTGATGACCACGAGCATGGTGAACCGCGGGTTGCTCGCCGGCAGGAATCCGGCGAAGGAGACGGTCGTCCCGGTGAGGCTGCCGTTGACATCCTCCTGCGCCGTCCCCGTCTTCCCGGCCACGTCGCCCTTCCAGCCGGGGATGCGAGCGTTGAAGCCCTCCGCGCCGGGGTCGTCGACGACGTGGGTCATCATGGTGGTGAGCGTGGCGTCAGCCTGGGGTGAGATGACCCGCCGTGTGGTCGGCTGGAAGGGGGTCACGGTTCCCGAATTGGGGTCGATGACGTCCTGGACGGCGTGGGGCTCGACCCAGAACTCCCCCGTTGGCCACCGCGTTGATGGCGGCCAGCATCTCGATGGGCGTGATGGCGATGCTCTGTCCGAAGGACATCTCGCTGTAGTCGAGCAGGCTCAGGTCCTTCTGGGGACGGAGCGGGGAGCTTGCCTCGCCGGCCAGGTCGACGCCGGTGGGAGCCCCCATTCCGAAGGCGATGTCGTTGGCGTAGAGGGCGCTGGTGCCCTCCAGACGCATCACCTTCATGGCCCCGTTATTGAGAGATTCATCGAGGACCTGCTGCATGGTCACCCAGCCGTGGTCGCGATAGTCCCAGTCGTGGATGAGATAGCCATCGACGACGGTCTGCCTCTCGTCGAAGCGATACTGGGGCGTGATGGCCCTGTTGTTGAGCCCGCCCGCGAAGGTCACCACCTTCATGACCGAACCGGGCGCGTAGAGCCCCGCGACAGCCGGATCGACGAAGTCGCCGAGCGGCGTCGACGCGTAGTTGGTGGCGCTGTAGCTCGGGTACTCGGCCCAGGCCTTGATCGCTCCCGTGTGACTGTCCATCACCAAGATGTCGCCGCTCTGGGCGGCGTCCTTGGTCACCGCGCTGGCGATGGCCTGCTCCGCCCAATACTGCACCTGGGAGTCGAGGCCGAGCTCCAGGTTGTCGCCATTGCGGGCCGCAACTCGGTCGGCCCGGTTGAGGAAGATGGCGTTGCCTTGGCTGTCCCGGATCTCGCTGGCCGTGCCCGGCTTCCCGGCGAGCAGACCGTTGTAGTAGCCCTCCACCCCGTACTGCCCAACCCCCTCTCCGTTGACGAAGCCGAGGAGATCGGCGCCAAAGGACTCGCCCGGCACCGCCGAGGGTTGGTAGACGTAGTTGTCGACCTCCTGAAGGATGATGCCGGGGACGGGGAGCCCGGCCAATTGGTCCTTGACCGCCCGGTTGACACCACGCACGAGCAGCGCGTACTGGGTGGGCTGGGCGAGGATCTGCTCGACCTTCGCCGTGCTGAGACCCAGCGCTCGCGCGATCTCCGCGGCATCCCCGGGGCGCTGTGGGGCGGCGATGAGGGCGGGGTCGACGTAGACATCCCAGGCGGGGACGACGCTCACCAAGGGAGCCCCGCTGCTGTCCAGGATCTCCCCCCGCGTGGCCGGCAGGACGAAGCTCATCTCGTGTCTCTGAGCCGCGGCGGCGCTCAGCGCCTGATGCTGAACGACTTGGACGTTGACGAGGTGGACCAGGAGGGTGACGGCGAGCCCGGCGAAGGCGAGCATGAGCCAGAGAGCTCGGCCGCGGACCCGCGGTCCCTCCCCCACGAACCAGCCCCGGACTGGAGCGGGACCGTCCCCGTGTCCCGAGGGCGCGCGCCGCGCTCCTGGTGCCTCGATGCCCGCCCTCCCCCTGCGGGGGGAGGGCTCCGTCCTCTCACCCCCCGTTTCCCGGCCCCGGAGCCGTGCTCGATGCCGGCCCAAGCCGGAGGTCCCCGCCCGCGTCCGCCCTCCACCCTGGGATCCTCCCTGCGCGCCTCGCCCCCGTGGGGGCAGAGACCGCGGAGGGAGGACGGACGAACCCCTCACCAGCCCGTGTCCAGCGAGGCGACCTTGGCCAGAGCGGACAGCGCCGCCTCCGCCTGCCCGGTCGAGGCCGGGCGGGGCCGGGTGGCGGCGACCGTTGCCGAGCCGCCCGTTGCCGGCGCCTCGGCGTAGGTCCAGGTCCCGCCCGTGACCATGCCCAGCTTGCGCGCCTGCGCGATGATCCGCGAGGAGCCCGAGAGGCTCGCCAGCTGGTCGCCGAGCTGCTGCGACTCAGTGATGAGCTGCTGCTGCTGGTAGATGAGGTGGGTCTCGTTGTAGTTGTCCTGGGTCGCCTTGGCGGTCTGGTTGACGTAAGCAAGGCCGACCCCGGCGCAGACGGCGATGATGGGCAGGAGGGGAAGCGGCGTCCGGGGTCCGCCCCGCCGCCTCCGATCGCGAAGCGGACGAATACCCTCGGCTTCACCGCTGGGCAGCGCGGTTGCCGAGGGCCGGCGGAGGGAGAGGCGGAGGAGGTTCATGACGTTTGCTGGGATGGAGAGAGGGGACGGGAGAGGGACGTCGGGCGGGGATTCCTGGGGGGTGGGCGCGCATTCCCACGCGTCGGAGGGGGGCCGGTATTCCTTGGGGGTAGGCGCGCCTCCCGCGCGCCGAAGGTCGGACGGGGATTCCTTGGAGGTAGGCGCGCCTCCCGCGCGCCGGAGGGGGGCCGGTATTCCTTGGGGGTAGGCGCGCCTTCCGCGCGCCGAAGGGGGGCCGGTATTCCTTGGAGGTAGGCGCGCCTCCCGCGCGCCGGAGGGGGGCCGGTATTCCTTGGGGGTAGGCGCGCCTCCCGCGCGCCGGAGGGGGGCCGGTATTCCTTGGGGGTAGGCGCGCCTCCCGCGCGCCGGAGGGGGGCCGGTATTCCTTGGGGGTAGGCGCGCCTCCCGCGCGCCGGAGGGGGGCCGGAGGCCCCCCTGGGTGGGAGGAGGCCGGCAGAGCCGACCTCCTCCGCGGGGAGGGGGGCGATGCGGGAGGCGGGGTCAGAGGGGCGGGCGGACCGGCTCCGCCGCCCCGTTTCCATCGAGCTTCTCCGCCACCCGCAGGCGGGCGGAGCGGGCTCGGGGGTTCTCCTCCACCTCGGCAGGGCTCGGGCGAACCGGCTTGCGGGTGAGGAGGAGGAGCGAGGCCCGGTGGGCGCAGGTGCAGTTGGGCTGTTGGGGTGGACAGAGACAGTTCTGTGCTGCGACGTGGAGAGCGTTCTTGACAAGGGTGTCCTCGAGAGAGTGGAAGGAGATGACCCCAAGTCGCCCACCGGGCCGGAGGAGCGTGATTGCGGCCTGCAGCCCCTCGCGGAGGCTCTCGAGCTCGTGGTTGACCTCGATGCGGAGAGCCTGAAAGGTGCGCGTTGCGGGGTGGATCCGCCGCGGCCAGTAGCGGCGCGGGACGGCGTCCTCGACGAGGGAGCGGAGCTGGGAAGTTGTGCTGACCGGCGACCTCCGCCGGGCTCGGACGATGGCCCGGGCGATGGCGGAGGCGAAGCGCTCCTCGCCGTAGCTGCGCACCAGAAGGGCGAGATCAGCCTCCTCCCACTGGTTGACGATGTCGCTGGCGGTGGCGACGGGCTCAGTGGGATCCATGCGCATATCGAGGGGACCGTCGAGCCGGAAGCTGAAGCCGCGGCCGGGATCGCCGAGCTGCTCGGAGGAGGTCCCGAGGTCGAGGCAGACGGTCTCGACGGCGGCGATCCCGTGGTCCGCGGCGATGTGAGGGAGGGCGGAGAAGTTGCCGTGGGCGAGGACGAGGCGCGGCGCCGAGATGGCGGCGAAACGCCGGCGGGCGTGGTCGATGGCGGCGGGGTCGCGGTCGATGGCCAGGACCCGCCCGCTGGCGCCCACCCGCTCGAGGAGCGCGGCGGTGACTCCGCCGCCCCCCAGGGTCCCGTCGACGGCGATCTGCCCTTCGCGGGGCTGCAGGTGCTCTATGAGTTGGTGTAGGAGGACCGGCCGGTGGAGGCTCGCCTCAGTGGGCGGCTCCCCGGGCGTGGCGTCGCGAGCTCCATCCATGCTGGCCACGATCAGCATGAGCTCGAGGTGGGGTGACGCCGCTGCCGCTCACGACGGCATCGGCGGACGGGCGAGGCCCGTGGGGTTGATTCGATCGCTGAGCTCGGTGAAGCTCTCCGCGGTGAGCCGCTGGAGGTCGGTCTCCCACCGACCGGACGCGCAGAGCTCGATGTAATCGCCCATCCCGATGAAGGTCGCCCGGTCGTGGATCCCCGCAAACTCCCGGTGCGCGGGGTGCACCAGCAGCCGGCCCTGGGCGTCGAGATCGGCCTGCCGGGTTCCGGCGTTGATGGCCCGCAGGTACATGCGTTGCTCAGCCGGGGTGCCTCCCGTGACCGGGAGGGTGAGCAGGTGCTGTTCGAACGCGCTGGTCGGCCAGATCACGAGGCGGCCCTCGAGGCCGATGCTGACCACGGCCCCGGAAGCGAGGCCGGGGCGGAAGGACGCCGGAACGGCGACGCGTCCCTTGGGGTCCATGGCATGGTCAAATTGGCCGAGGAACATCCCGGCTCAGCCTCCCCCGCCGGCGTCCGGCCGGAGGGCTGTTCCAGGGACCGCATGGTCTCGCTCACCACTTTTCACCACTTCTCACCACCAAGGCGCCGGGAAGCGTACAACGGCCGTGCGTAGGACGCAATAGGAACGGATGTACGTCTCGGTGCAGCCGCGTCGCGCGGGCTCGATGGGGCGATAGGACACCCCGGGCGGCGGAGGCGCAGGCGACGGCCGAAGCCTCGCCGGTGGCGATCTTGGCTGCGTTCAGGGGTGGGCGTAGAATTGCGATCGCATAGAGAGCCCCGCGACTGCTGAGGTGCGCAGATGGCCACGAAGAAGCTCGCCCCGTCGCTCTGGGTCAGCGCCAAGCCCTTCGGGATCGGCGAGCAGCATCCCAACAACTACGCCGAGATCGTCAAGGCAGTCGGCGAGAATCGGGGCAGCCTTCGCTACGCCTGGCGCATCCTCAAGCACGGCTGCTGCGACGGCTGCTCGCTGGGCACGATGGGGATGCGCGACTGGACGATGGACGAGGTCCATCTCTGCAACGTCCGGCTGCGCCTCCTTCGCCTCAACACCATGCCGGCCTTCGACCACGCTCTCCTCGGCGACGTCGCCTCGCTTCGGCG
The DNA here is from genome assembly GCA_963847225.1 of uncultured bacterium. Taxonomy (GTDB): domain Bacteria; phylum Chloroflexota; class Dormibacteria; order Aeolococcales; family Aeolococcaceae; genus JAJZNI01. Next base: position 138,541 of record CAWJYZ010000003.1, on the reverse strand, counting down.
CAAGGGCAGCACCGAGCTGCGTGAGCTCGGCCGTCTCGCCCATCCCATGATCCGGCGGGCCGGCGATCCCGGCTTCCGGCGCATCGGATGGGACGAGGCCCTCGGTCTCGTGGCCGAGCGCATCCGCGCCACCCAGCCGGAGCGCCTCGGCATCTACATGACGAGCCGGGGACAGCCCAACGAGAACTACTACGTCGCCCAGAAGGCGGCGCGGGCTCTGGGAACGAACTCCGTCGACAACGCGGCCCGGGTGTGCCACTCGCCTTCGACCGCAGGACTGAAGCGGGCGGTGGGTGCCGGCGCCACCACCTGCTCCTACCGCGACTGGATCGGCAGCGATCTGGTGGTGTTCGTCGGCTCCAATGTCGCCAACAACCAGCCCGTGGCGATGAAGTACCTGTATCACGCCAAGAAGGCGGGCACCAAGGTGGTGGTCGTCAACCCCTACCGCGAGCCGGGCATGGAGCGCTACTGGGTGCCGTCCAATGCCGAGAGCGCCGTCTTCGGAACCAAGATCACGGACCGCTTCTTCCAGATCCGGGTGGGTGGCGACGTGGCCTTCCTCAACGGCACACTCAAGCACATGATGGCGGCCGATCTTCTCGACCGGCGCTTCATCGACGAGAACACCGTCGGCTTCGACGAGATCAAGGCGGCGCTCGACGCGCAGTCATGGGAGGGGCTGGAGCAGGCCTCCGGGACGACGCGCTCCGAGATGGAGGAGTTCGGCGCCATGGTGGGTCGCGCTCAGACCGCCGTCTTCGTGTGGAGCATGGGGATCACCCAGCACCAGTTCGGCGCCGACAACGTCCAGGCCATCATCAACCTCGCGCTCTCACGCGGCTTCGTGGGGCGGCCCCGCTGCGGCCTCATGCCCATCCGCGGCCACTCCGGGGTGCAGGGCGGCGCCGAGATGGGCGCCTACTCGACCGTCTTCCCCGGTGGCGGCCCGATCAACGCCGAGAACGCCCAGAAGTTCAGCGATCTGTGGGGTTTCCCGGTGCCTTCGAAGGTTGGCCTCACCGTCCCGGAGATGATCGACGCCGCCGACCGTGGCGAGCTCGACGTGCTGATCTGCTCCGGCGGCAACTTCCGAGAGGTGCTCCCCGACCCCGCCTACAGCGACGAGGCCCTGGGACGGATCCCGCTCCGCGTGCACATGGACATCGTGGTCTCCCAGCAGATGCTCACCGATCCGGCCGACACCGTCCTGCTGCTGCCGGTGTCCACCCGCTACGAGATGCCGGGCGGGGTGACCGAGACCTCCACCGAGCGCCGGGTCATCTTCAGCCCGGAGATCCCCGGGCCCCGCATCGCCGAGGCGCGGCCGGAGTGGGAGATCTTCATGGAGATCGCCGAGCGGGCCCGCCCGGAGATCAGCGACCGGATCCACTTCCACGATACGGCCGAGATCCGCCGCGACATCGCGCGCTCCATCCCGCAGTACGCCGGCATCGAGCACCTCTCCCGGGAGGGCGATCAGTTCCAGTGGGGCGGCCCGCACCTGTGCTGGGGATGGAAGTTCGACACCCCGGACGGCAAGGCCCACTTCTCCCCCGTCAGCCCGCCCCATGCCGAGGTGCCGGAGGGGATGTTCCTCGCCGCCACCCGGCGCGGCAAGCAGTTCAACAGCATGGTCCACGGGGAGAAGGACAGCCTCAACGGTACGCGCCGGGATGCCGTCCTCATCAGCGGCGTCGACGCGGCACGGCTTGGCCTGCGCACGGGCGACGCCATCCGGGTGGCCAACGACCTCGGCGAGATGAGCGGGAGCGTGCAGATCGCCCCGGTCCTCGCGGGCACCCTGCAGCTCCACTGGCCCGAGGCACTGGTGCTCATCGACCGCACCAAGCGAGCGCCGGCGGGGGTGCCGGACTACAACGCGTTGGTGCGCTTGGAGCCCGTCAGCGGCAAGCTGGCAACGCCGGCGCACGCGTTAGCCTCACGGCCGATGAACGCCCCCAACTGAACCGCAGGAAGCGGCGGTACACTGGCACCGCAAGCCGGTCGGACGGCCGCGGGCGGCTGCGCCGCCTGAGGAAAGTCCGGACTCCACAGAGCAGGGCGCTGGGTAACGCCCAGTCGGGGTGACCCGAAGGAGAGTGCCACAGAAAAGACACAGCCGCCGCCCGGCGGCAACGGTGAAATGGTGGGGTAAGAGCCCACCGGCGGCCGGGTGACCGGCCGGCCCGGTAAACCCCGCCCGGAGCAAGGTCAAACAGGGACGGACGCCGCATCGCGGCGCCCAGGGGCTGCTCGTCCCAGGTCCCGGGTCGGACCGCATGAGGCGCCGGGCAACCGGCGTCCCAGAGGGATGGCCGTCCCCCGCCAACCTCACCCCCGGGAGCAGGCTTCCCGGGGACCCTGGGGAAGGCGGGGACAGAATCCGGCTTACAGACCGGCTTGCATCTTTCCCCTTGATAGGTCGCCGAGCCAACGCTCCCCACCGCGCTCTCCGTGGTGTGGGTGTGGCACAACGCGGCTGGCAAGTCACCGCGCTTCAACCGAAGCCAAATGGGGATGTCGCTGGGCCGAAGGCGGTGGCCAGACCGTGCATTGGGCCGTGCAGCGCATGCACCGCTTCGCCACAAGCTGACCTCCAGCGGCTTGCATGCTACTGGCCTTTCGAGGGAAGCGTCAGGCAGGCCACCCAATGGTCGCTGGGAGGCCGGCTACCGCGTGGCGGACGACCGAGCTCGGCGGGGGCGGCCTGCGAGCCCCAGGGCCGGGGCGCAGCCGCACCCTGGCCGGCGAACGCTAGGAAGCCGCCCCCGACAAGGAGACCGCGGCGGCATCGTGGCGGAGGCCATCGAAGAGCAGCCGCACCAGACGATCGGAGGTGTCGGACCGCTCTTGGTCGGTCGACATGCAAATCCCGCTGACGGCGCGGAGGAGGTCGCCGCCATCGACGTCGGCACGGACTGTCCCGGCGGCGACCCCCGCCTCGAGGAGCTTGGTGGCCGCCGCGGTAGCTCGTCCCTTGGTCTCGGCGAAGAAGCTGGGGCTGCTGCTCAGCATCGGCTTGAGCACGGACAGCATGCCCCGCTTGGTGGCGACGTGGCGGACGAAGAGCTGCATCCACTCCGCGAGTGCCTGGTCGGGCGGGAGGGTGTCGAGCAGCTGGTCAGCGCCCTCGACGAGGATGTCGACCTCGTGGCGGTACACCGCCTCGACGAGTGAGTCGCGTGTGGGGAAGTGCCGGTAGAGGGTGCCGATGCCGACACCGGCCTGGCGGGCGAGGTCCTCGAGGGGAACCTCGGCGCCCTGAGCGGAGAAGGCGGCTGCGGCGGTAGTGATCAGGAGCTCGCGGTTGCGCACCGCGTCGGCGCGGAGGGGGCGGCCTGTGGATGGGGGGTCGGCGGCCTCGACCACCCCGGGGTCTGCCGCTGCGACTTCACGTCTCACGACTGGGGCACCTGTATCCTGACTTGCAAAACGGAGGAATCCTCCGTATACTACCGGAGGAAGCTTCCGTTTCGTCATCGTACCACCTGGAGAGCCCACATGCCACCCACCGCGACCCTCCCCCGCCCGACCGGCCGGGCGACCCAGCGCCGTGCCCGCCCCGGGCTGGTGCTGGGGATCATCCTGGCCGTGCAGCTGATGGTGGTGCTCGACGCCACCATCGTGAACATCGCCCTCCCCGACATCGCCAGCGCACTGAAATTCTCGCCGGCCAGCCTGTCGTGGGTGATCACCGCCTACACCCTGGCCTTCGGGGGCTTCCTCCTGCTCGGCGCGCGCGCCGGCGACCTGCTCGGCCGCAAGCGCGTCTTCATGGCGGGCATCGGCCTCTTCACCCTCGCCTCGCTCCTCGGCGGGCTGGCTCCCAACGCCGGCCTCTTGCTCGCGGCGCGGGCGCTGCAGGGCGTGGGTGGAGCGCTCGCCGCACCCTCGGCGCTGGCCTTCCTCATGATCATGTTCCCCGAGGGCCGCGAGCGCCTGAGAGCGCTCGGTTACTACGCCGCCGTCTCGATCGGCGGCAGCGCGGTCGGGCTGATCCTCGGTGGGCTCCTGACCCAGGTTGCCTCCTGGCGCTTTGTGCTGTTCGTCAACGTGCCGATCGGCCTGGTCGTGGTCGCCCTGGCGCGGCGGTCGCTCACGGAGACGCCGAGCCGCAACGGCCACTTCGACCTGCTGGGCGCGGTGACCTCGACCGGCGGGGTCGCCTCTCTGGCCTACGGGTTCGTGCGGGCGGCGAGCGACGGCTGGGGCGACGTGCTGACCATCGGCGCCTTCGCGGTGGGCGTGGTGCTGCTCGGCCTGTTCGTGACACTCGAGAGGCGCGCCGCGGAGCCGATCACACCGCTGCGACTGTTCGCCGACCGCAGCCGCAACGCCTCGTACGTGGGGCGGCTGTTCCTCGTGGCCGGCATGTTCGGGATGTTCTTCTTTCTCACCCAGTTCCTCCAGGACGTGCTCGGCTACGGCCCGCTCCAGGCCGGTCTCGCCTTCCTGCCCTTCAGCGCGGCGCTCTTCGCGATGTCTCAGCTCAGCGCGCGGCGGCTGGTCGAGCGGTTCGGCGGCAAGTCGCTGATGGTGGTGGGCTTCAGCCTCTCAACCCTCGCCATGCTCCTGATGACGCAGCTGTCGGCGTCGAGCACCTATGCCTTCGTCCTCATCCCTGTGCTCCTGTTCGGGACCGGCAACGGGCTCGCGTTCGTGCCCCTGACGAGCGCGTCCCTGGCGGGCGTGCGCCAGGAGGACGCCGGCGCGGCGTCTGGGCTGGTCAACGTGATGCAGCAGATGGGTGGCGCGCTCGGCCTGGCGGTGCTGGTGTCGGTGTTCGGATCGGTGGGCCGCGTGGTGGCCGGGCAGTCGGCGGCGGCCGCACGCGCCGCGTTCGTCGTCGGTGCGGACCACGCCTTCATCGCCTCCACCCTCTTCGTCGGGGCGACGGTGCTGATCCTGGCGGTGGCGATTCGCGGGCGGCGCGCGACCGCCCGCGCCACCGCTGCGGTGGCCGACGTGCCCCAGTGGGTGCGCGAGCTGGAGCCCGCTGTGGCCATGCCGGAGGTTGTCGAGGCCGCCTGATCGCCGCCCGGCGTGGGCGCGTCCCATCCTGCGGAGGAGTGGGTTGGGATGCGTTCCGCGCCGGCGTGCTTGCTCGACCCAGGGCGCCTTCGCTCTGGCCCCGGCCCGGTTCAGGCGGCCACCGACTCCCGCCCGCTCTCGAAACCATCGATCCGGAGGCGGCGGTGGAAAGCCGCCAGCCAGCGCGGAGCCCACCAGTTCCAGCGGCCCAGCAGGGCCATCACGGACGGCACCAAGAGCGCCCGCACGATCGACGCGTCAATGAGCACCGCCAGTCCCGCTCCCAGCCCGATCTCCTTGAGCACCACCGTGGTGGAGAGCGCGAGGGCCCCCACCGCGATGCAGAACAGCGCCGCCGCCGCGGTGACAACCCGGCCCACGCGCTGCAGCCCCAACGCCACGGCGTCGCGGGTCGGAAGTCCCGCGAGGTGCTCCTCGCGGATCCGGCTGAGCAGGAAGACCCCGTAGTCGGTGGAGAGCCCAAAGGCGAGGGAGCCGACCAGCACGGGCGTCTCGATGTCGATCCCGCCCGGCGGCGTGAAGCCCAGGAGACCGGAGAGGAAGCCGCCCTGGAAGACCAGCACCAGCAGTCCCAGGGTGGCGGACAGCGTGAGGGCGTTCATCACCAGCGCCTTGACGGGCAGCACGACCGAACCGGTCATGGCGAAGAGCACGAGCAGCGTGGTGATGATGAGCATCCCCGCCGCCGCGGGAAGGTGCGCACCGAGGCTCGACTCCTCGTCGGCGAAGGCTGCCGTGTAACCCGTGGCGTGCACCGTGAGGAGCGTCGGGATGGCGCGCACCCGGCTGAGGCTGGCCAGCGCCCCCGGGGAGAGCGCCTGCCCGCGCAGGCTGGCGTCCACCTCCCAGAGGTCGGAGCCGACCCGGACGGGTGGGACCACCGATTCCACGCCGGGCACCCGAGCCACTGCGGCCGCGTAGGCGCGCACCGCGGGTTGGGCCGCGCTTCCCCCGCTGATCACCAACTGCAGGGGGCTCGCCGAAAGGCCGCGGAAGTCGGTGGCGAGCTGGGTGGCAACCTGGGTTCCGGCAAGGCTCGCCGGGAGCTCCTTGGTGCTGTAGCCGGAGAGGGTCACGCCGAAGGAGAGCGAGCCCGCCGCCAGCAGGGCGGCGGCGGTGAGCACGGCCACCAACAGAGGTCCGCGCATCACCAGTCTTGAGAGGCGAATCCAGAAGCCCCGGGAGGGGTCGCTGGCTGCGTGGCGGCGGTGGTGGAGAAGCCGCAGCGCGTCCACCCGGGTTCCGAGGAGCGAGAGCACAGCGGGAAGGATGAGCACCGCGTTGGCGGCGGAGCAGATGGTGACGAGCATCCCCGCCAGGCCCATCGACGAGATGGCGGGGATGGGGAACAGCAGCAGCGCCCCCAGGGCTGCGGTCACGGTGGCGGCGCTGAACAGCACGGTGCGCCCCGCGCTGGAGACGGTCCGCTCGAGCGCCGCCATCCCTGGGCCCCGCCGGTCCACCTCCTCGCGGTAGCGGGAGACGATCAGGAGATTGAAATCGATGGACAGCCCGATCCCCAACGCGTACACCAGATTGAGGGCGTAGACCGAGACATGGGTGGCGCTCGCCGCGGCGAGCAGGAGCAGGGTGGTGAGGCCGATGCTGACCAGCGCCCCGGCGAGGGGGAGGAGCGCCGCCACCACGCCGCGGAAGATGAGGAGCAACAGGACCAGGAGGATCGGCAGCGCGATGGTCTCGGCGAAGGTCAGATCCTTGGAGCTCTGCGTCGTGGCCTGGACGTCAAGAGCCGTCGACCCGCCCAGGAGCACATGACCGCGGAGCAGTGGGTCCTTGTTGATGTCGGCCTCCAGAGCATCGACCACGCGCTTCTCGTCGACGGGGTGGAGGCTGGCATCCACCACCGCCGTGCGGCCGTCCCGCGAGATGAGGCTGGGAAGGTGGGCAGACCAAGCGTCAGTCACCTGCACCACCTCCGGCCGGCTGTGCAGGAGGCGGACGGCGGCGGTGACTCGCGCCGGGGCCGCCTCGGCGGGGCTCGCCGGGCTCGGCACCGAGACCAGCAGCGTGTACCCCTCCTCGATGTCCACCCCGGTGGCGCGCTGGACCTCCACCCGGGCCTGCGAGCTCGGCGAGGAGGGGTCGTTGTAGTCGGAGATGGAATTGGTGAGCCGGCTGGACACCGCACCGGAGAGGGCGAAGCCGAAGAGCGTGAGGAGGGCGGCCGCGGCGACGGCGCGCCATGGGTGGCGGCCCAGGATGCCGGCCAGTCGGTTCATCGAGGCTCTCCTTCACGCCTCGGCTCGGCCCCCAGGCAGGGCCGGGCCCGGGGCGCCACGGCTCTCAGCGCGTAGGGCTTCCTCGCGTACCTTACGGACCAAGCCAGGGGCAGCGCCGACCCCCCCCAAAGGTCCTCTCCGCTGATGCCCAACGGCCCTTGTTCGGGGCCCCCGGGGAGTGCTTGATGGACCCATCGGCGCGTGGCGCGAGGTGGCCGGCCGCCTGGGCCGGTGGAGGTGAGGTGTTCCCTATGGACACAGCCAATGGCGAGGGCTTCCTGAGCGTCACCGACAGCCGGACCGGCAAGGTCTACGAGCTGCCCATCAGCAAGGGCAGCCTTCGCGCCAGCGATCTGAGCCAGATCAAAACCGACCCGGAGGAGCCCGGTCTCCTCTCCTATGACCCGGGCTTCCTCAACACCGCGAGCTGCCAGAGCAGCATCACCTTCATCGACGGTGACCGCGGCATCCTCCGCTACCGCGGCTACCCCATCGAGGAGCTGGCCGAGAGGAGCAGCTTCCTCGAGGTCGCCTACCTCGTGGTGCACGGCGAGCTCCCCGATGAGGCGCAGCGCAAGGCGTGGGTCGACGAGATCACCAACCACACCTTCATCCACGAGAACGTCAAGAAGTTCATCGACGGCTTCCACCACGACGCCCACCCCATGGGCATCCTGGTCAGCACCGTGGCCGCCCTCTCCACCTTCTATCCGGAGGCGAAGCAGTTCCTCGACGCCGAGGTTCGCCACCTCGAGAGCGTGCGCCTCATCGCCAAGATGCCCACCCTCGCCGCCTTCGCCTACCGCCACGCCATGGGCCTCCCTTACGCCTACCCCGATGACGACCTTTCCTATCCGGGCAACTTCCTCAACATGATGTGGAAGGCGACGGAGCTCAAGTACCGGCCCAACCCGGTCCTGGAGCACGCTCTGGACGTGCTCTTTATCCTCCATGCCGACCACGAGCAGAACTGCTCCACGCACACCATGCGCACGGTGGGGAGCTCCCACGCCGATGCCTACTCGGCGGCGGCGGCGGCGACAGCAGCTCTCTACGGTCCGCTGCACGGCGGTGCCAACGAGCAGGTTCTCAACATGCTGAAGGCGATCGGCTCGGTCGACAACGTCCCCGACTACATCACCCGGGTGAAGCAGGGCGAGTTCCGGCTGATGGGCTTCGGCCACCGCGTCTACAAGAATTTCGATCCTCGTGCCAAGATCATCAAGCGGATCGCCGACGAGGTCTTCACCGTCACCGGTCGCAACCCGCTCCTGGACATCGCGCTCGAGCTGGAGAAGATCGCCCTCGAGGACGAGTACTTCATCCGCCACAAGCTGTACCCGAACGTCGACTTCTACTCCGGGATCATCTACCAGGCGATGGGCTTCCCCGTCACCATGTTCCCGGTCCTCTTCGCCATCGGCCGGACGCCGGGTTGGCTGGCCCAGTGGCAGGAGGGGCTTCTCGATCCTGAGCAGAAGATCTCGCGGCCGCGCCAGCTGTACGTCGGAGAGGCGGAGCGTCACCTCATCGAACCGAAGGTCCTGGCGACGGTCTGAGGAAAACACCATGCGTCACAAGATCACCATCATCGGCGCCGGCAACGTCGGCGCCACCCTCGCCCAGCGTCTCGCTGAGCGCGACTACGCTGACATCGTCCTCGTCGACATCATCGAGGGCCTGCCTCAGGGCAAGGCCCTCGATCTCCTGGAGGCGGGGCCGGTGGTGGGCTACGACAGCCTGGTCACGGGGAGCAACGGCTACGCTGAGACAGCCAACAGCGACATCGTCGTGGTGACCAGCGGCATCGCCCGCAAGCCGGGCATGTCACGCGATGACCTGGTGATGACCAACGCGGGAATCGTCGCCCAGGTGGTGCGCCGGGCCGCCGTCCAGTCACCGGACGCGGTGATCCTCGTCGTCAGCAACCCACTTGACGCCATGGCCCAGGTGGCGCTCAAGGTGAGCTGCTTCCCGCGGGAGAGGGTCATCGGCATGGCCGGCATCCTCGACACCGCCCGCTTCCGCACCTTCGTGGCCCAGGAGCTGGGCGCATCGGTGCGCGACGTGGAGGCCTATGTCCTTGGCGGCCACGGGGACACCATGGTGCCGCTCACCCACCTCACCAGCGTGGCCGGCGTCCCCGTTGACGTCCTGATTCCCAAGGAACGCCTGGAGCAGATGGTCCAGCGGACCCGCGACGGTGGCGCGGAGATCGTCAATCTCCTGAAGAGCGGCAGCGCCTACTACGCGCCGAGCGCGGCGGTAGCGCAGATGGTCGACGCCATCCTGCTCGACACCCGCCAGATCCTGCCCTGCAGCATCCACTTGGAGGGCGAGTATGGGATCACCGGAGTCTACAGTGGGGTCCCGGCTCGCCTCGGCGCCGGCGGGCTTCTCGAGGTGATCGAGGTCGACCTTGTCGACGCTGACCGGGCCGCGCTCCGCCGCTCCGCGGCGGCGGTCGAGGAGGTGGTTCAGATCATCGAGCGCAACCGCCAGAAGATCGACGCCGCCCTTCCCTCCCTTCTCGCGCCCGTCCTCGTCTGATCCCTCTGGGGCACCAACGTGACGTGATCATCGCCGCCGGGCCAGCCCCCGGCAGCGATCTGGCGTGAAGGGAGATTTCATGCCCAGGACCCAACCGTTCAACGACCACCTCGACCGCTACGAGGCCTGGTTCTCGCGGCACGACCTCGCTTACATGTCGGAGCTCCAGGCGGTTCGCGAGATGCTCCCGCCGGGCCGCGCCCTGGAGGTCGGCGTCGGCAGCGGGCGCTTCGCCGTCCCCCTCGGCATCAGCGCCGGCGTCGACCCCTCGACGGCCATGCGCAAGCTGGCCCGGGAGCGCGGCGTTGACGCCGTGGACGGTGTCGCCGAGGATCTCCCCTACCTCGACGGCACCTTCGACACCGTCCTCATGGTGACGACGATCTGCTTCCTTGACGACGTGCCTCGCTCGCTGCGCGAGGCCTACCGCGTGCTTCGCCCCGAGGGCCACCTCGTCATCGGCTTCATCGACCGGGAGAGCTCCGTCGGGCGCGACTACGAGGCCCGCCGGGCGGAGAGCGTTTTCTACCGCGAGGCGACCTTCTCCTCCACCCTCGAGCTTGCCGCGGCGATCCGGGCTGCCGGCTTCTGCGACCTGCGCTTCCGCCAGACCGTGTTCGGCTCGCTCCGGGAGGTGACCGCGGTGCAATCCAGCCGCCCCGGTCACGGCGTCGGAGCTTTCGTGGTGGTCCGCGGGCAGCGGCCGGCGGAGGGAGCCGAGCCCGGCCCCCGGGCCCTTCCCCTGTAGTCTGCTCGGCGGATGGATTCCGCCCCGTCGCCCCCGCCGCCGCTCACCCGGCTCGCAGAGGCTCCCATGCTCCGGGTCGAGGAGCTGACCAAGATCTTCGGCGGACGCGTGCGGGCCAACGACGGCATCACCGTCGACCTGGAGGCGGGGCAGGTGGTGGGCATCCTCGGCCCCAATGGCGCCGGCAAGTCCACCCTCCTCCGCCAGGTGGTCGGCTTGATGCGGCCGACCTCCGGCCGCCTCGAGCTCCGGGGACGCCAGATCACCCCCGGCGCCGGCTGGCTCCGCCGCCAGGTCGCCTACCTCCCGCAGCACCCCCTCGCCCTCCTCGACCTCACCGTCTTCGAGGCCGTCTGGACCACCGCGGTGCTGCGCGGGCAGCCGCCGCGCGAGGCGCGCGCCCGGGCCCTCGGCCTGCTCGAAGCCCTCGGGCTCCTCCCATTCCGAGACCGCCTCGTCGCCCGCCTCTCGGGTGGCGAGCACCGCCTCGTCACCATCGCGGTGGCCGTGGTGGCACCGACCCCGCTCATGTGCCTCGACGAGCCCAGCAACGAGCTCGACCCGCTGATGCGCCGCCGGGTGTGGGACCTGGTCGGCGAGCTGCGCCAGCCGGGCCGCCTCGTCCTCCTCGTCTCTCACAACGTGTTGGAGGCGGAGGCGGTGCTCGACCGGGTGCTCATCCTCCATCGGGGCCGGGTCTTCGCCTCCGGATCCCCCGCCGCCCTGCGCCGGGACCAGGGCAGCGGGGTCTGGCTCGAGGTCCGCTACCGCGGCGAAGCGCGCCTTCTCGGCCATCCGGGTACGCCGGTGGGGCCCGCCGCCGACGGGGTTCACCGCCTGCGCTGGCGGCTCCCCCGCGAGGAGGCGGAGAGGCGCCTGGGCGAGCTCCTCTCCACGCCCCACCGGGCCCGCCTCCTCGACGTCCATCTGCAGGAGCCGAGCCTCGAGGAGCTCTACCTCTCCTATCGCGCCGCCATGGAGGAGGTCGACGGCCAGGCGCCGGAGGCGGTGGAGACGGCGGCCCCCGCCAGGGCGGGAAGGACACCGTGACGGCGGCGGCGGCGCCGGTCGCCTCTCCCGGCGCGGCGGCGCGAGCGCCGGCATCGAGCATGGTGTCGATCCTCTTCCGCCTTCAGCTCGCCGGGCTGCGCCGGCACTGGCGCCCCTACGTGATGGTGAGCGCGGTGATGCCGGCCGGGATCGTCCTCCTCATCCACATGGTGGCGCCGAGCATGGGGCGCACGGAGACGGCGCAGGTGGTGCTCGGCGACATTCTCCTCGCCGAGGCCATCAGCACCCTCGTGATGCTCTCCCAGCAGATGGCGTGGCTCCGCCAGAGCCGCGCTCTCGACCACTACCGGCTCATGCCCATCAGTGAGCCCCTCTTTCTCGGCATCCTCACCCTCTGCTATTCGCTCTTCGCCTGGCCGGGCGTCCTCTGCATCGGCTTGGAGGGCGGCCTCCTCGACGGGCTGCCCCTCCACGTCAGCCTCTTGATGCTGCCGATCCTTCTCCTCTCCGGCGTCGCCCTCGGAGGCATCGGTGCCCTCATCGGACTCCTCTCGCCGCGCGAGGGCCTGGCCGGGCTCTTCGGCAACCTGGTGATGATGGGCATCCTCTTCGCCGGAGTCGTACCCATCGCCGGCGCCTCAGCCTGGGCGGTCTGGCTCCTCCGCCTCCTCCCCTCCACCTACGGGATCTCCCTGCTCCGCGACGTGAGCCTGGGAGGCACCGCGGGCAGCCTCGCCGACTGGGTGTCCCTGGCCCTCTATGCCGTGGCTGCGCTCGCCGCGGCCGCCTGGGCGATGCGCCGCCCCGAATAGGCCCAGGCTCCTCGCTGGCGACCGGCCCCCCGCTCCGGGCCGACCGCTCGAGGCTCTCCCCCGACCCTCCGGCGGAGGCCACGCGCAAGGAAAAAGCTGACAGCGCCGTTATCAGCAATAGCCCGATAGCGGGTGTCACGCATGCTTGGAGGGAGGGAGATGCATCGCAGCCGATGGGATGAGGACGGAGAGAGCCTCAGAGTGGAGCCGCACTCGCGGAGGACGCGCCTGGGGATCGCCAGCGCGATCGTCGTCCTCATCGGAGTGGTGATGCTGTTCCGGACCACCCCGGTGGCCGCGCACGGCATGCACAACACCCCGATGACGCCGGCGCACCAGTCGGCTTCCAAGAAGGACGCCAAGGCTAACCGTATAGCGGCTTTGAGGAGGTCTCGGGGTTGTGCACCGTTCTGAGCGTCTCAATCCGGCTGGAGCCGCTTCAGAGCCTCGACGGCGGCTCGGAGCGGGGTGAGCATTCCCGGCGTGGCGCTGATGATCTCCCGGGCGATGGCGCGCGCGTCGCGCACCGGATCGTATTCGAGGCTGCCCAAGGAGGCGAAGAGCCGATTCAGGATTCGCGAGCCGCGCACCGTTGCGGAATCCGTCTTCCTGGTGCCGGTCGGATAGAACTCCTTGTTGGTCACGTCCGCCATGAGATCGTCGAGGCGCTGGGAGACGGTTTCCTCGGACACCGGCGAAAGACCGAGAGCACCCCGCCTTCGCCTCAACACTGCGGTGATGGAGCCGGCATCCAGAAGGAGGTTCTCCACCTCGCGGCAGGGCTGGAACATGGCATTCCCGGCAGTGCCCTCCAGCAGGTTCCGCTTGCGCGTCTCGGAGACCTCATCGGGGTTGAAGAGGAACAGGGTCCGGACCCCGAAAGGGCGGAGGGCGATGCTGAGGGAACGGACCAAGGCGATGACGCGACCCATCTCGCGAGGTCGCAGTCGAGCCGCTCGGATGTAGTCCGGCATGGATTTGACCCGGACCCCCCCGAGCAGATCCGGGTAGTTCTCGCCCAGAACACCGTAGATCTCGACCTCCGTCTGACCCTCCACCCAGAGGACGGCGTCGCCGGACCATGCGTCATCGGCGGTCATGCCCAGCTCGAGCAGCAGCCCGGCCTCCTCGCCGAAGGACCTGATCACCGTGCCGCTGACCTCCCGTCGCAGCAGGCGCACCCTGTGCAGCTGGGTGGTGCGAAGAAAGAGCGGCGAGTGGGTGGCCACGATGTACTGGTGCTCGGGGTGCTGGCGAATGAGCCTCAGCAGACTGCGCTCCGCCTGGGGGTGGAGGAAGGCGTGCGGTTCGTCGATGAGGAAGGTGCGTCCGGATCGCGGACTTCCGAGAATCGCCGCACCCAGGATGAGCAGCTGTTCGATGCCGGTTCCACAGTGCTCCAGGGGCACCTCCTCGGGTGGCTCGCCGGGGTAGACGACGTAGATCTCCGCCACTGCGGGCGTGCCCGGGGAGACGTGGACATCGACATGCACAACCTCGGGGAAGGCACTGCGGACGAGCTCCTCCACCTTGGGGTAGACCGTTCGCCGGTGATTGATGTACAGGTCCGCGAGCACGCTGGTGAGGTTTTCCCCATCGGGCGAGATCTCGCCGGCCTCGGCGAGCTGGACGCGAGGGATGCTGGCGCGCCGTGGGCCGATGTAGAGAACCGAGGTCAGTAGACGCTGACACAGGTCGAACACCAGTCCGGGGACCTGGGCGAATTCCAGAAGCACCGGACTGGTCCCCGCCTCCCAGGTGAACGTGCCACGTCCCGGGCCACGCACCCGGCTGTGCTTCCTGGCGAGCGCGACGGTGCCAGAGTTGATGCGCGCGGCGGACACTTGAAGCGCGGGCTTGCCGCCCACCAGGAGCACGCTGTCCCCCAGCACCTCCTCGGTCGCGTTGGGAAGCGCCTCCGGGTCGCGCAGGCCCTCGATCTGACACTCCAGTTCTAATTCCTCGGCATTGAGGAAGCGAGAGGTCACCTCGCCGACCGACCACGAGGACACCTCCAAGGCGGAGCGAAGCTCGTCCCCCGCGACCGCCCATCGCATGGTGAGCTGGAAGTTGTCATTCCAACCGGGGCGCTCCGTGGTGGGGAGTGTGAGCGCATGGAGCAGAGCCGTCTTGCCGACATTGTTCCGGCCGGCCAGCACCGTGAGATCCGGCTCGACCACCAGGTGCTGGGGCTCACGGATGCTTCGGAACCCGGTCACGGTGACGGCCAGGAGGCGGGTCCGGCCTGGGCTCGCGCTCTGCCCTTCCCGCTGGGGCGTCATCGTGCTGACCCTCCGAGCATCCTGAGGAGCCGATGCGAACCATGGTCCAGCACCGAGGTGGGCGGGCTGTCCGCGAGTCCCGCACGGCTCGGTCGTCGGCCCCGATGATAGGCCAGCGCCTGACCGCTCGCCGCGCTGCGGCCTCGGCTCGGCTCGTTCTCTCGGAGTGACCGGCCCCCTCAGGACCCGCTGCCGCGGAGCCTGGCCACTCCGCACCCGGGCATCCGGGCACGACGGCCGGAGGACCATGTGGTCGCTGGAGCCTTCCCGAGATCGGCCCCGGCGGCTTGCCGGCACCGGCCCGCCGTGGTAAGCGTTAGGGACATGCCGGAGGGGCGATCGCCTACACTGCCTACCCTACTGGCCGGTGGTGCCTGTACCCATGTCACCAACCGTCGCCCCCACCGGTCTGACGAGGGGGTTCGTGATGCCTGATCCACCCCGGAAGCGCCTCGGGATCCTTGTGGTGGACGACCATCGCGCGGTCGCCGAGTCCATCGCCATGGCCATCGACCTGCAACCCGACATGCGCTGCGTGGGCGTCGCCGGCACCATCGCCGAGGCCCGCGGGCTGGTCATCACCGGAGCTCCAGACGTCATGCTCACCGACGTGCGGCTCCCCGACGGGGATGGCCTGGACGCCGCGAGCCGGCTCCTGCAGCTGCGCCCGCAACTTCGCATCGTGGTGCTCACCGGTTACGCGGACATGCAGGTGCTGGGACGCGCTGCCCTGGTGGGCGCCCATGGCATCCTTCCCAAGGAGAGCAGCATCAGCGCTGTCCTCACGGCGCTTCGCCGTG
Source organism: uncultured bacterium (assembly GCA_963847225.1). Taxonomy (GTDB): domain Bacteria; phylum Chloroflexota; class Dormibacteria; order Aeolococcales; family Aeolococcaceae; genus JAJZNI01. The sequence goes on along the minus strand of CAWJYZ010000003.1, from coordinate 123,043 downwards.
CCGGCGCTGGGGAGATGTCGGTGGACCAGGCCGTGCTCGATGGCCTGCTCAACCGCATGAGACCGGAAGGCGTGCCTGCGGTGACGAGCCATGCCAGTCTGACGGATCGCGAGACGGAGGTGCTCGCCCTGCTCAGCGAGGGCCGCGACCCGCAAGCGATCGCGCGTCGCCTGGGGATCAGCCTGCATACGTGTCGAGGCCACGTGAAGAGCATCCTAGCCAAGCTCGAGGCGCACAGTCAGCTGGAAGCGGTCGTGAAGGCCATGCGGCTCGGCATCGTCTCGGATAGGACCTAGGCAAGGATGCGCAAGCCACGCTGGACGCGGGGAAGCAACCATGACGCGGATGCGGAAGTGACCCTTGGCAGCACGCTCGCACCTGAACCTCCGCAGAGTTCTCCACCTAGCGGCCCCTTGACGGAACGCCATCGACGAGTGTCTCAGAGGGCCAGCCTCCTCGAAGCGCCGGCCACCCTGGCTGCGGCCTCCATTCTCGCGGAGGGAGCGGACCAGGGGTCCAGCGTTCGCCGGCTGCGCAGCGAGCAGCAGCGGCTCGTTCGAGCCAACCTGGCCCTGCTGCGCCAGCTCCGCCCCAGTGGCGCCGCTCAGTGGGCGACCAATGACGTGCGCACCATCGTCAACGCGACCTATGCCGCGCTGTTTCTCCTGGACGGCCCCAGGGGGACGACGGGAACCTTCGCCCAGTCGGGAATGGCTCGCGGAATCCAGGCGCGGATCAGCGCGGAGAGACCCGCGGCCAACGCCTTCCTCGGTGCCATCGCCGCTGCGGGCCGACCCATTCGGCTGTCGGACCTCCGCCTGCATCCGGCCTTCTCCGGTTTCCCCCCGGGTCATCCCGAGATGACCTCATTCGTGGCCGCGCCGCTGATCCGTGATGACAGGGTCATCGGCCTTATCTTCGCCAGCAACAAGAAGGATGGCGCCGAGTTCACCGTGGATGATGAGAGCTTCCTCACCCGGGTTGCCGCGGAGCTGGCGCGTTCACGCCTCCTCTCGACCGAACCTGAGCCACCGGAGCTCATGGAGCGCCTCGCGGCGGCGACCCGCTCGCTGCGCAAGGAGATGGCGGCGACCCGGTCCTTCCTCAGCAACCTTTCGCACGAGCTCCGCGGGTCGATCAGCGGGATCATGCTCTCCAGCGAGCTGCTGACCGATCCCTCCTTGGGAGGTCTCAGCGAGGCGCAGCTCCGCACCGTCGGCGAGCGGATACACAGCGTCGCCAGCAACCTTCTTGCGCTCGTCGATAACCTCCTCGACCTGGGCCGCTTGGAGGCGGGGCGGTTGGACGTGCGTCTGCAGCCGCTCATCCTGATGGAGACGCTGAACGACGTGGCCAGCGTCGTCTGCCCTCTGGCAGACACGGCGGGTGTGGCGGTACAGCTGCCGTCGCTGAAGGATATCCCGCGGGTGGCGGCCGACCCGATCCGGCTTCGCCAGGTGCTGACCAACCTGTTCACGAATGCGATCAAGTTCACGCCGGCGGGCGGACGGGTCTGGCTCGAATGCGAGACGAGGGACGAGAAGGTGCTCCTCGCCGTGTGCGACACCGGACGGGGCATACCGGCTTCCGAGACAGAGCGGATCTTCGAGCCCTTTGAGCGCGCAGCCAGCGCCGATATCCCCGGGATCGGTCTTGGCCTCGCCATCTCGCAACGCGTGGTAGAGCTGCACGGGAGCCGCCTCGAGGTGGTGAGCGAGCTGGGTCGGGGAAGCCGCTTCTGGTTCAGTTTGCGGCCGTCCCGCGAGCCGCCGCCGCCGCGCCTGCTCCGCGCTCCAAGAGGTGAGGTCGCGGTGACCGGGGCGGATGGGGGGCCGGCGACCATTCTTCTCGTTGAGGACGACCCAGTGAACCGCGATTCGATGCGCGATGTGCTCGCCGCAGCCGGGTATCGCGTGCGCTCGGTCGATACGCGCGGCAGGGCTTTGCAGGAGATGGCAGAGGCACCCTTTGACCTCGTCCTCCTCGACATCCACCTGCCCGACGGCAGCGGTCTTGAGATCGTGGGTGATCTGCGCTTGGCAGCGGGACGGCCGCTCGTGGTGGTGGCCCTCTCCGCTGACCGCGTGGGTGACATGGCGGCGCAGGCTATGGCCGCCGGCTGCGATCAGTTCGGACTCAAGCCCCTGGCCGCCCGGGATCTGCTCGACCTCGTGGCCGAGACCGTGAGTGGCCGAAAGGGTCGCCCCACCCGCCACCCCTGACGTCCCCGGATCGTCCCTGGAGAGGTCCGGCGGGGCTGTGCCGGCGGAACGGGCCTCCGTGACCGGGAGGGCTTAGGGGATGGCCCAGCTGAGATGGTCGGCGGTGTCGTCGAGCGCCGCCGGCCGGGTGGCCACGGCATAGGTCAGCCAGCCGCTGGCGCACTGCCGGGGCTCCAGCGCCTGCACCTGAAGCCCCGGCTGCATCCCCTCCCCGGGTGCGGCCGTGGTGGTTACCGGAGAGTGGTCGGGCTCGATGAGGACAAAGGCCGATGGGGACACGGTCATGGCCGCGCTCCCCGCACAAAGCTGCACCTGGGCGGCCGCGAAGAAGTTCCCAGAGGGAAGCGGACTGCTCCCCACGTCCACCGGGGTGAAATGGTCGGAGTAGATGAACAGGGTGGCCGTCCCGCCGGCGCGAAGCGGGCGGGACTTGTCCAGGGTCAGGACGGTCGGGCCGGACGTTCCGATGCCCGGTTGAGCCTTGGAGGCGGGGTTCGAGGACGTGGCGACGCCGCTCGGCTGACCAGGGGTCCGGCCCGGGATGGCGAGACGCGTGAAGACGACGGCTCCGAGCACCACGACGACGATGGCCGCGGGCACGAGCCACAGCATCGGACGAGCGCGCCGCAATCGTCCGCCAGTGGCGGCCGCCGGGGCCGATGGCAGAGGCGGCGGGGCGGTTGGCTGCGGCTCTCGAGGTGACGGGAGACGGGCTGGCAGGGCGTGGAGGCGGACGGGTCGCGGGCGCCCCCTCCGTTCCTTCTGCACCGGGAGGGGAAGCGGAACGGGTGGCGGAGCGATCCGCAGGGCGACGGCGTGCCGGCGATCCGACTGCTCGCGTAGGGTGAGCAGCAGGTTCTTCTGTACGGTGAAGGTGAGCTCGGAGATGTGTCCCTCGCCGCGCTGACGCTCGAGCTCGGCCAGCTGCGCCTCCAGCTCGTCACCAGCTGCCACGCCGTTCACCCCCCGTGTATCGCCGCGAAGGTCAACATCGGCGGCAGAGCGCCTACCGCCCACCGGCCTGTAAGCGTAACCCATGACGCGGTCGAAGCGTCCCTCCAATCCCGCCACATTTGGTACGGCATGATGAGCCGGTCGAGATGCCGCTCCCGTCCCGGCATCGTCACGCCCCCCATTTGGGTCGCCTCCACGCCCTCAGACTGGGGCTGTGCATCCCTCGGGGGCCTCGGTAAGCTCAGGGCCACCCGAACCCACCGGGGTGCGGGACAGCGATAGGACGGCGTCGTGGCCTGGGGGGGCTGCGGGGACCGAGAGGGGGCCCAGCAGGGTCACGGCGCCGTACGCCCCGAGGGGGAGGGAGCGCGGCATGATCATGCGGAATCGGCCGCTCCAGTCGGGGTGTGGAGAGCCAAGTGAGAGACGGCGATGATGAAGGTCCGCACGTCATCATGCCGCTGATCACGGGCCGGTGGGACCGGGAGTTGGCACCGGGATCGAAACCTTCGCCGCCCGCGCGCCGCCTTGGGGAGTTGCTCGTTGAGCAAGGGGTCACCTCGGATGGCGTGGTCCGCTCCGCTCTCCGCCGGCAGCGCCGCGACAAGCGCCGGATCGGTGAGCTGCTCGTCGAAGAGGGCGTTCGAGAGATCGACATCGTCGGCGTCCTTGCCAAGCAGCTGGGCCACAACGCCGTGGATCTCGAGCAGGTGCACCCCGAGGACGAGGCCCTCTACCTGCTCGACGCGTCCATGGCGCGCACCCTGGAGGCGCTGCCCTTGCTCATTGACGAGCTGGGCATGGTCCACTGCGCCGTCATCGATCCCAACGACGCCCAGCAGATGCGGGCGCTCGAGGAGGCGATCGGCAAGCCGATCTTCCCTCGCCTGGCCGGCCGGAGGGCGCTGGAGCAGGCCATGGACCGTTACTACACGGTCCTCCACCGCGTCGACCATGCGGTCCGGCGAGCGGTGGTCGACCGCGATTCCTCCGCCCGGGCAACCCTGGCCATCCCCCTGCGCGCCGACGCACCGGTGGTCCAGATCGTCGACCTTCTGCTCACGCAGGCGCTTCGGGACCGAGCCTCCGACGTGCATATCGAGCCCCAAGCCGACCGCCTTCGCATCCGCTTCCGCATCGACGGAGCCCTGCACGACGTCAACTCGCTCCCCACCTCCTTGGTGGGGCCGATCGCCTCCCGCCTCAAGATCATGGCAGAGATGGACATCGTCGATCGCCATCGCAGCCAGGATGGTCAGATCGAGATGAACATCGATGGACGCCCGGTCGACATCCGCGTCTCCACCATGGAGACGATCTGGGGGGAGAAGGTGGTGCTGCGTCTCCTCGATCGCACCCGCTCCCTTGTCCCCTTGCACGACCTCGGACTGCAGGACGTCGATCGCCAGAGGCTGGAACGCCTCATCGAATCCCCCTATGGGATGCTCATCGTGAGCGGGCCGACGGGAGCTGGCAAGACGACCACTCTGTATGCCGCTCTCAGCGAGCTGGACAGCCGCTCCCGCAACATCACCACCATCGAAGATCCCGTCGAGTATCGGTTCGCGAATATCAACCAGGTTCAGATCAACCGTTTGGCGGGCACCACCTTCGCCAATGGGCTCAAGGCGATCCTCCGCCAGGACCCCGACATCATCCTGGTCGGCGAGGTCCGTGATGTCGAGACGGCGCAGATCGCCATCCAATCGGCCCTCACCGGACACCTCGTGCTCTGCTCGATGCATGCGGCCGACGCCGTGGGCGCGGTGTACCGGTTCATCGACATGGGCATCGAGCCCTTCCTGATCAGCTCGGCACTGATCGGCGTCGTGGCCCAGCGCCTGGTGCGCCTGGCCTGTGAACGCTGCGCCGGCTCCGCCCCGCCGGACCCCGCCCAGGCAGCCTTCTTCACCTCGACGACCGGCCAGATGCCCCCCGCGCGCCTCGCGCAGGTGGTTGGCTGCCAGCGCTGCGGAGGCACCGGATTCTACGGGCGCATCGGCGTGTTCGAATGCCTCCAGGTCGACGACCAGCTCCGCGAGCGCATCGTCGCCAAGGCTCATCACGCGGAGCTGCGCGACATCGCCGTGGCGGGCGGCATGCGCACCATGCAGCAGGCCGGTTGCGACCTTGCGGCCAGCGGGCGCACCACCCTCACCGAGGTGATGCGCACCGTGTACACCATCTGAGGCGATGGAATCAATGCAGGCTGCCGTACCGACGCCGACTCGGACGCGTCTCTTCGACTACACCGCGGTGAGTCCCGAGGGAACTGTGGTCAAGGGCATGATGGAGGCCGCCGACCGGGAAGCCGTCTGGCATGCGATCTCGGTGCGCGGGCTTCGACCGACGGCCGTCAAGGTCCGGCAGGGCTCGCCCCTGCAGGGCTTCATCGATCAGCTGACCAAGGTCGGCCTCCCGGAGGTCGTGGTCTTCTGTCGTCAGCTCGCCACCTTTGTCCGCGTCGGCGTCCCCCTGACCACCGGCCTGGAGACGATCGCCGAGGGATCGTCCAACAAGCGGATGCGCCGGGCCTGTGCCTCGATGGTGGCCGATCTCGAGCGGGGCGGCCTCCTGAGCGCCAGTCTCGCCCGCCACCGGCAGGTCTTTCCTTCGGTTCTGGCCGACCTTCTCCGCGCCTCGGAGGTCACCGGCCACATCGACGAGACCCTGGTCCGCGCCGCCGACCACTTCGAGCGGGAGCTGCAGACGCGGGCGAAGATTCAGGGTGCGTTGATGTACCCCTCGATCGTCTTCTGTATGGCTCTGCTGGTGGCCACCGGCCTCGTCGTCTTTGTCCTCCCTCAGTTTGTGAATCTCTTCAAGCAGTTCGATGAGAAGCTGCCGTGGATAGTCTCTGCGCTGCTGAACCTGTCCAGTTTCATCAGCTCGAACGCGGCCTACATCCTGATCCTCCTTCTCCTTCTGGTCCTCGGCGGAGGAGTCTATACGCGCAGTGCACCGGGCCGGCTGCAGGTCACACGCTTTCTGCTGAGAGTCCCGGCCGTAGGCGAGATGATGCGTGCTGCAACCATCGAGCGCTTCTGTCGGGCATTGAGCGACACTCTCGCCGCCGGAGTTCCGGTCAGTACGAGCTTCTCGGTTGTTGTTGAAAGCACCCGGAATGTGGTCTACAAGCAGGCTTTGCGCGAAGTGGGGAGCGAAGTAGCCGTCGGCGAGAGCTTCTCCCGATCTCTTCGCAGGACGGGGCTGTTCCCCCCGCTCGTCGTGCAGATGGTGAGAGTTGGCGAGGAGACCGGGACCCTTGACCAGCACCTTGCGGAGACCGCCCGCATGTACGACACGGAGCTGGAGCGGCGCCTCAAAAGGCTGACTTCCGTTGTCGAGCCGGTATTGATCATCAGTGTGGGGGTGATCGTCGGTATCGTTGCAATCTCCTTGATATCGGCGATCTACGGTTTCGCTTCAGGCTTCAAAGCACAATGATCAGGCAATCCTCGGCGTCAATCCGAGGGCGGCCGGCCCGGTCGACCAAGCCGCACCGCGCTTGCCAGGCGGGCCTGACCCTCATCGAAACGCTGGTCGCCCTTGCGGTGATCGCGATCGCGGTGGTGGGTATCGCCTATGGGTTCGGCTCGGTGGTCCGCGGCTCGAGCCTGGCGCAGCAACAGGCGACCTTGGATGCCGCCGCTCGTACCGCCTCCAGCAGGCTGCGGAACCCGGCCTTGTCGTACGAGCCTTGCGCCAAGGTTGGCACGTACGCCCTGGGAATTCCCCCGAGCGGAGTCACCTGGTCAATCACCGCTGTCGCGGAATCCGTCCCCCGGTCACTCAGCCGTCCAACCAGCACGGGCTCCGGGTCGAACCGGAGCGGCGTGGCGCCGATCGCCGGCGGATCCTGTGCAGCCTCGTATGACTATGGTATCCAGGAGATCACCGTACGTGTCTGCACGTCCCGATGCATCCAGCAGACCGTCTGGAAGGGGGACACGTGAGACGGCGCCGTGCACTGCATGCCTCGCGCGGACATGCTGGGCAAGGCGGGTTCACGCTCATCGAAGCCCTGATTTCGCTGGCGATCCTGGCCCTTATCGGTAGCGTCATGGGCGTGGTTTTCACCGTTGGATTGCGCACCATACTCGCACCGGGTGCGTCGGACAGCCGCTTGGCCGCGTCCAGTGACATCATGCTCATCCAGCAGCTCCTTTCCCAGGACACCGAGCGTGCCTCCTGCGTGGTCACTCCAGGCTCAGGCTCCCTAGGCGCCTGCAACAGCGTGGCCTCTCGCTGCACCGCAGCCGACCTCGTGTGCTTCGGATGGCCGCAGATCGCCGCATCCTCTCCGTATGCGGTCACCTGTCACGTGGCCGCCTATTCGACCACTGCCGCGGCGCTGACACGGCGGGAATGGGCTGGTGGATCGCCTTTGGGCACCCAGACCGTGGGCACGAGTAGGGAACCCGTGCGGGTGACCGCTCATGCCAGCTCCTCCCCCGCGACGAGCTGGTCAGATGTCCAGTTGCAGGTGAGCATCACCAGCCCGGATGTCACAGGCAACCCACCCGCCGTCTCGTTCACCCTCACTCCACTGGCGACCCAACCTACCGGATCTGCGGCAGGGATCACGACGGGAACAGCGCCGTGCTGATGCCCAGGCCACGCCGCTGTCGCCCCGGGCAGCAAGGCCAGGTACTGCTGATGGCTCTTGCCTTCATCGCCTTCTTCGGGGTGATCACCACCGCCGTTCTGGGGTTCGCCGATACTGTGGAGTTGCAGCAGAGGAGCACCCTGAAGACCGCCGATCAGCACGCCGCCGCTGAGGGTGGCGCCCTCTTCGCAGCCGCGGATGCGATCCAGCGCTCCACCACCTCGCCCGGCCCGTATCCTGCGGGAAGCTGTGTCGCTGGCTCCACCAGCGTCCTCACCATGACGGACGGCGCACAGGTGACGTACACGACCAATCGATGCAATCCTGGCCACACCGCCGACCTGATCGCGAACCAATGCTCGGTCTGCGTGCTTGACTCCGGGTCTGAGATCCGAGGGTCCCTCGCCGCTCAGGGCCCGATCGCTTTCAACAGCAGCCCGGATCTCGGCCGCGGAGGCAGCGTCGCATCAACGGTGCGGCTCGCCAGCTCGCAATCCAACCCCGGCTTCATCGGCTGTTATGGGGGATGCTCAAATGGTACCTTCGCACCGGCCGCGGCGCCGCTGGATCAACGAGTGACGGCTCCGTCCCTCAGCGGATGGACCCCCCCGAATCCGACCTTTCCCTGCAAGCCTGTTGACGACGACAACTACCCGCCGGCTCCCTCACCCCCCAACCCCCCCAACACCTACATTCTTGGGAGCGGAACGTATTGCTCCATCACGTGGCAGCCGCAGAGCCCAGACGCTACCCTGCACATCGCAGCCAACAGCGTCCTGATCTTGGAGGGCCCCTTTGACATCGGTCAAGGCGCGTCGGTCGTCGCCGATGGCCCCGTCCTGCTCGACCTGGCACCGGGCTACTACGGGCAGAGGGGCGGTAGCCTGAGCATCGGCCCGGAGGGCAACCTCAGCCTCGACCATGGGCCGGTAGGCGGCGCGGGTGACATCGTCATCTTCGCCGATCCGGGAGACCTGAGCGGAGGGCCGCTCATCAACGTCGACGGCGGCCAGCTCAGCGTCGCCGGTACGGTCTATGCACCGCAAGCGGGCCTGGCCCTCAGTGACAGTGGAGGGGGGCAGGGGAGATCAGGGGGCGGCTCGCTCACCATCTCGCCCCGGCCCTCCTCATCCTTCGCCTCGGGGGACCTGATCGTGAGTTCCATCAGCGTGGACACCTCCTCTCAGGTCAGCGTCACCGCCGCTCCCCCAAATGGGGGATATTGCTGGGTCTACGACGACAGCGCACGCGTGACAGAGGCAGCTGAGACGGTACAATCACACATCATCGTGGCGACCGAATGCAGCAGCGGAGGGTCGGGAATCGTCGATGTCACCTACGGACAGTGAACGGCCTTCGCGCGCCGGCTTCGGTCTGCCGCGCACCCAAGGGATAGGAACATCAGAAAAGGGGGTATCTATGGACCACCTGTTTAATCGTGTGGCCCGCCGGAGGCGGAGGGGTCAGGATGGCTTCACTTTGATCGAGCTTCTCGTGGTCATCGCCATCCTCGGTGTCCTGGCGGCGATCGTCGTCTTCAACGTCACCGGAGTGAAGACTCAGGGGATCAAGGCAGCCTGCGCCACCGACACCGAGAGCATCCAGACGGCGGTCGATGCCTACTACAATGCGACGACGCCCGATGTCTACCCAGTCGTCGGGGGTGACAGCGCGACGCCGGGGAACGGGTCGGGCGTCGACATCAGCGAGCTCACCACTGGCAACTACCTGCAAACGACACCTCCGAGCACCGAGAAGTTCACCTACACCAACCCCATCGGTACGGTCCAAGGCGTGGTGCAAGGCGCAATCTGCGCCGGCTAGGAGCGCTGCAAGCGCTCGGCCTCGGGAAGAGGGCTCGCCGCCCAGCGGCGAGCCTTCTTGCTTCGATCGGGAAATCGGCGAGGAGACCGGTCCCGTGACCCCGGCGCGGCACCGATAGTCTCCAGCCTCTGCCTTGATGCAGAGCGTCGAACCGGCTCGCGAGCGATCGATGGCGACGGAAAGAGCTGGCCTACCTGCCAGCAGCCGCCTGCACCGCGGGAACATAGCCCACGGGCGGCTCGGGCCGGCGGATCTCCTTGGGGTAGAGGGAGACCGCGAGAGCGTCCTCCCAGTCCACCAGGCCCTCCTCGATCAGCTCATTCAGGGAGTGCTCGAGTGTCTGCATACCCTCACCGCGGCTCGTGGCGATGATGTTGCGCAGCTGAGCGGACTTGTTCTCGCGGATGAGATTCTTGACGGCGCTATTGGCCACCAGGACCTCGAAGGCGGCGACACGGCCCCCCTCCCGCATCGGCAGGAGTTGCTGGTAGATGACGGCCTGGAGGCAGGCGGCGAGCTGGACGCGGATCTGCTGCTGCTGCTCCCCGGGGAAGACATCGACGATCCGGTTGATCGCCTGGGTGGTGTCATTGGTGTGCAGGGTGGCGAAGACGAGGTGACCGGTTTCGGCAATGGCAAGGGCGATGCGGATCGACTCCAGGTCGCGCATCTCCCCGACGAGCAGGACATCCGGGTCCTGGCGAAGGACAGCGCGCAGCGCCTCCGCGAAGCTCGGGGTGTCCAGCCCCAGCTCGCGCTGCTCGACCACGCAGCGACGATTGAAGTGGACGTATTCGATCGGGTCCTCGATGGTGATGATGTGCTGCGCTCGCGACCGATTGATCCAATCGAGCATGGATGCCTGAGTGGTGGACTTCCCTGCGCCGGTGGGTCCGCTCGAGAGGATCAGTCCCCGCGGCAGCTCCACCAGCCGCTCGATGACCGAGGGGAGGCGCAGCTCGGCGAAGCCGGGGATGTGGCTGGTGATGGCACGCAGAGCCAGGGCGACCGAGCCACGCTGGTGGAACGCGTTGCCCCGCACCCTGCCGCGGTCGGTCCATTGAAAGGAGAAGTCGACGGAACTCTCTTCACCGAGGCGGCGCCGGTGCTCCGGAGTGAGCAGCTGCTCCGCCAATTGGTGCGTCTGCTCGGCAGTCAGCGGGCGGGATGCGGCAGCGACCAGCTGGCCGTCGAGACGAAGAGAGGGAGCCGCCCCCGCGCTCAGGATGAGATCCGACGCTCCCTGATCGAACAGGGCGTCGAGGAGCGGCTCGATTCGGATCTCCCCCGGGTTGGACACAGTCTTAGAAGTATAGGGGGGTGGGGACTTTTGCACAGGGTGGGACCAGGGGCTCTGGATAAGCTGTGATCAAGCCGCAATAGGGCTCCATAGTCCTTGGTATGCCTGTGACGAAGCCGTCATGACAGTCGCCCTCGTTGTGACACTCACCCTGTTGGGGACCGCCGTCGGAGCGACCCTCGGCTCCTTCGCGGGGGTGGTCGGGGATCGGGGCTGGCGAGGTGCCCTGCGAGGCCGGTCGCACTGCGTCGCTTGTCAGCGGAGCCTGCGCTGGTACGAGCTGGTTCCCCTCGGCAGCTATGCCGTCCAGCGCGGCCGCTGCCGCTCCTGTCGCGCCCCCATCGGCTGGCCAACCCTGGTCGCCGAGTTGAGCGGAGCGGTCGGCGGGGCCCTCCTCACCCTCGCCATCGCGCTGGTGGTGGGAGTCCGGTGAATCCAGCCCGGCTCGCCTCACTTCGGGGATGCCCGGCCGGCTCAATCCGAGGACCTAGGCGACGTCCTCGGTGGACGTCCGAAGCAGCTCGGCGATCTCCGGGCGGGTGAACTCGAGCGGCAGCGGCTCACCCCGCCGGAGGAGCTCACGGACCCGCGTGCCACTCAGCACCGCATGGTCGTCGACGGAGTGTGGGCAGGTTCGAGTCGATGCCATCCCACCACAGGCGCGGCAGAAGAACGCATGCTCGAAGCGCAGGATCTCGATGCCCAGCTCGCCGGGTGCGTACTCGTCGAAGATCCGGTGGGCAGCGTACGTGTCGTAGTAGCTCCCCACCCCGGCGTGGTCGCGACCGACGATGAAGTGGGTGCATCCGTAGTTGCGCCGGATCAGGGCGTGGAAGACCGCCTCCTTGGGGCCGGCGTAGCGCATCCAGGCCGGATTGGTCACCAGCAGGACCCGGTCCTTCGGGTAGTACCCCTCCAGGAGCACCTCATAGCACGCCATCCGCACGTCAGCCGGGATGTCGTCGCTCTTGGTCTCCCCGACCAGGGGATGGAGCAGCAGCCCATCAACGTTCTCGAGAGCCACCTTCTGGAGATACTCGTGGGCGCGGTGGACGGGGTTGCGGGTCTGGAAACCAACCACCGTCCGCCAGCCTCGCTCGGCGATGAGCCGTCGCACCTCGAGCGGCGTGAGGTCGTACACCGGGAAACCCGTGCTCGGACGGCTGAGCGCCGTCACCGGTCCCGCCAGCGCCCAGTCACCCGAGGTCTGGAGCAGCCGGACCCCGGGATGAGCTGTCTCATCGGTGCCATAGACGGTCAGCGCCTCCCGAGCCGGGTCGGTCCGGAAGACCTCCTCCACGTCCGTGACGGCGACCACCTTCCCAGCCGATCGCAGCGCCACACGCCTGGCCGCGCGCAGCCGCTCTGCGTCGTCCTCGTCCAGGCGCAGGACCACGGGGATGGTGAACGGCTGGCCCCCGCGCAGCCGACCAGAGTCGAGGACCGCCGTGTAGTCGGCAGACCCCATGAAACCGCGCAGAGGGGCCAGCGCCCCAATCCCGATCATCCCGGCGTCGGCTGCCGCGTGCGGGCTCAGGTCCAGGAACGGCAGCGTCCGCGCCTCCTCGCGGAGAAGCTTCGCCTCCTCCCCGTCCACGAGCCTCTCGCCGACACCGAGTGCGATGTGCCCCAGCTGCTCCAGCCGGGCGAGGATGATTCGAACCGAATCCTCCACCGATTCCCGTCCGCTGTCGACGACAATCTCCGGGTGGAGAGGCTCCTCATAGGGGTCGCTGATACCGGTGAAGTTGGCGATCTCGCCGGCGAGGGCCTTGGCGTACAGACCCTTGACATCCCGCCGGATCAACTCATCCAGGGTGCAGCGCACATACACCTCGACGAAGTTCTCGGTCCGGCCTCGGATCTCGTCGCGAATCTCACGATAGGGGGAGATGGCCGCCGTGATGGCGATCCCGCCGCTCCGGCCCACCAGGCCCGCCACATAGCCGATGCGGCGGATGTTGGTGTCGCGGTCCTCCTTGGAGAACCCCAGGCCCTTGGAGAGGTGGGTGCGCACCTCGTCCCCATCGAGAACCTCGACATGCCGGCCCAGCTCGCGGAGCTCCCGGGAGAGCTGTCCGGCGATCGTCGACTTCCCAGCACCTGACAGGCCGGTCAACCAGATGACGAAACCCTTGGCCATCGCTTCTCCCAGGTTCGGTTGTGCCAGGCGACCACCCTATGGGCGCCGCGATCAGTACGACCCGCGAGCGCCGAGCACCGCAGGTATGGTCTTCGCAAGGATGTAGAGGTCCATCGTCAAGGACCAGTTGGCAACATAGAAGAGGTCGTAGCGCACGTAATCCTCGAACACCAGGTCATGCCGCCCATTGACCTGCCAGAGGCCGGTGAGGCCCGGCTTGACCCGCAGTCTGGCGCGGCGCTGCTCATCGTACCGCTCGACCTCCTCGGGCAGCGCGGGCCGAGGACCCACCATGCTCATCTCACCGCGCAGAACGTTCCACAGTTGGGGAAGCTCGTCGAGAGAGAAGCGGCGGAGAACGCGGCCGACACGAGTTACCCTCGGGTCATCGCGCATCTTGAAGAGGAGGCCGTCCGCCTCGTTGTCGGCCTGGAGGATCGACCGCTGCTCTTCTGCGTCTTGGACCATGGTGCGGAATTTGTAGAGGGTGAAGAGGTGTCCATGGGCGCCAACCCTGCGCTGCCGAAAGAGAACCGGACCCGAGCTGGTCACCCGCACCAACACGGCGGCAACCACGATGAACGGCAGGGTGATCGTCAGGAGAATTGAAGCGGCTACCACGTCCAGAGCGCGTTTCAGCAGTCGCTGGCGCCGAGAGAAGCGCTGGCGACGGAGGGAAAACAGGGCCATGCCATCGACCGGCTCGAGAACGACGCGGGAGGCACCGAGGTTTGGCAATCCCGGCGACACCCGCACGGTCACGTCCGCGCCATCCAGGGCGCTGTCGATCTGCTGGAGCGTCTCACCACCCGCAGCACTGCCGGCAATCACGATGGTGCTGATGCCTCGCTCGCGGACGATGGAGCCGACGCTCTCGATGCCTCCCAGAACGGGGATTCCGTCGATATGGTCGAGACCTGTTGGCGAGACCTCGGCGAACCCGCTGACGGCGTATCCCATCCAGGGGCGCCGTCGGAAGGTGCGCGCCATGGTCCGAGCCTCGTCGTTGCACCCGACGACCAAGGTTAGCTGGCTGGTGACGGCCCGAGCATTCAAGTCATGGGCTAACCGTCGTAGCGCCAGCCGCCCCCCCACCGTGGTGACGAGGCCGAACCCGAGGAGGGAGAGGATGAACCCGCGGGACAGCTCGATCTGGGTGGCGAAGGCGATGAGGACGACCAGCAGGACGCTCGTGACCACGGCTTGCAGTAGACGCTGCATCTCGGCTGTCATATGCGTGGGTCGCTGAAGGTCATACAGGCCATAGAGCGCGAACACCATGGGCCAGGCCAGGCTGGTGAGGAAGATCCTCGTATCAACCTCATGGAGAAGCACCGGGCCGATGTCGAAGTGGGTGGCACGGAAGGCCTTGGCAAGAATGTAGGCGAGCTCGACAGCGACCACGTCAACCGCCAGAGACAGCAGAGCCATGACCATCAGCCAGCGGGTGCGGGCCCGCGGTCGGGCCGGCGCATGAGGAACAGCGTCCCGAACACGTCTGGCGAGCTCGGCGCTCCGGCGCCCGATCAGAGTGACATCTACAAAATCCGCGGGGACCGCCGCCAGCTCGGTCGAGCCGTCCCCCACATCCGCTACCCCCGCCATGCAGACCCCCTCTGTGCAGCCGGCGTCAGGTGATACAAGAGGCCACTGCCCCGCCAGCTGTGCACCACTCAGCGTACCTGAACGGACTGGATGGGTCAACAGCGGGCGATGGCGGCGGCGGTATTTCCGTCTACCGTCCCCCAATATCCCCCCTGAATGGGCCACCGATCCCCCAATTGGGTTGCATTCCCCCACTCCGCCGCGGAAGCTTTCGATGTCGACAAATTGACTCTTTGCGGACCGGCCTGGGATAATGCCTCAGTCTTCGGGCACGGCTGATTTTATCCGAGCAGTCCACGGTGACCAGGCGCAAGCGGGGAGCCGAGACGGCAGAGGGGGACCATGACAGGTATGGGGTTGCGGACCGCAGCATGGCTGGGCGCCATGGCCAGCGCGGCAGTCGCCCTGGCTGCGTGCGGGACCACCGAGTATGGCCCCGTCATCGGGACGCCGGCCGTCGCCAGCCCGCCCCTCCCGGTGGCATCGACCAACCAGGCCGTGGACGCCTTGGAGCAGCGGCTGGTCAGCGAGCTCAACCAGATTGATCTCACACCCAGTGATGGCGAGCCAACCCAGATCACGGCCGAGATCAACGCCCTCATGAACGACCACACCCTCATCGTCGCGGAGCAGATGGACTCCCTCAGACGGCTCGGCGCCGGCGCCGTCGCCGAACGACAGAAGGTACTGGACAGGCTGATCGGCGATATCCAGTCCGCCCGCCTCGGTTCCAGCCAAGCCGCCGCCCTCCTCTCCCTGGTCCACGACGTCCAGCATCAGCTGCAAGCCGTGGGGGCGAAGATCGCCACGGACAGCCTGGAGGACGTGCTCCTGCAAGACGTCCGCAGCGTCGACCCGTCGACCCGGGTCGGCGGCCTCATCGACCCCCTGGTCCACGTTGGGATCGGAGCCGGCATCATGAGCGTCGAGGCCTCCTCCATCGCCGGGCGCGCGGCGAACCTGGGTCGGGCTCTGACGAGCTCGGCAGCCAACTACTCCACGGAGAAGGCCCTCCTCGCGCGGGTAGAGAGCCAGGCGAGCGCCATGCAGTCGACGGCGCGAGCCCTCTTCTCCCAGGTGCTTCAGTTGACCCCCGCCGGCTATCCCGCCAACGTGGGGCAGCTGCAGGCTCTCAAGGGCGAGGAGCTCGGCACGGAAAATGGACCGGCCTCGAGCGCCCGAGCAGAACTCAGCCAGATCACGACCTGCATGGCGGATGACGGGTCGTCACCGCCGCGGACCTGTTGACGAGATGAGGAGGGGCCCACAACGCATGTGCATGAGGATGCCAAGCACCCGCATATCAGGAGGCGAGACGCCGATGAAGGGCCAGCGGAGTCCGAGGACCTGGGTCAAGCGCGGCGGTGGCGTCCTCAGCGCCCTCGGTGCCGCCATCATCGCCCTATCGGCCATCCCGGTCCCCGTCGCGGCTGGGGGCAATCCGACCTTTCTTGGTATCTTGGATGCCAGCCCGCCGACCGGGTTCCAGGTTAGCCCCACCGCCTATGACGTCGCGGACGGGCCGGCACTCGTTGACTTCGATGTGGTGGTCAAGAATCTCACCGACCAAACGCAGACCGTCGCCTTCACCTTCTCGCTCCATCACATCCTCACCTACAACGGGGTCGACGTCTCCGACGGTCAGCCCGGCCAGCCTGGAATCGCCTTCCCGGGGCCGCAGGGCACCACCCAGGCCACCATGCCCGGCAGTCAGGCCTTCAGCGTCACCTGGACGCCCAACGAGACCCAGACACTCCTCCACGAGTACAGCGTCGACACTTGCGGCTACTTCCAGATCGACATCGGAACCCACACAGCTCACCAGTACCCCGGTCAGAAGCAGAAGAACCGGGCGAGCCTCGCCTCCGGCTTCATCCGGGTCCTCGGCTGTACCTCGCCACTGACGACGCCGACGCCGTCGGGCTCCGTGCAGCCAACCTCCACCGCGACGACGTCCACCTCCACGCCCTCCGGACAGGGAGCCGGGAGCTCCACCGCCACCCCTGGGGGGGACGTCTTAGCCGCCAGCACCCCGGGCACCGGGGCCGGTGGAAGCGGTGGGGGGATCAGCATCGGACTGCTCATCCTTACCCTCGGCGCGATCCTGCTCGCGGCGGGGTGGGCTCTCCCCGCGTACCGCTCCCGCCACCCGCTCCCGGACATCTGAGGAGGACCTGACGACCGTGGAAATACGCGCCTATCTGCAAACGATCCGCCGCTGGCTCTGGCTGCCCATCGGCCTACCTCTCGCCGCTGCGCTCCTCAGTGGCCTCATCCTCGAAGGGCAGCCGTCCCGGTACGAGGCTCAGGCAACGGTGATCGTCCCCGCGGTGAGCGCTCACGGCTTCTCGACCAGCGCCGCGGCGCAATACGAAGCGACCCTCCAAGACGTGCTCATATCTAGTCCGGTGGTCGATAGGGTTTCGGCGGACACGCACGTCCCGGTGGCCAATCTTGTCGACGGAGTGACCGCGACGACCGCCACCGCGTCGAGCAACATCATTCAGGTGACCTACCTGGGATACAAGGGCCAGAACACCACGGCGGTGGTCAGCCAGGAATCGACAATCGCTCTCGACACCATCGCCGAGCCGCAGCTCGTCCAGGCGGAGAATGCGGTGGCTGCGGCTCAGACTCAGCTGCAGCAGGCCGATGCCGCGCTCACGAACTTCTCGGCCAGGACCGGCCAGATCAACCCCCAGCAGCTGTTCACCACCCAACAGTCGGAGCTCAACCAGCTGGAGCTGCAGCTGCAGCAAGCGCAGATCGTCGGCGACAGTGCGCGAGCGACCGCTCTCCAGCAGATCATCACGCAGCGCCAGCAGCAGCTCGCCACCCTCGCCACCCAGCTGACCCAGTACTCCAGCCTCAGCGATGCGCGCCAGGCTGCGCTGACGGTTCGGGACCACGCTGCTCAGGAGCTCAACGACGCCCAAGCCCTGCTCGCTGCCGACCACAACCCGACCACCGTGGTGACTCGGAACGTCGGCCGGATCTCCCGGCTGTCCAACACCCTGAAGTTCGCGGGCATCGGTTTTGCCGTCGCCCTGATTCTGGCTCTCGGTCTCCTGCTCCTCATGGAGTTGATGCGCAGCAGCCGTGCGGCAGAGGAGGAGCCGCCCGCTCCTGCCCGCGCTCCGGCACTCAGCGCGATCGGCGGAGCCGAGCACCCCGTCGACGAGCCAGCCAACGAGGAGCGGGTCGCCAGCCCACCTCTCTTTGGCGCCCGGCGCTCCTCCCACGTGGCGTCTCCGCTCAGCTTCGGCGGTGAGCCGAGCTATGGCAACGGCCGCGACCGCGTGCTCCACCAACCTGCTCAGACCGACGGCGTGGATGTGGCGGCGGGTCGATGACCCGCCGCCCCTCCTTCCGCCCTCGAGCACCTCGGTGATCACGCGCAGTCGCGACGGTGCGATCGCTGCATCGCGGCAGGAGCAGGCTCAGATCCCTCCCCCGTGACCAGAGTTCTCTACATCGCCGGCACCGGCCGCAGTGGAAGCACCCTGCTCGCCTGCCTCCTCGGCGAGCTCCCCGGTGTCTTCACCGCCGGAGAGGTGCGCTACCTCTGGCAGCGCGGCCTCGTCGAGCGCCGGTTCTGCGGGTGCGGGGTGCCCGTCCCTGAATGCCCGGTGTGGACGCAGGTACTGGCGGCATCCCGGGGACCGGCCCCCAGTCCGGAGGCGATGGCCGAGCTGCTCGGCAAGACAGGGCGGGTCCGGAGCCTGCCAGAGGCTCTTGCCGGTCGGGCGCTCCCACGGCGGGATCCCGGCCGATTGGCGCGTCTCGCCGAGGTCCGGACTGTCCTCCGTGGCCTCTACGCCGCAATCGCCGACATCACATCGAGCCAGGTGGTGGTGGACTCCTCGAAGCTTCCCGTCTACGCCAACCTGCTGACGGCAGTCCCCGATATCGACCTCCGAGTGGTCCATCTGATCCGGGACCCGCGCGCCGCGGCACATTCATGGTCGAGCCGCAAGACCCTCGGCGATGGCGCGAAGCGATCCCACATGCAGCAGATCGGTCCCTTGAAGAGCGCTGCGCTCTGGGACGTCTGGAACACCGCCGCCGCCGCCCTCCTTGACCGGGGCCAGGGCACCTATCTCCGGCTCCGCTATGAGGATCTGGTCGCTGAGCCGGTGCGCGCGATGCGGCGGATCCTCCGCCTCGTGGGGATGGAGGAGGACGCTCCCATTCCCTGGGGGGAGGATGGCGACGTGCGACTCGGCCCCAATCACAGTGTCGCCGGGAATCCCGACCGGCTTCACCACGGGGCTACCCAGGTGCACCAGGACACCCGGTGGCTGACCTCAATGTCGGCGCGCGACCGGTTGCTGGTGACCACCGTCACCGCTCCCCTCCTCCTCCGTTATGGCTACCCGGTCCGGATGACGTCCCAGACCCAAGCACGCGGCGAGCCCGTGGAGACCACCCGGGCCCGGGGCGCCTTGGGGAGCGCGGAATGAGCCGCTTCACAGCGCGAGGTCGATGCTGCCTCCCGGCCGAGGAGGCCTCTGCCCCCGGGGCGCAGACCTTCTCGACGGTGCCGGGAGGCGGGGCCGGCAGGAGCGAGGTGGCGTAGATGCGCCAGACCGCGCCAGCACCGCAGCACTCCGAGCGTGCCGTCGTCCGCCAGTCTGGCCTCACCGCCGTGGCGGCGGCGATCGGCGTCGTTTTTGGTCTGCTCCTCGACGTCAGCATCGCTGCTCACTTCGGAGCCGGCCGGGCAACCAACTCCTTCTACGTCGCAGCGCGCATCCCCCTGGCCGTGGCCTCCGTGGTCATGGTGGCTGCCAATCAGGCTCTGGTCCCCGCCTTCCGCACCTCCCTCTCGAAGCGGGGGGCGGAGGCAACCCATCGCCTCATCTCGATGATCGTCAGCGCGGTCGTCATCATCGGCGCGGCCTTGTTTGTCCTGGTCTGGATCGTCGCCACTCCGCTGATGCGCATCACCGCGCCGGGGATCTCGAACACCGAGGTGGTCACCGCCGCGTCGATGGTGCCGATCGTCTTCGCCATGGCGCCGCTGGTGGCGGTCTCCGAGGTGATGCGAGCCTACTTGAACTCGAAGTATCGGTTCATCGCACCCGCCCTCATGAGCGGGGTGCTCACCGGAGCGGGCGCCGCCCTCATCCTGGTGGGACCGGTGCTCGGCTGGCGCCACGACATCCATATCGTCGCCTGGGCCTATCTGGCCGGGGCGGTGCTGCAGCTCATCTTCATGACCGTGATGGCGATGCGCCGCGGCCTGAACCTCCGGCCGACCCTGGACCTGCGTGATCCTCACCTTCGCAGCATCGGCAGGCTGGTGGTCCGCCCCTTGGGGGGCGCTGGGCTCAACCCGATTGCCCGGATCGGTGAGCAGCTTCTCGTCTCCTTTCTTCCTCCCGGCTCCATCACCATCCTCAACTACGGGTACCGGCTCATCACCTCGATCGGAGGCACGGTCTTCTTCCGGTCGGTGATCGTCGCCCTGGTGCCCCGCCTCACCGAGGCGCACATCCACGGGGACCAGGCGGTGGTGCGTCGGACCGTCGGGGTCGGGCTGCGTCTCATGCTGGCGATCAGCTTGCCCCTCACGGTCTTCGTGGCGGCGCTGTCCCAACCGGGGGCGCTGGCCGTCTTCCACCGTGGCAGCCTGACCAGGGCCAGCGCCGTGTTGCTCGGAGCGGTTCTGGCCGTCTACTCCATCGCCCTCGTTCTCCAGGCGCTGCAGCGTGCTCTCCTGGCGCCCTTCTTTGCCCGCCTCGACACCCGCATGGTCTTGCGCAACACGCTGTACGGCGTCGTCGCCAACCTGGCCCTGCTTCCGGTCATCACACTCCCCTTCGGGCGGACCAGCTCCCACGCCGTTCTCGGCGTGGCCCTCGCCTATTCCCTGGCCCAGGTGGTCAACGTCGGTCACGCCTGGTACCGTCTGAGACCCGTGGTGCCGCGGGCGGCCGAGGGTCTCGCCGGCTTCGCCATGAAGGTCGCCGGCGCCTCCCTGCTCAGTGGAGCGGCCATGGTCGCTGCCATCACCCTGCTCCGACTTGACCAACCCATGGGACGGGTCACCCTCCTGCTCCTGACCGGGCTCGTCGGCATCGGTGGAGCCGTCGTGCTGGGCGGGGCGATGCTCGTTCTCACCGGGCGCGGTCTCGCCGGGGGCTGGCGCTGGCTACGACCCGGACGCCCTGAGCAAGGGGATCAGACCCCGCCTCGGCCCAACACCGCCTCCACCGCGGCGCTGCGCCACGACCGGCTGGCAGCGGAGACAGGAAACCTGCCTCTGCCGGAGGCCAACGTCATCAATGGTCCTGCAGCTGTTGAGGCAAGGTTGACATGAGCAGCTGGGACAGCCCACGGGGCCGTGCCCCGGTCACCGAGGAGCCGGTCCGGTGACGGGCATGGCCGCAGCCCTCGCCCCGCCTCGAGCGACCGGAGGTCCGATCTCGGCGCGCCGGAAGCTGCTGATGCTTCTCTGCGCCGTTGCCATCGTGGCGCTCGCCGCCGAGACGGCCATCGAGGGCGCTCTCGGCGGCAACAAGCTGCTGCTCGTCCTCCCCATCGCCGTCTTCGGGGGGATCGGGTTGATGGCCCTGGGCCTCGTCGACTTTCAGCGCTTCGTGCTCACCACCATCGTCCTGCGCGCCAGCCTCGATGTGGTCAAGGGAGGACCGACCAGCAACGGGGTCGTCACTCAGACCACGGCGTCGGCATCGGGCCTCGACCCGGCCGGGGCCCTCGCGGTGCTCCTCATCGTCCTCGCCTACTTCTGGTTCCTCGGTCGCCTGCATGAGGGACGCAAGTCGCCACCCGCCTCGATCCACCGTATCTGCCTCATCCTCTTCGCGATCGCGGGCTTCCTCAGCGTGATCGATTCGTCTAACATCCTGGTCAGCCTCCTGGCTGCTCTTCGTATCGCCTCGGTGGTGGTCATGCTCGCCGTATTGGAGGTGATGCTGGTCGATCGTGCCGCCATCCAACGCATGGTCACGGCCATCTACCTCTCCGCGATCGTGCCGGTGGGCTATGCCCTGTTCAATATCGCGACCCACCACTCGCAGTTCTCGAGCGGCGGCTTCGGTCGCTACGAGGGGACCTTCGCCCAACCGAACCCCTTTGCCATCTACCTCACCCTGCTGATCGTCATGGGGGTCGCCATCTTCCCTCATCTGAGCCGCCGCCAGAAGTGGCTTCTCACGCCGCTCTTGATCGGGTCGGTCATCTGCCTCTACTACACATTCACCCGGAGCGCCTGGCTGGCCGCGCTGGTCGGGGTTGTCGCCGTGGCGATCTTCGGACGACGGCGGTTGACCCTCGGGTTGATCGTTGTCGCCGCGATGGTCTCGGTCGTGGCGGTTCCGACCATCATGCAGCGCTTCGCCGACCTCGGCCAGGCGAGGAGCGCCTCTGGCTACGCCAACAACTCCCTTGTGTGGCGCTTCGACTACTGGGATCAGATCCTACCCCTGGCCGACAAGGATCCGATCACTGGGATCGGACTGGGGATGAGTTCCTTCGAGACCGTCCAGCAGAAGGAGCCCCACAACGACTTTCTGCGCGCCTATGTCGAGACAGGTGTGGTGGGCACCATCGCCTACTTCGCCCTGCTCTTCAGCATGGTCGCGGTGGCCTGGCAATCGATGCGCCATACGAAATGGAAGAAGCGAAGTTACGAACGCTCGGTCGCGGTCGGCTTCGCCTCCTGCGTCATCGCCTTCATGATGATCAGCATCGTCTCCAACGTGATCACCGAGGTCGTGGTTCTCTGGTATTACGTCGCCTTCGCGGCCGCGGCCTATGCGGTGACCCGGTACCGCGAGAACGCCGTCCTGCGCGGCCTCCCCGTGCCCGCGGAGGAGGGTGAGGAGGCCTAGCGCGGAATGGGAGAGGGGGCTCCACGTGAGAACCGCCAAGGCACGACGGTGAGGGCACCCTGCCAGTGAGGATCCTCCACGTCAACAAGTTCCTCTACCGCCGCGGCGGCGCGGAGGCGTACATGGAGGACGTGGCCGAGCTCCAAGCCGCAGCTGGCCACCGGGTCGCCTTCTTCGGCATGGCCCATCCCGACAACACTCACATCGAGTATGCGGCCCACTTCCCGCCCCACATCGAGATGGAGCCGCCACCGCCGAGCCTCGGCGGCCGGCTTCGCGGGGTCGGGCGGATGCTCTACTCGACCGCGGCGAGCCGGGGTATGGAAGCGGTGATCGATGACTTCCGGCCCGACGTGGTCCACCTGCACAACATCTACCACCAGCTCTCCCCCTCCGTCCTCCGACCCGTGGCTCGCCGGGGGCTGCCCGCGGTGATGACCCTCCACGACTACAAGCTCGCCTGTCCCACCTATCAGTTCCTGGACCACGGGCGTGTCTGCGAGGCCTGCCTGGGCGGCCACTTCCAGCAGGCGGTGCGGCGCCGCTGCAAGGACGGCTCGCTGGGCCGCAGCGCCGTCGTCGCCGCGGAGCTGTACCTGCACACGCTGACCCACGCCTACTCGCCCGTGCGCATCTTCATCTGCCCCAGCCGGTTCATGGCCGCGAAGATGACCGAGGCTGGGGTCTTCCCCCAGCGCATGCGCCACGTCCCCCATTTCATCGATATCCGCGGCATGACGCCCAAGCCGGCGCCGGGGGGTGCGGCCCTGGTCGCCGGGCGGCTGTCGCCGGAGAAGGGGGTCGACATCGCCATCCGGGCGGTCGGCCTGCTCCCTGGGGCCGAGCTCGACATCGCCGGCACCGGTCCCGAGGAGGAGCGGCTCCGCCTCCTCGCCAGCGCCGTTGCGCCGGGCCGGGTGCGCTTCCACGGGCTGCTATCCAAGGACGGGGTGCACCGCCTGATGACGGCAGCTGCGGTCGTCGTAGTGCCCTCGCGCTGGTACGAGAACCAGCCCATGGTCGTTCTCGAGGCGCTGGCGCGCGGGCTTCCCGTCATCGGCAGCGCCCTCGGCGGCCTGCCCGAACTGGTGGAGAGCGGCGTGACCGGGGAGCTTGTCCCCCCCTCCGACCCGGACGCCCTCGCCGCCGCGATGCGCCCTTTTCTGGCCGATCCCGCCCACGGCTGGGCCATGCGCGAGCAGGCCCGTGAGCGGATTCGGACGGAATTCTCGCCCGAGCGCCACCTGGAGCTTCTCCAGCGTGTCTACGCAGAGGCCGGAGCCACATCCGTGCGAGCGGCGGCATGAGACCGGTGCGGATCGCCTTCATCGGCCAACGCGGCGTTCCCGCCACCATCGGTGGCATCGAGCACCACGTCGAGGAGATCGGCTCGCGCCTGGCTGCCCGCGGTCACCAGGTCACGGTGTACGCACGCGCCAACTACGGGCCCGAAAGGCTGGCCGAGCACCGCGGCATGCGGGTGCGCTACGTGCCCACCCTTCCCACCAAACGGCTCGAGGCGCTGATCCACAGCGGGCTCTCGACGGCTGCCGCCACGCTGCCCGGAGAGCACTCCCACGACATCATCCATTACCACGCCATCGGCCCGTCCGTATTCTCCCCCCTTCCCCGTGCCCTCTCCCCCGCGCGGGTCGTCCTCACCATTCACGGTCTCGACCAGGAGCGAGCCAAGTGGGGGCTCGGCGCGCGGGCCTGCCTGCGCGCCGCCGGTTGGATCAGCGCCCACGCTCCCCACGCCACCATCAGCGTCTCGCGCAACCTCGTCGACTACTACCGGGAGCGGTACGGCCGGACCGTCCACTACATCCCCAACGGCGTCGCCTCTCCGGTGGTCCGGGAACCGCGCCAGATCACCGATCGATGGGGCCTCGAGACGGGCGACTACCTGCTCTTCCTGGGACGCCTGGTTCCGGAGAAGGCGCCCGACCTGCTGCTGCGGGCGTTCCGCCAGGTCCACACCCCGAGGCGTCTGGTCATCGCCGGCGGATCCAGCTTCACCAGCGGATACGTCCGTCTCCTCAACTCCCTGGCGGCCGAGGATGAGCGGGTGGTGACGACCGGTGCTGTCCAGGGGTCGCTGCGCGACGAGCTGTACTCCAACGCCGCCGCCTTCGTGCTGCCCTCCCGGCTCGAGGGTCTTCCGCTCACCCTTCTGGAGGCGGCCTCGTACCGGCTCCCGGTGATCGTCAGCGACATCCCCCCACACCTCGAGGTGCTGAGCCGTGACACCCCCGGCGCCCGGCTCTTCCCCCAGGGCGACCAGGCGGCGCTCAGCCGGACCCTCGGGGCGGTGCTCGCTGCGCTGCCGGACGAGCGCCGTGGCGCGGCGGAGCTTGCCGAACGGGTGGTGCGTGAGTACGACTGGGAGGTGGCGACGGACGCCACCGAAACCCTCTACGCCGATCTCCTTCGCCTCCGGGACACGCGGCTGGGCCTGCGCCGTGTGGCACCGTCGCGGCCAGCCGGTTCGCGCCCACTCGCCGACCTCGAGCCGGTCGACCTGCGCGGGGTGGCCCGGCCCCTGGCCGCGACGCCGCCGCCAATCGCCGCCGTCGAGCCGGCGGCCCACGCGGCCCCCGGCTCTCCGGTGGGCCCCGGCGAGTCGGCAGCCGAGGGTCTCGGGTAGCCAGAGCCAGAGGAACCCAAGGTGCGATGCAACCCTCCGACGAGGCGGCGGCGCCGGCCCCTCGCCCTCGTGCCCTCTCTCCTCCTGGTCCTGCTCATGGCCGCGTGCGGCTCGGGCCCTTCGCCCCAGGCATCGACCGGCTCAGCCCAGCCCAGCCCTACGCGCCCCCCAAAGCCGTCCGTGCAGACCTCCACCCCATCGGCGTCTGGCCTCAAGCCCATCATCCAGGGTCTCATCGACCGGGTCGGTCCTCCTCCCCTCAGCTACCTCAAGAGCGTGAGCAACTTCGTGATCAACGCCCCCTGGAGCGAGCTCCAGGCCACCCCGGAGGGGCCCCTCACCAAAGACAACGTCATCGACCAGGCGATTGCCGCGGCCCGCAGCCTCGAGAAGACCCTCGGCACCGGAAAGGTGGGAATCAAGATCCGCCTCCTCGCAGGGATTGACGCCCCCGACTGGGCCAAGCAGCTCGGCGGCGCTCCGGTGGCGGTGCTCGATCCGCAGAGTGGCTCTGGCGGCACCATCGGCCGCTTCTGGACCAGCGCGTTCGGTCACGCCTATGACGACCTCTGGGCGAAGCTGGCTGCCGCCTATGACAGTGTCCTCGAGGTTCGCGAGATCACCGTGGCCCGCTGCATGACGGTGTTTGACGAGCCCTTTATCCGCAATGTCAGCGACCCGACGACGGTGCGGAACCTCGTGGCAGCTGGCTTCTCCGCCGCGGCCGACCTGCAGTGCGAGGAGCAGGAGATCGACGACGGCACGATGTGGCATCAGACCCGGGTGGGGGTCGCTTTCAACCCCTACCAGACCATCGGCGCGGACGGGATGACCAGCACCGCTGAGGCCGTGACCGAGCAGATGATGGGCTACTGCCGGAGCCGGCTCGGACTGCAGTGCGTCCTGGAGAACAACTCCATCCGCTACCCGCCGCTCACCGGCGCCTACGCGGAGATGTACACGGCCATGCAGCAGCTGGGACCGCCGATCTCCTTCCAGACCGAGCCCCTCGATCGGGTGGGCAACCTCGAGGCGACGCTGACCTGGGCCGTCAGCGTCGGGGCGGACGCTGTAGAGTTGCCCCAAGGGTACCGGGAGGAGTCCGCCGCTTCGTTCCAGGCGGCCGCCACCCTCCTGGAGGAGAACCCGGCATGAACCGCACACCCACGCTGACCTCTGTGTGACAAGGGTGCGCACCAGGGGGGTGTCCATGGCCACCGCAGCAAGCAGGGATTGGCCTCGGGCAGCGAGGGGAAAGGAGGCAGCCAGTGGACCGGTGGCTCTGAGCGGCGTTGATGGCATGGGCAGGGAGCGCTTGAGCCCCCGAGCCCGGGGGAACCGAAAAGCAGCCAGCCTCGTCCTCTGCGTGGGAGCGGCAGGCGCGGCGATCGGTGCGGCTCAGCCTTTCGTCGATGCCAGCAGCGCGTCGGCGTCTGCGCCCCACATCATGGTGATCGTCGACGAGAACCAGGAGTACCGAAGCATCATCGGCAGCCCCAGCGCTCCGTACATCAACAGCCTCGCCGGCACCTACACCTCGGCTACCAACTGGTATGCCGTCGAACACAACAGCCCCACCGACTACCTGGATCTGACCACTGGCTCCGATCAGGGCCTGGCCGGAGCCACCAACAAGAAGCCGCCCTTCACCGCTACCAGCATCGTCGACGAGCTCCACAGCGCGAGCATCCCATGGCAGGCATACATGGAGAGCATGCCCTCCAGTTGCTCCACGACAGGCTCCACCCCAGACGGCCTGTACGACCGTAACCACAACCCCTTCACCTACCTGAAGAGCTACGCCAGCTACTGCGCCAACGAGCCCAGCGAGGGCGTGCTGCCGTATTCGGGCGCGGCGAACCTGGTGAAGACGCTGGATGGCGCGAGCCCGCCCGACTTCGTCTTCGTCGCTCCCAACGAGTGCGACGACATGCACGGCGGCGTGAACGGCAGCGCTCCCTGCAACGGAGACACCAATGGCCAGCTCATCGCGGCGGGTGACACCTGGCTTCGCAACAACTTGGGACCCATCCTCTCCTCCACCTGGTTCCAGAACAACGGCGTGGTCATCTTCACCTTCGACGAGGGAGGCAGCCACCTCGGCGTCGGCACCCCTCCCGACGACGGCTCCTGCGGCACCAGCGCGACCAGCGGATGCGGGGGCCATATTGTCACTCTGGTCATCACGCCTCGCGCCGGGGGAGCCTTCCCCACCACGGGCGACCACTATGGAACCCTCCGGGGCATCGAGGAGGCCTACGGCCTCCCCTACCTCGCCCACGCGGCGAGCAACACCGACGGGGACATCTCCGCAGCCTTCGCCTTGACCCCGAGCCCGACGCCGACGCCGACGCCGACATCGACACCGACACCGACACCGACACCGACGCCGAGCCCCACGCCGACCCCCACAAGCGGGCCCGACGTGGTCCAGAGCTTCTCGGCGGCGAGCACCGCCCTGAGCAGCACGCTGAGCGACTCGACCGCCCAGGCGACGGCTCCCGGCGACCTCCTGGTCGCGGTCATCACTCTCCGCGACACTGTCACCCTGGCCACGGTGCGCGGGCTGGCAGACTCCGGCGCCAACACCTGGACCAAACTGACCTCGCACGCCACCCCGAGCCAGCTCGACGAGGAGGTCTGGTACAGCGCCACCACGCAGCCGAGCCAGAGCGTGACGGTGACCGTGACCGACGCCTCCGGGGTGGTGGCGACGACCGTGCTCGAGGTGGCCGGGACGAGTTCCCCTGATCAGAGGAGCGCGAGCGGCGGGAGCAGTACCGCGGCGGGCACGGGCCCGACCGCAAACACCATCCAGGTGCCAGAGATCGCGGTGGCCGACGTCGGCTGGGTCAAGAACGTCACGACCTCGGCCCAAACCCCGGGGTACACCGCCCTCCCCAAGGCCGAGGCGGCGGTGAGTGGCGCCATGGCCGGCGAGCAGGCCGCCTATCGGATCCTGACCGTCACCGGCCCTCAGAGCTACGGCGCCACCCTCTCCAGCTCGGTGGCCTGGGGGGCGGCCATCGCCACCTTCTCCTGATGTCTCACCGGCGGCGAGAAGCGCGGCGGTCGCCCGGGCGGCCGCCGCGCTAACCTGGCCGACCCGTGGCGCTTGCTCGGGGCACCAGGACTACAACTCCCCGGCCTGCTTCGCAGCCGCAACCGCCCTGCTCCAGCCGCACCCGGTGTGAGGGCGATCTCGGTGACAGTGGGCGCAGGTGACAATCGTGTAACGACCAGGGCTCCCCAGAGGACCGTTCACCCAGGAGAGGTTGCGATTCTCGGACCAAGGGCTATAACCGCGACTGGCTGAAGACTGTAGAGGGGGGTGCGGCACGAAGAGAGGCTATCGGTGGGCCACGAGGCCATTCGCTGGCTGGGAGTGCTCGCCCTCTGCGGCGGAGGTCTCGCCGCCAGCAACGGGTCCGTCGCTCGGGCGAGCAACCCCAGCCCCGCTAGCCCCCACATCATGCTCATCGTCGACGAGAACCAAGAGTACCGCCACATCATCGGTGATTCGACGGACGCGCCGTACATCAACAACCTGGCCGCCACCTACACCTCGGCAACCAACTGGTGCTCGGTCGAGCACAACAGTCCCACCGACCACCTGGATCTGATCTCCGGCTCCGACCAAGATCTGCCCAACAAGAAGCCGCCCTTCTCAGCCACGACCATCGTCGACGAACTCCACGGCGCGAGCATCCCCTGGCAGGCGTACATGGAGAGCATGCCGTCGGCCTGCTCGACAGTGCAATCCACGAGCGACGGCCTCTACGATCACAACCACAACCCCTTCTCATACCTCGGTAGCTACTCCAGTTACTGCAGCAGCGACCCCAGTCAGGGTGTGGAGCCTTACCCGGGCGCCTCGACGCTGGTGAACACCCTCGAACGGGGCCAGCCCACCCGACTTCGTCATGGTCGTCCCCAACGAGTGCGACGACATGCACGGCGGGGGCAACAGCTACACCGGGGACACGCAGAACCAGCTCATCTCCGCCGGAGACACGTGGCTCCAGAGCAACCTGGGCCCAATCCTCACCTCCAGCTGGTTCCAGAACAACGGCGTTGTCATCTTCACCTGGGACGAGGGGGGCACCACGCTGGGCGTCGGACCCCCCCCGACAACGGGTCCTGTGGCCCCACGGCCACGACCGGCTGCGGCGGCCACGTCGCCACGCTGGTCATCACCCCCTACTCGAGCGGCGCCTTCACGGGTCAGGGCGACCTCTACGGCATCCTGCGGGCCACGGAGGAAGCCTACGGAGTCGGCCTCCTGGGCCACTCGTCGGGCACCGCGGACGGTGACCTGAGCCCCGCCTTCACTTCCCTCACGGGAACTGTCACGGATACGAGCACCAACAATCCGATCGCGAGCGCGACCGTGACCTGCACGTGCGCCACGGGTAGCGCGACCACGAACGGCACCGGCCAGTACTCCTTCTCAGGGCTCACCGCGGGCAGCTACAGCCTCACGGTCTCCCCGATCCCACCTACACGTCCAGCACCGTCCCGCTCACCGTGGCCGACGGGTCGAACAACACGGTCAACGTGGCGCTAACACCCGTTCCGGTCTGGTCGGCCTCGTACACGGCCAGCCCGCCGACCTCGTGGGCGAGCGGCCAGAGCCAGACCTTCTCGGTGACCCTCACCAACAACGGAGCCAACACCTGGAACTCCGGGGGCACGGATCCCGTGCACTTCGGCGTCCACTTCCTCGCCGCCCCAGGCGAGTGCTGCACTTGGTACACCGACCAACGCTTCACCCTGCCCAACGATGTGGCCTCCGGGGGGTCGGTGACCCTCAGCGTCACCATCACCCCTCCCAGCACCCAGACGGGAACCATGACCCTCGAACTCCAGATGGTCAAGGAGAACGAGTTCTGGTTTACCCAGCACGCTGACACGATGGTCACGGTCACCTGAGGCTGTCTTCGTGGGTGGAGTGAGACAAACCCAACCTCAGTCTGCGGTTCCTCAGGGGGTCAGCGAAGCGCCCCCGATTGCGGAGCTTTGGTCTAAGGTATCCTCCGGCGGTCAGCGACCGGGATGCGACCCACGCTCACCTCATCCAGCAGCCCGTCCCGGTAACGATCACGGGGCGGGGTGAGAGGGGGCACGGCGACGTTGGGTTCGGGAGGGCGCGTGCGGGCACCCGAGGCGATCGCAAGATGGCGATCTCGGTCCCCCACCGGGCTCCCCGACGGGGTTCACCATTACCTCCTCATGCCCACGCCTTCTGCGGCTTGCACAAGTTGTGGTCGATGCAATGGAGCAGCCACTCGCCGAGCGCCTTGATCTCGCCTCGCAGCCATAACCGGATCAGCCCCTTGTTGCGGATCTGACCGAAGACCGGCTCCACCACCTGCTGCCGCAACCGGTAGGTGGCCCGGCCGCGCTTGGTCATCAGCCGACGCTTCATCCGCTCCCGCCGGGTCAGGCCCTGGGGGATCCGCCCTCGTGGTGCCGGCTGTCAACGGCCAGGCAATAGGTCCACCCACGGCCAAGGAATAGGTCCACCGCCGGCCACGCGATAGGACTGTCAACGGTCATCAAGATCTCCCCATCTGCAGCCAGAAAATCTCCCCACCCATGGCCAAGAGACCTCCCCACTGGTGGCCAACTGAGCGTCTCCCCGGAGCGCTACGCCCTCGTCTGGGAAAAGCAGGTCAATGCGCTGACCTGGCCGGTGCGGGTGGCGCTCACCATGCCCGATGGCCGGACCTCCCACTGATCCTCGGCGCTCCTAATCGACCGCACCTGGAGTGCGCGCGGTTGAAGCACGACGGCGGTGAGGCGCCCGGAGTACCGGATGGTACGGTATTCACAGCTTCGACGCGGTGGGCCGGGGGGACGCGAGGTCCTGCCATCGCGTCGAGGTGCGTGCGGAGGAGCTGGCGTCGTGGGAGAGCTGTAGAGGTGCGGGCGATCAGCCGTCCCGATGTCAACCAGATCGTCCCCGGCTTGCTGATCGGCTCGGCTCCTGGGCAGACGCACATTCGACGCCTCGTTGCCGCCGGCGTGACGGGGGTGGTCGACCTCTGCGCGGAGGCCGAGCAATGGCGCGGTCTCTGGCCGGAATCGGTTCAGGTCGCCCAGATTCCCCTCGAGGAGCACGCCGTACCGACGGTGGAGCAGATCGATCTGGCCGGGCAGACCGTGGCGGCCCGTATTGGTCAGGGTCACGTCGTGCTGGTGCACTGCCGGGCGGGGCTAGAGCGCGCGCCCACCGTCGCCTGCGCCGCCCTGTTGCGGATGGGCTGGTCGCTCGAGGACGCCTACCGCAGGGTGCGGGTGAGCCGCCCCCGAGCCGCGATCACCCAGGGGCAGCAGGCCGCTCTCGCGAATCTGGCGGCACAGCTGGCCATGGACGCCCGCAGGGAGGGTCGGGTCGCCGGACCCACCGCCAGCTGATTGGTGCACGGGCGCACCGATCCCCAAAATTGGGTGTCGCCTAGCGAACCCTTCTCTCGTGGAACCGATCCCCCGCACCACGGTCAGCTGCACGTGCGCCGCCGACCCGGCCACCACGGACGGCTCAGGCGACGACGACTTCGCCGAGGTCACCCCGGCAGGAAGCTGCACCCTGTTCCGTCACCGCTTCCGGGTTCCAATGGCAGAGCGGCATCAGCGTTGGCACGGTGAGCGCCCGGCAGCCACCCAGGCGAACGTGGCCCTCACTCCGGCCGCCGCAACACTGGGAGTGCGCCAGATCTTCGGCGCAGCCAACTCCGCCGGCGGGACGGCCCTGGCCCTCCCACCGGCCTCGGGGACCAGCTCCGGCGACCTGCTCGTAGCCAGCACCCGGCTGCGCAGCACGACCTCCCTGCCGGCCGAATCTGGCGGTACAGCTGGGTGCGGCGGGCCGCCCCGCGGCTCGTGTGGCTTGGCCCGAGCGGGAGTTTCCGGACGCGATGCGCTCAGGCCTCCTACCCCCAGAATTGGGGAATCCGGCGACTGGACCGGGGGGATGAGTACGCTTTAGGCTCAGGCGATCGAGTTGGCGCGAGCGCACCACCAGGGGGGCTGATGAATCCTCGAGCTCGGCTGAGCAAGCGTTTGCGGAACCGAGGCTGTCTCGGAGCCGGCGTCCTCGCCGCGCTCATCTCCATGGCCGGGGGGCCCGCCCAGGCTGCAGCGCCCATCCACCCATCCGCCTCGGCCCGCCCGGCGAGCGCGGGCACGCCCGCCGGCGTCGACGACTGGCCCACCTTCCACCACGACCCCGGAAGGGGTGGCGTCTCCTTGGAGACGAGCGTCAACGCCTCCACCGCCGCTTCGCTCGCCTTGGCGTGGAAAGGGGCGATCGGTGCTTCCTGCGCGTCGTGCATCTCCTACAGCTCGCCGACCGTCGCCTACATCCCCACCCTTGGTCAGTCAATCGTCTACGTCGGTGATCAGGAAGGAGACTTGTCGGCGTTTTCAGCTGCAACCGGTGTTCTCGACTGGAGATTCACGATCAAGCTGCCGGTGGGCCACCCGTCGTGGCAGAACCCCAACATCGAGGGCACACCGGCAATCTCCACCAGCAACAACGCGGTCTACTTCGGCGCATCCGATGGCGATCTCTACGTGCTCAACGCGCAGACGGGTGCGTCGGAGTGCACCTTCAACGACGCCACCGACGGGTACGGCGGCGGTCGCATCGCGGCATCGCCTCTCATCGAGGACGGAGTGAGCGCCGTTCCCGGGTATTCCACCCCACAGGATGTCGCGTACTTCGGCGACAACGGACAGAGCGGCAACGTCACCCCGGGAGGCAACGGGGGGAACGAATGGGCCGTGGATGTCACCCCGGGCTCGTCCGGGTTCTGCAAGCTCCTGTGGCGGATTGGACCCTTCGGCAATCCTCCGAGCGGTCAGCTGGGAGCGGGCACCTACACCTCTCCAGCGTGGGCGGTCGAGGGGAACGGCACGCGGCTGGTCGTGTTCGGCACCACGGATCCCGATGATGAGATCTACGCCGTCAACGCCACGACGGGGGTGATCGACTGGAAGTTCCAGACGCTGCAGGGCAGCGACTCCGACGTGGGCGCGGCGGCCACGATCTCTCTGCCTGGTGTCAACGGCTTCACCGACGGAGTCGTCTACGACACTGGCAAGGACGGCTACGTCTATGCTCTCAATCTCACTACAGGCGCGTCGATCTGGCACTACCAGCTCAGCAACAACCATCCATCCCAGTCCAGCGCTGCCCTGGTGGGCGACACCCTCTACGAGGGGTATGGCGGCGGGGAGATCGCCCTCAACGCCAGCAACGGCAGCGTGGTCTGGAACAACACCGGCATCCCGGCCAACATCTCCTCCCCGGCCGTCTCGGGCCCACTCGGAGATCAGGTGCTCCTCCTCGGCGACCTGACGGGGGCCAACACCACTGGTCCGACGCCCAGCACCCTCTGGGGACTGGATCTCGCGAACGGCGTCGTCGTCTTCCATACGGTTCCCGACCCGTCGGACAGTCGATCGTTCTTCTTCGCCTCGCCAGCCGTCTCCACCGGGCGGATCTTCATCAGCGGCTCGGATGGCTACCTCTACGCGTACCGCCCGTCGGTCCCGACGACCTACACGCCACTCCCGCCGTACCGGGCGGTGGACACCCGGTCCCCGTCCTGCATGCAGTGCGGCACGGGTGCCCTCGGCCCTGGCGAGACCCGCACCTTCACGGTGGGCGGCTACAAGCCGACCGGCTACACCGGGTCCGTGGTCCCGGCGACGGCCGCCGCCGTCACCCTCAATGTCACCGCCGTCGATCCGACCAGCTCCACCTATCTCACCGTCTTCCCGGCCGGTTCGGCTCGCCCGCTGGCCTCCAACCTCAACCCCGCGGCGCACAGCATCATCGCCGCCCTGGTCACCGTCAAGCTGGGCACGGGCGGCGGCATCGCCGTCTACAACCCCGTGGGCAGCATCAACGTGGTCGTCGACGTGGAGGGCTACTTCACCCAGAGCAGCGGCACCACCGGCCGCTTCCACTCGGTGGCTCCGGCGGTCCGCGTCTGTGACACCCGGAGTGGACAGGGCACCCTCTGCAACTCGGGCACCAGCAACCCGCTCGGCGCCCAGGCGGCCCGCGCCGTCAGCATCGCCACCCCGGCCGGCATCCCCTCGGGCAGCGCCGCCGCGGTGGTGCTCAACCTGGTGGGGATCGACGGCACGGCGGGAACCTACCTCACCGCCTACCCCCCCGATCCCACCACCCATGCCTGCGGCACTCCCCCCACCGCCTCCAACCTCAATCTCGCCGCCCATACCGTCCAGGCCAACCGGGTGGTGGTGCCCATCGATCCCAGCAGCGGTGACGTGTGCATCTACAACGCCGCCGGGCAGATCAACTTCCTCATCGACGTCAACGGCTGGTTCGGGGGCAGCTCGGACTCGCTGGCCTCCTCCGGGCTCTTCTTCCATCCCCTGGCGCCCTTCCGGATCTGCGACACCCGGGCCGGCTCCGGCCTCCCCTGCCAGGGCCAGTCGATCGGCAGCGGGAGCATCCTCACCGTCCAGGCGGCCGGTGAGGGCAGCCTGCCCAGCACCAGCGGCTTCGTCCTGCTCGGCAATGCCACCGTCCTCCCCTACCTTTCCAGCACCTACGTCACCGTCTATTCCGCCGGCAGCTCCCGTCCGGGGACCTCCGACATCAACCCCCTGCACAACAAGGTGACCACCAACATGGTCTACGTCAGGGTCTCCTCCACCGGCGTCGCCGTCTTCAACGCCAGCGGCACCATCGACTTCATCCTCGATGTCGCCGGCTGGTTCGCCTAGCGTGAGAGCGGCGTCAGGCCTCGCGCCTCCGGACTGCCATGGCGAGCGCCTCACCCCATATTGGGGGGGCGAGGCGAACGGGGCATTCGGTAAGCTGTGGGGGTAGTGAGGGGGTGCCATCCCCGGTCGGTGGCTGCATGAGGTGGCGTGGTCATGGTTCGTCGCAAGCTATTCGGTGCTGTCGCGGTCGTCGCCACCATCACCGCGATGGGGCTGGGAGCCGCCGGACGGGTGGCGGCGCAGAGCACTGCCTACAACGAGGTGGTGTTCTCCCCCTTCCCGATAGCGGCCAACGCCTCCCTGGCGCCCGGGGCGGCGGTCACCGTGTGCGTCCGTGCCGAGCAGAACGGGGTGGTCGTGCCGGACGCGAGCGTCGCTCTCAGCTTCTCGACCGCCGACGTTCCCAAGGGGGAGTCGGCGACCGGAGAGTCCGCGTCCGTCGGTACCACCGCGCTGACCTCCAGCCCGACTCCGTTCACCACCCCGACGGGTGCGGGAACCTGCACGACGACCGGGGGCACGAGCCTGAGCGACGCCTTGGCCATCACCTACACCGCCCCGACCTCGTACCCGAGCCCTCAGCAGGCGGGTCAGGACGTGATCACGGCCACCAACCCGATGACCCCAACGGTGACCGATAGCGTCGCGTACAACTTCAACCCGCTCGCCAAATTCGTCTTCAGCGCCACCCCCATCGCTCCGACCGGCAGCCTGGCGCCGGGGACCCATGTCTCCCTGACCGTGGAGGCCGAGACATCCGCAGGCGCCGCGGTGCCCGACGCCGACTTCAGCCTCGCCTTGACCAGCACCGCCTCTTCCAGCGGCGGGGCGACGGCCATCGACGGCAGCGGGCACACCCGAACGCTGGGCGCCACCCCAACCGACCTCGGCGCCAACAGCAGCGGCCTGGTCTCGATCACCTATACAGCGTCGTTGGCGTCCAGCGGCACCGACACCATCACCGCCAACAAGGTCCTCTCGGGCGGCCCCGTCACCGCCACCACGACCTACACCTATGCCGCGACCAGCGTCCCCGCGACGACCTACACGCCGCTCCCGCCGTACCGGGCGGTGGACACCCGGTCCCCGTCCTGCATGCAGTGCGGCACGGGTGCCCTCGGCCCTGGCGAGACCCGCACCTTCACGGTGGGCGGCTACAAGCCGACCGGCTACACCGGGTCCGTGGTCCCGGCGACGGCCGCCGCCGTCACCCTCAATGTCACCGCCGTCGATCCGACCAGCTCCACCTATCTCACCGTCTTCCCGGCCGGTTCGGCTCGCCCGCTGGCCTCCAACCTCAACCCCGCGGCGCACAGCATCATCGCCGCCCTGGTCACCGTCAAGCTGGGCACGGGCGGCGGCATCGCCGTCTACAACCCCGTGGGCAGCATCAACGTGGTCGTCGACGTGGAGGGCTACTTCACCCAGAGCAGCGGCACCACCGGCCGCTTCCACTCGGTGGCTCCGGCGATCCGCGTCTGTGACACCCGGAGTGGACAGGGCACCCTCTGCAACTCGGGCACCAGCAACCCGCTCGGCGCCCAGGCGGCCCGCGCCGTCAGCATCGCCACCCCGGCCGGCATCCCCTCGGGCAGCGCCGCCGCGGTGGTGCTCAACCTGGTGGGGATCGACGGCACGGCGGGAACCTACCTCACCGCCTACCCCCCCGATCCCACCACCCATGCCTGCGGCACTCCCCCCACCGCCTCCAACCTCAATCTCGCCGCCCATACCGTCCAGGCCAACCGGGTGGTGGTGCCCATCGATCCCAGCAGCGGTGACGTGTGCATCTACAACGCCGCCGGGCAGATCAACTTCCTCATCGACGTCAACGGCTGGTTCGGGGGCAGCTCGGACTCGCTGGCCTCCTCCGGGCTCTTCTTCCATCCCCTGGCGCCCTTCCGGATCTGCGACACCCGGGCCGGCTCCGGCCTCCCCTGCCAGGGCCAGTCGATCGGCAGCGGGAGCATCCTCACCGTCCAGGCGGCCGGTGAGGGCAGCCTGCCCAGCACCAGCGGCTTCGTCCTGCTCGGCAATGCCACCGTCCTCCCCTACCTTTCCAGCACCTACGTCACCGTCTATTCCGCCGGCAGCTCCCGTCCGGGGACCTCCGACATCAACCCCCTGCACAACAAGGTGACCACCAACATGGTCTACGTCAGGGTCTCCTCCACCGGCGTCGCCGTCTTCAACGCCAGCGGCACCATCGACTTCATCCTCGATGTCGCCGGCTGGTTCGCCTAGCGGCCGGGTCTGATTCCCGGACCTCGCCGCCGAGAGATGAGGCGACTAACTCAGTCGTCATCCCTCCGCCGGGACCGGTCACCGTCACGGTCGGCGTGTTGCGGGGCTGGCGTCGCCGTGGGCGCGAGGGGAGCGGAGGACGACGTCTGGCCGGCAAGGGGCGCGGCCAGGGGCTGCAGAGGTGATCCCCCACCTCCCACCGCCGAGGGACCGTTGTCGGTCACGACCGCCAGCCTGCTGATGATCGTCTGCAGGTCCGAGGCCCAGGCACTCGAGACCGTACCGGTGACCCCGGTTCCCACGGTCGCGAACGAGAACCCCCACTCCTGCTGGAAGGACGCCAGAAAGTCGGCGTCCCCCTGCTCGGTACGGACCGCGAACACGCTTCTCGCCGAGTCGTTGACCACGTAGGCACCGTAATAGGCCAGGGTCCAGGCGAGCTGCCGCCCCGCTGTGGTGGTCAGCGGCAGGTTGGCGAGCTGCGAGACGGGGATGGCGAGGAGACTGCCCATGCGGAGGGCCGGATTTGTGCCTCCGTATCGCGACGGCCCGTAGGCATCGCAGCGGGTCGCCGGCCACGTGTAGCACAGGCTGGCGCTCGCCTTGTAGAGGTCCTGCGCCCCGTAGACGTTGACGCTGAGCGCGTGGCGCGTCACGGTGCCGGGAGCCAGGTCGCCGACCCGCGTGACCCCGCCGATCGTGTCGAGGCCGGAGCCCCCCGTGTTGCCCAACCTCCCATCGCCGTAGAGGCTCTGGGTGGCGTTGACACTCGCCGCCGTCGCC
The DNA here is from genome assembly GCA_963847225.1 of uncultured bacterium. Lineage (GTDB taxonomy): Bacteria > Chloroflexota > Dormibacteria > Aeolococcales > Aeolococcaceae > JAJZNI01. The sequence goes on along the minus strand of CAWJYZ010000003.1, from coordinate 85,085 downwards.
GGCTGGCCAGGCGTGCAGCGGGCGAAGTGATTGGCTTGGACCAGCGTGGAGCCGTTGGCGGCGACGATGCCGGCGGCCTCGTTGTCGGTGTTGTTGAGAATGGCGACGGGTGGCAGCGGAGCGTCGACCAGGACGCTGCCCCCGACCTGGCAGCGGTTGCCCCTCTGTCCCTGTGGACCCTGTTCGATGGAGGTCATCGTGGCGGCGGGATCCATGAAGACAGCCGAGTTGTCCGAGGCCAGGCCCCTCACCGGCTTCACCAACCCCGCCGACGAGTATGTTGCCGCCGTTCCGATGGGCATGTTCCAGATCGAGTTCGAGGCGAATGGCTGATCCAGGGGATTGCGGCCGGCGCCGCCTCGTGGAGGCCCGGGAGGGGTGGGCGTACTCGAGGGCGACGGAACCGCGGTAGGCGACCCAGTGGCGGAAGGCGATGATGAAGGGGAATGAGAAGGCGATGGTGTCGGCGTCCCCGTCGACGAAGAGCTCGGGGCAGCTGCGCCGCCGAAGAGCCCCGAGAGGTCGCCATTGGCAGCATCCGCTGCGCTCCCGAGCGGGGTCAACCGGTACGCCTCCTCGATGCTCCGCAGGGTGCCGTAGTGGTCTCCGCTGAGATTCACAGGTCCCTTGCCCTGGGCGTTGAGCGAGATCGCCACCGTCGGGATGTGGCCGCCCTGCTCCGTGCTCAGCGACCCGTTGGGGTTGCTGTCGCCCTCATCCATGGTGACGATCACCGTGCTCGGGTAGTCGCGGAACCACGAGGAGGTGAGGATGCCCGGGAGGTTGGCCTTGAGCCACGCGTCGCCCTGCTGGACCGTCCCGTTGTGCATGTCGTCCTGGAGGTTGGGCGTGATCCACACGAAATCGGGAGCATTGGAGCCGTCGAGGGCCGACACCGCCGCCGTTGCGCCCGGGTACGGCTGAATGTGGCAGGCGCCGACGTAGTTGTCCTTGAAGAAGGCGAAGGGGTTGTGCTTTAGCGCGTACTCGCTGTTGTAGCCGCTGCCGGTGTAGCAGGCGGACGGCATCGACTCCATCCAGCCGACCCACGGGATGCCCGCCGCCGTGAGCTGTCCGCCGAGGTCCGTCGCCGGCAGCGAGTCGGCGGCGCAGGAGGTGTCGGTGGTGCAGCCCTGGATCCCGCCCGAGCCGATGGCCACATAGTTCGGCTCCGAGGGATGGGTGACCCCGTACCAGCCCGTGGCGCTGGCATAGCCCGAGGCCAGCGAGCAGAGGTACGGATCGGCTGCGCAGTCCCCCAGCGTGCCCGAGTAGCCGTGGTTCTCCTCCATGACCACGAGGATGTGCGCCGGGCCGGAGGCGGCGGCAAGGTTCAGGGTCGAGCCGGTCAGGATTTGCCTGAGGGCGGCAGCACCCAGCGACGCCGCCACGACCGCGCAGAGCACAGCAAAGACACGTCTTGTCATCCGTGAGCTCCTCCGATTCCTGGAGCCTTCCCACCACCTGGCGCCCGCTCGGCCTGGCGCGCCGGTTGCGACGCGCGAACTCTAGGCTCGGCGAGTGCAGCTGTCGCGGAACCCCCGATCCTGCGCTACATCCCCGTTACAATCGCCACACTCCGGCATCGCGATGTGCGACGCTGCAACCGATCCATCACCGTCGGTAGCGGGGCCGTCGCCTTCGTTGCAGACGCGTTGCCTTTCTGACAGAGGCGATCTGCGGGCCACGGCCTGGCCGAGCAAAGCATGGCCCGCATTGATGCGGGCCACCGGATGCGCTACATTGGGCGATGCGCACCGCCCCATATGCTGGCGGGAAGCCGGTCAGCCGGGATGGAGAGAGCGGCGAGCACGGAGAGGCGGGTCATGGTGAGAGTCCTCTACATCGGGGGCTGCACGCGGAGCGGCAGCACCCTCGTCGACCGCATGCTCGGACAGCTGCCGGGATTCGTCTCCACCGGCGAATTCGGCCTCATCACCACCCACAGCCTCGCGGAGAACCGCCTCTGCGGCTGCGGGCGGCGCTTCCTTGACTGCCCCTTCTGGCGGGCCGTGGGAGAGGCGACCTTCGGTAGCTGGGATGCTCCGGAGGTGGGCGAGTTGATGGCTCTGCATCCCCTGGTGACTCGGCAGCGCCACCTGGTGCAGCTCGCCTTTCCCCGCCTCTTCCCCGGCTTCTGCCGCCGGGTGCAGCGCTATCGGGAGCTTCTGGACCGCTTGTACCAGGGGGTGGGGACGGTCAGCGGCGCCGCGACGGTCATCGACTCCACCAAGGCGCCGGCCTATGCGTTGGTGCTTCGGGGGATTCCCGGCATCGACCTGCGCATCCTGCATCTCATCCGGGACAGCCGTGGCACGGCGTACTCGGCCACCAAGCGTCAGACCATGCGCGACAGCGTGGATCGCCCGGTGCACAAGCATCGCTACGCTCCGGCGGTGATCACCCTGCGCTGGATGGTCTACCACACCATCTTCGACCTCATCGCCCAGACCGGCACGCCGCGCCTCCTGGTCCGTTATGAGGACGTGGTCAGGTCACCGCGAGAGACGTTGCCCCAGATCGCGCGGTTCACCGGCCAGCCTGTGCAGCAGCGTGATCTCGACTTCATCAAAGAGGGGGCGGTTCACTTCCCTGAGGACCACACCGCGGTGGGCAACGATTCTCGGTTCGAGCAGGGGGTGGTCCCGCTACGCGAGGACGACGCCTGGCGGACACGGCTGCCCGCCCCGAGCCGCTGGGCTGTGACCGCGCTCAGCTGGCCGCTGCTCAAACGGTGGCGGTACGTCTGACGCGATGTCGGGCGGGGTCCAGCTCGACTGAATGGCCCCCCGAGGTCCATGGGCTTGCGCTCGGGGCCCCGGTGGGGCTACCCTCGGCGACCTGCCGCCCCTGCCCCTCTCTCTAAGGGGGGATGGCGTTGCTGCTGACGAGCCGGTCGGGGAGACCGAGTGATGACAATGCTCGACGGGGAAGGCGAGGTCTGGGGCTTGAAGTCCGCATCTACCGGCGCGTTGCGGATCTCGCGCTGGGGGACGCTGGTGACGGCCCTGGCCACCATTCTTCTCAGCGCCTGTGGCAACACGCCAACCTCACACCGGACCGCCACTTCCACGCCAACGCCCGACATCAGCCTCCCCCTCCCGATCACGCCCTCGACCATGGGAAGCCCCTCCCCGACCCCATCGCCGGCACACAGCAAGAGTGCTGCACCCGCCGCCCACACCTCCAGCCCCACCCATCCGCCGTCCACCCGGGCACCAGCCCGCGGGGGGCGGCCCCACATTCTCGTGGTCATGGAGGAGAACCACGGCTACTCGGGGACGCTGGGCAAATGCTCCCAGGACCCCTACCTCTGCTCGCTGGCCTCGGGCTATGCCAGCGCCACGGGCTGGTACGGGGTCACCCATCCCTCGGAGCCGAACTATGTGGCCATCGGCTCCGGCGGGATCCAGGGCTGCACGTCCGACAGCTCCTGTGCGGCCGACAGTCTCAGCGCCACCGACCTCGGCGGCCAGTTGACGGCGGCAGACATCCCCTGGGTGGACTGGCAAGAATCGATGCCATCCGCCTGCTACACGGGTGGCGCGTCGGGCAACTATGCGCTGAAGCACAATCCCTTCGGCTTCTTCCGTGACAACTACTCGGGCGCCTGCCACATCCAGCCCTACCCCGGCGCATCGGCGGCGGTGAGCGTGCTCGACGGTGCCAACGCACCCGACTTCGTGTGGATCACGCCGAACCTCCAGGACGACATGCATAACGGCACCGTGACCCAGGGCGACAACTGGCTCCAGGCCAACCTCCCGGGCATCCTCACCTCCTCGTGGTTCCGCGACTACGCGAGCACGGTGATCGTGACCATGGACGAGGGTGATGGCTCAGCCAACGCAGGCTCCTGCTGCGGCGGTGCGGGCTCAGGCGGTCACATCCCCATGGTGGTGATCTCCTCTCGTGCCCATGGGCGGCGGAACGTCAGCCTGGCCGGAGATCACTACGGCACCCTGCGGAGCATCGAGGAAGCCTTCCGCCTCGGCCTGCTCGGCCAGGCGGCAAGTGCGGGGAACGGGGACCTCAGTTCCCTGTTCGGCTGACGGTGAGGTCGACCGGGATTGCCTGGAGGCACGAGCCTCAGAGACGGCGGGCGGGTTATCAGCACTCGGCCGAGGTCTCGTACCCGTAGGCGCGGAGGCTGTCCCCGATGCTGACCTCCAGCTGAGCCAGGCTGGCAGGATCGAGGTCGCGACGGAAGCCTTGCACCCGTCCAGCCTCGAAACGGTAGCGGGCGAACTGGCGCCCGAAGTCATCGCTCCACTGCAGCCCCATGAACTCGAGCGTGGCGGCGACCTGCCGGCGCGGCTCGGCCACGACATCCTCGTAACGCAGCTGCATCCACTGCTCGGGCGGGACCTCCCTTCGGGCCGCCTCGAAGGCGTCGATGAGAATCCGCCAGCCCAGGCCGGCCAGCACCACGAAGGAACGGGCGGAGCGCTCCCACTCCTCCGCCTCGGCGGCGGCCAGCGGGCCCAGGTGCCAGGAGGTCGGGCCCTCGTAGCCGCGCCACCAGCCCATCTGCAGCCAGGAGTTGGCGACCGCTCGGCCGTCGCGGATGACGTGGATGAAGCGCGCGTCGGGGAAGGCGGCCCGTAGCAAGCCCACCCGCGGCCAGCCGGTGAGGTGCTGCAGGAAGAGAGGCCGTCGCTGCGCGGCCATGCGGCGCTCGAAGAAGCTGCGCAGTCGCTGGCGAAGCCAGGGAGTGCAGTCATCGGCCAGCAGGTCGCGGAAGGGCTGCGCCATGATGGGGGCAACCTGTCTGTCGAGCAGCTTCCACGCCTCGGAGGGGGCGATGCGCAGCCGGGCCAGCTCGATCATCTTCTGCCGGTCACGAAAGGGCCGCAGCCGGGGGTCACGCGGCGGCGACAGCCGGTGAAGCGTGTTGTTCCAGCGGCCCACCAGGTTGAGCAGGCTCAGCTTGTCATCGACGTTCGAGACGAAGCCGACATCACGATGGCGGCAGAGCACCTCCGCGATGGGGGTGGAGCCGCAGCGCCCCGTCCCGAAGACGACGACCAGCGTCACGTGGGCTCGCTGATCCCTATGCCAGCAGGGGCCACGGGCGAAGTCGCCTCATCGTCCTCGAGCGGCGTGACCAGTCTGACCGAGCCGTCCTCGACGTGGAGCTCGACGATCCCGTCGCGGCTGACCGGCAGTCTCCAGCCACGGCCGCTGATCCCCGCGACCCGTGCCACCAGCAGGCGGATCATGACCGAGTGGGTGACACCGGCCACATTCTCGCCCGGATGCCGGACGCCGATGAGCTGTAGCGCCTCCACCATCCTCTCCTGGGCGTCCACCAGTCGTTCGCCGTTGGGGCAGGCGCACTCGAGCGGCGAGGTGCAGTAGAGACCAAAGGCCTTCGGGTTGTTCGCCTCGGCCTCGGCCGCGGTCATGCCATGCCACATCCCGTAGTCGACGTTGGTCAGCTGCTGGAGGATGCGGATGTCGGGGATTCCCGACTGGTCGGCGATGATCTGCGCGGTGGCGATGGTCCGCCGCAGCGGCCCGGCGTAGACCGCGCTCAGCCGGACACCGGAGAGGGCGCGCGCCGCGTCCACCGCGTCCTCGTATCCCTGCACGTCGAGAGGCACGTCCCAGCGACCGCGGTATCGATTCTCCGCGTTTACCCGCGCGGTCCCGTGACGCACCAGGAAGATGCGGCAGGGTCCCTCGACCGAACGCACGCGCGATTGGGACGGTGCTGAACCAGCCATGGGCTCCCCTCATCGACTTCCGCTGGGCGAACCTCACGATACCTTAACCAGTCGAGGCGGTCAAAAACCTACGCCGGTCGTCGTCCAGACAGCAAACCCGCTCTCGGTAGGTCAAGCATGCACAGATTGACCCACTGCCCTGGCGGGATGAGCGCGGGACCCCCCCTGATCAGGCCGCCGCGTGCACACGGCAGCGCAGCGCCACCAGGAGTGGGGAGTGCATCTCCGGTCGACAGATCACCTGGTCGGGCAGCCAGGGATTGGGCTGGTTGTACCTGAGCGGCGACCCGTCGATCCGGCTGGCCCGGAGACCGGCAGCGAGAGCGATGCCGACCGGGGCAGCGGAGTCCCACTCGTATTGGCCGCCGAGGTGGATGTACGCGTCCGCCTCTCCGAGAACGACGGCCATGGCCTTGGCGCCCGCCGATCCCATGTGGATCAGCTCAGCGTCCAAGTCCTCGGCGATCGCCGTTGCCTGCCGCGGGGTGTGCGACCGGCTCACAACCAGCCGGAGCCGTCCGCCGTGCCGTGGGGCACGCGGCGGAACAGCCGCCGTGGTCATCACCAGACCCCGAGCCGGCAGGCTCACCGCAGCGGCAACGGGCGAGCCGCCTTCGACCAGGGCGACATGGACAGCCCAGTCACAGCGCCCGACCTCGCCGAACTCACGGGTGCCGTCCAGGGGATCGACGATCCACACGCGGCGGGAAGCAAGCCGCGCAGCGCCGTCCCCGCCCTCCTCGGAGAGGATCGAATCACCGGGGCGCTGCTTGGCGAGCCGCAGCGTGATCAGCGTGTGCGATAGCCTGTCGCCCAGATCGCGCAGGACGTCGGGATTGTCGTGACCGACTTCGCTCCGAAGCGACAGCAGAGCCCGACCGGCCTCCTCCGCGACCGCACCCGCCAGGTCATGGTCGGATTGGATGGCATCGAATGCCGCCGCTCCGAGCGGCCACGCGCTCCGCTCCCCCACCCTCTCTCTGACGCTCATTGGGCCCCTCATGAAACCGGGCTGCCCCCACCCAACCGTGGCCGGCTCGCAGCCTCCGTCAGGATAGCGCGGATCGGAAGGCTCCGCGCGACCCGCTGAGGGGGGATCGCATCCCGCGCTTTGGGGATCGACCCCATCGGCGGGGCGGGCAGTGAGCACACAGCCACCTCAGATGCGAGGATCACCCCCGTGAGGGTCTCCGCCAAGGTCGACTATGCGCTCCGGGCCATGGTGCAGCTGGCCGCCGAGCCGGGCGGCAAGCCGTTGAAGGCCGAGCGCCTCGCCACCCAGCAGGACATCCCCCTGCGCTTTCTTCTCGGCATCCTGGCTGAACTCCGGCGTGCCCGCCTGGTCACCGGCCACCGGGGCACCGAGGGCGGGTACGTCCTCTCCCGCCCGCCGGCGCAGATCAGCCTCGCCGAGGTGATGCGGGTCGTGGACGGGCCACTGGTCAACCTGCGCGACACTCGCGTCGCCCAGCTGGGTTACGGGGGGGCGTCCGAGCCGCTAGAGGATGTATGGATGGCGGTGCGGGCCAGCCTGCGCTCCGTTCTCGAGGAGGTGAGCCTGGCCGACGTGGCCGACGGCTCTTTGCCAGATGAGGTTCGCCATCTGGCCGCTGCCTATCGGGCCAGCGGCAGCGACGACCTGCCCGTGGCCGTCGCCTCCCGCCGTCACGAGAGGGAAGCGCCGAGCGGCCGCTGAGCCGAGGGCTGGACGGTACCCCAGCCGGCTGGGTAACATGCCGCGACGCGACCGCAGAGGTCGCGCTCCCGCCATCTCGAGGGGATACTGCAGTGGGCGATCATGAGTCCCTGTGGCGCCGTTTGCGCGGGGGTGGCGCCGGCGGGGCGGCCCGCCGGCGATGTCTGGCCTGCATCTGTGCGCTGCTCAGCGGAGCGGTGGCCGCCTCGGCGGTCGGCGGTCGCGATGTCGCCCTCACCTCCTCGACCCCCGTTCTGCCATCTGCCGTCGCGGGCCTTGCCGGCCCGGCCTCCGGCGGGTGGACGCCCCCCAGCCCCTATTCGAGCCCGAGTTCCAGTCCGAGCCTGGCGGCCAGCACCACCCCCTCTTCCTCCGCGACGGCCCCCCGCAGCGCCACCCGCCGCCCGAGCCCCACGCCCAAGCCCTCTGCCGCCACGCGCAACAAGTACGTATGGCCTTTCGCGGCGACCAGCATCTGGAACATGCCGATTGGCTCTCGGAGCCTCTTCATCCCGGCCAACCTTGCACCCCGGACCCACAAAGACCTGGCCGCCGACCCGGACATCATCGTCATGGACCCGACGGCTCCGATGACGACGATCGAGTACAGCGGGGCGGGATGGTCGGGTTCCAACCGGTGTCCCGGGGGCGGCACTCTGGCGAGCGCGCCCATACCGCCGGGCTTCACCGTCGCCAGCGACGGGCAGAACGACACCCTCGCCGCGGTGATGCCGGACGGGCGGACCGTTGTTCAGGGAGAGCCCTTCGCACGCTGCGCGTCAGGAGGACCCGCGACCCTCCTGACCCTCTCGCCGGCGGCCGACCTGTACGGCAATGGCATCCTCGGCGGCCACGGCGGCTCGGGATTGAGCTCATTCGGTGGAGCGATACGGCTTGGCGAGCTGGTGCCCGGCGGAAGCATCCGGCATGCCCTGGCCATCGATCTGAATGGGGCTACCGACCTCTTCCCGCAGGGCTATCGATGGCCTGCGATCCGCCACGACGCCTGTGCTCCCGGCTGTTATGGAGGGACGGTGCCGGCACTGCGGATGGGGGCTCTGCTCGCACTGCCCACCAGCATGAGCATCGGCTCCCTCGGGCTGGAGACCGAGCCCGGGCGGATGCTCGCCTGGACCCTGCAGAACTACGGCGCCTACGTCGTCGACGATGCCGCCCGCAGCGTCTTTGCCGTGTGCACGGAGGAGGGGCCCTCGGGATCGATGGTGGCGCAGTTCCAGCAGGCGTGGGGCTTCCCCTTCGAGGCCCCTGCGGGGACCGGCACCCCCTGGTCCCACGACATCAGCGCGATCTTCTCCCACCTTGCCGTCGTTGCCAACAACGGCCCGAGCTCAATCGGGGGAGGCGGCACCCCGCTGCAGCCGCTCGCCCCCCCGATCGGGAACTGACGTTCAGGCCGAAGCCCGGCGTCGCCAGACGATGCTGGCGGCAATGAGGGCGATCACGGCCAGGCCGGCGAAGAGCAACGCGTGCTTGGGCTGGTGCCCGTAATGACTGGCCAGGAAGCTGCTCTTCACCGTCATGTAGAAGACGGCCAGAGCGGCGCAGACAGCCGCGATCACGACCAAGCCGATGGCCATCAGCCGGTTGCTCCAAAAGGTCGTCGCAACGTTGGACATGGAACTCTCCCCCTCGTGGTGTCGGGCGCGCAACTGGTGCCGCCCCCTCAGCCAGGCAATGGAACACGGAGGCCGTCCGGCTGCCAACGGCTTCGCCCGCGGCGTCCCCGCGGACCCCGGTTGACGGCGGCGGTCCTCCCGGGTACAGTTTTCCAACACCAAGTCTATTGACTTGATGTACCTAGATCCGAAGCTGCGCTCCCGACGAGGAGCGAGGGGGGCCCAATGCATCTCGATCTTCCCATCACGGTCGGGAGCCTGATTGTCGGCTTCATCGTGGGCCTGACCGGAATGGGCGGGGGCGCGCTGATGACCCCGATGCTGGTTCTGCTCTTCGGAGTGCCAGCCCCTGCCGCGGTGTCGAGCGACCTGGTCGCCTCTCTGGTCATGCGGCCGCTTGGGGCTGCGGTCCACCTGCGCCGCCGCACCGTCCAAGGCAGGATGGCTCTCTGGCTAGGGATCGGCTCCGTGCCCAGTGCGTTCGCCGGAGTGCTGCTGCTCAAGCTCTTTGCCCACGGCGGGCGGATCCAGGACATCGTGCAGTACGCTCTCGGCGCGGCGCTGCTCCTGGCCGTGGGGGGCATGGTGCTCAAGGCACTGCTGAATCTCCGCCAGCGCGCCAGCGGAGAGCACCTCAGCTCCCGCCCCGCGGCGCGCGTCCAGGTCCGTCCCTTGCCCACCCTCCTGGTTGGCGCTCTCGGCGGCCTGGTGGTGGGCATGACCTCGGTGGGCGCGGGGACCATCATCATCGTCCTCTTGCTCTTCCTCTATCCGCGTCTCACGGCGCCGCAGCTCGTCGGCACCGACCTAGTACAGGCCATCCCCCTGGTCGGCTCCGCAGCGATTGCCCACCTCCTCTTCGGCGACGTGCAGTTCGCGCTGAGCGTTTCGCTCATCGTGGGCGGCGTCCCCGGTGTCTTCTTCGGCGCCCAGGTCTCGTCCCTGGCCCCGCCGCGCCTGGTGCGGCGAATGCTCTCCGTCGTCCTTCTCGCCACCGGCCTCAAGCTCGTCCAGGTGGGCGGCATGCTGCTCGCCCTCACGGTCCTCTCCGTGGCGGTGGTCGGCCCGCTGCTCTGGATGCTGGTTCGGCGCAGTGACCGACTGCTCATCCGCCGGCCCAGCCCGGGGACGGCCGACTGACCGAGGGAGCGCTGACCGTCTCCTCCTTGTCGCTACGCGGCGTAGCCGTGCGCCACCAGCCGCGACCGGAGCGCGGCGGTGAGGAGCTCGACATGGGCGGCCGAGAGGTCGCGGACAAAGGCGTCCTCCCTCTGCCGGGCAAAGCTGTAGCGGCGGAAGCCACGCTCAAACCCGGGTGTCCAGCTCAGCCCGCAGAAGTCGAGCATGCGCCGGAAGGCCTCCCGCGGCTGGGCGATGACGTCCTCATAGCGGATTTGCAGCCGTCGGTCCGCCGGCAGTCCTGCGGCCGCTCGCTCGTACGCATCCAGGAGCAGAGCCCACAGGAGGCCGGCAAGCAGCACGAAGGAGTATCCGGACGCCGCCCAGCCGGCCGCAAGGTCGGGAGGCAACGGGCCCCACTGCCACTTCTCCGGACCACGGTAGCCGAGCCACCAGGGCATCTGCAGCCAGGAGTTGGCCACCGCGCGGCCGTCGCGCACAACGTGGATGAAGCGGGCCTGCGGGAAGATCCGGTCGAGAAATCCGACCCGGGGCCAGCCGGTGAGCTTGTGAAGGAAGATGTCCACACCCTGCGCATGCGCTCGTCCCAGGAAGAAGGCGCGCAGCTGGCGCTCCACCCACGGGGTCACGTCCTCCGCCACGAGGTCGCGGAAGGGAACGCTCAACAGAGACGACACTGCCCGATCGAAGGCACGGTACGACTCGGATGGCGCGTAGCGGATGCGACCCTTCCGAGTTGCTGCCGCCGGGAGATTGCGGTAGAGAACGCCGTTCCAGCGTGATGCCCGGGCGGGGAGACGCAGCCGGTCGGCCAGGTTGGAGGCGAACCCGACCTCCGGGTGGCGGCAGAGGATCTCCTGAACGAGCGTGGACCCGCACCGCCCGGTGCCGAGCACGAAGACCAAGCGTGGCCGCTCTGCCGGCGGGATGTCGGCTCGCTGCGGCCATGGCCGCTCTCTTTCCGAACCTTTCGTTTTTCCCAAGCGATAACACGCTACCACAGCGGTCCTGCCGCCCCGGTCACCCCGGGCGGTGCAATGGGAGGACCCCGCCGCGGCGCCATGGTCGGGACACTGCGCGGGGCTGATCTGGGGGGTCCCGACGACCAATCTGGGTGGTTGACCATCGAGATGGCGATGTGCGAAGTTGTCCAGCACACGGAGGCAGATCAGAGGGGGACCGGTGTGGACACGGCAGAGGTTGTGCGCGGGCTACCGCGGGTGGTGAGCGTCGGCGGGACGTGCCGGGTCTACCTGATCCGTCACGGCACCACGACCATGAACCGCGAGAACCGCTATCGCGGCCGGCGCGACGTTCCTCTCGACGCCCAGGGGTACCAGGATGCCGTCGACGCGGCCCGCTTCCTCTCCCAGCGCGGGCTGAGCGCTGTCTACACCGGGCCGCTGCGGCGCACCATCGCGACCGCGCAGATCGTCGCCGACGAGGCGGGCGTGCCGGACATCCGCATCCTGCACGGCCTCACCAACCTCGACTACGGCGCCTGGGAGGGGATGACCGCGGACGAGGCCCGAACGTACGACCCGGACAGCTTCTTCCAGTACCGCGAGGACCCCCTGCAGTGCGTGTGCCCCAACGGTGAACGGCTCAGCCAGGCACGCGAGCGCTTCCTGGAGAGTCTGCAGCTGATGGGGGGACGGCACGGCGGCGAGGCGGTGGCCGCCGTCACCCATGCGGTGATGATCCGGCTGATGCTCACCAGCGTCCGCGACCTTCCCGGCGAGCGGTGGCGGGTGCCCCTCGGTCGGGGGTCGATCACCGAGGTCGAGCTGGAGAATGGGGAGCTCAGCGTGTCCACCAGCCCGGCCTTCTCGGGGACGGCCGACGGCCTGGGAGCGGAGGACGCCATCGCCGTACCCGCCAACCCGGGGCCGGGACCCCAAGCCTCCAGCTTTGTGATCCGCTGATCTCGCTGCGCGGCCGGCGAGGGGTCAGGATGCGGTGAGCACCGCCGCCGGTCGGAGGAGGTGCCGCTCCAGGGCCCGGACCAGCTCGGCGAGGCGGATCGGCTTGGTCAGATACTCGCGAGCTCCGGCGCCAAGGAAGCGGTCGATCTGGGCCTGCGTCGCGTCGGCGGAGAAGACCACCACCGGAATCGCGGCCGTGGCCGGTTCGGCGACCAGCTGACGGAGGACCTCGACGCCATCCATGTCGGGAAGATGGGCGTCGAGGAGGATCAGGTCGGGGCGGCGTTCGTGGGCCATCTCGATGCCGCGACCTCCGTTGGGTGCGGAGATGAGCGTGAGCTCGGGCCGGTGCGCCACCAGGCGTTCGACGAGGCGGACATTGGACGCGGTGTCCTCAACGTAGAGGACGAGGCTCGGCGGCAAGGCCGATTCGCTGAGCGCCACCCCGCCGACAAGGTCGCCTTCCGCTCCCGGGAGCTGGGGCTCGGGGAGGGGAAGCTCGAACCAGAAGACGCTGCCCGCCCCGACGGTGCTGTCCACCCCGATCCGACCCCCCATCGCCTCGACCAGCGATTTCGACACGGCCAGGCCGAGACCGGTCCCTTCGATGCCCGAGGTCGCCGCCGAGAGTCGCTCGAACGGGGAGAAGAGATGGTCCATCTCCTCCGGTCGCAATCCGGGCCCGGTATCCCGTACTGTGATCCGCACCATGCCGGTCGAGACCGAGGCGGCGATCTCGACGGACCCGCCCACTCGGTTGTACTTGATGGCATTGGACACCATGTTGACCAGCACCTGCTTGAGACGCTGATGGTCTGCGATCACGCTCAGGCCGTCGGCAGGGATCTTGGTCTGCACGGTCACCCGGCGCTGATCCGCCATCGGCCGGGTGAGATCGAGCGCCTCGGCAAGGAGCGGCGCGAGGGATAGGGATCCCAGGGACAGGGCCATAGCGCCTTCCTCGATCCGGGCGATGTCGAGGACGTCGTTGATGAGGTCGAGAAGGTGTTCTCCCGCCTTGAGGATCGTGTGGAGATGGCGCGAGCGCGGCTCGTCCGGCTCCTCCATCAGCATCAGCTCGGCGAAGCCGATGACGGCGGTGAGCGGCGTGCGGAGCTCGTGACTCATCCTGGACAGGAACTCGCTCTTTGCCCGGCTGGCGCTGACGGCGAGGTCATGCGCCTGCTGCAGCTGTCTTTCCCGGAGGGTGGTCAGCTCTGCCACACGCGCGCGATCGAGAGCGATGGCCATCGACGCGGCGTAGGCGGAGACCCACTGGACCTCGTCCTCGCTGAAGGTGGGCGACAGCAATCCGGAGGTGACCACGAGGAGTCCGCTTCCCGTTTGCAGCGGAAGTCGCTGGACGATTGCGGTCCGCGGTCCCGGTCCGATCCGGAGCAGGGACACCTTCAGGGTGCCGCTGGCCCTCGCCTTGAGCGCGCGCACCTCCTGGTCCGTCAGACCCTGGACGGCAAGCAGCTCACCGTCGGCATCCGCCACCAAGCCTGCCTCGGCACCCACGAGGCGGATGGCCCACTCCAGAGCGCGCCCGGCCAGGGTCTCCCGGTCCGAGCTGGAGAGCAGGAGATCGTGGATGGCTCGGCGCAGGCGCACGTCCTCGGCATGTCGCCACGTCCAGCGCAGCCAACCCGGCGAGGCGAGGCCCACGTAGAGGGGCAGGACACAGCCGAGCGCGACGCTCTCGCTGATGACGGCCAGCGGGCTCGCCCGAAGGGCCACCGCGACCAGGGTCAGGGCGGCGACGGCGATGATGCCGCCGTACCCGGCGACGAGAGAGATGGCGCGGGCTCGCTGGACGGGAGCCAGGGCGCTCGACAGGCGTGCCAGCCGGTAGGCGGGCTCCGCCACGGTGAGACACCACACGACGAGGAGGAGATCGATCGCCGCCAGCTGGAGCGGCTCCAGCCCCGACCCCAGACGAGCGCTCGGCAGGCCGGCGACCAGGCTGAAGGCGGCTGCGCCGGCAAGTCCGAGAAAGCCGAGGCCGAGAGCCCAGGGCGGGAGACGGAGAAGGGCGTGCCGATAGAGCATGAGACCCGCCCCCGAGAGAACAAAGCAGACGATCACCGCCGTGGTCAGCCAGGCGATGACACCGAGCATCATCTCCAGGGCCAGACCGAGGCCGACCAACCCCAGGCAGCCGAGAGCGAGCGCCACAAGGCCCCGGGTACGGTCTCCGTCCCACCACCAGCCACGCAGAGCGAGAAAGGCCACGAACAGGAAAGCGACGCCATCGGCGACGGGGAGGAAGCCAGCCGCCGGACCCCTCATTCTGATCAGCCGCCTATGCCGGAAGCAGTCGTCGTGACTGCCGGATTCCACCCTCCGCCATCGAGGCCCCCTGTTTGTCCTGGGTGACGATGCCCACTGGCTGGAAAACGTTGAGCACAGAGATGGTAATCGTTGTCTAGTCTGCGGCGGCCTGCCTTTACCTTTCTGGCAACCGAGAGGGGATGCGATCGGGGTCAGTCAGCCGGGCCAGCAGTCGGCAGCCCCCGAGATCCAAGCAAAGAGGTCAGACGCGCGAAGTCGCGCTCCGTGAGCCCTGTCGGAGAGCTTCGGCACCTGCGTTCCCCAGGGTATGCCGGCTGTCACGGCTCCCGAGAAGCTAGAGGTAGCCGCGCTGCTCCAACTCCTGCCGCTGCACCGTCTCGATGCGGCGAATGACCTCCGCGTCCAGCTGGGTCCGCCAGGTGTCGTTGCGGTCGGGAAAGCGCAGAGCCTCGACACTTCTCCTCCAGCCGGCGTCGTCGTCGAGTTCCTGCGAAGGCGGCGATGCGCCGCAGCATCGCGGATGGATCCGCGATCAGCTCCTCGTAGGTGACGCGGAACACTCGCTCGGGGGCAATCGCCGCCAGGCCTGCGTCAATGCATCGCACCTCCTCGACCCAGTTGCGAGCGCAGAGCTCCCAGGAATCGAGACCAGCCTTGCGCCACGCCGAAGGGGTGTCGCCATACCACCAGACGACGCTCCCCTCCCACCAGTCCACGCGGGACAGTGAGAGGGCCACGGCTCGGCCGTCGCGAGTCAGGACGAGGAATCGGCTTGAGGGAAAGGTGCGGGCGAGAAGCTCGATGCGCCGGTTGTTGGCGATGCGCTTGTTGACGAAGCAGTGGCCCCCGCCCCAGCGCACAGCGTCAACCACAGATTGGCGCAGGGCCTGGCTCTGGGCGGCCGTTCCCGCGCCGTCGGAGATCCCGGCGGAGATGCCGCAGCGGGAAAACACCGGCTCGCCCTCGACGGGCATCGGATAGAGGCGCTCGAAAAGGCTGCGTCCCCGCAAGTACACGTAGGCATTGGAGTCATCTCCAAACCACACCCGAGCCCGCGCCTGCCGCGTACGCCGCGGCACCCTGTTAGCCAGGCTCAGGAAGGAGACGCCGGGTGCACGTCGCAGCCAGTTGTTGAAATACGACACATCGGGGTGGAGACACAGAGCCTTGTAGACAAGGCTCGTGCCCGAGCGTGCCGCCCCTGAAGGGCAGCCGGTTCCCTGGACACCTGAACACCGGTAATGCTAGCCGTTGTGGCGGACTTTGTCAAGAACATGACGTCACTCACGCCGCAGCCTCCGTGTCACCGCTCAAGGCGGCTCGCGCTGCGGCCGGCGTGAGGTGGCGGTGCTTCTGGACCAGCCAGGTCTCGTTGTAGCGGTCCTTGAAGGCGTGGAGGGCCTCCAGGAGGTCGGCGACGGTGGCGAAGCGCTCGACCCAGAGCAGCTGCTCCTTGAGGGTCCTGATGAATCGCTCGGCCACCCCGTTCCCTTCCGGCTCCCGGACGTAGGCCGGACTGCTGGTGATGCCGAGGAAGTCGAGCTCCGCCTGGTAGTCCCGGGACATGAACTGGCTGCCGTGGTCGTGGCGGAGCGTGAGCTCCAGGGCGACGCCTTCAGCGTAGCCTCCGAAGCGCTCCCGGACCCCCTGGCGGATCACCTCGAGAGCCTCGAAGCGGTTGCCGAACCGGGCCGCGTGGATGCCGATGCACTCCTGGGTGCAGTGGTCGACGGCGATGAAGATGGTGGCGTTGCCCTCGTCGGTCCAGCCCCCGGTGGCGTCGGTGCCCCACATCTCGTCGGGGCGGTCGGTGGTGATGGTCCCGTCATGCGCCTTGGGGCCGTGGGGGTTACCCATCCGGGTCGGCGCCAGCAGCCCTGCCTCGCGCATCAGCCGCAGCACACGGGCCTTGCTGGTGCGCATGCCCGCCTCGCGCAGCCGGGCCCAGACCTTGCGGTGCCCCTCGCCCAGCCACGGCGAGGTCCGGATCGCCTCCCGGATGTGCTCGGTCAGCTCGGCGTCACTCCAGGCCGTCTTGGGGCCCCGCTTCTGCGGCGGCGCCGGGCTCAGCTCCCGAGCTCGGGTGGCGTAGACCGTGGAGCGGGGGATCTCCAGCACCCGGCAGGTGAAGGCCAGACCGTAGGGGCGAGCCGCGGAGGGCGAGCTGGTCTGGCTCACGGCCTCGACCTCCGCGACGCAAAAGGGGAGTTGGCCTCGGCACGGCGAGCCCGCTCCCGGAGCAGCTCGTTCTCCATGGTGATCTCGCCGATCTTGGCCTTCATGCGCACGACCTCCTGGTCGCGCTCGTCGGCCTCGCGGCTGCGCACTGCTGCCTGGCCGCCGGCGAGGAAACGGTCGCGCCAAGCCGACATGGCGGCCGCGGTGACGCCGATCTCGCGGCTGACCGCGTCGAGGTCCTCGCCGCGGAGCAGACGCAGGACCACCTCAGTCTTGCGACGCGACGACCATCGGCCTCGGTCGCCCGAGGACGCCGGCGATGCCGTGGTGCTGGGACGTCTGGTGGAGCTCATGGACACCTCCTTGCCGGGGAATCATCTCCCCAAACGGGTGTCCAGGGGAATCGTGGGGCGGGGGACCCCCAACAAGAAGGTGGTGGGTGGAAGGGAACTCCCCATCAGGCCGCTGATTCTCTCATGGAGTCGTAGAACTCGACTTTCGCCATTTAGGCGGCGGCCATTGCCCATGCGCGCTGGACTTCAAGAATTTCTGATGGCGTCGGCGCGGCAGGCCGAGTCGCGGAAAATCGTGCAGCGATGAGAACGCGGCGGGCGGCGGCCAGCATGTCGGCAGTGGAGGGGCTCTCCTTGGTCCGGTACCAGGGTGCCTGACGGCGGCGCTCGGCGACCACGGTGTCGGCGTGGAGCGAGGTGGCGTACCAGACGGCGAGCAGGCTCTGGCAGAAGAGCCCGAAGGGAACGGTGCGGCGGACGGCCAGCTCCTTGCGATTGCGGGCCTCGCCGACCCCGGTGACCTGCTTGGCCTCCTCGAAGGCAACCTCGATCGACCAGCGGGAGGCGTAGCGTTCCACGATCCGGGCCGGGGAGGCGTCGAGGTCGGTAGTGACCAGGGCGATCTCGAAGCCGAGCTTGCGAGGCGCGCGGACCATCACCAGGTGGACGGTCTGGCCAGCGAAGGAGCGGTACCAGAGGCAAAGGCGGTGGGCGATCTCCACCGTGCTGCTGACGCCGTAGCGGGTCACGGTCTCCGTGGTCCAGGGGAGGGTGGCGGCGAGCCCGGCGAGGTAATCCAACTTCTCGCCCCTGGTCCGGGGACGGCCACGCCGGCCGGTGTGGGGCGGGGCGAGCTCGTAGAGGGCGGCGTCCTTGCGAAGCCGGGTCGTCCAGGTGATGCGCCCGGGCAGGGCCCGGAGGTCACGGCTGGCGTAGGCGGCGTCGGCGCCGACGTGGAGCGTGTGCTCGGGGAAGCGGTTGGCCATGAGCAGCACCAGACGGCGGGCGATCACCACCTTGGAGCCACCCTCCCAGAGAGAGCAGAGCAAGGGCAGGCAGACCGGCCGGGAGCAGAAGGGCAGATCAACCAGGATGCCGAGGACCAGGAAGCAGGTGCCGAAGCCGATCGGAGTGCGGCCGGGGGCGGCGCCGTCGTAGGTCCAGCGAGCCCCGAAGACACGACGGCCGCGACGGCGGAAGAGCGTGTCGTCAATGACCAGCTCCAGAGGAACGCCGGCGGGCACCAGGGTGCGGACGATGAGGTGGGCGAGCTGGAGACCGAGGCGCTCGGACGACCAGCGGCGGTGAGAGAAGAAGCGGTGAGCGCGGCTGTGGTGCCAGAGCTCCGCGAGGCCAGCGGCGGTGAGCATCCCGCAGACCGTGTGCTCGCCGACCCGGGCAAAGAAGCCGTGGAGCAGCGAGGAGAAGGTGATGAAGCTGGGGGCGGTGAAGAGAGGTCGGAAGGAGGCGAGCAGGGAGCGGAGACTTGTGGGAAGATGGCTGCCTGAGGGCATCAGTGGACTTCTCCTTGTGGAGATTGAGCAATACCACTGATGCTCTCCTCTTCCTCAGCGTTTGTGTTGACTTCGCCACAAACTCATGGCAGGAATCGAGTCACACAACTCATCCGCCCATACCCTGTCGACTCATCCGAGTCGCCCGAACTCGAACGACACATCAATGGATTGCGGTAGGGACCGGAGTCACCCCCGGCCCCCCGCACAGATCCCAGCGAGCGGCATTACCGCACTGGGCTCCTGCCTTGGGTAGTGGCAGCAAATCGCACCTGGGGATAGGGATGCAGGATACGGGGCGTCGGCAGCCACCGGCTCGCCAGACGGCCCATCCGAGTCCATGGCAGGTGATGACGCTGGCTCCGACGCCGTGGAGAACGGCGCTAGTGCAAGGTCACCTGGTAGCGGAAGTCGGATAGAGCCGCGCTGTTGCCGGGTACGGCGTAGTAGGCATAATGGCCGCGCAGGACACTGCTTAACCACCTACCCTGGACGGGAATTGGGAGATGCCGGTACTGCCGCAGCCGGTCCTTGACCTGGTGCAGCTTCGCTCGCATCCGTGTTCGCATCGTGATCCGCTGAAGTTTGAAC
Organism: uncultured bacterium; assembly: GCA_963847225.1. Classification (GTDB taxonomy): domain Bacteria; phylum Chloroflexota; class Dormibacteria; order Aeolococcales; family Aeolococcaceae; genus JAJZNI01. Next base: position 66,087 of record CAWJYZ010000003.1, on the reverse strand, counting down.
TGTCCAGTCCGCGTCTTCCCGCAGATGTGCGTGAATCCGAGGTAATCGAACGTCTCCGGCTTTCCAAGTCCTCGCGCCTTCCGCTGTTGAGCGGCGAACCGCCCAAACTCGATGAGACGCGTCTTCTCGGGATGCAACTCCAGCGCGAATCGGGCGAGGCGCTCGCGCAGAGCCCAGAGGAACCGCTCGGCGTCCACCTGATGCTCGAACCCCACCACGAAGTCATCGACGTACCTCACGATGACCACGTCACCGTGAGCGTATCGCTTCCTCCACTGGTGTGCCCACTGGTCGAATGCATAGTGGAGGTAGATGTTGGCGAGCAGCGGTGAAACCGATGCTCCCTGCACCACCCCGGCCGAATCCATCGACCAGCTTCCGTCCTCAACGATCCCTGCCTTCAACCATTTCTGGATGAGGCGCAGAATCCGCCTGTCCCCAATCCGGTGCTCGAGAAACTTCATCATCCAGGTTCGATCACACTTGGAGAAGAAGTCGCAGAGGTCTGCGTCGAGCACCCAGGTCACCTTCTTCCGCAGGATCCCGGTGGCAAGCGCGTCCAGCGCGTTGTGTGGGCCACGCCCTGGGAGAGTCGGCGGGGGGAGTCTCACCCCCCGCCGCTCATAGGACCGGACGTAACGATCTCTCGTTATCCGGCCCCCACAGCCCATCCGGAGGTGCGCGCGATGAGATGCCAGTGGGCGAAGAGCGTAGGCTCTCGCCGCCGAACACCCTGCAACCAGGCCCTCGCCCTGTCAGGCCTGTTCCGCAGTCGCTTGTACTTGAACATCGCCCAGCGCACGATGTGCTGGTCGATGTGCTTCGCCAGGGAGTTCAACTCGGAGCGGTAGAAGCGCCCATAGTAGTTGATCCAGCCCCGTACCTGAGGATTGATGTCCTCAGCGAGGCCAGACAAGTCCGTCCTGCTGCGACGCCTGAGGTGCCAGGCTCTGATCTGCTTGTTCTTCGCCTTCATCGCTGCATTGCTGATCGCCGGGTTGAAGCTCACGAAGTAGCCTCGCGGACCCCGGACCACCCGCGCCCGGAAGGTATAGCCGAGGAAATCAAAGCTGGTGTGTTCGAAATTCCGCCGGCGGATCGCATCTTTGCAGTAAACGATCTTCGTCTTCTCGGGATGCAGTTCGAGGCCGACGGCCGCGAACCTCTCGGTGACAGCGGCCAGCAGACGTCGGGCCTGGGCCTCGGTTTTGCAGTGGGCGATGACGTCATCTGCATAACGCTCGAATGGTCGATCTGGGAACTCACGGTCCATCCACCGATCAAAGGCGTAATGCAGAAACAGGTTTGTCAATACAGGTGAGATCGGGGAACCTTGGGGGGTCCCTTTCTCCCGCGCTGCCAAGGTTCCATCTGGCATCTGCATCGGGGCTTTGAGCCACCGCTCGATGTAGAGCAGAACCCAGCGCTCGTCGGTGTGGTGAGCGACCGCCTTGAGTAGCAGATCATGCGGAACGCTGTCAAAGAAGGCCCGGAGGTCAAAATCGACGATCCAGTCTTGCCGCCAACAGCGCTCGCGGGCCACGGCCAGCGCGTCATGGGCAGAACGTCCAGGACGATAGCCGTAACTATCCGGGTGGAAGATCGGCTCCAGCTTTCCCTCCAACAGCATCGCTGCCGCGGTTTGCGCAACCCGGTCTGCCGTATTTGGCACCCCGAGCACGCGCACCCCCAGACCATGATCCTTCGGTATCTCCACCGCGCGCACCGGTCCCGGGAAGTAGCTTCCCGATGACATCCTGTTCCACAGCCTGTAGAGGTTGTCCCTCTCCCGCCCGTCGAACTCGGCGATGCTCACAGTGTCCACGCCCGGCGCCCCCTGATTGGCCCGGACTTTCTTCCACGCCTCATAGACGAGGCGCTTGTCGATGTCAAACGACTTCACCTTCGGCTTGGATCCCACCGCCGGCTCCTTCCCACATGGGTTGGCCATCGGCTGATCCTGGTCTGCCCGGCCCCTTTGCTCCAGCCCCATTACAGGACCTTCATCACTACTACGAGCCGGCCCGCCCCTGTGCCCCGCCTCGGTACTCTGCCGCTCACGGTTCCTGCCGCTCGCGGGTCTCCCTTTCGCGGCCGGATATCACCATCCTGGCCGACAGCATCGGGGCGACAGGTTCTCCTGTTCCATGCCAGCGCCCACGACGGGCTCACGCCACCTCTACACCGGACATCGCCAAGACAGCCTGCAGTCAACCTCTTGGCTGAGGACCTGCCCCACGGGCAGGTCCACTCTGCCCCGGGAGTACCGACCGCCCCCGGTTTCGATGTCATCATTCTACGGTTTCGATGCGTCAGCAGTGGTTCACACACGTTCGTCTTCCCGTCGCACACCTAACCCGCTGGTAGCGGGCCTTTTCCGCAGTCGCTTCCCACCCCGGCTCTTAACCGATATGACACTGCGGCGGTTTGGGACCCCCGACTGCCCGGCGATCCCGGAGGGCCTACCTCCATCGCTGGCATAGCACGGTTCATGTCGGCGATCTTCTACATCGCTCCCACTCTCCTTTCAGGACACACGCCGGCATCCGTAAGAGAAGCCGACGAAGTCCACCTCGTAGATGGCGTTCAAGACCTCGACGACGGCTCGCTGGACGACCTTATCCTCCAGCGCCGCGATGCCGAGCGGCCGTTGCCGCCCGTCCGCCTTGGGTATGTACGCCCGCCGTGAGGGCTGCGCCCGGTAGCTGCCGCAATGCACCCTTGCGTGCAGGCTCTGGAGGTTTGCCTCCAGGTCCATTCCGTAGGCCGCCCACGTAACCCCGTCCACCCCCGGAGCCGCCTGCGGGCTGAGTGCCCGGTACGCCTCCCGGAGGCGATCGACGTTGACATGGTGCAGCAGCGCTGTGAACCGTGTTTCCTTGTCCTTCCGTGCTGCTTTGCGCACACGATCCAGCCCCTGGGACACACCCAGACCGACGCTGAGTTCGGGGTGTGTGGTGCCGATCGTGTTCCCCTGGGCCAGCCCCCTTTCCTCCACCGCCTCCGCAGCCACGGCCTTGTTCGGCGACTTCGCAGGTAGTACAGGGCTGTCAGACTTCCCGGGCTCGTTCGTCTCAGCCGTGCGGCCTCAGCCTTCTCTGAGCGGCCCGCCCGGTGATCAGCCGAGCGGACGAGCCCGGGATCTGGTGAGTAGCCGGGAGGAACCTCCCCTCCCGGCTCTCCCAGGACCGGACATGAAGCTCTCACCTCATCCGGCCCCCACAGGTCGGCTGTGGGTCCGCGCAAGCAGATACCAGTGGGCAAAGAGCCGTGGCTGATGCTGTCGGACAGCCCTCAACCATGCCCACGCCTTACCCGGCTGCCCACGCAGTCGCTTGAACTTCTGCATTGCCCATCGGATGACATGCTCGTCAATGCGCAGCGCCAGGGAGCGCAACTCGGAGCGATAGAAGGCCCCGTAATAGTTGATCCAGCCCCGAACCTGGGCGTTGATGGCCCCGGCAAGACCGGATAGGTCCGTTCCACTCCGTCGATTAAGATGCCAGCTCCGCATCGTCTTGCCGACCGACTTCCACGCCGTGTTACTCATCGCCGGGAGAAAGCCCATGAAGGGCCCTCGCCGACCAAAGGCACGACGCACCCGAAAGGTATAGCCGAGGTAGTCGAAGCTAGTGTGCTCCGCCTCACCCCGACGATTGCCGTCTTTGCAGTAGACGATCTTCGTCTTGTCAGGATGCAGCCTGAGGCCAAGGGACTCAAGCCGTTTCTCGATCGCGCTCAACAAGTTTTGAGCCTGGTTCTCGGTTTTGCAGTGGACAACACTATCATCTGCATAACGCTCGAATGGACAGTCCGGGTGCTCCCGGGCCATCCAGCTATCCAACGCGTAGTGCATGAACAGGTTGGCTAGGACGGGCGAGATCGGGGATCCCTGTGGGGTTCCCTTCTCTCGTGGCACAAGGGTTCCGTCTCCCATCTGCATAGGGGCTTTCAGCCACCGCTCGATGTAGAGCAGGACCCACCGCTCGTCGGTATGGTGAGCGACCGCCTTCAACAGCAGATCATGGGGAACGCTATCGAAAAAGTTCTGGATGTCAAGATCCAACACCCAGTCATACATCCAACACCGCTTTTTAGCTACGGCCAGTGCGTCGTGGGCACTCCGCCCGGGACGATATCCGTAACTATCGGGGTGGAAGATCGGCTCAAGCTTCCCTTCCAGCAGCCTCGACGCTGCAGTCTGGGCAATGCGATCCACCACGTTGGGGACCCCTAAAACCCTGACCCCTGCCCCGTGATCCTTGGGTATCTCCACCGCGCGCACCGCTCCCGGGAAATAACTCCCAGAGCTCAGCCGATTCCACAGCGTATAGAGGTTGTCCCTCTCCTTGCGGGTGAATTCGGTGATGCTGACGGTATCCACACCTGGAGCCCCGGCGTTTGCCTGGACCTTCTCCCACGCCTCGACAATGAGGCGCTTTCGAATATCAAACGACTTCCCTTTCACCTTCGGCCCGTCCATCAGTTCCTCCCCCGCGGGGTTGACCATTGGATGACCTGACCTGTCCGTCCCCTTCGCTCCAGCCTCATTACAAGACCTTCATCACTACTACGAGACGGCCCGCCCCTGTGCCTCGCATCGGTACTCTGCCGCTTGCGGTGTTCCTCGCTTGCGGTTCTCCCTCTTGCGATCAGCGGGGTGCTATCGGCGCCCCTTTCAGCTGACCACGGGGTATCGAGGCGACAGGTTCTCCTGTTCCCTACCAGCGCCTGCAACGAGCTCACGCCACCTATACGCCGGACACCGCCAGGGCCGCACGCAGGCAGCTCCCTGGCTGAGGGCGCACCCCACGGGTGCGCCTTCCTCTCGGGGCAACCGGGCAACCCCAATTCTGATGTCATTTTCACATTTCGACGCGTCAGCAGTGGTTCACACATGTTCGTCTTCTCGTCGCTCACCTGATCCGCTGGTGGCGGACCATTGACCGCAGTCGCTTCCCACCCCGGCTCTTGACCGGCATGACACTGCGGTGGTTTGAGGACCCCGCCTGCACGGGGACCTCGGAGGGCCTTCCTCCATCGCCGGTACGGCATGGATCGTGCTTCCGACCTTCTACATCGGCATTACTCTCCTTTCAGGACACACCCCAGTTCTCGCGCATAGAGGTTCCGTGCATGCCCGGGGCCTTCGACCACGCGAGGTTCGCCAGCAGCTCGCGCTAGCGCTGCGGGCGATGTTGCCTTCCGCACTTTCGACAACGTCGGCACCTCGATCTGCTCATTTCGTGGCTCAATATCCCGGCCTGCACGTGCCCCTGCCGACGCTTCGTCGTCGCCCTTACGGACGCCGACGCACGGCTCGGGGTCGTCGTGGGTCGCTGGCCCTTCGACGTGAAGCTCTTCCATCTTCTCCTCTATGCCGGTTTATCCTGGCGCTCCGAAAGTCGAGGTAGAAGGCATGAGCCCAAATTGCGAACCTCGGAATGCAAATGCAACGATCACGATCATTTTGTCACGGATCGGTTGCACTCTGGTGGATCCGGGTCGTGAGATGTGGCGAGCCGAAGCCTGGTCCAAGTGGTCAGGGCAGCGAGCTGTGCGACCGGCCGGCGAGGCGTTCGCGCCACGGGCGAGGCATCCGCGTCCCATCGGTCCGCCGGTGCATCGGCAGTACCGTCGCCTCTCGGTGCATGACAGCGGCCGCGGCGACGCGGTCGCGGCCCTCACCCTTGGCGACGTACATGGCGCGGTCGGCGGCGTCGAGGAGCTGGTGGAGGTCGGTTACCAGGTCGGCCGCCCGAAGCCAGCAGATGTCCAGGCTCTTGGCTTGCCGCCCGAGCGCGAGGTCGTTGCTCACGAGCCCGTCGGCTCTGCCGGCGGCCGACAGGACGGCGGCATGGACGGTCTGATGGCCAGCCCGTGTGGCAACGTTGGGGCCGCTGCGCAGGACTGCATTCTGACCAGCCGCCTATGCCGGAAGCCGGGCGCGTTCCCCCGCCAGGCAGCGCCACGATCAGCCGCGAGGCACGTCACGTGGAGTTGGCGGGCGCGTCCCGGAACTCGCCAGCGAGCCGAAGTCGGGTGCGGCGCCGCGCCGGCGCCGCACCCTCGTCCAGCTGGGCTCAGCTCGTGATGAGGTTGTCCAGGTCGGTGATGAACTGGGCCACCCGAGGCGTGCCGAATCCGTTCGTCATGTCCCATCCGCTGAGGGTGGGCCAGCCGGGCACCCCGCCAGTCGGGGTGGAGCCGTCCGGGTTGGCGCCCAAGGTGTTGTTCTCCAGGGTGTAGATGCCATACGTCTGCGGCACGATGTCGCGGAAGTCGGTGCTGCCGGTGAAGCTCGAGCTCGACGTTCCGGTCGTGTCCATCAGCTTGTAGAGCCACGGGTTCAGGGCGCCGACGGTCGTCCCCGCGGGGAGCATCTCGTCGGCGAGCGCGATCACGCCGGAGAGCTGCGGAGAGGCTGCGAAGGTGCCGCCGTAGACGTGCCGGGCCGCCCGCTGGTAGTTCCGGTAGGCGGTGATGTAGACGTCCACCCCGCCGTTCACGGCCGCGTTCCAGCTCAGGTCAGGCACGCCGCGGGCGTTGCCGCCGATGACGCCGGCCTGGCCGTCCTGGTAGGAAGGCCGCGAGTAGATGGCGCTTGGACCACCACCCGTAGCGGCAGGTAGCCAGGCCTCGTTCCAGACCGCCTCGCTGTCACGGCTGTGGTCGCTGCAGGGCGTGTAGTTGAGCACCTTGGCGCTGGTCGGGTCCCACATCCAGCCGTACTGCAGCTGGGTGCCGCCGGCGGCGGCGACATAGGGACTCGCGGCCGGCCAGCCGTCGGTCGGGAAGGGATACGCCGTGCCCTCCTTGTGCTGCTTGGCGGTCCCGGTCGTTCCGCTGTCACCCGACGAGGCGAACACCGTGTCGCTTTTGGCGGCGGCCATCTTGTAGACCTGGTCGAACTTCGCGGTCTGGGTGGCCGCGGCGCCGCCGAAAGTCTGCTCGGTCACGCCGAAGGACTGGGAGAAGATGGTCCCCGCCGGATAGTTGCCGATCGCCCACTGGATGGCCTTGAAGAGGTTGGGGAAGCCCTGCACGCCCTCGGTCTCCGCGGGGGGACCGCGAGCAGGACGATGTGCGCCTCGGGGGCGATGGCGTACGACTACTCGATGTCGAGGGTCGCCTCACCGGATCAATTCGCAGCCGCGCACGGCCCGGATAGGCCGCTGCTGTGGCAAGTGTTGTGGTACTGCGGGTTGCCGAGCGGGAACACCTGGCTGAAGTCCGGTGCGGGGAGGTTGGGGTAGAACGTTTGATGGAACCAGCTCAGATCGTTGGCGGCGGTGGGGCTGCCGTAGGCGTCGACGAGGACGATGGTCTGGCCCTGGCCGTAGTCCCCGGCAGCGTGCACGGACGCCACGTCATAGGCGGCGTTGATGTCGGCAGGTGTGTAGCAGTGGTACGAGGCGTAGGTCTGGACGAAGCCGCTCGGTGTCGCCGGCATGGTGCAGGCGGGGGTTATCCCCGGAGCCGCCGGCTGGTCGGGCACCTGGATGGCGAGGGGCACCAGCATGGGTCCCGCTCCCGCCGCCCCCGCCGGACCCAGGGCGGCCGCCCCACCCACGGTCGCCGGCAGCGCGACGGCCAGCATTGTCAGCAGAGGTCGAAATCGCATTCGCGGTCTCCTTCCACACCGCAGCCGCGCCCGAGGCTCCGATGCGTCTGCCTCCTCCTTTCTCCCCACCGGCACGGGCCGGGGCCTCCCGCCGCCAACATGGCGACCCTCTCATTTGCTCCTAACGCACCGAGAATCGCAACTCTTCACATCATCAAGAAGCCCAAGCCGGACCGGCGGGGGCCCCGGGGGCGGCCTCAGACCCGCGACCGGCTGGCGAGATGCTCGTCGGGCGCCCGCGGGGACCTGGACGCAGGAAGGCGGCGGCGGAGCGGCAGCACCGTGGCGCCCGCATCCACCGGATCCGCCGTGGCCACGCGGTCGCGGCCTCGGTCCTTGGCGGCGTACATGGCTCGGTCGGCGGCGGCGAGGAGCTGATCGAGGTCACTGCCGTGCTCGGGATGGGCGGCGACGCCGATGGAGACGGTGAGCCGGGCCAGCGGGCAGTTTCCGGGGAGGGGGACGTCACGCAGCGTGACGCGAATGGTCTCCGCCACGCGCTCCGCCTGCTCGGCGCCGGCGTCGTAGAGGAGGACCACAAACTCTTCGCCGCCCAGCCGGACGACCGCGTCGGTGCTGCGCACCGCGGTGCGCAGCTGCATAGCGACGCGCTGCAGGAGGAGGTCACCGGCGGCGTGCCCGGCGGTGTCATTCACCACCTTGAAGTGGTCGAGGTCGAGGAGGAGAAGAGCGAGCGAACGTCCATCCCGCGACGACCGCTGCAGGTCGCGCTCCGCCGTGTCCCGCAGCCACCGGCTGTTGTAGAGCCGCGTGAGAGGGTCGGTCATCGCGGCGTTGAGGAGCTCCGTGTACAGCTGGGCGTTGCGCCACGCGGACGCCGCCACGTGAGCGAAGAGGGACGCCGCCTCCAGCTCTCGGCTCGTGAAGCGGCCCACCCCCTCGCGCCAGCAGGCGATGATGCCGAGCTTGCGGTCGGAGGCGACGAGGGGGACGAGGAGAAGGGACTCCTGCACCACCGGTGTGCCGGGCACCTGCCGGGCCAAGGGATGCGCTGAGGAGTCAGGGATGTTCTGGGGCACCCCGTTGACGAACGCCCAGCCGGCGATGCCGGCGTCGAGGGAGAAGTTGTCGGCGAGGATGGCCTCGGTGTCGGTGCCGCGGGCCAGCACGGGGACGAGGCGGTGGGTCTCGTAGTCCGCGGCGTACATGGCCATGTCCCGGACGGGGACGACACCGATGAGCTGATCGGCGATGACGTGGAGGATGCGCATCGCGTCGTGCTCGTTCTGGAGGGCCTGGGTCGCTTCGGTGAGCGCCCGCGCCAGCCCGCGGCCGCGCCGCCTCTGAGATGGCGAGCCGCCGTCCGCAGGGGTGGGCGCAGGCGGCGGGGTGCGGGGCACGGCGGGCACCACCCGGTGGCGGGAGAACCATCCCGCGTCGACGACCTCGATATCGGGGTGGCCCTCAACCGGCTGGGTGAGGACGGGGCGCCCGAGGGCCCATCCCTGGCCAAATTGCACCCCGAGCGACAGCAGCACGTCGCGCTCCGAGGGGCTCTCGACACCCTCGGCCACGAGCCGCGCCCCGATGTGCCCGCTGAAGGAGAGCAGGGCGACGACCAGCGCCCGCCGTGCCCGATCGGTGTCGACCGAATGGATGAGGGAGCTGTCGACCTTGATGAATTCCGGACGAACCTCCGCGACCATGCGCATGCTGGCGTGCCCCGCGCCGGCGTCGTCGACGGCGATGCGGAAGCCCCGACTGCGCAGCTCGGCGGCGATTCGCTGCAGGCGGGTGAGGTCGGGCACCGGCTCCCGCTCGCTGAACTCGAGGACGACGGAGGTCGGATCCACGCGCGCCTCGGCGACGACGCGGTCAAGGGCGGACATCCCCTTGGCGTCGAGGAGGGTCCCGATGAGGACGTTGACGAAGAGGTCGGCGTCCCCCATCTCCCTGGCGGCATGGAACGCGGCCTTCATGCAGGCGAGGTCGACCGAGGCCTGCATGTTGAGGGCGGTGGCCCAGGCGAAGAGATCGTCGGGCGCTTGGAGGGTGATCTCGGGGGGGAAGCGGGCCAGCGCCTCGTAGCCGATCACCGTCTCGTCGTTGAGGCGGAGGATGGGCTGCAGGGCGGCGACGATCTTCCCGCTCGCCAGCAGCCGGTTGAGCGCGTGGTGACGCGCCGGGGCCGTGGCGACGGGCAGGGGTCGGAATCGTTCTCCCTCCGCGGGGACGCCGCCCCACACGGCACCGAGCATCGCCGCCATCGCCTCCAGCACCGGCGTCAGTGCTGGTCCGCAGCTCTCGCCCCAGGCCCCGATCGCCGCCACGATTCGCTCGCGATGGAGGACGGGGACGAAGAGAATCGGCGTTTCGTTGGCCGGGGACGGGAGAGCGTGCGCCAGATCGGTGCCGGTGTCCAGAGTGCGCAGGGCTTCCACGGCCCCGGCGTGACCCCAGTACGGGCGAACGAGGCGCACGCACTGGCGGAGGCCGCGGAACCCGTCGATGGGGATGCGCAGCCCCACCAACCGGTCCACGAGCTCGGCCGCCAGCTGGCTGCCGGGAGCCGTCTGCATCGCCAGGGGCACCGCGGTGTCGCTGTCCACCGAGACCACGACGCCGGAGAGACCGAGCGAGGCCAGGGCCGCGACGACCTCCGCCGCCGCCACCTCGGGGCTGGCGAGCCGGGGGAGGAGCCGGGCCATGCGGATGACGGCGTCATGCTGCGTCACCGCCCTCCTGCGACCGCTCATATATGGAGTTTCGCCAGTTGCCGCGAATGGGCCGTCGCGGCGCGGTCGCGCTCTGGTTGCCAGGTTGGCGCGAGGCTCCGACCCCGGCGACCCTCCCGGGTTGGCGCCCGTCACTCCCCGCCGCGGGGCCCGGCCCGGTCGGGTTCGTGAAAAGCCATCACATCCGGCGGTGGCGATCCAACAGGCGATCACGGGGTGGTGTCGCCGGTTCGACAGCCTCTTTGCGCCTATTGATTCGATCAGAGCGATAGCGGCAGACTGCAGATGCGCGTCCCCCTGGCCCCTCGCCGGAGCTCCCGGCGAGGCCAGGGGTCAGGACGGAAAGAGGACCCCCCTTGCCCACCACCACCGGCCCTCCGGGAGCGGCGACGCGCTGGCGAGTGCGCAAGCACCGGCTCGCCGCCCTAGCCGTCGCCGCGCTGGCGATATTCCTGGCCGCCCTCGCCCCACCCGGCGTCGCCACCGTCTCGGCCTCCACCGGAGCCGTGTTCGCGTGGAGCGGCCCCGGCGGTCTATGGACGGACGCGGCCGACTGGCAGCTCGTCTCGGGGTCGAGCAAGCACGGCTACCCCAGCGCCGCGGGTGACACCGCCGAGTTCACCACCTCCGGCACCCAGGCGGTGACCGTGACCGTCCCCGCCGGCACGGAGCTGCCCGTGGGCGGCCTCGACTTCACCTCCTCGGCGCCGTTCACCATCGCCTCGGGGGGCGGCGGAGCCGGGCTGGTCCTCACCGCTCCCGGGGAGGTCCAGGTGCAGGGCGACGGCCGCGATGTCATCGCCGCCCCAATGGTTCTGGAGGCGTCGCTCTCCGCGGCCATCGGCGAATCGGGGCAGCTCGATATCACCGCTCCCATCGGGGAGACCTCGACGGAGGGCGTCACCGCGCGGGGAAGCGGCACCCTCGAGCTCGCCGCGGCCAACACCTTCACTGGCGGGGTGCAGGTGGCGGGCGGCAGCCTCGCGCTCGGCGACGACGGAGCCCTGGGGCTGGCGCCCGGGACGCTCGCCCTCGAGGCGGGGAGCGCCGTGAGCGGCGCCGGAGGGCCGCAGACCCTGACCAACCCGGTGGAGCTGGACGCCAACAGCGGTCACCCCATCACCTTCACCGGGACCGACCTCACCTTCACCTCCACCCAGAGCACGGTCCTCTCCCAGACCTCTCTTGACATCGAGAACCAGACCGCCTTCTCGCGCCTCCTGGATGGCCACGGCGGGCATCGCAGCCTGCGGATCAGCGGCAATGGAACGCTGAGCCTCGACGCCTCCGGCTCGGGGAACATCGGTTACGCGACCGGCGCCACCCAGGTGGACGGACCAGGCGGTCTGGACGTCGGCGGCACGGGAAGCATCGGCGGCCTGAGCTGGGGTTCGGGCAGCAGCGGGCAGCTGGCCGTGGGGTCCCCAGCGACGACCGGCCAGCTCACCGCCGGCGGCGTCAGCCTCAACTCCTCGACAACCTTCGCGGTGATGCTGAACGGCACCACACCGGGAAGCGGCTATGACCAGCTGCTCACCCACAAGGGCGGGAAGGGCGGCGGCGACGTCGCTCTCGGCGACGCCACCCTGGAAGCGCAATTCGGTCCGGGGACGGCGGTGGGCGACAGGTTCACCGTGATCCAGGCCGCTGGTCGCGTCACCGGCACATTCGCCCATCTCGAGGGCAGCGGCTGCAGCTTCGACTCGGCCGGTCATCTCTTCCGCGTCGACTACCAGCCGTCAGCTGTCATTCTCACCGAGATCGCCAGCACCGAGGACGAGACGCTCGAAGCCGGCGGGTTTCCTTCGCCGATCACGGCGGGAACCAGTGGTTCCCTGACCGTCAGCGTCACCGACTGCGACGGCGCTCCCCTCACCGGCTACCGCGGCCACATCTCCTTCACCAGCAGCGACCCCGCGGCGCAGCTTCCCGCCGGATACACGTTCACGCCCGCCGACAACGGCCGCCACACCTTCAGCGCCACTCTCTTCACCCCCGGGACGCAGAGCATCACCGTGACCGACGCCTCGCTCGGCGTCTCTGCCACCCAGTCGGGGATCGTCGTCGACCCCTCATCGCCCACGCCCACGCCGACGCCGACGCCAACGCCAACGCCGACACCAACACCAACGCCAACACCGACGCCAACACCGACGCCGACGCCAACACCAACACCAACACCAACACCAACACCAACACCAACACCAACACCAACACCAACACCAACACCAACACCAACACCAACACCAACACCAACACCGACACCAACGCCCACGCCCACGCCCGCGCCCAGCCCAACCCCGACTCCCACGCCCACCCCAACCCCACACCCGTCCGGCACGCCGACCCCGCCCCCACCCACGCCCACACCGGCCCCGGGCACGAGCGTGTCCTCCACGCCGGCCCCAACCTCCAGTCCCTCCCCCACCCTGCCGACACCCACATCGAAGCCCGCCAAGGGCCCCGGCGGCGCCGTCACCGGCCCGGGAGCATCCCCACGAGGCGGAGGCCGGCCGCGGGGTCCCGGCGGCAGCACCAGCGGCGGCGGCACCACTCAAGCCGCGAACCAGCAGGCGGACACCGCCCCGCTCGCCCGCGCCGCCCAGGTGGCAGGCGGGGCCGCCTTCCCCCTGATCCTCCTCGTGCTGATGCTGCTTTTCATCGCCGTGCAGAACGAGATCGACCGCCGTGACCCCAAGCTCACCGCCTCCCCGCTGCTCGCCGACCCCGATCTGGAGTTCCAATGACCACCACCACCGCCGCGCTCCCAGCGGCCCCCTCGACCCCCACCAGGACGGTGAAGGACAAGGCCGCCCGCCGCCCGGCGGCGAACGGGATGGTCCCCCTCACCGAGCGCGTCCGGCACATGCAGCTGGTGCGCGCCGCAGCGGGGGCGACGGCCGTCGGCGTCGCCGCCACCCCGGCGCTCGGACCCAGCGACCTGCGCGGCATCGCCGTCTCCACGGCCTGTTACCTGGCCCTCGTCGGCATCGCCCAGCTGTTCTTCAGCAGCGAGCGCCGCCGCCGCCTCCCTGTCTTCGGTGGGTTGTTCCTCGCCGACGGCTTGTACCTCGCCTGGGTCACGTGGCTGAGCGGTGGGGTGGCCAGCGAGCTCCGCTTTCTCCTGCCTCTCTACGCCCTCGCCGCCACCCTCCTGGCCTCATATCGCACCGGATTGAAGGTCACCATCTGGATGACCCTCACCGTGTATGCGGCGTACCGCGCCGCAGAGGCCGGGATCCTCCCCGGTGCTGCGGGACCTTCGGCCGCGGCGGGCTGGCTCGACCTGATCGTCCTCGTCGCCCTGCTCTGGACCGTCGCCCTCGGCGCCGCCATCTTCTCCTCGGTGAACGAACGCGAGCTGCGCCGCCGACGTCACGACCTGCAGGCGATGGCGCGGTTGAGCCGGCGTCTGGAGACCGAGGTCGAGCCGGAGGCGATCGGGCAGGCCACCCTCGAGGCGCTGGCGAACACGTGCGCCGTGCGCCGCGGCGCCATCATCATCCAGGACCCAGCAGGCTGCATCGTGCTCGCCACCCTGGAAGCTCCGGCTGTGGTGGGGAGAGTTCCGATCGATACGCCGCTCCTCGAGCGCGTTGCCCTGAGCCGCGACCCCGTCCTCCTGCGCCGCCTCGATCCCACCGATGCCCCTCTGCCCGCCATCCTTCTGCCCGACGCCCGCAACGTCGTGGTGCTTCCTCTCTACGACGAGACACACCCCATCGGCGCCCTCCTCGTGGAGCGCGGCAACGCCAACCGCGGCCGTCTCGAGCAGCGGGTGCTCGGCGTCATGCAGCAGTTCGCGGCGCAGGCTTCGCTCGCTCTGCGCCGCGCCTGGCTCATCGACGAGCTGCGCCGCCAGGCGGAGTCCGACGGCCTCACCGGGCTTGCCAACCGGCGCACCTTCGACTCCGTCATCGTGCGCGAGCTGGAGCGCGCCACGCGCCGGTCCGACCCGGTGGGGCTGCTGCTCATCGACATCGACCATTTCAAGCGTCTCAATGACACACACGGCCATCAGGCCGGGGACGCGGTGCTGCGGGAGCTGGCCGCCAAGCTCCGCGAGCTGGCCCGCCCCTTCGACACTGTCGCCCGCTATGGAGGGGAGGAGTTCGCGGTCATCCTCCCCGACTGCCCTGAGGAGGGAGCCATGATCGTCGCCGAGAGAATCCGCATGAGCGTCGACGGTGGCGCGTTCTCCGTTCCCATCACGGTCAGCATCGGCGTGGCCGGCGAGAGTGCCGGGGGACGTGATGCTCAGGCGCTCATCCGCGCTGCCGACGCCGCCCTCTATGCGGCGAAGCGGGCGGGGCGGAACCGGGTGGCCTCGACAACGCAACCCGAGTTCACCATGGCGTCGCTGCCCTCCCACCTCGCCGCCCGGCGGCGCACGCCGCGCGGCCGGCCCCTGCGCGAGCACCACCGCGGGAAGGTGCCGGCGTGATCCGCCGGCGCAGCCCGCAGCAGGCAGCCGCGGCCCTCCTTGCCGAATCTCCATGGCTCCTCACCGGCGAGCCGGCTTCCCGACGATTCCGCCGAGATGCCCTGGCCATCGTGCTGCAGCCCATCGTCGACCTGCGCAGCGGGCGCCTCATCGGAGCCGAGGCGCTCTCCCGGTTTCCCGGCGCTCCCGGGGTCGAGCCCGGTGATGTCTTCCATCGCGCAGCGTCAGCTCAGCTCAGCGAGCCCCTCGAGCTCGCCGCCATCGCCTCGGCTCTCGGCGTGCTGGCTCAGCTTCCCGCGGACGCGCGCCTGTACGTCAACGCCTCCCCCCCGTTGCGGCCGGTCCCGCCCTCCGCGACCTGCTGCGCACAGTCGAGCCGAAGCGGCTGGTCGTCGAGCTGACCGAACACGGTGAGACCGACATCGCCCAGCTGCTGCGCGCCCTCCGGCCGCTGCGCGAGCAGGGCCTTTCCATCGCCATGGACGACCTCGGCGCCGGGCACTCGCGCCTCGGGCGCCTCGTCACCCTCCGCCCCGACATCGTGAAGCTCGACCGCGGCCTGACCGCGGGAATCCACCGCGATCCCTACCGCCAGGCGGTGGTCCGCGGCCTGGTCGCCATGGCCGCGGAGACCGGCACCCGCGTGATCGCCGAGGGCATCGAGTGCCGCGAGCAGGCGGAGACGCTGCGCGGCCTCGACATCCGCTACGGCCAGGGCTTCTACTTCGGAAGGCCGGAGTGCCCCAGCTACGCGCTGGCGATGTGGTCGGAGGGGTCACGGCACCGGCCGGCCCGCGGTCGCTTGACCGTTGCTCCAGTCGCCGAGATGCCCGTGCCTCGGACCGCCGCCGTCGCTTCCTAGCCGCGGGGCCGACCACGATCAACGACGGCCTCGGCGATCAGCGCGAGCGCCCGGCGGCGCGACCCACCCCCTCGCCGCCCCCGGCGAAGTCATGGCGTCCCCGAGGGCAGGACCTCCTCGATCGCACGCGCGAGCACCCAGTGGCCATAGGCGGAGGGGTGGATGTTGCAGGTGAACGGTGTACCTGGCAGCTTGACCAGGAGGCCGGCCGCGCATGGATTGCCACCGTGGTGAAGCGATGGGCCCTCGAACGCCTTGAACCCGTCGGCCACGAAGCCCCCGTACTTCTGAGTCACCGTGGAGATGACCCCGTCGAGGAACTCAGTGGCGGCGATCTGGGTCGGGTCGCTGTAGCTGGTTGAGTAGTAGGTGAGCGCCACCAGCGGCCCGCTGTAGACCGAGCGGATGTCGGTGTAGATCGCTGCAAGGTTATTGCCGATCGTTCCGAGCAGGGTCTCTAGCTCCGCGGTGCAGTTGTCCGTGGTGGTGGCCTCGCACACGAAGGCGTCGTTGGCCCCGATGTCGATGGTCACCAGCCGGGTGTGGCGGTGATGGGTGAGGTAGCTCATCGCGTATGCGATCTGGCTCCCCTGGTACTCGACATGGAGCGGGTAGAGGGTGCGGTAGCCGACCGGCGAGCCGACCGAGTTCTCGCACCCGTTGCTCTGGGCGGTGTCGTCGAGCAGGCTCGCGGTGGTCTCCCCTGGGCAACTGGCGTTGGAAACCGGTATATGAAGCGCCTTGGCGACGTCCTCCGGGTAGCCCACGAACGACTGAACGTCTTGATATCTCGGCGGGGGCACCCCGTCTGGCGGTCTGTAACCGAAAGCGACCGAGTTGCCGAGAGCCAGATATGTCCCGTTCCGGTCCGTGCCGGTCACCGGGGCAGCAGCAGCCGGCAACGACCCGGCAAGGACCATGCCGAGCAGCAGCAAGGGCACGGTCGCGGTGAGCAATTGACGCCTGGCCATCGGCGTTCCCTCCTTCACCCCGTCACCGTTCGCCGGCGCGGTCGCACCGATCGCAACGATGCCGCTGCTGATGGTGATCGCCCGAGGCGGCGATGTCAACGTCGCAGGCTGGGGCGGGGAGCGTCCGGAGGACGGCTATCTGGGCAGCGGCAGTGGCCGACCGCCGTTCGTGAGCGTGGTGTGCCCCAGGCCCGAGGGGCGACGGTCACCCACCCTGATGAGCCGCCAGCGCCTCGGCCAGGGCTGTTGACGTCTCCGAGCGCAGGCCCTGGGCAACCGCGATGCCCTCCGCGGCCAGGAGGTCATGGGCCTCCCAGGTGCCGAGGTTGAGCCTCCGAGCGAGCTCCCTCAGGGTCATCCGCCCGCGGCGATAGGCGTCGAGGGCGTCGCGCTTGGCCAGCTCACGCAGCCCCAGCTCGATGAGCTGGCGCAGCGCCGTGGAGCGATCCTCCCGGCGCTCGCGGGCGAACTCGTCGAGCCGCTGCAGCAGGTCGTCGTCCAGAACCGCATTGACACGGACCGTCCGGGTCATCGGAGCTCCCCCCTATAGGACCCCGCGAGCTCCTGGGAGATCCGACCGGCTGCCTCCAGGGCATCGATCGCTTCCGCACCCTCGCCTGCGTTGATGACCGCGGTCCTGACCGCCAGGACCATCAGGTCCGCCGTTCGGAGCCATGGGATGGCGAGGCTGCGGGCCCGCCGACCAAGAGCGAGGTCATTGCACACCAGGCCACCGGCCTGCTGCGCCGCGGCGAGCACCGCGGCATCAACCGTGTCGCGCCCGCCGGGCGCCGGCACCCGCGTCCACGAGCCGAGGACGGCTTCGAGCAGCTCGGCATCGGCATGACCGGTTCGCACCCCCTCGCCCACGACCTCGTCATGGACCAGATCCAGGAGCGCCATGTCGAGGGGCAACCGCTCCACCAGGCTGAGCAGCCCGGAGCGCGCCAGAGAGATCCAGGATGAGCTGTCCACGACCCAGACCATGCGCACATCTTTGCACATTCAGTGTGCAGACGCCGGATCCGCGTGGCCGGGTGTGGCTGCGATCAGCCGATGCTCAGAATCCAGGCGAGGTTGGATGTGTCGTTGAGCGACATGATCGTCACCAGGACCACCGCCACCGTGAGGGCGAGCCGGCGGGGCAGGCGGGCGAGCAGGGGCAGCATGATGCCGAGGACGGCGAACTTGAAGGCCCAGAGGGCGGCCACGCCTCCACCCGTGTAGACGCGGGCGGCGAGCGGGTTAGCCTCGCGGAGGTGGTGCCTCAGCCCGTAGACGGTGGACACGCAGTCGACCGCGCTGAGCAGGACGAAGGCGAGCCAGGCCGCGAGGAAGGCCCGGTCATGGAGCGGATGGTCGCCGCCCGTCCGCGTCAGCCGGAAGCTCTGGTGAGCCGGGTCGGCGGGCTGAGGCCCGATCTCCACCGGCTCACAGTACCCTGCGCACCCCGATCTGGAGCGGCCCGATCTGATGCTGCGTTACCTCGGCGTTGCAACCACAACATAAGATCACTACTATCAGATATGACAAACGCTTCAGTAGTTGCAACTGGACTCCGTGTAGTGATTCGTGCTATCTTTCGGTCACAAGTTGGTGGCCTTGGGAGTTTCCGGGAGGGAATCGGGGCTCGGGGGGGTCACCCGTGAACGGTGAAGGAGGGTTCCATGAGAGGGGACGACGGAACTCCGAGTCCAGCCCGGCGTCGCCGCCGCCGGTCCAACCCTGTGCAGTTCATGGTGAGGCGCTCGAGCCGGGCACGTGAAGCTCGGCGTCACGAGACGCGGTTCCGCGGAGGCTGGATTCAGCGCTTCGGCTGGCTGTCGGTCCTCGGCGGCCTGACGATGTTCATCCTCTCGGGGACTTCCATTGGGCCCGTCGCGTTGGCGAGCAGCAGTTGCACTCCGTCTGGCAGCACGTATTGCTCGCCTGCGAAGGTGACGACCCTCGGTAGCGATACCCTTATCTGGACCGGCCAAGGTGCCTCCAGCCTCACGACTGCGGATTGCACTGCGGCGAACGATCCCTTTGGCGCTAACACGCCCTTTATCATTTGGCTCTTTAACTACGATTCAGCAACGCTGGCGGGTACGCCCAGTCTGCACGTCAACAGTACAAACTCATACCCGCCGGCCAGCCTTACAGGTTCCGACTATAAGTTCGACACCCCGTACTTCGACCTCAACACAGTTAGCGCCAACGTCACCTTCGACGTCACCGCTATAGGCACCGGGAGCATGGTGCTGACGATTACTGGTGGTTGCCCGGAGCTGACCACGCCAACGGCCACTCCGACTGCGACGCCTACGGCCACTCCGACCGCGACGCCTACGGCGACTCCGACCGCGACGCCTACGGCCACTCCGACCGCGACGCCTACGGCGACTCCGACCGCGACGCCTACGGCCACTCCGACCGCGACGCCTACGGCCACTCCGACCGCGACGCCTACGGCCACTCCGACCGCGACGCCTACGGCCACTCCGACCGCGACGCCTACGGCCACTCCCACCGCGACACCAACGGCTACTCCCACCGCGACACCGACCGGTGGGGTCAGTGGAGCCACGCCCACGCCAACCGCGACGGCGACCGCAACCCCAAGTGGCGCTGTCAGCGCGGCGACGACACCGTCGACCGGTGCGGGAGGGTCGACGACCCCATGGACGTGGGGCGGCCTGCTCCTGATCCTGCTTGGTGGCGCACTCCTCGTCGGCCGGCGTATCAGGATCGGAAAGATCGAGAACGTCTGACACCACCCTCAGTAAGCCAAGAGGCCGAAGGCACATGCCTTCGGCCTCTTCCTGCATCGTCCTGACCACCATGCTCGTCGCAGGCTGCTCGGGAAGCAGCCTGCCCCCTTCACCAACAGCAACGCCGACGCCGAAGCCGTCGGCGACCGCCACCGTGACGGCGGCGCCGACGATGACGGACACCGAGAAGGTCGCGGTGCTCGCCGTGGGCGTGGGCGACTATGACCTCCAGGCGATCCCGGTCGCGGAGCTCCGCAACCAAGCCTCAGCCCACGCCGCACAGTCGGTGGTTGTGACCTTTGCCGTGCACCATCCGGGCGGAACGTACAAGCTCAACGCCCCCGCCGTGACCCTGGCTCCGGGGCAGACGCTCGCCGTCAGCGCCCTCTGCACCGACGCCTGCCGGGGAGCGACGAGCAGCGACGCCTCCGTGTCCATCGGCAGCTGGGCGGCGGCGACCAGCCCCGTCTTCCCGCCAGCGGCGGGGCGATGGGCCTGCGGCTCTCCGTGCGCTGGGAGCGGGGGCTTTGAGGGCGATGCCACCGGCGCTCTCCGTGGGGATGTCTCAGCGGGAGCCCAGGTCAACCTCTTCGCGTCCTGCACCACGGGGCGCGGAGCCATCGTCGGCGGCGGGCTCACGCTCCGGACGTGGCCCGGGCCCGGCCAGGCGGTGACGGTGACGGTCCCCGTCCTCGTCACCCGCAAGCCGTCGTCCTGCGAGCTGTACGCAGGGCCGATCTGAGTCGCAGACGACCCGGCGTTCCGTCGACCGGCTGGTGCGCCCCGGGTAACGTAGCTGTTGCCCTGCGGCTACACACCGGTTGCTGCCTCCCCGGGCCCTGGAAGGCGACACTAGATTGTGGTGGTCGGCTCCCGATAATGGCAAACCCTCCGCGAGGAGGGGACGCAGAGCCACGGGCCTCTGAGGAGGTAGCCGAGCCGCCGAAGGAGCAACCGGGTGGAGCCGGCAGGAGGTCTCCATGCCGAGCATTCGCCGGGCGCCCCTGGTGGGCGCGGCCATCGTCCTCGCGACTGCCGGTGCAATCACTTTCAGCAGGCCCGTGGTCGTCGCCGCTGACGGCAGCTTCGACTCTGAGATGTTCCAGCTCATCAACCAAGATCGAGCCGCGAACGGCGTCGCTCCCCTCGCGTGGAATTCGGAGCTCGCCGGGATCGGCGAGGGCAACGTTTACGACGGGTGTGGATACCCCGTCCGCGGGCGGGCCGAGGACATGATCGATCGCGACTACTTCTCACACACCATCACCAACTGCAACAACGAAACGGTCTTCACCGTGATGCGGTCCGATGGAATCGACTACACCAGCACGAACGCCGGAGAGAATATCGGCTGGAGCAGCGGGCTGACGGATCCGGTGCAGGCCGCGATCTATCAGAACACCCTCTACATGAGGTCCACCCCGCACCGCGCGAACATCTTGAACCCACTGTTCAACGAGGTCGGCGTCGGGTCCTGGGCGACGCTCGCCGGACAAATGTGGAGCGGTGGCGGCACCGCGCTCGGCAACGTGTTCGTCTCCGCCGTTGAATTCGTGCAGGTAACGGGCACGTCGCCCAATTGGCCAACCGTGCGCTCCATCGGAACGGTGCCGAAGGCAACTCCGCCGGTTACGAGTTCGGGGACAGTGACAATGCCGCGCCTGGGCATGCAGCGTGATGTGCGGGCACCTGCCGCCTATCACCCCACAGGCGTGGCACCTCCCCCGAGCGCAGCTCGTCAACGACCATCGGAGCGCACGGACAATGTGTTGCCGATCGCCGCGTCGCTCTCCGGGCGGCTGGCGATGGCGACGCTGGAGGCGGTGGAAGCAAGGCTGAGCGGAGAGCTCAGCCGAGGAGCGTGGTCGGTGGCCGGCTCACGGTCCTCGAGCAGGGGATGGCGATCGCCAAGCCTCAAGAGTTGGAAAACGGGACGCCGTTCACGCTCGTCAGGTTTGCCCGCCATACCAGGCGGTCATAGTCCTGCCACCACGGTGTGCAGGTGATCAGCGTCAGCTCGTGACCGGAGGTCGGCGCCAGCTGGTTGACCGCGCTGGGGCGGAGGTCCCAACGCCGCGTGACAGTGTAGACATAGGTGGTGCAGCTGGCGTCCTCGATGGTGATCGTCTCTCCCGGGGAGAGCTTGTCGATGTTCTGATAGTCGGGCTCGCGATGGAAGGCGATGATGACGTTGCCCGCCCCACCCGGCGCCGGGCTTCCGTGCCAGTGAACCATCGAGTGGTCGTCGAGACGCGTCCAGTTGCCGTCCACCGCCACTCCCGCATATCCGTACTGGGACAGCCCGCTGAAGTTGACCAGCGCGTACCCATTGGCGCCGCCACCGCACGCGCTCCCGGTCGCGGTGGCCGTGGGCGAGCTGGGTGGTCCCGAGACGGCGCCGGCGAGCGCTTGGCTGCCGCCATGATCCCAGGCGTTGAGCGCGTTCTGATCGTTCGTCTGGCGCGCCTGAACCTGCTTCTGCACCAGCCAGCCGTTGTACAGGCCGAGCCCCAGGATCCCGATTCCCGCCAGCACGAGGGCGACCCCCACCACGAGGGTCACGCGCCGCCCGGCCCACCTCTTCATAACCCACCAAGACTACCACCCGCCCCTCCGGCGAACCCCGCCGTGAACTCTGCGACATGGAACAGAAACCGCTTCGGGACAGCTGGGCCCGGGCGGTGCAGCGCGGCCGGCCGGCGAACGTGCGCGGCCTGGCGCACGCCCCGAAGGTGGGCGGTTCGCTAACGGCACTGTCACGGTCGCGTAAAGACGGATCAGAGGAGGCTCACGGCGCGGTGTCATCAACGACGATGCAACCTCGAGCTGACGTCCTCTGGCTTCCGGCCGCGCCTGCCATCGCAGACGAAGCTTGGGAGGCGCTCTATCGCACCGGTGCGGCAGTGCGGGCTCCCAGGCTCCTGAATGCCAGCCCAACCACCGCCGGGCATGGGTACGCGCCACTCCTCCTTGCCGGGGTCCTGCTGGCGGGCGGCGCGTCCCTGGCATCGCATCTGCACGCCGCGCCGGTCATGGCCAACTCCACAGCCGATGCTGACCTCTTCTCCCTCACCAACCAGGACCGGGCCAGCAACGGCGTGGCATCGCTCGCCCACAACTGGACGCTGGGCGCCATCGGAGAGGCCGCTCCCTACAGCGGCTGCAGCGGCGCGGGGACCATCCGCGGACGCTCCCAAGACATGATCAACCGGGATTACTTCTCGCATCAAATCCCGCCGTGCGGCCAGTACGTGTGGTCGATCATGAGCGCGTACGGCGTCCACTACCGCTCCGCGGGTGAGAACATTGGTTGGGTCGACAACGAGACGGACCCAGGGGCGGCGGCGCGGTGGATCAACACCGCCTTCATGAACAGCACCGAGCATCGCGATAACATCCTCAACCCCCACTACACGAGCCTTGGCATCGGCAGCGCGCAGACGGCATCGGGTCGTACCTGGAAAGGCTACTCAGACGTGTGGATGTTCGCCGAAGAGTTCGCCCAGCTCTCCTCAGCGCCGGCACCGAAGCCAGCGGCAACGCCGAAGCCGAAGCCGCGTCCCACGCGCGCGCCGACGCACACTGCCGCTCCACGACGGGCCACCCCTCGACCCACGTCCGTCGCGACCCCAACCCCAACAGCGACGCCCACACCGACACCGGTCCCCACCCCCCAGGCCTTCGTCGCCGCAGCTCCGCCTCCCGCTTTCGAGTATCAGGGCTCCGGCTTCATCGCCGACACCATCGAAGCGACCCTGGAAGCCTACCTCTTCGCTTGAGGTCACAGAGCATGCCAGCACCTCCCTCCAACGGCGCCACGCCGTCGCCGTCCCCTGTCGTGATCGACATCCAGTCCCTCGCCAAGTCCTTTCACATCAGCCGGGTGCCCCGGACCGTGCTGCGGGAGGTCAGCTTCGGGGTGCGGGCAGGGGAATTCGTCGCCATCATGGGCCAGAGCGGTGCAGGGAAGAGCACGCTGCTGGAGATCATCGGCGGCCTGGAACCGCCGGACTCCGGCCATGTCCGCATCAACGGCCGTGACCTCTACTCGATGCGGGACAGGGAGCGCTCGACCTTCCGCCGCGACCACATCGGCTTCGTGTTTCAGTTCTTCAACCTGATCCCGAGCCTCACCGCCGCCGAGAACATCGCACTGCCCCTCCGGCTGAGAAGCGGACGCCCGCACAACGACCCGCCGCGTCTCGAACGCAAGGCTGTTACCGAGCGGGTGAGCGTGCTTATGGACAGCCTCTCGCTCCGCGGCCTCCAGGGGCACGGCCCCGAGGAGATCTCGGGCGGTGAGCAGCAACGCGTCGCCATCGCCCGGGCTCTGGCGGCGGCTCCAACCCTTCTCCTCGCCGACGAGCCCACCGGGAACCTGGACCGGCCGAGCGGCGACGAGGTCATGACCCTGCTGGGCCGGCTCTGCCGCGAGCGTCAGCAGACCACCATCCTGGCCACCCACAACGCCCGGATCGCAGCGCACGCCGACCGCGTCCTGGTGATCGCGGACGGAGCGGTCGTCGACGAGGTCCGGGTCGAGGGATCTCCGACCAGCGATCCCGGAGCATTCCTGCGGCTGGTGAGCCAGCTCGAACGCCACGACCTGTGAGCGGGAAGGGCGCCGTTAGGCCGACGAGTTGGCTCGCCGCATGACGGCCGGCGCGCTTCGGGCCGGCGGAAGCTGCCTGACCCTCGGTCTCGATCCTGGCCTCCGGCCGGTCCTGGCCCGCAACCTCCGGGTGCGCCCCGGACGCAGTGCCCTGACGATGTTCGCCGTCAGCCTCGGCGTCGCCGTCATGCTCGGGGTTCAGGTCGACATCGCCGGCGTGAACGCCCAGGCACAGGCGGCGGCCTCGCTTCGGGCAGGGGCTTCGGGGCTCGATGTGAGAGCTGCGGCGCAGACCGGGCTCACTCCTTCCGAGCTGGCCACACTCGGCTCGCTCCCCGGTGTGCGGGACGTCGTCCCCCTCTACCAGAAGCGGGTCGTGGCCCAGGCCGAGGAGGACGGATCGTCGCCGACCACCGTAACCGTGGTGGGCATCGATGACGGTGGAGCCGCGCTGCGCTTCATCCCCCTTGCGGCGGGACATCTGCCCGCCCCATCGAGCCGAGACCAGATCGCGATCGACGCGCGTCTCCTGGACGCCCTGGCCCCTCCCGGAGGGAGCCTAGCCCTGGGCAGAGCGGTGCTGCTGACGACCGGGACGGGACCTCAGGTGTTCCGCATCGTCGGCCTCACTCGGGCGGGAGGTGTCGCGGCCAGCTTCACCCAACAAGCCGTCTTCCTCCCACGCGGCGAGCTCCTCTCCGCCTTCAAGCTGGGTCTGCACACGTCGTTGGCGGCGCTGCGCCTCGCTCCCGGGGCCACCCCTGCGCAGGTGGCCGCCGAGGTGCGACAGCACCTCGGCGCCGTGACCACCTTCGACCCCACCGCCGACAGCGCCGCACCACTCTCTCAGCTCGATCCTCTTCTCATCCTCGTCAGTGTCCTCAGCGTCGTCATCGGTGCCGGCGTCGCGGCCAACACCGTGAGCCTGGCGGCCATGGAGAGGCGTCGTGACCACGGACTTCTCCGCGCTGCCGGCGTGCCCGCAGCGCAGGTCTTCCGCCTTCTCACCGCCGAAGCTCTGCTCTTGGCGCTGGCCGGGTCGGCGATCGGCGTCGGGGCGGGTGTCGCCCTCGGAGCAGCCCTCCAGGCGGCCTTCAACGGCGCAGCGCTCCCCACGGTCCCCCTCCAGGTGAGCCCCGTGGTCGCCGCCCTGACCTTCTTGGCCGGCACTGCCGCCGCCACCCTGGCTGCCGCCATCCCCGCCGCGCTGGCGGCGCGGGTGCCCATTCGCGAAGCGCTGACCGCGGAGGCGACCGTCCGACGCGAGCGTCTCCACCTGGTCGCCCTGGGGGCGATTCCGCCCCTTCTCGCCCTCACCGCCCTCGGTGACCTGGGCAGCTCCGCCGCCGTCGCCGCCGGCGCGGTGGCCCTCCTCCTCGCCGTCGATCTCGCGCTTCCCCTGCTCGCACCGGGGCTGACCGCGCTTCTGGGCCGACTGCTCGGGCGCCTCTGGCCGGAGGGCGAGCTGGCCGCGGCCAGCCTGCGTCGCCGCCGCAACCGCACCGCTCTCACGCTTGCCGGACTGGTCACGGCTGTGGCCGGAGCCGTGGGGGCCAGCATCCTGGTGGCCGGCAGCCTGGCAGCGGGTGACACCTGGGTCTCTCACCTCTTCCTCGGCGACACCCTGGTTCGGAGCGCGGTCACCCAGCCGCCGGACATCGCCTCTCAGATCAGCAACGCCGCCTCTGTGCAGGTGACAAGCCTGCGCTTCTTCCCCGCCGTCGTCGACAGCGACGTCATGGGGATGGCGGCCATCGACAGTCGTCTTCAGGGGCGCGACGGCGCCTTGGACCTCGTGGCCGGATCACGCAGCACCGCCTTCGAGGCGCTCGCCTCCCAACCGGCACTGCTCGCTCCGGAGAGTCTTGCGGAAGCAGACGACTGGCAGGTGGGCTCGGCTCTTCCGGTTGTCGGCGCCAAAGGAACAGTGACCTTCACGGTAGCGGGCATCGTCGCCCACTCCTTTCCCGCGCCCGACGGCCGGGAATCGCTGCTCATCGATGCGCGCGAGGCAACGCGCGTATTCGGTGCCACGGCCAGCGGCTTCGACGACCTCGAGGTCCTGACGCGGGGTCACGCGCCCGAAGTCGCGCAGGTCGCCACCCAGTACGGATTGGCGGCCATCCCCGTCAGCGCCATTGAGGCGTCGGTGCACAGCGCGCTCGGGGACAGCATCGGGATCCTTCCGGCGATCTCGTGGGTGGCCCTGGCGATCGCCATGCTCGCGGTCATCAACACCCTCACCGTCACCGTCCGCAACGGCCGCCGGGAGCTCGCCCTTCTGCGCACCGTCGGTCTGAGCGCCGCGCAGGCTCGGCGATTCGTGCTCGCCCAGGCAGGCTTCCTGGGGACTGCCGCCGGCCTTCTCGGCGCGCTGGTGGGGTGCCTGCTCGCCGTGCCCATGCTGCAGGTCAGTCGCAGCCCTGGCTTCGTCCCTGCCTTTGACCTTCCCTGGCTCAGCGTGCTGACGGTGGCCGCCGCCGTCGTGCTCGGAGCCATGGCCGCGGCGCTCATCCCCGCGCGCTGGGCGGCCCGCGCCGATATCGTGAGCGCCGTTCGCCACGAGTGACAATCGCTCGGCGCCGGTCGCCCCGCGGGGGGTTGGCCTGCGGCCGCTTCAACCGGCCTCCGCCACCGCCTCGACGGGAGCGGTGCGGGTGAGCTTGGCCCAGCGACGTTGCACCCACGGCAGCCACGGAATGTTCTGACTGATGAGATACCCGGCTCCGATGTAGCAGAGCGGATCGACGGTGAAGCGATACCACCCGTAGTACTCTGCACCCTCCGTGCTGGCGGTCACGGTCATCAACACGGCGTATGCGGCGAAGGTGAAGGGGATGCGGAGGTGACGTCCTGGGGAACGACCGACGGTCATGCTGGCGAGGCCAAGCATGCCGACGACCCAGAAAGGGTCGTTGAGTGGCACGAAGTTCCATAGACCCGCCTCGCCGGCGAAGATGAAGAACCTCCCAGCGATAGGACTGGTGTGGCGGGCTGCCTGCACGTGCCAGGTCACGAGAAACTGGTGCCAGTCGACGAGCGCGCCGTAAGCCGCGAACAGACCCACGCCGATGGGAGCGCTGACCAGGGCAAACCCGGCCACCAGCCAGCGACGCTCGGTGAGGAGAGCGATGCAGGCCGCAACGCCGACGATCACCCCGGTGACCTTCACCAGCGGGGCGAGGACGCAGAGGGCGAGCAACACGGTGGTTGCGCCGAAGCTCCGGTTGCCGGCAAGCACGAGCACGCCCAAGGCCATCGGGGCGAGCAGCCACTCGGACTGGACGAGCCGGCCCGCCTCCACCATCCAGGGGGTGAGGCAGAAGAGCGCCAGGGCGATGAGTGCCGTCGCCCGATTCAGATACCGCTCGGCGACGCGGTAGAGGAGCCAGGCAGTCAAGATGCTGAGCACCATGGGTACGAAGCGGATGTACTCAGCAGTCACGGACTGGGGAGTTGTCTGCCCGAAGTGCAGCGCCACGTATCCGACCAGGATTCCGAACAGGGGTGGCGCGTCGAAGAAGGGGCTCACGTAAGGAAGGTTCACCCCGTAGGATGTGCGCATCACGCTCAGCGGCAGACCCTCGTGGAGGTATGACCACGATGCGGGCCAGTGGTGCAGGATGAGGCTCTGGCCGAGCCAGGCCCAGGCGATCTCGTCGCCGTTGGATCCGAGGGCCGGATCGTGGGTGTAGTTGTGCCATCGCAAAAGGAAACCGCCGACCAGCAGCAGGATGACGGCGGTCGCCGTCCACGACAACGGGTAGGCACCGGCGAGTTTCTCCAGCCGCCGAGCGAGCCTGCGAATCAGATCCAAGCAGCCGCACCCCGTCCGGTGATCACATAGGCAAGGGGGGCGTCGGCCCCTGTCCGCACGGCAGCGGGAACCGCCCAGAACGCGGCGATCGTACACGAGGCTTCGCTGCTATCGAGGTTGTCACGGCATCCGTTCCTTGCCTTCTACCCCTCCGCCACGAGCTCCCGGATCGCCGCCACGGCCAGCGCATCGACCCTCTCATTGCCCGGGATGCCCGCATGGCCGCGGACGTGCTCAAAGCGCACCTGCGCGTCGATGAGAGCGTCGATCTCCGGAAAGAGATCGAGATTGGCGTTCCGCTTCCAGCGCCGGGTCAGCCAGTTGACGACGCCGAGGCTGTCGGTGCGCACCACGATCTGCCATGCGGGATCCAGGGCGATGCGGCGGCGCACGGCGCGCAGTGCCTCGCGCACCGCCTTCAGCTCCTCGCGGTTGTTGGTCGTCGTGGCCTCCGCCCCCGTTGCCTCCTCCACCTTCCCGTCCGGCCACTCGAGGCGGTAGGCCCAGGCGCCGGGACCCGGGTTCCCCGAACACGCGCCGTCGGTGTAGGCGATCACGGTCTCCATCACCGCGTCACGATCCGATCGCAGCGGCTGCACTGCACCAGCCCCTCGCCATGGCGGGCCTCGCTCACCTCACGCACCGAGAGGGGGAGATGGCAGCCACCGCAGGCGTCGCCGACGAGGCGGACGACGGCCGGCTGGCGGTGGACGGCGAACCGCTGGTAGAGGGCGAGGTCGGCGGCGGGAAGGCGCGCCGCCAGCTCGCGGCGCTCGGCCTCGGCAGCCTGCAGCTCTTGAGGCGCGGCGCTCAGCCGCTCCCGCCGCGGCGCCTCCAGGGACTGCACCTCCTGCTCACGGGCGCCGACTGCGGCTCGGGACTGCTCCAGACCGGCCTCCGCCCCCTCCGCCCCTTCCATCGCCTCCAGAAGGTGGCCCTCCAGCTCATCGATCCGCGGCTTCAGCGCCTCGAGGTCGCGCTGCATGCCGAGGAGCTCCTGGGGGTTGCGCACCGAGCCGTCGTAGAGGCGCTTCTCGAGCGTCCTGGCCCGGGACCGGATGGCGGCGAGATCGCGCTCCACGGAGCGGCTCCGAAGCTCCGCTGCACGCCGCGAGGCCTCG
This sequence comes from uncultured bacterium, assembly GCA_963847225.1. Lineage (GTDB taxonomy): Bacteria > Chloroflexota > Dormibacteria > Aeolococcales > Aeolococcaceae > JAJZNI01. The sequence continues at coordinate 37,187 of CAWJYZ010000003.1, read as the reverse complement.
GCGTCGCGGGCCTCCCCGCGCAGCTTTTCGAGCACGCCATCACCCCGAAGCGCCGCCTCGATGCCGGCGATCTCCCGGCGCAGCCCCGCGATCCGCTCGTCCTGCTCCTGGAGGGCGAGGAGGTCGCGGCCGCGGCTCACGCGGCCGCCTCGCCGGACACCCGCACCAGGGTGTCGAGCCGTTCCCGGGCCGCCCCGCTGTCGATCGCCGCCGAGGCCGCCGCGATCCCCGCCGCGATGCTGGGGACGCATTCGGCCGCGTAGAGGGCCGCGCCGGCGTTGAGGGCCACGCAATCGCGCAGCGGTCCGGGCTCGCCGTCGAGGAGAGCGCGCATCCGCCGCGCGTTGTTCGCCGCGTCACCACCCTGGAGGGCGCTGACCGGCGCCGGGTGGAGGCCGAGAGCGGCGGGGTCGATGACCGTCCGCTCCACCCTCCCCTCCCCCACCACGAAGGCCTGCGCCGGGGCATGGAGCACCAGCTCGTCGAGCCCCTCCGGCCCCGAGAAGACGACCGCCCTCCGGTGTCCTAGGCGGAGCAGCACCCCGGCCATCTTCTCCGCCAGTTCGGGCGAGGGCGTCCCGATGAGCTGGTGGCGCACCCGGGCGGGGTTGGCGAGCGGCCCCATGATGTTGAAGGCGGTGCGGATGCCGAGAGCCTGGCGCACCGGGCCGACGTGGCGCATCGCGGGGTGGTAGGCGGGGGCGAGCATGAAGCCGATGCCCGCCTCCCGGACGCAGCGCGCCACCGCCGGGGGAGGCAGGGAGATCTGCACCCCGAGGGCCTCGAGGACGTCGGCGCTGCCGCAGCGCGACGACTGGGCTCGGTTGCCGTGCTTGGCCACGGCGCACCCCGCACCGGCGGCGACGATGGCGGCCGCCGTCGAGATGTTGAAGGTGCCGGAGCGGTCGCCTCCTGTGCCGCAGGTGTCGACGGCGGGCCCGTCGAGGCTCACCTGGAGGGCATGATCGCGCATCGACTGGACCATGCCGGAGAGTTCCGCGACGGTCTCCCCCTTGAGCCGGAGAGCGGCGAGCAGGGCGCCCACCTGCGCCGGCACCGCGGCGCCGTCCATGAAGCGATCCATGACCGCCCGGGCGGTCTCCTCGTCGAGGTCGCGGCCCTCGACGACCTCGTTGAGCGCGGCGACGAGGACGTCGGTCATTGGCAGGCGCACGGTAGCACCCGCCGCCGGCGAGGCCGGGCCGGGCCCCCCTGGCCGCGCTAGTCTCAGGCGGCCCAGATGCCGTCCAGAGGCCGCCCGAGGAGGAGATGACGATGATGGCTGTCTCGATCGAAGCCTGGCGCACGCTCATACCGGCCCGCGGCGACCGCAGCGGGCCCCTCTCTCCCGCGCTCGTGGTGCTGACGGCGGTCACCGGGATCGTCGACGCCGTTTCCTACCTCTCCCTGGGTCACGTCTTTGTCGCCAACATGACCGGCAACGTCGTCTTTCTCGGCTTTGCGCTGGCCGTCGCCGGCGGCTTCTCCATCGGCACCAGCCTCACCGCCCTCGCCTCCTTTGCCCTCGGAGCGGTGGTGGGTGGGCGCCTCGCCTACCGAGCCCCCGGTCATCGGGGCCGTCTCCTGGCCACGGCCCTGGCCCTGGAGACGTCTCTTCTTCTGGTGGCGACCCTGGTGAGCGGCCTCACACGAAGGGGCCAGGCGATACGTTCTGGTCTGCGTCATGGCCATAGCCATGGGCCTGCAGAACGCCACCGTGCGCAGGCTGGCCGTCCCGGATCTCACCACCTCGGTGCTCATGCTGACGCTCACCGGGATCTTCGCCGACGGAGCGTGGCTGGGCGGCCCGGGCTCCAAGGCGGGTAGGCGGACGGTGAGCGTGGCCGCGATGTTCGTTGGAGCGCTGGGCGGTGCCCTGCTCCTCCTGCACATCTCGCAGACCGCGGCGCTCGCCGCGTCGCTTGGTGTGCTGGCCGCCGTCTTGGCGGGCCTCCTGACGGTCTCTCGATCTCCAGCCGACTGGGCCAAGCCGTGACGGCGGTCCGGGTGCGACGGCCGGCCGCCGAGGACATCGGTCATGGCAGATCCAGGTTGCACCAATCGCCCGCGTTGCCCCCTTGCCCCCTCATGACACGTCAAATGACGTGCTAAACTGCTGGCAATGAAGGTCAAGCGGACCTACCGTCTTCCCCGCACGACCGTGGAGGCGGTCCGTGACATGGTCGAGCGCCGGAGGGTTGCTCCGACCCAGGACGCCCTGGTCGAGATGGCAATCGAAGACTTGGCGATGGCGCTGCGGCTTGCCGACGAGGCTGAGCAATATGCCGCTGCCGTCGGCGATGTGGCGCTGAGGCGTGAGGCAGAAGCTCTCGATCGAGACTTCGTTCCCCTCCAGACGGAGAGTTGGCCCGATTGAGCCCGCGCGGCCTGCGCTGGGCCGTCGTTCTGGTGCGTCTCGATCCCACCGAAGGGCACGAGCAAAGGGGACGTCGATCTGCTCTGGTGGTGTCCTACGAGCCTTTCCATGGCTCCGGACTCGTCACCATCCTCCCCATGACGGCGGCCCGGACGGCTGCGCGATACCCTGGCGACGTCGTGGTCGAGGTGGGAACGGCCGGCCTGACGAGACCGAGCGTCATCATCTGCCAGCCACGCACCGTCAGCGCGGAGCGGCTCTCCGGCGGCGCCAACGCCGCGCCGCTCGGCTATCTCGACGACCCCGTCCTCCGACGTGCGGTGCGCGATGCCCTCGCCCACCATTTCGGGCTCGACCTTCGCCCCGTCCGCGATGGTGCAGCCGGCAGCGCCCGTTACGGGAGGTGAGCTCGGGCGCTGTCCCGACGGAAGGAACCGGGCCAGCTCGGGGAGCGGCCCTGGCTAGTGCTGCCCATCCCGGTGCAACGAACTGAGGGCACCACCTTCGCACGCGAGGCTCAATAGACTGAGACCGATGGCGGCGCGGACCGACGATCCCTTCGATCCTCAGGTGGTCTCCCCTTGGCGCATCGGCCATGGGCAGCGGGGAGCCCTCCTCATCCATGGCTTCGCCGGTACCCCGCCCGAGCTGCGCCGGCTCGGCGAGCGTCTCGCCGCGTCGGGGTACCGCTGTCATGGCCCGCTCCTCGCCGGGCATGGGACGGCGCCCGAGGAGCTCCGGCGGACGTCGTGGCGAGATTGGGTCGCCTCGGCACGCGCCGCCCTCGAGGTGCTCCGCACGGAGAGTGCGTCCATCGCCGTCTGCGGGCAGTCGGCGGGCGGCGCCATCGCCCTCCACCTGGCGGCCACCGAGCCCGACATCGACGCCGTCGCCTGTCTCGCCACGCCGCTCCGCCTCGCGGCCCGCGGGCTGTGGCTCCTCCCCGCCGCCAAGCACCTCTACCGCTGGCACATCCCGGGAAGCGAGATCGACCTCTACCGCCTGCGCGGCATGGAGGAGCTGTGGTCGTACCGGCGCCGCTCCACCAGCGCGATCCACGAGCTCCTCCGCCTCTGCGCCACCGTCGGCGACGAGCTCGTCGCCGTGCGCGCGCCCGTCCTCATCCTCCATGGTGAGCGCGACACGGTCGTCGAACCCTCCAACGCGGCGGAGATCGAGCGGCGCCTCCTCTCCAGCCCGGCGGTGCGGCGGCGCACCTTTCCGCGCAGCGGCCACGGCCTCTCCGTCGACATCGACCGCGATGAGGTGGAGCGGGATGTTCTAGCCTGGTTTGACCAGTACTGCCAGCCACCGCGGGCAGCCACCGCTGAGGAGACGGCATAGAGCGATGCCCTGCCGTCTACAGGAGACGGGCCGCTCACCTCAGCGCCGCGCCGGTAGGTGACGGCGCAGCCGAACCAGGAGGCGGACCATCTCCTCGGTCACCTCGTCGCTCGTGGCCCGCGGGTTGTTGTAGACGACGTATTCCTTGGCGACGAGGACGGAGAGATAGTCGACCAGCGCCGCCTCGTCGTCCTTCACCATGAGGTAGTCGGGGTGGGAACTCGTTGTAGAGAACAACCCCCGCCTCCACGTCGAAGCGGCTGCGCCCCGTCCCCGGGCGCGGGTCGGGAGCGATGGTCGGCAACCCGGTGCTGCGGCGCCGGTCCGGCCGGGCCGTGGGCAGGGAGGGCTCCTCGGCAACCGGGGGACGCTCCAATTCGTCCAGCTCCGGCGGCCCCGGAGGTTCTGAAGGGACGTTCCCGTCGCCGCCTGACCAGTCCGGGGCATTCTCGGCGGCCGTCACGGGGAGCGCGAGGCGGTCAGTTTCGACCTCGAAGAGACCGCCCTCACCGGGCTCCTCTCCGACCAGGGTGCGCATCGGGTTGTCCAGGTCCTGCAACTCGCGGAGCACCCGGCTGAATATCCGTCGGATGAGGTCGGCGACGCGCTCCGCGACCGCCTCGTCGACCTCGCGGGCCACCTTCTCGGCCGCGCGCTCGACCGCGGGCTCGATGCGGCGGACGGCGTCGACGAAGAGCGGAAAGGCGTCGCGATCGCGCACGATGGCCCGCCGCCCCGCTGTCTGCACGAGAGCATCGAAAGTGATCTGCCCGGAGACCTGATCGCTGTCCCATGGTGATCGATCGAACTCCTCCAGCTCGCAGATGTCGTCGATGATGGTCGTCCCACCCCGGCCCACCACCTCCACGTGGCGGATCCGATCGGAACGCGGCGCGACATAGAGATTCCAATCCAGTCTCCCCCACAGCGTGCTCAGCGCCGGGAGGTCAAGCCGGATACCCTCGGGCCGTTCCGGGGTCACGATCTCCGAGGCCTTCCCCTCGATGACCTCGATGCTGTAGTCACCTCGCGCCAGGGCCGGTCCGCGTCGGCGGCGAAGGTAGTCGACAACCTTGCGCTGGGTCAGCACGCGCAGCACATCGGGATCGAGGTCGGTGATGTACACCGTCGTACCGGGAAGGTCGCGCCTGTGGCGGCGGTCGTCCGGATCGAGCGTGGCGAAAGCCTCCCCGCGCACCAAACGCAGGGCGTGCGTCCGGCTATCACCGAGCGGGCGGCTCAGGATGTCGCAGTGGCCACCGAGCTGTTGGAAGGCGAGGATGCCGATCGCCTTCTCGCCGATGGTGCGGGGGTCGCCCGCCTTGGCCGAGTCGAAGAGGCTGCGCGCCACCTGACGCAGGCGCTCGAGATCCATGCCGCGCCCGTCGTCGGCGACGGCGATGACCGGGCGGCGCCCGCGACGGCGCAGCACCACCCGGACAAGGCCCCCACGCCAGGCCGGACCCGCCTCGGCGTACTCGTCGGCGGCGTTGGAGACGAACTCGTTGAGAGCGTCCTTGGGATCCTGATAGGCCTGTCCGGTGACCAGTACCGCCTTGGCCAGGTCGCCGATGCGCAGGCGAACCTTCTCAGCGGGCATCGGGCGAGTCTCCGTGCGCCTCCGGATCGCTCACCGGGGAATCGTAGCCGGCGCGCGAGGGGTCGGCCTGCTGCCTCGAATCGTTTACTGAAACCACCTGGACAGCTATACTTTTAGGCGATGAAAAGACGTACCACGATCGACGTCGATGATGAGCTTCTCGCCAGCGCCCAAGCAGCACTTGGCACGTCCGGCCTGAAAGAAACTGTTGATGCGGCCTTCCGTGCAGTCAGCCGCCAAGCACTGAGACGCCGCCTGGGCGAACGCATTTCGACCGGCCGCGGGGTCGACCGGTCGATCGACCTGCTCACCGAGACGCGGCCAATCCGGTGACGCTCTTCTGCGTGGACACGAGTGCCTGGCATCGCTCCCAGAACCCGGCCGTCGCTGCGCGGTGGCAAGCGGAGCTGGCCGAAGACCGGCTCGGCATCTGCGATCAGGTTCGGCTCGAGATCCTCTACTCGGCCCGTTCCGCACCCGACTACGACTCCCTGGCGGAGGAGCTCGACGCGCTGATCCCCATCACCATCGATACGGAGACCTTCCGCCGAGCTCGCGACGTTCAGCAGCGGCTCGCGCATCAGCGTGCCCTGCACCACCGAAGCGTCAAGATCGCCGACCTCATCATCGCCGCCGCCGGGGAGCGAGCGGGTGCGACCGTTTGGCACTACGACGAGGACTTCGATCGCATCGGCGCCATCACGGGACAGCCCATGGAGTGGATCGTCCCGCGAGGATCACTTTAGGCGCGCAGTCCGTCTGCCCCGATCCGGCGAGGTCGGCGACGGCCGCTCTGGGTCGGCCGCTACTCGAGTAGAAGGTTCGTGCTTGACATGCGAACCGATGTACGCTTACACTGATCTGTAGATGCAGAGCGCCGGGAAACCCCCCACCGCCCGTCGCCAAGCGGAGCTTCACCAGGCCGCCGCCTCCCTGCAGCGGCTCGCCGACCGGCGGAGCGCGCAGCCATCCCGCAGCCCCGCCGGGATTCGCGAGGATCTGGTTCACCTTCGCCGGGCTATCGACGTGCTGGAGTTGGAGTTCTCCGCTTGTGCGTCCGAGCTAGCCGACTGCGACGAGGAGGAATGGGAGGGAGCCCCCAGCGCCTCGTCCTGGATCAGCGACGAATGCCGAACCACCGGCACCGCCGCGTGGAATGCGGTGGTGGTCGGCGCCCACTCGGATGCGCTGGCGGCCAGCACCGAAGCGCTGCGAAACGGGCAGATTGGCTTTGCCCACCTCACGCGCATCGCGCAAGCCAGGCAGTGGGCAGCGGAATCGGGCTGCGCTGATTCCATTGATGAGGCCTTCCTCTTGCGTCGTGCGGAGGAGGAGACGGTGGCCCAGCTGCAGCGGGACTGCGCCCATCTCCGTCACGTCCTCGATCCGCGCCGCTTCCTCAGGGAGCAGCTACTCCAGCGCGAGGAGCGGTTTCTCGAGCTCAAGGGCTGCGAGGGCGGTGGACTCTTCCTGCGCGGGTACCTCGACGTCGAGGGTGGGGCCTCGCTCAAGACAGCCCTCGAGCCTCTCGCCCGCCCCTTACCGGATGACGAGCGCAGCCGTGAACGGCGCCTCGCTGATTCTCTGGTCGACCTCTCCGCCATGGTCCTCGACAGTGGGGCGCTTCCCCAGCATGGTGGACGGAGGCCCCACCTGCAGGTCACCGTCAGCCTTCCCACCATGGAGGGGCAGCTGGCCTCTCCGGCTGCCGAGCTGGAGTTGGGCGGGGCGATCGCCGCCGAGACCGCCCGCCGTTTGGGCTGCGACGCGGCCGTTCGCCGCATCATCTTCGGTCCAGGGTCCCAGATCCTGGACGCCGGCCGTGCTACGCGGGTTCCGCACGCCGCGACCCGCAGCGCGGTACTCGCCCGCGATCGCGGGTGTGTCTGGCCCGGATGCGGGAGGCCCGCCTCCTGGGGTGAGGTGCACCACCTGCGCCACTGGAGCCACGGAGGGAGCACGGACCCGCACAACCTCGTGGTCATCTGTCGCGCCCATCACTTTCGGCTGCATGAAGGGGGGTGGCATCTCGTCCCATCGCGAGGCGGCTTCCTCGCGGTGGCCCCGGTGCCCAGCGACCTCGCGCCGCCTCAAAGTCGCGCGCCCGATCCCTGAGCCTGCCTCGCTTACTGATCCGAAGCGGCGCCGTCGGGTTGCAAGCTTCGGCGGAGCAGATCCGCGGTCTGCGTATCCAGGACAAAGTTGTCCGGCTGCCCCTCGTCGGGCATGGGCCGTCGGCGCCGCGCCGGGGTCCGGCTTCGCTCCGCATCCGGCCGCGCCTCGCCGTGCACCAGGTTGCCGCAGCTGCCACAGCGGAGGACCGGCATCGACTGGCCATGGCTGGCATACTCCCGGTGGGAGAGGCGCAGCTCACCGCCGCAGAGGGGGCAGGGGCGGGGCTTCCGCTCCGGCTGCGTCATCGAGCGTTGCACCGTCGTTGCCAACCGGGGGACCGACGCAACCTCGCCATCATTTCCCGATGACCGTCACACCATGTCGCAGTTCGTCTGACCGCTTTCACCGAACTTCATCAAGCCTCAGGGCGGACGTGACCCGAATCCGATCCAGGTCCCGGTACGTTCCCATGGTGAGACAGGCAGCCTCTCGGCATCGCCGGGAAGGATACGGAGAGAGCCCGATGGTCGCCAGGAGCCCGGCGCAGATGGCAGCCGACACCGCCGAGGTGGAGGCGACGGCCCGCTACCTGCGCCAGCGCCAGCTCGCCGGCATCCTCGGTGAGGCGCTCGCCCGCGCCGAGGCCCGCTGGCGCCTCGAGAGCGCGCTCCGCGCCACCGCGTCGCAGCGCTGACCGGACGCCCCGGAGCACCCGGGGCCACCATGGGGGCGGCCAGATTCGGCGACCCGCCGACGCTCCGAATCCCAGACTGACGGAGTCGCCCGGCCGCGGGCGAGCCCAGACCAAGAGCGCCCCACACCGTCTTCACCCCTCCGGTGGGCAGAGTCACGGTGATGACCTCGGCGAATCTCATCGATGCCCTGCGTCGGGCCGTCACCCGCGACCCCGACGCGTCTCCCGCACCGCCACCAGACAAGCGGGAGGCGGCCGTACTCCTCCTCGCCGATCCCACATCGGAGGGTCTGCCGCTCCTCTTCCTGCGGCGCACGGATCACCTTCGCTTCCACGCCGGCCAGATCGGCTTCCCGGGCGGATCGCGGGAGCCGAGCGACCCTGACATCGTGGCGACCGCGCTGCGCGAGGCCCGGGAGGAGATCGGCCTCGACCCGGCGAATGTCGAGGTGCTGGGCCTGCTCCCCTCGCGTCTCACCCGCCGCTCCGACCTCTGGCTCACCCCGGTGATCGGCCTTCGCCGCGCGCCCTTCGCCATCCGCGGCGACGGTTACGAGGTCGCCGAGTGGTTCTGGGTCCGGATCACCACGCTCCGTGACGCGCCGCATCGGGTCGAGGCGATGGGCGCCGCCGGAGAGCAGCGGATTCCGGTCCACTTCTTCGACGCCGAGGGCCGGGTCATCTGGGGTGTCACCGGCCAGATCGTCCATGATCTCCTGGAGCGGCTCCCCACGGTGTGACGGCGTCAGCCCCGCCGTGCCGGCTCGCTCCGGCTACGGCAAGCCGGGGGCGCGGACGAATGGGTTTTCCCGCCTCTCCTCCCCAATCGTCGTCGCCGGCCCGTGGCCGGGATGGACGGCGGTGTCGGGCGAAAGCGTGTAGAGGCGGTTCTGGATGGAGAAGAGGAGGGTCTCGAAGCTCCCGCCCGGGAGATCGGTTCGGCCAATGCCGCGCTGGAAGAGGGTGTCGCCGCTCAGCAGGTCAGGGCCGATGAGGAAGCAGACGGACCCCGGCGTGTGCCCCGGGGTGTGGAGGACGGCGATCTGAAGCTCCTGCCAGTCCACCACCTGGCCGTCGCTCAGGTCCTCCTCGCAGAAGGGCGCCGTCAGGTCCTCGGGGACGCCCGGGAAACCGGCCACACGCTCGAGGAGGGGACGGTCGGCGGGATGGATCGCCGCGCGGCAGCGGTGCCGCGCCTGGACGGCGGGGATGCCGGCGACATGGTCGGGGTGGCCATGGCTCACCAGGATGCGATCGCAAGCCAGCCCCCTATCGCTCAGGAGACGGAGGACAGCCTCGGCCTGGAGCCCGGGATCGACGAGGAGGCAGCGGTCGGCGTCACGCCGGCGCAGCACGTAGCAGTTCTCGCCGAAGAGCGGGTCGGCGACGGAATCGATCTCCAGGAGGTCGTGGAGGGTGGTCATTCGAACGCCTCCGTGCATTCGAACTCCATGCGGTCCAGCCTCGGCCTCATGGATCAGGCCGGCGGGGATGACGATGCCGGCAGGCGCCACGTACTCCATTGCGTTGAAGGTGATGCTGCCGCGGGTGACGAAGAGGTGCTTGGTCCGCTCATGGTGATGGAGCGGGAAGTGAGTGCCCGGTCCCGCGCTCCAGGGGCGCGGCCGCATCCCTCCCGCGGCAAAGTGCCGTTCGGGCGTCTCGGAGGCGGAGAGCTGGGTGATCTCTGCGTCCTTCCCCATTCGTGGAGGCTCCTCAGCGGCCGGCGTCGCCCCGTCGCGGACCGCCCTGAAGCGGCGGAGCGGAGATCCCGGCGGTCGAGACAGCCGTAATCACTCTTCTGAATCTGCGGTCGAAGCCTGCAAGCCGTCGATCTTGGCGGCGAGGATGAAATCGTTGCGGCTCAGGCCGCCGATGGAGTGCGTGCTCAGCTCGATCTCGAGATAGCCCCAGCCCAGGCGGAGGTCGGGGTGGTGATCCTCGGCCTGGGCGAGGAGAGCCACCTCCACCGCCCGGCCGGCGGCGCGGACGAAATCGGGGAAGCGCAGCCGCTGGTGCAGCCGCCTCCCCTCCTCCACCTTCCAGCCGGGAGCGAGCTCCTCTTGGAGAAGCCGCAGCTCCTGGCCCTCGAGAGGAGGCGTCCCCGGACGGCAGGCCTCACAACGCTCCGCGGCGAGCGGGCTCATGTCCGCAGCCCCGCCGGCACCTGGTCGGCGACGCGCACCCCGGCCCGGCGCATCTCCTCGATGGCCGCCGCTCCATCACCGGGATGGACGTCGACGGCGCGAACCGCGGCGGTGACGACCTCGGTATCGAAGCCCTCCCGCATCGCGTCCAGGGCGGTGGCGCGGACGCAGTAGTCGGTGGCGAGACCGGCGACGACGACGCGGTTCACGCCGCGGCTGCGCAGGATGCCGGCGAGGCCCGTTCCATCGAAGCCGGAATAGGCGTCGCGCTCCGGGTCCTGGCCCTTGCTCACCACCAAACCGGCGACGGCGTCGATGGCGGGATGGAGCGCGGCGCCGGGGGTACCGGCGACGCAGTGGGCCGGCCAGGGGCCCCCGCGCTCCGCGAAGCTCGCATGCTGCGGCGGGTGGAAGTCGCGGGTGGCGATCACGAGGTCGGCGTCCGCGGCGAGCTGGAGGAGGGGCGCAACCACGGCATCTCCATCGGGTACCGCCAGCGAGCCACCGGGGAGAAAGTCCTCCTGCACGTCGACGGCGATGAGCGCGGTGAGCGGTGGTCTGGCGACTGGCATCCGACTTTCCTCCCGACCATCCATTGTGGCAGCGCCAGCCTCGAGGGCGAGCTGCGTGCTCCGGCTGGCGGCGTCGCCGGCGTCGCCCGCGATCTGACGGCGCAGCTCGAGCAACCTCGCGCTCCGCCGCATCGACCATACCTGGAAGCCCTCGACGCGCCGCACCTCTGGGGGAAGAGCCTCGCGCTCGCGACGGCAGTGCTCGCGGGCGTGGTCGAGGTCGGGGAGGTCGGCAAGCCTTTCCCCGTGCCTCACCACCGGCTCCAGGAGGGGGCGGCCGGGTAGCGCCTCGTCTTCGAGGCCGAGGATGTCCCCGCTGGGGTCGCGAAACAGCTGATGCACGCCGGGATCGGTGAGCTTGGCGGTGCTCCACTTCATGACCGGTAGCAGCGCCCCGTCCTTCCCGCGCACCGCGACCATCTTGTACACGCCACTCAGATGGGGTGCATCCGCCGAGGTCCCGAGCATCGTCCCGACGCCGAAGGAATCAATGGGAGCCCCTTGGCGAATCAATCGCTCGATCTTCCACTCGTCGAGATCGCCAGAGGCGGTGATGCGGGTGGCGCTCATCCCCGCGGTGTCGAGCAGCGCGCGCGCCTCCCGGCTCAGCGCCAGGAGGTCGCCGGAGTCGAGGCGCACAGCGAGGAGGTGGACGCCCGTCGACCGCGACGCGGCGATGGCGTTCTCGACGCCGCGCCTCGTGTCGTAGGTGTCGACGAGAAGCACCGCGCGCTTCGGATAGTCGCGCAGGAACTGTTCGAAGGCGGTGAGCTCGCCGTCCGGGCCGAAGCCCAGGACGTAGTGGTGGGCCATCGTCCCGGTGAGCGGGATGCCATAGCGCCGCCCAGCGGCGACGGTGGCGGTTCCCGCCGCTCCGGCGATGTATGCGGCCCGCGCCACCCCCAGCCCGGCGGCGATGCCGTGGAGGCGGCGCAGCGAGAAGTCCCAGACCTCTCGCCCCCGCGCGGCCTCGACGATGCGAGCGGTCTTGCTCGCCACCATCACCTCGTGGTTGACGATGGCGAGGAGGGCGGACTCGAGGATGGTCGCCTCGATGCGCGGCCCACGCACCCTGAGGAGTGGCGCGCCCGCACCGACAACTGTGCCCTCGGCGATGGCGTCGACATCGCCAGTGAACCGCAACCCGCTCAGAAATGCGAGAAAGCCCTCCTCGTACTTCCCGGTGACACGCAGCCAGTCGACCGTCCCGGCGTCGAAGTGCAGCGACAGCAGGTGGTCGAGAGCCGGCTGGAGCCCAGCGGCGACGAGGTAGGCACGGTGCGGCGGCATGTCGCGGACGGCGAGGTCGAAGACCGCCTCGCCCGTCTCACCATGGCGCCAGAATGATTGGGCCATGGTCAGGAGGTATTCGTCGCAGTACAGCGGATCGCTCATCCTGCGGCCTGATGCGTCACGCGCCGGTCAGGGTGGCGGGCGCTCGCGACCGGCGCACCGACCAGGCCGGCTGCCGCGAGACGAACTCGTAGAGGGTGGCGGGACGGCCCAGCCCACCCTTGGCGAGGAAACCGGTGGGCCGCACCAGGCCACTCCGCTCCAGCTCACGACGGAAGTTGCTCGGCTCGTAGCGCACGCCGCTGATGGCCTCGAAGACGCGACGCGCCTGCGGCATGGTGAAGCGCTCGGGAAGGAGCCCGACGCTGATGTTGGACCACCAGAGCTTGCCCCGCAGCCTCTCGACCGCATCGCCGATGATGCGGCCGTGGTCCAGGGCCACGGAGGGCAGGTGGTCGACCGGCCACCAGCGCGCCTGGCTCTCCTCGGCACGCAGGACCGCGGCATCGATGAGGGCCAGGTAGGCAACGCTTGGGATCCAGCCCCGCGGATCGCGGTCGGGATCGCCATAGGTTTGGAGCTGCTCAAGGTAGATGGCCCCCACGCCGGTCTTCTCGGTCAGCTTCCGCTGCGCCGTCACCTCGGGATGCTCGTCGCGGTTCATGAAGCCGCCAGGCAGGGCCCAGGCGCCGCGGTCCGGTGGCTCCTCCCGGCGCACCAGGAGGACGTGGAGGCTGCCGGCCAGGGGAGCGAGGACGACCGGCACCGCGGTCATCCCCGCCGGCGCCTCGAAGCCCCCCGTGTTGCGGGCGCCCAGCCGGACGACGCCGTCCGGCTCCGGCTCCGCCCGCCCAGGATTGCCTGCGGCAGCTTGCATCTTGAGGCTCGTATAGCATGCGGAGCCGTGATCCCGAAAGGCGCGGTCCGCGCCGGGCTCGGCCTCCTGGTCTGCGCGCTCCTCAGCGGGTGCTCGCTGCAGCAGAGCATCGCCGACCAGCCCCAGACCTCGGGAAGCGGGGGCGCAGCAGCCCCCATCACCGGCCAGGCCACGACCGGCGCACCCATCGCGGTCTCCATGAAGGAGGGTGTCACCGCCATCGACTTCTGGGGCTCCTGGTGCGGACCGTGCCGAGCGGAGCAGCCCACCATCAACCGGCTCTACGCCACCTATCACCCGCGTGGGGTGACCTTCATCGGCGTTGACATGGAGGACGACACCGCCTCCGCCAACGCCTATCGCAGCGACTACTCCGTCGCCTATCCGAGCGTCGAGGACTCGACGGGAGGCGTCGCCGCCGCCTACGCCGTCCCCGCCCCCCCCACCATCGTCATCGTGGACCGCCACGGGACCATCGTCGGCCGCTTCAGTGGAACCCTGCAGGGTGTCGCGGCCTCTCTCAACAGGGCCCTCAGCGCCTAGTCGGATGGGCGCTCGATGGCGGGGCCGTCGCGGTTCGGTTGCAGTCCGAGGCCACACCGCCCGATCGTGCCCTCCTGTTACCGAGTCGCCATAAATCGCCACCTGCGAGCCGCTACGGTGACGACGGGATGACGTATGTGACGGGTTCGGGGCTGCGACGCACCGCCGACGAGCCGGCGGCCGCAACGGACCGCCGCGTGCGCGCCGCCATCGCGGTCTGCCAGGCGCTCCTCGTGCTCCGCATCATGAGCGTCCTTGTGGCGGTGAGCTTCCTGCCCGCTCAGCTCCCCGCCATCACCGTCGGCCTCGACGCGGGCCACACCTTCACCCTCCCTCTCGCTGGCCTCAGCGGCGGCGTGCTCCTCCTCCTCGTCGCCGCCATCTCCGCCATCGAGCTCTACCTCGTCTACCGCCTCGCCGATCGCGTCCGCAGCGCCCGCGCCGGCGTGCTGGCGATCGAATCGATCGCCATTCTCGCCTGCGCCACTGCTCTCGCCGTCGCCGCGGCCATCGCCGCGCTCCCCCTCGTGGCGTCGGTCGTCGCCTGCACCCTCCTGCTCCGCAACCAGGTGCGCTGGGCCTTCCGCCTCCAGCACGAGCGGCGCACCCTCACCGGCCGGCGGCAGGGAGGAGTCTTCGCCGGGTATGCAGCGCCAGGTCTCGAGGCGCCCAAGCTCCCCCAGCGCGTCGGGTACAGCACAGGCCGCTCCCCCGAGGACTGAGAGGCGATGAAGCCGGGGGGCCCGCCGGCCCCCCGGGGAGCCCCACGCGGCCTGCCGCGAGCGCGCGAAGGCGGAGCGAAGGCGTAGGCGCGAAGCGCGGCGCCCGGCGGGGGGTCCCGCCGCGCTGGGGGGTGAGCGCCGTGTGGCTGCGCCAACCGGCGCGAGGGGGGCCGCAGTGCCCCCCTATCGAGAAAGGGGCCCCCACGCGGCCTGCCGCGAGCGCGCGATGCGCGCCCGGCGGGGAGTCCCGCCGCGCTGGGGGGTGAGCGCCGTGTGGCTGCGCCAACCGGCGCGAGGGGGGCCGCAGTGCCCCCCTATCGAGAGAGGCGCCCCCACGCGGCCTGCCGCGAGCGCGCGATGCGCGCCCGGCGGGGAGTCCCGCCGCGCTGGGGGGTGAGCGCCGTGTGGCTGCGCCAACCGGCGCGAGGGGGGCCGCAGTGCCCCCCTATCGGGAAAGGGGCCCCCACGCGGCCTGCCGCGAGCGCGCGATGCGCGCCCGGCGGGGAGTCCCGCCGCGCTGGGGGGTGAGCGCCGTGTGGCTGCGCCAACCGGCGCGAGGGGGGCCGCAGTGCCCCCCTATCGAGAAAGGGGCCCCCACGCGGCCTGCCGCGAGCGCGCGATGCGCGCCCGGCGGGGAGTCCCGCCGCGCTGGGGGGTGAGCGCCGTGTGGCTGCGCCAACCGGCGCGAGGGGGGCCGCAGTGCCCCCCTATCGGGAAAGGGGCCCCCACGCGGCCTGCCGCGTGGGGTGGCATGATCGCCGCGATGCCGGAGGAGCCGAGGATAGGGAGCGATTCCGAGGAGGCGCACCGCCGCCTCCTCCAGTTCCTGCGCGGCCTGAGTCACCTCGACGAGGCCCTGGGGCCCTGGCGGCCCGATTACGGCGGTCTCCGGGCCCGCCCGGCGCCCCAAGCCAGCGCCGACGTGGACCTCGCCGCCGCCCACGAGCGCTACGCCGCCGCCCTTCGCTATTTCGCGGACGCCCCCGAGGCCACCTGGAGCCTGGGCGAAACATCCCGTGAAGACATCAGCGCGGCCATCGCGGACGCCCGGATACGCTTCGGGGGCCCGGTCATCCCCCTCGAGGCGCTGCTGCCCTCGGCTCCCCCCGGCCCCGCGACGCTCCCTCTCGTGGTCGAGCCCACCCCTGCGCCGGTCCCGCCGGCCGACCTGACCCGGAGACCGCCACGCAACGCCCTGGCCATGGTCGTGGGGCTCATCTCCCTGCTCGTCACCGGGCTCATCGTCGCCGGCGTCGTGGTCGCCGCCAAGGCCTTCCTCGGGCCTGGTCCGACCGCCCTTCCGGGGCTGGCAGCGACGCCGCCGCCGGTCTCCTCCGGCGCGGCATCGACGAGCGGCCCGCTTCCCGACGTGCTGGCCCCTGCGAACTGCCCGGCGCTCCCCACTGGGCATCTGCCCAGCGCGCTCATGCCGAGCGGAGCCTCGAGCGGCATTGCCATCGACCCCCAGAGTGGCTACTCGACGCCCTATGTGTCGGTCACCCTGGCCCAGCCGGTGAGCGCTCAGAGCCCCTCGCTCGCGGTCGTCATCCCCGTGCTCCAGTACGGGGCCGGGGCGCCGAACTCGGGCGGGCCACTCGATCGTGCCGGAACCGTCCAGCTCATCGCCTTCTGGGACGGGCGGCATTGGTACGCGGCGATCCGGAGCTGGTCGGGATCGTCGTGGTCCGCTCCCTCGGACACCACCACGCCCGGGATCGACGTCAGCCAGAGCGCCCGAACCGTCACCCTCTTCTGGATGGGCCTCACCCCGGGCGACCGCTACGGTGGGGTGGTGGCTTCGGGAGGGAGCTGCGCCGTCGTCGACCTGAGCAGCAGCCTCTCTCCCACGCGCTCCTACGGCACCTAGGCAGGCAGGCTGCGGCCTCCGGGTGACCAGGCCCAGACGCCGCCGGGGCCGCGGAAGAGCTCGAGCTCCTCGGCGGGACGGGCCCCGCTGAACAGGAAGCCCTGGGCGCCCTGGCAGCCGAGGTCGCGGAGGATGGCCGCCTGGGCCGGGGTCTCCACCCCCTTGGCGACGCAGAGCCAGCCGGCCGCCCGGATCTCGGCGACCATGGCGGAGAGCTGGGCGCGCCGCGCCGTGTCGCGCTCGATCCCGTCGAGAAGGCCCATGCGGAGCTTGGCGCTCCGGATGGGCAGCCGGCTCAGCTCCGGGCTCAGCTCACCGTCGTAGTCGTCGGCGACGAGAGTGACCCCCAGGGAGGCGAGGTCGCGGAGGATGCTCCGCGCCGACAGTGGGTCATGAGTGAGGAGGCTGTGCGGGACCTCCACGGCGAGCCGGTCGGGCGGCAGGCCGGCCTCGCCGAGGATCCGCCCCATGCTCCTCACCAGCGCTGGCATGAAGTACTCCTGGGGCGAGAGGTTGATGGAGAGCGAAGGCGGGAAGCCATCCGGGCTCGACCAGCGCGCCGCCTCGGCGGCGGCCTCTTGGAGGATGGTCTGGCCGATCCGGGTCATCAGCCCGCTGCGCTGCGCGGCGCTCACGAGGGTGCCGGCGTCGAAGGCCTCCGCCTGGGGGTGTTGCCAGCGCATGAGGGCCTCGAAGGAGACCAGCCCGCCGCTCTCCAGCTCGACGACGGGCTGATAGAAGACGCGGAACTCGTGATTGTCGAGGGCGTGGCGAAGCGCGGCCTCCGTCTGCCGCTGCGCCATGACGCGCGCCTGCAGCTCGGGGTCAGCGAACTCGAATCCCGAGCCGCCTCGGCTCTCCGCCTGGCTCAGCGCCTCCCTGGCGCTGGCCAGGAGGTCGGCGGACGAGCGCTCGGGGCCGTCCCGTCGGGCGCCGCCGATGGCGACGCCCACCGCGATGCTGAGGGGAACGCGCTCGCCGCCCACGGAGACCGGCCGCCGAGAGGCGAGGAGGAGGCGGTCGGCGAGGGCGGCGATGGCCAGCTCGTCGAGATCGCGGCGCGCCACCAGGAGGCAGTCGTCCTCGCTGCGGAGCACGACGTCACTCGGGCGCAGCAGGGGTCCGATGGCGGCGGCCAGGCCGAGGAGCAGGGTGTCGCGGTCGCCGCTCGCGTAGCGGGAGGCGAGGGGGGTGAGGCTCTCGACACGGATCATGAGCGCCGCGATGGGCGACGCCGCTTCGAGCAGAGCCAGCACCTCCGCCTCGGAACGCGGCATCAGGGCATCCCCCACGGCTCGCTCCTCGGCGCGCCTCTCGACGGCGTTGAGGATGGCCGTGCCGATGGCCTTCCCATCCTCGGCCGGGCTCACCACGGCGTCCGCGCCGGCGTGCCGGGCGACCACGGTGCGGGGAGCGCCCTGGCTGTCGAGAATGGCGATGGCGATGCCGGGAGCGCGCTCGCGGGCAGAGGCGACGGCGGCGTGGAGAGCCGGGAGGGAGAGACCGCTCGGACAGAGGACGACGGCGCGCACCCGACCGCCGGCAACGAGCCCGGCAAGATCATCGAGGCCGAACACCTCGCGCACGCGCAGGTTGACGCTGGCGGCGAGGCGCTGGCGGAGTGAGGCCGAGCCGGGGTCGTCATCGCGAACGACGATGACCTCGTCATCGACAGGGGCTACCTCATCGATGTTGGCCTGGGCCAGCTTGCCGATGAGCCCCGTCCCCGACCCGCGCGAGGGCGATTTCCAGGTCACGGCCTCGATGGTGCGGCCACCTCCGGCCTCGCCGGCGCGGTGTCGACAACGAGTAACAGAACAGTCAACTGCTGTGGCGGCGGGGGGCCACATCGGGTGCTCCCGGGTCGACCCGATGTCGCGATCAGGCCCCGTATCCGCCGCCGCTTGCCGGCATGACCCACTCCCGGTGACGCCTCATCAAGCGAGGATCGCGAACCCGCGTCGTGCAGTATCGGCGAGGTCCGCCTCTTGCGCCCGCGAACGCTCCAAATGTCAAACGAGCTTCATCACGGGGCCGGCGCTGTGGCTGGCCGTTTTACACCGTCACGACCGCGTTACCCGTGTTCATTGCTCTTCAGGTCGAGGGCCGCGGAGTTGATGCAGTACCGCCGCTGGGACGGCGCTGGACCGTCGTCGAAGACGTGGCCGAGGTGGCCGCCGCAGTGGCGGCAGACGACCTCGGTGCGGACCATCCCGTGGCTCCTGTCCTCGCGCAGCTCGACGGCCTCGAGGTAGGCCGGCTCGGTGAAGCTCGGCCAGCCGGTCCCGGAGTCGAACTTGGTCCCGGAGCCGAAGAGCAGCGTGCCGCAGCCGGCGCAGTGGTAGTCGCCGGTCTCGTGGCTCCGCCAGTACTGGCCGGTGAAGGCTGCCTCGGTGGCCCCCCGGCGGAGGACGGCGTACTGCTCGGGCGTGAGCCGGGAGCGCCACTCCGCGTCGCTCATCGTGCGCATGTCGCTGGTCTCGGTCATGGCCGCCTCCTCATCGCATTCGTCACGCCTCAGCCTACCCGGTCAGGCCACGACGACCTGGATGCTCGGATAGCCGGTGGCTCCGCCGGGAAAGGGGTCCGCGGGCCGCGAGGTCTGCACCGCCCCGGTGGCGTCCACGGCCCGCACGCTCAGCGTATGTGCGCCCTGGGTCGCGTCCCACGGGAGGCGCCACTGGCGCCAGGTGTCGAGGCTCAGTTGACCCGCCAATTCCGCCTCCTGCCAGGGACCGGAATCGACCTGCACCTCGACCCGGGAGATCCCCCGATGCTGAGCCCAGGCCACCCCCGCCACCATCACCGTCCCGCTGCCGACCCTGCTGCCGCTCTGCGGGACGTCGATCCGGGCCTCCGTGAAGATGGGGGCGGGCGGGCTCCAACCCCGCTCCACCCAGTAGGCGCCGAACGCGGAGAAGGTGGTGAGCCGGATCTCGGTGAGCCACTTGGTCGCCGAGACGTATCCGTACAGCCCGGGCACGACGAGGCGGGCCGGGAAGCCGTGCTCGATGGGGAGGGGGACGCCATTCATGCCGACGGCGACGAGCGCCGCCCTGCCGTCGAGGGCGAGCTGGAGGGGAAAGCCGGCGGTGAACCCGTCCACCGAGCGGCCCACCACCTGATCCGCCTTGGTCGTGGCTCCGGCCATGCGCAGAAGGCGGTCGAGCCGGACCCCCTGCCAGCGCGCGTTGGAGATGAGGTTGCCGCCCACCGGGTCGCTGACGCAGCAGAGGGTGATGTCGGCCTGCTCCTGGGGCATGGCCATCAGCTGGTCGAAGCTGAGCGTGATCGGCCGGCGCACCATGCCGCCGATGCTGAGCCGCCAGCTGGAGGGATCGACAGCCGGGGGGATGAAGGCGGTGTCGATGCGGTAGAAGTCGGCGTTGGGGGTGATCAGAGGGCTGAGCCCGGGGGTCTGGAAGGAGTCCCCGGGGGCGGGTGGGGGCAGGGGGTGCGCCACCCCGGGGAGGCGGATGGCGGTGCGCAGCGCGTCCACCGTCCCCGACCCGATGCCGCCGAGGAGGGAGGCGATCCCCTGACCGAGGGCAGCGGCGGCGGCGATGGCCGCCGCCCCGACGGTGAACTGGCGGCGGGTGATCTCCTTCTCCACCCAGGTCGTGGGCGGCCGCTGCAGGCCGGTGGAGGCGGAGATTTCGGCGGCGGCCATCCGGACGCGAGTGAGGCGCACCACCGTCCAGGCGGCCACCACCGCCGCCAGCACGGTGGCGATGGCCGTGCTGGGGAGGGCCGAGCGGGCGGTGAGGCCGCTGGCGAGGAGGCCGAGGGCCAGGAGGGCGGTGCCGCCGAGAAGGAGGGGGACCCGGTCGCGCCGGGAGGCGAGGCCCAGCAGCGCAGCGGCGGCGATGGTGACGGCCGCGACGCTCACGAGAATAAAGGGCTTGTCGGCGGTGCCGAGGACGCCGATCGCCGCCTCCCGTGTCCCCGCCGGCGTCAGCGACACCACCAGGTCGCCGACGGCGATGAGGGGAGGCTGGCCGCCGGGGAGGAGAACGGCGACGAGCGTCGAGGTGGCGAGCGCGGCCCCCGCCGCCACTCCAGCGGTCGCCGCGCGGCGGGGGCGTGAGGGGGGGTGGAGGGGCCATTGGAGCGCCGCCGCAAGACGGCCGCCACGCGGGACCACATCTCTCTTCACGCTGGGCGGCGCTGGCGCGTTCATCGCCGGCAGCGCGGCAGGTCGGCCTGCGCCGCATGGGGCACGGTGCTTCCAGGGCTCACCTCGCCATGGTGGCGCGCCAGGGTTTCGTGCGTGTTAACGAAACCTCCGGCTCGGGCGTCGGGAGGGGCCCACAGGGCAAGCGGCGCGGTCCCCGGCGCGCGCGAGGCACGGGGGCGCACCGTTTCCCTCACCCGCGCATCCGTGATCTGCGAAAGGCGCCGGAGCCGGGTCCGTGCCGCCTGCACCCGGAGGTGGACGATGCTCGAACCGGTGAGGGAGGAGATGGCGCGGCGCAACCCCCCGCGCGCGTGACCGCCGGCGCCCGCGTCCTCTTCACCAAGTACGCGGGCGACGAGATCGAGAACGACGGCCACAAGTACTTGGTGCTGCAGCGCAGCGAGGTTCTGGCCGGGGTCTGCGATTGATCGCCGCATGGTGTTGAGGCTGAGCCGGGATCAGGGCTTCCCGAGGTTCAAGGCTCCCGGAGAGCCAGGAGACCGAGCTCGCCGCTGACCTGGGCTCGCACCGCGCGTCGGGCCCGGACGAGGAGGGAGCGGACGGCCGGGACCGAGGTTCCCAAGTGGCCGGCGACCTCCTCGGCGCTGAGGCCGGCACCGTCGGCGAGGATGACGGCCGCCCGCTGACGGTCGGGGAGGCGGGAGATGGCGGCGACCACGGAGCGGCTCAGCTCGCGCTCCTCGGCAAGCGACTGCGGGTCGGCCTCGCCCCCCTCGAGGGCCCGGGCACCGAGGCGCCGGGGCGCTCCAGGATGGCGTCGAGGGAACGGGCGGTGATCCGGCGGCGGATCATCCGGCATTCGTTCGCGGTGATGCGATGCAGCCAGGTGAGAACACTGGACTCGCCGCGAAAGCCGTCGAGGTGGAGAGCCGCCTTGAGGAGCGCGGACTGGGCCACGTCCTCGGCGTCCTCACGGTGCTGACACAGCTGGCGGGCGAGGCGCGCCACGTCGTCGGCGTGCGACCACACCTCCTGGGACCGATCCGAGGAGGTGCCTGCGGCCGGCGGTGGCGCCATGCCTGAACCATACTCGCGGCCCTCGATCAACCCCGGCGCGTGCTTAGTCCGCCTGTCTCCTCGTCCCTTTTGCGCCCGCACCTCCCCTCGACCGGCTATCAGCCCGTGCCGCGTGCCCCGCGCGGCTCCGCATCCTGCGCGGCGGCCTCGACCACGCGACGAGCCTGGCCCGCGGCTCCGAGCACCACCGTCATCCCCATCTTCTGAAGCATGTGCAGCATGTCGTACCCCATGTGGTGCGCCAGCACCGTGTCCACGCCGTTCTCGCGGAGGAGACGGGCCACCCGCGCGTGGTGGGCGCCCTCGCCCGCCGTGTCCTTGAGCCGATCCCATTGGACCTCGAGCTCGGTCCAGGCGGCGATGGCGCCTCCCTCGGTCCTGGCGATGGCAATGGTTCGCGCCCGGCCCCAGCGCGGGTCGATGGAGCCGTCGAGCTGTACCGGAACGCAGCAGATCATGACGACAACGCAGCCATCGTCGCACCGTGGGCTTCCTCGAGGGCGGATGCCGCGGATGGCGCCTGCCGCCCGAACTCGGTCCAGCACGATCCGATGCACGATCTCGCAGGCCTCGGCGATGCGCGGCTCGACGAGCGAGTAGTTGACGGTGGTTCCCACGCGGCGTCCGGCGACGAAGCCCGCGTAGCGCAGCACGGCGAGGTGCTGGCTGGTGTTGGGGAGGCTCATCCCCAGCGCGCCGGCCAGCTCCCCCACGCTCCTCTCGCCGTGTTCTCGCAGCGCCCGTATGATCATAAGCCGCTTGGGATCGGTGAGGGTCCGGCACAGCTCGGCGTGGAGCCGGAAGGCCTCGCGCTCCTGGCGGAGATCGGCCTCGTTCACCGGACCGCCGCCGCAGCCGCTGGCCGCGCAGCTTCCATCAAGTAATCGGAGATGTCGCGAATACGGAGGTCTCCTTCAGCCGCCTTCCTGAGATTGACCATGCAGATGGGGCACATGGTGACGCACTCCGGAGCGACCGCCCGGAGCTGGCCAACGCGCTTCCCGGCGACGGCCGCAGCGGTCGCCGGGAAGAGCGCCTCGGCCGGTCCCCCGCAGCACCACGTCCTCGTCCCCGCGAGGTCCGGATCGGACACCGCCAGCCCGGCGGCGGCGAGCAGCTGGCGGGGCGCTTCGATGACGCCCTCATAGCGCGCATAGACGCAGGAATCGTGGATCACCACCTTCCCGCCCGAGAGTGGCACCGTCACCGGCGCCGCCACCTCGGCGAGGACCTCGAGGTAGCTCTTCACGGTGATGTCAAAGTCATCGACGAGAGTCGGATACACGCTCCGCAGCATGTTCGTCGTGTGCGGGTCGATCGTGATCACCCGGCGCACGCCGTGCCGGCGGAAGATCTCGGCGACGCGGCGAGCGTGAAGCGCCACGACCTCGTCCGCTCCCAGGTCGTGGGCGAGGGCCCCGGAGTAGAGGTCGTCCTCGTAGAGGTACCCGAATTGCACGCCGCAGCGCTGCAGCAGCCGCGCGACGTTGGCGGGGATGCGATCATACTCGCGGCGCTCCGATGCGCTCGGCCGGGCGACGAGGCTGATTCCGTTGACCACGCGATTGGCCTTCCGGGCCAGCCCGGTCAGGGAGGCGAGCCGGGAGTTGCCAAGGCGCTGTTCGAGCCGCACCAGTCGCTCGATGTAGGGGATGAGCTGGTACATCGAACCCGTGTACAGCACCGTCTCACCACCGCGCGGGATGCCCAGGTCGCGCGCCCACGCGGTGGCGCGGCGAGCAGAGATGGGAAGAACCGAGCCGCGCAGGCGGAGGTTGTCGGCCAGGATCCCCACGACGTCACGCACCGGCAGCGCCATCACCAGCCCTCCTCGAGCAGGAAGCGGCGCATGAGGCGGATGTCTTCGGTGATGTGGAC
This sequence comes from uncultured bacterium, assembly GCA_963847225.1. Taxonomy (GTDB): domain Bacteria; phylum Chloroflexota; class Dormibacteria; order Aeolococcales; family Aeolococcaceae; genus JAJZNI01. The sequence goes on along the minus strand of CAWJYZ010000003.1, from coordinate 13,943 downwards.
ACCGGCCGGGCAGCTCGCCTCACAGGCGCGGCAGAGAAGGCACGAGAAGACGGTGTCGCCGGCCTCACGGACCTTGTCAGTGAGCCCGAGGGCCGCGTACCGCAGGACCTGGCGGGGCAGGATGTCGATGCCCAGCGGGCATGTCGCCGTGCACATCCCGCAGCTCATGCAGGTCGCCGCGTCGAAGTCGCCGAGCTCGCCCAGCGCTTTGGGAAGTTGCGTGGTCACCGCGGTGCTCATATGTCCTTCACCGCCACATAGCGGGGCTCGCCACCGGTTCTCTCGGCCGCGGAATCCGCGACGTACCCGTATTTGCGCATGCCCGCGATCCAGATCATCACTTCGTCGGAAGGGAAACCAGCGGCCTCGGCGAGGGCGGCGACGCTCAGTGATCCCCTCTCCAGGAGCAGCTCCCGCAGCCTGTCCCGCACCAGGGGCTCCTCACGGACGATTTCGCGGAGATCGCGGTTCATGCTGGGACCTCCTCGGCCAGGGCCTCGATCATGGTCCGCAGCTGCGCGTCGGAGTAGCCGCGAAGGTCGATCGCTGCTGCCGGGCAGATCGGTGTGCAACCACCGCACCCCTTGCAACCGGCGGCATCGATGGCGGCCACGAGAGCTGGTCCGCTGTGACCATCCGAACCGTCCGCCTCCCCGGCGACGAACGCCGCGCCGGCGGCCTGACCGGCGCCGTCGCCGCCCAGCCGAGCGAGCGGCGCAGGGCAAGGAATCATGGTGATGGCTCCAAAGGGGCAGCTCTCGACGCAGGCGGCGCAGCCGGTGCACAGGGAGGGATTGACCACGGCGATCTGGGGATCGAGCTCGACCACGCCACGCTTCAGCACGACCCCCGCCTGTGTCACCGCGGCGAGCCCGGCGGCGACGCTCTCGTCGATGGTCTTGGGACCCTGGCAGGCACCGGCGATCATCAGCCCGTCGACCACCGTCTCCACGGGACGGAGCTTGGGGTGAATCTCATTGAAGAACCCATCGCGTCCAATCGGGAGCTTGAGCACGGAGATGAGCTCACCGTTCTCCCGGGGGACCGCGGCGGTGACCAGCACCACGAGATCGACGCTGAGCGCCAATTCCTCGCCGCCGGTGAGCAGGTCATGGAGGGTGACGCGCAGGCACTCGCCGTCACGCTCCACCACCGGGGGATCGTCCTCGGCGAACTTGAGATACAGCGAGCCGCGCTCCCGGGATTCGTCGAGCATCAACTCATGGCGTCCATACGCCCGCAGGTCTCGGTAGAGGTGGTACTGACGCACCCCCGCGGCGCGATCCGCGGTGAGGAGGGAGGCGTGCACGGCGGCGGTGCAGCAGAATCGCGAGCAGTAGGGGTGCTCCGCGTTGCGATTGCCGACGCAGTAGATGTAGGCGATGGAGCGGATGCTTCGATCGCCCGGGGTGAGCGGGCCTTCCGTGGTATCGAGGAGACGGCGGAACTCGGGCAGGGTGAGCACCCCCGCGGCGCCGTAGCCGTATTCCCCCGGCTGGGGATGGTAGGTGTCGTAGCCGGTGGAGACAATGACCTGGCCCACCTCCAGAGTGATTGCCTCGCCCCGGGCGCGCACGGTCACCGTGTAGTTGCCGAACGTGCCAGATTTGGCGATCACCTCCGTCTCCGTGAGAACGGTGATCGAGGCTCTGCGCGCGATCTCCGTCCTCAGGCGCTCGACGAGGGAGGTGCCGCTCTGCCCATGGGGGAAGGTGGGGCCGAAGCTTCCCACCCAGCCTCCCAGCTGGGCCTCCCGCTCCACGAGGAAGACGCCCAGCCCGATGTCGGCGAGGCCGATGGCCGCCCGCATCCCGGCGACGCCGCCCCCCACCACGAGGGCCCGACCGACGGTCTGCACCTCGGTCGGGTCGAGGGATTCGGTGAGACGGGTGCGCGCGATACCGGCACGCACCAGGCTCACCGCCTTGCGGGTGGCACCCTCGCGATCGTCGGTGTGCGCCCAAGAGCACTGCTCGCGAAGGTTGACCTGCGTGTATCGGTAGGGGTTCAGCCCGGCCCGGCGCGCCACCCCCCGGAAAGTGAAGGTGTGCAGCTTCGGTGAGCAGGAGGCCACCACCAACCCGTCAAGGCCGTGCTCCCCGATGTCCTTCTCGATCTCCTGCTGGGTGGCGTCGGAGCAGGTGAACATGGCGTCACGTGTCACGACCACGTCCGCCTCGTCCTTCACCGCATCCACCACCTTCTCCACGTCGACGTAATCGGAGATGTTCCCGCCGCAGTGGCAGACGTAGACGCCCAGGCGACGGCGCCCGTTGGCGGGCTTGGCCGGTGCCACAGCGGCTTCGTCGGCGTTCTCGGAGGCGCTCATTGACGCCCCTCCTTGCTCTCGAGGTAGGCGGCGGCCTGCGCCACCGCGGCCCCGGCGTGCACGATCGATTCGGGAATGTCCCTGGGCCCGGAGGCGGCTCCGGCCACGAAGACGCCCGGGATCGCAGTGCTGGCGGGGTTGATCTCCTCGTCGCTCTCCGCCACCCAGCCGAAGCTGTCCAGGGTCAGCAGGTTCTGGCTGAAGATGCCGCCAGCATCGGGATTGGGCTGGACGCCCACGGCGAGTACGACCAGGTCGTACTCGGCCTCGGCGATGTGGCCACCCCCGTCGATGTCCTCGTAGCGGAGCACCAGGTTGCCGTCCGGCTTCTCGCTGATGGAGGCCACCCGCCCCTTGATGAAGTTGGTCCCCATGGATTTGGCCTGCTCGAAGAACTCCTCGTAGCCCTTCCCGTTGGCGCGGATGTCGATGTAGTGGACGGTGACGTCGGCGACGGGAAGCGCCCCCATGATCAGCTGGTTCTGCTTGAGCGAGTACATGCAGCAGAACTTGGAGCAGAGTGGGTTGCCGACGGTCCGGTCCCGCGAGCCGGTGCACATCACATAGGCGATCCGCTCCGGCACCCTACCGTCGCCAGGGCGCAGCACCGTCGGATAGGGCCGGGTGGGGGCCAGGAGACGCTCCATCTGATCCCCGGTGATGACGTTGCGGAAGCGCCCATAGCCGTACTGGGGTTTGAGATCGGCGGGGAAGAGACGGTAGCCCGTGGAGACGATGACGGCACCGACCTCCACCTCCTCGTCGCGGGATCGCATGGAAAGGTCGATAGCGTCAGCGGGACAGGCGGCGATGCACTGATGGCACTCCGAGCAGACCCCGCAGTCCAGACAGCGCCCCGCCGCGGAGCGTGCCTCGACCTCCGTGAGCGGCGCCTCCAGCTCGGCGAAGTCGGTGGGCGTGGGGTCGAGATGAAGCGATGACGGGAGGGGAGGACGCCAGCTGTAGCTGCGCTGCCGCGCCAGGACCTCGGCCTTGTCGACCACGGGGAGCGGCTCCTCGAAACCGCCGAGCTCCAGGCCCCTGAGGTAGCGATCGACCATAAAGGCCGCATGCCGCCCGCTTCCCACCGCCTCGGCGATGGTGGTGGGCCCGGTCACCGCATCGCCCACCGCGAACACCCAGGGGACCGCGGTCTGCAGGGTAGCCGCGTCGGCGACGATGGAGCGCGGCCCGGAGACGGACGGGAAGGCGCCGAGGTCGGCGCCCATGCCGATGGCCACCACCGCGGTGTCGCAGGCGAGAGAGTCGACGACACTCTCGTCGTACTGCGGCCGGAACCTGCCCTCCTCGTCGAACACCGCCATGCAGCGCTTGAGGCCGATCCCGCTCACCCGGCCGTCACCCCGAAAGCCCACAATGCCCCAGCCGTCGTGCAGATGGACGCCCTCCCCGAGCGCCTCCTCCACTTCCCACGCATAGGCGGGCATCTCGTCGCGCCGCTCCAGGCAGACGAGATGGACTTCGCGAGCGCCAAGACGGCGGGCGCTGCGGGCGGCGTCGATGGCGACGTTACCGCCACCGATGACTGCAACCCTCTGGCCATGGAGGTCAGGAGGCTGGCCGAGGCGGATGTCGCGAAGGAAGTCGAGCGCGGGATGCACCCCGCTCAGCTCGGTCTCTCCGGGGACGCGCAGCCGGAAGGGGATCGGCGTTCCGGTCGCCACGACGCAGGCCGCGAAGCCATCGCGGTGAAGCTCATCCAGGTCGGTGATCCGAGTGCCGGTCACGATCTCCACGCCGAGTTCGGCGAGGACGGCGAGGTCGCGCTCCACCACCTCGGCGGGAAGGCGGTACCCGGGGATGGAGAGGCGAGGTGCTCCCCCGGGCACCCGCGCCGCTTCGAAGATGGTCACGGCGTATCCCTGGCGCCCCAGCTGCCAGGCCGCGGTGACCCCTGCCGGCCCAGAGCCGATCACCGCCACCCGGCTGCCGTTGGCTGCGGGACGCACCAGGGCGGGCGTCTCATCGCTGCGCGTAGTGCGTGTCGGCGATGAAACGCTTGAGCCGGCGGATCGGCACCGGCCCCTCCAGGCTGGCGCGTGTGCACTCCCCCTCACAGGGCGCGTAGCAGGCGCGGCCCAGAGTTCCCACCAGCGGGGTGGTCTCCGACACCAGCGCAAATGCCTCGTCGAACTTCCCGCTCCGCACCAGGGAGACGTAGCCGTGGGCCTTCACGCCCGCCGGGCATGTGAAGCTGCACGGAGACGTCCCGGCCCGCTCCACCAGAGCCTTCTGAGGGATGGCTTGGGGGAAGGGGATGTAGGCGGCCCGTCGAGAGACGAGCCCGCTGTTGAACTGGTCGGGGACGGCCACGGTGCAGGCCGTCTCGCACTGGCGGCAGCCGGTGCACAGAGACTCGTCGACGAAGCGCGGCGAGCGGTGGACCATCGCGTGGAACCCACCACCGCCGTCACGCTTGATCTGCGCGACCTCCGATCCCGTGAGGACCGTCACATTGGGATGGTGGGCGGTTGCCGCCATCTTGGGGGTGGAGATGCAGCTGGCGCAGTCGAGGGTGGGGAAGACCTTGCTGAGCAGGATCATCTTCCCGCCGATCGAGGGGTCCTTCTCGACCAGGAGCACGCGGTAGCCCATGTCACCGAGCTTGACCGCGGACTCCATGCCCCCGATGCCGGCGCCGACGATCAGGACGTCGTAGTCCACCGCCGTCTCCTAGGCCGCCGCGCCCACCGCGGAGAGGGATTGCGCAAAGGCGCTCACCTGGCGAACGAAGGGCTCAGCGCAGACGGAGCAGATGGCCGCCATCTTCACTCGCCCTCCGTCGATCCCCTTCTCCCCCATCATCTCCTGAGCGCGCTGCACGATGCGTGACGATCGCGCTGTGCAGTCGGAGAGGTAGGGACACTCCTCACCATCAGCGGCGATGAAGACCCCGTCGAACCCGGATACGAGGGCGTGGACGATCCACTGAGGTCGAATTCCGCTCGTACAGGGAAGGCTCACCGTCATCACCGACGTCGGGTAGTGGAGGTGAGAGCTCCCTGCCAGGTCAATGCCGGGGTCCGAGATGCCGTTGGTGGAGAAGACGAGGACCTTCACTTCCCACGGCGGATAAAGACCCGCTCGTACCCCTGTGCCGGGGCACTGCCGAGGAAGGCGTGACCCACCTTTCCCGCCCAGGCGGCGACGTCAACTTTGGTCTGGGCGTCGCTGGACCAGAGCTCGAGCACCTCACCGACGGCCACACCTCCCATGGCCTTCTTGGCCTCGAGAAGCGGTCCGGGACAGCCGGTGCCGCGGGCGTCCACGACGCGGGCGGCAGTCAACGCGCTCAGGTCGGCGTCGGTCAGCACGGTGGTCATCTTCTTCTCTCCTAGTACACGAGGCTGTTGGTCGCCGACGTGACCTCGGCCACGAAGCGAGCGGCGGCAACGATCTCCGCGCCGTCGATCAAGTCCGACTGGGTGAGCCCACGGCTCTTGACGCAGGGCGAGCAGACAAGAAACTTCGCACCCATCTCCTTCAAGGTGGGCAGCATCTGGGCAATCGGCGTGAACTCCGGGACGACGACGGTCTCCGCCACGCCCTTCTTGACCAGCAGGCAGCCCTCCCCCTGGAAGCCCATCACGACCTCGACGTCCGAGGCCACGGCACCGCCCGCCATCGAGAACGGGATCGATGCCATCTCGGGGTCGTCCGGTCCATGCGTCACCATGATCACGAGCTTCTCGGCCATCTCGTCAATCCTCCTGACCCTTGCGGACGAGGAAGGTCAGCACTCCGTTCTCCTCGTACCACTCGATCAACTTGTTGCCGGTGCTCTCCGCCCATGCGGGGATGTCGGCGATGGAGCCGCGATCGGTCGCCTGCACCTTCAGGACATCGCCGGGCGCCAGCTCCTTCATGGCCTTGGCGGTCCGGATGATGGGCATCGGGCAGAGCAGCCCGCGCGCATCGACGACCGCCGTTGCCGCAACCGTTGTCTCAGTCATATGCTTTCCTTTCTAGGTGAAGAGGGTGAGATGGGCCTTGCGAGCCTCGGCCAGGAAGGCCGCAGCCCCGCCGAACTCGACGCCGTCGAGGAAATCCTTCTCGGTGTATCCGAACACCTCCATGGTCATCTCGCATGCGATGAGCCGGACCTCCAGCTCCCGGGCCTGGTCTAGCAGCTCCCGAATGGTGACCACGTTCTTGTTCTTGAATTTCGTCTTCATCATCCGGGTCGCCATCGGCGTCATCCCCGGAAGCCCCAGCACCAGGTTGGGCATCGGGATGGGCATCGGCATCGCCGGGTTGCCGAGCGGTGACACGCGCAGCAGCCGCTCGAAGTTCCGATGGATGATGTTGAGGCCGTAGAAGGTGAAAAAGACCGACGTCCTCATCCCCGTGGCGGCGGCGGTGGTGGCCAGGATGAGGGGCGGATAGGCTGAATCCAGGGTCCCCTGGGAGGCGATGAGAGCTGCCGTTTGCGTTCCGGCGTCGCGGCCCGAGGAGCGTTGGAGCTCGGAGCGGATGATCCTCCGCACATCGAACTCGGTGAGTACGGCCGGGCGGACCTCGGTGCTCGCCGCACTTCCGTTTGTCTCCATCATCTCCTCGTCACCTCGTTGCTTCGGTGGTTGCGCAAGTACAGTGTTCTTCCTGCCGCGAGGCTGGAGCCAGAGGCGAAGGTCCTCTGCCGCGCGGCGCACCCCCACGCCGGTACACGGCCGATGGTCAGCTCGCGCCGGGACCTTCAGGCATCAAACGATGGGCTGTTTTTGAAAAACGCAAGCCAACCGCAGTGCCCTGCGGTCAGCTGCGCTCGGCGGCGAGGCGCACCCCCAATCCAATGAGGACGAGACCGGTGACGCGGTTCAGGGTGCTGCGCACCCCTTCGCCGGCGCGACCCCAAGCGGTGCGCACCACCAGGTATCCGTACAGCGTGAGCCAGCCGCACAGGACAACCTCATAGGCGGCGAGCGCCTCCGCCCGGCGGCCGCCGCGGAGCGCGTTGCGGGTGACCAGCGCCATGTCCGGGCCGGGGGTCACGATGAGGAGCCTCGTGACGGCGACGAAGGCCCAGAAGCGTGCGTCCACCCCGCCGATTCTAGGGCCGCGCCGGCTCGCCTCCGGGATCAGGAAGCTTCGGGACGGACCCTCACCGAGCGCATCACATCCCCCTGGCGGACGGCGTTCACCACCTCCATCCCCTTCACCACCTGGCCGAAGAGGTTGTACGTGCGGGTGAGGTTGCGCCGGTTGTCGGCGGTGGAGATGAAGAACTGCGACCCGTTGGTGTTGGGTCCCGCGTTGGCCATGGCCACGGAGCCCGCGATGTAGTCGCCCTGCACCGGCTCGTCCTCGAAGCGGTAGCCGGGCCCGCCCCTGCCGCTGCCCTCGGGACAGCCGCCCTGGACCACGAAGCCGTCGACGACGCGGTGGAAGGTGAGGCCGTCGTAGAAGCCCTCACCAGCCAGGAAAACGAAGTTGTTGACGGTCTTGGGGGCACGTCTGGCGTCGAGGGCGATCTCGATGTCGCCGCGGTCGGTGGCGATGGTGGCGATGTAGCGGAGGGCGGGGTCCGTGACGTCCTCGGCGCGGCTGTAGCGCTTGGGCATCGTCGCAGTCTAGATGATTGAATCAGATGGCGTGAGCATCACGTTCTTGCCGGGAGAGGATGGGGCCGTCGGGGCCGAGCCCCAGGACGGGGTATGCCGCCGTCGTTCAGCAGGTGACGTGGAAGATGGCGTTGGTGTCGCGGCGGTGTCCGCCGAGCAGCCGGATCGCCTCCTCGGTGGGCAGGGTGACGAGATCGACGCCACGTCTCTCCGCCTCGGCGCGGACGCTCTCCAGCACCGGCAGAGCACCGGCGGCCCCGGTGCCCACGACGAGGCGGCGGCAATCCCAGGGGATCTCCTCCTCGAGGGAGAGCGGGGTGTGCCCGTAGTCGTCACGGAAACGCTTCGAGGCACCCTTGTGCCGCTTGTGCACCCCGTGGGCGTCGACGACCACGTCATGGTCATAGGTCCGGCCGTCGATGGTGATGGAGCCGAAGGAGTACCTCTCGATGCGCATCGCAGTCCCTGCCAGAGTACTCCAGGCGGCCGACTGGGCCCCCCCGACCCTTCCGAGAGGGGCCATTCGCCTCTGGCGATCAGAGCTCCGCCGGGCGAAGGTGAGGGTAATCGATCCGCCAGCCGGGCGAACGGTGGTATGAGGGGCCCTTGGGAAGGCCTCGACGTGTCGCCGTGGGTGGCGGAAGTCATTTGGAGGTGGCCGACGTGGCAGTTCAGGAACTTGTTAGAAAGACGCTGGTCGAGGACCCCTGGCTCAATGCGCAGCGGCAGTTTGATGCCGCAGCCGATCTGCTCGAGCTGGACCCGGGCATTCGAGCCTTCCTGCGGGAGCCGCAGCGTCAGCTCATCGTCAACTTCCCAGTCAAGATGGACGACGGCTCGACGCGCATGTTCGAGGGCTACCGCGTCCAGCACAGCCTGGCTCGGGGACCAGCTAAGGGCGGCATCCGCTACCACCAGGGGGTGACCCTGAGCGAGGTCAAGGCCCTCGCCATGTGGATGACCTGGAAGTGCGCTGTCGTGGGGATCCCCTTCGGAGGCGCCAAGGGCGGCGTCATCGTCGACCCCAAGCGGATCAGCAAGTCCGAGCTGGAGCGGCTCACCCGCCGCTACGCGAGCGAGATCTCCATCATCATCGGCCCCGAGCGAGACATCCCGGCTCCCGACGTCAACACCACGCCCCAGGTCATGGCCTGGATCATGGACACCTTCTCGATGGCCGCCGGCCACTCGGTTCCGGCCGTGGTCACCGGCAAGCCGCTGACCATCGGCGGCAGCCAGGGACGCAACGCCGCCACCGGGCGGGGTTGCGCCGTCGTCGCTCTGGAAGCCTGCCGCAAGCTCGACCGCGATCCCAAGACGCTGAGCGTTGCGGTGCAGGGTTTCGGCAACGCGGGCAGCATCGCCGCCAGCCTGATGGCCAAGGATGGCTTCACCATCAAGGCGGTCTCCGACACCGGCGGCGCCATCTTCAAAGAGGACGGGCTGGACGTCGAAGCGGTCATCGAGCACAAGCGGCGTAGCGGCTCTGTTGCGGGCTTCCCCGGCGCTCGGCGCATCACCGATGCCGAGCTTCTCGAGGCTCCGGTGGATGTCCTCGTCCCGGCCGCTCTGGAGAACCAGATCACCGCGGCCAATGCCAGCAGGATCAAGGCTTTCCTGATCCTCGAAGCGGCCAACGGTCCAACCACTCCGGACGCCGACCAGATCCTCTTCCAGCGCAAGGTCACGGTCGTTCCCGACATCGTGGCCAACGCCGGAGGCGTGACCGTCTCCTACTTCGAGTGGGTGCAGGATCTGCAGTCGTTCTTCTGGGAGGAGGACGAGATCAACAATCGGCTGCAGAAGATCATGGTCTCCGCCTTCAAAGCCTCCTGGGACACCGCGGAGCGGCTCAACGTTCCACTCCGGCTCGGCGCCTACGCCGTCGCCGTCCAGAGGGTCGCCGAGGCCACCCTCGTCCGGGGCATCTATCCCTGATCGTCAGGGTGGAGCGACTGGCCTGCCCGGATGATCCGGGCGGGCCAGCCCGCTCCGGCGGGGCTCGCCCCCCTCGTCCCGGTGATGCGCCATCACCGGTATGGGCTAATGCGGTCGACTGACGCCTTCGCTCGCGCATCTGGCGCAGCACGCCGCCCGCCAGGACGAGGTCGTGCTCACGGCTTGACATCTCCAAATGTGCCGGGCCAGGGCAAGGACGTTGGAGCGGTCGGCCATGACGATGGCGCCATCGGGAGCCATGGAGCCGATGGCGATGTTGTCAGGCAGCACGATGAGGACGCGTCCGGAAACCTGCTCGGGCAAGGGACCGGGCAGCGGGGTGGCGTGATGTTCGGACCGCGCACGATCTCGACGCGCGCGGCCTCGGCGGGCGGCGGCGGCGCAACGAGAATGGAGTCGTCGACGCGCGGAGCGGGGTCGGGCACCTCCGGCACGTCGCCGAGCTGCGCGGATCGGTGATGCGCCCGCGCAACGCGGTCGCCCCGGCGGTCGCGGGCGAGGCGAGATAGGCGCGGTCGTGCACCGTCCCTGAACGGCCGGGGAAATTGCGGTTGAAAGTCCGCACGCTGACCGGGTCGGTGGGCGGGGCCTGGCCATGCCCACGCAGGGGCCGCAGGCGAGTTCGAGGGGGCTGCACCGGGGGCAGCCGGCGAACACGACGAAATGCCTACACCGCACAATGGGGCCGATCACCGCAGTCGAGGGCGGTCCTCAGTCGGGTTAGGGTGGAGGCGATGCAGCCCGAGCCAGCGCCGTGATCCGCGACACGACCGCGGAGACTGCCGGAGCCGGCAGCGCACCGTACGGGGGTCCCGCCGATGCGGGAAGCGGCGGTGCCTCGCCGTGGAGAGCCTGGCGCACACGTCTCGGCCGTCGTCCCGGCGCGCTGCTGGGCCTGGCCGGGGTCGTGACCGCCGCGCTCTGGTTCTCACACCAGCCGTCGCTCCTCCTCAACGCGCAGTTCTACGCCGACGACGGAGGCTGGTATCAGCAGGCCTCCACCCAGGGACCTCTGCTCTCCCTGGTGTATCCCGCGCATGGCTACCTGGTGCTGCTGCAGCGCGCTGCCGCGTCCGCGTCGCTGGCACTCCCCCTCGTTGCGGTTCCGACCTTCTTTAACCTGGTGGCACTGCTGCTGGAGATCGCGGGGATCTGCTACCTGCTGTCGCCGCGGATGGCAGCGGCCATCCCCAACCTCGCCATCCGCCTCGCCCTGGCCGCCCTGGTCATCGCTCTGCCCAACGCCTACGACACCAGCGGCAACCTGACCAACGCCCAGTGGCATCTCGCGCTGATCGCCTTCCTGGTGGTCTTCGCGAGCCCACCCCGGCGCCTCATGGGGTGGCTGGCGGACGGGATCGTCCTGGTGCTCTCCGGCCTCACCGGGCCGTACTGCATCCTCCTTGAGCCCATCGTCGTGTGGCGCTGGCGTGCGGCTCGGGACGACCGGCACCGGCGCTTCGTGCTCGTGGCGGTCTCCGTCTGCACCGCGCTCGAGCTGGCCGTGCTCGTCGCCATGACGATTCCAAAGCACGGACCGAGCGGTCTCCACCCCGGGGCCGTCTCCCTGATCACCATGCTCGGACGCCAGCTCACGCTCGGGCTGCTCGCCGGCGCCCACGGTCTCAGCGGGCTGGTGGGCACCCCGCTGGGGAGCAACCTCGCGGTGCTCACCCTGCTGGCCCTCATCCCGTTCGCCGTCTGCGGCTGGGCAGCGTGGCGTGGGCCCGCGATCCTCCGCGCCTTCTGCCTCTTCGCGTTCCTGGAGCTGGGGGTGGCCCTGGCGGCGCCCTCCATCGACGCCCCCAAGTGGCCGAACCTGGGCCGGCCGGCGGACATCGCGCACTTCCACCCCGGCGGCATCCGCTACTTCCTCTACCCTCTCCTGGCCTTCGCCGCCTCCCTCGGCTGGCTGGCGTGGACACGGCGGCCGATGGTCCGGCGGCGGGGCCACAGGGGCGGGCCGGGCCGGTCGCCGCTCGCGAGACGGCTGGCCGCGCCGGTGGCGGTCGGCGCGGCCCTCCTCCTCCTCCTCGCCGCCGGAGCCGGCGTCCCTCAGGACTGGCTCTACCCGCCCTACCTCGACCTCCACTGGGCCGCCCAGGTCCAGCGGCTGGACGCCGCGCCCGCCGGGACCCGCGTGGTGATCCCCATCAACCCCCACGGCTGGACGGTCACCCTGGTCGCCGGGCAGCGCTGACGGACCGTCCTCCGCGGGGCGGCCGTCAGCCTCTGCCTTCGCCGGTGCCAGTCCGATCGCCGGCCTGGAGAGTGCCGGCTTCGGACCTCACCGCCTGTCGCGGGGGAGTGCCGCGATGCCGGCCTCGTTGCCGATCGTCCGGCCGCTGCGAAGGACCCGGACCCGAGCGCCGGTGCCGAGAGCCCGTTCCATCGCCGCCTCCATGACGTCATCGAGGGGCTCCGTCACCGATCCGCAGGCGGGGCATGTGGGAGCAGGGAGGGTGATGCGCTGGCAGGCGAGGCAGATTGCTCCAGGCAAGCACGGCGGGTCCACCTCGACGACGAGGGTGCCCACCCTCGCCTCGTCCAGGGCGGTGAGGACTCCCGTCAGCCCCATCACGGCCCGGCCGGCGTCCACCTGGAACTCGAGCTCGGCGAGGGTGTCGTCATCCTTCCGGCGGGCAATCTCCGCGGCAACGCGGTCGACCATGCGCCGGATCTGGGGCAGCGGGGCGCGGACCGACATCGTCACCCGAGCCGCCACCATCTTTCGCAGCGGAGCGGGAAGGGCACGCTCCAGGTGTGCCTGCATCACCTCGGAACCGCCGATGATGAGGAGATCGACGCGATGCTGGCGGAGATGCTCGATCAGCGCCCCGGTGCAGCGCGAGACGTGGCGATCAAGGGCGACACGTTCATGCCTCTCGACGGCGGAGCCGTTGCGGAGCCCCTTCGCCTCCGCCGCTCGCGTCACACTCCTCTCCGTCCTCGGGTGCCGCTGATCCAGCAAGGTTCGTGGCCCGTCGATGATCGAGGGATATGGCCGGAGCGCACCGAGGCGAGCTTCGATGATGCGGAACTCCTCCGCGTCGGCGAGAACGACGGCGAACCGAGGCGCCTCTTCCGCCACCAGCTCCAGCGGGAAGAGGTGCGGGGGAGCAGCCACCTTGATGCGGTCGGGGACGGCAACCGGGAGCGGTACGACGCGCAGCAGTCCGCGAGCCGAGCAGGCGAAGCAGGCCACCCCGGAGGTCTCCGGAGTGTCCCGCCGGCGCATGAGCCACTCCCGGATCGCGGCGAGATCGCGCTCCACCACCTTGCCCTGGCTCGGCCCGAGCGCATTCGCGCGTCGCTCTGCCCTCTCGGCCAGCGCCTCGAAAGCGCGCAGGTGATCGGCGGAGTGAGGACGCTGGGCACGGTCCAGGTTGAGGTAGCACGAGGTCATCACCGCACATGGGGTCGTGGCCGCCAGCTCGCGGACGATCTCATCGATCTCGACATCTTCGGGATAGAACGCCGCCGGCAGAGCGACGGCGGCGCCGGCGCTCCTGGTCACATCATCACCTCCGAAGGCAGGACTGCCTCCGAGCTCACCATGCCACGCCAGGGCGCTGCCTTCCAGGGTCATTCGGCCCGGGCCGGTGTCCGTCGCACACAGCGCAACGGCGTCCAGGATCCGCTCCCGGACGGGTTCGGAGCTCGCGCCCCAAGGGCCATCCCGTATCGAGGTCCGGCTCGTCTTCTCGCTGGCAGCGTCCGATCAGCGGGGGCGGAGACGTTCGGAGGGTGCGCTACAGCGCGGCGCTGCGAGGAGCTCGTTGACGGATATGATCGAGCATGTCCACTGTCATGGCTTCGAGGTCAAAACGCGGCGACCAGCCCCAATCCTCGCGCGCCGCGCGGTCGTCGAGGGAGTCCGGCCACGAATCGGCGATCGCCTGGCGGACCGGGTCGACCTCGTAATCGATCACGAAGTCGGGAAGCTGATGGAGGATGGCCTCGGCCACCATCGCCGGGGTGGCGCTGATGGCCGCGATGTTATAGGCGTTGCGGTGGGTGAGCCGGACGGGATTCGCCTCCATCACCTCGATCATGGCCCGGATGGCGTCCGG
>CAWJYZ010000002.1:0-664260 GCA_963847225.1 uncultured bacterium | reverse complement strand
CGTGGTCGAGGTCGGAGTCGTCGCCGAAGCGGACAGTTGACGGTTTACCGAGTAAGGTGTATGGTGTACCGACCACCAGATATGCATTTCACCGCCGACCCCACGCCCACCGCTGACTGCCTACGGTCCACCGCAGACCCTGTACCGCAGACCGTGTACCGCAGACCGTGTACTCTCTACCGATAACCGCCAACCGCTGACCGCCCACCGCCCGCCGCCTACCGCTCACCGCCAACCGCCGCCCGCTGACCCCCCCACCGCTGACCGCCTACCGTCTACCGTCTACCGTAACCGTGACCGTCTACCGTCTACCGTGAACCGTCTACCGCCCACCGCCCACCCCGGAGGACCGACAATGCCCCTCACTACCGGCCAGGTCGCACTTCTCTGGCTGCTGGGGACATTTGTGCTCACGGCGGTCGTCACCCGCTCTGTCACGAGACGTATTCGAGCCGGGTCGACCGGCCTGCACAATTGGGAGGTTGGCGGCATCCATATCCACCATCAGGTCTTCGGCATCATCATCGTCCTGCTCTCCGGGTGCCTCGAGTTTGCCTACCAGCCTCAGGGCGCTGGGCTGTACATACTGGCAGCCTTGTTCGGGCTGGGGGCTGGCCTGACCCTCGATGAGTTCGCCCTGTGGCTCTACCTGGACGATGTCTACTGGACGCCCGAGGGACGCAAGTCAATCGACGCCATCGTGGTAGCCGCGGCCATCGCCGGATTTCTGGCCATCGGAGAGGCGCCCCTGAGCGCCGGCGGGATCGCCCGTGGACTGCGCGCCGTGGTGCTGGTCGAAATCGCGATCAACCTGATCTTCAGCGTGGTGACGTTCCTGAAAGGCAAACCGGTATTGGGCATCCTCAGCATCTTCTTTCTTCCCATTGGAATCTTCGGGGCCATTCGCCTGGCCAAGCCCGACTCTTTTTGGGCGCGCCGGTTGTATCCTGACGGCTCGGGCAAGCTCGCCCGCTCCCAAGCGCGGTTCGGACCCGCCTACGTGGCGAAATGGAACCGGCGCAAGGACCGCCTGGGCGGCTTCTAGCCGAAGACGTGCCACGACTCCGTCCATGTAATGACCTAATGTCAGGCACAGTTGTTGCTTAAGTCGTGTTGACATGGTTATTCAAGGAGAAGCTATCGCCATGCAGAGCGTTATTGAACGATCGGACGTTGAGTGGATCATAGACCGCGGGCACATAGCATCAAAGGTCGAGGCAGCTGCCGTTCAAATCGAAATTGATTCCCTTTATGACAAGCTGTACCTGAGCGATCGGCAGCACGAGCGTCTGCTGTGCCTGGAGACACTGCTCGGGAGCTGGAGGCAGGAGACGGTCGAATCGAAGTTCCGCAAGAGCGTGCAGCAGGCACAAGCAGCCAGACTTATGGTCTGAAGTCCGTCTGGCCGCGCCCCCTAAAGGCGCCGAGAACCATCCCTCCGTATTGCTTGTTCATATCGAATGGCGTTTGTGGTAATCGACATGAAGTTCCGCGAGCCTGGCCGGAAATTGCCTCCCAGGTCCAGCATCGAAGTTTGCCGGTCGAGCGGGCATGCTCGACGTCTGTGATTGCCGCCTGACGTTCTTCTTCGAGAGGTGATATTCTTGTAGTAGAGACTCGGGAGCGGGGTCCAGCCATGGCCAAGATAGCCATTGTTGATGACGACTCTGATTTCGTTGACTTAATTGCTACTGCATTGCATGAATTCGGATACGAGACCAAATCATGCACTGCAGCCAGTGACGCCTACTCGTTCATTTGTCGAGAGATGCCCGACGTCGCCATGGTCGACATGAAAATGGGAACGGGGTATGACGGGGTTCAGATCATCACCGCTCTCAAGCTAAACGGCGAGACGGCGGCGATCCCCGTGATCCTCTGCACCGGAAGAGCCGACGCCGAAGTATTCGACCTGTCGCGGAGTAGCGACACCCCTCCCGTCCGCGTATTGCATAAACCCTTTGACCTCTCCGAGCTCCGCCAGGCGATCGCCGAAGAGCTCGCCAATGCCGGAGCCGCCACCACCAACTGACCCCACAGCCGCTTAAAAGACGCCGGTTAGCGCGTGGTACGCTTCACCGGCGGGCATCGAATTCAGCGCTCGCTACGGCGGCCTGCCCGCCGCCGATAACTGCCGGAGATTCAGATATGAACAGAGCCAACCAGGCTTATTTTCGGACCGTAGTGACGTTGGCCATCCTCTTTGCCGCCGCCCTCGTACAGATCTCGGTTAGCGGTGCCAGTGCTGCTTCACCGGCGGCTTCCGCTCACGGCAAGACGCAGTGGCCGCCCGGGAGTGGGTGGCGTCTGACCTTCCATGACGACTTCAATGGGAAGCGCCTGAATACCAAGCTATGGAATACGTGCTGGACAAACCGGCCCGCAAGCCGGTGCACCAACTTCGTAGAGGCCCAGTGGTACCGCTCCGCGAATGTCGCCCTGTCCCGTGGGTACCTCCACCTGACGGCCAAACGGCAGCGCGACTGGCTCAAAGTCTGGCACTGCTGCAAGTACACATCCGGAATGGTAACGACGTCTGGACGCAAAAGTTTTCGCTATGGGTTCTTCGAGGCTCGTATCAAGTACCCGCCAGGAGTTGGCTTCTGGACTGCCTTTTGGCTGAACCCTGCCAACTACTCGCCCAATACAGAAATCGACGCGGCGGAGCACATCGGCGCCGAACCGACCTTGACCATGCAGGCATACCACTACAACCTTGGTAAGAAGGGAGCCGCTAAAAACCTCCCCGTATTTGCGACGCGCACCATGGAATCGCGGTGGCACACCTACTCTGTCGACTGGGAGCCTCATATTATCCGCTGGTACGTGGACGGGCGGCTGACCAACTCCTTCTCGCGCTGCCACCCCGGTCATCGACCACTGCCTCCACCCAACAACGCCTGTGGTCCCATAACCGCCAAGCAGATGTCTCTAACCTTGAACTTCGCCCTGGCCGGAGCCAAGACCCCATGGGGCAAACCAGTCAACAAGAAAACGCCCTTCCCCAGCACGGTCCTAGTAGACTACGTTCGAGTCTGGACAAAGAAAGCGTGGTAACGCCCGCAACCGTCACCCCGACCTACCGCTCCGGCGAGCCCGGTCCCAAGAGAAAGCCCAGCCGGTTGCGGTCGCCCGAAAACACTTGAAAACGTAGCGCGATATCGATGACGCCCCACGATGTGGACTTGGACGCTGGGTCGACTCTAATCAGGCCCGACGATGTGGGCTTGGACGTGGGGTCGACTCTAGTCAGGCCCGACGATGTGGGCTTGGACGCTGGGTCGACTCTAATCAGGCCCGACGATGTGGGCTTGGACGCTGGGTCGACTCTAATCAGGCCCGACGATGTGGGCTTGGACGCTGGGTCGACTCTAATCAGGCCCGACGATGTGGGCTTGGACGCGTAGTAACCGTGTTGGTGTGTCAAGTTTTAGGCCTCCGTATGGCCGTTGTCTGGAGCACACGTTCTGGCGAGTCGAGACCAATGATGTCTGGATCCTCTCGGCTCTCTGTCGACGCCTCCTCGCTGATCGAACGCTGGGGGGCACCTCCCCCCAGACCCCCCACCTCTTTCACACAAGCAGGGGATGTCTCCGAGGACTGAGCGGCTCGTGAGACATTTCTCCAGTTTGGGTCCCACATTTGGCGCTTGCGCACGACCGCGTTGGCCATACGAAGCAGCTTGTGCAGGCCGGCCACGATCGCTACTTTCTGCGGCTTTCCCTGCTGCAGCAGACGAAGATAGAAGGATTTGACCGGACCCTCGGCACGACAGGCCGAGATGGCTGCCATGTAGAGCGCGTGTCGAACGTTGGCTCTGCCTCCACGGATGAAGCGGACTCCGGATCGAGACCCACTGTCGGCAGCGAAGGGAGCCACCCCGACCAAGGCCGCCAGCTTCTTATGAGAAATCTTACCGATCTCGGGAAGGTGAGCAAGTATGGCCGCGGAGGTGACAGGGCCCTATCCCCTTCACGCTCTGTAGCAGCCGATCGTTCTCGTGCCACGCTGGATTGCCTTTCACCGTCGCTGCAATCTCGCCGTTCAGCTGCTTGAGCTGATCGCTTAAGGCGGCGACGTTCTGCTTGATCCAAGGCTTCGTGGCTTCCGACCCCCGTCCCAATCGGTTCTTCTCCATGGTCAACATGCCGACCACCTGCTCCCGACGGGTGACTAAAGCAGTCAGCCGCTCGAGGTGCACGTCGGGTGGAGGAGTCGGATCCAGCTCGCCCCGCTCGGCGATCTCGGCCAGCGTCGCCGCATCCACCTTATCGGTCTTCGACAGCTTCCCTTTGAATTGAGCAAATGCTCGTGCTCGCTGGGGGTTCAACACTGTGACTGGGATGCCAGCCTCACCCAGGTACCCCCGTACCTTGCGCTCATATCCTCCGGTGGCCTCAAGCACAACCTTGGCCACCTCATGTCTGACTAGTTTCGCGACGAGGCTCTTACAGCCACCGTCGGTGTTACTAACGTGGAAGGCTGGCTTGGCCATCCTGCTTCCACGCACGGCCACCTCAAGCCGTTCCTTACAGATATCGATACCGACGAAACTCTGCTCCACTGTGATCTAGCCCTTTCGATGATTCAGAATGAAATGCGGTGACTCGTCCTTGTACATGCGGGCTCGAGGCCCCGGTAACCGTACGAGTTGTCAGCACAGGGAGAGTAGCGGCCATACTACAGACGGTTTCTAGGAACCAAGGGGCGAACGGCCTGCTACCTCCCACCACTGCTGGTCGCGGGATCAGCGGTGATACTCGAACATACAAGGGGCGACATTTATGACGCCCGGCGATGTCGGTGGTCGCATAGTGCCGAGCGAAGCCACTCCAGGGTCTGGAACCACCAGCTCGACTTTCGTACTTCGTGGTGTCGGTAACCACATGGATGACTGACACTAACAACGTCCCCGGCCCGGGCGCCAGCGGTCGCCTGAAACTGAAAACTGACAACTGACAACTGAAAACTTACCTCCGGCGCACCGTCGCCGTCAAATACCCAATCGCCAGCGTCTCGCTCGAGAGCTGCCGGAACTCCGGGCGAAGCCGGCTCCGATCGAAACCGCTTGGAAGCGGAAACCGAGTCGACCTCCCATTGGACGATCTCGAAGCCTGGCGCTCGAACAAGGTCCGCCACTGCGGTTCCCGAAGACGGTTGATCGCGACCTGCCGGTTGGAAAACATGGCGCGATAGAGCGGCTCGGAATATCGGAGCGCGTCGAGCCAGTCTCCCGTGACGACCTCCTCGCCGGCAATGAACATGTGGTCGCGAAGATCGATGATGTGCACGGCGCCGCCGCCCGGCCGGAGCACCCGAAACGTGTCGGCGACCAGAGGCTCGACGTCCCGAGGCCGAACGTGCTCGAGCACCGACTTTGATACAACTAGGTCGATGCTGCTCGAGGCAAGCGGTATATTGCGGCCATCGAACCTCAAGAAACGCGCGGGCTCACCATCCACAACGGACGGCTCTGGATCGATACCTGTGCCCGATCGGGCGCCCGACTCGATCATGCGCTTGAGTAATCCTGCCGTCCGGCCGGATCCGAGTTCGAGCACGTCGCGATCGACCACCCCACCCAGCGCGTCGATCCCAGGCTTCAGTCGCTCGAGCGTGCTCGAAACCAGGTCGGGATCGTCGTCCATTCCGAGCGGTCCCACGCGCCGCCAGGCCGGCGGAAGCACCTGCGTTATCGCGTTGGACACCACGTTTCTTGCAATGTATACGGGGCCTATCTCCCTACTCCTTTTCGTGCCCGGCTCTAGTCCTCGACGCTCTCTTAGGCCGGCGTCACTGCCGTGCTCTGCCGGTATTCCTCCATCGACATCACATGAAAGCCATCCCCTCGACGATCCCGCGCTATCGCCTCGACCAGCGCGGAGGCTGTGTCCAGAGACGTGCAGCACGGCACGCGTCGCTGCTCCGCCGCGGCCCGGATTCGATATCCATCGGTCAGCGTGCGCATGGCGAGCTCGAGACCCTCGGCCGGCACCGGTAGGGCAGAAATCGACCTCGTGGGCTCGAGCAGGATGTCGCGAGCCCGGCCTGTCACATCCCCGTCAAGCGGCTGCGCCGGGCCATCGAGATGTGAAACCGTGTTGATGACCAGCGACACCCGTCCCTCGTCGATAATGTCGACCACATCGGGATGGCCGTGTCCAATCCGCTCCACCACCATCGAGGGAATCGCCTTCTCTCGACAGCGCCGCCGCTGTGCCTATCGTGGCATAGATCTCGAACCCAAGGTCGATGATCCGGCGCACCAGCGGCAAGGCTTCGTCCTTATCTTCGTCCGCGATGCTGCACAGGACGGCCGGGCGCAATGGAATCTCTCCCAAGCGCAGCGGTGAACGCCTTCTCCACCGCGGCGCCGAACTCGACGTCGATGCCCATCACCTCGCCCGTCGACTTCATCTCTGGACCGAGCGCGCTGTCGACCCGGACCAGCTTGCCGGTGGAAAATACCGGCGCTTTGACCGCCACGAGCCGCGGTGGCTCAACCAGTCCCGTCCTCCACCCGAGATCGGCCAGGCGCTCGCCGCACATCACCCGCGTCGCCAGGTCGACCATGGGGACTCCGCTGACCTTCGTAAGAAACGGCACGGTCCGCGACGCCCTGGGATTGACCTCGATCACGTGATTCTTTCCCTGCCACACGACGAACTGTATGTTGCACAAGCCACGAACGCCGAGTGCCCGGGTGATCAGGATCGTGTCTCGCACGATCGCATCCCGCACAGAGATCTCGAGATGCTGAGCCGGGAAAGCGGCCATGGAATCCCCGCTGTGCACTCCTGCCCGCTCGATGTGCTCCATCAGCCCCGGAATCACCACGGTTTCGCCGTCTGCCACAACGTCGACGTCGACCTCGACTCCAAGAAGATACTTGTCCACCAGTACCGTCCCCCGGCGGCGCCCCCGTCCCGGAGGCAGTGCCGCCATCGCGTTGCGCACGAAGCCTCGCAGTATCTCGGGGCCCTGCACGATCTGCATCGCCCGCCCTCCAAGAACAAAAGAGGGCCTGACCAGCACTGGGTAGCCAACCTCTTCCGCGATCCGCGCCGCTTCATCCTCGTCCTGGGCCGCGGCCCCCGGAGCTTGCGCCACGCCAAGCTCTCGAATCAGCTTCTCGAACGACTTTCTGTCCTCCGCGGCCTCGATCCCGCCAACGTCTGTCCCGAGAACGGCCACTCCCCGCCGCTCCAGCGGATCGGCGAGATTCACGGCCGTCTGACCGCCAAACTGCACCAGCGCACCCGCCGCCCGCTCGCTCTCGATCACGGCCGCCACCGACTCCTCGTCCAGCGGCTCGAAGTAGAGCCGCGTGCTGCAATCGAAGTCGGTGCTGACGGTCTCGGGATTGCTGTTGATCATGATCGCTTCGCGACCGAGATCTTGGAGCGTTGTCGCGGCCTGCACGCTGCAGTAGTCGAACTCGATGCCCTGCCCGATGCGAATCGGCCCGCTTCCCACGACGGCAATCGCCTCACCCACTAGGGACGGCTGCTCGTTCTCCGCCTCAAAGGTGGAGTAATAGTAGGGAGTGGTGGCGGCGAACTCGGCCGCGCAGGTGTCCACGCTCTTATAGCTCGGGGTTATCCCGAAACCTTCGCGTAAGTCCAGCACCTCCGTCGCGGACGTAGCTGCCAGGTCCGCTATTCGACGATCGCTCATGCCGCTCTGTTTCGCTTCTCGCAGCACACCCTCGTCCAGCGGTCCGGTTTTGAGACGGCCCTCGATGCCGACGATTCGCGCCAGGCCGTCGAGGAACCACCCCCCAATTCCGGTGGCGGTTTGCACGTCGTCGACCGTAGTTCCCGACCTAAAGGCCTGGAGAATCGCCGGCGCTCTCCTGTCATTCGGAACCTGTAGGAGAACGGGGTCCGCCAGGTCAACGTCTGCGGCCTCCGGCTGCTCGAGAGAGCGGAGCGCCTTGTTGAACGCCGCCTCGAACGTTCGCTCGATCGCCATGACTTCGCCCGTCGACTTCATCTGGGTCCCCAGCCGCCGGTCGGCAGCCGGGAATTTGTCGAACGGCCACCTCGGTATCTTCACCACGCAATAGTCGAGCGCCGGCTCAAAGGCGGCGGTCGTCTTCCCGGTGACGCTGTTGGTTATCTCGTCCAACCGCATCCCGAGTGCTATCTTTGCGGCCACCCGCGCTATGGGATACCCGGTGGCTTTACTGGCCAGAGCCGACGACCGCGATACGCGCGGATTGACCTCGATCACGTAGTACTCGTGCGAATCGGGCGCCATGGCGAACTGCACGTTGCAGCCCCCACAGATCTCGAGCGCGCGAATGATGCGCAGCGCCGCCGACCGCAGCTGCTGATGCTCGCGGTCCGTCAGGGTCTGCGAGGGCGCCACGACGATCGAATCGCCCGTGTGCACCCCCATCGGATCGATGTTCTCCATGTTGCAGACCGTGATGCAGGTGCCGGCGCCGTCCCGCATCACCTCATACTCCAGCTCGCGCCACCCCGCCAGCGACCTCTCCACCAGCACCTGCCCGATCGGCGACAACGCGAGTCCCGACGTGACCGTGCCGGCGAGCTGCTCCTCCGTATCGCACAGGCCGCCGCCGGTGCCTCCAAGGGTGAAGGCGGGGCGGACAACCACCGGCAGGCCGATCCTCGCCACAAACTCTCTGGCCTCCATCAGCGAAACCACGGTCTTCGACTCCGGAGCCGGCTCGCCGATACGGCCGAGAAGATCCTTGAAACGCTCGCGGTCCTCAGCCGTTTTGATGGCCTCGAGAGACGTGCCCAGCGAACTGACTCCGTATCGATCCAGAACTCCGGCCTCGTCGAGGGCGACCGCTAGGTTCAGTGCGGTCTGCCCTCCCAGCGTCGCCAGGAGCGCCTCGGGCCGCTCGCGCTCGATAATGCGCTCGATGACTTCCACGGTGAGCGGCTCGATGTAGACCGCATCCGCCGACCCGGCATCGGTCATGATCGTCGCCGGGTTACTGTTGACCAGGATGACGCGCACGCCCTCCTCGCGCAGCGATCGGCACGCCTGCGTCCCCGCGTAGTCGAACTCGGCAGCCTGGCCGATAACCACGGGCCCAGACCCAATGACCAGAACCGAACGCGGTCGTGAAGGCGCCTCGACGAATTCGACCGGTTTAGGCGCCGAAGACCCCTCGACGTTCGTGACCGGCCGAGCACTGACGGTCGACGCTGGCGAGCCCGCGGCCGCCATCTCCAGAAACTCGTCGAAGACCCCTGCTCGGTCTTGCGGCCCCGGCGATCCCTCGGGGTGGTACTGGACGGTAAGCGCGGGCAGATCGCGGTGCCGAATCCCTTCGACGCTGCCGTCGTGCAGATTGCGCTCGCTGACATACCACCCGGACTCCGCCGGAATCGACTCGGCGTCGACCTGAAACTCGTGGTTCTGTGAGGTGAGCCATACCGAGCCGTTCGTCACGTCCCGGACGGGATGATTCCCTCCGTGGTGACCAAACCTCAGGCGCGAGGTGCTCGCTCCGATCGCTCGAGCGAGTACCTGATGTCCCAGGCAGATTCCGAGTAAAGGCATTCGCCGCTCGATAAGCTCCCGCACCAGGCCGGCTTGCCGCTCGAGTCTCGCCGGATCCCCCGGTCCGTTCGAGATGACGACACCGTCGGGTTGATGTCCCAGAATGTCCTCGAGCGAGACGTCGTGGCGAGCCACGATCACGTCCGCTCCCCGGCTGGTCAATGCTCGGAGCTGGCTGAATTTGACGCCAAGATCGAGGCAGACGACACGAACGCCTTGGTAACCATTCAGTGCCCCGAACGGCGCCGAGCGTCCCAGCTCATCGCAGAGCGACTCACCCCACGCTCGCCACGGCTCGGCTTGTGAGACCTGCGCGACGAGATCGGTATCCGAAATCCAGCTTGACCTTCGCGCCAGGTCCAACTGTTCCTCGGCAGTCAGAGCCTCGGAAGCGGCGATCGTGCCGCGCAGCGTGCCATTGTCGCGCAGATGACGGGTGAGTGCTCGAGT
Source organism: uncultured bacterium (assembly GCA_963847225.1). Lineage (GTDB taxonomy): Bacteria > Chloroflexota > Dormibacteria > Aeolococcales > Aeolococcaceae > JAJZNI01. Next base: position 654,264 of record CAWJYZ010000002.1, on the reverse strand, counting down.
ATCGATGTCTGAGATCGCCGCCACCCCCTGCTCCCGCAGCCACTCATCCAGAGTCGAGGTGGCTCGAGCATGTCCGGCGGTTGGCGATTGGCGCCTGACGACGAGGGCTCGACAGTGCGCCCGACTCGACTCCATGACGCCTTCAGAACATCCATAGTTGCCGATCATCGGGTAGGTCATCACGACCATCTGCCCGGCGTAGGAAGGATCGCTCGCGACTTCCTGGTAGCCGGTCATGCAGGTGTTGAAAACGATCTCTCCGGACCGCGGCTCGTCGAGCGGGGACCCGAAGAGATGCCCTTCGAAGATGCGGCCGGATTCCAGGACGAGACGGCCGGGCGTAGTCATGGGTGCTGCCTATTGACCAGTGAGATGGCGATGGGTAAGGTACGTCGAGCTACGAGGCCCAGGCTCCGGAGAAACCCCCAGCAAGGGGAGTATCACTCATCGGCGAATGGCAGCTTCACGGGGCTACTGACGTCTGCATTCCAGGCGCTCGGTCCATGGTACACCGGACAACCTGTCTCCAGCCCTTCCCTGTCATGTGATTCGGAAATGCGCCCACGGGGTCCAGCTTCTGAGGAAGCCCGGACTGTTGGCTGCCACGCGCCACGAGTATGCGGTGCGGACCGGAAGTGCCTGCGAGTAACAGGAGATTCCGCTGTTGGGATGACTCAGCATGGTCCCGCCCAAAGACCAGTGGTTGTATCGCCGGAGTCCACCGCCTACGAGCAGGCTGTAGCTGCTCGCGCGGCCGGAGAACTTCCAGCAAAACAGGATTGGCGAAGTCCCCCCAATGCCTGCCGGGTGAACGGTCCCCACCGGGCGAAGTGCAAGAGGGCGTCACGGTGCTGAGCGCGAGAGGAACGTGCAATGATGCAGCCGTAGAGGACGCTCGTGCCGCGTCACCGTAGACGGCATCGACCGTCCAGGAGTACGTCCGTCCGCCGGGCAGCACGCCGAGCAGAACCAGCGATGACGATGTGGTTCTATATGACTTTCCGCCAACCCTGACCACGTATCCGGCAGCCTCTCGGGCTCCTCTCCAGGAAAGAGAAACGCCACCGGGCGGAAGCGGAGTTGCCCGCAGATGGGTTGGAGCCGTCGGCGCGATAGCCGGAGAGGCCATCAAGACCACGGACCCGACGGTTAGCGCCGCCACAAGCGCCACCAGCACAATCAGGCCGGCCGTCGCCCTGCCTGAGAGCGCGGGAAGGCCGGCCCCTCTGGATGGTGAGCTCGTTCAGAGCACGGGAGCGCCTCGAGCCTGATCGGCCGCTCTTGATGCCGGCGACCAGTGCGCTGCTCTCGCGACCACTTCGGGCATAGCCCAGCGAGGCCAGCCACGCGGCGGCGTGTTCAACCGAAACGCTGCCGTGAACCGCTTCCCGGATATCGGCCGCGTCCACCGAGTCGCCCACCCCAGAGCCGGCGAGCACCAAGAACCCGGTGGAAACAAGGGGCAGCCGCTCCACTCCAAACGTTTCACCGCCATCGTGTTTGACCGCGGCCCGAGCTCACCGCCTTCGCCCAACAGGAAGCAGCCGGCCCCGCCGCTCGCGACCAGGAGAACGTCGTCATCAATCCGTGCCATGAGGGCAACCGAAGGCCATCGGAAATGAGCTGCCGATGGCGCGCAGCACATCGAGTACTGCTTCTTGAGTGTCGGGATCTTCGCCCGGCCCGACTCGCGAGGTGAATCGAATACCCCTTCTTGAGCGTCGCGATCTTCGCCGCCCGACTCGCGAGGTGATTCGAATACCCCTTCTTGAGCGTCGGCATCTTCCCCGCCCCACTGGCGAGGAACTGCAGCCTGCCGTGAGCATTCGGCTGATGTCGTCCACGACATCGTCGTCCGCGTCAATCAGCGCCAATACGTCGTCGAGGCCGTCGAAGGTCTGCAGCCCGTCCAGCATCCACGGCTCGAGCCCCGGGTGACGTGATCCCGGAGGCGTTCGCGCTTCGCGCACTCACGACGAAGTCGACTCCCCTGACCATCGACAAAGGCTAACACGATGACCAGAATTGATGACCCCTGGTCGATGTGAGCCGATGAAGCCAAGGCCATCTGATTCGAAAATGACTGTCTCACAGGCCGCCTACGACCGTGGCCGTCTCGAAATACATGTTTCGTGCCCTGCGCTCCCATAGGGGTCAGTCGAGGATGTTGGTCTCGAAAAGTCGCGTACGCCGTGGCCTCTCGGCTACGCGTGCTGCGCCATCGCAGTTGATTCGAAAATCGCGTAGCCCTTCCCGACGGCGACCGTGACCGGCCTTGCGAGCGCGGTCGCCTGGAACTGACAACTGAAAACTGAAAACTGAAAACTGCTTGGAAACGTGGCGCGACATCAATGACACCCCACGATGTGGCTTGGACCCGTAGGGGCGACATTTATGACGCCCGGCGATGTGGGCGGTCGCACACTGCCAAGCGAAGCCACTCCAGCGTCTGCAAACCACCAGCTCTACTTTCGTACTTCGTGGTGCCGGTAACGACATGGATGACCGACAACTGAAAACTGAAAACTGACAACTGACCCATATAATGCAGTCGTGCTGCACTCCGTCTCAGACGTGTCAGCGGCAATGCCACTCGAGGGAGTCGAGCCCAGCCCGCTCGCACTTTGCCGCTAAAGACACACGCGCTTCCCCGACAAGAACGTGCCATATCGGTAAGACCTGCCACGCAGGCCGGCTTAGGCCACATCTCGACCCAGCCGGCCCAAGTTCCGTTCCTCGACCTGCGGGCGGCCTACCTCGAGCTCGAGGAAGAGCTCGACGAGGCGGTGGCCCGCGTCGTTTCCGGTGGGCAGTACGTCCTCGGAGACGAGCTCGCCTCCTTCGAGCGCGAGTTTGCCGCGTTCGTCGGCGTCAAGCACTGCGTGGGCGTCGCCAACGGTCTGGACGCGCTCCGCCTGTCCCTCAAGGCCATGGGCGTCCGGCCCGGAGACGAGGTGATCGTTCCGTCAAACACCTACATCGCGACGTGGCTCGCGGTATCGGAGATCGGCGCCCGCCCGGTTCCGGTCGAACCCGACCCACGCACCTACAACCTCGATCCAGCCCGCCTTGAAGCCGCGATCGGCACAAAGACAAAGCTCATACTGCCGGTTCATCTGTACGGCCAGCCGGCCGACATGGACGCCATCAATGAGGTCGCCGGTCGCCACGGACTGCGAGTGCTCGAAGACGCGGCTCAGGCGCATGGCGCCCTGTATAAAGGTAGGCGTGTCGGAAGTCTAGGAGACGGCGCGGCCTGGAGCTTCTACCCCGGAAAGAACCTGGGCGCCATGGGCGACGGCGGAGCCGTCACCACGGACGATGAAGCAATACGTGGTGGTGTTCTGCAAGCCTTCGTTCGACGTATTGCCCGATGACTGAGGCCGAGCTCGAGCGGAAGATCGCGCTGCTTGGGGCCTCCTGGAGCACCTTTGACCATGTCGCGGCACGCGTCTCGCCCGAGCTCCGCCAGGGTCCGCGGGGAGGCGGCTGGGACAAGGAGCGGATCATCCGGCACGTGAACGGCGCGGAGATCGACGAGTTCGCGCCGAAGGTGGGCGTGAAGGTACCGTTGGAAACGAGGGACGACCCCAAAGCCCTTGGTGCCTACCGGGCTGCCGTCGTCGAGGGGATCCGCCAGCACCACGCCCGCGGCGAATCGGCGCGATCATGGGCGCTGCAGTTCCTCATCCGACGCTGTGCCTGGCACATGCTCGACCACGCCTGGGAGCTGGAGGACCGGGACCTGACGAACGCCGCCCCTTAGACACTGCGCTTGAAAGAGCGGCGATGCGCGGTGGGGGGCAGTCAGCGAGGCTCGAAGCGCTGCGGTCTGCTGGGTCACAATCTCCGGGGTGGACATCCGCATGGCCAAGCCGGGCGATGAGGAGGCAATCGCCGCGGTTCACCTCCGGACTTGGCAGGTCGCCTACCGGGGCCAGCTCCCCGACGCCTTCCTTGACGCCCTCTCCATGGAGCCACGAATCGCCGGATGGCGCCGCACGCTTGCCGACTCATCCTGGCCGACCAAGGTCGTGTTTGTCCTCGAGGAGGGTGATCGAGTCATCGGTTTCGCGTCGACTTCTCCGAGCCGAGACGATGATGCCGGACCCGAGGTCGGCGAGCTGGGCACCGTCTACCTGTTGCCTGACTTCTGGGACAGGGGCTGGGGTCGCGCCCTGCTCAACCGCGCCGCGGAGACCATGCAGACGGCAGGATTCTCCACGGCCACGTTGTGGGTCCTGGACGCCAATTCTCGGGCCCGGCGTTTCTACGAAGCGGCCGGGTGGACGCCCGATGGGGCGACCAAGCTTGAGGACCTGCGCGGCTTTCCGCTCCAAGAGATTCGCTACCGTCGGGCGTTGGCGTAGCCGGCTACTTCGCCCCGAAACAGGGCCCGAAGGAGGAAGGGCCGGAGCGTTATCATCCCCCGCCGTGGCCAGCATCCTCGCCGGGACGGGCCGAGGTCTTGTCCGCCTCACGAGCCCGGTTGACACGGCTTCGGGGTGGCCCGGAGAGTGGAGCCCAGCCGGCTCCGACGCCTTGGAGCTGGCCGGCCATGCCGTGGTTGCCGTCGCGCCCGAGGTCTGGGCCCGCACCTGGGCACTTGTCGACGACAGCGAGATCTGGCGGGCCGGTCCGGACGCAGATTGGAGCCGCGTGGCCTCCCTCCGGGACCTGCCCGGCGGGCCGGACCTCAAGGGCCGTTGCCTGGCCGACACCCGGGCGAACCCCCAGGGCGGCATCCTCGTGGGCACTTCCCGGGCTCGCCTCGTGAGGGTCGACGAGACGGGGGCTGTCGAGGCGCTCGCCGGCTTCGACGCCGCGCCGGGCCGGGAGCAGTGGCACACCCCCTGGGGTGGCCCGCCCGACACCCGGAGCATCACCGAGGACGGTGCGCACGTGTTCGTCAACGTCCACGTGGGCGGGGTGCTCAGCTCGGTCGACGAGGGCCAGACCTGGGAGCCGACCATCGACATTGGAGCCGACATCCATCGGGTGGTGACCGGCCACGGCCGGGTGTACGCTGCCGGGGCGTCCGGGCTTTCAGTGAGCGAAGACGCCGGCCAGACCTGGAGACTGTCGAGCTCCGGGCTCCAGGACGCATACTGCCGCGCGGTCGCAGTATGCGGCAGCACTCTCCTGGTCTCCGCCTCCAGCGGGCCGGATGGCGGGCGGGCCGCTGTTTACCGCTCCGGACCGGAGGTCGACGGCTTCGAGCGCTGCCGCGACGGCCTTCCCGACCGGTTCGGCGGCAACATCGACAGCCTGTGCCTCGACGCCCTCCCGAACGGCGCTCTGGCCGCCTTCGCCACCGACGACGGCGACCTGTACGCCTCCGGCGACCAGGGCGCCACCTGGGCCAGGGTGGCCTCCGGCCTGGGCCCGGTGCGCTGCGTGCTCACCCTGCCATGAAGAAGGGTAGGGTCTGAGCCACCGTGCCGCTGCGCCTGCGACCGGGCGCGGGTGAGCCAGCTGATCACGCCGCTGCGGCGCAACCGCGACCTCTGGCTGACGAACTCCACGAACTGATGTACGCCCTCCCGGGTCCATGTCGCCAGACCGGATTAGGTCATTCGACGCGTTGACCTTGGGGCACAGCGCTGCTGCAGCGCCCTCCTCACCATAGATCACCCCAACGGGTGATACGAAGGGCGCGCCGAGGCCGTACATTTGGCAGGGTATGAGTTGCCACCGAGAGCCGGCTGGGTCCGCTTCGCGCGCCGCGTTCGCCCGGGTCGTGGCCCCCTCGACCGTTCCCCGGAGCGTCGCGCCTCGGGACGGGCTCGTGGGGCCACGTCCAGCCCGCGGTCTGCTGGCGCCCCCGGACCGCCGTCCCGGTGCTCTTGGAGAGCGTCCGCGCATCAGCCAAAGGAGAGGCACATGAATTCGGACAACAGCACGCGTGAGGGGGCGGCCCATCGAGCCTGGGGGTTGAGAGCCTCGTCGCGGCTCTGGGTCGCCGTCGGCTTCTGCGCCCTGCTGGCCGCGGCCTGTGGCAGCAGCAGCGCTCCGTCGGCCAGCGCGTCCGCCAAGGTGGGGGTGAAACCCGGGGGGACCGTCACCTTCGCCCTGGACGAGACCATCCCCGGCTGGAACGTCGAGACCTCCGCGGACAACGAGTTCGTGCTCCAGGAGGTGGTCAACCTGGTGCAGCCGCAGGTGTTCATCACCCAGCCGGATCTGACCGAGAAGCTCAACACCGACTTCGTCACCAGCGCCACGCAGACCGGCAGCAACCCCCAGGTCGACGTCTACAAGATCAACCCCAAGGCGGTCTGGCAGGACGGCACGCCGATCAACGCCGACGACTTCATCTACAACTGGCAGGCCCAGAGCGGCAACAAGCAGTGGACCGACGTCGGCGGCAAGCCCTATGACGCGGTATCCACCGCCGGGTACGCCAACATCAAATCCGTTGTGGGCTCCAACCCGCCCAACGGGGCCGCCTGCGCCGCCGGGTCCAGCACCGATCGCAACGCCGGCCTCTGCCCCAACGGCGATACCGTGACGGTCACCTACAGCCAGCCCTTCGCCGACTGGCAGTCGATCTTCGCCGACATCATCCCGGCGCACATCGCCCGGGTGAAGAGCTGGAACACCGGGTTCACCGACTACACCAACCTGATCTCGGGGAGCTGGTACCAGATCTCCCAGTACACCCCCGGCACCGCCGGCAAGGTGGTGCTCACCAAGAACCCCAAGTACTGGGGCACCCCGGGCAACGCGGACACCATCCTCTTCAGCCAGATCGCCTCCGACGACAGCATGCCGGCCGCCCTCCAGAACGGTGAGGTGAACGTCATCAACCCGGCCACCGTGGACTCCTCGATCGTCTCGGCGCTGACGGGGAAGCCGGGCATCAGCACAAACATCTCGCCGGGCTTGGAGTTTGAGCACTTCGACTTCAACGAGGCCAACTACTACCTCGGCAAGCTGGCCGTGCGCCAGGCGCTCGCCTACGGCACCGACCGACCCGCGATCATCGCCAAGACGGTGGGGACCATCGACCCCAACATCAAGCCGTTGGGCAACCACATGTTCATGCCCAACCAGAAGCCATACGTCAACGACGGGGCCGACTACGCCACGGTGAACGTCGCCAAGGCCAAGTCGCTCCTGCAGTCGATCGGCGGCTCCTTCAACAGCTCGGGCCTCTTCGTCCCGAACAGCGGCCCCGAGGCGGGCAAGCCGCTGACCTTCAACATCGAATCGACGACCGGCAACCCCACCCGGGCGGCGACCGAGGAGCTCTTCCAGTCCCAGATGAAGGCGATCGGCGTCACCATCACCATCAACAACTACGCGGCGGGGGTGCTCTTCGGCACCAACCTTGTCAAGGGCCTGTTCGACATCATCGAGTTCGCCTGGGTCCGAACTCCGTTCGTCTCCGGCAACCAGTCCATCTACTGCTCGTACACCAACACCGCCATCTGCGGAGCCGACTACGACCACTACGCGAACCCGCAGGTGGACACCCTCCTGCAGAGTGGCGTCACCGCCAGCAGCCTTGACGCAGGAGAATTCCGACTTCAACCAAGCCGACAAGCTGCTCTGGACCGACATGGTCACCCTGCCGCTGTACCAGAAGCCGCAGTACTTCGCGTGGAGCAGCACCTACGGGAACATCGTCCCCAACGTCTCCAGCACCGGCATAACCTGGAACGCCCAGGACTGGGGCCTGAAGGCGTAGGAGCCGTGTGATCTGATCGGATAGCTCAACAGACGACGTAGTCCAGGACAGCCGCCATGTTGGCGTTCACGCTCCGGCGGCTGTTCTGGATGCTCGTCGTCCTGTTGATCGCCAGCTTCGGGGTCTTCTTCCTGGTCGCCAACGGCGGCGACCCGCTGGCTGTGCTGCGGCTCAACCCGCACACGCCGGAGTCGGTGATCCAGGCGCGCATCCACCTGCTGCATCTCAACGACCCGCTCTTCGTCAGGTATTGGATCTGGCTCACCGGCATCTTCCATGGCAATCTCGGCAACGACATCAGCGGCGTGCCGGTGGCTCCGCAGCTCCTGCAGGCCTTCCCGGTCACGCTGCGGATGGTCGTCCCGGCCACCATCATCGCGGTGGTGGTGGCCATCGGCTTCGGCATCTGGGCGGCGGTGCGCCAGGGGCGGACCGCCGACAACCTGATCACCTTCGGCAACTTCCTGTGGCTCTCCGTTCCCGTCTTCGTCATCGGCCTCACCCTCAAGGACTTCGTCGCCCTTCCTGTCAACCATGCCGTGGGACAGACAGTCCTGTACACCATCGGAGATGAGAGCCCGCTGCTCACCGGATCCTGGATCAGCAACATCCCCAACTACATCGGGCACGCGGTCCTGCCGGTGTTCACCCTGGTCCTGATCAGCTACGCGCCGTGGGCGATCTACCAGCGGTCCTCGATGCTGGAGGTCCTCGACAGCGACTACGTGCGCCTGGCCCGGGCCAAGGGGATCTCGCCCCGGCGGGTCCTCTTCCGCCACATCCTGCGCAACGCCTTGATCCCGGTGACCACGGTGGTGGCGCTGGACTTCGCCGCCATCCTGGGCGGCGCGGTGGTGACCGAGACCATCTTCAACTGGAACGGGATCGGCCTGCTCTTCTTCACGCGCATCACCGAGCTCGACTTCAACGTGGTGCAGGCCTACCTGCTCCTGACCGCGACCTTCGTCGTGGTGATGAACTTCCTGGCCGATATCATCTACGGTATCCTGGATCCGAGGATCCGCCTTGCCTAGGCAGCGTTGCGGCGACCGCCGCAGGAGATCGCCCCGATGCGGGACGGGCTGAAGGGGGCACCGCCCCGGGTCGAGAGCCCACCGGACGGGAAGGCCCCGGGGAGCCCCCCGCCGGTGACGGGTGCGGCGCTGCGCCGCCAGGGCCGGCTGGCCTACTATCTCTCCCGCCAGCGCCTTCCCATCGCGGGTGCCGGCACCCGGCTGGTGGGCGACGAGCACGGGCTGTCGGGCCAGGCCAAGCCGCAGTGGCGGATCGTGGGCAGCCGGTTCGTCCGGCAGCCGCGGGCCATGGTCTGCCTGGTCTTCTTCCTCGTGCTCTGGATCGCCTCCATCCTCCTGGGGATCTTCTGGAAGTACAACTTCACGACGGTCCTGCCGCAGTTTGCCCACATCCAGTACGCCGTCGGAGCCAACGGGCAGTTGACCCAGAGCCTCCTGGGTGGCCCCTCGCTCACCCACCCCTTTGGGCTCGACCTCATCGGCCATGACAATCTCGCCGAGGTCATGCGGGGAACCCAGACCGAGATCCAGACCGCGTTCGTCGTGGCCGGGCTGGCGGTCTGCATCGGGACCACCATCGGTTCCCTGGCCGGCTTCTACGGACGCTGGGTGGACCAGCTGCTGATGCGGTTCACCGACGTCATCCTCGCCGTCCCCCTGCTCGCCGTCCTGATCACCCTGTCGAACGCGTTCAGCAGGCAGTCCGGCGGCTGGCTCCCCATCGCCCTGATCATCGGCTTCCTAGCCTGGACCTACGTTGCCCGGCTGGTCCGGGCCGACTTCCTCTCGCTTCGCGAGCGGGACTTCATCGAGGCCGCCCGAGCGGTCGGAGCCCGGCACCGACGCATCATCGTGCGCCACATGCTGCCCAACGCGATCGGTCCCATCATCGTGAACGCGACCATCACCGTGGCCAACGCGATCATCATCGAGTTGGTCCTCTCCTTCCTCGGCCTCGGCATCCAGCCTCCCGACGTGTCCCTGGGGCGCCTCATCGCCGACGGTGAGACCTATTCCAGCACCCTGTGGTGGCTGTTCGCCTTCCCGGCCATCTTCATCGTCGCCATGGTGCTCTCCGTCAACTTCATCGGCGACGGCCTGCGCGAGGCCTTCGACCCGCGGAAGGTCCGCGTTCGTCGATGAGACGCGCCCGGAGCTGGCGCGGCTACCGCCGCGATGGGGAGGTCACGCCGACCACGGCCCGGTCGCTCTGGGAGCCGGATGGGTCGGACGGCCAGGGCCAGCTCATCGAGGTGGAGGACCTCGCGGTCGAGTTTCCGACCAAGGAGGGGACGGTGAACGCGGTCCGCGGGGTGAGCTTCACCATCGGTCCCGGCGAGTCCCTCGGAATCGTCGGCGAGTCCGGCTCGGGCAAGTCGGTCACCGCCCTGGCCCTGCTGGGCCTCCTGCCGCGCCAAGCCGCCGTCAGCGGCACGGCGACCTTCAAGGGCGAGTCCCTGATCGGTCGCTCCGAGAAGGAGCTGATGCCGGTTCGCGGCCAGGGGATCTCGATGGTCTTCCAGGACCCGATGACCTCACTGAACCCGGTGTTCAGCGTGGGATGGCAGATCGTCGAGGCGATTCGGGCGCATCAGGATGTGACGAAGAAGGAAGCCGAGAAGATCGCCGTCCGTCTGCTCACCACCGTGGGCATCCCCGACCCCGAGGCGCGGCTCTCGAATTATCCGCACGAGTTCTCGGGAGGGATGCGCCAGCGGGTCGTCATCGCCATCGCCATGGCCAACCAACCGGAGGTCATCCTCGCCGACGAGCCGACCACCGCCCTCGACGTCACCGTCCAGGCGCAGGTCCTCGAGTCACTGCGCCGGGCGATCACCGAGGTCCACGCCTCGCTGATGCTCATCACCCACGACCTCGGGGTCGTCGCCGGGCTCTCCCGGCGGGTCCATGTGATGTACGCCGGCAGGCTCGTGGAGACGGGGACCGTCGACGAGGTCTTCTACACCCCGGCGATGCCCTACACCCGGGGGTTGCTCGGCTCTCTTCCCCGGCTGGACACCGAAGGCGCCGAGCGGCTGCGGCCCATTCCCGGCTCTCCCCCGTCGATGGTCAACCTTCCGCCCGGCTGCCCGTTCGCGCCTCGCTGCCCGCTTCGGCAGCCCATCTGCGACGAGGTGGAGCCCTCGCTCGTCCCGGTGGGGGGAGCTCGCCGGGACGAGTACGGACGCACCCACCAGGCCGCCTGTCACTTTGCCGAGGACGTCTTCAGCGGCAGGTCTGGACCGATCTTCGAAGCCACCTCGGCAGACATCGAGGAGGTCTTGGTCCGATGACCGCGGTCACGGAGGAGGTTCGTCCCGCGCCCGCCGCCGAATCCGGGGCGCTGCTGGAGGTGCGCGGTCTGGTCAAGCACTTCCCGGTGCGCGGCGGCCGGCTCTTCCGTCACCAGGTCGGCGTGGTCCATGCCGTGTGCGACATCAATCTCGAGGTCCGGGCCGGCGAGACCCTGGGGCTGGTCGGGGAGTCGGGGAGCGGCAAGTCGACGACCGGTCGCAGCATCCTTCAGCTGCTCCGCCCGACCGCTGGAAGCGTGCGCTTCGACGGTCGTGAGCTCACCACCCTGAAGGGGGCGCGGCTGCGCGAGATGCGGCAGCATCTCCAGATCGTCTTCCAGGACCCCTTCGCCTCGCTCGACCCGAAGATGCCGGTCGGGCAGACCATCGCCGAGCCGCTGCAGGTTCACGGCCGGTGGGACCGCCGGACCGGCTTTGTCCGGGTCGTCGAAGCCCTCGAACAGGTCGGCCTGGCGGCCTCCCACGCCAACCGCTACCCCAACGAGTTCTCGGGTGGCCAGCGTCAGCGCGTCGGCATCGCCCGGGCGCTCATCCTCCAGCCCAAGATGCTGATCCTCGACGAGCCGGTCTCCGCCCTGGATGTCTCCATCCAGGCCGGGGTCGTCAACCTGCTCGACGAGCTGCAGGAGCAGCTCGGTCTCGCCTATCTCTTCATCGCCCACGACCTGTCGGTGGTCCGGCACATCTGCGACCGAGTGGCGGTGATGTACCTGGGCCGCATCGTCGAGACCGGCACCCGGTCCGAGCTGTACGACCACCCATCACACCCGTACACCCAGGCGCTCCTCTCCGCCGTCCCGGTCCCGGACCCCCGCCTAGAACGCGCCCGGGAGCGCATCGTGCTGGAGGGGGAGGTGCCGAACCCGGTGAATCCACCCTCGGGCTGCCGTTTTCGCACCCGGTGCTGGAAGGCCAAGGACATCTGTGCCAGCGAGGTGCCGGCGCTCGTCGACCGCGGCCAGGGTCACCCGGTCGCCTGCCATTTCGCCGCCGACGACCGGAAGGTGATCTGAGGCCCGCCTCAGGGACTGGCGGGCGCGAGCTCGGGCTGGCCGCGGATCGAGACGGGACCGGCCAGGATCCAGAGCACTGACAGCGTAGAGATGGCCGCGCCGATGTAGATGGTCGGCACCAGCCCGATCCGGGAGCCGAGCACTCCCCCCACGAAGGAGCCGATCGGGATCGTCCCCCAGATCACGGTGCGCACCGTGGCATTGAGCCGGCCCTGGAATGCGACTGGAATGGCCGCCTGGCGGTAGCTGACCTGATTGATGTTGTAGACGGGGGTGAATCCATAGCTCACGAACCACAGCCCTCCCAGCAGGACGATGGGAACGGGGGAGGCGCCGGCCAGAGGCACCAGCAGGAGGAGAGCGGAGCTCAGCAGGGTGGAGATGGCGAGAGCGCGCCCCATCCCCATCCACCGAGCCACCGGGAACGCCATCAGCGCTCCGAGAACCCCGCCGGCGGCTCCGATGCTGAAGATGAGGCCGACCTGGCCCGCGCTGAGCCGGACCTGGTGGTAGAGCCAGAGCAGCCACACGGCGGAGGCCATGTTGCTGCCCAGGTTCGAGGTGGCGGTGCAGCCCGCGATCAGCCGGATCATGCGGTGGCGCAACACCACCTGGATCCCCTCGCCCATCTCGCGGAAGAAGCCGCGCCGCGCCGATCGCGTCATCGGGGGTGGCTCAGGCTGGCCGATCCAGAGCAGGGTGGAGACCGAGATCAGGTAGGAGATCGAGTTGGCGACGATGGCGTTGGCAGCCTGGAAGAGCTGGATCAGCAAGCCCGCCAGCCCCGGACCGGCGACCTGGCTCAGGGAGCGGGTGGTCTCCAGCTTGGAGTTGCCCTCGACCAGGTCCTCACGCTCCACCAGGGCGGGCAGGTAGGACTGGTAGGAGACGTCGAAGAACACCGAGCCCACCCCGACCAGGGCGGCGACCGCATAGAGCTGCCAGATCGTCAACCTGCCCATGCTCCAGACCAGGGGGATGGAGCCCAGGGCCAGCATGCGCACCGTGTCGCAGACGATCATGATCGATCGGCGGCGGAGCCGGTCGGCCCAGACGCCGGCGAAGAGCCCGACCAGGGGGAAGGCGAGGAACTCCAGCGCGGTCAGCACCCCCACCTGAAAGGCGCCGACATGCAGCAGCAGGATTGCGACCGAGGGCAGGGCCAGCTGGGTGACCGCGGTCCCGAACTCGCTCAGGCTCTGACCCGTCCAGAGCTTGACGAAGTCGGGGTGACGCCAGAGCCGGCCTCCGAAGAGACGCGCCGTCAGGGCGCGGGGAAAGCCAGGCACGCCCGAGATCCTACGTTGGGCTGATCATCGCCCCGCGGCGTACGCCTGGCCCTGTCGGGGGTCGGCGCCAGCCCTGAGCTGTCCATCCGCCGCTCTTTCCACGGCGCAGACCCGTCCCAAGGACCAGTCAGGGTGAACGCGCACGTCATGACCTCGGCGCCGCAGCTCCCCGATCACCGTCGCATCGAAGCGCGCCTCCATGTGCACCTGGCCGAGGCCCGGGGCACGGGGGTAGAAGGAGCTGTGGAAGTGGGTGGAGTGGAAGCTTGGCGTCTCGATCGCTGACTGGAGGCCTAAGCCGTGATGCAGGTGACGCAGGAAGAACACCAGCGGCCATTGGTCCTGCTGATCTCCTCCCGGCGTCCCGCAGGCCAGCCATGGCTGTCCATCGCGGAGCACCAGAGTAGGGCTCAGTGTCGTGCGTGGCCGCTTGCCGGGCGCGAGCGAGCTGGCCAACCCCTCTTCCAGCCAGAACATCTGAGCGCGTGTCGAGAGGGGGAAGCCCAGGCCGGGCACCACCGGTGAGCCGTGCAGCCAGCCCCCGCTTGGGGTCGCCGACACCATGTTGCCTTCTCTGTCGGTGACGTCCAGGTGGCAGGTGTCCTTGCCGACAGGGTCAGGGGGAAGCCCGGCGCTCGTCCCGACCAGCGATGTGAGGTCCCGCAGCTCCTGGCTAGGCAGTCGAGGACTCCTGCCGGCCGGCCGCCCGGGACGGAGCTCATTCGACGCTTCGGCGGTGATGAGCATCCGTCGTTCGCCGGCGTACGCGGGACTTAGGAGGTCCTGGATGGGGACATCGACGTGACGCGGGTCGCCATAGTAGGCCTCCCGATCCGCAAAAGCCAGCTTGGCGCACTCGACAACCAGATGGACGAACTCTGCCGAGCCGGCGTCCAATGCCGTCAGGTCAAAGCCGGCGAGCAGCTGCAGCTGCTGCAGGAACACGGGGCCCTGGCCCCAGGGGCCGGTCTTGTGCACTTGAACGCCACCGTAGTCGACAAAGAGCGACGGCTCGGTCGTGGCCTGCCACCGGGAGAGGTCTTCTCCACTGAGCAGCCCGCGATGCGGAGTCCCCGTCTCATCCCAGACCTCGGCGGTGGCGAGAAAGCGGTCGATCGTCTCCGCGATCCCACCCGCGTAGAAGGCCTGGCGCGCCGCCTCTATTTGCCGCTCACGATGGCTGCCGGCAGCTCTTCCCGCCGCCAGCAGCTTGCGGTAGGTGGCGGCCACCCCATGATTGCAGAACCTGCTTGCCGCCCTGGGCACGTGGCCGCCCGGCAGGAAGACTTCGGCTGAGCTCGGCCACTGATCCCTGAAGCGGCCAGCACAACTCGCGATGGACAGCTGTGCGTTGGCAAGAAGCGGGACGCCTTGACTGGCGTAGTGAATGACCGGCGCCAACACTCGAGAAAGGCTGAGGCGCCCGTATCGCAGCAGGAGCATCCAGGCGCCGAAGGCGCCGGGGACGTTGGCGGGGAGCAGCCCGGTGCCGGGGATGAGAGCGACGCCCAAATCGTGGAAGGCTTGAGGAGTCGCTCGCATCGGCGCGGGTCCCTGGCCGTCTATGACCACCACCTGCTGCGCGCGTGCGTCGTAGAGAAGGATGGGAACCTCCCCTCCCGGGCCATTGAGGTGGGGCTCCGCCACCTGGAGCACGAGGCCGGCGGCCACCGCCGCGTCGAAGGCGTTCCCACCCTGCTCCAGCATGGACATCCCAGTTGCCGCTGCGAGCCAGCTGGAAGCCGCGACCATGCCGAAACTTCCGATGAGCTCGGGTCTGGTGGGTGCGATCATGCAAGTGCGGCCTTGAATGCCACGGGTTTCTCAGTGTAGTGGTGAGGGGCGGGGTGACCGCCGAGCGAGTGGCTGAGAGCCTCCCGATTTAGCCAACCGACGCTCCAGTGGTGAGCTGGGAGCCGGGAGATGCTTCCGTGCTGTTGCCCCGTTCGCCGGGCGTGGGTCAGGTCGTGTCCAGGTGCTGCGTCGCGGCGTCGCCCTGCGCCGCGGCGAGCCTGATGAGCGTGTCGAGGGGCGGCGCCTGCCGCATCGAGCGGCTCGCCGTCCCCAACGCGGCGGCGATGAGCGTGGCACCCATCAATGCCGCGACGGTCAGCACCGGCGACACCGAGGCGAGGAGGAGCCCGGCAGCGAGCGGTCCCAGCGGGGCACCGGCGGCGCGGAGCGTGCCCGAAACCGACATCGCGCGCCCGATGAGACGGTCCGGGATCAGCGCGTACTGGTAGGCGGCGACGGCGGAGTCCGTGTTCGGGAACCAAAAGGCCTGGAAGGCGAAGGCCGCCACGAGCACGTATACGCTCGGCCAGATGAGGAATCCGGCGTACGCGCCCGCCGCCCAGTATTCGGAGAGGAGGATGGCACGCATCGGCAGGTGGCGGCGGAGAAGTGGAGAAGCTGCTGAGCCGACCAGCGTCGTGGCGCCGGTGAGGGCGATGAAGCCACCGATCGCCGCGCTCGCCAGTCCCTGCCGCTTGGCGAGCACGATCACGGCCAGCTCCGTCCCAGCGACGGTGAAGTTGCTCACCGAGATCATGAGCAGCGTCGTGCGCAGGAAGGGGATATGGATGAGGAAGGAGACGCCCTCTGTCAGTCGACGGCGCAGCGGCGCATGGTCGCGCTCCCGCACCTCCCGGAATCGGGCGCGCATGAACAGCACCGATCCGGTCGAGAAGGCGTACGAGATGGCGTCGGCAAGGAACGGTAGCGAGCGCGCCACCGCGAAGAGCGCGCCGCCAACCGGTGGCGCCAGCAAACGCACGGTCGCCCGGCGCCCCTGGGTGATGCTCGTCGCCGCCGGCAGCTGAGAGACCGGGACCACAGCGCGGAAGGCGCCGCTCTGGGCGGCGCGGAAGAACACGCCCGCCGTGGAGTCGACGAAGGCGACGACGAGGATCAGCCACAGGCTGGCGACGTTCGCGATCACCGCGCCGGCGAGCGTTCCCAGCGCGCCGGCGGCCAGCCCGTCAGATGCCACCATCACGAGCTTGCGATCGAACCGGTCGGCGGCCATCCCGGCGACCAGGTTGAAGGCGAGCAGCGGGGCCAGAATCGCGGCCCCGACATAGCCGGCTTTCGCCGCTGAATGCGTGACCGCCAGCGCCAGCAGCGGGTAGGCGATCTGAGAGATGCCCGAACCGAACGTCGAGAGGAGTTGCCCCGTCTGGAGCAATACGAAGTCGCGGTTACGCCGCAGCGGCGTCGACCCGGTCACTCCGCCATGCAGCACCCGCCAAGAGCAGTGAGGAGGTGGCGGACGCCTGGCCATCCGCGCGGCGGGTGCAGGCTCTCAAGCCCCGGGCTGCCATGGGCTGGCTGGGCGGCCGTCAGCGCGCAGGCCGGAGACACGCTCTCACCAGGCAGTGCGCCAGACACGCCACAGCGCCGCCGGATCGCTGTAGGGATCGCCGTGGACCAGGAAGAAGTCAGCCGGACCGCCCTCCGCAACCGCGCCCGCGCCCGGCTCGCCCAGCAGCTCACCACCGCGCCAGGTGGCGGCTCCCAGCGCCTCCCAGGGCTCGAGACCGGCTCGAACCAGCGCCTCCACCTCCCAGGCCAGGTGGTTGGCACGCGCGGAACCGCCTCCGCAGTCCGTCCCCGCCGCGATGACCACCCCGGCGGCCCGGGCCAGCCGCACGCTCTCGAAAGCGGCCTCACGTCGCGCCGCCAGGCGGCTGAGACCCTCCTCACTCGTGAAGCGCGGCAGTCGGGTGGTGTGGGTGAACGTCGCCCAGCTCAGCAGCACAGTGAGCGTGGAGACGAGCCGGATGCCCCGAGCCGCCATCTCCTGGCAGGCGTCCGCATCCAGCTCGAAGCCATGCTCGATCGAATCGAACTCCGGCGGCAATGGCCACCCGAGCCCCGGCCAGGTGGCCGGAGTGAGCGGTGACCCGGGCCTGGCGCCGGTGCGCTGCCTCGACCACGGACCGCACCTCCTCGGCGGTCCAGGGCGCCACCCCGGCTTCCGGCCCGTCCAGGTAGAGCTTGATGAAGTCGGCGCCGTCATCCATCTGGCGCACGGCAAGGGAGAGCAACTGGCTGGCGTCCGCCGCCTCGAGGGTGATGTCGGCGAGGGTCCCGGCCCGGGTGAGCCAGGTGCCCGCGGCGCGCACGTAGGGCCGGTCCCGGCGGTGCTGCCAGCGGTCACGCACCTCCAGGCTCAGCGCCCGGCCACCCGGTCGGGCTGGGGCGCCGACGTCGCGCGCCCATCGGACCCCGGCCTGGCTCATGAGCGCACCGTTGCGCTCGGCTGTCTCGAGAAGTCGCTCCGGTGGGTCGGAGAAGCGCTGGATCCAGTTGGCGCCACCCAGCCCGGTCAGGTGGCTGTGGCAGTCCACCATGCCCGGGACGATCGTCGACCCCAGGGCGTCGACCACGTCCAGGTCCGCGGGCGGCTCCTCCTCGGCGTCGGTCGGCCTGATCCAGTGAATCCGGCCATCCTCGACGAGCACGCTCATCCCGAGGCGCAGATCGGGCGAACGCCCATCCGCCAGCGCAGCGGCACGGTAGAGGGTGCTGGACATGTCGGCTGGGCAGAGGGTAGCGCCCTGGCGAGGCGGTGGCTCAGCCGAGCGCGGCAAGAGCCAGTCGGAACAGCCTCCCTGGCCGATCACCGTCCTCTCCGGCTGCAGGTCGCCGCCGATACGGCGGGCGCACTCCCGGCTGCTGTCGAGCCCCAGCCCGGTTCCCAGCGCGCGACCGTCCCCGCCTCGACGGCGGAGCGCGCCCATCCCCGATCGCTCGCATGGCGTCCCCGAGTACGCTGGAGCCATCTGAGCGGCAAGAAGGAGAGACGGCATGCCCACCGCACGCAGCGCAGCCGAGGCAACCTGGGCCGGGGATCTCACGAGCGGCTCGGGGACGGTGACGCCGGCAAGCGGCGCCTTTCCCCAGCTTGCCATCTCCTGGAGCCATCGCACGCAGCGCGCCCAGGGCGCGACGAGCCCGGAGGAGCTGATCGCGGCGGCGCACGCCGGGTGCTTCTCCATGGCCCTCTCCAATGAGCTCGCCAAGGCGGGGCACGCAGCCGAGCGGCTGGAGGTGAGCGCCACCGTCGTCTTCGAGACCGGCCGCCCCGATGGCGCGGCCATCACCGAGGTCGAGCTGGGGGTGCGCGGGCGAGTGCCGGGCGCCGATGCTCAGGCTTTCCGGCAGGCGGTCGAGGCGGCGCGGACGGGCTGCCCGGTCTCCAAAGCGCTCGGCGGGGTGACCATCCGTGTGGTGAGCGCCTCGCTGGAGGGCGCGTAGCCGTCCGCACGCCGGCTGCGGCGCGGCGGCAGGGGGCGTGAGCGGCTCCCCGGCGGCGGCCGCGCGGCGGTCGGCCCGGCAGGCTGCCTTTCGCACCACCGCCTCCGGCCCGCTGCTCTTCGTGCTGAGCGCCGTCTCCCAGTACCTGGGGGCGTCGCTCGCCGTCCGCGCCTTCTCCCTCATGCCGGCCGCGGGGGTGGCCTGGGTGCGCGTCCTCACCGGCGCCATCGTTCTCTCGGCGTGGCGGCGGCCCTGGCGGCAGCTGCGCCACCAGCCGGTCTCCGCCCTCCTCACCGTGGCCCTCTTCGGGGCCGTTCTGGCGGTCATGAACCTCGTCTTCTACCTGGCCATCGCCCGGCTCCCCCTCGGCACCGCCGTGGCCATCGAGTTCATCGGCCCCGTCCTGGTGGCCGCCGTCGCCGTTCGCAGCCTGCGCAACCTGGCCTCCTTTGCCCTGGCGGCGGCGGGGGTCGCCACCCTGAGCCGCGTCAGCTTCCCGGGCAGCGCTGCCGGGGTGGCCTTCGCCCTTGCCGCCGGCGTCCTCTGGGCCGGGTACATCGTGCTGGCCCATCGCGTGGCTCGTCGCGGCCTCGGCACCACCGGCCTCGCCGGGGCCATGGCCTTCGGGGTCCTCGTGATCGCCCCCTGGGCTCTGGCCCCGGCCGCGACCAGCGCCGGTCACGGTCTCGTCCTCCTCCTCGCCGCCCTCGTCGGATTGCTCTCCAGCGTGCTCCCCTACGCCCTCGACCAGCTCCTCCTGCGGCGCATGGCGCGGGGCACCTACGCCGTGCTTCTCAGCCTCCTTCCCGCGACGGCGACCGTCCTCGGTTTCCTTCTCCTCGGCCAGGTGCCGAAGGCTCTCGAGCTGGTCGGCATCGCCCTTGTCGTCGCCGCCGTGGCGTTCCGCGCTCCCGAGGAGCCGGCCCCCCCCGCCTGACCGGTGATTTCCGCCCCGGATGGCCCTGGTCTGCCCGGCTGGCGGCTCATCCCGCCTCCCGGAGAAGGCGGCGCGGGGAACCCGCCGCGCATCATGGAGGCACGACGGCCAGGGTCGACGCGGCCCATTGCGTGGAGGTGAGGGCGATGACCGACACCGCGCTGCTCCTGCTCCGGATCGTCACCGGCGGCCTGCTCGCCGGCCATGGCGCGCAGAAGCTCTTCGGCGCCTTCGGTGGCAGTGGATTGGGGGGCACCGCCGCCCTCCTGGAGAAGCTCGGCATCCGACCCGGGCAGCGCTGGGCGCCGGTCGCTGCAGGATCGGAGCTCGGGGGTGGAGTTCTCACCGCCGCCGGTCTCCTCCATCCGGTGGGACCGGTCGGCGTCCTGAGCGCCATGGCGGTGGCCACCGGGCGCGCCCATTGGGGCAGGCCGATCTGGGTGACCAAAGGGGGCGCTGAGCTCCCCGTCACCAACGCCGCCGTCATGACCGCGTTGAGCCTCGCCGGACCGGGCCGCTGGTCTCTCGACCGCGCCTTGGGCATCCATCTGCCCTGGCCCATCCAGGTGGGATTGGCCGCCGGCGCCGGCGCCGGGGTGGCCCTCGCCCTGGGCGTTCGGCCCCCGGCGCCACGGCCCCGGGGCGGCCAGGCGGCGGAGGCGGAGGGTGAGGTGGCCGGCCATCCCGCCGGAGCCACCAGCGCCGCCTGAGCCGGGGGACAAGGAAGGGGCCGCCATCCGCGCTGGGCGCGCCGCCCCGACCCCTGACCACGGCGTCGGCGCCCGACCCCTCCCCCCGGGGCGGGGAGCCGCCCTACGCCTCCCCCCGGCGCACCCGCTCGAGCCACTCCGCCGCCGCGGCGAAGTCGGTGTCGGCGGTTCCCGTGCGCGCTGCCGCGGGCCCGCCGTCAGCCCGGGGGTACGAACCGCAGAAGCGGACCTCGGCACAGGAGCGATGCAGGGCGGCGAGGGCGTCGCCGACCCGCGCGTCGGCGATGTGCCCCTCGCAGTCGATGGAGAAGCAGTAGCGACCCAGGCCCTGCCCGGTGGGGCGCGATTCGATCCGGGTGAGGTTGACGCCGCGCACCGCGAACTCGGTGAGCAGCTCGAGGAGGGCGCCGGGATGGTCGTCGGCGATGAAGGTCACGAGGGTGGTCCGATCCCGCCCCGTGGGGGGTGGCGGCGGTCCGGGGGGCACCACGAGGACGAATCGGGTCACGGCATCACGGTGGTCCCCGATGTCGTCGGCGATGGCGACGAGGCCGTAGCGCTCGCGGTTGACGGAGGCGGCGATGGCGGCCTCCGCCCCCGCCGCTCCCGCGGCGACGCTCGCCGCCGCCTCGGCGGTGGAGGTGGTGGCGAGGATGCGCGCCCTGGGGAGGTTGGCGCGCAGCCAGTGGCGGCACTGCGCGGCGGCGTGGGGATGGGAGATGACGGCGCGGATGGCGGCGGAGACCGTGCCGGGACGGCCCAGCAGCGAGAGGCGGACGGGGACGAGGATCTCGCGGGAGATGTGCAGGGGAGCGCCGGAGCTCAGCTCATCGAGCGTCGCCGTCACGGGTCCCTCGACGGAGCTCTCGAAGGGGACGACAGCCCCCGCGGCCGAGCCGTCGCGCACCGCCCTGAAGCAGTCGGCGACCGTCTCCAGCGGCAGCGGCTCGGCCTCACCACTCTCCGGCAGGCTGCGCAGGGCGCTCTCCGCGAAGGTGCCCTCGGGGCCCAGGAAGGCGAGGCGGTGCAACCCTGTCACTGAACCCCAAAGCGTAGGGCAGCGTTCATCAGGCCGGTCCGGAGAGATCGCCCCCTGCGGCGGTTGCCACCACGAAGTGCAAACGCTCGCGCAACCGCCACATCCCGGCCATCACCGGACCCCCGAGGATGGCCAGCGCCAGGGCATTGCCCAGGGCGCGAATGCTGTCCCAGACCGCCGAGGTGGCGAGGTAGAAGCCCGCGAAGCGGCGCAGGAGGGGGAGGGGGGCGGCCCCGGAGAGGAAGCCGATGCCGGGAGTTCCGCGATAAAAGGTGGTCCAGTCCCACACGTCGAGGAGCGCGCCGTAGACGAATCCCATGACGACCCCGACCGCAGCCAGAACCAGGACGTCCCGCCGCGACGGTGCGCCGTGGCGGCGCAGCCCGGCGATCCCGGCGGCCACGCCGGTCCAGGCGCAGCCGAACATCTCGTAGGGAAGCCAGGGGCCGACACCGCCGGTGGCCACCGCCGAGACGAGGAGGCTGGTCGCCCCGCAGATGAACCCGAACTGCGGGCCGTACACGTAGCCCGCCACGAGGATGAGGAAGAAGATGGGGCTGAAGCCCGCGATCCCGGTGGCCAGGACGAGGCGGAGCACGGCGTCGATACCGGCGATGGCGGCCAGGAGGGCAAACCGCCGGGTGTCGAGCCGGCGGGTGGTGGCTTCCACGGCACCGAGCGCGGCCAGGCAGCCGAGAGCGAGGGAGATGGCAACCAGGGGGTCGGGGAGCCCGGAGAGGATGAAAGGCCAGACAAACAGGGCTGCCCCGATGATCGAGGCGGAGATCAGCATGGCACGGGCACCGCCTCGGCAAGGGGCACCTCGCGCGCCAACCCGTCCCGCAGTTGGACCGCGCGGGTCGCCAGGCTGGCGGTCAGGGCACGGTCGTGGGTGGCCAGCACGACGCTCGTGCCGTGGGCGGCGATCCGCCGCACGGCGGCGACGATGGCCCGCCGGGAGGTGCCGTCCATGCCGCGTGTCGGCTCGTCGAGGAGCGCCAGGACCGGGTTTCCGACGAGGACGGCGGCGAGCGCCGCCCGCTGGCGCTCGCCGGTGCTGAGGTCACCGGGATAGCGGTGGGCCACCGCGGCGATGCCGAGCTCGTCGAGGATCCGCTCCGCGGGCTCCGGCGAGTGGCTGCGCCGGAGCGTCCAGGCGACCTCCTCACGCACCGTCGCTCGGTGCAGGAGTGCGGCCGGGTTCTGGGGCAGATAGGCGATCCGCCCAGGGAGGCGACGGACATCTCCGGCGAGGGGTGGCAGCAGGCTGGCGATGGTGCGCAGCAGCGTCGTCTTGCCGCTCCCATTCGCCCCCCGCAGCACGATCACGTCGCCGCGCCGTCCGGCGAGGTCCACGTCGTACAGCGCGGCGGCGCCGCCATGCCCGGCGGTGACCCCACGCAGCTGCCACACCGCTTGGCCGTCTTCCCATGCCCGCCCGGGATCGGGCGCATCCGGCCAGCAGCGGGGCGCGGAATCAAGAGGCTCCGGGCTCGATGGGCGCTCGACGAGCCGGCCGCTCTCGATGTGGACCAGCCGGCTGCCGAGGCGCAGTCCCGCGTCGCGGTGCTCCGCGACGAGGACGGTGGAACCCGCCTCGACCGCGGCTCGCAGCGCTTCCCGCAGCGCCAGAGATCCCTCCGCGTCGAGCTGGGCGAAGGGCTCGTCGAGAACGAGGAGCCGGGGATGCATGGCCAGCACCCCGGCCAGAGCCAGGCGCTGCCGCTCCCCTCCCGAGAGGGAGCTGACCGCCCGGCTGCGCAGATGGCTGATGCCGCAGGCCGTGAGAGCCTCGTCGACGCGCCGCCGCATCTCCTGGCGGGGGACGGCGAGGTTCTCCAGGCCAAAGGCCACGTCACGCTCCACCGTCGCGTACACCGCCTGCCGCTCCGGGTCCTGGAAGACGAAGCCGACCTCCCGCGCCAGCTCTCGCGTTGGCGTGGCGGCCACCTCGTGTCCCAGCACCTGAGCCCGGCCGCTGATGACCCCGCCGTGGAAGTGCGGTACGAGGCCGTTGCAGACACGGAGGAGGGTCGACTTGCCTCCACCCGAGGGCCCGGTGAGCAGAGCCATGCCCGATTCGAGGCTCAGGTCGATGCCGTCGAGAGCCGGCGTCGAGGCCCCCGGGTAGAGGTAGCGCAGTCCGGAGAAGGAGAGCATCGCCTCACCTGCGGGGAAGCACGGCGGGGAGGGCCAGCGCCGCACAGCACAGCACCGCTGGAAGGCTCACCGGGGGGGCGCTGAGGCTCGGAAACGGGTACCAGTCGGGGACCATCCCGGCAAGACGGAGAGCCAGGAAGGCGGCGGCTCCCCCCAGGGTGAGGGCGGCGACCGCGGAGTCCGCGCGCGTCCAGGGAGTGACGGATAGGTGGGTGCGCCGCTGGGCGCCATAGCCCCGCGCCTCCATGGCCTCAGCCAGGGACAGGGATCCCTCGACGGCGGTCAGCACCACGGGGACGGCGAGCGCGGGCCAGTCGGCGATGCGGCGGGCTCGCCAGCCGCGCATCCGCTGCGCGTCGCGGATCTCCGCCGCGCTGCGCGCGGTGCCGGGGATGAGGTTGAGCGCCGCCCCCACGGCCGCACCGGTCCGGGCCAGCACCGCCGGCAGGGCATCGACGAGCTCGTGCGGCTGGCACACCACGCTGAGGGGGACCACGGCCAGCATCGCCGCCGCGATCCCCAGCCCCGTGGCCAGGCCGTAGCTGAGAGCCTCGGCGGTGAGTGGGCCGCCGATCACCGGGATTGCGGCGGGCAGCTGCGCCAGCGCGTGCTCGCCGCTGTGGCTCAGCAGAACCGTGACCAGGGTGGCGGTCAGGCCGGCGATCCCGGAGGCGATGAGAAAAGCGCGCAACCCCGCTCCCTCGCGGCGGCGGGCCAGCAGCAGGTTGACCCCGCCCAGCAGCACGAGCGCCCGGTAGACCGGGTTGGCGCTGGCCAGGGACAGCGTGAGCGCCGCCGCCGACCAGGCGGCGACGGCCCTGGGATTCATTCCCGAGGAGAGGTCGTGCGCCGCCGGCGCAGCGAAACCTGGAGCAGGAGGAGGACGACGAGGAGCGCCGCGACCGCCAGTGAGGCGATCAGCGCCGGGCTGACTCCCGAGCCGGCGCTCGTGTCACCGGTCTTCGTGCCCCGGACGGCGCCGCAGCCGAGGGCGGCAGTGCAGCTGGCGGGCGCGGCGATGGAAGGCGGGGCGGCGGTGCTGGCGCTCTCCGGGTCGTAGCGCAGTCCCACGCCATCCCCCGGCAAATACTTCAGCTCCGAGATCCCTTTGCTGGCGCCCTGCCACGCACCGCCGTGCGGCGACGTGAAGAGCGCCCAGTAGCTGCCGCTGCTCGGCAGGCACTGCGAGTAGCTGGCCGGCTCGTGGTCGATCTGGCATACCGCGTCCCCCAGCGTGCCGAAGTTCTGCACCTGGTACTCGATGCCGCTCGCCTGAAGGACCTGCTCGCCGGTCATCGTGGTTCCGCTGAAGCGCACGCAGCGGCTCAGCGTTCGCCCGTCCCCGTGCTGGATGACGAGGGCGACGTGGCGCACCGTTGAACCTGAGGCGCACGCGCCCGCCGGCGCGCTCCCGGCGGCGACACCAGCGGTCTCTCCGAGGCTGGCGAAGCCGGCGGCGAAGACCACCGCCAGGAGGGCGGCGGCGAGCCGGCCGGCCAGCCCACCCCGGCTTTGCCTTCGCGACTGCGCCTCCCGGGGCGCGGGCGCGCGTACGCCAAGAGCTGCGAGCAACCTGTCCATGGCTCTCTCCTCGTGCGGGAACGGCTCCGGGGAGGTCTCCTGGCTCGGGGTCATCGCCTCCGGCCGCCTTCCCAGGGATCTCTCCCCAGTGGCACGCGGGCCGGACGCTCACCTCTCACAGTTGCGCGACAGCGCCGGATTCTCACCGGCTTCCCTGGTCCCGGACGGACGTATGCAGGTGTCCCCGAAGTATAGGCGGCGGCTGCCCCCAGGTCGGCGCCGGTGCGGCGAACGTCCGCGGTCCGCCCGGCGAGGCTGCTGAGGCAGCCGCGCGGAGCGCGCTGGGCTACTTCTTGACGAAGATGACGGCGAAGCCGTCGGCGTAGACGCGCTTCCACTGCGGGTCGACGCCGAGCGCCATGCTGAGCGCGGAATCGGGGCGCTCGATGACGTAGTCGACCCGGTTGCGGGCCAGGATGCTCTGCCAGTCGGTCTGGGCATTCTCGACGTCACTGATCTCCTGCACGAGGGTGTTGCCCATGAGGGTCGCCTCCCCGTAGATGAACACCTCCCGGTTGGGGGGTGGGGTGTCGGCGGGTGCCGAGGAGAACCGGTAGATCAGATATCCGCCCCAGTCGTAGGCATTGAGCATGCGGGCGCCGACTTCGGGATGGGCGGCCAGCCAGTCCGCCGCGGCCACCGGGAAGTTGGCGTTGGTGCTCGCCGTCTGGGTGCTCAGGGTATCGGCCATGACCCCCACCGTCCCCACCACAACCACGAGGAGCAGCACGGTGGCGGCCGCCATCACGTCGGCGCTGCGCCGCCGCAGAGTGAGCGCCAGCCTGTGGCGCCACCGCGATCCCTCCCAGAAGGAGGCGGCGGACCAGGCCACGATGGGTACCAGCATGGCCACGGCGATCGGGCCGTGGCGCACCCCGGCCAGGGCCAGGTAGGCCGCCGCCGCGGTGAGCAGAATGTCCCAGAGCCGCTGCCGCCGCACTGCCATGGCCACGAAGGTGAGAAGGAGAAGGATCTCCAGCCCCACCTCGCCGAGGGAGTGGAAGTTCGGCGACTGCCACTCGGCGATGAAGCTCTGCTGGGCGTGGCTGAACTCGACGTAGAGGGCGACGCTGTAGACCTGGTAGGTGTGCGGGTTGACGAGCGCGGCGATGGCACAGGCGGCGAGGACCGCCCACAGGCGCGGGGCCCGCCGGCGGTGGGCGACATCGTCACTCGAGAAGATGGCGAGAAGCGTTTCGGCGACGGCGGCGATGCCGAGGACGACCAGTCCGTAGACGAAGCCACCGTGGAGGTTGGCCCAGACCACGAAGATCGCGGGAAGCAGGTAGAGGTGGCGGTGGCGGTCGCGGAGGAAGGCCTCGATCCAGAGCAGCGTCAAGCAGGTGAAGCTGAAGCTGATCATCTGCGACCGCGGCCCCCACACCACGACGCCGGCCGCCGCGCCGAGGCCGAGGGTCAGGGCGACGATGACGGCGGGCACCCGCTCGAGCGCGATGCGGCGCCAGATGGCCCAGAAGCCGGCCCAGGTGACCGCCGCGTAGGCGAGGCTCACGGCGAGAAAGCCGCCGGCCCGGTAAAGAAGGGCGAGCAGGATCTCGCTCGCGTACTCCTGATCGACCCAGGGCTTGCCCTTCACCGTGTAGGTGAAGAGCTCGTGGGTGGGGAGCCGCCCGTGGTCCAGCACCCACTGTCCGGTCACGAGATGCCAGAAGAAGTCGGGGTCGCCCACCCGTCGGGTCAGGACCACCAGGGAGGCGACCAGGCCGGCGGCGATGACCAGGGTGCCCGCCTCCACCCGGGGTCGAGCGCGCGATGGTGTGGGGGGAGGCTGTTCGGCGGTCTCCGAGCTCAGGGCGGACACGCTCGGACCATGCCATAACCGCCCACGGGGGGCGGGGGCGGGGGCGGGGTCGGGGGCGGCCTTCGGTTTTAGTGGTGGCGCACCGTCCGCCACGGCCGGGAACGGGCGACGATCCAGGGCTCGATGCTGATGACGGCCAGGGTTCCCACCACGACGTAGGCGAAGAACCAGTGTGCCGACGCCATGCCCGTACCCCAGCTGAGCATCGCCGCGCGCCACGCCCCAGCCCACCACCGACGCCGGAACCAGAGACCGGCGAGGAGACCGGCGCCCCCCACCACCCCTCCGAGCACAAGGGGCGGGCGAAGACCCGCGAAGATGAGGAGCACGATGATCCCCACCATGGCGTAGCGCCAAGCCGTTCCCCAGGCGACGGCGACGAGGTAAGGGGTCCGGTAGCTGCTCGACGGTCTCCGGAGCGGCGGGAGCCGTCAGCGGCTGCTGGGCGCGCCAGCCAGGTGCCCAGTCCCGTGACTGAGGCGGGGCCATCGGAGGGCTGCGCCGCACCGGTCGCACCGCCCCCGGCGCGACGCGCCCAGCGCGGACCTGTTTCGTTGTCACTCTGCTCTCGAGGGTACGCGCGTCCCGGCTCGCCAGCGTGGTTGCGCCTCGGCGAGGGATCCGGAGGTCAGACCTCCAGGCCCGGGCGGGGGCGCCGAGCCTGGGCGGGGCGCCCGGCAGTCGTCCGGCCGATCAGGCGAGACCTGCCATGAGCGCGTCCCAGCTGTCCCGGGATGGCCGCAGCTCCTCGACGCTGAACTCCGCAAGCGCTCGGGCGGGGAGAGACTCTCGGCTGCAGAGGTCGTCGGCGCCGGGGTGGGCATAGAGCAGCCCGGTGACGATCTCTCCGCGCTGGCGGGCCTCCGCGAGGAGGCGCATCGCCGCCACCGGGTCGCGCACATCGTGCTCCTCCCCGACCTTGCGCAGGAGGATGTGCGAGCCATCGTGAAGCGCCACGTCCTGCACCGTCCCCGGGGCGTAATCGACGGTGATCTCCTCCTGAGGGGCGATGAAGTCGGGGCTGTTGACGGGAGCGTCATGATCCTTGACGTAGGCGTAGCTCTTGGTGCTGCCCTCGTGGTCGTTGAAGGTGACGCAGGGGCTGACGACATCGAGGATGGCCGCGCCGCGGTGGGCGAGCCCCGCTTGGAGGAGGGGGACGAGCTGCTTGCCGTCGCCGCTGAAGCTGCGCGCCACGAAGGTGGCACCGAGGTCGATGGCCAGCGCGCAGATGTCGATCTGCTCGTAGAGGTTGACCCGGCCTCGCTTGAGCGTGCTGCCCCGGTCGGCGGTTGCCGAGAACTGCCCCTTGGTCAGACCGTACACCCCGTTGTCCTCGACGATGTAGGTGATGTCCAGGTTGCGCCGGATCATGTGGCAGTACTGACCCAGGCCGATGGAGGCGGTATCGCCGTCACCGCTGATCCCGAAGACAACGAGATCGCGGTTGGCCAGCTTGGCGCCGGTGGCCACGGAGGGCATGCGTCCATGGGCGCCGTTGAAGCCATGGGCATGCTCCACGAAGTAGGCGGCGGCCTTCGACGAGCAACCGATCCCGCTCATCTTGGCGAGGAGGTGCGGCTCGATGCCGCTGTCGTAGAGCGCTTTGACGATGTGGTTGGTGATGGAGTTGTGGCCGCAGCCGGCGCAGAGGGTGGTATGCGATCCCTTGTAGTCATCACGGCTGAGACCGATGCGGTTCACCTTCTCGGTGGAGATCGCCAACCTTCTGCTCTCCTTTTCAGGCTACCGATGCCGTTGGCTGCGCCGCCCGCTCCTCAGCTCCGACGGGGAGGCTGATCGCCTCGGCATCGATGGGGACACCGTTGCTGTGGCGGACGGAGTGCAGACGGTCGCAGAGCGTTCCCGGGAGCTCTTCGCGGAGCAGCCTCTCCAGCTGCCCGTCGCGATTCTGCTCGACGACGTAGACCCGTTGGTGGCGGGCAATGAACGCCTCGACGCCAGGGTGGGCGGGCAGACCGCGAAGGCGCAGGTAGTCGACCGCGATACCCTCGCTGGCGAGAAGCTCGCGCGCCTCCACGACCGCGTGGTGGGTCGTGCCGAAGGCGAGGATCGCGGCCGGGCGCCCCTCCTCCTCGAGGATGGGAGCGGGGAGCAGCGTCCGCGCCCCCTCGATCTTGCGACGCAGACGCTCCATGTTGGCGGCGTAGAGCGTGGGGTCCTCGGTGTACTGAGCGTGTTCGTCGTGGCCGGAACCGCGCGTGAAGTATCCGGCCCTTGCATTGGCGGTGCCGGGCAGGGTGCGGTAGCCGATGCCGTCTCCATCGACGTCCTGGTAGCGGGCCCACGCCGCGAGGGAATCCAGGGCGGCGGCGTCGAGGACCTTGCCCCGATCGGCCGCAGCACTGGGATAGGGGAGGGGCGGCGTGAGCCACTGATTCATCCCCAGGTCCAGGTCGCTGAGGACGAAGACGGGTGTCTGCAGCCGATCGGCGAGGTCGAAGGCACGCTGCGCGTCCTCGTAGATTTCGGTCACCGTACCCGGGAGGAGCACGGGGTGCCGGGTGTCGCCATGGGAGAGGGTGGAGACGAAGCTGATGTCTCCCTGCATGGTCCGTGTCGGCAGCCCGGTCGAGGGCCCCACGCGCTGCACGTCGAAGATCACCGCCGGGATCTCGGCGTAATAGCCGAGCCCGGTCAGCTCGGCCATGAGGGAGATGCCCGGGCCCGAGGTCGCGGTCATGGCTCGGGCTCCGGCCCAGGCCGCACCCAGAACCATCCCGATGGCGGCGAGCTCATCCTCCGCCTGCACCGCGACGAAGCGTCTCTCGCCGGTCTGGCGGTCGACGCGGAGCCGGTCGGCGTACTCGATCACCCCTTCGCAAAGTGAGGAGGAGGGGGTGATCGGGTACCAGGCGAGCACCGTGCAGCCGGCCATGATGGCGCCGAGGGCCGCGGCATGGTTGCCGTCGAGGAGGACCTTGCCGCGCGTTCTGTCCATCGGCTCGACCCGGAAGGGGTCGGACTTGACGAGGTTCTCGCGCGCATAGTCGGCGCCGACCCGGATCGCCTCGAGGTTGAGCTCCGCGGCCTTCGCCTTGGTGCGGAACTGGTCGCGAACGCCTCGCTCGACCGCCGCCGGATCGAGCCCGATGAGCTCGGCCAGGACGCCGACGTAGATCATGTTCTGCAGGTACTTGCGCAGATCGGGCTTGGCCTCCAGCTTCTCGCGGGCGAGACGGGCGAAGGGAACCGGGTACCAGGCAAGGTCGTCGCGGAGCGCACCTCCGACCCGCGGCAGGGCCGCCTCGTGGATCACGGCGCCTCCAGGGCGGACGTTGCTGGCGTCGTCGACGAAGGTCGCCGGGTTCAAGGCGATGAGGATGTCGACTGTCCGCTTCCGGCACTGGTAGCCCTGCGGGGTGACGCGAATGTCGTACCAGGTCGGAAGGCCCTCGATGTTCGAAGGGAAGACGTTCTTCGCCGCCACCGGGATCCCCATGTGGAACAGGGCCTTGGTGATGACGAGGTTCGAGGATTGCGAACCGGAGCCGTTGATGGTCGCGGCCTGGATGCAGAAGTCGTTGACAACGGCGCCGGGCGTGGGCTCTCCAGCGCTCCCGTGCGAACGCATATACGCGGCTATGATAGTCCCCGCCCTGGGTGCGGACGCTGCCCGTACATGCGTGCGAAGGAGAGAGGCCATGACGTACGTCCCCGCCGACGACCGCTACGAGGGCATGGCGTATCGGCGCTGCGGACGCAGCGGCCTGCGGCTGCCCCTCGTGTCCCTCGGCCTGTGGCAGAACTTCGGCGCGGAGAGCACTCTCCAGGAGAGCCGGAGGACGGTCCTGCGTGCCTTCGACATGGGCATCACCCATTTTGACCTGGCCAACAACTACGGTCCCCCCTACGGCTCCGCCGAGGAGACCTTCGGCCGGATCGTGGCCTCCGATCTTCGGCCTCACCGCGATGAGCTCGTCATCAGCACCAAGGCCGGCTACGACATGTGGCCGGGGCCGTACGGCGAGTGGGGTTCACGCAAGTACCTGCTGGCGAGCCTCGACCAGAGCCTGCGCCGGATGGGTCTGGAGTACGTCGACATCTTCTACTCCCACCGCTTCGACCCGGAGACACCCCTCGAGGAGACGATGGGAGCCCTGGACACCGCGGTGCGTCAGGGCAAGGCGCTCTACGCCGGCATCTCCTCCTACTCGGCGGAGAGGACCGCTGAGGCCGCCGAGATCCTCGGCGACCTGGGGACACCCGTGCTCATCCACCAGCCTTCGTACTCCATGCTCAACCGATGGATCGAGGGTGGGCTCCTCGAGGTCCTCGCCGACCAGGGCATCGGCTGCATCGTCTTCTCGCCCCTCGCCCAGGGAATGCTCACGAGCCGCTATCTGGGCGGCATCCCCGAGGGCTCGCGGGCCGCTCGGGGCGGCTCGCTCAGCCCGGAGATGCTCACCGAGGAGACCCTGGCCAAGATCCGGGGCCTCGACGCGCTGGCGTCGCAGCGCGGCCAGTCCCTCTCCCAGATGGCCATCGCCTGGGTTCTCCGCGATCCCCGGGTCAGCTCAGCTCTCATCGGGGTGAGCAGCGCCGACCAGCTGGAGGAGAACCTCGGGGCGCTCCATCACCTCGACTTCAGCACCGACGAGCTGGCCGAGATCGACCGCCTTGCCACCGAGAGCCGGATCAACATCTGGGCGCAGAGCTCCAGCCAGTAGGTGGGCGCGAAAGCGTGTTCATCGACGACCGCCCCGGCTTCACCCCGGCCACCGAGCTGCTGCGGGCGATGCGGCAGCACCAGCTCTCGCCCGTCGAGCTCCTCGAGGCTGTTCTCGCCGCCGTCGCCGAGGAGCAGCGCCGCCTCAACCCCTTCACCCTGGTGCTCGCGGACGAGGCGCGAGCCCAGGCGGACGCGAGCGCGCAGCGCCTGCAGCGCGGCGACCCCCGCCCGCTCGAGGGCCTCCCCATCCCCGTCAAGGACAACGTGCTCCTCGGCGGCGTCCCCATGACCGACGGGTCTCGCATGGCCCTCGACCTCCCCATGCCCGTGGAGACCGAGCTCGTCGCCCGGCTGCGCCGCGCCGGCGCGGTGCTCGTGGCCAAGACCAACCTGCCCGAGTTCGGCTCCATCTCCACCACCGAGAACGCACGCTTCGGCCCCACCCGCAACCCCTGGGACCGGACCCGGACCGCGGGAGGCTCCAGCGGGGGTTCGGCGGCCGCCGTGGCCGCCGGCGTCGTCCCCGCCGCCCATGGCAACGACGGCGGCGGCAGCCTGCGCATCCCGGCCTCCTGCTGCGGACTCTTCACCCTCAAGCCCAGCCGGGGGCGGGTGCCCCGCGGTCCGCTCCCCGGCAACGACCCGGCGCTCCTCGTCGTCGACGGCTTCCTGACCCGGAGCGTGGCCGACAACGCCCTCCTCCTTGACGTGGTGAGCGGCCCGGCGCTCGGCGATCCTCTCGGGGTGCCGGCACCGGAGCGACCGCTTGCCGAGGAGGTGGGCCGCGACCCGGGGAGGCTGCGCATCGGCTGGACGGTGGCCCCGCCCGCCGACCTTCCCGTCGATGCGGAGTGCGTCGCCGCCGTCGAGGAGGCGGTCGCGCTGTCGGCTGCGCTGGGCCATGAGGTGGCGCCGTTCACCCCGGAGTGGCGATCCGAGACGGTGGTCGATGATTTCTTCGACGTGTGGGCGGCGGAGATCGGCGCCACCATCGACTTCTACCAGAGCCTCGGCCGCGACCCCGAGCTGGCGGAGCCCCACAATCGCGCTCTCCGCGAGCGGGCGCGCGGCCGGGATGCCGCCCAGCTCACCCTCCTCCTCAGCCATCTCCAGATGCTGGCGCGCCGCGAGCTCGCCGGCTTCGAGACCCACGACCTCGTGCTCTGCCCGACGCTGGCCCAGCCTCCGGTCCCCCTCGGCTGGCACTTCGAGGGCAGGGACGCCGACGGAATGGCGGTGATGCACCGGGCGGCCGCCTTCTCTCCCTTCACCGCGGTCGCCAACCTCTCCGGTCAGCCGGCCGTCTCCCTTCCCCTGCACTGGACCTCCGAAGGGCTCCCGGTCGGGGTGATGGCGCTGGGCCGGCCTCACGGGGAGGCGACGCTGCTCCGCTTCAGCGCCCAGGTCGAAGCCTCGCGACCCTGGGCCGAGCGCCGCCCGCCGGCGCTGTCCGCGGCCGGCGGGGAGTAACCAGAGCCATGCCCGGAGCGGCGAGCTTCGACCTGGACGGCCGCGTGGCCCTGGTCACCGGCGGCAGCCGGGGGATCGGGCGCGCCATCGCCCATGCCCTCGCCGCCCACGGTGCGGCGGTGGCCATCTCCTCGCGCAAGGGGGAGGCCTGCGCGGAGGTGGCCGCCGAGATCACCGCCCTGGGCGGGCGCGCCATCAGCGCGCCGGGCCACGTCGGGCGGGCCGAGGACTGCGCCCGGGTTGTCGACCAGGTCATGGCTGAGCTCGGCCGGCTCGACATCCTCGTCAACGACGCCGCCACCAACCCGCAGTTCGGCCCCCTCGTGGATGCCGACGAGGGGGCGCTGGCCAAGATCTGGGAGGTCAACGTCACCGGCGCCTGGCGCATGGCCAGGCTGGCGGTCGCCGCCTGGATGGGGGAGCACGGCGGCTCCATCGTCAACATCGCCTCCATCAGCGGCATCCGCGGCGACGCTCTCATCGGCGCCTACAGCACCAGCAAGGCGGCGCTCATCGGCATGACCCGGGTGCTGGCCCGGGAGCTCGGCCCCCGCGGCATCCGCGTCAACGCCATCGCCCCCGGCCTCATTCGCACCGACCTGGCCCGCGTTCTCGTCGAGACCGCGGAGCTCCGCGCCCGCTTCACGGCGCAGAGCGCCCTCGGCCGGGTCGGCGAGCCCGAGGAGGTCGCCGGCGCCGCCGTGTACCTGGCCTC
The DNA here is from genome assembly GCA_963847225.1 of uncultured bacterium. Lineage (GTDB taxonomy): Bacteria > Chloroflexota > Dormibacteria > Aeolococcales > Aeolococcaceae > JAJZNI01. The sequence continues at coordinate 620,531 of CAWJYZ010000002.1, read as the reverse complement.
CGACGCCTCCCGCTTCGTGACCGGCAGCGTCCTCGTCGTGGACGGCGGGGTGCTCTGACCGGCCGGCCGGTGACGGGGGGGACCGGCCGTGGCTCAGCCGGCCCACCCCCGATGGCTCAGCGTCCGGTCGTGAACCGCTCGCAGATGTGGCTGAACTCCCACGTCGACTGCGCGACGCCCGAGCAGCTGCCGGCACCCTTGGTACCCGGGCAGCTGCCATTGTCGCGCTGCAGCGCCCAGAAGGAGAGCAGGGCGATGTGGTGCCGGACCGCCCAGGCCTCGACCGCGGCCCCGCCCTGAAGGCTGAGGGTCTCGTCGGGCCCGAAGTCGCCGATCCCGACCATCTCGGTGATCCCCACCATGCGCCACAGCCGCGGAGTGGGCACTCCGGGGTGGAGCGTGCGCAGCTCGGCGAGGAGTCCCTGGGCCGCGGTCATGGTGTCCGCCACCATGTCCTGCTCGGTGCCGACGAAGTAGTCGAAGGTCAGGATGTTGACGATGTCGACCCGAGCGTCGTTGGTCACAGCGTTCTGCAGGACGGCTTCTTCAGCGCTGGGCGGTCCGCTCGGGGCGACCGGCAGGGTCTAGACGATCTGCAGCGGCGGGTGGTGCGCGGCGGGGGCTTGCCGATGCGAGGCCCGCCGGAGATCCTGCAGCCGTGGCAGAATATCTGGTACGTACCAGTTCGTCAAGCTCGCTCAGGCCAGGAGGATGACGCCATCGTGCCAGGACGACGGCCGCCTCTCGCACGCCGATGCCGGCAAGCTCGTGGCCACGTTGGCGGATTAACTGGTCTATACCGCGAGATGTGGATAGCTGACGCGTGGTGCCCTCTCCTCGGGTCTGGTGCGCACACGGGGCGCACGGATGCGTCGCTGGCCCGTCGTAACGCGGGAAGACCGCGCCGCACTCTGGGCTAGACTGCGATCGTGGTGGAGAGCGCACCCGCACCCGTCGATTCCGAGCGGGAGCGCCCCGGGACACCGTCGCGGATGCGGAGTCGCAACGAGACAGCGATCCTCGAGCGTCTGCGCCGCGCCGGGCCCGCCTCGCGTTCTCAACTTGTGGTGGAGACAGGGATTTCCAAGCCGGCGGTGGGAGTGGCGCTGGAACATCTCGAGCACGCCGGCCTGGTGCGGAGGAGTGGACAGGGTCGCGCGCCCAACCGGCGCTCAGCGCTTCTTTTTGAACATGACCCCACCGCCGGGTATGTCGTGGGCATCGACATCGGACATGCGTGGATCCGCTCCGCGGTCGCCGAGCTGAGCGGGAAGCTGGTGGCACGACAGGACCTTCGCAACACCGCTCGCAACGCTTCAACGGTGGTGAGCAGCGTCGGCCGGTTGGCCCGCGAGGTCACCTCCCAGGCGGGCGTGGCTTGGTCCCAGGTGGTTTGGACCGCCGTCGCCAGCCCTGGTGTCTTCGATCCCGCCGACGGAACCCTCCTGCTTGCCTCCCGGATTCGCCGCTGGGGCCGCCCGGCACTTCTCGATGAGCTTCGCCGCGAGCTGGGGGATGCCACCAGCATCGGCAACGACGCCAACCTCGCGGCCCTGGGAGAGCTCACCTACGGGCGGGGCCGGAGCGCCCCGACCTTCGTCTACCTCCTGGTCGGGACCGGGCTCGGCATGGGCATGGTCATCGACGGCCGGCTCCACATCGGCAGCCGCGGCGCCGCCGGCGAGGTCGCCTACCTCCCCTTTGCCGACGTCCCCGGAGCACCGGCCAAGACCTTCGGCAATCGCTGGGGCGCCTTCGAGGAGACCGCCGCCGCCGGGGCGGTCGTGCGCGCCGCGGTGGAGCTGGGGATGTCGGCGCGGATGACGGCCCGCCAGGTGTTCGAGGCCGCGCGCCGAGGCAACCTGACGGCGCGCACCGCGGTGGACCAGCTGGCGGAGCGGCTGGCCCTCGTGGTGGCGACCGTCGCCGCGGTGCTCGACCCCCAGCTGGTGATCATCGGCGGAGGGGTGGGCGGAGAGTTCGACCTTCTCCGCGAGCCTCTGGAGCGGAGGCTGCAACAGCTCACCCCCTTCCGCCCCGAAGTCGTCTCCAGCGAGCTCGGCGAACAGGCGGTGCTCCTCGGCGCCATCGCCGGGGCGCTCGACGACGCTGGTGATCAGGTGGCCTGGCCGCGCACCCCAGTGGAGCCCGCCCTGGTCACGGCGCCGACATCGGGTGGGGCGATCTCCCGCCAGCAGCTGATGACGTCCGCGCGTCCCAGCCGGTCGAGGGCTCCGGCGGCGGCGCCGAGCAGCCCGGAGGCGGCGCCCAGGGTGGCGATGGCGAGTGCCGGCGGCGGCACCAGGTTGAGACGCCGGATCAGCTCGCGGCGCAGCTGATCGACCAGGGGCCGACCCACCCCAGCCATCCCCCCGGCAAGGACGACGAGCTCGCAGTCCATGACCGTGACGCTGGCGGCGAGGGCGGTGGCCAGGGCCACGATGGCCTCGTCCCACAGGTCGCGCGCCACGCTGTCGCCGCTCAAAGCCCGAGTCACCACCTCTTCCGGCCGAAGGCGCTTGCCCGTGGCGGTCGCATAGCGCCGGGCCAGGGCGGTCGCCGACGTCAGGGTCTCGACGCAGCCGCGCCCGCCGCAACCGCAGGGCAGGCCTTCCGGATCCACCTGGAGGTGCCCGATCTCGCCGGCCAGGCCGTGGGCCCCCCGCACCGGCCGGGAGTCGATGACCAGGGCGCCGCCCACGCCGGTGCCGAGCACGACGGTGAGAAAGGTCGCCGCCTTCCGGCCCGCCCCGAAGATCGCCTCCCCGAAGGCCGCGGCGCGGGCGTCCTGGAGGAGACGCACGGGCATCTCCAACTCCACCTGGAGGCGATCGGCGAGCGCGGTGTCTCGCCAGCCGAGGTTGGCGCCTCGACGAGCCACGCCGCTCTCCTCGTCGATGATGCCGGCCGCGGCGACCCCGATCCCGCTGCAGCGAAGCCCGAGCGTCTCGCCGTCGAGCGCCACGTCGCGCGCCACGCTGGCGATGGCTCGGACCAGGATGGCCTCGCCGGCGCGAGGCGTCGGCGCACGCCGCGCGCAGTGCAGGGCCGCGTCCGCCGTCACCAGGGCAGCCTTGATCGACGTGCCGCCGACATCGATGGCGATGACGGACGGAGGCTCGGGCACGCTGACGCTGAGGGAATCAGTCGCCAAGCCGCTGCCCGCTGCTGGGATCAAAGACGTGCGCCTCGGCCCCGCGCACCCCCACCCGGATGCGATCTCCGACCGCGGGCAGATGGCGCGAGTCGGCGCGGACCACGAGGCGGAGGGACCCCGGGGAGGCGTGGGTGTCGAGGTGGATCCAGGCATCCGACCCGGTGTCCTCCACGAGCTGCACGTCGCCGCCGAACTGGGGCCCGCCGTTGGGGCTGCCCTCCAGGATGGGGAGGAGAGCGTCGGGCCGGAACCCGACGACGACCTCGGAGAGTCCAGCCTGGCGGGCCTCCGCGGCGGCGGCGCCGGGAACCGGCAGGGCCACCTCGCCGAGACGCACCGCCGTGCCGTCGAAGGGCAGCCGGTTGATGTTCATGGCCGGCGAGCCGACGAAGCCGGCCACGAAGACGTTGCAGGGGTGCTCGTAGAGGCGTCGGGGCGTGTCGCACTGCTGCAGCCGGCCATCGCGGAGCACCGCGACGCGGTGCCCCAGCGTCATCGCCTCGATCTGGTCGTGGGTGACGTAGACGGTGGTGATGCCGAGGCGCTGCTGCAGGGCGGCGATCTCGGCTCGAGTCTGGACCCGGAGCTTGGCGTCGAGGTTGGAGAGAGGCTCGTCCATGAGGAAGGCCCGCGGCTGGCGCACGATGGCGCGTCCCATGGCTACCCGCTGGCGCTGGCCTCCGGAGAGCTGGCGTGGCCGGCGCTCGAGCAGGGCCTCGATCTCGAGGATGCGCGCCGCCTCCTCGACCCGCCGGTCACGCTCCTGCTTCGCGACCCGCTTCTGCTTGAGGGGGAAGGCCAGGTTGTCGCGCACCGAGAGGTGCGGGTAGAGCGCATAGCTCTGGAAAACCATGGCGATGTCGCGGGATTTCGGTGGCGCACCGGTGACCACGCGGCCCCCGATGAGGATCTCGCCGCTGGTCACCATCTCCAGGCCGGCGAGCATGCGCAGCGCCGTCGACTTGCCGGAGCCGGAAGGTCCGACCAGGACCATGAACTCGCCGTCCTCGGCCACGAGATCCAGGCAGTCGACGGCGGGTACCGCCATCCCCGGGTAGACGCAGGTCGCGTGCTGGTATTCGACGTTGGCCATTCAGCTCGATCTCCTGGCTGGGAGCGGGCGCTGCCGCGCTCCGGGCGGGCGCTCCGCGAGAAGCCGGTCATGCCTTGACCGCTCCCGCGGTGAGCCCGGCGGCGAGCCGGCGCTGGATGATGAGGAAGAAGATCATCACCGGCAGGGTGAAGATCAGCGATGCGGCGAACAGCTCTCCCCAGGGGGTGGCGCGGCTCGGATTGATCAGCGAGACGAGCCAAACAGTCGACGTCTCCGCCTGGTTGCCGAAGACGGTGCCGGAGTTGCCGAGGATGACGTTGGCATAGGCAAAGTCGTTCCAGGCCAGGATGAAGGCGAAGATGGAGGTCGCCACCAGCCCCGGGGCGATGAGCGGGAACACCACTCTCCAGAAGGCGGCGAGCCGTGAGCAGCCGTCGGTGAGGGCGGCCTCCTCGATGTCGGCGGGAACGGCGGCGACGAAGCCGCGCAGCGTCCAGATCGTGAAGGGAAGGACCGGAGCGACGTAGGCGACCATCAGAGCCGGGATCGTGAAGATCAAGCCCAGCTTGTTGAGCTCGATGAAGATGGGGATGAGCAGCGAGGCGAACGGCACCATCTGGGCGACCAGCAAGGCGACGAGCATGAGCCCGCGCCCGCGGAAGCGGAAGCGGGCGGCCGCCAGCGCGGCGAAGAGGGAGAGGGCGATGGAGAAGACCACCACCACGAGGCAGATGACGACGCTCACGAAGAGGGAGGAAAGGAAGCTGGGCTGGGGCACCGTCGGCCCGGCCCCGTTCACCGTGAAGGCCTCCTGGAAGTTGGCCAGCGTCCAGTGCGCCGGCCACAGCTGGGGCGGGAAGGTGAGCAGCTCACCGTTGGGCTTGAAGGCATCGATCAGCATGTAGTAGACGGGAAACAGCCAGATGGCGGCGACCACGACGACGCTCACCGTGGCGGCGATCGAGCCGTGGCGCCGGCGGCGCGACCGGGGCGCCACCGCCCCTGCCGCCACGGGCGCGCTCAGCGGGCCCAGGGTGGTCATGTCCGGGCTCCCCTCACCATCAAGCGCACCGCGACGCCGGTCACGGCGAGGAGGATGACGACGCCCAGCACGGTGACCGCGCCGCCGGCCGCGTAGTTGCTGCCGTTGAAGGCCACGTCGTATCCCCAGACGCCAAAGGTCATGGTCGAGGAGCTCACGCCTCCCACCTGCTGGAGCACGTAGATCTGGTTGAAGACCCCGAAGTCCCAGATGGTGGAGAGGACGGTGAGGAGGAGGAGGATGGGCAGCAGGAGGGGCAGGGTGATGGTGCCCAGCTGGGAGAGGAAGCCGGCGCCATCCACTCGCGCCGCCTCGTAGAGCTCCTCAGGGATCTGGAGCAGCCCGGCGAAGAGGGTGATGGCGACGAACGGGACCGCGCCCCACACCACCACCGTCCCGGCCAGGGCCAGCACCGAGACGGGGAAGTTGTACCAGGGCTCGTTGGCGAGGTGAGCGTAGCTGCCCAGGTGGAGGGCACCGAGCAGCCAGTTGGCGACGCCGTAGACGGGGTCGAACATGAAGATGAAGATCTGGCTGGCGGTGACCTGGGGCACGGCCCAGACCACGACCAGGGCCACCGTGAGCACGATCCGGGCCCAGGTGTGGGCCCGGCGCATCAGGAGGGCGAGGACCAGGCCGATGACGAGGGTCATCCCCACCGTGCCGATGAGGAAGAGGAGCGTGCGCAGGAAGACCGGGCCGAGCTCGCCGCTGAAGAGGGCCTGGTAGTTGGCGAAACCGACCCACGAGGTGGGCCCCCCGGTCACCAGCTGAAAGCCGCCGAACCTTTGGAAGGAGATGACCAGGCAGAAGACGAGGGGGAAGCCGACGATCGCCGCCAGGACGATCAGCGCGGGGCCGGACAGCGCATAGGGCACCCATCGCCCCACCAGCCGCCTCCCGGCGCGGGACGTCGCCGCCACCACGCCTCCTGACCCCGTCGGCTCCGGGGTCACCGGCGGCCGGCCCCCGGCACCGAGGCGGCGCCGCCGAGGAGTGGCTGGGATCTCCCCGACGGCGCTCATGTCGGTGCGAACTGTAGCTCCGGCTCAGGAGCCGTTGAGGACGCTGTTGGCCTGGCTGTCCGCCGAGGCCGCGGCGGCACTGGCGCTCTGCTGTCCGGAGAAGATGGCCCCGAGGAGGTTCTCGTAGAGGTTGTTGGACTCGAGGGTCGCCTCATTGGGGGTGTTGGGGGTGAACCAGCTGGTCTTCGCCGCCTGCGCGGCGGTGTTGAGCGGCGGGTTCTGTGTCTGCAGACCGAGGAGAGTCGTCGAGTTGGGGATGACCCCTCCCACCGTCGCCATCTCGGACTGGTACTGGGTGCCCGTCACCAGGGCGACGTATTCCTCGGCCAGCGTCTTGTTGGCGCTCTTGGTGGCGACACCGAGGTTGGAGCCACCCAGGAAGGTTGGCATGGGGGCGCTGCTCGAGTAGCCGGGAAGCGCGAACGAATCCAGGGTCACGCTCTTGTTCCCCGCCTTCTGGAGGTCGCTGACGATCGACGAGTAGTCCCACCCCGGCTCGACGATGATGGCGGCCTTGCCCTGCTCGAAGACGGCGTTGGTGTTCGTCGTCGTGTCGTTCTGGGTGGCTGGGGCGCGGTCGTAGCCGGTCTTGAAGAGGTTGTCGTAGATCCAGTTCAGCGCGGTCTGGTCGGCGGACGAGGAGAATTGGGCGCTCCACTTCCCGCCGCTCTGGGTGGCGATGGCGCTCGTGCTGTTGCCCGCCTCTCCGAAGAGGAAGGAGAACATCGCGTACCAGTACTCACCGGGGATGTAGAGGCAGGAGACGCCGCTCGGCTCCGTGGCCTTGATCTTGGCGCAGTCGCTGAGCAGGTCGCTGGTGGTGGTCGGCGCGGAAGAGATTCCCGCCTTGGTGAACATGGCCTGGTTGTAGATCGCGATCCGGTCACCGGCGTAGTAGGGGACGCCGTAGAGCTTGCTCTTGTAGGTCCCCGCCTCCTGCAGGCTCTGCAGCCAGGTGCTCTTGTTCGGCCAGTCGTAGCTGCTGAGATCGAGGAGGCCGCCGGTGTTCGCGAAGCTGGCCACATAGGTGTTGCCCATCTCCAGGATGTCGGGTGCCTTGGTCGTGGCCAGAGCGGTCTCAGTCTTCTGGACGATGCCTGTCCACTGCTGCAGGGCCACGTTGACCGTGACGCCGGGGTGTTCCTGCTCGAACTGCGTGTTCCAGGCACTGACCAAGGACGGCGGCGCACTCCCGGACATCAGCCAGACGTTGAGGCTCACATGCTTGTTGGCGGACGAGGCCGGCGAGCTGGTGCTGCCACAGGCCGCCGCCGCCAGACCCCCCATGACGACCGCCGCCAGGACGGCCGTGAGATGACGATGCTTCACGCTGTCTCCTCCATGTCCTCGTGCCCTCCGGTCGTGCAACCTCCCAGCCAGTCCGGATCCCTGGCCTCTGGTCTATACCAGCATCCGCAGAGTACGCGATGCCGAGGCGTCTGTCAATCACCCCTTGAGGTGAGACTTCGAGGCGAGGCTTCTGGCCAGCGCCAACTCGCGCTGGTGGCTGAGGAGAGCCGGCCCTTGCCAGCGGCGTGGTGAGCGTCGCACAATGGTCTAGACCAGTAGAGCCGGGGCGAACCTCGGTGAGCGGAGGAGGCATGCCAGCCAACAGCGCGCCAGGGAGGCAGGGGCGCTCCCGCCCGGCCCAGGGCGGTGGGCCGGCTCGCGCCGTTCCCCCGCCCCCCCCGGGAGACCGCGGCAGCGACCCGGCGGGGTCGAAGGTCTTCCCATGAGGCTGGGGGTCGCCTCTGCCCTCGTGGGCGACGCGCTGATCGCCGGGGATGTGGAGGTCGTGGAGGGCCGGGTGGCGGGCCTCGGACTGAGCCCCGCGGGAGCCAGGGGGCTGGCCGCGCCTGGCTTCGTCGAGGTGCAGGTCAACGGCTTTGCCGGGGTCGACTTCCTGACCGCCGACGCCGAGGGCTATGCGCGAGCCGCCGAGGCGCTGGCGCGCACCGGCGTCACCGCCTTCCAGCCCACCCTCATCAGCTCCCCGACCGAGGTCTGCGTCGAGGCCGTCACCACGCTCTCCTCGCTCGACGGCCACCGGCCCGGGGCCCGGGTGCTCCCGGCCCACCTCGAGGGGCCCTTCCTCTCTCCCGCCCACCATGGTGCCCACAACCCGGCGCACATGCGGAGCGCCGATCTGGGCCTCGCCGATACCCTGCTGAGCGCGGGACGGGTGGGCTACGTCACCGTCGCTCCCGAGATCGAGGGTGGCCTCGGGTTGATCGAGCACCTTGCCGGCCGCGGTCTCGTCGTGTCGCTCGGGCACAGCGACGCTGGCGGCGACATCGCCATCGCCGCCTTTGACCGTGGTGCCCGAGCCGTCACCCACATCTTCAACGCCATGCGCCGCTGGGCCCCCCGTGATCCGGGGCTGCCAGGGGTTGCCCTCTCCCGCTCCGATGTCTTCGTGACGGCGATCGTCGACGGGGTCCACCTGGCCCTCGAAACGGTGCGGCTCATCCTGGCCAGCGCCGGGGAGCGCCTGGTGCTCATCACCGATGCCATCGAGGCCGCCGGTCTGGGCGACGGCACCTACCGGCTCGGCGACCGCGTCGTCCACGTCCAGGGGCTGGAGGCCCGCCTCGCCGATGGCACCCTGGCCGGGAGCGTCCTCTCCATGGACCAGGCGGTCCGCAACCTCGTCGCTCAGGGCGCCAGTGTGGAGCGCGCCCTCAACGCGGCGAGCGGCACTCCCGCCCGGCTGCTGCTGCGCAGCGACCTCGGCGCGCTGCGCGTCGGCGGGACCGCCGATATCGTGGTGCTGGACGACTCCCTGGAGGTGGAGGCCACCTTCGTGGGTGGAAGGGAGGTGCACGCCGCGAGGTGAGATCATCCCGCCACCGCGTGGCGCGGCGCCTCGGCGCCGCCCTGGCCCTGGCCGCCGGCGCCGCCAACCTTGTCGCCTGCTCCACCCCATCCTCATCCACGGAGTCCCCCGCCATGCCGGTTCCCTTCTCGGCGATCATCCCCGCGCCGGTGACGCTCCAGCCCGATCCCGCGGCGGACTTTGTGCTCCGGCCCTCGACGGCCATCCTGGCGAGCGGCGGAAGCGCGGCCCAACCCACGCTCGACTGGCTGACGGCGCTGCTGCGCCGGGGGACGGGGTTTCCCCTGCCGGTTCGGAGCGCGGTGGAGCAGGGGAGCTCGGCCATCGTCCTCGAGCTGCGCCAAGCAGATCCCAGCCTCGGGGAGGAGGGATACATGCTGAGCATCCAACCGGATCGTGTCCTCATCGAGGCGCGAGCCGGGGCGGGCCTGTTTCACGGCGCGGAGACGCTGCGCCAGCTCCTTCCTGCCCGCATCGAGGTGCCGGGAGGCGCCGGCCCCTGGGTGGTCTCGGGCGGTCGCATCGTCGACCATCCGCGCCTTGCGTGGCGGGGTGCGATGCTCGACGTCGCCCGCCACTTCTTCGCCGTCGCCGACATCGAGCGCTACATCGACGAGCTGGCCCTGTACAAGATCAACATCCTTCACCTCCACCTCTCCGACGACCAGGGATGGAGAATCGCGATCTCCGGCTGGCCCGCTCTGACCAGCGTCGGGGGGAGCACCGCGGTGGGGGGTGGCCCGGGCGGCTTCTACACCCAAGCGCAGTACCGGCAGGTCGTGGCCTATGCGGCGCGCCGCTACATCACCGTCGTGCCCGAGATCGATACGCCGGGACACGTCAACGCCGCGCTCGCCTCCTACCCCGAGCTGAACTGCAACGGCGAGGCGCCGGCACTGTACACGGGTATCGGGGTCGGTTTCAGCTCCCTCTGCGTCGAGAAGCCGGTCACCTATCAGCTCCTCGATGACGTCATCACCGAGCTCGCCTCGCTGAGCCCCGGACCCTACCTCGACATCGGGGGCGACGAGGCGGCGAGCACCCCGCCCGCCGAGTACTCGACGTTCATCGAGAGGGTCACCCGGCTGGTGGCGTCCCGGGGCAAGACGCCGGTCGGCTGGGCTGAGATCGGCCGTGCCCCACTGCCCCCGGGCAGCGTCGCCGAATACTGGGACTCGAGTGACGGGGGCGCGAGCCTCGCCGCCGCCGTCGCCGCGGGCGCGAAGGTCGTGCTGGCTCCGGCCAATCGCTGCTACCTCGACCAGAAGTACGATCCCAGCACGCCGCTGGGGCTGACCTGGGCGGGTCCCACGAGCGTCGAGGCCGCCTACAGCTGGGACCCCGATGACTACGCGGTCCCCGCCGACCAGGTCCTGGGGGTGGAGGCGCCCCTCTTCAGCGAAACCCTGCGCAGCCTGGCCGACATCGAGTCCATGGCCTTTCCGCGCCTGCCCGGCATCGCCGAGATCGGCTGGTCACCCCGCGCCGCGCACGTCTGGAGCGCATACCGCGAGCGGCTGGCGGCCCAGGCGCCGCGCTGGGAAGCCCTGGGCATGCACTTCTCCGCCGCGGCGGGCGTTCCCTGGCCTGCCGGCTGACCTTCACCCCGGTCGCAGCCGGCGGCTCGGCCACCAGACCGCGGCGAAGTGGCGGAGCAGGTCCAGCCACCAGGGCCTCCACATCTCCTCGCCTTCCCCCGCGCGGCCGATGTCAGTGGGTGAGGGTGACCTTGCTGAGCCCCGCCGGAGCGTCGGGATCGAGGTGGCGGCGGCGGGCGACGGCGGCCGCCAGCTGCTGGGCCCGGACCGCGCCCAGGATGGGAAGGAGCGCTTCGGGAACCGAGACGGGAAGGGGGCACTCCCAGTCGAGGTGTGGCCCGACGCGATAGATCCGCGCCCCGCGCCGGGTCAGGGCGCTGAGGAGCGCGTCGGCCTCAGGCCCTCCGGGCCGCTGTGAGCCGAACCAGACCACGGGGAAGCCCCGGGTGACCGCGGCGATCGGTCCGTGGCGCAAGTCCGCCGGTGAGATTCCCTCCGCCAGGATCCCTGTCGTCTCCCGCACCTTGAGCGCCGCCTCCAGCGCCGTCACCAGGAAGACACCGCGTCCCACGGCGAGGAGGCGATCGCTGCCGTCCAGCTCGGCGGCCATCCCATCGGCCCAGCGCGCGTCGGCCAGGACCCCCTCGACGTGGGCCGGAAGATCAAGGAGGTCCGCCTCGCGCCAGGGCACCTCGCCGGTTGCGCCGGCCATCAGGGCGAGGGCGGCGAGGGTCGCCGTGAAGGTCTTGGTCGCTGGCACGGCGGCCTCCACCCCGGCCTCGAGCTCGATGGTGGCGTCGGCCACCTCCGCCAGGGGAGTGCCGGCTCGGTTGACCAGGGCCACCGTCCGCGCGCCCTGCTCCCGGGAGCGGCGGAGGACGGTGATGATCTCCGGGGTCTCACCCGACTGGCTGATCCCGATGGCCAGGTAGCCGCTGAGGTCGACGGGAGCTCGGTAGACCGTATGGATGCTGGGAGCGGTGAGCCCCGCCGGCCGCCGCGCCGCCATCTCGAGCAGATAGCGGCCGTACAGGGCGGCATTGTCGGAGGATCCGCGGGCCACCAGGGTCATGCCGCAGAGCCGCTCCGGGAGCGCCGCCCGGGTGCGCCGGGTCACCTCCGCACGCCGTTCGATGAGATGGCCGAGCACCTTGGGCTGCTCCCCCATCTCGGCCGCCATGAGCTCACCGTTCATGGCGAGGTGAGGTGCGGATAGCGCGCCAGGAGGGCTGCGTTGCGCGCGCCGCCCCCCTCGATGTGGACCGAGGTGAGGCAGGCGGTCTGGGCGCGCAGCGCCTCCGTCGCGGCGAGCAGCGCGTGCAGGAGGACCGCTCCGGCGACCGTGCTCTGCGGCACCATGGGCACGCCATGGATCTCGAGGCCGGCGTCCCCGGCCGCCACCCCGCTCTCCAGCACATGGTCGGCGCCACGGGCCAGGGAGCTCCTCCGGCTGCGCGTCAGCGCGATGGTCAAGAGACCGAGGGGCCGGGCTGTCTCGGCCGCCTCCACGCTGGCGATGGACTCCCCCGACGCCGAGACCACGAGGAGCGCGCGCGCCCTCGACTCCGCCCGGCCCAGGCGGGCGACGAGCTCGGCGCCCAGCCCGGGGCGGCGCTCCGCCGCCGTGCAGCCGGCTCCGCGCCGGGGGCTGACCCGCTCATCGACGAGGGGTGCGACCCAGGCGGGGGAGCCGGCCCGGTGGAAGCCCTCCAGGGCGAGGAGCTGAGAGTGGCCGCAGCCGAGCACGTAGAGGAGGCCGGCATCGCCGAGGCGGCCGGCGAGGGCGGCCGCGACCGGGTCCACCTGGCGCATGTCCAAGGCCCGGACCGTGTCGAGGAATGTGGCGCGGACGGCGTCGGCCACCGTCGGGGCGGTCACGGCGCCGCCGCTCGTCGGCTCAGCTCTCGGCATGGCCCACCATCATGCGGGCTCTCCGCGGCTGCCGTCGCCGGCCGGCAGCTCGAGGCCGACGTGAAGCTGGTAGCGGTCCCCGCGGTACGTCGACACGGTGAGCTCGACCGGCCGGCCGCCGGCGAAGGAGCGGCGCTGCAGGCGCAGCACGGCGCTGCCCGGGCGCAGCTCGAGCAGGGTGGCGTCGGAGGGGTCGACGATGCCAGCCTCGATGGTCTGCTCGCCGTGCTCGAGAACCACGCCGAACTGCTTGTCGAGCACCTCGTAGAGGGAACGACCGGCGAGTGGGATCTGATCCAATCGGGGAGCGACGTACGCCGGGATGTGCGACCGTTCCACCGCCATCGGAACCGAATCGGCGGTGCGCAGCCGGGCGATGAGATGCACCGGATCACCCGGGCTGAGTTCGAGCGAGCGGGCCAGTTGGGCACTGGCGGGCACGATCCTGCGCTCCAAGTCGACGGCTCCCGCCTCGAGCCCGCGCGCCCGCATGTCCTCGGTGAAGGAGGCGAGACGGAGCGGCATCTCGATCTTGGGGCGGGCGACGAACGTCCCCTTCCCGGGAACTCGGTAGAGGCGCCCTTCGGAGACCAGGCTGTTGATGGCCTGGCGAACCGTCATCCGCGAGAGGCCGTAGCGGTCGACGAGCTCCCGCTCCGAGGGGATGGCCTGGTCGTAGGCGAGCTCCGAGCCGATGAGCTCGATGACGATCTCCCGGAGCTGCGAATATTTGGGGATCGAGCTCTCCGGGTCGATCCACATCGTCTTCATCAACGTCATCTCCCGCCTCCAGTCAGGTCTGATGGTGCGGCTCGGGCTTGGCGAGAGCACGATTATTCCCGGGCCGCGATGCGTGAGGGGCGATGAGCGGGCATGAGCTTCCCGAGCGGTGGCCGGCCGGCGTCGGTCTCCGGCGGGGCCCGGTGGTCACAGCGCTGGCTTTCGCCCTCGCTGTCGCCGCCGCATCCGCGGCCATCGCCCTCCTGCTGCGCACCCCTCCGGCGCCGGCCACCCCGATCTCCGCCTCGCTCCCCACGCCGCGCTTCGGAGCGGCGATGGCCTACGACCGGGCGGCACGGCAGCTCATCCTCTTCGGCGGCGACGACCGCCAGACGGCCCTCGCCGACACCTGGAGCTGGGACGGCCGGCACTGGACCGAGCTTCACCCGCCGGCGTCGCCTCCGGGCCTCGTCGATCCCCTGCTCGCCTACGACTCGGCGAGCCGGCGGCTGGTTCTCACGGGTGGCGCGACGCTCTCCGGGGGCAGGCGGCGGGCTCAGGCCGGGACCTGGACCTGGGACGGCTCCACCTGGGACCCGGCTCCGGACGGTGCCCTCCCCCCGGAGGCAGCCGGGGGTGCGGGAACCGAGCTCGCCAGCGACGACCGGAGCGGGCAATTGATCCTCGTCACCGGCGCCGGCAGCTGCCAGGCTTTCCAGACCTGGCGCTGGGACCTGGGTCGCTGGTTGCTGCTCCATCCCAAGACGTCGCCAGCGCCCGGCCTCCTCGGCCAGCTCGGCTACGACCCTCTCTCCCGGCAGCTCCTCCTCTTCTCGGCGGGTGACGGCTGTCCGGGCACCCCGCCAGCCCCGGCGACCCTCCTCTGGGCCTGGGACGGCGGCACCTGGCGGGCGCAGAGGGCCGCGGCCCAGGCGCCCGTGCCCGGCGAGCCCACCGAGTCCGCCCGGGGCCTGCTCGTCCAGACCCCGAGCGGCACCTTCCTCTGGAACGGGGCCAGCTGGGCGGAGGTGGAGATGACCGGCGCGGAGATCGTCGACCCGGCCATCGCCTACGACGCCGGCCGCCACGAGGTCGTCCTCTACGGTGGGATCTGCATGTCCTGTGGGACGGTCGCGCCCCTCGACGAGACCTGGACCTGGGACGGGAGCTGGAGGCTGCGCGCCGGCAGTCCCGCGCCCCCGTCCCCCAGCGCCCCCGCTAGCGCGAGTATGTCGGCGTGATCCGCGCCCGCGCGATGGTGTGGAAGGTGAGATTGAATCCGACCATCGCCGCCGAAGCGTTCGCATCCACAGGCAGCGTGGCGGCGTCCAGGGCGTGGACCGCGAAGATGTAGCGGTGGGGCTGGTCTCCCGGCGGCGGAGCCGACCCGCCGTACCCCGACGCTCCGAAGTCGTTGCGGATGTGGAAGGCCCCGGAGGGCAGCGGAGAGTTCACTGCGCCGGCGTTGCGGGCCAGCTCGGTGACATCGGCGGGAAGGTTCACGACGAGCCAGTGCCAGAACCCGCTCGCGGTGGGGGCATCGGGGTCGTAGCAGGTGACCGCGAACCCCTTCGTCTCCGCCGGGAAGCCGCTCCAGCGCAGGTGCGGGCTCTGGTTCTCACCCTCCGCGCTGTCGTGGACGTGGATGCGCGGAACGCTCTCGCCGTCCTTGATGTCATCGCTCGCCAGCGAGAACGACGGGACCTCGGGAAGGAGGTCGTACGGGTCGGGAGCCCGCCTCCGCATCAGTGCCGGCATGTGCCTTCCTCCAACCATGCGCCTGGCGGCGCGCTTCTTCCCCGCGCGGGTTACATGTACGAATAACCGTCGGGAAGCGGACGCGGCGCCGCCGGACCGACGTACAGCGCCGAAGGGCGGATGAGGCGGTTGTTGGCCGCCTGCTCGCAGATGCCGGCCGTCCATCCCACCGTGCGCCCGCAGGCGAAGGTGGGGGTGAACATGTCGCGGGGCAGGCCCACGCTGTTCATCACCACGCCGGAATAGAACTCGACGTTGGTGTACAGCCGGCGGCCCGGCTTCAGCTCATTGAGGACGCTGAGCGCCGTGGCTTCGACGTGCTCGGCGAAGTCAGCCTGGGCACCGCCGATCTCGCGGGCCACCTGGTGGAGGAGGATGGAGCGGGGATCGTCGGTCTTGTAGACGCGGTGGCCGAAGCCCATGAGGCGCCGTCCGGCACCGATCTCGGCGCGGAGGTAGGCGTCGGCGCGCTCCGGCGTTCCGATGGCATCGAGGGTGTCGAGGGCGCGCGAGGGAGCGCCGCCGTGAAGAGGCCCGGCGAGGGCGCCGATGGCCCCGGTGAGCGCCGAGCCCATGTCGGTTCCCGTCGAGGTGATGACCCGCGCTGTGAAGGTGCTGGCGTTGAAGCCGTGATCCGTGATGAGGACGAGGTACTTCTCGATGGCGCCCGCCTGCATGTCGCTGGGGCGCTCCCCGTTCAGCATGAGAAGGTAGTTGGCGGCGTAGCTCAGGTCGGGGTCGGGATCCACCGGCGGCTTGCCCTGGTGGACGCGGTGCAGGCGCATGAGGAGCACGGGGGTGATGGCCACCATGCGGAGCGCATCCGCCTGCACCTCGTCGGCGGTGAGGTCGAGGGTGGGACGCAGCCGGAGCGCCGCGGCGCACACCGACACGGCGGTGCGCAGCGCGTCGAGGGGTTGGTAGCCGGGAAGACGGGCGATGCGGTCGACGATCTCCTCGACGCCGGAGGGAAGGCGGCGTCCCGCTGCGGCTTCTTCGCGAAAGGCCCGCAGCTCGCGCTCGTCGGGGAGGTGTCCGCGGAGCAGGAGGTGCCAGACCTGTTCGAACGAACAGCGCCGAGCCAGCTCGGTGGCGTCGTAGCCGCGGTAGTGGAAGAAACCCTCCTCGCCGCGAACGTCTCCCACCGAGGTCTCCGCGACCGCCACCCCTTCCAGCCCGCGCGGGGCCAGCCCGGCAGCCGGCGGGCCGGCCGCCAACACCTCCTCGATGTGCGCCACCCGGACCACGTGGCGGATGGAGAGGATCCCGGCGACGCTGCCGTCGTCCACCACCGGGAGGTGGCGGAAACGGCGCTCCCGGAAGATGTCGAGGGCGCGCGCGACGGGCTCGTCGGCGGCGACCGTCACCGGCTCCTGGGTCATCACCTCGGCGACCGTCGTGTTGTGCGGATCGATGCCGTGGCCGACGGTGCGCAGCAGGTCGCGCTCGGTCACGACCCCGGCGAGCCGACCCCCGTCGACAACGGCGGCGGCGCCCACCTTGCGTTCGTCGAGGATGCGGGCTGCCTCGGAGAGGGTGATGCTGCTCGTCACCGTCACCGCCGGTGCGTGCATCAGATCGCGGACCTTGAGCGCCTCGCTCAACGGCAGCCAGCCTCCTTCAGTTCGCCTCCGCGCCAACTCTACTCCGGGGGGACGCGGGGGCTGCTTGCGGCGGCTCCGATGGCCCTGCGCCGATCGACGTGCCCTGCGCGTTATACGCGTGTTACAGATTGTTGACTTGCCTCTTCCCGCCGGGGAGCGCCCTGGTAGCTTGGCTGGCCGATGGGCGATCTCCCCTTCCCCCTGGCCCTCCACCCACCGCGCCTCGCCCGCCGTCTCGCCGTGGCCCTGCTGGCTGTGACCGGCGTGGCCCTCGTCGTTCCGGGGGGAGGTGTGCTGCGGGTGCGGCTGGCGGATTCGTACAGCCAGCGGATCGCGGCTCTCCAGTCCCAGTACAACCGGGCCGGCGGGGAGATCGGCTCCCTGCACGGTCAGGGGGCGCAGGTCGCGACCCGGGTCGCCGCGGTCCAGTCCCAGATCGCCGCGACCCAGACCGACCTCGCCGCTCTTGAAGCTCGGATCACCCAGCTCAACCTGGAGCTCGCCACCACGCAGCAGGCGATGATCGTCGACACCGCTCACCTGGAGAGCCAGGACGCCCAGCTCTCTCAGCTGATGATCCAGATCTACACCGTGGGCGGGACCAACGTCGTCGACGGCCTCGTCGACAGCAGGAACATCAACGAGTTCATGGACAAGCTGGACAGCGCCACGGCGGTGAGCCAGAAGTTCCAGCAGCTCATCACCGAGGTGCGGGCTGACCAGACCCGTCTCGAGGCCCTCAAGGCGCAGCAGCTGGGCGAGCTGAACCAGGCCAACGCCGCCCAGGCGCAGCTCCAGACCCTGGATGCCCAGCTCCAGAACCAGCAGGGGCAGCTCGAGACCCAAGAGAGGCAGCTCACCGGTCAGGCCGCCCAGCTCGCCAGCCAGCGCAACCAGATCCTCGGCCAGATCGGCCGGGTCCGGGCGGAGCAGAGAGCCGCCGAGGAGGCGGCGGCGGCGGCCGCCGCCCTCGCCGCGGCGCGGGCCAGGGCCCGGGCCCGCAGCGGCGGCAGCGGGAATTGCGGAGGGGCTCTCTGTCCGTTCGCCTTCGGTCCCCAGCCGGACAGCTTCCCCTACGGGCAGTGCACCTGGTACGTCGCCTCCCTGCGTGACGTGTACTGGAGCGGCAACGCCGACGAGTGGATGGCCAACGCCCAGGCCGCGGGCCGTCCCACCGGCCTCACGCCGCGGGTCGGCTCCATCGTCGTGTGGGGCTCGGGGAACGGATACAGCAGCTACGGCCACGTCGCCTACGTGCGCTACGTGTATGGCCCGAGCGACTTCGTCGTCAACGAGGACAACTTCTTCGACACCGCGCCCAACGACGTGCCCGATCAGCGAGAGATCACCACGCTCGGGGACGTCGAGGGCTTCATCTACTAGGGGTGACGGAAGGAGGAGGGAGAGCCGAAGGGTTTCCCTCCGACTCGACGATCCCCGAGTACACAGTGCTGAGCCTGAGGCAGTGAGAAGAGCCTCGGCACGGGCGAGAGCTCCGAACGGTCGACGGTTCGGTACGCCGTGCTGACGCGGACGGGGTGGGGCTTCCGAGGCGCCGGTGCGCCTCGCCGAACCGAGGATGGCGCGGTACAACGTGCTGACTCCCCGCGCCTCATCAGGCATCATGGTGGAAGCCACGGGGGTTCGCCCCCGAAACGATAGGCCAGGAGCTGGATGACCGCCCCCGGGACACGCATCCGACCTCCCGACCGCACCGGCTCTGGCGGCCCTTCCCGGGTCCGCCGCGCGGCCCCCGTCGGTGCGTGGCTCACCGGTGCCGCCGAGGCGCCCGGCCGACCCGTCCCGCCGCGATACTCGGAGCCCGACCACCCCGCCTGGGCCGCACCGCCGCGGGTGCTCGCCCACGACCAGGCAGAGGTCGACGAGATGGGCCTCACCCTGCTCGCCCTCCTCGGCGAGGCCGGGCGCTCGCGGACCTGGCTCGCCGCCGGCCCGGGGGCCGAGACCCGCGTCGCCCGCCGCCTCACGGACCGCCCCGTCGAGGAGATCGGAGACGGCGTCACCGGCCTTGTGCGCCTCGTGTCGCTCCGCGACCCCAGCCTGCTGACCCCGACCCAGGTGGTGGCCGGACGTCCCACCTGGCTGGCCCGCCGCTACAGCGACGGGGTGTCCCTGCGCCGCCTCCTCATGCTCGCCGGGCTGACCACCGCCCAGCTCCTCGCTGTCGGGCGGGATACCGCCTCCGGGCTCGCCGTCCTGCACGCCGCCGGGCTCACCCACGGCTCCGTCCATGGCGGCAATGTCATCCTGGGCCTCGACGGCGTCGCCCGCCTCTGCGACGCGGGAACGGCGCTGGGCCCGGCTGGCGTCGCGGGCCGCCGTCAGGACGTCGCCGACCTCCTCGGTCTCCTCGAGGCCGTCCGCGCCAGCCGCGGCCGGGGGTCACTTGCGCGACCTCCGTCGTCCGGATGGCCGCATCTCCAAGCCATGCTGCGCCGGAGCTCGCTGCCGGAGGCGGCGCCGTGGGATGCGGACCGCCTCCTCGACGCGCTCTACCAAGCTGCCGGGGAGACACCGTTGGGGGTGCGCCGGGAGCTCAGCGCTCTCGTCCTCAGGGTGCGACCCCGCAGCCCGATCTCTCCAGCAAAAGGAGCCGGTCCGGGCCGCTAGCGCGCGGCCTGCGTGGCCGCGTCAGGTGACTGCTAACGGTCCTTGGTTTTGGCTGGGGAGACAGGATCTTATTCGAACTCTGAGCGGTTCGAATACCGTCCTTTGGCTGGGGAGGTAGGATTCGAACCTACGATTGGCTGATCCAGAGTCAGCTCTTTTGGCTACTTCCGAAGCCCCCAATTCGATAGCAGCGGCTTTACATGATAGTAATGCTCATGAGAAGCTGCTGTCACCAAATGGCGCATTCGGTCCTAGTCATTCATTTACGGCACAGATCGGCGCGGCTGATGAAAATGCTGCCATCAGCCGTGCGCCTCAGTGACCCACAGTAGACCGCTGCGCTGCACCGGTCCTCCATCCCCCGTGCGCAGCGCCCGCCGAGATCACAGGGTGACGGCTCTCCAGTGATGGCCGCCGTCGAACGTCATCAGCAGGGATCCCACTGGCGTGGCGCCCCCCCCGTTGACCATGATGGCGACTCCCTGGGTTGCCGTCTCGAATCCGATAAATCCGGGGCCGTTGGCTAATGGTGCCTGATAGACGTTGGTCCAACTGACACCGCCGTTGAAGGTGGCGAGGATACTCGTCCCTGCAGCCACGAAAGCGACACCCGGGCTGGGACTGGCAATGACGCCCTCAACGACGCCACCTGGGACAGGTTGGGAGAGCAGCCCAAAGCTGGATCCGCCGTCCCTTGAGATATAGGCTCTCTCCACCGGGTTTGGGGAGGTGTAGAGCCCCTGCTCGCAGACGGCGATCAGGTCCCGAGAAGTCGAGGCCGCAAGCGCGGCGGGACCATTTAACGTTCTCGCACGGTGGCTGCCACGGCAACCAGCTTCCGTTGACCAAGCGGGCGCCGCCCATGACGGTTCGGTTGTCCATGAGGAGCCACCCGGCGTTCCCCTGGAGCACCAGTTGTGGATCCGCAGCAGGACCTGCCCCGAATGGGACCGAGGTGGGAGACAGGTGCCAGCCATCGGTTCCCACCGTACTCGTTTCGATCCTGACGGACATCGCCTGATTCAGGACTGCTGCGACGACTTGACCCTGGGCTGTCTCGAGGCTTCCGACGATGGCGTCAGAGCTAACACCTGGCAGAGTGATCCGGGTCCACGTCGCGCCGTCGTTGTGGGTCGACCACAGCTCGGGGTCGAATGCCCAGCCGTCCTGGCTGTTCGCAAAGCGGACCTGCAAGACGCCACCGGGTTGCTCCGTGTTGAGGTGTGTCGGTGGGGGCGGGACGTGGGTCCAGGTCTTCCCACCGTCCTGGGTGCGCATAAGCGCGAGGCAGCGGGGGGATCCGCCACAAGGCTGCGACCCGAGAACCCAGCCGTCCTCCGGCGACGAGAACGTCACAGAGGAGACCGAGAACGTCCCGGCTGGTGTTGGGGACGGGCTGGACGTTGGCACAACCGTCGGCGTCGAGGTCGGCATCTGCACCGGGCTGCCCCGATGGGTGAGCGCCACGGGCACTGCGACCGCGGCGGCGACCACCATCGCCAGCAGCGCGGAGACTGCCATTCCGAGGGCACGGCGGCGCCGGGGGGGTAGGGAAGGCGGTTCTGCGTGACCGGTCACCGTTGTCGGCCGGGGCGTGGCCGACGTCTTCCCGAAATAGCGCCGGAGCTGCCCCGCGAGCGGGTCCTCACGCAGCTCCGCCTCGTCAGGGTCGAATTCAGGCATCGCTCATCTCCTGACGCAGGGCGGCCAGTCCCCGCGCGATGTGGGAGCGCACCGTCCCCGGGGCGCAGGCCATCAGCTCCGCGCACTCCCGGACGGAGTAGCCGTGGTGATAGAAGAGCAGGAGCGCGGCGCGCTGCCGGACCGACAGCGCCGCGTAGGCGCGGTCGAGATCGAGCTCCGTGTCCTCGAGCTCCCACACGCTGAGGGGAGGCCGGAACCGCTCCGGTAGGGGGAGGGGGAGCCGCAGAAGGTGGCGCCGCCGGCTGAGGCAGTAATTGATGCAGATCCGGGTAACCCAGCCCCTCGATGCCGCCGAATCGCGCAAGGTTGACCGCCGGCTCCAGGCACGGGCCAGTGTCTCCTGCACCGCTTCCTCGGCCTCGCCGCGATCGCGCAGGATGGTCACCGCGATGCCGAACAGCCGCTCTGCCTCCGGGTTGAAGAGCGGGGAGGGGTCGCTCTCGGCCCCCAGAAGTTCGTTGCGCGGCGGCTGCTCTGCCATCGACGCGACACTCACACAGATAGGACGATGCTGAAGCGGTTTTGACTTACGCCCCGATCCGCTGATGAGCTGAGCGCGGCGGAGCCCCGAGCGGTCGACGTGGCGGCCTCATCGCTCTCTTGGCGTCGAGGCGAGTGTCCGCCTCCGGCGCGGGGTGCTGCGCTGACGGTTGCCAGGCGCCCTACGTTATTGGTTCGTTCGCTTCATTAGCCACCCTCGGATTCGGCAATTCCGCGTCGTTTGACCCGTGGTACGTCCGTAGTACGTCCTCAGTACACGCCGCTCTGTAGTCCTGCCCTCGTGGGGTTCATCCCCGGCCGGACCCTTTGCTCGGCGAGGCACCAAAGTGGCGATTACAGCGATCACGGCGTCACGAGAGGGCGGGGCATGATCCGTGGCCAGAAGGTCATGGTCAGCGCCCAGGCCGCCTACGACGAGTACCACGAGAAGCACGTCCGCCAGTGGCAGGCCTACTACGAGGGCGTCTCGGTGGGGAAGTTGGGGCCGGAGCAGGAGGTGGCGGAGGGGCGCACCCAGGCGGTGGGCGAGCCCGCCGTCCTGGCCGAGCTCGGGCTGCAGGGAGGCAGCCACGTCAGCCTTGAGCGGGTGGCCGCCCTCGGGGCGGGACGCAACCCCGCCACCGGGGAGCAGCTGGTGGCGGCGCGTCCGGGGACCAACCCGGCGACCGGCCAGCCGTGGGACCGCGTCGCCTACAACGACCTCGTCTTCTCAGCGCCCAAGAGCGTCTCCGTGGAGTTCGCCGCGGCCCGGGCGGCTGGCGACGAGGGCCGGGCGCAGCTCCTCATCCACGACGTTGACGAGTTGGCCCGGGTGGCGGTGGGGCGGTTCGCCGAGCTGCTGCCGCTGGCGCGCAGGGGCGCGGGGAGCAGGGAGCCGATGATGGCCAGTCCGGTCGCCCTCTTCAATACCCATTCGACCGCCCGCCCGGTGCGAGGCCAGTCCGTCGGCGACCCCCAGCTCCACGTCCACATGCGGATCCTCAACCTCGCCAAGGGCGCCGACGGCGAGTGGAGCTCAGTCAACTTCCGCGTCCTCTACCACAACATCCGGATCCTCAACGGACTCGCCGAGAGCGAGCTGCAGAGCCGCCTCCGGGCCCGCGGCTACGAGACGGTGCCCGCGGTCCACGGCGACCGCCGGCGGTGGCAGTCCTTCGAGCTGGCCCGCGTTCCCCAGCGGGTGATCGACGCGACGAGCACTCGCCAGGCCCAGGTGGAACACCTGGCTCAGGAGCTCTGGGACCAGCAGGCGGAGGGGCTGCAGAGGAGGATCACCTCAGCGCGGGAGGCCGAGGGTCTTCCGCCCAGGGCGTTGACGGCGGCCGAGTACGCTTCGCAGAAGCCGACCCTCAGGCAGGTGCAAGCGCTGAGCCGGGCCAACCGGGAGGACAAGCTGCCGCTCACCCGTGCCGATCTCGCTGCGGAGTGGCGGCACGTCCTCGGCGACCACGGGTACAGCCTCCAGACTGGGAGCCGCGGCGACCTCCGCCCGCACCCCGCGGAGCTCGAGCGTGCTGTGGCCGGGTTGGCCGCGTGGGCGCTCGGGCCGGAGGGGTTGACCTCCCAGCGCTCGGTGTGGTCCCGCCCCGACCTGCTGGAGGAGGTGGTGCAGCGCGGCCTGATCGCCGGCCTCGACACCACCGGGAAGCTCCTATGTGTCTCTATGAAGAGGGGCGCCGTGTCAAGTAATACATCGCAGAACTCTCCTTTTGTGTAGGTTAGGGAACGCGCTCATCTCTCTATCGCCTCCTCGGGGAGGATCAGGTCGACTGGGAGCGTTGTCCGGTAGTCCAATTCAAGCGAGGGCCGTCATGCGGCCAGACACATAGCGGGACCTGCCGGACGGAAGGCCTGATTGCGGCTGAGCATGTGCCAGATCGCCTCGGCGAGCTTGCGGGCAACTTCGACTCGGGCAACCTGACTGCCGCGCTGCTTGCCGAGTCTCTTCTTGGTGGCCTGGTAGTGGCCGCGATAAGCGGGGTGGGCAGCGGCGTGTGTGGACGCCTCGATGAGAGCCCAGCGGAGAAAGGCGGGCCCTGCCTTGGAGAGGGGGCCTCGGTGGTCCTTGTCCCCAGATTGGTAGACGCGAGGGCAGAGGCCGCTGTACCCACACAGCTTCTTGGGCGTGCTGAAGCGCTGGATGTCGCCGATCTCCGAGGCGATGGTGTATGCGAGCACCCATCCGATCCCCGGCACCGTCATCAGCAGCGGGACATAGGGGTGGTCGGCACCCGACCTGCGTAGCTCCGCTTCGCAGGCAGCGATCTCCTGGTCCAGGTGGTCGATGACTCGCAGCGCCGCCTCCACGTCGCCAGCCCACGGTTGGGGGAGCTGCATCCTCTCCAGCCGCCGGCGCCCCTCGTGGCCGAAGAGATCGGAGACCGGACAGGGGTGGCCGAAGGTGATGAGGGTAGCGTGGATACGGTTCTTGAGCGCACCCCGATGCCGGACCAGGTGCAGCCGCCAGCGAGCTCGCTCGCGGTCCGCCCGGACCGTCGGCGCCGGGAGCCAGATGGCGGGGACGAGATCGCGCCGGCACAACTCAGCGAGCACCCACGCATCGATGCGGTCGGTCTTGCACGCGAGCGGGGCAAGACCCTTCACGCGCTGGGCGTCGGCCACCTCGACGCTCCAGCCGGCGAGCTCGAGCTGGTCGTGGACGAACCGGGCGCCGTTCATCGACTCGATAGCCGCGCGGATTGGCTGACCGTGACGGTCCAGGCGCTCGGCCAGGCCACGGAGACCGTCACGGTCGGGCGGAGCCTGGGTCACCTCGACGACCCTCCCTTGGTCGTCCAGGACGTGGACATCGACACGCTTTCTGCTGAGATCCAGACCGACGTGCAACATTTTGATGGGGGCCTCCTGGCGGCTTGGGCGCTGCGACGCCCCAAACCTTGTCACTGGGTGGCCTCTTCATGACCATTCAAGCGGCTGCACTGAGGGCCGCCTGGTGGGTCCGGAGGTCGCGGATCATCCGGCGATAGACGACGGCGGCCAGTTGCCGGCGAAGGATGCGCATGGCCTCCTTCCTGGTGTGTCCGCGTCGCCTGGCCTCGTCTCGGATGCGCTGGGCCCGCTCATCGCACCGCAGCTGCGTGACCGCCATCCGGTGGAGGACGGCGTTGACGCGGCGATTGCCGCCGCGGCTCAAGCGATGGCGGACCGGCTCGCCGGGCCCCTCCCCGGACGACGCCGGCACGGGGGCCGTCCCGCTGAACCGTCCGAACCCGCCCTCGGTGAACCGGCGGGGATCGCCGACCTCGACGAGGAGTTCGGCGGCGCTGCGGGTGTCCAGTCCGCAGAGGTCGCCCAGGGTGGAGCCTGCTGCCGCCACGAGCTTCGCCAGCTCTCGGGTGATCTCCTTGTCGCGGCGGTCGAGCTCGATGATGGTCCTGCGGTGGTCCTCGAGCAGCCGCAACCGCAGCGCCGTCGCCGCCGGCCAGGCGCCACGACGCCGGTGGAGTGCGGCCAGACGTGGCCGCACGGCCTTCACGCGGGGCACGCGGCCGCTCAGCTCCTCGGGCAGCTCGTTGAGCAGCGCCTCGGCCTCGTTGAGCAGGTGCTGGCGGGCCTTGAGCACCGAGCGTCGCTCCTTGTGCCACAGCGCCATCAGCTCCATGGTTTCGTCCGGGCCGGTGTCCTCGCCAGCTCGCTTGAAGGCGATGGGCAGCTCTGGGTGGGCCAGCGTCTCGCGGGCGATCCGCTGGCTGTCGAGGACGTCGGACTTCCCCTGGTGGCGTCCCCTCGCTTGCTCCGCCGTGCGCGTCGGGCAGACGTCGCGCACATCGTGGCCGCGCGTGCAGAGGAACATCGAAGTGTGGCGGCCGAGGCCACTTGCGCCCTCGATGCCCCAGCGGATCACCGCGCCGAAGCTGAGCGCCCAGGCCTCCAGAGCGCGGTGACCGTCGCCCGACACGATGTAGTGCGCAGTGGCGACGATGCCGCCACGTTCGTCAACCACCGTCGCGGAGAGCGTGCGCTTATGGGGGTCCACCCCGACCACGTTGCCTGCCCGATCCGTGCTGACAGCCATCGTCCCAGTCCTCCCCGTGGTAGGTTGTCGAAGGGCCGGCCGACACATCCCGGTAGGGAACTGCGCAGCAACGCTCCTATCAAGTCAAGCCGGTCCCAGAGCCGAAAAGCCGGGGTCGACACTTCAGAGAAAGGACACCCCAAAGGGGTCGAGATCTGAGATGAGTCAGGCCCCGGCTCATGGCCCCTTACCGTACAGGCGTTCCCGCCTGGCCGGTACGCCTATTCAACACCGGGATCTGAAGGCGCGCATCTTTCTGCTGAATGGTTCGCCCCGCTTGTTGTCTTCTCAACGTCTGACTGCTTGCCCCGACCGCAACGAACTCCGCTCACAGCAGTTGCGATCTGGACACCGAGCCTTCAGGGGCGGCTGGTAAGTGCGTGCGAGGGAGTCCTCGGTGGGAGAGCCTGGAGGTCCAAGCGGCCGGATGGGCGCGCCCAGATCACGGCCAGGGGTCCGGTATGACGATCACGTGCCCGAGACGCGAGCCCGAACCCCGCGAGAGCGACCGGAGCACGGGCAGGGGCGGAGGCCGAAGGACGGTGTCGAGCTGAGGCTTCGCCAGCCCACCGGTCTGAAGATCGGTCACGCTTTGTCAAGTGCCAACCAGAGCCGGGCGCGATGCCGCTCGCATCGGACCCGATGGGTGCGTCTGGATCGACCATGCTCGGCTGACCGAGGGGGACCTCACCTGGCTCTCTGAGGTGGAGCGGCTCACGATGCGGGCGGTCGAGATGCCGCCGGAACTGCTGAGCAAGGTGCCCCATCTCTGGTGGCTTGAAATGAGGGGTGGCTCGGCCTCGGACATGTCCGCCCTCATCCGCTGCCGGGGCCTGCGCTGCCTCCGCCTCAACCAGATCCGAGGACTGGCGACGAGTGATGGCGTTCGCCCGCGGCGTGGTCGCCCCCCACCTGCTGGGCAGGTCGGCTGATGGCGGACCGACGACTGCTGGGAGTACGCGCTGCTCGCCGCCTACCTGCGCGCCGCCGCGAACCGGCTCGTGATCCCGGTGTCCGAGTTCTGCCGACGGCTCGACGACCGGACAGCCATCGCCAGCCGAGGCCCGATCTCCCTCACATCCCGGAACTTCCAGACCCGATCACCGGCAATCCTGGGATCTCGCCGGCCCCGGCGGGCCGCCGGGCCCTTGGGTGTGTCCGGGGCCCGGCCGCGGCAGCGGTCGGTGTCAGCCGATGCTCATGCCGGCGAGGTAGGTGGCGACGGCGTGGCTGGCGCAGTGCATACTGTGGCCGCCGATGGAGCGGCGCCGATCGCCTGCCGACCGGGTAGCCTCCTGGAGACCCCGCCCGTCGCGTGGCCCGAGTTCCCACCGGTCAGCCCGGGAGGCGGACCTCCACGTCCGCCCGCTTCAATACCGCCGAGTCGTGGCTCGCGATGACCAGCGAAACCCCGCTCTCGACGACGAGAGCGGATAGCAGCCGCAGGATGGAGTCGGCGGTGGCGCCGTCCAGGGCTGCGGTAGGCTCATCCAGGATCACCAGCTTTGGGTTGCAGACCAGGGCCCGGGCGATGGCGACCCGCTCGCGTTCGCCCATCGACAGCTCGTCCGGATAGCTCCGCCCGCGGCCGGCGAGTCCGACTCGGGCGAGGACTTCCTCCGCGGATCCGGACCCATCCCTCCGCGGACCGGTCGCGGCAATGAGCACGTTCTCCTTGGCGGTCAGCCATTCGATGAGCCCGCCGTCCTGGAGGACCACAGCCAGTTGCTCTCGACGTCCGGCGGCGCGCTCGTCCTCGGTCAGGGACCAAACGTCCCGCTCACCCCAGTAGACGCGGCCAGTGGTCGGCCGCAGCAGCCCGCTGAGCAGGTTGAGGAGGGTGGTCTTGCCGGATCCGGAGCGACCACTGACGCAGACGATCGATCGCGGGGACGCCACCAGGGAGACGTTCTCGAACACCGTGAGCGGCGTGCCGCCCGGCAGCGTCCTGCGGCAGGTCACCCCCGAGGCGGTGCAGAGAGCACCCGCCGGAGGGAAGATCGCGTCGCTCAGGCCCGCCATGTCCGTCCGACGAATCGACGCGTCTCCCACTCGCTCACGACCAGGTAGGCGGCACCGAGAGCGACGGCCGTGGGAAGGATCAGGATCCCACCGGTACCGACGCCCAGCGCACCGAGGGCCGCCGCGCCGCCCAGAGCCACCACCGTGGCCGTAACGGCGATCAGGACGCGCTCGGTTCGCAGCTCCGTCCGGACCCGCCCGATCGTCCAGCCTGCGGCGGCCAGCGCGCGAACCTCCGGTCGCCGGCGCCGGTGCCACTCCTGGGTTGCGATCGCAGTGGCCAGCGGGCCACCGACGGCCAAGAGCGCGATGAGGCCGATGTGGAAGCCGCGCAGCTGCGTAGTCAGATAGGAGCCGAGCAGGGAGGTGCCCGCCGAGCGGGAGGCGGTCTGTAGCGCGCCGAGCGCTACCCCGACCGCAATGACGCTCAACGTCATCCCCAGGCCCACCAGGCAGCTCAGTTGGGGCTGCCGGGACACGGCCCGTAGGGCGAACCGGGCGCTGCCGCCGGGTGGGTGGCCGGCAGCTCTCCAGGGCCGGTGTCGTCGTCGATTCGGCGAGCCGGCGGCATCACGTCGCTGTCCGTGCAAGATCCACAGTGCGAAGACGCATTGCGTGGCCACGAGGACCACGGCCAGGCCGATGCCGACCGCCACCGGGACGCCCGGCCTCCCTCGGAGTATCCCGATCAGTGCCGACGCGGCGCCGATTGCCAGCGCGCTCATCGCCGCGTCGCTGACGAGCCACCAGAGCATTCGTCCACGACCCCAGCCGAGCGTCGTCCAGATCCGAACGTCGCGGGTGGACACCCGGACGTGGACGGACGAGACCGCGACCGCGAGAAGCAGGGCGAGCGAGAGGCTCAGCAGCAGCAGAGCCCATTCGCCGGTGGAGAGGCTGGCTCGGGCGCTCTGTGCGGCTCCGAGGCTGGTCCACTCCTCGCGCACCCAGCCCAAGGGCTTGCCGTTCGAGTAGTAGTCGGGAACGAACACGTCGACGGTCCGCGGAGAAGAACCCGCGACGATGCGCACGTCGAGGCCCAGGTTCGCGATGCGGGATGCCACCGCTGCCACCTTGCTGCGGGCCTGAGCGTCGAACGTCGAGACGCCGGAGACGCGGACCCGGATGGCGTCGATGGGTGCCTGTCCCCGCAGCAGGCGGGCCTCCGAGATCGAGGTCATCACCTCGGGCGGACTGGTGAGGAAGCCAAGCGGATTCGCCGTGGGCGTCACCAGGCGCCCGGCGGACGGGCTCGACAGCGAGGTGCCGCCCGCCGCCTCATAGGCGCCCAGCGGCACGTGGTTCAGCGGGTTACCGGGGAGATCCAGTCGGGAGAGGTCGAAGGTGCCCACTGGGGCCAGGAAGAACGACTGCGCCACCGTCTCGCCGCCCGAGGCTGCGCCCGCGGGCGGCTGGATCGCGAGCGGGTAACTGATGAACCGGCGATAGCTCTGCGTGGTGCCCTCGCCTTGTGTAGCCGGTTCTCCGTCGAAGCCGACCTTGCCGAGGGGCTGGATCCGGTAGCCGGGCACTGCCCCATCCGGCGCGCCTGCGGCCGACGTGTAAGTGGCGCGTTGGGCCAGTTCGGTATCGAGCCGGCTCTCCTCCTGGGTGGGCAGCGAGGTTCCGTTCGGTGGAGAGGAGCCGGGCCAGAGAAGGGTGAGACTCGGCGGTTCGAATCCGCGAAGCTCGTCGGTCGCGTTCAAGGATGCGGTGCCGACTGGCGTGACGGCGCTTCCAGCGTCTTTCATCGCGGTGGCCAGCTCCTGCGCCGGTGTGCTCCCGGACGGATAGCTGGTGAGAGGACGGCCGACCCTGTCGATCGACACACTCACCTGCAGCGGGTAGGAGAGCCGATCGCTGACCACGATCGGCACGACGGGCTCTCTCGCTGCCGGGCTAGGCTGGCCGGACCCGGTCGGCTGCAGGCTGCCGAGCATGTCGCGGGCGTACCAGAACTGCGAGGGGATCCGCGAAAGCGGGAACGTCGACACGCGCAACTGGCCCGACGGAACGGACAGGTCGTGCAGGAAACCCAACGACGGGCCCAGCAATTGCTCCTCGGCGATCGGGTCCACGGCCACGACGGGCGTCACCTGCGGCGGCAGGTAGTCGAAAGCCAATGTGACGCCGCTCGGGTCCCAGCCGAAGTTCCCCACCGAGCTGAGAAACGGTACCCGCGAACCGGTGAGACTCGCCGGGCCGAGGAGCGCCTCGAGGGTCTGGCTGCTGATCTCCCACGCGTGCAGGCCGTCCGAGGTCGACACCCGAAGGGTCAGGCGGTAGAGCGTCGGGGCGCGGGGAAGCTCGTTCTTGGACAGGTAGATATCCG
Organism: uncultured bacterium; assembly: GCA_963847225.1. Classification (GTDB taxonomy): domain Bacteria; phylum Chloroflexota; class Dormibacteria; order Aeolococcales; family Aeolococcaceae; genus JAJZNI01. Next base: position 590,660 of record CAWJYZ010000002.1, on the reverse strand, counting down.
GGGCGACCTTGTCCGACGTCAGGTACCCGACGGTCGCCTCGGGAGCAGCGAGCGCGACCCCGGCGAGTCGTCGGATCTGCGCCAGCTGGGCGAAGCTGATGCCGCCGTGCCCTGCGTAGTCCAGGAAGTCCGGCTCGATCAGTCCGGAAGTTTCGCTGGCAGACGTAGTGACCGAATGCGAGCGTGGCGTGACGAGGATGTCGTAGGCGCCACGCCAGTTGGCGTTGACCGCTTGGGTGAGGCGTATCTGCACCAGCTGCGAGAGTCCGGTCGCCGCGACCCCCAGTCCGATCAGAACGACGGCTGCGAGGGCCATCGGCCGGTTCCGGAGGAGCCGACGAGGCGCCCCGGGCAGCCCGGACTGCATCCGGGTCCGGGGTGCGGCTCGCATCTAGCCGGTCGGAGTGCAGATGTTGCCTTTGGTCACGCTCGTGTAGGCGTAGGCATCCGCCTTGGCACCGGTGTGGTCTTGCACATGCAGGTGCTGGGTGTACTCCTGGCCCGTGCAGGTGTAGAAGCTGTGCGACCAGCCGTGAGACGTCGACGTGGTGCCGTTCACGGACCAGTCGGTTCCGTCTCCGTAATAGAAGACGACGTTGTACGGTGACGTGCCTGTCCAGGCGCCGCCCCAGGTTGCGTAGCAGCCAGAGCAGACGCTTTGCGTGTCAGGGACCAGGGTTGCGCCGATTGCGGATGCAGGTCCTGCCGCCATCAGGGTCACTCCAGCAGCAAATGCGCCGGCCCCCACACCTTTTGCGATCCGAATGGCACTTCTCGGCATGCCTATCCTCCTCCTTCGCGTCCGGCTGAACCAAGCGAGCCGGGTTGCTACGAATGTCCGGGATCTTCCGTCTCGGGATGGGCTTGCCACGGGTGGGCGTCGGTTACCGGGCACCATCACTTCCTCCCTCGGCGAGGACCAGCATGACTGACAAAGGGTAGTCCCATCTCGGGCTCTACGCAACGAACCGTGGTGAGCAGGGATGCATGCCCGATTCCGGCATCAGCCGGCTAGGGCGGCGAGGAGGGGGTTGAGGGTTCGGTGAATCCGCGCTTGCCAGTAGCGGAAGCCGGGGACTACTTCGGGCGGGAAGAGCGAACGGGTCGCGTGGCACCGTTGGCAGGCCCGACGGGCGATGAGCGGCTGACGTGTTTCATCGAAGCACCGCAGGCCGCGCGATCGGCTGCCCCACCGGACATACCTACGACAGCCAGGGCGACGCCCGCACAACCACGCAGCCCAACGGCAGCGTCGTCACCACCGCCTACGACCTGGCAGGCGAGCTCTGCTGGACATACCAGGGGCCGTCGAGCAACGGCCGCTCGTCGCCACCGTCCGGCGCGACGACGTATACTTACGACGCGAACGGGGACAGGCTCACCGAGACGGTCTCGAACGCCAGCACTGTGCTTACCCACACGTATGACGCCAAGGGCCGGCTCTGCTGGACCTATGCCGGGACCGTGAGTAGTCCGAGCTGCACATCTCCGCCGTCGGGCTCCACCGTCTACACGTACGACAGCGACGGGAACCCCGCCAGCGTGATCTATCCGCAGGGCGGCGTCGTGGTCAGTCAGGCGTACAACAGCCACAGTCAGCCCTGCTGGACCTATGTGAGCAGCGCCGTTTCGACCAATGCTTGCTCCTCTCCCCCGAGTGGCGCCACCACCTACACGTACGATGCAAATGGGAACCTGTTGAGCGAGGTGCTCCCGAATGGGGGCACGAACTCGTGGACGTACGATGCGTCCAATGCGATTGCCTCGGTCGATGATACGAAGGGAACGGCCACAATATTCGCTGCCACCTACACACGGAACAGCGCCGAGCTGATCACCCAGGACTCCTCGCAGCCGTCGAGCAATCAGTCGTACGTCTATACCGATCAGAACCAGGTGTGCAATGCGGGTTCCACTGGAAACACGTGCACGACGGGCAGCCCCGCCTATACCTACGCCTACGACAGCGCGGGCAACTTGACCACCAACAAGGGGAGCGCCCAGGCCTACAACACCAAGAACGAACTGTGCTGGACGTATGCCGGCGCGAGCAGTAACGGGTGCGCGTCGCCGCCTGCCGGCGCGACGATGTACTCGTACAACTCCAACGGTGACCGCACCGGCGTCTCGTCGGGAGAATCTTATCAGTACAACTCCCTCGACCAGCTCTGTTGGGCGTACGCGGGCTCATCGAGCAACGGATGCGCGTCACCGCCGTCTGGCGCAACGACCTACGCCTACTACGGCGACGGACTGAGGGCGAGCAAGGCGGTCGCAGGGACGACCACCACGTACACGTGGGACGACGCGAGCTCCATCCCGCCGCTCCTCCAGGAGACAACTGGGACCAGCACGACGAGCTACGTGTACGGACCAAATGGGTCACCTCTCGAAGAGATCCTTCCGTCGGGAGCCATGTACTACTACTCGTGTGAAGCTCTGGGGTCGACGCGAGTACTGACCGATTCCTCGGGAAGTGTGCAGGACACCGATACATACGATCCGTATGGCAACCTCACGGCGAGCACCGGCACCGTCCAGAACCACCTACTGTATGCGAGCCAGTATCTGGACAGTGAGACGGGCTTCTACTACCTCCGGGCCCGCTACTACGACCCCGCCACCGGCCAATTCCTCATGGTGGATCCCGCGGAAACGGGTTACTTCTCCGCCTACGGGTACGCCTCAAATAACCCAATCGACAATACTGATCCGACGGGCGCTTCCACGATCCACGGTGATTGTGAAACAGTCAGTTTCAGACGCACCACTGGCCACAGCTTCCAAGTGCAACTTTACAGTACGTGTGGGCGGATATGGTGGATCGTATGGGCGGTTGTGGGGTTCTGGAACGTCCTTCCGTTCGTCACCTCGACAGCGGAAGGCTTCATTTATGGCTCTTCGACCCTTTCCGTGAGCTTGACCGTGTCGAGCGAGTCGGATCCGATCAGGACGATCTGGAACGCGCTGTGCCTGTGAAGCTGGCCGATCTCCCGGCGCTCCCTGTCCCCGTAGCCGGCGACTGCGCATTTCCGGTCGTCCCCGAACTCGTGAGCTCGACCAGCCGGTCCAGGCCGTGGTCGAAGACCAGAAGGAAGTGTTTGATCGTCTTGCTCATCGGCTATCCAAGCCAGATCGGGTACCATGATGGCATCCCCCCAGCGGCTTCGGCGGCTGGGTGCAAGACCCGCCTTCGGGCGGGTCTTCGCGCATTTGCAGGGGCGTCTACCAGCCAGCCGGGCGGTGGATGGTCCCGCGCGAGTCGCGCAGGACTGGGGGGAGCTGGCAGGCGCGAAGGTCCTTCTCGCGGATCTGCTTGAAGAATGCCGGCTGGAAGGACCGGCTGCGACGGTTCGGCGGGTGAGGGTTGACCACCCCCACCGCGAGGCCGAGCTCGCGCTGGGCGACGTCGATGGGCTCCTTGAGGTCGGAGTCGTTCGAGATCACCACCGCGGTCTCGAAGTCTTGGCGGAAGGCGTCCAGGAGCAGGTAGGTGGCGAGGTTGACGTCCGATCCCTTCTCCTCCGTCTTCATCACCTCCACCGTCGTGGGACCGCCGGGCCGAGGTCGGGCCAGAGGCATCCTCGCCGGGTGGCTGAGGAAGTGACCGAGGTGGATCGTGAGGTGAGGGATCGTATTGAGGGCCCGGAGGTAGGCCTGCTGGCGCTGCGGCGACTGGGGGGTCGTGACCCTGGGATTCACCCGAGCCGTGAAGTACCGGATGCGATGGATGGCGTCGTTGGGAAACAGCCGGCGGGCGAGCGCGTCAAGGTCGAGCCACCGGTAGGGGGTGCCGCGGAGGCAGCCGTAGTACACGTTGAAGCCGTCGACGTAGACGTTGACGATCATGGCAGGAGCGGAGCCTACGGGGTCAGGCTCAATCCCCGCTCATGAGCACTCGCATCGCGGCCTCGTAGTCGTCGTCCTGGGCCAGTCGGGGTCGATTCCTCCGCCTGGCTGTAGCCATACTGCGAAACTATCAGTAGGCTGCTACATTTGCAGTATGCCATCTCCGATGAGGAGGCTGACCGACATTGCGGAGGGCCAATGGGGCCTCGTTACCACTCGGCAAGCTCGGCAGGCCGGTCTCAGCCGAAGCACTCTTGATTACCTCCGTGCCGAAGGGCTCCTCGAACGCGTCGCCCAAGGCGTGTATCGCATCCGCGCCGCCGGTGAAGTCGACCATCTGCCCCTCCGAGCTGCGTGGCTCAGGCTCGACCCCGCCGCTCCGGCGTGGGCGCGCCTGGACGACCCGGACGTCGCCGTGGTGTCCCATTCTTCCGCCGCGTCGCTCTACGGGGTGGGTGACCTTCGGGCAGACGTTCAGGAGTTCACCCTTCCCGCTAGACGCCAGACCTCCCGGTCCGATGTTCGCCTCCACCGCGGTCGTGTCCCCGGTCCGCAGCGCGTCATTCTCAGCGGCGTCCCCGCCACGCGAGCCGGATGGATGATTCACGACCTTCTCGCTGATCACGTCGAACCTTCCCGAGTCGCCCAGGTGACCGCTGAGGTCATCGCACGGGGTCTCGACTACCCACGGATTGTCGCTGACCTCATCGCTCCCTATGCTCACCGCTTCGACCTGCGGAGTGGCGGTGGGCTCGCCCTGCTCGACTACCTCCTCGACCGCGCCAGGTACCGCGATGGAGCCCAGGCGGTTGCGATGGACCGTCACCCGTGACCGGATGTCGTGGCAATGACGCCATGGCCGGCGCACGATTCGACCGCGGCCTGAGCTGACGCCTCGAGCACGTTCACGTTCATATGCACACGTTGGGGATGCTGGCGGACTGTCTTTCTCCTGCGTGAACCGTCACCGCCACCCATGGTTTGATGGTAGCCGGCGGCGGGAAGTGGGCAACCAGGTGTGGGGCGCCATGCTGGATGAGCACGTAGGCTTGGAGCGGCGCCATCCAGACTGACCACTGAGCGGTCTGGGGAGATCTCCTTCTCCTTTCTCGTCGTAGTAACGGATGGGGGGTTTGGGGGGAAGGTTGAACAAGTTGGGGGCAGTGGATAACCCCTGCCGGCGGTGCGAGCTGGGCTGATCGGCGCGCCCCGACCTGCACGGGGCATGCTTTCCGCCCAGGAACGACGAGAGCCCTTCCCCACACTCTGGCCAGAGACGGGAAGGGCTCCCTCAATGGAGCACCGCTGATGTTGGTCAGGGCGGCACGCCGGTGCTGATGGTACGCACCGACGCCGAGGAGGTGGAGCGCGATCTCCGGGAGGGGAGGCTGCGCTGTCCTGAACCGTGCGGCGGCCAGATGCGGGCCCTGGGGATGGAAGCGGCGCCGCCGGCTGCGCCTCCCCGAGGGGCGGCGGGTGGCTTGGCGGCTGCGGAGGGGACGCTGCCGGGAGTGCCGGCGCACCCACGTGCTGCTTCCCGTGGTGGCGCTGGCCCGTCGCCTCGACGCCGTGGAGGTGATCGGGAATGCGCTCATCGCCAAGGTCGCCGGTGCCGGTCATCGCACCATCGCCGCCCGCCTGGGGCGGCCGGAGGAGACGGTGCGCGGCTGGCTGCGTCGGGCGGAACGGCGCGCCGAGGCGATCCGCGATCACTTCACCCGGATGGCCCACGGACTGGGCTGCGACCTTCGCCTCGAGCCGCGCGGGTCCCCGCTCGCTGACGCCCTCGAGGTCATCGGGGTTGCCGCCAAGGCCGCGGCGGAGCGGTGGGGCGCGGCCTCGGTCTGGCACTTCGTCGCCGGGGTCACGGGCGGGGCCCTGCTCTGCAACACGTCCTGACCCTTCTCAAGCGCCACCTCGAGGTCCCACCCTTCTCCGACCACCGCAACAGCAGAGGAGAAGGCCGATGGACGACCGCCGACGTGACCTCGCACTCTTCCATTACTCGCTGATCCGCGCGGCGGCCGACCCCGCGCTGGGCCACGCGGAACGTGGCGAGCTGGTGCGCGCCCTTGCCGCCCGCGATCACCTCGCTCCGAGCGGGCAGCGCATCCGGGTGGGGCGCAGCACCCTCGACCGCTGGATCCGCACCTGGCGGGCGGGCGGCTTCGAGGCGCTGGTCTCCAAGCCGCGGATCGCTCCCCTGCGGACCCGTGCCGATCTCCTGGAGCTCGCTCTCGCCCTGCGCCGGGAGGCACCGCGCAGAACCGCCGCCCAGATCGTCGCCATCCTCACCGCGCAGCGCGGGGAGAGCCCGAGCGAACGCACGCTGCAGCGCCACTTCGCCCGGCTCGGCCTGCCGCGCGGCGGTGCTCAGGTGCGGATCGCCTATGGACGCTTCGAGGCCGAGCATCCCAATGACCTCTGGACCGGCGATGCTCTCCACGGTCCCGTCGTCGCCGGCCGCAAGACGTACCTCTTCGCCTTCATTGACGACCACTCCCGGCTGGTCACCGGATATCGCTGGGGCTATGCCGAGGACACCCTGCGTCTTGAGGCGGCGCTGCGTTCCGGGCTCGCTTCCCGGGGCATTCCCCGCTGCTGCTATGTCGACAACGGCTCTGCTTTCGTCAGCTCCCAGCTGCTGCGCGCTCTCGCTTCGCTCGGCATCCGGCTCGTGCACAGCGAGCCGGGACGCCCGGCTGGGAGGGGGAAGATCGAGAGGTGGTTCCGCACGGTGCGGGATCAGTTCCTGGTCGAGATCGCGCTCCGCGGTGCTGCTGAGCTCGCCGAGCTCAACCGGCTCTTCACTGCCTGGGTGGAAACGGTGTACCACCGCGCCGTCCACTCGGAGACGGGCGAGACCCCGCTGGAGCGCTTTCTCGCCGGCGGCGCTCCCACCCTGCCCTCTCCCCAAGCCCTCCACGAGGCCTTCCTCTGGTCGGCGTGGCGTCGCGTCACCAAGACCGCCACGGTCTCGCTCTTCGACAACCTCTTCGAGGTCGATGCCGCCCTCGTCGGTCACAAGGTCGAGCTCGTCTTCAACCCCTTTGACCTCACCGACATCGAGATCCGCTTCGAGGGCCGGCCCATGGGCCGCGCCGTGCCCCACCGCATCGGCCGCCACGTCCGCCATCCCGCTGCCCGTCCCGAGGAGCTGCCGCCGCCACCGTCCACCGGCATCGACCTCGCTCTCGTCGCCGCTCGCTACGAGGAGGCGACCCGCCGCCAGATCGCCTACGCCGCCCTGCCCGTCGACCGCACCGAGAAGGAAAGCCGCTGATGACCATCGACAAACTGCAGGCCCACTGGGGCTTGACCCGCATGCCCTTTGGACGCGATCTCACTCCCAGCATGCTCTTCACGAGTCGCGCTCACGCCGAAGCCGTGGCCCGTATCCGCTGGCTCGTCAACGAGGGGGCGCTGGGTGTGCTCAGCGGCGAGGTCGGTGCCGGCAAGACGATCGCGGTCAGGGCTGCGATGTCCGCGCTCGACCACCGGTTTTGCGTCCTCTACCTCGGCAACCCCGCGGTGGGGATGCGGGGCTATTACCGGCACATCGTGAGTGCCCTCGGCGGCATCCCTCCCTACCAGAGCGCCGCTCTCATCGCCACTGCCGCAGAGCGCCTCCACGCGGAGAGCGCCGAGCGAGGTCGCCGCGTCGTCGTCATCTGTGACGAGGCTCACCTCCTGGCCACCACCCAGCTCGAAGAGCTGCGTTTCCTCCTCAGCGCCGAGATGGACTCCCGTTCCCTCTTTTCCTGTCTTCTGGTCGGCCAGCCCGCGCTGTGCCGCCGTCTCAAGCTCGGGGCGTATGCCGCTTATGTCGCCCCGCCCGTTATGTCGCGCTCGGCGGCTGGGGGCAGAGTGAAGGCAGGGCAGACCGCAACATAATTCGCAGCTCTCGAGCCCATCCTTCGGTCGTTGGACATCACGACAGGAGGCATGCAGATGGCTCGAGGCGCTCGCAACTTCCCGCTGAGCGGACCCTTGGCGCCGTTGGAGGACGGTTTCCTGGACAGGCTCCAGACACTCGGCTACGTGGGCAGCGGAGTTGTCGGACAACGCGCGCTGCTCGCACATCTGGATCGGTGGATGAAGAGCAACCGGCTGTCGGTGACGGACCTGACATCCGAGGTCATCGACAGGTACCTCAGTGCTCGGGCCAGGGCGGGCTACGTGACCAAGCTGACGCAGCATGGTCTGACGCCGCTGCTGGAGCACTTGGAGCAACTGGGGCAGTACACGAGGCTGGTCCCGGCGCCGACCGCCGTGGAAGAGATCCTGGGCCCCTTCCGTCAGCACCTGCTCGAGGAACGCGGACTTGGCGACGCGACGGCGCGGAACTACGAGCGAATCGCACAGCGGTTTCTCTCCACTCGGGGCGAGCCCTCAACGAGAGCCTGGTCGGGCTGCACGCAGCCGACGTTGCCGACTTCATTCTCGAGCAGAGCGCACGACTGAGCATCTATGCGATGCAGACGGTGGTGCAGGGGCTGCGCGCATTCCTCAAGTTCCTCTACCTCGCAGGCCGGACCGACAGGGCGCTCGCCTCGGCGGTGCCGACAGTGGCCCGGCGCCGGCAGGAGCTCCCGCGCGCCCTGTCCACGGAGCACGTCGAGCGACTCTGTGCGAGGCTGCGACCGCACCACGCCGGTGGGTGTCCGTGACTTCGCGATCCTGACCGTGCTGGCACGGCTGGGACTGCGGGCTGACGAGGTGGCCCGCCTCGAACTCCACGACATTGACTGGAGGGCGGGAGAGGTCGTCATCCGCGGCAAGGGGCGGCGCCTCGACAAGCTTCCACTGCCTATGGACGTGGGTGAAGCCGTCGTGGAATACCTGCGGCTCGGGCGACCTCGCTGCAACGACGGGCACCTGTTCATCCGGTCGTGGGCCCCACGGACGGGCCTGTCACGCCAGGCCGTCGGCGGACTGGTGCGGGCGGCCTGCGTTCGCGCCGGGCTTCCTCCTCACGGTCCACATCGCCTTCGACACACGGTCGCGACCGGCCTCTTGCGCGAGGGCGCGCCTCTGGCCGAGATCGCGCAGCTGCTCCGCCATCAGAGCGTTGGGACGACGGTCATCTACGCGAAGGTCGACCGGCGCGCACTGGTCGGCCTGGCGCAGGCGTGGCCAGGAGCAGCCCAATGAGCACACTGCACCAGCGCTCTGCCGACTACCTGGCCATCCGCCGTTCCCTCGGCTACAAGCTCGCCGGGCACGGCGCAGAGCTCTCCAAGTTCATTGGGTGGCTTGACAAGGCGGGAGCCAGCGTCATCACGGCCGACTTGGCCCTGGCCTGGGCTCAATCCAGGCCGATCTCCAGCCCGGTACGGGAGCGGCAGCGCCTGGCCGTCGCCAGGCGCTTCGCCGAGTACGTAAGCGCCATCGATCCTCGGACCGAGGTGCCAGCCAAGGATCTGCTGCCGGCACAGCAGCAGCGGACGGCTCCCTACATCTACAGTCCGGCCGAGATCTCCGCTTTGATGGCTGCCGCTCGGTCGTTGACCCCTCCCTTGAAGGCGGCTACGTATGAGACCTTCATCGGCCTGCTCGCATGCACCGGGCTGCGCTTCGGCGAGGCTGCGGGCCTCGACCGGGTTGATGTCGACCTCACGGCCGGCGACCTGCTCGTCCGGTTCGGCAAGAACGGCAGGTCACGGCATGTGCCCATTCACTCGTCCACGGTGGCCGCTCTCGCCAGGTATGGCGCCCAGCGGGACGACCTCTGCCCGCGGCCCACCTCGCCGAGCTTCTTCGTCACGACCCGAGGCGGACGCGTCACCGACAGCTCCGCTCAGGGCGTGTTCGCGAGATTGCGCCACCAGACCGGCCTGGACGCCTGCGGTTACCGCCGTCGGCCCCGGCTCCACGATTATGCCGACCTCCGCGTTATGCCGACCTTGCAAGAAAGCCCCAACTGCGCGCCGGCGAACCACCTCAAGATGTCGGCATAATCACAGGGTCTCCAGGAAGGCGAGGAGAGTGTCGGGTGGCCGGTAACGACCGGCTTTGACAGACAGTGGCTTCGTGCGGTCGATAGCCTGCTGCTTGTGGCTCATGTCGGCGTGCAGGTAGATGTTGGTGGTGGCGAGCTGCTCGTGTCCCAGCCACAAGGCGATAATCGTTACGTCGTTGCCAGCCAGCAGGAGGCGCATGGCAGCGGTGTGCCGCAGCGTGTGGGTCGTGACGTGCTTGCTCTGGATAGAAGGGCAGGTGGCGGCAGCAAGACGCACGTAGTGGGCGAGACGCCGTTCGATCGCATCGCGACTGAGGCGGTTGCCAGTGATGGTCGGAAACAGCGGGTCGGAGGCGGCGCCAGGGCATTCCTTGAGCCAGGCTTTGAGGACCGCCGCTGTCGTGGACACGAGCGGCGTGCGCCGCTCCTTGCGGCCCTTTCCCACCGTGTGGATGTGGGCCCCAGGCCCGAGGGTGATGTCCTGTCGTGTGAGCCCAGCGAGCTCGGAGATCCGCAGCCCGGTCTGGATCGTGAGGGCGAACATCGCCTGGTCGCGCCGGCCGGTCCAGTGGCTCCTGTCACAGGCACCCAGAAGCGCGTCGACTTCCTCCTCGGTCAGGTAGGTCACAATGTTGCGCTCCGTCCTCTTGGGTGGGATTGCGAGCACCCGCTGGACTGACGCTGCGTGCTCCGGGTGCTGGAGGGCGATGTAGCCGAAGAGGGAGTGGATCGCAGCCAGGCGGTTGTTGCGCGTGGTGGGGCTGTTATGGCGGTCGCGCTCGAGGTGCTCCAAGAACGCAGCCACGAGGGGCGCGTCAACGTCTGCGATGTCGAGCGTAACTGGCCTCTTGGCCGTGCGCTTCGAGGCGAAGGCCAACAGGAGCCGGAAGGTGTGCTTGTAGGCACTGATTGTGTTCGGGCTCGCTGCCCGCTGGTCGATGAGCCGGTTGGTGAAGTACGCCTGAAGGACTGGGGCGAGCGCGCTCATCGGGCCGCTCCGAACCGAGCCTCGAGGCGGCCGGCGGCAAGCTCCATGAGCTCCGGGGAAGCGGAGAGGTACCAGTAGGTGTCCGCTGGGCTGACATGGCCGAGGTAGGTCGCCAGTACGGCGATCCGTTCATCGATGCTCACGCCGGATCGTTGCCATTCCGTCAGGGTGCGCACAGCCAGGCTGTGCCTCAAGTCATGTACGCGCGGGTGGGTCGTGGCGGTGCGGGTGCCCATTGCGGTCGTGATCTTCCTGAGCGTCTTACCCACGCCGCTTCGGTCAAGAGGCGCCCCGGTGCTGGAGATGAAGAACACGTTCGAGCGCGGCAGCGGGCACAGACGGTCACGCTCGACCACATAGCGGCGCAGCGCCTCAGTGGTGCTGGCGTGCAACGGCAGTAGTCGCCAACGCTCGAACTTGGCCTGGTGAATAGTGATGACGCCTGTGTCCAGGTCGACCTCTCCACGCTGAAGAGCCACGGCCTCGCCAACACGCATGCCCGAGGTGGCCAGCAAGCCGAAGAGCGCTTCGTGGGTGGCTCCGCGCAGCGGCGGGCGTAGCTGGCGGGCCCCTTCGAGCAGCTGGCAGATCTCGGCCTGGGACCACAGATAGGGGGTGGGACGACGTCGGCGAGCCGGGAACACGCCTGGCGGTGGGACCTCGGTCGCTGGCTCGACTGTCTGGAGGTAGGCGGCGAACCTGCGCACGACACCGAGCCGCTTGGCCCAGTGGTTCGGCTGTGCATGGATGGGTTGTCGTGCCCAGGCGATGGCAAGCTCGCTCGTGATCCGCGTCGTGTCGGCAGCGTCGAGACAGCCCATGAACTGCGAGAGGAGCTGCTCCTCGCGCTCGAGCTTGAACCCGAGCGCTCGGCGCAGCCGCAGATAGTCCTCCACATGGGTGTGCAGCGCGGTCATCGGACCTCTTCTCCCGGCCAGGGCGCGGCCAAGCCGCGCAGCTGATCGAGATCCACGCGGGCGTAGATGGCGGTCGTCTGGAGGCTGTGATGGCGCAGCACCTCGGCGATCTGCACCAGCGGGACGCCGGCAGAGACCATCTCACAGGCCACCGTGTGGCGCAGGCGGTGAGCCCCGACTTCTGCGATGCCCGCTCGCCTGCAGGCCCGGCGCACCGTTGAGGAGACCGTGCCTGGCGCGATCGGGTCGAAGGGTGGCATCGCCCGAAGGAAGAGCGTCCTGCAGTCGCTACGCGGACGTCCCCGTTGAAGGTAGGAGGCGATCGCCTCTCCAAGGTCTTGAGGCATCGGGAGGCGGTCCTCACGGCCGCCCTTGCCGCACACCACCAGTTCACCCGCCCGCCAGTCGATGTTGTCGAGGCGGAGGCGCGCGACCTCCCCGGCACGCAGCCCCAGTCGCAGCAGCGTGACCAGCACCGCGTAATCACGGCGTCCGACCGCGACCCGACGATCGCACGAGCCGAGCAAGGCCGCGGCGTCCGCCTTGGTGATCCCCCGGGGAAGTGTCGAGCGGCGTCGCCCGGTCACCGGAAGGGCGGCTTGCGACAGATCCACCTCCAGCAGTCCCTCCATGAAGCAGAAGCGCAGGAAGGATCGCAGCCCCGCCACGAAGAACTGCGTGGCGCTCACCGAGAGCGCGGCCGATTGACCCAGCACCGCTTCGGCCACCTCCTTGGCGCCGAGGCCGGCGAGGCTGTCACCAGGCGGTCGTCTCTCCAAGAAGCGGCGCGCGTGTCTCACGTACCCTTGGACCGTGCCCGCCGCGAGGCCGCGCTCGGAGAGCAGGTGCCGCGCGAACCGGTCGAGCAGCAGCTCGGTAGGCGAACCGCTCTGCTCTGGCTCAGCGCTTGCAGACAACCCCATCCCCCGCAACACGTCCAGCATGCACAGCAGGCCGGAACGCGACCATTGGCTCCGATGGCGCCCGTCGGCGCGCTGGAACACCAAGAACTTCTCGATCCGCTCGCGGTTCAACTCGGCAGCGGTGAACCCGCCTGCCTCGAGCCATCTACTGAGTCGCCCCACCTGCCGCAGCTCGTTGACTCTCGTTAGCCGCGTGTACCCGCGTCGTTTCAGCTCGAGTGCGTACGCATCTGCAAAGGGTGCCAGCGGCCCTGTCATCAATACCCTGCTCACCCTGCTCGTTGGCCTGGCCATGCTTGCCTCCTTGTGTCCCGGACGAGGAAGGCAGGATGGCAGGGGCCGACTTCGTTATGCCGACATCTTCAGGTGGTTCGCCAGCGCGCAGTTGGGGTTTTCTTGCAAGGTCGGCATAACGCGGAGGTCGGCATAATCATGGTTGCGCCGACGTCGGCGCAACCACGACCTCCGTCACGCCTTCGTGGTGCGCACCATGCTCAGTTGGTATCGGAACGGGCTTGACGTGCAGGCCCGCCTGCCGCTGCTCTCTACCTATCTCGGCCATGTCGACCCCAAGGCGACCTACTGGTACCAGGAGGCAGTGCCGGAGTTGCTGGCGCTGGCCGCCCACAGGCTCGAACCCGCCTCGGGACATGACACGCCATGAGTTCGCTCGCGCCGACCCTGGAGGCGTTCTTTACCGACCGGCTGATGCGTCAGCGACGCGCCAGCTCTCACACGGTCGCCGCATATCGCGACACCTTCCGGCTGCTCTTCGCCTACGTCCTCGACGCCACCGGCACGACGCCGGCCAAGCTCGACTTGGAGGATCTCGACGCCACCACGGTCGGCGAGTTCCTCCACCACCTTGAGGTGAATCGCGGCAACAGCATTCGAACTCGCAACGCTCGCCTCAGCGCCATCCACTCCTTCTTCGAGTTCGCCGCCCTGCGCCATCCTGAACACGCCGGCCTCATCCAGCGCGTACTCGCCATCCCGGAAAAGCGCTACGACAGCGCCATCGTCGCCTACCTGACACCGGCTGAGGTCGAGGCCCTTCTGCGCAGCCCCGACCGCACGACCTGGACAGGGCAGCGGGACTATGCCCTGCTCCTGTTGGCGGTGCAGACCGGGCTCCGCGTCTCCGAGCTGGCCGCTCTTCGCTGTCAGGACGTCGTGCTCGATTCGGGTGCTCACGTACGCTGCCTGGGCGAATGCCGAATTCGGCATTCGCCACGTTATGCCGGGGCGCGCGTAATGCCGAATCGCGGCTGCTGGTGAGCGTGTTCTCGCTGCCGGTGCTGGGTTTCGGGCTCTGACCGATTCGGCATAAATCCCGGTCGTGCCAGGGCGCGTTTTACTTGCGCCGGAACTTCGACCGGTGAAGGAGGCGTTGTGATGGGCAGACCGACGGGCGCCCACGTGCGTGGGCCGTTGCGGCCGCTGGTGCGCGGCTTGCTGTTGGAGCTGATCGAGCTTGGTTACAGCTGGACGGCACAGAGATCCCGGTTGAGGTTGATGGCCCAGCTGAGTTCTTGGATGGCCGCCGAGGGGATGGGGCCGGGGGACGCTGACCGAGTCGTTGCTGGAGGAGTTTCTGCAACGCGCGCGCGCCGGGCATCCCGGAGCGCGATGGTGCTCGCCTTCCTCGGAGCGGCAGCTGTTGGGGTACTTACGCGGGCTGGGCTTGGTGCCAGAGCCGGTGGCGCCGGCGCTGACCGACCCGGTCGACCGGTTGTTGGGCGAGTTCGCCGAGTATCTGGTGCGCGAGCGCGGCCTGGTGGCGGGGTCGAGCACCGTCCGGGGATACGAGCGGGTCGCGCGGTTGTTCTTGTCCGGGCGCGTTGATCCTAATGGTGGGTCTGGATCGGCTCACGGCCGGTGATGTGACGGGGTTCGTATTGGCTGAGTGCCGCCGGCTGGGAGGCGCACGCTCGAGGAAGCTGATCGTGACCGTGCTGCGGGGGCTGTTGCGGTTCTTGTATCGTGGAGGGGTTGACGGCGAGCGATCTGACGGGGGCGGTGCCGCTGGTCGCTGGTTGGCGCGGCGCGTCGTTGCCGAAAGCGCTTGACCCGGAGCACGTGCGGCGGATGTTGGCGAACTGCGATCGGACTGCCGCGACCGGCCGGCGCGATTTCGCGATCGTGCTGTTGCTCGCGCGTCTGGGCTTGCGCTCGTGGCGAGGTCGCGGCGATCCAGCTCGGTGACCTGGACTGGCGAGCGGGCGAGCTGATGATCCGGGGCAAAGACGATCGCCACGAGCGGCTGCCGCTACCGCGAGACGTTGGCGAGGCGCTGGTCGATTACCTGTGCGACGGCCGTCCCCGTCGGGAGGATCCGCACCTGTTCTTGAAGGCGCACGCGCCGTTCGGGCCGCTGAGTGGCGGCACTGTCGGGATGGTCGTGCACTACGCGTGTGATCGGGCAGGGATCCCGCGGGTCGGGGCGCACAGGTTGCGGCACACGGTCGCGACCGAGGTGCTCAGAGCGGGGGCGCCGCTGGAGGAGATCGCGTCGCTGCTGCGCCACCGCCGGCACGCCACGACTGTGCTCTACGCGAAGGTCGACTGGGAGCGGCTGCGCGAGCTCGCGCGCCCATGGCCGGGGAGCATGTCATGACCGTCGTGCGCGACGCGGTCGCCGACTACCTGACGATCCGGCGAGCGCTCGGCTTCAAGCTCGTCGAGCACCAACGACTGCTCGACGACTTCGCCACGTACCTCGAGCAGGCCGGTGCGAGCACGATCACCACCGAGCTGGCTGCTCGCATGGGCGGTCCGCTGCCGACGGCACCGAGGGATGGAAGGCGGCGAGGCTGTCGGTGATCAGGGGCTTCGCCGGGTACATGCGCATCGCTCGACCCCGCGACCGAGATCCCGCCGACCGGGATCTTGATCGCCCGCAAGCACTACGCGATCCCGTACCTGTACTCAGAGCGGGAGATCGGCCGGCTGCTCGCCGAGGCCGCAGCGCTCCGCCCGCCGCTTCGGGCGGCGACCTACTTCACGCTGCTCGGCCTGCTCGCGGTGAGCGGGATGCGGATCGGCGAAGCGCTCCGACTCGACCGCGACGACATCGACCTCGACGCCGGCGTGCTCACGATCCACCTGACCAAGTTTGGGAAATCGCGGCAGCTGCCGCTGCACCCATCGACGACCGCCGCGCTGGCCCGCTACGACCGCCAGCGCGACGAGCTCTGCCCGAACCCGAAGGCGCCGAGCTTCTTCATTTCCACCCGTTCGAACCGGATCAACAAGAGCGGGGCGCAATACGTCTTTCGGGTCCTGCGCCGCCGCGCTGGCATCGAGCGCCCGCGGGGATCCCCCCAACCGAGGCTGCACGACCTCAGACATGCCTTTGCTGTGCAGACGCTGCTGGACTGGCACCGCTCAGGCGTCGACGTGCAAGCCCGAATGCTGTGGCTCTCCACCTACCTCGGCCACGCCGAACCCTCCGACACCTACCGCTACCTGACGGCCGCACCCGAGCTGCTCGCCTTGGCCGCCGAACGCCTCGAAGCCACCCTGGGAGACCTGCCATGACCCTGCTCGCCCCGACCCTCGAAGCCTTCTTCTGCGAACGGCTGATGACCCAACGCCAAGCCAGCCCACACACCATCAGCGGCTACCGCGACACGATCAGGCTGCTGCTCGGCTTCGCCACCGAGCACACCGGCAAGCAACCATCCAAGCTCGAGATCTCCGACCTCGACGTGCGGCTGATCAGCGCCTTCCTCGACCACCTCGAGCAGAGCGCCACAACACCGCCAGCACCCGCAACGTTCGTCTCGCGGCGATTCGGTCGCTCTACCGGTTCGCGGCCCTGCGCCACCCCGAGCACGCCGACGTGATCGCCCGGGTGCTCGCAATCCCCGCCAAGCGGTTCGACCGCGCGCTGATCAACTTCCTCACCACCGAGGAGGTCAAAGCTCTGCTCGCCGCGCCCGACCGCTCAACCCCGACCGGCCGACGCGACCACGCGCTCATCCTCACCGCGATCCAGACCGGGCTGCGCGTCTCCGAACTGACCGGGCTCAGATGCCAAGACGTGCACCTCGGCACGATCAGCTACCTGTTCACCCTCGGCAAGAACCGCAAGCAACGCACCGTCCCGCTCACCAGCCAGACCGTCAAGGTGCTGACCATCTGGCTCAAAGAACGCCAAGGCCAACCCGCAGACCCGCTGTTCCCCTCAAACCGCGGCGGCCGGCTCAGCCGCGACAGCGTCGAATGGCTGATCAACAAGCACACGACCGCCGCCGCCGAGCGCTGCCCCACCCTCCGCGACAAACGAGTCACCGCCCACGTCCTGCGACACACCACCGCGATGACGCTGCTGCAATCCGAGATCAGCACCTCCGTGATCGCGCTGTGGCTCGGTCACGAACAAGAACAGACGACCCGCGGCTACCTCCACGGAGACCTCCGCCTCAAACAACAAGCGCTCGACCGCACCACGCCCCCGGAAACCAGACCGGGGCGATACCGAGCCAGCGACAAGCTACTCCGCTTCCTCGACAACCTCTGAACTCGACGGGCGATTTATGCCGAATCGGTCAGCGCCCCAAACCCAGCACCAGCAGCGAGAACACGCTCACCAGCAGCCGCGATTCGGCATTACGCGCGCTCCGGCATAACCGGCAAGGGCCGAAAGGAACGCTGCACGCCACTCACGAAAGGGACGGCCAGTATCCTGCGGGTATGGTTGCGAACTCGTCAAGGTCAGCCCGCGGACGCGCTATTCCCCAGCCGCGGGTCCAACCGGCACCTCACCCGCGGCGCCATCTGGCGCCGCCTCGTGACGTACGCGTCAGTGGCCGCCGAATGCTGTCCGTCCATAGCGGACAAGAACCTGACGCCCCACATCCTCCGACACACTGCCGCAATGACCCTGCTCGAGGCTGGGGTCGACCTCGCGACCATCGCTCTGTGGCTCGGACATGCGAGCTTGCAGTCGACCAACATCTACCTTCACGCCGACATGGCGCTCAAGGAACGTGCTCTCGCCCGAACCACCCCCGCGAAGGTTCGTGCTGGGCGGTATCGGCCGACCGATGAGGTCCTCGCCTTCCTCCAGGGGCTCTGATTATGTTGCCCGGCTCTTCCCGCCCTCCACCTTGTCCGCCCTCCCGGCCAAGCCGAACTCGACATAACGGGCGGGGCGACATAAGCGGCGCTATGTGGAACTCGACATAGTGCCGCGCTCGATCAGCGGGTTGCCCTCCGCTACCACCTCGACGGCATGGACTTGGCGGAGACCGTCACCTATGTGCAGCACCATCTCGCCCTCGCCGGCCGCAAGGACACCCTCTTCAGCGACGACGCCCTGGCTCTCATCCACCAGACCAGCCGTGGCCTTCCCCGAGCGGTGAACAACCTGGCGATTCAGGCTCTCATCGCCGCCTTCGCCGACGGCAAGGCGATCGTCGACCACAGCTCCGCCACCGCGGCGGTCACCGAGCTGGACTCCGAATGATCACCGTCCATGCTCAGCAAGGCTGTCGTCACCATGCTCACCGGGAGTGGCGGGCAACACCAGGAGGTAGCTCCCCGGCTTGAGCTGGAATGAGTACGTTTGATTGACGCCCACCGACTCCGCGGTGACCACATGAGCAGGGAGGATCTCCCTCCACGAGCCGGGCCCGGTGCTCTGCCGCCGGATCGTGCCCTGGAGTACGACGACGGTGCCAGCCGCATACTGTGGTTCTCCGGGAGCCCCCAAGGCGCTGCACGGCGCGATCCCACCGGTCACCGTCCCAGTGGTGGGGGGAGCGCACCCGCACAGCAGGCCGATAAAGACGGCTCCGACCAGGGTTGCCCGGTGCCGCCACAGGCGGACCGTCATGGGCCGATCGTGTAGGCGAGACCGGCGGGTCCCGAGCCCGTGGACGGGCAGTAGAAGATCACTGAATGGCCGGTCCAGGTGGGCTGGTCGCCGGAGCCGGTCTGGCACCCGGATGGCGCGGTGGGAAGTCGCTGCCAGCGGCCACTCGAGGGGTCGTACACACTGGCGTCGCCGGGGACGACTGCGCCGTGCGGGCCCGAAGAGCTGAAGCCGTCGTCGAAGGAGAAAAGCGCCGCACCGGTCCAGGCGGAAGCCAGATGGTCGCCCGCCAGCGGATCCTCGGCGGTCCTCGTCCAGGTATTCCCCGAGGGGTCGTAGAGATCGGTGACCTCGGGAACATACGGCCCTGGGCATAGGCCGCAGTTGTAGGTGATCCCCCGGACCACGGCGAGCCGCCCGGTCCACAGCACCTCCTCGGCGTCCGGCAGCGCCCCTGGGGCCTTAGGGACCAGGTGGCACGTGCCGGTCCGTTCGAGGTAAGCGAAGAGGTCGACACCGCCCGCTTCCGTGTATGTGTTCGGGCCGGTCTTCTTCGAGATCCCCCATTCCGACCAGGCGAGGAGCTCTCCGTCGGCCTGGATCGCAGTGCGCCAGGTCAGGGGATGGCGCTGGGGAGGCACAGGCTTGGACAACAGCTGCCAGCTATTGGTAGCGGGATCGTACGCGGCGCCGTCGCCGTACCCGGGGTGCGAATCGGTCACCACGGCTGGTATGCCGCCGAGCAGGATCATCTCCGAGCCAGTCCAGACCACTATCGCCTGGGCTCTCGGTGACAGGGGAGCCGCCGGAAGCATCCGCCAGCGATTGGTCGCCGGCTCGTAAGCGGCTCCATCGCCAGTCACATGCATTGAGACGTTCGAGCCCACCCGGTCATAGCCGCCCCAGATCACCATCTCGCGCCCCGTCCAGACCGCGGACTGGCCCTCGCGCGGCGACAGCGGGGACGCGGGCAGAACCCGCCAGCGATCCGCCGCGGGGTCGTAGGCTGCGCCATCACCATGCAGGTCCTGCTCTTGGTCACCGGAGGAGCCGCCCCACACCAGCAGCTCGTGTCCCGTCCACACCACCGACGGACCGTCACGGGGAGCGATCGGCGCCCGGGGCAGGGTGGACCACCGGCCGGACACCAGCTGCGCCGCGGTAGCGGCGAGCGGCGCCGGTTCTCCACCGTCACTCACCCGCGGGCCGGTCGGCTGGATTCCAATTGATCCGTGCGGCGAGGTAGCAAGGCCGCAGCCGCCGGCGGCCAGCAGCAGCGGCAGGGTCAGCAGCAGCGCGCGCTGACGCACCGGGATCACGCTATGAGAACGCTGCAGGGTGGGTGACGGTTCCCTTGTCGGCTCGCAGCTCCGACTCCCCACACGCTCACCGCTCATCGCCCATCAGTACCCGCATCGCCGCCTGGTAGTCATCGCTCGTGTCGAGGTGGGCGTAGACACCCTGGATCATCGTGAGGTCGGCGTGCCCCAGAACCCGCTGGAGGCTGATGATGTTGCCGCCCCGCCGCAGCCACTCGGTCGCGAAGGAGTGCCTGAGGACGTGCGGGTAGACACGCTTCTCGATCCCCGCCTCCTTGGCCAGGATGCGGACCGCCTGCTCGACCCCGCTCTCGGTCACCGGCGGGTACCGCCCGTCCGGCCCCTTGCGCAGCGACGCGAAGAGGCGGTCCCGCCCTTCGACCCGCCGTCCCGCGAGGTAGCGGCGCAGCCGCCGGACCAGCGCCGGTGCAACGGGTACCAGCCGGTCGCGCGAGCCCTTGCCCCGGACCTTGAGGGCGAACTCGCCGCGCCGCGGCTCCCAGATGTCCTCGACCCTGAGCGTCAGCAGCTCGCCGAGGCGGAGGCCGCAGTCCGCGAGCAACCGCAGGATCAGCTTGTCTCGCTCCGTCTTGGCGGCGTTCTCCATTCGCTGGATCTCCTCACGACTGAGCACGTCGAGGATCCGCCGCTCCGTCTTCGGCAGCTTGGGCGCCGCCCCGACCGTGGCGGCCCCGCCGTCGGCCTTATCCGCCCAGCCCAGGAACACTCGCACCGACCGGACGTAGGAGCGCACCGACGACCGGCTGAGCTGGCCGCGCTTGCCGCCCACCTCGAGCAGCCGCGTCGTGAACCGCCCGGCCAGCTGAGGCGTGAGCTGTCCCGGCTCGGTGATCCCCTCGCCCGCCGCCCAGGGGAGGAACTCCTGCTGGATCGGGTACTCGTAGGCCTCCACCGTCCGCGCTGACAGTCCGCGGGCGCGGCAGTCGGCGAGGAAGTCGTCGGCGAGGGATGAGAGCGCGGTCGGGATCGGGCGCTCGACCACCGAGAGGGGTCGCTTGGCCATCCTCGAGCCTCCGGGTAAAGCGGCTGACTCCGATCAGCGACTTCCTGGACACTTCGCTACCCAGGAGCGACTGACACCGCCAAATGATACCCGATTAGCAGCGACTTTAACGGGTGGTAAAAGCGGCCTCAACCGCTGCTACTGAATACAAATGGCTGGGGAGGTAGGATTCGAACCTACGATTGGCTGATCCAGAGTCAGCTGCCTTACCACTTGGCCACTCCCCAGCGGCTCCCCGAGTGTAGAGACTGGCCGACCGTGACCGAGCGCCCCTCCGGGTATCCCGAGTGATCGCGGCCCCGCCTCGCTCCACTCCGCCGGGGACGGCCAAAGGTGCCTCCGCGGGGCACGCCAAAAGGCGCCCGGGGCACAGCCGTTCGGCTCCGACCTCCGACCCCGCTGGGGTGGAGCTGGCTCGGCTCGCGCTGGTTTAGCGGCCCCTCGAACGCCTCTATACTGGATTTGTGGACCTTGCCGAGTTGCTCCGATCTCAAGCCCGTCGGTATCGCTGTGTGCAGTGCGGGGTGAGCATGGCGGACTGCCGCATCAACGTCCTCGCCCAGCAGGGCAACCGTGCCTTGGTACGGGTGACGTGCGCGTCGTGCAAGGACGAGAACCTGCTGCAGATCATCTTCCAGACCGAGGGAGAGCCGGCCCGTGAGGTTCACCAGGCGGAGTTCGACGAAGGCTACGCGCACGACGCGGATCCCATCAGCGGCGACGAGGTGCTCGAGCTGCACGAGATCCTGGCTGGCCACTCCGGCGGATTCCGGGAACTTCTCGCCCGCCGCTAGGCGTGGCTGCCGACGCCGATGCCCTCTCGTGAGCGCGCCGTCGCTGATGGCCGCGGTGAGGCGTCGCGATGAGCGCTGAGGGTGGCGGGTTGCGGCCCTTGCGCGTCGCCGCCGCGCAGTACGAGCCCCGGGTCGGCGAGGGTGAACGTAATCGAGCCGAAGCCGTTGACCGCGTCGAGGCTGCCGCTGACCGAGGAGCCCGGATTGTCGTCCTCCCCGAGCTGGCCTCCTCTGGCTACGTCTTCCAAAGCGAGGGGGAGGCGGAGGGAATGGCCGAGAACGCGGCTTCTGGCCCGATGGTCGAGGCTCTCGCTGGCGTCTGCGGCCGGCGGGAAGTGTACGCCGTCGCCGGCCTCGCCGAGCGAGGGGCGGGCTGCCGCTACAACAGCGCTGTGATCGTCGGCCCCGGCGGTCTCGTCGCCGCCTACCGCAAGCTGCACCTCTTCTTTGACGAGCAGTCGTGGTTTCGCCCCGGCCAGGAGATCGTCGTCGTCGACCTTCCCACGCCCGAGGCCGGCGTCGTGAAGCTGGGCCTCGCCATCTGCTATGACCTCTGGTTCCCCGAGGTGGCTCGCGCCCTGGCGTTGAACGGGGCGGAGGTCGTCGCTGTGCCCACCAATTGGGTCGCCTCGTTCCGCCGGCAGCCCTACGACGATCATGGCTACTGCCAGGGAGACATCATGGCCATGGCTGCCGCCGCTGCCAACGGGACGGCGGTCGTGTGTGCCGACCGTATCGGGGTGGAGCGCGGGGTCACCTTCCTCGGCGCCTCCATCATCGTCGGCCCCGACGGTTGGCCCCTCGCCGGGCCGGCGAGCCCGGATCGCGCCGAGCTCATGGTTGCCGACCTCGACCTCGCGGCGGTGGAGCAGGCCCGCCGACGGACCCCGCGCAACCACCTCCTCGGCGACCGTCGCCCCGACGTCTACGAGCGGCCCCTCGCCCGCGCCTAGCCAGTTTTCGCGCTGTCGAGGCTGGACGTCGGCGAGGGTGACCCGCTGGGCAGCGCCGCCCTCATGGGCTGGTTCCCCCCGAATGGGTGGCCTGCTTGGCCTGAGGCCCGCGAGGGCTGTGGCCACGCGTTATCCGGCTCGGGGCATGGACGTGGAAATGGCCGGCGGGAAGTGACCTTTAACGTGACCTTTAAATCCGGCCTGAGACCACACACCCGAGGGACGCACGAGTGATGTCCCGAGCGTCCTCACGGGGTTTGGCGCCTTTGTCTGTCGCCGCACCGTGAGCAGCCCGTCACGCGTCCTCACCCCCTCTTCATTGGGCGGGTGATACATCTGATGGCCGAGACCGATACCATGCCAGCAGGGTGTGGCACGGGTGCGGAGGCCACCACCGAATGCTCAACCTTGGGGCCGCCTCGAAGCGGCTCGCCGGGCGGGTGGGAGGGCACTTCGGCCTGCGGGTGGCGGGCACCGTCCTCGCCCTCGGCGCCTTGGTCATGGCCCTCGTGGTGCTGAGCGCCTTCCTGGCCAGCGCTCAGGCCGGGGTAAGCCGGGCGGCCGCTAACCAGCTCCGGATCGAGGTGCTGCTCATCGCCGTGGTCGGGCTCC
Source organism: uncultured bacterium (assembly GCA_963847225.1). Taxonomy (GTDB): domain Bacteria; phylum Chloroflexota; class Dormibacteria; order Aeolococcales; family Aeolococcaceae; genus JAJZNI01. The sequence goes on along the minus strand of CAWJYZ010000002.1, from coordinate 567,498 downwards.
TCGTCCTCGGCTTGGCGACGGCGGTGGTAGCGAGACTCGAAGCCCGTCCGATCCGAACCGTGCTCGAGGCGGCGCGGCGGATCGCCGGCGGCGATGTCGCCACTCGTGTCGATCCCCGTGGATCCGGGGAGCTCCGCGAGCTCGCCGATTCCTTCAACGCGATGGTCGACCGTCTCGGGGGCATGGTCGAACGCGTCCGCGACGTCAGTGCGGGGCTCGCCGATTCGGCCTCACGTCTCTCGTCAGCCTCCAGCCAGCTCGTCAGCACCACCTCGCAGCAGACCTCCGCCGCGGTCGAGACGTCGGCGAGCATGGAGGAACTGGCCCGCACCTCAGCGGAGATCGCCGACACCGTCGAGCGCGTGGCCACCCAGGCCAGCGAGACCCGCGACAACCTGGACCGCGCCCACGAACAGATCCTCGTCTCCATGCAGCGCACCGTCACCCTCACGGAGCGGGTCCACGCGATCGCCAAGATCCTCGGTCTCATCAACGACATCGCGGACCAGACCAATCTCCTGGCCCTCAACGCCGCCATCGAAGCCGCCCGTGCCGGTGAGGCAGGGAGAGGCTTCGCCGTCGTCGCCGATGAGGTGCGGAGGCTGGCAGATCGATCCAAGGCTCTCGCCGCTGACATCTCGACGATCACCGAGAGCGCCGAATCGGAGACGAGCGCGACCGTCCTCGCCATGGACGAGGGCGCCAATCAGCTGCGCGTCGGCCTCACGCTGATGGAACAGGTGGCCGAAGCCAGCTCCAACGTCCGTCTCGCCACCCAGCAGCAGCGCTCCGCGTCAGAGCAGGTGGTGGAGGCCATGGAGCAGGTCTCCGTCGCCAGCCGCCAGGTCTCGGCCACCGCTCAGGAGATCGCGGCCGCCGCTCGCGGGCAGGCCGAGATGGCCGGAGATCTCAGCCTCGTCGCCGCCGTCGCCTATGTGGACCGCGTCGCCTGGGACGGCGCCGAGGCCGGCTCGCCGGCGGCGGATGCCGCGCCCGGGGCCCTGAGCCGAGCGGGGGCCGTCCTCAGCGAGTGATGACGGGGTCGCCGGCGGTGGAGGCCTCGCGCGCCCTTCCCCGCGGGGGCATGGAGCGCCGGATCGTGACCCGGAAGACGAGGAGCTCCTTGATGGCGCGGAGGATGGCCCGGGGTCGGGCCCCGGAGCGCCGTCCCGCGACCCTCGGGTGGTGCGGCACGGCGACCTGGGCGATGCGCCAGCCGGCGTAGCGGGCCTTGTAGTAGAGCTCGGCATTGATGAGTGCGCTGCGGGCCTCGAGGGTCAGGGAGTCCAGCACCTGACGGCGAATGAGCTTGAGGGCGCAGTCGATATCCCGGTAGGGCAGGCGGTAGAGCACCGCCACGAGGGTGTTGAACACCCAGCTCACCACCTCGCGGGCTCGCGCGTCACGGCGCTCCTCGCGCCAACCGGCGGCGAGGTCGGCGCGCTCGAGGAGAGGCACCAGGAGGGCAAGGTCGGCGATCTCGAACTGCCCGTCGGCGTCGGTGAATGCAACGTAGTCGCCAGTCGCCGCGCGCAGCCCGTCCCCCACGGTGATGCCGTAGCCGCTCTTCTCCGCGTGGCGAAGGACGTTGAGACGGATGCCCAGGCGTTCGGCGATCTCGGCGGCGGTGGCGCCGCTCCCGTCAGTGCTCCCGTCGTCGACGATGACGAGATCCCATGTCCGGGCGAGCCGGGGCAGCACCTCTGCGGCGTGGGGAAGCAGCCAGGGGAGGTTCTCCGCCTCGTTGTGGACCGGGAGCACGAGGGTGAGGCTGGAGAGCGGCGGCAGGACGCCGGGATCGACAGCCGAACCCGCGCCGGTCCCGGTGCCCTGCCCGCTCACCGGCTGGGCACGGCGCGGGGGGCGACGCCGCTCGCCTCCGTGGAGCCGTCGGTCCTCGTCCCCGCGGTCACCGCGGCAACGACCTCGACTCGGCTCGAGGCGTCCGCCGCGGGATAGAGCGCGCCGCCGCGGCGCCAGTCGACGATGGCGCTGATGGTCTCCCGGCGCACCCGGTGGATGTACGCCTCCACGGTGTGGATGACGGAGTCGATGAGGGTGTCGGAGAGGTTGTGCGGTTGCAGCCCAAGATCGAGCAGGTGCTGGTGGAGCGCATGGTAGTAGTGCTCCTCCTTCTCCCTGCGCGGGTTGGGGACGTGGTGGATCACCGTGTCCAGGCCGTGCTCGGCGCGGGCGTGCTTCACCTTTTCGGCGAGCTCCAGCACGGAGAACTGCTCGGTGAACTGGTTGAAAACCCGGTAGTCGCCGGGAGCCGGCGGATTGAGGGCGGCCAGCTCGATGCAGCGCACCGTGTCGCGGATGTCGAGGAAGCCACGGGTCTGCCCACCGAGCCCGTAGACCGAGAGCGGCTCGCCGACCGCTGCCTCGACGCAGTAGCGGTTGAGCACCGTTCCCCAGATGCCGTCATAGTCGAAGCGGGTCATGAGCTCCGGGTGGAGCGCGGTCTCCTCGGTGGTGATCCCGTACACCACCCCCTGGTTGAGGTCGGTCGCGCGCAGATCCCAGATCCGGCAGGCGAACTCCAGGTTGTGGCTGTCGTGCACCTTGGAGAGGTGGTACACGGAGCCGGGCTGCTTGGGGTAGAGCATGCGATCCCGGCGCCCCTTGTGCTCGATCTCGATGAACCCCTCTTCGATGTCGATGTTGGGCGTCCCGTACTCGCCCATCGTGCCCAGCTTGATCAGGTGGCAGTCGGGCGCGTGATCGCGCAGGGCGTAGAGGAGGTTGAGCGTCCCCACGATGTTGTTGACCTGGGTCTCGACGCCGTGCCGGGGGCTGATCATCGAGTAGGGGGCGGAGCGCTGCTCGGCGAAGTGCACCACCGCGTCGGGCCGCATGGCGGCGATCATCCCCTCCAGGGTGGCCATGTCACAGAGGTCGAACTGGTGCCACTCGATGGTCCGTCCGCTCACCGCCGTCCAGCGGGCGAGACGAGCCTCCATGGAGGCGATCGGCACCAGGCTGTCGGTGCCGACCTGCTCGTCCCAGCGGCGCCGGATCAGGCTGTCGACGGCGACGACGTCATGGCCGCGGGCGGACAGGTGGAGGGCCGTCGGCCATCCGAGGTAGCCGTCAGCTCCGAAGACGACGATGCGCATCTGACTATCTCCCCGTGCTCGTGGGCCCGGCTCCCGCCGGCGCTTTCGATTCCGCTTGGTCCGCGAAGAAGCGGTAGGTCTCCGCCAGTCCGGCGTCCAGGGAAGTTTGCGGCTTCCACCCCAGCCAGTGCCAGGCGCGACCGGCATCAAGGCAGGCGCGGGCCACCTCTCCCTGGCGCGGAGGCTCGCGGTCGACGCCGAGGCTGCTGCCTGACGCTCGCACGAGGGACTCGACCACCTCGTTGACGGAGGTCTCGCGCCCCGTGCCCACATTGATCGGGCCGTTCGCCTCGGCCACGACGGCGGCCAGGGTGGCGGCGACGACGTCGGTGACGTAGACGAAATCCCGCGTCTGAGAGCCCTCTCCGTAGATGATCGGGGGGAGACCTCGGGCGAGCCGGGTGGCGGAGATGGCCACCACGCCTGCCTCTCCGGTCCCGTCCTGGCGGGGGCCATAGACGTTGCCGTAGCGAAGAGCCACGGTGCGCAGGCCGCGGAGCCGGTAGGTCCAGAGGTAGGTCTCCTCGCAGAGCTTCTCGGCACCGTAGGCGGACCGCGGGGCGGGGGCGAGCTCCTCCGAAGCGGGGAGGCGCTCGGCGTCGCCGTAGACGGCGCCTCCCGAGGAGGCGATGACGAGCGTCGAGCAGCCGGCCGAGGCCGCCGCCTCGAAGCAGGCGACCGAACTGGCCAGCACTCGCCGGACGTGATCCCCCGGGGCGCGCAGGGCGCGGTTGACGCCGCCCTTGGCGGCCAGGTGGACCAGGGCCCCGGGCTGGAACTCGAGGAGGGCCCGGGCCGCCTCCGGGGTTCCGGCGTCTGCCTGCACCATCTCCGCACCCGCCGGGAGCGGCGCCCCGCAGGGATGGCTGAGGTCGTCGACCACGAGGACCTCCACGGATTCCGCCCGGAGGCGGTCGACCAGGTGGCTGCCGATGAAGCCGGCTCCCCCCACCACTGCGACGCGACGGCTCACGGGACGGCGGCCACCGCGTCGGATTCGGCGGGGAGGCGGTCGGCTTCGGCGGGGATGCGCGGCCGGCCGAGCGCGACGATGCCGCCGGCTCCGGCGATGCCCAGGGGCAGGGTCATGGCCACGCGCACGAGAACGGTGATGGCCAGGGCGGCGGGGTTGGACGACCCGGCGGCGACCAGGAGCCCCACCATGACGGCGTCACTGGCCCCGATCCCGAAGGGAAGGGTTGAGATGCTGCCGGCCACCTGAGAGATGCAGTAGGCGGCGATCGCCACCCCGAGGCCCAGGCTGGAGTTGATGCTCCAGGCGAGGAGCACAACCTGGAAGCCGCTCACCAGGAAGACCAAGAGGGTGCAGGAGGCAAAGAGGGCGGTGAGCCGGGCGGAGACGCCCATCTCCTCGAGCTGGCTGAGGGAGCGAAGGATGCCGCCGAGGATGCCGCGCCGGCCACGGGCCGCCGAGGGGGGGAGGAAACGGCGGGTGAGAAGGCTGAGCCACCAGGGGGCCGCGAGTGCCACCAACGCGGCGACGGCGAGCCCGAGTGTCACGACGACGGGGAGATAGACGAGGGCGGCGAGCACGCCGCCCACCACTCCCAGCTGGAGAAGGGTGACGAACCGCTCGTAGACGACGACCGCCACCCCGGCGCTCACCGGGACGCCGTCGCGGTTTCGCCACAGATAGGGGCGGGAGAGGTCGCCGGTGGCGGCGGGAGTGATCCAGCTGAGGGTCTGCCCGGCCAGGTTGACGAGGTTCAGGCGGAGGAAGGGCACATGCTGGCCCACTCGCCGGAGGAGGAGCCGCGATCGCAGGGCGCGAAGCAGGGTGGTGGGGATGTTGAGGGCGATGCTCACGGCCACCAGTTCCCAGGAGACGCGGCCCGGCGTGGAGACCCCCCCGGGACTGTTGACGATCTTGCGCACGAGCAGGTAGATGACCAGGGCGCTGATGGCCAGCACGACGAGCTGCAGCGCGGCGAGAAGGAGCCGGCGCCGGCTCCGCCGCCTCCGCGCCGCATCGTCAGAGGGCGGCAGGGACGTTACAAGGGCGGGGTGCGGCGGGCGCGGCCGGCCCATCCCCTCGTCGGGTGTAGCGGCCACTGTTCCGCGCCATGGCGCGTCGGGAAGGGGTCTCGTGGTCGGAACCTCTTCTGAGCGCTCGAAGCTCGCTGATGATGCCCGGGGATGACCCGGGGATCCTACTGTAGCGAACCTTACCGGAGCATTACCCCATCTGCGTCGCCGTGCTCCGTCCGAGGTAGGTGGTATGAAAGGGGGTGTGATGCGTTTCCTCCGTTCCATGCGGCGCAGGGTGAGGGGAGGAGGCGACCGGCACCTCCGCCCGGTATGTCCGATCTGCGAGCGGCCCATGGAGCGACGGGCTTCGACCGTCTGGCTCTGCTCCGACTTCCCGCACTGCCCGGGGAGCCTTGCGGCCGCCGACTGATCTCCATTCTCACGGCTTGGACCGCGCCGCGGCGGAGGGGGTGCCGCCGCCCCCCGGCGGAGAGGGGGTGGGGGTCGGCGTCGGGGTGCCGAGCGCAGGAGGGGTGGGGGAGGGGCTGGGTGTCGGGGTGGGGGTGGTCGTCGGCGTGGGGGTGGGCGTGGCCGAAGGGGTCGGCGTGGGGGTGGGGGTCAGTGTCGGGATCGGCGTCGCGCCCGGCGGCGCCTGGAACCGGGCCGGTCGCGTCAGGGAGTTGACGAAGGGGACGGCGATGTGCTGGCCGGGGCCGGTCGTCCCGAAGACGCCGTCCATCGGCGCCTGGCGATCGTGGGCGCCGTCGGTGTTGCCCACCCAGGTTGCCACCACCCAGCTCGGGGTGTAGGTCATGTACCAGGCGTCGAGGTAGCCGTCCGTGGTCCCCGACTTCCCGGCCGTGGGCCAGCGGAAGTCGAGGCCCCAGTAGCCGGCGTAGCGCTGCAGGATCTGGGTCATGGTCCAGGCCTGCTGCGGGGTCATCACCTGCCGTTGCGACGCTGCGGCTCCCCCCGGAGTCCAGAGGACATGCCCGCTCGAGTCCCGGATGCTCAGGATGGTCTGCGCCGACACGGTGTGCCCGCCATTGGCAAAGGCCGAATAACCGATGGCCTGGTCCATGACAGAAGTCGCCGAGGTGCCGATGGCCGAGCTCAGGTTATCGCTGATGGGAGTGGTCACCCCGAGGGAGTGGGCGAACGCGGCGATCTTCGGCATCCCGATCATCTGCGCCGCCTGCTCGGTGGGGATGTTACGGGAGTGGATGAGGGCCGTCTCCGCGGTGATCGGCCCCTCATACAGGCGATCCCAGTCCTGCACCCCGCCGAGGGCTCTCGATTCACGGGCGGTGTCCTGGAGGATGGTGTTGGGGGTGATGGTGCCGTCGATGAACCCCGTTTCGTAGTCGTAGGGCTTGAAGCTGGAGCCGGGTTGCAGCCCGCCCAGGGTGACGAAGTCGGCCTGGCCGTCGATTGAGGGATCGGAGTAGTTGGCCGAGCCCACCCAGGCCAGGACCTGGCCGTTGCTGGGATCCATCATGAGGAGGGCCGCATTGTTGGCCCGGTGGCCGATCGCCTTCAGGCCGTTGGCGACGGCGCGATTGGCCTTCTCCTGATCGGCCAGGTCGAGGGTGGTGGTCACGGTGAGGTTGCCCTGGAGGGCGCTCGGCTGGTCCTGGAGAAGCTGAGGAAGCTCATCCTCCACGTACTGGACGAAGTGCGGCGCGGGGCCGGTCTGGGGAGCCTGGCCGTTCTTGAGGTCGGCCAGGATGGCCGTCTGATGGGCCTGGTTGGGGCTGCCATCAGAGTTCAGCGGGTCGACCGCCTGCGCCCTGGCCTTGCTGATGTCGCCCACCTCGACCATGGAGGCAAGGACGTAGGCCATGCGCTGAAAGGCTGCCCCAGGGTTGGTGTCGGGGTCGTACGCCGAGGGTGCCTGGGGGAGCCCGGCGAGGAGCGCGGCCTCGGGGAGGTCGAGCTGGCTGGCCGGCTTGCCGAAATAGCGCTCGGCCGCCTCCTGGATGCCGTAGGCGTTATGCCCGAAGTAGGTGAGGTTGAGGTACATGTCGAGGATCTGCGCCTTGGAGAACCGGCCCGAAAGCTGCTGGGCGAGAAGAGCCTCACGCAGCTTCACGAGCAGGGACTTGTTGGCGCCCTGCCCGAAGAAGGCCTCCTTGGCGACCTGCTCGGTGATGGTGCTGGCTCCCTGAGCGGGGCGACGGAGGATGACGTCGATGACCGCCGCCTTGAGGATCCGACCGGGGTCGAAGGCTCCCTCCTTCCAGAAGTTGCGGTCCTCGGCGGCGACCATGGCCTGCTGCATCACCGGGGCGATCTGGTTGATCGGGACGGTCTGCGCACCGTTGTGGCCCACCGTGGCCATGAGGGTGCCGTGGCGGTCAAGGATGCGGATGGTGCCGGTCGCCGTTCCGATTGACTTGATGCTGGGAAGGGTCATCGCCGCGTAGGCCACGAGGGCACCCAGAGTGGCGACGCCGAGGCCGCAGAGGGCGGCCACCACCCATATGACGCGCCGCCAGCGGATGCGAGGACGGCGCCTCTGGGGGTCCCGCAATCCGGCGCGGCGCCGGCGTTGCGGTGTCTCGAGCCCCCCGCTCTCTGAATTTGATCTCATTCCCTTCCAGGTCCTTGGCGGCCTCACCGCCGGGATGGGCTGAAGCCGAGGTCAGCCGCCCGTGGGCTCTCGGGCCACCCCGAGCTGCTCCATCGCCTTGCGCGCCGCCACCCCGCCGGCTCCCGCGACCGCCGCGCCGGCGGCCCTGACCGCCAGCTTCTGCCAGATCGGTCCGGAGTTTTTGCGGTGTTTGGCGAGCTCCGACTTGATCTCCCGCAACTCGCGGGCGACATCGTCGAGAGAAGCGATGCTCACGTCGGGGGTCTCCTTTGCCGACCATCGCGCACGCATCACCAGCACCGAGGTGGCGACCACCAGCGCGACGGTCCCTATCACCGCATAACGGAGACGGTTGCCCTGAAGTTTCGCCCGCCAGTCGAGCTGGTCGCGAACCCGAGCCTCCAGGGCGTTCACATGGGCGGCGAGCGCCTGCTTGCTCAGCTCCCGTTCGCGTTCTGCCTCGGCAACTCCCTCAGCCACTCCAGATCCTCCTTGACCATGCTGCCCACCTGCTTCCCTTCGCGGATGGCCCGGCGCAGCCGCGCGAATCCGGCGAGCCCGGCGATCCCGCTGATGAGCAGGGCGAGGCCGGCGATACAGAGCCAGCCGAGCCAGGGCATCCCCGTCGCCTCGCCGATCGCAGCGGCTCCGGCACAGAGCAGAAAGATGAGGACCAGGAACGCGAAGGTCGCCGCGGTGCCCAGGAGGACGGCGGCGATCGCCCCCCCCTTGCCCGCTCTCGTGCCCTCGGCCTTGACCAGGTTGAGCTCGGCGCGCCCGAAGCGGAGGGCGTCGGCGACGAGCTCGCGCGCGACCTCCCGGACCGACGGGGGGCTCTCCGTCCTCATATGCGGAGCGCCGAGACGTCGATGTCCTTGAGCTCCTGAGGGGGAGCGACGCCGTGCTCGTGGAGCGCCTTCAGGAGGGTGAGCACGTACTTGACCCCGGTGAGGTTCACGCCGTGCTTACGGGTCAAGTTCTGGATTGTCTGCAGCTTGTAGATGTCGCGCTGGGAGAAGCGCCGCCGGTTGGTCGAGGTGCGCTGCGGCACCACCAAACCCATGTTCTCGTACATCATGAGGGTCCTGGGGTGGGTCTCCAGGATCTCGGCGGCGACGCTGATCGTATAGATGGGTTTGTCGAGACTGGGGGCTCCGGGCAGAGCGCCCCCGCCGCGGGCGCCAGGTCTGGCTACTCCTTCAGCCACTCGTTGATGCCCTCCGAGAGCGAAAGGGGCGACGTCTGGGCCTTGACCAGGAACTCCATGGCTCCGAGCTTGAGACCGCGCTCGACCAGCTCCTTCTCACCAAAGTTGCTCAGGATGATCACCGGGGTCTCCGCTGTGGGCTGATGCTGGCGCAGCTCCTGGAGCACCTCGAATCCATCCTTCTTGGGAAGGCGCACATCGAGGAAGATGATGTCCGGAAGGAGCTCCTTGGCGCGCTCGATCCCCTCGACGCCGTCCACGGCGATGTGGACCTGATAGCCGTCCAGCTCCAGCTTGGTCCTGTACATCTCCAGGGTCTCGCGGTCGTCCTCGATCAGGAGGACATCGATCACCGCGTCCTCGTCCACCGCCATTGCCTCCGCTATCCCACACTGCGGCCGGCGCCGTCTGCGCGCAGTATACCGGGGCGATACCTGTCAGCCTGATTGATACGTTAGGCGACAGTCCGGGGTGGCGGTTCACGTCGCCTCACCAGCCGGCGCCCGGCCCTCCAGGGCGGCGCCTCAGATCCTCACGTGGACGACGTTCACGTCCTCGAGGTCGGCTGGCCGGGGGAGGCGGCTGGCGTCGAGGAGCTGTAGCAACCGGATGACATAGCGAGCCGCCGCGATGTTGAGCCCGTGTCCCCGGGTGAGCTGCCGGAGGGCCTGGACGGTCAGGAGGTTGCGCTGCGAGTAGCGCCGCCGGTTGCTGGCTGTCCGGTGCGGCGTCAACAACCCCAGGGTCTCGTACATCATCAGCGTCCGCGGATGGGTGCCGAGGATCTCGGCGGCGACACTGATCGTGTACAGCGGCTTGTCCAGTGCAGGTCCGGCGGTTTCTGATGTCCGCGTCTCAGTCGCCCCGGCCACCACCCTGCCTGTGCTCCTCGCTGAGGCCGCTCGGGGCGCACCCGATCCCGCGGCTGCCGTCGCTGCCCGCATGGTACCGGCTGCTGTGTGTTTGCGCACAATCTCGATGCCCCAAAGTTGCCGCGGGCGTGTCACCATCCAGGTCACCCCTGCCCCGGGCTAACCAGCCGGAGGTCGGGCCGTCTCGATCCGCCGTAACCTCGCCCGTTGGGCGACCGTTCCACCCCCGAGAAATGGTCCAAGTTGCCTCCGACCCACCCCTTGCTCCCGACCACGCGGCCGTGGCCGAGGCGCCCAGCGGGGCCGATGACCTGGCGGTGAGGGAGCGCTGGCTCAAGCGCCGCCGAGCCCACGATCTCGCCGAACGCCGCTCCGGGCTCATCGCCGTCTGGGTGGCTCTGGCCGCCCTCCTCGCCTGGCTCTTCATCGCCGGCTTCGCCGGCTTCGCCCACTGAGGGGGGCTTCGCCCCCCTTCGGCGCGCATCAGTGCGCGCCTACCCCCAAGGAAGGCCGTGCACGTCAGTGCGCCCTTCCTGCGCTGCTCCCCTCCTTGATCTGGTCGGCCTGAGCGGCGCCAGGGCGTCGTCCGCTCAGACCATCTATCCGATCAGCTCCCTGAGATCCTGGAGCTGATTCCCGATCCCCGCCCTGCGCGCGGATGAGCTGGCGACGGATCCCACGACCGAAGCGGCGTCGAGCCCTCATGCGGTCGCTGAATCGCGGGCACCAGCCGCCTGCCGGGGTGACGGACCCGATCTAGCCGATGAGCTCCCTGAGATCCTGCAGCTGATTCCCGATCCACCGGGTGAGGTCGTTGCTGCGGATGGTCTCTCGGATCCGTTCGGCGCGCGCGGCCCGCTGCCTGTCGTCCATGGCCAGGCCCAGGAAGAGGGCCTCCGCCGTCTCGTCGATGTCGAAGGGATTCACCGTGATGGCAAAGTCTCCGATCTCCTCGTGGGCTCCGGCGTTCTCACTCAGGACGAGCACCCCGTTGCGGGCGTTGCACACCGGTCCCTCCTTGGCCACCAGGTTCATACCGTCGTAGATGGGGTTGACGAGGAGGACGTCGTAGCTCTTGTAGGCGGCGATGGCCTTGCTCATGTTGTCCTCGACCTCGACCCGGATCGGTGTCCAGCCACCGGCGGAGAAGCGGCGATTGATCCGTGCCGCGACGGAGAGGACGCTCCCCAGATACGCTCGGTAATCGCCGATGTCCTGGCGGCTGGGCTGCAGGAAGGCCCAGAACTGGACCCGGCCGCGCAGATCGCCGTGGGTCTCGAGGAGCCGTTCGTAGGCGAGGAACCCGCGAACGATGTTCTTGCTGAGGTCGGTCCGATCCACGCGCACGATGAGCTTCTCAGGGCGCCACGAGGCGATGCGACGCTCCTCCTCGAGGACCTCGGGCGTCTCCGCCAGGGCCAGGAAGCCGGGCACGTCGATGCTGATCGGGTAGTGCCGCACCCACACCGCGCGTCCCGCGTAGTAGACCGTGCCTTCGCGCAGGTCGACACCGAGGCCGAGATTCTCCTCGCAGGTGAGGAGAAAGTTGCGCACGTCGCGCCGCGTCTGGAAAGCCACGACGTCGTTGCCCAGGATGCCGTGCAGGATTTCGTCGCGGATCGGCTTGGGCAGGATGGTCCAGTACTGCGGGGTGGGCCAGGGGATGTGCACGAAGTGCTGCAGGCGCACAGATGGAAAGCGTTCGCGGACCATGGCGGCGACAAGGTAGAGCTGGTAGTCCTGGATGAGGATCAACGGGGTGCGGGCACTGGCCGCCGCCTCGCGGGCCACGCGTTCGGCGAAGAGACGGTTGACCGCGACGTACCCCTCGTACCAGGCCCGCCGGGTGGAGCTGTCCACGACCGGCTCCCGGGCCAGATCCCAGAGGTAGTGATGGATAAACCACAGCAGCGGATTGCTGATCACGTTGTAGTAGAGGTCGAACGACTCGCGCGATGTCTCGATGAACGCAACATGGAATTCGGAGCCGTCCTCAGTGCGCAGCTCGGCAGGGTCGCCGAGCTCGGCGAGACGGCGGTCGTTCTCGTCGCGCGCCGCGGCCACCCACAGCGCACCGGTCGTGCTGGCCAGTGACGAAAGTGCGGTCACCAGGCCTCCGGCTCCCTTGACGAGCCGCTCCGGCCGCCCCCGCAGGGGGTCGGCTGGCTCGAGGGCGAGGGGAGCCCGGTTGGCCACGATGATCGGCCTCAGGTCACGCAGCAGCCGTCGGGTATAAGGCTCGAGCGCGGACACTCGGATCTCCTGCGAGCTGCGCCTCCCGTGGATCGTGAGCGAGCTCGGAAGCTGCGGGCCGAGCCATCGTACACTTCCCCCCGACCCCGCTTCGCCCTCGGGCGGGGGGATGGATCTTGCGGGGGGAGGAGCGGTGGAGCTGCGATGGGGTTCTTCAGCCGCCTCTTCGGGGCTCCGGCGCCGCCCGCGCCGCCGGCCAACAGCGTCGTCATCGCCCCCGACCTGGCGACTGCGCTGACCGCCTCGGGCGCCGCGCTCGACGCCGCCGTCGACAGCGCCCTCCGCCTCCACCTCGAGGCCCAGCGCCGCGCCGCCGAGGCCGAGAGGCGCGGCGAGAAGATCCCCTTCTGGCTCCGCCGCGAGGAGGGAGGGTCAGCGGAGATGGAGGATCTCCTCCGCGATCGCATCGCCCAGCGCCGGGCCGCGGAGGACAGCCCGGCCTCTCACCAGGCCTAGCGGGTGGTGAGCCCGCACAGCCTGAGCGGCCGCCGGATGGCGGCGCTTGCGCTGCGGCCGGCCGCCCTCGGCGGGACGCTCAGCCCCACCGGCGCACGGCCATGAAGGCCATCATCTACGCCGGCGACGGTCGGGTTGCCCTCGAGGACGTCCCCCAACCCTCCATTGAGGAGCCGGGCGACGCGCTGGTGCGGGTCACCACCACGGCCATCTGCGGCAGCGATCTTCATGTCCTCCACGGCCGGATTCCGGGGATGAGCCCGGGCAAGGTCCTCGGCCATGAGTTCGTCGGCACCGTCGAGGCGGCGGGGAGCGGGGTGCGCCGCTTCGCGCCGGGCGACCGCGTCCTCGGCTCTTTCACCATCCCCTGCGGCGAGTGCTGGTACTGCCGGCGCCGGCTGTTTAGCCGCTGTGTCGATCAGCGGGTCTTCGGCTACGGCGCGTTCTTCGGAGATCTCGACGGCGCGCAGGCCGAGTACGTCCGCGTTCCCAACGCCGACCTCGCCCTTCACGCCATCGAGCCGCAGCTCGGCGACGAGCAGGTCCTCTTCGCGGGTGACATCTTCACCACCGGCTTGGAGGTCGCCGCCGAGGGCCGCATCGAGGCTGGCGATACCGTGCTGGTGCTGGGTTGCGGCCCGGTCGGGCTCATGGCGGTGAGCGCGGCGCGCGCCTTCCGCCCGGACGGCATCCTCGCCGTCGACACCGTGCCCTCCCGGCTCGCCATGGCGGAGCGGCTCGGCGCCGAGACGGTGGACGCGGGCCGCGTCGACGTGCCCACCTTCGTGGGCGAGCGCACCGGTGACCGTGGGGCCGATGTCGTCCTGGAGTGCGTGGGCGCGATTCCCGCTCTCGACTCCGCTCTCGACGCCGTGCGCCGGGGCGGCCGGATCAGCGTCATCGGTGTCCACTCCGACCCCGAGTGGACCGTCGCCCTGAACATCGTTTTTGTCAAGGGAGTCGATATCAAGTTCTGCGGCACCGCCAACATCGTGGGGCGCTGGGACCAAGCCCTGGAGCTGATTCGCGACGGTGCCGCCGACCCCGCCGCGATCATCTCCCACCGCCTCCCTCTCGAGGAGGGGGTCGTCGGCTACCAGCTCTTCGAGGCCCGGGAAGCGCTCAAGGTCGTCCTCACGCCCTGAGCGCCGGCGACGCCGGACGACCGCGGCGGCGCCGTCTCAGCTGGTGAGCGCCTCCACCTCGATGAGCGCAGCCGCGCGTTCCGGCTCGGCGAACAGCCGGCGGGCGGGCTCCAGGCGGTCGATGAGCCGGTCGGCCAGCGCGGACTTGGCATCCATGGGGTGGAGCGCGCCGGAGGCGTAGGCGTCGCGGACCTCTCCGAACGTGTCAAATGTCACCGGACCACCGTTGGCCGGCGAGCGTTCGACGCGCAGCTCGGTGTCGCCGAGGCCGAAGCAGAGCTGGCCGATCCAGACCAGCACCGGGTTCAGCTCCACCTCCTCCGGGGGGCAGAAAGCGCCCCTCACCTTCTTGCGGATCTGGTCCGGAGAGTCATGGACAAAGACGGCCGAGCGCGGCTTGGACTTGCTCATCTTCATGGCCGCCAGCACCTCAGCGCGCTCCGCGGGGGGCACCGGCCAGCGATCGGGCTTCAGGAGCCCCGGGAGCAGCGGGTGATGCACGGCGAGCGGCTTGAGGGGCCGGCCGGAGGGATCGCAGAGGGGATTGAGGCGCATCTTGGTGGCCACGTCACGGGCCACGACGTGAGCCTTGCGCTGGTCGATGCCGGCGTGGGCGAGGTGGGCGCCGAGGGCAAAGATGTCGGCGGCCTGCATGGCTGGATAGAGGAGCTTGGCGAAGTCCACCTGCTCTCCCTCCCCGCGGCCCATGATGGTGATGCTCCGCTGCATGCGCGCCAGCGAGGTGTGCTTGGCGACCTCGATGACGGTAGCCCAGTATTGGTCCGCCCGCTCGTGATAGAGGTCAGAGGCAAGGACCACGCGCACGCGGTCCGGATCACCGCCGGTGCAGAGCAGCCCGGCCTTCAGCGCCTCGCCGAAGTAGTTGGTGGCGACGCGACGGATGCGCTCCCGGTCCCCGCCCAGCTTGTCGTTGATCCAGGTGTGCCAGTCGGCAAGGAAGAGGGTGCAGGTGACGCCCGCCCGTTGGAAGTCGCTGACCTTGGCCATCGCCACCAACCCGCCCAGGTGGACGCGCCCGGAGATCTCGTAGCCGATGTAATGGCGCAGGGGCATCCCGCTGGTGAGCAGGGCGCGCAGCTCCGGGGCGGTGAGGAGCTCGGCGAGGTTGCGCTCGATGAGGCGAGCCCGACCCTCGACGTCCTGCGCCGCGGCCGCGGTCACCGGAGACCTCGCCCAGGGGCTGGATCGGTCGCGGCCGCGGCCGCCGCAGCCCGGAGGGTCACTCTCGGCATGGTCTCGGCATGGTACCGGCTGTCGCGCGGCGTTCGGCGGCGGCGCCCTCTCCGTCGGGACCAGGAATAGGTCTCATTACCGCAGCATCCCGGGCGTGCACCACATGGTGGCCACGGCCCCCGATGCACGGCGATGTCGTGTTGGCGCCTGACCCCAGAGGTACCATCACGGCGTGAACCACCTGCGTTCATCCGGCGACCAGAGAAGGCTCGCCGCGGCCCTGACGCTCATCCTCGCGTTCATGCTGGGCGAGGTCATCATTGGCATCGTTGCTCATTCACTGGCGCTGATGTCGGATGCCGGGCACATGCTGACCGACGCTGGCGCTGTGGGCCTCTCGTTGGTGGCCATGCGGCTCGCCCGGCGCCCGCCGAAAGGTGGGCTCACCTATGGGTTGAAGCGCGCCGAGATCCTCTCCGCTCTTGCCAACGGCGTGACTCTTTTCGTCCTCGCCGGTCTCATCGTGTACGAGGCGATCCACCGCCTGCTCTCTGCCCCTCCGGTCATGGCACAGTACGTCCTCGCCGTGGCCCTCGTCGGCGTCGCCGTGAATCTGGCCGCCAGTCGGCAGCTCGGCAGCGTGGAGCGGCGGAGCCTCAACGTGCGCGGCAGCTACCAGCACGTTCTCACCGATCTCTACGCCTTCGCGGCAACGGCGATCGCCGGCATCGTCATCCTGCTCACCGGATTTGATCGTGCTGATGCCATCGCATCGCTGCTCATCGCGGCCCTCATGCTGGGGGCCGGCACCAAGCTGATGAAGGCGGCGGCGCGCGTCCTCCTGGAGGCCGCTCCGGCGGACATGTCGCCGCTCCAGATCGCGGAGGCGATGGGCCGCCACCCGCTCGTCGTCGACGTCCATGACCTCCACGTGTGGGAGATCACCTCAGGGATGCCCTCCCTGTCTGCCCACATCCTCGTGAGGCCCGGCGAGAACTGCCATCGCGTGCGCCGCGACCTCGAGCGAGTGTTGGGCGAGCGCTTCCACATCGAGCACACAACCCTGCAGGTTGATCACGCGGGGGCCACGGACCAGCTCATCCGCCTCCAGACCGTGGACAGCCCTGCTGGCGCGACCGTGTCGGCGCAAGGTGAAGAGAGGGAGGCCGGATAGCCTCTCAGCACCGGCCAGGCGCCGGCGAGGACTGGTGGTCCCAGGGGCTGGACTCGAACCAGCGATGCACGGTTTTACAGACCGTTGCCTTGACCAGCTTGGCTACCCTGGGATCGTTATGCAGTATAGGAAATCTCGTGCCGAGCGTCCCCCCTTGGAGGCGATGTCACCTCAAATGTCACCTTAGCTCTAGAATCAGAGACGCCAGCCAGGGCCGTCCTGGACGCGGCGATTTCTTGAGGCGGCAACGCGTGGTGGAGGTCGCTCTGCACGTGGGCAAGGATACCCAGGGGGAGACCGCCGGGAGAGCCCCTCGGCGGGCCCGGCGAAGCCGCCGCGACGAGCCATACGCGCTGTATCAGAGGTCGAGCGACGGGCGCTGGGTGGGGCGGTTCCGGCTCCCAGGCGGGCGCTACCGCTACTTCACCGGGGCCACGAAGAGGGAGGTGCTTGAGGGCCGGGAGGGCCGGGGCGGCCTCCGCGACGCGCTCCGCCTCGTCGAGGCGGGGCAGCCGGTCCCAGACGAGCGCCTCACCTTCGGCGCCTACCTGGAGCGCTGGGCTCTCCGGCCTGTCGTCGCCGCCGCTCAAGCCGCGCACGGTGCAGTACCCGCATGGCACAGCCGGCGCGGACGGATACCTAAGCTAAGGCGAGAGAGGACACGGTGCCCGGAGGCAGAGGCCGAGCTGCGTGGCTTGCCTTGCTCGCTCTGGTGGTCGGGGCCGGGCTAATTGGATGGCGGATGACAGTTCAGGTCAGCCCCGTGGCCCATAAGCCTGCTCCATCGCCGCGACCCACCGTCAGTGCAGGCATTGACTGCACCGGGGGCCTACGAGTGACCGGTGCGCTCGCTGCATGTTTGCTTGCGGACGGCCAAAGTGCACATCAGTGCACGCAAGCTGGGCATAACCTTGGTGCAAGTCTCAAGCTCGAGAGCGCGTCCGGGCAGTACACTTTGTACATTCAGATACATACGTCGATGTTTGGTCCGGACGGCGAGTGGGGCCTAGGGGGGGTAGGATCACGATGGCCGCTGGGATCAGCCGATATGGGAGTGGTAGTAGCCCTTAGGTAATATCCCCGTGCTCCCGCGGGCTGGCGGGCATAAACTCCGAGCTGCCAGCCGCCCGCACACGGAGTCCTGCATGACGCTTGTCCACGGCATCACCAGCGATCCCGCCGTCCTGCACGGCCAGCCCGTGGTGGCCGGTACGCGGATCCCGGTTACCGTCGTCCTCGACAACCTGGCCGGGGGGGTGACCGAGGCGGAGCTGCTGGCCGAGTATCCGAGCCTCACGATCGACGGCATCCGAGCCGCGCTCGCCTACGCCGCCTTGCTGGCTCATGAGGAGGTCGCGGCCGTCTAGTAGACTGCGCTGGCGTGCGCGTCAAGCTGGATGAGAGCGTCCCGTTGCTCATCCGCGGCCTGCTCGAGTTACACGGGCACGATGTCGACACGGTTGTCGGCGAGCGATTGATCGGCCGGCCCTGACAGCGAGGTGGAGCAGGCGGCGGTCGCTGATCGTCGACTTCTCCTCACCCTTGACCGGACCTTCCCAGCGGCGCACGATCTGCCGGAGGGACATCCGGGGATCCTGGTGCTGCGACTTCCCGACCAGCGGATCGCCACCGTCCATCGTTTCCTCGAGCAGCTGCTCAGGGGCCACGACCTCGGCGATCTCGCCGGTGCGCTGACGGTGGCGTCCCCCGGGAGGCTGCGAGTGCGGCGCCGCCAGGCCGAGCCGCCCCGATAGGCCGCCTTCGAGTCTGATCGAAGGTCGGCGTCCTGACGGTCTGCGACAGGGCCGCTGGATGTCACCTCCGATGTCACCTAAGCCGGTGGAAACAGGCGGACACCGGTGGACGGAGGGATGCGCCTTTGAATACAGGATGGACGTCCCTGGACGTCCATGTGCAGCGTTCGGGGCGCTTTACAGACCGTTGCCTTAACCAGCTTGGCTACCCTGGGGTATCCGGTCCGAGGATAACCAAGCCGATACCCAGGGCGATCAGATCGCGACGGTCGGAAGGTAGCGGGGTGACCGACCTCCGCCCGCCGCTTCCTCGAAGCCCAGGGCGAGGCTGGGGAGGCGCAGCTCCGACCCCGGGGGCCCGATGAAGCTGAGCCCATACGGGCCGCCCTCGCACGTCGCCCGCGGGCACCCTCACCGCCGGCCACCGGCAAGGCAGGTGGGGGGCTGAACCCGCCATCTGGCTGACATCAATTGCTGAAGGGCGACTATCAGGAAGTGACCCATGCGGCTATCATGAGCCCAGGCGCTGGCGGCTCAGCAGAGGACAGCCCAAGGGATGAGGACAGGCCAAGGGATAGGGACATTGCGCAGATGGGATCGGTGCAACTGATCCGTCACATTGGTGAGCTCCGTGAGCGGGTCGGCGTGGCCCTCCAGGCCACGGAGGGGTACACGGCCGCCTTTGGGCACGCCGAGCTCATCGACGAGCTCGGCGCCGCCGTCCAGGAGCTGGAGATGGCCTCCGACGCCCTCCTCGAGGCCGACCGCCAGGTGGCCCTGGAGCAGCAACGCTACCGGGCTCTCTTCGACCTCTGTCCCGACGTCTATCTGATCGTCGACCTCGACGGCGCCATCGTGGACGCCAATCGCTCCGCCAGCCGGATGCTCGGGGTCCCTCCACTGGCGCTGGCCGGCGAGCCCCTCTCGGCCTACCTCAGCTCCGAGGGCTCCGATCGCCTCCAAGGCCATCTGGCGGCGGCGGCCGGGGGCTGTCCCGTCACCATCCCCGACTGGGATGCTTCCGTGCATCCGCGCTCGGGACGCTCCTGGCGCGCCTGGATCAGAGCCGAGACGGAGCGCGATGCCGCCGGCGCGCCGGTCGGGATGCGACTCCTCATTCGTGACATCACGGACCGCGCCCGCCTGGCCAAGCGCGAGCGAGGGCAGCACCGGCGCGAGGCGGCACGGCTTCGCGCCTTCGGCGAGCGGATGGAGGCGCTCGAGGGGATGAAGACCGAGCGCCTCCGCCTCCTCTCCCACGAGCTGGGCACTCCTGTGGCGCTCATCCGCGGTTACGTGGCGATGATCGCGGACCGCTCGTTGGGAGAGGTCGCTCCGCGGGTCGGTGACGTTTTGCCCATCGTCCTGCGCTGTTGTGACGAGATCGGCCGTCTCGTCGAGCAGATGGTGGAGGTTGCCCGCCTCGACGAACCCCACCTCCAGCTCGACGTCCACCGCGAGGACCTTGCCGACCTGGCCGGCCGGGCGGTCACCCAGATGGACCCCATGGCGGAGATGTCAGGGCATGGGCTTCGGCTGGCGATCGTCTCCGAGCCCCTGCCGATCAGCGTCGACGCGGGCCGGGTCGGGACCATCCTCACCAACCTCATCGGCAACGCCCTCAAGTACTCGTCACCTGGCTCAGAGGTGGTCTGCGAGGTTGGCAAGAAGGGTGGCGCGGCGACGGTCGCCGTCCGCGACCGGGGGCCGGGAATCCCGCCCTCCCAGCTCGGCGTCATCTTCACCAAGTTCGGTCGGGTCACGACGCCCGAGAACGCCCACATTCGAGGCACGGGGCTCGGCCTCTTCCTCTCTCGGGAGCTGGCCCGGCTGCTGGGCGGCGACCTGTGCGTGGAATCGGTCCAAGGTGTCGGCAGCACCTTCACTCTGTCCCTGCAGCTCGCCGCCCACCCGATGGCCGCGGCGGCCCCGGCCCAAGCCGCGCGTTGAGCGCGGCCGCGCCGCGCCCCGCCCGAGGAGGAGGCGCAGGCGCGGGGATGCTCCGCGCTCTCCTCCCCGGGCCCCAATCCCCCGGCTGAGCGCATCTCGATGCCCTGGTAGGATGGGCGGGCGCCCCTTCCCTGGCCCTCGGCGTCACATCCTGGCGCCCCGGGGAAGGACCGACCATCAGAGATGCCCACCTCCCGAGCGTCCACCCGCCCCTCTGCCCGCCCCCCGCGGCCGGGAGCGCGGCCCGGCTCCCCCCGCCAGCTGCCCACCAAGAAGCAGCGCCGCCGCGGCCAGACCCAGCTCGACCGCATGCTCCGGCCTTGGTGGCAGACCCCCTGGGCCATGGGGGGAGGCGCCCTGGCGCTGATCGCGGTCATCGTCGTCATCGTCGTCATCGTGGTTGCCGGTGGCGGCGGAGGTGCGGCCGTCGCCGGGCTCCTCAAGCCCGTGCCGGCATCGGTCCTCTCAGCGGTCGAGAATCCGAATCCCAGCGTGGTGGCGGCGGTCGGCGGTGGTGGGTCCCAGGTCAGCAACAACACGAGCCCCCCTGCGGCCGGAGAGCTGGTGCGCGTGAGCAGCGGTCACAGCACCCTGACATCCAACGGGAAGCCGGAGATCGTCTTCGTCGGCGCCGAGTACTGCCCCTACTGCGCCGCGGAGCGGTGGGCGATGGTCATGGCCCTCTCCCGCTTCGGCAGCTTCTCCGGGCTGGAGACCATGGTCTCCAGCGCCACGGACACTTTTCCCGACACCTACACGATGACCTTCGAAAATGCCGGCTACACGAGCCAGTACCTCACCTTCAGCCACACGGAGATGGAGGACCGCAACCACAACCCGCTGCAGCCCCTGACCAGCCAGGTCAGCCAGATCGTGCAGACCTACGGCGTATCCCCCTACCAGAACAATTCCCAGCCGGGTTCCGTCGCCTTCCCATTCCTCGACATCGCCAACCGCTTCACCCTCTATCAGGTGCAGTACTCGCCGGGCACCCTGGCCGGGCTCACCTGGCAGAAGATCGGCAAAGACCTCTCCAATCCCCAGAGCCCGGTGACCCAAGCCATCGCCGGCAGCGCCAACTACCTCACGGCCGCTCTCTGCCTCACCACCGGCAACACCCCCTCCGGCGTCTGCTCGTCCTCGACGATCCAGCCCCTCGCCACCAAGCTGAGCAGCGAAGCGGCTCAGTGAGCCACCCTCCGCCCCGATGATCCTCGACGATGTCGCCACCGTGCTCGCGGTGCTGGCCCTCATCGCCAACGCCCTCGTCGCCGCGGCCGTGGTCGGATTCCTGCTCAGCCGGTTTGTCCGGCCGCTCCGCGAGGCCTGGGAGGGGACACGCGACGTCATCACGCCCTTCGCCCTGCCCGGCGCCTTCATCGTCGCCGTGGTCGCCACCGCGGGGAGCCTCTGGTTCCAGTTCGGCGCCGGCCTCACCCCCTGCGAGTTCTGCTGGCTGCAGCGCATCTGCATGTACCCGCAGTCGCTTCTCCTCGGTATTGCGGCCTTCCGTGGCGACCTCTCCACGGCGCGGCGGTATTTCCTCCCCATCGTCCTCGTCGGCGTCGGCCTCTCCACCTATCACTACCAGCTGGAGCGCAATCCCTCGCAACCCCAGGTGTGCGGGAGCGGCGGGGGGCCGGTCTGCTCGCTGGCGCCGTTCAACATCTTCGGTTTCATCTCCATCGCCTACCTGGCGCTGTCCGCCTTCCTCCTCATCACCACCCTTCTCCTCATGGCGCGCCAATCGCAGCCGGAGTGGGAGGCCGAGGAGCCCGGCCCGACGGGAGAGGCGGAGCCGGTCCGGACCCCGGTCTCCTCGGGGCGTCTCACGGTCTGAGGCTGGCGTCGAGCCCAGCCCTCAGCGACGCGCGCTGGGGAGGCCCTCCCGCCGGCCGGGGTCGGCGAGATGGGCGGAGACCGCCGCCAGGATCTCCTGGGGGTCGCCACGCAGAGAGTCGGCGAAGAAGCCGCCGTCGAAGGGCCGCCCCGCGGCCCGGAGCAGGGCCGCCACCGGCTGCCGCCGGGGCGGCGGGATCCCGGGTTTGAGGCGATAGGCGAGGATGATCCGGTTGCCGGCCCGGGTCAGCCCGATCGAGTCCACGACGTCCCACCGGGTGAGGCTCGAGAACGGGTACTGGCGAAGCCGTATCCCCTCGCGCACCAGCTCCAGCCGGGGCCGGAACAGGGCCCCGGTGACGAGGAGTGCCACCAGCGGAGCGGCGATCACGAACCAGCCGATGGCCTGATGGGTGGAGGCGAGGATGAGCACCCCCGCCGCCTCGGTGGTGAGGGCCAGGGGCACGACGAGGGCGGTGGGCCGCCGCGCCGGGAAGCTCGTCCGGACCGCCGCGGCCCTCCCTCGGGGCGGCTCGGGAGCCTCGAAGCCGGCCAGGCCATGGGGGCTCTGCACCGGCCGATCATCGCAGCCCACCGGGCGCTGCGGGTTGCGCCCGGCGAACGCATACGCTATCCTTTATTCATCCAAGCTTTATGAAAGAGTCGGTTATGCGTCAGCACCCACCCCGGCGGGCCGTGCCGGGGGCCATCGCGGCGGGTGCCTGGGATCTCTCCGTGTATTTCGAGGGGCTGGCCAATCCCACCCGGCTGGCCATCGTCGAGGTCCTCGCCCGGAGCGGCGAGGTGCGCGTCTCCGAGCTTGCCGAGATTTGCAAGGTGAGCCAGCCGCGCATGAGCTGGCATCTGCGCATCCTTCGCCACGCCCAGGTCGTCTCGACGCGGCGGGAGGGGCGCGAGGTCTTCTGCCGCCTCGACCGCGAGGCCATCTCACGCCACCTCGAGAGCTTCGTTCAGATCCTCGCCGGTCAGGCCGGGCCGCTGTCCGCCGCCGAGCCGACCCCAGCCGTCCACAGCATCGAGGCGCTGGCCGCGCCCGTCACCGAGGGAGTCCCGTGAGCAAGAAGGTTCGTGTCGCGATCATCGGCGTCGGCAACTGCGCCTCCTCGCTGGTGCAGGGTGTCGAGTACTACCGCAATGCCGACCCGGAGGAGCGGGTCCCCGGTCTCATGCACGTCGCTCTGGGCGGCTACCACATCTCGGACATCGAGTTCTCGGCTGCCATCGACATCGACCGCGACAAGGTCGGCAAGGACCTCTCCGAGGCCGTCTTCAGCGGCCAGAACAACACCGTGAAGTTCGCCGACGTGCCCCACCAGGGCGTGCCCGTGGCTCGTGGGATGACCCACGATGGCCTGGGCAAGTACCTCTCCGAGGTCATCGTCAAGGCCCCCGGACCCACCGCCGACATCGTCGCTCTCCTCAAGGACACCGGCACCGATGTCGTGGTCAACTACCTCCCCGTGGGCAGCGAGGAGGCGGCCAAGTGGTATACGGAGCAGATCCTGAGCGCGGGTTGCGGCATGGTCAACTGCATGCCCGTGTTCATCGCCCGTGAGGATTATTGGCAGGCGCGATTCCGCAAGGCGGGCGTTCCGGTCATCGGCGACGACATCAAGTCCCAGGTGGGCGCCACCATCCTCCACCGCGTGCTCACCCGGCTCTTCCAGGAGCGCGGGGTGCGCATCGAGAACACCTACCAGCTCAACTTCGGCGGCAATACCGACTTCCTCAACATGCTGGAGCGCGAGCGACTGGTGAGCAAGAAGATCAGCAAGACCAACTCCGTGCGCTCCCAGCTCGACCAGCCCCTCGACGACCGCAACATCCACATCGGACCGTCGGACTACGTGCGCTGGCTCGACGATCGCAAGTGGGCCTACATCCGCCTCGAGGGCCGCTCCTTCGGTGACGTTCCCCTCAATGTCGAGCTCAAGCTGGAGGTCGTGGACTCCCCCAACAGCGCCGGGATCGTCATCGACGCTGTGCGCTGCTGCAAGCTGGGGCTAGAGCGTGGGCTCTCGGGCACCCTCGAGGAGCCCTCCTCCTACTTCATGAAGTCGCCGCCCAAGCAGTACACGGACGCCCGCGCCCGCGAGCTCACCGAGGCCTTCATCGCCGGGGCACCGGCGGGCAACGGCAGGCCTCCCGCAGTGGAGGGCAATGGACACGCCCCCGAAGCCGCCGCCGTGCTGACCGCCACCACTTCCGAGTAGACCGTCTCCCTGCTAGCCTCTCAGGGTGGCGCCGCGCCCCTTCGTCCGCGCCCGCTGGGGGGGGTGCCGATGAGCACCCTCAGCCAGCAGATCGAGCAGGGCCCGAGCGGCCAGTCGCCGGCACAGGTGACCGCCGGGGCCGGTCCCGGCGGTGGCCCGATGCTCGCCTACTACGCCTACCGGGTCGCCGAGGCATTGGTCCGCGTGCTTCCCCGCCGGACGGCGTACGCGCTCGCCGTCGCCTCCGTCGAGGTCTTCCGGACGGTCCACCCCGGGGCTGTCGCCGGCCTGCGCAGCAATCTCGCCCACGTCCGCAGCGATCTCAGCCCTCGCCGGCTGCGCGCCCTGGTGCGCCGCAACCTCCGCGACCTGGCCCGGACCTGGGTGGACGTCATGGCCATGCGCTTCGAGGGCGACACCATCTCCGAGGGCCTCATCGTCCACAACATCGACGGCTACCTGACGGCCTTCGAGAAGGGGCGCGGGGTGGTGGCCGTCTCCCTGCATCTCGGGGCCTGGGAACGTGGGCTCGCCGCCGGCAACAGCCTCGGCTACCCCATGGCGCTGCTCGCCGAGTACCTTCGGCCGCCCCAGCTCTTCGAACGCGTCGTCGGGTCGCGGGTGGCGCAGGGGGTGAAGGTGATTCCCATCGACATCGCCGCCATCCGGGAGGGGGACAACGCCACCGCTCGGCGCCTCGGTGCCGCCGCCATGCGTGAGGTGCTGCGCATTCTCCGCGGCGGTGGGGCCATCGCCCTGGCCATGGACCGCGACCTCATCGGCAATGGCGAGCTGCATGACTTCTTCGGCGCCCCCGCCCGCATCCCGGTGGGGGTCATCGACGTGGCCATGCGCTCTGGGGCGGTGATCCTTCCCGTCATCCTGCCCCGCATCCCCTCGGGCACGGCCATCCTCGTTCACCCCGAGATCGAATACGACGCCTCCGCGCCCCGCGATGCGGAGAAGCGACGCGTGGTGGGCGAAGTGCTGCGCCGCTTCGAGGAGGTGATCTCCGAATACCCCGAGCAGTGGCACGTGCTCGACCCCATCTGGGGCTCCTGACCTCCGGGGCCGTGTACCCATGAAGGTCTGTCTCGTCTCCCCCTACGACTTCGTTCATCCCGGTGGCGTCACCGAGCACGTTCGGCATCTCGCTGGCGAGCTGCGCCGCCGCGACCATGAGGTGACCATCCTGGCCCCCTCCTCGCGGGTCGGCGACGACCACGGCATCCCCGGCTACGTGCGCATCGGGCGCAGCGTGCCGGTGCGGGGCAACGGTTCGGTGGCGCGCATCGCGCTCTCCTTCCACCTCGTGCGCCGGGTCCGTTCCCTCCTCGCTCGGCAGGGATTCGACGTCGTCCACTACCACGAGCCGCTCGTCCCTGGGTTGCCCATCACCACTCTCCGGCTGCATCGCGGCGCCAACGTCGGCACCTTCCACGCCACCGCCCGTCGCAACCTTGGCTACTACTACGGTCGTCCCGTGCTGGCTCGCTACTTCCACCGGCTCCATGGCCTCATCTGCGTCAGCGAGCCGGCGCGCGAGTTCATCAGCCGCTACTTCGAGGGCAACTACACCATCGTCCCCAACGGCATCGACGGGAGGCGTTTTCGCCCCAGCCTGGATCCCATCGCCGCGCTGCGCAGCGAGGGCAAGGCGACCATCCTCTTCGTGGGCAGGATGGAGCCGCGCAAGGGGCTCCCCACCCTCCTCGAGGCCTACGCCCTCCTGCGCCAGCGCCGGGATGATGCGCGCCTCGTCGTGATCGGCGACGGCCCGATGCGCTGGGCGTACGAACGGCGCTGTGAGGCAGACGGCGTTCCCGACGTCAGCTTCCTCGGCCACGTCGATGGGCTGGTGCTGCCCCGCATCTACGCCAGCGCCGACATCTTCTGCTCGCCGGCGACGGGCGGGGAGAGCTTCGGCATCGTGCTCCTCGAGGCCATGGCGACCGGTGTCCCCGTGATCGCCTCGGCCATCCCCGGTTTCTCCCACGTGGTCCACGCGGGCCGGGAGGGGCTGCTCGTGCCTCCCGGCGAGCCGGCGGCCTGGGCCCAGGCCATCACCGGGCTGCTCGGTGACCCGGCGCAGCGCCGGAGCATGAGCCGGCACGGCATCGCGACGGCGCAGGGCTACGACTGGCGAGTGGTGGTCGACGGGATCCTCGAGGTCTATGCGCAGGCCCGCGAGCGCGCCCAGGCTCAGCTCGTCGCCGTCTCGGACTGACGTTCCATGTTCACCGCCCGCTTCCAGGCGTGGGTCCGGTCCGGGGCCAGGCGGCTCGTGAGCGCGCTCCACCTGCGTCGCGTCCCGCCCAACGTCTTCACCCTGACCGGCCTCGCCATCACCGCCGGAGCGGCGGTGCTCATCGGTCTCGGGCTGCTCCTCGCCGGAGGTCTCGTCCTCCTCTTCGCTGGTCTCTTCGACATCCTCGACGGCGCCGTGGCCCGCGTCACCGAGAAGATGCGTCCGTACGGAGCATTCCTGGATTCGACCACCGATCGGTATGCGGAGGTGATCACCTACGCCGCCCTTCTTTACCACTACGTCGCGCAGCGGGTCAGCGCGCTTCCGGCCATGCTTGTCATCATCGCCCTGGCCGGATCGCTCCTCGTCTCCTACACCAAGGCGCGCGCCCAGTCACTCGGCTTCAGCGGCGATGGCGGCCTGCTGGCCCGTCCCGAGCGCGTCGTCATCACCGCCGTCGGCCTCGTCTTCTCGCCGCTCCTGATCTGGGCCCTGTGGGTGCTTGCCGTCCTCACCAACGTCACCGCTCTGCAGCGCATCGTCGGCGTCTGGCGCCAAGCCCGCGCAGCGGCGAGCGCGGGCTCTCCCCGCACCACTCCGCTTCCCGACTAGAGCCCGAAGGGGAGGTGTCCGGGAAAAAGGATCCCGATGACCTCCACGAGGTTGAAGAGGGCGTGGACGATCATCCCCGGGAGGAGCGAGCCCGAGTACTCGTAAAGGAGGGCGAGGCCGACACCCAGGACAAGGAGGGGGATGAGGATGATGGGCTGAAAGTGCACGAGGGCGAAGAAGCAGCCGGAGAGCACCGCTGCCGTGGGCACATTGAGGTGGCGTCGCATCCACCCGTACACGAAGCCGCGGAAAAACGTCTCCTCGGCGATGGGAGCGACGACGGACACGGCGGGGATGGCGAAGGCGAGATAGTGGCTGTAGTCCCCCTGCACCTCGTGAACCTGGCCGTTCTGGACCTGGGGGAAGAGAGCTTGCATGCCGTCGGCGATG
Organism: uncultured bacterium; assembly: GCA_963847225.1. Lineage (GTDB taxonomy): Bacteria > Chloroflexota > Dormibacteria > Aeolococcales > Aeolococcaceae > JAJZNI01. The sequence continues at coordinate 540,469 of CAWJYZ010000002.1, read as the reverse complement.
AGGGTGAGGACGACCAGGGCGAGCACCGCGGCGAGGCCCGCCAGCGGGACCCAGAAGGCTCGTGGCATCCGCCAGCCGAGGGCGGCGATGCCGGCCCGGCGCCGCCCGAGGACGAGGCCGAGAACGATGGCGAGGGCCATGGCGTCCACCGCCGCCTGGAGGGCGAGGCTGCCGGCCGCCCTCAGCTCGGCGTTCGAAGCCCCGACCAGCAGGTGCTCGCCCAGGGTGTGCCAGATGCCGGCGGTGGCGATCTCGCCGAGGATGAGCGAGCCGGCGACATAGAGGACGAGGAAGAGCAGGACGTCTCCGAAGTCCCAGGGGACCCTCCAGGCCGGGCGGCCGCGTTGCGGCCGGGGACGGAGTGTGGCCGCCGCGCGGCGGGGCCATTGGTCCGAGGGGTCAAGCATCGGGCCATCGTGCCAGACCTCTCAGCCTCGGCGGCCACACGTGCTCGTGGGGCGCATACGCTCAACGAGGAAAGGCTCGTTCCTCGTTCCGCTCAAGGACCCCAAGCACTTGGAGCTCTGGAGGGCGGATCGTCAAGCCGCGAGCCGGCGCCATCGGCAGCGTCGCCGCTCCTGCCTACACTCGGCGGATGACGGCCAAGCGCGGGTCAGAGCGAAAGGGAGGCGAGATGAGCATGGCTCGACGGCCTCGCTCCAGGCCAGCCCCAGAACCTGTGGCCAACACCTGGCCTGGGCTGGGTGACGTCATCGGCAATGCCCAAGCCGTCCTGCGCCTGCGCACGGCGATCCAGTCCGGCCGCCTCGCCCACGCCCTCTTGGTGACCGGCCCGGAGGCGGTCGGCAAGACCACGCTCTGCCTGGGCCTGGCAGGCGAGCTCCTCCAGCAGGACGGCTGGCCCGGAGGGCTCACCACCCACCCCGACCTCTGGCTCGAGGATTCGGAGGAGGAGGCCATCCGCATCGACCGGGTGCGAGCCGGGAAGGAGAGGGGGAGCCTCCAGGAGTTCCTCGCCCTTCGTCCCTACGCGGGAGGGCTCCGGGTGGGGATCATCGCCCGCGCCGAGAGGCTCACCGAGCAGGCGGCCAACTCCCTTCTCAAGACGGTCGAGGAACCGCCCGAGGGAAGCCATCTCCTGGTCACCGTGCGGAGCCCCGAGGCGCTCCCCGCCACCATCGTCTCCAGATGCCAGCGCGTGTCCCTGGCCCCCGTGCCGAGCGCCGCGATCCAAGCCTGGCTGCAGGGCACCCACGCCATGCCCGAAGCGGTGGCCGTCGAGGCGGCGGGCCTGGCCGCGGGGAGACCCGGCCGCGCCCTCCGCCTGGCCAGGGACCCCACCGCTCGGGCCGGCGAGCTTGCCGTTCTCGACCGCTTCCTGGCCGTGGCCGGTCGGGGAGTCGGCGACGTCCTCTCCGGGGCCGCCGAGCTCGCCCCGCCCGCCGGGGCCGAAGGCCGGGAGCGGCTCCTCGTCGAGCTTGCCTTGTGGGCCAGCTGGGCCCGCGACGTGGCGGCCGCCGCCGCCGGGGCCCCGGAGCTCACCCGCTGGCGCGGCCGGGAAGCAGCGCTCGCCGCCTGGGCGGCCAGGCTCTCCCCCGCGCGCTGCAGCGAGATCCTCGACGCCCTTCTCGAGGCCACCGCCGCGGTGGCTGTCAACGCGCAGCCGCGGCTCCTTCTCGAGGTGCTCTTCCTGGCCATCTTCACTGGGGCGGAGGTCCCTCCTCCGGCACGGCCGCCCTCTTGACGATCAGACGCCCCCCGGCCTAGAGTGTGGAACCGCTCTCACCAGCGCGGCCCCCGCGCCGGTCGAGAGTCTCCCCCATGGCCCAGCCGGGGAGGGCGAGGCGTCGACCCAGCCCGTCAAACGCCGAGCCCTCCCGCCGGGGAGGCGCGAGCCAAGCGCCGTCGGCATGGAAGCGCTCCACCGGCGGCGCCTCCCAGGTCGGGACACTCGTCCCGCTCGAGCCCATGTCCAGCGGCCCTGGCAGTTGACCACCGGGCGCAAGCATTCTGAACTGGTAGGAGCGGCCGGAGGGATCTCGTGGTGCTTGCTGGCGGGCACTCACCCGCTGGGGTGATTGACACCCCGTCCGCCGCTGCCTAGAGTGTGGAACCGCTCTCATGAACGACCCTGGCACAAAGGTCACCTTGGAGAACGTGGCACAGCTCGCCGGTGTCTCCCGCGCCACGGCGTCACGTGTCCTCACCGCCAACCCCCGCGTGAGCGAGGAGGCCCGGCGGGCTGTGGAGCGGGCGGCAGCCCAGCTCGGCTACGTCCCCAATCACGCCGGCCGGGCCCTGGCAACGGGACGGAGCGACACCGTGGCCCTGGTGGTCTTTGAGCCCACCACCCTGCTCTTCGGCGACCCGTTCTTTCCGCGCCTGATGCGCGGCCTGGGCGACGTCCTCAGCAACCGTGGCATGCAGCTCACCCTCCTCGCCCCGCAAACGAGCGCGGATGTCGACCGCCTCGAGCGCTACGCCATCGCCGGTCACGCGGACGGTGTCCTGCTCGTCTCGCTCCCCGCCTCCCATCCCCTTCCCAGGCGGCTGGCGGCGCGGGGGATCCCGGTGGTGATCGGCGGACGTCCCCCCGAACCAGAGCGCTTCACCTACGTCGACGTCGACAACGTGGCCGGGGCAGCCCGCGCCGTGGCCCACCTGGTGGAGGGCGGGAGAGGCTTGATCGCCACCATCACCGGGCGTCAGGACGTGCCCGCGGGACAGGACCGCCTGCGCGGCTACGAGCTGGGGGTGGAGGCGGCGGGTCTGGGCGAGGACGGAGAGCTGATCGAGGAGGGTGATTTCACCCGCGACGGCGGGCTGCGGGCGATGCGCGCCCTGCTGCAGCGGCGGCCTCGGTTGGACGCGGTGTTCGTGGCCTCTGACCTCATGGCGGCGGGAGCCCTGCAGGCGCTGGCCGAGGCGGGGCGCCGGGTGCCCGAGGAGGTGGCGGTCGTCGGCTACGACGACGACCCGCTGGCGGCGGCGCTGCAGCCGCCGCTCACCAGCGTGCGCCAGCCCATCGAGGAGATGGGGCGGGAGATGGGCCGGCTGTTGCTGGGGGCCATCCACACGCCCGATCAGGCTCCGCGCAAGGTGCTCCTCACCACCCGTCTCGAGGTGCGCCTCTCCTCCGCGCCCGTCCCGCTGGGGCGGGTGGTGGGAGGCAAGTAGGGTGCGCCGACTCTCCCGCCGGCTGGGCTTCTACATCCTGGCCTTCTGGTTCGGGGTGACGGTGGCCTTCATCATCCCGCGGGCGGTGCCCGGGGATCCGGTGGCGGTGGCCGTCGCCGACGCCAGCGCCACCGGGGGCTGCAACGCCTACTGCGCCCAGGCCATCGAGAAGGAGTTCGGCACCGGACCGAGCTCGACGGTGCAGGACTCACCGAAGCCGACCAGGACGAGCTTCGCCGTCTACCCCGGCGAGGGGGGGTGGTTCGACGTCGGCTCGGCGGTGAGCTTCGGCAGCGGGGGATCGGGGGTGATCAAGTCGATCAGCGGGGACGTGGTCACCCTCACCAAGGCGCTGTCCCAGCCACCCCAGGCCAGGACGGGGGTGAGCGAGGGGACCCAGGCGAGCGAGATCTCCCAGTACTTCACGTACCTCGGCAACGTGGTCCGCGGCAACCTGGGCAACTCCTGGAGCGAGAGCGACCAGCCGGTGATGGGGCTGATCGGCTCGTACCTGCCCTGGACCCTCGGGCTGTTGGCGGTGGGCACGGTGATCGCCTTTGTCCTGGGCACGGTGATCGGGATCCTGATGGCCTGGCTCAGGGGGTCATTCCTGGACTGGGTGGCGCCGGCGGCCACCTTCTTCCAAGCGGTGCCGTACTTCTTCCTGGCGCAGGTGGCGGTCGTCCTGCTCGGCCGCTGGTTTCCGACCTCCGGGGGCTACGACGCCTCCGTGGCCGGCGATCAAGGCTTCAACTGGCCGTACATCTCGAGCATCATCGGGCACGCCTTCCTGCCCGCACTCACCGTGGTGCTCGCCTCCGTGGCCGGGTTCCTCTTGGGGATGCGCAACCAGATGATCACGACGATGGACGAGGACTATGTGCTGGTGGCGCGGGCCAAGGGGCTGCACCCGGCGCGCGTCGTGTGGTACGCGGCCCGCAACGCCATGCTGCCCTCGATCTCCAACTTCACGATCGCCCTGAGCCTGGTGGTGGCGGGGCAGTTTCTGGTGGAGTTCATCTTCAGCTATCCGGGGATCGGCTTCCACCTCTTCGACGCGCTGAGCAAGCTCGACTACACGCTGGTCCAGGGCATCTTCATCGTGGTCATCGCCTTTGTGCTCGTGGCCAACCTCCTGGCCGACGTCGTCTACGTGTTCATCGACCCCCGGGCCCGGCAGGAGGGGTGAGGCGATGACCGAGCCGAGACCCGCCCTGGACCTCACCGAGGCGCCCGCCCAGGAGGCCGCGGGTCGCTTCCGCGCCGTCAGGCTGCCCCGCTCCCCGAAGGTGGTGGCGGGGCTCCTCCTCCTTGCCCTGTTCCTGGTGCTCGCCGCCATCGGCCCCATGATCTCTCCGTACTCTCCCGACTACACGAGCATCCACGGCTTCATGCACAAGGTGCTGGAGCCGGGCACTGGCACCAACCAGTACAACCCGCCGGTGCACACCCTGGTGCCGCTGAGCCCAACTCCGGGCCACTGGTTCGGGACGACGGGGAACGCCCAGGATGTCTGGTCCCAGCTGCTGAGCTCGGTGCGGGCGACCCTCTTCGTCGGCGTCCTGGCGGGGGTGATCTCCACCGCGCTGTCCATCCTCGTGGGAGTGAGCGCCGGCTACCTCGGGGGGATCGCCGACGAGCTTCTCTCCCTCCTCGCCAACGTCTTCCTCTCCATCCCCGGGTTGGCCCTCCTCGTCGTGTTGGCGGGATTCATCCTCAGCGCCACGACGGGGGTGGGAGGGGCGGGGAGCATCGTGCTGATCGCGCTCATGGTGGCCATCACCGCCTGGTCGTACTCGGCGCGGGTGCTGCGGGCCCAGACCCTCTCGCTGCGCAACCGGGATTTCGTGGAGGCGGCGCGGGTGTCGGGGGAGTTGCCGTTTCGGATCATCGTCGTCGAGGTCCTGCCCAACCTGGTGCCGATCGTCGCCTCGTCGTTCCTGTTCACGACCATCTACGCCATCGGGGCCTACACGGCGCTGGCCTTTCTGGGCCTCGTGGCCTTTCCTCCGGAAGGGCCATGGAGCCTGGGAACGATGATGTACTGGGCTTTCGAGGCCAACGGGGTGCAGACCGGATACTGGTGGTGGTGGGCGCCGCCGGGGGTGATCGTGGCCCTGATGGGCATGGCCTTTGCCCTGCTCAACTTCGGGATCGACGAGTTCATCAATCCGCGGCTCAGGGCCGCCGGGCTGTCCCGCAAGGCAGCCCGCAGAGCGGGGATCAGCCTGCGCTCGCGGCTCGGCTACACCCCGGTGCTGCACGCCCCGCGTGGGCGGCGGGGAGAGCGGGTGGCCGGGTCAGAGGTGGTGGCGTCGTGAGCGGGGCAGCGGCGCTGAGCGGGCGGGGCCAGGCGCAGCCGGTGCTGGAGATCCGGGGGCTGTCCGTGGATTACGGGTACGGGCGGGAGGCGGTGCACGCCGTCGTGGACTGCAACCTGACCCTGCGCCGGGGAGAGGTGCTGGGGCTGGCGGGGGAATCAGGGAGCGGGAAGTCGACCCTGGCGATGGCGGCCATCCGGCTGCTGCGCAGCCCCGGGGTGATCACCGCCGGGGAGGTGCTCTTCCACGGCTGGGAGGAGGGGAAGGGGAGGACCATCGACCTCCTGCGCGCCGGCGACGCAGACCTGCGCCGGGTGCGGTGGTCGGAGATCTCGGTGGTGCTGCAGTCAGCGCTCAACGCGCTCAACCCCGTGATCACCATCGGGGCCCAGTTCGACGACATGCTGCGGGTGCACCGGCCGGAGCTGGACAAGAAGGGGCGCCGGGAGAGGTCGGCGGAGCTGATGGAGATGGTGGGGATGAGCGGCGACCGGCTGGACAGCTACGCCCACGAGCTGAGTGGGGGAATGCGCCAGCGGGCCATGATCGCCCTGGCCCTGGCCCTGGAGCCGCAGGTGATGATCCTCGACGAGCCGACCACGGCGCTCGACGTCGTGACGCAGCGCGAGATCCTCGACGAGCTGATGGGACTGCGTGACCGCCTGGGGTTCGCCGCCCTCTTCATCACCCACGACCTGTCGCTCCTCGTGGAGCTGGCCGACGACATCGCGGTGATGTACGCGGGGCGAATGATGGAGCGAGCGCCGGCGCGATCGCTTTTCCACGCTCCGCGGCTGCCCTACACGTATGGGCTGCTCCACTGCTTCCCGCCGATGCACGGCGAGAGGCTGCCCATGGAGGGGATCCCGGGGTCTCCACCCGACCTGCGGGCGCTGCCCACCGGGTGTGCCTTCCACCCTCGCTGCCCCTGGGTGATGGAGCGCTGCCGGCGGGAGATGCCGGTGCTGGCGCCGCTCGGGGGTTCGGATCGAGAGGTGGCCTGCTGGCTCCACCGTGGAGATGCGTCGGTGCCGGAGGAGCTGGCTCAGGCCGACCCCCTGGCGCAGCTCAAGGGGGGTGCGGCGGTGCCGGGGAGGTGGAGGCGGTGAGCGCGGCGGTGGAGACTTCGGCTGCGGTGGCCGCCCCGGCTGTGCTGGAGGGGCGCCACCTCACCAAGCACTTCCAGGTGAAGAGCGCCCGGGGGGTGTTCTCCCGGCGGGTGCCGCTGCACGCCGTCGACGACGTCTCGATCGCGCTGGCGGCGGGGAGGGTGACGGCCGTGGTGGGGGAGTCGGGGTCGGGAAAGACGACGGTGGCGCGGCTCCTTGCCAAGATCCTCGCGCCGGACAGCGGGAAGATCTTCCTGGACGGGGAGCAGGCGCCGGGAGGCCGCCCACGCTCCTACGCGGCGCAGGTGCAGATGGTGTTCCAGGACCCCTTCGCCTCGCTCAACCCGGTGCACCGGGTGCGTCACCACCTGGCCAGACCGCTGGAGATCCACCACGTGGTGGACGACGTCGAGGCTGGGGTGCGCGACCTTCTGCGCCGGGTCGCGCTGGAGCCGCCGCAGACCTTTGCCGGGAAGTTCCCCCACGAGCTGTCGGGAGGGCAGCGGCAGCGGGTGGCCATCGCCCGGTCCCTGGCGGTGCGGCCGCGGGTGCTGCTCGCCGACGAGCCGGTGTCGATGCTGGACGTCTCCATCCGGCTGGGGGTCCTCAACCTGCTGGCTGACCTGCGCGACCGGGAGCGGCTCGCCATTCTCTACGTGACGCACGACATCGCCTCGGCCCGCTACCTGGCCGACACCATCATGGTGATGTACGCGGGGGAGGTGCTCGAGGTGGCGCCGAGCGCCAGCCTGACCGACGAGCCGGCCCATCCCTACACCCAGCTGCTGCTCTCCGCCGCCCCCGACCCGGAGCGGGCGGAGCCGACGCGGCTCACCGGGCAGGGAGCGCCGCCCAACCTCACCGCTCCGCCCAGCGGCTGCCGTTTCCATCCCCGCTGCCCCCACGCCATGCCGATCTGCCGGCAGCGCGCTCCCGAAGCCATCAGCGTGGCCTCGGGCCACACCGCCTCGTGCTGGCTTCACGTCGACCCGGCCCTGCGCCGCGTCGACGCCACCACCTCATCACTGAAAGCCGTGCCCCCCCTGGGGGAGCCGGTCGACCGCAACCACCCAGAGGAGGACTGAGGAGGTATGGACTATGTAGCGTTCCGGGCTCCGCCGAGGGCGGCCCCGTGTCGATGGGGAGGGGCCCGCTCGTCCCCGGCCGGCACACCGCATAACGGCACCTTTGTCAGAGACGCGCGTCCGGCTGCGGGCGCGCTTACGGAGAACTCATATTCATGAAGCGAAATGCCCTGCTGTCGCTGCTCGGAGTGGCGGCGATCGCGGCTGCGGCGTGCGGCTCGACCAGCACCGGGGGACAGACATCCTCCGGAGGTCCAGCCCTCGCCGAGGAGCCGACGACCGGAACCACCTTCAGCGACGACTTCAATCCCTATGACAGCAACTCGTGGATCCATGCGCTGACCCAGCAGGCTCTCATCTGGGAGCCGCTGTACGAGATGGATGCGCTCGACGCTGCGCAGAACCATCCGTGGCTGGCGACGAAGTACCAGTTCGACTCCACCGGTCAGAACCTGACGGTCACGATCCGTTCCGGCGTTAAGTTGAGCGACGGGTCGGCGTTCACGCCTCAGGACGTGGCCGACACCTTCAAGATGTTGATCACCAACCCCAAGACGAACATCTACGGTGACCCGCCGGAGGCCTCGGCCCCGACCGTGAACGGGAACCAAGTCACCCTGCACTTCAGCTCGCCGCAGTTCACCAACACCTACAACATCTTGGGCCAGACCTACATCGTGCCCTCGTCGCTGGCCAGCCAGCTGGCGGCGAACCCGACCCTGACCTTGAGCCATACCAAGGCCATCGGCACCGGTCCGTTCGTCCCGACGACCTACTCGAACCAGGTGGTGAAGTTCACCCCGAACCCCCACTACTGGGGCGGCAAGCCGCCGGAGTCCGAGATTGACGTTCCCTACGTCGCCAGCAACACCGACGTGATCACGGCCATGACCAAGGGCACCCTCGACTGGGCCGGCAACGACGTCCCCAACGTCTACGCCAACTGGGTCAACCTCGACCCGCAGCACAACAACGCCTGGTTCGCGGGTGGGAACACCGTCATGCTGTGGTTCAACCTCAATCCCGGGAACGGCGGCGCCACCGGGATCAGCGATCCCCAGGTCCGCAAGGCGGTGAGCTACGGCATCGACCGCAACGCCCTGGGTCTCCTCGGAGAGTCCGGCTACGAGCAGCCGGCGAGCTCCTCCAGCGCCCTCATCGAACCCAACCAGAAGGTCGACACCCCGGCGAACCTCCTCAACGACCTATCCACGACCGGCAACGTCCCGGACGCCTCCACCGCGACCACCGACAAGCTGCCGAGCGGGGATGATGTGTACGACCTCCTGAAGAACGACGGCTACACGCCGCCGACGGGCTCCAAGTACAGCGGCGGCAAGTACACGCCGGCCTCCAACTGCACCAGCAACAACCCGGTCGACTGCTGGGAGAAGAACGGCCAGGACATCAGCTTCTCGGTGTACGACCCCGTGGCCTTCACCGACTACTGGGAGGATGCCCAGCTCGTCTCCCAAGAGCTGCAGGCACTCGGCATGGACGTGACCACCAAGCCGGCGGTGGGCTACTCGGATTGGAACACCACCCTCACCACCAGCCCCAACAACTGGCAGGTCGCCCTCCACTGGGGCAACGGCGGGTCGACCCCCTATGTCCAGCTCGATGACTGGCTCGACACCTCGATCAGCGGAACATCGGCGGACTACACCGGGTTCAAGAGCGATCCGAACGCCGCCACCGCCCTCAGCGACCTCAAGGCGTACGCGAGCACCGACCCCAGCACTGGCAATATCCCCAGCGTGGTGGCGCCGCTCGCCAACCTGATCTCGACGGACGTGCCGGAGGCGCCGCTCCTCTACGGTGCGGACTGGAACGTCTTCAGCAGCAAGGACTACACGGGCTGGCCGGACGCCAAGAACCCATACATGGACCCCTCGCCGAGCTCTCCTGAGCTTCCCTACATCCTCATGCAGCTCAAGGCGGTCTGAGAGAAGAATCTCGCTGATCTGCGATCGGCAGCCAACACTCGCATAGGCCCCACCACCCTGGTGGAAGGGCCGGCCGGCCGGCGGATCTCCGCCGGCCGGTTCGGCTTGGCGCGGCTCGTCCGCGCCTGGGCCGTGCCCGACATCCCACAAGGAGCTGCGCTTGCGCTACGGCCATTTCAACGATGCGCGCCGGGAGTACGTGATCTCGCGCCCCGACACCCCCCTACCCTGGATCAACTACCTGGGGATGGAGGACTACTGCGGGATCATCTCCAACACGGCAGGCGGCTATTCCTTTTTTCGCGATGCCCGCCTGCGCCGGATCACGCGCTACCGCTACAACCACGCTCCCCTCGATGTCGGCGGTCGTTACCTCTACATCCGCGACGATGCGAGCGGCGACTACTGGTCACCTTCCTGGCAGCCCACCCGCACGCCGCTCGACGCCTATGAGTGCCGTCACGGTCTCTCCTACACCGTCATCGCCGCGGTCCACGACGGCATCCGGGCCGAGACCCTCTACTGCGTGCCCCTCGGCGCGACGCTCGAGGTGTGGCGGCTGCGCCTCACCAACCTGAAGGCCGAGGGGCGCCGGCTCTCGGTCTTCTCGTCGATCGAGTTCTGCCTCTGGGACGCGCAGGACGACGCCACCAACTTCCAGCGCAACCTCTCCATCGGTGAGGTCGAGGTCGAGGCGGGGATCATCTATCACCGCAGCGAGTATCGGGAGCGGCGCAACCACTTCGCTTACTTCGCCTGCTCGGAGCCTCTCGCCGGGTTCGACACCCAGCGCGATGCTTTCCTCGGGGCCCACCGGGGCTGGGCCCGCCCCCTCGCCGTCGAGCGCGGCGAGTGCAGCGGCTCCGTCGCCGGCGGCTGGGCACCCCACGGTGCGCATCATCTGCGCCTCGAGCTGGGCCCAGGCGAGGAGCGCGAGATCGTCTTCGTCCTCGGCTATTTCGAGAATCCCGAGGCGGAGAAGTTCGATCCTCCCTGCTCCGGCATTCTCAACAAGGGCGGGGTGCGCCCAGTCATCGAGCACTGGCTCCGTCCCGAGAACGTCGAGACCGCGATCATCGCCCTCGGCCGGCGCTGGGATGAGCTGCTCTCCGCTGTGCAGGTCGACACACCGTCCCCCCACGCCAACCGGATGGTGAACATCTGGAACGCATATCAGTGCCTGGTCGCCTTCAACCTCAGCCGGTCAGCGTCCTTCTATGAGTTGGGGATCGGGCGTGGCATGGGGTTCCGGGACTCGAACCAGGACCTCCTGGGCTTCGTTCAGATGATCCCCGGGCAGGCGCGCCAGCGCCTCCTCGACCTTGCCGCCACCCAGCTTCCCGACGGCGCCGCCTATCACCAGTACCAGCCCCTCACCAAGCGCGGCAATGACGACATCGGCTCGGGGTTCAACGACGATCCCCTCTGGCTCGTCGTCGGGGTCAGCGGCTACCTGAAGGAGACCGGCGATACCGCGATCCTCGATGAGCCGGTGCGGTTCGACAACCTGGCGGGGACCGAGACGCCTCTCCTCGACCATCTGCGCCGCAGCATCGCCTTCACCCAGGACCGGCTCGGCCCGCACGGCCTGCCTCTCATCGGCCGCGCCGACTGGAACGATTGTCTCAATCTCAACTGCTTCTCGGAGGCGCCCGGTGAATCCTTCCAGGTGGCGGCGAACCGGACGGGGGGCGTCGCCGAGTCCGTCTTCATCGCCGGGCTTTTCGTTCTCGCCGCGAAGGAGCTGGCTGCCATCCTGAGCGCCACCGGCCGATCCGATGAGGCCGGCGCCTATCGCCGGCGGGCCGGGGAGATGGAGGCGGCGCTCGCCGAGCACGGCTGGGACGGGGGCTGGTTCCGGCGCGCCTACGACTACTTCGGCAACGTTGTGGGCTCGGCGGAGAATGAGGAGGGACGGATCTACGTCGAGACGCAGGGCATCCCCGTCATGGCGGGCGTGGGGCTCGACGACGGTCGGGCCAGGATGGCGCTCGACGCGGTGCGCGACCGCCTGGCCACGCCCCACGGAATCCTCCTCCTCCAGCCCGCCTACTCTCACTACCACCTGGAGCTCGGGGAGATCACCTCCTATCCGCCCGGGTACAAGGAGAATGCCGGGATCTTCTGCCACACCAACCCCTGGATCATGATCGCCGAGGCGATGACCGGCGACGGCGATGGCGCCTTCGACTACTACCTGCGCATCAACCCGTCGGCTCGCGAAGAGCTCAGCGACCTCCACCGCTCAGAGCCCTACGTGTACGCGCAGATGATCGCCGGACGTGACGCGCCGGCCCACGGGGAGGCGAAGAACTCCTGGCTCACCGGCACCGCCAGCTGGAACTTCGTGGCCATCACCCAGTGGATCCTGGGCATACGCCCCGAGCACCAGGGCCTCCGCGTCAACCCGGTGCTGCCCAAGGCGTGGACGGGGTTCACCGCCACGCGCCGCTTCCGCGGCGCCACGTATCGAATCCGGGTCTCGAAACCGGCGGGGGTGGGTGGCCGCGTCACCAGCCTCCAGGTCGACGGCAGGGCGACGGACGGCACCATTGTGCCCGTGGCTCCCCCCGGCTCCACCGTCGACGTCGAGGCGCGGATCCAAGCCTGAGCCCGATGTCGCGCTACCGTCGTGCCTCGCTCGGCCCTGACTTCGGCTACACCCCCGGGGAGCAGCCACCGGATGGCGCCGGGTGGACCAAGCTCAACACCAACGAGGCGCCGCTGCCTCCGTCGCCGCGCGTCGGCGCCGCCGTCGCCGCCGCGGTCGCCGGCCTGCGCCGCTACCCGGACCCTCACGGAGAGCCGCTCCGCTCGGCCCTCGCCGCCCACCATGGGCTCGCGCCGCAGCAGGTGGTGCTGGGCAACGGCGCCGATCAGGTGCTGGAGGCCTGCTTCCGCGCCTTTGCCGACCCGGGCGAAACCGTGGTGCTGACGAGGCCCACCTATTCGCTGCTCGCGGTGCTCGCCCGGCTCAGCGGGGTGAGGGTGGAGTGGGTGGCTCTGGACGAGAGCGGCGGACTGCCAGCCGACTTCGGCGGGCGACCGGGTGCGCTACGGGTCCTCTGCAACCCCAACTCGCCGACCGGCACCTGGCTCTCGCCCCCGGTGCTCGAGGAGCGCCTCCGCGCCACGGAATCGGTCATCGTCATCGACGAGGCCTACTGCGACTTCGCCCCCCAGTCCTGCATCCCCCTCCTCGCCGCGCACGCCAACTGGATCGTGGTCCGCACCTTTGCCAAGAGCCATGCGCTCGCCGGGCTGCGCGTCGGCTACGCCATCGGCGATCCCGGCCTCATCGCCGACATCGTCGCCACCCTCGAGTCCTATCCCGTGGACCGCCTGGCTCTCGCCGCCGCTCAGGCCGCCCTCGCCGACCGCGACCACCACCGCCGCATCGTCGAGCTCGTGCTGGCGGAACGGGAGCGCCTCATCGGCGCGCTGCGCCGGGGGGGTTGGGAGGTGGGGGCCTCGCAGGCCAACTTCGTGCTGGCGCGACCGCCGGGCGGTGATGCCGCCGGCGTTGCCGCTGAGCTGCGCACGGAGCGCATCCTCGTGCGCCACTTCCCGGACGGCGAGAACGCCGACCAGCTCCGCATCAGCGTCGGCGGCCCGGAGGAGAACGCCGCCCTCCTGCGCGCCCTCGGTCTGAAGGGCTGACGAGTCCTCGTCTCAGAACGAGCGGGAGCTGCGCAGCACCATGAGGGCGATCGATCCGAGGGCCACCCCGAGGAGCCAGCGGCGGTTGCCGAGCAGCTCCTGCGCCCGGGCGCGTGGGCTGCCCGGCCGGGGCAGCACGATCGGGCTTTGGGTCATCACCTCAATCCGTCCCGCCACCCGCTCCCCCTCCCGGCTGCTCGCCGCTTCCATCGCCCTTCTCCCGCAAACGAAGGCAACAGGCTACTCCCCTACACTCTCCGGCGAGATGCCGGCCCGCCGCCCGCGCCCCCCATCCGGGTGAATCGCCCGCTGCCCATCCCCGACGGCTTCCTGCTCGGGACGGCGAGCGCGGCGCACCAGGTGGAGGGCGGGCTGTGGAACGACTGGATGCGCATGGAGGCGGAGGAGCCGTGGCGCATCCATGGCAGGGACTCCGCCGCCGTCGCTATCGACCACTACCGCCGCTACCGCGACGATCTGGCCATGCTCGCCGACATGGGCAACACCGCCCAGCGCTTCTCGGTCGAATGGGCTCGCATCGAGCCGGAGGAGGGGAGGTTCGATCACGAGGCGCTGGTCCACTACCGCGACGTGGTGGACGCCTCCCGCGCCCTGGGGATGGAGCCCATCGTCACTCTCCATCACTTCACCCTGCCGGTGTGGCTCGCCGACCGGGGCGGGCTCCTCGCCCCCGACGCTCCCCGCCTGTTCGCCCGCTACGCGGCGGTCTGTGCCGCGGCCTTCGGCGCGGAGGTGCGCTGGTGGATCACCCTCAACGAGCCGAACGTGCTCGCCGCCCTGGCCTACGCCGCTGGGCAGTGGCCGCCCCACCAACGCTCCCTGCGGGCTGCTCGCCGCGCCGGTCTCGCCCTCCTGTGCATGCACGCTGCGGCCACCACCGCCCTGCGCCGCACCCTGGCCGGCCGGGCCGGGCCTCCGATGATCTCCATCGCCCACCAGGAGCGGCCCGTGCGGCCCAGCTCGCCGCGATTCGCCACGCGCGGCGCCGCCGCGGTGTGCGACGCCGTGTTCAACCGCTGGTTCATCCGCTCCTGCGTTCGCGGACGGGCGATCCCGCCTGGCGGCGGCGGGGAGACGGTGCCCGGGCTGCGCGGGTCCCTCGACTACATCGGGGTCAACTACTACTGCGAGGAGAGGGTGCGCTTTGACCTCCGCGCCGTGACCAACCTCTTCGTGGCTCCGGACCCCGACCCCGAGCTGCCCCGCTCGAGTGTCGGCTGGACCATCGACCCCGATGGGCTGCGCCGGGCGCTCCTCGCCCTGGCGGGCGAGTTCCGGCTCCCCATCCTCGTCACCGAGAACGGCGTGGCCGACGAGGACGACGAGCTCCGGACCGCCTTTCTCATCGGGCATCTGCGGGCGGCGGTCCAGGCCCGGGAGCAGGGCGCCGACGTGCGCGGCTACCTGCACTGGACCGGCTTCGACAACTTCGAGTGGCTGGAGGGGTACCGGGCCAGGTTTGGGCTGGTGGCGGTGGACAGGACCTCGCTGGCCAGGCGGCCCAAGCCGAGCGCCGGGGTCTACGCGGAGATCTGCCGCACGCGGGTCATCCCCGCGGTTGGCCCGGGCACGCGCGAGCTGTCCCGGACCGGGTGACACGGGCAGCCGGAGGCCCCTTCCGGTCCCTCCCCGTGTCCCGCCCGAGAGCCGCGGCGGTCTCAGCTCCCGGCGACGGCCTCGCTGCGCAGTGCCTCCCCCTCGAGCTCCTGCGTCTTCGGCGCGAACCCCTCGGGCCGGCCGAAGAGGAAGCCCTGTCCCTGCCGCACCCCCAGGCGGGCCAGCTCGTCGGCGATGCTCAAACGGTCCGCGCCCTCGGCGACGATCGTCGCCCCGATATCTGCGGCGAGCGCGATGCATTCGATGATGGTGCGCCGCGCCTCCTCCTCGTGGCAGCGGGTGACGATCGAGGGATCGATCTTGATGACGTCGGGGCGGACGGCGTGGAGGAGGGGGAGGCCGATCCCCGGGCGCCCCGTGTCGTCGATGGCGATCTGGAAGCCGGCGCAGCGGTACACATCGCTGCGCGCTGCCAGCTGGCCGAGGTTGGTGAAGCGATCGGCGTCGGTGATCTCCAGGATGACGCTGGAGGGCGGACGGCCAACCCAGCGCAGCAGCTCGACCATCTGCTCGACGTCGGCGTCGACGTCGGAGACCGCGGAGAGGTCGATGTTGAGGTAGAGCTGCGCTTCGGGGCGAAGGCCTTCGGCACCCCGCACCACCGCCCGGCGGCAGATCCAGTCGAGCTCGTTCACCACGCCCAGGCGATGGGCTGTGCGGAAGAATTCCTCCACGCTGTCGGCACCGTCGAGGTTGGCCGGGCGCGCCAGGCCCTCGTAGGCGACGATGCGAGCGTCGGGCAGGGTGACGACCGGCTGGTAGACGGGGTTGACCTGCTGCGAGGCGAGGGTGCGGCTGAGCAGCGTGGTCCAGCCTCGACCTGGGACGGGGGCCGGGCGGCCGGCGATATCACCGGCCACCCGGTTGCGCCCGTCTCGCTTGGCTCGGCCGAGAGCTTCGCGAGCGCGAGCCCACACGGCATCGGGGCTCTCGGCGGCGGCGCCCACCGCCCAACCGACCGAGACCCTGACCGCGAAGGCTCCACCGGCGAGCTCCGCGACCCGAGAGCGGACGCGTTCAGCGACGCTGCCCACCACGGCTGTAGCTGCTCCGATGGTGCCGCAGACCATCTCCGCGCCTCTCCTGATCTCCCCAAGAGCAAGGGGTGCCACGTTGCCCTAGTGCATCTGCATCTATTGACGCGTTGTGTCCGTGGGCAGGAGCCGCGGGGCAGTTGTCGCCTACGATTTGTGCGCTGAGACCGGAGTGGCGCCTTCCTGACCGCGAGGTGGTGCGCTGAGGCATGGACAGAGGGGCTCGGTTCGCCCTATTCTCATGCACAGAGTACCAATCGACGCTCATCGTTGAGGGATTGATGGCCTCCACCCGCCTTCGCTCCGCCCCGAGCGACCCTGTCGCCGCCGCCGAGGCGGCCGGAGTCCGCCACATCGACCTCCAGTTCACCGACGTCACCGGCACGGTCAAGGCGGTGACCATCCCCGCCGACCAGCTGGCCGCCGCCCTGGAGCACGGCGTCTGGTTCGACGGGTCGTCAGTGGAGTCCGTCGCCCGCACCGCCGAGTCCGACATGTACCTGGTCCCCGACCCCACCACCTTCGCCGTCCTTCCCTGGGCGGCGCCACCGACGGGAAGGGTGTTCTGCTGGGTGCGAACTCCGGAAGGGGAGGCGCACCCGGGGGACCCGCGCGGAGCGCTCCGACGGGCCACTGCCCATGCCCGGAGCCTCGGCTTCCGCTACGACCTGGGGCCGGAGATCGAGTTCTATCTCCTGGAGCGGGACGCCCGCGGTCAACCGGTGCCGCCTCCCCATGACCGGGCCGGCTACTTCGACTTCGCCACCGATCCCAGCGTCGCCGTCCGGCAGTCGATGGCGGAGCAGCTGCGCAGCATGGGCATCGAGGTGAACACCGTCCATCATGAGGTGGCGAGCGGCCAGCACGAGATCGATGTCAGCGCTCAGGAGGCGCTGAAGGCGGCCGACGACGTGGTCACCTTCCGCTACACGCTCAAGGCCATCGCCCGGCAGCACGGTCTCACCGCCACCTTCATGCCCAAGCCCTTCCTCGGCCGGTCGGGGAGCGGGATGCACGTGCATCAGTCCCTGAACCGCCTCGCCGACCTGGAGAACGCCTTCACCGGCAACGACGACTACGGGCTCAGTGAGACCGCCAAGCACTTCATTGCCGGGCAGCTGCATCACGCGAGCGGGATGTGCCTCGTCCTCGCGCCCCTCATCAACTCCTACAAGCGCCTCGTGCGCGGCTTCGAGGCGCCCGTCTTCGTCTCCTGGGCGCGGACCAATCGTGGCGCCCTCATCCGGGTGCCCCATGTCGGCCGTCCCCAGGTCACCCGCATCGAGCTGCGCAGCCCCGACCCGGCCTGCAACCCCTACCTGGCCTTCGCCGTGATGCTGCGCTGCGGGCTCGACGGCATCGAGCGCCGCCTTGCCCTGCCGCCACCGGTCGAAGAGGCCCTGTACGGCTTCGACGACGTCGAGCTGGAGCGTCGCAACGTCGGCATCCTCCCTGACAACCTCAAGGACGCCATCACCGCCTTCGAAGCTGACGAGATCGTCCTCGATGCGCTGGGTGACACTCTCGCCGAGCGCTTCCTCGAGGTGAAGCACCTCGAGTGGAGGGAGTACCGGGGGCAGGTGACCCCCTGGGAGATCGAGCAGTACCTGGAGCGCGCTTGATCACCGTCAAGGACCTCTGGCGTGGGGCCCTCCCGGCCGGTACGGAGCTGCTCGGCGGGGGGACCGGGCTCGAACGGCAGGTCGACTGGGCCACCGCGCTGCGCACCCGGCCCCCCGCCTTCGACCCGGTGAAGGGTGGGGAGCTGGCCTTCATCGCCGTGCGTTGGATCAAGCTGCTCGACGAGCGGCTCGACCTGGCTCGGGTCCTGGAGAGCTTCGCCGAGAAGGGCGGGGTGGCGGCGGCGGTCGTCGGCGAGGTCGCGCCACCCGCGGTGGCGTTCGCCGATCGGCTCGGCATGCCGCTCCTGCGCCTCCCCGAGGGAGCCCATCTCGCCGACATCCACCAGGCCACGATCCGCTTCATCCTGGACCAGAGGACGGCGCTCCACGAGCGTGCCCAGGAGTTGCAGGCGGAGCTCATGGAGCTCGCCCTCTCCGGCGCTGGAGCCGCGGTGATCGTCGACCGCCTGGCTGCCCTCCTCTCCCTCCCCGCCTGCTGGCAGACCGGGGACGGCGAGGTGTCTCACTCCGCCGGAGCGCTGCCGCTCGGCGCGCCCGCGCAGCCTTGGGGCAGGGAGATGGAAGCGGTGCGGCGCTTCGCCGAGTCCAGCGTGGTCTCCGCGGCGAACCCGCCGGTCCACGAGTTCCCCATCGGTGCCCCCGACATGGCTCGGCTCTCCGCTCCCATCCCCCTCCGGGATGGGATCGGTGGCTACATCTCCGTCCTCGGGGTGGAGGCCAACCTCGGCCAGCTGGCCCGTCTGGGCTGTGCTCGGGCCGCCTCGGCGTGCGCCATCGAGCTGGATCGGGAGCGGGCCGTTCTGGCTGCCCGTGACGATCTCGAGGGCGATTTCGCGACCGCTCTTCTCACTGGCTCCTACAGCTCCGAGGCGGCCATGCTGGAGCGCGCCCGTCGGGTCGGCGCCGTTCTCGGCGAGGAGTCCCTGGTCCTCGTCGTCCGCGCCGCCGGCCTTCCTCCCCAGGGCTGGCCGGAGGCGGGCGTCAGGGCGGCCCAGCGCTGGGCCCAGCGCCGCGAGATTCCCAGCCTCGCCGCCGCCCACCAGGGGGCGGTGGTGGTGATCACCGGGCCCCACCTCAGCGATCCGAGGCGGGGGGCCGTGGAGCTGGCCGCCGACTGCCACGGCGCCACCGCCCTCCCCATGGTGGTGGGCATCGGCCGGCGCAAGCGCGGCCTCGCCGGGATCCGCGCCTCCCACCGGGAAGCGGAGCAGGCCATCGTCATGGGAGCCAAGCTCAATGGCGCTTTCCCTCTGGCCCGTGAGGACGCGGGGGCGGAACCTGGGGGGCAGGCGGGGGCAGAGCCCTCCCATGTGGTGAGCTTCGCTGACCTCGGTCTTCACCGCCTTCTCTATGCCATGGTGCAGCACCCCGAGCTCCACGATTTCTACCGCGAGTCCCTCGCCGGCCTCGCTGCCTACGACGAGAAGGGCGGCGCCGAGCTGCTGCGCACCCTCGACGCCTTCTTCCGCTGCCACGGCTCCCCCACCGAGACGGCGCAGCGGCTCAAGCTTCACCGCAATACCGTCCTGTACCGGCTGCGGCGCATCGAGGAGGTCGGCAAGCTGAGCCTCAACGACCCCGACACGCGCCTCAACCTCCAGCTCTGCCTGCGCATTCGCGAGGTGCTCCAGGCCGCGGGATAGCGGCGCAGGACGTCGCCAGGGGACGATCGCTTCGGCGAGCGCGCACCAGGAGGCCGAGGGGCGGGGAACGCAGGCGGCGTATTCCTCGAAGCGCTTGGTAGACTGGCTTTCCGATGACATACACCGTCACCGAGACCTGCGTCGACCTCAAGGACAAGTCCTGCATCGAGGTCTGCCCCGTCGATTGCATTCACGAGGTCGACGACGACCGGATGGTCTACATCGACCCGGAGGAGTGCATCGATTGTGGTGCTTGCGTCGACCCCTGCCCCGTCGACGCCATCTTCGCCGAGGAGGACGTCCCCGCTGACCAGGCCCCGTATATCGAGATCAACAAGCTCTACTTCAAGGACCAGGACGGGGCGCGGACCAAGCTGGACGCTCTGAAGCCCCGGGCCCCGGCCTGAGAGCGTGACCCTCGCTGGCGCGGGCCCGGGCCCGAGGCCCCTCACGCGCCTTGGCGACCTTGTGCGCGCCGGCCGGAGCGGCCCCGCCTTCTCTTGGGCGCGGCGCACAAACATCGCCTCTGGACTCTCGGCCTGACTGTCCATGGCGATCCCCCGCAGGCACTCGGTAGGCTCACCGAGATGGGTTCGCGGCCGCGCCCAGCAGGCATGGCTCCGAGCCGGCGGGGTGACGTTAGGGGAAGCGAATGGCAATCGACGAGACAGTGATCAGGCCAGCGGTCGAGGCACGCGCTACGGTGACGGCACCGACTCCCCAGGAGGTGATCTATCGGGCCAAGGAGGCCGGCGTCAAGATCATTGACCTGCGCTTCACCGATCTTCCCGGGAGCTGGCAGCACTTCAGCGTCCCCGTCAAGGAGCTGACCGAAGAGCTCTTCGAGGAGGGCATCGGCTTCGACGGCTCGTCGATTCGCGGCTTCCAGAAGATCCACGAGAGCGACATGCTCCTCTTCCCCGACCCGGTCTCCGCGTTCGTCGATCCCTGTCTGGACGTGCCGACGCTCGCTCTCGTCTGCGACATCCGCGACCCCCTCACGCGCCAGCCCTATTCTCGCGACCCGCGCTTCGTCGCCCACAAGGCCGAGGAGCATCTCCGCCGCTCGGGAGTGGCCGATCTCTCGTACTGGGGGCCGGAGGTCGAGTTCTACATCTTCAACTCCGTGCGCTTCGATCAGAACGCCCACGAGGGCTACTACCACATCGACTCCGACGAGGGCATCTGGAACAGCGGGCGCAACGGCACCGCCAACATGGGCTTCCGACCTCGCCACAAAGAGGGGTACTTTCCGGTTCCGCCGACCGACCAGCTCCAAGATCTGCGCAGCCGGATCGTGCTCGCCATGGCCGATGCCGGCATTGACATCGAGGTGCACCACCACGAGGTCGGTACGGCCGGACAGACGGAGATCGACATGCGCTTCGGGCCCTTGGTCCGCATGGCGGATCAGGTGCTCCTCTACAAGTACGTGGTGCGCAACGTCTGCCGCCAGCACGGCTATACCGCCACCTTCATGCCGAAGCCACTCTTCGGGGACAACGGCAGCGGGATGCACACCCACCAGTCGCTCTGGAAGGGTGGAAGTCCTCTCTTCTATGACAAGGATGGATATGCGCTCTTCAGTGACCTCGGCCGCTGGTACATCGGCGGCCTGTTGAAGCACGCTCCCGCCGTCCTCGCCTTCGCCGCCCCCACCACCAACTCCTATCGTCGTCTCGTGCCCGGCTACGAGGCGCCCATCAAGCTTGCCTACAGCGCCCGCAACCGCAGCGCCTGTGTGCGCATCCCTACCTACAGCCCGTCACCGAAGGCCCGGCGCCTCGAGTTCCGTTCTCCTGACCCCACCTGCAACCCGTACCTCGCCTTCAGCGCCATGCTGATGGCGGGACTCGACGGCATCGCCAACAGGATCGAGCCACCGGCTCCCATCGAGGCGGACCTGTACGAGCTGGAGGGCGCGGCCGCGGAACAGGTCAAGGACCTCCCCGGGTCGCTGCCCGAGGTTCTCGACGCGCTCGAGGAGGACAGCGCCTTCCTGCGCAACGGCGGCGTCTTCACCGGGGACGTCATCGACACCTACATCGCCTACAAGCGGGAGCGCGAGGTCGACCCCATCAACCTGCGCCCCCACCCCTACGAGTTCTTCCTGTACTACGACGCGTGACGAAGCGAGGAGCGAGAGCGACCAGCTCTCGCTCCGAGTGCAGGAGCGCGCCGTACCGCTGCGAGGACGACGCCTGACGGAGTGAGGCGGGGTGCGCCGGCAGGCGCACCGAGGCCCTGCCACCGAGCGCTCACTCTGAGCTGGTGCTCGCGGGTCGCCGCGGCAGGCGGAAACAAGGTCACTTTTAAAGGTCACGTTAAAGGTCACATCGGGGCGGCGGAGATGACCTTTAACGTGACCTTAACAAAGGTGCCTCAACGACACATCCCTGCCGTCTTGGACTAACTTCGCGCGCCCCGCGGTGGAGCGCGTCCAAGAACTGAGCCACCCCGGGGGAGGCACACGAATCGTCCGGCGAGCTCAACCTCGCCGCGCCGTGCGCGAGAGGGCGACGCGTGAGGCGCGGAGTGGCTTGCCCCCCTAGACGGCTCCGGCGCTCGCGCCCGCCCTGTGATTCTGATGAAGGAGTGCCCGGGTGGCGGCGATCCGCCACGCCAGCATCTCGAGGACCTCATCGAGCCGATCCCCCATCTCCGGGGACAGCTCCATGGGATTGTTGTCGATCTCCCGCAGGAGCGCCGACAACCGCAGCGCTTTCTGATCGATCTTCGCAACGGCTTCCTGCGGCGTTGTGACCGTTGCGGCTCCCTGGCTCGGCTCCATACGGTGACCTCCGTGCAAGCGGCCGGCGGGCTGCCGGGCGATTGGCGGCCCGGGCTGGATCAAGCGTATGGCTCGCGGGGTGCCGATGTCCAGGGCTTCTCCTCCCCCAGCGGGCCGGGCCTTTGTCCCGGTCGCGCTCGCCGCTCTCGGCGACCGGGAGCGGGCGGTGCGGGAGCCGGGAAACCCGGTGGTACACTCGCGCCAGCCGCACCACGCCGGGCGCGGATGGCGGAAACGGTAGACGCGCGGGACTTAGGATCCCGTGGGGCAACCCGTCCGAGTTCGACTCTCGGTCCGCGCACGAGCCGGTCGAAGGCCGCGGCCCGACGCTGTGAGGAGGATGGGCTGGTGACCGTCAACTGGTGGCCGCAGGCATGACCACGGCCTCCCCTGAGCTCTCGGTCTTCGTCGAGCGCAAGCCCGGCTGGGTGGTGGAGGTGAGCGTCGAAGCGCCTCCCGACGAGCTGGAGCGCGCCGTCGGTGAGGCCGGTCGCCGGCTCGGAGCCCGGCTGCGGATTCCCGG
This sequence comes from uncultured bacterium, assembly GCA_963847225.1. GTDB lineage: Bacteria > Chloroflexota > Dormibacteria > Aeolococcales > Aeolococcaceae > JAJZNI01. The sequence continues at coordinate 517,938 of CAWJYZ010000002.1, read as the reverse complement.
CTTCCGGCCCGGGAAGGCCCCGACCCCGCTGGTCGAGCGGGCGGTCGGCTGGGAGGCGCTGCGCCGGGAGGCGGTGGAAAGCCTCATTCCGCAGCTCTACCGGCGGGCTCTGGAGCAGGCGGGCGTGGACGCGGTCAGCGACCCCCAGCTCCAGCTGGGCGACCTCGAGCGCGGCAAGCCGGTCACCTTCACGGCCCAGGTCGCCGTCCGCCCCGAGGTCGACCTCGGGGACTACCGCTCCATGCGGGTGGAGGAGACGCACACCGAGGTCACCGAGGCCGACATCGACGCTGCGCTCGAGGACGCGAGGCGCCGCTTCTCCGACCTGGAGGAGGTGAACCGCCCCAGTCAAGCCGGGGATGTCCTGCGCCTCACCCTCACCATGCGCCGCGGCGAGGACGTGCTCTCAGGGGGCGAGGAGCGCGATCTGGAGCTGGATCGGGACCGACTGGTTCCGGGGTTGGTCGACGCCCTCCTCGGCCTCGAGCCCGGAGTGGAGCGGAGCTTTCCCCTCACCCTTCCTGCCGACTACCAACAGGAGGAGTTGCGCGGTGCCTCCGTTCAGGCGGACGCTCGGATCATCACCGTTCGGGAGCGCCGCCTTCCCCCCCTTGACGACGAGCTAGCCAGGCGTGACGGCGCCGGGGAGACAGTGCAGGAGATGCGCGACCGCTACCGTGAGATGCTGGCTCGAGCCGCAGCGGAGAGCGATGCGGAGCGCTTCCAGTCTGAGGTGCTTCGTATCCTGCGCGAGCGGGTCACCCTCGATGTCCCGGCGCCGATGGTGGAGCGGGAGATCGATCATCTGGTGGCGGCGACGGAACGCCGCCTTGCCGAGCTGGGGCTGCGTTTCGACCGCTATCTCGAGTACACGAGCTCGAACCCGGCCAAGTTCCGCGCCGAGCGGCGAGAGGGGGCGGCCAACCAGGTGCGGTTGGATCTGGCCCTGGGTGCTCTCGCCAGCGCCGAGCAGATCGACGTTGACGAGGCACAGGTGGAGCGCGAGGTGGAACGCCTCGCCGAGGGGCAGAGGCTGTCGCGAGAGCAGCGCCGGCGCCTCCATGTCGCGGCTCACGAGGATCTCCTCCGCCGCGCTGCGGTGGAGCGGGCCATGGAGATCGCTCGCGGCGAGGTTTGATGAGACAGTTGACGCCGCCTCGGCCGCCGCAGAGCGCATGCGCCGGGGAAAGGTCGGCTGCGACAGGTGGGGCCGCCTCCGCCGCCGCGGAGCGCGGGTTCCAGGGAAAGGTCGCCCGGTCGGGGCGCGCGAGGCAGGCGGCCGGACGATCAGCTGAAGCGCATCGCCGGGGAGGGGCGGTAGAAGCGGACCCGGCAGCGCTCGCAACGAAAGACCAACCGGAGCCCCAGGCGGCCGATCACGCCGGAGTTGCGATCCTCACAGACGGGGCAGCGAGCCCTCTCCTCTGAAAGGTTGCCTGGCACGTTACGCAGGGGAAGCTCTACGGGCTTGTACTTGCGGGCCATGGACGGATGCCCTCCCTTTGACGATCCGCCACCGGGCCGGAGCATTCCGGCGCCGGACGGTAGCTATCACTATAGATGATAACGTAGCTATAATCAATAGTCCTGCGCTGGATGTGGGAAGATCCCCAGGCCCGAGCGCCGGGGCGGGCGACCACAGCTCGGGGAGAGGAGCGGGCCGCCGCCTGCCCCCGAGCCTCCGCGCCCGGCGGGAGGGGAGCCGCGAAGGAGGGCTCCGGAGCCGGCCGGCGACGCTCCCCCCGGCTCGCACGCTGGGGCGGCGGCGGCCATCGTGATCGGCGCCCTGGCGGTCGCGGGCACGGCGACGGCCCCTGGGTATACTGACTTGGCCATGACCCTCATCCCCTATGTCATCGAGACCACCAACCGTGGCGAGCGCGGGATGGACATCTACTCCCGCCTTCTCAAGGACCGCATCATCTTCATCGGCACCCCGATCGATGATCAGGTTGCCAACGTGGTCATGGCCCAGCTCCTCTTCCTTGCCGGTGAGGATCCGGAGAAGGACATCTGGCTGTATATCAACTCTCCGGGCGGCTCCGTCTACGCCGGCCTCGCCGTCTACGACACCATGCAGTACGTCGAACCGCGGGTGGGCACCATCTGCATGGGCATGGCGGCGTCGATGGCCGCGGTCCTCCTCGCCGGCGGCGCCCCAGGTCTGCGCTACTCGCTCCCCAACACCCGCATTCTCATCCACCAACCGAGCGGTGGATTCAGCGGCCAGGCCGCGGACATCCAGATCCATGCCCAGGAGGTTCTCCGGGTGCGCCGTCGCCTCGACGAGATCCTGGCCCACCACACCGGCAAGTCGATCGAGGTCATCACCCGGGACTCCGACCGCGACTTCTTCATGAGCCCCGAGGAGGCGAAGGACTACGGCTTGATCGACGAGATCATCCAGGCGCGCGCCAAGAGCGGCGGTGACGGCGTGGCACCGCACAGCGGTAGCAACGGCGGAGGCGGCCTGCCTCGCGGGGACTCCGCGGCGGGGCCGGAGGCCGGCGGTGGCGCCGCCGCCCACTAGACGGGTCCTCCGGCGCGCGGGCTGGGCATCCTCCGGCGAGCGGGCCGGGCATCCTCCGGCGAGCGGGCCGGGCATCCCCCGGCGCGCGGCCATGGGCATCTTCCGGCGGGCCGGCCATGACTGACCGCGAGGACCGCCGCCGGCATTCCCGCTGCTCCTTCTGCGGCAAGGGCCAGGAGCAGGTCCGCAAGCTCGTCGCCGGTCCGGGGGTGTACATCTGCGATGAGTGCATCGACCTCTGCAGCCGGGTGCTCGAGGCGGACCGGCAGACCGGCGAGCTCGCCGCGGCAAAGGCGTCGTGGCCACCGGTTTGGTGGAGCACGTCTGAGGCGGCGGCATGCCGACCTGGTGCGCCGGCATGACTGACCGCGAGGACCGCCGCCGGCATACCCGCTGCTCCTTCTGCGGCAAGGGTCAGGAGCAGGTCCGCAAGCTCGTCGCCGGTCCGGGGGTGTACATCTGCGACCAGTGCATCGACCTCTGTCAGGAGGTTCTCGAGGAGGACAACCGCTCCACCTCGCAGAAGCGGGGCAAGGCCGGGATGATGCCGACCCCGCAGGTGATCATGGCCTCCCTCGATCAGCACGTCGTCGGCCAGGAGCATGCCAAGAAGGTCCTCTCCGTCGCCGTCTACAACCACTTCCGGCGCATCGCCAACAACAAGGCAACCGGTGACGTCGAGCTGCAGAAGTCCAACGTTCTCCTCGTCGGCCCCACCGGCTGTGGCAAGACCCTCCTGGCCCAGACGCTGGCCAAGATCATCGACGTTCCCTTCAGCATCGCCGACGCCACCAGTCTCACCGAGGCCGGGTACGTCGGAGAGGACGTCGAGAACATCCTGCTTCGCCTCATCCAGGCAGCGGACTTCGACATTGCCCGGGCGGAGCGGGGAATCATCTACATCGACGAGATCGACAAGATCGCCCGCAAAGCTGACAACCCGTCCATCACTCGCGACGTGAGCGGGGAGGGGGTCCAGCAGGCGCTCCTCAAGATCCTCGAGGGGACGGTGGCCAACGTGCCGCCTCAGGGGGGGCGCAAACACCCCCACCAAGACTTCATCCAGATCAACACCACCAACATCCTCTTCGTCTGCGGCGGCGCCTTCGACGGCTTGGAGAAGATCATCGAGCAGCGGACCGGCCGGCGCTCCATCGGATTCACCAGCGAGCCGTTGAAGAAGGGGCGAACCAAGGAGTCCGCCAAGCTCCTTCGCGAGCTGCAACCTGAGGACCTCCTGCGCTACGGCCTCATCCCCGAGTTCGTCGGCAGATTGCCGATCGTCGTCCCCCTCGACTACCTCGACGAGGAGGACATCGTGCGCATCCTCACCGAGCCGAAGAACGCCTTCGTGAAGCAATACCAGAAGTTCTTCGCCCTCGACGAGGTTGAGCTTCTCTTCCACGAAGGAGCGCTCCGCGCCATCGCCAAGCGCGCCCTCGCCCGCGGCACCGGTGCCCGCGGTCTCAAGTCGATCATCGAGGACGTGCTGCTCAACAGCATGTTCGAGGTGCCGAGCCGTCCCGACATCAAGCGCTGCGTCATCACCGAGCAGGCCATCCTCGAGGGTGTCGAGCCGCTTCTCCTCACTGAGCAGCCGCCCCGCTCCGAGGACGAGGAGATCGTCGCCGACCAGACCGCCTGACGGCAGCGCTCGGGACGTCCCGCCTTCTCAACCGCCTGCGGCGGCCGCTTCCAGTCGCGGCCGGCAGCCAGGACGGGCGCAATTCGAAAGCGGGCTCCCGTCCGGGGCGGGAAGCCGGATGGCCCGCCTCGGGTGCCGATTCACCTGCTCCGTATACTCGGGCCACCCATGGAACGGACCTTCGACCCGGGAACTGTCGAGCCGCGCTGGCGTCGGCGCTGGGAGGAGCTGGGCGTGGGGCATGCTGAGCCGGCGTCACCACGACCGGCCTTCACCATCGCGCTCCCTCCCCCGAACATCACCGGGACCCTGCACATGGGTCACGCGATGGGCGGCTCCATCCAGGACACGCTGTCTCGCCACCGGCGGATGAAGGGCTTCGAAGTCGAGTGGTGCCCGGGCACCGACCATGCCGCCATTGCCACCAACGCCGTCATCGAGCGGCAGCTGGCCAGCGAGGGAACGACGAAGGAGGCGATCGGCCGGGCCGCCTTCCAGGCCCGGGTGGACGCCTGGTACCGCGACTACGGCGGGCGCATCTACGACCAGATGCGCCGCCTCGGCTTCACCTGCGACTGGTCGCGCTCACGCTTCACCCTCGACGCGGCCTACGTCCGGGCGATCCGCACCGTCTTCAAGGCGCTCTTCGATGAAGGGCTCATCTACCGAGGTCCGCGCATCGTCAACTGGTGTCCGCACGACCGGAGCGCCATCAGCGACGAGGAGGTCGAGTGGGAGGAGCACCATGACACCCTGGTCCACCTCCGCTACCCGGTGGAGGGGGGTGGCGAGGTGGTCGTGGCCACCGTCCGTCCCGAGACCATGCTCGGCGACGTCGCGGTGGCGGTGCACCCGGACGACCGACGCTACCGCCATCTGGTCGGACGTCACGTGATCCTGCCCCTCACCGGGCGGCGTGTGCCCATCGTTGCCGACCCCGCCGTGGAGGTCGGCTTCGGCACCGGTGCCCTCAAGGTGACCCCGGGCCACGACCTGACCGACTACGAGATCGGGGCGCGCCACGGGCTTCCCATCATCACCGTGGTGGCCCCGGACGGCACCATGGACGTCCCCGCCCTGCCCCGCTTCCACGGCCTCACCGTGGACGCCGCCCGAGCCGAGGTGACGGTGGCGCTGCGCGAGGCCGCGGCCGTCGCCGCCGAGGAGCCCTACGTCCATGAGGTCGGTCACTGCGAGCGCTGTCACCACGTGATCGAGCCCCTGGTGAGCGAGCAATGGTGGGTGCGCATGGCGACCCTGGCGGCGCCTGCCATCGCGGCGGTGGAGAGCGGCGAGATTCGCTTCCGCCCCGAGCGGTATCGGGAGCAGTACCTGGGCTGGATGCGGCACATCCGCGACTGGTGCATCAGCCGCCAGCTCTGGCTCGGGCACGCGATCCCGGTGAGCACGTGCGCCAATGCGCACCGCTTCGCCTGGATCGAGCCGCCGCAGCGCTGCCCTGAGTGCGGCAGCACCGAGCTCGGCTCCGATCCCGACGTCCTCGACACCTGGTTCTCGAGCGCGCTGTGGCCCTTCGCCATCTTCGGCTGGCCCGAGACGACGGAGGACCTGCGCCACTTCTATCCCACCGACGTCGTCGCCACGGCGCGCGAGATCATCAACCTCTGGGTGGCCCGCATGATCATGATGGGCCTGCGCTTTGCGGGTGGCAGGCCCTTCTCGGACGTGCTCATCACGGCGACGATCCTGGCTCGCGACGACGGCAGCCGGATGTCGAAGTCTAAGGGCAACGCCGTCGACCCTCTGGACGTCCTCGAGCGCTACGGGGCCGACGCCATCCGGGCCTGGGCCGGGAAGGTCGGCACCAGCGGGCAGGATCAGCGCTTCGACGAGGAGACGGTGGCCAGCTACCAGCGCTTCGCCAACAAGATCTGGAACGTCACCCGGCTCCTCGTCATGCGCCTCGGCGACGGCGATCGCATCACCGCCCAGACCCCCAGCCGCCCGGACGACCTCCATGCCGAGGACCGCTGGATCCTCGGCCGCCTCGCCGCCGCCGTGCGCACGGTTGACCAGGCGCTTGCCCAGTACCGCTTCCATGATGCGATGGAGAGGCTCTACGCTGTTATCTGGCAGGACTTCTGCTCCGACTACATGGAGATCGTGAAGGTGCGCCTCGGCGACAGGGCGGACCCGCGGGGACGCGCGGCCGCGGCGGGGACCGCGGTGACGAGCCTCGACGCCCTGCTTCGCATGCTCCACCCCTTCATGCCCTTCGTGACCGAGGAGTGCGCGCAGCGCCTCCCCGGTGCCGCTCCCACCCTCCAGTCCCGGTCCTGGCCGGACGTGGATCCCGCCTGGGAGAGCGAGGAGACCATCCGAGTTGGCTCCGCCGTCGAGGAGACCCTCGACCTGGTTCGCCTGCTTCGCGCCCGCCGCCAGGAGGCCGGCATCAGCGCCTCCGACCGCACCCGCCACCCGGTGACGGTGCGGGGCGGCCAGCCCGGGCTCGGCCCGGACGACCGCCGCCGCATCCTGGAATCGCTGGTCGCCGTCGCCGTGGTGGAGGGTGGCGACGGCCAGGGCGGCGAGGCCGTGGTTGCCGGCAGTCTGGAGGCCGAGCTGCGGATCGTGGCCGGCGGGGGGCAGGAGCGGCTGCATCGCGAGATCGAGCAGATCGAATCCCAGCTCGCCGGGCAGCGTGAGCGGGCATCCCGTCCTGGCTTCCGCGAGCGCGCTCCCGCCGACGTCGTGGCCGGCGCCGACCTGCGCATCGCGGAGCTCGAGGCGCAGGTGCGGGCGCTGCGCCAGCGCCTGGAGCCGACGGCGTGACCCCCCTGGCCCTCAGCGGGACGGGATGGATCTACTTCGGCGTTGTCCTCGCCATCATCTGGCTCCTTCTCCTCCTCCTCGCGCTCGCCTACAACGTCGTTCGTGACGCGCGGCAGCGGTCGACGTCCATCCCCTTCGCCATCTTCGCCTTCCTGCTCACCTTCGTGCCCCCCTTTCTCGGGGCCCTCATCTACCAGGTCATCAAGCCGCCGCGGACCCTGGACGAGGAGCGGGCCATGGCCCTGGAGGAGCAGATCCTGAGCGATCCGGCGGCGGCGGACACGTCGACGCGACCGTGCCCGACCTGCGGTCGCGACATCGAGGAGGACTTCGTCATCTGCCCCTACTGCCGTACCCAGTTCGCGCGTCGCTGCACGGTGTGTGAGCGTGTCCTGCGTCTTGGCTGGCCGGTCTGTCCCTACTGCGCGGCGGAGGTCGGTGTCCACAGCCTTCCCCAGGCGCCCCCTCGACCCCTCGTCCGCTAGAGGCGGGGCTGCCCGGCGATGCTGAGCGTCGAGGACCGTCCTCTCCTCCTCCTCGCCATTCTCGCCGCCGGCGCTTTCGTCACCTTCGTGCTGCCGGCGGGATGGCGTCGCACCCGTTTGGCCATCGCCACCGGCGCCATCCTCGTCTCCCTCGGGGTGGTGGCGAACCTCGCCTCCCTGGCGGCCAGCGGGCCGCTCACCGCCACCTTCGAAGAGGCGGTGGCCGGGGTGCCGCTCAGTCTCCGGGTGGACGCCCCGGGGCTCGCCCTCGCCACCATCAGCATGGTCGCGGGGCTCTTCGCCCTCGCCGCCCGTGACCGCCGGGCGAGCGAGACCGCCATCCTCGTCACCGCTCTCGGCGCGGTGGTCGCCGCCCTGGGCGGAAACGCGGTGGTGCTCTTCGCCGGCGCGGAGGTTGCCAGCGTTGGAGCCCTGCTCCTGCACCGCGCTGGGCGCGGGCGGGTGAGCCGGAGCGTGCTGACCGCCGTCGCCCTCCAACACGCCCTGGGCCTCACCCTTCTGGCTGCCGCGGTCGAGCTCATCGCCGGCGTCGGGACCAGCGATCCCTACTCGCTGCCAGCGGCGGCGCTGGGGGTCGCCGGGGCCGTCCCCTGGGGGTTGGCCGGCGCCGCCCAGCTTCTCGCCGGAGCGTGGTGGCCTGGAGCGCCGGCCGCATACGCCACCCGCACCTGGCTGGCCGTCGGTGCCATCCCCTGCGGGGGCGCCATCCTCCTCCGCCTCGGCGCCGGCCTGGACGGGGCATTTCCCCCCGCGCTCACCGCCAGCCTCAGCGCGGTGGGCCTAGCCGCCGCCATCGGCGGGGGCGTCGCGTGCTGGCGCCTGAGGGCGGACGTCCGTCGCGCTGGCCAGTCCCTCATGGTGGGGGCTGCCGGTCCGGTCATCGCCATCTCCGCGGTGCAGGGCGGGTCGGGGGCCTTCGCCGCCGGTCTCATCGCCCTCGAGCTCGCCGTGCTCGCGGCTCCGGCCTGGAGTGGCGGGATCGGGTCGAGTTTCACCGCCCGGGCGGCGGCCGCCACCGCTCTCGCCGTCACCGGTGGCCTGCCCCTTGGCTTCGGCACCACCGCGCTGGTCCTCGATCTGGGCAGCGTGGCCGCTCTCGGGCCGGCCTGGTCCGCCCTGCTCATGGCCCTCGGCGTCACCATCGCCATCTTCGTCTCCGCCGCCTTCGCCGCCGCGCATCGGGCTCTCGCCGGTGCCGCGTCAGGAGGGGAGACCCCGGCGTCCCCGCCTCTCGACGCCCTCCTCGCCCTTGCCGCCGGAGGTGTCGCCGCCATCCTCCCGGGCGCCACGGCGGCCCTCACCGTCGCCCCCCTGGCGGGTGGCGGAGCACCCCGCAGCCTCGACCTCGCCAGCGTGAGCGCTCCCAGCGGCTCCTGGCCCGGCGGCTACCTCACCATCGCCACCCTCGCCGTCAGCCTGGTGGTGGCCTGCGTCCTCCTCCTCGCCGGGCGCCCCATCCCGGCGCCCATCGCGCCGGCGGGGACGCCGCCGGCGCATCCGGTCTGGCTGCTGCTCCTCGCGCCGCGCCGTCACGCGGTTCCCGCCCTGCGCCGCGTCGCCGCTGGCCTCGCCGCCGTCGACACCTGGCTCGTCACCCAACCCGGCCTGGTCTTCGCCGTGGCTGCGGCCGCGCTCGCCATCCTCGTATTTCGATGAGTCAACCGGTCCTCGATCTCCTCGCGGTCGCCGGCGCCGCCATTGGCGTGCTCGTCGATGGCCGCTGGGCCGTCGCGCTCGCGACCTTTGCCGCCGCCGCCGGGCTGCTCGCAGCAGCGACCACCATCAGCGGTGGTCCGGCGGCCCTCACCCTGGTCGGAGCTTTCGCCATCGCCGCCGTGTCGACCTGGTCCGCACGGGCGGTTGCCAGCCGGTTGGGAGTGACCCGCGCCGTGGCCCCGGGGCGGGCCGCTCCGCGAGGGCGGGAGGCGCTCTTCGGACCGCGCAGCCTTCGCCTCATCGCCGCCGCCGTCGCCATCCCCGCCGCGTCCTGGGTGAGCTTCAATGTCCCCGTCGGATCGGTGACCGTGGTCGAGGGGCGCCTCTTTCCCGTCGCCATCATCTTCGCTGTCGGGGCCGTCCGTCTCCTCCTGGGTCGAAGCCCCACCGACCTTGCCGCCGGGGTCGCCCTCATCGCCGTCTCGGCAAGCGTCGCCTGGCTGCTCCGGGGCGGCCCCGATCCGCTCCCCGCGGCGGCCGGGGTGGCGGCCCTGGCGCCCGCCGCCGCCGCCGTCGAGGCTTGGGTCTCCAGCCGCCGACCCGGGGCGGTGCTGGAGGGGCGACGGTGACGCTCCCTTGGCTGGCGGTGAGCTGGCTCGGCGTGGGGACGATCGCGGGCCTGAGCCGGCGCTGGCCAGGGTGGCGACGGCCCGCCGCCACCCTGGCCCCCGCCGTGCTGGTGGCCCTCACCCTCCTCACCCCCAACCGGGAAGCCTTGCTCGAGCCGCTCGCCTCGGGACCGCCGGTTCTCAGCCGGGAGGCGGCCGGTCTTCTGGTCGCCGCCCTGGTCGCGCTCACCATCTGCGTCGCCCTCGGCGCGACCCTCGACGGCGTGGAGGTCGCCGCCATCGGGGTGATGGGATCCGCCACGGTTCTCGTGGTGGGCGCCCGCTCGCCGCTTCTCTTCGGGGCCGGGGCGCTGGTCGCCGTCGCCGTCCTCGCTGTCCGCTGGATCACCGCCACGCCCGGCCGGGCGACCATGGCCACGGGCAGGGTCGCCGGCGCCGCTGCCGCCGCCCTCCTCGCGGCGAGCATCCTCCTGCCGCTGCCACCCCAGCAGGGTCCCACCCAGGATGCGGCGGGAATGGTCGGCGGACTCCTCGCCGCCGGGCTCGCCGGGACCCTGGCCCTGGTGCCCGTCGGTGGCTGGGCGGCGGGGGCAATGGGTGAGCTGAGGGCCTCGGAGGCTGGTGCCTGGCTCATCCTTCTGGCCCCGGCCATCGCCCTGAGCGCGGTCGCCATCCCCGCCGAGCTTCCCCTCGTGGCTCGCCTGGACGTGGAGCACACCCTCCTCGTCTGCGGCCTGCTCAGCGCGGGCTGGGCGGGGATCCAAGCGCTGCGGGCCCGCCGAGGGGCCACCTCCGGCTCGCTGCGGGTCTCCGCGGTCTCCCTGAGCTATCGGCGCCTCGCCCTCGGAGACCTGGGGCTCGTGATGGCGGCGATCGGCACGGGCCAGCCACAGTCCGCCGGAGCGGCCCTCCTGCTCGTCCTCACTCACCTGGTGGCGGCGCCCGTCCTCCTCCACGAACTCGCGGCGCGGCCTCGGCGCTCCCCGCCGCCTCCTCCGCCTGGCCGTGAGCGGGCTCCCCCCTGCCCCCTCCTTCTGGGGCCGGCTCCTGGTCCTCGAGGCCTGTGCCGGCTTTGGCGCCGTGGTCCTCATCGCCGGCTTCGTCGTCGAGGGGCTGATGACCTTGGCCGGGGTGCTCGCGGTCACCTGGGATGACGCCGAGGGCGACCGTCGTGCCGGCATCGCCGAGGTGGCCGCAGGCTGGGCCGTCACCTGCGCCGCTCTGGTTCTCGCGGCAGCTCCGTCCGCCGCCACCCACCTCGTCTTCGGTACCAGCGGATGAATCCCCTCACCCTCCTCGCCACCATCCTCGGCCTCGCCGTCTTCCCCGGGCTCGCCTACACGGGGGCGACGGCGGTGCTCGCCGGCTGGGCCGGGCGTTTCCCCTCCGCACCGGCCAGCGCCGGCCTGGGCGAGACGGTGGCCACCGTGGGGGTGGCGGCGGCGGGGGGGATGCTGGCCCTTCCCGGTTCGCCGCTGGCCGGGCTCGCCGGGGGCGCCAACATCGCCGGCATCCTCGGGGCGCTGACCGCCGGCGTCGCCTGGGGCTCACCGCGGCGATGGCCGTGGCCCCGGCTGGCCGCCGCCATCTCCCTCCTCGTCCCCCTCCTCGCGCTGGCGGCGGCCTCGGGCAGCCTCGACGCCACCACCCTTGCGGTGGCGCCCCGCGCCGCGGCGCGGCTGTGGGTGGCGGCGGCGGCGCTCCTCGCCCTTCCCGCTCTCATCCAGCCCTTCGACCAGAGCAGCCCGCGCCTCACCCGGAGCGTCCTCTGGGCCACCGCCGTCCTCTTCTTCGCCGTGCTCGCCAGCACCGGCCTGCTCACCAACCTCGCCGCTCCCTGGGTTGCCGCGATCTGCGCCCTCTGCGCGGTGGCATCAGCGGCGCTGGTCGGGGTCTTCCGCCGGCCTCTTCGCGGCGCCGCGCCTCTGGCCGGGGTCGTGGCCCTCGCACCCGCCGCCATCGCTCTGTACGTCCTCTACCGCTGAGGGGCGCGGGTGGTGGCTTGATTGATTCAATCAGGCCAAGAGCACCCGAGTTGGGGGCGAAGCTCTGGCTGGGTGTTAGAATCGGGAGGGCTGTCGGAGTTCTTCGCTTCGGCCCTGGGGGGATGGAGGAACTTCGTGACTCGCATCGTGCTCGCCTCGTCGAGCCCTCGACGCCGTGAGCTGCTGGCTCGGGCCGGCATCCGCTTCAAGGTCATCCATCCGCCCTCCGAGCCCGCTCTTCCGCCGGGGATGTCCGCTGACCTCGGCTGCCAGCTCATCGCCCGGCAGAAGGCCGCCCAGGTGGCCGAGAAGGTGGAGCCGGGCACTTTCGTCGTCGCCGGCGACACCGTCGTGGTGGGGCGCAGGGGCCCGCTCGGCAAGCCCGGCAGCCGGGAGAAGGCGGTGCAGATGCTGTGTGAGCTGCGCGGCTGCCGGCACACCGTTCTCACCGGCGTCTGCGTCATGGTCGCCTCGACGGACACCGAGGTCCTCGGGGTCTCCCGCTCGCTGGTGCGGATGCGCGAGTTCGGCGACGATGAGGTCATCGCCTACGTGGCGACCGGCGAACCGCTCGACAAGGCCGGCGCCTATGCGCTCCAGGGCCGGGGTGGCGACCTGGTCGAGGCCGTGAGCGGCCGCATCGACAACGTCATCGGCCTCGATGTCAGCCTCGTGCTGCGCCTTCTCGGTGACGCCGGCTATCCCGACCCCCTGCCCCGGGCGACCGATGTCTCGCTGGCGCCGCCAACCCGGGAGCGACGGCCCGTGATCCCGGTGCGCGCCGCCCAAACCTGAGGCGGTGAGGCGCGCTCCGCGGATCGCCGCTTCGGCGAGATTGGCGGCCCTCGGCCTGCTCCCTCTCGCCGCCACCCTGTCCCTGGCTGCGGCAGGATGTGGTGGACCGGCGAACCTGAGCGTGAGCGTGGCCCTGGCCCGCGGCCAGAGCGCGGCGCTGACCCCGGGGGAGAACACCGCCTTCGTGGTCACCGTCGCCAACACCGGCTCCGCGGTGGCGAGCGAGGTGGCCGTGAGCGTCGACCTCCCCGCCGACTTCCGCTACGACGACACGACCTCGATCGGCGGCAACGCGGTGCAGACGCGGCCGGTGCTCCCCCAGGTGAACAGCCAGCAGCCGGAGTGGGGCGTCTGGACGCTGCAGAGCCACGGTGACACCGCCCAGATCGCTTTCCAGGCTGTGGCCGGGGGCCAGCCCGGCGCCTACAGCGTCGCCGCCAGCGCCTCCGGCGCGGGCGCGGGCTCGGCGCAGAGCCGCGCGCTGGCGCTGCGGCTCGGCGCCGCCGCCCAGCTCTCGGCGACGGTGTCGGTGGCGCCCAACGCCGCCCGTCCCGGGCAGGACGTCACCTACACGGTGAGCGTCTTCAACCAGGGGACGGGCGTGGCCTACGGCGTCGACGTGCTGGTCACGCTGCCCCCCGTCTTCGCCTACGACGGAGGTGAGCAGCTCCTCGGGGACTCGAGCCGGAGCCGGGGAACGGATCCGGTCACCGGCACCGAGCTGGCCTACTTCGACGGCTTCGCCATCCCCCCTCACAGCGGGACGACGCCGGGTCAGCTCAGCATCCGTTTCCGGGCCAAGATCCTGACCGACGCTGGCGCCGTCGGCACCTACGAGGTCGGCGTCCAGATCCTCGCCAGGCTGACCCAGGACGCGGTGTCGTCGCCGCAGGTCACCATCCCCGCCACCGCCGAGGTCACCGTGGCCTAGGCTTCGGGGCCCCGCGCTCCGGGGCTTGGGGGAGGTTCGCTCGCGCTGACGGTCACCTCGGCCAGGCTCCGGCAGTCCCCGCTGGCCAGGAGGCGCACGCTGATGCGCCGCCCGGCTCGGTCTCCGATCAGGGCGGTGGCCGTGACCGGGGTGGCGGACCGCCGTGGCCAGCGGACGGAGAGGTTGAGGTCCGTGATGGAGCTGGGCGGCCCGGCATCCAGTGTCGCGGGGAGGAGCCGGCGCAGCCGCTGGCGGGCCTCGGAGGAGGCGTAGTCGAGAAGGGGATTGCCGCCCGCCTGGAGGCGGGCGATGTCACCGGCCATGCGCTCCACGAGCGCGACGAGGGCGCGCCGGTGGGATGCGTGGGCGTCGGCGGGAGATTGGAGCGCTGTATGGAGGAGGGGGGCGGGCGGGCTGCCGGGCTCCGTGGCGGTCTCGTCGCTCAGCTCCAGCTCTGCCCCGTCGACGACCCCGAGCTCCTCGAGGCTCCGCTGGGGAGGGAACGGCTCGCCACCCCGGGGGGCCAGCGACCACCGGCTCCAGGGCGGTGCCTGGAGAGCGCAGCGGGCCACCAGGGCGGGAAGGACTTGGGCCACCGTGGCCTCGCCGGCAAGGTCGAGATCGACCCGGCCACCGTTGCCGGCCACCGTCACGAGCAGGCGAGCGACCCCCAATCCGACCCCCGGAGCGCTCCGGCTCAGACCCTGCTCGGGGCCGGAGGCACGGCCGTCAGCAGCTCGCAAGCGGCGCGTGCGATGCCCTCGGCATCGAGGCCGAGCTCGGCCAGGAGGAGGGCCTGGGAGCCGTGCTCCACGAAACGATCGGGAACCCCGAGGCGGCGCAGAGGGACGGTGACCCCGACCTCGGTCAAGAGCTCGGCGACAGCGCTCCCGAAGCCCCCGACCCGCGTGCCGTCCTCCACGGTGAGGGCGGCGCGATGCTCGGCCGCGATGCCGGCGAGGCGCGGGTCGAGCGGCTTGATGAAGCGCGCGTCCACCACCGTAGCCGTCACCCCGTCGGCGGCGAGGCGATCACAGGCGTCGAGCGCCGCGCCCACCATCTTGCCGACCGCGAAGATCGCGATGTCCTCGCCGTGGCGCCGGACCGCCGCCTCACCGATGGGCAGCGGCGTGAGGGTTGCCCTGGTCGAGGCGGGGGCGGCCCCGCGGGGGAAGCGAAGCGCGAAGGGTCCGGCGTGAGCCAGCGCCGTCGCCAGCAGCTGTCGCATCTCGTCGGGGGTGCTGGGCGCGGCGACCGTCATCCCGGGGATGCAGCGCAGGTAGGCGAGGTCGAGGAGGCCGTGGTGCGACGGTCCGTCGTCTCCGGTGATGCCGGCTCGATCGATGACGAAGGTGACCGGGAGGCGGTGCAGCGAGGCGTCGCAGGCGACCTGGTCGAAGGCACGCTGCAGGAAGGTCGAATAGATGCAGACGACGGGGCGCAGTCCCTGCATGGCCAGCCCGCTGGCGAAGGTGACCGCGTGCTGCTCCGCGATCCCCACATCGAAGAAGCGGTCGGGATAGCGCTCGGCGAAGCCCAAGAGCCCGGTGGACGAAGCCATGGCGGCGGTGATGGCGACGATCCGCGAGTTCTCGCTCCGCCGCTTCCAGGAGCGCCTCCCCGAAGAGGTCGGTCCACGAGGCCGCCTTGGTGGCGAAGCTGCCGTCCTCAGGGTTGAAGGTCGAGACCCCATGGAATTTGTCGACATCGTCATGAACTGCCGGGGCGTAGCCGTTGCCCTTGTTGGTGACGACGTGAATCAACACGGGTCCGCGGTAGGAGGCCGCGTCGCGGAGGGCGCGCTCCAAGGCGGCGATGTCGTGGCCGTCGATGGGGCCGCCGTACTTGAGCCCCAGCGTCTCGAAGACCGAGGTCGTGACGACGAGCTGTTTGAGGGACTCCTTGACCCGCTTGGCGGCCTGGTAGGCGGAGTCGCCGACGAGGGGGAGATGGCGCAGGGTCCTCCCGGTCGCGTCCTTGGCCGCCTCGTAAACCGGGGAAAGGCGCAGCTGGCCCAGGTTCTCGGCGATGCCTCCGACGGTGGGAGCGTAGGAGCGCCCGTTGTCGTTGAGGATGATGATGAGCTCGGGCTTCAGGTGGCCGATGTTGTTGAGGGCCTCGTAGGCCATGCCCCCGGTGAGGGCGCCGTCACCGACGACGCACACGACCTTGCCCGGCTCGCCGGTGAGCTGGCGGGCCGTGGCCAGGGCCAGCGCGTAGCTGAGGCCCGTGGAAGCGTGCGAGTTCTCCACGATGTCGTGCTCGGACTCCGCGCGCGACGGGTAGCCGGAGAGCCCGCCGCGCTGGCGCAGGGTGTCGAAGCGGCGCAGACGGCCGGTCAGCATCTTGTGCACGTAGGACTGGTGACCGGTGTCGAAGACCAGAGCGTCCCGCGGCGAGTCGAAGACCCGGTGCAGGGCCACGGACAGCTCGACGACACCGAGGTTGGGTCCGAGGTGGCCGCCGGTCCGGGCCACCGCCTCGACGAGGAAGGCGCGGATCTCGCTGCAGAGTCGATCCAGGTCGTGGGGACCCAGGCCGCGAAGATCCTCCGGTCCAGTGATCTCCTCGAGCAGCATGAGAAGCAGTCTAGTCCTCGGGTGATGGTGGGTCCGGCGCTCTGACCGGCTGAACGCGACCCCTCCCGCGGGAGGGGGCAACCGTGGCCTCCCGGCCTCGCGAAGGGGCGGGAAGGCGCCGCGGCGTGCCCGGCCCGGCATCATACGCGGCCATGACCCGCACCGAGGCGCGGGAGCGCCTCCTGGCCGCCGCCGGCGACCCCGCCGCCGACATCGGCGAGGCGGCGCTCTGGATCGCCGTCGAGGACCTCCCCGGCGTCGATGAGCCCGGACCGTGGCTGGAGCGGCTCGACGCCCTCGCCGGCGAGCTCGTGAGCCGGGGCGGGGAACCGCTGGCCATCGCCCTCGCCGCCCTCTTTCGATCTCGCCTCCAGCTCCGTGGCGCGGGCGGCGGCGATCCGCGCACGCACTACCTGAGCAGCGTTCTGAGCGGTGGAGTGGGCACGCCGCTCAGCTGGGGAGCCATCTGGATCGCCGTGGGCCGCCGAGCCGGACTCGCCGTGGAGGGGGTCCCGCTCCCGGGCCACTTCGCCGTGCGGGTGGAGGGACGGGTCGTCGACCCCTTCTCCGGAGATCCGCTCGAGGACGCCGACCTCCGCCTCATCGCTTCCCGCCATCTGGGGCGCGAGCCCGAGCGGCTCGAGCCCCGCTGGCTGGACCCCGCCGGCAACCGGCGCATCCTGGCCCGCATGTCGCGCAACCTCCGTGGCTGCTACGCCAGCCTCGAGAGCTGGCCCCTCGCGCTGCAGGCCGCTGATCGCTGTGTCGACCTCCTTCCCGACCAGCCGGCGGAGTATCGGGACCGCGGCCTCCTCCTGTGGCGGATGGGCCAGCCGCAGGGAGCTCTCTGCGATCTCAACCGCTACCTGGCCACCGCTCCACCGGACGCGGCCGACCGAGCTCACGTCCGGGAGGTGGTGGGCCGGCTCCGCTCCTTCCTCAACTGACGCAGCGGGAGGCGCCTGACCGCGCCGCCAGGCGCGGAGTGATGACCACCGCCTGAGACCGTGACCTCTCTGCCTCCGCTCACGGCGCCAAGCGCCGGTCAGGCAATGACCAGGGTCAAGCCCCAGATGGCCGCCACGAGCACCAGGACGCTCAAGGGGATGGCGGCGAAGACGACGAAGGAGAAGACGAAACGCTCGTCGCTGAGGCGCTCCGAATGACGCCGCCGGCGCCGGATGTCGCTGGCGAACCAGGCCAGCCCACCGACCATGAAGCCGACCAGGAAGGAGATGACACCGGCGAGGGAGGTTCCCACCCCGAGGTGGTGAGGCGCCAGCGTGAAGCGCCAGGCGAACCCCCCGCCCACGCCGAGGGCTCCACAGGTGATGAAGCGGATCAGGATGGCGGCGGCGAAACGCCAGCCGCCGTTCTGGACGGGCACCGGCGGCGCCAGCGTCCCCGGGGCCGAGGGAAGCGCGGCATCCGGCGGCGAGGAGGGGCCCACGGCGACCGAGTGTATTCGCATCGCCCGGTCGGGGTGGCTGGCGCTCCGCCACTCATGGCCGCAGGAGGCCCACCAGGCTGGCGTCGATACACTTGATGGGAATAGATCTCGGAGGGAGCCGCTGCATGGATGCTGAGACCTCGATCCCTGACTTTGATCTGGCCGTGAGCGGGGGAGGCCGGCTCCGGCGCGCCGATCTTCGGGGACGCCGGACGGTCCTCTACTTCTACCCGAAGGACGACACTCCTGGCTGCACCACGGAGGGGCAGGAGTTCACCCAGCTCCTCGAAGAGTTCCGGAGCGTCGGCGTCGACGTCTTCGGCGTCTCACCGGACACGGAGGCGAGCCACGATCGCTTCGCCGCCAAATGCGGGCTGGGCATCCGCCTGGTGAGCGACCCGGAGCGACGGCTCATCGACGCCTTCGGGTTGTGGGGCGAGAAGTCCTTCGCCGGTCGCCGCTACATGGGGGTGGATCGCTCCACGTTCCTCATCGGACCGGAGATCGAGATCGAGCGGACGTGGCGTTCGGTCCGTCCCCAGGGTCACGCCGCGGAGGTGCTCGCCGCCGTCGCCGCGGGTGCCCCGCGGACCTGAGCCCCCCTGCCCCGCTCCGGGCGGTCCGCCGCCAGGCTCCAGCTCGACGACCTCCTCCGCAAGCGGGTCGTCTTCCTGACCGGGAAGGGCGGAACCGGCAAGACCTCCATCACAGCGGCGCTCTCCCTCATCGCAGCTCGGCGCGGCAAGCGCGTCCTTGCCGTCGAGGTCGACGCCAAGGGTGATCTCCCCGAGGCCCTCGGCCATCCGCCGGTGGGCTTCGAACCCGTCCTGGTGCAGCGCAACCTCTCGGTGATCGCCCTCCACGCTGAGGAGTCCTTCCAGGAGTACCTGAACATCTTCTTCCGGATCCCGCGCTTCACCCGCCTCACCCCGCTCGCCAGCGTCTTCGACTTCATCGCCTCCGGCGTCCCCGGCCCCCGCGACATGCTGATGGTGGGAAAGATCGCCTACGAGGAGCGCCGCCGCGAGAGCGATGGCCGCTCGACCTGGGATCTCATCGTCGTCGACGCCACCGCGACGGGCCAGGTCCTCCCCCAGCTGACCGCGGGCCGGTCGATGCGCCGCCTGGTGCGCGGCGGCATGATCCGCTCGCAGGTGGAGTTCGTCGAGGCGATGGTCACCAACCGTCGCAACACCGCGCTCTGCATCTGCGCGCTGGCCGAGGAGATGCCGGTCGACGAAGCCCTCGAACTCCACGACGAGGTGGTGCAGCGCACCGACATCGGCCTCGGACCCTGCTTCCTCAACCGCGGTATGGCTCCGGCCACAGTGCGGCAGCGGCGTCTGCTCGAACGGCTCGCCGACCCTGCCCACGCCGACGCGGCGGCGCGCGCGCTCGGCGCCGGAATGCACCACGTGGTGAGCGGAGCGCGGCTGGCCGAGGCCATGGCCCGGGAAGCGCAGCCGCACATCCGCCGCCTCAAGGCCGGCCTCAGCGTCCCCATGGTGAGCGTGCCGCTGGTCGCCACCCGACCGGGTCTGGCCACCACCCGGGCCATCGCCGCCTCCCTGGAGAGCGAGGCCACATGAGCTCCTCCGAGACGGCCATCGGTGGGGGAGAGGAGCGATCTCTCGCCGCCGCCCTCGGCAAGCTGGAGATCGTCGTCTGCTGTGGCAGCGGCGGGGTGGGAAAGACGACAGTGAGCGCCGCGCTCGCCGCCGCCATCGCCTGCAACGACAGCAAGCGCGTGCTGGTGGTGACTGTCGACCCGGCCCGCCGGCTGGCCCGCGCCCTGGGCATGTCGGGGATCGGTGCGGACCCCGTCCCGGTGTCGGCGGCGCGCCTGCGCCGGGCCGGGCTCCATGCCCGGGGCGAGCTGTGGGTGGCGATGCTGGACCAGAAGTCGGGCTGGGACCGCATGGTGGAGCGCTACGCACCCAACCGGCAGGTCGCCCGCCGCATCCTCGGCAACCGCTTCTACCAGGGAATCAGCGACGCCTTCGTCGGCAGTCACGAGTACATGGCGATGGAGTTCTCTACGAGCTCCACGAGGCGGGTGAGTACGACTGCGTGGTCGTCGACACGCCACCGTCGCGCAGCGCTCTCGATTTCCTGGAAGCCCCGACGCGGCTCGCCGACTTCGTCGGCGCGCGACTCCTCACCTGGCTGGCGCGCCCCTCCCGATTCGGTTTCCGAGCCATGAACTTTGCGGCATCGCCGCTTCTGCGCATCGCCGATCGTCTCCTGGGTGGTGACGTCCTGGGTGAGCTCGGCGTCTTCGTCGAAGATCTGCAGACGCTCTACGCTGGCGTGCAGCAACGCGCTCGCGCGGTGAGCCGTCTCCTGCGCAGCTCGCGCGCCGGCTTCGTCGTCGTCACGACCCTCGAGCCTGCGGCCTTCTCCGAGGCCGAGTTCTTCATCCTCAAGCTGCGTCAGTTCTCGATGACGCTGCGGGCGGTGGTCGTGAACCGCGTCCTCCCCGACTACCTCCTCGAGGACTCCGCGCTCGAGCTCGCCGCGTCTCTGGAGGAGAGCCATCGTGCCGCTGCCGAGCTCGGGAGAGCGTTGGACATCACCGTCGACCCGCCCTCCCTGGCGGCGGCGGCGCGGTCCTTCACCCTCCTCGCTGAGCTGGCCCGCCGCGACCACCGCCAGCTTCCCCGGCTGGGCCGGGCGACCGACGCCCCCTCGGTCCTCGTGCCCCTCATCCCCGAGCAGGTCACCGACCTCGAGGGGCTGTCCCGGATCGCGGCCCTGCTCTAGGTGGGCGGGGCCGAGCCGTGCGCCAGGCTCTCGGCCGCCTCTCCACCCCCGAGCATGGGCCCGTTGGCACCGCCTTCGCCGAGCTCGTACACCGTGATCTCGGCAGCGGGGAGCAGTCCCCGGACCTCCTCGACGACCCGCGGCTCGCTCGCCGTCAGGACCACCTGGTTGGTGGCGGAGAGATCGCGGAGGAAGCGGAGGATGCCGGCTCTGCGGGCGGGATCGGAGGCCGTCATCGGTTCGTCGAGGAGGAGGGGAAGCGGCTCGCCGCCGCTCCCCAGCAGCTCGCAGAGGCTGAGGCGGAGAAGCAGGGAGACCTGGTCACGCGTCCCGTGGGAGAGGAGCTCGAGGGGGACCATCTGGTCTCGCTCCGCCGAGCCCAGCGAGACCGCGAAGCTTTCGATGTCGACGTTGAGGCTGTGGTAGCCGGGGCCGGCGAGCAGGGCCAGCCGTGAGGAGACGGCGCCCGCCAGCCGCGGCGCGACGTTGCCATGCACCTCCCGGCGCGCCGTCTCGATGAGGCGGGCGGCGCGCTCCAGGGCGGCGATCTGATGGAGGGCGCGATCGCGGGCCGCCCCCACCGCCACGCGGTCGTCCTCGAGGTCGGCCAGCGAGGGCAGTGCGCCAGTTGCCGCCTCGATCCGGGAGCGGAGGTTCTCGCTGGCGCGCAGCGCCGCGGCCGCCCGCTCTTGCGCCGACCTGGCGTCCCGCTCCAGGGTGGCGAGATGCGCGGTGTCGGGCGGCGCCAGCTCGGGGGTCAGCTCGGGATCGCCGCCGCGGCGGCGGAGCTCATCGGCCAGGGCCGCCCGGTGCTCTGCGATGTGCCGGGGCTCGGCTGGCCCGGGTCCGAGACGCCGCCTCAGGTCCGCGAGGCGTGAGACCAGTGTCTGGCGTTCGCGGCTCAGCGCCGCAGCTTCGCGGAAGGCGGCCACGGCGGCGAGTGGTGGCAGCCCCGGGTCGACCCCGGCGGGAGCGGTGAGGCCGCTCAGCCGGGTCTCGAGGTCGCTCACGGCGCTGCGCCGGCGCAGCGCGTCCTCAGCCATTCGAGTGAGTTGCGCCTCCTGCTCCTGGAGGCGCTCATCCTCCCCACTGAGGTCCCGGCGGCGGGTGGCTCGCGCCAAGGCCTCGTCGACCCCGCCCAGCATGGCGGCCGCCCATTGGAGGAGGGGCGCCGGCGCGGCGGCGCGAGAGGGTGGCTCGGGCGCCACCGCACCGGCCTCGCCGGCCAGGGCGGCGCAGGCGTCGACGAGCTCCAGCAGTTCGGCGCGGCCTCGCTCGACCTCGGCGCGGGCGGCGTCCAGGGCGGACCCCTGACGCTGCCGCTCGTCATGGAGGCGCCGAGCGATGGGAAGCGTCGAGGCGAGGCGCTCCATCCCTGAGGAGCGCAGATCGAGGCCGGGCAGCCGCTCGGCCAGGACCCGCCGCTCCTGTCTCGCTCTCCAGCCCCTCGTCCCGGCGGCTGCCACCAGGGCGAGGGCCAGGGCGGCGACCGCGAGAGCGAGGAGGAGACTGGCGCGGAAGCCGCTCGCTCGCGCCGCGGCCGCCGCGCCCAGGGCGCCGAGCAGAGCCACGGTCCCGGCCAGCCCAGCCAAGGTTCGGCTGCGGCGTCTCTGGACGCGGATGGCTTGGACCTGCCGGCCGATCTCCTCGAGGGCGTCGCTGCTCACCGCACCGAGGCCGGTGATCGCGATCTCCCGGCGCAGGGCGTCGTCCCGCGCCGTGGCCGTCGATAGGCTGTCGCCCCATTCGGCGCGGGCCGCGGCGACGGCGAGGCGCCGCTTCAGCTCCTCGGCGCGGCCGGCGAGATCCGAGCGGAGCGTCCGGGTGTCTGGAATGGCCTCCAAGCCAGCGCCGATCTCCGCCCGGCGCCGGCGGATGCCAGCCAGGGTGGGGGCCGCCGACTCCCAACGCGCCTCAGCCTCCACCGCGGCACGCTCCGCCTGCTGCAGCTCCCCTCCCAGGGTGATGACCGCGGCCTCCCGCTCGACCGCGAACCCGGGGTCACCGGGGTGCGCGGCGAGGGCCCCCGTCAGCTCGGCGATCTCGGCGCCGATCTCGGTCGCCTCGCGCTCCTCGGCGTCGAGCTGGGCAATGCGGCCGACGAGCCAAGCCCGCTGCGCGAGCCGCGCGGTCTCCGCCGCCGCTTCCGCTTCCGCCTCGAGGTCGTGGAGGCGCTCGACCTCCCCGGCGAACTCCGCGACGCGGCGTCGGGCGGCGTCGAGGTCCGCCTCCAGCCTGCGCAGATGGAGGGTGGCGATGCCCAGCGGCGTGCTGGCGCGTCGCTCGGAGCCCACCCGCTCGAGCCCCTCGCGGAGGCGATGGAGGGCGGCCGCCGCGGTGGCACCGTCCGGGCCGGCGTCGACGAGACGCTCGAGCGCCTCACGGATCCGGCCGGCCTGCGTGGGCACCCCGTCCGGTGAGGCGAGGCGCAGGCCGTCATCCCCGAGCCAGCCGGCGGCGCAGAACACCGTTTCGTCGATGCCGAGGTGCAGGCGCCCCGGGGCCACGCTCCGGCCGACCCGGAAGGCGTCGGTGACGTCCCCGCCGCCCAGCTCCTGGACCTGCGCCGTGAAGCGGCCGCGGTCGAAGCTCTGGGCGACCCGGAAGCGGGCACCCGAGGCCAGGCGGTAGGTGAGGGAGACGCCGTAGCGGTCACCGAGCCAGGGAGCCCAGCGGGCCCAGTCACTCCGCTCTCGGGGCCGCCCCGGCCCTCCGGCGTCGAGCCCGTAGAGGGCTGCCCGGATGGCGCGATGGAGAGTGGACTTCCCCGATTCGTTGGGCCCGGTGATGACGGTGATCCGTCCCCCGAAGTCGAGGGAGGGCAGGCGCAGGCGTCCGAAGCCGGGGACCTCGAGACGCTCCAGCCTCATGCGGCGGTTCCTCGCGCCGCCGTCATCGGAGCCCCACCTCCCCGCCCGCGAAGGCCTCCAGCCCGTAGCGCAGGGCATCGCGGGCGGCGGCCCGCTCCTCGGCGTCGACGGCCGCGGCGAGTGCCGCTGTCGCAAGGCGCACGAATGCCCCTCTGGTCGTCGCCTCCTGGGCCAGCGCCTCGAGATCCAGGGCGGCCACGGTGAGGTCCCGGATGCGCAGCCCCGCGACCCCCGTCGTCTCCCGAACCGCCGCCTCCCAATCGAAGAGATCGATGCCGACGCGGGGGTGGACGCTGCCCACCAGGTCGACGCGGACCGTGGTCCGATCGAGGGGCAGGCCGGCGGTCAGGGCGAGCACCTCGGCGCTCACCCGGTCGACGGCGGAGGTCAGGGTCCACGCTCCGGCCAGGTCGCAGCGCGCCGTCGCCGTGTGCCAGCGGTTGGTGTCGAGCGCGGTGCAGCGCACGCTGCCATCGTTCTCCGCCTCGACGAGCACCGGTCCCCGCCGGCCATCCTCGTCGAAGGCCAGCGGCTCCGGCGTGCCGGGATAGACGAGACCCCGCTCGAGGTCGAGGCGGCGCCCGTGATAGTGGCCGCAGAGAGCGAGGGCGAAGCCCCTCTCGCGGATCTGCTCGGCGAGGAATGGGCCGTGGATCCCCTTCTCCGGTGGCCGGCTGCCCGTTTCCGCCCCGTGAAAGAGGGCGATGTGGATCCCAGTGGCGGAGACCGCACCGGCGCCGCCGGCCCGCGGGCCGCCGTCGAGGGGATTCCCAAGCCAGCTCGGATCCGGATGTCCGAGCCCCCAAACGGTCAGCCCGTCGGCGACAGGCAGGGGCTCGAGCCGGGGGCTGCGGAAGAGGTGCACGTTGCCCGGCCATTCCGTCCGCAGGTAGAGGCTGTCGGGGAGGAGGGGATCATGGTTGCCGGGGGCGAGGAGCACTCGCATCGGCGCCCAGGAGGCGAAGGTCTCGACAAGGAAGGAGGCGGTCTCCTGCCCCGCCCGCTCGTGCTCGAAGAGGTCGCCGCCGATGGTCACGGCGCAGCAGACCTCCTCGCGGGCCGCCTCGCCCGCCCGCCGCAGCGCCTCGCGAAGGCCCTGGCGGCGGCGCCGAGCCAGCTCTCCGAAGCAGCCCATGGGGGCGAAGGAGCGTTCGAGGTGGAGGTCGGCGAGATGGAGGAGACGGTGGCCCATGGCGTTCGAACGTCAGTTCGGAAGACCGTACCAGGGAACGGGCGTGCGGTCAACGGGAGTTTGAGCCGGCGCCGCCCTGCCGCCCTGGTCGGGTGGGCCGGTCAGGCGGCCGCCGAGGTCCGGGCCCGCTCCGCGGGTCGCCCCCCCGTCACCGCTGCGGCCACCCGCCGCGCCGCCCATTGGTGAGCGGGGGAGACGCGCAGGCGGCGGGGGAGGCGAGGAAGGGTGGTCCGCAGACCGGCGCAGAGAGCGGAGTGCCCGGCAGCGTGCAGGGGGGACCAGGCGATCCCGTACCCGTGGCGCACTCGGGGAGGCAGGAGGCCCACCGCGGCGAAGGCCACCAGTCCCCAGGCGGGCGCCGCCATGACGCTCGGCAGCGGCGGAGACAGCACCGTCCGGGCGACCTCCCGGGAGCCCGCGCCCGGCTGGGCGCGGCCGGCCCGGAGCTCCGCGCCGATGTAGGCGGAGACCTCCGCCCGGGTCTCGAAGCGGCTGGCGCGGGGCACTCCCATCAGGGCGGCGACGGCATTCCATTCGCGCACAAAGCGGTCCCGCTCCGCCTCCTGCAGCCCGCCCACGAAGGCGTCGTGCGCCACCAGCATGGTGTCGACGAAAGAGGCGTGCACCCAGCGGAGCAGCTCGGGGTCGCGCGCCGAGTAGGGGCGCCCGGGGGGGAGCGATGGCGTGCGCTGGCGGCGGCGGAGGTGACCGCGGACGTGCCCGTGCAGACGGTTGACCTGGCGGCAGATCTCCTTCGCCTCCCGGGTCGTCCCGAAAGCGCAGACGGCCACCCATTCCAGGGTGCGCAGCAGGCGCCCGTAGGGATCGGTCTCATAGCTGCTGTGGTCGATCGCCCCCTGGGCGACGAGCGGGTTGGCGACCTGGAGGAGGAGAGCCCGCCCCCCGGCGGCCACCAGGATGGGCTCGCGGACCACCCGCCAGGTGACCGAGCCGGGGCCGAAGAGACCGGGGTCGCGGTCGCGGTCGTGCAGGGGCATCGGCTGCATGCGCATCGCCGGCACCGCCAGCAGTTGGGCGCCGAGGTGGGAAAGGCTCGGGATGGGGCTCACCCTCTCAGGGTAGCCACGCGCCGCGACCGGCGTGTGTCAGCTATAGTTGACGAATGCCAGAGCGAGCCGCTCCCTACCGCCCCTCCACGGACCGCGCCGACCGGGCGGTGCGCAGCGTCATGACCACGATCGACGCCCTGCCGCTCGCCGATCGCCTTCTCGCCCTCCGCTCCCTGGCCGGTCTGGTGGGCAGCCGACGTGCCCGCAGCGTGCTCCAGGCCCGCCACCAGGGGATGAGCTGGGGGGAGATCGCCGACCGCCTCGGCGTGTCCCGGCAGGCGGTCTGGCGTCGCTTCGGGCCGGAGGAGGCAGTCCCCGTGACCGCGGATCCCGGCCGGCGATTCCGCGCCTACTCCAGCTGCGCCTCCTACAAGGCCGTGACCACTCCGCTCACCAAGGAGCCCCGCTGATGATTCGCAACCTCACCGACGCCACCTTCGACGAGGCCGTGCTCGCCTCGCCCGTCCCCGTCCTCGTCGAGGTCGGCGCGGCCTGGTGCCTCCCCTGCCGCGCCTTGGCTCCGGTCCTCGACCAGATCGCCGCGCAACGCGGCGGGCAGCTCGAGGTCGTCACTCTGGATTCCGACGAAAGTCCAGAAGTTACGGCCAAGCTTGGGATCATGTCCGTGCCCACCCTGCTCCTCTTCAGGGGTGGCCAGGCGGTGGGACGCTGGGTCGGTTACCGCTCCAAGCCGAGATTGCTCAGCCTCGTCGACGCGGCGCTCGCATAAGCGGCGGCGCCGTCAGCCAGAAACGCCAGCGCCTCCTGCAGGTTGGCGGCCACCGGGGCTCCGGTCTCGACGACGGCCCCCGGCTCGTGCAACCCGGCGCCGCTGTCGACGAGCACGCAGGCGATCCCGGCCCCGCGCGCCGCCAGCGCGTCGTCCACGGTGTCGCCGACGAGGACGGTGCGCGACGGGGGGGTGTCGAGTTGGGCGAGGTGCTCGGTGAGGTGGGCGAGCTTGGCTCCGCCCCGCTCGCCCCTGCGCAAGCCGTCGATGCGCACGAAGTGCTCGCGAATGCCGTGCTGCCGCACCGCCGGCTCCAGGTACTGGTGCGGCAGCATCGAGCAGAGGGACTGCGTCCACCCTCGCGAATCAATCTCCCCCAGCACCTCCCGCGCCCCCTCCGCCAGCGTGCATCGCTCGTGGAGGCGCCCATAGCGATGGTGGAAGGCACGATCGAGCTCCGGCCACTCCTCGGCGGAGATGGCGCGTCCCAGGAGCCGCTCGTAGAAGAGCGGGATCGGGCGGGTGAAGTGGCGCCGGTAGAGTTCCGCGGTCACCGCGACGGGGATGCCGGCCGCCGCGAAAGCCGCCCTCGTCGCCTCGATGACAGTGCTCGCGTCGTCGAGCAGGGTCCCGTTCCAGTCCCAAACGACGTGCAACCTTTCGCCGGCGCGAAGACCGAGGGAGCTCTGCAACACGGAGCGAGATGCTACCCGTCCGCCGCCGCCGCCGCCGCCCGCCGGGCCGGCCTGGGCCCGCAGCGCCCTCATGAACCACTCGTAGGCGGGAGCGCGGCTGGGCTGCACTGGCCACCCATTGATGATGCCGATGAGCTGCCAGTAGCGCTCGACCCGCTGGTCGCTGAACTGCTCCAGCTGAGCCACCAGCTCCGCAGGGTAGGCCCGACCGATGCAGCCCTCTCAGCCGCCGGCGCGGCGGTAGCGCACCACCCGCTGGCGCAGCAGGGTCTCGATGGGCACCCTGCGCAGCGCCTCCACATGGCGGACCAATGCCCCGCGCAGCGCCCCGGTCACGACCTGAGGATGGGCGTGCGCACCCGGCTCGGGCTCGGGGATCAGCTCGTCCACCAGGCCCAGATCGTGGGCGGTGCGCACCCAGGGGCGCTGGGCCGCCGCGGCCCTCGCCTTCTGGCCAGCGTCGCGGTAGAGGATGGCGGCGACCGTCTCCGGCGGCGCCACGCAGTACACGGCGTTCTCGAAGGCCAGGACGCGGTCGGCGATACCCAGGGCGAGCGCCCCTCCCGAGCCGCCCTCGGAGAGAACGCAGGAGACGATCGGCGTGCGCAGCCGGAGGAGGGTGAGCAGGGAGTCCGCGATGGCCCAGGCCTGGCCCCGCTCCTCGGCGCCCACCCCCGGGGCGGCGGCCGGGGTGTCGACCAGGCAGACGACCGGAAGCGAGAACTTCTCGGCGAGGCGCATGAGCCGGATGGCCTTGCGGTAGCCCTCGGGGTGGGGCATCCCGAAGTTGTGGATGGCCCGGGAGGCGGCGTCGGTGCCCTTCTCCTGGCCGATCACCATCACCCAGGCGTCCTCCGCCGGCGTGGCTCCCGATCCGCGCAGCCGCGCCGGTCCGCCGATCACCGCACGGTCGTCGCCGAAGAGGCGGTCGCCGCGCAGCTCGGTGAAGTCAGGGAAGAGGCCGTCGATGAGCTGCAAGGAGCGCGGCCGTTCGGGATGGCGAGCCAATTGGACCGCAGCGAACGCGCGCCGTTCCCGTTCGGCGGTGGAGACGCTGGCCTCCGGTTGTCCGTTGGGCCCCGGCGCGGGCCCCTCCGGGGGTCGGAAGGGACGCGTCTCCGGTCCCTCGGTCGTGGCCCCGGGGTCGGCCCCGCCGGTCGCCGCTGCGCCTCCCCTGACCCATCCTGAGGAAAGCGCGGTGAGGAGGCGGATGAGGATGGGTCGGAGCTCGCGGCGGTCGACGACGGCGTCGACCATGCCATGGCTGAGCAGGAACTCCGCGGTCTGAAACCCCTCGGGCAGGGCCTCGTGGGCCGCCTGTTCGATGACCCGGCCGCCGGCAAAACCGATCCGGGCTCCGGGCTCGGCGAGGATGGCGTCGGCCTGCACCGCGAAGGAGGCGGTCACCCCCCCGAAGCAGGGGTCGGCGAGGATGGAGACGTAGGGAAGCCCGGCTCCCGCCACCAGGCTGACCCCGGCGGTGCAGCGGGCCATCTGGGCCAGGGATGCGATACCCTCCTGCATCCGCGCGCCGCCGGAAGCGGCCACCGCGACCAGCGCTCGGCCCTCCGCGGCCGCCGTCTCGCACGCCTGGGCGAACTGCTCGCCGGCTCCAGAGCCCAAGGAACCGCCCAGGAAGCCGAAATCCATGCAGGCGAGGACGGCGGGGATGCCTCCGATCTCCGCCCGGGCCAGGAAGAAAGCCTCACGAAGTCCGGTCCGCTCCCGGGCCTCGGCCACCCGCGCCGGGTAGGGGCGCCCGTCGTCGAAGCCAAGGGGGTCGCGCTCGGCCAGATCGATGTCGAGCGCCGCAAGGCTTCCCGGGTCGGCGAGCTGGGCGGCGCGAGCGGGCGCCGGAACCCGTCCGTGGTGGCCGCACCAGGGGCAGAC
Source organism: uncultured bacterium (assembly GCA_963847225.1). Classification (GTDB taxonomy): domain Bacteria; phylum Chloroflexota; class Dormibacteria; order Aeolococcales; family Aeolococcaceae; genus JAJZNI01. The sequence goes on along the minus strand of CAWJYZ010000002.1, from coordinate 489,229 downwards.
GCGCAGAGCCCGCTCGTAGCGTTCGAGAACGAAGCGACGCCCACAGCCGCTGCAGGCGACGCTGGCATCGTGAGCCAGGGGGAGAAGCCAAGGGCCGGGGGCGGGGGGCTGCGCCGCGCGTGGCCCGGGAGGGGTGGGGTAGCGACCGATCAACTCCTGGCTCCCCACTCCCAAGCCACCGCACCCCAGGTGGCGCCGGCCCCGAAGGCGGCCGCCACCACCCTGTCTCCGGCTCGGAAGCGCCCTTCGGCGTCGGCCTGGGCGAGGGCCAGGGGGATGGAGGCGGCGCTCGTGTTGCCGGTCTCGTCGACGTTGAGGACCACCTTCTGCATCGGCAGGCCGAGGCGCTTGGCGGTGGCCTCGATGATCCGCTGGTTGGCCTGGTGCGGCACGAAGTGGTCGATGGAAGCGGGGTCCCAGCCGGCGTCGGCGCAGACCTGCCTGGTGACCTCGCAGAAACGTTCGACGGCGAGGCGGAAGGTGCCCTTGCCGGACATCCGGATTCGGTCCGGTGACTCCGCGTTGTCGGGTTTCGGCCCGTAGTAGATGAGGTGGCCCTCGCCCCCGTCGGCTCCCCAGCGGCGGCCGGCGATCCCGCCCTCGGCCACCGCTCCGACGACGGCGGCTCCGGCGCCGTCTCCGAAGAGGACGCAGGTCGAGCGGTCACCGAAGTCGACGAGCGACGTCAGGGACTCGCTGGCGATCAGCAGCACGCTGCTGGCGACGCCCGAGCGGATCAGCCCCTCGCTCACCGTGAGGCCGTAGATGAAGCCGCTGCAGGCGGCATTGAGGTCGAAGGCGGGGATGCCTCCCAACCCCAGCTTGCGCTGGACGAGGCAGGCGGCCGAGGGGAAGAAGGTGTCGGGGGTCACCGTTGCCACCACGAGGCAGTCGGGCCGGCCACCCCCCCACCGCTCCAAGGCCTGGCGGGCAGCGACCGCCCCCATCTCCGAGGTCGTCTCCCCCGGCGTCGCCTGGTGGCGGAGGCGGATGCCGGTCCGCTCCATGATCCAGGTGTCCGAGGTCTCGACCATCGCCTCCAGGTCGGCGTTGGTGATGACCCCCTCGGGGAGGTGGGCACCGACGGCGAGGATCCCGGCGCGGCGCTCCGAGGCGGCTGCCTCGGTCGCGAGGACGGCGGCGGGAAGAGTTCACAGAGCTGCTCATTATGCGGGGGAAGGGCTCGGGGGCTGGGAAGGCTGGGACCACCCCTCGAGCTTCACAAGTCTGGCGGGTGTCCCGCGGTTACGCCCTGCGGTGATGTCCCCCCCCGCTGTACCATCGCCGACCGATGGAGGTCAACGGCCTCACCGGCATGAGTTCCCCGGAGGAGCTCTCGCTCCTCTTCAGCTTCCTCTTCTTCGGCATGTATGTCACCGCCGAGGCGGGCGCGCTCACCCTCTTCTACATGGCCAGCCGCCCGCGTCACGGCCGGATCCGGACCGCCGCCGGGTGGCACCTCTCGGCGGCGGCGATGTTCATGCTCTCGATCATCGCCCTCGGGGTCTGGGCTGCCCCCGCCGAGAAGTCCTTCGTCGACAACCTCAACTACACGCGGCTCTTCCCCTTCACCCCCTTCGATCTCGGCTGGCGCTTCGATAAGGTCGAGATCAGCTGGGTCTTCCTCGTCATCGGCGCCTTCTTTGTCCTCCTCGGGGTGGCCAGGGGTGGCGCCCAGCGCCGGATTTGGCAGCGGGCCTCAGTCCCCGCGATCTAGCCGGCTCCGATCCGGCGCGCGGAGGGACAGCCAGCCGCCGGTGGGCGGAGGTGGAGATCTACGCCACCTTCATGAAGCTCACCGGCGAGCTGGAGGTGGTGGCCCCGGATCGCCTCAGCGACTCCGTCAATCACGCCGACCGCTACCTGAGCCTGCGCGACACTCGGGCGGAGCCCCTCTCCGTCAACTACCCGGTCCTGAGCCGGGTCGAACCCCGCACGACGATCGCCAAGTCCGCGGTGATCCTCCTCTGCCCCCTCGACGAGCCTCGCCCCGAGGGCGAGCTGGTGGGGGTGCCCCGGCGTCCCAAGCTCTCCCGTCAAGCGGTGTTCAACACCGTCGCCTTCAGCCTCGTGGGGGACATCCACCTCGAGCCCGGCCAGTCTCTGCGCGACCACCTCGAGGCCGACCCCCATGGCTTCCTTCCCCTGACCAACGTCTCCGCGCTCTGGGTCACCGCCCTCTCCAGCGAGACCCACGCCGTGCAGCGCCGTTTCGCGCTCCTCAACCCGGCGACGATCCTCAGCTTCTCCGACCGCTAGTGGGGGGTTGGCCGGCAGAGGCAGGGCGAGCCCCCTCCGGCGTATGCTTCCATCGCTTCCCTGCGAAGGCGTCCCACCGACATGCTCGAGCGCTTCATTCTCGCCTTCCGCTCCGACTTCGGGTGCCTCTGCATCATCGTCGGCTTTCTCATTCTGATGATCGGCACCATCGCCTTCGCGGACTTCATCACGCCGCCGGCGGTGACGCCCTTCACATGAGCGGGTCGGCGGTCTTTCGGGGCATGTGAACGATGGCTCTCAACCCCTTCGAGACGCCCACCGCGCGCCAGCATCGCGTCGTCGATATGACGCGGCGCCAGTTCATGCTCCTCATGGGGGGCTTGGCCGCTCTCGGCGCGTCGCTGATCGCCGGCATCGAGGTGATCAAGTTCATGTTCGACCTCGCCCCCAACGAGCAGCCGCAGCAGTTCAAAACCAGCTTCAAGGTCTCGGCGCTCACTCCGGCGAACCCCGTGGTCGCCGACTACAGCCATCGCGCCATCGTGATCCTCGACGACGCCGGCGTCTACTGCGTCCTGGACATCTGCACCCACCTGGGCTGCACCCCCAACTACGTCAGCGATGTGGGCATCAACCTGGGTGGGCAGCGCGGGAGCATCGACCAGGAGGCCCTCCACCACGGTGACCGGGCGGCGAATCCCGGACCCGGTCAGGTGAAGGCCACCACCAACGGCTTCATCTGCCCCTGCCACGGTTCGCGCTACTTCATCGACTCCACGAACTTCTACGGCCCGGCGCCGCGGCCCATGGACTGGGTTCACATCACCACCACGGCCGATGGATACTTCTACGTCGATGAGAGCAAGCTGGTGGCGTACCGGAGCCCCGGGCAGACCACCACGGTGGAATGGCGCCTCAACCCGAAGACCGGCAAGGACAACGGCAAGACGCTGGGGGTATGAATCCAGACATGAGCGGAGCTGATCGGTGAGCATCGAATCCACGCCTCGGGCGGAGAACCCGATCACCGCCCTGGGCCGCCAGGTCTGGGGGTCCATCTTCCGCCATGGCCTCCCCGTCAGCGACAAGGTTGCCGCGCGCACCGCCCTCACCAACTTCTTCCTGCACGTCCACCCCGTGCGGGTCAAGCGGTCGGCCATCCGCGTCAGCTACACCCTGTGTCTGGGAGGCTTGAGCTTCTTCCTCTTCATCCTCCTGACGATCAGCGGTCTCTTCCTGATGTTCTACTACGTCCCCTCCACCAACCAGGCGTACCAGAACATTCAGGACCTGCAGTTCGTCGCCACCTTCGGCCTGCTCATGCGCAACATCCATCGCTGGGCCGCCGACGCCATGGTCATCACCGTGTGGCTGCACATGGCCAGGGTCTTCTACCAGGGGGCCTACAAGCCCCCCCGTGAGTTCAATTGGGCGATCGGCACCCTGCTCCTTCTCACCACCCTGCTGCTATCCTTCTCCGGCTACCTCCTCCCCTGGGACCAGCTCGCCATCTGGGCCGTCACCGTCGGCACCAATATGGCCAAGTACGCGCCCGTGGTCGGCCCCTTCACCCATTACATCCTCCTGGGCGGCAAGACCGTTGCGGGCGGCGCTCTCATCCGCTTCTATGTGCTGCACGTCATCGCCCTCCCCCTGGTCGGATTCCTGCTCATGGTCATACACTTCTGGCGAGTCCGGAAGGACGGGTTCACCGGCGGGCTCTAGGTCGTGCGATGCGCTGAGAGAGGAGACAGCTGATGGCAACCGTTGCCGGACCACCCGGCTCCGGCGCCACCGGGCGCGGCGGCGATGGACGTGACCGGGGGATCGCCGTGCGCCAGGTCGGCGCCGTCGAGACTCCGCGGCCCGCCCGCATCATCAACGGTCCGGAGCTGGCCACCGCCCCCCTCGTGGTCCGCCGGGTGGAGGAGGAGGAGACCGTCGTCACCTTCCCGACCCTGGTCTGGAAGGAGTTCCTCGCCGGTCTCAGCTGCCTCATCTTCCTGGTCGCCGTGTCCGTCCAGCTCAACGCCCCTCTCCTCCAGATCGCCAACACGGCGGTCACCCCCAACCCGGCCAAGGCGCCCTGGTACTTCGTCGGCCTGCAGGAGCTGCTCGAGCACTTCCCACCGGTCATGGCCGGCGTCATGTTCCCCACCGCCGTGATCCTGGGGATGATCGTCACCCCCTACCTGGACCGCAATCCCAGCCGCCGGCCCCAGGACCGCAAGGTGGCCATCACCATGTTCACCATCTACATCTGCTTGGCGGTGACCTTCGTGCTCGCCGGGCAGCTCTTCCGCGGCCTCGGCTTCAACTGGGACTGGACGCAGGTGCTCGGGCACCCCGGCCTCCAGTCGCCCTACTGAGATGGACGGCACCTCGGTTATCGTCGGCGTCACCCTGGGGATCCTGGCCATCGTCGCCATCATCCTGGCCCTGCGCAGCCGCCTCAACACCCTCTTTCTCACCCTCTCGGCGCTGCTTCTGATCCTGGTCGGCATCGCTGTCATCCGCGACACGCAGGCTCGCGACTATGTCGCCATCCAGCAGACCTACGCCGCCCGCTACAACAGCAACGGGCCAGGCTCACACGAGCCCTTCAACACCGGTATCCAGCAGCTCTTCCCCTCCTTTACCGGCGGCTTCGAGGGCGGCGTGTACAAGATCGAGCGGTGCATCTCCTGCCACGTCCCCAACCTCTCCGAGCTGAGCCCCCAGCAGGCCGCGGAGCGGATCGCCTGCGACTTCTTCACCGACCAGCCCTACGCGCAGGCGGAACAGATCGCCAAGGAGTTCGGCTTCAAGTCGACCTACAACCCCAGCACCGGGCAGTGTGTCTCCCAGCATCCGACAATGATCGTCGCGGCTGCGAAGGACTGCCCCGCCGACAACGTCTGCATCGCCTATGATCAGAACGGTCCCAACGGCAGCGTTGTCGACCCCAAGACGGGGCAGACCATTCTGACCGGCGGTTTCCTCTCCACCAACGTCGATCCCAGCTCGACGGCCAACCAGGGGCTGGGCGGCCAGATCACCCTGCAGACGAGCGGCTGCATCATCTGCCACAACGGCAACCGCCTCGCCCTCACCGAGGGGACGGCGCATCAGAACCTCGTCGACAACCCCGTGTACTCCTGGCAGCAGGGCGCGGAGCTCTACGCCGCCGACTGCGCCGTCTGCCACGGCAACGCGGGGCAGGGCGGTATCGGTCCTCCCCTCGACGATCAGAATCAGCTCGGCTTCTACAACGAGGATTTCTACTACCGCTGCATCGAATACGGAATGACCGGGTTCGAGCACTACGGCAGCGTCATGCCCAACTGGGGAGCCATTGCGCCCGGCTACAAGGAGGCGGCGCATCCGCCCGGTCCCGGCGCCCACGTCAACGCGACGCGGGTCCTCAGCGAGGGGGAGATCCACACTCTCGTCCAGTTCATCCGCCACTGGGAGCAGTACGACACGCTGCCATGAGACGCCGCACACTGACCCGCGACCTGATCGGCACCCTCCTGGTCTTCGTCGCGCTGGCAGCGCTCGTCTTCGGCTTTCTGTATGGCGACTACTGGACCTGGGCGAACTTCTCGGCGCACTGATCGATGACCCACCCTCTCCATCTCCTTGCCGTGCCCTATCCGGGTGACGCCGGCTGGGGCGACGTCCTCTTTGTCATCCTCTGGGCCCTGGGGTCGCTGCTCCTCGCCGCCTTCTACGTCTATAAGGCGTATTTCACGCCCCGGTGAGGCGCCGACGATGGTAGTTCCGGCCCTGGCGCTGCGCTCCTCGCCGCGTCTCGTCGCGGGCCTGTCGGTGATCCCCGGCCTCGGCCAGCTGGCCACCGGCCAGCCCCGCAAGGCGCTCCACTACTTCCTCTGGACGGTGGTTCCGCTCGCCGGTTCCCTGGCCCTTCTCATCGCCGCCATCGGCTTCGGCCAGGGGCTCATCGCCGGGGGCGCCGTGGTGTGGGCGATGCTCCTGGCCCTCGGCGCCATCGCCCTCTTCCTCTGCCTTTTCGTCCTCGGCCTCTTCGTCTGGGCCTCATCGGCGGTCGACGCCCACCAGTCCGCAAGTGAGATCCGCACCGGCTCGGCACCGTCCACGATGCGGCGCTACTTCCACTGGTGACGAGGAAGCGGACCATGCCCTTCTGGCGACGGCGCTCCCGCGATCCGACCGGCGAGCCGGACGGGGCGGCCTCGCAACCCGACCCCTCGCGCCCGCCCCAGAACCGCGGGCCCTGGGAGCAGGCGGCGATCACCAACGTCGAGGTCACCGAGATCGTCAAGCGCAGGATCGGCACCATCACGAGGCCGTGGCAGAAGTGAGCGCCTCCCGGCTCGGGACGCCGGTACCTGTATCGGCGGGCCCGGCGCTTGGTGGTCACGCACCCCCGCTGCGCGCGGCAGCCGCGACACCCCTGGCTGATCGGGACACTGTGAGCAGCCCATGTCACGCACAAGGATCGGCCTCTCGCCGGCTTCGGGGTTCTCTTCTGCGCCCCTCCTTGCGCCACCCCCTCCTTGGCCTCGACGCCCCGACCGGCGCTGGTCCGGCGCCTGCCGCCATGCCACCGAATGGCGTGGATGGGGGGGGGACCCATCAACGCTTCACCCTGGCGCCCCGGGGGGCTCCTCGGGCAGGCGCCTTCCCCCCGGTGCTGTGCGATGATCTCGGCCGGCGGTCGGCGGCAGCTTCCTCCCCCGCCGGGGGTTCCGCGCCTCCGTCTCAGTGGACTTACGCGCTCACGGAGAACGATCGGTGAACCTGCTCGGCGCCTGCGTCGAAGGCCCGATGTCTCCCTTCTGTGGATCGGGCCCGGTGAACAACACCGAGCTCACCGTGTACACGGCCATGTTCTGGGCGTCGGTGGTCCTCTCCGCTTTCGTCGCCGCCCTCCTCGTCTACAGCTACTTCCGCTTCCGGCGCAAGAGCGACGACGAGGAGCCGGCGCAGGTCCACGGCAACAGCCGCCTCGAGCTCACCTGGACCTCGGTGCCTTTCGTGATCCTCTTCGGGCTCTTCATTCTCAGCGCCGTGGGACTGTTCTTTGTCAACGACGTGAGCGCCTCTCCCAACGCCTCGAACGCCGTCCAAGATCAGGTGCTGGGTGAGCAGTTCCAGTGGGTGGTGACCTATCCCAGCGGTCAGAAGACCTACGGAACCCTCTACATTCCGACCAAGACACCGGTCAACCTCACCCTCACCTCCAAGGATGTCATCCACAGCCTCTTCATCCCTGAGCTCATGGGGCAGAGGAATGCCATCCCCGGACAGACCAACACCGCCTGGTTGCAGGCTGACAAGCCGGGCGTCTGGTACGGCCAATGCGACGAGCTGTGCGGCGTCGGTCACTACGCTATGCGCATCGAGGTGGTGGCGCTCAGCTACCCGAACTACAAAGCCTGCGTCAACAGCGGGCAGGCGATCAATCCGACCAGCAAGGCTTGTCAGACAACTGGAGGAGCAGGCTCCTGATGGCGGTCATCGAAGCGACCCTTCCGCGTCCCATCGCCCGACCCAGGATCGACAAGACCAAGGGCGCCATGGGCTGGATCACCACCGTCGATCACAAGCGCATCGCCATCATGTACCTCTACACCACGTTCTTCTTCTTCCTGGTGGGTGGGGTGATGGCGCTGTTGATGCGCATCCAGCTGGCCGAGCCGAACAATAGCTTCTTCAGCGCCGTCCCGACCGTCAACGCCCAGATCTACAACGAAGTGATGACCATGCACGGCACGACGATGATCTTCTTCTGGATCATCCCCGTCTGGGCCGGCTTCGGGAACTATTTCGTGCCCCTCATGATCGGGGCCCGCGACATGGCCTTCCCCCGCATCAACGCCCTCTCCTACTGGCTCATCCCGGCCGGCGGCCTGGTCATGTACTCCGGCTTCCTCTTCGGCGGTACCGGCGATGCCGGCTGGACGGGATACGTCCCCCTCACCGAGAAGCTATACAGCCCCCAGGTCGGCCAGGATCTCTGGATCATGGGCCTCCACCTGATCGGCATCAGCTCCATGCTCGGCGGCGTCAACTTCCTGGTCACCATCTACCACATGCGGGCCCCCGGCATGACCTTCTTCCGGCTCCCCCTCTTCGTCTGGTCCAACCTCATCACCTCCGCGCTCGTCGTGCTCGCCTCTCCATTCCTCGCCGGGGCGTTGGCCATGGTGCTCCTCGACCGCCAGGTCGGGACCTGCTTCTTCGAGCCGACGTGCGGCGGCAACGCGCTTCTCTACCAGCTTCTCTTCTGGTTCTACTCACATCCTGCCGTCTACATCATGATCCTGCCCGCCTTCGGAATGATCAGCGAGGTCATCCCCGTCTTCTCTCGCAAGCCCATCTTCGGCTACCGGGCGATGGCGTACTCGATGGCGGCCATCGCCGTCCTCGGCTTCCTGGTCTTCATCCACCACATGTTCATGACCGGCCTGCCCAACTCCGTGCTGCTCACCTTCAGCGCCACCTCGATGATCATCGGGGTGCCCACCGGGGTGAAGATCTTCAACTGGCTGGCCACCATGTGGGGCGGGAGCATCCGCTTCGACACCCCGATGCTCTTTGCCGCCGGCTTCCTGGTCCTGTTCCTCATCGGCGGCACGGACGGTGTCTTTCTCGCCTCAGTGCCTGTGGACAGCGTGCTCCACGGCACCTACTGGGTGGTTGCCCACATCCACTACGTCCTCTTCGGGGGATCCGTCTTCGGCGTATTCGCCGGCCTGTACTACTGGTTCCCCAAGGTCACCGGGCGTTTCCTCCACGAGGGTCTGGGCAAGCTGCATTTCTGGCTGATGCTCGTCGGCATGAACCTAGCCTTCATGCCCATGCACGTCCTCGGCCTGCTCGGCATGCCGCGCCGGATCGCCACCTACCAGGGGGGGAACGGTTGGGGGCCATGGAACTCGGTGAGCACCTTTGGCGCCTTCGTCGTCGCCATGTCCATCACCGTGTTCCTGATCAACTTCGTGATCAGCATGAGAGCTCCGAAGACCGCCCCCGACGACCCTTGGGAGGCGAACAGCCTTGAATGGGCGACGACCTCCCCGCCGCCCCCACACAACTTCGACGTCGTTCCCGAGGTGCGCAGCCTCCGGCCGGTGCGTGACCTGCGCCTGGCCCGCCGCGCCGCCGGTGCGGGCGCGCCGACCTGAGCTGTGCGGTGAGCCAAGCGCGCCGATCCGGGCTCCTGCTGCGGCGCCTCACGTGGGTCACCGTGGGTGCCACCTTCCTCCTCATCGTCGTCGGTGGGGTGGTGCGAGTGACCGGGAGCGGTCTGGGCTGCGGCCCCCCCATTCCCGGCCAGCCGGGGCAGAACTGGCCGCTCTGCCAGGGGCACATCGTTCCGCCTCCCGACATCCCCACGCTCATCGAGTTCAGCCACCGCCTCCTCGCCTTCCTCGCCACCCTGCTCATGGTCGCCACCCTGGCGGTCGTCTGGGCCCGGCATCGCGGAGAGCAGCGCATCGTCGCCGCGGCCTCGGTCGCCACGGTGCTCCTCGCCGTCCAGATCGTGCTCGGCTTCGTCGTCGTCGAGACCGGGCTGCTCGCCGGCACCATCCTGGTGCACCTGGCCAACGCCGAGATCCTCCTCGGTGTGCTTGTCTACCTGGCCTACGCGGCGACGGTGGCGGGGACGGAGCGCGACCGCCGCCCGGCGTCGCCGGCCGGGATGCGCCGCCTCCTGTGGGCCGCCGCCGGCTCCGTCTACCTCCTCGTCCTGAGCGGCGCCTTTGTGGTCGACACCGGATCGAGCGGCGGCTGCAGCGGATGGCCGCTCTGCGGTGGCGGCTTCCAACTTCCGACGGGGGGCAGCGCTGACATCAACGTCCTCCACCGGGTCTTGGCGCTGGTCGTGGCGCTGATCGTGGGCTTCGCCATGGCCCAGGTCCTGCGCCGCAGCACGGACCGCGGCACGCGGATGGCAGCCATGCTCGTCAACATCCTGCTGCTCCTGCAGATCGCGGCCGGAGCGGTGATGGTGGACACCGGCTTCGAGACCGCCGTGCGCTCCAGTCACGAGGCGCTGGCCAGCGCCTTCTGGGCCATGACCCTTCTTGTCGCCGTCCTCGGGCACCGGACCGTGCTGCGGGTCCGCCGCCCCGCCGCCAGCACGAGCGAACCCCGCCACGCCACCGCCACCACCAGGCCCGTCACCGGATGAGCGTCGCCGTCCGCGCCGAGGCCGTTGTCGAGACCCGGGGCCTGCTCGGGGCGCTGCGCGACCTCAGCAGCCTCACCAAGCCGCGGATCATCGTCCTCCTCGACCTCACCACCCTGGCCGCGATGATCATGGCCGCGCGGGGCCTGCCCCCCCTCGGCACCACCATCGCCACCCTGGCCGGGGGCTGGCTGATGGCGGCCGGCGCCAACGCCGTCAACTGCTGGTGGGATCGCGATATCGACCTGGCGATGGCGCGCACACGCCGCCGCCCGCTGCCCGCCGGCCGCATCGACCCCGCCACCGCCCTCGCCTTCGGCATTGGCCTGGCCGCCATCGCCTTCCTGCTCCTCGCCCTGGCCGTGAACCTCACCGCTGCTCTGCTCGCCCTCTGCGGCCTCCTCTTCTACGTCCTCGTCTACACCATGTGGCTCAAGCGGAGCACCAGCCAAAACATCGTGATCGGCGGAGCGGCGGGAGCCATCCCTCCTCTTGTCGGCTGGGCCGCGGTGACCGGTCATGTCGGCCCCACCGCCCTCTTCCTCTTCGCCGTCATCTTCTACTGGACGCCACCCCACTTCTGGGCCCTGGCGCTGCTCATCCGCAGTGACTACGCGCGCGCCGGCATCCCCATGCTCCCGGTGGTGGCGGGCGTACGGCGCACCCGTGAGCAGATCGTCCTCTACAGCGTCCTCCTCGTCGTGGTCACCGTGCTGCCGCTGCTCGCCGGCGCCTTCGGGTTCGTCTACGCGGGCGGCGCGGGAATTCTCGATGCCGGCCTGCTGACGCAGGCGGTGGTCGCCGTGCGCAGCGGAAGCGCCCGGAGCGCGCGGCGGCTCTACTACTATTCGATCGTCTATCTCGCCCTCGTCTTCGCTGTGATGGCAGCGGACAGGGTGGTGGGAGGACTGCGATGAACCGCAGACTGGCACGACGCAACATCGCTCTCGGCGTCGCCATGGTGGTGATGATCATCGGTCTCCTCGGCGTCGCCTTCGCCTGGGCGTCGCTGGTCAACGCTTTCAATCACTAGATGGAGACGGGCGCGGTGGCTGACCACGACCAGAAGCTGGATGAGGTTGCGGACCACGAAGAGCACGTACACCTCCCGCCTCCCAGTCTCGTGCCCATCGCCATGGCCGCCTCGATCACCCTCACCTTCGTGGGCTTGCTCATCCCCGTCAAGCCGAAGGTGGGGCCGGTGATCATTCCCGTGCTCGCCATCCTCGGTTTGGTCCTTGTCATCGCCTGCGGGGTCGCCTGGTTCCGGGGCGCGCGCAGGGAGTACCTCGACCTTCCGGAATGACGCCAGGTCCAGGTCGAACCGTCATCCAGGCCATCGCCGACGTGCTGGCTGCTAGGATCCTTTGCCGGTCATGAGCAGGGTGCGCTTCCTCGGTCTGATCCTTGCGCTCGCGGCGGCGCTGGCGGCAGCCGGCTGCGGCGACGGCCTTCCCAGCCCGTCAGCGTCCACGGCAGGTTCCGGAAGCCCCAGCGCTCAGGGTTGCAACCAGTGCGGGACCGTTGTCCACGGGACGACGCCAACCGTCACCGTCGACGCCTCCGACCAGGATGTGTTCTCCCCGAAGACCGCCCACGTCAAGGTCGGCGACGTCATCGAGTGGAAGAACGTTGGGGTGCAGACGCACTCCGTGACCTTCAACTCCAACTCCTCCATCACTGACGACGCCCTCAACCAAGGCCAGACCTTCGAGGTCAAGTTCACCAAGGCCGGGAACTTCTACTACTACTGCACCTTCCATCTCGCGCTCGGCATGACCGGCTACATCGACGTCGCGTCGAGCTGAGCTTCCCTTTCGCCGCCGCTCCGCCTTCCTGCTGAGGGCCCCGGGCTGGATTCAGCGGGACCCCAGGAGATGGACGTCACCGGCGACGAGCCGCCGCCGGCCCCTCGCCGTGTCGATGAGCAGAGCGCCGTCATTGTCGATGCCGGCGGCGGTGCCGCTGATGATCTTGCCCCCCAAATCCGCCCGCACCGCCTCGCCGATGCCCTGAGCGTTGGCCAGCCACTCCTCGCGGAGCCCGGGGATGCCGGTCTGTTCGAGGACGGCGAGGCGCTCGCCGAGAGCCCCGAGGAGAGGGGCGAGAAGCCCGGCCCAGCTGGGCGGGGTGGCGGTCAACTGATGCAGGCTCATGGCGTCGACGTCCGGCGGGAAGGACGGCACCCTCAGGTTCACGCCGATCCCCAGAACGGTGCCCGCTGCCGGGCTGCCCTCGGCGAGGATGCCGCCGAGCTTGGCGCCGCCGGCCAGGACGTCGTTGGGCCACTTGAGGAGGGCGGGGACGCCGCAGCTGCGCCGCAGCGCCTGGAGGACGGCCAGCCCGGCGGCCAAGGGAACGCCCGCCGTCACAGCGGGTGGGCGGCGGAGCAGGAGGCTCACGAGGAGAGCGCTCCCCGGGGGTGCGCTCCAGCTCCGGCCGGCGCGCCCCCGCCCCGACGTCTGTTCGTCGGCGACGCAGCAGAACCCTTCGGCGGCGCCGGATCGCGCCGCGGCTCGGACCACGTCCTGCGTGCTCCCCGTCCGGTCCACCCGGTTCAGCCGGAAGCCGGGAAAGACGGCGGCGCCCGCCCGCTGCACGGTCGCTTCCAACCCTTCTCCAGAGCCCGTCAGCGCATCCCGGAAACCGGCTTGCCGGTCCTCATCGCGTGTCATGACCGACATCTTGACCGGATTTCCGGCGGCGCTTAGCATGGCGGCGATTGCCGGGGCGAGGCTGGCCCCCGGGGAGGAGTGGACCGCCCTTTCAATGGAGGGGGAGACTGTGCTCATCCAGGAGACCTGCCTCACCATCAGCGATCTTGAGGTGCGAGCCGAGGCCGAGAAGGAAGCGCGGGCGGCGCGACGGAATCGCATTCGGGCCCTCGATCGGCTCATCGACGAGTTCGAGATGCTCAACCTCGCGGAGGAGGCGGAGGTCCCCGGTGAGCTGCGCCACCGCGCCAGCCGGGTGATGGTGAGCGCGGCACATCCCTTGGCCAGGCGGCCGGCCGGGGAGATCGCCATCGCCGACTGGATGGATGCTCTCTACGACCTGCAGGACACCCTCATGCTCCCCCCTGAGGATGGCTTCGACTGACCGAGCTCGCGATCGCTCCCTCGGCTCTTCCCCATGTCGATTCCCGCGCTGTCCCGTCCGTGAGCTCGGCGCTACCCTGAGAGCTCCATGAGCGACACCACCGGAGCCTCCCCGGAGAGGGTCCCCGAGCCGTCCGTGCCCGCGCTGCGCACCGGCCGGGCCGGATCCTTCGAGGAGCCGCGGAGTGTCGACCAGGCGCGTCCGCGGGGCAGAGGCTGGCGCGGGCTGGCCGAGCCGGTGGTGGTGCGCTGCTTCCTCAACAACACCTGGGTCGACGCCCTCGCCATCGACGTCAACGACGACACTCGGGAGATCCGCATCGAGTGGCCGCCGCCCGGCTCCCTGGCCGCCGGCCTCTTCAATCACCACGAGGTGCTCGACGCCTCCCATTACCGTCCCGTCGCCGCGCTCTTCGGCTGATTCCGAGCACCGACTGCGGCGAGCAGCTCCCGGGCGGCGGCGAGCGGATCCTCCGCCCCCATCACCGCTCCCATCACCGCCACCCCGGCGGCCCCAACGGCGAGGCAGCGGCCCAGGTTCCCCCGGCGCACGCCGCCCAGGGCGTAGACGGGGAACCCCGGAACAGCCGAGACGCCCGCCTCCAGCCCGGCAACCCCGAGCGCCGGACCGTATCCGGGCTTGGAGCTGCTCCTGAAGATGGGGGAGAGGGTGGCGTAGGCCAGCCCGTGCGCCACGGCCGCGCGCAGCTCCGCGAGATCGTGGCAGGAGCGCCCGACCGCATCGAGCCGCACTCCCGCCGGCACGGCGTCGTCCGCCGCCAGATGCACGCCGGCCCCGAGCTCCGCGGCCAGCTCCCAGTCGGAGGCGATGATGAGCCGCCCCGCGCAGGGCGAGAGCAGGGCGGCCAGCTCGCGGCCCAGGGCGCGCCGCCGCCGCCTCCCCAGGTCCTTCTCGCGGAGCAGCACAGCTCGAATCCCGGCCCTGGACGCGGCGCCGACGGTCTCGACCAGGGGCCGGCCGCGGGCCGCGCTGGCTCGGCGGTCGGTGAGAAGGAGGAGCGGGGGGAGGAACGGAGCCTCAGCCGGGCCCGAAGTCCGCCAGTCCAAGGTCGCTCGTGGACGCCGCCGCGTGATGGCGGCGGGGGATCCGGCCGGCGAGGTGGGCCAGCCTCCCCGCCTCGACCGCGCGGCGCATGGCCAGAGCCATCCGCTCCGGGTCGTGGGCGCGGGTCACCGCCGAGGCCAGCAGGACGCCGGCGCAGCCCAGCTCCATGGCGATGGCGGCGTCGGAGGCGGTGCCGATCCCGGCGTCGAGGATCACCGGCACCGACGCCTGCTCGACGATGAGGGCGATGGCGTGGGGGTTGCGGATCCCCAGGCCGCTGCCGATCGGCGCACCCAGGGGCATGACCGCGGCGCACCCCGTCTGCTCGAGCCTCCGGGCCACGATGGAGTCGTCACCGCAGTACGGAAGCACGGTGAACCCCTCGCGTACCAATTCCTCAGCGGCATCGAGCAGCTCCGCCGGGTCGGGCAGCAGCGTCCGCTCGTCCCCGATCACCTCGAGCTTGATCCACGATGTCTCGAAGGCCTCACGGGAGAGCTTCGCGGTGAGGACGGCGTCCCGGCTCGTGTAGCACCCCGCGGTGTTGGGGAGGAGGCGGACGCCCACCGAGCGAAGGAGCCCGGCAATGGCTCCACCACCGCTCACCTCGATGCGGCGCAGGGCGACCGTGGCCAGAGCCGCGCCAGAGGCGCGCAGAGCCCTCCCCAGGGCGTCGAGTGAGGCGGCACCGCCGGTGCCGAGGATGAGCCGCGAGGCGAAGCTCTCCCCGGCGATGACCAGGGGGTCGCTGTCCGGCGGCGGGGCGGGGGTGGACGGCGCGTCCGTGCTCAGCCTCCCTGGACCGCGGCCAGCACCTCGACAGCGTCGCCGTCATGCAGCTCGGTTGCCGTCCAGAGACCGCGGGGGATCACGGAGCGGTTCACCGCCACGGCGATGCCGGTGGCGCTGCCCGCCACCTCTCCGACGAGGTCGGCGACCGTCGCGCCGGGCGCGGTCGGGCGGGGCGTCCCGTTGACCCGGATAAGGGGCCGGGCATGCGGCTCCTCGGGGCTCATGCTGCGCTGACCGCTCCGGAGAACCGGAGGGGCGAGAACGGTGCGAGCAGAGGCCCGGGCTCGTCGCCGGCGAGCAGGGCGGCGATGCCGTGGGCGGTGACGGGGGTGAGGAGGATGCCGTTGCGGTGGTGGCCCGTGGCCATGACCAGCCCGGGCAGCTCCGTCTCTCCCAAGATGGGGGCGTTGTCCGGGCTCCCCGGTCGGAGCCCCGCCCGGCACTCGGCGAGCAGCGCCTCCGCCACCCCGGGGACGAGGCGGTGCGCGTCGCGGAGGAGGTCGTACACCGCCCCCGCCGTCACCTCGGTGTCGTGGCCGCGCTCCTCGGATGTGGCCCCCAGGACCAATTCTCCGTCCGCCCTCGGCACCAGGTATCCCACCGAGCCCTGCGCCAGCCAGCGGAGGGTGCGCGTGAGGAGCGGCGCCGCCGCGGGGACCCGGAGGCGGAGGATCTGCCCCTTCACCGGCCGGACCGGCGGGCGGAGCGGCTCCGGGATGCCGTCGATGGCGGCGGAGAGGCAGCCGGCCGCGACCACCACCCAGGGGGCGTGCAGCTCCTCGCCGTCATCGAGGCAGACGCCGCGCGCCCGGCCGGCGGAGACCAGGACCCGGGTGACGCGGCCGGCGCGGAGAGCCGCCCGTTGGCTCACCGCGGCCAGCAGAGCGCGGACCAGCCTGCGGTTGTCGACCTGGTGGTCGGAGGCGACGTGGACTCCGCCCCGGACCCCGGGGGCGAGCATCGGCTCGAGGGAACGGCATTCCCGGCCGCTGAGGCGCTCTGCATCGAGCCCCAGGGAGCGCTGGAATTGGGCGACATCATCGAGCACGCGGAGGTCGTCGGCGTCGAGCCCCACCGCCAGGGTGCCCGTTTGGCGATAGCCGCATTCCATGCCCGTCTCGTCTTCCAGCTTCTGGATGAAAGCCGGATAGCTGCGGGCGGCCGCGACGGAGAGGCGGATGAGGGGCTCCTCCCCGAAGTGCGCCTCACTCACCGGCGCCAACATCCCGGCGGCGGCCCAGGAGGCTCCCGCACCCGGGTGGGGGTCGAGGACCACGATCCGGAGGCCGCGAGCCGCAGCCCACCAGGCGATGCCCAGCCCGATCACCCCGCCCCCGATGACGACCGCGTCCGGAGCCTCGCTCATCCGCCCATTATCCAGGCAGACGGGGCACCCGCTGGCCAGGTGGAGCTGGAGCTCCGCCGCTCACCGGAACGCGGCTACCTTCCGGTTCACGCTCGCCCGTCCTGCGGCGGAGGGCTCCGCCTCCCCGGCCTCCGTATACTCGACCGACGATGAGGGTGCGCCTGTGAGTGACGCCCGACCGCCGGAACCGGACCTCGACAGCGTCGCCGCGTCCCTGCATCTCGACGCCGCGGACATCGGCGTCTTCTTCCAGGTCTTCTCCGGCAAGCTCCTCGACACCGTCCCGGGCATGGTGGAGGTTCAGCGCGAGGGTGGCCTCTTCAAGAAGGAACACCCCGTCCGCAGGCTCACCGTCCGCGCCGGCGAGGACGTCTTCGAGGCGGAGCTGCGCGGTGGCAGGGTGCTCTGCCGCCACTCCCACGCTGTCCGCGGCATCGTCCTCCGCTCTGAGGAGATGAGCTTCGACGCCTGGCGCCGGGAGCTCGTCGACGTCCTCAGCCAGCAGGCGCAGATCAGCAACCAGGCGGCCGCCGCTCTCCGCTCCGAGGTCACCTAGATGGAGGTAGCCACTGCATGACACAGGTTCCGGAATCGCCGCCCGCGGCGCCGCCAGCCCCCCTCGAGGGGCTTCCCAAGGATGCCCTGCGCCGTCTCGGCGAGCTCCAGGGCAAGGACGCCCTCTTCACCAGCGACCTCTCGGTCAACGAGTTCCTGCTCGTCAAGGAGGCGGGATTCCATCCCCGCGGGCTCGTCCTGGGCAGCAGCATCTACCACATCGGGTTCACCACTCGAGGATGGAGCACGAGCCGCGAGGTGCAGAACCTGACCCAGGCGATGTACGCGGCCCGGGAGCTCGCCATGGCCAGGATGGAGGAGGAGGCCGCCGTGCTGGGGGCGGACGGCATTGTCGGCGTCCGTCTCGATGTCGGCTTCTACGAATGGGGGCGCGGCACCGCCGAGTTCTTGGCCATCGGGACCGCGGTGAGCGCCGAGGACGGCGGCAACTGGAAGACCCCGGAGGGGAAGCCCTTCACCTCCGACCTCTCCGGGCAGGACTTCTGGACCCTGCTGCAGTCCGGGCACGCTCCCATCTCTCTCGTCCTCGGCACCTGCGTCTATCACGTCGCCCATCAGGGGATGTTCAAGGCCATGGGGAACGTCGGGCAGAACAAGGAGATGCCCAACTTCACCCAGGCGCTTTACGAAGCTCGCGAGCTGGCCATGGAGCGGATGCAGGACGAGGCTCGCAAGGTGAGCGCCGAGGGCATCGTCGGGGTGCAGATCCAAGAGAAGTCGCATGTGTGGGGGAGCCACACCATCGAGTTCTTCGCCATGGGCACGGCGGTGCGCCGCATTCCGGGCCGGGAGATCGCCTCGCCCCGGATGGTGCTCTCGCTCGACCGGTGATCTGATGCCACCGGACGACACTGTCGAGCTGCAGCGGCAGGAGGCCAGCATCGCCGCGCTCGAGCGCGGGGGACTGCCCATCGCGGCGCAGGAGCGCATCCAGGAGCTGCGCGAGGGCAGGGCGGCCTGGACCAGCGACCTGAGTGTGGCGGAGATGGCCGCCATCCATCACGCCGGCTTCGAACCGGTGGGGATGGTGATGGGCTCGAGCGTCTACCGCATCGCGGCCCAGTGGGGCTACACCGCTGTCTTCGGGGTGACCGGGACCGCGGCGGCGGGAGGCACCGTCCGCACCTACCCCTGCCCCCATGGCTTCTACGGTGGCTTTGGCGCCGGCACCGAGCACCGCTACGGCTACAACTGGGAGCACCGCTACTACGAGGCGGGGGTCACCGAGGCCCGCAATGCCGCGCTGCGCCGCATCCTCGAGGAGGCGCACGGGCTGGGTGCCCACGGCGTGGTCGGCGTCCGCATCATCCGCCGCCACCTCGAGGGCGTCGGCAACTCCCTGGAGTTCACCTGCATCGGGACCGCCGTGCGCCGCCCCGGCACGCCGCCGCTCCCCGGCAATCCCTTCATGTCCCACCTCGACGGGGTGAGCTTCAGCAAGCTCCTCCATGGCGGCTATGTCCCGGTGGCCCTGGTCATGGGCATCGGCGCCCTGGAGGTCGATCCCGGCTGCGCCACGGAGTGGCAGCTTCGCTCCTGGAACAACGCCCGCGTGCCCCAGATCTCGGATGGGATCGAGGACGCCCGGATGCTGGGCATCAACCATCTCGAGGCGGAGATCGCCACCGTCGACGCCGATGGGGCGGTCGGCGTCTCCACCGACTTCGCCACCTACGAGCTGGGCGGTGAGGCGATGCTCGTCGAGCTCTTCCTGCTGGGCACCGCGGTGCGCCGCTACGCCCGGGAGCCCCTGGACGAGCCGCCACTCCCCATCATGAGGCTGCGCTGATGGCCGTCCTTCCCCACCCCCGCGCCGATGCCGCGCTCGCCTGCCTCGCCGGGAGGAGCGGCGAGCGCCACGAGGGGCGGGCTTTCAGCAGCGACCTCTCCGTCGACGAGGCGGTGCTCCTCAAGGAGGTCGGCTACGAGCCTCGCGGGCTCGTGGTGGGGAGCGCCGTGTACCACGTGGGCATCCAGTACTACAACTGGCAGCAGAACCAGGAGCTGAGCGAGCTGACCGGCGCCATGTACCAGGCCCGCCAGGAGGCTCTGGCGGCGATGGAGCGGCACGCGGGCCAGATCGGCGGGCAGGGCGTCGTCGGGCTGCGCCTCGAGGTCCGGGTCCACGGGAGCCACGGTCTCGCCGAGTTCGTCGCCATGGGCACCGCCGTTGCCAATCCCTCGGTGCACGGGACCGGCATCTGGGTGAGCGACCTCTCGGGGAAGGACCTCTACCTCCTCATCCGCGCCGGCTACATGCCCATCGGCCTCGCCTTCGGCGCCTGCGTCTATCACGTGGCGCATCAAGCCCTCGGCCAGTGGCTGAGTCAGCAGAGCCAGAACGTCGAGCTCTCCAACTACACGACCGCCCTCTACGACGCCCGCGAGCTGGCCATGACCCGGATGCAGGACGAGGCCCACCGGGCCCGGGCCCAGGGCATCGTCGCCATGCGCATCGAGCAGAAGTCGCACATCTGGGGCAGCCATGTCATCGAGTTCCTGGCCATCGGCACGGCGGTGCGCCTCGTCGCCGCCCAGCATCAGGCGGTGAGCCCGGAGCTGACCGTGAGCCTCGACGACGAGCCGGCCGCGATGAGCGACGAGAGCCCGCCCGCGCCGGCGGAGGGCTAGCCGCCGCCGCCCCAATATCCCCCGACCACCCCTCGGTGAGCGGAGGGACCGGCGCGTCTCAGGCGGGGGCGGCGGTCTCCAGACCGGCCTGGTCCAGCATTCCGGTCACCTCGCTGAGTGGCATGTCGTCGCTCGGCAGGATGATGTCGCTCCGGGTCACGTCGGAGTTGCCGAGGACCACCCCCTTCGCCTTGACGAAGTCGATGACCCCGCGCAGAGCGGCGTGGTAGGCGGCGTCGTCGCCGGTGCGGACCGCGTCCACGAGACGGCGGTCGTACTGGTCGAGGTCGCCACGCAGCGATGGCTCGAGCCGGTACTGGTCCTGGCCGTGGATGCGCACCACGATGCCCTGCCCGGTGAGGGCCGGCGCGGAGGAACCGCCGGCGGGCAGAGCCGCCTGCTCCTTGAGAGCCGCGAGCTTCGCCTGGACGCTCGTGTCGACAACGGTGGCGGTGATCTGGTCCTCGAGGGTGGTGGTGCCGCCGCTCAGGAGCGGGGTGTCCAGGGCGCCGCTCGCCAGGAGGGCGTCGACGGCGTCGGCGTGAGCCTGGGTGCGGGCGATCTTGTCCTGGGCCCGCTGCATCATCATGGCGGCGTCGGAGGTGTGCTCTCCGATTCCGGCCAGGGTGTCGCCGGCGCTGCTGACCGCCTTGCCGGCCTCGTAGGAGGCCTTCAGCGACTCCCGCTGGGTGGCGAAGGCCTGGACCTTGGCCTGGTACTTCTGGAGGGACTCCTGGAGCTTCTGGACCTGGGCGCTGATGCTCTGGATCTGGGGATCGAGACCCTGACGCTGCTGCCCCAGCACCTCGGCTTGGGTGAGCGCCTGGGTGGCCAGGTCCTCCTTGCCGGCGTTGACCGCCTGGCGGGCGGCGTCGTTCAGCTTGGCGATCCGCGCGTCCATCTCCTTGGCCTGGTTCTGGAGGCGCTTCTGGCCGGTGGTGGCCCCGACCAGCGCGGTGCGGAGCTTCTGCTGCTGCTCGAGGAGCTGCTGGTAGGAGAGGTCGATGGCCTGCGAGGGATCCTCCGCCCGATCGAGGGCGGCGCTGGTCTTCTGCTGGACGATGTTGCTGAAGCGCCGGAACACGCTCATCCGGGGTTCTCCTTCGCTGCCAATCCGCACAATGCCGGCCGGTCCGGCCGGGCCGGACCCGCCTGCGATTGTATTCCCGTGGAGGGCGCCGGCCGGGAAGGGGCCGGAGCTCCCTGGGTGGTCAGCCGGTGGCGCCGCCCGCCAGGGGGATGGCGGCCGGAGCCGGTCGCTGGGGACCGGTCACCGTCTCCAGGTAGTCGTCGTCGACGATCCTGCTCCGCGTGTGGGCGCCCAGGGACTCGGCGACCAGGGTGCCCAGGAAGACCACGATGAGGTTGAGAGCGAGGGCCGCGAAGCCGATGTAGATCGTGCCTCCGAACCCGTTCAGGAACTTGTCGAAGCTGGTCAGGAAGCCCACCTGGGCGAGGCTGAAGGTGCCCAGGGCCTGCCCCGCCGCCCAGCCCAGGACCACCGCCCAGGTGTTGAGCCGCTTGACGAAGAGGGCCAGCATGATCGCCGGCAGCGCGTTGATCATCCATACGCCGCCGGCCGTCTGGTAGTAGAGGATGTTCTGGGTGGGCACGAAGAGCACGAAGAACAAGGCGCCCAACTTGACGACGAGGGAGACCACCTTGGAGACGTTGGCCTCGGCGCGATGCGATATCGACGGCTGGATAAACTCCCGCCAGATGTTGCGGCTGAAGAGGTTGGCGGCGGCGATCGACATCACCGAGGCCGGCACGATGGCCCCGATGGCGATGGCGCCGAAGGCGATGCCGTTGAACCAGCTGGGGAAGGCCCACTGGAAGAGGCTGGCGATGGCCCCGTTGTTGCCCCCCTCGGCGGTCGTCGGGTGGGCCGCCGCGGGAGCGGCGATGGCCATGAACCCGAAGAGTGCGATGAGCCCGAGCATGAAGGAGTAGGCGGGGAGGAAGGCGGCGCTGCGCTTCACCGCCTTCTGGCTCTTGGCGGCGAAGACGCCGGTGAGGGCGTGCGGATAGAGGAAGAGGGCCAGCGCCGAGCCCAAGGCCAGGGTGGCGTAGGCGTTGCCGAGCGCCGGCGAGAGGTTGTCGGGCGACGCCTTCTTGGCCCCCACGGCGGCGTTGTGCGTCTCCACGGCGTGGAAGATGGCGCCGTAGCCTCCCAGCTTGATGGGGATATAGATGATGGCGACGATGACCACGGCCCAGATCAGGGCGTCCTTGACGAGGGCGATGAGGGCCGGGGCGCGCAGCCCGCTGATGTAGGTGAAGAGCGCCAGGGCCAGGAAGGCGATGATGAGGGCGATCTCCGGGCTCACCCCCATGGCCGCCAGCACCACCTTGATGCCATAGATCTGGAGGGCAATGTAGGGCATGGTGGCGACGATGCCGGTGATGGCGATGAGAAGGGCCAGGAAGCGGCTGTCGAAGCGGTCCTTGACGTAGTCGGACCCTGTGATGTAGCCCTTGTTGCGGGCCACCTGCCACAGCTTGGGCATGGTCACGTAGACGAGCGGGTAGACGATGATGGTGTAGGGGATGGCGAAGAGGCCGAGGGCGCCCTTGGCGAACACCAGCCCGGGAACGGCGACGAAGGTGTACGCGGTGTAGAGGTCGCCGCCCAAGAGGAACCAGGTGATGATGCTGCCGAATTGCCGCCCGGCGAGGCCCCATTCGTCGAGGTGGTCGAGCTTGGCCCGCCGCCAGCGGGCCGCGACCACGCCGAGACCGGTGACCAGGACGCCGATGACGATGAAGATGGTGAGCTCGGTGCCGTTCATCGGAGCTGTTCCTCGCGATCATGATCCAGCAGGTACACAAGGCCGGTCACCAGAACCCCCAGGATGATCCAGAGAAACTGATACCAGATGAAGAAGGGGATCCCGGCCAGGCGGGGATCCGCCAACGAGTACCAGCCGGGGAAGAGCAGAGCGACGAAGGGAATGAGGAGGAGCAGCAGGTACCAGCGGTTCCGTCCTCGCGATGATGCAGCTGGGGCTCTCATCTCGTGCCTCCCACCTGAGCCAGCCCATCTGGCCTCGCAAACCGAGATGATTGCTCCCCGGGAGCCGTTTGGCAAGAGGGACGGTGCTCCCGACCCGCTTATCGGGCCACGAACGACCCCATGGGGGCCGCGTCGTCGAGCACGGCCTGGGTCTGAGTCACCAGCGCCACCAGGCGGCCCTCGTCGTCCCGGACGTCGGTCTGCACCACCACGGTTCGCCGCCCCACATGGAGGGGGCGGGCGGTGGCGTGGGCGTCGCCGCCCCGGATACCCCGAAAGAAATGGCTCGACGATTCGATGGTCGCCGTCGAGGAGCCGGGTGGGATGTTGAGATAGGCGCAGATGGCTCCGAGGCTGTCGGCCAGGGTGAGCACCGCGCCCCCATGAAGATTGCCGCCGGCCGTGGTTCGCTCGGTGGTCCACGGCATCCGCCCGGTGACCATCTCCGAGCTCGCCGCGTCGACGGCGACACCGTTGAGGGCGCTGAAGGGCATGACCGCCACAAGGCCCTGGACGTCGGTCTGCACCGTCATCGCCACTACCTCCTGCCCTGGGCACGCCCCCCCCGCCGCCCCCCGCAGAGCCCACTCTACAGGGCCGGTCCCCGGCTGTCTCCGCGCCCGGCGGAGGCCTGCCGCCCGCCCGCGGCTCAGGCGTCTGCGGGTGGCGGGCTGAGCCTTTCAGCTAGATAGCGGAGGGCGAGAGGGTAGCGGTACTCGATGCGCAGATGGCCAGCGTCGAAGAGCTCGAAGTGGACATCCGTCACCCCGATCTCCTCGAGGACCCGGAAGATCGCCTCGGTTCCGAGGTCGAGGTACCACTCGTCCTTGCGCCCGGCGTCGAGGTAGATGGCTCGCAGTGAGCGCAGCGCATCGGCGTGCTTCGGAGCCATGCGCACCGGGTCGAAGGCGAGCCACCGCTCCCACACCTCGGGGATGAGCTGACCGGTGGCGGGGTCGAAGGGGAGATGGACGGTGCCGTCCTCGTCGGCGGAATAGGCTGCGGCCATGGCCCAGGCGTTGACGAGCTCTCCGTCGCCCTCCCGGCTCATTGCCGGGCGGGAGCGGAAGTCCGCCCAGAACGCCTCGTAGGAACCACCGTAATGGTCGCGCAGGGCGCGGGCGCAGTGCCGGAAATCGGGGAGGTAGCAGTTCTCGAAGAGGGCGTCGCCGGCGTGGTCGGCGAGCCCGCCGAAGACGTCGGGCCGGAGCATGCAGCTGACCAGCGCCCCGTAGCCTCCACTCGACTTTCCAGCGATGCCACGGTGCGCGGCGAGGGCCAGGGTCCGGTAGTGGGCGTCCACCCAGGGGACGACCTCGTCGCAGAGATACGTCTGGTAGCGGCCGGTCGCCGGAGAGTCGAGGAACTGGCTGCCGCCCAGGGAGGTCCAGCAATCGACGAAGACGACGATGGTGGGAGGCGGGGCGTCCTCCGCGCTCATCAGCTCGTCCACGAGCTCGGGGAAGGTGGACCGAAAGGCCCCGCGCGCCTCCCACATGTCGAGCTGGCCCTGGAAACCCTGGATCATGTAGACGGCCGGGTAGCGCCGGGAGGATTGGTCCGCGTAGCCCGGGGGGAGGTAGACGCGGATGGGGCGCACCCACGGGTCGCCCAGGGGGTTGCCGCGGAGGGCCTCGCTCTCGATCAGCGAGTCCTCGAAGCGTCCGCCGTAGGCTCGGCGCCAGGGCGGACCGAGGGATGGGCCGTCTGCCGCTGGCATCGCTTCCGTGCCCTCCTGAGGTGGCTTGAGATGCCCACGATCGTAGGCGCCGGCCGCGGGGTCGCGCAGGCGGCCTCGCGCAGGCGGCCTCGCGGGCCCGGCGGGGAGGTTGCGCGGCTGCTACGCTGCCGAGGCATGAATGTCGACGAGGAGGCGCAGCGGGCGGCCGAGCAGGCGGTCGACGAGGATCGGCTCCTCCCCGGGGAGGACCCGCAGAGCTCCTACGTCGATGACGCCCTGCATTGGTCCGCCGTGTACGCCGAGCTGCTCCAGGGCAAATCGGCAATGCTCGCGGCTCTGATCGATCGCGTCGCCCAGGCACGGGAGGATATCGCCCGGCAGGAGCTGGGGGAGACGGACGTCGTCGTGCTCCGCCACGAGCTCCAGCGCCTGCAGACCCGCCTGGACTTCTGGGCCAAGCGCCGTCTCGAGCTGGAGCAGCAGCGCGGAGGCGACAAGCCGGTCGCTCAGCCCGGCTGAGGCGTCCTGGCGGCTGCGACTAGGAGCTCAGGAAGCCGTTCTGGACCAGCCAGCTGTGGGCGATGTCGGATGGCTTCTCATTGTGCAGGTCGGCGTCGGCGTCGAGGGAGAGGATGGTCGGGGTGTCCAGCTTGGCGGCGACCGGGGCCATCAGGTTCGCGATGGCCGGATACTTCTGCAGCACGCTGCTCCGCACCAGGAGGCCGACGTTGTCCGGGGGGAAGAGCGCCTTGGTGTCCTGGAGGACGTAGAGCCCATCCGCCTGGATCGCCGCATCGGTGGTGAAGACCTCGCCGGCGGCGCACTGCCCGGAGGCGAGCTCCTTCTCCGCGGTGCTGCCCACCGTGACGTAGTTTGCCGAGGCATACGCCTGGTTGTACTTGCTGGCCAGGCCAGGAACGCCGTCGGGCCGCGTCTTGAACTCGGCGAGGATGCACACCTTGGTGCTCGGATGCGAGGCCAGGTAGGTGCCGAAGTCGCCGAGAGTGGATCCGTACGTTCCCTTCTCCGAGGCTTTGATGGCCAGGCCGTTGGTATCGTCGAGAGGCGCCGGGGCGGTCCAGCAGATGCCTCGCGACGCGTCCTTCTGCTTCACGAAGGCGAAGGCTTGGGTGAGGTTGGTGGGAAACTGGCCGGTCTGGTAGCCGAGATAGTCGGTGATCTCCGTCCCGGTGTACTGCCAGTACATGTCGATGGTGCCGTCCTGCAGCGCGGTGCCGATCGCCTTGTCGGCCGCCGTGAAGGTGTAGGTCACCTTGAAGTCGTGGGCCTCGAGGACCTCCTGGGTGATGCTGGCCAGGATCTCCTCCTCGCTGAAGGCCTTGGAGCCGATGCTGACCTGGGCCCCGTGGCCGCTCGTCCCCGCTGGGGCGGGGCAGGTGACCTTCGTGCCCGCGGTCGTCGTGTGCGTGTTGCCTCCCCCACACGCGGCGGCCAGCAGGGGGATGGTGGCCAGGGCCACCGCCAGTATCCCGTGTCTCATTGCCCGTCTCCTTGTCTGTCGGACCTCACGACGTCCTCCGCGCCCGGGCGCGGAGGTACCGCGGGGTGACGGCGTCCTCCACCAGGGAGAGCGCCCAGTCGGCGAGGAGGGCCAGGGTCGCCACCATCACTGCTCCCACGAAAACGATTCGGTCGGAGATGTTGATACCGGCGTCGATGATGTCGCCGAGCCCGCCGGCTCCGATGAAGGTGCCCAGTGTAGCGGTGCCGATGATGAGCACCAGGGCAGTGCGCATCCCGGCGAGGATGAGGGGAGCGGCGAGCGGGATCTGCACCCGGCGCAGCGCCTCCCCTCTCGTCATGCCCATGCCCCGCGCCGCCTCGACGGCGGCGGGGTCGACGCTCTCGATGCCCACCATCGTGCTGCGCAGGATGGGGAGGGCGCTGTAAGCGATGAGGGCGATGATGGCCGGGGCGGCGCCGATGCCGAAGACGACCCACAGGAGGGCGAGCACGCCGATTCCCGGCACCGCCTGACCGAGGTTGGCGAGGGGAAAGACGACGAGGCGCAGCCCGCGCCCGCTGATGCCCATCAGCACCCCGAGGGGCACGCAGATCGCGGTCACCACGGCGAAGGAGACGCCAGAGAGGAGGATCTGCCCGACCAGGCTGCGCAACAGCGAGGGGCCGTTGAGGGCATAGGCATCGGTGGGGGTGCCGCTGAGGAGGAAGTAAACGCCGGTGGAGATGCCGAGCCCCACCGCCACGGCCAGGGGCGCGACGAGGATGCGGCGCCGCCGCGGCAGGGCGGGCCGCGGTCGAGCCTCGAGCGGCGTCGCCATGGGGGCGTCCGCCGTCATCGCCCTGCCTCCCGGATGGCCTCGGCGTCCAGCACTCCGAGGACGCGATCCGCCTCGCGAACCGCCACCCGGCCGTCGGAGGATCGCAGCACGGCATCGAGCGCGTCCCGGAGGCTGGTGTCGAGCCCCACGCTCGCTGGGGGGAGCCTGGCACCGTTCGGGTGGGTGAGCTTCACCTGGCGAACCGTGAGGAGGGCCAGCCGTCGCACCATGCGGCCCTCCCCGAGAAACTGGGTCGCGAAGGGAGTGGAGGGCGAGGCCAAGAGGGTCTCCGGGGCCGCGTACTGCTCGAGCACGCCTCCTTGGGAGAGGAGGGCGACATGATCTCCGAGCCGCACGGCCTCGTCGATATCGTGGGTCACGAAGACGATCGTCTTGTGCAGCACCTGCTGGAGGCGCAGCAGCTCCGTCTGCAGGCGCTCGCGCACCACCGGGTCGATGGCTCCGAACGGCTCGTCCATCAGCAGGATGTTGGGATCGGCTCCCAGTGCCCGGGCGACGCCGACCCGCTGCTGTTCGCCGCCGCTCAGCTCGGCGGGCAGGCGCCGGGAGTACTGCGCGGGGGGCAGCCCGACCAGGTCCAGCAGCTCTTCGACGCGTCGCAGGATGCGAGGGCGATCCCAGCCGAGGAGGCGGGGCACGGTGGCGACGTTCTCGGCCACCGTCTGATGGGGGAAGAGGCCCACCTGCTGGATGACGTAGCCGATGCTCCGGCGCAGCTGGTTGACGTCCAGGGTCTGGGTGTCGGTTCCGTCGATGAGGATGGCGCCGCTGCTCGGCTCGACGAGGCGGTTGACCATCTTCAGGGTCGTCGTCTTGCCGCAGCCCGACGGTCCGACGAGGACGACGGTCTCTCCCGAGGCGACAGAGAGCGAGAGCTCGTGGACGGCGACGACATCCCCGTAGCGCTTGCTGACCCGGTCGAAGACGATCATGTCGCGCCGACCGCGAGCCGGCCGCGGGAGAAGGCGCGCTGGAGGAGGGCCAGGACCAGATCGGCGAGCAAGCCGATGAGGGCCACCGGGATGACGCCGGCGAGGATCTGCTCCAGCGTCCCGGTGCTCCGGCTCAGCGCGCCGAAGATCTGCACCCCGAGGTCGTCGGCGCCCACCACGGCGCCCACGGTGGCGATGGCCACCACCATCACCGTAGCCTGACGGATGCCGCCCAGGATCACCGGGACGGCGAGAGGAAGCTCCACCCGGGTGAGCCGCCGCCAGCCGCTCATCCCCATGCCCCGGGCGGCCTCGGTCACGGCGGGGTCCACGGCCTGGATGCCGGTGAGCGTGCTCCGGACCACGGGAAGGAGGGCGTAGAGGGCAAGTCCGACGATGACCGGGGGGTT
This sequence comes from uncultured bacterium, assembly GCA_963847225.1. GTDB lineage: Bacteria > Chloroflexota > Dormibacteria > Aeolococcales > Aeolococcaceae > JAJZNI01. The sequence continues at coordinate 460,956 of CAWJYZ010000002.1, read as the reverse complement.
CTGGAGGCCGAACCAGATCGAGAGGAGGCCGAAGAGGGCGAAACTGGGGATGGTGAGGAGCGTGCTGGCCACGGCCAGGATGGGGGTGGCGAGCCGCTCGGAACGCGCGGCGGCGATCCCCAGGCTCATCCCCGCCACCACGGCGATGGCCATGGCCATGGCCACGATCTCGACGTGGGTGGCCACTTCGGGGCCGAGAAGGTCCCAGTTATCGATGATGTAGCGGAGAACGCTCACCCTGCGGCACCCCGGCTTCGCCCCTCGCGCCCCCAGGCTCCGGGCTCGACGGATGGCGCCGAGCTGGCTGCGGTCAGCACGGCTGCATCGGGCTCGTCATTGCTGAGCCACCAAGCATAGGCGGGGGACCGCATCAGCCCGGTCCCCGCTTTGACGACACCCGGCGGCATCGGCGTCCCGCCGCTAGCCCGCCGGCGGAGAGCGTGTGGCACCCGGTCGGGTCACCAAGGCGATCGGGGCCATTGCCGGAGGACGCTCGATCGGCCTCGGGCGAGATCCGCTGCCGGGACCACCTTGCGGACTCACGGCGGTTTTAAAGGTCACGTTAAAGGTCATGTCCGCGGGACGTGACCTTTAACGTGACCTTGACTTCTCTGCTTCTACCGCACCCACGCCGCGTGGTCCGGGGGAGTACCTTCGATCGAGGTGGCACCGGCTTTCTGGGCCGCCTCGTGGGCACATCACTCCCGAAATCCTGGAGCGTTTGAATGGAACGCCACAACACTTCGACCTTTCCGCTCCGCACTCTCGTCATCGTCCCCACCTTCAACGAGCGCCCCAACCTGGAGCGCCTGCTCCGCGGCGTCCGCGCCCGTGGGTGCGAGGCCCTGGTGGTAGACGACGGGTCCCCGGACGGGACAGGAGACCTGGCCGGCCAGCTTGCCCGGGCAAACTCCGGGGTTCACGTCCTCCAGCGTCCGGGCAAGCTCGGTCTCGGCACCGCCTACGCCGCCGGTCTGACCCTGGGGGTGGAGCGAGGATTCGACCTCCTGGTGACCATGGACGCTGACGGCTCGCACCGGCCCGTCGATCTCCAGCCGGTGCTGGCGGCAGCCGGTTCGGGGCCAAGGGTGGTGGTCGGCTCCCGCTATGTGCCCGGCGGCGCCATCGCGGGATGGAGCCGGCACCGCAAGCTCCTCTCGCGCGCCGCCAACCTCTACGCGCAGCAACTTCTCGGTCTCGCCGTCCAGGACTGCACCTCGGGCTACCGCTGCTATCCGCGGAGCGTCGTCGAAAGCATCGGCCTGGAGAGCGTCGTCGCCGATGGCTACGCCTTCCTCATCGAGATCCTGCGCCGCTGCGTCGACCTGGGGGTCCCGATCGTCGAGGTTCCCATCCGCTTCGAGGATCGCCTCGCCGGAAGATCCAAGGTCTCGGCGGGGGAGATTCTCAAAGCCGCCCTCCTGGTTCCGCGACTGCGCTGGCCCGGAGCCAGGCGGGGACGGCCGAGGATGGCCACCCACGAGCCCGAGGTCGAGGTGGTCGGAACCCTGGCTACGCGCCGCTCCCCGGCCGTCAGCCACCGCCACCCTTCGTAGCCAGGGAGTTCGTTGTCGAAGCGCCCGCGTGGTGCGGCGGACGCGTACGGCCCCGCCCGCTCAGCGGAACAGCGCCGCGAGGTGTGCGGCTACGGGATCCGCGGCGAGGCCGCTGTCGCCGACGTCGAGGCGGTCGAAGCTCATCAACGCGGGCTGCAGGAAGCGGCTCGGCTGGCCGTAGACGTGACGGTCGCCGCGTGGATCTGGCGCCGTGTAGTAGCGGATCGGATAGGTCACGGTGAGGGAGTCGCGCGCCCGGGTGACAGCAACGTAGAGGAGCCGGCGTTCCTCCTCTAGGCCCTCCGCGGAGCTCAGGGCCATGTCCGACGGGATGTTGCCGTCTGACGCATGGATGACGTAGACAGCGCGCCACTCGCCTCCTTTGGCGGAGTGGATGGTGGAGAGGATCAGGTGGTCGTCATCGAGATGAGGACGCCCCGCCAGGCCACCCGTCTGTGAGGGGGGATCGAGCGTGATCTCGGCGAGGAAACGACCTCGGCTGCGGTAGGCGGAAGCCAGGGTGCGCAGGTGCTCGAGGTCGGCGAGGCGGACGGCGTCGCTGCCCGGGTATCTGCGCGCAAAGATCACGGCACATGCCTCGCTCAACCGCTCCACCTCCGCGGCGGGGGAGAGGGTGGTCGTGGCGCAGTCCCTGAGAGCGGCGCGGAGCCCCCCGAGCTCGACCGCCGCCGCCTCCGGGAAGGCGGGACACGCATCGCCGACGAGCCGGCGCAGCGCAGCCGCCTCGGCCACGCCGAGCTCGCGCACCAGCCGCTCCCTGGTGCGCGGACCGATCCCGGGCAAGAGGCTCAGGAAGCGATGCCAGGCCAGCTCGTCGCCGGGGTTCTCGAGGACGCGGAGGAGGCAGAGCAGGTCCTTGACGTGGGCCGCCTCCAGGTAGCGGAGGCCCCCGTACTTGACATACGGGATGTTGCGCCGGGCCAGCTCCAGCTCCAGGGACGCGCTGTGGTGACCGGCACGAAAGAGGATCGCCTGCTCGTGCAGGGGAACGCCACGCTCCCGCTGCTCCAGCACCTGGTCTGAGATATGGGTCGCCTCCGCCTGCTCATCGCTGCAGGCGGCGAGCGCCGGGCGCTCCCCCTCCGGCCTTGTCCCCCGGAGCTCCTTGGGAAAGCCGAAACGCGCCGGGGCCATGACGGCGTTCGCGGCGGAGAGGATCGCCGGCGTCGACCGGTAGTTGCGGTCGAGGGTGATCAGCGTCGCTCCCGCGAAGCGGCTCGGAAAGTCGAGCATGTGCCGGGCCGAGCCGGAGCGAAAGCCGTAGATGGCCTGGGCGTCGTCACCGACCGCCGTGACGCGCACGCCGGGGCCGGCCATGGCGGCCACGATGTCGGCCTGGACAGTGTTCACATCCTGGTACTCGTCGACGAGGAGATGGTCAAAGGCGGAGCTCAGCTGCGCGGCGGACGTGGAGGTGGTGGCGAGCGCCCGCCAGTAGAGGAGAAGGTCGTCGTAATCGACCACGTTCTGCGCCCTTTTTCGCTCCGCATACCCGGAGAAGACCTCACGGATGGTCGCGATGTCGTCGCGACACCAGGGGAAGTCGCGCTCCACGACATCGCTCAGCGTCGCCTCGCCGTTGACGAGGCGGGAATAGAGGGCGGCGAGCGTCTCCTTCCTGGGGAAGCGCCGGCCCTGCAGCGCAAGACCGAGCTGATGCCGCACCAGTCCCAGGAGGTCGACGCTGTCGCTCTGATCGAGCACCGTGAAGCCGGGACGAAGCCCGACCGACCGGCCGTGTCGGTGCAGCAGCCCATGGGCGACGGCGTGGAACGTGCCACCCCACACGCGCTGTGCTCCGGCGGCGCGCGCCAGCCGGCCGGCCCGCGACAGCATCTCCGCCGCGGCGCGGCGGGAGAAGGTGAGCAGCAGGATCCGGTCGGGCTGAGCGCCGTCGGCGAGCAGGCGAGCGACGCGGCAGGCGAGCGTCATGGTCTTGCCGCTGCCGGCCCCGGCGACGATGAGGAGGTGGCCGCCGTCGTGGATCACGGCCTGCCGCTGCTCGGGATTGAGGTCGTCAAGCCAGGCGCACATCCGTTCGCGTAGCCTACAATCTCCGGCATGCGGGCGGAGCGGTTGCTGGCCGCGGCGGCGGAGTTCGTCACCCCGCTGGCGGTGGTCGACGTCTCCGCGATGGAGGCCAACCTGGCAGCGATGCAGGCGCGCGTCGCGGCCCTCGGGTGGAGCCTCCGCCCTCATGCCAAGACCCACAAGAGCGCCGCGGTGGCCCGCCGCCAGATCGAGCACGGCGCCCGGGGGCTGACGGCGGCGACCCTGCGCGAAGCCGAAGCCTTCGCGGCAGCGGGGGTGGACGACATCCTCCTGGCCCATCCCCCGGTCGGGGCCGCCAAGCTCGGGCGCGTCGGCGAGCTGGCCGCGAAGCTCCGCCGCCTGGCGGTGAGCGTCGACAGCATCGAGGCCGTCCGGGGGCTCGCCTCCGGGGTCGAGGTGCTGTGGGAGGTCGACAGCGGGCATCACCGGCTGGGGACGCCACCCGGTGAGGTGAGCGTCGCCGCCGTGACGCGGCTCGTCGACACCATCGGAGCCGACAGGTTCCGGGGTCTGCTCACCTTTCCAGGCCATGCCTACGCCGCCGGTGACGACGCCGCCCTCGACGCGGCGGCGGAAGCCGAGGAAGAGGCTTTGGCCGCCACCGCCGAGCTCCTCGGAGCCCAGGGCATCCCGGTGCGGGAGCTGAGCCTGGGCTCGACCCCGACCATGGCTCGCCACGCAGGTCGTGGTGGCGGCTCGCGCCGGCCCGCATCCCACAGCGCCCCGGCCGGGGGGCACGAACCGAGCTCCCTGCACTTCCCGCCAGGCACCGGCGTCGAGGCTCGTCCCGGCGTCTACGTGTACGGAGACGCACAGCAGATTGCCCTCGGCACCATGACGCGGCAGGAGTGCGCCCTCGCGGTGATCGCCACCGTCGTCTCGGCGCCCGATCGCCGCCGTGCCGTGGTCGACGCCGGATCCAAGGCCCTCGCCGCCGATGTCAGCGTTGCCCGGCTGCGCGGCTATGGCTCACTGATCGACCGCGACCATCTGGTGCTGGAGCGGATGAGCGAGGAGCACGGCGTCCTGACCTCTCAGGAGCCGACCGGGCTCCAGGTCGGAGACCGGGTCGCGATCGTCCCTGCCCACTGCTGCACCACGGTCAACCTGCACCCGGCGGTCCTCATGGTGGAGGAGACGGGGAGCTGGTGGGACGCGGTGGTGGCGCGAGGCTGGCAACCGGCGCCCTAGCGGCTCGCCTCGCTCACTCTGCGGGAGCCACGCGGAGACTCTTGGGCACGAACCTGCCGGTCCGCTCGCCCGGCCGCGGGGAGGGCGCCGAGGATGATGACGACGGCCACCGCGCCCACCAATGCCGCGTAGCCATACGCCCAGTCCGCTCCGAGGCCGTAGAGAAGACCCATCACGAGGTTGCCGAGGAAGAGGCCAACGCTCCGAGCACCGGTCAGGGCCCCGAAGCCCCTGCCCGCCTGGAGCCCGGGCCTCAGCACCGACATCACCGAAGGCTCCACCGTCTCGACGATGCCGAGCGCGAAACCCAGGGCAACGACCCCAAGCATGGGAACGACCTCGGTCAGGTGCGCCCCATATCCCACGGCGAGGAGCGCGGCGCCGACCACGGAGGGGAGGTATCCGAGGAGGCCGAGGTCGCGAAAGCGGTCAGCGATAGAGGTCCCGAGGCGGGGGCCGACGAAGTAGCCGGTCGCCGCGGACACCGCGTTGAAGAGCAGGAAGGCGCCGATCCCGATCCCCAGCTGGCCGCTGCCCTGCGCGGTGGTGAGGATGGGAAAGCCCACGCTGTAGTAGGTGAAGCCGAAGAGTGCGGCGGCAGCGAGGAGGGGGACGGCGCCGGGCAGTGGCCGCGTCGCGGCCTTGTCAGGTCGTGCCCCAGCCGTCGCCGGCGTCCTCGCGCGTTGATAGCCGGTGGTGCATCGGGTGAGCGAGAAGGTCGCGATGACGAGGGGGAGGACACTCCCCAGGAAGATCCAGCTGAAGGCGACGTGCTCGATGACCGCGATCAGCACATAGACGCCGGCCAGGGCTCCGCCGCCGATGTCGAGGGCGTGCAGAAAGCCGAACACGCTGTTGCGATCCTGCACGTCCGGGACGGCCTCGACCAGCATCACGCGCCGTGAGGGAGTGCGGAGGTTGCGCGCCCACCAGCCGGCGCAGAGCAGGCCGATCGCCGCAGCCGGATTGGCCCACAGCGCTGAGAGGGAGAGGAGAGGGATAAAGGCGTTCCCGAAGATGGCGACACGCCGATGACCCAACCGGTCGCCGAGAAGGCCGCCCGCCCAGGCGAAGACCGTGCCACCGCCGTAGGCGATCGCCATCGCGAGGCCGAACTCCCAGACCGGCTGATGCAGCACGAGGACGAGGAACAGGGGGAAGCCGGCCAGCACGCCCTGGTAGCCGGTGTCAGAGAAGAACGCTGAGAGCGAGATGGCCCAGACGTTCCCGGTGCGCCAATGCGCCGCGCGCCGGGGCTTGGTGCTGGGGTCCGTGCGCTCCGACGGGAAAGCTGGCAACGCCCGCTCGCCTCCCGGTGTCCCGGTGGGTGCTATCCGGGGAGTCTAGAGAGCTGTTCGATGAGAACGGTGAGGGCGGTGCTGGGTTCGGAACCGAGGCGGCGGCCGGCCCTGCTGGGCCGGAACCGTGGCGGCGCATGAGGGGGTCGAGAAGAGCGAGGTGAACCTCCCGTGCTGGGAGCCGGCCTGAGCACTAGGGGCCTCACTCGTTCTCCGTCAGGACGTCGCGCAGCCTGCGGGCGAAGGCTTCGGGCTGGCCGGCGTACCCGGATTCGCCGCCCACGAAGCCGCCGTGATGGCTGGGGAAAACTGCCGCCTGCTGACCGAGCCGCTCGGCGGCGGCCGCCGCCGCGCGTCCCGTGAAGGTCCCCAGGGACTCTTCGCCGACAGCGATCACGATGCGTGTCGGCGCCGCCCGCAGCGCATCGAAGTCGGGGCGATAGCTCGTCACCGCCGCGGAGCGGTCGGAGAGCAGCGGATCGTCACGGGAGCCGTCGTCCTCCGCCGGCATGCCGAACTGGGCGGGATCGGGTGCCGGCCGCGCGAAGTAGTCGTCGGTGAACTCTCCTCGCCACGACGTCATGGCGATGAAGGCCGCCATGCCGGCACCCCACCCCTTGGCCCGGTATGTTTCGCGGAAGCCGTTCAGGGCGCGAGCGGCGTGCTCCGCATCAGGGAGAACCTCCACGAGGGGTGGCTCGTGCGCCACCAGGACGGTGAGGTCGTTGGGGTGGGCCGTCACGAGCGCCAGGGCGGTGACCGCGCCACCACTGCTCGCGAACATGGCGACCGGGTCGGCGCCGAGCGCCCCGATCACCGCGTGCACATCCTCCGCCTGGAGGGTGGGCACGTTGTCGACGCGGCCATCCTGGCGGGTGCTGCGAGCGAGACCGCGCGGGTCGTAGGTGATCACGGTTCGGTCGGGGAAGTACGACGCCAAGGTGCGGAAGCCGCTGGCGTCCATCGGCTGCCCGATGAGGAACAGCGGTGGGCGTCCGTCGGCGGTGGGAAGCGAACCCTGGACGTCGTAGACGATGGCGGCCTCGGCGGCTTCCAGCGTGTGTGTCTCCATCCGCGTGCTTTCTCCCTTCACTTCGCGAGAAGCTGGTCGAGCTTGTCGAGCTGCTCGGACCACCCCTGTTCGGCGCCGCCCATGGCTGCGGGCGGAGGCAGCGGCTCGAAGTAGGTCTGGCGCATGGTCAGCGCGGTGCCCTCGGCGCAGGCCTCGAGGGTTATCTCGATCAGGGTGGCGAAGAGCTCGCCCTGCTCGTCGTTCCCCGCCCGTCCGCTCATGACGAGGCGGTGCGGACGCTCGATCTCGTAGTACTCGCCGCCCATGTAGTGGGAGAACTGCTGCTCGGAGGGGATGGCGCCGGGCCATTCCATGGCGAGTCGGTACGTGCCGCCGACGCGAAGGTCCACCTCCGCAGCGGGGCAGGTGAATCCTTTCGGCCACCACCATCTCTGGAGCTGCTCGGGGTCGGTGAAGGCGTCAAACACCCGATCTGGCGCGGCCTTGATGGTTCGCTCGATGACAAGCTGCTTGGCTGGGGCGGCAGATCGGACGTCGATGGCGCTATGGGCCTCAGGCATCTGGGTCCTCCTTCTGGGTGGTGGCTTCTGATTGACGGGCGAGGTGGTTCTCGAGACGGTCAAGGCGGTCCGACCATTCGGAGTGGGCGCGGCGCAGCCAGTCGTCGACGGGGAGCAGTCCCTCCAGCTGCAGCCACGCCGGGCGGCGCCGGCCGTCGCGGGTCCGGCCGATGAGGCCGGCGCGCTCCAGCACCTTGAGGTGCTTGGTGATGGCGGGCTGGGTCAGCGCGGAAGCCTCGGCGAGCTCGACCACCCCGGCCTCGCCGGTGGCGAGCCTCTCCAGGATCGCCCGGCGGGTCGGATCGGCGAGAGCCGCCAGGGCACGGCTGAGGGGGTCCTCCGTAACCATTACCTATAGGTTATATAACTGATAGGTAAAATGCAAGCTGGCTTGGCTGGAGGGCACGGGCACGGGCTTCCCGGCGGCAGTTGGCCGACACCCCGTCAGATGGCCGGAGTTTCGCGTTGGTCCGTCGGTGGTAGGCTCTTGAGCGTCGGCCTCAGCTGGTCGACACTCGCTCGTGGTCCTCCCGCCTTCTCGAACGGACGCGCGCGTCTGTTCCGCTCATCGAGAAGGTATGGAGACAAGCGATGTTGACAGGCAGCATCAAGAAGGTCGTGTTCGAGCGAGGGTTCGGTTTCATCACCGCCGACGATGGAGAGGAGTACTTCTTCCACCGCAGCGGGCTGGACACCTCCTTGGAGTTCGACCGGCTGGCCGGCGGCGAGCGAGTGAGCTTCGACGTCGAGCGCAGCGACAAGGGGCCTCGCGCACGCCAGGTGCGCGCGGCCTGAGCCCGACCCTGGTCGCCGTGGATCGACCGCGGCGGCCAGGGCTCTCTCCCCGGTGAGTGCCGCGGAGACGCCGGGGCGGGGTGCCCTCTTCGCCCCGGCAATCGGGTGGCGCCGCGGCGCCAGCGACCCTGGGCTCAGGGCTGGAGCCGATGGAGAGGATCGAACTCTCGGCCTGCCGCTTACGAGGCGGCTGCTCTACCGCTGAGCTACATCGGCTCGGGACGCGGCTCGCGTGGCTCCGATCGGCTTCTGCGAACCACTGTTCGTGCTTCCTGTTGACGGAACCCCTGCTCTACCCCTGAGCTACGTCGGCCCGGCGAGGGCCGCGGCGCGACCCAGCTCGAATCGCCCATTATCCCAGCCCGATGCCGACCCATCGGCCGCGCCGAACCCACCCGCTCCCATGAGCCGCGAGGCGCTCGAGGCCTTCGGGGCCGCCCATGCCTTCGCCGTCGCCTTCGACGACGAGGGCACCGAGGCCGATCTTCCCCTTCTCCGGCTCTACGGCGGGCCGCTCGCCGTCCGCACCGGCGCCCCCCGGATCCTCGCCAACTTCGTGAGCACGGCCGATGGGGTCACCAGCTTCGGCGCCGGCAGTGGCGAGGGGGCGGCGGCGGTCAGCCTGCACAGCGCCGCCGACCGTTTCGTCATGGCGCTGCTCCGCGGCGCCGCCGACTGCGTCCTCATCGGAGCCTCCACGCTTCGCGACGACGCCCACCATCAGTGGACGCCGAGCAGCCCGCTCCGCGAGCTGGCCGAAGAGCTTGCTGAGCACCGCCGCCGCCTCACCGGCAGCTCCGAGCCACCGCCTCTCGCCGTGGTGAGCGGGAGCGGCGCCCTCCCCGCCGAGCATCCCGCGCTCCGCCGTCCCCCGGCCGACCTCCTCATCGTGACCACTGAGGAGGGCGCGACCCACCTGCCCACCCTCAACCCCCGGGTCAGCGTCGCCGTGGCGGCGCCCGCGGGGAGGATCGCCACCGAGGCCATCGTCGCCTCCGTGCGTCGACACCTCGGCGCCACCACCATCCTCTGCGAGGGAGGGCCGCAGCTCTTCGGAGACCTCCTCCGCGACGGCTGGGTGGACGAGCTCTTCGTCACCGTCGCCCCCCAGATCGCGGGGAGGAGCGACACCGCGCCGCGCCCGGGGCTGGCCTCGGGGCCGGCCTTCAGCCCGGAGGCCGCCCCCCGCCTCCACCTGCGCTCCCTGCGCACGTCGGGCGATCACCTCTTTCTCCGCTACGCGATCGGGAAATCCGGCAGCGAAACGCCGCCTCTACGATGGGCCGGACGGAAATGACGCCGTGACCACCACCCCCAACCGCACCCACGCGGTCACCAACCAGCCGCCACCGCTCGAGGGATACAACGTCTTCACGGCGGACGCCGCGCTGCGCGAGGGGGTGGAGCGAGAGGGCGCCGCCTGGGCCGAGGCAGCGCTGACGGCGCTCGGACGGAGGGCCGGCTCCCCCGAGGCGATCCAATGGGGCGCCCAAGCCAACCAGCATCCCCCCACCCTGCGCACCCACGATCGCTACGGCAATCGCCTTGACGAGGTGGAGTTCCACCCCTCGTGGCACCGCCTCTTGGAGGTGGCGGTGGGGAGCGGGCTTCACGCTGGCGCCTGGCGGGAGCCTCGGCCTGGTGCCAACGTGGCGCGCGCCGCGGGCTTCTACACCTGGTCGCAGGTGGAGGCCGGCCACGGCTGCCCCGTCTCCATGACGCACGCCTCCGTCGCCACCCTGCGCGCCAGCCCGGAAGTCGCGGATCGATGGCTGCCGCGCATCACATCTCTCCGCTACGACCCCGGTCTGCGCCCTCCGCAGAGCAAGGACGGCGTGCTCATCGGCATGGCCATGACGGAGAAGCAGGGCGGCTCCGACGTGCGCAGCAACACCACACGCGCCGTGCCCGATGGCGACGGAGGCCACCATCTCACCGGGCACAAGTGGTTCTGCTCGGCCCCCATGTCCGATGCTTTCCTGGTGCTCGCCCGAGAGCCCGAGGGGCTCTCCTGCTTCCTGCTTCCTCGCGTCCTTCCCGACGCAACCCGCAACGCTTTCTTCATCCAGCGGCTCAAGGACAAGCTGGGCAACCGCTCCAACGCCTCGGCGGAGATCGAGCTGGACGGAGCCTGGGCGGAGCGAGTGGGGGAGCCGGGGAGAGGAGTGCGCACGATCATCGCCATGGTCAATCTCACCCGTCTCGATTGCGTGATCGGCTCTGCGGCGCTGATGCGCCAGGCGACGGTGCAGGCGGTGCATCACGCGAGTGGACGCGCAGCATTTGACCGCTTGCTCATCGACCAGCCCCTGATGCAGAACCTTCTCAGTGACATGGCGATCGAATCAGAGGCGGCCACCCTGCTCATGCTTCGCCTCGCGGCTGCGGCCGACCGCCCCGGGGACCGCCAGGAGGCGGCCTTTCGCCGGCTGGCCCTCGCCGCCGCCAAGTACTGGGTGTGCAAGCGAGCGGTGACGGTGGCCGCGGAGGCGGTCGAATGCCTCGGCGGCAACGGCTACGTCGAGGAGTCTCCGATGCCCCGCCTCTACCGCGAGGCCCCCGTCAACTCCATCTGGGAGGGCTCGGGGAACGTCAACGCTCTCGACACCGTTCGTGCCGCGACGCGTGAACCGGACTCGGTCGCGGCTCTCTGCAGCGAGGCGGGCAGAGCGCGCGGCGCGGATGCGCGCTTTGACAGCGCCCTCGAGAAGCTGCGCGGCCGGCTCCAGAGCGGTGAGCGCGACGAGGCGCAGGCGCGTCGCGACGCCGAGTTGATGACCCTGGTGCTGCAGGCCTCCCTGCTCGTGCGCCACGCGCCACCTGCCTTTGCGGACGCCTTTTGCGCGTCACGCCTCGGTGGTGAATGGGGCCACGAGTTGGGGACTCTTCCGTCTGGAACTCGCTTCAGAGCGATCGTCGATCGCTACCGCGTGGTGGGCTGAGCGTCACTTCGGTGTGCGCCCCCGGCCGGGGCGGGACGAGGATCATGTCGCGGCGCACCCCGTTGGGCGGGGAACTCCCGACCGCCTGGGGACGCACCGGGAGGGGGACGGGCGCATAGGGGCGGGGCAGCGGCCGGTTGGTGGGGAGGGGAGCCTGGGCCGGTCGCTCATGAGCCTGAGCGCTGTTACCGAGGAGGAGGCCGCGGCGGCGGCGGATATGGCGGCGCACCCAGAACCAGGCGGCGATGCCCAGGGTGGTGATCACCCCCTTGTCGGCGGCGCGCAGGATGAGCACGGCGGCGAAGGCACCGGAGCTGGCGACTCCCTGAGAGGTGAGCAGGGCGATCGCCGTGCTCTCGAAGCCCCCAACCCCGCCGACCGGGCTGATCGCCGCGCCGGTGAGGTAGGCGGCGCCGTAGACGAAGGTGGTGGTCACCCAGGGCAGTGCGCTGCCGCTCGCTCCCCGAATCACGAGCCAGAAGAGGGTCAGCTCGAAGAGTGCCTGCAGCACGCTGAGGATGGACCAGGTCCAGGTGCCGGGACGGCGCAGCAGCCGCACCGTCTGCTCGTGAAGAACCTCGAGCTGGGTCGCCGCCCGGCGGACGAAGGGGATGCGACGGACGACCCCGAGGACGGCGTGGAAGACGGGATGGATGGTGAGCACGCCGAGGATGGCCACAATCCCGAAGAGGGAGACGGCAATGCCCGAGATCCCCGCCGTATAGGCAAGCGCACCGGGGATGGCGACCGCCACGATGATCGTGGTGTAGAGCATCTCCTGGACCGTCACGCCGGCGAGGGTCGTGCCCAGCGGTGCGCCCGTCGCCTCGCTGGCCAGCTCGCCCCGGGCCAGCTCCCCCAGGGGGAGAAGGCCAAAGGTCTCGCCGCCGACCGTGAACAGCACCGAGGCCCGCGGCGTCACGGTCACCCCCTCGCTGCGCAGGATCTGGTGATAGCGGAGGCCTTTGGCGAGATAGGCGCAGAGCGTGAGGCCGAGCGCCGCCGGCACGTACAAGAGCGGGAAGCGGGCGATGTCGGGACCGAGCTTGCCGGGATTGAGCACCAGGACGAGGGCGACCAGGATGCCGACGGTCACCCCCGCTTGGATGAGCAGGCGCAGGCGATGGTTGCGGCTCACCGTCCGATGCTGCGCCAACGCCGGGCGGCACGTCGGGAGCGAAAGCGCTTCGTCACCGGACCGGTTCTCCAACTTCGTCGTCATCGAGGGGAAGCGCCGCATAGCCGACCGCGCCAGGGCCGGTGTGGGTGCCGATGATGGGGTCGAGGGCCACGATCTCGCAGCGGGACACGTCGCAGCTCCCGTGAAGCTCGTCCTCGAGGCGCAGCGCGAGGTCGGGGGCGTCGGCGTGGAAGACGAGGACCCAGAGCCTTAACGGGAGCTCCCGCGCCGTCCGTTGGAGCGCCGAGAGCATCCCGGAGCGCGTCCGTGTCAGCGCCACCCTCCCCGTCTGGCCGTTGCTGAGGCGGAACACCGGGCGGACATGGAGGCTGTCGGAGATCCCGGCCAGGAGGCTGTTGATCCGCCCGCTCCGGGCCACGAACTCGAGGTTCTCCAGGGCCCCGAACATGCGCACGTCGCGGATCGCGCCCCGGGCTCGCTGCAGCACCGCCTCGAAGGAGGCGCCCCGCAGGGCGTGGAGGGCGGCCACCCGGGTGATCAGACCCAGGCCGGCAGCCGCTGTGCCGGCGTCGACGACCGTGACCCGTTCGCGCCCCTCCTCGCTGGCCAGCATCCGCGCCGCCAGCCGCGCGCTGTCGTCCATCCCGCTCCACTGGGCGGGGATGGTGAGGCAGAGGATCCGCTCTGCCGGCGAGTCGCGGAAGGCTTGGAGGAAGGCCCCGGGGGGCGTGGTCGAGGTCTCCGCCAGCTCGCCGGCCCGCAACCGGGCGTAGAAGTCACCGAGGGCGCCGTCCCGGTGGGGGTCGATCTCCTGGTCGCCGATGCGGACCGGGAGGTCGACCGTGGTGACGACCGCGGCCAGCTCAGGAGGTACCGGGCCGCCGCTGCCCGTGACCAGGCTGCACGAGGAAACCGGCGCGACCGCGCTGCCATCGCGATGGTCAACTGGCACCGTCGGGCCGGGAGAGAGCTGCACTGGGTTGCCTCCAGGGCGTCGACCCCGCGGCAAGCCATCCGGGGTCCTGTCGACCATGATAATCGGCCTGGTGTTGGACGGAGGACGGCCGGTCGCGTGGATGCGCGCTGGACTTCTGATCGCCTACTGCGCGGGCAGCTACCTGGTCGGCAGCCTGCCCGTAGGGTACTGGGCCACCCGGTGGCGGCGCCTGGGTCTCGACATCCGCGGCTACGGCTCGGGCAACGTCGGTACCGCCAATGTGTACCGCCATGCCGGTTTTGCCCTGGCCGCGTGGGTCGGCCCGGTGCAGTTCCTCCAGGGGCTGGCGCCCCTCCTCGCGGCGCGCTACTGGGGCCATCTCTCGGCTCTCAGTCTGGTCCTCGTCGGCATTGCCGCGGTGCTGGGGAACGGCTGGTCGATCTTCCTCGCCCTTGAGGGAGGGCGCGGCGTCGCGGTCTCTACCGGCACCGTCGCGGGCCTCAATCCCATCGCGCTCTGCGCGCTCCTCGCCTGCTACGCGGCTGGGGCCTTCCGCCATCACATCGCCGAAGGCGTGCTCGCCGGCTTCGTCCTCCTCCCCGTCGTCGCCGCCATCCTCCTGGTCACGCCGGCGGGCGGTGGCTGGTCCCTCCCGGTGGGCTGCGCCGTCCTCCTCGGCCTCATCCTCCTCCGCCGCCTCCAGGGGGTGTCCCACGACGCGTCCCGCTTCGGCGGGGGCCGCCAACTCGTCGTCGACCGGATCCTCCATGATCGCCGCCCCGGGAGGCCCCTCGTCGGCCACCGCACCGACTGAGGGGGGCCTTCGCCCCCCTTCGGCGTTCCTTGGGGTAGGCGCGCTCTGAAGCGCGCCGAAGGGGGCGTGAGCCCCCTTGCGCCTACCCCCAGGGAAGGGGGGGAAGGCCCGTCACCCGGCGGCGATCAGCTTCCAGTTTCGTCGGTCCAGACGCGGTTGAATGGATACCACTGCTCCGGAGCCCGGGGAATCAGCGCGTCGAGGCGGTCGGCCAGCTCTTGGGTCGTCGGCTGGATGGGGCCGGGCGGGATGGGCCGGTCGATGATCACGTGGTAGCGCGTCGGGTCGCGGAAGCAAGCCACCGGAAGGATGGGGCAGCGGCTTCGGGCGGCGAGCGCGGCCGGCCCGGCACTGAAGCGGACCGGGCCTCCGCGGAACCGTACCTCGACCGTCCCGCCGCCCTCCGGGATGTCGGCGAGCAGGGCCAGGAAGCGGCCGCGGCGCAGGGCCTCGACCAAGCCGCGGGCGGCGCGTCCAGGGGTGAACACCTCCAATCCTCGTTCCTCGCGGGTCCAGACGATGATCCGGTTGAGGAAGGCGGGCTCGAACTCCCGCATCACCGTGGTGAGTGCCGTCCCCCAGGCCAGGGAGATGCCGGCGGCCACGTCCCAGTTGCCGAAATGCGCGAGGCTGAGGATGCCCGCTCCGTGCGCCCGTCGCGCCTCCTCGATGTGGTCATAGCCCTCAACGAGGCTCTCCCGGAGAATCGTCTCGGCGGGCATGGTGTGGGCCCATAAGAGGTCGACCACGGTCCGGTAGTACTCGCGATACGAGGCGCGGGCGCGGCGTCGGGACTCCGCCACCGTCAGGAGGGGATCGGCGCGACGGTGGCGCCGCGCGCAGGCTTGGACCTTGCCGGGCTGGAGGGCGCAGCCCACCGCAGCGGTCGCGTCAGGGAGCAGGAAGCGCCGGGTGCCGAGAACGCGGGCGAAGCGGCTCAGCCCACGGTAGGCCGCCTGCTGCCAGCCCGGCGGCTCCTCCACCCTGTGGCCTCGCCCGATCCCTGCCACCCGCTTCCTCCCGCCGGTTCCGTCCCGGCCCGCACCGACGGCATCAGGCGCGCCAGCGTACGCTACGTGACGGCGGCAGCGCCCCGGCACGCTGCTTTCAGCGACCACCCCGGAGGTTGCGGTGACGTTGCGAATCGCATGGTTCGGCCATGCGGGCGGGCAGCGGGCGGACGGCCTCACGGCTTACAGCGACCAGACGGTGGCCGCGCTGGCCGCGTCCGGCTGCACGGTGCGTTTCTTCCACCACGAGCTGGATGGTGATAACACCCCGGTCGCCGATGCCCTGGCACTCTCCGGCGGGCGCTTCAAGACCATGACCGTGCCTCCGCCGCGGACCATCAGCCGGATCCGCCATGCGCTGGCTGACTTCTCGCCGGAGGTCGTCCACCTCTCGGTGAGCGTCTCCCTCCTCGACGGCGCGGTCGCCCAGGCCGGACGGGCGCTGGGGGCGGTTACCGTGGCCACCTGCCATCTCCCCTACGCCAGCGCTCGCAGCGCCCGGGGGCGGGTGATGCGCGGCCTCTACCGTTTTCATGCCACCCGGCTGCGCCACTTCGATCGCATCATCGCCCTCTCCTCCGATCAGCGCGACCTCCTCGTCACCGCCGGGCTCGACGCCGGGCGCATCGTCGTGATGCCGAACGCGGTGGACACCGACCGCATCGCGCCCGGCCCATCGAGCCTGCCAGCCCGGCTCGGCTCCGAGCTCATCGTCACCTTCCTGGGCCGGCTCGACCCGGAGAAGCGGGTCGAGGAGCTCCTCCGCTCCTTCGTCGCCCGCAGCTGGCCGCCGGATCATCTCCTGCTCGTGGCCGGCAGAGGCAGCCAGGAGAGGAGGCTTCGCGCCCTGGCCGCCCGCCACCCCTCGGTGCGGATCCTGGGGATGGTCACGAGCTTCGAAGAGAGGCTCGACCTGCTGCGCGCCACCGACATCTTTGTGCTGCCGTCGACCGCCGAGGGCCTCTCGCTCTCGCTTCTCGAGGCCATGGCGGCCGGCTGCGCGATCGTCGCCACCGACGCCGGCGA
Organism: uncultured bacterium; assembly: GCA_963847225.1. Classification (GTDB taxonomy): domain Bacteria; phylum Chloroflexota; class Dormibacteria; order Aeolococcales; family Aeolococcaceae; genus JAJZNI01. The sequence continues at coordinate 444,580 of CAWJYZ010000002.1, read as the reverse complement.
GCATGGGGCGGTCCTCGACGGAGCGGGGGAGGTGATCCCCGCCCATCCCCTGGAGCCGCGCCTCGGCGAGGCCCTTGCCCGATTGGGTGCCGACCCCGGCCGTCGTGCCGTCCTCGGCGCCGCGGCCCGCCGCCGCGCCCTCGCCCAGCACAGCCTGGCCGGCTACGTCCAGGACCTGCTCCAGCTCTACGACGCCACCGTGGCCGAGAGGGCTGCCTTCGCCGGGCCCCCCCGGATGGCCGCCGGGGAGCGCGCCGCCTCGTAGGCGGCCTCAGCCCCCCGGCCGCCTACGCCGCGTCCGCGCTGCGCAGGCCGGTGGGAGACGCCGCGCCCCCCCGCTGTCCGTCGGCCGTTGCCGTGAGCGGGCTCTCGAGGAAGGCGGTGATCGCCCCCGCCACCGGCGAGGCTCCGCTTCCCAGGATGAGATGCCCCGCACCGGGGACGAGGTGGAGGCGCGCACCGGGGATGTGGCGCGCCAGGAGCCGGGCGTTGAGGGCGGGGATCACGGCGTCGTGCGTTCCGTGGACGACGAGGGTCGGCATGCGGATCCGGGAGAGCACCGGGAGCCCGAACCAGCTGAGCGTCGCCCACAGCTGGGAAAGGCTGAAGCGCGGGTCGGAGGAGGCGGGGGCCGTCACGGTGGTGACGCGGGCCAGGCTCGCCGCGGAGAGGACGGCACCGGTCGCGCCGAGCGCCGCGGCAGTGCCGAGACCACGGCGCCGAGCGGAGGGCGGAGCGGTCGACATCCGGGGGCGGCGCCGGAGGAGGCCGCAGCTCACGTGGCGCACAACATCGCGCAGCAGCGCCGGGTGGCAGGGGATCGAGCCCACCCCTGGGGAGGTCGACAGGAGGACGAGGGCGCGCACCCGCTCCGGATGGCGCAGGGCGAGGGCTTGCCCAACCATTCCTCCGAGGGAGTTGCCGATGACGTCGACCTGATCGACCCCGGCGGCATCGAGGACCGCGGCGGCGTCGTCGGCCATGGTGGCGATGCTGAAGAGCCGCCGGCCGCGGCGGTGGTCAACGGCGATGCAGGGGCGCCGGGCCGCCAGATGGGCGAGCAGATCGCCCCAGGAGCCGCTGTCGCAGCCCCAGCCGGGGATGAGGAGGACGGGGATCGCGCCGGGACGCCGATCTCCCACGATCCGGTAGTGGAGCGGGCAGCCGCGACGGAGGAGAGTGGGCACCAGCGCAGTGTAGGCCTCCCTGCCCGAGTGCCCTGCTCAGCGGAGCCCGGCGGACGCGCGGCTCGCCTCGGTACCGGCGACCGGCTCGACCGGGAGGCGTGCCCGCAGCTCCGTGCCACGCCAGGGCTGGGACTCCACGTGGAGCTCCCCGCCTGCGTCCCGGGCCAGGTCGTCGACGAGGCTCAGTCCGAGGTGCCCCTCGTCCGCTCGCCGCCGCCGATCCTCAGCGGAGAATCCCACGCCGTCGTCGGCGATGAGGAGGTTGAGGTGGCGGTTGGACCCGCTGGCCTCCACCCGGACGTTCCCCGCCTGGGCGTGGCGGTCGACGTTGCGCAGCGCCTCCTGGGTGATCCGATAGGCGGCCTCGAGCGCCTTTCCTCCCACCCTCTCCGCCTCAGGGGTCACCTGGAGCGTCACCGCGACGCCGTGGACCAGCCGACGGAGGCGAGGAGGACGAACGCGTCATTCACCTACCTCTACCTGAAGGGAGAGGAGGCGGGTGCCGCACTCAGCGATGGCTTCCCGCGGCAACCCGCCTCAGGGGATGAGGAATCTCCTCGGAGATCAGCTCCAGCCGTTGGTCATGTCGCTCACCTCAAGGCTCTTGCGGCCACACCTCCGCGAGCGGACCTTCAGCCAGGCCCGGCCACGCGTGACGAGCACCCGTGCTCGCGCCTCGCATCGTCGCCGGCGAGAGCGCTTCTGCAAAGTCCCGAATGTCATCGATCGCCCACGCGTTTGCAATCGAATTCGCCCGCATCCGCGTCGAGGCCGGTGCATGCACCGATGCGGGGTGCACATGTCACGTGGTTGCGGGACGCAAATGCGCTACGACGGATTTGTGGTGCCTCGAGAAGGTGGCGTCCGCCCCGATCAGCTGGGGCGGGTCAATCCGCCACCTGCACCCAGTGCCCCCAACCGGCGGTGGTCACCCCGAGCCCCACCCGCACTCGGGGCAGCTGCCACAGCTCGGTGCTGATGTCCGTCGCGGTGTCGAAGCGGAGGTCCTGGAGGCCGCCGACATAGCCGAATCCGTGGAGCGTGGCGAAAAGGCTGCTCTCCGCCGCCGGCCCCGCCCCGGCTTGGGGCCACGAGCCGGGCCAGGGTCCAGCGTAAGCGATGAACTGGATGGGCTGGTCGACAAGGTTGGTGAGCACGCTCTTGGTCTGCTCCGTCTGGCTGTCGAGCTCCGCCCGTGACAGGTGCCAGAGCGCGACCTGGTCCTTTTGGGTGTGGTCGCCGAAGGAGAAACCGGTGGCGGCGAGGTCCTGCAGCTGGGTCGCGGTCATGTAGTGCTGGGGACCGTAGTTGCCGCCGATGAGAGCCGTGCAGGGGAAGAAGACCGCGGTGAATCCGTAGCGCCGAAGGATGGGCACCGCGCTGTTCCACTGGCTGAGACGCCCGTCATCGAAGGTGACCACGAACGAATGGGGGGGAAGGGGGAGGCCGTACAGGAGGGCATCGGCGAGGTGGGTCAAGGAGATGCTGGTCGCCCCCATGGAGTGCGCGTCGGCCATCTCGGCCTGGAACTGGCTGGTCAGGGTGGTGAGGCCGACGTCGATCTGCCATCCATAGGTGTTCCTGCCGTAGGCGCTGCGCGGCGGCGGCTGGTTCTCGACGAGGTGGTACATGAAGAGGGGGACGGTGACCTTCCGATGAGGGATGCGGGGCGGGAGGATGACCGGAGCGTCGATGCTCGCCGGACCTTCTCCGACCACCTTTGCGGTGCGCGTCGCGGTGTCGTAGGTCACGGAGAGGGTGGTCATGGAAAACAGCGAGGCCACGCCGGCGGGAGCGAGGGATTGGGGCGCGGCGAAGGCGACGTGGAGGGGGAAGCGCCAGCTCTCGCCCACCGAGATCACCGGGCTCTCGGGGTCGTACCAGGTGGCGCCGCCGGTGGGGCTGCCCACGCTGATCGAGGTGATCGACGCTCCCGAGAACTTGGCGCTCAGCATGGCGGCGCGGGCGGAGGCGCTCGGCCAGAGGGCCTGAGCCGGAGGCGCAAGCTCGCTCCACTGGGCGGCGAAGTCGCCGCCGGCCGTCTGCGCGGCGAACTTCCGGGCCAGCGTGGTGACCGCCTGCAGGGCCACCGTCGCGGCGGCGGCCGTGGGTGTACCTGCCGCCGCTCCCGGGCTCGCCGTCCCCAGCCCGGGGTTGAGCTGGGGGCTGGAGGAGCAGGCCGCGAGAAGGGTCCCGGCGAGCGCCGCAACGGCCATACCGGCGACCTTTCGGAGGCGCCCACCCACCGGCTGCATCGCGTTCACCGTAGCAGGCATGGCGAGGTGGGGCGCACCCCCGGAGGCGACCGCAGGACAGCGACGCGATACGCTGTGCCCCCTCATGGAGACCGCAGCATCCTCTGCCGCCCGGAGGCGCCTCGACCTGCTCGACCTAGCGTCGCTCGACGCCAAATGGCAGCGGCTCTGGGCGGAGCGCGAGACCTACCGCGCCGACATGGCGGGGAGCCGTCCCTTCTACTGCCTCATGATGTTTCCCTACCCGTCGGCGGAGAAGCTGCACATCGGCAATGCCTATGCCTTCACCGGTGCGGACGTCTACGGCCGCTATATGCGCCAGCACGGTTTCGAGGTCTTCGAGCCGCTTGGCTTCGATGCCTTCGGGATCCACAGCGAGAACTACGCGCTCAAGGTCGGGGAGCATCCCGCGACGCTCACCGCCCGGAATGTCGAGTACTTCCGGGAGCAGCAGCTGAAGCGGCTCGGGCTGGGCGTCGACTGGTCCCACGAGGTTGACACCACCAACCCCAACTTCTATCGCTGGACGCAGTGGGTATTCCTCCAGCTCTTCCACGCCGGCCTTGCCGAGCACCGCGAGGGCCCTGTCAACTGGTGCCCGTCCTGCCTCACCGTTCTCGCCGACGAGCAGGTGATCAGCGGGCATTGCGAACGCTGCGGAACCCCCGTCGAGACCCGCTTCCTCAAGCAGTGGTTCATCAAGACGACGCGGTATGCGCAGGCGATGCTCGACGCTCTCGACACCCTGGACTGGAGTGAGCGCACCAAGCTCGCGCAGCGCAATTGGATTGGGCGCAGCGATGGATCCCTCATCGATTTTCGGCTCGAGGGCTGCGCCAGAGAAGCCCTCACCGTATTCACCACCCGGCCCGACACCCTCTACGGCGCCACCTTCCTGGTCATCGGCGCCGACCACCCGTCGCTGGCCGACTTCGTGGCTCCGGAGAGGCGTGCCGCTGTCGAGGAGTGGCGTCGCCGCCTCCCGCCGGCGGATGCAGAGCCCGACTTCTCGGTGGGTCTCGACCTCGGCACGCGCGCGCTCCATCCGCTGACGGGCGAACGGCTTCCGGTCTGGAGCGCGCCCTACGTTCTCGGTGCCTACGGCACCGGGGCGATCATGGCCGTCCCCGGGCACGACGAGCGCGACTGGCAGTTCGCCAGGAGCCACGGGCTGCCCATCGTCGAGGTCATCACGGGGGGCGCGGTGGAAACGGCGGCCTGGACAGGGGAGGGGAGGATGGTGAACTCGGGCCCCCTCGATGGCACACCCAACGAGGAAGGCAAGGGCCGGGTCATCGCCATGCTCGAGGCGAAGGGTGCGGGCCGTGCCCACGTGCAGTACCGGCTCCGCGACTGGATCATCTCCCGGCAGCGCTACTGGGGGCCACCACTTCCCATCATCCACTGCCCGGTGCACGGCCCGGTCGGCGTACCGGAGAAGGACCTGCCCGTCCTCCTCCCCGAGGTGGAGGACTTCCGCCCTCTCGGCAGCGGCGTGTCCCCGCTCGCCCAGGTCGAGGAGTGGGTCAACGTTCCCTGTCCCATCTGCGCTGAGCCGTCCAAGCGAGAGACGGACGTCAACGACAACTTCCTGGACTCCGGTTGGTACTTCATGCGCTACCCGTCGACGGAGTTCGCCGACCGGGCCTTGGACCACGAGCGCACCTGGCACTGGCTCCCCGTCGACATGTACATCGGCGGCAACGAGCACGCCGTGCTCCACCTCATGTACGCGCGCTTCCTGATGCGGGCGCTCCACGAGCTTGGTCACGTCCCCGTGCCGGAGCCCTTCACGCGCTTTCGCGCCCACGGGATGCTCACCTTCGGCGGCCGCGGCAAGATGTCGAAGAGTCGCGGCAACGTCGTGAACCCCGACGATTACATGGCCCGTCACGGCGCCGACACGCTGCGCCTCTATCTCATGTTCCTGGGCCCCTTCCTCGAGGGAGGGGAGTGGAGCGACGAGGGGATGAGAGGGCAGAGCCGCTTCCTGGAGCGGGTCTGGCGCTGCGTCCAGCTCTGCGCGTCCGACGAGGGTGCGGACGCACCGAGGGAGCGGCGCCGCCACCGCACCATCGCCCGGGTCGAAAGGGCCATCGAGGACCTCCACTACAACACGGCGATCTCCGCGCTCCACGAGTTCCAGCACGGCCTCGACGAGGACCTCGCCTCCGGCGGCGGCCGGCGCGTCGACGCCCTCACCCTCGTTCAGCTGCTCGCCCCCTTCGCCCCGCACATCACGGAGGAGCTCTGGGAGCGCCTCGGCGAGGATGGCTCCGTCCATCGAGCGCCCTGGCCGCAGCACGATCCGGCGCTTGCCGCCGGGGCCACGGTGACCATCGCCGTGCAGGTGAACGGCAGGCTGCGCGCCACCTTCGCCTGCCTCGCCGGGACCGCCTCCGCTGAGCTCGAACGCTTGGCCCTGGCTCAGCCGCGGGTCATCGAGACCCTCGCCGGACGGCCGCCGAGAAAGGTGGTGGTGGTCCCCGACCGCATCGTCAACGTCGTGGCCTGACGGGTCGGAGCGAGCTCAGCATCCGGCCGGGGGTGTGCATCCCCCGCGAAACACGGCGAAGATCCAGAGGAAGAAGGCCAAACCGAGAGCGATGGTGATGATGCCGAGGATCACGCCGGCCACCGCCATCCCCTTGCCAGCGCCCATCCGCTGATTTGCCCTCGAGATCCCCACCGCCCCGAAGATGATGGCGAGCGCGGCGAGAACCCAGTCGAAGAAGGGCAGCCACGACAGGACGACACTGAGGATGCCGAGGACGAGGGCGGCGACCGCCATCCCGTTCCCGGTCGCCGGCGCCGGATAGCCGTAGCCGGCGGCGTACATCTGCTGGTAGGCGTACCCCGGGGGCGCGTATGGCTGGGACAGATGCTGCGGCGCGGGCGGTGGGGGCGGCGGATCGGCGGCCCCCGAAGGTTCGGGGCCGGTGGGATACCCGGGTCCGGTCATCACGGTGTCCCCCGCGGCGCGACTCTCGTCCGGGTCATCGCCGGGCATTGCGATTATGCAATGGGAAGCGCTTTCAGCTTGGAAATTGGGGGCAGGGACCGGCTCGAGGGGTTGGCGGCCCGGGGTCTGGTATGCTCCGCCTCCCACCACTCGCGTGGCGGCGTGCCTGCCGTCGCGCCTCTCTCCTCAAGGGACCATGTACGCCATCCTCCAGCACGGCGGTCACCAGTACCGGGTGGCCTCCGGCGACCGCATCGTCGTCGATCGCCTCCCCGCGGAGGTGGGCGATGTGATCGGACTCACTCCCGTGCTCCTCGTCGCCGACGGCGACCGCATCGAGACGCGAGGCGAGGGGCTGGAGGGAGTGCGGGTCGCCGCCACCGTCCTGGCTCATGTGCGTGGGCGCAAGCTCCGCGTCTTCACCTACAAGCCCAAGAAGCGGCACCGGCGCACCCTGGGATTCCGCGCCGAGCTCACCGAGCTTCGCGTGGAGCGCGTGCTCTCAGCCGGCGAGGATCTCCCCGAGCCGGGGCCGGCTGAGGCCGGCAGCGCCGATGGGGCGGCCCCCGAGACCGCCGAGGCTCCGGCCGCCCTTGCCCCGTCGCGCGGTCGCCGGCGTCGGGGCGCGGCGGCGGCGCCGGAGCCGGCCGCGGCGGGCGAGGCGGTCGCCGAGGCGTGGGGCGAGGCGGAGGTTCGGCCTGCCGCCGAGCCGGGTCCGGCCGAGCTCGCCGAGGCTTCGACAGCACCGGCGGAGGAGCCGATGTCCGCTCCCGAGGCTGGCGATGAGGGCGAGGCGAGGCCACCCCGGCGCCGCCCGCGAACCTCGCCGTCCACGGAGCCCAGCGCCGAGGAGCAGCCCCCGGCCGGATCGGAGAGCGCTCCTTCGAGCCGCGCCCCCCGCCGGCGGGTGTCCCGCCGCGCCGAGCCCGGTGGCAAGGAGGCAGAGTAGACGCGGTGGCACACAAGAAAGGTGGCGGGAGCTCCCGCAACGGGCGCGACTCGAACGCCAAGCGGCTGGGGCTGAAGCGGGGCGACGGTGCTCTCGTGCTGGCCGGGACCATCCTGGTTCGCCAGCGCGGAACCCGCATCGTCCCCGGGGCCAACGTCGGCGTTGGCCGCGACCACACCCTCTACGCCCTCGCCAACGGGCAGGTGGCGTACGACAGGCGGGATGGCGATCGCACCCGCGCCAATGTCCGGGCGCTTCCCCTCCTCCGTCTCGCCGCGGAAGCCCTGCAGCCCGATCGCGCCGAGGCCGAGGCGGCGTCGCAGGAGGCTGCCGAGGCGGCGTCCTGACGGCTACCGCGCCGGTCCGCCGCCGCCCTCCGCCGCCTCCTGCCGAGGCAGATCCCCCCGCCAGCGATGTTCCTCGATGAGGTGACTCTCGAGCTCGCGGCGGGGTCTGGAGGCCGCGGCGCGGTGAGCTTCCGGCGCGAGAAATACGTTCCCCGTGGCGGGCCGGATGGCGGCGACGGCGGCCGGGGTGGAAGCATTGTCGTGGCCGTCGATGCCGGGGAGAGCAGCCTGGGCCGCTACCGCCAGCGCCGCCATCTCCGGGCCCCCGATGGGCGTCCGGGGGGGCCGGCCAATCGGACGGGCGGCGACGGCGCTGACGTCGTCCTCCCTGTCCCCCCGGGCACCCTCGTCACCGATGCTGAGACCGGGGAGGTCCTCGCCGACTTGACCGCCGGAGGCGAACGGGTCGTCGCCGCCGCGGGAGGAGCGGGGGGCCGGGGCAACGCGCGCTTCGCGACGCCGATCCGCCGCGCCCCGCGCCTCAGCGAGCTGGGCGCCCCGGGGGACCGGCGCCGCATCCGTCTCGAGCTGAAGCTGATCGCTGACGTGGGCCTGGTGGGTCTGCCCAACGCGGGCAAGTCGACCCTCCTCGCCGCCCTCACCGGGGCGCGGCCCAAGGTCGCCGCCTACCCCTTCACCACCCTGCACCCCAACCTCGGGGTGGCCGAGCTCTCCGGGGGGCGGACCATGGTCATCGCCGACGTCCCCGGCCTCATCGAGGGAGCCCACCAGGGCGCCGGTCTTGGCACCGGGTTCCTCCGCCATCTGGAGCGGACCCGCATCCTCATCCATGTCGTCGACTGCACCGAGGGTGCCGGTACGGCACGTCGCGCCCTCGACCAGGTCGCGTCCGAGCTGGGCTCGTTCAGTCCGGCACTGGCCGCCCGGCCGGGGATCATCGCCCTCAACAAGGTGGACACGGCGGAGGGCCGTTCCGCCGCGGAGGATCTGGCCCGCGTCCTCCCCCGTGCACTCCCGGTGAGCGGAGCCGGGCGCCTTGGGCTCGACCGGCTCATGGCGGTCGCTGAGCGCCTCCTCGCCGAGGTCCGCGCAGCCGAGCTTGCCGCCCCCGTCAAGGCGCGCTCCGGCGCTCCGCGGTTCGAGACCCTGGAGGGGATTCCGGCGAGCTCCGCCGGGGGAGGGGAAGGAGGGCAGCGGCATCGCGTCTACCGCTACGTGCGCCGGCGCGCCGACCCTCTCAGGGTGATCCGCGACGCCGACGGGGCGTATCGGGTGGAAGGCGGGGGAGTGGAGGAGCTGGTGCGGCGCTTCGACCTCGAGGACGAGGAGGTCGCCGTCGATTTCCGCTCCCGGCTCAGCCGGCGCGGGGTCGATCGCTCTCTCGCCGAGGCCGGATGCGCTGAGGGCGACACGGTGCGCATCGCCGAGCACGAATTCACCTACATCGAGGGGCTGGGCTCGACGCCAGGCGGCGCCGGCGCGCCCGCCACGCGCCACCTCCCCGGCTCCCGGCATCCCCGGCCCGGCTCGCGCTGATGCCTCTCCCCCGCATCGCCGTCTTCGGGGGGACCTTCGATCCCTTTCATCTCGGCCATCTCGCGGTCGCCGTCCAGGCGAGAGAGGGGATCCTCGCCGAGGAGACCTGGATCGTACCCGCCGGGGTGCCGCCGCTCCGCGGCCCAGTGGACGCCTCCGCCGCCGACCGGCTCGCCCTCTGTGAAGCGGCCGTCGCCGGGGTGGCGCGGCTGCGTGTGCTGGACATGGAGCGGCGCCGCCCCGGGCCCTCCTACACCATCGACACCATGGGCGACCTCGCTGGCGCCCATCCCGACCGGGAGCTCTGGATCGTGCTCGGCGCCGACGCCGCCCGGCAGACTGGCGAATGGCACGGCGCCGTGGAGCTTCTTGCCGGTTTCCACTTCGTCCTCGTCAACCGCGCCGGAGAGCGCCTCCTCCACCAGCCCGAGGCCCTGGAGCTGGGCTTCCATCCTGACCGCACCCGGATCGTCGCCATCAACTCTCCGGACATCTCCGCAACCGAGATCCGGCGTCGGGCCGGCGCCGGAGAGCCTCTGACGGGGCTCGTGAGCCCCGCCGTCGAGCGGCTCATCGTGGATCGCGCTCTCTATCGTGGCCACGGTCTCTCACTGGATAATCGCCGCTCATGAACTCGGCTGAGCTCGTCACCATCATCAGCGCCGCCGCCGCCGACAAGAAGGCGCGGGACGTCGTCTCGCTCGATCTTCGTGGCAAGACCACGGTCGCCGATTACTTCGTCATCTGCGAAGGCGACACCGATCGTCAGGTTCGAGCCATCGTTGACAGCATCGAGGAGGCCTGCCGCACTCAGGGGGTGCGTCCCCTCCATGTCGCCGGCCTGCGCGACGCCTCGTGGGCCTGCGTCGACTTCAACTCCGTGGTGGCGCACATCTTCCTTCCCGGGGAACGCGTCTTCTACGACCTCGAGGGCCTGTGGGAATCGCGCCGGCGCTCCGCCGGAGGGACGGCGCGCTGAGGACGAGCGGGCGGGTCAGCAGCCCTCGAGGACCATCGCCAGCCCCTGGCCCACGCCAATGCAGATGGCGGCCAGGCCGTAGCCGCCGCCCTCGCGGTGCAGCTCATGCGCCAGGGTGCCCGCGATCCGGGCCCCGGAGCACCCCAGGGGATGGCCGATGGCGATGGCTCCCCCGTTCACGTTGACGATCTCTGGGTCCAGCTCCGGCCACTCCCGCAGGCAGGCCAGCGACTGTGCCGCGAAGGCCTCGTTGAGCTCCACGCAGGCAAGGTCGGTGAAGCCGATTCCGGCCCGGCGCAGGGCGGTCCGTGCCGCCTCCACGGGGCCGATGCCGTAGAGGGGTGGGTCCACCGCGCTCACCCCGCGGCTCACGATGCGCGCCAGTGGCTCGAGCCCGGCGCTCCCCATGCCCTCCTCGTCGGCAAGGAGCAGCGCCGCCGCGCCGTCGTTGAGGGGCGATGAGTTTCCCGCCGTCACCGTCCCGCCCTCCCGGAAGGCGGGGCGGAGTGCGGCGAGGGCCGGGAGGGAGGTCTCGGGCCGGATGCTCTCGTCTCGCTCCAGCTCCACCGCGGGGATGGGCACCACCTCGGCAGCGAAGCGGCGCCCCTCCCAGGCCGCGGCGGCGCGCTGATGGCTGCGCAGCGCGAAGCGGTCCTGGGCCTCGCGGTCGATGCCGTAACGCTCGGCGAGGATCTCAGCGCCCTCGCCGAGGGAGACGGTCCACCCGAGTGGCATCCGGGGGTTGACCATCCGCCACCCCAGGGTGGTGGAGTGCAGCGTCTCGCTGGTCCGGGGCAGCCCCTTCTCGGGCTTGAGGAGCACCCAGGGGGAGCGGCTCATGGACTCCACGCCCCCGGCGACGCAGATGGAGGCGTCCTGGGTGGCGATGGCCCGGCTCGCCGCGTTCACCGCCTCCAGACCCGAGCCGCAGAGGCGGTTGATGGTCTGACCCGGGATCGAGGTGGGGAGGCCCGCGAGCAGCACGGCCATGCGGGCCACGTTGCGGTTGTCCTCCCCCGCCCCGTTGGCGTCGCCGAACACGACGTCGTCGATAGCGCCGGGGTCGAGGGAGGGATTGCGCCGGATCAGCTCGGCGAGGACCGTGGCCGCCAGATCGTCCGGCCGCACCCTCGACACCTCCCCCGCGTAGCGGCCGATCGGGGTCCGCACCGCGCCGGCGATGTACACGTCACCCATCTCAGGCCCCGCCTCCGGAGGTGGGGGTCGGATTGCTCGCCAGGAACATCCCGATGTTGGCGATCGCAAAGATGAGAGCGACAGCGCTGACCACGATGACGGCGATGAGGGCCGCTCGCTGCCACATCGCGAGGTCCTTGCCGCCGACGGCCTGGATCGGGGGAAAGACCAGTCCGATGAGGGCCCCGCTGGCGAACCCGCCAAGATGCGCGTAGTTGTTGATGCCGCTCACGGTGAAGCCGAGGATGACGGTGATGGCGAGGGAGAAGATCACCCCCTGGCGCAGGGCCCGCGCCAGGCCGGTGGGGACGTTGCGGCCCTGCACCCGCCCGATCGTGAAGAGGAGGCCGAGCAGGCCCATGAGGCCCCCGGAGGCACCGAGGAAGAGGGGACTGGAGCCGGGGAGGCCGAGCGTTGCGGCCACCGCGCTGATGCCGCTCGAGGCGAAGGCGGTGGCCAGGAAGGTGCCGAGCAGGGTGAGCCGCCCGTACATCGGCTCGATGATCCGGCCCAGCACGATGGCCGAATAAGAGTTGATGATGAGGTGGAGGGAGAGGTACGAGAGGGGACCGGTCATCGGCCAGAAGCCGAAGCCCCCGGGAAGGTGGAGGAAGGCGGTGGAAAGGTACCGCCACCAGTCGCCACCCCCATAGCCCACGGCAATACCTCCGGCTGCCAGATAGCCGGTCGGGTAGCCATAGCCCTGCCAGAGCAGGTTCTCGGCAAGGAAGAAGGCGACGAAGGTCGCCACCATGGCGTAGGTGAGCCGTGGCGTCGAGAGCAGTGCCTGCCGGACCGGGGCGACGTAGCCGCCGTGGACCGTCTCGCGCTCAGCGAGGTCGACGGCAGCGAGTGTCGGTGCCTCGCCGCCGCGGAGCAGGGCACGCGCTGCAGCGCGGATCTCGCCGGCACCGGGGAGGTTGGGCGGCGGGGGAAGGAGGGCTCCGACCTCGCCCGTGCCCGGGTCGGCCCAGACGGCACCCACCGTGACCGCCGGATGGGCGGGGAGGGGAAGCTGAGCTCGGATCGGAGCCAGGGGAACCAGCAGGATGTCGCAGCGCTGCGCCGGCTGGATGCGCAGGCGGCTGTCCCCCCAGCGCAGCGCGGCCCCGATGCGGCGATGCAGGTCGGCGACCTGCGCGGCGGGGTCCGGGGGTGGCTCGTAGAAGGCGGCGAGCGCGGAGCGCGGCCCCGTCCACCCGGCCGCGGCGAGCTGGTACTCCGAGGCCAGCTCACCAAGACGGCTGTCGCGGGGGTCGCAAAGGCGCAGGCGGTAGCGGGTCACGAGCAGCATGGCGAGGGCCCGGGTGAGCGCCGCGGGCTGCTCCACGAATTCGACCTCGGGAGGCGGTCCAGTCCCAGTCATCGCGCCAGTCTATCCAGGCCGGGGATGGCCCGAGCGACCGTGTATCGTGCTCCCCCGATGCCCTGGCCGACCCCTCCAGCCCCGCGCCTCACCCTGGGCTTTCTCTTTCGCGCAATGCGCGCCGGCCCGGAAAGACCGGGGGGCGAACGGGTCACGGTCGAGTTCCAGCAGCGCAGCGTGCCGAGCTCCGCGGGTCCCCCCTCCACGGCCACGGAAGCGCTCCATCTCCAGGCTCTCGTCGACCACATGGGCGGCGACCTGGAACGCGCTGAAGTGACGCTGGGCGGTGCCGCGCGGGGACGGCATCTCGAGTTCCGGCGCAACGGCGGTGACGGCTACGCGTACAGCGTCGACGACGGCCGCGGCTGGGGACGTTTCCGGGGGAAACCCCGGCTGTTTGACCTGGCCGACTTCACCGCCGCTCTGGATGGGATCGCTGTGGAGGATGTGGTCTTCGAGACCGTCCCCGCCGAGAGGTGGAGCGGTGCCGGCGAGGAGCTACCGGCGGGCGATCCCGCCCTGGTGGCGCCGTCGCCGGTGGCCCAGGCCCTCGACGTCATCCTGAATCGCGCCGCCTTCACCCGGCTGCTGCGCATCTTCGCCGCCGACCTCGACGAGGAGGATGCGCTGGCCCTGGCCGGCTTCTCGGTGAGCATCGCGGCTGCCGAAGACGTCCTTCTCGCCTGCTGGTGGTCGCTGCGCGGGCCTGCCGGCCCCTCCGGATCGCCTCCGGAAGGGAGTGAGCCGGCGCCGCTCAACGTCACCTGCAGCGTGGTCGTCGATGTGGTCCCCATCTCGGCGCCGCCCGCAGAGGAGCTGGTCTTCGACGCCTCTCTCCCTCTGGTGGGGCGCGTCGACGAGGTCTGGGACCTTCTCCGCCGTTCCTAGCTGCAGCCCGGCTTGCAAATCCTGCTGCCATCTCCCGTCGGCGACGTCGGGCCGGTGCCGGGCAGGTACCAGAGCCCATCCGCCTGATAGACGTCCGAGGGCGGCGTGTACCAAACCTTCCGCGTGCCCTTGGTGACCGCGGCCATGTAGTCGTGCCAGATGGGGGCGGCACCGGTGAGACCGCTCGTCACGCCGGGGGTGAGCGCGTGCGCTCCGCCCTCGCCCATGGGATCGCCGATCCAGGTGATGGTGAGGAGGTTCGGGGTCCAGCCGATGGTCCAGTTGTCGAAGTTGGCGTAGCCGCCGCCGCTCGTCCCCGTCTTGGCGCTCACCTGCCGGCCCGGCAGCGTGAGCTTGTCGTTGCTTCCGAAGAACGGCTGGCGGTAGGCGTCGTTGCTCAGTGTCTCGTCCATGATGAAGGCGACGTTGTCGGGAAGCACCCGCCGGGCCGCGGCCGCCGGATTGTAGGTGTAGACGGTGGCTCCGGTGACGTCGTCGACCACACGCAGCACGGGTGTCGGGGGATGGGCGACGCCGAGGTCGGCCACCGTCGCCGCGGCGTCGCCGAGGTCGAGCGGGCTGACCTGCTCCGTTCCCAGAGTGAATGAGTACAGCGTGGGCGTGGGGAACGCCGGCACGCCGCCGTCATAAAGGCTCAGCCCCGCGGCGACAGCGAGGTTGGCGATGGGGACCACACCGACGGTGTACTCCGCCCGCACCGCGGGGAGGTTGAGGGACCAGCCGAGGCAGTTGTACAGGTGGCAGTTACCAACCCCCGCCGTCGGGCCCTCATAGTCCTTCGGCCGGTAGCCGTTGAGGTTCAGCGGCTGGTCCGAGATCTCCGATGACACCGTGTACTGGCGGCTCGCGAGGAGCGCGCTGTAGGTGAAGAGCTTCATCGTCGAGCCGGGCTGGCGAGTCTGGATCGCCATGTTGTCCTGGCCCCACCTCCGATCGCTGTAGTTGGCGCTTCCCGTCATGGCCAGGATCTCGCCGTTCTGCGGATCGATGCTCACCAATGCCCCATCTCCCTCGTGGGACTTGTACCAGTCCTCGTTGTGGCTGACGATGGTGTGCACGGTCTTGTCGGCGACGGCCTGGTCCTTGAGGTTGATGGTGGTGTACACATCCCAGCCTCCCGGGTTCTCATAGGCGTCGCCGAAGGTGCTCGGGAGGTAGTAGTTGATGAGGTAGTCGAGGAAGCTCAGCGGCCGCGCGCCCCCCCGCGAGTAGTAGGGGTCGTACTGCTGGTAGGTGTAGAAGGTGAGCTTCTCGCTGGCCGCGGCGTCCGCCTGCGCTTCAGTGATGTCGCCATTGGTCACCATCGCCTGGAGGACGGCGTGCTGCCGCGCCTTGGCCGCCGGAAGCCCGCCCTGGTACGGGCCCACCGGCAGCACGGGGTTGTAGTAGGTCGGCGCCCTGGGGAGTCCGGCCAGCAGCGCCGACTGGGCGAGGTCGAGCTGGCTGGAGTGGACGTGGAAGTAGATCTCCGCCGCCGTCTCGATGCCGATCGCCTGCTCCCCGTAGGGGATGCGGTTGAGGTACATGTCGAGGATCTGCTGTTTGGTGAAATCGTCCGAGAGCTCGCTCCCCAGGATGATCTCCTTGATCTTGTAGCTGAGGCTCCCGTTGTCCTGGAGGAAGCTGACCTTGGCCAGCTGCTCGGGAATCGTCGAGGCCCCCCCGGTGGCGTGGCGGCGTAGGTATCCCCATCCCGCCTCGACGACGCGGGGGAGGTCGATGGACTGCTCCGTCCAGTAGTGCCGGTCCTCGGTGTCGACGGTGGCTTCGATGACGTACTTCGAGATCTGGTCGTAGCTGGCGAAGAGGTGGTAGAAGCCGGGCGGATGGATGATGTCGATGAGGCTGCCGTCGCTGGCGTAGACATTGGTGTCCAGCTCCGGCTCCATGGCCGCCACCGTGCTGGCGTCGGGCACCTGCCCCTGGAAGACGTTGTAGCCGACGTAGACCGTCGTCAGCCCGCCGAACCCGCAGGTGGCCAGGAGGGCCACGAGGAGGAGGACGACGCGCAGGACGGGGCGGCGGCGGCGCGGGGGGGCGGTGCCGCGGCGGCCAAGGAGGAGGTCACGGCGCACTCGCCGGCGTTCGGCCGGGGGGAGGGCGGTGAGGCCGCCGCGGCCTCCCGGAGCCGTCGGGCCGGCACCGGAGCGCTGGCGCGGGCGGGATCTGCCCGATCGGATCCGGCGCTGGGGGCCGTCGCCGAGATCGAAGCTGGGCATCTAGGCCCGGCTCGCCGCGGCTCCCGAGCCGGGATCTGCGACCTTGGTCATCGACAAAGCTCCTCCTTCCCGGTGAGCCGGCCGGGCCGCTCACGGGCAGGGTCGGTCCCGCCCCGAGAGGAAACGGACGGCCGGGGCAGTGGTTACGGGTGGTCCAGGACCACGGCGAGGATGTACAGGCAGCCCACCGCGGCGAGGATGAGGCCGCCGATCCAGAGCAGGCCACTCCCCTCCTCGATCCAGAAGGGTCCCACCCGGCGGCGGTCCCGAGCCCCTTCATCGAGGGGGACGGTTGCCATGGGCGGAGCCTAGCATGCCGCCCTTCGCGCACCCTGGGGCGGAGCGGGCGGATCCGATTCCCCGGGGGCGATCCGGGGCTCCCGCCCGCTTCATCCGCCTTCATCCGGCGACGCGAGCCTGTGGCGGGTCAATGACAACTCGGCCGCTCTGTGACGGTCGGGGAACCGGACGATGACAGAATCTGCGCCAGATGGCGGTTCAGGCGATGCCTCTTGCTCCTGCTCCGATCGCGCTCCCCCCGCTCCGCGGAGCGCGGAGGAGACAGGTCTTCCCTTCAGCTTCGTTTGCGACCTGGTCCTCAAGGTCCTCTACTTCAACGGCAGCATGCTGGGCGGGGACATCGCCCGCCACGTCTGCATCCCCTTCGCCTTCGTGGAGACCACCCTCAAGTTCCTCGCCGGTGAGGGGTACTGCGCCTCGGCCGGCGTTCGGGCCACATCCCTCGCCGACGACGAGAGCATCAATGCAGGCATGCAGTACACGATCACCAGCACCGGCCGGCAACGGGCACGGGAGCTCATGGACATCAACCAGTACGCGGGGCCGGCCCCGGTGCCCATCACCGACTACAACGCGATGGCGGCCCGGCAGGCTCAGGTCGGAACCTTGGTCAACCGGCAGCGCCTGCACGAGGTGTTCTCCCACCTCGTTCTCAGTGAGAAGGTGCTCGACCACCTCGGCCCGGCGCTCTCAGCCCGCCACGCCTGCTTCCTCTATGGCCCCTCGGGAAACGGCAAGACCAGCATCGCCGACGCCAGCGCCCGGGTCATGGGACCGCCGATGTTCATCCCCAGAGCGCTCTACGTGCATGGTGAGGTGATCCGCCTCTACGACCCGATCTACCACGTCCCCATCGATCGCGACCTGCCCCAGCACGACACGCGCTGGCAGCTCGCCGAGCGTCCGGCGGTGAAGGTTGGTGGGGAGCTCACCCCACGCATGCTGGAGCTGAGCTTCGACGCCAACCTCGGCTTCTACGAGGCATCCCTGCAGCTCAAGGCCAATGGCGGCCTGCTGCTCATCGACGACTTCGGTCGCCAGCAGAACATGTCGCCGCGCGACCTCCTCAACCGCCTCATCGTCCCCCTCGAGAACGGCGTGGACTACGTCAACATCGCGCGCGCCGGGACAAGCGTCGCCGTTCCCTTCACCTGCCTCCTCATGCTGAGCACCAACCTCGAGCCGCGCAACCTCATGGATGAGGCATTCCTTCGCCGCGTCCGCTACAAGGTACCGGTGCCAGATCCGACCGTCGACGAGTTCCGAGAGATCTGGATGCGCGTCTGCGACGCCAATGAGGTGGCCTACCGGGCGGAGGTCGTCGACGATCTCATCGCTCGCCACTACGTGGCCCGGGGCCGTCCCTTCCACGGCTCCCACCCCCGCGACCTCCTCAATCACGTCATCCACATCTGCCGCTACAAGGGGGAGGAGGTGGAGCTCTCCACCACGCATCTCGACGAAGCGTGCGAGACCTACTTCGTCGAGGAGATCATCGAGGAAGAGCCGACCGTCTGACCACCGGCGAGGATGCCGCGGGCGTTGGTCGATACACTGGGGCTCCCGCAGGGGCCGGTAGCTCAGCTGCAGGGGGGTGCGCGCCAGGGCGCGGGGCTCTGCCCGCGTGGCGCGAAGGGGGGAGTCCCCCCTTCCGTCTGACCACTGGCGAGGATGCCGCGGGCGTGGTCGATACACTGGGGCTCCCGCAGGGGCCGGTAGCTCAGCTGCAGGGGGGTGCGCGCCAGGGCGCGGGGCTCTGCCCGCGTGGCGCGAAGGGGGGAGTCCCCCCTTCCGTCTGACCACTGGCGAGGATGCCGCGGGCGTGGTCGATACACTGGGGCTCCCGCAGGGGCCGGTAGCTCAGCTGCAGGGGGGTGCGCGCCAGGGCGCGGGGCTCTGCCCGCGTGGCGCGAAGGGGGGAGTCCCCCCTTCCGTCTGACCACTGGCGAGGATGCCGCGGGCGTGGTCGATACACTTGGGCTCCCGCAGGGGCCGGTAGCTCAGCTGGGAGAGCGCTGCCCTCGCACGGCAGAGGTCCGGGGTTCGAATCCCCGCCGGTCCACGTCCCCATCAGGCAGGCCTGATGGGGACCCCTCGCTCTTCTCACAGGGGCTCGCCGCCCCTCGCCGGTCGGGCAGAGCCCGACTCGGCTCACCCCGCCTCGCCAGCGAGCCCATGGGAATCCTCGCTCGGCGAGGGTGGTGATCGGGGGTTCGCCCCGTTGGTCCACGTCCCCATCAGGCAGGCCTGATGGGGACCCCTTGCTCTTCTCACAGGGGCTCGCCGCCCCTCGCCGGTCGGGCAGAGCCCGAACTCGGCTCACCCCGCCTCGCCAGCGAGCCCATGGGAATCCTCGCTCGGCGAGGGTGGTGATCGGGGGTTCGCCCCGTTGGTCCACGTCCCCATCAGGCAGGCCTGATGGGGACCCCTTGCTCTTCTCACAGGGGCTCGCCGCCCCTCGCCGGTCGGGCAGAGCCCGACTCGGCTCACCCCGCCTCGCCAGCGAGCCCATGGGAATCCTCGCTCGGCGAGGGTGGTGATCGGGGGTTCGCCCCGTTTGTCCACACCTGAGAGGAGGCGGGTACCATGACGGCCGTGAGCCCTGGTTGGACAGGTTGTCCCGTTCGAGTCCCATAGGTCAGGTGTCGGGTGCGCTGTCCCTCCTGCGGCGCTGACAGTCCGGACGGCAAGCGCTTCTGCGCCGACTGCGGGACGTCACTTGCCACGGCGTGTGCGGCCTGCGGGGCTCAGCTCATCTCGGGGAAGCGGTACTGTGCCGACTGCGGGGCTCCGGTGGGCCCTGGTCGCGCTCCCGCGCCCGTGATGGCCGCGCCGCCAACACCGGTCGCCGAGCGCCGGGTGGTGTCGGTCCTTTTCGCTGACCTCGTCGGTTTCACGCCTCTCTCCGAGTCCCGCGATGCGGAGTCGGTGCGGGAGTTGCTCTCCGGCTATTTCGAGGTGGCTCGCACGGTCATCGCTCGCTACGGCGGCACCGTGGAGAAGTTCATCGGCGACGCCGTCATGGCCGTGTGGGGTGTTCCCACCGTCCATGAGGACGACGCCGAACGGTGCGCTCGGGCCGCCATGGACCTGGTCGAGGCCGTGGCCGAGTATGGGCGCTCCGCAGGGGCTACCGGGTTGGCCGCCCGGGCCGGGGTCGTCACCGGCGAGGTGGCGGTCACCCTGGGGGCGGCGGGAGAGGGAATGGTCGCTGGGGACACGGTGAACACGGCCGCGCGGGTGCAGGCGGAGAGCGAAGCGGGCGGCGTCCTGGTCGATGACGTCACCCGGCAGGCCACGGCGGCGGCCATCGCCTATGCCGACACCGGCCCGCACCGCCTCAGGGGGAAGGCGGAAGCCGTGCGACTGTGGCGTGCCACGCGCGTGGTGGCCGCGGTCGGGGGCAGCGAGCGCGGCGACGGCATGGAGGCGAGCTTCCTCGGGCGAGACCGGGAGCTGCGTGAGGTGAAGGATGCCTTCCACGACGTCGTGGACCGGCGCCGGGCGCGGCTCGTGTCGGTGGTCGGCGCGGCTGGTGTTGGCAAGTCCCGCCTGCGCTGGGAGTTCTTCAAGTACAGCGACGGCCTGGCCATCCAATTCCTGTACCACGCCGGCCGCTGCCTGCCTTACGGGGACGGGGTGGCCTACTCGGCGCTTGCCGAGATGGTGCGCCAGCGCCTCGGCATCGCCGAGGACGAGCCTCTCGAATCGATCACCCGCAAGCTCGACGAGGGGCTGGTTCGCTGGGTGGGGGACGACGCCGATCGTGACTTCCTCCGGCCGCGCCTCGGGGCCCTGCTGGGGACGGGTGGACCGAGGCTCGAGCGGGAGGAGCTGTTCGCCGGCTGGCGGTTGTGGTTCGAGCGGCTCGCCGAGCATCAGCCCGTCGTGCTCGTGGTGGAGGATCTGGAGTGGGCCGACGCTGGCCTGCTGGATTTCCTCGAGCAGCTGCTGGAGTGGGCCGGTGACTCGCCGATCTTCATCCTCACCCTGTCGCGTCCGGAGCTGCTGGAGCGCCGGCCGACCTGGGGATCGGGACGGCGCAACGCGGACGTCGTGATGCTCGACCCCCTTCCCGCCGTGGTCATGTTCGAGCTGCTCGACGAATTGGTGCCCGGACTCCCGTCGGAGGTCGCGCAGCGGATCGCCACTCGGGCTGACGGGATTCCGCTCTACGCGGTCGAATTGGTCCGCTCCTTGATCGACCGGGATCTCGTCCGCCCCGTCGACGGGGTCTACCGGTTGGCCGGCACGGTGGAAACCATCGAGGTGCCCGTGTCGCTCAGCTCACTGCTGGCCGCGCGGATCGACCGCTTGCCGCCCAACGAGCGATCCCTGGTGCAGGGGCTGGCGGTCTTGGGTGGGTCCTTCCCCCGGTCCGCGGCGAACACCGTGACCGACCTGCCTGCCGACGTCATGGACGGACTGCTGGCCGATCTCGTCCGCCGCGAAATCCTGCGCGTGCGCACCGACCGGCTCTCCCCGGATCGCGGCCAGTACGCCTTCACTCAGACGTTGCTGCGCCAGGTCGCCTACGACACGCTGGCCCGCCGGGAGCGCAAGGTCCGGCATTTGGCGGTCGCGGCGCACCTGCGTTCGACATTCCCGGAGGACGGAGCTGAGGTCGCCGAGGTGGTCGCCCAGCACTACCTCGACGCCTATCAGGCGGTGCCGGACGACCCGGACGCTGACGAGATTCGGGCTCAGGCCGCCGCCGCCTTCACCCGCTCCGGACAGCAGTCGATGGCGGTTGGCTCCCCGGAGACGGCGGAGCGCGCCTTCGCCACCGCCGCCGCTCTGACCGCCGACCCGGCCGCACGCACCGTCCTCATCGAGCAGGCCGGTGAGGCGGCCTTGCGGTCCGGTCACTACGAGGAGGCGATGGAGCGGTTCGAGAGCGCGGCGGCCGCCCATGGCGCGGCCGGCAACCGGCAAGAGGCCGCTCGCGTCGCCACCCGGGTTGGCTACGCCCTGAACCGGCTGGGCCGCATGGACGAATCGATCGCCCGACTTCGCCAGGCGCTGGAGGTGCTCGGCGCCGGGGAGCCGTCCGCCGCCCTGGCCGATGCTCACACCAAGCTCGCCCAGAGCCTCCTCTTCGCGGGGCGCGGAGCCGACGCTGCCCCCCACGTGGACGCGGCCCTCGAGCTCGGGGAGGCGCTGGAGCTGCCCGACATCCTGGCCGAGGCGGCGATGCGGCGGGGAATTGTTCTCAATTTTGCGAACCGTCCCCAGGAGGCCCTGGCCGACTTCGAGTGGGCGGTGACCCTCGCCGAGCGCCATGGAATCGGGATCCACGGCATCGTCGCTCACACCAACGCCGGTGACCTCTGTGTGAACGGGGATCTCCCCGGTGCCGCCGAGCACTGCCGGGCCGCCATCGAACTGGCCCGGCGCCGGGGTGAGCGGGACGTCGAGGCGACCAGCGTCGGCAATCTCGCCCACCTCTATCTGCTCACCGGGCGCTGGGACGACGCTGAGCAGATCTGCCGGGAGCTGCTCAGTGGAAAACACCGGCCCGGTGAGGAATACCTGCACCTGCAGCTCGGGCTTCTCTACGCGCTGCGCGGCCGGATCGATGCCGCGGAGCGAGAGCTCGGAGCCCTTTCCGGCTGGTCCGACAGCGGGGACGTGCAGTCCCGCACCGCGTACGCCGCCGCCGCCGTCACCATCGCTCTCGCCGCCGGAAAAGCTCAGCGGGCGCTGGAGCTCGGCGAGCCGGTGATGCGGGAGGTCGACGAGACGCTCGGGGTCCGCACCGACAGTTTTCGCCAGCTATGGCCGGATATGCTGGATGCTGCCCTCACCGTTGCCCGTCTCGACGAGGCCGATGGCCTGCTCACCCTGGTCGCCGATCGGCCCATTGGACATGTTCCTCCCTTTGTGCGCGCCCAGTTGGCGCGCTACCGGGCGCGCATCGCCGCCGCCCGCGGTCGGCTCGAGCGTGTGGACGCCGACTTCGAGGTGGCGGAGCAGATGCTGCGCGACCTCGCCTACCCGTACTGGTTGGCCCGAACGCAGCTCGACCACGCGGCATGGCTCCTCCAGCAGGGTCGATCGGAGGTGGCCGAGCGAGGGGTGACGGAGGCCGCGGAGGCGCTCCAACGCCTCGGTGCTGAACCGGCGCTGGTCCATGCCCGCGAGCTCATGACGACGCTGCGGGCGAGGGCGCGGGTGCCAGCCTGAAGGCTGGTCGTGGAGGGGGAGCGCCTATACTGCCGGTGCTTCCTCACGCGCCTATCCCGGGGATCTGCCATGGGACCGAGCACCCTCCCTTTCACGCAGTCCGCACCACTCTCGCTGGACTTCTTCGGGGTCGCCGTCTTCGGCTACTGCCTGGCGCTCCTTGCCTTCGTCCTCTACATCGTCGTCCGGCGCCCGCTGCTGGGCAACACCGCGGTCGGCCTGGTGGTGCTGAGCTGGCCCGTGCACTTCACATCGGTGGTGTTCCGCGGCCTGGAATCCGGGCACTGGCCGCTCAGCAACATGTACGAATACTCGACCGGCATCTCCCTGGTCCTGGTCGCCGTCTGCCTCGTTCTCATGCTGCGCTACCGCATGCGCCTCGTCGGCATCCCGGCGATGATGGCGGGCATCGCCCTGCTCGGCGTCGGCTACATGCTGTACGAGCCGCCCGGCAACCTCATCCCGGCGTTGCAGAGCTATTGGCTCTACATCCACGTCACGGCCATGGCGACCGCCTCCGGGCTCTTGAGCTTCAGCTTCTTCTTCGGGATGGCGTACCTGATCCGGCTCTGGGCGGACGAAAGGCTCGCCCCCCCCGAGGCGGCCACCCCCGCCGGAAGCTTCAAGGTGGCGGGTGCCGTCGGCGCCCCCACCCCGGCCGCCGCCGGCTCAGCCCGTCCGGCGCAGGTGGCGCGGTCGGTGAGCGGGCCCCGCCGCGGCAGCGTGATCCTGAGCCCCGCCGCCGGCCCCGGGATGTGGCGATCGATTCAGCGCTCCCTGCCCGCCGCCGCCTTCCTCGACCTCTGGAGCTACCGCTTCGTCCTCCTCGGCTTCCCGATCTGGACCTTCGGGGTGATCTGCGGGGCGATCTGGGGGGAGCACGCCTGGGGCCGCTACTGGGCCTGGGATCCCAAGGAGACCTTCGCCTTCATCACCTGGGTGATCTTCGCCATCTACCTCCACTCCCGGGTCACCTTCGGCTGGAAGGGGAAGCGGGCCGCGGCCATCACCGCCGTGGGCTTTGTGGCCGTCCTCTTCACCCTCTATGCGGTCAACCTCTGGATCGTCGGGCTGCACTCCTACGCCCGGGCGACCTGAGGAAAGAAAACAGCGCCCGGGGCAGGAAATGCCCCAGGCGCTGGCCTGAGCCGAGGCCGGCTCAGCTGGCCCGCCGCTGCCAGCGGGTCTTCTTCAGCATCTTCTTGTGCTTGTGCTTGCGCATCTTCTTGCGCCGCTTCTTGATGACCGAGCCCACGAAGGGGGGACTATAGCAGCCAGCCGACTCTCGGCTTCAGCGGCCCCCTCTCGCCGGCCGCCCGATTGCGCCGCTTGACCCTGCCTCAGCTCTCCGAGGCGAGCGCCTGGCGGAGCCGGGCGGCGGTCACCTCCAGGTGCTCGGGGATGACCTTGACGTCGGCGAGGACGGGCATGAAGTTGGTGTCGCTCCCCCAGCGCGGGACGACGTGCAGGTGGAGGTGGTCGATGCTCGCCCCTGCCGCCCCGCCCAGGTTGAGCCCGACATTGAACCCGCCGGGCTGCATCACCAGGCCGATCGCCCGGATGACCCGCTGAGTGGCGGCGACGAGCTCGGCGCCCTCGTCGTGGGTGAGATTGCCGAAGTCCGCGGTGTGGCGGCGCGGGGCCACCATGACGTGGCCGCTGCTGTAGGGGAACCGGTTCATGAGGGTGAGCGTCGTCTCCCCGCGCTCCACCACGAGCCAGGGGCTGGGGTCGGCGGCCTCTCCGGCGGCGCACAGGAAGCAGCCGTCTGGGGAGGGCTCCTCCCCGCTCACGTAGGTCATCCGCCAGGGCGCCCAGAGCTGCCGCACCTCGCGGACCTTAGCCCATGCTCCGCCGGCCGCGGCGTCGCCCGGAGAGCTGCTGGGGACGTCGGCTCCCGATCCCCGCGAACTCCCAGCCGTCCCTCAGGCGCCCCGGAAGGTCATGCTGCATGGTTGGAGCTCGAATGCCCCCACGAAGTCTTGCGTAGGCGGGCCGGCGACGGGGAATACAGAGAGATGCAGACGATGAACGCGACGCACGGGATCCCCCTGGGACGCATTGCCGGCATCCCCATCCGAGCCGACTGGAGCCTCGTCGTCATCTTTGGGCTGATCACCGTCAGCCTGGCGGGTGGCGTGTTCCCCTCCAGCCTGCCCGGCCAGCCGGTTTGGGTCGACGCGCTCCTGGCGGTGGTCGCGACGGCCCTCTTCTACCTCTCGCTGCTCGCCCACGAGGTGGCCCACGCCGTGGTGGCCCGGCATCAGGGGACCGCGGTGGAGGGGATCACGCTCTGGCTCTTCGGGGGCGCCGCCCGCCTTCGCGGAGAGCCCGCGTCCCCGGGCGACGAGGCCAGGACGACGGCCGCTGGTCTCGCCGTCACCCTCCTCCTCGCCGCCCTGTTCGGGGCGCTCTCGGGGGTCCTCAACGGGGTGGGGGCGAGCCCCACGGTCGCCATCGTCCCCGCCTGGCTGGCCCTCATGAACCTGCTCCTCGGCGCCTTCAACGCCGTTCCCGCGCTGCCTCTCGACGGCGGCCGCCTCCTCCACGCCGGACTCTGGCGGTGGTGGGGGAGCAGCGACCGGGCCACCATCGCGGCGGCCCATCTGGGGCGCGCGTTCGGCACCCTGCTCATCGTCGCCGGCGTCATCAGCCTGGTCCTCCTGGCCGGCCTCGGCGGTCTCTGGCTGGCCCTTGTCGGTTGGTTCTTGCTGAGCGCCGCGAGCGCCGAGCAGAGACAGGTCCGCTGGGGCGCGGCGCTGCAGGGGCTGCGCGTCCTTGATGTGATGACGGCGAGCCCCGGCACCGTTCCCGCCTGGATCACCGTGGACGCCTTCCTCTCCCACGTGGCTCTGCGCAAGCCGGGGGGCGGCTATCCGATCGCCGACCTGACCGGTCGGGTGATCGGCGTGGTCAACCTCCGCCGGTTGTCCTCGGTGCCCGCGCAGCGGCGCGGCACGGTTCGGCTGCAGGAGGTGGCGGCGAGCGTCGATGGGATCGCCCTCGGGGCTCCCGGAGATCTTCTCCTCGACCTGGCGCGGCGGATGCGGGGCAGCCCCGACGACCCGGCCCTCGTCTTCGACCAGGGGAGGCTCGTGGGCATCGTCTCCGCGGCCGACATTGCCCGCGCCCTGCAGATCGCCGCCCTCCGGCGGCGCGGCGGGAGCGGGGGCTTCCCCTACCCTCTCGAGCGCTCCCGCTCCTCCTGAGCCGTCACCACCCGCCTACCTGCCGCAGCGGCAAAGGGTTTTCCGATCCCGATCTTGATCCGGGCGCCCGGTTCATCCCGGTCAGGTGCGCAGATAGGAGGCGCCGTTCACGTCGACGACGGCTCCGGTGCACTGCGACGCCCTGGGCGACGCCAGGAAGACGATCACCTCGGCCACCTCCTCCGGACGAGCCACCCGCCCCAGCGGCATCTGGGTGAGGATCTCGCCACCCCTCTCGCCGGTCAGGGAGGGTTGCGCCATCTCGGTGTCGACCCAGCCCGGGGCGACCGTCGTGACGAAGATCCCATGGGGGGCGAGGGCCCGGGCGAGGGACTGTCCCATGGCGTTGAGACCGGCCTTGCTCGCACCGTAGGCAGGGGCATCCGGCTCGCCCCGAAAGGCGCCCCGGGACGACACGTTGACGATCCGACCACCTCGTCCCCTCATCCGTTCGACCGCGCACCAGGTCAGCCAGGCTGGACCGAGGAGGTTGACTTCGACGGTGCGGCGCCAGGCCGCTTGCCAGGCGGCGTAGTCCGTGAAAGGGAGAGGGTGCTCGATATAGATGCCCGCGTTGTTCACCAGGACGTCAAGCCCGCCGAGCTGGGCGCAGGCCTCAGCCACGGTCCGCTCGGCGGCCGCCGCGTCGGCGACATCGCCCATCACCAGTGCGTGACCTTCACCCTCGAGGGCGTGCAGCGTCGCCCGAGCGGCCTCCTCGTCCCGGTGGGCATGGACGGCGAGCCGGGCTCCCCGAGCCGCGAAGGCGAGAGCAGCTGCCCGTCCGATGCCTCGGGAGGCACCGGTCACGAGCACCCGCCGGCCGGCGAACTCGCTCTGCGCAACCACGCTCCTGCGGATGGTAGTCGGCGGGGTGGCGGTCTCCGGTCCGCGAGCGCTTGTGCCGAGCCGCCACGTCACGCGAGTCCTCTGAGCGCTGCGGGAGCGAAGCGCATCGAGACGAGCAGAATTGCCGCGGAGGTTCAACGAGACCCTATGACATCCGACCCACCCCGCTCCGACGTGGTCGGGGCCCCCGGGGCAGCGCTCGAGCCCCTCGTCCTGGTCGTCCCCAACTTCAGCGAGGGGCGGCGGACGGAGGTCATGGACGCCATCGTGGAGGCGATGACCTCGTCACCGGGGGTGACGCTCCTGAACCGCCAATCCGACCCGGACCACAATCGCCTCGACACCACCTTGATCGGCTCGCCCGGGGCGGTCCGGGCCGCGGCGGTCGCCGGAGCCCGGAAGGCCGTCGAGCTGATCGACATGGAGCAGCACCGCGGCAGCCATCCCCGGATGGGATCGGTTGACGTCATTCCCTTCATTCCCGTCCGCGGGGTGACGATGGATGACTGCGTCGTTCTGGCCCGGGAGGTGGGGCGGGAGCTTGCCGACACCCTGGCGATCCCCGTCTATCTGTACGAGCGCGCCGCTACCAAGCCGGAGCGGGCGAGCCTCGCCGACATCCGCCGCGGCGAATACGAGGGCTTGAAGGCGGACGTCGCTGCGGGCCGACGGCTGCCCGACCTCGGCCCCCATCGGCTGGGCCGCGCCGGCGCCACCGCGGTGGGCGCGCGGCCGCCACTCGTGGCCTTCAATGTCTATCTGAATGGCCGTGACGAGCGCGCCGCCAAGGATGTCGCCAAGCGGGTCCGGGAGAGGTCCGGCGGGCTCGTTCACGTCCGCGCCATCGGCTTCGCCGTCCCCGAGCGCGGCTGCGTCCAGGTGTCCATGAACCTCGTCGACCCGATGGTCACCCCGCCCTACCGGGCGCTGGAGCTGGTTCGCCTCGAGGCGGCGCGCTACGGCATGCACGTCATCGACACGGAGATCGTCGGTCTCATCCCTCAGCGGGCGCTCGCCGAGTCCGCCGCTCACTACCTGCAGCTGCGCGGCTTCGACCCAGACGAGCAGGTGATCGAGACCCTGGTGGCTCGGCAGGCCAGCGCCGGCGGGGATGCGGGGGATGCGGCGGGGCAGGGCGCGGCGGGATCTGGCCTCCGGGCGGTGGCCACGTTCCTCGAAACCCTGGCCGGGTCCGCTCCGACACCGGGCGGCGGCGCGGCGGCGGCCCTTGCCGGCGCAACCGGCGCGGCGCTCCTCGCCATGGTGGCCCGACTGACGGCGGGGCGGAAGGGCTTTGAGGAAGCCGCGCTCCGGATGTCCCAGCTGGTCGCGGTCGCCGACCGCGAGCGGGCCGCTCTCCTGGCCCTGGCCGAGCGGGACTCGGCCGCCTTCGACGCGGTGATGGCTGCCTACCGGCTGCCGCGGCGCTCTGACGCGGAGAAGGCGAACCGGTCGGCCTCCGTGCAAATCGCGCTGGCGGCGGCGGCGGAGGTGCCCCTCGAGGTGGCGCGCCGGGCCGTCGCCCTGCTGCCGGCGGCCCTCGAGCTCCTGGAGAAGGGGAACCCCAATGCCCTATCGGACGCGCTCTCCGCGGGCCAGATGCTGCAGGCCGCGGCGATGAGCGCCCTGGCCAACGTTGACATCAACGTGAGCTCCCTGACCGATGCCTCGCGCCGCGAGGGCCTCAGCGCCACTGCCGCGCAGCTGCGCGAGGAGACCTCTGCGCAGCTTGCCGCCATCGACGCAGCCTTTCAAACGCGGGTTCATCAGCCCAGCTGACGGTGCGACGGGGCACCGCCAGGGAGGCTCGGTTGGTGCCCTCGCGCGCGCCTCGCGCAAACTCCGTTGTGGTCCGCTGCCGGCCCTGCTGGGCAAGGCCCTCGCCACTCCCGCGTTCGGTTCCGATGCTTCGGCTGGGCGGATCCCGTCCTCAGCGATGATCAGCCGCGGCGAGCGTCGAGGTGCAGGGCCGGCTCCAGGGCAAGCGATCGTGCCTGGGTTTGGGACTCTGGAGCCGGCGCTGCGCTCGACCCCATCCCGATGCGGCGCAGGCCTGGAGCGGCCAGCCCCCCGAGAATGAGGAGATCGATGGCGGCGCCGGCCGGGGCATCGCGCCACCAGAGAACACAGACGCCGAGGGAGAGGAGCGCCGCCACGGCAGCAACGAGCCGCCACCGCTGATCATCGCGCGCCACCAGCGTCGCCGTCACGAGGAAGGCGATTGCGGCGAGAAGCCAGAGGCCACCGAGAAGATGGGCGGTTGGCGAGCCGAGCTGCGTGGCGGGAAAGGCTGGGAGCGGCGTGAAACTCCTCCATGGCCCCAATCCCCAGGCCGCCTGGGACGGCCAGCACGTGAATGATGGCATGGGCGATGAATAGCCATTGCAAGGTCCGCGCTCTTCGCACCATCGCACTCTCGGATGCCGCCCTCTCCCCGGGATAGAGGCGAATGGAAGGCCAATTCAGCATGCCGACTGGCCCGGACGGCAGGCACGCCTGGCCTCCGGCCACCTCGCTCCGCCCGTTGGTAGCGCCGCTCGGGGCGGGCAAGGGGCCCGGAGGCAGGACGGGATAGCTGGGCACTCCATGCGGAGGCATCCCGACAATCGCGCTGCCCTGCGCCGAACGCGGACAGCCCGACCGGGGTCAGTGAAAGGCATGAAGATCACCTGCCCCATCGTCGTTCTCGGAGCTGAGCTCCGGGGCGAATGCGAAGTCGATGACGCCGAAGAGTGAGGCTCAGCCTTTCCACAACACCCTGGTGCTCAACCCAGATGTCCCTTGGGCACAACAGCCTCCCAGTGACCGCCAGTGATAGCGTCGAGCACGCGCGGTGCCTGGTAGATGGGGTCGCGCTTGTTGCCAGTCACCTCGATGCTCCAAGGTCCTGCACTGGCCCGGTGAAACGGGGTGAAAAGGAGACCGTACCCGCGGGTACGGGTGTCCGCACCGTCAGCGGTTTTCGAAAATGCGAGGAGCGCATCGCGGGTGGCCGGAGCATATTCGGGCCACCCGACGAGGCCCGCCCCATCACGCCGCGTTGTTGGTACAGGCGTTGGTGTGGCGGCAACCCAGCACCCATCCGCGGGAGCCTCGGCGACCAGTTCGGCCGACGGGTCAGAACATGTTCGAACTCCAATGCGTTAGTCTGGTCAGCCGAGAATTGTTGGGAAGGCTGGACTGGTGGCGATCGAGCGGGTAACGAACGTCGGGGAGAGGGCGCTTCTCGACGATCTGCGGTGGCGGTTGGTCGGGCCGTTCCGCGGCGGCCGCGTGGTGGCTGTTGCGGGGGACCCGACGGACCGCCGCGTCTTCTATTTCGGCTCGACCGGAGGGGGCGTTTGGAAGACCCGGGACGGGGGCCACACCTGGCGCAATGTCTCCGACGGCTTCTTTCGAAGGGCGTCAGTAGGGGCGCTGGCCCTGGCACCGTCCGATCCGAACGTGATCTACGCGGGCATGGGGGAGTGCTGCATCCGATCCAACGTCGCGCCGGGGGACGGGGTGTACCGCTCCGACGACGCCGGAGCGACCTGGTCGCATCGAGGCCTGGCCGAGACCCGGCACATCGGCAGGATCCGGGTCCACCCCAAAGACCCTGACCTGGTCTGGGTCGCCGCCCTCGGCCATGCTCACGGGCCCAACGACGAGCGGGGCGTCTACCGCTCCCGGGACGGGGGTGGGAGCTGGGAGATGGTCCTGCACCACAGCAAGGACGTTGGTGCTGTGGACCTGGCGGTGGATCCGGCGAACCCCAGGATCATCTACGCGGCCATGTGGCGCGCTCGCCGGCTGCCATGGCGCCTGGACAGCGGAGGAGAGGGGAGCGGGCTGTGGCGGTCCACCGACGGGGGGGACAGCTGGACCGACCTGTCCCGTCGCCCCGGGCTCCCCAAGGGGACGCTCGGGCGGATCGGGGTCGCCCCCTCGCCCGCGCGTCCCGGCCGGCTCTGGGCGATTGTCGAGGCGGACCACGGTGGGATCTGCCGCTCCGACGACTACGGAGAGCACTGGGAGCGCGAGTCCGAGCAGGGCGACCTGCGCTGGCGCGCCTGGTACTACCACCACGTCGTCGCCCACCCGACCGACCCGGAGACGGTATGGGTGCTGGCCACCGACGCCTGGCGTTCGGTGGACGGAGGCCGGACCTTCGACCGGGTGCCGGTACCGCACGGCGACACGCATGACCTGTGGTTCGATCCGGCCGACCCGAACCGGCTGATCCTCGGCGACGACGGCGGCGGCGGCGTGAGCTACGACGGTGGAGTCAGCTGGTCCACCTGTTACAACCAGCCGACGGCCGAGCTTTACCACGTGACGACCGACACCCGCACCCCCTACCGCGTGTACGCCTGTCAGCAGGACAACTCCTCCATCTCGCTGCCGAGTCACTCGGAGCTCGGCGCGATCACCACGCTCGATACCTACGCCGTCGGCGGCGGTGAGGCCGGCCACATTGCCGTCCGGCCGGACGACCCCGACATCGTCTACGCCGGCGAGTACATGGGTTACCTCACCCGCTACGACCATCGGCGCCGAACCAGCCGCGTCATCAGCGTGTGGCCCGACAGCACGAGCGGCGCCGGGGCCGAGCAGGCGCGCTACCGCTTCAACTGGACGTCCCCCCTCCTGCTGTCCCCGCACGATCCGGACACGCTCTACCACGGTGGCAACCACGTCTTCCGCACCCGGGACCAGGGGCAGACCTGGGAGCCCATCAGCCCCGACCTGACCCGCAACGACCCGGACAAGCTCCGCTCTTCGGGCGGCGAGATCACCCAAGACAACACCGGCGCCGAGTACTACTGCTGCCTGTTCGCCCTGGCCGAGTCCCCGCGGCAGCCCGGGTTGCTCTGGGCCGGCACCGACGATGGGCTGGTGCACGTGACCGCCGACGGCGGCGCGACCTGGACCACGGTGACGCCGGAGGACCTCCCGGCGTGGTCGCACGTCAGCTGCATCGAGCCCTCACCGCACACGACCGAGACCGCCTACGTGGTGGCCGATCGCCACCGCCTGGACGACTTCCATCCCTATGTGTGGCGTACCCGGGACCTGGGCAAGACCTGGGAGCGGCTGGACGCCGGCCTGCCGTCCGACGAGGTCTGCCGGGTAGTACGCGAGGATCCCGCGCACCCCGACCTGCTCTATGTCGGCACGGAACGCGGCGTGCACGTGTCGTACGACGGTGGCCGGTCCTGGAAGGCGCTGCGCGGAAACCTGCCGGTGACGGCCGTCCACGACCTCGTGGTCAAGGACGACGACCTGGTGGCGGCCACCCACGGTCGGTCGATCTGGATCCTCGACGACCTCCCGGCCGTACGGGAGCACGGACGCAACGCCCGGTCAGCCGAGGTACACGTGTACGCGCCCAAGACCTTCGTGCGTTACCCGTCGGAAGTGCACCTCGGCGACGAAGGCCCGCCCGGCGCCCGCCAGTACCAGTGGGCCGGCGTGACGGTGTTGCCTTACGACATTGAGTGGGGCGACCAGCCCGGGCAGACCGAGCGGGTCCTGTTGACGTGCGGCAGCAACCGGCCGACCGGCGTGACCGTGCTGTACTGGCTCGGCGACCTCGGTGCGGACCGGCCGGAGCTGACCCTCACCTTCGCCGACGAGCGAGGCGAGGAGATCCGGACGGTGAGATCCCGCGGCGAAGTCGATGAGGCCGAGGCGGCCAAGGAGCGCGAGGCCGAACAGCGAGGCAAGCCCAAGGAGCCGAAAGCGTCCAACCGCGAAGGCCTCAACCGCTTCGTGTGGGACACCCGGCACGAGCCCGGCACGATCATCGAGCGCGATCCGCCCCGGGAACGCGGGCTGCCGGAACAGCGGGGGCCTCGGGTTCCGCCCGGTCGCTATCAGGTCCGGCTCCGGGTCACAGGCAAGGAGGCGACCGCCTGGTTCGAGATCGTGGAAGACCCACGGAACCCGGCGAGCGGCTCCGACCTGGCCGCGCAGTACGAGCTGGCCTGCCGGCTGTGGCGTCGCACCTCGGAGATGAACGCCGGGATCAACACCATCCGGGAGCTCAAGCACCAGCTCAGGCGCTGGTCTCCCGGGGATCGGCAGCCGGCGGAGGGCGCGGTCGCGGCGGCCGCGCGGGCGCTGATCGACGCCCTCACGAGCATCGAGGGTGACGTCCTCCCGCTTGAGCCCAAGGGAAGCCTGCGGCTGTCGAATGCGCCCGGCCTCTTCGGCCGACTCCAGGAACTGTGCGACCTGGTCGACGACCGGGCCCGCCCCTCCACGGCCATGGTCGCCCTCGCCGATGAGCTCTCCGCGCAGATCGATGACCTGCAGCGCCGGCTGGGGGAGGTCACGAGCGGTCCGCTCGCGGAGTTCAACGCGCTCCTCGAACGGAGTGGGACGCCCGCGGTAGCCCTCGCGGGCGGATGAGCAAGGCCAGCTGTCGCGCGGTCAAACTGCCGGCCGCAGAGCAAGCTAACCCTGGATCCACCGATCGAGACGGCCCCACGCCCTGACGTGAGGGCGACATCTGGCCGCCGGAAGCTCGGGCCTCGGGGGCCGGCCGGAGGCGGTTGATCGACTGCGATGACGTGCGGGGCGGCACGGCGCGGGTGACCGGAAGCAGAGAGTTCCGCCAACACAGGCCAGCCACATTGGCGGGTACACGGTCGTGGTCCTGGGGATCACACCTGAGGCCAGGTGCTCCCGCGCCGTCAGGAAGGCCGGTGGTGAGGCCACCGCGTACGTCACCTCGCGGATGGTGTTCTCGACTCCGCATGGCGGCGGTGGCCGGTGCGGACGTGCGCAGAATGATCGATTGATCGAGGACCATTGGGACGCTACCCTTCAACGCGAAGCCACGGCCGTCCGCCCATCCGGGGATGGGCCGCGGCGGGCGACAAACACGTACTCGGAGCTGCCGTCGCTGAATGGCTCTCCGGCGAAGCCGCCTCGGAGCGCCTCCAGCTCAAGGCCGGCGACGTCGACCAGCCCAAGCCATTCGTTCTTGGTTGCCCACCAGAGGGAGCTCCGGGCACCGTCATCGAGCGTGATGTCTATTCGGTTGTCAGCCACGGAGTATCGGACAGTGTGCGGCACGGGCTGGCTCTGACGCCGCCCGTCGAGGCTGGCGGCAATCCGGTGGTCGAAAGCGAACGCGCTCCAGGCGAACCGGCCACCCGGAAGCAGCGAGGCTGCGACCCGCTCGAAGGTCCGCCGGCGGTCGGCCCAGGTCGGCAGATGGAGCAGCCCACGGAAGGGGCAGTAGATCAGCGCAGCCGGTTCGTCGAGCACGAGGTCGCACATATCGGACTCGCGCAGGTCGAGCTCCACGCCCGCCTCGGTCGCACGCAATCGAGCCTGTTGGAGCATCGCCGGTGACGTGTCGACTCCGATGACCGGCCGGCCGATCACCAGCGCGACGGGTACCGCCACTCGACCGTTTCCTATGGCGAGCTCAACCACCGGTCCCTCGGCGTGACGCGCCAGCTCGATGTAGAAGGGGATGTCAGCTGACATGTGCCCCGACCACTCGTCGTAGCGGCGGGCGAATCCTTCGTCCCAGGTGGTCATTCGGGAATGGTACGGGGGGGTGTTCCCGTCCGCCTCTCCACCGCTTCCGCGGCGTCGACCCCGCCCTGAGGCCTCGGCTTCGACCGCACACTGACGGTGCGCCCGCGGTCGTACATGCGTTCGGCGGGTATGTACCACGCGGCCGCACCAACATCAACGTCGACCGGCGCCCCGGCTCCGGCCGGGCTGCCGGAGGCCGAACGGGTGTGATCAGATCTCAGGGTGATGGAGAGCACCTGGGACGCGTGGCTCGGGAGCTGGGAGGCGCAGCAGGGCGCTCTGATGCCCGGACGGGAGGAACGCTTCGCGGTGATCGTGGACGCCGTCCGGGTGCACTGCGGGGACGCTCCTCGGGTCCTCGACCTCGGCTCCGGCCCCGGCTCTCTGGCCATGCGCATCGTGCGGGCAATCCCCGGGGCAGCGGCGGTGGCGGTGGACCGCGACCCGGTGCTGCTGGAGATCGGCCGGCGGGCGCTTGGCGGTGAGAACCGCCTCCGCTTCGCCGAGGGCGACCTCGGCGCTCCGAATCTGCCCGAGCTGGGGAGCGGGTTCGACGCCGCTGTGTCCACCACCGCCCTGCACTGGCTGGACCGAGACGGCCTGCGCCGACTGTCCCGGAGCCTGGCGGTGATGCTGCGCCCGGGCGGGCTCTTCCTGAACGGCGACCGCCACTACGGCGACCGCCACGAGGGCGAGCCATCGCCGGTCGACGCGCTGGCCACCGCGATCCGGCGGGCCCGCGACGGAGACGGGGATGCCGAGCGCCCCCGGGCGTTGACCTGGGAGGGATGGTGGGAAGCCGTCGAAGCGGCGCCAGAGCTCGCCGGGGCCGTCGCGAGACGGCGGCGGCTCGGCCATGAGCATCCCCATCACGACCACCCGCCCACCCTCGGCGATCACGAATCTGCCTTGCGCGAAGCGGGCTTCCGCGACGTGGGTCGGCTCTGGCAGCGCTTCGACGACATGGTGCTCGCCGCCGTCCGCTGAGGGACGGCGGCACCGGGGTGCGGTAGCGACCGCCAGCGCAGCCGCAGCCGTCGCGAATGACCATGATCACCGGCAGGATGACGTCGGTGCCCCGCGCCGGGAGGGCGTCACAGCGCGTCGAAGACGACGACTCCATAGGTTCCGAACTGGAGCCGGGTGCCTGCACTCGCCACAACCACACTCATGTCCAAAAGGGCAGGTCCCGGCTGGAGGGCTGAAAGTCACACGCCGGGGAGTCGAAGTCTCGACTGCCACTTCGAGTCGATCTGCGAGTCCTTCACCTACTTCGTGACCACCGTCGAGTTCCGCCCCACCCTCAAAGCCCAACGCGATGACGCCGAGGCCAAAGGCCAGGTCGGAAAGGTCAAGGTCTTCGATGGGCTCCTCTCCCGCCGGGAGCCCGAGGCCAGCTGAGTTGCCCGTTGGGAGCAGCCTGGCATCGCGGGACCGCGACGCTTCAGGTCTCCAAATCGGAGCGCACCACGGCGGTCAGGTGACGCAGCGCGGTGCGGACCTCGACCAGGTTGATGCCGTCCAGCTTGGCGAGCAGCGCCTTGTGGCGAAGTTGCGCCTGTCCGGTGATGGCGCTGAGCACTCGCTCGCCTTCATCGGTGAGGCGCAGGAACGGCGAGCGGCGATGGCGGGGGTTATCGACCGACGCGGCGAGCCCGTCGTCGACCAGCTTGTTGGCGATGCGCTGCACCGCTTGGCGGCTGGTCCCTAGTCGATCGGCCGCCATCGGGACGGTCCAGTCGCCGACTGACACCACGCTCAGCAGCTGCCAGCGGGCCTGGGTCTGGCCGGCCGACGAGGCGGTGCGTTCGCCGTCGCGGCGGAGCACCCCGGCCGCGTCGAAGATGTCGGCGACCACCAACGCGAACGCATCAGGGTCTCGGGCTGGCAGCTGGCTCATCGACACACTCCTAGGTTGACAACGTATTGTCACTCTACTATTATGACAACACGTTGTCAGTCTATCTGGAAGGGAACCCCTCATGAACCGCCTCGACGTCTACAGCGCCGTCCACAAGATGCAGCGAGCCCGTCTGTTCGACCTGACCGTCGGGGCCGGCAAGACCGACCCCGACGACACCGTCACGACCGCCCGGCTCGCTGCCGCAGTCGACGGGCTCGCGGCCGAGCTGGTCGCCCACGGCGAACACGAGGATCGCTTCATCCACCCGCTCCTTCGCCAGAGCGCCCCCTCGCTGGCCGAGACCCTCGAAGCTGCCCATGTCGAGCTCGACGCCCGCCTCGGCCAGCTGCGCGAGGTGGCCTCAACCTACGCATCGTCGCCCGGGGACCCCAACGTCCTCTACCGGGCCCTCGCCGCCTTCACTGCCACCTACCTCGACCACCTTGCCCTCGAAGAGGGGGAAGCGTTGCCGGCCCTGTGGGAAGGCTGCACCGACGAGGATCTGATGGGCATTCTGATCTCGTTCAAGGGATCCCGCTCCGACGCGGAGAACCTCACGTCGCTCCTCGCCCAGCTGGCAACTCTGAACCCGAACGAGATCGCGCGGATGGTCTCGGTCGGTCTCGGCCAAGTCGGCATGCCGGAGGTCGCCGAGGTCCTGGCCACCTTGCTGGATCCGACGCAGCTCGGCGCCTTGCGCGGCTCGCTGGCCACACAAACGGCCGCCGTCTAGCACCTCAGCGTGGACGGGCCGAGAAGTGGCGAGGATGGTCGCTCGTCTGGACCACCTCGCCGCCGATAGCCAGCTTCACCAGGACGTTGCTGATCGCGCCGGCCGAATGCCCGAGCATCTTCGACAGCTGCGCCGGCGACACCTCGTCCGGACGTCGCTGCACGTGGTCAAGCACCAGCTGCTGCCACTCGCCTCGACCCAAGCGCACCCCGCCCTCCTCGGCCGAAGCGTGACTGCTCACCGCAGACCAACGATCGGGCCTCCCCCGGCCACCCGCCACCCGGACCACCTGCCCCTCCACGCCGGCCGCGGCCTCGTTGACTTCTCCGGTGTCACCCGGGTGGACGACTACCTCCGCCGCGTCATCCACTTCCTTAGTGCTGATGGCCTACAAGTGGCGCAGGAGGCAGTCGGCTCTCCCCTCGACCTCGTGGAGCCATGATCTGGGAAGTTCGTCGACCCGGGCCCTTCACGGATCCGGAGCTGAGCGGCTTCAGGCCGTCGGACCGATAGACTGGAGTCCCAGATCCTCGCTGAAGCGCTCCCGGAGCACGTACTTTTGGACCTTGCCCGTGATTGTCATCGGGAAGGAGTCCAGGAAGCGGATATAGCGCGGCACCTTGTAACGGGCGATCCGCTCCCGGCACCATTCGCGTAGCTCCGCCTCGCCCAGGGTCGCTCCGGGGCGCAGACGTATGCAGGCGCAGATCTCCTCCCCCAGGCGGGGGTCGGGGAGGCCGATCACCTGCGCCTCGCTGATCGCCGGATGCGTGTGCAGGAACTCCTCGATCTCGCGTGGGTAGACGTTCTCGCCGCCGCGGATGATCATGTCCTTGATCCGGCCGGCGATGTTGACGTACCCTTCCTCGTCCATCACCGCCAGGTCGCCGGTGTGCATCCAGCCGGCTCGGTCGATGGCGAGTGCGGTCGACGCCTTGTCGTCCCAGTAGCCCAGCATGACCGAGTACCCTCGGGTGCACAGCTCGCCGATCTCGCCGCGCGACAGCGTCCTACCGGTCTGCGGATCGATGATCTTGATCTCGACATGGGGGTGCACCCGCCCTACGGTGGTGACCCGCCGCTCCAAGGAGTCCTCAGTGCTGCTCTGGGTCGACACCGGAGAGGTCTCGGTCATCCCATAGGCGATGGTGACCTCGCTCATATGCATCCGCGAGACCACATTGCGCATCACCTCAATCGGGCAGGGGGAGCCGGCCATGATCCCGGTGCGAAGGCTGCTGAGGTCATGCTCGGCGAAGCTCGGGTGGTCGAGCTCGGCGACGAACATGGTGGGGACTCCGTAGAGCGCGGTGCAGCGCTCCTCGGCCACGCACTGCAGGGTGGCGAGGGGATCGAACGACTCCGCGGGCACCACCATGGCGCTGGCATGGGTGAGGCAGGCCAGGTTGCCCAGGACCATGCCGAAGCAGTGGTAGAAGGGCACCGGGATGCACACCCGGTCGCTCTCACCGAGGCGGAGCATCTCGCCGATGAAGAAGCCGTTGTTGAGCAGGTTGTGGTGGGTGAGGGTGGCTCCCTTCGGGTTGCCGGTGGTGCCGCTCGTGTACTGGATGTTGATGGGGTCGTCGAAGTCGAGCCCGCCGGCGCGCTCTTCGAGCTGCTCGAGCGGAACGCTTCCACCTTGCCTCTCCAGCTCGCTCCAGGGGATCTGCCCGGCTCGCGCGGCATCGTCCAGCACGATGACCCGGGTGAGCGAGCTCGGCGGGTCGCAGCGATCCAGCATCTCCAGGTAGGACGTTCCTTTGAAGGCGGGGGCGAGGACCAAGCCGCTGACCGCCGACTGGCGCAGGGCGTAGCCGAGCTCGACGGCGCGGTAGGCCGGGTTGATGTTGACCAGGATGATCCCGGCCCGGGCGGTGGCGAGCTGCATCAGCACCCACTCATGCCGGTTGGGCGCCCAGATCCCGACCCGCTCGCCCTTGGCGAAACCCATCGCGATCAGCCCACGGGCCACCGTGTCGGTCTGCTCCAGAAGGCCGGCATAACTGAGGCGCACGTCCTGGTGGCGGACTATCAAGGCGGGCCGGTCGGGATGGGTGCGCGCGACGCGGAGCAGGCACTCCCCGATCGTCTCGCCGAGGAGGGGGGTCAGGCTGGCCCCGTGTGCGTAGCCGGGGGCCCGGAGCGTCGGGGGGGCTGTGGTGACGGCCATGAGCGTCTCCAACCGGAGGGTGGTTGCGGGACCCATTGTGTCGCGCTCCCGCCGGGACCGCCAGAGGGCTCCCGGCGCCTCGGGTTCTCCAGCTCAGGCGGGCCATTGAATCGCTCAACAGGGGGCGCAGAACGCGAGAAACGCTCGGCGTAAAGGGGTTCCACCCAGCTGTCGTGGAGCGCGATACGGGGGGGCGCTCCACCAGGCCTGGACCACCTTCATTCGGAGAGGTGACCGGAACCACCCGGGCGTCCCCCTCTGGCCCTCCGACCGCGGGGTGCTGCGCATCAGAGATGTGCTGCGCATCGGAGAGGAGGCCATCCTGGCCGCGCCCCTCGTGCGCCGCCCTGGGAGTCTTTCCGCTCGGACGAGGCCGCGGGCTCCCCGGCGCCTACGGCGCCGGCAAGGCGGGAGCTCCGAACTCACGGCCCCGGGCGCTTTTCGGCGCCGGTGACGACAGGGCCGCTGTCACTCCGGCTCGAAGGATCGGCGCCGACCCGCGGGATGGCTCGGGGGCCCTCTGCCCCGGTGTGACGTTTCGTGTGACCCGTCCGCGGACCCCATGACCCGCAACGCTCAACGATCGGGGGCCGGAACCAGCGCCCGCGCAGGCTTCCCAGCTCGCGGGCCGCCACGGCGTTGAGGGTGCGCCGGGCTGGCAATATTCCTCTGTGCGCACGATCGTGGTGGTTGAGGGGGTGACCGACGAGCTCGCTTTGACGCTCGCTGCCCGGCGATGTGGCCGGGACCTCAGGGCCGAAGGCACCTCCATCGTACCGATCAACGGCGCCCACGCCATCAGCCGGTTCTTGCGCCAGCTGGCTGTCGAGGACCCGGGAGCCAGGTTCGCCGGCCTTTATGACGAGGGCGAAGAGGAAGTCATCCGAGCGGCGTTGGAGCGGGCCGGCTACGGCCTCAACCTTGATCGCAGCCAGCTGGAAGGGGTTGGGTTCTTCGCCTGTATCGCCGACCTGGAGGACGAGCTGATTCGGGCCGCCGACGAAACCAACATATCAAGGCTCATCGAGCTCGAAGGCGACACGCAGCCATGGCGCACGTTCCGGAAGCAGCACGCGTGGCACGGACGCCCAGTGGATCGGCAATTCCGCCGCTTCATCCGGAGCGTGTCGGAGCGCAACAGCCGATATATCCGGGCCATTGTCGAGACGATCGATCTCTCGCGGCTGCCACGGCCTTTACGACTGCTCCTGGATTACATTGAGCCCGGACAAACTTGAGCGTAAGAATGCCGAGGCGAGCCGATTAAGCGGCAGTCAAGGCTGCGCTCCATGCCTCTTACGGAACATCAGCGCGAAAGACGCCCGAGGTGCTCGCGATGATCGTCGTAGTGGCGCGAGGTATCCCACAGGATCGTCTCGGCAAGCGCCTCACCGCCGAGCCACGGCCAATGATCGGCGGCGAATAGCTCTTCGCCCGTGACCGGCTGCAGCGCGGCCCGCAGCCGGGTGAAGGAATCCTTGAACGCACGCCGGGTAAGCTCCGGCGGGTCGTCCAGGTGCTCGCGATGGCTCCGCTCGTTCAACGTGTCGAGGGCGTTCGCGGGATCGCCCCGGTCGTACGGTTCGCGGCCTTCTCGGAGGGCTTCGATCACGCGCGCAGAGTGGTCGTGCCACCATCCCATGTGAGCGAGGAGATCTTTGCCGGTCCAATCATCCATCACCGGTTGGAGCAGCTGTCCATCGGCGACTTGCTCGATCGCATCGGCCACGCGTTGATGCGCCTCACGAATGGTGCGGATCAGTTCCGGCTTGTCCACCAAGCGAGTATAGATTACGCGGAGGCGGCCACCGCAGGCGGTCACGGCCGCAGCCAGCGAAGTCCTTGATTCAACCGCTGATATGGGCCAGTGTGGGGCGGGGACGAGTTGGCATAAACGCGGGCGCAGCATAGCCGGCTCCTCGATCACCTCGTCGTGACCGAGAGCACCCCCTACTCGTTCAAGACCGAGGAGGGCTGGTAGCGGGGTATCGACGCGTGGGAGAGGGTCAGGAGGACCGGCATTCACGCTGGTCCCCCACTTGGCGAGGTGCCACGAGATGCTCAGGCCCCCACGGGCTGAGCCCGCAGGTTGCGCCGCCAGAGATCGATGGTCCGTTCGAAATGGCGCTCCGCCGCTTCCTGATGGTAGACGGGGAGGTCGGCCATCGCGAAGCCGTGGGCAACGCCGGGGATCCGCTCCACCGTGCCGCGGACCTCGAGGCGCTCCATCTCGGCGCGGAAGCGGTCGACGACTTCCTGGGTCGCGGACTGGTCGATCTCCGCGAAGGCGACGTAGAGCTCGCCGCGCACGGTTTTGAGGTCGTGGTGAGGCGAGTCCGGCGCGTCGGTGACGAGGGCTCCTGGGTGGATGCAGGCGGCGGCCACGAACTGGGCGCTGAGCACGGAGGCAGCGTGGAGGGCGAGCCGTGCTCCCATGCAGTACCCGACACACACCTTGGCGCCCTGGGCCGCAGCGGCATCGCTGCTCGTGGCATGCAGGACCGCCCAAGTGTCGCCGATGACCTTCTCCGGCGTCACGGTCCGGACGATGCTCATCAGTCGTTCCCGGACACCCTCCGCTCCCATCTCGCGCATGTCGAAGATGATTCCCTTGCCGGCGCGGTAGAAGAGGTCCGGGGCGACGCAGTAATAGCCGTCGGCAGCGAAGCGGCGCGCGTTCTTCTTCACCTGGTCGCGGTACCCAACCCCATCCATGTAGAGCACGGCGACCGGGAACGGCCCACCCGCGTCCGGGTGGACGATGAAGGTCGTCATCGCTCCGTCCTGCGTCCCGACGGTGATCTCCCTTTCGCTCATCCTCTGCCTCCCTTTCCTTCTCGGATTCCGACGGGAGAGCATAGAACCCGAGGCCCTGTCTGCGTCGTCCGATGTTGGCGGAACGTCTCCCCCTTTACGGCTACCTCGTTAACTGGATGTCGGTGACCCAGCCGGTCAGCCCCGTCTTGCTCTCGGTATGGGTGCTGAAGTCGTAGGCGAGGATCGGGGTGCTCAGGTGGGCACTCTCCCCACCGGCGGTGACGTCATAGAACCAGATGTTGGTCGGGCTCACGAAGTGAGCGAGTGTTCCGTTGGCTCGCTGGAAGCCTGCCACAGGCGCGCCCGTCTTGGTGTCCAGCAGCTCGAGTGGGCCAGGCCTGATCCCAATTGGTTCCGTGCTCACATTATGGACGGTGCCCGTCGGGAAGACGACGTAGCTTCCATCCGGAGAAACGTCCGCGTCCGACCACAGGGCGCCTGCCTGGAGAGTGCGAACGGTGCCGGTGTTCATGTCAGCGACGTTGATGCCGCGGTTATCACAGAAGTAGAGCTTGCCATCCGGGTCCCAGGCTGCCATGGAGATGTCG
This sequence comes from uncultured bacterium, assembly GCA_963847225.1. GTDB lineage: Bacteria > Chloroflexota > Dormibacteria > Aeolococcales > Aeolococcaceae > JAJZNI01. The sequence goes on along the minus strand of CAWJYZ010000002.1, from coordinate 402,456 downwards.
AGGCACCCGGCTGACCAGAGCCCCGGGTTCGCCGGACCTTGTGGCGCGAACACCAGGATGCCGTCGAGCCGCCGGACCTGCAGCGGAGAGAAGGGGGACTGCGCGCCGGCCGGGGGTCCGTTACCGAACTGCACCGCCAGCACCAGCTTGCCGTCTGGTGAGAACTCGACCTTGCTTTGCCAATCCGGCCACGGAAACCCCACTCCCACTCCGAGCTCTTGGGTGGTGCTGGCGCCATGTGCCGGGCGGATGACCAGCTCACCGTTGTCGTTGAGGCTGCCGGTTTCCGCGGTGTAGGCCAGCGAGCCGTCTGGTCCCCAGCCGTACTCCAAGATGGTGCCGGCCACCTCGACGCGCCGGGCGCTGCCAGCCAGGTTCTGACTGACCAGTCCGGCCGAGGTCACGTAGGAGATGCGCCCACCCGGGGCGAACCGAGCCAGGGGGGCTGCTGGCCCGTGGTGGGGATGGTGCTGAGCTTCTGGGTGGCCGAGTCGTACACGTCGACCGCGCTGGTATCTAAGCCGGTTGCCCTGGCGATGAGCGCCTGGAAGCTCGTGGCTGGAGGGGTGGGCTTCGAGGGCGAGGCCACGGGCTGGCTGGCGGGCTGCACCCCCTTTGGCGACGGTGCACCCGACCGTGGGGTCGCAGTCCCGCAAGCCGTGGCCCGAACTGCCGCCATGGTGGCCCCGATGGCGACGAGCGGGGCTCCTCCCCGCCCGTGGCGAACGCTGTTGGGAACCTGCTTCGACATGGTGTCCCCTTCAGCGCTTGGAAGGTTGAGCGCATGGTTGAACGCGCCCAGGAAGCCAGAGGTTACGAGACCCTCCGGCCCGGAGGCGTAGCACTGGGGTCAAGGTCGCCTACGTCATGAGGACCGGACCCCACGACGGTCCGGTGACCCGAGGGAGCGGGAGAGGTCCACCCTGGGGGGCAGGCGGCGATACCTGGCACGCAGGCAGCGATGACGAGGGGGATACTACAAACGGCCGCCGAAACTTGACAGGTTATAAAGGACGAGTACCTCCTTGACGTGATCGTCGTGATCTGGGGACACCCGCGGAACACCCCCGGCAACTGTGATCACGATTGTCCCAATCCAGCCGAGCTTGGTAGCCCGATCGTGCCATGATGGCGCCTCTCAGTCAGTATCGACAGGCGGAGGCGACATCGATGGCCCAAGTAACAACAGAACACCCGAACGCGACCATATTCCGGCGCGGCTATGAGGCGTTCAGCTCGGGAGACATGGACGCGCTCCGCGAGCTGTTCGACGAGAACATCGTCTGGCACAACGGCGGCCGCAGCAGGTTCAGCCGCGACACGCATGGCATCGACGCCACGCTGGGATTTTTCCTAGAGCTGGTCCAAGCCTCAGGGGGGACATTCCGCCTGGATATCCACGATATCGTCGCCAACGATGACCATGCCATTGCGTTGGTCACCTCGCACCAGGAGATCGACGGCGTCAAGTACGAGGACTTGGGCTCCCATGTCGTGCACATCAAGGATGGCAGGTTGACCGAGTCGTGGTTCTTCGCCTGGAACCCGTACCAGCAGGACGAGCTCTACCCAGCCTGACGAGCCGATCAGAACTGCACGATGAGAACGTGCCCGTGCGCGGTCGTCCCATGACGACGCGCGCGGGCCAGTCGCTTCATCCCCGAGACGCTTGTAGAAGTCGAGACGGTCCTTCGGCTCGATCCCGCTAGTCGCGTTGAGCAGTCGCTTGGCGGGCTCAGCGACGAGCTCATCGTCATCTTCGGCAAGGAGCTGAGCCAGCCCTTCCAGCACGGTAGCCGCCGCTCTGTTAGCGATGTCGAGGAAGACGAATCCGCAGGCATGGCGGTCCTCTGGGTTATCGCTGACGGCCAAATCGCCGAAGATCGCCTCAGCCCCTTCGCGCCTGAGCGCAAGGAATTGGCTGCGGACATCGCGGGAGCTTGAACATCCCAGTCCTCCTCGGCTGGGTGGGCTAACTTCTGGCCGCCGTTTGTAGTATCCCCAGCGATGACGGGAGGCTCGAACCCCCGACCTCTTGCATGCCATTAGGCGCGCTCTATGATTTGGCGGGCGCGTAGGCTGAGTGGCGTTCTAGTTCAGCGCTTGCCTCCACCGCTGCGCTCCAAGCCAGAGCTTGCCGCCACCGTTGGGAAGAACGCCGAACGCGGGGCTCGTCGGCGTGGTCCGCGACAGCTCCTTCCGGGCCGGGGCGTACGATCACGCGGTGCACCTACCCAGCAGCTCCCGGCTCACCGGGGTGCGGTCGGCCAGCCGGGCGGCGCGCGGCAGCACGGTGAGCATCTCGGTGGACGTCGAAGGCTGCCTGGCCTTCTCGGCCGATCCGGTAGAGCGCACCCCTCGGGCCAAGCGCGTCCAACCGGCGAATCCAGCACGGTGGGGGCGAAGGGGCTCGACGGCGTCAGCACCGCGTTCGTGGGCCCGGCCGGATGAGGGCCGGCCCGCGGCGGTAACCCCGGCCCGCTCCGATCCCGAGCACCGGGCAGCGCTGATGAGGAGGTCGGCAGGGTGAGCGCTGGCGCGCTCTTCTTCGCCGTCTTCGTGGCCTGCGCGGTGGAGGCGGTGGAGGCGACGACCATCGTGCTGGTCGCCGGCACCGCCCGAGGGTGGCGCTCCGCTGGCTACGGAGCGGTGGCGGCGCTGGCGGTCCTCTGCGCCATCGTGGGGGCCCTGGGCCCGGCGATCCTGGCCATCCCCGCGGATGCCCTCCGCCTCGTGGTCGGAGCCCTCCTCCTCCTGTTTGGCCTGCAGTGGCTGCGCAAGGCGGTGCTGCGCGCCGGTGGGGTGGTCGCCCCCCATGACGAGGGCAGGATCTTCACCACCAAGCTGGAGGCGGCTCGTCAAGCCTCCACGCGGCGGGTGGGACGCGTCCCCGACTGGTACGGCTTTACCCTCTCCTTCCAGGGTGTGCTGCTCGAGGGGATGGAGGTGGCCTTCATCGTGCTCACGTTCGGGAGCAACCAGCACTCCATCCCTCTCGCCGCGCTGGCTGCTGTGGCGGCCGCCCTGGTGGTCGCCGGTGCCGGCTTCGCGGTGCGGGCCCCACTGGCCAGGGTACCGGAGAACGCTCTCAAGTTCGTGGTCGGGATCATGCTGACCGGCTTCGGGACCTTCTGGGCGGGTGAGGGTGCGGGGGCGCGCTGGCCGGGCTCGGACGCCGCTCTGCTGGTGATCCTCCCGGTGGTCGCGATCCTCTCGCTGGGGCTCACCGGGTTGCTCCGGGCCGGCTCAGATCGTCCCGCCGCATCGGAGCCATCCGCTCAGGAGGCGGGCTGATGCTGCGCCACTTGCGGGGGCTCGGAGCCTTCCTCTACGACCTGGTGATCGGAGACGACTGGCGGGTCGCTCTTGGGACGGCGGCGGCCCTGGCTCTCACCTACGCAGTGAGCCGCAGCAGCGTCCCAAGCTGGTGGGTGCTCCCTGCCATCGTGGCCCTTCTTCTCTCCCTCAGCGTGATCCTGGCCGCCCGTCGCCGCCGCGCCTCAGAGTAGACGTGAGGATGCGGCCGCGGTCAGTCGCGTCGATCAGGAAGAGCCCGTGGAAATGGTCATGGCAGAAACTCCAGCGGCGGAGGACCGGCCGAGTCTCGAGGGTAGAGCGGAGCTCCACTCGAGTGAGACTGCCGTCGAGTTAGCTAAGGCTCCTGCCAACCCGGGCACCCGGGCGGCAGGTACCGCGCTTCAGCCAGGGGAGGTTGTCCGTGCGGACACGTCCGCAGGGGTGCGGTGCGCTGGAAGGTGGCCGGGGAAGAGGGCAGCGGCGCTGTCCTAGACCTAGACGAGCGGCCAGGAGGCCGCAATCGCGGTCAGGGCGTCCTCAAGGTGCTGGAGGCGTATCCGGCGCTGCTCTTCGGTATCGTCTTCAACTGCCGGCACGCGGATCGCAACTTTGTAGACCCACGCTTCTCCAGTCTCGGTGCCCTTCGTCTTCCAAACATCGACGATCTGTTCGCGCGCAAGGGAGCGGACTGCTCGATGCAACCTCGATTGTTGGCTACGCGTCGGCCGCTCGACGTCGACGCCGATGGCAGCGAGCTCCTCCACGGACGCGCCGTTCGGGAGTCCGTGCTCATTGCGGCCGAGGCCCTTGAGATGCTGCACCAGGGCCTGCTCGAGACCGTTCAGTCGATGGGGCATGGTTGTCCCCGCTTCAATCTTCGCTGGCCCTCACGCAAGCATGGCGGCCAGCTCGCTGACGGGCCAGGGGCGATAGACGGCTGACGCGTGCGACAGACGGCCCGCCGGGACGCTCTGTCAGGAGGGTGGCCCAATCTCGGCCGTCCGTGAGGACGTCGCGGACTGGACCCGAGGTGGGGCCCGGGAGTCCAGGTGACGACCTCGGCGCGGAGCTGACCGGCCGCGACGAGAGGGATGAGCCATTGGCCGTCGCCGCGGTTGGCGTGGAGGCGCCTCTGCGCATCCGGTGCCTGAGGCAGGGCTCGGAGCCACCGGCTTGGCGAGCGCAGGCCAGGACGGTCATCAGGTTCTGCTCGACGAGAGCCTCGCGGTGACGCTGTGCCGGCGGCTTTGGCGAACTGGGCGCTGACACCCTGGAGCACGCTGCAACGGACGACCTGCTTGTGCCCGATGCGCCGCCAGGGCAGGCCGGCTTCATCCAGGGCCAGGCGGAGTCGCGCCACGCGGGTTGTTAGCCATCTGAGCCAGCTTCATTTCAACGTAGCGGCGAAAACGCCGGCATATCGCTGGGTACAAGCAGCATCAATCGTGTGTGACTGGGGAGCATAGAAGTACGTTGCTCATGCTGGTGATGGTCTCTCGGTTAGCCTTCGGCCTGGTCTACAGTTTGTAGGTGGCGGACCTAGCTATCAGGGCGGACGTCTCGATGCCCTCTCGCTTGAAGGCTTCACGGATCCGATGCGTGGTTTCTGGGGCATTCGGCGAGTCCCCATGGACGCATATGCTATCGAACTCGGCTGAGCGGGCAAGCCGTAACGCCTGATGCACCGCCGATTCTGGGTCGAGGAGTGCCCCATTTTGGCCACGCGGTACTAGTTGGCCATCCGGCAAGTAGCCTCTATCTGCAAAGCCTTCTCGGAAGGCGCGTACGCCAACCCGATATGCCTCCTCGATAAGAGCGAAACGGGGCTGCGCGAGGATCGCCACGCCCAGTTCTCCACATACGTTGATCACCTCGCGGGCAGAATGGTTATCGTTCTGACAGCGATGATAGAGGGCGCCGTGAGGCTTCATGTAGGCTACTGGCGCGACGGCGACGAGCGCGGCCACCTGAAAGCGCACCAGCGCGCCAAGGTCTTTGGCACTCAACCGAACGGCGTTGCGACCGTAGTTGACGCGGTCATCGTAGCCGGGGTGAGCGCCGATCTCGACACCCATCTGCCGACAGCGACTGGCCGTCTGGATCGCAAGGGTCGCGGAGCCCGCGTGGAGGCCGCAGCAAATGTTTGCGCTATCGACGTCTGTGAGTATCTCTTCGTCATGGCCGGCTCCCTCACCTAAGTCAGCGTTTATATTCATCGCCGTTCATCTGCTCCTGCCAATGGGTCTCGCGGCCTATGCGGGCCCGCTCCGGTGTATAGACAAGGTTGAAGGGCGGAGGGGGCGCACACCTAACCGCCCAGCGTTGCTCTCGCGCTGTTGCTGGGTGACTCTAATTCGCGCTTGGGGGCCACATCTGGGAGAGCTTCCCCCAGGCCGCTGAGAAGTCGGTTCCACATCGATTCCGCTGAAGATGGTGAGACCTCCTGAAAACGTAGAGAGTCGCCCGGTGCTAGCTGAGCGGCTTGAACGAGGTCGTGCCGAACCACCGTGGCTACGACCGGATATCCCCCAATGCTCTGGTGATCTGCCATCAGAAGGATGGGCTTGCCGTTCCTCGGGAGCTGTACGCAGCCAAACGTCACGCCAAAGGAGATCAGCTCGGGGCCGGTTACACCCAGAGGGTTGCCTTCGAGACGGTAGCCCATTCGGTTCGACGCAGGGCTCACTTGGTATTGTTGGTCGAAGAACCGCGCCTGATCGTGCCGTGACAGTCGTGATATGTGTGGGCCCGGAATCACACTCAGCCGGGCAAGCTCGGAACTGTACCTTGGTCGATATTCCTCGGCTAGGACTCGGCCCGCAGGTGCGTTGTTCGTCGGGATGCGTCTGCGCAGGTCATCGCCACTCCTGAGTGTCCTACCTGCGAACCCCCCGCGACCTGATAACAGGTCAGTCGATTCGGACCCCAGCCAGCGCTCTCCGATGAAGCCTCCGGCCACGGCAAGATAGGCACGGGCACCGTACCTCCGCTCCCCGAACCGCACCTGCTGCCCGGGCTCAAGATGCACGCTAGTCCAGCCGGGAAGCGGTGTGGACGAGGCTGCGGGGTTGAGATCCGCACCCGTGATGGCTATCAGGCAAGGGCTGAGAGCCGTGAGAGTTGGCCCCAAAACCGTGATCTCCAGGACGGGTTCGTGGCCCGCGTTTCCAACTAGCAGATTTGCCGCTAAGAAAGCGAAGCGATCCATCACGCCGCCGGCGGGGATGCCCGATGAGCGATATCGGGTGCGACCCGCATCCTGAATGGTCGTGAGCAGCCCCGGGCGGTCAACTCGAAAGGCGGCTAGGCCTTGCATGGCACAAACCTAACGGTGTCTCCGGCGTGGAGTAGTGTAGGTGGATGAGAGTCCGGAAGGAACAACCGCGCATCCGTGCGCCCGATCAAATGCCAGCCGCCCGGCGTTGGCAGAGGATACACGGTCGTTTGCTCGCCGGCGATCGCGACCGAGCCCGGGGGTACAGTTGTGCGAGGGGTTGATCGGCGGGCCAGCTGAAGCTGGGGCGGGAGCGGCCCCATGAAGGGCAGGCCGGGCGAGAAGCCAATGACGAATACTCGGTACGGGTGTGCTGTGTGAAGTTCGACGACCTGCGCTGGTGAGAGAGATAGCTGCTTTGCGACGTCACCTAGGTCTGGACCATCGTAGATCACGTCGATTTCGTGATACCGTCCCTGTAAATCGGGGCTAGCGGTTCCCAACTCACATTGGTGAATCAGCCCCCTCAGCGAGCTAAAGCTTAAAACTGCAGGGTCATAATGGATGGTCAAGGACGCATAGCTCGGTACGGTTTCACAGATGCCCGGTGTACCAGCAAGGGACTCTGGAAAGGGCTATGACGTGGGCGTTTAGCGCCGCATCGATGTGGTCGCCCAGGGTCAGTAGGGCGGCGGCATCGCCGAGCGGCTGCAGTTCGTAGTCCGTAGGGCCACTCATCGCCGTGGGTCATTTGAACGCGGGGCTAGTTCAGTACACCGGTGCCGAGGTACGCACCGCATTGAGCGAAGCTCTATCAGAGTATACTCACCTCCTCGTACGGTGATTAGCCGTGCCCTCCCGAGCGGCAAAGCTGGACGCGATTTCGACCGGATTCCTTGGCCACCCGAAGCGCAGCGTTCGCGGCGTCGAAGACGTCAGCTGCTCTTGCGTCACTCCCCAGGAGGAATTGGGCGACCCCGATGGAAATGGTGACGATGGATGGCGGTGATGGCCGACCCGCGTGGGGAAGGTTCAGCGCCTCAACGGCCGCCCGGGTGCGCTCGGCGATCCCGGCCGCATGTTCGAGCTTCGTCTGTGGAAGCACGATCACGAACTCCTCGCCGCCCCAGCGGTACGCGGAATCGTCGGGTCGACAGGATGCCTTGATGGTTTGGGCGACGGCTTGCAGGGCCTTGTCTCCACCGCTCAGCGCGTATTGCGAATTGTACTTTCCGAAGAAGTCGATGTCGCAGAGCACCAGGGAGTAGATGTCCGCCTGACGCCGAGCCACCTCGTGACGAGTGGCCATGTCATGCTCGTACGCGCCCCGATTGAGGAGGCCGGTCAGGGGATCGAGGCGGCTCTGCTGCCTCAACTCCTCCAATTCGCGCTCCTGAGCCTCCAATCGCGCCTGTGCCGCCTGCCGGGCCAGGTCCCCGCGGTTCTCCTCGTCCGCGTACACCCGTATGGTGCCCCGGCGGGTGGCCTTGGCCTGATACATCGCGGTGTCCGCCCGATGCAGCCATACATCCCAGCTGGTGGCCAGGGTCTCGGTCGAGGTGACGCCCATGGACATGGTCACCTGGAGGAACTGATCGTTGACGTGGATCGGCAGTTCGACCGCCTGTCGGGCCAGCTCGAGGAGTTTCAAGGCTTCAGCGATCGCCATTTCGGGGAACAAGACCACAAACTCATCGCCGCCCACTCGAAACACGGATCCAGCTCGGCCAACGGTGGCAGCGAGGCGCTTCGCAGTCTGCTGGATCACAATGTCACAAGCCGCGTGCCCATACGTATCGTTGAGCCTCTTCAGGTGGTCCATATCGGCGAGCGCGAGGGTGACCGGTGAGTTTCCGGGTCTGCGTGTGAGGCTGGACAGCGCAGCCTGCAGGGCGATGCGGGAGCCCACCCCGGTGAGCCCGTCGGTCTGGAGGAGGGTGCGCATCAGCCCGTCTGCCTCCCCCTCGGCGAAGACCGTGATCGTGGCAGCGGCTCGGGGATGGGATCCGCGACCATCGCCGACCCTTCGCCGGCTCCGACGCAGAAGCCCTCGGCTCGCTGTGTTCTGCGGCGGCAGGGGCGCCCCTCCCTCGAACTCTTCGGGAGCAACCAGCTTCGAGGCGGTCATCGTCAGCGGTTGCTGGCTGTGCAGCCGGCAGGTCACCTGTGTATCACCATCCTTGATGGCCCGGAGCAGGCAGTCATCGACGAGCTGCTGGTGTTCCGCGGCGAACAGACTGGAGAACGGCTTGCCGACGAGGGGAACCCCCTCCCCGATCAGCGCTCGGAACCGCGGAGTGTGGCGCAGGATCCTTCCGTTGACGTCGACGACGACGACCGCCGAGGCCAACGCTGGGAGTAGTTCGTGGTACTCGGGGTCCCCCGGTCGCTGCGAATCCCCCACGTCAGGCCGAGTGTAGCTCCGACTCTCTGCCACCTCGGTGAAGGGGAGGTGACGAAGACGTCCAGTGGCCGGCGGACGTTCGCCGTCCGATCCGACCGATGGTAGGATGAGCCGATGCACGCCCCCTCGAGACCGGCCGTGAAGAAGTCGGTCACCATCGATCCTCATGTCCTCGACAGGCTCGACCCCGAGCGTCGGAGCAACCTCTCCGCCACTGTGAATGAGAGCCTCGCGCTGGTCGCCGACCTAGACGCCCAGCGGCGGCTCGTCCGTGAGTGGGAGGCGGAGCACGGCCCGTTCGCCGAGGAGGAGCTGAAGCCCTTCCTGGACGTCGTGATCCGGGCCCGGCTGGAGGAGACGCTGCGGGCCGTGGCCGAGGAGCGCCAGGGCACCTCGTTCGTAGCCTAAGGTGCCCCGGCTCGACCCAAGGCGGCGGCGCCCGGCGCGTATCGCCATCGTCGCCATGGTCGACACCGGTTGGCTGGTGGCGGCCGAGCGCAACCCTGCGGCCGCCCGTCGCCACATCGCGGCGTTGACGCGGGACGATCAGGTGCTGGCGGTGACTCCGGCGGTCGTCGTCGAGGCCAGGCAGCGTGCCGGTGACGAGGGGAGGCTCCTCGTCGTCTTCGCCCGGCTCCGCCACGAGCCCATCCTCGGGGAGGACGGCGATCGCGCGGCCGAGCTGCTCCGGGAAGCAGGCCGCCAAGCGCAAGACCCCTCCGAGCGCATCCACGCTATCGGGGTCATCGACGCCCTCGTGGCGGCTGTGGCCGAGCGCCTCAGCGGAATCGTTTCCGCGGGGGACCCGAGACACAAGGCGTGGCTGCGCGACGCCGGCGCGCGGATCACCGTGGCCCCGGTGCCCTTCTGAGGTATGAGCCGACGACCATCTGCGGTTTCGGCTTCGGCTCGCCGGCGGCCGAGTTCTGAGCCGCGCAAGGGTGACGCTTACGATGAGCGTCACCGCGTTCGCACTGTCTTCTGCACGGACAGCCCGACGGTTCACGCGCATCTTGGCGAGCGCGGAGCGTGGTCTCGAACGGCGACCCGAGGCCAGTCGCTCAGAGAAACCAGTAGCTGTGGATCGCGTATGCCATGGGCGCCTCCGGTGGGGAAAGGAGAAGCAACCCAGGATCCTTGAAGCGGAGGTCAGCCTCGAGTGCACCTGGATGAGCGCGGTGGTCGTACCGGGAACGTCGAGGTGAACCTCCTCATCGCCGCTCGCGGCCAGCTTGGCATGAAGCGCCGCCGCCGCACTCGCGGCGTCCAGCCCAGCGACTGGGCCGACGGCTCCCGTGAAACCGCCCCGATAGCTGTACGCGCGCGGCTCGCTGTCGCGGAGCCATAACCCTCCCCGTTGGGTCGACCGTTGAAACGCTCTCTTTCTTCGGCAACGACATAGGCGTGTCCGTCTTGGAACATAGCGCTTGCTTCCTGGGAAGTGGTCCAAGTCCGCGCTTGACCTCGCGGCAAGGAAGTAATGGGACGAGGGCGTTGGCTGGGTGATGCGGATGGTATTTCCCTTCCTTGAGTTAGAGGAATGTCACACATCTGACGATGATGATTGCTAACACTAGGCATCATGACCCGGACGACCCTGGACGTCGATCCCACCGTGCTGCGCGCCCTACGGCGACGCGGACGCGAGGAGGGAAAGAGCATGGGGCAGGTGGCCCCCGAGCTGCTCGCCCGGTCGCTGGCGGAGGGCGGAGCCGCTGGCGGCGCGCCGCCGGTCGGGTGGATCAGCCGCAACCTCGGTCGCCCGCGGGTCGACCTGGAGGACCGTGAGGCGGTGCGAGCCATCCTCGACGAACCAGGATGAGCGTTACTCTCGACGCGAACATCCTGGTCTACGCGAGCAACGAGGCGGCGGATCCACTGCACCGGGGGGCGCGCAGTCTTCTTGAGGAGATCGCTACCGGGCCGGACCTGTGAGGAGGCTTCACCAACGTCGAGGCGACGATGGTGGCCACACCCAGCTCGCATTCTTTGGCGGCGACATAGGCTGATCCGTGTTGGAACATAGCACTTGCTTCCACGGCGGCTCTCCAAGCTACTAGAGCCATCGGCGTCGTCGCGCGGCTGCCCTCCGGCGTGTCTCGCGGCGGCCCGCGCCAGAGCGCCCGAGCGGTCGCATCGAGACCACCGGCGCGGAGTTGGCGCGCGCTTCGCGTTGCGTGCTCCCCGGGAGTTGTTGTCCGGATTTGGTGCGACGTCCGCTCATCACCCCGCCTCAGCCGAGATAGCGTGCGATCGCATCCGTCAACTCATGCACCTTGTCCTCGCCTGAGCCTTCACGCACCGCGTCAACCACGCAATGGCTCACGTGGTCGTCGAGGAGGGCCAGGGCGACCTTATCCAGGGCGGCCTTCACCGCTGTCACCTGGGTGAGGACATCGATGCAGTAGCGGTCCTCGTCGACCATGCGCTGCAACCCGCGCACCTGGCCCTCGATCCGGGCCAGACGGGCCTGCAGCGACACCTTGTCGGCGCTGTACCCCGGAGCTTTCACCGGAATCGCCTCAGGCCTCGACCGGATAGCCGATCTCGTCGAGCCGGGCGCGGATGGCCGGCTCACCGACCAGGGCGTCGTCGTAGACGAGGCGCACCGTCTTGGTGGGGACCTCGACCTCCACCTGCCCGACCCCGGCCAGGCCGGGAAGCTCTGTCTCGATGGTATGCCTGCAGTGGTCACAGCTGATATCAGGCGCAACCAGGGTGAGCGCTGTCATGAGAATGGCTCCTTCGTATGTTTATCGCGGAATCATGCGGCGATGGCGGGTTCCGGGCGAGTGGCCTCAACCGGATTGCGTGAAGAGGGGGCTGCAAAGCGCCGCAGGCGCAGGGCGTTGAGGACGACGCTGACCGAGCTGAAGGCCATCGCCAGCGCCGCACCGATGGGCGGCAGGACGCCCACAGCGGCGAGAGGGACGAGAACCAGGTTGTAGCCGAAGGCCCAGCCGAGGTTCTGGCGGATCGTCCGCAGCGTGGCTCGGGAGAGGGCGATGGCCCGGCTCACGGCCTCGATGTCGCCGTGGACCACGGTGATGTCTGCCGCGGCCATGGCGACCCCGGTGCCGCTCGCCATGGCGATGCCCACATCCGCGAGGGCGAGGGCGGGAGCATCGTTGATGCCGTCCCCCACCATTGCCACGGGGCCGTGAGCGATGCGGATCTCGCGAATGACCGCCTCCTTGTCAGCCGGCCGGAGCTCCGGCCGCACGTCATCGATCCCCGCCTCGGCAGCGATGGCTGTGGCGGTGGCCGGGATGTCCCCGGTGGCCAGGACGACATGGAGACCAAGTGCGCGGAGGGCCTGGACGCCGCGCGCGCTATCGGGGCGGAGCGGATCGGCGACGGCGATCACTGCCTCGACCCGCCCACCGATGGCGACACCGAAGGGGCTCCAGGCGCGGGCCGCCGCCGCCTGCGCGAAGGCTGCAGCAGGAGCGGTCTCGACGCCGCTTTCGGCGAGCCAGCGCAGAGATCCGACAGCAACCGCAAATCCGTCGACCCGGCCGCGGACGCCGCCACCGGGCACGGCCTCGACCGCTTCAGCCTGCGGCACCGAGCCGGTGGACCTGGCGGCCTCCACCACCGCCCGGGCCAGGGGATGCTCGGACACCCGCTCGACGGCCGCCGCGAGGAGCAGTGCCCGCCGCGTCTCGGCACCCCCGACCGGCTTCACATCGACGACGGCAGGCGCCCCCACCGTCAGCGTGCCCGTCTTGTCGAATACCACCGCGCGCAGCGAGCGGATCCGCTCCAGCGCCTCCCCGCCGCGAATGAGCAGGCCCATCTCCGCCCCCCGGCCGGTTCCCACCATGACCGCAACCGGGGTGGCCAGGCCAAGGGCACACGGGCAGGCCACGACCAGCACCGCCACCGCCGGGACCATCGCCGCAACGAAGCCGTGGCCGCTCAGCATCCAGCCGGCGAACGTGGCCAGGGCGGCGAGCAGGATCGCGGGGACAAAGACGGCGGAGACGCGGTCGGCCAGTCGCTGCGCCGGTGCCTTCTCCGTCTGCGCCCGCTCCACCATGGCGAGGATCTGGGCAAGCACGGTCTCGGCACCGACCTTGGTGACGCGCAGCACGATGGGGACCGTGCTGTTGATCGTCGCCCCCACGATGTCATCGCCGGGACGCTTGGCCACGGGGAGGCTCTCACCGGTGAGCATCGACTCGTCGACGCTTCCCACCCCGTCGACGACGCTGCCGTCGGTCGGGATCCGCTCGCCGGGGCGCACCTGGAGGACATCCCCCACCCTGAGCGTCTCCGCGGGAACATCGACCGCTTGCGCCTCACGCCAGTGATCGGCGGAGGCGGCGCGGCCCAGGAGGTGGGCGGTGCGCGGCTGCAGCTCCGCTAAGGCCTCGATGGCGTCGCCGGCGCGGCCCCGGGCGATGAGCTCGAGAAGCTTGCCAATGCTGATCAGCGTGACGATGAGAGCGGCGACGTCGAAGTAGAGGGAGCGGCCGGGAAGGGCGAAGACGGCCACCGTGGAGTACACGAAGGCGACGCTCGAGCCGAGCGATACCAGGGTATCCATGTTGGCGCTGAGGTGGAGCGCCGTCTTCAGCGCCCCGCGGTGGAAGATCGCACCCACCCAGAGCCAGACCGGCAGCGCCAGCGCGAGCTGCACATAGGGCGACCACGGCGCGGAGCCGAAGCCGTAGCTGAGGACGAGGATAGCGACGCTGAGAGCCGCCCCGATCGCAAGGCGGTGGGTGCGCGAACGGACGACGGCACGGCGCCGGGCGCGGCGCTCCTCCGCCTCCTCGCGCGGTGTTCGCCGGGCGGAGAGAAGCTCCGCGCCGTAGCCGACCCCATTCACGGCGGAGAAGAGGCGGGCGGCATCCACCGGACTGGCGAGGACCACCTCGGCCATCTCCGTGGTGAGGTTGACGCTGGCGGCGCCGACGCCCTTCACCGAGGTGAGCGCGCGCTCGACGCGGCGGACGCAGGAGGCGCAGGTCATCCCGGAGATCGCGAGCTGGAGGTGAGTCGCCGGCTCACTCGCGGGTTCTGCGCGCGGCCGCACCGAGTAGCCGGCGCCATCGACGGCCCGTGTCGCCGCCTCCCTGACGGCATCCGCCACCGCGGTGGGGGCCAGGGTCACGAGCGCCTTCTCGGTGGCGAGGTTGACACTGGCAGCGGAGATGTCTGGGAGCGCCGTCAGGGCCCGCTCCACCCGGCGGACGCAGGAGGCGCAGGTCATGCCCTCGATGTCCAACTCAATCTGGGGAGCGGCGGGGTTGACGGCAGGCGCGGGGGCGCTCATCTGGCTATTATACCCCTACTATGTACCCGTATACAAGCCTAGAGCCGAACCACCTGGCGGATGGTCCCGGCGACCTCGCCGAGCAGCTCGCGAGCCTCGGCCTCGCTGCTCTGCGCGGCGCTCACGACGCAGTGGCTCAGGTGGTCGTTGAGAACGCCGACCGCCACCTCTTGGAGCGCTCGTGTCGCCGAGGCAATCTGGGTCACGACGTCGGGACACCAGGCGTCGCTTTCGATCATCCGGGTCAGACCGCGCACCTGCCCCTCGATCTTGCGCAGCCGAGAAACGTAATCCTCCCTCCCCGATGCGTAGCCGCGCACCGGCCGTCCTGGTAGTCCCCGCCGCGGCGGCACAGGCCTGGCCACGGCGACGGACCCCGCGGTCATCGCGACCACCCCGGTGGGCGGGTTCCCGGCTGGGCCGAGATCAGCTCCAGCATGGAGCGGTGCTGGTCGGGGTCGATCTCGCCGCGAGCGAGGCGCTCGTCGAGGATGCGCCGAGCATCACCAGGGGGCGGGGGGGTCGGCGCCGACCGGCGGGTGGCGTTGGTGATGAGCATGTACCCGCCCCAGAGCAAAAGCCCCCAGAAGACGAGCATGACAACCCACATCAGGATGCCGGCCCAGACAGGCCAGCCTCCGCCGTACCAGAACATCATCGAGATCACCTCCAGCGATCGGGTTGCAGGTTCAGTGCCCATCGTCGCCATCGATACCCCTAGCGGGTAGGGCCAGGGGTCACGAGTGAGCTCAGGACGGGCGCCTCTGGCCCGAGGCTCACGACTGGCAGATCCTCGAACCCATGGATCGTGTTCGAGTGATACCTCCCGAGTCATCCACGCAGCACCGTCCTACAGCGGACGGGGCAGGGATGTCGGACCGCGCGCAGGGGGCGCTGTGCTGTGCGGTCCAATTCTGATGAAGGAGAAGCGAATGCCACCACGATTGCTGATCGGAGCTGTGACCGCCGGAATATTGGCCGCGGGCGGCCTCGCCTCCGGGCTCACTCTGGCGCTTCGCGGGTCGTCGACCCCGACACCATCGACGACGGCAGCGAGCTATGACTACTACCAGTCGGTGATCGGGCCCTACGCCCGCGGTTCGATGATGGGCGGTGGCAACTACGGCTGGATGATGGGCGAGTCCGGCTACCAGTGGATGATGGGCGGCGCGGGCGCCCCTGGATGGATGAACGGCGGCTCGCTTCCTCCGTCGTTCGGAGCCCAGGGCACAGATCCGGGCACCATCATGGGCTCGATCTTCGCCAATGCCCCCGGCCCAAGGGTCAGCGCCGCCGATGCGGCGCAGTTGGGAAAGTCCGTCCCGTCGGGCGCTGTTGCCGACACCTCTGCGCACCGCCTGACCTTCAGCGGAAAGGACGTCAGCTTCACGGTACTAGCCAGTCCGTCGATGCCGCAGGAGAACTTTGAGATCGCCGGCATGGTCAATCCCAGCGTGATTGTTCCCCAGGGAGCGCAGGTCACGATCCAATTCGTCAACGCGGATACGGACATGGCCCACGGATTGGTGATCACCGCCAATGACGCTGCAACGGAGTCAGCGATGCCGATGATGACGGCGCCACCGGTCTTCTCCGGTGCGGCCTTGTGGTTCCTGGGCGAGGCGACGTCGGCGGGGATGCATACGGGAACCCTCAGCTTTACGGCCCCGACAGCTGGGACCTACCAGTACCTCTGCCCGGTACCGGGCCACGCCCAGGAGGGAATGGTGGGCAGCTTCGTCGTCGCGGCGGGGTCCTGACCATCGTCGCTTGACGGCCGAGGTAATTGCAACATGACGACGGATAGCCCTCCGCACTACGAGTTCGTAGTGGACGTACCCATGGAGTTCGACGGGACAGAGCAGAGAGTGCGCAACCTCCTCCGCGATGAGGGCTTTGGGGTACTGACCGAGATCGACGTTGCTGCGACCCTGAAGGAGAAGCTTGGCGCCGACTTCCACCCCTACACCATCTTGGGCGCGTGCAACCCACCGCTTGCCCAGCGTGCGCTCGAGGCCGAGCCCGGCGTGGGAGTACTCCTACCCTGCAACGTGGTCATCGAGGAGGTGACCCGCGGTCAGTGCCGGGTGCGATTCATGGAGCCCATAGCGGCCCTCGCCCTTGTCGGCGACGCGGTCGCAGAGGTTGCCCGCGATGCCTCGGCGCGCCTCCACCGGATCAGTGAGCGGCTGATCGCACCTGCCTTGGACGTCGGGGGCGCCGTCACGAGTGGCAGCCGGCTTTGAAGGGAACACGAGGCAGGCGCTCAGCTCACCACCACGGGTAGAAGGCGAGCTGGTCTCCTAGTCAACATGGAAGGACCGGCGCAATCTCACGTTCAGGCGTAGGTTGCGCGGGCGGACGAAACCAGGTCCGCACAGAGCTACAGACGTGGAAGCCGGTCCCATCAGCCAGCGTACCCGGTATGTCGGCATCGACGCCCACAAGGCGTGGAGTGCCAGGTCATCGCCCCGTCGATGATCCCCATCCGCCCCGGCGACCGGGTGAAGACGGACCGACGCGATGCCGCCAAGCTGGCCCGGCTGCTGCGCAGCGGTGACCTGACCCCGGTCTGGATCCCGGACGAGGAGCACGAGGCGCTGCGCGATCTGGTCCGGGCCCGCGCCGACGCCAAGGCCGACGCCCTTCGGGCCAAGCACCGGCTCAGCAAGTTCCTGCTGCGCCGAGGGCTGCAAGCCCCCGTCGCCGTCAGCGTGGCCCACATCGCGTTCTTCCTGACCCCGACATAGCGCAGCTTCTGGCCTCCGCCCACCGTCTTGACCCACCCGAAGATCTCCTCGACCCGCTTGCGCTTGCGCTGGCTCACCAGATAGCCCTCGTGCCGGGTGGTCCGCTGGTCGATCCGGCCGCGACGCCCACCTCCCGTGTTGCAGGCCACGTGGGGCGTTACGTCCGGGCCACGACACCCGGTGACGAACTCCGCGGTGTCGTAGCCCTGGTCCGCCCCCAAGGTCCAGCGGCCACCCTCCCCACGATGGCGGCGATGGCGTCGCAGCAGCTCCAGCCCCGCCTCCCGTTCCGCGTAGCCGGTGGCCGGGGTCAGCTCCACCTCCACCACCAGGCCGTGGCGGTTCTCCATCAGCACGTGGCCGGCATAGCTGAGCTTGGCCGTCGTCACCTTCCCCTTCCGCGCCAGCCGGGCCTCTGGGTCGGTGGCCGACACGTGAGTCTCGTTGCTCCGCCGCTCCCCGTGGAAGTTCACCTCCGGGTTGCGCCCGCTCGGCGCTGGCGGCCCACCCTTCCCCTCGCCCCCCTCCCGCGGCGTGAAGCTCTTGAGCGAGGCCCACGCCTCCAGTAGGGTTCCGTCGACGGTGAAGTGCTCGTCGGAGATCAGCTTCCGCCGCTCTGCCTCACCCCGCACCGCAGCGAAGAAGCGACTCGCCACCTCGTGCTTCAGCAGCCGGTCGCGGTTCTTGGTGAAGCTGGTCGGGTCGAACGGCTCCTCGTCTGTGTTCATGTCGAGGAACCACTTGAAGAGCATGTCGTAGCGGAGCCGCTCACAGAACTGGCGCTCGCTCCGGATCGAGTACAGGGCGATCAGGAGGCTGCCCTTCAACAGCCGCTCCGGCGGGATGCTCGGCCGCCCGCTCCGCGCGTACATGACGTCGAAGTCGGCGGAGAGCGCGGCCAGCGCCGCCTCCACGATGCCCTTGATCCGGCGGATGGGATGGTCGCGGGGGACGAGCTGGTCCGGCGTGAGCGACATCAGGAACGCCTCCTGGCCGGCGGTGCTGCCACGCATGCTGGGTCTCCTCGGGAACGGACGTTCCCAGAAGACTCTCCCGGTGTTGAACCACGCAAGGGGTTCTTCAGCCCCTGTTAGAGTCGTGAGATCGCTCCATTCGAGAGGACGGCTTTGACGGATCACAACTCCGCGCCCGCATCGACGGCGATTTCGGTGATGCTCATCGTCCCGGATGCGAGCGTCGCAATCACCTGGTATCGAGAGGCGCTGGGGGCGCGCGAGCTCTGGAATCTTAGCGGCGTCGCCGGCCTGGAGATCGCAGGCGCCTCCTTCTTCCTTCACCAAGTCAACCCGGCCAACCCGACGGGGCTCAGCCCCGATCGCGCTGGGGTCACGAGCACGCGCATAGAGCTCTTTGTGGACGATCCAGATCGCCTCGTCGCTCAGGCGATTGCCCATGGAGCCTCCCCCGTCTCCGAGGTGGAGGACCATGAGGTGCCGTGGGGGATCCACCGCCAGGGTGGCTTCCTCGATCCGTTCGGGCACAACTGGTCGGTCGGAGATCGCTCGCCGCTCCGCCGCTGGACCTCCTGATCTCGAAAGACTGTTCCGCGTTCAGCTCCTGCTTCGGCCCTGCAAGGGGTTTTTCAGCACCCTGTTAAGTGAGGCCGGGTCTGGCAATGGGTCCGCTAAGGCGTTCTGGCTCGCCGTCGACGCTCTCGGGGTCGGTGCGGGGGAAGCGGTGACGATGGTCCAGGCTAGAGTTCTGCGCCCGAGGAACCAGGTGCCCCGCGTCGACCGCCCGCACGCACACGGCGTCCAAGAGGGCGCTGTCGATCGCGAGATGAGGCCTCGACTGAGGTAGAGCAGGATCCGGGTATATCGGGGCAATGCTGATGACCGCCCTCTCTGATGGAGAGGGACCGCGAAAGGGGTTGGTGGCGCGCCATTGCGAAGCCTGCTGAAGATGGGTGACCGAGCGTGAGCCAACTGGCTGACCTATAAGAACACGCCGGCTACTGGAACGACTTGAGACGGGGCCACAGCTGGGCCAGCGGGAGTCGTGGTGCGCCGCACAGCTGGATCGGCGCCCCGTATTCCTGGTTGTGCAGGCCGTACTCGTTGCCCACGGTGGCGACCACCGAGCACGAGTTAAAGAGACCATCGATGAACCCCGGGTCGAACCCGATGGCGATGGTCGGGCCCGCGATTCTGGACGGCTCCCAGAAGTAGTAGGTCAGTTCACCACTGTGCGCCTGCAGGAGCCCGAGCGGCGGCCCGTACGTATCGATGGCGCCTGCCTCACCGTAGTTGTCCGTCAGTAGGAGCGTGGCGGGGCGCTGGTTGGCGGGTATTCGGTCGTACACGGCCGCCACTTGACGCACGAGTTCAGGCCATCCGACGGTGTCCGCGAAGTCTGTGCGCGTCGCCGGAAGGAAGGAGCGCGCCATCACGCTCTCCGGCAGCACGGGCAAGGCAACCGGTAGCAGTACCAGGGCCTGGAGCGTGAGTAGCACGGCAGCGGCGGGCCTGAGCCAGCGTCTGCGCGATAGCGTCAACTCTTCGAGGGCGCATGCGCCCGCGGCAAGCAGCACGGGATGCAGCGGCCCGATGTAGTAGCCTTTGCCGACGAACAGAAAGATTGCAAAAGCAACAGCTGCAGCGATGCCTAGCGCGCGCCGCCCGGTGCCCTTGAGCAGCCACCACAGCCCTGCGATCCAGAGCGGGATGGCGATCGGACCGACGAGCGCGAGCTGCTCTACGAGGAAGCTAAGCGGGTTGAAGTCGGACGATTGCGACGCCTGATGATTGAACGTGTATGCGAGCGACGGAAAGCCGTTGGCAATCTGCCAGAGAAAATTTGGCAGGAAGATGAGGAGCGCCAGTCCCAACGCGAGCCACGGCCATCTCGTTCGCAGGTCCCGCCGTAGCGGTGTCACGAGTGTGGCCAGTGTGAGACCCAGGATCAAGGCAATGATGGTGTACTTCGTCTCGAGGCCGACGCCGATGACGGTGCCGATCGCGAGCCAGAGCCGCTTGTCACCTGTACGCAGCAGTCGCGCCGTGATCCAGAGTGTGAGCACCCACGTGAGCTGATCGAAGGTCACCGTCTGAAACAGCCAGTTCGCCCCCAGCAGCGCCGGACTGGTCGCGGCGCCCGCGGCGGCAAGGACGCGGGCCGTACGGCCGCCGCCCAGCTCGCCGGCGATCAGTGCCGCGAGCACGACGATCGCTGCTCCAGCAACCGACGGCCACAGCCGGAGACCCCACACCGATGTGCCGAAGATGGCGAGACTCAGTCTCGCGATCATCGGCACCAGGGGCGGAAAGTCGACGTATCCCAGCGCCGGATGGCGCGCCGCATCGAGGTAGTACAGGGAGTCGCGATGGAAGTCATACAGGCCGTTGGTCGCGAGGTGGAGCGCGAGCGTGACGAGCACGACTGCGCTGATGAGGATGGCATCGGGCCGACGGCGGCTTAGGATTCCCTGGAGCGCTGGATGAGGTCCCGACGCCGGGAGGGCGACCGTCATTGCAGTTTCGCCTAGCAGACCGGCGCCGCCACCGGAGCTGATGACAGCAGGAGCGGGGGGAGACGGTGGTGAAAGACGAAGCGTCCTCATTGTTGGAATCCAGGCCATCGGGCATCCCTCCGAGGTGGGCTGGGCTGGGGAAGGGGTGAGGAGATCGTCTGCGGTGCCGGGTTGGGCGGTCGTCCTCAGGGGGAATGAGATGTGCTCGTCCTAGAGGATGAGATCTGCGGCCGTCAGCCTAGCCGCGGCTCAACCAGACCGGATTCGTAGGCGAGCACCACGGCTTGGATCCGATCGCGCAGCTCCAGCTTGTCAAGCAGGTGGGCAACGTGCGTTTTGACCGTCGTCTCCGAGACGAAGAGCCGGCTCGCGATCTCCGAATTGCTCAACCCACGGGCGACCAGGAGAAGCACCTCGCGCTCCCTCTCGGTCAGCCCGCCGATCTGGAGGACGGACGGCGTTTCCTCACGGCGTGCGAAGCGGGCGATCAGGCGTCGCGTCACCGAGGGCGCGAGCAAGGCATCACCCGCCATGGCGACCCTGACCGCGCGGATGAGATCCTCGGCCGGAGCGTCCTTCAGGATGAAGCCGCAGGCTCCGGCGCGCAGAGCCTCGTAGACGTACTCGTCAAGGTCGAAGGTGGTGAGGATGACCACCCTGGGGGGATGCGGCCGCGCTTGGATCCGCCGGGTCGCTTCCAGGCCGTCCACGCCGGGCATGCGCACGTCCATGAGGACGACGTCGGGCTGGGTGCGGTCGACCTGGTGGACGGCATCCTGGCCGTCCCGCGCCTCGCCGCACACCGCGATGTCGGGTTCCTCGTCAAGGATGGTGCGCAGGCCAGCACGCACCAGGGGCTGGTCGTCGGCCAGCAAAACGCGGATCACTGGTAAGCGGGCTGAAGAGGGATGTGGGCGCGGACCCGAAAGCCGCCCTCGGCGAGGTCCGCGAGAAGCTCCCCACCGAAGAGGCCGACCCGCTCGCGCATGCCGGCCAGCCCGTGGCCGGGAGCACTCTCCGCGATAGAGCCGCCCTCGGCACCACCACCGTCGTCGACGACCTCGAGGCTGAGGCTGTCATCGGCATACTCGACCAGAACCCGTACCCGGCTGGCCCGCGCGTGCTTGAGGACGTTGGTCAGGGATTCCTGCACCACCCGGTAGGCGGAGAGCTCTACGCCGGCGGGGAGGGGACGTCGCTCCCCCTTGACCTGGAGTTCGACAAGCAGTCCCGCCCTGCGCACCTGCTCGATCAGGAGTTCGAGCTGCCCGAGATCGGGAAGTGGCTCGAGCTCAGGCGCCACGGGGGAGTTGGCGCGCAGTACTCCGACCGCCCGGCGCAGGCTCTCCAGCGCCTCCCGGCCGGTCTCCTGGATGACCTCGAGGGCGGCGGCCGCCCGGGTGGGATCGCGAGCCGCCACCCGACTTCCCGCGGTGGCTTGCAGCACCATGACGCTGACACCATGGGCCACGACGTCGTGGAGCTCCCGGGCGATCCGGTTGCGCTCTTCCAGCGCAACCTCGTGGGCCAGCAGGCGGTTGCGCTCCTCGAGTTGGGCGGCGTAGGCGCGGTGGGCACGGCTGGCATAGCCGAACGCCACCGAGACCCCGAAGACGAGGTAGTTGTAGGGCAGGTCGGTCCAGTTGACCGCGCCCTTGTTGTGCCAGTCGATCAGAAAGGAGCCGTTGAGACCGAGGAAGAGGATGGCGCTGGTCCATAGGAGGGGCCATCGCCAGCTGGATCTGGCGTACATCGTGTAGGCGGCGAGGAGGATGGCGAAGGTCTCGAAGAACGAATCCCGGTACCCAGCTCCCAGGTTGATGAGCAGGGCGGCGCCGACCACCAGGGTCACCGGCGTCGGCCACCGTCGCCGAACCGTCAGGGGCAGAAAGACCAGCGCTAGGACGGCGGCATGGATCGGCGACAGCGTCCCGTCCTGGAGGGCCACAAAGTCCGCGCATGCCATGAGGCCCAGGGCCACCAGCCCGTCGATGAGCACGGGCGGGAAGCCAGCGAGGGTGCGGCGGGTGGCGTTGAGCATCGGATGCCTGGCAACCGTACCGCCCGCGACCGCGGAGAGCCTCATCCCAGAGAACGAGATCGGAGGGAACCCAATGGGCTGGCCCTCGGCCTGGACCTATGGCGCAAGTGCCCAGTCACGCCGGCGCCCGCGGCCCAGCTGTCTCAACTGACCCGCTGTGGCCTGGCGCCACGGTGGGGCCTGCCAGCCTTGATGCAGTGGTCAGTTCCGCGGCGGCCGCGTATGGCAAGCCGTCCGTTAGGGCGTTCAGGCTGGCCCTCGACGCTCTCGGAGCGCCTCTTCACCTCGGAGAGCCCTGATCTCCGGAGTTCTCGGCCGAAGGTCACATGCCGTGGTACACTGTCTTACTAAGTGGCACAGACCCTCACGTTCCGCACCAAGGCCGAGGTGGTGGCTGAGCTGGAGCGGCGCGCTCGCCAGCTCCGGGTGCCCAAGACGGTACTGGCCGAGCGCTACGTCGAGGAAGGTCTCGCGATGGAGATGTACCCGGGCATCGTCTTTCGGGAGGGGCCCGCCGGGCGCCGGCCGGGGCTCCTGGGCGGACCGGACATCTGGGAGGTCGTCGAGGTCTTCCTCCGCGAGGACCGCGATGTGGAAGCGACCGCCGCCAGCCTCGGCGTCCGGCCCGGCGGAATCGACGCCGCGCTGCGCTACTACGCCGCCAACGCTGCCGCGGTGGACGAGTGGATCGAGCGGAACCGGGAGCTGATGCGCGAAGCTGAGGCACAGTTCCGCCGTCAGCAGGAGTTGTTGCGGGGGTGAGGCTGCTCCTCGATGAGCAGCTTCCGTCAGCCATCGCCGTCCAACCTCGCGCCCGCCGGAGGGACGTCGTTACCGCGGCTGAGGCCGGGCTGGCGGGCCGGACCGATCCCGACGTCCTGGCCTGGGCGACAGCGGAGCGACGCGCCGTCGTCACCCGTAACATCCGGGACTTCCGGCCCCTGAACGTCGCGTCCCTGACCGCGGGGACGCGACACTTCGGGATCGTCCTGGTGTCCGCCCGATACAGCCTGCGGCGCGACGACCTGCGCCCAGTGATCACCGCACTGGAGGCTCTGCTCGCGAGCCACCCCGAGGACGACGCGCTACGTGACCGGGAATGGTTCCTCTGACCGGAGCATCTGGGGTCGCTCAGGACGGCCATTTTGGGCCGAAGAGTCAGCCCTTGGTGCATGGCGTCGCGCACGTCAAGCTACTTGGGTCAGATGGTGACAGCGCGCGATTTGCGCTTCGCCCTGAGCGATGACCGGCGCCCAGCTGGGACGCGGTTCAAGCCCCCTGACGAGG
Organism: uncultured bacterium; assembly: GCA_963847225.1. Classification (GTDB taxonomy): domain Bacteria; phylum Chloroflexota; class Dormibacteria; order Aeolococcales; family Aeolococcaceae; genus JAJZNI01. Next base: position 378,689 of record CAWJYZ010000002.1, on the reverse strand, counting down.
CCCACCGGACCCGTATATCACGACGGGGCTGGCACGACGGCCTGCTCATGGACCTATTTGCTGAGGAGCTGCGCTAGGCTGATCGATCGTTGGACGCATCGACGGTCTCTTTCCCCGCCCACCAGACCACCAGGCCAGGCTACCTGGTGACCCCCGGCGGCCCCGGGCCGCATCCCGGCGTCGTCGTCATCCACGAGGCCTACGGCCTGAATGACCAGATCCAGGACGTCGCCCGCCGTTTCGCGGCCGAAGGGTACGCGGCCCTGGCGGTTGACCTTTTCGCCGAGCGCAGCCGCCCCCTCTGCATGGCTCGGGCGATGGCTGAGATGCTGTCCGGGCGCGAGCCCTTCCTGGTCGGCGATCTCTCCCCGGCTCTCGACTACCTCGCCTCGCGACCGGGAGTGAACCCGGACGGCGTGGGAGCCGTCGGATTCTGCATGGGCGGCGGATTGGTGATCGCGTGGGCGAGGCGCGAGGGGCGCCTCCGGGCAATCGCGCCCTTCTATGGGACCAACCCCCGGCCGCTGGAGGCGGTGCGCCGGATGTGCCCGGTGGTGGGCAGCTATCCCGGCCGTGACTTCACTGCCCGAGCCGGGCGTCGCCTCGACATGCATCTCGACCGGATCGGCGTCCCCCACGACATCCGGATCTATCCCGCAGCTCGGCATTCCTTCTTCAACGATCGCGGCCGCGCCTACAACCCGGATGCCTCCGCCGACGCCTGGCGGAGAACGCTCGACTTCTTCGCAGTTCACCTGCGCGCCGCCGGCGAGGGCGCCCCCGCCACCGGGTAGGGGTCGGCGCGCTCGCAGGCTTGCCGCTCAGACGCCCACCGGCTCCCTGACCAGGATCGCGGTGATGCGACCCTCGATCCACTCGCGGCGGATGATCAGCACCTTGCCGATGAAGGTGCCTATGTTCATCCGCTCCCGGACCGTCGCATCCTCGAAGGGGAAGACGTGCTCCTGGATGCGCCGCATCGCCGCATCCATGCCGGACACGATCTTCTGGCTGCCGACGACCAGGATCAGCCTCCCGGCGCCGCTCGCGTAGGGACCGATCTGGCTTGACGAGGCGGAGGCGATCACAAGATCGCCGTCCTCGGTGAGGGCCTGGACGCTGCCCAGCATGTAGTCCGGCGCGGCCATCAGCTTGCGGATCTCTCGAGCCTGGGTCTGGCGGTCCAACGCCATGTACCGCGAGCGCAAGGAGTCATAGTGGCCAGACTCGAAGAGCTCGCTGAAGACCCCGATGTCCTGGAGCGTCATGGACTTGCCCGAGTGCACCTCGGCACCCACCGGGACCAGATCGAGGACCAGCTTCCGGGCATCCTCGCGGGTTTCGACCACTCGCACGTCGATGTGGTTGCGCTCCAGAGCGGCGACCACCTTGTGGAGCGTAGCCTCGGGCGCCGGGCGCCGGAAGTCGGTCTCGTCGTCCGTCCCGACGCTCACGGCTGGGCCTCGGTGACCTGGAGCAGCTTGCCCTCGATGTTGACGTGCATATCGCGGCTGAGGACCAACCGCCCGTCGAGCATCATCTCGAAGCTCATCGCGAAGTCCTTGCGGTTGATCTCGGTATCGGCCGCACAGCCTTCCGGTGGCCCATCAGGGCGTCGGTGAACTCGCTGTACTTGAGTACGTAGGGAACGACCGGTTTGATCACGCCCCTTATGGCGGGCTCACCGGTTATGGCGTAGAGGTCGGCCCCGCAGACGTCAATCATGGTGTTGGTGAAGGTGATGCTCGGGGTACCTGTCGACCTCCAGGAAGGACGAGGTTCGGAGGCCGTCGAGGTCACGCCAGTCTGACCACCTCCAGCTCGGCGGCGCGTGGCGATTCCCCGAAGCTCTCGACGGCTCCCTCCAGCAGCGGCGCGGTCGTGGTCCGAAGCGGCACCTCCCTGAGGAACAGCACGAGGAGCAGGGCCACCAGCGCGATGGGAACTCCGGTGAGGAAGACCGGTCCCAGCGACTGGGCAAAGGCGTGGACGACGTCGCTGTGGATGGCCGCGGGCAGCGCCGCGAGCGCGGCGGGACTGGCGTTGCCCGCACCTCCCGACAGCCCGCCGAGATGAAATCCGGCAGGTAGTGTCTTGGCCAGATTGCTGGTCAGCGCGTTGTTGTAGATGGCGCCGAAGATGGGCACCCCGATCGAGCCCCCCATGGACCGGAAGAAGGTGGACGTCGACGTCGCCGTTCCCAGGTCCCGCTGGGAGACCGCGTTCTGGGCCACCAGAACCAGCACCTGCATCACCCCGCCCAGGCCGAGGCCCAGGATGACCATGTAGGCTGCGGTGACGGCGATCGGGGTGTCAGCCCGCATTGTCGACATCAGATACAGCGCTCCCGCGGTGATGATGGTGCCGAGGATGGGCCATACCTTGTAGCGGCCGGTGCGGCTGATCAGCTGCCCGCTCAGGATCGAGGTCACCAGGAGACCCAGCATCATGGGCACAAGAAGCAGCCCGGATTCGGTGGCCCCCTCGCCCTTGACGATCTGTAGGTACTGGGGCAGGAAGACGATGGATCCGAACAGCGCGAGCCCGACGATGAAGCCGACCGCGCAGGTGATCGAGAACACCGAGCTGCGGAAAAGGGCGAAGGGCAGGATCGGCTCGGGGGCGCGACGCTCCACCAGGCCGAAGGCGCAGAGCAGCACCAGGCCGGCCGCGCCGAGGCCGAGGATCTGGGGCGACCCCCACGCATACTGGGTGCCCCCCCAGGTGGTGAGCAGCACGATGCAGGCCACCCCGCCGGCGAGGAGGGCGGCGCCCAGGTAGTCGATGCGGTGCTCCCGGCGGGTTCGGGGGAGGTGCAGCACCATCTGGGTGGCGACCAGCGCGGCCGCGCCCAGGGGGACGTTGATGTAGAAGACCCATCGCCACGAGGCGTGGTCGACGAAGAAGCCGCCGAGCAGAGGCCCAGCGACGGTCGCCAACCCGAACACCGCCCCGAAGTAGCCCATGTAGCGGCCCCGCTCCCGAGGGGAGACCACGTCACCGATGATCGCCTGGGCGCCCACCATCAGGCCGCCGGCGCCGATCCCCTGCAGCGCCCGGAAGCCGATCAGCTCCGCCATGTTCTGGGAGATGCCGCAGAGCATCGACCCGACCAGGAAGACCACGATCGCTCCCTGGAAGATCTTCTTGCGCCCGTAGAGGTCGCCGATCCTGCCGAACAACGGGGTGGTGATCGTCGAGGTGAGGATGTAGCCGGTGACCACCCACGAGAGTTGGGTCAGCCCGCCGAGGTCGCCGACGATGGTGGGCAGCGCGGTGGAGACGATGGTCTGGTCCAGCGCCGCCAGCAGCATGGCCAGCATCAGGGCGCCGAAGATGACGAAGAGGCTGCGCTGCTCGGCGGGGGAGCGGTGCACGGCTGCCGGGATCGCCTCGATACTCATGCCGCGCTCTCCTCGGTCCCAGCAGCTCCCCGCCATCCCGCCGATAGCCGCGACGGCCACCATGTCCAGCGACCGACCACCGCGACCGCGGCGGGGACGATGATGGTGCGGACGAAGAAGGTGTCCATCAGGATGCCCGCCGCGATGCCGAAGCCGATCTGCTGGATCTCACCTCCTTGCGTCGATCCCCCAGCGGCCAGGCCCAGCACCGCGAAGGTGCCACCCAGGACCAGGCCCGCAGTGGTCACCGTGGTCCCGGTCGCCCCGACGGCGGCCCGCACCGCCTCCCGGAGCGGCAGACGGTGCGCCTCCTCGCGGATCCTGGTCATCACCAGAACGTTGTAGTCCGAGCCGAGGGCCATCAGGAACACGAACATCATGAAGGGGAGGATGAACTGGACTCCGTTCTGGCCGCCGAGATGGACGAACACGAGTCCGACCAGGCCCAGGGCGGCGAGGTAGGAGAGCACGACGCTCGGCACCAGGAAGAGCGACGCGACCCCGCTGCGCAGCACGATCGCCAGCAGGATGGCGATGATGATCGCGACCGTCGGGATGATGTGGACGAGGTCGTTCTGGGAGATGGTCGCGACGTCATAGGCGAAGGCGTCGAGGCTGAAGACGCCGCTGTCGGCGGCCCCGGCGCGGCTCGCCGCCTGGGTCACAGCGGCCCGCAGCGCTGGGACGCCGGCGGTCGCCGCGGAGCTTCCCGGCGATCCCACCGCGGGGACCACGGCAAACTGCACCGTCCGTCCGTCGGGGCTGATGAAGCGCACCAGCGCGTCGTACTCCTGCAAGGTCGCCGGTGAGACCGACGCCGCAGCGCCGGTGGTTCCCGCACCCGCGTGGACTGGCCAGCCCAGCTCCTGGTGGAGGGAGGCGAGCTGGTCAGCGGTCAGCGCCGGCCCCGCCGGTCCGTCGGGATCGAGCGGTCCGATCACCGACCTGAACGCTGGCGAGGACCGCAGCGCCGCCTGGGCGGTGGCGAGCACCTGCGGGTTGCTCCAGACCGACGTGGAGAAGCGCATCACGGCGGCTGTCGAGGTCGCCGCCCCGGTGGAGGGGAAGTGCTGGCTGAGCACCGTCTGACCCGCCGCCGAATCGCTGCCCGCGGGGCCTGAGACCTGGTCACCGAAACCGGCGGTCGACGTCCCGAGCGAGCCGAGGGCGATGGCCGCGAAGATGCCGGCGCCGCAGAGCACGGTCAGCACCGGACGGCGGATGAACCTCCCCGCGACCCGCCCCCAGAAGCCCACCTGCGGCGTCGGGCGGACCCGAAGGCTGCTGGGCCAGAACACCGCCCTTCCGAAGATCGCGAGCAGCGCCGGGAGCAGGGTCAGCCCGGCAAGCAGCATCAGTGCGATCCCGATGGCGAGCGCCGGGCCCAACCCCTGGTAGAAGCCGAACTGCGCGATGACCAGGCTGAGCAGGGCGCCGATGACGATGAGGGCGGAGAAGGTGATCGACTCCCCGACCGTCTCCACCGCCCGCACCACCGCGTCCCGGGGGGCGAGACCGCGGCGGATCTCCTCGCGCACCCGGAAGACGAGGAAGAGACCGTAGTCGGTGCCGGCCCCCAGAACGAGGACCACCAGCAGCAGCTCGGTGATGGTGGAGACCTGCACCCCGAGGTGGGACGCGGCGGCGATCACCGGGCTGGCCAGGGCCAGCACCAGGCCGGCGGGAAGCAGGGTGATGAGCGGCGCCAGCGCCGCCCGGAAGGCGAACAGCAGCAGGGCCACGATGAAGAGGACGGAGAACCCCTGGATGGCGTTCTGGGCGCCGGATGACTGGCTCAGGCTGTCGGTCACCGTGGCGAGCTGCCCGGTCAGGTTGAGCTGCAGTCCCGCCGGGGCCCCCTCCCGGCGGAAGTCGGCGCGGATGGCGTCGACCAGGGTGGTGGCGCTGCCCCCCCCGTACTGGGGCACATTGGCCTGGATCTGGACCTCCAGAGCCTCACCGTCGCGGGACTCCCCGAGGGGCTGGACGCTCACCACCTTGGGGAGCTTCCTGATGTCGGCCAGCAGCGAGCTGACCGCTGCCTGGTCGGACGAGCTGAGGGCGCCGTGGCGCGAGGCCACCAGGGTGGCGGTCGCGAGGTTGGAGCTCTCGAAGGGGTTGAGCAGCTGGGCCGCGTGCATGCTCGCGGTGCCGGCCGGGAGGAACCCGCTTTCGGTGTCCTTGGCGACGGCGCCGATGCCGGGCAGGGTGCGGATGCAGACCACCGTGACCGCCACCCAGCCGATCACGACCAGGTAGCGGAAGCGCACGTCGAAGCGGCCGATCGCCGAGAAGACCCGCCTCATCGCCGAGGCACAGATGCGGTGCCGGCGGTGACCTTCTCGAGCAGCTCGACCAGGGTAGCCAGCTCCGCGTCGCTGAGCGGGGCGGTGGCACTGGCCAGCAAGCCGAGCCGCGCGCTGAGCATCTCCTCGAAGCGCTCGCGTGCCGGGGCCGAGAGCTGGATCCGGACCAGGCGCCGGTCCTCCTCCTCGCGAAGGCGCTCCACCAGCCCCATGCGGACCAGCCGGTCCACCATCTGGGTGGCCGAGCTCGGGCTGGCGCACAGCGCCTCGGCCAGCTCGTGCATCGACAGCGCCGGGCCGCTTTCATGGAGCAGCATCAGCGCCTCGACCTGGGCGGCCGTCACCGGCTCCATGTCCGAGGCCAGCCCGGGACAGGCGGACTCGGGGTCGGGGATCGTGGCTCGGAAGCGGGCGCGCATGGCAGGCTGGAGGCCGGCCAGCCGGTGGAGGAGGGCCTCCCGGGGCGGGGTGGTGACCGGGCTAGGCATGTTCACCTCATGGAAACTTGAGCTCATCTATGATATGGGCCATTCAGCTCGGCCGGTCTGGCGGCGCGACCGAGCTGCGACATGGACGACCGGTCCGGCATCCGCGGGAGAGCGCCGGGGGCCGGACAGGCAAGGAGGGAGAGCCGATGGGAACGTGGACCTTCGACCCGCTGCACACCCAGGTTGAGTTCTCCGCGAAGCATCTCGGGATGATGACCGTGCGCGGCCACTTCGCCGAGGTCGCGGTCGCCGGCGAGGTGGACCCCGACCAGCCTGAGCGGTCGCGGTTCGAGGTCACCATCCAGACCGCGAGCATCCGCACCCACAACGAGAAGCGGGACGCCGACCTCCGCGCCTCGTACTTTCTGGAGGTCGACAAGCACCCGACCATCACCTTCCGCAACACCGGCGCGGATGCCGCCGGCACCGACCGCTACCAGCTCACCGGAGACCTCACCATCAAGGGGATCACCCGGCCGGTCACCCTGGTGGTGACCCGGTACGGCGAGTTCACCGACCCCCAGATGGGCCACCGCATCGGCTACGCCGCGGAGACCAGGATCAACCGCAAGGACTTCGGCATGACCATGGAGATGATGCTGGATGGGAGGTTCGTGGTCAGCAACGAGATCCAGATCAACATCGAGGGCGAGCTCCTTGAGGTGGCCGCGGCCTCGCCTCAGTAGCCGCACCGCCGTGACCGAGCCCATCGACGCGCGCGAGCGGCGCGAGCTGTGCGAGCTGCTGGAGCAGCTCGGCCCCGACACGCCCACCCTCTGCGAGGGCTGGACGACCGCGGACCTCGCCGCTCACCTGGTCCTGCGCGAGCACTTCCACCGCTCGACTCCCCGCCGCTTGGCGGCCGAGAAGGCGGGGGGTTTCCCGCTGCTGGTTGCCCGGGTGCGCGCCGGCCCACCGCCGGTCCCTTGGCGTATCCCCGGTGCGCGGACGCTCCTCAACGGCATCGAGTACTTCATCCATCACGAGGACGTGCGGCGCGCCAACGGTCGCGGCCCGCGTCCCTGCACTCCCGAGCTGCAGGGGTTGGCGTGGCGAACGAACGGGTTCCTCGGGCGACGCCTCGCCCGCCGGCTGCGCCCCTTCGGCCTTCAGCTCCGCACGCCCGACGGCCGCCGGCGGGTCTTCGGCCGCGAACCGAGGGCGATCGTCGAGGGGGACCCAGAAGAGCTGGTCCTGTTCCTGAGCGGGCGCCGTTCCGCGGCGACGGTCGCGCTCGCCGGCGACGCCGCCGCTATCGAAGCCCTGCGTCGCACCGACATGAGGCTCTGAACATGGAAGAGCATGTCCGGTCGGCAAAGGGGTGGGCACTGGCGGGGTCAACCCACGGGCGGAGAGAACCTCTGCGTTGCGGCTCTCCAAGTAGGCCGGGCGTTCGGCCCTCAATCTGGCGCAGGTAGGGCGAGCCCTCCTCGGGGCGACGGGGGGGCTCGAACCCCGACCTCTTGCATGCCATTGAACCGCTCTCTTTCTTCGGCGGCGACATAGGCGGATCGTGGCCCGCGACCCGCGCGCAACTGATGGGCAGAGGCTGCAGCGATGGCTTAACGCAGCACCGAGTAACTCGGCGAAGTGATCGGCTGAGCAGCGGAGTGGACCGCCGCAGCGGCGACGCTTCTCGTGACCCGGACGGTTCTCCGTTAGCGACTCAGACCGGCTGCCGCAGCTGCGCCGGGACGACATGGAGTTCCCAGGATCGCTCCCCGCTGAGCGTATCCTGGTGGTCGTGATGCGCACGGCTCCCCTGATTGGCACGAAGGCCTGGTTCGGGCCGCGCCGGTTGGGCTGGGGTCTTGGTCCGGTGTCCCCAGAGGGGTGGCTGGTCACCGGGCTCTTCGTGACCCTCGCCACGATGGCCCGGCGCCGCGGGCTGCGGGGCAGGGCTCCCGCCCTCGCGCTGCTCATTCCCTTCCTTTTGGTCGCAGTTCTCAAAGGCACCTCGCCAGGCGGGCCCCGCGCAAGGCGAGCCTTGGAGGCGGTGCGGCAAGCTGGCTCGAAGAGCTGAGGGGGCGGCGGGATGGACCGCCAAGGCCAGCGGGCGGCACGCCGAGCTCCCGTGCGCTGTGGCCCTTTTCGCGGATCGAGTGCGTCTCGACGCGGCAGCAGCCGCCGTCCGGCCTGTCCAAACGGCATGGCGCCTTTCCCATCACAGCGACAGTGGTCACCGGCCGCCGCACTGGGCGGTCCGGCAAAGTGCACGACCCCCTGGCCCCCCGGGCTCAAGCGGTGTAGCTAGCGTCGATCTGCCGCCCGGGTGTGGGGCGCCCGTCGCCGGAGCGCCCTAACCAGCTGATCTCGCGCGACGACGGCTGAGGGGGGCGGAGGGCCGTCGAAATCCGCGGCAACCTCGCGGCTTAGGTCGCGGGCGTCCCTTCCGATGATCGCCGCCGCCGTGGCGACGGTGCATCGGTCCGGGGCCCACCTCAGAAGGACGTGCGCCCAATGCTGCCGTCTCATCTGGGTTAGGAAGGAGGGCAACACTGTCGTACCTCGGTGAGCCCGACCGATGCTCCAGCTCCCGGCCGGCCTGTTATCGCCTCGAGTTTCCTGTCCATGTCTGAACGGTGCCTGAACGCTTCCGGAGATGCCAGGACGGTTGGCTCTTCAGGTTGGCTTCATCCCCCCGCCTGAGACTTAGTGCCGAGGGATGGAACTGGAGGCGACGAGATGAGCAAGGCGACAGTCACCCGGCTATGGCTCGGCGGATTCATCGCTTCGGCGGCGGGCATCGCCGTGGCCCTCGCTGGCACCGGGTTCCTGCTCACACTCGCCGGGACTTGGAGCGGCCCCCGCAGCTCCGCCCAGTTCACCCCCAGCTACGACCCGCTGTTCTGGGGGATGGTCGGGATGATCGCAGCTGGTGGGCTCGTCGTACTCGCCGGGGGCATCGTTCAGTTCGCCGCTTGGATCGGGGCTCTCGTCAACACTGCTCGAGCTCCCGACAAGGTCTGGTTCGTCCTGCTTCTGGTCCTCGGAATCCTGGGCTTTGGCTTGCCCATGATGATCGCCTACCTGGTGGGTGGACCGGATGTACCCCCTCGCATCCCGACGGCGCCGCCCTCGTACTGGCCACCGGCTCCGCCGGTAGCTCAGTGGCGCGCCACCTAGCTCGAGGAGGCGCACGACGACCGTGTGCACTGATGCAGCAATGAGAAGGAGATGCGCGTGAAGATCCTGGTCACATACGCCAGCCGGCACGGATCGACGAGAGGCATCGCGGAGCGGATCGCGGGCGAGCTGGAGAGAAGCGGCGCTGAGGTGGACCTCCACCCCATACAGGACGTGGAACTTCTGACCACGTACGACGCCGTGGTCTTGGGCAGTGCGGTGTACTTCGGGTCTTGGTTGAAGCCGGCCGTCGAATTCGCCCGTCGACACCGAGCGGACCTCGCCCAGAGGCCGGTGTGGGTCTTCAGCAGCGGGCCGGTGGGCGACGCGGTCCTGCCTCCGCCAAGGGAGACGGCCGAGCTCCAGGATGTCATCCACCCACGCGACCATCGCGTGTTTGCAGGCGCGCTTGATGCGGGACAGCTGCGTCTCAGCGAGCGGCTCATCACCAAGGTGGTGCACGCCCCGGCGACGGACTCCCGGAACTGGGCGGAGATCACGACCTGGGCGAACGGGATCGCCGCCGAGCTCATCGAGTCGCCAGCGGTGCTGAGATGAGTTGGCGCGGCGCTGACCGTGCGCGCGCGGTGCTGGCTCTGATCGAGGCGGTCCTGGGGCTGGTGGCCGTCGGAGGCGGCGTTGCGCTGGCCTTCGCCCCCGATGGTCAATTCTTGACCATCGACCCGTCGCTGCTTGCCCAGACACCATTTGCCGACTACTTCGTCCCAGGCCTCCTCCTCGCCGGTTTTATCGGCATCGGTGGCCTGCTGGGGTTCGAGCTCACCCTCCGGCAGGTGCGGCTCTGGGTCGCCTATTCCGTCCTCTACGGGAGCGGGCTGATCATCTTCGAGCTGGCCGAGTACGAGCTGATCGGCTTCCAAGTGTTGCAGCCAGTGGTCGGCGTTCTCGCGTTAGCGATCGTCGCCCTTGCCCTTGCCGCCGCGCGGGGCCAGTCGGTGACCAACTCGGCGCGGCAGGGATCTGTAATGGGAGCAGGGCATGAGAAGATTTGATCCTCGTCTCGTTCTTCTTGCCGGGGTGGTGGCAGCGGGGTGCGGCGGCGCGACCGCCGGCACACCGTCCACCTCTGGCACCCCGGCATCGACCCCGGCCGCTTCGGACCCCGCCGAGGCGCTGGAGAACGACTTCGTCAGCGTGGTGCAACACATCAGCCCCTCCGTCGTGCAGATCCAGGATGCCGAGGGGCTTGGCTCGGGAATCGTCTTCGACACGCAGGGCGACATCGTCACCAACGCTCACGTGGTCGCGGGCGCCAACCGGTTCACGGTGACCTTCTCTGATGGGACCACCGCACCCGCCCACCTGGTCGCTGCCTACCCACCGAACGACATCGCCGTGATTCGTCTGGAGGGAATTCCGAAGCCCCTCTCCCCCGCATCCTTCGCGGACTCCTCCACGCTCCGGGTGGGGGATGTGGTGCTCGCAATCGGAAACCCTCTCGGCCTACGCTCCAGCGTGACCGACGGAATCATCAGCGCCTTCCGAAGTGGCGTCTCAGAGAGCAATGGCGCCGTCCTGCCATCTGTCATCCAGACCAGCGCAGCGATCAATCCGGGCAACAGCGGAGGCGCGCTGGTCGATCTCCACGGCAAGGTGGTGGGCATCCCAACCCTGGCGGCCAGCGATCCTCAGCTGGGCGGCACCGCTCCGGGAATCGGCTTTGCCATCCCCAGCAACACCGTCAAGGACCTGGCTGCCCAGATTGTGCAGTATGGGCGTGTCGTCAACTCGCATCGTGCCTACCTGGGGGTCCAGGTCGGCAACGGCGCAGGGCAGGGTGCGGTGATCACATCAGTGGTCAGCGGTGGACCGGCAGGTCGCGCCGGACTGGCGCAGGGCGATGTCATTACCTCGATCGCCGGGCAGCAGATTCACACACCGGAAGACTTGACGGCGGCGCTCGCTGGGCTTCAGCCTGGTGCGGTCGTCCGCGTGGAGGTGACCCATCAGGACGGCTCGACGACCACGTTGACTGCTACCCTCGGCACCTATCCGGGCGGTTGAGACACAGCGATCTCCGAAGCAACGTTCGGCGACCCGACCAGGCTCGAATGGTCGGGGGTGCGTGAGAGCTCGGCGACGAACCGGGCCCCGTCAGTCCAGCCATCGTCCAGTCGGATCGTGCCATCGTGGGTCGCGGCGATGGCCGCGGCGAGTGAGAGGCCAAGACCCGCGCCACCCGTGTCGCGTCCGCGTGCGGCATCGGACCGGATGAAGCGATGAAAGAGGGTTGGTCGAATCAGGGGGTCGACACCCGGACCGGTATCGGCGACCGCCACGCGCCAGCGGGTGGTGTCGACCTCCCCGGAGATCGTGATGGTACCGCCGGATCGCGCATGGCGGAGCCCATTCTCGACGAGGTTGTTGAGGAGCCGACGCAGCAGATCGTAGTCGGCGATCACAACGCCGTCGGGCACGACGTCGACGTCGATCCGGATCCCTGACCGAGTGGCGAGGGGACGCCAGCGCTCCGCGGTCTCCTCGAGCAGGTCGGACACGTCAAGCCGTGTCCACCTCGGATCGAGAGCGCCCGCGTCGGCCCGGGCAAGGAGAAGAAGCTGGTCGGTCACCCTGCTCAGGCGTTCGATCTCGGCCAACACCGTCGCGAGGGCGACCTTGTAGTCATTTGGATCGCGAGGTCGGCGGAGGGCGACCTCCACCTCCGATCGCAGTGCGGTCAGGGGGCCCCTCAGCTCATGGGCGGCGTCAGCGGTGAACCGCTGCATGGTGGAGAACGAGGCCTCCAGCCGGTCGAGCATTCGATTGAAGGTGTCGGCGAGGATGCCGATCTCATCCGGTGGCAGGTCGAGGCGGAGCCGCCGGTCGAGGCTGTGCTCGCTCAGGTCTCGCGCCGTGACCGTGATGATGCGCACCGGGCGGAGAGCTCGGCCCGCCAGCCAGTACCCCGAGGTCGCTGAGGCGACGATGAGGACCAGCACGGTGAGTCCGAGCAGCGTCGCCATGAGTTGCACCGACTGCTGATACTCATCGAGAGACCGATTCAGGACCAGGGCGTCGACCTGGCCGCCCCCCACATCGACGCGCTGGACCAGCATTCGCTGGCTGGCTCCACGGAGCGTCAAGCTGCTGAGCACCGGCTCACGGTCCGCTGGTGTATCGCGTCTCACCAGGGGCAGCACCGCCGCGGCGTCCGGCGGTTCCCCCGCCTGGTCGACGACGCGGCCGTCGTTGGCGATGACCAGGGCCCCGATCGGCGTCCCATCCGGGCTCTGATTGGGAAGCTTGGTCGCGCCATCGAAGAGTACGGATTCGCCGCTCGCTCGGAGACCTGCGACGAGGATCTGAGCCTGACCGCGGAGGCTCGCATCGATGCTCCCCAGCGAGGCGTCGCGGAAGAGGAACCAGAGGCCGAGGGCGCCGGCGCTCAGCACCAGCGCCACCACCCCCGTGTACGCGAGGCTCAGCCGGACGCGGGTACGACGGAAGAAGGTGCGCATCGCTGCACTGGTTCGAGGCGGTAACCCTCGCCTCGCAGCGTGACGATGGGGTCTGGCATGCCGGCCGCGGTCAGCTTGCGTCTGATCCGCGCGATGTAGACCTCCACGAGGTTGGAGTCGCTCTCGAAGTCATAGCTCCAGACGTGCTCCTCGAGCTGGGTGCGACTGAGCAGCTGCCGCGGGTGGTGGAGGAAGTACTCGAGGATGGCGAACTCCTTTGCGGTGAGCGCGATCGGCTGCTCGCCGACCGAAGCCCGCCGTGCCGAGAGGTCGAGGGAGAGCTCTCCGGCCCTCAGCACGGTGGAGCGATCGTCGAGCTGGCGTCGCGCCAGGGCGCGGACGCGGGCCAGGAGCTCACGAAAGGCGAACGGCTTGACCAGATAGTCGTCCGCTCCTACCTCGAGGCCGTGGACGCGATCATCGACAGCATCTCGCGCCGTCAGCATGAGCACGGGTGTCCGCACCCGGCGGGCGCGCAACTGGGAGCACACCCCGAAACCGTCGAGACGTCCCGGCAGCATGACGTCGAGGACCACCACATCGAAGGGAGTGGTCATGGCGGCGCTAACCGCCTCCTGGCCATCGTCGACCACATCCACGCCGAATCCCTCCTCCTGCAGGCCGCGGCGGAGAGATCCGGCCACCTGACGGTCGTCTTCCACGATGAGCACGCGCACGATGTGGTCTCCTCGGTCCAGGTTCCACGCTCAAGGGCCGTCACGGCAAGGGTCCGACGACCTTGAACACCGGAGGCCCATCGGCCCTTGACCAGGGAGAGCACGATCAGCCAACGCCACGGCCAACTACGGAACCGCGGCTCGGGTCTCAGGCAATTTGATCGGGTTGTTCGACGGACTTCCTCCCTGCACTCGACCTCCTGACATCAGCCATGTGAGGAGGATCGCCGAGACTAGAAGCCGTGCGAGTACGACGGCCAAGCCGTTGCTGACCGTGAGCAGAGCGACGGCGTGGGCTCGTCGCTGGCGGCGGGCACGGCGACAGCTGCGCCCCAACCTGAGCTCGGTCCCAACCTTCACCATCCTTCGCCTTCGACCCTCGCAGGCGACTGCTTGGTTCCTTCACCTGCGAGTGGGCCAGCGACCAAGGGTGGGGTTCCTGCATGAATGGAAGCTGAAGTTCGAGTTCCATCGGGCTTTCCGGCGGTGATGACTCGAATCGGCGGCGGCTTGTGAGTTCCCCGGACTCCCTCGGATCGTCGGAGCCAGGCTCCCACGGCGAGCCCGAAGCCGGCCATGAAAACGTCGGTGATGCCTCGATAGAGCAGCGCTGCGGCCGCCCCGCTATAGGCCGGCACGCCCTCCAGCACCAGGAACCCGGTGACGATCGCCTCGTAGCTGCCGAGGCCTCCGGGGAGCATGCTCGCGGCTGCGAGGAGGTGCCCAGCCGCATAAACGAGGGCGACGTCGGCGGGGCTGACATCGGTGATGCCCACGCTGCGCAAGGCCAGCTCGAAGAGCACAAATCCGAGAGCTGCTCCGAGCGCATTCCATCCAACGCTGCCGAGCAGCGGTGCTGGACGCGCAAGGTGAACGACACCCGCGCGGAGGCTGCGGATCGCAGGATCGTGGCGACGGATCACAGGCACCCGATCGAGCTCGCGCAGCACGCGCTCGAAGGCGCGACGCCACAGCAGCACACCGGCGGTGACACCCAGAAAGCCGACCAGCGAGGCTGCAGCTCCGATGAGCTCCGGATGATGGACAGCAGCGGGGATGGCGGTGAGGCCGAGGATGACCATGAACACGAGTTCCTGGACGACGATGGTAGCGGCGATTCCGCCAACGTCTGACGCGACCGGAACGGCCTCGCGAACAAGGGGCACCCTGCCCAAGTCTCCGGCGGGTAGGAAGATGAGGGCTTGGCCAGCGATTTCGACCTCGACGGCCTGCAACCGAGTGATGGGGACCCCGAGCCATCGCAAGAGGACATACCACCCCAGTCCTTGGGCAGCGTATTCACTCACGGCGACGGGAAACATCAATGCCAGGGGGGCGATCTCCACGCTCTCTAAGGAGCTTCCCAGCTTGCTGGGGTCAACAGCGACGACAACACCGACCAGCGAGGCGCCTCCAACGACCACGAGCCAGTGGCGGCGCAGCCGCTCCGCCAACCATCGGAGGCGGAGCGCTCCTGGTCGGCCGGCGGATGCCGATACCCTTGTCCCTGCAGTCGCCACCGGCGGGGGTGGCTTCACTGATCGGGGCTCCCGAGAAGGCGCAGGCGCTGCAGCAGCTCGATGAGCAGCCCAGCGATGGTGACCACTCCCATCACCGCAACGCAGATGGAGGCAGGCGGGATGTCGAGCGCGAAGTAAGCGCGTCCGAATGGGACAGCGAACACGACGGCGAGCGCTGCGGCCATGGCGGCGAGGAGCGCGAGCGTGCCGAAACCGAGTGGACGCTTCAAGACGGAGATGAGCCACAGGCCGACCCCGATCAGGGTCAGGGTCGCCACCGTCTGCGCCTCTCCGAAGGGGATATTGCGCACGCCATCGACGAGGTGATAACCGGCCAGCGTGGAGGCCCCGGCGATCAGGCCGGCGGGCAAGGCGAATCGCACGGCGCGTCGCAGGGAACCCGCGCGCACCCGGCTGGCGTTCGGGGCGAGCGCCAGCAGAAAGCCCGGGATACCGACGGTCAACCCTGCCACCAGCGTGAGGTGGCGGCTCCAGAATGGAAACGGCAGGCCGAACAGCGCCACGAGGAGCGCCAGCAGCACCGCGTAGGCAGCCTTGGTAAGGAACAGCTTGCTGACCCTCTCGACGTTGCCGATCAAGCGACGCCCCTCGGCGACCACCGACGGGAGACGGCCGAAGTCGTCATCCAGGAGAATTGCCCGGGCGGCCGCTCTCGCAGCGGGGCTGCCGGTACCCATGGCGATGCCGATGTCCGAGGCGCGCAGGGCAAGCACGTCGTTCACCCCATCGCCCAGCATGGCCACCGTGTGCCCCTGAGCTTGGAGCGCTTGGACGATGCTCTCCTTCTGCTCGGGGCGAACGCGACCCCAGGTGGCGGAGGCCGCCAAGGCATTTCCGAGAGCGACTGGGTCGCCGAAGGGCAGCGCGCGCGCGTCGGCGGCTGCGGCGTCTCGCACTCCCACGGACTGGGCGACCGCGGCCACCGTCGTCGGGTTGTCTCCGGAGAGCACGCGCACAGCCACTCCCTGGTGTGCGAAGTATCCGAGGGTGGCCGCTGCCTGAGGCCGGAGAGGCTGGCTGAGTCCAACCGCCGCCTGCATGCGCAGGCCGGGCGGAAGCCCATCGGCGGTGACCGCGCCGTCGGTTGTGGCGAGGACAAGGAGGCGCTCTCCTCGAGCCATGCGCTCTCGCAGGGCAGGTGGCAGGTGGTGAGCTGCCTCGTCTCCGCCCATGATGATGTCGGCGCCGCCCAGAACCCACCATGCACCAGCGGACTGGTGCACCGCGCTCCAGCCACGTTGGGAGGAGAAGGCGACCGCCGCATCGGCCCAGCCTGACGGCGGAGCGGGGAATCGGTCCTGGAGAGCCCGCATCGTCGCGCTCGCTTCGCGGTCGAGGCGTGCGAGCGCTCCGAGGCCAGCACTGACCTCGTCGGCCCCCGCCGTGGGGAAGACCTGGAGGTCGGAGACGGCCATCGAAGCCTCTGTGATGGTGCCCGTCTTATCGATGCAGAGGACGTCAGCGCGCGCGAGCATCTCCATGGCCGGAAGCTCCTGCACCAGCACGCGACGGCGAGAGAGGTGGAGAACACCAACCGCAAAGGTGATGCTGGTGAGGAGGATCAGGCCCTCGGGAACCATGGCGACCGTGCCGGCTATCGTCCCCCGGAGCGCTTCCGTCACAGAGTTCCGAGTGTGCAGCTCGCTGGCGAGGAGCAGCACGGATGTCGGGACGACCGCGACCAGCAGCCAGAGAAGGAGTCGATTGAGATCGGCGCGGATGGTAGATCCCATGAGGTGCTGGTGCCGCGCTCGTGCCACCACCGAACTGGCGTAGCAGCGCTCCGAGACGGCGATCACGCGGCAGCGGGCGTCGCCCGACGACACGGAGCTTCCGCTGAGAACGACCTCACCGGCCAGCTTGGCGACCGATTGGGATTCGCCGGTGATGAGGGACTCGTCGATCTCAAGCGTATTCGCCTCCACGACCCGCATGTCGGCGACCGCCTGGTCACCGCGTGTCAGCTCCACGAGGTCTCCGAGCACCACCTCCTCGGCGGCGACGACTTGCTGTCGACCGTCGCGGACCACGCGAGACCGGGTGGCGGCTACCACCGCGAGACGATCGAGGGTGCGCTTGGCGCGCAGCTCCTGGACGAGGGAAACGAGGATGTTGATGAGGAGGATCGCGCCAAAGGTGGCATCCTGCAGCGGGCCCACCAGAAGGCTCATGACAAGCAAGCCGGCGAGGATCGCGTTGACGGGCGTAAGTACGTTGTCGCGGACGATGTCTCGATAGCGTCGCCCCGAGGCGACAGGGGTGTTGACGTCCCCTCGCGCCACCCGGAATGCCACCTCTGCCGCGGTGAGGCCCACGGACGGCAAGGGGACCGGCAGCGTCGAGCTATCGGGTAGCTCCGATGCTGGTGCGGTTGCGCAGGCCCTCATAGGGTGTAAAGCACTCATCTCCGCTCAGAGCTTCGAGCACGTCGCTGAAACGTCCCTGAACGCCGCCGGCGGGACGCGTATTTCAGCTTCCTTTCACGTGGGGGTGTGACTGTGGTGACAAAGAGCTAGACGGTCCAGCGCGTCAAGGGGAGCACGTCATGAGCCTGCCGATACCGGGCCTCTGGTTGCAGGCGGTGGAAGCCGCGAGCTACCTCGCCCCTCCGCCCCTGCCGCGAGACGGCCGCCGGCACCCCGGGGGTGTGGGAGCCTCCGTGCTCATCGTCGAGGAGGACCAGGAGCGGCGGTCTCTGCTGACCCTGCTCGTCGGCGCCGCCGGTTTCCGCGTCTATGCAGCGCGTGACGATGCGGAGGGCCGGAAGTTGTTCCGAGGGCTGCTGCCCGGCGCGGTGGTCACTGACGTCGACAACGAGAGCCTGGACGGCGCTGCTCTCTCGAGCATGATCCGGAGCGAGGAGCCGGGGAAGCCGACCCCGATTGTCGTCCTGACGAGCGGGACTGCCATCGACGAGGACGGGATCTTCTCGGTTGACAAGAGAGCGGGCCTCGGTGGACTGCTCCATGCGCTCATCCATCTCCTCCCCGCTTCCTGACGCCATTTCGAGGTCAGACTGTCGTGCCGAAGGGTGAGCGGATGGTGACGCTCCGGATTCGCCGCCTCAGCTGGGACGGCTCGAGGCTGTTCGCGGTGGCGGTTGTGCTTGGCCTGGGCGGGGTGCTCTGGCTCTTGGCCCTGACCACTGCTGCTGAGGTCGCGTGGGCCGTGACCGCCGCGATGACCCTACTGACGGCGGTTCTCTCGGTCCTCCGTGATCTTTGGCGCCACCGGGTTGGCGTCGACATCGTCGCGGTGCTCGCCCTGGCCGGTACCCTGGCGGTGGGCGAGTACCTCGCCGGGGCGATCATCGCCCTCATGCTCGCCACCGGACGCGCCCTCGAAGCGCGTGCGGCAGCCCGTGCTCGTCGTGAGCTCGAGGCGCTCATCCGCCGCGCCCCGGCTGTCGCCCATCGTGTTGATGGCGGCACGGTGGTGACCATCCCGGTCGACGCCATCCAGAGCGGCGACCTCCTTCTCGTCACCCCCGCTGAGGTGGTGCCGACCGATGGCGTGGTGGTCGGTGAAGCCGCGGTGCTCGACGAATCGGCGCTCACCGGGGAGGCCATGGTTGTCGAGCGCGCTGCGGGTGAGGCCGTACGCAGCGGGGGCGTGAATGGCGGCGCGGCATTCCGCCTTCGCGCCACCGCTCCGGCGGCGGAGAGCACCTATGCGGGGATCGTCCGCTTGGTGCGCGAGGCCGAGGCGGGGCGGGCGCCCCTGACACGGCTGGCCGATCGCTTCGCTCTGTGGTTTGTGCCATTGACGCTCGCCATCGCGGCGCTGGCCGCCGTGCTCACCCACGACCTCGTCCGCGCTGTCGCCGTTCTGGTCGTGGCGACCCCTTGCCCGCTCATTCTGGCAGCCCCCGTGGCCCTCGTCGGCGGCATGTCGCGGGCGGCCCGTCGGGGCGTCCTGATCAAGAACGGGGCGGCGTTGGAGGCGCTGGCCAGGGCTGACATCGCCCTCTTCGACAAGACGGGAACGCTCACCGAGGGGCATGCCCGCCTTGCCGCCATCGAAGCCGCTGACAGCGTGCCGGCCAGTGAGGCTCTGCGCATGGCCGCCGCACTGGATCAGGCGTCGACCCACCCGCTGGCCCGCCCCATCGTCGTGGCGGCGCGCGAGCAGGGACTCCTCCTCACCATGCCGGAGGATGCGGTCGAGGAGCCGGGTCGAGGCATTCACGGTCGAGTGGAGGGCCATGAGGTGAAGGTCGGCCGTGCCACCTACGTGACCGGTGGGGCGCCGGCTTCTGCCTGGGCCGAGCGGTTACGGCGGCAGACTGCCGTCGAGGGTCTCGCCAATGTCTTCGTGGGGATCGATGGCCGCCTCGTTGCCGGCCTGGTGCTCGAGGATCCGCTGCGGCCGGATGCCCGGCGCCTCGTCCAGCGACTGCGCCGTGCCGGGATCGACCGGATCGTCATGGTCACCGGTGATCATCAGATGGTGGCCCAGACCGTCGCCGCGGCGGCGGGCATCGACGTCGTGCACGCGGATTGCAGTCCGGCGGAGAAGCTGAAGGTGGTCGCTGCCGAACGCCAGCGCGGTATCGTGGTGATGGCCGGTGATGGGATCAACGACGCGCCGGCACTCGCCGCCGCGGACGTCGGCGTGGCCCTCGGTGTGCGCGGAGCAACCGCCTCCTCGGAGACTGCCGACGTGGTGCTGATGGTCGACCGCATCGATCGACTGGGCGAGGCGGTCGAGATCGCCCGCCGCAGCCAGCACATCGCCCTTCAGAGTGTTGTTGCCGGCATGGTGCTCTCATTCGTGGCCATGGGCTTCGCAGCCTTCGGAGCCCTAGCCCCGGTCTTCGGTGCGATCGTTCAGGAGGCCATCGACATCACGGTCATCCTCAACGCCCTCCGCGCCGTCGGGGGCCGACGTCAGCGCCATCCGGCCCCAGACATCGTTGCGGCCAGCCGCGCGGTGCTCCGTGAGCATGATGACATGCGCGGCGGCACCGCTCAGCTGCGCCGGCTGGCCGACGCCCTGGGTCAGGTGCCTCCCGCTGAGGCCCGAGCCGATCTCGAGGCGGTTTGCCGGTTCGTCCGCGAGCAGGTGCTGCCCCACGAGGAGCGTGAGGAGCAGGGGCTCTACCCCGGCGTCGCTCCATACGTGGGTGGCGAAGAGGCGCTGGTCGCCGCACGACGAGAGCATGTCGAGGTGTGGAAGCTGGCCGCCGCCCTCGATCGGATGCTCCAAGAGCTGGAGCCAGACGGGCCGAGCGCGGCAGAGGTGGTCGTGCTGCGCAGGCTGCTCTACAGCCTTGATGCAGTCCTCGGGTTGCATCGAGCCGGGGAGGAGGAGCGTCTTTTCGGGATCGTCGAAGATTCCAGTGCGGCAACACCCGGCGGTGGTGGCTGGCGCCCCCACCGCCGCCTGCGGGGAGCATCGCTGGGCCGCCCCTGAACGACCTGCGATGAAGCCGATTCCGCCAGTCGCGGCATCACTGTCGTGGCCGTCTGAATCGCGCGTTGCATACGAACTCGTGCCGCGGCGGGCGGAAAGTCGAGGACGGGGCGCGGTGGTCCGTCGAGCAATGTGATCGTCGGGCAGGCATGGCTGATCACTCCGAGATCGAGATCGACGATTCCTTCGAAATCTCCGATGAGCCGCACCTCAACGAGGGCCGAGGAGCCGAGGACGAGGTCCGTGCCGTGCGGGTAACCGTTGGGGAGGTCGATATTGCTGAGCTGGAGCCGGAGGCCGTAGGTGCCCCGCAGCGTGACGGGAGGCCGCTGGCGCTGCGGATGAAGCGGATCCCCATTGGATTGAGGGTCAGCTCGTAGCGAGCAACGGCGCGATCGAACTGGACGACCAAGCGGTCGTAGCCGGGGTGCGATCCGACGCGAACGCCGGTCACGGTGGCGCGCGCTTGCGACCCTCCCTGGAGCGACCCGCACCACGCGGAAGGCGTGGGGGAGGAGGAGGGCGAGGGCGACTGGGAGGGCGAGGGGGGCGGGGTGGGCGCCTCAACCGGTGTGGCGGAGGGCTGGGCGCTCGACGAGGGACTGGGACTGGCGCCGGGGCTACCGGAAGGAGTCCCGCACCCCGCGACCATGAGGCCCACGAGGGAGAGGAGGCCGAGCCAGCGTCTCTTCTGGTGGCGGTTCAGCCTCGTCGCTCCAGCCCGCGGCGGGAGCTCGGAACCGTCGGTCGCCGTCTCAGATCCTCCCATCCCTCGCCCCTAGGGCCGGCTCGAGTTCACTGCCGCGCGCCAGCCGCCTGGAAGGTCATTGCCGAGGGTGGCGCGGCTCGCTCCTACTGGGAGACTCGAGGTGTGCTGCGCGGCGGATCTCCGCGGTCAACGCGTCGTCGCAGCGAAATGTCACGCGAGACTGCACCCCGACGGTGCCCTCGAGCTGGCACAGGAGCTGCGTGACGAGATCAGCCTCGGTGCGGGTGGCCGCCTCCCCACTCACGGTCAGCACACCCTCTCGTACCGCCACCTGTAGCTTCGCCGCACCGCGTCCGAAGATTTTCGAGAGCATGTGCTCGGCTCGGCGCAGCAGTTTCTGGTCGGGCTCGAGGTAGACGTGGAGCAGGTCGGAGCGGCTGACGATCCCCATCAGCCAGCCACCCGAGACCACGGGAAGACGCTTGATCCTCTTCTCAAACATCGTCTTCGCCGCCCGGCGTATGGGGGTGTTGGGGTGGACGGTGATGACCGGCGTGCTCATGAGCTCCACCGCGCTGAGTGCTGCGCGCCGTCGCTGGACGTCGTCCCGTTTCCCGGCGACCCAGGGGAGGTGTGCCCCACCTCCCAGTGCCAGTTCTTTGACCAGCAGGTCGGCCTCAGAGACGATGCCGAGCAGATGCCCGCGTGCGTCAACAACCGGTACCGCACTGACGCCGTTCCGGAGGAGGGCGTCAGCCACCTCCCTCACTGTCGCCTGAGGCGGAACGGTCACGACCGGTGAGGTCATGACGTCACGCACCATGCGCTCCGGGGTGTCGTCCTGGCGTCGCTCGCCAGTCTCACGTTCGGCCTCCACCTCCCCGGGCTTCCGCTCGGTCGAGCCTCCGACGAAGGCAGTTACCGCCATCCCTGTGCGGGCCATCTGTGTCCACCTCCTTGCTGCGTGTGGCGCACCGGCTGTCTCGACCGGTGCACGGAATAGGCTGTCAAACGTCTCTCTCCACCTCACCGGCTATCCAAGCGAGCCGCGGCTCCCGGCTCCGCCGGCTCGCCGACCAGCTCGCGCTCCTCCTCCTCCTTGGTGCCGTCGGGGTCAGAGCCGCTCAGATCCTGGACATGGACGAGCAGCACAGGAACCGGGCTTCGTTGCACGACTTCGAGACTGACGCTGCCGAGCAGGAGAGAGCGCAGGCGCCCCCGACCGCGGGAGCCCATGACGATGAGGTCGTGGGCCCCATGCGCGACCGCTTCAACGATGGCATCGGCCGGACGCTCGTCGACCACCTCAGTCGTCACCGGGATGCGTGAGGGCACCCGCCGACGTGCCGCCTCGACGGTCTGACGGGCCCTCTCCTCCATATCGGTCTCGATGGCATGGATGTCGACGAGCCCGCCGCCCTCGCCATACCACGGGTAGGCGGACCAGGCGGTGAGAAGCGTGAGATGGGCGGTCTCCATCTGGGCGCTTTCTAGACGTACGAGTTCGATAGCCCTGTCGAGAGCGGCGCGGGCATGCGCCGAGCCGTCGACAGGAACAAGGATGCTACGGAACAACCCATTTCTCCCGCCGGCTGGTCGGCCGGGGTCGGCCGGGAATTCTCCCCGGTGACTTCAGGGTGACCTGCCACGCTGAATGCCGGGTTAACTCGCTGGCCGCTCGGTCTGGGGCGCTGCTCTACGGATGCCCCAAGGCAAGGCGCCGCTCACCGTTGGAGGTCGTTGTGGCCCTGCTTCGGGTGTCCCGCAGTGCGGTGGGTTACCACTGGCCACAGAATTCACCTTAGCCTCATCTGACCGCTTGATGATGGTATTGGTGACCGCGCCAGACAGCCTGCCGGGCAGACAGCGTCCCGGGAGGGGCGCTGATGGATGCAGAGGAGATCCTGTAGGCGCCTCGTCCGGTGCTCGGCGTGGCAAGTCAACCAGTGCATGCCACGCGTGGCGAAGCTGGAACGAGCAGTTCACGCCTCCGCGCCTGGAGCACCTCGCGCTGCGCGACGCGCTGCGGTCCATAGCCGATCGCCACGGCGTCTCCGTCAGCGCAGTCGCACCTGGACGCTGAGCTTCGAGGCAGTGACGGGCGGCATCGTCGGAGCGCGCTCCCCCTCTCCTAGGTTGAGGGCTGGATCGGCGCCGCGGACCTTGAGCTCGATGAGGCCGACCTCGGCGCCATCGCACTGGCGGCGGAGCGAATAGGGGCGGGCTCCGGGCCGGCGCGCTCAGGGCCTGCCGCGGCGCTGTCCTGACACCGACCGGTCGGAGAGCCCACCCCGTCATCGCCACCACCTTCGCATGCCCCTCCGAACCCGATGGTGGGGACGCGCGTCTATGACCAGTGGCGAACCCGACCGTCAGCCGACGCGTAGCGGGGCGGGTCAGGGGCTGATTTGCGGGACTCTAGGTGTGCGCGCTGACTCTCGCACGCAGGTTGTGGAATTGGCGGACCTGCATATTGAAGTGCAAGGGGTCTCCCACGAGAATGCCCAGGGGTCGGAGAAGTGCGCTCGGGTGGCTGCGGCCGCGCATCCGCGCCAGGAGCCGCGTTTGGCCGTCGCCGACCGAGCGCAGATGAAAGCTCTCCTAGGCTCTGCCACTCAGGCACGATGCGGTCCAAGCTCGGCACCCCCCAGTGGTCCAGTCTGTCCCAGCTGTACCAGCCGGCCCTGTCGACTCCCACTTGGGCGAGCCATGGCCAGACCTTCTCGGGTGGCGCCGGTAGGGTGGTGGCCATCGTGAACACCGAGTTATCGGGATCGGGGATCAGCTCGTCGGTGGGATGGGTACGGGAGATCTCTTCCGGCTTGGCGCCCCAGGTCAGCAGCCGCGGCCGGATCCAGAGGGCGTAAGCCGCCAGCAGCGCTGCCGGCGGGGCGAGGCGAACTGCGACACCGGTCGATCTGCGAAGCACGTACATCATGAGCCCTCAGTGCGCGGCTCTGAGCGATGACCGGTCAGCGTCTTCGCGGACGGAAACAGTGCCGCAGGCGGCAGGCGAGCGCGGTATGCCTTCCATGGCACGCTTCAGGCCGCTCCAGATCTCCCGTTCCCGGCGATCACCCAGGCGTCGCACCAGGGGCGCGAGGAACCTCAGGAAGCCATGTGGCGCCAGGTCCCATACCCACCTCATCCGCGTCCCGGCGGGCTCCGGCTCGAAGAGAAGCTGGCCGCTGATGTCCATACGAGACAGGTGGACCTGCTCGGTGATTCGTCGCGGTCGGTCGAACTCGGTGAACTCGATCGTCATCTCCGCGGCGCCTCCCGCTCCTATCATGACGGAGTGGAACCGAGTGCCTACTCCGACTGGACCGGCTGTCATCTTGTCCGCCCGGATCATCCGCGGATTGTAGCTCGGCTCGTTCCTCTCATCCGCAACGAAGTCGAAGACCTCTTCCAGAGGCCGATCAATGGTGATATCGCCGTCAACGCGAACCATCGCGATCTCCTTTCCCCTATTCCTGTGGCAGTGGCCTCCGTCTCAAGCCGACCGAGGAGGCTGAAAGCAAGAAGAGCGAACCGGATGACGAAAAGCGGCGATGCCTGATGGCTCCAGGATGGTTGCGGAGTTGGTTCGCGAACCGAGCGATCATCGAGAAGTATCGCTAGGCCGCGGCACGCGCGCTGGCTGTTGCCATCTGAGCTCACATCCGGACGTGGAGCGACGGCCGAGGTCGGTCTCCACAAGGTGGTGAACGGTTGTCAGCGCCCAGATCGCAACCACAACGGTGCAGGTTCCCACGAGGAGTGGAAGGCTGTTTACGACGAGATCTACGATCATCAGCGCCAGAGCTGCGACGCCGAGGGCGGTCGCCATCATCAGAAATGGGGACCATGGGGTCTCGTGCGCCAGAGCGGCAGCCATCCGAGCGGGTGCTCGAGCGACCAGGCAGGACGGATAGCTGAGCACGAAGAGCGCGATCGTCCCCGCCTGTGCGTCACTGATCAGAGCCCAGTTCCAGCCGTACGCCACCGAGAGAGTGACGGAGACAGCCGCCGCGATCAGGAGGGTTCCAACCGCATCTCGCCATGTCAAACGCATCTCAGAAACCTCCCAGAGACGAGGTAGCTCTCGGTCGAGCGTGAGGCGTCCGAGTCCCGCCACCGCAAGTGCTCACAGGGTGGCCTGCTGGCTTGGACCGGTAGAACATCACCGTCAGCAACACACCTGTGACGAGCAGCACGACCCAGTCGATCATGAGCACCGCCACCTCAAAGGCCACCAAGTTCCGTTGGACGAC
This sequence comes from uncultured bacterium, assembly GCA_963847225.1. Taxonomy (GTDB): domain Bacteria; phylum Chloroflexota; class Dormibacteria; order Aeolococcales; family Aeolococcaceae; genus JAJZNI01. The sequence goes on along the minus strand of CAWJYZ010000002.1, from coordinate 353,288 downwards.
CCATAGTCCGACGAACGCACCCACCGCCAACACAAAGCCCACGCTGAGGAAACCACTCATCACTCGCTCAAGAGCCCCACGAACGAACACTGGCGCGGTGAAGAGGAAGGCGGCGCTCATCAACAAGTAGCCGATCGCCTCGAGGGCGATAAAGAAGCCATGAGGGTTGTACTGGGTGAAGAGTGACAACCCCTGGGTTTCGCCCGCCTGGAGGCTCGGTGCGACGACGAGCAGCTGCGCCGCGTAGTCAACGATGATGACGGTCGCATATCCGACGGCCAATGACAGCGCTACCCTGGAGAAGACCCTTGCGCGATCACGAGCGTAGTCATGCACGCACGCCATCAACACGACGAAGGCTGGGGCCAGGAGCACACCGGGGATGAGCCAGAAGTAATCGCCCGGAACGAGTTGCGCAACGTCCACATAGGGGTAGAGAACGCACGAGCTTGTGCAGAATGGCCCGCTGCGCGGGGGAGTTGGGATCGCCATGGCCGCAAACACGGCGGTGAGGATGACAGTGACTGCAGACGCCCAGAACCCAAGTTGTTGACGCCCCGTCGCTGCTGATCCCAGGGGAGGTTGGCGAGAGGTGCGCACACCTCGATTGCGCGATTGGGTTTGCCCAATAGTCGCCTGTGCCATCTCACCACCCCGCTGAGCTCCTTTTGCTGCAGGTCCGGCAGCTCCTGCCTGACGACGCTCCCTTTTGCCTTTGGCCTAACAATCCAGCTCCGACATGAAAGCAAGCTGAAGCCCACCCACCATCCCGCCCGCTCACCTCCGGCGCGGGGCGTACCACAAGCAGCTTGTCGCGATTGCGCTCCTCACAGCCCCCCCTGCCCGAAACGGCGCCCGTAGCTCGGGGCTCTGGTCGACACCGGCGAACGCGGCGCCGCCGCTTCCAGCCGTGGCCGCACCCAGGCGACCTGTCTCGTGGGGCGGGCCAGCGGGAAGACGCCGCGTAGTCTCATCCTGCGCCTGCCTGGGTCGCGGGCGCGAACGCGGCCGAGGCGCGCCCGTCCGCTGTTTGGCCAGCTCGCCGGATCAGCGCTTGACCGCTGCAATGAGGAACACGATGGTGGGAACCTGAAGAGAGCACCGCCACCTCACACCGTCGGCAGCCCGAACCGCGCTGACCGGCGACACCGAGGCCGCGGCGTGAGCGTCATCATGTTCTTGACAGAGTCAGCGAAAACCGCTACCATTACCGGTGTTCGGGTGTTCAGGGAACCGGCTGTTCTTCAAATGCGGCTCTGCGTTTGATGATAGAGGAGATTTCGAAACCATGACCAATGAGGCATCGCCTGACAACGATTCCAATCTCGGCACCACCTCCGACAAACAGTCAGGTGAGGCAAAGGACAGGCGCATTCCTGACGAGAGCAGCCTCATGGGCAGGAGCGGGGTCGAGGAGGAGGTGCTTGCCGAACTGGCCCGGGCCGAGGCGAGGATGAGCGATGGTTCCGCGCCTGACGCACGGGGTGCGCAGGTCTGACGGCGGTGGCCCCCTTGCTCGTGTGCCTCGCGAACCGCCCTCCGGCTCAGTGAGTCGAGTCGGTTGGTCCGGCGTTCCGTTCGAAGACGGCGATGACCTTTGTCGAGCTGCAGACCTTTGGTCTCCGGCAAGTACCGGGCGGCGAACGCGATCGCCAGCACCGCGAGGCAGGCGAATCCCACCATCACCCACGCCAGCCCGCACCTCTTGTTCAAGGTTGGGAAAGCCGCGATGATCACGAAGTTGGCCAAGCAGTCGACACTGGCGCAGATCGCGGCGGCACGGCCGCGTACGCCGGTGGGGAATCCGCGCCGCGGCTGACGTCCTCCGGCCCGTCTCCGACGAGAGTGGCGGCGACGACGGGTACGTGAGCATGGAGGTTTCCCCCGAGCTGGCCCACGACACCTCCGCCACGGTCGACGAGGCCAAACGGCTGTGGGCGACGATCGATCGGCCCAACCTGATGGTGAAGGTGCCCGGTACCCCCGAGGGGATCCCTGCCATACACCAGGCCATCGAGGAGCCGGGTGACCACGTTGGCGTTCTCCGTGGCCCCCTCCACCAGCCCCACCGGAATCTTGCGGCCGTCGGCGTCGATCACCAGGGCCACCACGCAGAGGTGATCGGCCACCTGGAGGCCATCGATCATCAGCACCAGGGGCCGGAGGTCCGCCAGCGGTCGGCCCATCAGCTCCTCTAGGGCGATCTTGGTCTTGGCCACGAAGCGACGGCTCACCGCGCTCTTCGAGGTCCCCGTGGCCGTCGCCTCCAGCGCACTGCTCACCGGCTCGAGGCCGACGGGGTAGCGCCGGGTCGACAGGCTCGCCAGCATCCGGGCCACCGCCATCTGGGTGAGCAGGTCGCGGGAAGAGGACGGGAAGACAAGAGGTCGTACGCGGGGATCGGCACCTCCGCCGTGCCGTCGATGGTGCGCACCCGGGGGCGGCGGACGGGGATGCGCCGGCCGCCCAGGGTGACGGCACCGTCCTCGCTGCCGTGCCGGGTCGCCCGGCGGGCGGGATCGTGCTTGCCCTTGGGCCCGGCGGCGGCGGTGACGCTCTCCTCTACTCGAGAGCCGTACAACCTAGGGCCCGGCGCCAACGCAGAGGGCCAGCAGCCCCCCCTGGCAGGCGCCGGCGAGGTCATCCATGGCGATGGTGACTGCCTCCGGCATCTTCAGCTCCGCAGCCAGCTGCTTGGCTCGGCTGGCCGTGACGACGTCCAGGCCGGAGTGGTACGTTCCCATGAGACGGTCCTCCGTGGGTCGGGTTAGTTTGATCTCCCCCGGAGTCTCTGCCATACGGCAGGGGCCTCGCGGGGGACCGCCCCCGAGATTCCACGGCTACTCAGACAAGCTCGGAAGGGACGGCACCCTGGAGGAGAGCAACGATGGCGGAAACAGTCGGCGACGACCTGGTGGCGAGGCTCCAGGAGTGGGGTATCACGCGGCTGTACGCCTTTCCCGGCGATGGCATCAACGGGATCCTCGGGGCGCTGCGCAAGAGTGGGGATAAGCCCCAGTTCGTTCAGACGCGCCACGAGGAGATGGCCTCGTTCATGGCCTGCGCCCACGCCAAGTTCACCGGCGAGGTGGGCGTGTGCATGGCCACGTCCGGGCCGGGGGCCATCCACCTCCTCAACGGCCTTTACGACGCCAAGCTCGATCACCAGCCCGTGGTGGCCATCGTCGGCCAGACCTTCGCCAGTGTCATGGGGGGTGACCAGCAGCAGGAGGTCGACCTCCTGAGCCTGTACAAGGACGTGGCCAGCGCCTACGTGCAGCAGGTCAATGTCCCCTCCGCCCTACACCACTGTCTCGATCGGGCGCTGCGCATCGCTGCCGCCGAGAGGACGGTGACGGCCGTGATCATCCCGGCCGACGTGCAGGACATGAAGGCCGTTGCCCAGCCGCAGTCGATCAAGTCAGTGCACACCGGCATCGGCTTCGTCCGAGCTCGCGGACTTCCCACCGAGGAGGATCTCCACAAGGCAGCCGATGTCCTCAACTCTGGACAGAAGGTCGCCATGCTGGTCGGTGCCGGTGCGCTCGACGCAACGGACGAGGTTCTCGCCGTCGCCGACACGCTCGGAGCCGGCATCGCCAAGGCGCTCCTCGGCAAGGCCGCGATCCCGGACGACATCCCCTACTGCACGAACTCGATCGGGCTCCTCGGGACCAAGCCCAGCTGGGACATGATGCAGGCCGCGGACACGCTGTTCGTGATCGGCAGCTCCTTCCCGTACGCCAACTTCCTGCCGCCGATCGGTCAGGCACGCGGGGTGCAGGTCGACAGCTCAGCGAGAATGCTCAGCCTCCGCTACCCAATGGAGGTCAATCTCCTCGGCGACAGCCGGGCGACGCTGCGGGAACTATTGCCACTGCTGAAGCGCAACCAGGATCGCTCGTTCCAGGAGACGATCGTCAAGAACGTCGCGGACTGGTGGCGCCTCATGGATGACCGCGGGGAGCCCGAGGACCGTGACGGCGGCCGCGTCCGGCCCCAGGGACTCTTCGCCGCGCTGTCGCGGCACCTTCCCGACAACGCGATCATCAGTAGCGACTCCGGCTCAGCCGCCAACTGGTTTGCGCGCCAGGTGCGCATCCGTCGCGGCATGAAGGCTTCGCTCTCGGGAAACCTCGCCACCATGGTGCCGGGCGTGCCCTATGCGATCGCTGCCAAGTTCGCGTACCCAGACCGTGTCGCCGTGGGAACCATCGGCGACGGGGCCATGCAGATGGGCGGGATGGCTGAGCTCCTCACCGCCGCCAAGTACTACCGGACCTGGGCCGATCCGCGGCTCGTGGTGCTGGTGCTCAACAACGAGGACCTCAACCAGGTCACCTGGGAGCAACGGGTGATGGAAGGCGACCCGCGCTTCGACGCCTCACAGCGGATTCCGTACATGCCTTTCCACGAGTACGCACGGCTGATCGGCCTCGGCAGCGTCAAGGTCGACCGCGCCTCCCAGATCGAGGACGCCATGACCCAGGCATTTTCCGCGGACCGACCCTTCGTCATCGACGCCATGACCGATCCCGAGGAGCCGCCCCTGCCGCCGCACATCACCTTCAAGCAGGCCGAGGACTACACCAAGTCCTTCCTCGCCGACCCGTCCGATGGGCTCGCCGGCGTGCTCAACGCCGTGCGCGAGAAGGTCGACGAGTTCGTCCCCGGCCGCTGAGATGAAAATGTTCGCGCGCGGGAGCACGGCTCCCGACGACCCCGTGCACCTCATCGACCACCTGGTGCGCAACGTCGAGCACGGCCGCTTCGAGCGCTCGCTGTCCGCCCTGACCGCGTTCGGTGCGCTGGTCACCACCGCGGAGATCTACTTCGAACACTACAAGGCCAGCTTTGGCAACAAGATGATGTGGAGCCCGATCTTGGTGACACCGCCCGTGGTCATTGCTGGCGTCGGAGGCGTCTTCAGCCGCAAGTGGGCAAAGACGTGGCTGCCATTGACGGCAGGCATCTACACCCTCAACGGGGTCGTCGGCGAGTACTACCACGCCCGCGGCGTGGCCCGGAAGCCGGGCGGATGGCGGCTGGCCTCCTACAACGTGCCGATGGGGCCGCCGATCATGGCGCCCGGCCTCATGACGATCGTCGGGGGAATGGGCCTCCTCGCCGCACTCTTACGCCGCGAGAAGTAGGCCAGTGCCAGACCTGTCGCTGTCCGATCACCTGCCCAACCGCCGGCCGGACCGTGAGCCGCCGGATAAGTCATGGTTGCCCAGGCAGCGGCGTGGAACCACGCCGCAGATGATCGGACGGTACCCCGATTACGACGTCTTCGACGCGGCGGGCACGTGGGATGCAGCCACGGCCAAGGTCATCGACGAGCGGATGGCCAAGGGGTCGCGGCCGTTGACATTCTTCACTGCCGACGAGGAGCCGACCGTCCGCGCCTTCTGCGACGTCGTCACCGCCCAGGACGGCGAACCGCGCGTCCCTGTCGTCGCGATGGTCGACGAGAGGCTGGGCGCGGGACGGCTCGACGGTTACCAGTACGACGACATGCCCGACGACCGGGAGACGTGGCGTATCGTGCTCCGCGGTCTCGACGAGACGGCGCGCGAGCGCTACGCGGCGGACGACTTTGCCGCACTGGACGGCGACGCGCGTGAGGCCGTTGTCGGCCAGCTCGCCGCCGGCTCGCTGCACGGTCAATCCTGGGACGTGCTCAATGTGAAGCGCGCCTTCTCGGTCTGCATGCGCGCCGTGCTCGCCGAGTTCTACTCCCATCCATGGGCATGGAACGAGATCGGTTTCGGCGGTCCCGCCTATCCGCGCGGCTACATGCGACTCGGGCCACTGGCGGTACGCGAGCCCTACGAGAAGCGCGGTGCGACCGACGAGGATCCGGTGCCCTTCGCACGGGAGGAGCGCTGATGCTGACAAGTCTGCTCAAGGGCTCACGAGGACCGAGCGCCAATGACTCGCGTTTCCTGCTACACGTCGACAGGCGCGACCTGCCCGGTGAGGACACGATGCAGCGCTACGCCGACGGCGACGAGGTCGACCTCTGCATCGTCGGGGCCGGGGCCGGCGGGTCGGTGCTGGCGCAGCGCCTGGCGCGGCACGGATGGCGCGTCGTCATCCTCGAGGCAGGCCCGTTCTGGCATCCCGACGAGGACTGGGTGAGCGACGAGGCGGGTTCCCACGAGCTGTACTGGACCCAGAAGCGGATCATCGGCGGCGACGATCCGATCGAGTTGGGCAAGAACAACAGTGGTCGCGGCGTCGGTGGCTCCATGGTCCACTACGCGGGCTACACGCCTCGCTTCCACCCCAGTGACTTCGACACCCTGACCCGCGACGGCGTCGGTACGGACTGGCCGATCGACTACGCAGACCTGCGCGACCACTACACGCAGGTGGAGCGTGAGCTACCAGTCGCCGGGCAGAACTGGCCATGGGGCGATCCGCACAGTTATCCGTTCTCGCCGCACCCCGTCAGCGGCGCGGCGTCGGTCATCTGGAAGGGCGCGCTGGCCTGCGGCATCGACATGCGGGTCGGACCAGTGGGGATCGTCAACGGCGCCTTCGGCAACCGGCCGCACTGCATCTACCGCGGCTACTGCCTGCAGGGCTGCAAGGTGAATGCCAAGGCCAGCCCGTACGTAACCCACCTGCCCGACGCCCTCGAGCACGGCGTGGAGGTGCGTGCCAACAGCATGGCGATACGGGTCGAGGTCGACGATGCGACCGGCCGTGCCACTGGGGTGAGATACGTCCGGGAACGCGACGGCGTCGAGCGGCTCCAGCGCGCGACCGTCGTGGCGGTATGCGGCTATTCCATCGAATCGCCTCGCCTGCTGCTGAACTCGGCCTCGCGGCGCTTCCCGCACGGGCTCTGCAACAACGAGGACCAGGTTGGCAGGTACGTGATGGTCCAGGGGGCGACACAGACCGCCGGCCGGTATCCGGATGAGGTGCGCATGTACAAGGCCCCGCCGCCGGAGGTGTCATCGGAGGTCTTCTATGAGACGGATGCGTCGCGTGGGTTCGCGCGTGGTTTCAGCGTCCAGACGGTGGCGCCGCTGCCCATCGGTTGGGCGGAGCATGTCCTCGCCGAGGGCCACTGGGGTCGTGCGCTGCGCGAGTACATGCGCGACTACAACCACTGGGCCACCGTCGGAGTGCTCAACGAGCTGCTGCCTCGGCCGGACAACCGGGTGACGCTCGCGGACGAGAAGGACGAGTACGGCATGCCCGTGGCGCGATTCGACTACTCCCTCTGCGAGAACGACAAGGCGAACATGGCGTATTCTGCCAAGGTGATCGGGGACATCGTGCTGGCCTCGGGGGCCCAGGACGTGCTCAGCATCCAGCGCTTCGCTCACCTCGTCGGCGGATGCCGGATGGGGACCGCACCCGACAACAGCGTGATCTCCCGTGATCACCAGTCGTGGGCTGTCCCCAACCTCTTCGTCGCGGACGGCAGCGTCTGTCCCACCCAGGGGAGCGCCAACCCTGCCCTGACCATCATGGCGCTCGCCTCGCGCCTCGCCGAACGGCTGGCCACACGCACGGTCGACCCGGCCGACGGTTTGCGCGACCGACAACTGGCGACATCAACAAGGAGCACCCGATGACAAGCGATGAACCCGAAGTCGTGGTGGTGACCGGCGCTTCCGGTGGTGTGGGGCGCGCGGTGGCCCACGCCTTCGCTCGCCGCGGCGCGCACGTCGCGCTCTTGGCCCGCGGCGAGGAGAGCCTGCACGACGCCGCTCGCGAGGTCGAGCAGATGGGTGGACAGGCGCTGGTGATCCCGACCGACGTCGCCGATGCCGCTGCTGTCGAGGCCGCGGCGGAGCGGGTGGAGGGCGAGGCGGGTCCCATCGACGTGTGGGTGAACGACGCCATGGCCACCGTGTTCGCGGAGTTCATGGACATCGATGCTGATGAGTTCCGCCGCGCGACCGAGGTGACCTACCTCGGCGCCGTGCACGGCACCATGGCGGCGCTGCACCGCATGCTGCCCCGCGACCACGGCACGGTGGTGCAGGTGGGCTCGGCGCTCGCCTACCGGGCGATCCCGCTGCAGTCTGCGTACTGCGGTGCCAAGTTCGCCATCCGCGGCTTCACCGACAGCGTTCGCACCGAGCTCCTCCACAACAAGAGCCGGGTCTGGATCTCGATGGTGCAACTGCCCGCGGTCAACACGCCGCAGTTCGCGTGGTGCCGCACCAAGCTCGCCCACCATCCAATGCCTGTTCCGCCCATCTACCAGCCAGAGGTCCCGGCCGAGACGGTGTACTGGGCGGCACATCACCGTCGCCGCGAGGTGTTCTGCGGAGCCAGCGCGGCAGCCGTGATCCTGGCCAACAAGCTGGCCCCGGGAATCGCCGACCGATACCTTGCGAAGACCGGCTACACGTCGCAGCAGATCGCCAGCATGCCGGTGGCCTCGGACCGCCCCAACAACCTCTTTGAGCCACTGCCGCGGCTTGCCGCGACCCACGGGATGTTCGACGACAAGGCCAAGTCCCGCAGCGTTCAGGCGTGGCTGACCACCCATCGCGGCATCGCGGTGGGCGCGGTGATCGGCACGGCCGCGGTCGCGTCCGGCGCGTGGCGCGCGGGTCGGTCGTGACCATGACGGCCGTCAGCAGCACAGGCATAGCGCCGTCGGGCGCGGAGATCGATCTCCGCCCCGACGGCCATCACGCGGTCAGCGTCGAGGTGTCGGGCGGAGTTCGCTCCTATGAGGTGGACGGCCGGGGGATGCTGGACGGCTATGGGCCCAACGAGATGTGCAGCGGGGCCCGGGGGCAGCTGCTGGTGCCCTGGCCCAATCGGCTCCGGGATGGCCGGTACGACTTTGAAGGGAGCTCGTACCAGGTTCCGCTGACGGAGCCCGACAAGCATAACGCCATCCATGGCTTCCTGCGCTGGGAGAGTTGGCGTGTCGCCGACCGCGCGGATGACCGTGTGGTCATGGAGCACACGCTCCACCCCCGCGCCGGCTATCCCTTTGCACTGAGGGCGACGGCCCAGTACAGGGTGAGCGCAGACGGCCTGTCGTCAACGGTGACCGCGACCAACATCGGTGACCGAGCCTGTCCGTACGGTGTGGGGAGCCATCCCTACCTCACGGTGGATGCGGACACGATCGACCCCTGCTGGTTGGAGGCACCGGGTGGCAGCTACCTCATCGAGGACGAGCAGGCGATCCCGGTGGGCGTCGCCGCGGTGGCGGGGACGAAGTACGACTTCCGCGCGCGCCAGCGGATCCTGGGCGGCGAGCTGGACACCGGCTTCACCGACCTCGCACGCGACCGGTCGGGGCGCGCGTGGGTGCGGCTGTGGTGCGGTCGCGAGGACTACGGTGTCGGATTGTGGATGGATGAGCGCTTCCCGTATTACATGCTGTACACGGGCGACACGCTTCCCGACAGGGTGCGGCGGCGCCGGTCGCTCGGTGTCGAGCCGATGACGTGCGCTCCCAATGCGTTCGCGTTGGGCGACGGTTTGATCGTGCTGGCACCGGGCGAGACGGTGGTCAGCCGGTGGGGTGTCACGCCCTTGGGGACGCCGTGAGCGCCGAGGGCCTGCGCGTGCGGTCCGTCGACGTCCGCGTCTACACCGTGCCGACGGAGGCGCCGGAGGCTGATGGCACCCTGCAGTGGGACAGGACCTCCCTGGTCGTTGTGCACCCGTTGCTGGACAACGGCGTGCGCGGGCTCGGCTACGCGATCGGTGACGTCGCCACGGGCCAGCTCGTCCGCGACACCCTTGTCGACGTGGTCACCGGCATGGACGTACGGAATACCACCGCCTGCTGGGAGGCGATGGTGCGGCGGATCCGCAACCTCGGCCGCCCCGGCATCGCGTCGATGGCGATCGCCGCCGTCGACATCGCGCTGTGGGACACCAAGGCGCGCGCACTCGAACTGCCGCTGCACCACCTGCTCGGCGCCGTGCGCGAGACCGTCCCCGTGTACGGGAGCGGCGGCTTCACCAGCTACACGGAGCGTGAGCTCTGCTCCCAGCTGGCCGGCTGGGTGGAGAGTGGCATCCCGCGGGTGAAGATGAAGATCGGCAAGGACCGTGGCGCCTCGTGGCAGGAGGACATCAGCCGGGTCCGAGCGGCCCGCAACGCCATCGGAGATGACGCCGAACTCTTTGTCGACGCGAATGGTGCCTACGATCGCAAGCAGGCCCGTCGCCTTGGGCATCTCTACGCGGAGGAGTGCGGCGTCACCTGGTTCGAGGAGCCGGTGACCTCCGACGATCGCGACGGCCTGGCGGCGCTGCGCCACGATCTCCCACTCGAGGTCAGTGCCGGCGAGTACGGGTATGACCTCGAGTACTTCCACATCATGGTTGCCGCCCAATCCGTCGACGTGATCCAGGCGGACGCGGGCCGCTGTGCAGGGATCACCGAGTGGTTGCGCGTGGCGGCGCTGTGCGCGGCGGCCAAGCTCCCCTTCTCCGCGCATTGCGGGCCGTCGCTCCACGTTCACGCCGCGACGGTGCCGCCGAACCTTCGCCACATCGAGTACTTCCACGACCACGTGCGCGTCGACCATCTGCTGTTCGAGGGTGTGCTGGTCCCCCACGACGGTGCGCTGCGGCCGGACGGCGATCGTCCAGGGCTCGGGCTCACCCTCAAAGAGCAGGACGCCGAACGGTTTCGGGTGGCCTGAGCGATGGGGGCACCCCGTCGAGCGCAAACGGCTGCCGCGAACGTCTCAGCCGATCCCGCAGCCGCTCCTGTGGTGCTGCGTGAATACGCGCTTCTCGCTGACGGCGAGCGCGGCATCGTGGTCGGTCCCCATGGCGATTTCGTCTGGATGTGCTTCCCGCGCTGGCATGACCCCGCCCTGTTCAGCGCGCTGATCGGCGGCGGCGGTTCCTACGCGGTGACCCCAACGGAGACCCACGTCTGGGGCGGCTACTACGAACCGCGTTCGCTGATCTGGAGGAGCCGCTGGGTCACCCACACCGCCACCATCGAATGTCGCGAGGCGCTGGCGCTGCCGAGCCGGCCCAACCGGGCAGTGGTCCTACGGCGGATCGTCGCCTGCACGGGCACCGCTCGGTTGCGCTGCACCGTGCGCACCATGGCTGACTTCGGCTCGATGGCGCCGCGCTCGGTCCACCGAGTGGGCGACACGTGGGTGGTCGAGCACGAGCACACGCAGCTCCGCTGGGTCGGTGCCGAGGGTGCCCACCTCCGCTCCGGCACCAACGGGGCCTTGGAGGTGGAACTGACCCTTCGGGAGGGTGAGCACCACGACCTGGTCATGGTGGTGGAGCACCGAGGCGCTGACGACGAACTCCCGAATCCGGAGCTGGCCTGGGCCGCGACGGAGTCCGCGTGGAGGGGCCGGATTCCGGCGCTGGAATCGTCGACGGCACCTCGGGATGCCCGACACGCGTGTGCGGTGATGCTCGGTCTCACCAGTGGCGATGGGGGCATGGTCGCGGCGGCCACGACATCCCTTCCGGAGCGCGCCCGCCAGGGCACCAGCTACGACTACCGATTCGCGTGGATCCGTGATCAATGCTATGCGGGTGACGCTGCCCTGCGAGCGGGGGTGGACGAGCTCGCTGACCGCGCGGTGTCCTTCGTCAGTCAGAGACTGCTGGCCGACGGCCCGGAGCTCAAGCCTGCGTATACCGTGACGGGCGGGCGCGTACCCAGCCAGCGACGACTGCGCTTGTCCGGCTACCCCGGCGGCACTGATCTCGTCGGCAACCATGTGAACAAACAGTTCCAACTCGACGCCGTCGGCGAGGCCCTGCTCCTCCTGGCCTCGGCGGCCGAACACGACCGTCTCGACGTCGATGGGTGGCGCGCCCTGGAGACGGCCGCCGCCGTGGTGGAACAGCGCTGGACCGACCCCGACGCCGGGATCTGGGAACTCGAGCCGCGCCACTGGACGCACAGCCGACTGGCCTGCGTGGCTGGGCTGCGCGCCGCCGCCAGGGAGGCGCCCGGGTCCGCGCGCACCGGTGCCACGTGGACCACTCTCGCCGACACCATCCTGGCGGAAACCGGCCGAACGGCGGTCGCTGACAACGGTGCGTGGCAGCGGGCCACCGACGATCCGCGTGTCGACGCGGCCCTGCTCATGGCCACCATCCGCGGGGCCGTTGACCCAGCTGACCCGAGATCCGGCGCCACCCTGGAATCCATCGCAGAGGAATTGGTCGAGGATGGCTACGTGTATCGCTTTCGCCACGACGCACGACCCCTCGGGGACGCGGAGGGGGCGTTCCTTCTCTGCGGTTTCATGATGTGTCTCCAATATCACGTCGCCGGTAATCCCCTCGAGGCGCTGCGGTGGTTCGAGCGGGCCCGAACGTCGTGTGGCCCGTCCGGTCTGTTCTCCGAGGAGTACGACGTGCGCCAGCGCCAGTTGCGGGGCAATCTCCCGCAAGCCTTCGTCCATGCGATGCTCCTCGAGTGCGCCGTGGCGCTGCCAACGTGACCGCCGCCAGCGAGGCCAGGGCTCACACCATCAAGACAGGAGACTGTCGTTCCCGCCTGACACGCGGCGTCATCGCCGGTGTGCTGGCGACGGCCGCAGAGGCCGGCTGGACCCGCGCCCAGGCCACGATGCTCGGCGGGCGCGAGCCGGTGTTCACGCCCACACTGATGGTGCACCGGATGGTTCTCGCTGCCACGGGACACTCGCTAGACCGGCGCGTTGCCCGCGCCCTTGGGGTGCTGATGCGATCAGGGTACGGCCCCTCGTGGGCGGCGGCTTATGCTCTAGTTCGCGGCGGCGGCCGTCTCCGGTGGGGGCGCGACACATGCATCCTCAGCGTCGCCATCTGGATCTTCGAGATCGCAACCTTGCCAATCCTGCGGGCCACGCCTCCACTGCGCCGCTGGCCACTAACGGACATCGCCTTGGATCTCAGCAACGCACTCGTTTTCGCCGTGGTGGCCAATGCCGTTATGGCCCTGCAGGAGTGGTCACCGCACAACACACGGGTCAGCCGAAAAGTTGCAGGTCCGCGCCGGTGAGCGGCGACGTCGACGCACACGCGTGGCGGCAGACGGACGCATCGAGCCAGGGCTTCCGCTTTGCCGAGGGGAAATGGAATCTGCGAATCGTGGCGGCACTGCTCTGGAAGCCAATGGGCTTCAACCAGTTGTCGCGGGCCCTGGTGGGCATCAGCCAGAATACGCTGGCGAACCGCCTCGACAGTCTCGAAGCGCTGGGAGTCATCACGCGCACAGTGCGTCAGTCACCCCTCCCGCGACCCTGTACACCGGTGGGGGCGTCCGCGTAAAGGCGCAGGTCATCGCTCTCGAAGAAAGGGTCCGGGTCGGTCAGGCTGCCGGTCTTGTCGTAGCGGTCGGTGAGTTCCCGGGCCAGCACCTTGGCCCCTTCCACATCGGGCTGGTCAAAGGGGTTGATCCCGATCAAGGAGCCGGCCACCGCGGTGGCGAACTCCCAGCGGAAGAATTGCCCATCGTTTCGAGGAACTGGCCGGCGAGGTGTCGGGACCGCGATCCTGAGCCGCCTCTGACGACGGCGGCGGTGCCGAGGAGGTGCAGTGATGATCGCGACGTTCGATCCCTTCCACCACGTGGACGGTGAGGGGAAGCAAGCCGGATGCATCCCGATGGACGTCTATCGCAAGGGCGACCAGCTCCACCTGGAGTTCGACCTCCCCGGCGTCGACCCGAGCGCCGTCGAGGTGACCGCGGAGCGAGACCTGATCCGGGTGCGGGCGGAGCGCAACTGGGACGAGGAGGGCGTCGAGGCCCTTTGCTGTGAGCGTCCCCAGGGAACCTTCATCCGTGAGTTCCGAGTTGGTGAGGACTTCGAACTCGACAAGCTCATTGCCGTCTACCGCAACGGGGTGCTGCGGCTCACCCTCCCGGTCGTGGAAGCGGCCAAGACCCGTCGCATCCAGGTACGGGCGGCCCTGCCCGTCGCCGGGGCCGAGATCACCATCGGCGAGAAGAGGGTCACGGAGCCCGAGAGAGTCGCAGCGCCGGCTGCGGCGTGACCTCAGGCCCGTCGACGGGGCAGGGCGGTGGCCCCGGCGCGCAAACCGGGGACGGTCGCCGTCCCACCCCTGAGCGGCGAGAAGGAGACACCCCATGGCGACATTCATCGACGACGAGACGCGAGAGCAGCTCCGGGGCATTTTCGATGACTTCGTCCACCGCGTCCGCTGGTGAGCGTACAGAGCACCTCAGGTACGGGCGGGTCCAATGCCGTGCATCTCAGTCGGCGACGTCGACTGTCCGAAGCACCGGTAACGCTGCGGCTGTGGGGCCTATCCCCGTTGTCCTTGGCGCGGCACCCTCTGCGCTGCTGGTAGTCCGAGCTCACACGCAAGCTGCGCTCGCACGCTCCGACGGGCGCGAACGAGGAGGGAGCGAACGGAAGATACGGTGGCGTTCAGGGTGCCGGCGATCTCCTCGGCGCTGAGCTGTCCTCCGTCAGCCAGGATGATCGCCGTACGCTGACGGCTGGGCAGGGCTTCGATGGCGGTGACCACCAGGCGGCCCAGCTCGCGCTCCTCGACGAGGGACTCCGGATCGGCCTCAGTCGCATGCGCGGCGCCTGGCAGGAGGGTCGAGCTCTCCAGGATGGCGTCAAGGGACCGGGCGGCGAGCCGGCGGCGCAGCATCCAGCATTCGTTCGCCGTGATCCGGTGCAGCCAGGTGCGGACACTGGCTTCGCCGCGGAAGCCGTCGAGGTGCTGGGCCGCCTTGAGCAGCGAGGTCTGGGCGACGTCCTCCGCATCCTCGCGGTGCTGGCAGAGCTGCCGGGCAAGCCGCGCCACGTCGTCGGCGTGCACCCAGACCACCTGCGGGTCGGCCGCGAATCCGGAGGCGGGGTCGTCCTCCATGGCTGGACACCATTGTGAGCGTGCTCGCCGAGCGGCCCCGTCGATAGGGCAGGCTACGCCTCTTGAGGCGATACGGTCGAACGTGTCGATCGCAGCAAGCCCCCGTTCCGCCGCCACACCGGCGCGAGAGCGGAGCGGGGAGGCAGTCGGAGGAACGCACCGTTCCGCCGCCTCGCGCATCCATGCCCAAGGAGCGCGGCATGTCAGTGCCGCCCCCGGACCTCCGACCGAGGTTCTCGGCTCCACCACAGCCAGGAGGCAGCGTGACCCAGATGTCCCAGGCCCAGCGACACCGCGTCCTGGTCTTCACCACCCCGACCTGTCCCTGGTGCCAGAGAACCAAGATCTACCTGCGCAGCCGCGGGGTCGCCTTTCGAGAGGTCGACGTCGCCCGCGACCCCCAAGCGGCGCGCGACCTGGTGCGACGGACAGGGCAGATGGGTGTTCCCGTCATCGAGATCGATGGCCGACCCATCGTCGGCTTCGACCAGCCACGTATCGACCGCCTCCTCGGTCTGGCCGGGGCGCGAGCGTAGCTGGGGCAACGCGCTCAGCAAGGATCACAGGCACCATGGAGGAACAAATCGATGAGCGAGACGGTGAAACCCCTGGGAACGCGGGTCCTGGTACGGGTGGTCGAGGAGCAGAGCGTGACCGCCAGCGGCATCGTGCTCCCCGACACCGCCAAGGAGAAGCCCCAGCGCGGCGAGGTCGTCGCCGTCGGGGATGACGAGGAGGCGATCAAGGTCGCCCCCGGTGACCGAGTGCTGTACCCCAAGTACTCCGGCACTGAGCTGAAGCTTGGAGGGCTCGACCACCTGATCCTCGACGCCAACGACCTCCTCGCCGTGCTGAGAGATGGAGCGGCCGCCTGACCGGCTGCAGCTCCGGCCTCCACCACGCTCTTCACACACCGCGGGGGCTCAGTGGGAGCGTGGAGACAGCTCGGATGTGCTACGGCGCCTGCACCGGGCTGACGGTCAACTCGGTGGGGTCATTCGGATGCTCAGCCAGGGCCGCGACGATGCCGAGATCCTCACCCAGCTCGCCGCGGTCTCGCACGCCCTGGAGAGAGCCGGGCTGAGGCTCATCGCCGATAGCCTTCGCCACCGCCTGGCGAGTTGCGAGGAAGGGGTGGATCCGCGGGCGGAGACGGAGAGGGTCGAGCGACTCCTCCACGCCCTGCGCTGACGGACGCTGGCAGAGGTGTCACGTCGCGGCTTCACGCAGGCTTGAGTTGGCTGCCCTCAGGACTCGGCGGTGCTGATCCCTTGCCCGCCCGCTCGCGGCATGCTCACGCCTCTCACGCGTACGCCGACTTCAAGGCCGCGTCTGACACTCTCGGTGACGACGCAGAAGTCCTCAAGATCTCGAGGCAGCGGCTGATGCGACTGGGGTCAGCCCCAGGGTTGGTGGGCTGGGGCTCGAGGATGACCTCGAGGCCGGTGACTCGCAGCCTTCCTCTCTCGTTACGGCCGGTCGTCGCGCGCACCGTGGTGCGCAGCGAACCGACCTCGATCTTCGCCTTGCGTAGGCAGAAGAGGAGGCTCGCTGAGAGGCACCACAAGCTCGAACTTCGCGCCTCGGCGCGGGAAATCGAGCATATGGGCGGCGACGACCTCGATGGACACTCTCTCCCCCGAACCGGCGGCGACGAGACGAATCAGGTCATCTTCGGAGAGGTCGACAGCGGTGACCCGCCACCCTTGCCGGGCCAGCCAGATCGCGTTGCGCCCCCCGCCGCACCCCAGGTCGACGCCTCGGCTCGGAGCAAGCCCACCTGCGAGCTCGACGAGCTCCTGGTCAGGCTGGGCGGCGAAGCTCGCTTCCGCGGTCGGGGAGCGGTGCCGCCGGATGAGCCGAGGAATCACGGGTGGGCAATAAACGCTTCGATCGGCTGATGGAATCCAGGAACATAGATGACCGGAGGGGCGAAATGGTGCGGTGCGCGTTTGCATCACCGCTCCTCCCTGATGCGACGGTTTCTGCTGGACGTCGGTGCGTCTCGTCCGCTCCCCGACCGGCGTGTCGCGCCGGATCGTGTCCGCCTTCCGCGCACCATCTGCGGCGCTCGCGCATCCAGGGTAGTGAAGCCGGTTAACCCGGATCGCGAGATCGCCCGGCTCAGCCCTGGAGGTGAAGATGCCGCAGAACATGGGAACCACCGATCGAACGGTGCGCCTCGTCATCGGCGCCGCCGCGCTACTGGTGGGAGGGTTCGGTACTGGCTTTGTGAATCCCGCAGGGATCGTCCTCCTCGTCGTCGCCGCCTTGATGCTAGCCACTGGTGCCGCCGGATTCTGCCCGCTGTACGTCCCCTTCCGACTCCGCACGCGCCGGGGCGGAATCGCCAGGGCCTGAGCTATGCGCAGCACCCTGCTCAGCGACCGGATCCGTGAGCAGCTCCGTGGCGAGCTGGGTGCCCTCTCCGGCGATGTCGAGCTTCAGCTGGTCATCCGTGGTGCTGCCGACGGCGATCTCCAGGAGAGCCAGCAGATGGTTCGGGAGGTTGCGGAGGAGCTGGCCGCCGCCGGGCCCGACCACGTCCGCCTCCATGTCACCGACCTCGACGCCGGGGATCAGCCGCACGGCGTCGGCGAGGGGCTGAGCAACCGGGACGGAGTCCCGGTGCTCCAGCTGGGGGAGCCCGGCGCGGCACCGCGCATCGCCTACATGGGCATTCCTGGCGGTTACGAGTTCTCGACCGTGGTCGATACCATCCGCCGGCTCGGCGACCGTGAGCACGGCCTGAAGGAGGTGAGCGTGGCCCGGGTCTCCGAGCTGGGCCGACCGGTCGAGGTTATGGTGTTTGTCACCCCGAGCTGCCCATACGGCTGCAAACGGGACCCTGTTGGTGAAGTGTCGTGAAGAGGTTGGGAACCCGGAAAATCTAGGAATCTCAACGGGTTTCTGGGCCCTGGTGGAGACGGGGGGGCTCGAACCCCCGACCTCTTGCATGCCATTGAGGCGCTCTCCTTCTTTGGCGGGCGCATAGGCTGAGTGGAGTTCGAGTTCAGCGCTTGCTTCCATCGCGGCGCTCCAAGCCAGAGCTTGCCGCCGCTGTTGGGAAGTAAATGGGAGGAGGGCGCTTGCTCGGTGCCGGGAGGCGATAACGCCGGCGCCGCCGCCATCCACCTGCCGCGGTCCGCCCACGCCCGGTGGTGAAGTCCGCTTGCCCATGCGAATATAGCTTGTGGTATGATGCACTCATGGGTGGGACCTACCGAGTCAGGATGGGAGAACGTGGCCGGATCGTGGTCCCGGCCGAGCTGCGAGAGCGTGCCGGGCTTGCGGAAGGGACGCCGCTCACCCTGGTCGAGACCGCAGGTGGCCTCATTCTTCTCACCCGGGAACAGCTTCGTGAGCGTGTGCGGAAGGACCTCTCAGGCCTGGATCTGGTGAGGGAACTGCTCGCCGAGCGGCGGCAGGAGGCTGCGGCCGAGGACTCCCTCTGAACGTCTTCGACGCATCGGCTCTCCTCGCCTACCTGGCGGGTGAACCCGGTCACGAGGTCGTCGAACTTGCGCTTGCGTCAGGCGGCCTCTGCGGGGCGGCCAATTGGTCAGAGGTGGCGCAGAAGGTGCGCGCGCACGGAAGAAGCTGGGGGCTGGCGCGGGCCCTGCTTCAGAGTTATGGGCTCACCGTCGAACCGGTCAGCGAGGAGGACGCGGAGTGGGCAGCATCGCTGGATGAAAGGGAGGGGCTTTCGCTCGCCGACCGCCTCTGCCTCGCTCTGGGCGAGCGGCGTGACGCGGACGTGTGGACGGCCGACCGCACATGGGGGAGCGCCGGGCGGATGCGGCAGATCCGCTGAGCACCCCCAGAATGGGCGAGCTCCAAATCAGGATCTTCGAGCGACTTCGTGGCGGGACCGTGGGGCGTCGACGGTTGATCAGGGCTGCGGCACCAAGGAGCGCGGGCGAGTTCTCCATGACTGCGCAGTAACAAGCAGGGCGATGCCCGCCACGACGCTCCCGAAGATCTCGAAGGTCGACGCCAAGTCCAAGTGCGGCACAAGGAGCCCAGCAAGGACCGCGGGCACCGACAGGGAGGCATAGGCGGTGATATAGAAGGCGGCCATCACCGCCCCGCGGTGCTCAGCCGGTATGACGACCACCAGTCCTCGGAGCCCGCCGAGAAAGGCCATGCCGAAACCGAGACCCGACAGCACCGATCCCGCCATGAAGTATCCGCTCGAGACCCAGGCCGCGGCGAGGTATCGCTGGCGCCTGGTCGTCACACACTGCGATTTGGTGACGGACGCCACGTCAGCCCCCCAGCGTTCCTTCGATGTGGCCGACGACGAGGTGGTGAGCTATCGGTGTCACGGACCCCGGTTCCCACCACAGTTCGTGGCGGGAATGATCAAGCCTGATCTCTGGATTACGCTCAGACGAAGCTGAGGGCCGCGAGTTCGCTGATGCGGCAGGCTCAGGCATCACAGGGCTTCACGGTAGGGCTCGTCAGCGGAGGCAGGCGCAACTCATGCCCATAGCTTCGCGCGCCGCAGCCATGCTGGCAGACATGACGGGTACCCCTAGCCTTCAGGCGTCGATGTGAGCGGAAGTCCTCTCTAAGCTGCCACGCCCGTCGTTCTGCCAAGCTGCTCCCGCTTCCTTAAACGACGCACGCCGCCGAAGACTACCTGGTAGAAGATCAGGCTGGCCACCCCCATATACCCAAGCAGGGCGGCAACCATGAGCGGGCCCGCCCAGCCGGTATTGCTCGTCGAAGTCAGGAACGACGCGACACCGGAGAGCGCTCCCTGCGAGGTCGATTCGATGCCGATGATCTGTGGGATCAGGTAGAGCGCGGCTCCGGCCGCCATCAGCAGTGTTGCCACGCGGTATGCCTGGAAACTGTCGTCAGCGTCGTAGAGCAGCTTCACGTAAAGGCTTGCAAACAGCACGAGGCCTGCCAGCGGAGCGGTGAGCGGAAGCGGAATCGTGAGCATCAGGGTCGGGAACAAGAAGATCGTGCTTAGCGCGAAGGTGATCAGCATGACGGCGTCGCGCACGAGAACGTACCCGAGCCACCACACGTCCGCGCCAAAGCGCAGGGACAGCTTCCTAACGGTGCGCAACACCACAGGCCGTGCTAGATGAAGGATGACCGTGATCACCCACAGGGTGGGCATAAACGCTGCGATGGTTGCGACGGTCCACTGCATCCCGCCGGCCGTGATCGCGTGAGTTATGGCCTTGGTGATGTCTTCTGAGCTCATCTCATGCTCCTTCTCGCATCAGGCTCCGGCCACGCCCCGGTGCGCGCGGCTGCCTCTCTTATGAGCTGGCGTTCGGAAGTCATAGGTCAGTGCGACCAAGCCCATGACGGCGATCGCGGCTACCGAGATCCAGCAAAGCGCCACCGCCACCCCCTGGTCAGTGTGAGTGACCAGCGCCTTCGCGAGGTTCGTCCACACTGGACCCGTACCCACCGCTGCCAGTTGCACTCCTACCACCGTGGGAACGATGTAGAGCGCGCTGCCGGCACCCAGAAGTGTGGACAGGAGTTTGAATGCGCGGGGATCGTCGTCGGTGTCTGCCACCAGCTTCACTAGGAGGGCGGCAAAGATGGCAACTGTGGCGAGCGAGCCGCTGATCGGTAGCGCATCGTTGACGACCACGTCCGGGTACAGATACATGAAGCTCAGGACGGCCACGAGGACCATGACGATGTCTCGGAGCCCAATGTATAGCACCCACCAAATGTCGGCCCCCAAACGCAGTGAGAACTTCTGAGTAGTGCGCAACATGTATGGGCGCGCGAGATGCAGTGCCAGCGCAAGGAGCCAGAGGAGCGGAAGCGCCGCTGCCATGGTCCCCTCGAGGAAGCCCTCACCTCCGTTCTGAAATGCGTTGATGATCGATTGGCTGAGCTGATCAGGTGTCATGCGGTCACCTCCCTTATCACGTTGACCACTTGGCAAGATGCGATGACATCGCAGTGCAGGCAACGCTGCGCCTCACGCTGAGCGTCTGGCTCGCCAAAGCCGATCGACACCTCTTGGTAGAGGTCCACGCGTTCGACCTGGTCCCGCGTGGCCAGCGGGATGATCGCCCGTTGGCGGTTGCTGAGGTCGATGACCATCCTATCGGTCGCGAAGCGCGCAGGCCGGTATCGCCAAGGCGGTGTGTAGTGATCCATGGGCAACCCGCGCAGATAGCGGTCGATCGCCCACGCGACGCGCTGCCCCTGGGCCACACCTTCGATGATGCTCTTGGGTCCGGTTGCCACATCGCCTGCCGCGAAGACGCCAGGCTGAGCCGTCATCAGCGTCTCGGAGTCGGTGAGCAGACCGCCCCACTGCGCGACCTCGATGCTGGAGCCCTCGGGTAGGATAGACGGATCGGGCGCCTCGCCGATCGCAATCAGGAGCGTCCGTGCGGGAATGTCAAAGGCACTGCCTGGAACGGGAATGATGGTGCTGCGCCCGTTCTCATCTCTCCCGGTCACAGCCATCCGCTGGCACCGGACGTGCGTCATCCGCCCCTGCCGGCCGAGGATCTCGATGGAGCGAGCAACTCATCGATGTGGACCCCCTCGAGCTCTGCGGCCCGGAGCTCCTCTTCCTGCGCCGGCATATCCTCGCGGGTGCGCCGGTAGAGCACCCGCACTGTGCCGGCCCCGGCCCGCCAGGCGGAGCGCGCGGCATCCATCGCTGTGGACCCGCCGCCCACGACCAGCGCGTCACCGCCCAACTTGACCTTCTCGCCGAGGTTCACGCGCTTGAGAAAGACGGTTGCCGGCCAGACTCCGTGCAACTCCTCGCCCGCAACCCGCAGGGGCTGGCTCATCGGAGCACCCGTTGCGATGAGGATCGCGTCGTAGCCGTCGCGCCGCAGACCGTCCAGCGTGAAGTCCCGGCCCAACGCCGAATTGACGCGAAGCTCGACCCCCAGCCCGAGAATCCGATCGATCTCGGCCTGGAGGACGCGCTTCGGCAGGCGGTACTCGGGAATGCCGATCGCCATCATGCCGCCGGCAACGGGCATCGCCTCGAAGATCGTCACCGAGTAGCCGGCTCGCGCCAGAAGGTAGGCGGCCCCGAGGCCGCCTGGACCTGCCCCGACGATCGCCACTCGTTCGGACCTGCGCTGCTCCGGAGGCGGCGCCGCCGGGTAGCCGGACCCCCCGTAATCAGCGGCAAAGCGCTTCAACTCGCGGATCGCAATCGGCTCATCGACAACAGCGCGCCGGCAGGCGATCTCGCAAGGCGCGGTGCACACACGGCCGCAGACCGAGGGGAACGGATTGAACTCGGCGGCCACGGCGAAGGCTTCCGCATAGCGGCCCTCACCAACCAGGGCGACATACAAGCCGGCGTTGGTGCCGACGGGGCAGGCCTCCTGGCACGGCGCGACGAGAGCACTCGTCCCAGAACCTTCGCCATCGCCGCCCCAACTGCGCCACACCTGCCAGGCACCCTCGCGCTTAGCCGCCTGCCAGTGGGCGAGCTTCCCCCAGGGGTCGGAGTGCACCTCCTTCAGGGACTCCATCGTGTATGGGGCCAGCGGCGCCCAGGTTGTGACCGGCCCAGGGTCGCGATACGTGGGTCCCTGCGGCGCCACCAGCTCGACCGTGCCCGGGACCGCCCTGACCTCGATGCAGCCGGTCGGACACTCGGTCGAGCAGAGCTCGCATCCGATGCACTCTTTCGCCTGGATGGGGAACTCCATCATCCAGGGCTGCTCGCGCAGCGCCGTTGCTCGGATACCGGATTCGATCGATGGGGTCGTGGTCCGCGTCATGTCGAGTGCCTGAACTGGGCAGACGTCCATGCAGACGCCGCAGTTGAGGCACTCGGAGCGGTTGAACTCGAATCTGTACGGCATGGCTGTCTCCCCGGCACGGGATGGCTATACGGTGGGGGCGGTCGGCCCGTTCAACAAGGGCCGAAAGTCTCTAGTCGGCCCGGCATTTCAGCGTTTGACTTGTACGTAAGATCCTGGAGACGTATTCGGATGCTCGACTCCACTACGTACATGGGCTCGTCCGAGCCGGCGGGCTGGACCCCGGTGGCCCCGAAGTCGGCAGATGGCCTTCGACGAGACCCCGCTCCAGGAGGTGAGGATGCAGCCGTCCAGACGGCTCCGGTCATCCGCGTCCTGATCGCCGATGCTCACCCACTCATGCGACAAGGGATCCGGGCTTTGCTTCAGGGCTGCCCGGACATGCTTGTACTCGGCGAGGCCGAGGGCGCGGAGCAAGCCCTCGCGTTCGTCGCCCAGCGACAGGTCGATATCGTCGTCATGGAGGCTCGAATGCCAGGAATGGGCGGCATCGATGCCACGAGGCGGCTGCGAGCGACGTACACGACGCTACGGGTGTTGATACTGACCGCACATCCCGAGTGCGCACGGGAAGCCTTCCTCGCGGGTGCCTCCGGCTACATGCTGAAGTCCGCTCACGGTCAAGCGCTGCTGGCGGCTATTCGAAGTGTCTACTACGGTGCCACCGTCATACCGGACGGGCTGGGCGGTGACGTCACCCTGTCGCTCGGGGCACCTCGGGCTCCGCTGGTGATGCCGTTCACCCCCCGGGAGATGGAGGTCCTGCATCTGATGGCTCGCGGCCTGACGAATCGAGCGATCGCGCGCGAGCTTGGCATCGGGCCGCGGACAGCGGATCAGCACGTCCACAACATCTTCATCAAGGCGGGCGTCAGGTCACGCACGGGGGCAGTGCGGTACGCGCTTGAGCACCATCTCACCGACGGGTAAGCGAGGGCGTCGCTGGGTCAGGAGCGCCGCCAGCTGCCCGACGGCAAGCGCCACCGTCCAGCTAACGCCGATTCTCGCGCAGCGAAATCGACCCCAATCCCGGGCCTCAGCGGAACTCGAACCTGAGGCGGCGGTCGCCCCACCAGGGGACGACGACCGTGGGGAGGTCGGCGGAGCGGAGGACGGGTGAGTAGGTGTGGCGGGCAAGCTGGACCACGATCCCGTCTGGGCGGTTGAGGATGACCCCACTGGTGGAGAGGAAGCGGCGCTGCAGGGTGTCGGGGGTGGCGGTTTCGTAGCCACGGAGCCGGCGACGGAGCGAGCCGCAGACAGCGCTGGCCAGCACCGACAGGACGACGTCGAGATCCACGTTGAGGGGGACCGCCGAGCTCAGGGCGTCGATGTGGAAGCTGCGGATCGCCTCGGCGAGGCGCTGCTCGATGGTCATCCGCCGGGCGTAGCGCTCGATCAGGGTCTTGGTGGTGGCGGCGCGGTCGTTGGTGATCAGGACCGTCGGCGCCTCCCGACCGAGGCCGCGGACCACCAGCTGGCGGACGGTGCCGGGGTACTCCGTCAGCCGGGCTGCGGGATCCTCGGCCACCTGGGGCTTGCGGTACTCGCCGTCGCGGTCCAGGGCGACGGTGCGCCAGGCACTTGCCGGCAGAGCGGCGATCCTGGAGGTGAGCGAGGGGCTGCGCATCCGCAGGGTGAGAAAGCGCACCCCGCGAGCATCGAGGAGACCCAGCATCTCCTGGGTGGTGAGCTTGGAGTCGAAGACCAAGAGACCGGGGTCGCGACCGCTCACCGAGCGCCAGTGGTCGCAGAAGTCGATCACCGCATGGGCCTGAGTGGCCTTGTGCAGGTCGGCGTCGGCGTAGACCAGGTTGTGGGTCCTGCCGTCCTGGGCGAAGAAGGTGAGCACCGAGCGGGTCTGCTGCGAGCGCTTGGGCACGTAGTGCTTCTCCAGGACGGCGTCCTCGCCGCAGTGCATCACCGCGTGGAAGTCGAGGTCGAACTCATCGCCAGCCGCCAGCCCGCTGCCCGCCATCGCCTGGCCCAGGGCGTGGAGGAAGCGGCGCTGCTGGCGGTGGTCGGTGCGATATGAGTAGGTGGTCAGCGCCGTTGCCTTGGGCAGCGCGACCAGCCCGGCGAAGAGCCCGGCGCCGACGTCGGTGGCGATGTCGTCGACATGGCTGACCCGCCGGATCGCCACCAGCTTGAGGGCGAGCAGCGAGGCGATCGAGGAGAGGGCGGGGATGACCGAGGTCCCGGGGTAGCCGGCCGCCTTGACCAGGGTGGGAAGGTCCAGCGCCACCAGCTCGGGGATGGCAAGCAACAGCCCCGCCACCCGGGTCTCGCTGCGCTCCGGGAGAGCGCTGAAGTCCAGCGCCTCAGCGCGCCGCAGCACCTCGCGGCGCGGCCCTCCACGCGCCGCGTATGGACGCGGCCAGAGCCGGGGCAGCCCTTCTTCGGCAAGCACCTCGGCCACCCCAGTCGGTTCAGTGGGGTGTCCGTCAAGGCCAGCGCCGCGGCGATCTCGTAGGCGGAGTAACCCTGGCGGCGGAGCTCCACCACCCGGGCCCGGGCCGCCTCCTTGGCCGGCGCCGAGTGAGGCCCCGGCCGCGGGATCCGGAAGAAGTCGCGCTGACCGGCGCGGAAGTCCCGGACGGCGGAGAGGAGGCTCACCGTCGAGTAGCCGAAACGGGCGGCGGCCTCGGCGGCGGGGCTGCCCTCGTAGAGGTAGGCCCGCAGGGCTTCGTAGCGGCGCTGGAGGGGGGTGGACGGAACAGCGAAGAACTCACCCCCGGCCCTGGCTGGGGGTGATATCGCTGCCTGTTCCATGACGATATGAAATCACACTCTCCGAGGGAGGTCAAGCTCGTTGCGCAGGAGTTGGCTGTAATTGCAATGGAACTGCAGCGAATCAGTTGGATGAGTCGCTCAACTCACCACCCTGGCCCGCGGACCACCTCGGAGTTGACCATGGTTACAGACAGCTAGATCCACCCAGCACTCTCCGTGATGGCTTCGCCTCCCTGCCGCGATTCCCCAGCGCTGGCCCGGAAGTCCATATCACCCGGACCTGCCCCGACCCTCCTCACCTCATCCCGCAGCTGGCGACGCGAGAATCGGCGCTAAGGGGGCGCTAAGGGCTCTGCAAGAGAGCGCTTAACTGACGCGAGAGAGGCCCGGTGAGAGGCGATTCGGCACGGACCATGCCGCGGGAAACCCCCGCAATACCAACGAAGTGGAGACGGGGGGGCTCGAACCCCCGACCTCTTGATGCCATTGAAACGCTCTCGTTTTTCGTCGCCGGCATAGGCTGGTCCACGTTGGAACATGGCACTTGCTTCCTGGGAAGTGGTCCAAGTCCGAGCTTGACTTCGCCGCTGGGAAGTAAATGGGACGAGGGCGCTTGCAGTGTGATGCGGACGGTCTTTCCCTCCCTTGAGTAGAGGCACGCCGCGCATCTGATGATGATAATGATAACATCAGGCATCATGACCCGGACGACCCTGGACGTCGATCCCACCGTGCTGCGCGCCCTGCGGCGACGCGGACGCGAGGAAGGAAAGAGCATGGGGCAGGTGGCGTCCGAGCTGCTCGCCCGATCGCTGGCGGGGGGCGGAGCCGCCGCCGGCGCGCCGCCGTTCGGGTGGATCAGCCGGAACCTCGGTCGCCCGCGGGTCGACCTGGAGGACCGTGAGGCAGTGCGAGCCATCCTCGACGAGCCAGGATGAGCGTCACTCTTGACGCGAACATCCTGGTCTACGCGAGCAACGAGGCGGATCCACTACACCGGCGGGCGCGCAGTCTTCTTGAGGAGATCGCTACCGGGCCGGAGCTCGTCTATCTCTTCTGGCCAGTGGCGCTCGGCTATCTGCGCATCGTCACCCACCCGGGCATCCTGCCCCACCCTCTCAGCCCCTCCGAGGCGATCGCCAACTTGACCCAGCTTCTGAGCCGGCCTCACGTGCGTTCCCCAGGCGAGGATGATGGCTTCTGGGATCTCTTCCGGAGCACTGCGGGCGACCATCCGCGGGCAACGACTTCCCTGACGCGCACATTGCCACCCTGATGCGCCAGCAGGGCGTGGCTGCGATCTATACGCGTGATCGAGGCTTCCGCCGCTTCTTGGGCATCGACGCTCGCGACCCCTTCGCAGGCTTGTCGCCGCCGTCAGCCCCACAGGGCACTACGTAGCAGCTACCGTGAGCAGCAAGCTGAATCACGGCAACCATGAGCTCGACAGACGCCTCATCGTCAAGATCCTGCTCGCAAACCAGTGATCGCCAGGTGGAGAAGGCAAGCGCGTGGCCGAGAGCCGCTCGAGGGCCGCTCCGCGACTGGAGACGGTGGGACCACCCGCCCATGAGGACCTCCCGTGTGGACGCGAGGTAGCCGCGGTAGCCGTCGAGGAGCGGGGTGAGCCTCAGAGGCCCAGACTACGTCGGCATGACCCGCAGCACCTGGCTGCTGCCCCAGGTCGCGGCTACCAACCAGAGCCACTCGGCCCCTGACTATGGAGCCGGACCAAGCACCCGCCGGGACTCTCAACGAGAGTGGAGGCCTTCAGAATGAATACGACCGGCGGGAGGAGATCGGCGTCTATGAACTCCATCAATGAGTTACCGTCCCTTATCTTCGACCAGGTAAGCGCGTTGGTGGCCACCGAGAGAGCAATCGAAGAGGCCATTGACCGCCAGGCGGACGTGATGCTGTCGCATCCTCTTCTTCACGCATCGCTGCGTGCGATCGAAGCGATCTCCAGAGACCAGCGACGATCGCTCGAGGACCATCTCCGTGGACAAGGCTGGAGCCGGCCGCTGATTTGGGACTGCCGATCACACGTCTGCTCGCTGACCCACCCAGAGAGCCGGTTCGTGTTGTGTCGACTTTTTGCGCAGCGTGCAGCTTCGCAGTCACCGAGTACTCCGCATTGATCGAGCTGGCCCTTCGGCTGTACGAGCCCAACCTACGGGAGATCGCACCGCGGCACCTCAGCACTTATACGAAGGCGCTTCGCCTATTAAACGTGCCTGTGTCCAAGCGTTGTCGTGGGCGAGCTGCACCGTCAGGGCCAGGACTGCCGCTGTATCTGCCCCATGTGCAGCATCGGGATTTGCGGGTGCACTGCCGCCGGGCGCAGTTGGATTAACCCCGATCATTCATGCAGGTGCACGGAAGGCGGTCGACAGGCCCCCGTCGGCGCGATTCCGGCTCGCCAGGTCGCCGTGAACGGTCATTGGGTCGCCGGTGACGGCGCGAAGCGGCCGCGTCCCTGACTGTGTGGGCTCGGTGGCGCTGAGGCAGGGCGTGCTTGAAGCAGCGCAGGGTTGGTGATGGCGAAATGAAGCGGCGCAGCGGTCGGCGTCAGCCAATGACAGCGAGGCGCTGGTAGGCGGTGAGGATGGCGTCGCCATCAGGCCAGCCCCGGAGAACCCGGACGATGGTCTGTCGGGCCGAACGGACGATCCGTGCCGGCGCATCCCAGAGCCGCCGGCGCAGCGCCTTGGGCTCGGCGACGGCCAGACCGCCGCGGAGGCAGAGCAACTGGAACCAGCGCACCAGGTCGGCGGCGAAGCCCACCACCGCCAGCCAGGCGCAATTGGCCTCGAAGCTGGTGAAGGGGAAGCGCAACAGCCCGGAATCCTTGAGCCGGCAGATGTGGTCCTCGACATGGGCATGAGCGCGCATGAAGCGGTCGACCTCGACGGGGCTGCCCTCCTGATCGGTGTAGAAGCCCCAGTACCGGTACTCCAAGGACGGGAACAGGCTCTGCTGGGCGCCCTGGTGCAACGGCTCCCGGCGGACGATCAGGCGCGTTCCCGATGGCCAGGACGCGAGATCGCAGAGCTCGGTGACCTCGCTCACCGAGGCCCCGGTCCGAGGCTCGCCGTCCTGGCGGATCGCCGGCCGCCAGCTCTTCTCGTCGTCCACCACCCGCGAGATCGCCGTGTGGATCTGCGAGTTGGAGCGGGCCACCACGCTGAAGCCGAGGTTGCGCTGGCGGCAGCCCCTCACGAAGCCCTCAGTACACCCCGCCGAGTCGGCGCGCACCACGATCGTTCGGCGGGCCTCGGCTGGCCGGTCGCCGGGGTGGTGGCCCTTCGCGATCCAGCGCGGCAGCTGGGCGAGAGCCTCATCGAGCACCTGGAGGTGGTCGGCCACGGTGTTGGCCCCGGCATTGCCGGGTCGCAACAAGCCGGCCAGGGTCTCGCCGGTAGCGTCGGCAAAGCAGAGCAGCGGGTGGAAGCCGAAGCCACCCTTGTAAGTGGGGCCCGTCTCCTCCTTGTTCTCGGAGTGGATCTCCACCAGCGAAGCATCCATGTCCAGCACCACCGGACCCCGCGTGGCCGCCGGCAGCCGTCGCCACACCCTGGCCCGGATCTCAGCCATGGCCTCTTTCACCGCCGCCACGGTCGGGCCATCGAGGCTGCGCAGGGTCCGGTACAGGGTGGAGTCCGAGCAGACCTCGCCGAACAGCTCGGGCTCGATTCGAAGGTGCTCGATGTCGGCGCAGCACTCACCTCCGCCAGCCAGCATCAGCATGGCGTGGACCAGGACCTTGCCTCGGTCATGGAGCGGCAACCGCCCCTGGATCGCCTGGATGCGCGCCGAGAGGGCATCACCCAGCCCCAGGTGGTCGGCGAAGGCCCCCAAGGCGTGCAACCCGACATGGCCCACGACCTGGTCGCCGCCCGCCTCCACCCTCACCCGTGCCGTGCTGGTACCGTTCACTTCGCAAGTGGTGTGCCCAGCCAAGGGCCGATCAACCAGCGAGTGCGAGTCCCGTCCCGGCAAGCCGCCAGAGGAGCCGGGTAGTCAATCTCCGACGTTCATCGAGAGGTGGGCGTCGAAGCGAGAAGAAGCGAACCTGCAGGCCGCAACATTACGTGAACGCTGCCGCGTCGTGAAAGTGACCCGTGAGGGATTGAGCGAGCCGAGCCTGGCACTTGTGGGCGAAGGCTGCAGTCCGGGACTTGGGTTCTGGAGCATCCCGGAATCGCTCCGGCGTAGAGGCGACGGCATGCAGGGAAGGCCGATCGGTCAACTGGGGAGGCCCTCCCGCACCCGACGGCGTGTCGATCGCCGCGGAAGCTTGTCCCGGTATAAGGCCACACCGAAGTCCGGGGCGGTGCGGAGGGAGTTGGAGCGGGTCATATCTGTACCAATGATCGCCGAGACAACAGAACTCGGCGTAGGGAAGGACCCGCACTTCGGTGGCGTGTGCGCAGCAAGGGGCGGATGAGGGCATGGCGAGAGCCAACCACCCCGACGACAAAGTCCGCGCACTTCAGCGCACGCTTTACGTGGCCGCAAAGCAGAACCGTCAGAGGAGGTTTCATGCTCTCTACGACCGGATAGCTCGGCCAGATGTGTTGCGGCGAGCCTGGGAACAGGTCCGACGCAATCGGGGCGCTGCCGGCATCGACGGCGAGACCATCGAGGCGATCGAAGCCTACGGGGTGGAGCGGATGCTGGTGGAGTTGCGCGGGCTACTGCTGAGCGGGCGGTACCGTCCACAGGCAGTGCGCAGGGTCTACATCCCCAAGCCAGGGCGGCCGCAGGAGCGGCGCGGGCTCGGAATCCCCCGGGTCCGTGATCGGGTGCTCCAGACCGCGGCCAAGCTGGTGTTGGAGCCGTTGTTTGAGGCCGGCTTTCTCCCCTGCTCATACGGGTTTCGGCCGAGGCGGAGTGCACACCAAGCGCTGGAACGCATCCGCTCGGAGGTGAACCGTGGGGCGTGGTGGATCGTCGAGTTGGACTTCAAGGACTTCTTCGGCAGCCTTGACCCCGATCTGTTGCTCAGGTTGGTGGCGAGGCGAGTGAGCGATCGCCGGGTGCTGCGGCTCATTCGGATGTGGCTGCGAGCGGGTGTGATGGAGCACGGCATCGTCGTCTCCAGCACGGGCGTTCCGCAAGGCGGGACGGTCAGCCCCTTGCTCAGCAACATCTACGGCCATGCCCTCGACGCCCTCTTTGAGAAGGAGGCGAAGCCTCTCGGTACGTGGCTGCGCTTCGCCGATGATGGCGTGATTCTGTGTCGGAGCGAAACCGACGCGCGCAATGCCCTTCGCTGGCTCCAGAATCGGGCCCAAGCCCTCGACCTTCAGCTCCACCCGGACAAGACCCGGATTGTGAGCATGGGTGACGGGGCCGATGGCATCGACTTTCTGGGGTTCCATCTGCGCATGGTCAGGTCCTTCCGGTATGGGCGGCGGTACTTGCACCGCTGGCCGTCGCGACGTGCGATGGCGTCGATCAGGGCCAAGGTCAAGGCGATCACGGCTCCGCGATCCCGTCTGAAGTGGCCGATCGGTGCGTTGGTCGCTGAGCTCAACCCGGTCCTCCGAGGCTGGAGCAACTTCTTCCGCTGGGGCAACTCGACGCAGAAGTTCGACCAGATCGACTGCTACGTTCATGAGCGACTGGCGCTTTTCGACAGCAAGAAGCATCAGAAGTCTGGACGGCGCTGGGGCACCGCGCACACCCATGACTGGTATCAGCGCCTCGGTGTGTACTGCCTCACTGGGACGATCCGGTATGGCGCGCCTGCGATAGGGGTCACGTGAACACCGTCGGAGAGCCGTGTGAGGGAGAACCTCATGCACGGTTCGATGAGGGGCGGCTGGGGAGGCCTACGCTGAACCAGTCGCCTACTCTACCCCTCCTGGTTGGGTTGCTGGAGTTTTGGTCCACGCCAGTTTCCCTTACCGGAGGGCGCTTTCGCGCCGGGGCTCCTCTCCGATCACCTGTCGGCGTGAATGATCGGGGTTAACCAGTCCTGGCTCGAAGCTGAACCTGCGGCAGACGGCGAGCTTGGATTGGCGATCTCGCTTCCCCGGCGCGGCAGTCAGCTTGCTGAGGGCGGTGTTCTCGGCGGGGACCGCCTCATCGAGGTGGACGGTAAGCCCATTACAGACTTCCTGGACGTCCAGAAGGCGATTCGCCAGCATGAGATCGGGGACGAGCTGATTCTCCGCATCTCCCGTGGTGGGAAGGCTCGCGACCTCCGGGTCAGACATGTCAGTGACTGCCCGTCTCGTGGCTGAGGTTCGCTCTTTGACCACGCGCCGTATCGCGACGGTTTCGTGCAACTATGCAGACTCGCCTGTACCTGTATACGTGGCCGGTGCGCTCGCTCATCGCTCGGATCACCGTTGCCTGAGAAGGATCCTGGGCAGCGTGTGAGCTGGCTTGATCTCGTCGTCCTCTTGGGGCGTCCCTTCAAGCGCGCTTGACTGCTGCGATCAGGAGCCCCTCGGGCGGGAGCTCGGGAAGCCGTCGGGGAGCCGACCGTCGGAGCGAAGGATCGGGAATCCCGAATGCGCAGTGATATCAATGGTATTCGAGGTTCCGCTGGAGGCCGGCGGCCGCCGGCCACGCGACGGCGTGCGTTGGGGGGTTTGGCGCGATGACCTCCAGCAGGCGGCGAAGAGACGGGCCAAATCGCACCAGGGCCACCGAAGATCCTCCGAGCTTGCTTCCGGAGGGGCTCTGCAAGAGAGCGCTTAACTGACGCCGGCCAGGCCCGGTAAGAGGCGATCCGGCACGAACCGTGCCACGGGAAATCCCAGCAACACCAGCGAAGTGGAGACGGGGGGGCTCGAACCCCCGACCTCTTGCATGCCATTGAACGCTCTCCTTCTTTGGCGGGCGCATAGGCTGAGTGGAGTTCGAGTTCAGCGCTTGCTTCCATCGCGGCGCTCCAAGCCAGAGCTTGCCGCCGCTGTTGGGAAGTAAATGGGAGGAGGGCGCTTGCTCGGTGCCGGGAGGCGATAACGCCGGCGCCGCCGCCATCCACCTGCCGCGGTCCGCCCACGCCCGGTGGTGAAGTCCGCTTGCCCATGCGAATATAGCTTGTGGTACGATGGTCATATGAGTGGGACATATCGAGTCAGAATGGGAGAACGCGGCCGGATCGTCGTCCCGGCCGAGCTTCGAGAGCGTGCCGGGCTTGCTGAAGGGACGCCGCTCACGCTCGTCGAGACGGCGAGCGGCCTCGTTCTTCTCACCCAGGAACAGCTTCGTGAGCGCGTGCGGACGGAGCTCTCCGGTTTGGATCTGGTGAGGGAGCTGCTGGCCGAGCGCCGCCAGGAGGCTGCTGCCGAGGACTCCCTCTGAACGTCTTCGACGCGTCGGCTCTCCTCGCCTACCTGGCGGGCGAACGCGGTCACGACGTCGTCGAAGGTGCGCTTGCCGCAGGCGGCGTCTGTGGGGCAGCCAATTGGTCGGAGGTGGCGCAGAAGGTGCGGGCGCATGGAAGGAGCTGGGGGCTGGCGCGAGCGCTCCT
Source organism: uncultured bacterium (assembly GCA_963847225.1). Taxonomy (GTDB): domain Bacteria; phylum Chloroflexota; class Dormibacteria; order Aeolococcales; family Aeolococcaceae; genus JAJZNI01. The sequence goes on along the minus strand of CAWJYZ010000002.1, from coordinate 320,432 downwards.
CCAGAGTTATGGGCTCACCGTCGAACCGGTCACCGAGGAGGACGCCGAGTGGGCAGCTCGCCGATGGCTGAAAGGAGAGGGGTTCTCGCTCGCCGACCGACTCTGCCTCGCCCTGGGCGAGCGGCACGACGCGGAGGTCTGGACCGCCGACCGAGCATGGGGGCGCGCTGGGCGGGTGCGGCAGATCCGCTGATCACCCCCAGAATGGGCGAGCTCCAAATCAGGATCTTCGAGCGACTTCGTGGCGGGACCGTGGGGCGTCGACGGTTGATCAGGGCTGCGGCACCAAGGAGCGCGGGCGAGTTCTCCATGACTGCGCAGTAACAAGCAGGGCGATGCCCGCCACGACGCTCCCGAAGATCTCGAAGGTCGACGCCAAGTCCAAGTGCGGCACAAGGAGCCCAGCAAGGACCGCGGGCACCGACAGGGAGGCATAGGCGGTGATATAGAAGGCGGCCATCACCGCCCCGCGGTGCTCAGCCGGTATGACGACCACCAGTCCTCGGAGCCCGCCGAGAAAGGCCATGCCGAAACCGAGACCCGACAGCACCGATCCCGCCATGAAGTATCCGCTCGAGACCCAGGCCGCGGCGAGGTATCGCTGGCGCCTGGTCGTCACACACTGCGATTTGGTGACGGACGCCACGTCAGCCCCCCAGCGTTCCTTCGATGTGGCCGACGACGAGGTGGTGAGCTATCGGTGTCACGGACCCCGGTTCCCACCACAGTTCGTGGCGGGAATGATCAAGCCTGATCTCTGGATTACGCTCAGACGAAGCTGAGGGCCGCGAGTTCGCTGATGCGGCAGGCTCAGGCATCACAGGGCTTCACGGTAGGGCTCGTCAGCGGAGGCAGGCGCAACTCATGCCCATAGCTTCGCGCGCCGCAGCCATGCTGGCAGACATGACGGGTACCCCTAGCCTTCAGGCGTCGATGTGAGCGGAAGTCCTCTCTAAGCTGCCACGCCCGTCGTTCTGCCAAGCTGCTCCCGCTTCCTTAAACGACGCACGCCGCCGAAGACTACCTGGTAGAAGATCAGGCTGGCCACCCCCATATACCCAAGCAGGGCGGCAACCATGAGCGGGCCCGCCCAGCCGGTATTGCTCGTCGAAGTCAGGAACGACGCGACACCGGAGAGCGCTCCCTGCGAGGTCGATTCGATGCCGATGATCTGTGGGATCAGGTAGAGCGCGGCTCCGGCCGCCATCAGCAGTGTTGCCACGCGGTATGCCTGGAAACTGTCGTCAGCGTCGTAGAGCAGCTTCACGTAAAGGCTTGCAAACAGCACGAGGCCTGCCAGCGGAGCGGTGAGCGGAAGCGGAATCGTGAGCATCAGGGTCGGGAACAAGAAGATCGTGCTTAGCGCGAAGGTGATCAGCATGACGGCGTCGCGCACGAGAACGTACCCGAGCCACCACACGTCCGCGCCAAAGCGCAGGGACAGCTTCCTAACGGTGCGCAACACCACAGGCCGTGCTAGATGAAGGATGACCGTGATCACCCACAGGGTGGGCATAAACGCTGCGATGGTTGCGACGGTCCACTGCATCCCGCCGGCCGTGATCGCGTGAGTTATGGCCTTGGTGATGTCTTCTGAGCTCATCTCATGCTCCTTCTCGCATCAGGCTCCGGCCACGCCCCGGTGCGCGCGGCTGCCTCTCTTATGAGCTGGCGTTCGGAAGTCATAGGTCAGTGCGACCAAGCCCATGACGGCGATCGCGGCTACCGAGATCCAGCAAAGCGCCACCGCCACCCCCTGGTCAGTGTGAGTGACCAGCGCCTTCGCGAGGTTCGTCCACACTGGACCCGTACCCACCGCTGCCAGTTGCACTCCTACCACCGTGGGAACGATGTAGAGCGCGCTGCCGGCACCCAGAAGTGTGGACAGGAGTTTGAATGCGCGGGGATCGTCGTCGGTGTCTGCCACCAGCTTCACTAGGAGGGCGGCAAAGATGGCAACTGTGGCGAGCGAGCCGCTGATCGGTAGCGCATCGTTGACGACCACGTCCGGGTACAGATACATGAAGCTCAGGACGGCCACGAGGACCATGACGATGTCTCGGAGCCCAATGTATAGCACCCACCAAATGTCGGCCCCCAAACGCAGTGAGAACTTCTGAGTAGTGCGCAACATGTATGGGCGCGCGAGATGCAGTGCCAGCGCAAGGAGCCAGAGGAGCGGAAGCGCCGCTGCCATGGTCCCCTCGAGGAAGCCCTCACCTCCGTTCTGAAATGCGCTGATGATCGATTGGCTGAGCTGATCAGGCGCTTAACTGACGCGAGAGAGGCCCGGTGAGAGGCGATTCGGCACGGACCATGCCGCGGGAAACCCCAGCAATACCAACGAAGTGGAGACGGGGGGGCTCGAACCCCCGACCTCTTGATGCCATTGAAACGCTCTCGTTTTTCGTCGCCGGCATAGGCTGGTCCACGTCGGAACATGGCACTTGCTTCCTGGGAAGTGGTCCAAGTCCGAGCTTGACTTCGCCGCTGGGAAGTAAATGGGACGAGGGCGTTTGCAGTGTGATGCGGACGGTCTTTCCCTCCCTTGAGTAGAGGCACGCCGCGCATCTGATGATGATAATGATAACATCAGGCATCATGACCCGGACGACCCTGGACGTCGATCCCACCGTGCTGCGCGCCCTGCGGCGACGCGGACGCGAGGAAGGAAAGAGCATGGGGCAGGTGGCGTCCGAGCTGCTCGCCCGATCGCTGGCGGGGGGCGGAGCCGCCGCCGGCGCGCCGCCGTTCGGGTGGATCAGCCGGAACCTCGGTCGCCCGCGGGTCGACCTGGAGGACCGTGAGGCAGTGCGAGCCATCCTCGACGAGCCAGGATGAGCGTCACTCTCGACGCGAACATCCTGGTCTACGCGAGCAACGAGGCGGATCCACTACACCGGCGGGCGCGCAGTCTTCTTGAGGAGATCGCTACCGGGCCGGAGCTCGTCTATCTCTTCTGGCCAGTGGCGCTCGGCTATCTGCGCATCGTCACCCACCCGGGCATCCTGCCCCACCCTCTCAGCCCCTCCGAGGCGATCGCCAACTTGACCCAGCTTCTGAGCCGGCCTCACGTGCGTTCCCCAGGCGAGGATGATGGCTTCTGGGATCTCTTTCGGAGCACTGCGGGCGACCATCCGCGGGGCAACGACATCCCTGACGCGCACATTGCCACCCTGATGCGCCAGCAGGGCGTGGCTGCGATCTATACGCGTGATCGAGGCTTCCGCCGCTTCTCGGGCATCGAGGCTCGCGACCCCTTCGCAGGCTTGTCGCCGCCGTCAGCCCCACAGGGCACTACGTAGCAGCTACCGTGAGCAGCAAGCTGAATCACGGCAACCATGAGCTCGACAGACGCCTCATCGTCAAGATCCTGCTCGCAAACCAGTGACCGCCAGGTGGAGAAGGCAAGCGCGTGGCCGAGAGCCGCTCGAGGGCCGCTCCGCGACTGGAGACGGTCGGACCACCCGCCCATGAGAACCTCCCGTATGGACGCGAGGTAGCCGCGGTAGCCGTCGAGGAGCGGGGTGAGCCTCAGAGGCCCAGACTACGTCGGCATGACCCGCAGCACCTGGCTGCTGCCCCAGGTCGCGGCTACCAACCAGAGCCACTCGGCCCCTGACTATGGAGCCGGACCAAGCACCCGCCGGGACTCTCAACGAGAGTGGAGGCCTTCAGAATGAATACGACCGGCGGGAGGAGATCGGCGTCTATGAACTCCATCAATGAGTTACCGTCCCTTATCTTCGACCAGGTAAGCGCGTTGGTGGCCACCGAGAGAGCAATCGAAGAGGCCATTGACCGCCAGGCGGACGTGATGCTGTCGCATCCTCTTCTTCACGCATCGCTGCGTGCGATCGAAGCGGACTCCAGAGACCAGCGACGAACGCTCGAGGACCATCTCCGTGGACAAGGCGTGGAGCCGGCCGCTGATTTGAGACTGCCGATCACACGTCTGCTCGCTGACCCACCCAGAGAGCCGGTTCGTGTTGTGTCGACTTTTTGCGCAGCGTGCAGCTTCGCAGTCACCGAGTACTCCGCATTGATCGAGCTGGCCCTTCGGCTGTACGAGCCCAACCTACGGGAGATCGCACCGCGGCACCTCAGCACTTATACGAAGGCGCTTCGCCTATTAACGTGCCTGTGTCCAAGCGTTGTCGTGGGCGAGCTGCACCGTCAGGGCCAGGACTGCCGCTGTATCTGCCCCATGTGCAGCATCGGGATTTGCGGGTGCACTGCCGCCGGGCGCAGTTGGATTAACGAGTTCCTGGCTCGAAGCTGAACCTGCGGCAGACGGCGAGCTTGGATTGGCGATCTCGCTTCCCCGGCGCGGCAGTCAGCTTGCTGAGGGCGGTGTTCTCGGCGGGGACCGCCTCATCGAGGTGGACGGTAAGCCCATTACAGACTTCCCGGACGTCCAGAAGGCGATTCGCCAGCATGAGATCGGGGACGAGCTGATTCTCCGCATCTCCCGTGGTGGGAAGGCTCGCGACCTCCGGGTCAGACATGTCAGTGACTGCCCGTCTCGTGGCTGAGGTTCGCTCTTTGACCACGCGCCGTATCGCGACGGTTTCGTGCAACTATGCAGACTCGCCTGTACCTGTATACGTGGCCGGTGCGCTCGCTCATCGCTCGGATCACCGTTGCCTGAGAAGGATCCTGGGCAGCGTGTGAGCTGGCTTGATCTCGTCGTCCTCTTGGGGCGTCCCTTCAAGCGCGCTTGACTGCTGCGATCAGGAGCCCCTTGGGCGGGAGCTGGGAAGCCGTCGGGGAGCCGACCGTCGGAGCGAAGGATCGGGAATCCCGAATGCGCAGTGATATCAATGGTATTCGAGGTTCCGCTGGAGGCCGGCGGCCGCCGGCCACGCGACGGCGTGCGTTGGGGGGTTTGGCGCGATGACCTCCAGCAGGCGGCGAAGAGACGGGCCAAATCGCACCAGGGCCACCGAAGATCCTCCGAGCTTGCTTCCGGAGGGGCTCTGCAAGAGAGCGCTTAACTGACGCCGGCCAGGCCCGGTAAGAGGCGATCCGGCACGAACCGTGCCACGGGAAATCCCAGCAACACCAGCGAAGTGGAGACGGGGAGGCTCGAACTCCCGACCTCTTGCATGCCATGCAAGCGCTCTCCCAGCTGAGCTACGTCCCCTGGGGAAGCCCATGCTACCAGGCCACCGGGAGGCCTCGGCGAAGCTGTTCCGCGTCTTGGGCTGAGGCGAGGACCCTCCACTGTGGCTGCCGAAAAGAGTGCAACCGCTCAGACACGAGCTCGGGGTGTGGCTGGGCGGCAGTCTCCATCCTGAGACAATGGTCCTGATTGCAGTCGCACTCGCCGGGTCCCCGCGACTATGATCGGCTAGGCTGAGGCGGCTCTGCTCGACTGCGGCGCGAGGTCGGCACCGTCTCCAAAGTTGGTGGGATGAGGAGTGTAGGATGGCTATTCTCGCCGAGGACGAAACGGCGATGACATACAGTGGGCCGGAGGTCGGGCACGCCCGTGGCCGGCGGGCATCCGCCGATGGAGCTTCTCCGATCATCCGCGCCGCCGAGAGGTTGGTTCAGCGGATCGAGACCCTCGTCGAAGAGGTCGCCAGGCTGCGCGCCGACAATGCCAAGCTGCGGCTCGAGGTTCATGAGGCGGTGTCGCTCCTGGATCGGGCATCCGCCGCCGCGCCGGCGGACGGGGGCCGGCGCAGCCGCTTCGTGGCCGGCCCGACTCCGGTTCCCCCGCCGCGCCGGAAGCGCGGACGGGGCCGCTCCGCCCGGGGACGGGCCACCCCAGCGGAGGTGACGCCGCAGGTCGTTGAGGCGGCCATCGCCAAGCTCGGTCAGGGCACGGCGTCGGAGATCGCGGACGAGATCACCCGCGCCGGCGTGCGGGTGTCCGGGCGGGCGATTCGCTTCCTCGCCGAACGAGCCGGCGCCGAGACCTACCGCGGCGACGACGGGCACCGACGCTACCGGCTGGGGGGACGCTGAAAGAGCGTGACGAAGCGAGGTGCCGGGGTCGGGGCTCCTCCCCGCCGCCGCACGGCTGGGTTGGGCAATGGCGTCTGCGGATAGGCGAACGGAGCACGCCAGTGTGGCGGGCGCCTCCTCCCCGGCCCACCAACTCCTTCTCGTCCACGGCGACGATCGGCACCGTATCGACGAGGAGGTCGCGCGCTGGCGGGAGTTGGCGCGGGCCGCCCAGCTCGGCGTGGAGGTCATCGATCCGCCGGCCCCGATCGAGCGTGTCCGATCGGCGCTCGCCGAGGTTCCCCTCCTCGACGAGCGCCGCCACGTGCTCCTTCGCGACCCGCCCCAGCTCGCCGGTGGCAAGCGCAGCGGCGATGGCGGCCGCGATCTGGCCGCGGCTCTCGAATTGCGGGCTCCCAGCACCACTCTCTGCATCGTCGCCCACCAGCAGGTCGCCGCCACCCATCCGGTGCTGGCGGCGGTCTCTCGGCTGGGCGGCACGGTGTTGCAGCGACCTCTCCTTCGCGGTCGCGAGCTCCGGGCCTGGATCGGGGACGCCGCGGCAGAGCGCGGCCTGCGTCTTCCCCCCGGGGGCGTCGAGCATCTGCTTGGTGTGGCCGGAGCCGACCTCGGCGTCATCTCCGCCGAGCTCGACAAGCTCCGCGCCTTCCAGAGTGGGAGGGATGAAGGCGCCGTTCACCACGTGGCCGGCCCTGCCCCGTCGGCGATCGATCTCGACCTTCTGCGCAGGCTCGTCGGCGGCGCCGAGGGTGTGGAGGTCTGGGGCGTCCTCGAGCGGCTCCTCGGGGCCGAGCCGGCCCTGGGGTCCGCCGCCGCCATCGCCATGGTGGAGCAGGGTCGCTCGGCGATCTACCTCCTCGCCACGCTTGCTGGTCAGCTCAGCGAGTTGCGGCGCGCCCAGGCTTTGCTGGCGAGCGGAGCGACCTCAGGGGCGCTGGCCGCCCGGCTGCACATTCCTGAGTGGCGGGCGGAGCGGCTCGCTCGGCAGGCGCGCGTCCTGGCTCCAGAGACGGTCGAATCCTGGTTGCGCCGGCTGCATAGGCTCGATGTCGCCATCAAGACCGGCGAGGCGGATGACCGCGAGGGACTCGCCGGCTTCGCTCTCGCCGCCGCTCGCTCCGTCGAGGACACCAGGCCTCGCCGAGCCCTCTCGGGCAGGGCGTGGACTTGAGGCTCGGACCTGGAGTCGCGCGGGCTTAGGAGGTCCGGGCCGTCCGCTTGGCGGCGGGCGCCTTCCCCGCGCCCGGCTTGGCGGGGGCCTTTCGGGTCGCGGCGGGCTTGGTCCCGGCGGGCTTGGCGGTCGTGCTCCGGGAGGCCGCCGCGGCTGGGGCCGCCTTCGCCGTCGTTCCCTTGCTGCCGCCGGCGGCCGCGGAGCGGGTCGCCGCCTTCTCCTGCTCGCTTCCGCTCATCGCTGTGAGCTTCGCCGCCATGGCCATGAGCCTGGATTTGCGCCGCGCCGCGTTGTTGCGGTGCAGGATCCCCTTCTCCGCCGCCTTGTCGAGAGCCTGGACCGCCGAGCGAAGCTCGCCCTCCAGGTCGGCTGTCTGGCCGGAGACAAGGGAGCGCCGGGCGCGGGAGACGCGGGTGCGCACCGCGGAGCGGACCGCCCGGTTGCGGACGCGCTTACGCTCGCTGGCACGGATCTGCTTGCGAGCGGAGCGAGAGTTGGCCACGGGTGCACCTCGGAGGAAAACCGCCCGGGCGGCCGGGCGCCCGCCGGCTGTGGCGGGAGAGAGGCGGTCGAGTATAGCAATCCCCCACCATCCGTCCATGATCTTCGGGCCCGCCTACGCCAAGCTCAACCTCGCCCTCAGCGTCGTCGACCGCCGCGCCGACGGGCGCCACGATCTCCGCTCCGTGGTGGTCCATCTCGACTGGCACGACCTGATCGGCTTGGTCCTGGACAAAGGACGCGGGGTGCGCATCACCCTCTCTGGGCCGGCCGCCGGGCTGGTGCCGGGTGACGGCAGCAACCTGGCGGAGCGTGCCGCGGCCGCGTTTCTCGCTTTGCTTCGCTCCCGGGCCGGCCGGGGCGTGCGCCTCCATCTCGAGAAGCGCCTGCCCGCCGCGGCGGGGCTGGGTGGGGGCTCGGCGGATGCCGCGGCGGTGCTCCGCCTCCTCTGTGGCCAGCTTCCCGGCTCTACGGAAGCCAACCTCCGCCACCTCGGCGACGGTCTCGGCAGTGACGTGCCGGCGTGCCTCGCCGGGGGCAGCCTCCTCGTCGGCGGGGCGGGGGAGAGACTGGAGCGCCTCCACCATCGGGAATTCCACCTGGCCATCGCCCTGGCCGGGAGCAGCTCGACCGCCGCCACCTTCGCCGCCCTCGCGCCCGACGAGTGGCGGGGGCCGGATCGGCCGGAGGCCCTGGCGCGGCTGCTGGCCGGCGGGGACGCGCCGGACCCGAGCCTCTGCGGCTCCGACCTGGAGGCCGCCGCCTGCCGGGCCAACCTCGAGCTGGGCCATGCCCTCACCACCCTTCGCCAAGGAGTGCCCGAGGTCGCTTGGCACCTCACCGGAAGCGGGGGCGCCTGCTTCGCCCTCGCCGGAGACGCCGGCAGTGCGGCCCGTCTGGCGGAGGCCGCCCGCGCCCTCGGCTTCTCTGCTCGGCCCTGCCGCACCGTGAGCGCCGCGTATCTCAGCCTGAGGGGAGCGCAACTGCCTCTGGCCCGCGCGCCACGCCTGTATGCTGCGCAGTCGTGACCGCGGCTGAAACCGCCCTCACCACCACGGGCCCGCCTTCCCCCGAGGAGTGCTCTCACCCGGCACCCGTGCAGGGTGTGCTCGCCCATGAGTTCGCCCACTACGACGGGGCCATCGGACCGGAGGGGATCCGGCGCACCGTCACCTTCTATGGTCCGGTGATCGGCGGCCTGCCCATCGAGGCCTGGCACTGCGAGGTCTGCGGTCTTCTCCGCCTCACCTACCCGGACGGGCGAAGGGAGGAGCGGCGCCTCTTCCCCGGCCAGCAGCCGGGCCTGCTGGCCCGGCCGAGCGTCGTCCCCTGGGAGCGTGTATTGCGCGGCGCCCAGGCGCGGGTGAGCGGTCTCTCCATCCCCGAGACGGTCTACGAGCGCATGTACGTCGACGAGGCGGGCGGGGCCAGCATCCCCTGGCGGCCGCAGCTCCCCCGATTCGAGCTCCCGGCTCTCGGCTTCCTTGGCTGGACCAATCTTCTCGGTCTCACCGCCATCTGCATCGGCCTGCTCGTTGCCGGTGTCGCCGCCGTCGTTCCGGAGAGCCTCCAGCCGCAGGAGGGACCCACGGTCCTCACCCTCGGCCTGAGCTTCGCGGTGCTCGTCGTCGTCAATGCCGCCGCGCCGCTGTGGCGCCGGGTGTTCCCGATGCCCAAGCTGACCCCCAGCATCGCCGTGAGCGCCCGGGGCCACTCCAGCATCGACACCGCCACCGGATGGGCGGTGGGGCTCCTCGGCTTGAGCCTCGTCGGCTTCTTCGCCAGCGCCATCCTCGCTGTCTATTGGTACAGCACCGCCGGGGCCACCCTTCCCGTGGTCGTCCTCAGCATCGCCCTTGCCGTCTGCGCCGCGCTGGTGGAGATCGGCGGTGCGGCCGTCCGCGCCCGGCGCCGCTGACGCGTGACCCTGCCCCGTCCCGACGACCAGGACGTCGTGGTGGTCGGGGCCACGGGGGACCTCGCCGCGCGCAAGCTCATCCCCGCCCTCTACAACCTCCACCGGGAGGAGTTGCTTCCGAGTGGATGCGACGTGATCGGGGTCGCGCCCATGGATTGGGACGACGCGCGCTTTCGCGAGCAGGCCGCCGACGCGGTGCGAGAGCACTCGCGCACCGGCATGGACGACCGGGCGTTTGCCGGCTTCGCCGAGCGTCTGCGCTTCGTCGCCATCGGCGGAGACGGCGATCTCGCCCCGCTGCGCACCGCCGCTCACCGCAGCACCCGGCTGATGTACCTGGCCGTCCCCGCCTCGGCGTTCACCACCCTGACCAAGGCCATCGCCAAGGCCGACCTCCAGGTCGGGACGAAGCTGATCATCGAGAAGCCCTTCGGGCATGACACAGGCTCTGCGACGAGGCTCAATGCGGCCCTTCACTCCGTCCTCCCCGAGGACCGCATCTTCCGCATCGACCACTATCTCGGCAAGGAGACGGTGCAGAACCTGCTGGTCTTCCGCTTCGGCAACTCCGTCTTCGAGCGCGTCTGGCACCGCGACGCGGTGGCGCGGGTGGAGATCACCGTCGCGGAGTCCATCGGTGTCGAGCACCGCGGGCGCTTCTACGAGGAGACCGGAGCGATCCGCGACATTGTCCAGAACCACATGTTCCAGCTCCTCGCCGTCACCGCCATGGAGCCGCCCATCTCCTTCGCCGCCGAGGCCATCCGCGACGAGAAGGTGAAGGTGCTCGACGCCCTTCATCCGGTGGAGCCTGACGATGTGGTGCGCGGCCAGTATGTTGCCGGCACGGTGGACGGCGAGCAGGCCGTCGCCTACCGTGAGGAGGACGGCGTCGATCCCCGCTCCGAGGTCGAGACCTATGCCGCCCTGCGCCTCCACATCGACTCCTGGCGCTGGGCCGGCGTTCCCTTCTTCCTGCGCACCGGCAAGCGTCTCGCCGCCCGCGACACGAGGGTGGTGCTGAGCTTCCGCGACGTCCCGCTTCATCTCTTCCGGGGCGCGGGCGTCAGCAGCCTCGACGCCAACCGTCTGGTGGTGCGCATCCAGCCCGACGAGGGGATCGCGGTCACCTTCATCGCCAAGCGCCCCGGGCCGGAGCTCACCACCCAGCCGGTGGAGATGGACTTCCGCTATGCGGGGTCGTTCAAGACCAGTCCTCCGGAGGCCTATGAACGTCTCGTCCACGACGCCCTCATCGGCGACCACACCCTCTTCATCCGCGAGGATGAGGTCGAGCGTGGTTGGCAGGTGGTCCAGCCGGTGCTCGACAATCCACCTCCTGTGGAGATGTATTCGGCGGGGAGCTGGGGTCCGGCGGCGGCGGATCGCATCGCCCGTCCCGGCCACTGGCACAACGCCTGATGCCCGGGCTCGTCGGCGTCGACCTGGGTGGGACCAGCATCCGGGCCGCGGTGGCGACTGGCCCGGCCACCTACGGCGAGCCGGTGGTGCGTCGCTCGACTCCCGCGGTCGACGGACCGGAGGCGGTGCTCCAGGCCTGCGCTGAGGCCGCCCGGGAGGCGGCCGGAGGCACCCCGGAGGGGATTGCTATCGGCATTCCCGGCCCCCTGAGCCCCGCCTCCGGGGTGGTTTTCGCGGCTCCCCACCTTCCCGGCTTCGAGAGCCTTGAGGCTCGCCGCATGCTCGCCGAGGCGGCGGGCTGCCCTGTCGCGATCCACAACGACTCCAACCTGGCCGGCTATGCGGAGTGGGTGGCGGGCATGGGGCGGGGAACCCGACGCTTCGTCTTCGTCATCGTCGGCACCGGGATCGGGGGGGCGATCATCATCGACGGCGAGCTGCAGGTGGGGGTGGCGGGAACGGCCGCGGAGGTCGGCCACGTGCCCGCCTCGCCGGACGGTCCGCGTTGCGGCCAGGGGCACCTCGGCTGCCTCGAGGGGGTGGCCTCAGGGAGTGGCATCGCCAACCGCGCCGCCGCCGCGATGGCCGCCGGCGAGCGGTCACGGGTGGCCGGAATCGTCCCTCTCGACGCCTCCCAAATCGCCGCCGCGGCCCGCGCCGGCGATGTCCTGGCCGCCCGTGTCTACCGCGAGGCGGGACGCGCCCTGGGGCGGTCTTTCGGCGGCCTGGTGAACATCCTGGGGCCCGACGCGATCGCCGTCGGAGGTGGGGTGGGGAGCCATTACGACCTCCTCGAGACGCCCATCGGCGAGGGCATGGCCGAGATCGCCTTTGCCACCCCGCTGCGCCAGTGCCGGATGGGCCGAGCCGAGCTGGGGAGCGATGCCGGGCTGGTCGGCGCCGTGGCCTGGGCGGTGAGGAGCTTCGCTTCAGGAAAGTGACCTCTCACGTCAAAGCGGTCAACAGAACCATCACAGACCTGTCACGCACGCGTCGGACCGACCTGCCGCGCCGTGCCTCAGAGTTGGAGCCCTCGGGTCAGCTGGTCAGTGACGGAGGTACGCAGGAGCACACCAGAAGGAGGTGGTGCGGATTGGTCAACATGCTCCCCCATCCCACCCGACGCGCCCGGCGCCGTCACGAGGAAGGGCAGGGAATGGTGGAGTACGCATTCATCCTCGTCCTCATCGCGATTGTGGTGCTCGTCACCGTCATGGTGCTGGGACACCAGGTCAGCAATATGTATTCCAACGTCAGCAACGGCATAGCCTCTGCCTGACCGCTCCCCGAGGCGACGAGGGGCCGGGCCCGAAGGGCGCGGCCCCTCCGCTGCTTAAGCGACGACGCAGAGCCGGACAGCCCGGGCGCCACCTATGCAGCGGGCGGGAGATGCCTCCGGTCGATCTGCTTGCTGGCCGCCTGCGGGTTGCCCCAGGTCACGCTGCCGTTGGGCCAGACCATCGCCGTGGTCCGCGGCGGGCGCTCATGATGGATCTCGTTGGCCGCGATGTACACCGGGCGGTGGAGGCGGCGCGCCTCGGCCTTGGCCCGCAGGAAGAGTTCGACGTCGGACCGCGTGGACGGCTGTTTCATGGGACGCTCAGGGAGGAAGGGCTGGAATAGGGGCGGTGGAACCCCAGGTTGCTGCGTCAACTATACCACAGGTGATGCGCGAAAATCACCGCCTGCGATCTCGGCGCAGGGCCTCCGCGACCGCCCCCGCCCGCGGCCCCGCGGTGAGCTGCTCCAGGGGCGCGGGCAGGGCCAGGGACCAGTTGCTCGAGGCCCGCAGCCCGGGTTGATTGGGTCGCTCCCGGACCGCCGCCACATCCTCGAGGCTCGCCATCACGAGGCGACAGGGAGACCGTCCCAGGGCCCGGTGGGCGTGGAGGATGGCCGCCTCGACGCCCGCGCCAGGGGGTAGGCCACCGCGGGACAAGCGGGCGCGGAGGGCCCGGGCCTCCTCGGCGTCGGCGGGGAGCCCGACCTGGCGTCGGAAGGCGAGGTCGGTCCCCTCCCACAGCCCGGCGACGGTGGGCAGGTCATGGGTGGTCACGGCGGCGACGGCGGACCGCGGCCAGCGCTCCGGGGGGCGGTCGTCGAAGAGGAGGAGGACGTAGCCGAGGAGGCCGCGCCGGCGCAGCCGGGCGCGCAGCCCGCGGGGGACCGTCCCCAGGTCCTCCCCGATCACCACCGCCCGGTGGCGCACGGACTCCAGGGCCACGATGCCGAGGAGATCGTCGACGGGGTAGCGGACGTAGGCTCCCTCCGCCGGGCCGGCCCCGGCCGGGATCCACCACAGCCGCTCCAGGCCCATGACGTGATCGATGCGCAGCCCCCCGGCGTGGCGGAGGGCGGCTCGGAGCGTCTCCACGAACGGCCGGTAACCGGCTGCCCGCAGCTTCCAGGGATCGAAGGCGGGAAGACCCCAGTCCTGCCCCAGAGAGTTGAAGCTGTCCGGAGGGGCGCCGACGCTCACCCCCGGGGCGAGCACCGCCTGGAAGATCCAGGCGTCGGCACCGCCCGGATGGACGCCGACAGCGAGGTCGGCGACCAGAGGCAGCGTGCGTCCGGCGGCCCGCAGCTGCCGGTCGAGCTCACTCTGCACCCAGGCATGGAAGCGGACGCGCGGCGCCAGCTCGCTCTCGGCGGCCGCGAGGGCCGCCCGCTCGCGGTCCTTCAGCCGGTGCGGCCAGTCCCGCCAGTCCCGTCCATGCCGCTCGGCGACAGCCGAGAAGAGGGCCAGATCGCGGAGGTGGGGGCGCTCCCGGAGGGCACGGTCGGCAGCGTCGTTCGCCCCGGGGGTGATGGCGAAGAGACGCTCGAGGGCGGCCATCTTGAGAGCGACGACGCGGTCCCGGTCGATACGCCGGTCGAGGTCGAGGCGGCGGGCCGTGGCCGCGAGGGAGCGGACCTCGGGGTCATCCTCGGGCTCCGGGCGGAGGTGGAGGGGGTTGAGGAAGAGGCGGCTTGCCGGGTAGTAGGGGCTGCGTTCCACGGGCGCGATGGGGAGGGCGGCGTGCAGCGGGCTGACGGCGAGGACGCAGGCGCCGAGCCCGGCCGCCCAGCTCCCCAGCGCCTCCAGATCGCGAAGGTCGCCGATCCCCCAGCTCTGCGCCGAGCGGACGGCGGCCAGCTGGACGGTGAAGCCGAAGCCGCGCAGCGCCGCCCCGGGGTGGCAGCGCGGCGGGGTGACGATAAGGGGGCGGGAGCGGACATCCTGGTGGAGCCGGTGATAGCCGAGGGGGAGATCGGTGGGGAGGCGGCCCCGGCAGGCACGGGACCCGCCATCCTCCAGCTCGATCTCCCCCTCCGCGCCGGCCTCCGCGCTGCTCCCCGCGGTGACCACGAGGGGGCCGCTGGCCTCCTCCTCTGGCCCGACCGGGGGAGACCTGCCGATCGCCCCCATGGCGGCGAGAAGGGCCGCGACGGTGGCCGGGGAAGGGCGCTGCGGCGCGCCATCGGTACGCGTGTAGCGAAGGACGACGCCCCAGGCCCGAGGGGACGGTGGGGGCTGCACGGTCGGGTACTCTGACACGCTGCCTCTCCATGACAACCATGCCGCGGTCCGCCCCCGCCCTCCGCCACGCCTGGCCGGGGCAGCATTTCCCGCTCGGGGCGCACTGGGATGGCGAGGGCACCAACTTCGCCCTCTTCAGCGCCAACGCCGAGGCTGTGGAGCTCGTTCTGGTCAACCATGACGGAAGCACGCGGTCGGTGTACGACCTCATCGACCGCACCGACCTGACCTGGCACGGCTACCTCCCCGGGGTGGGTCCCGGCACCCTCTACGCCTACCGGGTACACGGACCCTACGACCCCGCCAGCGGCAAGCGGTTCAATTCCCGCAAGCTCCTCCTCGACCCCTACACGCGGGCTGTCACCGGCGCGGTGCGCTGGGGTCCGGAGGTGTACGGATACCAGTGGAGCCGCGCCATGAGCGACGACGTCCCCAGCGAGCTGGACTCGGCCGGACACGTGCCCCTCTCCGTGGTCGTCGACGACCGCTTCGACTGGCGCGGGACGGCGTCCCCGCGGGTCCCCTGGGCATCCACGGTCGTCTACGAGACCCACGTCAAGGGATTCACGATGCGCCATCCCCGCGTCCCCCACCGCCTCAGGGGAAGCTACGCGGGGCTGGCCCACCCCGCCACGATCGAGCACCTCAAATCCCTCGGCATCACCGCCGTCGAGCTGATGCCGGTGCACGCCTTCATCGACTCCGCGCGTCTGCAGCAGCTCGGGCTGCGCAACTACTGGGGCTACGACACCATCGGCTACTTCGCCCCCGAGGGACGCTACTCGTCGGCCGGCGACCGGGGCGCCCAGGTGGTGGAGTTCAAGCAGATGGTGCGTGCCCTCCACGCCGCCGGCCTGGAGGTGATCCTCGACGTCGTCTACAACCACACCGGTGAGGGCAACCACCTCGGGCCGACGCTCTCCTTTCGGGGCATCGACAACGAGGCCTACTACTACCTCCACCCCGAGGACCGACGCCACTACTGGGACGTGACCGGAACCGGCAACACCCTGAACGGCGGTGCCCTCCAGACCCTGCGGCTCATCATGGATTCGTTGCGCTACTGGGTCACGGTGATGCACGTCGACGGCTTCCGGTTCGATCTCGCCGCGGCACTGGCTCGCCAGTTCTTCCAGGTCAACAAGCTGGCGGCCTTCTTCGACCTGATCCACCAGGACCCGGTGCTGGCCGATGTCAAGCTCATCGCCGAACCCTGGGACGTGGGGCCGGGCGGCTACCAGGTCGGCAACTTCCCGGTCGGCTGGGCGGAGTGGAACGGCAAGTACCGCGACACCGTGCGCGACTACTGGCGTGGAGCCCCGATCGGGGTGGCCGACCTCGCCTACCGGCTCACGGGGTCGAGCGACCTCTACGGCGAGGACGGACGCGGACCGAGCGCCAGCGTCAACTTCGTGACTGCTCACGACGGCTTCACGCTCCGGGATCTGGTGAGCTACGCGCAGAAGCACAACGAGGCGAATGGCGAGGAGAGCCGCGACGGCAGCGACGACAACCGCTCCTGGAACTGTGGCGCGGAAGGGGAGATCTCGGACCCCGCCGTGCTCGCCCTGCGCGCCCGTCAGGTGCGCAACTTCCTAGCCACGCTCTTCCTCTCGCAGGGGTCGCCGATGCTCCTCGCCGGCGACGAGATCGGGCGGACTCAGGGCGGCAACAACAACGCCTACTGCCAGGACAACGAGCTCTCCTGGCTCGACTGGGAGCACGCCGACGAGGATCTCCTCGAGTTCGCCCGCCGCGTCATCGCGCTTCGCGCTGAGCACGTTGTGCTGCGCCGCCAGCGCTTCTTCACCGGGCAGGTGGTGGGTCGGGGGCGCAAGGACGTGCGCTGGCTGCGCCGCGACGGTCAGGAGATGACCGACGCCGATTGGGGAAACCACGAGCGTCAGTCCCTCGCCATGGTGCTGGACGGCGGCCTGGTCCTGGACCGCACGTCGACCGGCGAGCAGATCACCGACGACACCCTGGCGGTGCTGCTGCATTCGTCCGAAGAGGCCTGTGCGTGGCAGCTCCCGCCCGGCACCTGGGATGTCATCCTCGACACCGCGCTGCCCGCCGAGGTTCCCGGCACTCGCCGGCTCAACCACGCGTCGCCGCTCCAGGTCGAGGGCCGCTCGCTCGTCGTCCTCCGCCAGGCGCATGGGCTCCACGCGTCCGGTCCCGCCCCCCGCATGATGGCCTGATGGTCCTCGGACTGGACTTCACCGGCTTCGTCGATCACTGGAGCTATCTGGCCGTCTTCGTGATCGTGGCGGTGGAGAGCCTCGGCATCCCGCTTCCCGGCGAGACCACCCTGATCACCGCCGCCACGCTCGCCGGAACCCACACCGGCGGCGTGCACCTGGCCATCCTCTGGGTGATCGTGGCCGGGGTCGCCGGGGCGATCATCGGGGACAACATCGGCTACGGGCTCGGCTGGTGGGGCGGCTACCGCCTCCTCGTCCGCTACGGGCGCTACATCCACCTCGAACAGGCGAAGGTCAAGGTGGCCCGCTACGTCTTCAAACGGCATGGCGGCAAGGTCGTCTTCTTCGGCCGCTTTGTCGCCATCCTGCGCGCCTACGCCGCCTTCCTGGCCGGCGCGGGACGGATGCGCTGGCCCGCCTTCCTCGTCTACAACGCCGTCGGGGGAATCGTCTGGGCCACGGGGTGGAGCCTCGCCGCCTACGAGCTCGGCAAGAACCTAAGCCACTTCCAGGGGCCCGCTGACATCGTCCTCGGTGTCGTCGGCGGCGTCCTCGTCATCGCCGGCGTCCTTGTCATGCGCCGGGTGGCTGCCCGCCTCGAAGGGGTGGCGGAGCGCGAGTTCCCCGGTCCCCTCGAGGGGTACCCGGGCGGGAGGTCCCTGTAGCCTCGCTCGGCTCGCGGGCGACGGAACCGGCGGCGCGAGGGTCCGGCGGGCAGGTCCATAGCGGACGCAGCTGAGCTCGCTGGGGGGCCGACCCCCCCTTCTCGGCACCCCTTGGCTTATCGAGGAAGAGATGGTTCCTTATTTGAGCGCCATGGCGAATCTAGGAACCATCTATTCCTCGATGCGCGTATGCCCGTCGAAACGGCGTGGGCCCCGCCCCGGGGCGCTGCCCGGGTTTGCCCCGCCCCGCTATGGTGGACTCGCGATGGCACGCACAAACCGCGAGGACGAGCATCCCGAGGACCTCCCCTGGAACGACGTTCCCGCCGACAGCGACGCCATCCTCGGTGCCGAGGAGCCCGACCCCGCCGAGGTGATGGGGGACGAGGGCGAGGAGGTGGACGTCTCCCACCCGCGGATGCGCCCCGAGGACCAACGGTACCGGCGCGACAGCCTCGACGAGCGCCTCGCCGAGGAGGAGCCGGACCGGGCCCTTCGCCCTTCCGCCGCGGCGTCCGGCGAGATCCAGGCGGCGGAGCCCGGCGCGGACGACATCGCTCTGGAGCTCGGCGAGGAGGATGCCGACGAGCCGCCCCGAGGCGAGGCGGAAGCCGCGGAGGAGGCGGCGATGCACGTCCGCGAGGAGCGCCGCTTCCGCCCCTGAGGCGGGCCGCCAGATGGGGACGGCCAGGGCACCACGGCGGCGGGCGTCCTCCGGCGTTGGCCCGCAACGGCGGCGTGACGGCGCCGTGCGCGCGGTCATCCGCTCGGCGGCCGGATCGCAAAGAGCGCGACAACCGGACATCACGGCCATGACCCGTCGATTGAAGGGCGTTCCCGGGGCGTACGGTGACCCCGTGAGCCAGGGTGAGCGGGAGGCGAGCGTCCTTCACGAAGAGCTGCGGCAGTGTCGGCGGCAGTGCCGGGAAATCGCCCGCGCCATCCACGACGGGCCCTTTCACGACATGACGGGCCTGGTGCTGATCATGGCCGCGGCCCGGAGCGGCGCGGCGACGCTCGAGGACTACGCGGCGCGCTGCCGCGAATCCCAGGAGCACCTCGACGTCTCCCTGGGCGATCTTCGCCGGGCCATCCACCGCCTGGAGCGCTGCGGCAGCGCTGGCGGCGGCTGAGGTCGAACTCATTCCGCCAGCCTCCCGGCGGCGATGACCCGGGCCACGGGGTTGGCGCCGAGGTGGTATGCGACATCGATCCAATGCGGGCTCTCCAGCATCAGGGCGTCGCCGCGCAGGCCCGCGATGAGGCGGCCGCGGTCGGGCAGGTCGAGGGCCTCGGCCCCGCCTGCCGTGGCGGCGAGGAGGGCCTGAGCCGGCGTGAGCCCGGCGGTGGCCACCGCCAGCGAGACCATGAGTGGCATCGCCTCGCACCAGCATGTTCCGGGGTTGCAGTCGGTGGCGACGGCGACCGAGGCACCCGCCTCCAGGAGGCGCCGCCCCGGGGGAGGCGGGCCGCCCAGCACGAGGGAGGCGCCGGGGAGGAGCACGCCGGTCACCCCGGCGGCGGCCAGACGGCGGAGGTCGTCGTCGTCGGCGTGGTCGAGATGGTCGGCGGAGACCGCGCCGAGCCGTGCCGCCAGGGCGGCGCCCCCGCTCCGGCTGCGCTGCTCGGCGTGGACCTTGGGGCGCAACCCCAGCGTCCTCCCCGCGCGCAGCACCCTTTCGCAGTCCGCGACGCTCCACGCCCCGGCATCGCAGAAGCAGTCGATGTAGCCGGCGAGCGGGGCCGCCGCCGGGAGCCCCTGGGTCAGCACAGCCTCGACCTGGGCGGCGCGGTCGGTTCCAGGAGGGCCATGGAGGGGGAGGTAGGTGATGGCGATGTCGGGCAGCCTGGGGCGCTCGCGCAGGAGATGGGCGGCGTGCAGCTGGCGCAGCTCGGCGTCGCCATCCGCGCCATAGCCGCTCTTCACCTCCACGGTCGTGGTGCCGAGCCGGAGCATCCGCCGGGCGCGCTCCCCGGCCGCGGCGGCGAGCTCCTCGACGCTCCCTGCCGAGGTGGCGGAGGTGGTCGCGCGGATGCCCCCGCCGAGGGCGGCGATCTCCTCGTAGGTGGCGCCCTCGGCCCGCCGCGCGTACTCCTCGGAGCGGTCGCCGAGCCAGATGAGGTGGGTGTGCGAGTCCACGAAGCCGGGGACGACCGCGGCACCTCGGGCGTCGAGCTCGACGGTCCCCCCGTCCGTGTCGAGGTCGAATCGGGATGCCGCCCCCGCGTAGGCCACGCGCTCGCCGGTGCAGGCGAGGATGGCGTCGCGCACCACGCCGGGGGCGGGGAGGCGAGGGTCGCCGGTCACCAGCTCCCCGATGTTGACGACGACGAGGCTCGGGGTCGGATTCATCGGGGCGCCGCCGCCAGCCTCACTCCTCGAGCATGGGGATGCGGATGTCCCGGGCGCGGGCGGTGGCGAGGGCCTCGGGGTAGCCGGCGTCCGCGTGGCGCATCACCCCGGTGGCGGGGTCGTTGGCCAGCATGAGCCGGGCCCGCCGCGCCGAGAGCTCGCTGCCGTCGACGCAGATCTGGGCACCGGCGTGGATGGCCTTGCCGATCCCCACCCCACCGCCGTGGTGCACGGCCACCCAGGTAGCGCCGCTCGCGGTGTTGAGCAGGGCGTTGAGGATGGGCCAGTCGGCGATGGCGTCGCTGCCGTCGCGCATGGACTCGGTCTCGCGATAGGGGGAGGCGACGCTGCCAGCATCGAGGTGGTCCCGGCCGATGACGACGGGTGCCGAGAGCTCGCCGTCTCTCACCATCTGATTGAATCTCAGGCCGGCGACCTCTCGCTCACCGGCCCCGAGCCAGCAGATGCGTGCCGGCAGGCCCTGGAAGCGCACCCGTTCACGGGCGAGGTGCAGCCAGCGCTGCAGCCCCTCGTTGTCCGGGAACAGCTCGGCGACGGCGCGGTCGGTGGCCGCGATATCGCGGGGATCGCCGGAGAGCGCCACCCAGCGGAACGGTCCGCGACCTTCGCAGAACTGCGGCCTGATGTAGGCGGGGACGAATCCCGGATACGAGAAGGCGTCGGCGAACCCGCCGCGCCGCGCCTCGTCGCGCAGGGCGTTGCCGTAATCGAATACCTCGGCGCCACGGCGGGCGTACTCCACCATGGCGGCGCAGTGCCGGGCCATGGAGGAGCGCGCGCGGCGGACGTATTCGTCGGGGTCGTCGTGGCGCAGCTGTGTCGCCGCCTCCAGCGAGATTCCGGCGGGGATGTAGCCGTTGAGGGGATCGTGAGCCGAGGTCTGGTCGGTCACGATGTCGGCGGCGAAACCGGCGCCGAGAAGTGCGGGCAGGGCGTCCGCCGCGTTCGCGACAACTCCGACAGAAAGCGGGCGTCCCTGCTCGCGAGCCAGATCGGCGCGGCGCACCGCGTTGTCGAGGGAGTCCGCGAGCTCGTCGAGGTAGCCGGTCTCGAGACGGCGCCGCGCTCTCTCGGGATCGACCTCAACGCAGAGGGCCACGCCGTCGTTCATGGTCACGGCGAGGGGTTGGGCTCCGCCCATCCCGCCGAGCCCGGCGGTGAGCACGAGGCGACCGCGCAGCGAACCGCCGAAGCGGATGCGCGCTATCGCCGCGAAGGTCTCGTAGGTGCCTTGGAGGATGCCCTGGGTCCCGATGTAGATCCAGGAACCCGCCGTCATCTGGCCGAACATCGTGAGCCCCTGCGCCTCCAGGCGACGGAACTCCTCCCAGGTCGCCCACTCCGGCACCAGCAGGGCGTTGGCGATGAGCACCCGGGGCGCCATCTCGTGAGTTCGCGCAACCCCCACGGGCTTCCCCGACTGGACGAGAAGGGTCTCCTCCTCCCCCAGCGAGCGGAGTGTGGCGCAGATGGCGTCGAAGGCCTCCCAGGAGCGGGCCGCGCGCCCCGTGCCCCCATAGACCACCAGGTCGTCGGGACGCTCGGCGACCTCCGGATCGAGGTTGTTCATGAGGCAGCGGAGTGGCGCCTCGGTCTGCCAGCTGCGGCAGCTCAGCTCTCCGCCGCGGGGAGCGCTGACCCGGCGTGGACCGCTCATCGCAGGGGACCGGTCATGGCCTGCGCCGCGTCGCGCCATCCTCCCTCGCTGAGCCAGCCCTGGGCGGCTTCGAGGTCGGGAGCGAGGGGGCGGTCGTCGTCGAGGTGGGGGACCCTTCCGCGCAGGGAGCCGAGGATGGCCGCGGTCGCCGCACCGGGTCGGAGCGGGGCGCGCATCTCGACCGCCTGGGCGGCGCAGACCATCTCCACCGCCACGACCTTGTGGCAGAGGTCGACGCTGCGCCGAGTCCGCATCGCCGCGGCGAATCCGGCGGAGACGTGGTCCTCCTGGCCGGCGCTGGTGTCGAGGCTGTGCACCGCCATCGGCGCCGCCATCTGGCGGAGTTGGATGACGCAGCTCGCTGCCGTGTACTGGGCGATCATCAGCCCGCTGTTCAGCCCCGGATCGGGGCTGAGAAAGGCCGGAAGGCCGCGCGAGCGGGCGGGGTCAAGGAGCCTGTTGATACGCCTTTCGCTGATCGCGGCCAGATCGGCGCAGGCCGCGGCCAGGAAGTCGGCGGCGTAGGCCAGAGCCTGGCCGTGGAAGTTTCCGGTGGAGAAGAGCTCGCCGCGGCCGGCGAGCACCACCGGGTTGTCCACCACGCTGGCCATCTCCCGCTCGACGGTCTGCCGGCAGAAGCCGACAACGTCGCGGGCGGCGCCGTGCACCTGGGGGGCGCAGCGCAGTGAGTACGCGTCCTGCACGGCGTGGTGAGACTCGCGGTGCGAGGCGACGACCGCCGAGTCTTCGAGGAGGGCGCGGAGGTTGGCCGCCGCCGCCTCCTGCCCGGGCGCGGGACGGAGGGCCATCACCTCGGCGTCGTAGGGGCGGGGGGAGCCGAGCAGAGCTTCGACCGAGAGTGCGCAGGCGCAGTCGATGGCGGTGAGGAGATGCTCCAGGTCGAAGGTGGCAAGCCCCAGGGCCGAAGCCATGCCCTCCGTGCCATTGATGAGGGCCAAGCCCTCTTTGGGGCCTGGGATGATCGGGGCGAGCCCGGCCTCGGCGAGGGCCGCGCCGGCGGGTCGCCGTCCTCCGTCCGCGGCACGCACCCAGCCCTCGCCGGTGAGGGCGGCGGCAGCGTGGGCCAGGGGGGCGAGGTCACCGGATGCGCCCAGGGAGCCGTGCTCGGGCACCCAAGGGGTGATGCCGGCGCAGAGAAGGCCGCAGATGGCCTCCGGGAGCTCGGGGCGGACCCCGGAGCACCCCGCGGCGAGGCTGCGGGCGCGGAGGAGAAGCATGCCCCGGACGACCTCGGCGGGAAGGGGTTCGCCCATGCCGGCGGCGTGGCTGCGGATGACCGATCTCTGGAGGCGGGCGCGCTCGGCGTCGGGAATGGCCCGATCGGCCAGGGCCCCGAAGCCAGTGGTGACCCCGTACACGGGGTCGCCGCCGGCGTGAAACCGCTGCACGAGCTCCAGAGCGGGAAGCATGCGCTGCCGCCCCGCCTCGCTCAGCACGACGGGGCTGCCCCGTCGCGCCACCTCCACCAGGTCGTCGATGCCGAGCGGGGATCCGTCGAGGCTGAGCACTGGAGCCGCAGCGTAGCCCTTCGATGGCGGCGCCGGCACGGGGCGGCCGGTGCCGCGCCCGCGAGCGGGTAGGCTTCCGCCGTGGTCCCCATCGCCCCGCTCTCGCCCGAGGAGCGGGCCGGCGCGGGAGCGTGGTCCGAGCCGGGCGTCTACACGGTAGCTCCCCGGGTGCATCGGATCCCGCTGCCTCTTCCCGGCGACGGGCTCCGCGCCGTCAACGTCTACGTCCTGGAGGACGGCGAGCGGGTCGCCCTCGTCGACGCCGGCTGGCAGCGGGAGGAGTGCTGGACGGCGTTGGAGCGGGGCCTGGCTACGATCGGGGCCGCTCTGGGAGACGTCGAGCGCGTGCTCGTCACCCACATGCACCGCGACCACTACGGCCAGGCGACCCGCCTTCGTCGGGAGTCCCGGGCCTCGGTGCTCCTCGGCGCCGGGGAGCGCCGCTCCCTGGAGACCGCCCTCGATGAGGGAAGCGCCCTCGAGGCGCGGGATGCGCACCGCCGGCAGATGAGCCGCTGGGGCGCGGCCTCCCTCTCCGCCGAGGTGGAGGCCATGATGCGCGGCGGAGGCTTCGGTGGGATCCCTCGCGACCTCGGCCTCTGGGGCCCTCCCGACCTCTACGCCGAGGCGGGGGCGACGGTCGAGCTGCGCTCGCGGAGCCTGGAGATCATCGCCACCCCCGGCCACACCCGCGGCCATGTCGTCTTCCTCGACCGGGACGATCACCTCCTCTTCGCCGGCGACCACATCCTCCCTCACATCACGCCGTCCATCGGTTTCGAGCCCTACACCGATGGGCGGGCCCTCACCGATTTCCTCACCTCCCTGGCGCGGGTCCGCCCGCTTCCCGTGGAGCTTGTGCTTCCCGCCCACGGTCCGGAGTTCACCGGCCTGGCGGACCGGGTCGACGCCCTCGCCGAGCACCACGCCGCGCGGCTCGATGCCTGCACATCCGCGGTGCGCTCGGGCGACAGCACCGTTCTCGACGTGGCCCGATCCCTGCGCTGGACGCGCCACGACCGCCGCTACGGCGACCTCGACCTCTTCAATCGGCTTCTCGCGGTCATCGAGACCGCGGCTCATCTCGAGCTGCTGGTCGCGCGCGGCGCGCTCACCGCGACCGAGCTCGACGGAGTGCTCAACTACTCCGTCTCCGCCGGGTGAGCCCGGCCGGGGAGGCTCGCTCCGCCGCTCATGGCGCGCGAGCAGGGCTGGCTCGGCTTCCTGGTCTTCCCAGGCGATACTCGCACCCCCGAGCTCGTCAGAGACGGAGGCCCGCGGCTCCGGAGACGGCGAGACCCAGGAGGGCCAGGAGGAGCTGCAGGGGCAGCATCGCCCCCCCCAGCGCGCTGAACTCCATCACGGGGAAGCGTGTCCCGGCGTGCATGGCCAGGCGCCGGGCGATGAGGCTGGCAATGGAGCCGGTGAGGACCAGGTTGGGGCCGATGGCGAGCCCCAGCACCGCAGCCCAGCGGCCCACCGATCCGGCCGGCGCCATGGCTGCCGCTGCCGGCAGGTTGTTGACACCGGCAGCGAGGAGGTTGGTCTGAAGGAGATCGGGCAGGAGGCCGCCGCCCGGGCGCAACCCTCCGACCAGCAGCGCGCGGATCGCCGCCGCGGCGGCGAACATCGGCAGGAGGTCGAGGAGGGCGAGGGCCCGGCTGGAGAAGCTGGCGTCCCGCTCCATGCCGGCGCGGGCGTCGCTCGGGGTGCGCACCCGCGATCGGCCGCGGTGACCATGAGCCAGGTGGGTTGAGAGCACGGCCACCGTGAGCGCGGTCACCAGCAGCCAGGCCACCCAGCTTCTCTCCGCGTACCTCCAGGGCGAGATGGGAGCATGGTCGAGCACGAGGAGTGTGGTGACGTTGGAGGTGGGCAGGAGGAACGAGGTGGAGTTGGCCGTGAGAGCGACGGCGACGGCGATCTGGCCTCCCCTCCACTGCCGCTCGCGGGCCACGGCGATGGCCGGCGGCACGGCGACGACGACGGCGACGTCGAGGTTCACCAGGCCGCTCACCAGGGCGGTGAGCACGAGGGTGCCGGCGGCGGCCATCCAATCGGGGGCAGCAGCGGGCACCAGGATCCCGGCAAGGCGACGGAAGGCACCGAGGGAGTCGATGACCAGACCGCCGGCGAGGACGCCGGCCAGGGTCAGGAATGGCTGCCAGGTGGACGAGGCGGCCTCCAGGAGGAGGCTGCGTCGCACCAGAAGGGCGGCTGCCGCGAGGCTCAGGGCCAATCCCCACGTGGCCCTCCGCACGGGATCTCGAGGTGTCAACATCGTGTCACTTCTCGATCTCGGCGCGGGGCGCGCTCCGACGGCCGTCAGCAATCTCATCTTTTGGCTTCCCCCATGGGCCCAGTGGAGGCTCGGTATGCTCTGCGCCGATTTTACATGATCATGTCGGATTACCCTCCGCCGGGCGGGCCAGAGCCGCCCCCCAATCCGCCTCCTCCCCCGGCCCCACCGCTCTCGGCCGTGGGCGACGACGAGGAGCTTGTCGCCATCCCCAGGCTCTCGGAGCGAACCGGAGTCAGTCCCCGGATCCTCCGCTACTGGGAGGAGCTCGGCCTCATCAGCCCCTCTCGCGAGCACGGCAAGCTTCGCTACTCGCCGAGGGACACCGCCATCGCCCGGCTCACCAAGCGCCTGGTCGAAGCTGGGGTCTCCCTCGATGGCCTGCAGATGCTGAAGGAGCTGGCCGAGCGCGAGGTCCGTCGCGCCGGTCGGGACCAGGATCTTCCCGCCCTCACCGAGCTGGCCCTGCGCATCCTCTACCAGCGCAAGGCCTTCCGCGACGTCACGGGGATGGATGAGGAGCACTACCCCGAGGGTCACCCGCCGCCCCCCCACGGCCACGGACCGCGTCCGGGACCGGTCGCCGGCGGGCCGAAGCGTCAGCGGCCAGGACACCGGCCGCCCCACGCAGAGAGCTGAGCTCACCCGGCCTCCCTGACCGCCTGCGGCGGCGCCTCGGTCAGGCGGGAGGGCGCGAGACCTCGGGTGTCGCCGCCTCGCGCACGGCGGCGGCGACGGCCGGGGCGACCTCACGGTTCAGCACCGCGGGCAGGATGTGCTCGGGATGCAGTCCAGCGTGTGCGGCGAGGTCGGCGATGGCGGTGGCGGCAGCGAGCTTCATCGCCTCGGTCACGCGCCGCGCTCCGCAGTCCAGCAACCCACGGAAGAAGCCGGGAAAGCAGAGCACGTTGTTGATCTGGTTGGGATAATCGCTGCGTCCTGTGGCGATGACCGCGGCGATGCCGTCGGCCGCCTCGGGGGCGATCTCTGGATCGGGGTTGGCCAGCGCAAAGACGATGGGACCGGGAGCCATCAGCTCGAGATCAGAGCGCCGCAGGAGGCCGCCGGCGCTGGCGCCGACGAAGACGTCAGCGCCGCTGAGAGCGTCCCGCAGGGAGCCGTGCAACTGGCGTGGGTTGGAGATCTGCGCCAGCGCCAGGAGGTGCGGCTCCAGGCCGGGAATATCCGGGTGGAGCACTCCCACCCGGTCGACCCCCACGACGTCGCGCGCGCCCGCGGCCAGCATCAGGCGGATGACGGCACCGCCGGCGGCGCCGCAACCGAGGACCACGACCCGGATGTCGGCGATCTGCTTGCCGACCACACGCAGGGCATTGAGCAGCGCGGCAAGGACCACGACCGCCGTGCCGTGCTGATCGTCGTGGAAGACGGGAATGTCGAGCACCTCGGCCAGCCTGCTCTCCACCGCGAAGCAGCGCGGCGCGGCGATGTCCTCCAAGTTGATGCCACCGAAAACGGGGGCCACGGCCCGCACCACGGCGATGATGGCATCGGCGTCCTGCGTCGCCAGAGCGAGGGGGAAGGCGTTGACGTCGGCCAGCTCCTTGAAGAGCAGGGCCTTGCCCTCGAGCACGGGCAGAGAGGCCTCCGGACCGAGGTTGCCGAGACCGAGCACGGCGCTGCCGTCGCTCACCACCGCGACACAGTTCCTCTTGATGGTGAGGTCACGGACGCGCTCGGGATCGGCGGCGATGGCGGCGCAGACCCTCGCGACGCCGGGCGTGTACACCATCGAGAGGTCGTCACGCGTGCGCACCGGAGCCTTGGCGGTGATGGTGATCTTGCCGCCTCGGTGCGCGGCGAAGACGCGGTCCGAGTATTCGAGGAGCTCGATGCCGGGCAGCCCGGCGATGGCCCGCACCAAGCGCTCGACATGCTCGGCACTGGCCCCGAGGATGGTGATGTCGCGGACGATGCTGTGGTGATCGACACTCACGATGTCGATGGCTCGGATGTCGCCGCCAAGCCGGCCAATCTCCGAGGTCAGCCGGCCGAGCGTCCCCGGCGTGTTCTGAAGCCGGCAGCGCGCGGTGAACGCGTATCCGGGCGAGGCGTGCGGGAGAAGGCCGCCGGCAACCACGGTCTGCATGGCGAGGGCGACATCATAAGCCGGCCACGCCAGCCGGCCATGGCGAGGCGGTCCGTCGCGGTGGGATGGGACCCCGGCGCGCGGCTCAGCCCGGAGGGCGTGGAGGCCGGAGCACGGAACCCACCACTGCCCACTGCTGGCGGAGGTGGCGAGAGACCAGGAAGTCCTTGCGAACTCTCGCCCTCGCCGCGCGACCCACCGCCGCCGCCCGGCTCCTGTCACCGAGCAGGGCGTTCACCGCCTCCCCGAAGCCTGCAAGATCACGGGGATCGACGAGAAACCCCGAGCGGCCGTCCTCGATCTGGTCGCCGATGCCGCCCAGCCCGCTGGCCACCACCGGGCGCCCTTTCCACATGGCCTCGGAGACCGTGAGGCCGAAGCCCTCAGCGAGGCTCTTCTGCACCACCACGGTTGCCCGCCGCTGCAGTGCGTTGATGATGGCCGCGTTCTCCTCGAGGTCGTCGAGGGGAACACTCAAGAGATGCGTCCGGCGCGCCACCCACTCGGGAAGATCGTGCCAGGCCGCGATCATCTCCGCCTGCACCTCTCGCCCCTCCGGGTCGTCACTATCCGAGGCCACGGCGGGTCCGGCCAGGATGAGATGGGCCTCCGTCCGCGGTGCCACATGGACCTGGAAGGCACGCAGAACACCCGCCGGATCCTTGAGGCGGTCCCAGCGGGATACCTGCACCACGAGGGGCACTTCAGGTTCGACGGGCGCGCCGGGAACGGCGGCGACGCGACGGGTGACGTGCCCCGTGCTTCCATCGTGTCGGACAAAGGCTGCGCCATCTCCATCGGCGGTGGCGATACCGGCGGCTCTCAGGATGCCGCTCACGTTCTCCGGCGGCAGATCGTGGTTCTTCACCGCCAGCGGATCGATCGCCGGGGGGACGATGGCCACGCGTTCGGTCGGCAGGCCCTCCCACACGAAGGAGGGGCTGGAGAAGATGAGGCGATCCGCCCCGACCACATAGGGACGCAGGAAATCCCAGGCGCTGCGCACAACGGCGTCGGGCTTGTCGACGCCGACGTGACAGCGCCAGAGAACGGTGGTGCCGCGCCGCTTGAGGAATGGGATCAGCCCCGCCGTCTGCGGATCGTGAGCGATGACCACGTCCTCGGGACCGATGCAGGCAGCGAGGCGCGTGGCGTTGCCATCGAGCACCTCCTCGTAGAGCTGGCGAGCCCTCGCGCCGAGGCGATCGTCGGCGTGGGCGCTGCCGTGCAAGCGGTTATGGATGGTCTTGGTGATGCGGAAGAAGTCCTCGTCCCCGCGCACCAGGATCCAGCGTTCGTCGCACCCCGCGCCTCGACCGTAGGCGACGAGCGACTGGAGCAGCTCGGCGACGCCACCGCTCGTCGAGGTGGAGTTGACGTTCCAGATGGTGCGCCCCCTCAGGGCCACGCGGAAGCTGTCCGCGTCGGCGAGCAGGGCCTCGGTCGCCTCGTCGCCGATCACCGTGCTGAGCCGGCGCAGGGGGATCGGTGACACCTGCATTTCCGCCGGCGCAGAGTCGTCCTGACCCAGGCTTGGACCTCCCAACAGCGTCGACTTCAGCCCTTTCTCTTACAGTCAGGCTATCACATAATATGAAGTCCGAGGCGGGGATCACCGGCACCGACCTCGGAGAGCCGTGATGCCAAGGCTGGGCCGCCGATAGCCAAGCCAGCCGTCGGTCCAGGCTGCCACCTGGTCGGCGAGTGGTTGGGTCGATGGCACGGCGCTCACCGCCCGGGGTCCCCCGCTGCCACCGCCGAGAGCTTCCGTTGCGCGGCGGCGACGGCGCTCCCGCCCAGCAAGATGACGACGGCGCCGGCGAGAGCGAGGCCGGCCGCCATCAGCCACGCAGCCGCGTAGGAGAGGTGGACCACCATCAGGCTAAACACGAGCGGACCGACCACCCCGGCCAGCCTGCCGGCGGCCTGGGTCACCCCGGTAGCCCTCGCGGGCGCCCCAGCGTAGCTGCGCGAGACGGCGAAGTTGAACAACCCGTTCCAGCCCCAGCCCGCCGCAAAAGCGACTATCGCTCCGGCCACGAAGACCGCCCCGCTGCCCGTGGCCGAGCCGACCGCCAGGGCGACATAGCCGGCGACTCCGGTGGTCAGCATGGCGGCGATGATGCCGTAGTGGGAGTGGCCACGACGATCGGCCTGAGCTCCGGTGACGATCCTGGCGATCACCGCTCCGGCCCCGGCCAGCGCGGCCACCAGCCCCGCGGTGGCCTCGCCGATCCCGGCTGCGACCGCGGAGAGCACGAGGAACGCGGTGAGCCCCGTCGTCGCGAAGATGCCCAGACCGAAGCCGATCGCCAGCACGCCGAGCGCCATGGCCTCGCCGCGTCCTCGGGCGGTGTGGGCAGGCCGCTCCCGCTGCTTCCGACCTCGCCGTCCTGGAATGAGCAGCGCGGCGCCTGCGGCCAGCGCCGCGGCGGCGGCGAACGCCCACCGCCAGCCGACGGTGAGGGCGATAGCCGGCACCGCGAGCCCGGCCAGGAAAGCGGAGAAGGGGATCGATGACTGCTTGATCCCGAAGGCCAGCCCCTGGCGATGCTCGGGGATGCGCCGGATGAGGAAGCGGTTGGTGGCCGGCTGCATGCACGCGCTGGCCAGCCCGGCCAGCACCATGAAGGCGGCGAGAGTGGCGAAGGACGTGGCGAGGAGGGCCATCACGAGGAGGGTCACCGCCCCGGCAACGGCGGCGGCCCGCATCGTCGGGACGCTGCCCAGGCGTTCGGCGAGCCGTCCCGCCGGAACCGAGCCCGCCGCCGCCGCCAGATAGTAGAGGCTCACCGTCGCTCCGAGGCCGCTGAGGCTGAGGTGGAGCGAGGAGCGCATCTGCACGGCGAGCGCTCCCACCAAGAAGACGGCGAGCGCCGTGGCCGTCGACGCCATCACCGCCCCGACGGTGTCCCGCACGGTGTGCGGACCGCCCCCCGGATGCGTCTCCGCCGGGCTGCCCCTGAGGCGGCTGGCGGAGAGAAGGCTGCGCATCGTGGGCTGGGACACGAGTATAAGTGAGCGGTCCAAGGAGAAGGTTCGGAGAGAGATGAGCGACACTCTGACGATCACCGACAACCGCACCGGCCGGACCTTCGAGGTTCCGGTGGAGCAGGGGGCAGTTCGCTCCACGGCCTTCGAGCAGATGCACCTGGAGCCGGGAGACCACGGCATCGCCTGCTACGACCCGGCTTTCATGAACACGGCGAGCTGTCGCAGCAGCATCACCTACATCGACGGTGACGCCGGTGTGCTCCTCTACCGTGGCTACCCCATCGAACAGCTTGCCGAGAGGAGCACCTTCCTGGAGGTCGCCTATCTACTGATCCATGGCGAGCTGCCCACACGGGAGCAGGCGGACGAATGGATCCATGAGATCACCATTCACACGATGGTGCACGAGAACATCAAGAACTTCATCAACGGCTTCCACCACGATGCCCATCCCATGTCCATGCTGGTCTCGGTGGTGGGAGCGCTGTCGACCTTCTATCCTGAGGCCATCAGCATTCACGACGAGGCGCAGCGCCGCATCTCCATCTATCGTCTGATCGCCAAGATGCCCACCCTGGCAGCGCTCACCTATCGATACCACCTCGGCCTGCACTATGTTCTGCCCGACAACGAGCTCAGCTTCGCGGGCAACTTTCTGAGCATGATGTTCAAGATGGTGGAGCCGAGGTACCGGCCCTCGCCCGAGATCGAGAAGGCGCTGGACGTCCTCTTTATCCTTCACGCCGACCACGAGCAGAACTGCTCCACCACGGCGATGCGCTGTGTCGGCTCGTCTCATCCCGATCCGTACACCGCGACGTCGGCCGCCATCGCGGCGCTCTACGGTCCCCTGCATGGCGGCGCCAACGAGGCCGTCGTCCACATGCTGGAGCGCATCCGGACGGTGGAGGCGATTCCGGATTTCATCGCCGCCGTCAAGGCGGGCCGGGAACGCCTGATGGGCTTCGGTCACCGCGTCTACAAGAACTACGATCCGCGGGCCAAGGTCATCAAGCGGATGGCGGACCAAGTCCTCGCGGTCACCGGGTCGTCCCCCCTCCTGGAGGTGGCCCAGGAGCTGGAGCGCATCGCTCTGGAGGACGAATACTTCATCTCCCGCAAGCTGTATCCCAACGTCGACTTCTACAGCGGCTTCATCTACCAGGCGATGGGCATTCCCACCTCCATGTTCCCCGTCCTCTTCGCCATCCCGCGCGTCGCGGGCTGGCTGGCGCAGTGGGAGGAGTCCCTCCTCGACAAGGAGCAGCGCATCTACCGGCCCCGCCAGCTCTACGTCGGGCCGGCGCGCCGCGATTTCGTTCCTCTCGCCGCCCGATCCGCTGCTGCCCCGGCCTTCGCACCCTCCCCCGCCTGAGATGCGGGTCGAGCTCCCCGCCGCTTCTGATCCCGGGGGGAGCCTTGCGCCCCCGCCCGGGAAGCGGCTGCGGGGCGCTCTGGCCGCCGCGGTGACGCCGCTCACCGCGGCGGGTGATGCCGTGGATCTCCCCGCTATCGGCGGGCTGGCGGCCTTCTATGCGGCGAGCGGTCTCGATGGACTGCTCATCCTGGGAACGACCGGCGAGGGCATCCTCCTCTCGCCGGCGGAGCGGCGTCGGGTGGCGGAGGCATTTCTCACCGAGCGCGACGAGCGGCTGCGCATCGTGGTGCACTGCGGCGCCCAATCAACGCGGGACAGCGTGGAGCTCGCGGGCCATGCAACGGCTCACGGGGCCGACGCGGTGGCGGCGATACCGCCGCCGTACTTCCCCCTCGACGAGGAGGCCCTCTTCCGGCATCTCTTGAGCGTCTCTCAAGCTTGCGCACCCGCGCCTTTCTACGTCTATGAGTTCGCGGCGCGGAGCGGGTACGCGGTTCCACTTCCCGTGCTCGGCCGCCTCCAGGAGTCAGCTCCCAATCTTCAGGGGCTCAAGGTCTCGGACGCACCCTTCGATCGCGTGCAACCATACCTGGGCCTGGGTCTCGACGTCTTCATCGGGGCTGAGGCCCTCATCGAGACCGGGCTGCGTGGTGGAGCGGTGGGCGCGGTCTCGGGGCTGGCTGCCGCACTGCCCGAGCTCACCATCGCCGCCGTGCGCGAGGCATCGGTTGAGGCGAGCCAGAGAGCCGGCAGAGTCCGCCAGTCCATCCAGTCTCTTCCCTTTCACGCCGCCCTCAAGACCATGCTGCGCTGGCGGGGGGTCTCCCTGAACACCTCAGCGCGCGCTCCGCTCCGGGGCCTGAGCGCGGAGGAGGAGACGAGGCTTCGCGAGATCAGTGAGTCTCCCGACCTTCCCAGGCTGATCCCTGTCGCCTGATCGGCCGCAGCGAGGATGTCCGTGCCGATGGCCGAGCCGAGCCCCTGGAGCGCCGAGGCGATGCACGCGGACGACCGCGCCGCGCAGGCCCTCGGCATCTCCGCCGGCGGCATCGCCCCCGGACGGGCGACCGCGCGCATGGTGGTGATGGCCGCGATGGTGAACGGCCACGGCATCGCCCACGGCGGCTACATCTTCCTGCTCGCCGATACGGCCTTCGCGCTCGCCTGCAACACCCACGGGCGCACGATCGCGGGGAGCGCGGAGATCGTCTTCGTCAGCGTCGCCCGCGAAGGCGAGGAGCTGGAGGCCGTGGCCGAGGAGCGGGTGCGCTTCGGTCGCAGCGGGATCTACGACGTCACCGTCCGGGGTCCAGGGGGCCGGGTCGTCGCCGAGTTCCGAGGCCACAGCCGGCAGCGTCCGCCGTCCGCCGGCTCCGATCCGGGCGAGGCGAGGGCGCCCACACCGTGATCGCCGACCGGACGCCGCGCCGCCAGGACCTCGAGTCCATCGAGCTCGCCTCGCGCGACGAGATCGGCGCTGTGCAGCTCGGTCGCCTCCGTCAGACCCTGGAGCGGGTCTACGCCAACGTGCCCCATTACCGGCGCCGCTTCGACGAGACGGGTGTGCATCCGGAGACGCTGCGCAGCCTCGATGACATCTCCCGTTTCCCCTTCACCACCAAGGAGGACCTGCGTCTCAACTACCCCTACGGGTTGCTCGCCGTGCCCCGCCAACGGCTGGCCCGCATCCACGCCAGCAGCGGGACCACCGGGACGCCGACGATCGTCGGCTACACGCGCCAGGACCTGGATGTGTGGGCCGATGTCATGGCCCGTTCCATCCGCGCGGCCGGGGGCAGGCCGGGCGATATCGTGCACGTCGCCTACGGGTACGGCCTTTTCACCGGAGGGCTCGGGGCCCATGACGGCGCCACCCGTCTGGGCTGCACGGTGATCCCCGTGTCCGGTGGGATGACCGAGCGGCAGGTGCGGCTCATCGTGGATCTGCAGCCGCAGGTCATCATGGTGACGCCTTCGTACATGCTGGCCATCGCCGATGAGATGGAGCGCCAGGGGGTGCATGCGCGCGGCACGTCACTGGAGGTGGGCATCTTCGGCGCCGAGCCCTGGACGGAGGAGATGCGCAGCGAGATCGAGGCCCGCCTCGCCATGCACGCCGTCGACATCTATGGTCTCTCCGAGGTGATGGGGCCGGGTGTGGCTCAGGAGTGCATCGAGACCAAGGACGGGCTGCACGTCTGGGAGGACCACTTCTACCCTGAGATCATCGACCCCGTCACCGAGCAGCCCCTCGCAGAGGGCGAGATGGGTGAATTGGTGCTCACCTCCCTCACCAAGGAGGCGATGCCGGTGATCCGTTACCGGACCCGTGACCTCACCCGCCTCCTGCCCGGCACGGCGCGCTCCATGCGCCGCATCGACAGGATCACCGGGCGGACTGACGACATGATCATCCTGCGCGGCGTCAACCTCTTCCCCACCCAGGTCGAGGAGCTGATCCTGCGCATCCCCGGCCTCGCGGCTCACTTCGAGCTGGTGCTGAGCCGGCCCCGCCACCTCGACGAGATGACGGTGCGGGTGGAGGCCCGGCCGGGATCGGCGTCGGCCGCGGAGCGCCAGGCGATGGCCGGGCTGCTGGCTCGGTCGATCAAGGATGCGATCGGGCTCACGACCTCCGTCGACGTTGTGGAGCCGGGCCTCGTGGAGCGGTCGCTGGGCAAGGCGCGGCGGATCGTCGACCTGCGCAAGGCCTGAGGCGCCGGCTACGCCGGCGTCGTCGGCGTTGCCGCCGCCGGGCTCAGGCCGGGCTGAGGTCCTCCGGCTGCGCGCGCCCTGAAGGCCCGCGACGCGCCCCGGCGCCCGGACGTGCCCGCCGGGAGGAGAGATCCTCGGACAGCGCGGTCCACGGCGGTCTTCCGTCCTCAAGGTCACCGACGTTGGCGGCGAGCCGGACGAGCATGGCGCCGAGGTTCTCGATCTCCTCGTCGCTGAAGCCGCTGCGCAGCGTCCGGTCGAACCCCGTGGCGGCTTGGACCAGGCGCAGGAAAGCTGCCTCGCCCGCCTCGCTGAGCTGCACCAGCTGCACCCGGTGATTGGCGGGGTCGCGGCGGCGCGTCACCAGCCCCTGGGTCTCCATGGCGTTGAGGTGGTGGGTGAGGGTGGCCGCGCGGACCCCGATCGCCTCGGCGAGCTCGCGCTGGGTGGCCGGCGGACGGATCTTGAGGTTGAGGAGCACGAGCCAGGCCGGCATGGAGCCGCCCACCGCTCCCAGGGCCTCGTCGAAGGCGCGGCCCACGGCCCGGGCGGTGCGGCTGAGGCGCAGCCCGATGGGGGTCGTCGCCGGTCGTCGGATCACCGCCTGAAGCGTAGCACAGCAAGGTCATCATCTAAGAATTTGACATCGAAGACTTCGATGGCTAATATGCGGGCCATGCAGATCGAGATGGCGCGGGACCGAGGAGCTGAGGCAGTTCGGGTCCGCGGCTTGACCAAGCGCTACGGCGCCGTCCTGGCCGTCGACGGGCTCAACCTGGTGGTGCGGCGCGCCGAGGTCTACGGATTCCTCGGTCCCAACGGCGCCGGCAAGACCACCACCCTGCGCATGCTGGTGGGCCTGGTACGGCCCAGCGCGGGGACCGCGGAGGTGGCCGGCGCCGCGCCGGGAAGCCCGGCAAGCCTGGCCCGGGTCGGAGCCATGGTGGAGACCCCGGCCCTCTACCCCTACCTCTCCGGGCGCGAGAACCTCGACCTCCTCGCCCTCCAGGCCGGAGTGCCCCGCCGGCGGGTGGCCCACGTCTTGGCGATCGTCGGCCTCACGAGCCGCGGCGACGACCACTTCAGCGCCTACTCCCTGGGAATGAAGCAGCGCCTCGGGGTGGCCGCCGCTCTCCTCAAGGACCCCGATCTCCTGCTCCTCGATGAGCCCACCAACGGCCTGGATCCCATGGGCATCGCCGAGATGCGGACCCTGCTGCGCGACCTGGCGGCGGACGGAAAGGCGGTGCTCCTCTCCAGTCACCAGCTCACCGAGGTGGAGCAGATCTGCGACCGGGTCGGGGTGATCTTCCGCGGCCGATTGGTGCGGGAGGGCACGGTGGGGGAGCTCCGCGGGGCCTGCCGCCTGCTCATCCGCGCCACCCCGGTGCACGAGGCCGAGACGTCCCTTGTGGGCCTATTCGGCCGAGATCGTGTCACCGTCGCGCACGGCGAGCTCCGCGTCGATGCCGCACCGGAGGAAGCGCCGCGGGTGAGCAGGCACCTCATCGCCTCTGGGGTCGATCTCCACGAGCTGCGCCGCGACGAGCGCAGCCTGGAGGATGTTTTCCTGTCCCTCAGCGCCGACCAGGAGGGAGAGGGGAGGGGTGTCAATGCTGCATAGCTACCGCGCTGAGCTTTTCAAGCTCCGCAAGCGGCCCGCCGTCTGGGTGGTGTTCGGCGTCTGGCTGCTCCTCATGCTCCTCTTCACCTATCTCTTCCCCTACCTCGGTTATCGCTCCGCCAAGAGCGCGGTCGAGGCGCAGCGCCTGCTCGTCGCCCTGCTTCCCTCCCACCTGCCCGGCCAGGGCCTCATCGGCTACGCGGTGTGGGGTGGCTCGCTGATCGTGGTGCTCGGGGCTCTCAGCCTCGGCTCGGAGTACGGCTGGGGGACGGTGAAGACCATGCTGAGCAACGGGCCGGGCCGGCTCACCGTCTTCTTCGGCCAGGTGGCGGCGCTGTTCACCGCTCTGGCCGGCCTCGTGCTGGTGGCCTTCGCCTGCTCCGGGCTGGCCAGCGTGCTCATCGCCGTGTCAGCCCATGCGAGCCTCGCCGGTCCATCGGCTGGTGCCCTGGCCCGGTCGGTCGTCGCCGGCTGGCTCATCCTCGCCATGTGGTGTCTCTTCGGGGTGACCCTCGCGGCGCTCATCCGCGGCACGGCGCTCTCCGTCGGTCTGGGGCTGGTCTGGGTGCTCGCGGTGGAGAACCTGATTCGGGCCACCGCCCCCCTGCTCTCGGTGATGGCCTCGATCGAAAAGGCCCTGCCCGGTGTCAACGCCGGATCGCTGGTGGCCGCCTTGGGGGCGTCCCCCGCGGGAACGACCGCCGACGGTGTCGCCGCCGTGGTCTCGGGTGGCCAGGCGCTGCTGGTGGTGGCGCTGTACTTCGTCCTCTTCGCGGCCGCCGGAGCGCTGCTGCTGCGCCGCCGCGACGTCCAGTGACCGCTCGGGCGGGCGCCGGTGACTGTCGCGGCTGGCTGCGTCGCCAGCGTGGCCCGGCCGGTGCGGGCTTGCCTGAGGCGCGCTCCTGCGACTGACGCCGGGTGGGGCCGCGGCCCGCGGCAGCGAGCCGTGGCCCCGGATTGGGGTGGTCAGGCCGTTGGAGGTGGGGGAGGGCCGTAGGACGGCGGGGGCCCGAAGGGAGGTGGCCCCATCATCGCGGTCGAGACCAGAGGAGGCTGGTTGGGAAACCTGCTGATCACCACCAGGTAGTAGATGATCCCGTAGACGATCACGTCGAAGACCAGGCCGACGATCGCCCCGCTGGCGCCGTAGCCGAGCAGACCGGAGTAGGCCATGATCTCGCCGACGAGCGACAGCACGGCTCCGGCGAATCCAAGGGCGAGACCGCTGATGACCAAACTCTTGCCCCCCGGGTTGAGGCGGTACATCTGAAATCCGCCGACGGCGGCCACCGCCTCGGCGACGATGGCAACGAGGACGCCGAGGAACCAGATGGGAGCAAAGCCTCCGACGAAACTGATGATCGACAAGAGTCCGCCAGCGAAGAGTGACAGGAGCAGCCCGATGCCGGCCAGGATGGCGATGACCAGGCCGAGGATCCTGGCGTTGACGTTGAGCTTGACCGGTGGGTTGTTCATGAAGCTCGGGTTCGTGAGCGAATTACGCATTGATTTCCTCCACATCGCTGCTGCCGTCACTGCTTGCTGGCGCTCCAGCTGCCGCCGCCGAGGCTGCCGCCATTGGGATTCGGGATCGACCAGGAACCCGACATCGAGCTACCCGAGACCGTGCCCGTGTAGCTGACCGCTCCGACGGCGCCGAATTGGATGGAGCTGCCCGTGACCGTCCCGGTGATTTGGTAATCTTTCGCGGCGGGATCTGAGACCTTGATGTCACCGCTCAGGGACGAGCCCGTCTGCGTCCAGGTCAGGGTAAAGGTGCCGGAGTAGGGAGTGCCGCTGTACTGGCCGGACCAGCTTCCCGAGAGGTCGACGCCGGCCGGCGCCAGGGAGGTGGCCGCGGCCGGCGCCGAGGTGGCCGGGGGCGGGGTGGCGGCGGTGTTTTGAGCCGAGGTCGGGGGCGGCGTCAGGGCCATGCTCGACGACCCACAGGCCACCGCCAACGACCCGGCCGCGAGGCTGGCCAGCAGTGGAAGAAATATGCCTGCTCTCATGGTTGGTTACTCCTCATGGGTGGTGGGCAGAGAGCCCGGATCCGGCGCCGCGGCATGAGCGGCACCGCCGGCCTCGGCTAGAAAGCGAATCAGGCTGCGCGGCTCGGAAAACGTGATCTGCCGTCCGGATCCGAGATGGACCGCATGCCCCCGAACCCCCTCGGAGCGCTCCTCGACAACGGGTCGCCAGACACGGACCATGAACGTTTCCATGGGCCGCGAGCCTAGAAGGGGGGATTGGGGCTGTCTTAAAGTCCGCTTAAGGGCGGCCGCACCTCGGAGCGATCCCAGCCCGCTCGGCTCGAAGCGGACTGCTCTCCGGTCGTGCTCGCGCTCAGCCGCTCAGACTTGCCCGGGCGCCCCGGCGGCGGGCCGCTCGGTCGGCGCGGGGAAGGGGGAGGGTTCCACGCCCAGCTCATCCATGGCACGGCGATAGGCGAGGTAGTGGCGATGCGCTTCGCCATGCCGGCCCGCGCTTGAAAGCGTGGCCACCAAGCGAAGGTTGGCGGATTCGTCGTAACGGTCCAGCTCCAGGATGCGCAGCAGGTAGCGCACCGCCGCGTCGACGTCATGACGCCGGGCGGCCTGCTCGGCCAGAGCACCGGTGACTGCGACGTAGGCAGCTCGTGCCTCCTCGCGTGCGGGGACGGCCCATTCGTCGTAGGGGTTCTCCTCCAGGAAGTCGCCTGAATACGTCGCGGCGGCGGCCTCCAGGTGGGGCGCGGCGTCGTTGGCGTTGGGGCCGCGCCACTGCTGCAGGCCGGCGGCGGCGGAGCTGTGGAAGCGCTCGAGGTCGATGTCGACCGCCTCCAGGTTGATGGCCACCCAATCCCTGTCGGCCACCATGAGATCCACCGCGGATCGCCGCTCCGGGTCGAGGATGCTGCGCACGGTGCTGAGCGCCACCGATAGACGGTTGCCCACCTTGTCGGCATCCTCGTCAGGCCACAGGGTCTCCATCAGGTAGCCACGCGAGACCGGACGTCCGCGCCGTGCGATCAGCAGCTTGAGCAGTTCGCGGGCGCGTCTCGACTGCCACTCTGAGAGCTTCACCTGCGCCCCCCCGCGGAGGACAGCGAAGCCTCCCAGAGACTTCACCTGCACCGCGTTGGTGGACGGCCCTCCCAGCATCGCCAGGACGCCGGCCGGAGCTCCGCCGCGGTGGCCGTGCTCTCCGAGATCATCCAGCCGGCGCTCGGCATCGAGACGCCGTGCTGCCGAGCCGGGCCCTCCCTCGAGGAGCGCCAAGACCAGCTGCATCTTCGCTACCCCGAGCTGGTTGCCGGTCTCCTGATAGATGGCCAAGGCCTCACGCAGCTTCCCCGCCTGCCGGGGTGGCTCCGTCGCCGTCAGCGCGTCCAGGGCCAGGGCCTCGGCGAGGCCGGCGCGATCGCGCCGCGCCCGGGCGACGGCGGTGGCCTCCGCGGCCCGTCTCTGTGCCTCCTCCCGGTCTCCGGTGACCGCTGCCACCCACCCGGCGGCGATCAGGGCCGCCACATAGCCCATGCCCGTGCCCATAGCCACGGCGCGATGAGCCATCTCGCTGGCCCGGTCCGGCTCCGGCCGCGCCAGCACCGTGGCGAGGCCGGCCAGCGCCGGCACCAGACCTTGCTGGTCACCGGAGCGCTCGGCGACCGCGACCGCCTCCTCGTAGGCGGCGCGGGCCTGGGCCAGGTTGCCGCGCTCCTTGTACACCTCGCCGATCAGGGCCAGGGGGTAGGCGATCATGTCGGCCTCGATCTGCTGGAATCGGTCGCGCGACGATTCCAGGTCGCTCAGTGCCTCATCCAAGCTGCCCATGCGGAGCTTGGTCTCTCCGCGGTTGCACAGGCTGAGCGCCAGGAAGCTGGCGAAGGACGTCGTCTCGGCGAGACGGATGGCCACGTCGAGCTCCTGGAGCGCCTCGTTGTACGACCCCTCCTCCATGAAGTGCGAGCCTCGGTTGGTGCGGATGCGCACCGTCTGCAAGACGTCCCCGGCCTCCTCGGCGGCCCGCAGAGCGAGCAGGTAATGGGCATCGTTCCCGCGACGGTCACCGTCCAGAGCAGCCAGCATCGCCATGACCGTGTGAGCGGCCGCGAGGGCCCGGGCGTCGGCGTGGGTGGTGGCCAGGCTGAGGGCGCGGCGGGCTAGGCGGCGACACTCCTCCACCTCACCGCGCCCCCAGTGGGTGGCGGCGGTCCACGCCGAGAGAAGGGACATCTCCACCGGATCCGCGGTCGCGTCTTCGAGCCCCTCCCGGAAGGTCTGGAGCGCCTGCTCGAGAGGGCCGCGAAGGTAGTGAATGAGGCCGATGCGCCAGGCGAGGTGAGCGGGCAATGGGTGCAGCCCCGTGGCGGCCCGCTCGAAGCAGGCGAGCGCACCCGGCCAGTCGCCCTGGATCTGCCGCGCCTCGCCCTCCAGTGCGTCCACCCTCGCGGTGCGGACGCCGGCCGGAAGGGCGAGGCAGGCCTGCATCAGAGCCCCGACCTCCCCCGAGGCGAGCAAGCCCTGACCCTCCCGCTCGATCATCTCCGCCAGGCGTGTGGTCTCGCCGGCGGCGACGAGAAGGCGCAGCGCGGCCGCGACGTGCCGGTTGGCAGCGAGCCACGCGGCTCCGCGCACGCGCAGCCGCTGGGCCGCCCCTGATGCGACGGGCAGGTGCTCGAGTGCGTAGTCGCGGATCAGGGGGCGGAGCGCCAGCGATCCGTCCTGGCGGGCCTCGATGAACAGGCTGGCCCGCGCCAGGCGGTCCAGCACGCCGCGGGAGTCGGCGACCCCCAGCGCCGTGAAGAGGTCGGGAGTGAACTGATCGAAGAGGGCTGCCGTGGCGACCAGCTGGCGAACTTCGGGTGGCTGGCGTGCGAAGACCTCCTCGGCGAGATAGGTGAAAAGGGGGGCGCCGCGCCCCCCCGTCGCCGCGAGCACCGACGGCCACCTCTCCTCGGGAGAGCCGCGCAGCGCCTCCAGCGCCA
The DNA here is from genome assembly GCA_963847225.1 of uncultured bacterium. Taxonomy (GTDB): domain Bacteria; phylum Chloroflexota; class Dormibacteria; order Aeolococcales; family Aeolococcaceae; genus JAJZNI01. The sequence continues at coordinate 279,409 of CAWJYZ010000002.1, read as the reverse complement.
GCACCACGGCCGCCGGCCATCCTCCCGCCAGCTCGAAGATGCTCCGGGCGACGCCGGGAGCCGCGGATCTGAGGCGTGATCCGACCAGCTGCTCCACCTCCTCGGCGCTGAAGGCCAGCCGGTCGCCGCCGATCTCCAGGAGCTGCCCCTGACCGCGAAGGCGCTCGACGGGAAATGGCGGCCCGCGCCGTCCGATCAGGACCAGATGCAGCCGGGCTGGTGCGTGGCGGCAGACCGCCTCGACCAGCCGGGCCGCGGAGGTCGCGATCCCCAGCTCGTCCACGTCATCGATGACGAGAAGAAGGTCCACGCCAAGGTGCGCGTGCAGCACCTGGGCAAGGCGGGAGCCGAGCACGTCGGCGTACGCCGACTGCTCCTCCGCATAGCCCGACGAGCCCTCGGCCGGATGGGTGAGCTCGGGGGGAAGCTCGGGGACACGCAGGCGCAGGCTCTCGCCGAGTCGCAGGGCCAGGGTGGCCACGTCCCGATCGGAGCTGTCGGCTGTGTACCAGGCGCAAGGTCCGGTTTCCCACCAGGAGGCTGCCAGTGTCGACTTGCCGTAGCCGGCCTCTGCGACCACGGTGGTGAGCCGCCGTGCCAGAACGCTTTCCAGCTGGCGTGCGAGTGCCGGTCGTGCCATCCAGTCCGGCGGCCGAGCCGGCGGCAGCATCCTGGCGACGGGCGTCTCGTCCATCCCACCTCAGGCCGGGCGCAGCAACCCCGGAGGGGTGCTGATCAACGCCCCGCCACGCGAGTGGCGAGGACGCTCGCCCCACGCGCCCCCATCATGAGCGTGTAGTGGTTGACGTCGTCGACCATCTCTGCGCTGAGATTCCCGAGCTTCGCGCTCCACTCGTCCACGACGGCCTCGCTGAGGAGCGGAAGTTGCTGGTTCATGAGGTTTCGGGGCGCCCTGACGAGGATGATGGGGCAGGCGATCTTCCCCAAGGCGTCGCGAAACAGCTCCGGATCGGTCAGGTGTTCAGCACCGTCAGCGCGCACCGCCGCCTCGTTGACGCGGCTCCGGAAGCCACCCTCGCACGGTTCGAGGTCATACGCGAAGTACGCTTCGATGTCTGCGCTCCACTCCTCCGCGAAGGCGGGGTGCTGCCGCCAGAAGTCCATGTACGCACTCGGTGAGGCAAAGACCATCCTGAGCCGAGCGATCGCGGGGCCCAATAGTCTCTCGGTCAGCAGGTCAGGATCGCTGATGGACGTCAGGCTCGGGGGGAGGGGCAGCGGCAGCCCACCGTCGGCGAGCACGAGGCGGTGCACGAGCTCGGGATGCTCGGCGGCGAGAACGACCCCCACGTAGGCGCCCATCGACTCACCGAGAACCGTGACGGGGCCGATCTGGAGAGCGCGGAGGACGGCCGCGCAGTCGGCAGCATGGGAGCGCATGCCGAAGGGTGCCGGCAGCTGGACGGATCCGCAGCGACCACGTAGGTCGGGTGCGATGAGGGTGAACTCCGCTCCCAGCTGCCGCGCCACGGCGCGGAGGGACATCGAGTTTGCGGTGATCCCGTGAATTCCCACTGCCGTGCGGGCCCCTGACCCGAACCGGGTCACGAGGAGCTCGCCTCCGCGTACCGGGACCCGGAGCGTCGAGGTCTCGACGCCCTCCCCCTCTGCGTTCACCGCGCCTCCGGTGTTGCGCCGATGGCCACCTTCCAGGGCCGGACCCGCCAGCCCTTCACCAGCCCGGCCCGAACGTAGGGATCGCCTTCCGCGAAGCTTCGCGCCGGCTCCGGCCCCTCCCCTCGGAAGACCAGCAGCGCCATGTCGGCCGGGTCGTCGAGCGCGCCGGCGAGGAGGAGCTCACCTTGCTCGTGGGCCTGGCGCGCCAGCTCGAGATGCTCCTCACGGAAGGCCGGACGGCGGTCCAGGTAGTCGTCGACGAGGTCATAGATCAGCAGGTGGTACATGCCTCACCTCACGCTCGCGGAACGGGGCCGGGGGTCCAGTGCGGATCGCGCCCGAACCAGCCGGCGAGGCGGTCCTCGATGGTGGCGTTCGCCTCCACCAGCACCTCCACTGCGAAGGCCCTCCCCGGGCCGCGGTGCTCCGGCCGGAGCGTTCGCTGTGCCCAGGCAAGCGCGCGCTCCGCGAGGCCGGGGTCGAGGCGGTCGAGAGACTGGCCGGTGGCGCGGGCAAGGTCCCACCCATGGATGGCGAGCTCGGCGATCTGCTGGTCGAGGCGGCTGCGCAAAGGGGCCTCCCCGCCACCCGGCCGGGGCACCGGCCGGTTGAGGTCAGCCTGCTTCCAGGTCTCCATCAGCGTCCGTGCGCCCGTGGCGAAGGTGGCCGCCCAGTCCTCCCCCGGCTCGCCGGCGGGAGCCCGCCAGTCGGGCATCTCGCCCTGGGCCGAGACCGTGAAGTTGCGCAGGCCTCGGGGTGCCAGGTGGGCGACGAGCTCACGCACGTTCCACTCACCGCACGGGGTGGGGAGCTCAGCCTGATCCGGGTCGATCGCGGCGATGACGGCCTGAGTCTGGTCGAGGGCTCGCTGAAGGGGCGTCAGCGCGTCGGTGGGACTCTCTGCCTCGGCCACGGAGATGCAGCGTAGGGGCCTCGTTCGACCGCCGTCAACCCATGTCAGCGGAGCAGCTCGATGGTCACGATGAGGACGCCTTCGCCGCCGCTGTTCCTGAGGGCGTGGGTCTCCGGGAGATGCTGAGCTCCGTACCAGAAGGCTGTCCCGGGCTGCAGGTCGAAGTGCTCGAGGACCTCGCCGTGGCCACCCAGGGTCTCCCCCCGCTGACCTCGCACGGCGACGGAGACATAGGGGCGCACGTGCCTGTGCAGGTGGCCCGTGGTCCCGGCGGGAACCTCATGTTCCCATACCCGGATTGATTCATTCTGCAGCATGAGCCGCGTGCCCAGTCGCTCGTCAGCTTCCACATCCGCCTCCTGGGGTGTTGGCCAGTGACCGCGTCGCGATGGTAGGCGCCGTCGGGTGGCGCCCGCCTCGCCGACGAGCCGGTCGACCCGTGACGCTCAAGGCAGGGGCTGGCTGGCCCTCCAAATCCCACACCGTGGCGCAGTCTGAGGCCTTCTCAGGGCTCCAGATCCCAGAGAAGCCGGTAGTAGCGGGTGCGCTCCTCATCGGGCTCGATCCCGTAGGCGTCGAGGAGTTGCTCCCCGAACCCCGGCCCGTAGTTCCAGGTCGTCGCCAAGGTGGCGATGGCGAGATCGGCCCAGCGGTCGGCGACACCCAGCAAGGCGAGGTCGACGTGCCCGGCGAATTCGCCCGAGGCGGCGATGACGGTGTTGGGCGAGCAGGCGTCGCCGTGACACACGACGAGCCGGTCGACGGGCGCCGGAACAGCGACGCGGCGGAGAGCCTCGTCCGGCGACAGGTGACGGTGGACCTCTTCCCACTGCGCCGGGTCGCTGACGCCAGCCTGAAGCCTGGTGACGCGCTCCTCAGCTGACCATGAGAAAGGGCACTCCGCGACCGGGAGGCTTTCGTGGAGCAGGCGCAGACCCATTCCGATGGCGGTGACGGCCCGGACCGGGTCTGCCCTCCACCGCGGGCTCACCGCATTCTCGCCGCCGAGGGGGGCGGTGATCAGCCACGCTCCGTCGGCGTCTTGCCCGCAGCCCAGAACCCGGGGCACGCGGGCATAGGCGAACGCCCAGCGCATGCGCTCGCACTCCGCGGCGAGGTCCAGCGAGGACGATGGAGGCGCCCACTTGACGAAGCGGCGGCCGGCTCCTGCGCCGACTTCGAAGGTGAGCGCATCCTCGTTCTTCCACACCAGCGACATCGGATCCCCGTGGGCGAGCGCGCGCGCCGATGGAGGCGGATCCTGATCGAGGTCGCGCCGCCCCGGCCGGTGCGCCCTCAGGGGGCCGCCTCGGGGGTGGGAGCTGATATTCCGCATGTACGATGATATGAGTAGACTGGTGGGGCTAGGGCGTCCTGCGGAGGTCGATCAGGAGGGTTCCACAGGCGCTCAAAGCAGAAAGGATGGCACGGTGCTACCACCGCACTCCGCGCATCGTCGCTTGGGAGGGGCGACCGCCCGCCGGCTTGGAACGGCGGTGGATCGATGGGTTGAGCCTCAGGGAGAGCTGAAATGGCCACGGAGAAGCAGAAGGCGGCAGCGCGCCGCAACCTCGAGAGAGCCCGCGAGGTGCAGAGCGCCAGGGCTCACGGAGAGCGCATCCCGAAGCAGCGGCCGGGATTGAGCACGCACCAGGAGAACCGTCTGTCCGCGTCGGAGTTCGCCTTTCCCCGCGAACGAAAGGAGCCGCTCACCGATGCGCGTCACGTGCGCAACGCGATCGCTCGCTTCGATCAGGTGGAGGGCGTCAGCGACCGAGAGCGCGATGAAGCTTGGCGTCGCATCAGAGCTGCCGCGCGCAAGCACGACGTGGAGGTGTCGGAGGGAAGCTGGCACCAGCTCTTCCAAGGCGGCAGGGCCCGCAAGAGGTGATGTCCGGTGAGGCCAGGAGGTGGGCATGACCCGGGCCGAGGGCGCGTTCGACGTCGTGTTCCGAGCTGAGCCGCCCCACCACACCGCCGAGGGGATCCGGGTTGCTCGTGCCAGCGTCAGCAAGACCTTCCGGGGAGGGCTGGTGGGCACCAGCGAGACCGAGATCCTCACCGTCCACACCACCCTTCCGGCCGCCTACGTGGGCGTCGAGCGTGTGGACGGCGTTCTCCACGGACGCCGGGGCAGCTTCGTGCTCATGCACAGCGCCGGGTCCACGGCGGGCACCCCCTGGATGCGCTGGGAGATCGTGGAGACAAGCGGCACCGGAGAGCTCGCCGGCCTGCGCGGCCAGGGGCAGATCACCGTCGCTCCCGACGGCACGCACTCCTACTGGCTCGACTACGAGCTGCAGGGGCTCGGTAGCGGTGAGGGGCGGGACAGGGCCGGGGAAGACGCTTGATGGCAGATCAGCCACTGGCGGGTCGGTAACGGCAGAGCTGCACACCGGTGGCCGCCGTCCTGGCCGAGATGAGCTCGAAGTTGCGCAGCTCACCATCGGTGGGAAAGAGGGTCTTGCCGCCGCCCAGGGTCACCGGCTCGATCATCAGGACCAGCTCGTCGACCAGGTCGGCGGCCAGCAGTGCTCGGACCACTGACAGGCTGCCGTAGACATAGATGTCGCCACCCTCCTTGCGGCGCAGATCGGAGACCTCCCTGACGAGATCAGCGTTGCGGATGATCGTCGTCGGCATCCATGTGAGGGCGGCCTCGGAGAGCGAGTCGGACACGACGTATTTCTGGGCAGCGTTGATCCAGTCGGCGAAGGGGTCGCCGGAGCGGCTCGGCCATGCAGCCGACGACACTTCGTAGGTCCGCCGGCCCTGGAGCAGGGCGTCGCTCCGTTCCGCGAATGTGCTGATGGCCTCTCCCATCACCTCGGGATCGAAGAAGGGGAGCGACCAGCCGCCGTGGCGGAAGCCTCCGCTGCTGTCCTCCTGAGGACCGCCGGGGGCCTGCACAACTCCGTCGAGGCTGATGAACTCACTGATGACGACTCGCATGGTGACCGCCTCCAAATCGGTTGGAACCTAGGGTTACAGACCGGCTGGCTGGCTCCAGGTCATCGCGGTGGATCTGAGGGCATCTGCGCCGAAGTCAGGGCCGCGCCATCGCAGCCTTGGCCACTCGCCGCCCGGCGAGCGCTCACCCGGGCCGGCCTAGGGTAGGATCTCGACGTATCCGTCCGCCCCGTGCACGCGGATCCGCTGCCGATCCGCGATCAGCCGGGTGGCATTCTCCACTCCCACAACAGCCGGCAAGCCGTACTCGCGGGCGATCACCGCCCCATGGGTCATCAGACCCCCCACCTCCGTCACCAAGCCCGCAACCGCCAGGAAGGCAGGGGTCCAACTGGGATCCGTGTAGGTGGTGACCAGGATGTCGCCCGCTTCGAGATCGGCCGCGGCGATGTCGAGGATGACGCGAGCCCGCCCCTCGATGGTCCCGGCACAAACCGGTAAGCCGACCAGCGCGCCCGGTGGAACATCGTCGCGCCGGTATGTCCCCGTGATCACCTCGCCATCCGACGTGAGCACCCGGGGCGGCGTCAGCGCTTGGTACGACCTGAAGGCGGCCTTACGCTGACGGATGAGCTGCTCACCCACCTGGTTCGTGCGCACGACGTCGTGGAGCTCCTGGAAAGTGAGGTAGAAGATGTCGTCCTTCTCACGAAGCACATGGGTCTCCACGAGGCGCCCGGCCTCTTCCAGCAGGGCCTCCTTGTAAACGAAGTAGCGGTTGACCATGCCGTACTTTGGATACTCGCGGTACCCGATGAAGGCCCGGACGCGGTCGATCTTCCGCTTGGTCTCTTGGGCCTTCTGGGCTCCGTCCGGCAAGGCTCGCAGGCGCTCCAGCAGCTCTTTTTCCTTCGTCCAGGCCTCCTGTCGCCCCTGCTCGAAGCGCTGCTCTCCGGCGCCCGACTGGAAGTTCTTGATGTTGCCGAGGACCAGGGGCACGAGGGTGGTCGGGCGTTCGCTCCACCGCGGCCTCGTGATGTCCATCTCGCCGACGCAGCGCATACCGTACTTGTCGAGGAAGGCCCGGATGGCGTCCCGTGCTTCCCGCCCGCCCCTGAGCTTGTCCAGCTCGTCCAGGAAACCCTCGTCCTCGACCTGTTGCAGAAAAGCCACCACCTCCGGATGCGGGCGGATCACATCCGCGATCTCGAGGAGTGCCAGGCCCATTTGCGACGTGACGTTGTGGGGCACGGACTGCGTGAGCGTGTCGGCCGCGTTCCTCTGGCCGAGCCACGTCTCCAGCTGCTCGTTGAGCCACCACGTCGCCTCCATCGCCGACATGAACACCTGATGGCTCTTGGGGTCGAACAGGATCCGTCTCAGCTCCTGAATGTCAGCCAGGATGAAGTCGAGCAGCGCCGATCCGGATTTCGTCCGGATGTCGCGCTTCAAGGCGGCGATGGATTCCTGGTTGCGTCCGATCAGATCGGTGACGATGGCCGGATCGGTCTCGATCGGTGCCTGCGCGCCGCCTGTCGGTGGCCCACTAGGACCCTCGTCCGGGAGCGACGGGATGAAGTCGCCGCGTTCCACGATGGTCTGCAGCGCATCCCCGATCAGCGGATCGGACCTCCCCAGGGCTTTGAGGAGGCCGGCGCGACTGGCTGGCGCCCCCAACTCTCGGGTGACGTCGACGAACAGCCTCCCGCCGGCCTCGTACATGGGCCGCGCGGCCGTCAGCTGCCAAAAGGAGAGCCCCAGAGGCTTGAAGGGATCGGTCATCATCTGCTGATGGCCGACCGAGACGTAGACGTGGTTCCCCTGATCGCTGGCCGCTGGGATGGGGAACAGCGTGGTGATCGGACGGCTCTGGACTATCGCGAACCCGGCGTCGAGGAGGCACCACTCGATGTCCTGGGCGTGGCCGAAGTATGCCTCGATCCGCCGACCCATATGCGCGAGCTGCACAGCCTGCGCGTCCCCTAGCACGGCCCGCTCCCGCCGCTGGGGCGCGATCGCATATTCTTCCGTCCCTCCAGCGGGCGAGGCCCGGCTGGCGAGCTCTTTGATGGCGATCACCTTGGCAACGATCTCGGCGCCACGCACCTTGTAGACGTCCGCCCTGACCAGGCCGGAGACGAGGAGTTCGCCCAGGCCGAAGGTGGCCTCGATGGAAGCGACCTTCCGGTTCGAGGTGACGGGGTCGGCGGTGAACAGGATGCCCGCCGCCCGCGGGAAGACCATGCGCTGCACGACCACGGCCATGCTGACCTTGCGGTGGTCGACGTCGTTCCGCAGCCGGTAGGCGATGGCCCGTTCGGTGAAGAGCGAGGCCCAGCAGCGGCTGACGTGCTGGAGGACTGCCGCCGGCCCAACAACGTTCAGATACGTGTCGTGCTGGCCTGCGAAGGAGGCGGTCGGCAAGTCCTCGGCCGTCGCGCTGGATCGAACGGCGTAGGCGGCTTGGCCGCCGAGCCGGGCCAGCGGTCGGATGATCTCTGCCCTCAGATCCTCGGGGATGACGATCCCTGCGAGGGCTTGGCGGACCTCCGCGCTGCGAGCGTGGATCGTTTCCCGGTCGTCCGACCTGAGGCGCGACAGCCGATCGAGCCGATCGTCGATCGACGGCGCTTCCGCCATGATCCGCTGGAAGGCGTCCGTCGTCACGCAAAAGCCAGCCGGCACGCGGACACCTTCGATCCGCGAAAGCTCCCCCAGGTGGGCGCCCTTGCCGCCAACGACCGCGACCTGTGTCCGGTCGATGTCCTCGAAATCCAGCACGTAGCGGCCCATCAGCGCGCACCTCCAAGCGTCACGGTGTGGGGATCGTAGGGCAGGCCAGGGGTCTTCCTGCAAGACCCGGGTGTTTGCTATCCTTGATAGCTGGAGAGGATGAGTGTTCTCCACCGGTGCTGATGCGGACTTGCCTCAGCCTTGATCTGCTCGCGCTTAGCGTGAGGCGTCATGGGGTTGCAGTCGAGCGGGCCACGGCGACCCGCAGCCGTCGCATCCGGCGGTGATCGAGGAGCTCGGTAATTCCGGGTGATCCGCCTAACGCGTCGCAGTGATCGGTACCCGGCACACCGTGGTGCCGTGAGGCAGGAGGTGAGATGGACAAGCCTGCGAATGTCGACGCTTACATCCGAGCGGCGCCCGAAGCGGCCCAGCCGGCGCTTCGGGAAGTCCGCCGCATCGTTCTGAGTTCGGTCCCGGGAGTGAGGGAAAAGATCAGCTACGGGATGCCCGCCTACGAATACGCGGGTCAGCGTCTGCTCCACTTCGCGGCAGCCAGGAAACACGTTGGCGTCTATGGACTCGTCCACGCTGACGCTGGTGTTCCCGAGGAGCTCGCCCGTTTCCTCGAGCATCGGAGCACGCTTCAATTTCACTTCGATGGTCCATTGCCTGCGGATTCGCTGGCCGCCGCGATCGAGAAGAAGGCCGCGGCGCTCCAGGTCGACGCTCAAAGGTCCTGAGGTCCACCCTGTAGCCGCTGGCAAGAGCAGAGGCGAGATGGGAGAACGCGATCGCGTGATCCCCCTCGCGTCCCTCGGAGCCTGTAGTTGTCGATCACTCCCAGGTCGGCCTCCTTGGGCCCGAGCTTGCGGTGCAGGGCTTGGGCGGCTCGTTGCCCTCGTCCGCTCCTAGCCAGGCTTGGTCCGCTCCCGTCTCTCGGGTGATGCTTCCGATCGCCTGCTGACGAGCTGCATAGCCGCGTGGCCATGGCTGCAGATCATCAGAGGGTGCACCGCCTGCGAAAGTCTTGAAGAGCAGATCAGGTGCAGCGAAGAAGGTCGAAAGATCATTGCTGCACCACCAAGCATAGAGGCAGCAGAGCCTTGGTCTACTAGCCCGTCGCCGGCGCGTCATGGCGGCGCAGCCGAGCCAGCTGCGCAGTGACGATCGCGGGCACTTCGGGGGGCAATCCATCGGTCTCATCGCGCGCTGCGGCGACGGCGGCATCGGCATGGTCGAGGACGTTATCGATGATCTCGCGTGCAACTTCGTGCGGCAGTCCCCATCGCACCGCTTCGTTGACCAGTCGTTCGGTGGTCACCCGTTCGAGGCGCTGGGCGGTGTCGATCCGCATCGCGAGGCGGTCCTGGCGGTAGTGGAGAGTCGAGAGGAGGTCGTACAGAGGGCTCAGCTCGAGCCGCCCCGACGCGTGGTGGAGGAGGGAGAGGTTCTTTCCATGAGCGTCGCCGTTGCCGAGCAGCACGTTGCAGACCGTCGCCTGCAGCAGGGTCTTCAGGGCCCCGGGTGACGCTGCAGAGGCGAGGATGTCGGCAACTCTGCGCAGCGACGGGCCGCCGTCCTCTTCGTACTTCTTCGCTGGCGGTGTCGCTGTCGCCTGGCAGAAGTCCTCCTGATGGATGCGGTCGACACTCCCGTCGTCGTGGACGATGCGGTCGAACCGCTCGACGACGAGCAGGGTGCGACCTCGGATGACCGTCGTTACGACGCGGGCAACGGGCAGGCCGAGATGGCCTGCCAGCCGCATGCAGAAGGCTTCGTTCTCCACCGTCGCTGGAAATCGCGCTATCTCCGGCTTGACGATGTGGGTCGACGGCGACCCGTCGACGGGGCTGCCCCAGGCGCCGTCCGGCAACCGGGTGAGCAGGAGCTTCTCCTGAACGCCGCCAAGGGAGACCCTGACCCTCTCGTCGATTCCCAGCGGTGCGGTGCGCAGGTTGGCGACGAGCTCCTCGATACCCTCGTCCGTCAGGCGCGTTGCCCGCAGGGTCGACGGCGGCGATGGAGGGGCATCCGCCGCCGGCTGGATGACGACAGCTCCGGCGCAGTCGCGGCCGAGAGCCCGGATCAGCGCGACGGTGTCGCTGGCCCTCACGTCGACCCGGTTGGCGGCGGCGAGGCGCGCCTGACCCTCGGGAAGGAGCCCGTCAAGGAAGGCGCGGACGACACCCGGGGCGTGGGCCTCGGGTTGGACCGGCAGGGTCATGGAAAGGAGGGGAGAGCCGAGGGGGTACCGGCCTACCGCCTGGTCCGTATAGGTCAGCCGCGGCCGCCCACGGTTCTGGGCGACCGTCGCGACCCACTGTCCGTACAGCCAGACCGCCAGATCCTCGCTCACTACCAGTCCGCCGGCTCCAGCGTCATCCGCACCCCCAACTGGCGAAGGAGGCGAAGGATGCGCCGGAGTTGCTCGGTCTCCTTACCCCGCTCCAGATCGGAGAGGTACGTCCGGTGGAGCCCCGCCCGGCGGGCTAAGTCCTCCTGGGTCAGCCCCGCCTCGCGGCGGTAGTGACGGATCGCGGCCCCGAGAGACTCGGACGTGTAGATGCGGAAGGGCCCGTTCGGTGTCTTCATATCCAGACATTATGCGCTTACGGGCTATTATCTGGATATCAGGACAAGTGACAGAATGGTCACAAGGTCCGGAAATCAGGACAGTTCGGCCCCGGCGTGACATATCTGGACGTGGAACGATCGACCCGACCACGAAACCGACCACGGATCACGAGGAGACGCTCACGCCGTGTGACACGCTTCGTACCAACAGACACTCCCAAACCTTGCCCATTGCACCAACAGACTTGGTGACTCGTGACTACGTTATCCACAGGTCGACGCGTCTCGACATCCGTCAAGGTGACGCGCTCTGAATTCAAATCAGGGGTTGGCTGGGGAGGCAGGATCTTATTCGAACTTCTTGGAGATGCAAAGGCACCTTCGGAGGCTGGACGCTCTGGTTGCCCTCAGTGCCTGACGCCCCCGCGAGCTCCGGAGACGGCCTCGGCGGCTTGAGCCGCCCAGCCACCTTCCTTGACGGCACTGGAACCTTCCAACCCCGCCTTTCCTGCCAGTCGCGCGGAAAGACCTTGACACGGCCATGCTTCTTGGCTAATATCATAGCCAAGATGGCCAATTCGCAGAGCGCCCCATCCAAGGGCGCACCGAGACGCTACTCGGCGGCCGAGGCCAAGAATCAGTTCGGTCACGTTCTGGACGCTGCCATAGCCGGGGAAAGAGTTGCTATCACCAAATACGGGCAGGTAAAGGCTATTCTCCTTTCCGTGGATGAATACGAGTCTCTTTCGCAAGCGCCCTCAACCCGGCTCAACCTGCTTACGCAGCACTTCGACGACATGCTTGCGCGAATGCAGGGTGAGGACGTTGGTCGAAAGATGAGACAGGCTTTTGATGCCTCTCCCACCGCAATGGGCAAAGCAGCGGTGAGAGTCGCGCAGGGCAAGCGCACGTCACGCGCGCTTGGTTAAGCCGGCCAGGCCAAACTCCATCTATGCCGTAGCTGGTGTAAACGGCGCCGGAAAGTCTTCCGTCCTTAGCGCGCCATTTATAAGGGAAGGGCTTGACATCTTTAATCCTGATGTTGAAACCCGGTCACTGATGCAAGCAAACCCTGAGTTGCCCCTCGACGAAGCCAACAGTCTGGCCTGGAATCGGGGCAGAGCCATGCTCGAAAGCGCAGTCGAGCAAGAGCTCAACTTCGCGTTCGAAACAACACTCGGTGGCCAGACGATCACAGGAATCCTTCTCAGAGCTCTCGCTCTTGGGCAGGAAGTCCGTCTCTTGTACGTCGGACTCGAAAGCCCAGAACTACACATCGCCCGAGTGAGGACGCGCGTCGCGGCCGGAGGCCACGATATACCAGAGGAAAGGATCAGACGTCGCTACGACTCAAGTCGAAACAACCTGATCACGCTCCTTCCCCGCCTGACTGAGCTTAGGCTTTTCGACAACTCGGAGAAGGCCGATCCGCTGACCGGCACCGAACCCCAACCTGTTGAAGTCCTCAGGATGCTGAATGGGGCGATCGTTCAGTGCCTAAGCCTGGAGCAAGTGCCGAACTGGGCTAAGCCTATCGTCGCAGCAGCCCTCCGGCTACCACGCAGATCACACGAGAAGTGATCGAGCACCCCCAGGCAACGGCCGCCTCGGTTTAGCCGCGGCGGTTGAGCGGAAAGGGCCACCAATCGCCAGAGCCGGAGATCGGCTCAATCCAGCGTACGCGCCTGAGGTCGATGAGGACCGTCAGTACGATGACGCGGCGTGCGTATTTGGCTTTGAAGAGCCAGGCCATTTTGCGTTCTCCTATGTGAAGCGGATGCAATGCGGATGACCAGCGCCGCCCGATAACGCAAGGCCGAGCGGAACGCGCGCCAGGACTACAGCCTTGCGTCATGACGCGGCGCACAACTCCAGCCGGGTGCAGCCGAAGAGCTGGCGAAGGCAATGGGTTGACCTTCGAGCCAGTGCTCGCGCTCGTCGGGGTCGTCCTTCCGCTTATCGATCAGTGCCGCCGCGGAGATCCTCGACAAGGTCCAGCGCGGCCGGGCCACCCTGCAAAGAATCGATAGCTAAATACGAGACACTACACTAGGAGCAATAGCGTCAGCGGCAACCGCTCAGGAGGAGGCACGTCGCCACACATCGGACGCGCTCGACCAGGTTCAACCACGAGCTCGACGTCGGCGTGAAGTGGAGGTGGAACCGAGGGTGATTGCCGAGCCAGGCGGGTGCGAAGACTAGGGCGGAAGCTCTCGTCGATAACACGGCCGCGCTAATGGTCAAGGACGCATAAGGGGTTTGGGGAGCAATGGAACAGAAAACCGGTTGGCCACGGGGAGCGAGCGTCAGGCGTCGCTGTCTCCCGCGCCTGAAGGGTGCGGGGTCGCCCCGCGGAGGAGACGGAGACACAGGTTGACGACGTGGATGATGTCCTCGGCTTCGGCCGAGCTGTAGGGGATCGGGCGGTGCGCCGTGGCGTTTCTGAAGAGCAGAAAGGCGCCCTTGACGAAGCTGTATGTGCCCTCCTGTTCGCCGGTCGTGAGGTGACCCATGAATCCGTCCGACGGGAGCACAAGTGCCCGCGCGCTTGACCGAGACAGAAGGCTCGTTACGAGGCGATCGCCAGAGAGTCCGGCGTCGGAATCCACTCCACCCACGTCGCGAAGCACGTCCTCAAGGTAGATGAATGCGTCTCGGACGGCGCTCCCAAAGTGCTGCGCCTCCCACGAGGCACTGATCGCGGCGACAAGTCCGGGATCGAGGAGCTGCCGCCCCCAGGCTTCGACAGCGGACACCACTCCGGGCAGGTCGCGTCCTCTGATGTCTGCAACGTCCGGGGCGAAGAGGTCAGGACGGCCCTCCCGACGGCGCCGTTGCAGCCAGTGGAGGTGACGAGCCATCGAGTTGAATGCATCGGTCGGGCCGAGACCGGTAACGGATTGGAGGTCGTCGAGGATGCGGCGGATGTTCGTGACGCGGAGGGTGACTTCTTCTTCCGGCGCCTCGCCCTGGACGCGATCGAGAAGGGCATAGGTCTCCTGGATCAGACTCACGAGCTGGCGGTTCACAGCGATGCTGAGCACATACCGATTATCCGCCATGCCGTCGGAGGAGACGGCCTATGCCGCCGCCTCCTCGGCTGCGGGCTCGAAGGCCCGCAGGATGGCTGCTGCGCTCTTCTGGATGCGCTCGCAGGATGCCTTGATTCCAGCGATCGCCTGGTCGCCGTCACCGGCCCAGGTTGCGACGTACCCGAAGGAGTAGTCGCTGCTGTCGATCCCAAGAGCCTGGCAAACGACGTATGCCGTGGACTCTGCCTCCAACTCGGCAAGCGCCCGACTGTCGAACTTCTCGTGGAGAAGAGCGTGGGCGATCTCGTGAGCGAGCGTCTTCACCCGTTGTGCGGGTGTGTTCCGGGACTCGACCCTGATGCGATGCTCGCTGTGGGAGCAGTCCCCGTTTGTCGAGCCATCGAACTCGTGATCGTTGACCGTGAAGCCGATGGAACTGGCGACCGTGAGGAGCGTTGCGTAGTGCCCGGAGGGGTCGTCGCCGTCGAGCCGGTTGCAGACGGTTGGCAGCTCTTCGCCGTCGGTCTGGGCGACGTCGAACACCGGGACGAACTTGAAGCCTCGGATGACCCGGTCGTCCTCGCCGTCCTCGGCGTCAGCGTTCCTGTAGACCATGGGGGCGAGGATCCAGATGGCCTTCTCCCCCTTGCGGACGAAGCGATTGAGCTTCTGCCAGGCATTGAAGCCTGCGACCCGCGTTGCCTCGTGGGACTGGGCAGCGATCAGGAGCACGTTCCCGAAGCTGTAGCGGTGAAAGCGGCTCTGGAAGTCGAGGTAGTGCTGCCACTCCTCGGACGAGGTGAGATTGCTGATCCCTTCCGTCAGTTTCTCGATGAGTTCCGGGTGGTTGTTCTTGGCGGTCATTTCTGAGTCCCTCCATGTGGTGCTGATGCGATACACCCGGAGAGGCAGGGCAAGGCCGAGCGGAATAGCCCCGGAGCGAAGCGGAGTGCACTTCAGGGCTTGCAGCTCGTAGGACGCAGCTCTGCCAGGGTGATAACAGCGCAGAGGCCCCATGGCAGGGGCGAGGGACCGCACCATCCCCACCCGGAGTCGAGGAGCTGGCGATCAGGGAGGGATCACCGACCCTGATCCGATCTGACAGCTACCGTGACCCTGTGGCGCCCTCGCCTCACGAACGGTGCTGTTCGCCGCCTCCACGAGGAGGGTTCAGGCGACCTGGGGAACCGCTTATCACAGGGCGGCCGTCACGGATCCCACGCCCCGGTCAACCGGGGCCGCCATCGGTGAGGACAAGTCAGCCCTCCCTTGACCGGGCCTGTCATAGACTTAGGAGGTGGCTAAGCCAGCGAGCCTCCTTGACCGGATTGAGCAGGAAGCGCTCAAACCGGATTGCGACGTCGCCTCCGTCCTGCGGATGTGTGTCGCCCTCGGGGGCCAAAGCGGGAGTGCGGTCTTGCGCTCTTGGGCATCGAGAGAACTAAAGGGTTACGAGCCGGGAGCGCCTCTTCCGGAGTACCGCAGGATAGCGGCGGTGCTCGCGGTAGACGGCTTCACCGCCACGCACCGCATTCAAGGCGAGCAGATCGCACGGTACTCGTTGCCTGAACCAGCTCGGAGTCAGATCGAGGAGATCGTCGAGCTTTGGGGGCCCATCGCGGAACTCATCGACGTCGTACGCAGAGCACGAGCAACCAGCGAGGTTGACGTCAAGTTCGGGATCCCCGGCGGTGCCGAGTTGAGCATGCTCATGAACGCCGCCATGCAAAGGCAAGGCGTGATGACTCGCCGTGTGGAGCGCGTGTACAAGCAATCGAGTGTTACTTCGATCGTGGGCGTGGTCGACTCGGTTTTGACCAACCTCGTCGAACTCGTCGCCGAGATTCGCGCCGGGTTGGGTCCAGGGGAAAGCGAACCCGGCAAGGAACTCACTGATCGCGCATTCAACGTCGTAATCAAAGGCGAGGGCAACCGAATCGAGATCGGTACGCATCACACGGTCGTGAAGGATAGCGCGAATGTCGCGATCGACAGTCAGGGAGCAATTCAAACGGCGCTCTTCGCTCCAGGCGATCTTGCAGCGCTGGAGGACGCGCTAGAAGTGGCGGGTCTCTCCCGGGAGAGTGTTGATGAACTTGCGGAGGCTATTCACTCTGACGAGAAAGATGTGACGGCAACCGAGCGACCGGGGCCACGAGTTCGTAGCTGGATTGGAGGACTCGCCGTACGGTCGGCCCCCGCTATCGGCACCGGGGTCAGCGTTGAGGTCATCGTTGAGCTAATAGGGGTGGCTTCAGAAAACGGAAAAAATCGTACGCTAAGGAATTAGTCGCCACCGCTTGGCGCTACAACGTCCCGTAAGGTGCCTCCATGGGATACAGGCAGGCTTCCTTCTGGCCCAGAAGAGTATTCCCACCTGACTCCTGCTGCACGCAGCGATCTGAGCGATGCGCAGAGCCATAGGCCATGTAAGGTGTAGCTCAATAGTCCTGATATGAACTATGCAGCCACAAAAGGTTTCGACGGTTCTATTTGACCACCTTGATATTGGCTACTCATTCTGGCCAATTCAACAAGGTGGTATAGGTCACTATCTGTGGCGTACCAGAATCAAGGTCGGACCGGGAAAATTCCGGCCGTTCCGTCAGCTGCAGACGGCATAGCGTACGATTTTTTCCGTTTTCTGAGCTGACCCCAAGTTCACCGCTTCCTTCGAGGCAGTCTTTGCCGCTGACGGCATCGGGATCGTACAGAATCCGTCCGAGCGCCCCGGGCCAACGCGATCTGTGGGCGGGCGATCGGCACCATTCGGCGCGAGTGCCACGACCGGACGCACATCCTTGGACGCCGTCACCCCGAGGCCGGACTGGCCGAGTACGTCGAGCACTATAACTCGCACCGCCCCACCGCTCCCTCAGCCACACGCCGTCTGGGCCCTTATATGACTCCTGCACTTGTCGGCGACGTCGGCGTCGCCGGGTTCGAGGAACCGATCGGCTGGGCGGACTCATCGACGAGTGTCGAATGACCGCCTGAGCTGAGTAAACGCGTTTCGGCACCCACAGGTGTCTCGCCCGATGGTGATCCAGTGGCGTAACCGTTACGCCGCGCAGAGTCTGGCGCGTCTTGACGAGGGTGAACGGTCGGGTCGGCCGAAGAGGATCGATGACCGTGCGATCACTCGGCTACCTTGGAGCCGCCGGCGGATCGGCTCGGGGTGGCGAACTGGTCGTGTCCGCTGTTGGCCGCCGAGTTCAAGATCGGTCACGCCACGGTCGCCCGCGCATGGCATAATTACGGCGTCCAACCGTGATAAAAGTCTTGGGGAAGCGAGCACGATCACACTTGAGGGTTTGCCAGTGACTGAGGGTTTGCCAGTGACCGGACATCCATCTTTCGATTACTGCTCGTTGATTCACGCGCTCGACGAAAGGCGCGAAGAAGCTGGACTGACCTGGGGTCAGTTGGCGGACGAGCTGCATGGGCAATCGGCCGATCTCAACGCCGTTCTGATGGATCACGGCATCTGCGGCGGCGCGCTGTTCAGACAGACGTCGCGCAACTCGGCCTCCTGCCAGTACGCCCTGACCTTGTTACGGTGGCTGAATCGCCCACCGGAGGATTTTCTGATCGGCCCGGTCGTGAATGTCGGTAAGACAAACCTGCCGAAGATTGGCCCGGAAGCCCGACTGCGCTGGCACCTTCCGGAGACCTACATCGACCTGGATACACGGCGCTGCGAGCACAACCTTACGTGGGCTGCGCTCGGCAGGCAGTTGGACTGCTCGCCTGGCCGCCTAACCAATCTCAAGACAGCTCGGAGTGCGGATATGGACCTGGCAATGCGGGTCGCCCAATGGCTAGGGCGATCCGCCGCGACATACCTTCACGCGGCGGATTGGTAGCCAAAGCCGGCACATGTGGTTCTGAGCAGTTCGCCCGACGCCGCGCGGGTGCGTGACCCCGCGCGGAAGTGGCGGACATCGAGAGGCGACTTCGCCGCCAAGAAGGCGCGAGGACGGCACGACGGATCCCTCGGTCCTGACAGAATAATGACTCAGCCTCGGCAACTGACGACGTCGCTGCGATGGCCAGCATCCCGGGCTCGCCGAGCCTCGGTCTACGGGGGACTCACCCTTGACGGCGACGCTGAGACCGAATCCCAGACGACGATCAGCCGCAGAAGCCGTGATGGCGCTCATCTGGAGTTCTCATTAAAATTCCCTTGAAGGGTCCATTTACTCGTCTCGTAGTGTGACCAGGTACCTGGAACCTTTGACCCAAGTTGGGGTGGCTTCAGAAAACGGAAAAAATCGTACGCTAAGGAATTAGTCGCCACCGCTTGGCGCTACAACGTCCCGTAAGGTGCCTCCATGGGATACAGGCAGGCTTCCTTCTGGCCCAGAAGAGTATTCCCACCTGACTCCTGCTGCACGCAGCGATCTGAGCGATGCGCAGAGCCATAGGCCATGTAAGGTGTAGCTCAATAGTCCTGATATGAACTATGCAGCCACAAAAGGTTTCGACGGTTCTATTTGACCACCTTGATATTGGCTACTCATTCTGGCCAATTCAACAAGGTGGTATAGGTCACTATCTGTGGCGTACCAGAATCAAGGTCGGACCGGGAAAATTCCGGCCGTTCCGTCAGCTGCAGACGGCATAGCGTACGATTTTTTCCGTTTTCTGAGCTGACCCCTAATAAAGCATTTCTTTGGGATCTGACGAAGTTGCGTTCTCACAAACGAGGGTTATCAAGAGCCGCACACCGGAAGAGCGCCGGGAGACATGGTGAGTTCGCCAGACATTCTCATAAACCGTTCTCGTATGCTGTTCTCAGTACATCCGGCTCTCCGCGAGTTTTGAGAACCGGCTCGTGGAGAGGGGACCTGTGCGCATCGGATATGCCCGTGTTTCGACCCCAGACCAGCGTCTCGACGTCCAGCACGAGGCGCTGAGAGGCTCGGGGTGCGAGAAGGTGTTCGATGACACCGCCAGCGGGAGGGCTCGCGACCGTCCTGGGCTTCAGAGAGCCCTCGACCAGCTGAGAGCCGGAGATACCCTGGTGGTCTGGAAGCTCGACCGCCTTGGTCGGACCGTCAAGCAGCTCGTGGACCTCGTTAGCCGATTGGAGGCCGAAGAGGTCAACTTCATGAGCCTTACCGATTCGATCGACACGAGCACTCCTGCTGGACGGTTCTTCTTCCACGTCATGGCGAGCCTCGCCGAGATGGAGAGGGAGCTGACAGCCGAACGCACCCGGGCCGGTCTGGAGACGGCCCGGAGGCACGGGAGAGTGGGGGGACGTCGGAGGATCATGACGGATAGCAAGGTGAAGGCCGCCAAGCAGCTGCTCTCACGCAGGCATCCGCCGAGGGAAGTAGCCTCGAACCTTGGCGTCTCCATCGCGACGCTCTATCGCTGGGTTCCGGCTTCGGCTACTTCTTGACCACTAGGACTCGAAGTCTCGATGCCGCCCAATTCAAGGCCTTCGCAGTCTTCTCTTCGCTGTAGCCGTGGGTATTCGACGCCAGGCGCGAGTGACGAGGGCTCACCTTGCTGCGTACTTGACGTACGCCACGTACTGCAGCAGACTATCCTCATGACCGCTCTCGATCTCGACAGCTACGGCGAGGCTCGGGCTCGCCTCAAGGACGTCCTCGACGCTGCCGCCAGTGGCCGGCCCGTCGTCGTCCACCGCGACCGCGAGACCGCCGCCGTCGTCGATGCGGAGCGCCTCCGCTCGGCGCTCCAGCGGATCTGTCCTCACGCTCAGGTCGTCGGGGAGGCGGGGGGATGGTCGGTGTTCCTCCCCGGTGTCCCTGTCGCCGCCGACGGCAGCAACCTGGAGGAGGCGGTCGAGGAGATGGTGAGCGCGCTCCGGGAGTACGCCGAGGACTGGGAGGATCACCTCCGGCACGCCCCCAATCACCGGGAGAACTGGGCGCTGGTGCAGCTGGTCGGGCTGAGCGACGACCGGCAGCTCGCCGGCTGGCTCCTCGGCGAGCGGAGGTGAGCCGGTGGCCCACGCCGACGCGAGCCGACCACCAGAAGTTCTGCCAGGTGGAGGGCTGGCACCCCGTTCGTGACGCCCGTGGACGCTCGGGCACCCACCACGTCACCTACGAGCTCTCCCTGACGGATGGGCGCATCCTCCGGACCAGGGTGTCGCACCCCCCGGATCGCACGGACTACGGTCCCGCCCTGTGGGCCCACATCCTCCGCGACCAGCTGCAGGTGACGGAGGCGGAGTTCTGGGCGTGCTGCCGGGACGGCATTCGTCCGAAGCGTGGGGAGCCCGAGGTTCCGGCCGAGGCCGTTCCCGCCGAGGTGGTGCACCTGCTCATCGAGCGGGTCGGCCTGCCCGAGCGTGAGGTGGCGCAGATGACCCGGACGGAGGCGATCAATCGACTCAACCGGTATTGGTCGACGGGCGAGTAGCCCCTGAAAGTCCGGTCTCGACAATGGTCAGGCTGGGGCTCAAGCCCTGAGACGCTCGCCGCGAGAGGGCGGCGGTACGTCCGCGGTACGTCTGCGGTACGTCCGCGGTACGTCTGCGGTACGCGGCCCCCGCTACTACGAGCGGGTGATCCGTGGGCACGGCGTCAAGGTCGAGGGCCAGGGCGCCTACAACGAGTACTTCGAGCGCCAGGTCCGCCGGTACCAGGAGTACGTCGCCGGGAAGGCCGACGCCCTCGGTTTCGACCTGGAGGTGGCGCAGGGAGGAAACGCTCCTTCCCGGCGCGCGTGTACTCGACGATCAGGCCAATGCTGTCGTCGATATGGGTCAGGTACGTCCGGTCATCCCTCACAGCGCCACGGCGTCGCGAAGCACGTTGTCGCGGAAGATCGCCTGCGAGGGGAGGGTGGACCGGCTGTGAGCGAAGGCACCCGCGTCGACGATGTCGACCCTCACGCCGAGGAGGCGTGTCAGCTCGGTAGCAAGCTCGTCCATCTCGCCGAAGTACACGAAACCGGTGAGCTGGCGCTCCGGGTCCATGTCCACGAGCAAATCGAGGTCGCTCGCGGGGTCGGTGTCCCCGCGGGCGACCGAACCGATGACGCGGACGTTGCAGGCATGGTGGCGACCCGCCACCTCGAGGATCTCGGCTCGCCGACCGCGGATTACGTCCAGGGTGGGCGGAAGGGAGGGGATTGCCATGGCAGAAGGTTACAGGTGACCAAGCGGTCGAGAGCTCAGGTGCGGCCTCGCGTCACCAGTCGACAGTGACTTCGCGGCGCTGCCCATGCCTGGTATATACTGATGGTAGATACCAGTGGCAAAGGAGGCAGTCGATTGTCCGAGACCGCCATTGCGAAGCTGTTCCGGAATGGGCGCAGCCAGGCTGTCCGGCTGCCCCGTGAGTTCCGGTTCGAGGGCGACCAGGTCCGCGTCCGCCGGGTTGGGAGGGGGGTCATCCTCGAGCCCGTCCTGAGCCCGTCCAGCTGGTTCACCGAGCTGGACAGCTTCGGGTCCGAGCCGTTCATGGCAGAGGGCCGCAACCAGCCGGAGACTCCGGTGAGACCGGGTCTGCGGTGAACTATCTGCTGGACACCAACGCCTGCATCGCGCTGATCAACGGACGGCCTCAGAACATTCGCCGGAGGTTCGAAGAGGCCAGCGAGAAGGGGGCACACATCGCGACATCCACGGTGGTGACCTTCGAGCTCTGGTACGGGGTCGCCAAGAGCGAGCGTCCCGAGGCGAACCGCGACCGCCTGGCCACGTTCCTGGCTGGTCCCATCGAGATCGTCGACTTCGACGACGAAGATGCAGGGACGGCTGGGCGAATCCGCGCCGACCTGGAGGCGGCGGGCACCCCGATCGGCGCCTATGACCTCTTGATCGCGGGGCAGGCGCTGGCACGCGGTGCCACGCTGGTCACGGCGAACACGGCCGAGTTTCGGCGGCTCGCTGGCCTCGGTTGGGAGGACTGGGCAGCGTAGGATCGAGGCTATTCGGCCGCCTCCTATCGATGCTCACGCAGGTCCCGTCGCCGCGCAGCATCGACACGACTGACGAAGGCATCGGGTCCGATGATTGGGATGCCACGCCATGGCGACAGCTGCTGAAGATCGTCGTCGCTGCTCACGATGAGGAAGGTGCCGGCGTCGGCGGCCAGCTCCAGGATGCGGTTGTCTTCCCAGTCGCTGCAATCACTGACGTGGGTTCGCGGCGCAAGCACTCCCCCGGTCCGCCTCGCGATGTCGCGGAGAAAGCCCTCATAGTCGTCGCATTCGGGGGCGGCGAAGCCGTAGACCTCGGTCAGCACCCGGCGGGTACCGTCCAGGATGTGGGGGCTGAGCCACAGCCCGAACTCCAGGGCCTCGTTCAGGATGGCGATCGTCATCGCGCTGGGGTCGCCGCTGACCGGAGGTGGCGTCGGCCAGCTGTCCGGTGCGTCGTCGGCGACGAGTGCGTCAACCAGGAGGTTGATGTCGCAGACGACAGGCAGCCTTGCGGGTCCCGCCGCCGCGACCACGGAGCTTACCGACCGGTGTGGCTGAGCACTTCCCGAGCCGCCTCATGTCGTGCGGCACGGGAAGAAAGGTCACGGGCGCGAGCCCGCTCGATCCCGACCGCCCTGAGACCTTCGAAGATCCGCCAGTTCTCGACCGCCTCCATGCGATCCATGGCGAGGCGGACGAACTCGGTGGGGCTCCCGTGGGCGACCCGCTCGACAAGGGCATCGAAGCGCTCTGCGTCCTGGCGACGCAGCGAGAAGCTGCGGCTCGTGGCTGTCCTTGGCATGGTTACTAACGGTTGCCAATGATAGTGCTCGGGATCCTTGAGCGGCTCGAACATCGGGCCGGTCAGGGTGGTCCCGAACTCGTCTTCGAGGTTGACGGTCCCCTCGACCCCGTCCTCGAGCGCAATCGCAGCCCGAACGGCGGAACCGGGTCGACGGAGATCAGGCGCGGCTCAGGCGGGGCATCATTGGGACGATCGTAGGGCAGTGGCCGCGCCCCCGCGTCGACCGTGCCGCTCATCGTGAGGTCCCTCAGTGGGGGTGCGGACCCGGCCCCCCGGTCCAGCCCCCCCATGAGATAGCCTACCTCGTGTGGGTACGGGTGGTGTGGGTATAGAGGCGTCGATCGGTCGGGAAATCGTTGAGAAATAAGGCTGGGGAGGAAGGATTCGAACCTTCGAATGGCGGATCCAAAGTCCGCTGCCTTACCACTTGGCTACTCCCCACCTTGGAAATACTAGGGTCTCTCCGTTGATTCGCTGATGGATTCCCTCATTGGATCCGGGAGAACCTCAGCCTTGCCCCGAACCGGTCGTCTCCGGCGTGATGAGCCCCAGGGTCGCGGTGACGACATGGAGCGGTGGCCTGTGCTCTAGGGCCAGCGTCGCGGCGCCATGGCAAGGCGGCAAGCAGCCGGCGACCTCATCGTGGCTCGAACGGGCTCTGGAGCACGGTCGATGGTGGACGTCATTGGCAGCAGAAGCCGGTAATCGGGCTGGTGACTGGCGTCTCCCACTTCGGTTGACGATCGATCGCCTATCCCCCGTGCCCCGTGATCCGGAGCCCGAGAAGGACGAGGCCCAGTGCCAGGAGCACCACCCCGGCGATCTGGCCTGCCCTCTCCCGCAGCCGCTCGCCGAGCCTTCGGCCCAGGCTGCTGCCTGCCTGGCTGGCCAGGAATGCCTGGGCCGCGATGAGGGCCACGACCAGCAGCACCGGCAGCCCGAGCAAACCGATGGTGAAGCCGATGGCCAGCTCATCCAGGCTCACGCTCAGACCGAGTCCCACCGCACCCAGGCCGTGGCTTCGGCGGGCGAAATCCATGGGAAGCTCGTCGTCCTTCTCGCGGAGGATCGCGATCCCGACCCCCAGCAGGACCGCGACGGCGACGTAATCCGCCGCTCCGGCGACGGCATGACCGAGCAGGCTGCCGGCGGCCAGGCCGACGAGAGGCATGAGCGCTTCGAAGGTGGCCAGGATGAGGCTGAGTCGGAGCCGCTCCCGACGTGAGAGCCCCGCTACCCCGAGAGCTGCAGAGACGGCGAAGCTGTCGAGGGACAGCGGAAGGACTAGAGCGGCGACCTTGAACGGCATGGTCGGAGTGTGACCCACAACGGCAGCCTCAGCTCGTGGGTCACATTGGAATGGGAACCTCCCGGCGGAGGACGGTCGGGAAGTCCTGGGGACGCCTCGTCCCCGACCACGTGGGCGCGGGACTCGGGATCGGCGTCTTGTTGGTAGGGTCCCGAGGGCCGCGTTCACGATAGGTTGGCCGTGGGTGGGCCTATCGCCTGGCCGCCGACAGGCTGCTCAACCACCGTCGTTCCCCCCGGGTGGGACGCGCTGGTGGGAAGGGGATGCGTCGGCCGCAGCCTCATGCCCAGATGGGTCGCCTGAGTGGATCACGGACGCCATGGCTCGGGGGGGATAGAGGGCTCTGGCCGGCCTCGTGGTGCCGCCTCCCTCGCGCCTCGGCGCGACTGCGGTCCCACTGGGGAGCGCTGCCCAGTGAGCTGCGGGGCTAGACCTGGAGGTGGACGCGGGGGATGTGCAGGCGCATGCAGCGCGGCCGCCCACCCGCCGTCCGGCGGCATCCGCAGCCGCGCCGGACGGCATGAAGCCGGCGGATGCGAGGTGGGCGGCCCCCCTCCACGTGGCGATCGGGACGGCGCTCCGAGGCGCTCTGATCGTGCACTGAGCCGATGATACTGCCGGCCCACCCGGGAGAGCCGGCCCGAGCGGGCGCCTCGACGAGAGCGAGCCTCCCTCCCCCGCGTGCGGCCACTTCGAGGGTGTGGTCCGGGCAACTCGTATACTCCGGCGGGAGATGGCAGGCCCGTTGGGGAGCACCCCCCAGCCCCCCGCACGGCGCCATACGCCGCTCGAGAGCGCGCCGCCCCGGGCCGTCATCCTGGCCGCCGGGCAGGGCACCCGGATGCGCAGCACTCGACCCAAGGTGCTCCATCCTCTCGCGGGGCGCCCGATGCTCCTCCACGTGCTCGAGGAGATGCGGGCGGCGACCGGCCGCCCCCCGGTCGTGGTGCTGAGCGGCGAGCAGGCCGACGTGGCCGAGGCCGTGCGCGGCCTCGCCGAACCCGCGCTCCAACTCTCCCCTCGCGGCACCGGTGACGCCGTTCGCAGCGTCCCCGCGGAGCTGCGTGAGGACGGCCCGGTCGTCGTCGCCTACGGCGACCTCCCCCTCCTTCGCGCCGAGACGGTGCGCAGCCTGCTCCGGGCCCACGCCGCGACCGGCGCCGCCTGCGTCCTCCTGAGCGTGGTTCCGGACGATCCCGCAGGGCTCGGCAGGGTGGTCCGTGATGCCGCCGGACGCGTCGAACGGGTGGTCGAGGAGCGCGATCTCGGCAGCCGCCCAGCTCCTGCCGAGTGCAACGCCGGCGTGTACGTCTTCACCGGCTCCCGCCTCTGGCCCGCCCTCGAGGGCCTCTCCGCGGACAACGCCCAGGGGGAGCTGTACCTCACCGACGTGGTCGCCGCCCTGGCTCCCCAGGTCGAGGCCGTCCTCGCCGCCGACCCCGAGGAGGCGGTGGGAGTCAACGACCGGGTCCAGCTCGCCGCCGCCGAGGCCGCCCTCCGCCGCCGCCTCCTCCAGGCGCTGATGCTCGCCGGGGTCACGGTGGAGGATCCGCTGACGACGTACGTTGACTGGGGGGTGCGGGTCGGCTCCGACACCGTGATCCGGCCGATGACGTCGCTGCGCGGCGCGACCATCGTGGGTCGCGACTGCCGCATCGGTCCGATGGCGGTCCTCCGCGATACCACGGTCGGCGATCGGGTCGTTGTGGGAGCATCGGTGATCGAGGAGGCGGAGCTGGGCGACGGTGTCACCATCGGGCACTTCAACCGGGTAAGGCCGGGCAGCACCCTCGCCGGCGGGGTATCGTTGGGGACGCATGCCGAGGTCAAGAACAGCAGGATCGGGTCCGGAAGCCGCATCAACCACTTTGCCTGCGTCCTCGACAGCGACGTCGGCACCGGCGTCAACGTCGGCGCCGGCACCGTCACCTGCAATTACGACGGTAGCGACAAGCACCGCACCATCATCGAGGACGGGGTCTTCGTGGGCAGCAACAGCACCCTTGTCGCCCCGGTCCGGATCGACCGCGGAGCCTACATCGCCGCCGCCAGCGTCGTCACCCGAGATGTCCCGGGAAGGGCCCTCGCGGTGGGCAGGGCCAGACAGAGGAACATCGAGCACTGGCGCGACCGAGCCCGGGGGAGCGCTCCGCATGGCTGATTTCAATCCCTACGGCGACCTCATGCTCCTCTCCGGCACCGGCAATCCCGAGCTGACTGAGCGGATCGCTCGGGAGATCGGGATGCCGCTCGCCCAGATGGACATCACCCGGTTCGCCGATGGCGAGTTCGACGTGAAGATCCACGAATCGGTGCGCGGGCATGACGTCTTCCTGGTGCAGCCGACCTGTCAGCCCGTGAGCGAGAACCTCATCGAGCTCTTCATCACCCTCGATGCGCTGCGCCGCGCTTCGGCGACGCGCATCACGGCCGTCATTCCCTACTACGGCTACCAGCGCAAGGAGAAGAAGACGGCTCCCCGCGACCCGATCTCTGCCAAGCTCATGGCCAACATCATCGAGCTGGCCGGGGCCAGCCGGGTGATCGCCGTCGACCTCCACGCGGAGGCTATCCAGGGCTTCTTTGACGTCCCTGTCGACGCCCTCACAGCCACCAAGATCCTGGCTCGAAGGGTGCGCGAAAGGCACGGCTCCAACGTCGTCGTGGTCTCGCCGGACACGGGTGGGGCGCTGCGGGCCCGCCGGCTCGCCCGTCTGCTCGACGCACCCATCGCGATCGTCGACAAACGGCGACCGCGCGACGATGCGGTGGAAGTCGTGCATGTCGTTGGTGATGTGGCCGGCATGCACGCCATCATCGTCGACGACCTGATCTCCACTGGGGGAACCCTGGTCAGCGCGGCCGAGGCCCTGCGCGCCAAGGGGGCAAGCAGCGTCGACGTCGTCGTCACCCACGGCGTCCTCACCGACGGAGCCCTGGCCCGCCTCCATGCTGCGCCCATCGACGAGATCTGCATCACCGACACCATCCCCCTCCCGGACGCGGGCCGGGCCTTCGATGACAATCCGAAGCTCCGCGTGCTGTCGGTGGCGCCGCTCATCGCCGAGGCGATCGTGCGTGTCCACGAGGGGCGGAGTGTCAGCGAGCTGTTCCGATGACCCCTTCAGACCCTGAGGGAAGCCCCTGGCTGGAGGCGTCGGGAGCCCATCGGTGATCGGGCTCATCATTCTCCTCGCCGCGGGGCTGGTGCTCGCCGCTTTTGCGGCCGCCGCGGAGACCGCGCTCACCTCGGTCTCCCGGATCCGGATGCGGAGCCTTGCCGAGGAGGGAAACCGGCGCGCCCAGCGCGTGGTGCGCCTGCATGGGAATCCCAACGGGTACCTCTCCACCATCCTTTCCATCAACACCGTCGCGGTCATCGTGGCTTCGACGGCGACGACGCTCATCGTGGCGACCGGAGCGCGCAGCGTGCCCCAGGCACTGTTCGTCCTTGCCCTCTCCGTATTCGTGCTCATCTTCTGTGAGATCGCCCCCAAATCGCTCGCCCTGCGCTTCAACGAACGTTTCGCCATGGGCCTGTCCGCGCCGGTTCAGGCGGTCACCGTCGTTCTCCGTCCCCTGGTGGTGGCGCTCACCGTCGTGGCTCGTCTTCTGCTCCGGCTGGCGACCCGCGGCCGCCCGCCCGGGCCCTTCGTCACCGAGGAGGAGCTCAAGCTGCTCGTCGCCGTCGGCGAACGCGAGGGTGTCGTCGAGCAGGAGGAGCGCCAGATGATCGACGGCATCCTGGAGATGACCGACAAACCGGTGCACGAGGTGATGGTGCCGCGCGTCGACGTGATCGGCGTCGAGTCCGGGGCGGGCGTGGCCGATCTCATCAGCCTCATCATCGAGTACGGTCATTCCCGCATACCGGTGTACGAGGGCTCCATCGACAACATCGTCGGCGTGGTGTACGCCAAGGATCTCCTCCGTCAGGGCGTCCGCAGTGGCGACCAGCGACCGCTCACCTCCCTCGCCCGCGAGCCCTACTACACGCCGGAGAGCAAGCACGTCGGTGAGCTCCTTCGTGAGCTGCAGGAGCGCAAGGTGCACATGGCCATCGTCGTCGACGAGCACGGCGGCACAGCCGGCATCGTCACCTTCGAGGACCTCATGGAGGAGATCGTCGGTCCTATCCGCGACGAATACGACATCTCGGAGAAGGAGGAGTTCCAGTTCGTGACCGACCGTGAGGTGCTGATGAGCGCCCGCTTTCCCGTTGACGACGCCGCCGAGCTGCTCCATCTCGACATCGGCGAGACAGAGGCGGACTCCATCGGCGGCCTGGTCTACGAACGCCTCGGGGAGATCCCCAAGCCTGGAGCGGTGCTCAGGATCGGCGGCGCCACCCTCACCGTCGAGTCCGTTCGCCGGCAGAGCATCCAGACGGTGCGCATCGTGAGCCCCGAGCCCTTCCTCGTCGAGTCCAACGGCAGCCGGGGCAGCCAGCCCGGCGAGCCGTCGCGCGAGACGACCATCCCGCGGAGCTGAGTTGCCGGGCAGCTTCACCGACGAGGGGATCATCCTGCGTCGCGTCGACTACGGCGAGACCGATCGGGTGCTCACCGTGCTCACCCGGGAGCACGGCAAGGTGGGGGTGATCGCCCGTGGCGTGCGCCGCCCCGGGAGCCGGCTGGCTGGCCGCACTGACCTCTTCGAACGGAGCCGGATGCAGCTCGCCACCGGGCGCGGTGAACTCCTCGTGCTGGCGCAGGCTGAGCGCTCGGAGAACGGCGCGGTCCGCCGCCTCGAGGATCCTCGCCGGTCATCCTGCGCCGCCGTCATCGCCGAGCTCACCGATCGCGTGCTCGAATCGCACCACGCCGACGTGGAGGTCTTCGAGCTCGTCGGCGTCGCCCTCCACGCCGTCTCCGACCCCGCCCGCGACCCCCGCGCGGCGGTGGTGCGCTTCGCCCGCCGCATGATCGAGCGTCTCGGCTACGCGCCGCAGCTGCACCGCTGCGCCGGGTGCGACCGGATGCTCCCCGAGCAGCCAAGCGCCTTCAGCGCCTCCCGGGGAGGGCTGCTCTGCGCCGCCTGCCGGCCGGGTGACCCGGCCGCCGTGGACTGCTCGGTGCGCGCCATCAAGGTGCTGCGCGTCGCCGCGGAGGGGGATGAGGCGACCTGGAGCCGGCTGCGCCTCGACCCTCCCACACTCACCGTCCTGGAAGCCATCATCGAGCGCGAGCTCGAGCATCACCTCGATCGCCGTCTGCGCTCCTGGGAGGTCCTGCGCGCCCTGGAGTGACGTCCCGGGACGTCCCGGGGCAGGGCGGGGGCACCGCCCCCCGCCTGTAGACTGGTCGATCCCATGACCGCGCTCACCGACGAGATGCCCCAACCCCCGCCGCCCGCGCCCGATCTGCTGGAGAGGCTCGTCTCCCTGGGCAAGCAGCGCGGCTTCTTCTACCCGTCTAGTGAGATCTACGGCGGCATCAACGCTCTCTATGACTATGGGCCGCTGGGCACGCGGGTTCGGCGCAACATCCGCAACCGCTGGTGGCGCTGCATGGTCGAGCTGCGCGACGACATCGAGGGGATCGAGACCTCCATCATCATGAATCCCCAGGTGTGGGTGGCAAGCGGTCATGTCGGCGGCTTCAGCGATCCGCTGGTTGACTGCACGGGGAGCTGTCGCAAGCGCTGGCGCGCAGACCATCTGGCGGCGGAGCGCGCCGCCAGGGGCAAGGACCCGGAGGCGCCGGGATGCCCGGAATGCGGCGGCCCGCTCACCGAGCCGCGCCAGTTCAACCTGATGTTCAAGACCTTTCTGGGCCCGGTCGAGGAAAGCTCGGCGCAGGTGTATCTCCGTCCCGAGACCGCACAGGGGATGTTCGTCGACTTCAAGGCGGTGCTCTCCAGCAGTCGCCAGCGCATCCCTTTCGGGATCGCCCAGAACGGCAAGTCGTTCCGCAACGAGATCTCGCCCGGTAACTCCATCTTCCGAACCCGCGAGTTCGAGCAGATGGAGATGGAGTTCTTCTGCAAGCCGGGCAATGACGAGGAGTGGTTCGAATACTGGCGCGGGGAGCGCTTCCGCTGGTACGTCGAGGACCTCGGGATCCGCCGCACCCGTCTGCGCCTCCGCGACCACGAGCGCGACGAGCTGGCTCACTACGCGAAGGCCGCCACCGACGTGGAGTATCTCTACCCCTTCGGCTGGGGCGAGCTGGAGGGCATCGCCGACCGCACCGACTTCGACCTCACGGCGCACCAGAGAGTGAGCGGCGTCGACCTCAGCTATCTTGACCCGGTGACCGGCGAGCGGTTCGTTCCCTACGTGATCGAGCCCGCCGCCGGGGTCGACCGGATCATGCTCACGGTGCTCATCGACGCCTACGACGAGGAGGAGGTGCGCGGCGAGCGCCGCGTCGTGCTGCGCATGCATCCCGACGTCGCGCCCGTCCAGGTCGCCGTCCTCCCCCTGTCCAAGAAGGAGGAGCTCACCGTTCCCGCCCGCCGCCTCGAGCATCGCCTTCGCCCCCATTTCGCCACCGAGTACGACGAGACCCAATCCATCGGCCGCCGCTACCGGCGGCAGGACGAGATCGGGACACCGCTCGCCGTGACCTTCGACTTCGACAGCCTCGAGGACGAGGCGGTCACCATTCGGGAGCGAGACCGGATGACGCAGGTGCGGGTTCCCATCAGCGGGCTGGAGGCGGCGCTGGGCGACGAGCTGGTGCGCTTCCGCGAGCGGACGGCAGAGCGGGCATCCGCCCCGCGGCCGCCGTCCTCGAAGTGAACGCGGTCCGCACCGCCTTTCTCGCCGCCGCCGAGACCGCCCGGTCGGTGGTGGGGCATGTTCAGGTCCGGGAGCGCTGGCGGGAGCCGAGCGCGCTCGCCGAGATGTCGGTGGGAGCGCTGGCGGCGCATCTCGCCCGCGCGGTGACCAACGTCGATCGCTCTCTGGAGGCGCCTCCCCCCGCCCTGGAAGGCGAGGAACCCCTCTCCGGAGCGGCATACTTCTCGCCGGTGACCGCCGACCTCACCTCCGAGATCAACGCTCGGGTGCGGACCACGAGCGAGGATGAGGCCCTGCTCGGTCCGGCCGCGGTGGCCGGCCAGCTGTCCCGAGCTGTCGACCGCCTGCGCACCCGCCTTCCCGCCCAGCCCGAGGACCGGCCCGTGCAGGCTCGCGGTGGGGAGACCCTGAACCTCGACGAGTACCTTCGCACCCGGCTCATCGAGCTCTCCACGCACATCGACGATCTCTGCGTCAGCATCCGTCAGCCCACCCCGGAGATTCCCGGGATCGACATCGCCATCGACCTGCTCGTCGATGTCGCCGTCCACCGCCACGGTTCCCTCGCCGTGCTGCGCAGCCTGGCGCGACGCGAGCGCGACCGCGTCGAGGCGCTCCGGGTGCTCTGACCGTGACCGCGGAAGGCTCGCCGGCGACGCTGTCCGCACCCGAGGGTGTGGAGGAGACCGAGGGATACGCGGCCTTCCACCTCGAGCATCGCGGCATCGCGCTCATCCCCGACGAGGACCGCACGATGCGCCCCTGGGGGCTCTTCTGGCTCTGGGCCGGTGCGGTGTGGAACGTCGAGTTCTTCGTCTACGGCGCGCTGATGATCTACTTCGGCCTCTCCTTCGCCCAGGCCGTCCTCGCCATCGTCATCGGCAACCTCTTCTACGCCCTGCTGGGTTTCGCCAGCCTGTGGGGACCCGACGCCGGGACCACCGCCTTCATGGTCAGCCGGGCTCCCTTCGGGCGCAACGGCAACCGTCTCCCCTCGCTCTTCAACTGGATCACCCAGGTGGGCTTCGAGATCGAGGGCATCGTGCTCGTCGTGCTCATCGTCGAGGCCATGTTCAGTCACCAGGGGATCGCCTCGCTCAACAGCGCAGGCAAGGCCGCGATCATCGTCCTCGCCGTGGCCGTGCAGTTCGTGGTCCCCTTCCTCGGCCACGCCACCATCAAGAGCGTGCTGCGCTACCTCTCCGTCGTCTTCATCGTGCTCTTCGCCATCATGGCCGCCCTCATCCTGCCCCACGTCAACCTGGCCAAGGTCTCGCATGGGACCTCCTGGTGGCTGTGGACGACCGGTCTCGTTCTCATCGTCTCGGTCGGGGGCTTGGGCTGGACGGAGAACGCCGCCGACTACTCCCGCTACCTGCCCCGGGGGACCAGCCGGGCCAGGACCTTCTGGGCGGCATGCCTAGGCCCCGCCATCCCCTCCATCCTCCTCGAGCTGCTGGGCGCCGCCGCCTACTCGGTGAGCTCCGGCGTGACCGAAGCCTACGGCATCCCCTCAGCCTTCGCCGCCTGGTTCTTCTGGCCCTTCATGATCGTGGCCGTCCTTCAGCTGTTCTCCATCAACAGCATCGACATGTACTCCTCCGGCGTCACCCTGCAGGCCATCGGCATCCCCCTCAGGCGCTGGGGATGCATCCTCATCGACACCGTGGTGAGCGGCGGGATCACCGCGCTCGTGATCTTCAAGGGCAACTTCTACAACGACCTCGCTGGCTTCCTCAACTACATCGTCGTCTGGCTCGGCCCCTGGTTCGGCATCGTCGCCGTCGACTACCTGCTGCGTCGCGGGAACTACCACCGGCCCTCCCTGGCCGCGCGGGGCGGCGGCCTGTACTGGCGCGATGGGGGTTTCAACTGGCGGGCCCTCATCTCCCTGCTCGCCGGCATGGCGGCGGCGCTCATGTGGATCGACGCCCAGTTCTACTTCCCCGCCTACAACTCACCGCTCTCGCGGCTGACCGGCGGCGGCGACCTCAGCTGGCTGGCCGGCCTGGTGGTGGGCGCCCTCCTCTACTGGGTGCTGTCGGCGCGCAGCGTGGCCAGGGAGAGCGCGCCCACCATCCACGCCCTCGAGCCCTGATCCGCCGGCGCCCCCATCAGCCCGCCGATGCGGAGGCGGAGGGACTGGGTCGCGCCCCCGGCCCGCCGAGCATCGGGCCCGCGTGGAGGCCGCCGCCGAAGGGCCCAAAAGGCCAGCCGGGGAATGTCTCCGTGACCCAGGCGTCGACACGCTGCCGCACCTGGGCGCTGAGCTGGCTTGCCTCCGAGGCGGAGATCCTGCCGCTCGTCTTGAGGCTCTGGATCTTCTTGCCGACGGCGGAGATCACCGCGGACTCCACGGCGCTGACCTGGACGTGGTGGGACGAGGCCACGCTGGCGATGCTCTTCCCGCCCCGGACGTCCGCGGCCAGCTGCTGAGGGGTCACGCCGATCGCCTTGGCGGCGGCCTGCAGCGCCGCCTGCTGGCCCCCAGCCCCGGGCAGGCCGAGGTGGACGGGCGTGGTCCCGTTCACGAAGGCCGTGACCATCGGGGTGAGGTGCGACTTCAGCGCGCTCGCCTGGCTGGAGGTGATCTTGCCGCTGGACTCCGCGCTGTTGATGGCGCTGGTGAGGTCGCCCACCAGGGTGGTGACGACCGCCTGCGCCGTCTTCCCATGGGCCTGGGCGACCTGGGCGACGGTCTGGCCGCTCTGCAGATCCATGATGAGCTGCTGCTCACTGATGCCGATGGTCGTGGCGGCGTCCTTGACGAGGTCGACACCCGCGATGCCGGCCCGGAAGTGGCCCCGATGGAAGGGGCCGGCGTGCGGCGAGGGGGACGCCGTCGACGAGCCGGTCGAGGCCGCCGGCGTCTCCACCGGAGGGGCGACCGCCTTGGTGATGAAGAACCCGGCGACCGCGCTTCCGATGACGAGTTCGGCGAGGGCGAGGAGGGCGGCGCCGCGGCGACGCAGGCTGAAGCGCGGCCGCGGCGTCAGGGGTGGTGGTGGAGGCGGAGGCGGCCAGGCCGCCAGGGCGGGGGACGAGGGGGGCCCGGCGGGTGCCGCCGGCTCCCTCGGGGAAGAGGGGGGCGTCATCTCGTCGGGGCCGCCCGGATCGGCGGGCGGCGGGAGCAGCTCGTCGCTCATGACATCCTCCAGTTTGCTCCGCCATCCTCCATCGGGCATCCTTGCAAGTCGATGACGGCCGCCCGGCCGCGCCCAGAATGGCAGCGATGGAACCCCTGGAGCTTGCCGCCACCCGCCTGCAGGGCGCCCGCCGCATCCTCGTCTTCACCGGCGCGGGCACCTCCACGGAGTCCGGGATCCCCGATTTCCGGGGACCGCACGGCGTCTGGCGAAGCCGCGACCCCTCCCGGTGGGACCTCTCCGCCTACCTCGCCGACCCCGAGGTGCGCCGCGAGCGCTGGCTCGACCGCCTCTCCTCCCCGGTCGATGCTGCCCGCCCCAACGCGGCTCACCGTGCGGTCGTGGCCCTGGAGCGCACCGGCAGAGCGCCGGTCGTCGTCACGCAGAACATCGACGGGCTGCACCAAGTCGCCGGCTCCAGCGACGTCATCGAGCTGCACGGCACCACCCGAGCCGCCGTCTGTCTCGGCTGCTCTCGCCGCCTCTCCATCGACAGCGTGCTCGACCGGGTGCGCGAGGGGGACGCCGACCCCCACTGCGAGGGGTGCGGCGGGATTCTCAAGACGGCCACCATCAGCTTCGGACAGAACCTCGTCGTGGCAGACGTCGAGCGGGCCATGGAGGAGGCGAGGCGCTGCGACCTCTGCCTCGCCGTCGGCTCCACCCTCTCCGTCTGGCCGGCGGCGGGAGTTCCCCTCGAGGCGGTGCGCGGAGGCGCCACTCTCGTCATCCTCAACCAGGGAGAGACCGACCTCGACGCCACCGCCGACCTCCTCCTCGACGGTCCCGCCGGCATCCTCCTTCCCGGCCTCGTGCGCCTCGCCTTCCCCGCTGTCGGGGCTGCGCTCGCCGCCGAGGCCCAGCCCTGAGAGCTCGGGCCCGAGCTCACGGCCCCCGCGAGCTCCAGGACCAGGAGGAGCGGCGGCTCAGGCCGCCGCCGCTCCTCCCTGCCGACCCGGCCTCGGTCAGCCGCGGCCGCGGGCAGCCAGCGCCGGGCGAGCTCCGTTCGCCGCCGCCGCCGCCGCCGCCCTGAACTGCGCCTCCTCGGTGGAGCCGTTGAGGGCCAGCGTCGACGCACCCTCGCTGATCGCGGTCATGACCTGGTCGAAGTAACCGGCACCCACCTCGCGCTGGTGCCGGGTGGCCGTGTAGCCCTCCTCCTCGCTGCCGAACTCCCGCTCTTGCAGCTCCACGTAGGCGCTCATGCCGCGCTCCGCGTAACCGCGGGCGAGGGTGAACGCGGACTCGTTGAGGGCGTGCCAGCCCGCCAGGGTGACGAACTGGAAGGCGTACCCCATCGCTCCCAGGTCCCGCTGGAAGCGGGCGATGGTGGCATCGTCGAGATTCTTCCTCCAGTTGAAGGACGGCGAGCAGTTGTAGGCCAGCAGCTTGTCGGGGTACCTCGCCTTCACGGCCTCGGCGAAGACCCGCGCCTCCGCGAGATCGGGGGTCGACGTCTCGCACCAAAGCAGGTCGGCGTAGGGGGCGTAGGCCAGGGCCCGGGCGACGGCCGCCTCCATGCCCGAGCGCACGTAGTGGTAGCCCTCGGCGGTGCGCTGGCCGGTGCAGAAGCGGCGGTCGCGCTCGTCGGCATCGCTCGTCAGCAGGGCGGCGCCCAGGGAGTCGGTGCGGGCGACGATGAGCGCCGGCACGCCGCAGACGTCGGCGGCCAGCCGAGCCGCGAGGAGGGTGCGGATGTGCTGGGCGGTCGGCACCAGCACCTTGCCGCCCATGTGGCCGCACTTCTTCTCCGAGGAGAGCTGGTCCTCGAAATGGACGCCAGCGGCGCCCGCCTCGATCATGCCCTTCATGAGCTCAAAGGCATTGAGGGCGCCGCCGAAGCCCGCCTCGGCGTCGGCCACGATGGGCACCAGCCAGTGGCGGTGCACGGTGCCGTTGCTGCTGCTCTTCGCGTACTTCTCCGCCCATTCGATCTGGTCGGCTCGCCGCAGCGCGTTGTTGATACGCCGGACCACGGAGGGAACGCTGTTGACGGGATACAGGCTCTGGTCCGGATAGACCTGCTCGCCGAGGTTGGCGTCGGCGGCGACCTGCCAGCCGGAGAGGTAGATGGCCTCCAGCCCCGCCTTGACCATCTGGACCGCCTGGCCGCCGGTCATCGCCCCCAGGGCGCTGACGTAGCCGCCGCGGTGCAACAGGTCCCAGAGCCGTGTCGCGCCCTGCCGCGCGATGCTGTGCTCGACCTCGATGCTGCCGCGCAGCCGGATCACATCGGCGGCGGTGTAGGTCCGCTCCACGCCGGCCCAGCGCGGATCCGT
Organism: uncultured bacterium; assembly: GCA_963847225.1. Lineage (GTDB taxonomy): Bacteria > Chloroflexota > Dormibacteria > Aeolococcales > Aeolococcaceae > JAJZNI01. Next base: position 243,411 of record CAWJYZ010000002.1, on the reverse strand, counting down.
CTGCCACTCTCCCTCCAGGACCTGCACGGCGTCTTGGAACACTTGGTTGCCCACGTTTACCTCCTTATCCCACCCCCACCCTCTCGCTCTTCCGGGCGCCGTTGTCGGTCTTCTCGGGAAGGACCTCGTAGGCGGGAAGGGTGAGGAAGGGTGGGAAATCAGCGGCGAGCGCCACCTCTTCGAAGAGCCCGCGGGCGCGCGCGACGAGGGCGCCATCCCAGCCATCGGTGACGAGCCGGGTCTCGTGCTCGTCGAGGAGCGAGCGGACGGCGTCCGCCGTGACGCGGATGCGGGCACCGTTGCCGTCCGTCATCCGAGCGCCGTGATGGACCCACTGCCAGACCTGGGCGCGACTGATCTCCGCCGTGGCGGCGTCCTCCATGAGGTCGTCGATGGCCGCGGCGCCGTTGCCCCCCAGCCACGAGGCGAGATAGCGAAGCCCCACCGAGACGTTGGTGACGAGACCGGCCTCGGCTGATGCCGTCCTCGGGAGAGTCGATGGTGAGCAGGTCGGCGGCGCCCACCGTCACCTCCGGGCGCTGCCGCTCGAGCTGATGCGGACGCTCGCCGAGCACGGCATCGAACTCCGCCAACGCCGTGGGGACGAGGTCAGGGTGAGCCACCCACGTCCCGTCGAAGCCGTCCCCCGCCTCGCGTCGCTTGTCGTCGGCCACCTTGGCGATGGCCGTCTCGGTGACGTCGGGCCGGCGCCGGTTGGGAATGAAGGCTGCCATGCCGCCGATGGCGTGGGCGCCCCGCCGGTGGCAGGTTTTGACCAGCAGCTCGGTGTACGCGCGCATGAATGGCACCGTCATCGTCACCCGAGCCCGGTCCGGAAGAACGAAGCCGGGGCTGGCATGAAAACGCTTGGCGACGCTGAAGATGTAGTCCCACCGCCCGGCGTTGAGGCCGCAGATGTGGTCGCGCAGCTCGTGGAGGATCTCCTCCATCTCGAAGGCCGCGGTGATCGTCTCGATGAGCACCGTGACGCGGATCGAGCCGCGCTCGAGATGCAGGGCGTCCTCGATGGCGACGAGCACCTCGCGCCACAGCCGGGCCTCGTGGCGATTCTCCAGCTTGGGCAGGTACAGGTAGGGGCCGAAACCGCGAGCGAGCGCCTCACGGGCGTTGTGGAAGAGGTAGAGCCCGGTGTCGAAGAGGCTCGCCGAGATGCGCTCTCCGCCCACCGTGAAGCCCTTGGCATCTCCGTCGATGCTCACGTGCCTCTCGGTGAGATGCCAGCCCCGCGGACGCACCACCAGGGTGGCGGGGTTGTCGCCCACCCTGTACACGCGGTCCGAGGTCTCCAGCTCGAGCACGCCGCGGACCGCATCCTGCAGGTTGATCTGGCCGGCGATCACGTTCTCCCAGGTGGGGGAGAAGGCGTCCTCGAAGTCGGCCATGAAGACCCGGGCGCCGGAGTTGAGGGCGTTGATCATCATCTTGCGGTCCACCGGACCGGTGATCTCCACCCGCCGGTCGACGAGCCCTGGCGGTGCCGGCGGCACCCGCCAGTCGTCGCGCCTCAGCGGCGCCGTCTCAGCCAGGAAGTCGGGCCGCTCGCCGGCGTCGAAGCGCCGCTGGCGCTCCACCCGCGCCGCGAGGAGGGCACGCCGCTCGGGCTCGAAGTCGTGATGGAGCCGAGCCAGAAGGGCGGCGGCCTCCGGGGTGAGGACCCGACAGGCGTCGGGGTGCGGGCTGTGTCGCAGTATCCCGTCCATGAGCGCATTATCAGGAAGATGTGCGGAAAATGTCTAGGACATATTTCACAACACTTGCCAAAAATCGAAAGAAGGATGAAAATTAGCAGCCAATGACCCCTGAGACCATCGACCCGCTCGTCTTCGGCCAGCGCCTCCGCCACTACCGGCGCCGGGCGGGGATGACTCTCGAGGCCCTGGGCCAGGCCGTCCACCGCCCCGCCTCCTATCTCTCCCAGCTGGAGAACGCCCACCGCGAACCCCGGCTCTCCACTGTCAACGATCTGGCGGCCGGCCTCGGTTGCCGCCCCGCCGACCTCCTCTCGGCAACCGCTCCGGACCGCCGCGCCGAGCTGGAGGTGGCCCTGGTCCATCTCCAGGAGGACCCTCTCTATCGGAGCCTGCGCCTCCCTCGCCTGCGGCCGAGCAGCCGGCTCGACGACGCCACCCTGGAGACCGTCGTCCGCCTCTTCGAGGGCCTGCGCGCCGCGGCGGCGGGCGAAAAGGACGGGGGGGACGGGCGGGGCGGACCGGTCATGGGCGCCCGCGCCGCCAACGCCGCCATGCGGGAGAGGATGCGCCAGCGCGACAACTACTTCGAGGAGATCGAGCAGGTCGCCAGCCGCGCGCTCGCCGCCATCGGCTACGGGGGCGCCGGCGCGCTCTCCGAGCGCAACCTGACCGACGCCGCCGCCTACTTCGGTTTCGCCATCCAGCGCGTCCAGGACCTGCCCCCGTCGACCGGCTCGGTGACCGATCTCCGCCGCCGCCGCGTCTACGTCCCCCAGCGCAACGTCGCGGGCGGCGTTCGGCCCTCACGCTCGGCGATCGCCCAGACCCTCGGCCATTTCGCGCTCGGCCATGCCGACCCCACCGACTTCGAGGGCTACGTGCGCCAGCGCGTCGAGGCCAACTACTTCGCGGGCGCCCTCCTCGCCCCGGAGCACGCCGTGCTGCGCACGCTCACCGATGCCCGTTCGCGCGAGGACATCTCCGTCGGCGATCTCCGCGAGATCTTCTACATCTCCTACGAGATGGCGGCGCACCGGCTCACCAACCTCATCACCCGCCACTTCGCGATCCCCATCCACTTCCTGCGCTCGGGTCCTGAGGGCTTGCTCTGGAAGGCCTACGAGAACGACGGCATCCTTTTCCCCTCCGCCGCCGACGGCACCATCGAGGGGCAGCGACTCTGCCGCTCTTGGGCGGCCCGCCGCGCCTTCCACTCCGAGGACTCCTACGCCCTCCACTACCAGTACACGGAGACCGGGGCCGGCTCCTTCTGGTGTGCCAGCTACATCGACGAGGAGCGCGAGCAGGGCGACGCCATCACGATTGGGACGGTGGAGACCGAGGCCCACTGGTTCCGGGGCTCGGACACGAGGCAGCGGACGACCTCCACCTGCCCCGACCCCACCTGCTGCCGGCGCCCCAACCAGAGCGCGGTGCGCCGCTGGGAGGGCACGGTGTGGCCGTCGGCCCGGGATCGCAGCCACTTCGTGTCGGGCCTGCCGACCGACACCGTCACCTTCAACCCCCATCCCGGTGTCGATCTCACCGACATCTACGCCTTTCTCGACCGCTACGCCGGCGGCGAGCCCGACGAGCCTACCGGTGGCAGGCGCCGCCTCCCCGCTTCTCGAAGTACTGCTGGTGGTAGTCCTCGGCCTCCCAGAAGCGGGGAGCGTCGGCGATCTCGGTGACGACGGGTCGCCGGTACGCGCCGGAGGCGTCGATCCCAGCACTCACCCGCTCCGCGACCTCGCGCTGCGCCGCGTCGCGGACAAATATGGCCGACCGATACTGCGTCCCCACGTCCGGCCCCTGGCGGTTGCGCTGGGTGGGGTCGTGGATGTCCCGCATGAAGGCGGTCACGAGCTCCGCGTAGCTCACCCGCCGTGGGTCGAAGAGGACCTCGACGGCCTCGGCATGGCCGGTCGTGTGGCTGCACACCTGGCGGTAGGTGGGGTTCTCGGTATGCCCTCCCGCGTAGCCGACCCGGGTGGCCAGCACCCCGGGGATGCGGCGGAAGGCGTCCTCCACCCCCCAGAAGCAGCCGCCGGCGAAGGTGGCCAGCTCAGCTGTGGCGGTGCTGGGGGCGGACGCCGGGATGGGGTCGGCGGGGGAGACGGGGGCAAGGCCGGAGGATGGTGCGGTCATGCCTCCATTCTCCCCTTCGAGCCGCGGTTCCACGCGTCCGCCGGGCGGAGGCGGCCACCCTCGCGGGCGGTGCTACCCTCGGCTGGCCCAGCAGTGAAGAGCCCTCGAGGACCGAACATGCCCGCCACCACCAAGACCCGATCCGCCCAGAGATCTCGCCGCAGCGCCGTGGTCGGAGGTACCGCGCCGGCCCGCGCCGGCCGGCTGTCGAGCAACGGGGCGGCAGGGCGGCGGGCGAAGTGGGTCTACCTCTTCGAGGAGGGCAACGCGCAGATGCGCGATCTCCTCGGCGGCAAGGGCGCCGGGGTCGCCGAGATGACCCGGGCCGGGCTGCCGCGTCCCCCCCGGCTTCACCATCACCACCGAGGCCTGCAACGCCTTCTACCAGCGCGGCCGGAAGTTCCCCGAGAGGATGTGGGAGCAGGCGCTCGACGCCCTCCGCACTCTCGAACAAAAGGCCGGCAAGGGTTTCGGCGACGCCGGCAACCCCCTTCTCGTCTCGGTGCGCAGCGGCGCCAAGTTCTCCATGCCGGGAATGATGGACACGGTCCTCAACCTGGGCCTCAATGAGACCACCCGACGCGGCCTGGCCCGTCTCACCGGGGACGAGCGCTTCGCCCTGGACTCACACCGGCGCTTCATCCAGCTCTTCAGCAAGATCGTGCTCGGCATCGACGGCGACCTTTTCGAGCATGCCCTGAACGCCGCCAAGACCAAGCATGGCGCGGCGACCGACGCCGAGCTCCGGCCCGAGGCGCTGCGCGAGCTCATCGACACCTTCCGCGGCATCGTCCGGGAGCATGGCCAGGAGTTCCCGGAGGAGCCCGTCGACCAGCTCCAGGCCGCCATCGCCGCCGTCTTCGACTCCTGGAACGGCAAGCGCGCCGTCGACTACCGCAACTTCAACAAGATCCCCCACGACCTGGGCACCGCCGTCAACGTGCAGATGATGGTGTTCGGCAACATGGGCGACGACTCGGGGACGGGCGTCGCCTTTACCCGCGACCCCGTCGACGGGGGAGAGGGAGCTCTTCGGCGAGTACCTCACCAACGCCCAGGGCGAGGACGTCGTGGCCGGCATCCGCACCCCCAAGCCCATCGCCGCCATGGCCCAGGAGCTGCCCGCCGTGTATCGCCAGTTCGACCGCATCGCCAAGCGGCTGGAACGGCACTACCGCGACGTCCAGGACATGGAGTTCACCATCGAGCGCGGCAAGCTCTACATGCTGCAGACGCGCACCGGCAAGCGCACCGCGGAAGCCGCCGTCAAGATCGCCGTCGACATGGTGCGCGAGCGGCTCATCAGCCGGGAGGAGGCGGTGCGCCGCGTCGAGCCGGCCCAGGTCGATCAGCTCCTCCACACCCGCATCGACCCCAAGGCGGAGCTCGAGGTGCTCGCCACCGGGCTGGCCGCCTCCCCGGGCGCCGCCTACGGCAAGGCCGTGTTCGACGCCGACCGCGCCGAGGAGATGGCCAAGGCCGGTGAGAAAGTGATCATGGTCCGCGTCGAGACCAATCCCGACGACGTGCACGGGATGATCGCCGCGCAAGGTGTCCTCACCTCCCGCGGCGGGCGCACCTCCCACGCCGCCGTGGTCGCCCGGGGCATGGGCAAGCCCTGCGTGGCTGGGGCCGAGTCCGTGCAGGTCGACCTGGTGCGCCGCCAGTTCACTGCCGGGGGCAAGACCATCCACGAGGGGGAGGAGTTCACCATCGACGGCTCGACGGGACGGGTCATCGCCGGCCAGGTGCCCATGATCCAGCCCGAGTTGAGCGGCGACCTCGAGGAGGTGCTGCGCTGGGCGGATTCCTTCCGGCGCCTCCAGGTGTGGGCCAACGGCGACTACCCGCGCGATGCCGAGCTCGCCCGCCGCTTCGGCGCGCAGGGAATCGGGCTCTGCCGCACCGAGCACATGTTCATGGAGCAGGAGCGCCTGCCCATCGTCCAGGCGATGATCCTTTCCGCCGACGCCACCGAGCGCAAGCGCCATCTCGATCGGCTGCTTCCCTTCCAGCGCAGCGACTTCCACGGGATCCTCAAGGCGATGCACGGCCTCCCGGTCGTCATCCGGCTCATCGACCCGCCCCTCCACGAGTTCCTTCCCTCACTCGAGGAGCTGCTCGTCGATGTCACCAGGGCGGAGGCCAAGGGCGAGCCGGAGGAGACGTACGCCGAGAAGACGCGGCTCCTCGCCGCGGTGCGCGGCCTCCACGAGCAGAATCCCATGCTCGGGCTGCGCGGCTGCCGCCTCGGGCTGCTCTTCCCGGAGATCATCGAGATGCAGGTCCGGGCCATCATGGAGGCGTCGGTGCAGCTGGGCCGCGAGGGCGTCGACGTCCATCCCGAGATCATGATCCCGCTCGTCGGGACCCTCGAGGAGCTGCGCCGCACCAAGGGATACCTGCGCAAGGCGGTCGAGGAGGTCCTCTCCGAATCCGGTGTCCGCGTCCACTACAAGTTCGGCACCATGATCGAGCTGCCCCGCGCGGCCCTCACCGCCAGTGAGATCGCCGAGGACGCGGAGTTCTTCTCCTTCGGCACCAACGACCTCACCCAGACGACCTTCGGCTACTCGCGCGACGACGCCGAGGGGAAGTTCCTGCTCCGCTACGTGGAGGAGAAGATCCTGCCCTTCAACCCCTTCGAGAGCCTCGATCGCGGCGGGGTCGGTCGGCTGATGAACATCGCCGTCATCGAGGGCCGGCAGACGCGTCCGGAGCTGGTCGTGGGCATCTGCGGGGAGCATGGCGGTGACCCCGCCTCCATCGCCATCTGCGAGAAGCTCAACCTGAACTACGTCTCCTGCTCCCCGTACCGGGTCCCGGTGGCTCGCCTCGCCGCGGCTCACGCCCGGCTGGCTCGCCAGCAGGGCGACCTCTAGTTCCGCTCTCACCACGCTCTTTCCGGCGGCTCCGGCGGGCCGCGCTATCCTCGCCTCGGCATGGGTGAGCGGGTCCGCGTCCGCAAGCTGTCGACCAGGGACGGCCGGCCATCGATGCTGGACGACGGCCACGTCGTCGAGGGGGATGAGCTGGAGTCGCCGGCGCCGGGCCAGCCCTACAGCGTCCGGCGCACGGTCGTCGAGCACGAGGACGCCCCCGAGGTCTTCGCCACCTCGCCGGTTCGCGCCGTGATCACCGAGAGGGACGGCACGATCACGGTGCTCACCGATAACTCGCGCTACAGGGTCGAGGTCATCGGCCGCTAGTGGCTGCGTCCGCCCGGAGTTCGCCGACCTCTGCGTCAGCCCCATGCTGCGAGGACGCCGGGGCGTGGGCTCGCCGCCGGTCAGGCCCTTCAGTGTTCGCGCTTCCGCCCTGGGCCTCGGGCTGCGCCTCCGCCGCGGCCACCTCGACACCGCCGGCCCGAGCGAGGCGCCGATCCATCGCATGAGAGCGCTGAAGGGTGAGCCTCTCGCCGCCTTCGGGGCGACCCCCAACGCGCTGCTCGCTTCCTTGAGCTCGTCGGTCCGGACGGCGCAGCCATGACGACTGACACCACCGACCAGATCCGGTCGAGGCTCGACATTCTCGAGGTCGTTGGCGGCTACGTCGCCCTGCACCGGGCGGGGAGGGAGCATGTCGGCCTCTGCCCCTTCCATGCCGAGAAATCACCGAGCTTCTCGGTGAGCCAGGAGAAGCAGGTCTTCCACTGCCACGGCTGCGGAGCCGGGGGTGATGTCTTCTCCTTCGTGGAGCGGATCGAGGGGGTGGACTTCCCCCGGGCGCTGGAGATCCTCGCGGAGCGGGCCGGGGTGGAGATCGCGAGCGGCCCGCGGGCCGGCGCCCAGGGCGTGCGCCGGCGCCGCGTCCTCGAGATCAACGACCTCGCCGCCCGCTACTACGAGTACGTGCTCTGGCATCTCCCCGCCGGTGAGCCGGGGCGCCAGCTGCTTGCCGAGCGGGGGGTGGCGGAGCCCCTCGCCCACCGCTTCCGGGTTGGTTTCGCGGCCGGGGGGGGGACGGCCGGCAACAGCCTCGTCCGCTACCTCACCGCTCATGGGGCCAGCCTCGGCGAGGTGGTCCGTGCCGGGCTGTGCAGCGGCTCAGGTCGCGATCTCCTCCGCCATCGTCTCGTCTTCCCCATCGCTGACGAGCGGGGTCAGGTGCTGGGCTTCGGCGGCCGGGCCCTCGGCGAGGCCATGCCGAAGTACCTGAATACGCCGGAGACCGACGTCTACCACAAGTCGACGGCGCTTTTTGGCCTGGACCTGGCCCGCGAGGCGCTGCGCGAGCGCCGCGTGGCCGTCGTTGTCGAGGGCTACTTCGACGTGCTCGCCGCCCACGCGGCCGGGGTCGGCAACGCCGTCGCCTCGAGCGGGACGGCGCTCACCCGCGAGCAGGTCCGCACCCTGGCCCGTCACGCTGACCGCACCGTCCTCTGCTTCGACGCCGACCGAGCCGGGCGGAATGCCGCCAGCCGCGCCGTCGACCTCTGCGCGGTGGAGCGGCTGCCCGCCCGTATCGCCGTCCTGCCCCTGGGGGTGAAGGACCCCGATGAGATGGTTCGCATCGACCCGGCGGGCTTCGCGGCCATCGTCACCAAAGCTCGTCCGGAGTGGGAGGTGCTGCTCGACTGGGCCATGGGTGAGGTGGGCAGCGGGGCGGAGGAGCGCCGCGCCGCCGGCGACCGGGCGGTGGCACTGCTTGCCGGCATCCCTGATCCCGAGGTCCGCGAGCCCTACGTGCGCGAGGCGATGCGCCGCCTCGAGCTCTGGGAGGGCTCCGACTTCCCGGCGCGGGTGGCCGCGGCGGTCGCGGATCTGCGGCGGGGCCGGCGGCGGGGTGGGCGCACTCCAGGGGCCACGACCCGCCTGGCGGCCGGATCGGAGCCGGCGGGGGGGAGGGAAGCGGCGGGAGACGCCGCCACCCGGGAAGGGAGCGCCGGCAGCGCCACAGCCGGCGGAGGGCCGGAGGCTCTCGCCCTGCTGCGGCGCGTTCCCACCAGCGAGCAGTACCTGGCCATCTTCGCCGTCCAGCAGCCCGCCCTGGCCCAGCTGATGGTCGGAGAGCTGGGTCTCCGCCTCGACGACCTCGAGAGTTCCGCCGGTGCGCCGCCTCCTCGAGACGGCGCTCTCGGTTCCGGAAGGAGCCACCTTCCCTGTCCACGCCTTGGGTGCCGAGGATCAGAGCCTGGCGGCTGGGCTGGCCGTCCGGGCGGTGCCGGAGCTCGGACCCGTGCCCGATCCGCCGGCCCTGGAGAGGGCGGTCGCCGACTGCGTGCAGCAGGTTCGCGACGCGGCCCGGCGGGCGCACGCCCGCCGGGAGATCCGCGAGCTCCTCGCCACCGCCTCCGGCGACGTCGACGCCGGCGACGACGAAGCGGTGACCGAACGATTGCGCGAGCTGATCGCTGAGCAGAGGCAGGGTTGAGGGCTGAGGGGACCACCGCTCGGAGGAGTTGAGGGTGGCGCGGCGAAGCCGGTTGGTTGGTACCCTGAACGCCGCGGCCACGCGCCAAGCGGAGCGCTGCGCGGCCGCAGGGAGACCAGGATGGCGAAGACCACGGCAGCGGCCAAGAAGCCGAAGGCGACGTCGCCCAACGGCCGGGCCGCTGCGAAGGCAACCGCGAGGACGGTGGTCCGGGCGGCCGGCGCGTCGGGCGGCCGGGCCGTTGATCGCCGCCCATCCTCGGGGCGAGCCGGAGCCGCCGCCCGGGGTGGGTCCTCCACCCACAAGATGCCAGCCGCACCCCATCCGGGGCGGTCTTCCCCGCCCGCCTCGCGGCCGGCAGCCTCGGCGCGCTCGGCGCCGCCGGCCCGCGGAGGCCGGCCCCTGGCGGCGGCTCGCGGCACGGCCGCACCGGGTTCGCCGCGGGGGGCTTCCACGCCCAGTCGCGGCGCGGCCAGCGCTCGTCCGACCTCGAGCTCCCCCCGCGGGCCAGGACGCGAGGTCCGGCGCTCCGCGGCGGGGACGCGAGGACCGGCCGCCCGGGCCCCCGCCCCCCGGACCCCCGCAAGGGAGCGCAGGACCTCGGCGCCGCCATCCCCGGCCCGCGCCGCCCCCCGGGCCGCCGCCGCCCGGGCCGCTGCCCCGCGGGCTCCCGGGCGAGGTGGCCGGTCCGCGCCGCCGCCAGCCCCGGCGCGCGCGGCCTCGCCGGCCAGCACGCGGTCGGCGACGGCCTCCCGTGGCAAGGCCGCGCCGGAGCGGGGCCGGTCGGCGCCGCCCCGGGGACGGGCGGCTCCTCGCACGGCGCCCCCGCGCGGCTCCAGGACCGCCGCGGCAGTGCCCAAGGGCGCCGGGAGGTCCGCCAAGAGCGCCGGGAGGGCGGGCGCGAGCGCCGCGAGGTCCACCACGAGCGCCGCGAGATCCGGCACGAGCGCCGCGAGGTCCGGCACGAGCGCCGCGATGGCCAGCACGAGGGCCGCGAGGTCCACCAAGAGCGCCGCGAGGGCCACCGCGAACGCCGCGAGGGCCACCACCAAGAGCGCCGGAGCCGTCCTCCCGGCGGCGGGCCGCAGCGGGCGGCCGGTGGCCGCCTCGCCTCCGGGCAAACGTCCCGCGTCTCCGCCGTCGAGCCGGGTGGCGGCACCCGCGCGCACCCCAAGGCCTGGCACCGGCGCGGCGATGCCACCGGCTCGCCGGCCGGAAAGCGCGGGCCGCTCGGCCCTCACGCCCAAGCCGGGGGCGGCTCTCGCCGCCAAAGCACCGGCCCGGCTGCTCCAGGACGGGAGAGCTCCAGTCGCCCGAGCCTCAGCCCCGCCCCCCAAGGCCGGCAAGGCCCCCGCCGCCAAGCCGCCAGCCCTCAAGGCCAGCAAAGCCCTCGTCGACAGGGCACCGTCGGCTCCCCCCGCCGCCCCGGAACGGCGCTCCGCGACCCCCGCCCCGACCCCGGCGCGCGCCTCCGCTGCCTCCCTCGCCTCGTCCGGACCGGCACCCGTGTCAGTCCGCGCCACGCGCGAGGGGCGGCGGGACGGAGCGGTCGCGCCGGCGGCGCCCATCGCCGATGGCGCCGCGACGCTTAGGATGGTGAGTGGGAGGGCACAATCCCCCTCGATGCCCACCACCTCCCGCTCTTCCCGCGCCTCCGCCGCGGTGCGGCGGCGCGCTTCGGGAGGCGGCGAGGAGCCGCCCATCGCCGAGACGCCCGCTGTCGCAGCCGCCGCCACCGAGATCGTGACCAGCGATATCCAAGCGCAGACCGACACCGCGGCGCCCGTCGCCGAGACGCCGCTCGCGGCCGCGCCATCGCCGCGCCACGAGAGCGCGCACCAGTCGGCGGCGTCGCTCGCGCCCGACCCCCTCGTGGTCGCGGCCGAACAGCTCATCGTGCGCGGCAAGGAAGCCGGCTACCTCACGCCCGACGACGTGCTCGCGGCTTTCCCGGAGATCGACGCCGAACCCGACCACCTGGACCGCATCTTCCAGGCGTTCCGAGACATGGGCATCGAGGTCACCGACGGTGACAAGGACTTCGAGGCCGTGGAGGACGACGAGGAGCTGGTGGCCACCGCCGAGGCCATCGACTCCGTGTCTCTGGACGATCCGGTGCGCATGTATCTCAAGGAGATCGGGCGTGTCGCCCTGCTCCGGGCCGAGCAGGAGGTCGAATACGCAAAGCTCATCGAGCAGGGCGATGAGGACGCCAAGAACGCCCTCACCGAGGCGAACCTCCGACTTGTGGTCAGCATTGCCAAGAAGTACATCGGCCGGGGAATGTCCTTTCTGGACCTCATCCAGGAAGGCAACATGGGCCTCATCCGGGCGGTCGAGAAGTTCGACTACCACAAGGGTTTCAAGTTCTCGACGTACGCGACCTGGTGGATCCGGCAGGCCATCACCAGAGCCATCGCCGACCAGGCCCGCACCATCCGCATCCCCGTGCACATGGTGGAGACGATCAACAAGCTGGTGCGCGTCTCCCGCCGTCTTCTCCAGGAGCTGGGCCGTGAGCCCACCGACGAGGAGATCGCCGAGGAGATGGGGATCACCCCGGAGAAGGTCCGCGAGATCACCAAGGTCTCCCAGGATCCGGTCTCCCTGGAGACACCCATCGGCGAGGAGGAGGATTCTCACCTCGGCGACTTCGTGGAGGACAAGGAGGCTCAGGCCCCCAGCGATGCGGCGTCCCTCACCATGCTCCGCACCGAGGTGGAGGACATTCTCGACACGCTCACACCGCGCGAGCGCCGGGTGCTGCAGCTCCGCTTTGGGCTCATCGATGGTCACCAACGGACGCTCGAAGAGGTGGGCAAGCGTTTCGGCGTCACCCGCGAGCGCATCCGCCAGATCGAGGCCAAGGCGCTGCGCAAGCTGCGCCATCCGTCGCGCAGCAAGAAGCTCAAGGACTACTTGGAGTAGTTCGCGCGCCGCCGCGTTAGAATCCCGATCGATCCATTCCGGGTTAGCTCAGCGGTAGAGCAGGCGGCTGTTAACCGCAAGGTCACTGGTTCGAATCCAGTACCCGGAGCCATCGTCGTCCACGTCTCAGCAAGGATCGAGGAGAACGCCATGGCTGACACCGAGCTGGTGGAGACCGGGATGGCCGGTCCCACCGTCACCGACGACCGGGCGGAGCAGGGCCCCGCTCTCACAGAGCCGCCCCCCGCCTTCGAGGAGCTGCTCACCGGGACGGGCGAGGCCGCGGACGCCGCGGCCCCAGCGGCCGGTGCCGGGGAGCCCGTGATCCACGTCCAGGGCAGGCCGACCTGGACCTTCCCGCCGCTGCAGCAGACGGTCGCCGTCCCCTCCGTCGGGCCTCCCGGGCGGCGGCGCCATCCGCTCACGGTGCTGTTCGCGTCCGCGCTCACCCTGGGCGCCTTTGCGATCGCCTGGCACGCCCGCGTCAACCGCGAGATCTCCGACTTCGACGCGCGCGTCGAGGTGGCCGCGCGGCGCTCGGCGCTGGCGATTGCCATGCCCTGGCTCGCCGGCCTGGCCTGCAGCCTCGCCGGAGCCGCCCTCCTGGTGGGCCACCAGCTCGGAGTCGGCCCCACTCTCATCCTCGCCACCTCCGGCTTCGAGGTCGCCGGCCGCACCGTCCTCTGGGACTGGCTGATGCTGGGCGGGATCCTGGTCATCCCCTACGTCGCGCTCCTCCTCCCCTTCTCCGCCATCGCGCTGGTGATGACCGCGGAGCGCCTGCGTATCGCCGAGGAGCGAGCCGGTCTCCCCGCCGAGCTTCGGGTCCGCCCCGTCCGCCACGCCTCCCTGCTGCTCGTCCCCATCCTCGGAGGGCTCCTCCACGTGGCGGTGTTCCAGTCGCGGCTCAACCAGGTCTGGCAGCGCGCCTTCCCGGCGGGCGACCCGGTCCGAACCTGAGCGACGCCCCGTACCGAGCCGGAGACGCAGGTGCCCACAACCCTCTCCATCGCCTGCGTCTCCGGCAAGGGCGGCGTGGGCAAGACCACGACCTGCGCCGCTCTGGCCGGCGCCTTCGCGGAGACGGGGCGCAGGGTGCTGGCGATCGACTGCGATCCTCAGTCCAACCTCACCTCGGGCCTGGGTCTCAATCCGTATCAATTGACCCGCACCATCCGGGATCTGCTGATCGATGCCGAGGCTCCTCCAGAATCGGTGATCGCCGGCACCGCGTGGCCGGGCGTCTCCCTGATCCCCGCCAACCCCGATCTCAGCGCCGTGGAAGCGGAGCTGCCCACCACGGTGGGGAGGGAGCTCCGCCTCCGCGACGGCCTGGCCCGGGGAGCCGGAGTCGACGCCTTCGACGTCCTCCTGTTCGACACCCCACCCAACTTCGGCTTCCACACCGTGATCGCGCTGGCGGCGGCGCGGAGCGTCATCGTCCCCCTCCAGATGTCGGGTTGGGCCATGAAGGGGCTGAAGGAGCTGCTCCGGACCTACCACGCCGCGCGCGAGACCCTGAACCCCGAGCTCAGCATCCTCGGCCTCCTGCCCACCTTCGTCAATCTGCGCACGCGCTTCAGCCGCCAGATGCTGGAGGGGCTGCGAGAGATCCCCAACCTTCGCGTCTTCGATACCGTCATCAGGGTGACCGTCAAGCTGCAGGAGACCTCGATGGCGGGAGTTCCCATCACCAGCTACGCGCGAACCTCCGAGGTGGCCGAGGCCTACCGCGGCCTGGTCCGGGAGATCCTGGCTGTGAGCGGTGACGCCGGGTGACGGCTGACACCGAGGTGCCGGGTGGAGACGAGCCCCGGATGAGGCGGAGCGTCGAAGGCCCGTCCCCGCCAGGTGGGGATGGCCTCGCGGGGCGCTCGGTCGTCATCGAGGCGTCGTCGATGGATTCGATCACGCTGCCAGAGAGATCCCGCCATGAGGGTCCCGGTCGCCCGATCCGCCGTCGCCGCAGTGCCGCCCACTCCCCGGTGGTGCTGGCCCCCATCGACATCCCCGAGGACGCCGAGGGCCGGGTCGAGATCTTCGCCGTGCACGCTCCGGAGGACGCCGCCGAAGCCCCGCCGCTCGCGGTCGCCGCCGCCCCGGGGGACGGTGAGGCGGAGCCGCCCGAGGCCGGTGCCGAGAGGTCCGATTCCGGCGCCGCCGAGGTGCTCGCCTTCGGGCCGGCCGCCCCGCCGACCGGCGAGCGTGCCAGTTGGAGCGAGGCGCTGCTGGCGCTGCACTCGGGCTGGGTGGCCGTGCTCGTCCTCGCCGCCATCCTCCTGGCGCTGTTCGTGCTCGGCGACCTCCTCACCCACTGATGGCTAGGTTTCTGCAAAACCACTGATCCTTGATGTAGGATGACCGGCCGTGGACACCGCCCGGGAATCGCACGCCCTGCTCCGCAGGCTTGACGCCGCGCTGCCGAGCCGCGCCGACGACGAGCTCATCGCCCAGGTCCTGGGCGGCGCCCAGCCCCCCGTCGGTCTCCTCGCCACCGCCTCGCGCCTCGCCAGCATCCCCTTCTGGGAACGCCGGGCTCTGGGTGCCCTCGGCCTCGTCCGGGAGCACGGCGTGCCCGTCCGCGAGGCGATCCGCCTCGCTGCCCTCTGGGAGCTGGCCGAGCGCTGGTATCCCGACGAGCGCCCTGCGGTGACCTCGCCGGGGGCCGCGCTTCACCTCCTCCATGGCCTCCGCAGCCTGCGCCGCGAGGAGGTGTGGGCGCTGCTCCTCGACGCCCGCCACCGCCTTCTCAGCGTGGAGCCGGTGGTGGCCGGATCGCTGAACAGCGCTCGTCTCCTCCCCCGTGACGTTCTCACCCCCGCGCTCCGCGCCGGCGCCGCGGCCATCATCGTCGCCCACAACCATCCGAGCGGTGAGGTGTCGCCCAGCCGGGCCGACCGGCTGGTGACCTCCGCGCTGCGCGACGCCGCCCGCCTCGTCGGCCTGCCCCTCCTCGACCACCTCATCGTCACCCAGCGCGCGCATTACTCCTTCCGTGAGGTCGAGGCCTGGGAGGCGGAGGCGGCGACGGCGGCCTGACACCGGCCGCGCAGGCCAGCGGGCTTCCCTCTATCCTGCGCAGGCACACCCCGCCGCGGAGGAGATCGATGCAGCTCAAGGGCTCGAAGACGGCAGCGTCGCTGCGCCGCGCCTTCAGCGCGGAGGCGGAGCAGGCGCTGCGGCTCCTCTATTTCGCCCGCCCCGCCGACGTCGAGGGGCGCGCCGACGCCGCCCAGGTCCTCCGCTCCCTCGCCGACGGGGAGATCGGACAGGCCTTCGGCCACCTCGAGCTCCTCGAGGAGACCGAGGATCCCCTCACCGGGACCGGGGAGACGGCGGGAAACCTGGAGGCGGTCGTCACCACCAAGCTGGAGGCCGCCGAACACGGCTACCCGGGGCGGGCGGCGGCCGCCCGGGAGGAGGGTCACGCCGCCATCGCCGAGTGGTTCGAGGCCGCCGCCCAGGCGGAGCAGGCCCACGTCGCCCAGCTCCGGCGCCTGCGCGAGGCGCGCTGATGGGCCTCGAGGCCGCCGACCTCCGCGCCGGCCGAGAGTACGAGGCCGTCCGCGGCACCGCCCGCGCCCAGGCCATCGAGCGCCGCCGTCTCCGCCGCCTCCACCTCGGCGACCTGCTGAGCCTCGTCTTCGAGAACCGCGACACCCTGCACGCCGCCGCCGAGGAGGCCCTGCGCAGCGAGCGGGTCGGGGAGCCCTCCGCGGTCTCCGCCGAGGCGGCGCGCTTCGCTGCGCTCCTTCCCCCCCGGGGAGGGCTGGCGGCCAGCCTCTACCTCGATGTCGACGATGCCTCCGAGCTGGGCGGGCTCACCCCGGAGCTGCCGGAGATCGCCGCCACCATCCGCCTCGAGGTGGCCGGCTCCGCCGTCCAACCGGAGGTGCTCGGCTCCCAGACCCCGGCCCCGGCGCTCTACCTGCGCTTTCCCCTCAGCCCGACGCAGCGCGAGGCGTGGCTGGAGGGGGCGCCTGTCCGGCTCCTCTGCGACCACCCGCGCGTGAGCGCCAGGGTTGTCTTGAGCGACGAGCAGCGGGCGGCGCTGGCCGCCGACCTGCGCCCAGCGGAGTAGCCGGCCCGCCCCTTGCGACAATCGGGCGATGAGCGCTGCCCGCGTTCTCCCCTTCACCGCTCTCGTCGGCCAGCAGCCGATGAAGACGGCGCTTGTCCTCAACGCCGTCAACCCCGCCATCGGAGGCGTGCTCATCCGCGGCGAGCGGGGTACCGCCAAGTCCACCGCGGTCCGCGCCCTGGCGGTCCTTCTCCCGGAGATCGCGGTCGTCGAGGGCTGCCGCTTCTCCTGCAGCCCGCAGAGCGGTGATCTCCTCTGCGACGAGTGCCGGGCCCGCCAGCTCGCCGGTGAGCCTCTGCCCACGCGGCGGCGCCCCATGCGCGTCGTCGAGCTGCCCATCAACGCCTCCGAGGACCGCGTGGTGGGGACCATCGACATCGAGCGCGCCATCAAGGAGGGGCTCCGGAGCTTCGAGCCAGGGATCCTCGCCGACGCCAATCGCAACGTCCTCTACGTCGACGAGGTCAACCTCCTCGACGACCACCTCGTCGACGTCCTGCTCGACGCCGCCGCCATGGGCGTCAACACCGTGGAGCGCGAGGGGATGTCGGTGGTGCACCCCTCGCACTTCATCCTCGTTGGCACCATGAACCCGGAGGAGGGCGACCTGCGCCCCCAGCTGCTCGACCGCTTTGGCCTCTGCGTCGACGTGAGCGGGCTGCGCGATGTGACGGGGCGCGTCGCCGTCATGGAGCGCGACATCGACCGCCAGCTCGACACCGCGTCCCAGGCCGTGGAGCAGGCCGATGCGGAGCGGCTTCGCGCCGTGATCGCCAAGGCCCAGGAGCTGCTCCCACTCGTCGAGGTGTCCACGGAGATGCGCTGGTTCGTCGCTCTCGCCTGCCTCGACGCCGGGGTGCTCGGGCACCGCGCCGACATCGTGGTGAGCCGCACCGCCCGGACGCTCTGCGCCCTGCGCCAGGCGGAGGCGGTCCTCGACGGCAGTGGCGAGGAGGCCCGGCAGGGTTGGCTCTCCGTGAGCGTCGATGACATCGCCGTCGCTGCCGAGCTCGCTCTCCGTCACCGCCGCCGCGAGCGGCCCGGCGAGGGCTCCCCCAACCGGGGAACGCCGCAGGCCGCGGAGCAGGACCGCGAGCGGATGGAGGAGCTCGCGGAGCAGGCCCGCGCGGAGGTGGCGACCGCCGCCAGCGAAGGCCAGGACGCCGATCAGGCGGGCGCCGACGCCGACGCCGAGGGAGGCGACCGCACCGCCCAGCAGCGGGGCGACGACGCGAGCGGTGAGGAGACGAAGAGGCTGGCCGCCGAGCAGCTCTTCGCGGGCGAGCTCTTCCCGGTCCGCTCCATCAAGCTCCCCCGCGATCGCAAGTCGCGGAGCGCCACCGGAAAGCGCTCCAGCTCGGAGTCCCGGGACAAGCGGGGGCGGTACGTGCGCGCCGTCCAGGTGGAGCACACCACGGACGTGGCCTTCGACGCCACCCTGCGCGCCGCCGCGCCGCACCAGCCAAGGCGGCGGGCCGAGCGGCCGGCCGGCGGTCCCGCCCTCCGTCTCGAGAGGCAGGATCTTCGCCAGAAGGTGCGGCGCCGCCGGACCGGGACCCTCATCGTCTTCGTCGTCGACGCCAGCGCCTCCATGGACGCCGAGCAGCGCATGCAGGCCACCAAGGGAGCGGTTCTCTCCCTGCTCCGCGACGCCTACGTCCGTCGCGACAAGGTGGCCCTGGTCGTCTTCTCCGGGCGCACCGCCCGGGTCGCCCTGTCGCCGACCCAGAGCGTCGACCTCGCCGAGTCCCGGCTGCAGCGGCTCACCGTCGGGGGCACGACGCCCTTGACCCACGGGCTCGTCGCGGGGCTCAAGCTGGTCCGCACCGAGAGGCTGCGCGACCGCAACGTCTACCCCCTCATCGTGCTCATCTCCGACGGCCGCGGCAACATCTCGCTGTTCGGCGAGGAGCCGCTCGTCGAGGCGCAGCGGGTGGCCGAACAGCTGAAGCAGGAGCACGTCCGCACCCTCATCATCGATTCGGCGCGCGACACCACCGTGCCCCCCCTCCCTGCCGTCGCCGGGGCGCCGCAGCAGGCGATCTTCGGCGGATACGGCTTCAACGCCTGCCTCGACCTGGCGGAGCGGAGCGGCGGCGATTATCTGGGCCTCTATGACCTCTCCCAGGGGGCCATCGTCGCCGGCGTCGAGAAGACTCTGCGCGGCCGCTGAGAGGCCGCATCCGCTTCGGCTAGGCGGCCTGACCCACCCCGCTGAGGATGTCGGCGGCGAGACGACGTTCCGCTTCGGCGTCCGGCATGAGGGTGTCGAGCACGTGGGCCCGCATCGTGAGCGAACGGATCGGCGCGGCGAGATCCGCGTCCACGGTGTCGAGAACAAACGACGCGGCCACCTCCCTGTAGTGGCGCGCGACGCCCAGCGCGGTGGGCTCTTCACCGAGTTGCTCCATCATGGCCACCGTCGGTCCCTTGAGAGAGCGGCCGCCGATCACTGGCGAGACGGCGACCACGCGTTCGCGCCGGAGGTGGGGAGCCAGGAGGCGGAGGATGGGATCGATGCTGAGCAGCGGGTTGGACGGGCCGATCACCAGGAGGTCCGCCGCCCGCACCGCGGCGAGCGCCGACGGGGAGGGGCGCGCCGTCTCCATCCCGGCGAAGCGCAGTCCGCGCACCGGCGGCCGGCACGCCTCGCGAACGAACCACTCCTGGAAGCTGAGCTCTCCCGCGTCGGTCGTGATTCGCGTCCGCACCGGGTCGTCACTCATGGGAATCACCAGGGTGGCGACGTCCAGACGGCGTCCGATCTCCGCGACGGCCTCGCTGAGGGTCGCGCCCTGGCGGCGCCGCGCCTGGCGCAGGAGGTGCAGCCCGATGTCGCGGTCGCCGAGGGAGAACCAGACCGGCTCACCGAGCCGACCGAGCATCTCCAGGGCATGGAAGGTCTCGTCGCGCACCCCGAAGCCCGCCGCCTCGTTGAAGATCCCGGCCAGCCGGTAGAGGACGGAGTCCGTGTCGGGGCAGACGAGGATCCCGAAGAGCTCCTCGTCGTCGGCGGTGTTGGTGATGACGCTGAGCTGGCCGGCGGGGAGCTCGGCGGCCAGACCGCGGGCGAGCCGCGCCGCCCCCGTCCCTCCCGCCAGGAGGGCGACGCGCCGAGGCTCACCGCTCATGCCGGCGCCGCTCTCACCGTCTATCGGAAGAGGTCGAGCTCGGCGGGGCGGACCAGGTCCCGCCCACTTCCTGTCGCCCCGTCGAGCGCCAATCCCCGCACCAGAACGGCAGGGATGCGCCGCGTCTTGCCCATCACCATCTCGGCCGCCGCGGCGATCTCGTCGGCGATGGCGACGACCGTGGCGTGGAGGGGAATCCCGAAGTCGTCGGCGACACCGCGGTAGTCCAGGGTGGCGGGGATCCCGGCCACCCCGAGGGCGACGTTGCAGAGCCCGAGCCGCCACGGGCGTCCGAATGTATCGCTGATCACCACCCCCACCTCGACCTCCGCGACGGCCGCGATGCGCTCCCGCAGCGAGTCGGCGCTGCGGTCGCAGTCGACGGGGAGGAGGCAGACCACGTCTTCGCCGGGCACGTTGGAGCGGTCGAGGCCACCGTTGGCGCAGATGAAGCCGTGCCGGGTCTCCACGATGAGGACACGATCGTCACGAACTACGCGGACGCTCTCGTCGAGGACCGCCTGCACGACGCGGGAGTCGGCGCGGAGGTGGGCGGCGAGCTCGCGGGCGGCGGCCGAGACGTTCACCTCTTCGAGGCGGCGCAGCCGTCCCTCGGCCTTGGAGACGACCTTCTGGGCCACCACCACCACGTCTCCGTCGCGGAGCGGCCCGGCCCGCTCCGCGATGAGCCGTCCCAGGTCGTCCCCGGGCCGGATCTCGGGCAGGCTCTCGACGCCGCGCAGCTCGAGATGGGGAGCGACGCCGGTCAAGCGGAGGTCCCCACCGCCGCTCGCACCCGGTCGAGAGCGGCAAGGTCCTCCGGCTCGTCGATGTCGAGGGCCAGGGCGGGATCCTCGTGGACGAGGAAGCGGCGCCCGCGGCGGGCGGCTTCGGAGGCGAAGCGGGGCAGGGACCGCTCGCCGAACTGGAGGTCAAATTCCCCGATCGGGCGCAGCAGGAGGGCGTTGGTCCCCTCCCGTCCGAGGGCGGGCACGGCGATGGTGAGCGGCCCTTCCTCCGCCGCCGCGCGATCGAGGAGGCGGCGGAGGAAGGGCGCCTCCACGAGGGGGAGGTCCGAGCTGAGCAGGAGGGCGGCGCCGGCGCCGCGCGCCAGCGCGGCGCGCAGCCCCCGCTCCGCGGCCGGATTCTGCCCCTCGGCGTGAGGCTCCAGGATGGCCTCGACCCCAGCTTGGGCGGCGAGCTGCGCCGCCTGTGGGCCGCCGCAGACGGCGAGGGTGGGGGCGACGGAGCGCGCCGCGGCGAGCGCCTGGGTGGCGCAGGCGGCAGCGAGACCGCGCCGCTCGGTGGGGGAGAGGATGGCGCGCAAGCGCGTCTTCGCCCGCCTCGGGTCCTTGACCAGGACGACGATCCAGGTCACACCTCCCATTCGCCGGACTTTACGGGCAGGGGCACGGCACACGGCTTCGGCTAAGGTGCCCCAACCGGCCGAAGGGCGGCGGGTGGCCGCGCTTCGGCGACAATTGCCCCGATGCAGGCTGGCCGGACCGTCTTCCCGTTCACCGCCATCGTCGGCCAGGAGCCGATGAAGCAGGCGCTCGTCCTCAACGCCATCAACCCCGCCATCGGCGGCGTCCTCATCCGAGGCGAGAAGGGCACCGCCAAGTCGACTGCGGTGCGCGCCCTGGCCCGGCTCCTTCCCGAGCTCGAGGTCGTGGCCGACTGCCGCTTCGGCTGCGACCCCGATCCCTCGGCGCAGCAGTGCTTCGAGTGCGCCGGCCGGGCGCAGAGGGGGGAGAGCCTGCCCAGGGCGGCGCGCCAGATGCGCGTCGTGGAGCTGCCCATCAACGCCTCCGAGGACCGGGTCGTCGGCTCCATCGACATCGAGGCCGCCATCAAGAAGGGGGAGAAGGAGTTCGAGCCCGGGGTCCTCGCCGAGGCCAACCGCAACATCCTCTACGTCGACGAGGTGAACCTTCTCGACGACCACATCGTCGACGTCCTCCTCGACGCCGCGGCCATGGGGACCAACACCGTGGAGCGTGAGGGCGTCTCCGTCTCCCACCCCGCCCGCTTCATCCTGGTCGGCACCATGAACCCCGAGGAGGGTGAGCTGCGCCCCCAGCTCCTCGATCGCTTTGGCCTCTGCGTCGATGTCGAGGGCATCCACGACGTGCGCCAGCGCGTGGAGATCGTGGAGCGCCGGGAGTACTTCGAAGAGGACCCGGAAGCCTTCGCCCGGATCTGGGAGCCGAAGGAGCACGCCGAGGCGGAGCGCATCCGGCGCGCCATCGCCTCGCTCGCCGACGTGGCCATCGACCGCGACATCCTGGTTGCCATCGCCCACCTGGCCATCGAGCTGGAGGTCGACGGCCACCGCGCCGACCTCGTGAACCGCAAGGCGGCTCAGGCGGTCGCCGCCCATGAGGGCCGGGATCGTGTCAGCCTCGAAGACGTCGAGAGGGTCGCCCCCATGGTCCTCGCTCACCGGGTCAAGCCCCAGGCGGCGGCGGGGCGTCGGGGGCGCGACATCGGCGAGATCCTGCGCGCCCCCGGCAACGGGGCCTCGCCCCGCCGGTAGCCGCGCTCAGCTGGCCTCCTGCAGCTCCTCGGGATCGACGAGCTGGAGCCGGGGACGCGACGCGAAAACCGTCTCGCGGAGCAGGCGGCGGAGCCGGTTCGTCGACTCCACGCTCTCCATGGGCACGCCCCGGGGTTTGCGGGCCACGACCCGGCGGGTGAGGTGCACCCCGTGGCGAGGCAGGGTGCGGCGGAGATGCCCCCAGCTGTCCAGGAGGCCCTCGCTCACCGACTCATACCCGTGCTGGAGGACCATGAGCTGCGCCGAGAACGACATCACCTCGTGGAAGAACATCTTGGGGTCGTCCGGCTGGGGCTCGATGAGCAGGATGTCGACGTCGGGACGGCGCTGGCGGACGAGGCGGATGTGGTCGAGCAGGCCGTCGTGGAGCATGGTGCGGAAAGCCTGGTTGTAGACGCCACGCATCCCCAGCTCGGAGAGATGGGAATGGAGCTGGCGGCGGAAGGGGTCGGGGGCCGGCCCCATCCGCTGGATGTCGATGGGGACAAGGGAGTTGACCACGACGATGAACGTCGCCCCCCGGTCGACCGCGATGTCGATCGCCGAGATCCCCTTCATGCCGCCGTCGACGTAGTCGACGCCGTCGATGCGCACTGGACGGAAGAGGACGGGGATGGCCGTGCTCGCCGCCACCGCGGCGCTGATCGGAACCTCGCCGCCGGCGTGGCGGGAGAAGACCACCCGCCGACCGCTGTCGAGGGCACAGGCGACGACGAAGAGATCGGGGCCAAGGGCGCGGAAGTCGTCGGCCAGACCCTCGCGTTCGAAGCCTCGGCGGATGTGATGCATGAGGGCACGGTTGTCGAAGACCCCGGAGGGGACCAGCGGCGCCAGGAGGGTGAAAGCGTCGAGGGGCATCAGCCGGGCCGGATGGCGGGCGACCTCCAGGGTGACATCACGAAGGAGCCAGGGGAGGCGCAACGCCCGCGCCGCGATCTCCCCGAGATTGGGCCGGAAGAGTGTCATCCACCCCGGGGCGCGGAGGTGGGGATGGCTGCCCTCGATGGCCAGGGCGATGTCGGTGGGGGTGACCCCGTTGGCGAGCAGAGCCCCCACGAAGGCCCCGGAGCTGGTGCCGACGTAGATGTCGAAGTCGTTGACCGTGGCGCCCACCAGGTGGTCGTCGAGAGCTCGCAGGGCGCCCACCTCGTAGCTGAGCCCGGTCACCCCGCCGCCGCAGAGGACGAGGGCGCGCTTGCCGCCGCTGGGGTCGAGGGCGGCTTCTCTGGAGCGGGAGCGTCTCGCAGCCGGCATCTCCCTCCGATGATGCGCCACCCTCACGGTGCTCGACCACCCCGCGAAGCGCTTCAATGCGCACATCTGTCACGCTTGAGAAGATGAGCCTCGAGCCGTCGCGCGGGATGCGGGGGAGCACGGCGGCGGGCGGCGAGGACCGCCGGCTCCGCCCCGAGCCGCCGAGCGGCCGCCAGTGGCACCTCGCCGCGGGCGACCACGACGCCGTGGTGACCGAGGTGGGGGCGACCCTCCGCGCCTACACCGTGGCGGGCATTTCGGTCATCGAGGGGTTCGATCTCGCCGAGCGGTCGCCGATCGGCAGAGGTCAGGTGCTCATGCCCTGGCCCGGGCGGGTGGGGGACGGCCGCTACTCGTTCGGGGGCCGGGAGCACCAGCTCGCCCTCAGTGAGCCGTCCCTCGGCAATGCCCTCCACGGTCTGGTCCGCTGGGCGAGCTGGCAGGCCGAACCGCTCTCCGCGGCCCGCGTGCTGATGCGACACCGCGTCCACCCCCAGGATGGCTACCCCTTCTGCATCGACCTCGAGGTGGCCTACGAGCTCACCGCCAACGGGCTGAGCGTCACCGCCACGGCCACCAACCGCGGCGCCGGACCGGCTCCCTTCGGTGCCGGCTTCCACCCCTACCTCACCCTGGGGACCCCGCGCATCGACACCTGCCTCCTGCGCATCCCAGCGGCAACGGTGCTGCTGATGGATGACCGCCTCCTCCCCGTCGGCCGGACCGCGGTTGCGGCGACCGAGCTCGACTTCCGCGTCCCGCGCCCCATCGGCGGCGCACAGCTCAACACCGCCTACACCGACCTCGCCCCCGACGGCGACGGTCTTCTCCGGGTCAGCCTCGACGCCCCGGACGGGCGCAGCCTCACCCTCTGGGCGGACGCCGCGTTCCCCTGGTTGATGCTCTTCACGGGAGACACGGCTCCCCGTCCTGAAGATCGCCGCCGCAGCCTCGCCGTGGAGCCCATGACCTGCCCTCCCGACGCCTTCCGCAGCGGTGAGGATCTTCTGCGTCTGGAACCCGGGGAGAGCGCCACGGCGCGCTGGGGCATCGACACCACGGGCCTCAGCCGCTGAGGCGTTCGGCCGCGCTCACTCCGATCCGGGGTCCACGGGACGCCCGCTCGCGGACGGCGTCAAGAGCGAGCCAGATGGCGCCCACCACCTCCGCCCGCTGGTCGAGGTGGCTGGACACGATCTCCACGGCTCGCGCCGCTGCGGGGACGCTGCGATGCTGCACCGCCTCGCGCAGGGGTTCGAGGATCAGCTCGCCGGCTCGAAAGATGGGGCCGGCGACGATGACCCGCTGGGGGCTCAGGAGGTTGCAGAGGTCGGCGACGACCGCCCCCAGCGCCCGCCCCGCGTCGGTGACGGCTCGCTGGCAGCGGGGATCCCCCTGTCCGGCCAGCTCGATGACCTGGGCGACGTCGAGCGGCGCCCCATAGACGCTGCGCAGCGGCTCCAGGAACCCCTCGGTTCCCACCACGGTGTCGACACAGCCGCGATTGCCGCAGCGGCACGTTTGCCCGTAGGGGTCGACGGTCATGTGGCCGATCTCCCCCGCCGAGCCGGCCGCGCCACGATGGAGGCGGCCGCCGAGGATGAATCCCGCGCCCACGCCGTTGCCGGCGTTGACGTAGATGAGGTCGTGGAAGCCTCGTCCTGCCCCCTGGCGGAGCTCGCCCAGGGCGCCCAGGTTGCAGTCGTTGTCGATGACCGCCGGGACCCCGAAGGCGGCCTCCAGGGTGGCGCGCGGATCGAGCTCGGCCCAGCGGTGGAGGATGGCGTGCCAGCCGACCCGCCCCGTGATCCGGTCGATGGGAGCGGGAAAGCCGACACCGACCTGCTGGATCTCCTCCAGGGTGACCCCCGCCCGGCCGAGCAGCTGGCCCAGCATGGAGCGGGCTTCCTGGAGGCTCTCCTCGACGTCGAAGTCGAGGGGCAGCGCGTGCTCCTCATCGGCGAGGACGCGACCGCCGAGGTCGGCGATCCCCACCGTCACGTGCCGAAAGCCGTAGTCGATGCCGACCACCGCTCCGCCCTGCGGCACGGCGACCTCGAGGGTTCGCCGCCCGCTGAGGCCCGCCTCGCCGGGGCCGATCAGACCGCGCCGGCGCAGCTCGGCGACGAGGTTGGAGACGGTGGCGCGGGACAGCCCGGTCCGGCGCGCGACCTCAGCCTGGCTGAGGCCGTGATCAAGGCTGACGGCCTCGAGGATGCGGCGCAGATTGGCCTCACGGAGATCGTGGAGGGCACCCCCATGGCGACGGCGCGGACCGCCGGCTACGAGCGGGGCCTCCAGCCTCGGCTGATCAGTCATTGAACGCCTTGACCTTCGCCACTCTGAACCCGGTCCACCCTTGGAGCCTCTGCGTTAGCCCAGAGTTGATCGAGATATTACGGCAGCGGAGGGGATTTCGGGAGGGGCTGAGGCGCTGTGATGGTGAAACCTTATGTACAGAGATTGAACATATCACCCACTAGGGTGAGATTGGCGTCCAAAGCTTGACAATCGGCCCTGGCCGCGATCAGACTCCGACCGCTGGTAGCCCCTGCCTTCGCCAGGTCTCGAGGGGCGGATCGCGTCACGCCGCAGCCGGGGGGTGCCGCGCCAGCGTCCGGAGCTTTGCCGGCTGGGAGGAAGACCGCATGGATATTGGAGGCAAACTCGGGGCCGCGCGAGGCCGCGGTGTACGGGGTGCCGTGGCGCTCGGGGGGTTGGCCTTGGTCGTGGCTGCGTGTGGGTCCACCTCGACCGGCGGCTCTTCGCCCGCCTCGTCGGGGAGCAACACGGTTCCCTCGGTCACCGTCGACTCCTTCACCAGCGACATCACCACGACGATGTCCCAGTTCAAGAGCCTGACCGCCTATGCCACCAAGGGCAACAGCGGCCTCCAGGTGGGTGTCATCCTCCCCGACACCACCTCATCGACCCGCTACACGGCGTTCGACCAGCCGATGCTCACCCAGGCCTTCACGGCGGCCGGCTTCACCTCGTCGCAGTTCAAGGTCGTGAACGCGCAGGGCAGTGACGCGACGGAGATCGACGACGCTCAGACCTTCATCTCCGAGGGGGCCAAGGTGCTGATCATGGACCCGCTGGACGGGCCCACCGGGGTGACCATCGCCCAGAAGGCCGAGGCGGCTCATGTCACCCTCATCAGCTACGACCGCGCCACCTTCCAGGGAAGCAAGACCTACTACGTGAGCTTCGACAACGAGAAGGTCGGCGAGCTCATCGGCCAGGGCTTCATGACCTGCGCTACCAACGAGAAGGTCACCAGCCCCAAGGTCTTCGTGCTGAATGGCGGTGAGGACACCGACCCCAACGCCATCTCCTTCGCCACGGGCTACAACAAGGTGGTCTTCGGCCAGCCCGCCAAGAGCGTCCCCGACGGCACCACCAACACCGTGAACGGGGTCACCTACACGGTGGTCCACGAGGACTACGCCCCCGGCTGGGATAACACCAAGGGTGGTCAGATCTTCTCCTCCTACTACAGCGCCCACAAGAACATCAACGCCACCATCGAGGCCAATGACGGGCTCGCCAACGCGGTGATCACCGACCTCAAGAACTCCGGCGTTGCCGCCGGCACCGTCCCGACCACCGGCCAGGACGCGACCGCCCAGGGCATGGCCTGGATCCTCGAGGGGTACCAGTGCGGCTCCGTCTACAAGGCGATCTACAAGGAGGCCCAAGCGGCGGTCTCTCTCGCCGACATCCTGCTCGCCAAGGACTCTCCGCCCAGCAGCCTGCTGAACGGCACGACCACCGACCCCAGTAACTCCAGCATCACGGAGCCGGCCGTGCTCCTGACCCCGGTGTGGGTCGACAAGACCAACATGGAGTCGACGGTGGTGAAGGACGGCTTCGACACCGCCTCCGCGATCTGCGCCATCGCCGGCGCCAGCGTCTGCTCGTCCAACGGGATCTCCTAACCCCAGCTGAGGAGACTGGATCGCCGGGCCGCACCTCCGGGTGCGGCCCGGCCCCATTTGCGCCATGATGTGGGGCTCGAGATGAGGATCCTTCCAGCGCGGACCGGCCCGCACTCCGATGGCTGACGCCGAGCCCATCCTCAAGGCCCGGGGCATCGACAAGCACTTCGGGGCCGTCCAGGCTCTCTACGGCGTCGACCTCGACCTCCCCGCCGGCCAGGTCACCGGGCTCTGCGGCGACAACGGCGCCGGCAAGTCGGTGCTCACCCGCTGCATCGCCGGGGTCCACCAGCCGGACCGCGGCCAGATCTTCTTCGACGGCCGCCCGGTGCACATCCGCAGCGCCCGCGACGCGGCGGCGCTGGGCATCGAGACCGTGTACCAGGACCTGGCCCTCGCCGACAACCTGGACATCGTCCAGAACATGTTCCTGGGCCGCGAGCGGCTCCGGCGCGGCCTCCTCGACGAGGATTCCATGGAGCGGGCCGCCACGGAGACGCTCAGCAGCCTGCGGGTCACCACCGTCCGCTCCATCCGGCAGCCGGTGGCCTCCCTGTCCGGGGGTCAGCGCCAGTCCGTGGCGGTGGCCAAGGCGGTGATGTGGAACTCCAAGGTGGTGCTTCTCGATGAGCCCACCGCCGCCCTGGGCGTGGCCCAGACGCGCATGGTCCTCGACCTGGTCCTGCGCCTGCGCGATCACGGGCTTGCCGTGATGGTCGTCTCCCACAACCTGAACGACGTCTTCGAGGTGGCCGACCGCCTCGCCATCCTCCACCTCGGGCGCATGGTCGCCCAGGGACCAGCCTCCGACTTCGATCGCCAGAGTGTGGTCGAGTACATGACGACGGGGACCGCCAGCGGCTCCCGGAGGGCGGCGGGCGAGCCCGCCGGCTGAGCCATGGCGCGCCTCGATCGGGGGACGGTCGCTGCCGCCGGCACGCCGGTGAACGAGGACCTCACCGCTTCCCCGGGGGCGGCCCGGGCCGAGGTTCCGCCCGCGGTCCTCGCCACCTCCCTCGCCGAGTACGGTCGGGGCTGGTGGCTGCGCCTTCGAGGCGGTGACAGCGGCATCCTCCCCGTCGTCCTGGGCATGGTGGTGATCGCCATCGTCTTCCAGGTCTTCAGCCCCGCCAACAACTTCCTGGCGCCCTCCAACCTCGTCTTCACCTTCAACCTGGGCACCGTCTACATGGTCATGGCCATGGCCGAGATCGCCGTCCTCCTCCTCGGAGAGATCGACCTCTCGGTGGGGCCCGTGGCCATCCTCGGCGGCATCATCGCCTTCAAACTGGTGCAGGCCCCCGCCCCGCATTGGACCTGGTGGGCGGCGGCTCTGGTGGCGCTCCTCTGCACGGCGGCCATCGGCCTTCTCCAGGGCCTGGCAGTTGCCCGCCTCCGCGTCCCGTCCTTCGTCGTCACCCTCGCCGGCTTCCTCGTCGTCTCCGGGCTCGTGGTGATCGCCATCGGCGGAGCCTCGGGGACAGCCACCCTCAACCAGAATGATCCCAACCAGTTCGTCCTCTACGCTCTGGCCCAGCTCACCGTGCCGCCGCTGGCGGCGTGGATCGCCCTTGCCGTCGTCCTCGGCGTCGCCGCCCTCGTCCTATGGACCAGCAGCGCCCAGCGCCGGCGCAAGGGCCTTGTCGCCCCTCCGCGCAGCGTCACCGCCCTGCGCATCGCGCTCATCGCGGCTCTCGGCGTGGCCGTCGTCGCCATCTGCAACGCCAACAGCGTCGTCCCCGGTGCCCCCTGGACGATTCCCATCGTGCTCGTCGTGCTCGCGCTCTGGACCGTGGGGCTGCAGCGCACCCGGTTCGGTCGCTACATCTATGCCATCGGCGGCAACGCCGAGGCGGCACGCCGGGCGGGGGTCAACCTCGCCACGGTGCGGACCCTGGTCTTCGTCCTCTGCTCGACCACCGCCGGGCTGGCTGGCATCCTCTTCGGCTCCTTCCTCAGCTTCTACACCAGCGGCTCCGCGGATCCCGGGCAGTTCGTGCTCTATGCCGTCGCCGCCGCGGTCATCGGCGGGACCAGCCTGTTCGGCGGCCGGGGCAAGGCCATTCACGGGGTTCTCGGTGGCCTCCTCATCGGTGGTATCGACCACGGCATGACCCTCCTCCAGCTGCCCGCGCAGTGGGACTACATCGTCACCGGCGCCGTGCTGCTCACCGCCGTGCTGGTCGACGTCCTCTCCCGGCGCAGCTCACGTCAGGGAGCGCTGGCCCGTGCGTGAAGCCACGGGGCTCGCCGCCGAGCCCGCCGCCGATCTCACCGCCGCCACTGCGGCCGCTGCCCCCGAGGTTCCCCCCGAGCTGATTGCCACCTCGCTCGCCAGCTACTTCCGGGGCTGGTGGGTGCGAGTCAAGAGCGGCGACAGCGGGATCCTGCCCGTCCTCGTCGGGATGGTGGCCATCGGCGTCGTCTTCCAGATCCTCGACCGCGTCTTCTTCACGCCGGAGAACCTGGTCAACGTCCTTGACGACGCCACCGTGTTCATGGTCCTGGCGATGGCGGAGATCTTCGCCCTCCTCCTGGCCGAGATCGACCTCTCGGTCGGTCTGGTCATGGCTCTCGGCGCCGTGCTGGTCGCCAAGTTCGTGCAGGCGCCCACCAGCGTGCCCGGCGCGGTGGGGGGCCCGGAGTGGCCGTGGTGGCTGGCCATCATCATGAGCCTCGTCATCTGCGCCGGGGTGGGCGCGGTGCAGGGCACGCTGGTCGCCCGCCTGCGCATGCCGTCGTTCATCGTCACCCTGGGGGGCATGCTGATCCTGGAGGGGGTGAACATCTTCCTCCTTGCCGGTGGCCTGGTCAGCATCGGCAACCCTTCGCAGAACCAGCGCACCCTCTATGACCTCTTCAACGGAGAGTTCTCTCCGGTCGCGGGATGGATCGGTCTTGCCGTGCTCGTGGTCGCGGGTGGAGGCTGGCTGTGGTTCCGTGACTCGAGCCGCCGCCGCCGCGGTCTCGTCGTGCCGCCGGCGAGCGTCACGGGCCTGAAGCTCGGCGTCGTCGCCGCGGCCGGAGTCGCGGTGGTCGCGATCTGCAACATCAACCGGGGCCACGGCGGCGTCGTCGAGGGGGTGCCGTGGGTCGTCCCCATCGTCCTGGTGATCCTCGGGCTCTGGACCGTCCTGCTGCAGCGGACGTCCTTCGGCCGCTACATCTACGCCATCGGCGGCAATCCGGAGGCGGCCCGCCGGGCCGGCATCACGTTGCCTTGGGTGCGCACCTGGGGATTCGTCCTCGCCTCCCTCACCGCCGGCATGGGGGGCATCCTCTTCGCGTCCTGGCAGGTGTCCCTCACCACCAACATCATCAAGACGGGAGCCAACACCTACACGCTCCTGGCCATCGCCGCCGCCGTCATCGGCGGCACCAGCCTCTTCGGCGGACGTGGGCGCACCATCCACGGCGTGCTCGGCGGGTTGGTCATCGGCATGATCGTCGCCGGCCTCGGGCAGATGGGGATCCCCCAGGAGTGGGTCGACGTCGCCACCGGTGGCGTGCTCCTTGCGGCGGGCTTTGTCGACGTTCTCGCGCGCCGGGTCCGATGATCAGCGAACCCCTGGTGCCCCAAGGCGGCGGTCACTCACCGGCTACCTGAAACCGTACAGGCCCTCGTGGAAGTCGCCGGTGGCTAGCCACCTTTCGATGACGGTGTCGACGATGCCGTCGTCCACGGTCGTGGCGCCGAGGCGTCGGGCGTTCCCCTCGATCGCTTCCAGGACCTGACCGCGGACGAAGTCCGGAACCCGTTCGAAGCGCGCTCGGGCGGGCTCCGTCCAGGGCAGGCTGTCGCGCTCGCGGTCCTCGATGGCGTGCGACACGCGCCCCCACATCTCGTACTTCACCTCCATCTCCCGGGGGGTGATGGTCGTCCCCAGACCGAGCTTGTGCGCCGTCCACTCGACCCTCCAGCGGGTCAGCTCGCGGCAGAACTCGGGGACCTCGGCGAGGCGGGCCTCGGCCTCCGGCGTCCAGGTGAAGCGCAGCTCCTCGCCCCGCTCGCTGAGGGGATGGCCGTAGCCCAGCTTCTTGCCCAGCGTGCGCAGGAAGAGCGCGGTGATCTCCTCCTGGCGGGCGCGAGCCCGCTCCTCGGCGGCCCCGCGGGCCAGCGCCTCGGCTCGCGCCGCATCTCCGTGCGACCACCCGGCTGCTCGCTCGCGCACCATCTCCTCCGCCTCGGCGGACCAGTGAGGATGGCCCTCCCCTCCGGTGACCGGACAGCCCCCAGCTTCCCCGCCGGGCGCGGCGTCTCCATGCGGGAATGGACACTTGGCCGGATCTGCCGCGTTTGCTGTCATCGATTCTTTTAGGTCCTGTAGCCCATCATCTGAGCGGACGATCGACCCATGTTCCTACAATCGACGTGCAGGTCGTCCTCCGCCGGGAAGGGAGGTCTCGACGTGCGGCGGCGAACTTCGGAGGTGGCGGTGACGTCGAGCAGCGGGTACTCGAGCGTGTACGTCCCACTCGACAACTCGGAGCACTCCGACGCCGCCGTGGGACTGGCCATCGAGCTCGCCGCCACCCTCGGCGCTCGCTGCATGGGCATGCACGCCTACGCCGCGCGCATGCACGACTACCGCTTCAAGCAGATGGAGTACACGCTTCCGGAGGAGTACCAGGACGAGGCGGAGCTGCTGCGCCAGCGGCGCATCCACGACTCCCTCATCACCACCGGGCTCGAGCTCATCAGCGACAGCTACACCGACGTGATGCGCTATCGCTGCCTGGAGCGGGGCGTCCCCTTCGAGGCGCGCCGGCGCGACGGCCGCAACTGGGAGGAGATCGTCGCCGACGTCTCCGAGGTGCGTCCCGACCTCATGGTGATGGGAGCGCTCGGCACGGGCGCCGTGCGTGAATCCTCCCTGGGCTCGGTGGCGGAACGGGTGATCCGGCGCGTGCGCACCGATGTGCTGCTGGTTCGCGACCTCGACTGGCGCCGCGACGGACCCATCGTCGTCACTGTCGACGGCTCCCCGCAGAGCTTCGCCGGACTGCGCTCCGCCATCGCGCTGGCGCGGCACCTGCATCATCCCCTCGAGGCCATCGCCGTCTACGACCCCTACCTCCACTACGCCGTCTTCAACGGCATCGTCGATGTCCTCAGCGAGAAGGCGAGCAAGGTCTTCCGCTTCAAGGAGCAGGAGGCGCTCCACGAGGAGATCATCGATACCGGGCTGGCCAAGATCTACGAGTCCCATCTCCGCGTCGCCGAGGCCACCGCCCGCGAGGAGGGTGTGGGCCTCAGCATCACCCTCCTCGACGGCAAGGCCTTCGATCGCATCCTTCGCCACTGCCGCGAGCGCCGCCCGTGGCTCCTCGTGATGGGCCGGATCGGCATTCACTCCGACCTGAGCATGGATATGGGCAGCGCCACTGAGCAGGTGATCCGCGCCGCACCCTGCAACGTGCTGGTGGTGAGCGGCACCCACGTTCCTCCCCTCGACATGCGGGCCGAGGCGTCAGTGGTGTGGACTCCCGAGGCGGAGGAGAAGATGGAGCGGGTCCCTGCCTCGGCGCGCGGGCTGGCTCGCACCGCCGTGCTGCGCTGGGCCACCGAGAGGGGACACAGCGTGGTGGCGAGCGGCGACGTCGATGCCGCCCTCGACGAGCTCATGCCCTTCCAGCGGACCATGCGCCGGATCGGGGAGACCCGAGCGGTGATCGAAGCCTCGGAGCGGGCCATGGTGGCGGAGCCTCCGGCGCACGAGGCCCGCGCCATCTGCACCGTCTGCGGTTACGCCGCCCGCACCCAGGGCCCGGCGCAGTGCCCGGTCTGCGGCGCCGGGCAGGACGCTTTCGAGCCCGCTGACATCGAGGCGCTGCGCGCCGCCGCCAGCCACGAGGGGGATGCCGCGGAGGTTGGCTTCGACGGCCAGAAGCTGGGCTGGACCCTCGAGGCCCGCCGGCTCCTTCAGCAGCTCCCCGCCGGGTACCTGCGCCGGCGCGTCAAGGCCATGGTCGAGAAGCGCGCCCGCACCCGTCGGCTCCCGGCGATCACCGTCGAGGTCGCCGAGCCCTTTATCCGCCCCGAGGTGGAGGCCCTGGATGCGGCCGCCGGTCCCCACCGCGCCCCCCTCGGCGTGGAGGCGCATACCGGACCGCATGTCTCGCCGCGGCGGCTTCCCTGGAGCGAGGAGGCCGAGGAGCGGCTGGCCCGCATTCCCGCCGGCTTCCTGCGCAACCTTGCCGCCGAACAGGTCGAGCGGCTGGCCATCGCCCTGGGCTCGCCGGAGGTCGAGGTCCTGCACGCCGAGGCCGGCATCGCCGAGGCTCGGACGCGGATGCAGGCCCGGCTCGCTGACGCTCCTGCTGCGCCGGCCTGCCCGGTGGGGAGCGGCGGCGTCGAGGCGTCCCGCTGTCCGGTGCATGGCCCGGGCGCTGAGCTCGTCGCGCCCAACGCCAGCCAGGCGGCCCCGGCTCCGGCGACCGATTACCGTCACGGCCTCAACGAGGTGAGCGCCCCGGTGGTGGAGATGGTGGGGCGCAGGTTGACCACCCCTCATGCCGCGGGCAGCGCCGTCCCTCCCCAGGAATGAGCGGAGGGCTACTCCTCGCTGGGGGTGGCGCACCCTTCCACGCCGCGACTCTCACGGGCCTTCTCGGGCTCAGCATCACCGTTCCCAGCTTCCCCGGCATCGGCGACACGTGGATCGTCGCCGCTCTCTTCTTCGGCCACATCGTCATCGCCGAGTACTCCCTCGGCGCCATCACCTTGGCGGTAGCGATGGAGGCATATGCGGTGCGGAGCGGCAGCGCCTACGCGTGGCGCTACTCGGAGCGGGCAGCGACCAGCTACTACCTCCTCTTCAGCCTCGGGGCCACCTTCGCGGTCTTCGTCGTGGTCATCCTCACCGGCCTCTGGGCCAACGATTTCGCGAGCCTCCTCAACGAGTTCCTGCCCCTGGTTGGACTGGCCTTCGGCAGCTTCTTTGTCACCGCGCCGCTCCTCGTCTGGTACCGCAACACCTTCTTCAAGATGGGAGCGCGACCTCACCTGGTCCTGGGGGTGGCCGTGGCCTGCTGGCAGACCCTCTTCATGGTGCTGATCGTGGGCCTGGACAGCTACCTGATCACGCCCCCCAAGGGGGAGTACGGCTTCGGACAGCTCCTCAATCCAACCTACCTCCCCCTCCTCATGCACCGCTTCATCGGCAACGTGAGCTGGACGGCCCTCCTCTTGGCTGGCGTTGCCGCCATCCTCGCCCGGCGCAGCGGCGATCCCGGCGAGCACGCCTTCCAGTTCTGGGCGGCGCGGGTCAACCTGCGCATCGGCCTCATCGCCGCGCTGCTCATGCCGGTGGACGGCTTCATCCTCGTGCTCATCATCCGCGACTACCAGGTCGGCTTCTTCAGCAACTTGGTGGGGACGTTCGGCAACTACATGATCGTCCAGGAGGTCCTCGTCGGGGTCATCCTGGTGGGCGGCAACATTGCCCTGGCCCACGAGGGAGGCGGCCTGCGCGCCTCGCCGCTTGGCCAGGTGCTGACGGCGATCACGGCCATCGGCATGCTGGGGGCAACCCTGCCCTCGGTGGTGATCGTGAGCAGCGTCTACTGGGTGCGCTACGTGTTCCTCGGCCTGGCCATGCTGGCCACCGCCGTGCACCTGGGCGTGCGCTGGAACCCGCGTGGCCTCATGGCCCAGGCGGTGCGCGGGGTCACTCTGCGACGCAGCCTGGTGACCATCGGCCTCGTCTCCATGGCCACCGCCCTCTTCATGGGCTACATCAAGGAGCAGGCACGCACCCCGTACGCGATCTACGGGGTGCTGACGCAGAACGACGCTCACGGTCACTTCCTGCCCCCCGGGAAGCTCTACCCATGAGAGGGCGCCGGGCGTGGGCCCGATGGCTGGCGGAGGCGACCCCCCGTGCCGCCCGCCTTCCCCTCATGGGCGTCGGCTTCCTCGCCCAGCCGCCCTTCCTCACCACCGGGCGGCAGGCGGACTTTGAATCCTTCTGGTACTTCACGATCCTGGGTACGGGGATGGCGGTGCTGGTGGGGATCGTCGCCGTCTGGGCCTTCCGGGCTATCCGGCCCCTCTGGCGCGAGGGCCAGCGCCTCCTCGCCTTCCTGGTCGTCGGATCCGTCGGCTTCTTCTGCCTCTTCTTCCTGGGCTTGATCCTCACCGCCCTCGTGGGCCTCACCCACCACGCCACCACGCCCGGCGTCCAGGCGGCGAGCGTCGGGCGGTAGCGAGATGGAGATAACGGAGTCCCGCACATGAGCACACGCATCAGCCGGCGCCAGTTCTTGACCCGTGGCACCGGTGCGCTCGCGGGGCTCATCACCGCGCTGCTCTCCGTGCCGGCAGTCGGCTTCCTGCTCAGCCCGTTGTGGGAGCCGACCAAATACACGTGGGTGACCGTCGGCCCCATCGACCGTGTCCCCGAGGACTCGCCGACCGCCATGGTGGCGTCGGTCCCGGTCGGGGCCGGCCCCCCCTCTCCCCCCGTCCACCGCATCGTCTACATCGTGAAGCACAGCGGTGCCCTCTACGTCTTCTCCAACGTCTGCACCCACATGCAGTGCGACGTGCACTGGGACGCCGGCATCCATTACTTCTTCTGTCCCTGCCATGGGGGGCTCTACACCATCACCGGGGAGAACATCGGCGGCCCGCCCCCCAAGCCGCTCCCCCAATGGGTGCACCGGGTGCTGGTGAACGCTTCGGGCCAGCACATCGTGCAGATCCAGAACCGCCTGGCGGAGTCCATCTGATGATGCAGCTCTTCACGGAACCGCTGCTCCGACCGCTGCGCAAGACGTGGGGATGGTTCGACGATCGCACCGGGCTCACCGAGCTCAC
The DNA here is from genome assembly GCA_963847225.1 of uncultured bacterium. Classification (GTDB taxonomy): domain Bacteria; phylum Chloroflexota; class Dormibacteria; order Aeolococcales; family Aeolococcaceae; genus JAJZNI01. The sequence continues at coordinate 207,462 of CAWJYZ010000002.1, read as the reverse complement.
CCACAAGGGGCTGTACGAGGCGGTGCCCCGGGAGGGCGGCTGGGCCTACACGCTGGGCAGCGCCACCCTGGTGCTCATCCTTCTCCAGATCTTCACCGGCATCTTCCTCCTCCTCGACTACGTGCCCTCCGTCCAGGAGGCGTGGACGAGCCTGCACTTTCTGCGCACCACCGACCACTTCGGTGATTGGGTGCGCGGCCTGCACCTCTGGGGCTCCTACACCCTCATTCTCGTCATCGGCCTGCACGCTGTGCGCACCTTCATCTCCGCGAGCTACAAGAAGCCTCGGGAGCTCAACTGGATGACCGGGGTGCTGCTCTTCTTCCTGGTGCTGGGGCTCGCCATCACCGGAGCCATGCTTCCCTGGGACAACGCCGCCTACTGGACCACGGTGGTGGTGACCAACATCGTGCACTACATCCCCGGGATCGGCGACGGCCTCCGCTACCTCTGGCGCGGCGGCGAGTTTGTCGGTCCCATCACCCTCACCCGGACCTTCGCCATCCACATCTGGGTTATGCCCTTCCTGCTCATCTCCCTCATCGGCGGACACCTCTACCTGCTGCGCCGCCACGGCGAATTCGGGGCGTGGGTCAACTACCGCACCGAGACCGCCAATCCCCAAAAGGAGGTGGCGGAGCGGGTGCGCCACGCGGAGCCGCCCTATCCCACCCGCGGCGCCGAGCGTGGCTACTCCGCGCCCCGGGAAACGGTGGACTTCTTCCCCAATCAGTTCTTCAAGGACACCCTGGTCTCGGCGGGGCTCGTGCTCTTCATCTTCATCATGGGACTGATCTCGGGCGCGCCCCTCGACGCCCGGGCCAACCCGGCGACGCTCACCTACGTTCCCACCCCGGAGTGGTTCTACGTGCCCCTCGACCAGTGGCTGGTGCTGGCGCCCACCAACTTCATCGGCTTCGGGATCTTCGTGGTGGCGGGGCTGGGGATGGCGCTGATGCTGTTCCTGCCCCTCATCGACCGGTCCACCGAGCGTCGACCCTTGATGCGCCCCCAGGTCATGGTTCCGGGCGCCTTCATGGTCGCCGCGCTTCTCATCCTCACCATGCTTGGCGTCAACCGCCTCTACAACCTCTGAGCCCATGCCTCACCTGCTCGCCCTGACCCTGTTCCCCGTTCCGGGCACCGTCATCACCAACACGGTGCTGGTGGGCATCGTCGCCCTCACGCACATCCAGATCGCGGCCTTCCTGATCGGCAACTCCACCCTGATCATCTTCAGCGAGGTGATCTCGATGGCCAATGGCGACGAGCGCCACGAGCGCCTCGCCCGGGCTCAGATCCACATGTCAGGCTACGTCTTCGCGATCGGTAGCACCTTCGCCATCTTCTTCGTCCTCTTCGTCCTCACCACGGTATGGGGGAAGTTCTACGTCGCCCTCCAGCAGATCACCTTCTGGGTGTTCTTCATGGAGGCCCTCGCCTTCATCGGCGAGATCGCTCTCCTCTACACCCTCTACGCCAACTGGGACCGGCTGCGCGCTCATCGCCGCGCCCGGCTGGGCATGGTGATCCTGCTCAACATCGACCAGTGGTGGCAGTTCTTCCTGATCGACGTCGTCGCCTCCTACATGATCACCCCCGCCGCCCAGGGCATCAACGGTGCGCAGAGCTATCTCATCGAGGTCTTCAACCCCACGAGCCTCCCTCTCACCCTGCACCGCACGGTGGGCAACGTGGCCCTGGCGGGCGCCTTCACCGCTCTCGTGGCCGGGGTGCAGTATCTGCGCGTCACCCGGCGCCAGGAGGCTCCCGCGCTCATTCCCGGCCGGGGGGAGCCGGTCCGCGCCCTGGGGGCGATGCCCGCCGGCGAGCTGGTGCGCGAGCGCCAGCGCGAAGCCGGCTACTGGGACTTCGTGGGCCAGTGGGGCCTGCTGTGGGCCTTCGGTGCCACCCTGCTCCAGCCCTGGGTCGGCTACAACTATGCCAAGGAGATCCAGCTGCACGCCTTCGACGGCTGGTACCAGATGATGTACGGCTGGATCTCCAACATCTTCCTGGGGATGATCGCCCTCCTCTTCCTCATCTTCATCCTCGGCACCTGGTACTTCTGGCGGCGCCTGCGCGCCGCCCGAAACCACCGCATCGCTCGGCGTCACCTCGTCGCCCTCATCCTCCTGATCCTGGTGGCGCTTCTCGCCGTGCAGCCGGCCTGGTTCGCCGGCAGCTACGCCGACACCGTGGCCGCCCATCTCGCCAAGCCCTTCTGGCAGGGCGGGCTTCTCGACCCCTTCGGCGACTTCTTCCCCTGGAAGGTCGCCTGCCTCGGCGGCCTGGTGCTGATCGGCCTCTACGTCATCACCTCCTTCCTCAACGCCCGGCAGCGCAAGCCCTTCATGCTGGGCACGGCGGGACGGCGCAGCCAGTACGTGCTCATCTCGTTCGGTGTCTGCGTGTCGCTGATGATGATGATCATGGGCATCATCCGGGAGAGCGCCCGGTCCCCCTACCTGGTCAACGGCAACATCGCCATCAACCATCAGGTGATCCTGCAGAAGCCGGCCCCGCCGCTCCCCCCGGCGCAGCGGCCTGAACAGCCGAGCACATGAGCGCTCGAGCCCTCAAGCTGCCGCCCGGCAGCGTGGCCATGCGGCTGCACATCTTCGGGCCCGCCAATCAGGAGCTGACCGACACCCTGACGCCGCCCTGGCCGCGCTGGATGCGCCGGCTCTACGAGCTCGAGGCCATCGAGAACCCGCGGATCAATGTCGCCGAAGGCGAGGTGGAGATCTCCGTCGCCCTCAGCGCCCTCAAGACCCGTCTCTCCCACCGCCTCGACATGCTGATCTGGATCTGCGCCAGCCTGGAGCAGATGGGCTGGGAGATCGACTTGAGCGGCGCAGACCTGATCGCTCACAAGGTCACCGTCCCCCAGATGGCTCGGGAGACCCTCGACGCCAGTCACGTCGCGGCCATCCTGCCGGCGGTCAGTGAGGTGGGGGAGGACGGGCTCCCGCGGCTCTACGAGGCGTGGGAGCTCGAATGAGCGGCGCTTCCCGTGGCTGAGCTGCTCATCCTCGAGGGCGAGCCGATGGTGGCCCGCATCCTCGAGCACAAGCTGCGCCGCGAGGGCCACCTGGTGCGCTGGCAGCGAGGCCTGGGCAAGGAGGACTCCGGCCTCGCCGAGGTGGACGTCGCCCTCGTCGACGCCGCTCTCGGCGGGGACGGCGCCTCCTGGATGGCCGCCGGTCCGCGCCCGCGAGCCGGCTGGTTCGCGATCTGCGAGCAGGCGGATGAGGAGGCGGCCCGCCGCGCTGTTCGCGCCGGGGCGGCGGGCGTGATCCGCAAGCCGTTCAAGCCCACGGTGGTGGCCGCCCAGGTGGCGGCTCTTCTCGCCTTGGGGGGACGCTGAGGCCATGGCCGCCGGGGTGATCGCGGGTGGCGTCCGGAGCTTCCGGGTGGCGACCCCCGACGGGGCTGCCGAGAGCGAGGTGGTGCGGCTCGCGGGAGTGGTCCGCCGCTACCGGGGAGGACGGGCGGTGGGACCCGTCGACCTCCACGCGGAGCCGGGCGAGGTGCTCGCCCTCATGGGTCCCAACGGGGCCGGCAAGAGCACCGTTCTGCGCCTCATGGCGACCGCCGATCGTCCCGACCGGGGCCGGCTCGCCTGGTGGGGGAGAGAGGAGCCAGGCTGGGCCCGGCGCTTCATCGGATATGCCCCGGACACGCCGGAGGAGGAGGAGACCCTCTCCGCCCGCCAGGCGACCGCCTTCTGGTGCTCCCAATGGGTGGCCGATCCCGGCGCCGCCCGGACCCTGGCGGCCGAGGCTCTTGAGGCGCTGGGGTTGGCCGCACGCGCGGACGAACCCGTCGGCACACTCTCCTACGGTCTCCGCCGCCGCCTCTCGCTGGCCCAGGCACTCGCGCATCGCCCCGCATTGGCCCTCTTCGACGAGCCGAGCGCGGGGCTCGACCCTCCGGGCTGCGCGATCCTCGCCCACGCCCTGCGGGAGCGGGTCGCCTCCGGCGCGGCGGTCATCGTGGCCAGCAACGACCCGGAGTTCGTGGTCGCGGTCGCCGACCGTGTCAGCCTCCTCCAGGAGGGGCGCTGCCGGCGTGTCGCTCCCCTCGCCACCCTCCTGGGGGAGCTCCCCCGGCGCCGCATCGTCGAGCTCCACTTCGGGGGCGCGGCGGCGGGCGGGCGGGACGAGGCAGGCCACCGGCTCGCCGCCGCCCGCCGCATCGGCCTCGTCCTCGGCGTCGCCGCCGTGACTGCGGTCGAGGGCGGGCTGCGGGTGGAGCTGGAGGACCACGCCTCCCTCGCCGCCCTCGTCACCGCCGCCGACTCCCCGGGGGGCCGCCTTCAGTCCTTCGAGGTACGCCGTCCCGATCTGCGCGACTGCTTCCCCTCCCTGGTCGGGATGGAGGCCGGGGGATGATCGCGGAGCGGCTCCGCGGCAAGGGAGCGCTGACCGCGCTCCCGGCCCTTCCCGCGGGGGCCTCGTCACCGCGGCGGGCGGTTCTGGCCGGGTGGCTGCCCCGCACCACCCTGGGTCGGGAGCTCCTCGTCGAGGCCGCCCGGCGCCGTGCCCTCTGCCTCAAGGTCGGCATCCCCCTCGTGCTCGCGCTTCCCCTGGTCCTGGGCGGGGCCCCCACCTTCTGGGCCGCCACCCTCCTCACCGTCCTCGTGGCCATGGTGGGAGCGGTGGGGAGCGCCGTGACCCTGGCCCGCGCCCGCCAGTCGGGGCTTCTGGTCCGCCTCTCCCTCGTTCCCCGGCCGGGCTGGCGCGTCCTCGGCGGGGTCATCGGCGCCGGGGCGGCCGTCGACCTCCTCCAGCTCCTCCCGGTGATCGTCGTCGTCGGTGTGGCCGGCGGCGCCGCTCCGGAGTGGTGGGCGGCGCTCATCCTCGCCGTCCTCGCCGGGCTCCTCACCGGCAGCCTGCTCGGCTGCCTCGTCGCCGCCCTCGCCGGGTCGGTCGGCGAGGTGCTCCTCGACGTCTGCGTCCTCCTTGCCCCGCTCCTCTTCCTCGGCGGTCTCTTCACCGGTGTCCCTCGCCAGGGCTGGGGGTGGCCGGTGGCCCTCGTCGATCCCTTTGGGGAGCTGGGCAGCGCTTTCATCGGCGCCCTGGGTGGCGACCCGGCGTTCTCCCCTCCTGTCGTCGTGGCGGCCGGCGCGGTGGCCGTCGCCGTCAGCCTGGCGGGCATCGCCGCCCTGAGCCGCGCCCTCCTCGAGAGGCGGTGAGGCTCCCGACCGTCCGCCGCGCGGGCATCTGCCTCACCATCCTCGCCGTCGCCCTCCTCGCCGCCTGCGGGAGCCAGACGTCGGCCTCACCTTCGTCGCTCGGCATCCCCGACGCTCGGCACCCGGCCGTCCTCGGCCGGGCGACCTTTCACACGAGCCCGGATGGGGGGATCTACGACAACCCCGACCCCCTCCAGATCACCCTGGTCGGGCGGATCTCCATGCGGGCCCTCGCCGCTCGCCTCGATGCGCAGCACCAATGGGCCCCGCTCGCCCGCCTCGGCGCCCTCACCGTTGTCGGCTTCCAGATCCACAACGCGGGGCTGGCGGGGAGCGACCCCCAGCTCAACGATCTCCAGATCGCCTCCAACATCTATCCCCCGGGCACTCCCCGGTCGACCATCTCCCGCTTCTACTACCCCGCCTTCCCCCTGGCCGGCCTCAGCACGGTGGATGTCGGCTCCCAGTGCCAGGTCCATCTCGATCCGAGGCAGACGATCACCGTGGTCCTGGTCTACCCGCCGATACGGAGCACGACGTATGTGAGATGGGGGGAGTACGGGGTCTTCGCCCTGAATCTCTCCGTGGGGGGTGGGATCCCTCACGCCGAGGCTCTCAAGATGGGTCTCTGCACACCGCCTCAGGCCCAGCCCACGTGAGCGAGGCGGGAAGCCTCGACGCCTGGCAGGTCCACATCCCGACGGTGGAGGAGACCTGCATCCGCCTCCGCTGCGAGGGCGAGGCGGGATCCGGCCCCTGGCCGCTCTCCCGTGCCCTCGTCGAGCTGGGCCGACTCGGGCTGCGCCCCACGGAGCGCTTTCGCAGCCTGGGGCGAGGTCGGGGCCAGCCCATCCTCCACTCCCAGGAGGCGAGCTGGCGCGGTCTCGCGGTCCATCTCGAGTTCGGCCGTCACCGAGGGCGGCCGCACGGTCGAGGCGGCTCTCGCCCTGCCCGGCATGGATGAGGTGGTCCAATCCATCGCTGAACCCTGGTGGTGGGAGCTGGCCGACACCTTCGCCGTGGCCGTGGGCGGCCGCCACGGAGCACTCTCCGACGGGGAGGCGGTGGAGATGGAGGAGGCCTTGGGGGCGGCGGAGTGGCGCCGTCGTCTCGGCCGGCATCTCGGTCTCCTCGTCCCCGAGAGGGTGGCGGCGGAGGTCTCCCCATGGGGGGACCTCTACACTCGGCTCCCGATGAGCGGTCTCACCGTGGTCCTCCGCTGAGCACCCTCGCCGCCGTTCACCAGCGGTTGGGGTTCGCCCTCCTCCTCGTCTTCCTGGTGGGGATGGTCCTGGCCGCGGCGGCGACCCGCCGGCCGAGCCTTCTCGCCACCACCCGCGCCTACCTCTGGCTCAGCTTCGCCGCCCTCGCCGTACAGGCCGTCCTCGGCCTTGTCATCTTTGCCGGGGGCGAGCCCCCTCCTCAGGGGCTCCACTTCCTCTACGGACCCCTGGCCTTCGTGTCCCTGCCCATCGCCTCCGGGCTGAGCCGGGGGGGCACCGCGCAGCGCGAGGCCTGGCTCCTCGCCGCCGGGTTCGTCGCCGCCCTCCTCTTCGCATTTCGCGCCCTGGCCACCGGCTGAGCGGGTCGGCGGAGCCCGTTCGCCTAGGATTGGCCGGCGTGGCCACCACGGCGCTGAGCCGCATCCGCAACTTCTCGATCATTGCCCACATCGATCACGGCAAATCGACGCTCGCCGACCGCCTCCTGGAGCGGACGGGAACGGTCGGCCCTCGGGAGATGCAGGACCAGGTGCTCGACACCCTCGACCTGGAGCGGGAGCGGGGGATCACCATCAAGGCCCAGGCGGTGCGCATGGCCTACGTGGCCCACGACGGCGAGACCTACGAGCTCAACCTCATCGACACCCCCGGCCACGTCGACTTCGCCTATGAGGTCTCGCGGGCGCTGGCCGCCTGCGAGGGGGCCGTCCTCGTCGTCGATGCCAGCCAGGGGATCGAGGCCCAGACCCTGGCCAACGCCTACGCCGCCCTCGAGCACGGCCTGGAGATCGTCCCCGTCATCAACAAGATCGACCTGCCCGCCGCCGACCCGGAGGCGACGCGGCGCGAGATCGAGGAGGTCATCGGCCTCCCGGGAAGCGGCGCCATCCTCGCCTCGGCCCGGGACGGGGACGGGGATCGACCTGGTGCTGGAGGCGATCGTCGCCCGCGTTCCGCCTCCCCGCGGGGACCCCGAGGGCGCTCTCGCCGCTCTCATCTTCGACGCCAAGTACGACGTCTACCGCGGGGTGGTCGTCTACCTCCGCGTTTTCGAGGGCTCCATCGCTCCCGGGCAGCGGGTCCGCATGATGGCCACGGGCCGGGAGTTCAGCGTCGACGAGGTGGGCGTCTTCAGGCCGGCCATGCTCCCCACCGAGGCCCTCGGGGCCGGGGAGGTCGGCTATCTCATCGCCTCCATCAAGAACGTCCGGGACGCCAAGGTCGGCGACACGGTGACCGACGCCGACCGCCCCATCAGGGTGCCGCTCCCCGGCTACCGGAGCGTCACGCCGATGGTGTTCGCGGGGATCTTCCCCGTGGACTCCGATGATGTGCCGGAGCTCAAGGAGGCGCTCGAGAAGCTCAACCTCAACGACGCTTCCCTGGCCTGGGAGCCGGAGTCCTCGGCGGCGCTCGGCTTCGGATTCCGGTGCGGGTTCCTCGGCCTGCTGCATATGGAGATCGTCCAGGAGCGTCTGGAGAGGGAGTTCGACCTCTCTCTCATCACCACCGCGCCCACCGTCGAGTACCGCGTCACCCTGCGTGGCGGAGGCACCTTCACCGTCGACAACCCCGATCTGCTCCCCGACCCCGCCGCCACCCTGGAGATCGAGGAGCCGCGCTGCAGAGCGACGATCCTCGTGCCCGCCGACCAGGTGGGGGCCATCATGGAGCTCTGCCAGGAGCGCCGCGGCGAGCTGCGGGCCCTGGAGCACCAGGCGGGGGGCAGGGTGTCAGTGATTTACGACCTCCCCCTCGCCGAGATCATTCACGACTTTTACGACCAGCTGAAGTCGCGCAGCCGGGGCTATGCCTCGCTCGACTATGAGGTCACCGGCTTCCGCGCCGAGAAGCTCGTCAAGCTCGACATCCTCGTCGCCGGTCAGCGGGTCGACGCCCTGTCCATGATCGTCCACCGCGACCGGGCCACGGTGTACGGGCGCCGCCTGGTCGAGCGCCTGCGCCGCATCATCCCCCGCCAGCTCTTCGAGGTTCCCATCCAGGCAGCCATCGGGGGCAAGATCATCGCCCGCGAGACGGTCTCCGCCCTGCGCAAGGATGTGCTGGCGAAATGCTACGGTGGCGACGTCACCCGCAAGCGCAAGCTCCTCGAGAAGCAGCGCGAGGGCAAGAAGCGCATGAAGCGGGTGGGCAGCGTCGAGATCCCCCAGGAGGCGTTCATGGCCGTGCTCCAGCGGGGCCAGGATTGATGACAGAGATGACAAGAAGCCGAGCGGGCCGCCGGCTCGCGACAGGAGAGTAGCGTGGCCCCTCCCCGCCGCCGCAACCGGCGCCGTCCCTCGCGGGTGGTCACGGCCCCCGCCGCCTTCGCCCCCGAGCCGGAGCCGGAGCCCGCGCCGCCGCCCCGCCGGGGCTTGCTCTCGACCCTCATGGGGCCGTCCGCGGCGGCCGGCGCCCGGCCCGCGCCCCGGTCTTCTCCGGCCCTCCCGGAGGGGCCGCCCTGGACGCGACCCGACTACTACCTCCTGGCCGCGTTCGCCGCCGTCATCGTGGTCGTCGTCGGCCTCCTGCTCGGCGGCGTGGCGGGGGCGGCCTCGGCGCAGGTGACGACCAGCGCGGTGAAGGGCAGCGCAGCGTCCACGGTCACGCCGACCGCGACCCAGTTCACGGTCATCGCGAGTGACGGCACCGGCGCCGGCGCCGGCTTCGCGGTCGGCGAGCCGATCACGGTCGGCAACCAGTCGGCGACGGTCAAGACGGTGTCCTGTGACACCATCACGCTGGCCGCCCCGCTCTCCACTCCGGCGTCGGACAACACCCCGGTGAGCCAGGATCTCCTCTTTCCCTTCAGCCCCAGCGGCCCCTCCATCGTCGCCCAGGTGAGGTCCAGCCCGGCGGCGTCGAAGACGAAGTTCTCCGTCAACTGCGACGCCTCGCAGTTCACCCAGGGTGACACCGTCAACGTCGCCGGCGTCCAGCGCAGCATCAGCTCGGTGAGCGGGAGCACCATCACCCTCTCCAGCGCGCTTCCCTCGGCGCCCAGCCCTGGCACCTCCCTGAGCCTCCCCTACGGACCCAGCCCGGGATCCCTGCTCGGCGACATCATGGGGCTCATCGTCGGGGAGCTGGCCATCGTCATCCTCCCCCTCGCCGCCCTGGTGGCCCGTCCTCTCGCCGCCCGCATCCTCCACAAGGCGCGGCCGCGGGCCATGGAGACCATCTTCTTCGGAGCCGCCATCTGGGTCCTCGACTCCCTCGTCTACGAGATCGTGTCGTCGCAGGCGAAGGTCCAGAGCGTCGGCTCGCTCGTCGCCGTTCTCCTCCTCTCCGCCGCCTCGGGCTTCGTCATCATCCCCGCCTTCTACCCGGCCCTCGCCCGCATGCTCCGGGGCCGATCCCGGGGGGCGCCGGCCTCCAGCGGCCGGGGGTCGAATGGCAGAGGGCCGAGCGGCCGCCGGTGATTGCTTTGCCGGGCTCGCCCCGGAGGGTGGCCTTGGAGCCGGCCGCCGGCAGCGTCCGGTCGCTCTACATCCACGTCCCGTTCTGCGAGCGGCGCTGCGAGTACTGCGACTTCGTCTCTCTGGCGGGGCGGGACGGCGAGGCCGCCTACATCGATGCGCTGCGCGCCGAGATTCGGGCCCTCGGGGAGCGACTCGGACCGCTCCGGCTCGATACCGTCTTCGTCGGCGGCGGGACGCCGAGCTTCGTCGCTCCCACCCGTCTGGCGGGTGTCCTCCGGGAGGTGCGCGCCGCCTTTATCCTCAGCTCGGACTGCGAGGTGACCCTCGAGGCCAACCCCTCCAGCGTCAGCGTGGCGCGGGCTCGGGATTGGGTCGAAGCCGGTTTCAACCGGGTGTCAGTCGGGATCCAGAGCCTGGAGCCGGATGTCCTCGGATTCCTCGGACGCGTCCACGATCGCGAGCGGGCCATCAGGGCGGTGGGGGAGGTGCGTGCCGCTGGGTTTCGCCGGGTGAGCTGCGACCTCATCTACGCCGTCCCGGGCCTCGACGACGGCCGCTGGACCGCGACCCTGGAGCGCGTCATCGCCCTGGGCCCGGAGCACGTCTCCGCCTACGAGCTCACCGTCGAGCCGGGCACACCCCTCCACGCCCGCGTCCGCCGTGGCCAGTCCCCGTCGGTCGACCCCGACGCGGCTCTCCGCCAGCACCGCCTGGCCGTCGAGATCCTGGGCGGAGCCGGGCTGCGCCAGTACGAGGTGAGCAACTACGCGCGAGCCGGGGAGGAGTGCCGCCACAACCTCGTCTACTGGCGCCGCGGTCACTATCTGGCCGCCGGCCTCGGGGGGCATGGCCACCTCCCCGCCGCCCTTGCCCCCGGGCTCGGGCTGGCCGCGCCGCCCGACGCCGTCTCCGTGCGCTATTGGCACGGACGCAGCCTCCCCGCCTACCTGGCGGCGGCGTCGGAGACGTTGCCCATCCGGGGCGAGGAGGCGGTCGGTGCCGCCGAGGCGGAGGAGGAGCGCGTGCTGCTCGGCCTGCGCCTCGCCGAGGGCATCGTGGCGGGCGCCGCCACCTCACGCGTCGCACCGCTGGTCGCTCAGGGCCTCCTCTGGCAGCGCGGCGACCGGATCGGGACGACGAGCACCGGACAGGAGGTCCTCGACGAGGTGATCCGCCGTCTCGCCGGCTGACGCGCCGGGGTCGACGTGCCGTCCTCTCCATCCGCCCGGGTCATCCGGCTGGCGGGGTTATCGTCCCCCTGTAACGCTGTCGTAAGGCCGCTGGATGTGGACTCGACGGGCGGGTCACAGTGTCGCCTCGGGGCTTTCGGACCCATCTCCCGTTGCGCAAGGATTGCGTCAATCATGTGCCGACCAGGGGGACCGTCCGATCGGCAGCCGCTCCCCGAGGCCCTCGTCTCCGAGCTCCTCGAGGCCGGCATCTCGCGCGCCACCGTCCTCGCCATGGAGCGCTGGAAAGCCCAGGAGGTGCTCGAGCTGCTCCGCTCCTCCCGCGCCCGGGAGCTACCCGGCTGGGATCCCGGCTCCGGCGAGGTGCCCTCCGCAGCCCCCTTCGCCCCCCAAGGAAGCGGGCGCAGCATGGTACGATTTAGCACTCAAGAGTAACGAGTGCTAAGCGGCCGGGCCTTCGGCCGCGTTCTCACCGCCCATGGAGAGCTCGATCCCCCTCGACGCGCGCAAGGAGCAGATCCTCAAGGCGGTGGTCGCCGACTACACCGCGACGGGGATACCTGTCGGCTCGCAGGCCCTGGCTCTGCACCTGGCCAGCTGGTCGGCGGCGACCATCCGCAACGAGCTGTCCACCCTCGTCGAGGTCGGCTACCTCCTCCAGCCGCACACCTCGGCGGGCCGCGTGCCCAGCGAGCGCGGCTATCGCTACTACGTCGACTTCCTGATGGAGGAGGAGATGCTCCCGGCCACAGTTCGCCGCCAGCTCGAGCCGCAGCTGGCCCTCATGCCTCAGGACGTCGAGGGCATCCTGGAGGGCGCCGCCCAGGTGCTGGCGGCGGCTGTCGACGCGCTCAGCATCGTCACCGGTCCGGGTGGCGAGTGGGCCGTGGTGAAGCACCTGGACCTCGTCTCCCTCGACCCGGAACACGCCCTCCTGGTCCTGGTCCTCGAGGGGAATCTGGTGCGCCAGCAGCCCCTCACCCTGAGCCGGACCGCCGACCAGGAGGAGTTGAGCCGCCTGGCGCAGCGGTTGAACCGCGAGATCACCGGCCTCGACGGCGAGGAGGTCGCCGCGCGCGTCCGCCCCGATCCCGGGGCACCCCTCCACGCCGAGGTCCTCCGCGACATCGTCGACTACCTGCGCTCCGTCCCCGCCCGGCAGGCTTCGCTCATCGTGCACGACGGGGTCCGCAACCTTCTCCACCAGCCGGAGTTCGGCGACGTCCACCTCCTCGCCCAGGTCCTGGAGATCGTGGAGCAGGAGCGCATCCTCGGGGAGATCCTCGCCGCCGCCTTCGATCCCCAGCGTCCCCTCACCGTGATGATCGGCCAGGAGTCCGGCATCTCCCAGCTCAGCGCCTGCAGCCTCGTCCTCACCACCTACCATGCCGGGCAGCGACAGGTGGGCACGGTCGGGGTGCTGGGGCCGACCCGGATGCCCTACGCCCAGGTCGCTCCCCGCGTCCGCTTCGTCGCCGAGCGGGTTGGCGGGGCGGTCAGGCGGGTATTGAGTGGGACATGAGCGAGTCCGAACGCCACGAGGCTCGACGCCGCAGCCACCCCCCGGGGATGGCGCCCGGCGACGGGGAGGTCGCCGCCAGCCCGCCTCCGGGGCGCGCCGCGGACGTCGAGCCGCCACGGGCCGAGCCGGGCCCCGACGCCAGCGTCTCCGCCCCCTCGGGCCGGCCGTCCGACGAGGGCCCGGAGAGCGCTGCCGAGGCCTCCAGGGAGGAGGCGGCGCTGGCTGTGGAGGACGAGCTCGGCAGGCTGCGCCGCGACCTCGCCGAGCGCAACGACCAGCTCCTCCGCCTCGCCGCTGACTTCGAGAACTTCCGGCGCCGCAAGAACCAGGAGCTCGCCGACCGGTCCCGCTACGCGGCGGAGGAGGCGACCCGCGCTCTCCTGCCGGTTCTGGACAACCTCCGCCGGGCCGTCGACCACCTCCCCGGGGAGGCCGGGGCACAACTCGCTGACAACGGCCAGGGGCAGCTCCACGAGGGACTGCGCATGGTGGTCTCGCTGTTCGAGCAGGCCCTGGGCCAGATCGGGGTGGAACCCGTCGAGACGGTGGGCGCCGCTTTCGATCCCAGCATCCACGAGGCGATCGGCGCCGAGGAGTCCGACGCGGTGGAGCGCGACACGGTGATCGCCGAGATGCAGCCCGGGTACCGGCTCCATGACCGGCTGATCCGCCCGGCGCTCGTCCGCATCGCCCATCCGCGCCCTGGGCGCGGCGCCTGATGGCGACCGCGAAGCGCGACTACTACGAGGTCCTCGGGGTCCAGCGGAACGCCGGCACGGAGGAGCTGAAGCGCGCCTACCGCAAGCTCGCCATGCGGTACCACCCCGACCGCAACCACGGGGACAAGCAGGCCGAGGAGCGCTTCAAGGAGGTGGGCGAGGCCTACTCCGTCCTCAGCGACCCGGAGAAGCGCCGCCGCTACGACGCCTACGGGCATGCCGGCGAGCAGATGCCGGATTTCGGCAGCTTCTCCTTCGACTCCGCCTTCGACCTCTTCGACATGTTCTTCGGCGGGGGTCGCCGCACCACCCGGCGGGGCGGACCGCAGCGCGGCAGCGACCTGCGCATGAGCGTCGACATCAGCTTCGAGGAGTCCGTCTTCGGCGCCAAGCGCACCGTGGAGGTGCCGCGCGCCGCCACCTGCCCGGACTGCCAGGGGAGCGGCGCGGCGCCGGGAACCTCAGCGATCTCCTGTCCCGAGTGCGCTGGCGCCGGTCAGGTGCGCCGGACCATGCAGTCGATCTTCGGTCAGGTGGTGAGCGCCGTCCCCTGCCCGCGCTGCCGGGGCGAGGGTCGGGTCGTCGAGTCCCCTTGCCCGCGCTGCCGCGGCCGCGGTCTCGTCGAGGAGCGCAAGACCCTCGATGTCAGCATCCCCGCCGGGGTCGACAGCGACGTCCAGGTGCGGGTCGGGGGAGAGGGAGAGGCCGGGCCGCGCGGCGGCCCTCCCGGCGACCTCTACCTCTCCTTCCGCATCGCCCCCCATCCCCTCCTCGTCCGCCGCGGCCAGGACATCCTCTATGAGCTCCCCGTCACCGTGCCCCAGGCGGTGCTCGGCGACCGCATCACCGTCCCCACCGTGGAGGGCGAGACCGCCGTCGAGGTGCCCGCGGGCACCCAGCACGGGCGGGTCATCAAGATCCAGGGCCACGGCGTCCCGCATCTCCGCACCGGCCGGCGCGGCGACCAGGTCTGCGTTGTGCGCGTGGTCATCCCCGGCCACCTGAGCGCCGCCGAGCGCAAGGCGTACGAGCAGCTCGGCAGCCGCAACGGCCAGCCGGCCGAGGTGAGGCGCGGCTTCTTCGACCACCTGAAGGACTGGTTCACGCCGGAATAAGGCCGCCGCTCCGGGCGCCATGTTTCGCGCCCCGCCGGGCCGGGTATCACCGACGACGAGACACTCGGTCTCGCGCAATCCTGGCCTTAGGAGGGATATGAGATGGCATTGGTTCGTTGGAATCCATGGGGTGAGCTGGACACCTTGCACACTCAGATGGACCAGCTCTTCCAGCAGGTGTTCGGCGAGCCGCTGGCGCGCAATGGCGGCGACACCGTGAGCCTGCCGATCGACATCCGCCAGACCGACAGCGCCTACGTGCTGGAGGCGTCGGTGCCCGGCTTCCGCCCCGAGGATGTCGAGGTCACCTTCGACAACGGCGTTCTCACCGTGAGGGGCGAGCGCCGCGAGGAGAGCGAGCGCAAGGAGGGCGAGTACGTCCGCCGGGAGCGCCGGGCGGCTTCCGTGTACCGCCAGGTGAGCCTGCCCAGCGAGGTCGAGCCGGAGCGCATCAGCGCCGGATTTGAGCATGGTGTGCTCACCGTCACCGTGCCGCGGACACCCAGGGCGCAGCCCAAGCGGATCCCGGTGTCGGTCGGCCAGCCCAACGTCGTCGAAGCTCCCAAGAGCTGACCCTCCGACCCTGACTCCCTTCCTGGCCCGCGTCACCTCCGGGTGGCGCGGGCCTTGCTGTCTATTCGACCAGCTGGAGAACCTCGGGAATGGGCGTCGCCGTGGACGGCGAGTAGTTGATGACGATGTTGGGGTGGTTGCCGCCCGAGTTGTTCCAGTTGCCGGCGATCGCGGCCCCGTAGATCACGTAGTTGGCATTGGATTTGGTGTAGAGCTCGTAGTTGGGCATGGAGATCGTCCCGATGATGGTGAAGGGCGGCTTGCCATTGCCGGGACCGTCGATGAGCATGCAGTAGTTTGTCTGGGTGTTGCAGTTGCCGGTCGGAGCCGTCTGAGCGTTGTCCAGGTCGTAGATGGCGGATAGGTCATTGGAGTTGGTGCTGCCCGGGCACGCCGAGTTCAGGCTGTACGGTCCGGTGAGAGGAAGTCCGTAATTATTGTGGTCAGTGTTGGCGATGGGGTCAGCGGGGGCGCCGAAGGCACGGATGTATCCGCCGTTGGAGCCCGTGAAATCGACGGTGGGGCCCCCTGGACCGTTGTATCCGGTGGTGTTGTCGAAGATGAGGGAGACGCAGTTGAGAGCACCCGAGATGACCACGCTGGAGCAGATGGAGCCGTCGATCTTGTAGATCCCTGGGGTGAGAGCGGACGCGTTGCTGCACTGTGTCGAGGTGAGGGTGGCGATCGAGTCGCCGCTCCGGCTGGTGTCAGCGTAGCTCGGGGGATCCGCCTCGGGATTGAGCAAGGCCGGATTGGCGACGCAGTAGCTGTACGTGCTGTTCCATGCGACCCCGGGCGACGAGACGGTGCAGTCACCCGGGCTGTAGAGAGGAGGACCGTCCGCCTGCGCGTACACATTGCCCTTCGTGGGAGCGGAGCAGTCATTGTTGTAGGTCGCCGCGTAGGCTGGCGGGAGGCCGCCCGGCCCGACCACGACGTGGCCGCCTGATCCGTCGGCGAGCTCGAGCGCGCAGACCGCCGACTGGCCATTCGACTGAAGCGCGAACCCGTTGGCCGCATAGATGTCACCGGAGACGATCTCCGGGTAGTTGCTGGTGGCCACCTGGTTGCCGGACCACAGGGCCCAGGGCTCGCTTCCCGACGGCCCGTAGTGGTAGCCGACGGCATGGGCGCCCACCGTGGAGGTGGCGAAGCCGAGCAGCTCGGCGAAACCGTTGTTCACCGTCTCCCAGATGTCGACGCCGAGGTAGTAGTCGAGCCCGGTCGTGCGGTAGTACGCATCGCGGGCCTTGAGCGCCGGGGAGGAGACCTCGAGCGAGTAGCGGCTGTTGGGCGATGAGAGGGTCCCCGAGGAGTAGACCGTGGAACACCCGGAAGCGGACGGCAAGGAGGCTGGATTGGGGGACTGGGTGTACCAGGTCGTGGACCAGCCCATGCTCTGCCCGATCGACTTCAGCGCGTCGGTGACGGCGGTCTGCTCGTTCGGCAACTGGCATCCCGTGCCGGGAAGGTCGCGCGCTCCCGCCAGGGCGGCCGTATCCGCGACGTTCTGCAGCTGACGCTGGTCATGTATCTGGACCCCGAGGTCCACGGCGAGTGCAGTGGCGCCGACGAGCAGGGTGCTCATCAGAGCGACGATGATCACGACCTGCCCGCGCTGGCGATTTCGACGCATCTGTGTCAGGTCCCCTTGGTGACGCCACACGGGTCGACGCGCTCGGTGACGGTCGAGGACACTGTGCGGTAGCTCGCGCCGGGGTCGGAGAGCAGCGTGTTGAGCAGCGGGATGACGATGGGCACTCGGTATTCAACGGTCACCTGCACATACCCGTCCGGGGCGGATCCTGACTTGCAGCTGCTGGCGAGGGTCGTGTCGCACGAACCGCCCGAGCATTGCGGCGGCCACTCCCCAGCCTGGATCGTCGTGCAGCCGTCTCCGCCGCTCATGGGGCAGCCGGAGACGGTGGTGCTGCCGCTGAAGAGGCCGGATGACTTGCTGACGGCGACACACACGGGATTCGTGGCTGACGAGGCCGCTCCGCCCGTGCTCTCGGTACTGTCGCATTGGACCTCGGTCGCCGAGGTCGTGGAGTATGGGGATCCGGTCTTGAAGGCCTGGGAGGTATTGGGCTCCATGGCGGCAACCCTCGCACCGTCACGAGCCGCCGAGTCCACCGTGACGAAGGCATACAGCATGAAGCCGAGCTGACCGATTCCCACCGCAAGCATCAGCAGGAGCAACGAGACCAGCCCGAACTCCACCAGCGACTGGCCTTGCTGTCTGCGATTGCGGGTCGCCCTCACCGTTCGCATGTCGCTTCGCCAGTTGCGGTGATGCTTCGTGTGTCGGTGGCGCCATTGCCGAGCACGTAGCCGACAAGCGGGAGGTACAGAGGCTGCGAATATTCTGTGGTGACCTCCAACGTGTAGCCCGCCGAGCAGCTGCCGACGCTGGAGCCTGATGGAGTCCCGCTGCTGTCATAGACTTCGATGCCGCCGGTGAGGCTTCCGCTGACTGTCGAAAGCTGGTGGTTGATGTAGGCGGTCACATCGCCGTCCGTGCACCACTGTCCATCGGGAAGTGTGGGTGTCATGTCGGTTCCAGAGGTGACCACGTCACTACTGGTGGCGACCGTGCCGCTACCGCAGATGGCGGCCGCCCGGGCGCCGTTGCGGACCGCCGTGTTCAGTACGAGCTGGTTGCTCACCGTGACGCCCAGGATCACGATCCCGAAGATCAGCAGCGCGGCGACGGGGAAGACCAGGGCGAACTCCACCATGGTCACTCCGCTCTGACGGCGGGCTGGGTGGCGCGACGCGGTCATCCTCTCCTCGGTTGCGGACACGGCGAGACCAGCAGACGCGCTTGCTCATCCTGGCGCAACGTTGTGGTCTCTCCATGACGGAGGGGTAACGGGTCCTCTCCCTCCCTCCGCGAACCCCGTCGCTTCGCTCCTGGGAGGCGCCGCCAGCCGGGGACGAAGGGGCGCGGATGCCGGCCGGCCAAGTCCGGGGCCACCGAAATCCCCACGAGCGAGCGGCCGGACCCTGCCTCTCGGGCCCGCGCCATCACCGGGTGGCGCGGGACCATTCTCTACTCGACGAGCTTGAGGGTCTCCACAACATTGTCCTGCGCCAGGACGTCGCGTGAGACGTAGGGATTGGGATGGTCCCCGCTCTGGTGGAGCCATTCACCACAATAGATCTGGCCGATGTCGGCGATATCCTGGTTGGTGCGGTAATCGATCATCTGCCCCGGCAGGAAGATGGTGCCGACGAAGAGGGTGAGGCTGCAGCAGCCAGTGGTGCCGTACATGAGCGCCGTTGGCATTGGCGACGTCGTGGTGCTGGCAGCGCAGACGATGCAGTCCGCTGCGTGCACCTTGTCGGTTGATGAATAGCCGGGACACGCCGGCGCCGCGGGCAGGCCGAGCCCCGGCGGCGTCGCCGTGATCGCGCTCTCCGCGGTGGAGTTGTTGGAGCCGCCGAATCCATACGAGGTCATGTAGTAGCTCTGCTTCTTGGCGTCGGTTTGCACCGATGCTCCCGGCTGGAGCAGGAGCGAGATGCAGTTGATGCTGCTCTGCGTTGTGTCGAAGTCGAGGCTCACCGTGCAGCCTGCGCCGACCACGTAGATCCCTTCCGTCCAGGTGGAGTTGATGGTGCTGGAGCAGATCGTCCCTTGGCATGCGGGGGGATCCCCAGTTGTCCATCCAGGGGGTTCATACTGGGGGCCCGAATTCGAGAAAGGAGCCCCCGGGCAGTTCGGGAAAGCGACGCTGGGGACGGGGGGGAGGCGTCGTAGCAGACGTAGGTTCCGCTGCTGGGGTCCTGCCCCACGTGCGCCCCGCCGGGGCAGTTGTTGTCAGTGGGCGTGGGCCCGGGTGCTTGGGCGGTGATCGCCCCACGGCCCGGCCCGCAGGCGGCGCTGATGCCGTACTGGGGATCGGTTCCGTTGGCGGGGGGAACCTGGCTGAAGGTGACGTGGCCGTACGAGCCGCCGCTCTCATAGACGCAGAGCGAGGCCTTGGCAGCGTTGCCACTGTGGCATTGAGGCTGGTATTGCGGTCCGATGTAGGCGTCTCCGGTGATCGACTCCGTCTGGTTGCCGGAGCAGGTTTGCTGCTGTGAGAAGAAGGTGTAGTCGTATGGTCCTGAGGGACCCCAGTGGAAGGCGACGGAGTGAGCGCCGATCTCCGAGGTAGGCAGGCCGAGCACAGCGGCGAAGCTGTTGCTGACGCTCTCGTGGAGATCAACCTCGAGATAGTCCGCCGGCTGCGGGTTGCCGTCGACGCCGGTCGGTCCACTGGCCCCGTAGTTCGCGCTGCGCGGGGTCGCCGGCGGGGTGGAGACGGTCACCGTGTACGCTCCGTCGGAGGCGGTCGCGACCGCCGAATTCGCGGCGCAGCTCACGCTGGGTGACGGGTCCCAGCTGCTTCCCCAGTTCATGTTGAGACCCACGCTGCCCAGGGCTTCGACGATCGCCGCATTCTGGGCCGTGCTCGGGCTGCCCGGACAGCCGCCACTCCCTGGGATGTCTTCGGCTCCGGCGAGCGCGGCGCTGTCCGAGACGTTCTGAAGCTGCCGCTGATCGTTGGTTTGGAGGCCGAGGTCGACGGCGATGGCTGCCGCACCGAAGATCAGCACCGCCATCAGCGCAGAGATGATGATGACCTGGCCCCGTTCCCGCTGGCGCCGCTCACGCATGTTTCAGGCCCCCTGTGTCATGGTGCATGGCTCGATGCGCATGGTGACCGTCGCCGTCATCGTCCTCTGCCCGCTGGAGCTGAATATCGAACCGATGATGGGGACGAAGATGGGGACGGGATCCGAGACAGTCACCTCGATGTAGCCGTAGGTTGCGGGATTGCCCGACACATTCGAGCAATCCCCGGGCGGGGAGCAGCTCGAGAAGCTCGAGGGACAGGGCACCGCCTCGAGGCTGGTCTGGACTCCGGAGAGTGACTGTGTGGAGTTGGCGACGGTGGTGCACACGGGGTTGTTCGCGATCGGGCAGTTGACGGCAACGTCCGTATTGGCATTCCCGCTCGAGTTGTAGGCGCCCGAGCTCTTCGGCTGCTCGGAGGCCACCCGGGCTCCGTCGCGGGCCGCGTTGTCGACGATGACGCCGGTGTAGATGAGCGCGCCGATCTGGGCCGAGCCGGCGACGAGAAGCAGGAGCACGGGCAGGAGCAGGCCGAACTCGACGAGAGACTGGCCACGCCTTCCGACCCCTCGGGACGGGCGATGTATCGGTGGGCGGCGACGGGGGCGGTTCATTGCGGTTCGCAGGGCGCCTCGCCGTGGGCCGTGAGGGTGCGGGTGTTGGTCGCGGCGTTGCCGAGGAGGTGACCGACGAGCGGCACGTAGAGGGGCTGCTGGTAGCTGGCCGACACCTCCACGTAGTTGCCGACCGTGCAGCTCGTGGGCCAGGTGCCGCCCGGGACGCTGACGCTGAAGCTGGCCGACCCCACCGTCGCCAGCTGCTTCTTGATGTAGGTGTCGAGGTTGGAGCACGAGGTGCCGTCGGGCAGCGTCTGGCCGCTGTCGCTGGTGGCGCAGATGGCTGCTGCCCGAGCCCCGGCCTTGACCCCAGTGCTGAGGGCGTTCTGGTCCATCACCACGATGCCGAGCACCACGATGCCGAGGAGAAGCAGCGCGGCGACGGGGAAGACCAGGGCGAACTCGACCATGGTCACTCCGCTCTGCCGGCGGACAGGATGGCGAGATGCGGTCATCTCTCCTCGGACGGGCACGTTGGACGCGCAGCACATCGGCCCGTTGGACGCGCTCGCTCATCATGGGGCCGTTAGGGCGGGTGAGACATGACAGCCGGGTAACGGGGCGTCTCCGCCTCTCCGCCGACCGGCCGCGCCGCCGTCGAGGCGCCCCGATGCCCCAGGCGTCAGCCCGCCGAGACCTTCCGCGAGCGCTTGTCCCGATACATATTAGTGTCGGCGAGGCGGAGCAGCTGGGAGGCCTCGTCGCCCTCGTCGGGGAAGACGGCGAGGCCCACCGAGAGGCGCACCGAGACCTCGCCGTCCTCGACCCGGATGGGGTCCTCCATCCGCTGCCGGATCTTGGCCTGGATGAGCTCGGCGTCGTTCCGGTCGGCGTCGATGGCGACGATGGCGAACTCGTCGCCGCGCTCGCCGAAGCGGGCGACGGTGTCGGCGGCGCGCACCGAGGCCTGCAGGCGGCCGGCCGTCTCGCGGAGGATGGCGTCGCCGACGGCGTGGCCCAGGCTGTCGTTGAGGGCCTTGAAATCGTCGACGTCAAGCACGAATATCGCCATCTTCCTGCCCGCCCTCTGCGCGTTGGAGATCCCGTGCTGGAGCCGGTCATTGAGGAGCAGGCGGTTGGGGAGCCCGGTGAGCGGGTCGTGCATGGCCGCGTGCTCCATCAGCGCCTTCTGCTGGCGCAGCTCCGTCTCGGCCTGCTCGTGGCGGCGCATCACCCGGTCGACGAGCCAGACCGAGGTGAGGAAGAGGAGGGCGAGGACGGCACAGGCCAGGGCGAGGGAGAGGTCGAGGCCGGTGATGGACGCCAGCGCTGAGGAGGGGAGGACGGTCACCGCCACCCACGCCGCCTGCAAGGTCGGCGCCACCGCCCGGGGGCGGCCACCCGTGTCATCGACCACCGCCATGTGGCTGCGCAGCGCGGTGGTGATGTCGGCGGCGAGGCGGGGCGTCACGCCTCCCGGCGGCGTTCCGCTCCCCGGGGCGGAGACCAGGACGTGCCCGCCGGAATCGAGGAGGCTGACCTCCATTCCCTGCGCCGCGGCGATCCTGCCCAGGGCGGCGGGGAGCCCTCCGAGACTGGATGCCTCGACCAGATATCCGCCCGCGATCCCCCCGCCGCGGAGCACGGGCACGGCGACGACGATCGCCGCCTCCGGCGTCGACGGCGCCATCATGCTGGCCACCGACCCGCCGTGGGAGAGCTGAGCGCGCCAATCCTGAGGGACGGCTCCCGTCCCGGCTCCCTGGGAGAGAAGCGGCGCGCCCTGGCTGTCGCTCAGCGTGACGCCCAGGGTCCCGGGTTGGGAGGCGAGGCCGCGGAGGTCGTCGGTGGCGGTGGTGACGAGAGCGGGGGTCGCCTGGCGCTCGGCGACGGCAAGCATGGCGAGATCGTCGGCCGCGCCCTGGAGGGCGGTGACGCGGGCCGAGATCAGGCTGTCGACGGCCCCGGCCACCTCCTCGCCTGCACCGCTGACGCGGTCGTCGGCGGCCGCGGCGATGGCCGAGCTGCCCAGGGAGGCGGCGATGAGGCCGGCGGCGAGGAGGGGGATGAGACCGCCGAGGATGAGGATCAGCACGGTCACCGGACGGCGCACCTCGCTGTCGCCGCGTCGCCGGCCCCCGGCCGGCGCGGGGCTCGGTTCGCCCTCTGCCCCGGGCTCCCTCTCGCCGGCGAAGCCGAGGCGGCGTCCGTGCCCGATGAGGTCGCGCGATCTCATCGGCGGCCCGGGCGGGCGCGCCGGCACGAAGCCGCGCGGCCCCCTCGCCTCCGTCGCGGGCGCCTGCGCGCAAGACCCCTCTTGCGCCACCCCATCCTTGCCAGTCCGGCCCCTCCCCGGGTCCACGAGACCCTCTCTCGGATTCGCGTCAATTGTGGCATTAGCGCGAAGATTCTGCACGTGCCATCGCACAAGCCCGATGGCCGAGACTAGTCCGGGAGCCTGGCCACCCCCTCGACCTCGACGAGCTTGCGGCGTCCCCGATGCCCTCCCACCAGGCGCACCTGGGTGCGCGGGATCCCGAGCCAGCCGGCGACGACGCGGAGGCAGGCGGCGTTGGCGGCGTCGTCGATGGGGGGCTGGGTGATCCAGAGCTCCAGCTCGTCCCCGTCCCAGCGCAGCTTCTCGCGGCTGGATCGCGGGTGCACGGTGACGGCGATCCGCATCAGTCCTTCGCTGCCAACGCCGGCTCGGGGCTGGCGCTGGCGTCGCCGCGAGGGACTGAAGGGGGGCGCAGCCCCCCGCCGCTGTCGAGGTCCCCGGCGCGAGCCAGGAGCAATCCGGCCGCCAGCGCCCCGGCTCGCACCGCCGGCAGGGTGCGAGGGCCGAGGTGGACGAGCTCCGCCCCGGCACCCTGGAGGAGGGCCGTCTCGGTGGGGTCGAGGCCGCCCTCGGGCCCGATCACCACCGCGAGCGGACGCTCGGCATCGATGTCGGTGCGGGCGAGTGGCGCGGGGGCGTCGAGGACGCAGGCGAGCACCCGAGTCCCCTCGGGGAGGGCGGCGAGGGCGCCGTCCAGGCCGGCCAGGGCGTGCACCGGGGGGATGGCCGCGCGGTGCGCCAGCTGGGCTGCCTCCCGAGCCACCTCCTGCCAGCGCTGCCGGCGCGACGCGGCGCGCTCTTCGCTCGGGCGGGGAACGCTGCGCCGGGTCACCACCGGATGGATGGCGGCGGCTCCGGCCTCGACGAGCGCGGTCACCGCCGTCTCGAAGTCGCGCACGAGCGCCTGGAGGGCCAAAAGGCGCAGGCGCGGCTCACCGGCAGCCGGCCGCGACCAGAGGACCCGCCCCGTGATCCTCGCGCGGGCGACGCCCTCCACCACCACCCCGTGCTCCATCCGCGCCGGATCGACGACCCTGATGGTCTCGCCGCGGCGGACGCGCAGCGGGCCGGCAAGGTGGCGCGCGGCGGCGCCGTCGAGGACCAGCCGGCCTCCATCGAGCGACGCGGAGTCGACGAAGAGCCGAGGCACGCCGCCATGTTGGCGGGTGGCGGGGCTCCTATGCCGCCGCCCGGGCGCTGCCGCTGCGCACCAGCTGGCGCAGCTCGCCGGTCACCTCCCGGGTGATGGCCACGGGGTCGGGGATGAGACCGGAGTTGGCGATGACCCCGACCTCCAGCTGCCCCGCGTAGCTGAAGATGCTGATCCCGAGTTCGAGCTTTGCCGACTGGGGGACGAAGAAGGTGAGGCGGCGCAGGGGGTGACCGGCGAGGTAGCGCTCCTCACCGGGGCCGCGCACGTTGGTGATCACCGCCGTGGCCTTGGAGCCGAAGAAGCGCATGAGCAGCTGCTCCACGGCACGCGGGGCCAGTCCCGCGGCGCCGAGGATCTCCATGCTCACCGCGGGCAGGGCCGACTGGCGCTCGGCGAGCATCCGCTCGTGGATCGCCTGGAGGCGCTCCCTGCGCTCGGCGATGCCCACCGGCAGCTCCAGGAAGACCATGCCGAACTGGTTGCCGAGCCCCGCGTCCCCGACCCGGCGGAGGTCGACGGGGACGATGGCCCGAATGTTCTCCGGGACCTCGGCGTGGCGGCGGAGGAGATGGCGCCGAAGCGCGCCGGTGACGGCGGTGAGGAGGATGTCGTTGATGGTCGCCCCGGTCGCCTGGCGGAGGGAGCGCAGGCGGTCGAGCGGGTAGGGGTCGGTCCAGGCCACGTTCTTGTGGCGCCGCAGTGGGCCACGCAGCGGTGTGTCGGCGTCGGGGAGGAGCGCCGACACGCGGGCCAGGGTGACGAGGTGGATCCCGGCGTCGCGGAGCCGGTCGACCGCGGCCAGAGGGCTGATGGAAGGTGTCCCGAGGGACCGGTGCGCTCTGAGCGTGGTGGCGCCGTCGCTGCCGGAGCGGAGCGAAAGGGCGGCGTCGGCAGCGGTGAGGCCGAGCAGCACCCGCATCAGAGCGGTGCCGTCGCCGATCGTGTGGTGGATCCGGGTCAGCAGCGCGCTCCCCGAGCCATAGCCCTCGATGAGGTGGCTGTCCCAGAGCGCCCGGGTGAGGTCGAGGGGCTGGCTCATGAGGTCGGAGACGAGGACGCGCAGCTCCGCGTCACCCCCGGGAGGCGGCAGCGCGATGCGATGCACGTGCGCTGTCAGCTCGAAGTCTTCGTCGTCCACCCACCGGGGAAGGCTGGGCAGGGCGCGGTCGACCCGCTGCGAGAAACGGGGATGGACGAGGAGGCGCTTGGCGAAGGCGGTGAGGACCTCCGCGTGGCTCACCGGCTCGTCAAAGAAGCAGATGGAGCCGACCACCATGAGGTTTTCGGGCGTCTCGGTGCGCAGCCAGGCGTGGTCGATGGGGGTCAGCAGCTCAGGGAGATCCGGCACGGGCACGATCATCCTGCTTTCATCGGGCCGCCGGCTAGCATCGCTTCCCGTGCCGGATGCCAGCATCGTGACGACGGACGGCGTCCGTCTCGCCGTGACCGTGAGCGGGGATGGCCCGCCGCTCCTCATGATCCCCGGACTGGGCTCGACCCGCCGCGTCTACGCGCCGCTCCTGCCCGCCCTCGCCCGCCATCACCAGGTGGTGGTCTACGACCCTCGAGGGGTGGGGGCCTCCGATGCACCTCCCGGGCCGTATCCCATGCCCCGCCTCGCCGCCGACTGCGCCGAGGTGGCGGCCGGCGTGGGGGTGGAGCGATACAGCCTCTTCGGCGCCTCCATGGGCGGGCTCACCGCGGAGCACGTCGCCGTCCTCCACGGTAAGGGCCTGGGACGGCTGGTGCTGGCCGCCACCGGGCCCGGGCGCCACGCCGTCACGGCCTCACCAGAAGCCACCGCCCGCCTCCTCGGTCGCGGCGCGCGCACCCCCGCCGACGCCTACCGCATGGCCTGCACCGTCCTCTACTCGGAGCGCTTCCAGCGCGATCACCCCGAGTTCATCGAGGCGGAGATCGCCGACCGGGCCGCCCACCCCATCCCCGGTCGGGCCTTCACCGCCCAGCTGCGGGCCTCGCGGGACGCCGACCTCCATGATCGCCTCGGCGAGATCCGGGTGCCCACCCTCGTCCTCCACGGCACGGCTGACGCCCTCGTGCCGCTGGAGAACGCGGAGAGCCTGGTGCGTCTCATCCCCGGGGCGCGCCGGTACTGGTTCGAAGGGCGGGGGCACCTCTTCTTCCACGAGGAGCCGGCTCTCGCCGCCCTGGTGGTCACGTCCTTCCTCCGCGCCCCGAGCTGACCGCGCCCCGCGCCTACGCCTCGGCGCCCGCGGACCCCGGTGCACCGCCCTTGCGCCGCCGGCGGCGGCGGCGGCGCTTCGTCCCCGCCCCGGCCAGCGCCGGCTCCAGGGGCTCCACACTCCGCCCGACCTGCACCGGGGCGGTGGCGGTGGCCTGGGTCTCGCGGATGAGGGTGACCTTGATGACGCCCGGGTACTGCATCTCGCTCTCGATCTCCCGGGCCAGCTCGCCGGAGAGGGCGGGCATGCCGGCGTCCGTCACCCTGGTGGCGCGGACGAACACGCGCAGCTCCCGCCCCGCCTGGAGCGGGAAGGCGCGCTCCACCTCGGCATGCCGGCTGGCGATCTCCTGGAGCTGCTCGAGGCGGGCGAGATAGGCGGCCAGGGTGTCGCGGCGGGCCCCGGGCCGGGAAGCGGAGATGGCATCCGCGCAGATGACCAGCATGGCCAGGTCGGTGGAGGGCTCCTCGTCGAAGTGGTGCGCCTTCACGGCATGGACGATCCCGGCGGGGTGGCCGAGGACGCGCAGCAGCTCCCCGCCGATGATGGCGTGCGACCCCTCGATGTCGTGGTCCACGGCCTTGCCGATGTCGTGGAGGAACCCCGCCTGGCGGGCCTCCGCCTGGGTCATGCCCAGCTCGGCGGCGAGAACGCCGCAGACCTGCCCCGTCTCCTCGCAGTGGAGGAGAGCGTTCTGGCCGTAGGAGAAGCGGTAGTGGAGGACCCCCATCAGCTCGGCGAGCTCGGGACGGCCCTCCATCGCCATCTCCCACAGGGCTCTCTCCCCGATCTCGGTGATGGCAGCGCCGAGGCGGCGCCGGGTGCGGGTGAGGAGCGGGGGCACGGCCTCCGCCTGGAGGTTGCGGTCGAGCACCTCGAGCGAGACCTGACGCGCCACCTCCCGTCCCACCGGGTCGAGGCCGCGGAGCGATGCCTGCTGGCGCTCGTCGTCCACGCCCAGCTCGGTGGCGGTGGCCTCGGCGACGGCCGCCAGCGCGTCGAGGAGGCGCTCCCGCCGCGCCGGTTCCAGGCCGTCGAGGGGTAGGGGGGCGAGCCGCGGGGCGGTGTCGACGTGGCTCGCCGACTGCCGCTCCATGGCCGACACCAGGTGGTGGCGGGCCGCCGGCTCGGGATCACCGCTCAGCTCGGCAAGGCGGCCGGCGACGCGGAGGGGAAGCTCCCCCTCGAGCTCGGCGTCCAGGGCGTCCAGGACGGAGCGCTGGGCCGCGTCCCGCTCCATCCCGGCTCTCTCGGCAACCAGCTGGCGCACGCTGTCGCGGGACATCTGCACACCGGCGACGCGTCCCTCGATCTCCTCCTGTCTTTTTCTGTGCTCGAATCGCCGCTCGTCGAACACGGCTCTGCGGTCCCGCCAGCTCCGCTCCTTCTCGGTCAGCACGGCCTCCCCCGCCTCCAGGGCCGCCCGGCGCGCGTTGATCTCCTCCGCCGCCGCTTCGCGGATGGCGAGGGCCTCGGCGCGGGCCTCGTCGATGACCTCCCCGGCCTCCTTGCGCAGCGCAGTCGGGCTGGGTCCGGCCGCCGGGCCCCGGTGCGGGGCCAGGCGGCCGCGGACGACGAGGAGGAGGATGAGGGTCGCCGCGGCGAGAACGCCACCGGCGGCGAGGAGGGCGGTGGCCATGCCGGCCCCAGTGTACGTGGGGGGCGGGGGGACGGCCGCTAGACTGCGGCCTTGTGCCCGCCAATCTCTCCGCCCTCACCGACCGCGTCTGGACCGACGACCTCGGCCGTCGCGTCGGGGAGCGCGTCGAGCTGAAGGGATGGCTGCACCGCCTGCGCCGCCTCGCCGAGATCAGCTTCCTCATCCTCCGCGACGCCCACGGGACCGCCCAGGTGGTGATCCAGGACGGCGGCCTCGCCGAGCGGCTGGCCGGCGTCCCCCACGAGTCCGTTCTCGCCGTGCGGGGTCGGGTCAGCGCTGAGCCCCAGGCGCCGGGCGGGGTCGAGATCCACGATCCGGAGGTCGACGTCCTGAGCGCCGCCGACGCTCCGCCCCCCTTTGACCTCTACCGCCCGGTCATCAAGGCCCAGCTCCCCACCATCCTCGACAACGCCCCGGTGGCGCTGCGCCATCCCCGCCGCCGTGCCTTCTTCGCCATGCAGGCGGCGTCGATGTCAGGTTATCGCCAAAGTTTGCAAGAACTCGGATTCACGGAGATCCAGACCCCCAAGATCGTCGCCTCGGCGACGGAGTTTGGGGCCAACGTCTTTGCCCTCGACTATTTCGGACGCCCCGCCTACCTGGCCCAGAGCCCGCAGTTCTACAAACAGATCATGGTGGGCGTCTTTGAGCGCGTCTTCGAGATCGGGCCGGTGTTCCGCGCCGAGCCGCACGATACCGCCCGCCACATCAACGAGTACATCTCCCTCGACGCCGAGGTCGGCTTCATCGACAGCGAGTACACGGTGATGGCGGTGCTGACCCGGGCCCTCCGGGGGATGGTGGAAGGCATCCGCGCGCAGGCGGCGGCGGCCGTCGCGCTCAGCGGCATCAGCCTCCCCGAGGTCCCCGAGGTCATCCCCGACGTCCACTTCCTCGAGGCCCAGGCGCTGATCAGCGCCGCCACCCATGAGGACCTCTCCCACGAGCCGGACCTCTCCCCGGCCAATGAGCGCTGGCTCGGGGAATGGGCGAAGCGGGAGCACGGCTCGGAGTTCGTGTTCGTGCGCGGCTTTCCGATGTCGAAGCGTCCCTTCTACACGGCGCGCGACCCGGAGCGGCCGGATTTTGCGGCTGGATTCGACCTCCTCTTCCGCGGCATGGAGCTGGTCACCGGGGGACAGCGGCTCCACCGCTATGCGGACTACGTCGATGAGCTGCGCCGCCGCGGCGACGACCCGGAGCGCTACGCCGACTACCTCATGGCCTTCCGCCACGGCATGCCCCCCCACGGCGGATTCGCCATCGGCCTGGAGCGCTGGATCGCCCAGCTCGTCAACGCCCAGAACATCCGCGAAACCACCCTCTTTCCCCGCGACCTCAACCGGCTCTCACCCTGAGCGGTCAGGCGCTCGCCGCCCGCTCGAAGGGACCGGCGACCTCCTCGGCGATGCGCCGGCAGAAGAGCTCGGCGGCGGGGGGGAGGGTGCGCCGGCGGTCCCAGACGACCGCCATGGTCCGGGCCACCGGGGGATCGCGGAGGGGGATGACGGCCACCCGCGTCGACGGCGTCGGGAGTGGCATGGGGAGAAGGGTGATGCCGAGACCGGCCTCGACCAGCCCCTGGACGATGGTGAAGTCGTCCCCCTCGTAGGCGACGTTCTCCGCCAGGCCCTGGCGGGCAAAGGCGTCGTCGATGACCCGGCGCAGCCCGCTTCGGGAGCGGGGGAGGATGAGCGCCTCCCCGGCCAGCTCCTGGAGCCCCACGGAGGGCCGCCCGGCCAGACGGTGCTGGGCCGGGACGACGACGGAGACGCGCTCCCGAAAGAGGGGCACCACCTCCAGCTCGGGGGTGTTGGGAGGCGGCGGGCCGAGGATGCCGAGGTCGTAGCGACCCTCGAGGACGCCGGCCACGACCTCGCCGGTCGTCCCCTCCTCGAGGACGAAGCGCACCCCGGGGTACAGGCGGAGGAAGCTGGCCAGCCTCTCCGGCAGCCAGCGGGCGCCAACCGTGTGGAGGAAGCCGAGGTGGACCTCGCCGGCCTCCGCCGACACCGTCCCCGCCGCCTCGGCGACGGCGTCGCGGAGCTCGCCGAGGATCCGCTCCGCCCGCAGCACGAACCGCCGGCCGGCACGGGTGAGGCGTATGGAGCGGCCAATTCGTTCGAAGAGAGGGACCCCCACCTCGTGCTCGAGGCGGGCGATCTTGCGGCTCACCGTCGACTGGTCGGTCTGAAGCAATGCAGCCGCTCGGCCCAGATGCTCGGACCGCGCGACCTCGATGAAGGTCCGGAGCAGGTCGCCGTTGATGCGATTCATGCATCGATTTCACCCGAAACCGATGGTTGATGTCAACGACCCAAGTGGGTACGCTAGTCATGCAACCGCGAGGCAACGGGTTATCGCGGTCGCGTTTCCATGTCATCAAGGGAGAGGCCCCGCATTGCTCATCGAGAACGCAACCGAGGAGGTCCATCGCGCGCGGCAGCGCCATCACCTCGAGATGGTGGAGCGAACCCGGCTCCGCCGCCTCGTGGAGAAGGTGGACGCGACCATCGAGCTGTGCGAGGAGACCCACCTTCAGGGGATCAAGGATGTCCCGCCGGACATCGCCGAGCGGGCCCAGAAGGTTTTCCAGTTCGCCCGCAAGGCGGTCCGCCTGAGCGGTGACGAGACGGCTCGGCAGCAGGTCGAGGAGGTCCTGGCCCGGCGCCACCTCAAGGTCACCGAGGTGATGGACATGCTCTGGACCATCCAGGAGATCGTCTTCGATCTCATGCTGCCCTGGCGCACCGAGCTTCCCGAGGACGTCGAGATGGACGACGGGGAGCCGGGGACACCTTCGATCTGGCGCCACTTCAACCCCGCCGCGTAGACACGGCCGGCGAGGCCGCACCGGTAGCGTGACGAGCCGCCGCTAAAGTACGGCGGGTGCAGGTCTGGCACGACTTCTACATGACGGCGGGTGGCGCCTCGGCGGCTCTCCTCGGCCTCCTCTTCGTCGGCGTCTCCCTCCATCTCGACGCGGTGGTCGACCACCCCGACGTCCGGCTCACGGCTCGGGGCGCCTTCCAGGCCCTGATCGCCGTGCTGGTCAGCGCCTTGATCGCCCTCATCCCCCAGGTCACCCCGGGATCCCTGGGGGGCGCCCTCCTCGCCCTCGGCGTCATCGGTATCCTCTCGGACGCGCGTTCGGCGGGCCGGATGATCGTGGCCGGCGTCCAGCCGCTCCTCGGTGTGGGCCGCGCGGTGCAGCGCTTCGGCTTCCGCATGGCCGGGATGGCCGTGCTGGTCGTGGCCGGCGGCCTCTTCGTGGGCGGGGGGTCCGCCGCCGGAGCCATCTGGCTGATGGCCGGGGTGTTCGTGCTCTTCGGTTCGAGCGCCAGGGCGGCTTGGGGCCTGGTCATCGAGGTCGCTGACGCCAAGCGGTCGGTCGACGCCGGCAAGCCGAAGCCCGAAGCCGCGACCTCCGCAGAGCCGGTGCGTTCTCTGGCTCCCGAATAGACGAAGCGGGCCGCCGGGCAACTGCCCGGCGGCCCGCCTCTTGGGAGTGTGAGTTCAGCTCTTGTGCTCAGTGAACTGGGAGACGCCGTGTCCGGCGGCCTGCTGGCTGAAGGCCGGCTCCGGGCCCGCCTGGGTGGGCACCTTCACGGCCGCGGTGGTCCGCCAGCGGTAGATCTCGAAGAAGAGGGTGAGGAGGACGGCGAGGGCGGCGATGGTCAGGCCGATGGCGGCGTAGAGGGCGTAGGTGCCGACCGTCCACCATCCGTAGGCGTTGAGCAGCATGCTGCGCAGCGACGTCCCGGTGAAGACGGTGTTGAGGGTGGCGGCCGCCTTCGGGTCATTCGGGTTGGCCCGGGCCGCAGCGCTCGCCGCGGAGTAGGTCGGCATCTTGCTGAGGTGGAAGCCGAGGAAGTCATTGGCGTAGACCTCGGCCTGGGCGCCCGTCGTCATGTTCTGCCCCGCGTACACGGCCATGGCGGCCTTGTTGGCGGCGGGAAGGGCCTGGAACTCGGCGTTGCTGGTGGTCGGGAAGGTGATGCTCTGCCCGGTGAGCTGCTGCGTCACCTGGCTGTGGGTGAAGCTCGCGGCCCAGAACGCGAAGCCGGCGACGAAGCCGAGGATGAGGATGAGTTCCCACCTGCAGGACGGTGACTTGCCAACGGAGTGCGGTAGTCATGGCTGGAAGTCTCCTTGTTGGGTCGGGCTTTACTGTCTCCATGCTGGTGTCGCAACGCTCCCTTCACCAGGGCCATGGGTCACCAGCTCGGATGACCTGCGCACCGGCTTCTTCCCGCCTCCTCCGGGACCGAATGCCCAGCCGCGTCCCGGGTCGATCGATGACTTTCTCCTCAGGCGGGGCGACCCCCGCCCTCCGATGATGGTGAGGACAGGTGACTATGAGGGGCCCGGCCCGAGACGCCACATCAGTAGAGGAAGCGCTGGAAGTCTGAGCGACCGAGGCACGTGGCCCCTCCCTGTCACACCAAGCGGAGGCTTAGGCGGCCGGTACCTTCCAGGTGAGAGCCGTCCCCCCGTCACGGCGGTTGGTGATGGCGAAGCTGCCCCGCAGCGCCTCCGCTCGGGCCCGCATGTTGTCCAGCCCGTGCCCGCGGGAGCGCTTCTCCGGAAGCCCCTCGCCGTCGTCCGTCACACGCAGGGTGACACCGTCGGAGCCGCTCGCCACCTGGACGTCGACGGACCTCGCCCGGGCGTGCCGGGCGACGTTGGAGAGCGCCTCCCGCAGCGTCTTCAATAGCTCGTCGGCTACCGCCGGAGAGACCGCAGCGTCGACGGGGCCGGCGAAGCGCACGCGCGGCTCGAAACCGAGGCCCTCCGCGGATTCGCTGGCCAGATCGAGGATGCGTGCCCGCAGGCTGGCGCCGCTGCTCCGCGCCTCGAGCGCGAAGATGGAGCTGCGGATCTCCCGGATGGTCTCGTCGAGCTCGTCGACAGCGAGCTGCAGGCGGTCGCGGCTGTCGGGGTTGGGGAGCCGTCCGATGAGGCTCTGCAGGCCCATGCCCGTGGCGAAGAGGCGCTGGATCACCGTGTCGTGGAGATCTCGGGCGATGCGCTCGCGCTCACTGATCACAGCCATCTGCTCGAGGCGCTCGTGGAGCCGGGCGTTCTCGATGGCGACGCCGGCGGCCGCGGCCAGGGCGATCACGATCTCCTGGTCCTGAGCCGAGAACTCGGGAGCGCCCTGCTTCTCGGTGAGGTAGAGGTTGCCGAAGACCTGGTCACGGACGCGGATGGGGACCCCAAGGAAGGAGTGCATCGGGGGGTGGTCGGGCGGGAATCCCACCGAGGCGGGGTGGCGGGCCAGGTCGGCAAGGCGCAGCGGCTCCGGATCGGTGATGAGGAGGCCGAGGATGCCCAGGCCGTGGGGCGGTTCTCCGATCCGGCTGCGGATCTCGCTGCCGTCGATGGTGGTCACGAACTCCACGAGGCTACGCTCTGGTCCCTCCTCGTCGGCGCCGATCACCCCCAGAGCGCCGTAGCGGGCGTCGACGAGCTCGGCCGCCGCTTCGACAATGCGACGGAGGATGGGCGGAAGTCCCTTCTCGGCGGAGAGCGCGATGACGGCGTCGAGGAGGCGGGCCTCCCGCGTCGTCCGGCTCGCCGTGCTCATGGTCATCGCGAAGTCTATGCAGTCCCGGGGGGGCTGTCGTGCCCGGCCCCTGGCGCTGATGCCCGGCAGCCCAGTCGCCGGCCGCCCCGAGAGAAGTCATCCTTCCCCCGACGAGGCTGAGCAGGAGGCATGGCGATGGCCGAAACAGGCGGGCGACTCCACGAGCTCTCCCGCGACGAGTGCCTGGAGCTGCTGCAATACCACTCCTTCGTGGGTCGGGTCGCCTTCGCCCTCGACGGCCGGCCGATGGTGCTGCCGGTCAACTACCTGGCCGACGCCGACTCCGTCACCTTCACCACCGCCGACGGAGGCCTTCTCAGCGCTCTGAGCGGATCCGAGGTGGCCTTCGAGATCGACGACAGCCGGCCCCTCGAGCACTCCGGCTGGAGCGTCGTCCTCCGCGGCGTGGCCCAGATCGTCGTCGATGCCGACGATCTCGAGATACTGCGGCGCGGGCCGCTCCACTCCTGGGCATCGCCGCGGCCTGACCGCTGGCTGCGCATCCCCATCGAGGAGCTCTCGGGACGCCGCCTCGGGGACTGAGCCGTGACGGCTCCACCGGCCCGAGCGGGGTGCGCCGGGCGAGAAGCGCTACCTCAGATCGCCGCGACGACGAGGAGGAAGCCGAGGAAGAGGGCGGCGAAGATCACCAGAGCCATGGTGAGCAGGGCCAGCGCTACCCGATCGAGGTTGTGGAGGAGAGCGGCCATGAGCGCATCCTGACGCCGCCCCGGCGCGACCACCAGTGCGCTTCGACCCCCGCTCACCGGGCCGTGCGTCCCGAGTTGCCGGCCCGGGCAGCGATCGCCTCGCCCCCACCCACAGGGCCGAACGGCCCAGCGCCTCCTGGACCGAAGCGCCCTATTCGCGCGCGGGACGCGCCGAGCATGCTGCCGAGCATGAGCTTGACGAGCTTTCGCCCGCTGTCGCGCTTGCGCTGCCTCGAGCTGCTCGCCACCGCCAGGGTCGGCCGCGTCGGCGTGAGCGTCGGGGCTCTCCCCGCCATCCTCCCCGTCAACTTCACCCTGCTGGGCGGTCTCGTCATCTTCCGCACCGTCCCGGGGACCAAGCTGGACGCCGCCCTGGCCCGGGCCGTCGTCGCCTTCGAGGCCGACGCCCATGATCCGGGCGGTTCCTGGGGCTGGAGTGTGCTCGTCCAGGGGATGGCCAGTGAGATCACCACCCCCTCGATCCTCGCCGGCGTGCGGCGCCTGGACCTCGAGGCCTGGGCGCTCCCCGATGCCGCCCGCCGCTACGTCGCGGTGGAGACGACCGTCGTGAGCGGCCGCGCCTTCGGCATCCTGCCCGTGGAGCAGAGGGGGGAAGTGCCCGCCTGATCGTGAAGAACGGCACCCGGGCTGCAGTGCCTCTTCGGCGGGTTTTAAAGGTCATGATTCGTGACCTTTAAAACCGGCTAAATCCGGCCGGAGACTGCGGCTGGGCTCCTTGGGTCAGGCCAGGCTTCGCCGCAAGGTCGCCGTCGCGGCGGCGACAAGGGCAACGGCGAAGGCGGCGACCACACCGAGGTCGAGGAGCAGAGTGCCGGAGCTGAGACTCGCGCCCTCCAGCATCACCCGGTGCAGGCCGTCCACTCCGTAGGTGAGAGGGAGCACCCGCGAGATCCCCTGCAGCCAGCCAGGCTCGCTGCTCACCGGGAAGATGATCCCGCTCAGCAGCACCTGGGGCACGATGGCGAGGGGGATGAACTGCACCGCCTGGAACTCGGTGGTCGAGAACATGCTGAGAAAGACCCCGAGGTTCACCGCGACGAGGCTCATCAGGAGCGTCATCAGCACGATGAGGCCGATGTTGCCCTGGTTGTGCACGTGCAGCGCGTAGAGCGTGAAGAGGGCGACCTCCACCGCCTGCAGCGCTGCCACCGCCATGAACCCGCCTATGTATCCGGAGACGATCTCGGAGCGCCGCAGCGGGCTGGCCATGAGCCTCTCCAGGGTGCCCTGGCTGCGCTCGCGCAGGAAGGCGATGATGGTGACGACGAACACGAGGAAGAAGACGACGAGGCCGATGAAGGCCGCTCCGAAGTAGTCGAGGGTGTCGAGCTCCGAGCCGCCGTGCAGGTAGGTCACGACCGGTTGCGCGCGGGGAAGGTCGAATCCGCGCGTTGGCGCGGCCAGGTTCGCGGCTCGCTGCATCGCCGCGCTGACGGTGGCGAGCACCGCCTGGCTCTGTGCGGGCTGGCTGCCCTCCAGGCGGATCTGGGGAGCGATGGTTCCCTGTCTGAAGCGCGTCGTGAAGTCTGGGGGCAGCAGGATGACCGCGGCGACGGCTCCCGAGGTGAGGTCGCGCTGCGCCGCCACCGGCGTGGACTCTCTCGCCGTGATGCCCGGAGCGCTCTGCAGAGCGGCGCTCAGCGAGGTTCCCAGCTGGCCGGGTGCGGCGTCGAGGTTGACGACGTCGACCACGGGCAGGGTGCTGCCGCCGCGGAGGAGGAAGTAGAAGAGCCCGAGGATGAGGATGGGAGCCACGAAAAGCAGCACCAGCGTCCGTCGATCGTGGCGGAACTGCTGGAGGATGCGGCGGGCCACGGCGCCCGCACGCTGCAAGCTCATGCTCTCACCTCGGAGAGGACGAGGAAGGCATCCTCCAGCCTCTCGACTCCGGCGGCAGCACGCAGCTCGGTGGCGCTGCCCTCGGCGAGGAGGCGGCCGGCACGCACGAGACCCAGCCGCCGGCAGCGCTCCGCCTCGTCCATGACGTGGCTCGAGACGATGATGGTCGTGCCCTCTGCGGTCATCTCCGCGAAGCGCCTCCACAGCTCCACCCGCAATTGCGGATCGACACCCACGGTCGGCTCGTCGAGGAGGAGGAGGCGCGGTCGGTGCACGATGGCGCAAGCGAGGGAGAGACGCTGGCGCATGCCGCCGCTCAGGGTGGCCACCACCTGGGACCGACGCGCCGCGAGGTCGACGAACTCGAGGGCACGCGTCACCCGGGCTCGCAGCGTGGGCCGGCCGCTGCCATGGATGGTGGCGAAGAACGTGACGTTCTCCTCCACGCTGAGATCGGGATAGAGGGCGGGCGACTGCGGCATGTAGCCGACCTCGCGGAGCACGTCGCGGTTCGGCATGCGCCGCTCCAGCACCGTCACCGCTCCGCTGTCCGGTGCCATCAGTCCCACGAGGCAGCGGATCAGGGTGGTCTTGCCCGCGCCGTTGGGGCCCAGAAGGCCGTAGATCTCTCCTGTCTGGACCGTGAGCGTGGCTCCGTCGAGGGCCCGCACGGCGCCGAAGCTCTTCACCAACCCCTGTGCCGCGACCGCCGCCGCCCCGTTCATGGGCGGCCTTCCTCGGTGACCGCCATGAGGCGGAGCCAGGCCGCCACCAGGTCGTCGACGACTTCTTCGAGGCGGGTGGTGAAGCCGAGGGTGCGCTCGGCCAGCTCGCGGTTGACCACGCCTCAGCGGGGGCCGAATGCGCGGGACGCCCCGTCGATGGTGGCCAGGTAGTTGGCGCGGCCGAAGGCTGCCGGGTCGCCAGCCGCGGTCGCCGAGAGCCTCCCCCGCACCTCTCCCAGGTCGATGAACCCCTTGCGCGCCATCCAGGAGCGCAGTCCCTCGAGGAGGGTTGCGATGTGGTCCGGACCGTGGCGCAGCAGCGCCGACGTGGTCATGACCGCGTCGGCGCCGGCCAGCAGGTAGGCGACGACGTCGCTGGCGCTCTCCACCCCCGTGCTGGCGGCGAGGGACAGGGGCACCCTGCCGCGCAGGCGGGCGATCCAGGAGCGGGGGAGGACGGCTTCCGCGGGCTGGGAGAGGCGGATTCCGGCAGAGACGGCCAGGGTCTCTGGATCGATGTCGGTCTGCATGAAGCGGTTGAAAAGCACCAGGCCGTCGGCTCCCGTCTCGGAGAGGCGCAGCGCCATCTCCCCGAGGGAGCTGAAGTAGGGCGACAGCTTGACGGCGACGGGAATCGTCACCGCCCCCTTGACGCTGCTCAGGATCTCGACGTACCTGGCCTCGGCGTCGCGGGCGGAGACCAGGGGGTCGGCGGACAGGTAGTAGACGTTCAGCTCGAGCGCGGCTGCCCCCGCCGCCTCGATGGCTGCCGCATAGCCGGTCCAGCCCTCGCTGCTGGAGCCGTTCAGGCTGGCGATCACCGGGATGGACACCGCCGCCGCGGCCCGCTCGACGAGGCTCAGGTACTGGCGGGGCTGGACGTCGATCTCCGTTGCGGGGAGGTAGGAGAGGGCCTCCCCGAAGCTCTCCGTCCCGGCTTCGCTGAGGTTCCGATCACGTTCCGCCTCCCGCCGGATCTGCTCCTCGAAGAGAGAGGGCAGGACGATGGCGCCCGCGCCCGCCTCGGCCAGCTGCCGGATTCCCTCCACGCTCTGGGTCAGGGGGCCGGGCGAGGCAACCAGCGGGTTGCGCAGGGTGAGCCCGAGGTACGGGGTGGTCAGGTTCACGCCGCCCGCCTCCGCCGCCGCGGGCTTCGTCACTCGACGCCCGCCTCGGCCGGCGCGAACTCCTCGGCTCGGCGCGAAGCCATCTCCTCATAGGTCGCCCAGCGCCGCACGACCTCCTCCTGGGCCAGCCCCATGAGGCGCTCGGCGACCTCCGGGTGGGTCCGGGTGAGGATGCGGTAGCGCAGCTCCTGGCCGGTGTACTCGGTGAGGGGGAGGCGCGGCCGCGGCGAGTCGAGGAGAAAGGGATTGCCGCCACCGGCCCTGACCGCCGGGTCGTAGCGGATCAGCGGCCAGTACCCGGTGGCCGTCGCCCGGTACTGCTGGTCCAGCCCGTTGCGCAGCTCGACCCCGTCCTTCTCGATGCCGTGGGCGATGCAGTGGCTGTAGGCGATGACCAGCGATGGCCCCTCGTAGGCCTCGGCTTCGCGCAGGGCTCGGAGCGTCTGCTCAGGGTCTGCCCCCATCGCCACCCGGGCGACGTAGACGTTGCCGTAGGCGATGGCCTGGAGGGCGAGGTCCTTCTTGCCCAGGCGCTTGCCGCTGGCCGCGAATTTGGCGACGGCGCCGAGTGGCGTGGCCTTCGACATCTGGCCTCCGGTGTTGGAGTACACCTCGGTGTCCAGAACCAGGACGTTGACGTCGCGGCCGCTGGCCAGGACGTGGTCGAGCCCGCCGGCCCCGATGTCGTAGGCCCAGCCGTCGCCACCCACGATCCAGACGCTCCGCCGCACCAGGCTGTCGAGGACACTTCCCAGGTCGGTGACGGCGGGACTGGCGGCGCCGTCCAGGCTGTCGAGCCGTCGCCTCAGCTCGGCGACCCGCTCCCGCTGCAAGGCGTACTCCGTCTCCCGGCGCTGCGGGGCCTCGAGGATCTCGTCGACGAGCTCCGCGCCCAGCACCTCGCGCAGCTCGGCGAGGCGGGCACGGGCCACGTCCCGCTGCTGGTCGGCGGCCAGCCGGAGACCCAGCCCGAACTCGGCATTGTCTTCGAACAGGGAGTTGGACCAGGCCGGACCCTGCCCCGCCGGGTTGGTGGTCCACGGTGTGGTTGGCAGGTTGCCCCCGTAGATCGACGAGCAGCCGGTGGCGTTGGCCACCATCAACCGGTCGCCGAAGAGCTGGGACAGGAGCTTGAGATAGGGGGTCTCGCCGCAGCCGGCGCAGGCTCCCGAGAACTCGAAGAGCGGTTGCAGGAACTGGGTGCCGCGCACCGTGGCGAAGTCCACCCGAGCCCGTTCCATGAGAGGCAGGGTCTCGAAGAAGGCGATGTTGCGGCGCTCCGCGGCCAGGCGGGGCTCCCGCTGCACCAGGTTGATCGCCTTGTGCTGGGGATCGGCCGGCGCC
Organism: uncultured bacterium; assembly: GCA_963847225.1. GTDB lineage: Bacteria > Chloroflexota > Dormibacteria > Aeolococcales > Aeolococcaceae > JAJZNI01. The sequence goes on along the minus strand of CAWJYZ010000002.1, from coordinate 168,603 downwards.
GTGATCGGGCAGGTTTCGACACAGAGCCCGCAGCCGGTGCAGTCCTCCAGGTAGACCATGAGCGAGAACCGCGCGTCCGGAAGACCGCGCGCGGTGAGCGGCATGGCCCCGAAGCTATCCGGGGCTTGGGCCAGCAGCGAGGCGTCGTAGAGCTTGGAGCGGATCACGCTGTGCGGGCAGACGAAGCTGCAGTTGCCGCACTGGATGCAGAGGTCGGGATCCCAGGCCGCGACCTCCTCCGAGATGTTGCGCTTCTCGTAGGCGGCCGTCCCGCTGGGATAGGTGCCGTCAGCGGGGAGCGCGCTCACCGGCAGATCGTCGCCGTGTCCGGCCAGCATCGTGGCCGTCACGCTGCGCACGAAGGGGGGTGCATCCGCCGGAACGGGCGACCGCAGGGCCCGGGTGGAGGTCACCTGCGCGGGGATCTCGACGCGATGCAGCGCGGCCACGGCGGCGTCGACGGCGGCGTGGTTGCGGGCGATGACCTCCGGCCCGCGCCGCGCGTAGCTCTTGGCGATGGCCCTCTTGATGGCGGCGATGGCCTGCTCCTGGGGCAGCACGCCGGAGATCGCGAAGAAGCACGTCTGCAGCACGGTGTTGACCCGGCCGCCGAGTCCCGCCTCGCGGGCCACCCGGCTGGCGTCGATGGCATAGAGGGTGATCCGCTTGCGCAGGATCTGCTCCTGCACCAGGCGGGTGAGGGAGTCCCACACCTCGCCGGGAGGACGGGAGGTGTTGAGGAGGAGGGTGGCCTCAGGCGCTGCCCGCTCCACCACCTCGGGCCGCTCGATGAGCCGGGGATGGTGGCAGCCTACGAAGCCGGCGCTCCGGATCAGGTACGGAGCCCGGATCGGATCGGGTCCGAAACGGAGGTGGGAGACGGTCTCCGAACCGGACTTCTTGGAGTCGTAGACGAAATATCCCTGGCCTTCGAGCCCGCCCTCGTCTCCAAGGATCTTGATGGTGTTCTTGTTGGCTCCGACGGTACCGTCCGAGCCCATCCCGAAGAAGAGGGCGCGCAGCGTCCGCGGGGACTCGATGTCGAGGTTCGGATCGTAGGGGAGGCTGCTGCCGCTGACGTCGTCGGTGATGCCGATGGTGAAGCGGGGCCGCGGATGCTCGCGAGCCAGCTCGGCGAAGATCCCGGCCACCATCCCCGGGCTGAACTCCTTGGAGGAGAGCCCGTAACGACCGCCGGTGATGAGCGGCATCATCTCCCGCGCCCCGCCGGCCTGGGCCTCGGCGAAGGCGCCGAGGACGTCGAGGAAGAGCGGCTCACCGAGCGAGCCCGGCTCCTTGGTCCGGTCCAGGACGGCGAGCCGCCGGGCGCTGCGGGGGACGGCTTCCAGCAGCGCCTCGGCGGGGAACGGCCGGTAGAGGCGGAGCTGCACCGCTCCCACCTTCTCGCCCCGAGTGTTCAGGTACCGAGCCGTCTCCGCGGCGGTCTGCGCTCCGGATCCCATGACCACGATCACCCGCTCCGCATCCGGCGCGCCGACGTAGTCGGCCAGGTGGTAGCGGCGGCCGGTCCGCTCGCCGAGGGCGTCCATCGCCTCCTGCACGCCGGCGGCAACCCGCGCGTAGTAGCGGTTGACGGTCTCGCGTGCCTGGAAGTACACGTCGGGGTTCTGCGCCGTGCCGCGGATGAAGGGCCGGTCCGGCGAGAGCGCCCGGCCCCGGTGCGCCCGGATGAGCTCGGTGTCGACGAGGGCGCGCAGGTCGTCGTCGGAGAGGAGGTCGACGGTGTTCAGCTCGTGCGAGGTACGGAAGCCGTCGAAGAAGTGGACGAAGGGGACCCGAGTGCGCAGGCTCGCCACCTGGGCCACGGCGGCCAGGTCATGAGCCTCCTGCACCGACGCCGAGGCCAGGAGGGCGAACCCGGTCTGGCGCACCGCCATCACATCGGAGTGATCGCCGAAGATCGAGAGAGCCTGCGCCGCCAGCGAGCGAGCGGCGACGTGGAACACCGCCGGCGTCAGCTCCCCAGCGATCTTGTACATGTTGGGGATCATGAGGAGGAGGCCCTGCGAGGCGGTGAAGGTGGTGGTCAGGGCGCCGCCCTGGAGCGCCCCGTGCAGGGCTCCCGCCGCCCCGCCCTCGCTCTGCATCTCGACGACCGTGGGAATGCCGCCCCACAGGTTGCGCCGTCCCTGGCTGGCCCACTCGTCGGCGAGCTCCGCCATGGGAGACGACGGCGTGATCGGGAAGATGCAGCAGACCTCGTTGAGCCGGTAGGCGGCCGACGCCGCCGCTTCGTTGCCGTCGATGGTGGTGCGCATCACACGGGCTCCGGGATCATCTCGATGGCGTGCACCGGGCACTGTTCGAAGCACGTGCCGCAGCCGGTGCAGCGGTCGTAGTCGAAACGGTAGCGGTTGCCGATGCCCAGCTTGACGACCGCGTCCTCGGGGCAGGAGCCCAGGCAGCCGTCGCACTCGAAGCAGTTGCCGCAGGAGAGGCAGCGCTGTGCTTCGTAGACAGCCTCGCGTTCGCTGAGGCCGCTGACGATCTCCGTGAAATCGGAAACTCGTTCGGCCGGACCGCGCTCCTTCTGCGCGCGCGTCTGCGCATCGCTGAAGTACCAGGGATGGAGAAGGTCAAAATCCGCTTGGGGATGCTTGCTGCTCACTGCGGCGGACTCGCCGCGCAGGTAGGCGTCGATGAATCGCGCCGCCTTCTTGCCGTGGCCGACGCCCACCGTCACCGTCCTCTCCGCGGGAACCATGTCCCCCCCGGCGAAGACCCCGGGGCAGCCGGTCATCATCGCCGGGGACACGACGACGGTGCCATCGCGCTTGAACTCCACCCCCGCAACGTTGCGCAGGAAGGCGGTGTCGGCATCCTGGCCGACGGCCATGATCAGGGTGTCGGTGGCGAGCTTCTCGAGCCGGCCGGTGGGTTGCGGGAAGCCGTTGGCGTCGAGCTCCATCACCTCCACGGTGAGTTCCGGACCGTCGAAGGCGGTGATGGTGTGCAGCCAGTTGATCCGCACGCCCTCCCTTTCCGCGGCCTCCGCCTCCTCCTCGTGGGCGGGCATCCGCTCCCGGGTGCGCCGGTAGACGATGAGGGTCTCGCTGGCGCCCAGCCTCCGCGCCACCCGGGCGGCATCCATCGCCGTGTTGCCGCCGCCGTACACGGCCACCCGCCGGCCCACCGCGGGACGCCCGCCGCCGGCCACCTCGCGCAGGAAGGGAACCGCGTCGAGGATCCGGCTGGCATCGCGGGCCGGGATGTCAACGTGCTTGGAGAGGTGAGCGCCCACTGCGACGAAGACGGCGTCGAAGCCGCCCTCCGCGCGCTCGGCGGCCAGGTCGGTGACGCGGTGATCGAGGGTGATGCGCACCCCGAGGGTCTCGATGCGGGCCAGCTCGGCGGCCAGCACGTCGCGAGGCAGGCGGTAGGCGGGGATGCCGTAGCGCATCATCCCGCCCGGCTCCGGGCTCAGATCGCGAATCTCCACCTGGTGGCCGCGGCGGGCCAGTTGATAGGCGGCGGAGAGGCCGCTGGGGCCACCGCCCACCACCAGAACCCGCTTGCCGCTCGATGGAGGAGGAGGCGGGAACGCCCAACCCCGCTCCAGGGCCATGTCCCCCAGGAAGCGCTCGGCGGCATGGATGGAGACCGCGCTGTCCAGCTCCTTGCGGTTGCAGACGTCCTCGCAGGGGTGGTAGCAGACGCGGCCGTGGATGGCCGGCAGGGGGTTGTCCTCGACCAGCTGATGCCACGCCCGCTCATGCTGGCCGTCACCGACCAGTCCCAGCCAGGCCTGGATGTTCTCGCCCGCTGGGCAGCCCGCGTTGCAGGGCGGGAGAAGGTCGACATAGACGGGCCGACGGGTGCGCGTTGGGCCGGCGCGGGCGGTGCCGTGAAGGAGGTCCGGAAGCGGGGTCAGCTCAAGGAAGCGCGCGGGCATCTTTCAACTCGGGCGAAGCCATCAACCCAAACCATCGCCCCTTCGGGCCGTCCCGGCCAGGGCCTGCAGTCGCCGAGAGATGACGACCTCTGGCCCTACCCCCCATCCCCAGGCGAAGCCCACCATCGCCTCGGAGCGCGGCCGGCGATCGGCCGGGCGCGTCTCCCCTGGGTGGCGGCGCGCGGAGGCAGTCGAAACCGGCAATGACCGAGACGAGCCGTATCGAGGCGCAGGAGAGGAGCGGAGGCCCCCTGACACGCCCGGTGCCGACGCTCGCCGTCGCGGCCGAGCACCCGCGCCGCCGCGGTCGCGGCTATGCCTCGGGAAAGCACGACTGCCTGGTGCGGCTGCGCAAGATCCAGGGCCAGGTGCGCGCCCTGGAGCGCATGGTGGAGACCGAGACCTGGCGTCCCGACATCGTCCTCCAGGTGAGCTCGGCGATCCGGGCTCTCCAGGAGGTGTCGGTGGGCCTGCTCAACGATCACATCCGCCACTCGGTCGTTGCGGCGGCGGGAGGCTCGGACATCGGCGCCGGCCAGGAGCTCGATGAGCTGGCCGCCATCATCCGTCAGGTGATGCGGCACTAAGTCGTCCCGCGCCCAGCCCTCCGCGCAGTCTCCGCCTTGGCTACGCGGCGCGCACCGGATGGTGGTGCTCGGCGCGCCGGAAGGCCGACGTCGCCCAGTTGAGAGCCCGCTCACGTTCGCCGTCGAGCAGCTCGCCGCCCGGCCCGGGACGGACGAGGAAGCTCGCCGGACGGGTGACGAGATGGCAGCCGCGCCGGCGCAGCGCCCGATAGAGACCGAGAGCGGCCGTCCCGGTGAGCACGCGCAGCCCGGGTTCCCGGGTGTCGAAGGTCGCCGCGGTGAAGCCAGGGCGCGCCGGGACGCGGTCCAACCAGTGGCGGATCCCGTTGGCAGGCACCGGTGCATCGCGCAGGACGCGGGCTGTCCCCGCTCCCTCGGCTCCCACCGGAAGGCCGGATCGATGGGTGGGGCCTCCCACCACCAGGAAATCGACGCCGTCGAGCTCGGAGATCGGGATCTCGCCGACCTCCCCCACGATCACCGGTCCGTGGACGGCGGCTTCGGCGGCGAGTAGACGTGCCACGGCGGCGCTGCCGCCCTGGGATCCTTCGTAGACGATTGCGATGCGCACGGCGGGCCGATCCTCCTTGGGATGCCAGCGTCGATCACTCGCCGCGCTCGCGCCAGGGGCGAATGTCCCGTGGTTGTCCGGTGCCACATACCCGCTCCCGGCTGCTCCGCGGCGCGGTCGGGAAAGCGGCGGCCCGCGGAGGCGGGGCCGGAGGAGTGCGGATGGCGCTCACAGGACGGGCTCAGCCAGGAGCGGCGCGGGCTCGAAGCCGCAGGCCGGGTCCTCGCCGAGAGGATCGCCGCTCGCGGCGAAGGCCCGAGCCCGAGAGCCTCCGCAGAGACGCCGGTACGGGCAGCGCCCGCAGCGGCCGGAGAAGCGTGCGGCGCGGATGTCGCGGAGAAGAGGGTGGCCGCGGTACACGGCGGCGAGCTGCGCGCTGCGGACGTTGCCGATCGCGAGCGGCAGGAAACCCGAGGGCAGGATGGCGCCGTCATAGGCGATGAAGATGATCCCCATGCCATCGCGGGTCGCCGCTGTCGGCGTCGACGGGGGGTGGAGACCCGGCCCGAGCCGCGCCTCGAGGCGTGTCGTGAGCCGACGATAGAGCGGGCCGGTCTCGCCGGGAGCAGGGAGTTGACCCCGCCGTCCGGCGGCGACCCGGCGAAAGAACGGCCCCTCGACGGTGCGTACCACGAGCCCCCGCGCCGAGACGTCGACGAGAAAGTGGGAGACGTCCTCGCACTCGGCGGGGGAGAGGGCGGCGCCGTCAGTGCCGCGGCCCACCGCGATGAGGAAGAAGACCTCCCAGATGGCGGCCCCGGACCAGACGGTCAGGGCGGCGATGTCCGCGAGCTCGGCGGCGTTGGCGGCCATGACGGTGGTGTTCATCTGGACCGTGAAGCCGATGCGGCGGAGCAGGGCGATCGCCTCCATGGTCTGGTCGAAATGCCGCTCGACCCCCCGGATCCCGTCGTGCGTGGCCGGGGTGGCTCCATCCAGGCTCACCGAGACGGTGTGCACCCCGAGGTCGCGAAGCCGGGTGAGCCGGTCCGCGGTGAGGGAGGGGGAGACGGAGGGCGACAGAGCCACCGGCAGGCCCTGGCCACGGGCATGGGCGACGAGCATCTCCAGGTCGGGGCGCTGCAGGCAGTCTCCTCCGGTGAGGATGAGCACGGGCCGGGGATGGCCGAAGCCCGCCACCTCGTCGATGAGGCGAAGACCCTCCTTGGTGCTGAGCTCTCCGGGGAGGCTCTGGTTCTGCGCCTCGGCCCGGCAGTGTCGGCAGGCGAGGGGGCACGCCCTGGTCGTCTCCCAGAAGACGAGGATGGGGCGCTCGGAGAAGCGCACGCTCACCTCGGGGAGCCCCGGACGCCGGCCAGGGCCGGCGCGGCGTCGAGCGCTGCGTCCCCTGTTTGGACCGGGAAGCGGCCCAGGATCTCCTCCGCCGCCCTCCGTCCCTGGCGGGCGCAGGTGCTGAGCCCGACCCCCTCGTACGCCGCCCCGGCCAGCACCACCCCGGTGGGCAGGCTCCTCCGCGCCGCGGCGATGAGCTCACGGTGTCCAGGGCCGAGCTGGGGAATGGCGCGTGGCCAGCGGGCCACCAGGGAGGCGAGGGGCGGTTCGCGCAGGGGGACGGCCGCGCTCAGCTCGAGGTGCGCCCGATCAACCAGCTCCTCGTCGTCGAGCTGCATCGGCCGGAGGTCGCCGAGACCGCCCATGGAGCAGCGCCCCACAGCCAGTCCGTCGCCGCCCTGGTGCGGCCACTTGCGGTCCATCCAGGTGCAGGCTCGGAGCATCCCGCCGTCGGCGCGGCAGGCGAGGAAGCCCGTGCCGCGCTCGGTGCCGGCCAGGGCCTTGGCTGGATAGAGGAGCGAGACGATGCTGACCGGTGCGTAGGCGATGCGCTCCATCTGCTTCGCCGCCGGGGCGAGCCCGCCGAGGAGGGTGGCCGCGGCGTCGGCGGGAGCCGCCACGATGACGGCGTCAGCGTGGGCCAGCCGCTCTCCGTCGGCGAGGATGGCGAAGCCGCCACCCGGGGCAGAGCGCAGGTCGGTGACCGTCCTGCCCAGGGCGATGATCGCTCCGCGCTTCAAGGCGTCGTCGGCCAGGGCGTCGATGAGCCGTCCCAGGCCGCTGCGCAGGGTGGCCATCCCCGGAGCCGCCGCCGGCGGTCGGTCGCGGAGGGCGCGGATGAGGCTGCGCCGGCCGTCGAGCCTGGCGCGCAGCCCGGGGAGCGCGCTGTCCACGCCGAGGGAGTGGGCGGTGCCGGCGTAGACGCCGCCGAGGAGCGGTTCGACGAGGCGGTCGACCACCGCCCGCCCCATGCGCGGCGCCACCAGAGCAGCCACGCTCACGTCGTCGGGGGTGGGGGTGGCGGGGAGGACCAGGTCGAGGGCCAGCCGGCCGAGCTCGTGGGGCCGGAGCACGCGGCTGCGCACGACCCCCAGGGGACGGACCGGCATCCCCATGGCGAGCCCCGAGGGGAGGGGGCGAAGCCGGCCCCGCGACCAGAGCTGGACGCGGGGTCGTGCCGCCTCGACGAGCTCACCGGCCAGGCCCAGCTCGGCGCAGAGGGCGGGGATCTCCGAGCCGTGGACGACGAACCCCTCGGCGCCGAGCTCGATGGGAAGCCGGGCCACACCGCCCCGTACGGTGCGCACCTTGCCTCCGAGGCGAGCATCGGCGTCGTAGAGGGCGACGTCAACCCGGCCCGAGCGGGCGAGGTCGTGGAGGGCGACCAGCCCGGTGATCCCGCCGCCGATGATGGCGACGGCCGGCCGGCGTCCCCTCGCCATCAGCAGTGGGCGATGCCGGGCGCGCCCACCACGGCGGCGACCGGTTCCGGGTCGTCACCGAGCTGTCTGGCGAGCCGCTCCAGAAGCCTTCGGACACTGGCCTCGGCGAGGCGGTGGAGAAGCATGCGGTCGGCGCCGCGTCCGAGGCCCCCCAGCGGGGGCACGTAGCTGCCGTGGAAGCTGATGGCGGACATCGCCCCCCCCATGGGAGCGACCTCGATCTCCGCGTCCATGGAGGGGAAGAGGCTGGTGGCTCCCGCGGCCCGCCAGCAGAGCGGCTGGGTGAAGCGGTCGGTCCGGATCCTCGCCGGACCGAGCTCGACCCACACCCGCTTGCTCAGCCTGATCGGGCCGATGGCTGAGAAGACGCGCAGGGAGAGCTGCTCCCCCTCCTCGTAGGCGGCGATCGCCGAGTTGGAGAGCCAGCCGGGCCCGAAGGCGACGAGGGCGTCGCGCACCGCCCCGAACGGGCGTTCGACCTGGACGAAGTCCGTGACCAGCATGGACCTCAGAATCGCTGCCTCCGCCGAAGCCGAGTAGAGGACGGCGTCACCGCTCTGTGGGGCCGTTCGTCCCGCCGTCATATGACAGAGGGGCGGGCCACCGCGCCCTCCGGGTCGACGACGCAGCCGTCGACACCGTCTGAGCTGTGCCGGAGCAGCAGCGCCGCCAGGGACGCCGCGGAGACGATGGGAAGGAATGCCGGCCGGTCGAGGGCGGCAGACCCCTACGTGACGGCCATGGGGTCGACGCTGAGCAGCGGCGCCCAGTCGCCGAGAGGGAGTCCGTGTGCTCGAGGCACGGCGTCCAGCTGGACGCGCCCAGCGCGGGGACTGACGTCCCGGGCGATCGCTGCCCAACGGCTCTACCGGAAGGACCCCGGAGGAGAGCTAGATGGAGGCAGTCGAACATGCCCAGGCAGCGAGTACCTTCGGGAAACACCGGCCCGGCGGCTGTGCAAGCGGCGCCTCGAGTGGGGCACGGCGGGCGTCCACCGGAGACTCCCCGCGTCATGGGGGTCGCGGGCCTGGAGCGCCTCATCTCGGTGCTCGGTGCGGACGGTCGAGCGGTGATCGGGCCCACGGTGCGCGACGGCGCGGTGGTCTACGCGGAGATCGGGGGTGTCAAGGACCTGCCCCGGGGCTGGGGCGACGATCAGGCGCCCGGTCGCTATCGCCTCAAGCGTCGCGACGACGGCGCTCTCTTCGGGTTCGCGGTCGGGCCCGATTCCTGGAAGCGCCTGCTCTTTCCCCCCGACCTCCTGCTCTGGCAGGCGCGCCGTGCCCAGGACGCTGTGGAGTTCGAGGCCCCGCCTCCGCCAAGGCGCTGCGCGTTCCTCGGGGTGCGGGCCTGTGAGCTCGCCGCCATCCAGGTCCAGGACCGCGTATTTCTCGACTCGCCCTTCCCAGACCGTGACTATGCGGCGCGGCGCCAAGACCTGCTCATCGTCGCCGTCAACTGCAGTAGCCCATCGGACGCCTGCTTCTGCACCTCGATGGGGACGGGGCCGCGGGTAGAGAAGGGCTACGACCTCGCCCTCACCGAGCTCATCGACGTCCACGGCCATCGCTTTCTCGTCGAGGTCGGCAGCGCCCGCGGAGCGGCGATCGCCTCCCGCCTTCCGACCCGGGGGGCCAAGCCCGCCGATCTCGGCGCCGCCGCCTATGTCTGGGCCGCGGCCACCGCCGCGGTGCGTCGCTCCATGGACACCACCGACCTCCCCGCGCTGCTGCGTCGCAACCTCGAGCACGCCCGCTTTGACGACGTCGCCGCGCGCTGTCTGAGCTGCGGGAACTGCACCATGGTCTGCCCGACCTGCTTCTGCGCCGACTTCCCGGAGGTTGGCGCACTGGAAGCGGGGCGCGGTGAGCGCCGCCGTGAGTGGGCATCGTGCTTCAGCGTCGCCCATGCCCGGCTTCACTCCGGATCGGTGCGGCGGAGTGGCAAGGCCCGATACCGGCAGTGGCTGACCCACAAGCTCTCCACCTGGCACGACCAGTTCGGCTCCTCGGGCTGCGTGGGCTGCGGTCGCTGCATCGCCTGGTGTCCGGCGGGAATCGAGATCAACGAAGAGGTGGCGGCGATCCGCGCCACCGACGGCTGGACCGCTCATCGGATCGCGGGTGCGCCATGAAGACCATCGAGGACCTCATCGCCGAGCACGAGTTCTTCCGCGGCTTCGATGCGGGGGCGATCAGCTTCCTCGCCGGCTGCGGGCGCAACGTTCACTTCGAAGCCGGGACACGGCTCATGTCCGAGGGCGAGAGCGCCAACGTCTTCTACCTGCTCCGCACGGGCAGGGTGGCGCTCGGCTACTTCGATCCCGACCGCGGCGATCTCGTGATCGAGACCCTGCACGGAGGCGATGTGCTGGGATGGTCGTGGCTCTTCGCCCCCTATCGCTGGCACTTCGACGTCGAGGTGCTGGCACCCGTGAGCGCGGTCGCCTTCGATGGGCCCTGCCTGCGCGGCAAGTGCGAGTCCGACCCTCGGCTCGGCTACGAGCTGACCCGGCGGTTCTCTCGAGTGATGCTCGGCCGGCTCCAGGCGACGCGGCTGAGGCTGCTTGATGTCTACGGTCCTGTCGGCGTCCGCTGAGCGAGCCTCCGACGCGATGATGCCGGTGGCGCACCGCGTCGTCGCGCGCCGCCGCGAGACGGCGGACACCGTCACCCTCCTCGTGGAGCCCAACGCCGGGTCGCCCGGCGTTCCGCTGCCCGGGCAGTTCAACATGCTCTACGCCGTCGGGATCGGTGAGGTGCCCATCTCGGTGAGCGGCGTCGAGGCCGCCGGCGTATCCCACACCATCCGCGCCGTGGGGGCCGTCACCCGGGCGCTCTGCAGCCTCGAGCCGGATGCTCCACTCGGCCTTCGGGGGCCCTTCGGCACCGCCTGGGGGCTCGAGGAAGCCACGGGCGGGGACGTCATCCTGGTTGCCGGCGGCATCGGGCTTGCCCCGCTGCGGCCCGTCGCCCGCGAGCTTCTCCTCCGGCGCGACGAGTTCCGCAGAGCCGCGCTCCTCATCGGGGCGCGAACCCCGGAGGAGCTCATCTTCGTCGACGAGATCAAGCGCTGGCAGGAGGATCCGGCTCTCGACGTCCACGTCACCGTCGACCAGGCGAGCCGGGCGTGGAGCGGAGATGTGGGGGTGGTGACGAGCCTCTTCCAGCGCCTCCAGATCGACCCCGAGGTGACCACGGCCCTGCTCTGTGGCCCGGAGATCATGATGCGCTTCGCGGCCTTCGAGCTCCTCTCCTCCGGTGTGCCCGCGGAGCGCATCCGCGTCTCCCTCGAGCGCAACATGCAGTGCGGCATCGGGCGCTGCGGTCACTGCCAGATGGGACCCTTCTTCGTGTGCCTCGACGGGCCCGTCTTCAGCTGGTCCGACGTCGCCCCGTTGCTGGCCAGGAGGGAGCTGTAGGTGGCCGCCCTTCCCACCCTCGCGGTCTGGAAGTTCGCCTCCTGTGACGGCTGCCAGCTCTCTCTGCTCGACTGCGAGGACGAGCTCCTCGCCGTGGCCGGGGCGGTGAACATCGCTTACTTCCTGGAGGCGACGTCAGCCGCTTCCCCGGGACCGTACGACGTCTCGCTGGTGGAAGGCTCGGTGACCACCGAGCACGACGCGGAGAGGATTCGCGACATCCGCGCCGCTTCCCGCACGCTCGTCGCCATCGGCGCCTGCGCCACCGCCGGCGGCATTCAGGCCCTGCGCAACTTCGCTGATGCGGCTGAGTACGCCTCGGCTGTCTACGCGCATCCCGAGTACATCGCCTCTCTGGCCACATCCACACCCATCTCGGACCACGTCAGCGTCGATTTCGAGCTGCGCGGCTGCCCCATCGATCGCGGTCAGCTCCTCGACGTCCTGAGCGCCCTCCTGCAGGGCCGTCGACCCAACGTCCCCGCGCACAGCGTCTGCTTCGAGTGCAAGCGGCGCGGCAACGTCTGCGTCATGGTCGCCAACGGGGTGGCCTGCCTCGGACCCGTGACCCAGGCCGGCTGCGGCGCTCTCTGTCCGGCCGTGCAGCGCGGCTGCTACGGCTGTTTCGGCCCCATGGAGACGCCCAACACCAAGGCGCTCACTGGGATCCTGCGCGCCCAGGGAGTGGCTGACCCAAGTCTCCTGCGCAGCTTTCGAACCTTCAACGCCGCCGCGCCCGCCTTTCAGGCCGCGAGCCGGTCCCTGGAGGGGGACGGAGAGAGATGACCGAGAAGACCCGCGACCTCACCGTCAGCGGCCTCGCCCGCGTGGAGGGAGAGGGGGCGATGCACGTCGTCATCGAGGGGAGGTCGGTGACCGACGTTCGTCTCCGCATCTACGAGCCGCCGCGGTTCTTCGAGGCCTTCCTGCGCGGTCGCGGATTCATGGAGCCTCCCGACATCACCGCCCGGATCTGCGGGATCTGCCCCGTCGCCTACCAGATGAGCGCGTGCCAAGCGATCGAGGCCGCCTGCGGGGTGGAGGTCGACGAACCCATCCGTGTCCTGCGCCGGCTCCTCTACTGCGGAGAGTGGATCGAGTCCCACGCCCTCCACATCTACTTCCTGCACGCGCCCGATTTCCTCGGGGTCGACAGCGCCCTCGCGCTGTCCCAGAGCCACCGCGACGTCGTCGAACGGGGGCTCGCCCTCAAGAAGGTCGGCAACGAGATCCTGGAGACGATCGGGGGGCGGGCCATCCACCCCGTGAACGTCCGTATCGGCGGCTTCTACCGGGTGCCGGCCCGACGGGAGCTCGCGCCGCTGGGCGAGCGGTTGCGCTGGGCGCGAGACGCCGCCCTGGAGACGGTGCGCTGGGTCTCCGGCTTCCCCTTCCCCGATCTCAGCCTGGACCACGAGCTCGTGGCGCTCCATGACCCTCGGGAGTACGCCATCACCCAGGGGAGGATCCACTCCGACCGCGGTCTCGACTGCTCGGTCGCCGACTTCCCGCTCCACTTCGAGGAGGAGCATCTCGCTCACTCCACCGCCCTCCACGCCCACACGAGGGCGGCCGGCCGCTACCTCGTGGGCCCGCTCGCCCGCTACACGCTCAATCACGCGCAGCTTCCCGCTGTGGCGCGGGAGGCGGCCGCCGAGGCCGGCCTGGGCGAGGCGTGCCGCAACCCGTTCCGCAGCATCGTGGTGCGCGCCGTGGAGACGCTCGCCGCCTGTGATGAGGCGCTTCGCATCATCGACGCGTACGAGGAGCCGGACCGTGCCGCCGTGCCCGTCGAGCCTCGGGCGGCGGTCGGTCACGGAGTGACCGAGGCGCCGCGCGGTCTCCTCTACCACCGCTATGAGCTGGACGAGCAGGGGACCGTCCTGAGCGCCGTCATCATCCCCCCAACGGCGCAGAACCAGGACGCCATCGAGCACGATCTGCGCAAGGTCGCGGAGGCCAACCTGAGCCTGCGCGACGCGGCGCTGCAGCACCTCTGCGAGACGTCGATCCGCAACTACGACCCGTGCATCTCCTGCTCGACCCACTTTCTCGACCTGACGGTGGAAAGGCGGTGAGAGGCGAGCGCCGCATCGCTGTCATCGGCGTCGGCAATCCCATGCGTCGGGACGACGCGGCCGGCCTCGAGGTGGTGGATCGCGCCCAATCGAGGCTTCCCGGGGGGGCGATCGTCGGGCATTGCGCCGGCGACGCGACCACTCTTCTGGACGCCTGGGCGGGAAGGGACCTGGCCGTGGTCGTCGACGCCGCGCGGTGGCCGGGCGCCACCCCGGGGGAGATCATCTGGATCGAAGACGCAGCGGGGTCGACGGAGGCCATGCCCTGGTCGGACGCGGCCGGAACCCACGGCCTCGGGGTGGCGCAGGTGATCCATCTCGGCCGGGCGCTCGGGCGCCTGCCCCGCCGCCTCGCCGTGCTCGCGGTCGCCATCACCGAGGACGGTCAGGGCGAGGGACTATCTCCCGCCGTCGAGGCCGGCGTGGGGAGGGCGGTGGACCTCCTCGTCGAGCGCCTCGGCGCAGCGGTGCGGGACCCCGCGGGAGGGGGGTGGTAGAGATGTGCATGCCGGTGGTGGGTCGTCTCGTCGAGCTCCCAGGCCAGGGGCCGGGTGCGGTGATGGAGGCTGACGGCACGGCGATCATCGAGGAGGATGGCGGGCGCCTGCGGCGCATCTCGCTCGCCCTCCTCGCCGCCGAAGCGGTGCCGCTCGTGCCCGGTGACTGGGTGCGCGCGCACAGCGGGCTCGCCTTGCAGCGCATTGGGGAGGAGGAGGCTCAGGCGGAGGTCGCCGCCTGGCGCGAGATGAGCGCGAGCCGACACCCGGAGGGCTCGGGGCCCGACAAGGCGATGATCGATGGAGGACAGCGCGGTGCCTGAAGCTCAAGCCAAGCCACGGGGTGGGGGGCGGGTGCTGGCGCTGAGGTCGTGGGCGGCGCCGGGCCCGGCCCGCGCCGCGCGCGGCGGGATGGCACTGGCCCTCAGCGCCGCTCTGGTGAGTGGCGTCTCGGTCTTCCTCAACACCGACGCGGTGCATCACGTGCGTTCGGCGACGGCCTTCACCACCGCCAAGAACCTGGTGGCCGCCGTCGCCCTCCTCGCCGTGGCCGGGGTGCTCGGCGCAGCGCGCAGCCGCCGTGCTCCGCGCTCTTCTCTCTTCGCCCTGCCTCGGCGCCCTTCGCAGTGGGGCCTCCTCGGCCTCATCGCCGTCATCGGCGGGAGCGTTCCCTTCGTGCTCTTCTTCGAGGGGGCCGCGCTGACCTCCGCCACCGACGCCGCCCTGATCCAGAAGACGCTCGTGATCTGGGTCGCTCTCCTCGCCATTCCCACGCTCGGTGAGCGTCTCTCGAGATGGCACGTCGTGGCCATCGTCATGCTCCTCGGCGGGCAGTTCCTCCTCCTCACGCCAACGGCCGGCGGCCACGCCAACACCGGCAACCTCATGATCCTCGGAGCGACCCTGCTTTGGTCTCTCGAGACGGTGGTCCTCAAGGTTGCCCTGCGCTCCATGGCGCCGCTCACGGTCGGCGTGGCGCGGCTCGGCCTCGGCGTGGTTCTCATCCTCGGCTACCTGGCTCTGCGCGGCCAGCTCGGCAGCCTCGCCGGTCTCGGCGGCGCAGGGTGGGCATGGGCGCTCCTCATGGGGGTGGTGCTCGCCGCCTACGTGGCGAGCTGGTTCGGGGCCCTGGCGCGCGCGCCCGCCATCGATGTCACGGCCGTGCTGGTCGGCTCCGCCTTCGTGACGGCGGCTCTGGACGCCGGCTTCCAGGGCTACTCTCTCTCCACCCATCTGCCCAGCCTCGCGCTCATCGCCGCCGGCGTCACCGTCATTGCCGTTCTATCCCGTCGGCGCTCCCCATCGCCCGTGCCATGAGCTTCGACCCCGCACCGGAGCACGCCTCCGGAGCCGCGCTCTTCGCCCGCTTCGCCTACCCTCCGAACGCCCTGGGCCTGTGCGGTCCCGAGGATCACCGGAGCGTTTTCGAGCACGCCGCCTCCGGGGTCGTCGATCCAGGGCTGGTCGAGCTGGCGCGCCAGTTCACCGGGGCCTGGCCGTATCTCGAGCTCCTCGCCGGGGCGGGCGGGCTAGTGGATCCGCTCGACGCGCGGGTCGTGGAGGCGTACTGGATCGGCTCCGACCTCCTGGAGGCGGTGACCCTCCCGGAGCTCGGCCGATCTCTCGACGACCGCTTCCGGGGCCGCCTCGGCCCGGCGTGGGCGCGCCTCGCCGAGCTGCTCCCCGCGGGGGGCCGGCCGCACCACAACTTCCACGTCTTTGGCGTCTATCCCTGGGTCGGGCTCTTGCGCTCCGGCGAGGTGGCCGAGCCGCTCCGCGTCCTCGACCGCTGCCGGATCCGCTGGGGCCGGGTGGTGGCGCCGCTGGAAGGGGAGAAGCTGCTGGTGCGGACGCGACCGCTCGCCTGGGATGGCCGGCGACTGGTCCTGGGCCCCGCGCAGCTCGAGGCGGTGAGCCAGGGTCGAGACGGGCGCTTCCTCGCCGCCGCCCGGCCCGGGGAGTGGGTGGCTCTGCACTGGGATTGGGTCTGCCAGCGTCTCACGGCGGCGCAGCTCACGGCGCTGCGCGCGGTCACCAGCCGGCAGCTCACCGCGGTCAATGGCGTCGCCCATCCTGGACCAGCCGCCCTCCTGGGATGACCCGCGTCCTTTCGCCGCTCCCGCAAGGCCGACCAACGACCCCGGCACGCGAGGCCCCCCGGCCCTGTTGGAGGCGTGGCGACGACGGCATCGTGACACTGGTGCCAGCCGCGGACGCGGCACAGTCCGCAGCACGGTGATGATCGACGCAGGAGGAGCCGCTCCGCCTTCCCGAGGCCTCTTCGGGGACGAGCCCGGTGGTCTGGCGCGGGTCATCGACTGCCGGCGTCTGGGATCACCCTGGTCCACCGCCAAGATGGCCGCGCTCGTACCCGCGCTTCCCCCTGGAGAGGTGCTCGAGATCTTGAGCCTCGACCCCACTGACCTCGGCGACCTCGCGGCCTGGTGCCGAGCCACCGGGGTGCGCCTGCTCAGCGCGCACAGCCTTCATGGCACCTACGTGATCCGCCTCGTGCGCGACGAGCATCCCCCGCTGGGCTCGCAGGCCATGTCGCAGCGAGGCGTCAACCGCCCGACCGGGTAGCCTCCATCCCTGCGGCGCCTTGAGCTGCCTCAGGCGTGCCCGTGGACGGCCTGCTTCGGCCGTTCCTCTTCCTGAGGGGCACTCTGAGGGGCGCTCGTCCTGCTCGCCGTGAGTGGTGCGTGGACGATCAAGACCGGCACCTGGCTGCGATGCAGGACGCTCTGGCTCACGCTGCCCAGGAAGAGGGAGCGCAGACCGCCTCTTCCTCGCGACCCCATGACGATGAGATCGTGCCCCTCTCTTTCGACCGCACGAAGGATGGCGTCGGCGGGGTGCTCGCAGACCACCTCCGCGTGGGCGGCGATGCCGCCGGGTACGCGGTCGAAGGCGCTCTTTACGGTGCGGCGGGCCTCCGCCTCGATGTCGGCATCGAGCTGTTCGACGTCCACCACCGCCATGGACTCGCCGCCATACCAGGGATAGGGCTGCCAAGCGCAGAGAAGGGTGAGCCGTGCCTCCTGGGAACGGGCAAGCTCAATCGCCTGTGAGAGGGCGGCGTCGGCATGGGCCGAGCCGTCGACGGGAACCAGGATGCTGCGAAACATCGGTGCTACCTCCACGGCCTGCTGCTTCTCATCCTCGCCGTCGCTGAAGGTCGTCGCCAGGGTCGAAAGTCATCTTCGCGGCCGTGCGGGCCCGCCTCGCCCCCTCCGTCCGGCCCCCGGCTGGCTGGTTCGATTGCCCCTGCTGGAGGTCGTGTGGAGGGTGACCGACGACCCTTGTGCCGAGGGAGGTGTCGGCGCATGGTGGAGATGCGAGACCGCGAAGCGCACGGGCCTCCCTACGAAAGGCAGGTGTGAGATGGACGGCAAGGGCATGACGGTGACCGCCTATATGGCGGGCTCGGCGCCGCGCCGGGACCGTCAGGAGACTGGCAGAGAGGCGGTGGGACGGCGTCTCGTCCGCGATGTGATGACGTCACCGGTGGTGACGATTCCCGCGACCGCTCCGGTGAAGGTAGTCGCTGAGGTGCTGCTCAGCAACCGCGTGAGCGCGGTTCCCGTGGTCGACCCCCACGGCAGCGTGGTGGGGATGATCTCCGAGGCTGACCTACTCGTGAAGGAGCTGGCCATGGGCTCCGACACCCACCTTGCCTGGTTCGAGGGGTCACACGAGCGCGACGTTCGCCGCCGTCGCGACGCCGAGACCGCCGAGCAGCTGATGACTGTCCCGGTGGTGACGGTTCATCCGGAGACCCCGCTCCGCCAGGCGGCGAAGACGATGCTCGAGAAGCGGATCAAGCGCCTTCCCGTGGTGTCGGCCGGCTGGCTCGTCGGCATCGTCAGCCGGGCAGACCTCATGCGTGTCTACCTA
This sequence comes from uncultured bacterium, assembly GCA_963847225.1. Classification (GTDB taxonomy): domain Bacteria; phylum Chloroflexota; class Dormibacteria; order Aeolococcales; family Aeolococcaceae; genus JAJZNI01. The sequence goes on along the minus strand of CAWJYZ010000002.1, from coordinate 150,904 downwards.
CTTCCCGACGAAGATCTAAGACGGCAGGCGGAGCGCCTGCTCTCCGGCACTCTCGGGATGGCGGCGGCCGCCGCGCTGCGCGTCGCGGTGCGCGAGGGTGTCGTGAGCATCGAGGGAGAGGTGGCGACGCACAGCGAGGCGGATCTGATTCCCCGCCTCATCGGCGGGCTCGAGGGTGTGGTCAGCATCGCCTCCCGCGTCACCTGGCGCCACGACGATATTCTCGATGCCGCGATCCGCCGCGCGGCCCACCTCGAGGTCAGCCCTCGGCGCTGAGCTTCTCGCGGGCTGCGGCCAGGCTGGCTCGAGCTTGGTCACCGAGCTCCGGGTAGCGGGGATCGATCCGGGCCAAGGCGTCGACGACGATGGCGGCAACGGCGACACGAGCGAACCACTTGTGGTCGGCGGGCACGATGTACCAGGACGCCCACTCGGTGCTGGTGTGGCTGATGGCCTCCGAGTAGGCGTGCTGGTATTCATCCCATAGCTCGCGCTCCGCCAGGTCGGCGGAGGAGAATTTCCAGTTCTTCTCCGGATCGTCGATGCGCGCCAGGAGCCGCTTGCGCTGCTCCATGTGGGAGACGTTGAGGAAGATCTTGACCATCTCGATGCCGTTGTCCACCAGCCGCCGCTCCCAATCGTTGATCTCCCGGTACCGTCTGCCCCAGACGTCGCCGCGCCGGGCCTCCATGGGAAGGCGCTCGCGCTCCAGGTTCTCGGGATGGACGCGCACCACCAGCACCTCTTCGTAGTGAGAGCGGTTGTAGATGCCGATCACCCCCCGGGGCGGCAGGTCCCGGTTGTAGCGCCAGAGGAAGTCGTGGTTCAGCTCCTCGACGGAGGGAACTTTGAAGCTGCGCACCCAGACGCCCTGGGGGTTGACTCCGCTCATGACGTGCTTCACTGCGCCATCCTTGCCGGCGGCGTCAAGGGCTTGCAGGACCACCAGCAGCCCGTAGGTGTCCTGGGCGGCGAGCCGGGCCTGGTAGTCGCTGAGAAGCTGCACCCCGGCGTCCAGCATCTCCGTGGCGTCGCGCTCGTGGACCAGCCCCGCGGTGTGGCCGGGGTCGAAGCCGTGGGGGAAGCGTACCCGGGTACCGGGAGCGACGCGCAGTCCGGCGGCGAGATGGCGCAGCGTCGTGAGGCGGTGATCGCTCATGACGGCCTTCTCCTTTCTGAAGCTGTATCGACAGTCGCTTCGCGCAGCACCTGGCGGACACCGCGAGCGATCTCCAGGTCCTCGCGAGCTTCCACGACGAAGGTGCGCACCGGCACGCCGGCCGCGGTGATCTCGCAATCTGGCACGGCCCTCTCGTTGGCCGCCGCGTCCACCCCCACCCCGAGAAAGCGAAGCCCTGCGGCCGCCCGAGCCCGCACCGGGGGAGCGTGCTCGCCCACCCCCCCGGTGAAGACGAGGGCGTCCATCCCCTCGATGGCGGCCGCCATGGAGGCAATCCCGGCGCGGAGCCGGTGCAGGTAGACAGCGACGGCGAGCGCCGCGTCGCCCTCCCCGGCGGCTTCGGCGCGCAGGATCTCGGCCATGCCCGGCTGCCCGGTGAGCCCCACCAGGCCGGAGCGATGCTCGAGGGTCGTGGCCAGCTCGGAGGGCGGCATGCCGACGTGCTCCTCCAGCCAGAGGACGAGACCGGGGTCGACGCTTCCCGACCGGGTGGCCATCACCAGGCCCTCGAGCGGGGTGAACCCCATGGTGGTGTCGACAGAGGTGCCGTCACGCACCGCGGCGAGGGAGGCCCCGGCGCCGAGGTGGCAGGTCACGACGCGAAGGCCGCCGCCCCGGCGGCCCATGAGCTCGGCGGCCCGGCGCGAGGCGTAGGCGTGGGAGAGGCCGTGAAAGCCGAAGCGCCGCAGGTCCCAGCGTCTGCGCCACTCCGAAGGCAGTGCGTAGGTCGCCGCCGCCGGGGGGATGGTGGCGTGGAAGGCGGTGTCGAAGCAGGCGATCGCCGGCACCTCGGGAATCAGACGGAGGAACAGCTCGAGGGCGCGGAGCGACTTGGGCTGGTGCAGGGGGGCGAGGTCGGTGAGCGCCTCGAGACGGTGCACGAGATCGGGGTCGACACGGACCGGCTCGGTGAGAGAGGTGCCGCCGTGGACGATGCGATGCCCGAGGGCGTCAACCGGCCGGCTGCGCCCGACGACGGCCCTCACGGCGCCTTCGTCCAGCCGTCCCGACGGCGCCGGGATGTTCTCGGCGAAGACGAGGCGATCGTCCTCGTCGAGAAGGGAGAGCTTGAGGCTGCTCGAGCCAGCGTTGACGACGAGGATCCGCACTCAGAGAGACCAGGTCCAGTTGCGCACCTCGGGGAGATCCTCACCTTCCGTGCGCGTGAAGGCGCGGCAGCGCACCCGCTCATCGGCCATTCGCTGGCGGAGGGCGGCCGCATGCGACTGGAGGCCGGGAACCCGGTCGATCACATCCATCACCAGGTGGAATCGGTCGAGGTCGTTGAGCATCACCATGTCGAAGGGGGTTGTCGTCGTTCCCTCCTCCTTGTACCCGCGAACGTGGAGGTTGGCGTGGTTGGTCCGCCGGTAGGTGAGGCGGTGGATCAACCACGGGTACCCGTGATAGGCGAAGACCACCGGCCGGTCCCGGGTGAAGAGGATGTCGAACTCGCGGTCGGAGAGACCGTGGGGGTGCTCGGTGTCGGGTTGGAGGCGCATGAGGTCGACGACGTTGACGACGCGGATCCGCAGCGAGGGGAGCTCTCGGCGGAGGATGTCGACCGCGGCCAACGTCTCCAGGGTCGGGATGTCACCGCAGCAGGCCATGACAACCTCGGGATCGCCATTGTCGTTGCTCGCCCAATCCCAGATCCCGATTCCGCGGGTGCAGTGGAGGATGGCGGCCTCCGGGCTGAGATAGTTGAGCGAAGGCTGCTTCCCGGCCACGATGACATTGACGTAGTGGCGGCTGCGCAGGCAATGGTCGGCGACGGAGAGCAGGCAGTTGGTGTCGGGAGGCAGGTAGACGCGGATGATCTCCGCCTTCTTGTTGACGACGTGGTCGATGAAACCCGGGTCCTGGTGCGAGAAGCCGTTGTGATCTTGGCGCCAGACGTGCGAGGAGAGCAGGTAGTTGAGCGAGGCGAGGGGACGCCGCCAGGCGATCTGGCGGGTGACCTTGAGCCATTTCGCGTGCTGGTTGAACATGGAGTCCACGATGTGGATGAAAGCCTCGTAGCAGTTGAAGAGCCCATGGCGTCCGGTCAGGATGTAGCCCTCCAACCAGCCCTGGCACTGATGCTCCGAGAGCATCTCCATCAGCTGACCCTCGGGGGCGAGGTGCTCGTCCACGGGCAGGCGTTCCGCGTTCCACTGCTTATCCGTCGCCTCCAGCACGGACTGGAGCCGGTTGGACGCGGTCTCATCCGGACCGAAGATCCGGAAGCTCTTTCGGTTCTCCCGGATCACGTCGCGCAGGAACGAGCCGAGGACGCGGGTAGCCTCCGCATAGGTGGTCCCCGGGCGGGCCACCTCGATCATGTAGGAGCGGAAGTCGGGGAGGGTGAGGTCACGGAGCAGGAGGCCGCCGTTGGCGTGGGGATTGGCGCTCATGCGGCGGTGTGCCTTGGGCGGCAGGTCGGCGAGCTCGGCGATGAGCCTCCCCTCGGTGTCGAACAGCTCCTCGGGGTGGTAGCTCTTCATCCAGGTCTCGAGCAGGCCCAGGTGGTCCGGATTGCTGCGCACCTCGGCCATCGGCACCTGATGCGAGCGCCAGGTTCCCTCGCTGGGGAGGCCGTCCACGGTCTTGGGTCCGGTCCATCCCTTCGGAGTGCGTAGCACGATCATCGGCCAGCGTGGGCGCGAATTGTCACCGGCCGCGCGGGACCGGCGCTGGATCTCGGTGATCTCGCCGATCACCTGGTCGAGCGTGGCCGCCATCAGCTGATGCATCTCGGCGGGGTCCGCGCCTTCGACCCAGTGCACGCTGTGTCCGTATCCCTCGAGGAGAGAGGTGAGCTCCTTCTCCGGGATGCGGGCGAGCACCGTGGGGTTGGCGATCTTGTAGCCGTTCAGGTGGAGGATGGGGAGGACCGCTCCGTCGCTCACCGGGTTCAGGAACTTGTTGCTGTGCCACCCGGTGGCGAGCGGTCCGGTCTCCGCCTCACCGTCGCCCACGATGCAGCAGACGAGGAGGTCGGGGTTGTCGAAGGCCGCGCCGTAGGCATGGGAGAGCGCATAGCCCAGCTCACCACCCTCATGGATGGATCCCGGCGTCTCCGGGGCGACGTGGGAGGGGATGCCGCCGGGGAAGGAGAACTGCCGGAAGAGCTTGCGCAGTCCCTCCTCGTCCCGGGTGATGTGCGGGTACATCTCGGTGTACGTCCCCTCGAGGTAGGCATTGGCCACCGCCCCCGGCCCACCATGTCCCGGGCCGATGACGTAGATGGCGTTCAGGTCCCAGTTGCGGATGACCCGATTCATGTGGGCGTAGACGAAGTTCAGACCCGGGGTCGTTCCCCAGTGGCCGAGGAGGCGCGGCTTGATGTGCTCCGGGCGCAGGCGGACGCGCAGCAGCGGGTTGTCGAGAAGGTAGATCTGGCCGACCGAGAGGTAGTTGGCGGCCCGCCAGTAAGCGTCGATGAGATTGAGGTCCTGTTCCGAGAGTGGGCGCGCCGCCGTCGCCGGCGCCTCCCTCTGGGTCATCGCGGCTCTCCTTCCGCCGGGGGGCTGTCTGCTCCGCGCCCCATGGTCACGCATCGGCGCGCCGCCCTGCATCTCCTCCCTGGGGACCGCGAGGCGCCGGTCACATGATCCCGATGGACATCATCGCCCGGAGCAGGGCGGAGAGGACATCGGGGTCGGTGGTGACGTCAATGAGTGACGGCTCCCCGGCGAGGGCCGCCCTCTCCAGCGCGGGGCGCAGGTCCCCAAGCGCTTCCACCCGCTCCCCGCGGCAACCCAACGCTTCGGCGAGCTTGTCGTAGCGGTTCACGGCGAGCCGGCTGGCCGTCTCGCGACCGAGGACGGACCGCTGGTGGTGCCGGACATCGCCCCAGCCGCCGTTGTTGGCGACAACGACGATGAGGGGCAGGCCATGCCGAGCGGCGCTGTCCATCTCCATCGCGCTGAGGCCGAAAGCGCCGTCGCCGACGAGGAGCAGCACGGGTTCCGCGGGGCGAGCGGCCTTCGCCGCCAGGGCGAATGGGAGCCCCACTCCCAGGGTTCCCAACGCGGTGGTGGTGGAGAGGAGGTGGCCGGGGCGCTCCGCCGTGGCATAGGCCAGGCCCCAGGTCAGGCTGTCGCCGCCGTCGATGACGAGCGTCGCCGCCCCTCCCCAGGCGTCCCTGGCCCAGGCGAAGACCTCGCGGGCGAGGGCTCCCGGGTGAACCAGCGCGCCGCGGTAGCCGTCCACCTGCTCGTCCCACATGGGCGGGGAGAGGGCGGTCAGCTCCTTGGCCTCACGCAGCCAGCTCCGACGGTCGCGGTCCGCCCCGCCGGCGTCGGCGAGGCCAGACGCCACCTCGGCGATGTCGCCGAGCACGGCCACGTCCGGCTTGCGGTTGCCGCCGAGCCCCTCAGGAGCGATGTCGACCTGGATCACGACCTGATCGTCGCCGAAGAGCGGCGGTCCGCCGTAGACGAGGTTGGCATTGAAGGCGCTACCGAGGATGAGGACGCAATCCGCCTGGGCCAGGGCCACGCCGGCGTGCACCAGCGAGCCGAGGCACCATTCGTGGGAGTCGGCGACGAGGCCGCGCGCGGCGCTGGTGGTGATGAGCGGGATCTGCAGGCTCTCGGCGAGGCGCACCAGGGCGTCGCCGGCTCCCGACCAGAAGCTCCCGCTCCCGGCCAGCGCCACCGGACGCTCGGCGCGGCGCAGGGCTTGCAGGGCCCGTTCCAGGTCGACGGCGGATGCCGCTGGCCGAGGCGAAGTCGTGGGGAATCCCCACCCGGTCGCGACCGAGGGAAGACGGGCCATGAAGAGGTCGTGGGGCACCTCGAGATAGACGGCGCCGGGACGCCCGTTGCGAGCGCGCTGCAGAGCCTCGTCGGTGAGGCGCTCGACGACGTCGGGGCTGTGCGCCGCCGCCGCCCACTTGACGATGGGAGCGACCATGGCCAGCTGCTCGAGGTCCTGGACCGCGCCGCGGCCACGCCGTTTGAGGACCGTTCGGCCGCCGATGAGGACGAGGGGGGCGTTGCCGAGTGCCGCATCGGCGAGCCCGGTGAGGGCGTTGGTGAAGCCGGGTCCCGCGGTGACCGCGGCCACCCCGGGAGCGCCGGTGGCCAGCGCCCAGCCGAGGGCTGCCAGGGTGGCGCTGCCCTCGTGGCGGAGATCGATGAGGCGCAGGCCCGCCTCGGCACAGCCGTCGAGCAGCTCGACGATGTGCCCGCCGGGAAGGGTGAAGACGGCCTGGACACCGGCCGCGCGGAGGCGGTCGGCGGTCAGCCTCCCCGCATGCGGCGGGGGAGGGGCGGGCGTGGCCGGATCCAGGCTCATCGCCCCGCACTCTGACGCCATGGCCTCGGTCTTCGCCAGGGTCGCTCGTCCCCGGTCGCCCGGTGACCTTGGGGAAGGCGGCCGGGGCCCTTGCGCGGATACCCCCGGAGGTATAACATGGGAAAAAAATACCCTCCCGGGTATAGATCACGGAGCGACACATGGCCACCACCGCCCTGACCGAGAAAGCCTTCGCCGACACCATCACCCAGGACGGCATCGTCCTCGTCGATTTCTGGGCGGCCTGGTGCGGGCCGTGCCGTGCCTTTGGCCCGGTCTTCGAAGCCGCCTCTCGCGAGCATCCCGACATCGTCTTCGCCAAGGTCGACACCGAGGCCGAGCCGCGCCTCGCGGGTTCGCTGGGAATCATGTCGATCCCCACCCTCATGGCCTTCCGCGACGGCATCCTCGTCTTCGACCAGCCCGGGATGCTGCCCGCGCCGGCACTGGCCCAGCTCATCACCGCCATCCGAGCTCTCGACATGGACGAGGTGCAGCGGCAGGTGGAGGCGGCCGCGGCGACGCCCAAGACGGCATGAACGTCCCGGATGCCGGCCTCCGCGTTCAGCACCAGGGTGGCGATCGCTTCCGGATCACCCTCCGGCAGCACAGCGTGATGGTGGACCAGCCGGTGCCTGACGGTGGTCAGGACTCCGCCCCCACCCCCACCGAGCTCTTCGTCGCCAGCCTGGTCGCCTGCGTCGCCTTCTACGCCCGGCGCTTCCTCGCCCGGCGCAGCCTCTCGGTTGCCGGCCTCGCGGTGAACGCCGGCTTCTCCATGGCGTCGCATCCTTCCCGGGTCGGCGCCGTGACCCTCCAGCTCGAGCTGGCTGATCCGCTCCCGCGCGAGCAGGAGGCGGCCCTGCTGCAGTTCGTATCCCACTGCACGGTGCACAATTCGCTGCAGAAGCCGCCCGAGGTACACATCGAGCTGGCGGGCCTGCCCGCGCCCGTCGCGGGCGGCGGAGACCGGCGTGCAGCTTGACCGCACCGCCACCACCGACGTGCTGCGCCGGCTGCGCCGCGCCGAGGGTCAGCTGCGCGGCGTCATCCGCATGCTCGACGAGGGGCGTGACTGCGCCGACGTCATCACCCAGCTCGCCGCGGTGTCGCACGCCCTCGACCGCGCCGGCTTCCGGCTCATCGCCAGCGGCCTCCAGCACTGCGTCGCCGGTGTGGGCGCGGACCCGGTGGCGGACGAGGAGAAGCTGGAGAAGCTCTTTCTCTCTCTGGCCTGACGCGCCCTCTGCGGGTTGAGGTCCCGCCGAGGGCGAATCCAATGTCATCGCCCGGGGTGACGTTTGGCGGTGCTGAGGGCGTGCTCTCGGGTGCCCACCCGAGGGCCTGCCGACGCGCCAGATGGCGACCTGTGGCCCTGGGCATCTTCAGCTCGCGCAAGGACGATGGTGATGCACGAACCAACCGTGCCGAGGCTTCGCAGCCGTGGAGGTGAAGAGATGACCCGGAACGCCACCGAGCTGTCCGCGATCGGCGCGGAGCCCCCGGAGGTCGACGATCCACCGGCCCTGCGCGGGCGGCTGGCCTGGCTGACCCCCAAGCGCCTGGCCATGCTGGTCATCGCCTGGCTCATGGTTTTCTCCATCGGGAGCCTCTTCATCGCCAGCCCCTTCGGCGGTGAGCCGAATGCGGCCGCCAGCCCCAACTACTGGCACGTGATGTACCTGCACGGCATGCTGATCTCCTTCGTCGGGCTGCTCGCCCTGCTGACCTGCCAGGTCTGCCAGGTCAGCTCCATGCACACCCGGGTCTGGATCGCCGCCGGGGTGGTGGTGGCGACCCTGACGACCGCGTTGGGTGGCATCTTCGACACCCGAGTTCCCGGCGCTGAGGCCGCGATGTGGACGCAGATCGCCGGCTTCTTCGCTCTCGACGAGATCCTCATCGTCCTCATCGCCGGCATGGTGCTGGAGGCGCGCCGGCGCTCCGCGGTGCTGCAGAGCCTTCCCTTCTGGGTCTCGCTGACGGCCACCGTGTCGATGCTCGCGGCCGCGGTCATGGGCCACATCGCCGGCTTCATGCTGGAGTTCGGCGCGCCTGGGCCCATGGGTTCCTATGTGAAGTGGATCGGCAGCGACACCGGGACCTTCATCGGCAGCATCACCGGCGCTCACTCCCACGACATGGTGGTGGCGGTGATGGCCCTTCTCGTGGCCATCGCGGCCAACCAGTTCGGCAGAGAGGGGCTGGGCCGGGCGTCGCAGCTGGCGGTGCGCGCCGGCCTCTCCCTGGTGGGAGCCGGGATCGCCGTCACCACGGTGATGTACCTGGCCATGGGCTTCACCACCTGGGGGCCACCCACCCTCTTCCAGAATTCGGGCGGGACCAACGGGATCGCCGGTGACGACATCATCACCGGGCTCACCGTGATGCTCGGCGGGGCCGTCACCATGATCGCCCTGGCCGCCGGCCGTGGGGTGTTCCGGCCGCTGCGCATCGCCGCCGCCTGGACCTGGGCGCTGAGCTTTGCCACCGTGGTCATCGCCGGCTACACCATCGAGATGCACGAAACCTTCTTCGGAGCCGGTGACCAGAAGGCCGCGGGGGCTGCCAACGACGGCATCTTCACCTGGCTGCACCAGGACGTCGGGCTGTTTCTGATGCCCGCCCTGGTGCTCGTGCTCCTGGTGGTGCAGCGCTATCTCGCCCCGCACGTGCGCGGACCCATCGCCTCTCTCACCATTGCCGGAGCGAGCGTCACCTTCCTCGGTGCCATGATCTGGACCTTCGTCGACCCGGCCATCCATGGGCCCGGCTACATCGTGACCGGCATCGGGCTGCTGGTGATTGGCGCCGCCCTGCTCGCCACCGTCGTGTGGGGCAGCATCGGCGCCACCGGCTTCACCTCCCTGATCGCCAGCCGCAGAGGCGGCGCGACGAGGGCGAAGGCGCCCGTCGCCCCGCACCCGGCATGACGACGCGGGCGACCGCCTTGCGGTCGGACTGGCGGGCGGTCGAGTTGACGGTCAGCTACGGAGAGGCGGACGTCGAGGCGGCGGCGTCGCGCCTCGGCGTCTCAGTCTGCGACACGGAGGCCGAGGCGATCCTCGGCCGCATCGATGAGGAGCTCTCCGAGCTGGCCTGCGCCGCAACCCGAGAGGCGGTCGAGATGCACATCGCCGCCGAGGTCGAACACCTGGTCCGGGTCCACGCCGATGACGTCGACGACTGACAGAAGCGGGGACGGCATCGCGGTAGCGGGGTGAATTCAAGGGCGGTTTAAAGGTCGCTTTAAAGGTCACCTCGCGCGAACGTGACCTTTAAAGCGACCTTTAAACTCCGGCCTCAACGACATCTCCCTCGCGGAGCCGGCTTGCTACCGCCCAATCCGAATTGATCTAGACTTCTCCGAACTTCTCGAGCTCAGCCGCTCCGGGGCAGAGATCGGTGAAGGGGACGCTCACCAACGGCCGGTCCACCGTGCCGCTCAGCCCCTGCATGTCCGGGCGCGAGGGGTCGACATAGATGATGCCGGTGACCACCTCACCGCGCCCGTGAGCCTCGCGGAGGTACTGCTCCACGGCCATTCGGTCGGTCGGATCGTAGCCCTCCGGGACGCTGCGGGCCCGCACCAGGCTGCCGTCGTGGAGAGTGAGCTCGGTGGCAGCGGCACTTCCGATGGAGGCCCGGATCTCCGCACGCTGAGGCACGAAGTCGGCTTCGGTGACGCGCACATCGTGCTCACGGGTGAAACGGTAGCTCTTCGTCGAACCCTCGTGGTCGTTGAAGCTGACGCAGGGCGATATGACGTCGATGAGGGCGAGGCCGCGATGCGCCGTGGCCGCCTCGATGATGGGAACCAGTTGGGTTTTGTCGCCCGAGAACCCGCGGGCCAGGAAGGTGGCCCCCAGGCTCAGCCCGAGCAGCATGGGGTCGATCGGCTCCATGACGTTGGCGGTGCCCCGCTTGGTGGTGGAGCCGATGTCGGCGGAGGCGGAGAACTGGCCCTTGGTGAGGCCGTACACTCCGTTGTTCTCGATGATGTAGATCATGCGCAGATTGCGACGGATGAGATGGACGAGGTGGCCCATCCCGATGGAGAGGGAATCGCCGTCACCGGAGATCCCGATGAGGAGAAGCTCGGAGTTGGCCGCGCCCACCCCGGTGGCGAGTGGCGCCATCCGGCCGTGGAGGCCATTGAAGCCGTGGGCGGCGCTCAGGAAGTAGGCGGTCGTCTTGGCCGAGCATCCGATTCCGCTCAGCTTGGCCACCATGTGGGGTGGCACGGCAACCTGCCACAGCGCTTGCACGATGGCGGCGGTGACCGAGTCATGTCCGCAGCCGGCGCACAGAGTGGACATCGCGCCCTCGTAGTCGCGGACGGTGAGGCCGAGCGGGTTGACCGGCATTGCCGGGTGGCGGACGGGCGGCTTGGCGATGGAGGGCATCAGCGATGCTCCCGAGCCGGGCCCGAGGGCGCGGCAGTCTCTCGGCCCAGCTGCTTGAGCACCGATTCCTCGACCTCCTCTGCGCTGATGGGCAATCCGCCGTAGACGAGGACGGAGGCCAGCTTCTCCCGCGCCACGGTGGTCTCCACGAGAAGGAGGGTGCGCAGCTGGGCGTCGCGATTCTGCTCGACGACGAAGCACCGCTCGTGCCCCTCCAGGAAGTCGGCGACCTGGTCGGAGAAGGGGAAGCCTCGGACTCTCATCCAGTCGGCGGCGAGGCCCTGCTCGGCGAGGGACTCGGCGGCCTCGGCCACGGCCGGACCACCGCTACCGGCAACCACCAGGCCGATCCTGGCGCCGGGATGGCGCTCCACCACCGGCTCCGGGACATGGCGCGCGGCGGCGGCGTGCTTGCGGGTCAGGCGGTCGACCACCTCCTGATACTCGGCGGGGTCCTCGGTGTAGCCGCCCAACCGGTTGTGACCGGAGCCGCGTGTGTAGTAGGCGCCGCGGGGGCTGGTCCCGGGCAGGGTCCGCGCCGCGACCCCTTCCGAGTCGGGGTCCGCGTAACGGTGGAACTCCTCGAGGTGCTCCAGGGCGGAGGCGTCGAGGACCCTGCCTCGGTCCGGCCGGTAGGCATCGTCCCAGCGGAGCCGCGGCACCACCCAGTCGTTCATCCCGATGTCGACATCGCTGAGGACCAGCACGGGGGTCTGGAAGTGCTCGGCGAGGTCAAAGGCGCGCACCGCGAAGTCGAAAGCCTCGGCTGGGTCGCCGGGGAAGAGCACGATGTGCTTGGTGTCCCCGTGAGAGGCATAGGCCGCCATGACGATGTCAGCCTGCTGCGTGCGGGTGGGCAGGCCGGTCGAGGGACCGGCCCGCTCCACATCGAAGAGCACCACCGGCACCTCGGTGTAGTAGGCGAGGCCGAGGGTCTCGTTCATGAGGGAGAGCCCGGGTCCCGAGGTGGCGGTGAAGGCTCGCGCTCCGGCCCAGCTCGCTCCGACCACCGTGCCGAGCGCGGCCAGCTCGTCCTCCGCCTGCAGGATCATGACGTTGCTGCGTCCCGTCTCCGGGTCGTGGCGGTAGCGCTGGCAGAAGCTGCTGAAGGCGTCCATCAGCGATGTCGACGGGGTGATCGGATACCAGGCCGCGACCGTCGCTCCCGCATACACGCAGCCAAGGGCAGCCGCGGTGTTGCCGTCGACGATGATCGAGCCGCCGGTTCGGTCGAGGGGCGCGACGTGGGTGGGAAGGGGGGTCTCGAAGTGCGAGCGCGCGTAGTCGTAGCCGAGGAGGAGAGCCTGGTGATTGGCGTCGCGGAGCCGCGCTCGGCGCCTGTACCTCTCCTCGATGAGCGCCGTGATGACGCTCGGGTCGATGTCGAGGAGTGCCACCACCGCTCCGGCGTACACCAGGTTCTGCAGCAGGATGCGTTCACGGGGGTTGGGGAACTCGGCAGCGCACATCCGCGCGATGGGAATCCCCAGATAGGTGAGGTCGTTGCGGATGCGCATCTCCGAGAGCGGCCATGACGAATCCCAGAGGACGTGACCGCGGGGACGCACATCGCCGATGTCGCGGTCGCGGGTCTGCGTGTTCATGGCCACCAGCAGATCGGGGTGGAGGACGCGTGCGGTGTGGCCACGGCCGCTCACCCTGATCTCGTACCAGGTGGGCAGTCCCTGGATGTTGGAGGGAAACAGGTTCTTGCCCGACACCGGCACCCCCATGCGGAAGATGGCCCGCATCAGCAGGTTGTTGGCGCTGGCCGATCCCGTCCCATTGACGGTGGCGATCCGGACCGAGAGCTCGTTGGTTCGCGTCACCGGCGCAGCGGTCGGTGCCATCGCCGGCTGCATGAGGGTCATGGCAACGCCTCCACGACGGCCTGGCCCACCTCGACCGGGGTCGCAGCCATGGTCGACCCCCCCGCCCGTGGCAGGCGCAGCCCCAGCTTCTGCATCTGCCATGCGGAGGTGGGGCAGCGTTCCGCGCAGAGGCCGCAGTGGACGCAGAGGTCCTCGTCTTTCACCATCAGCCGGCCGGTCTGAGGAAGTGGCTCAGAGACGAAGAGCGGCTCCGCGGGGTTGAGGCGGGGCGCGGAGAGCCGGGCCATGACCTCCGCCTCCTCGCCGTCCGGGGTGATGGTCAGGCAGCGGGTGGGGCAGACGTCGATGCAGGCGTCGCACTCGATGCAGAGGGAGGGTGCGAAAACGGTCTGGACGTCGCAGTTGAGACAGCGGGTGACCTCGCGAGCCGTCTGCTCAGGAGTGAAGCCCACCTCCACCTCCAGCTTCAGGCTCTGGAAACGGCGGAGCATGGCAACGTGTTCCATGCGCTGCCGCCGCGAGGGGTTGTACTCGTTGTTGTAGCTCCACTGCCCCAGCCCCATCTCCCGGCTGGCGAGCGACACCTGTGGGGCTGGGCGCTCGGCGACGGGGATCCCGCTGCACCGGTTGTGGATGGAGATCGCCGCCTGATGTCCGTGCTCGACGGCCCAGATGATGTTCAGCGGTCCGAAGGCGGCATCGCCTCCGAAGAACACCCCCGGGAGCGTCGACTCCATGGTGGCCCGATCGACGACGGGGAGGTCCCAGCGGCCGAACTGGACGCCGAGGTCACGCTCGATCCATGGGAAGGCGGCATCCTGGCCCACCGCCAGAATGACGTCGTCACAGGGGAGCACCACCCGTCCCAGCGGGGTGGAATGGGTGGCATTCTCGTCCCAGCGCAGTCTCTCGAACTCGACGCCGACGAGGCGGCCGTCCTCGACCAGGAAGCGCGTGGGCGCGTGCTCGACCATGATCTCGATGCCCTCCTCCTCGGCATCCTCGAGCTCCCATTCCGAGGCTTTGAAGAAGGGGCGGGGGCGGCGCGCCACCACCTTGACATCGCGGCCGCCCAGGCGGCGCGCCGACCGGCAGCAGTCCATTGCGGTGTTCCCCACCCCGATAACCAGCACTCGTTCACCGATCGACGTCACATGGCCAAAGGCGATCGACTGGAGCAGGTCAAGCCCAAGGTGGATGTGCTCGCTGGCTTGGCGGCCGGGAATTTCGAGGTCCTTGCCCCGCGGGGCGCCGCTGCCCACGAAGACGGCGTCGAAGCCCTGCCGGCGGAGTGCCCGGAGGCTGTTCACCGGGGTCCCATAGCGGATCTCCGCGCCGAGATCGAGGATTACTTGGATCTCCTCGTCGAGCACAGCCTCAGGGAGGCGAAAGGCGGGGATGCTGGTTCGCATCAGCCCGCCCGGACGGTCGTGGCGCTCCAGGATCACGACCTCGTAGCCGAGCGGGCGCAGGTCGTTGGCGACGGTGAGCGAGGCCGGTCCCGCGCCCACACAGACGATGCGCCGGCCGTTGGTCCGCTCCGGAGGACGGGGGAGGCGGTCGGCGATCTCGCCGCGCAGATCGGAGGCGACGCGCTTGAGCCGGCAGATCGCCACCGCGTTGCCGTCGACCCGAGCTCTGCGGCAGGCGGGCTCGCAGGGACGGTCACAGGTGCGACCCAGGATGCCCGGAAAGACGTTGGCCTCGCGGTTCAGGAGATAGGCGTCGCCGTAGCGGCCCTGACCGATCAGCCGGATGTACTCGGGGACATCGGTGTGCGCAGGACAGGCCCACTGGCAGTCCACCACGCGGTGGTGCCAGTCGGGATCGCGCGTGTCAGTGGGTCGCACTCGCCCAGTCTGGAGGGAGGCGGCCTCCGCCAGTAGAGGCCATCGTCCCGGCTGGACCCCGCCGTTGGTCACTCCGAGGGGAGAGACCCGGCGCCCCGGGTCTTCTCGGGGCGGACGGGGTGACCTTCGGCCCTGGCGCGACGCCGCGAACCGGCCCACCATCCCCTCAGAGCGGATGGATGTATGAGGCGGCAGACCATGGCCATCACCACCATTTCCGACGAGAGAGAGACGGCGGTCGCGGGGCGCGGAGCGACGCTCCTCGAGGATCCCCTGGTGAATCGCGGGACGGCGTTCACCGACGAGGAGCGTGACGCCTACGGGCTCCGGGGCCTCCTCCCCGCGACCGTGCAGTCCCTCGACGAGCAGGTCAGCCTGGAGATCGAGCACCTCCGGCGCAAGCCGGAGGGCCTGGAGCGCTACATCGGCCTCGCCGCCCTTCAGGACCGCAACGAGACACTCTTCTACCGCGTGCTCTCCGATCACCTCGAGGAGCTGATGCCCGTCGTCTACACCCCCGTGGTGGGCCGAGCGTGCCAGGAGTTCAGCCACATCCTGCGCCGTCCGCGAGGGTTGTGGATCACCCCTGATGACATGGGGCGCATCCCCGAGCTGCTGCGCAACGCGGGCCGCCAGGATGTGAGGCTGGTCGTGGCCACCGACAACGAGCGCATCCTCGGCCTCGGCGATCAGGGAGCGGGCGGCATCTGCATTCCCATCGGCAAGCTCGCCCTCTATACGGCGGGAGCTGGAATCCATCCCTCCCTCACCCTGCCCGTGTCGCTCGACGTCGGCACCGACAACCCGCGGCTCCTCAACGATCCGCTGTATTCGGGGTACCGGCGTCCGCGGCTTCGCGGCGCAGAGTATGACGAGTTCATCGAGGCCTTCGTGCGCGGCCTGATGCAGGTCTTCCCCCGCGCGGTGCTGCAGTGGGAGGACTTCAAGCAGCACAACGCCATCCGTCTTCTCGACCGCTACCGGCACCGGATCGCCAGCTTCAATGACGACATCCAAGGGACGGCGAGCATCGTGCTCGCGGGGGTGCTGGCCGGCCTGCGGCGCTCTGGGGAACGCCTCACCGACCAGCGCTTCGTGCTCCTCGGAGCGGGAGCCGCTGGGATCGGGATCGCCCGTCTTCTCTTGAGGGCGCTGCGCGGCGCCGGAGCCTCCGAGGAAGCGGCGCGGCAAGCCATTGCCATGCTCGACTCCCACGGGCTTGTCTTCGAAGGACGCACCCCGATGGATGAGGACAAGCGCGAGTTTGCCCTCTCACAGGCCACGATGGCCCAGCTCTGGCCGGGGGGGACGGTGACCGTCGATCTCGAGGAGGTGGTGACCGCGCTGCGGCCCACCGTCCTGGTGGGAACCAGCGGGACGCCGGGGGCGTTCAGCGAGCGCGCCATCCGGGAGATGGCTCGCCACAGCCCGCATCCGGTGATCCTGCCCCTCTCCAACCCCACCGCCAACAGCGAGGCGATCCCCGAAGACATTCTGCGCTGGACTGAGGGACGTGCCCTGGTGGCCACGGGCAGTCCCTTCGATCCGGTGGGTGTCGACGGCCGGGAGCGAGTCATCGGCCAGGCCAACAACGCCTTCGTCTTCCCCGGGATAGGGCTGGCCGCGATCGTCGCGGAAGCCCGCGAGATCCCAGCCGACCTGTTCCTTGCCGCTGCGGAGACTCTGGCGGGCATGGTGAGTGACGCCCGGCTTTCGGAGGGAGCTCTCTACCCCTCTCAGGCGGAGCTTCGCAGTGTCTCTCGGGAGATCGCCATCGTCCTCGTCAGGCTCGCCCGTGACCTCGGAGTGGGGCGCGCCCTCTCCGAGGAGCGGATTCCCGAGGTGGTCGACGCCGCCATCTGGTCACCCCTTTACCCCCGCTTCGGTGACGGGGTGGAGAGGAGCTGAGCGCCTCCGGGCTCCCTCTCCACGCCTAGCCGCGGCTGACCTCCCTCAGCTCAGAGGAGGACGGCAGGTGCTTGGTGCAGTTCGAGAATGGCATCGAACTGGGCCACCTCGATGCGGTGATAGATCGTGGTCACGGCGTCTTCGCTGAGCCGTTTCCCGAGCTCGGGGAGGAGCTGCGTCTCGACGGCCTCCATATGCCGGCGCAGGCGGCGCACGAGACCTGTGATGTGCCGGCGGTATCCGACGGTGTCGCAGCCTCCGTGGCGCAGCCGCTCGCGGTCGCGGATGACGCGCTGCGCGTCGCACTCCAGCTCTTCGCAATTCTCGATGAGCTGGCGGACCATGGCCTGATCGATCTCGCCGAGAAGCTGGGACTCCGGGTAGAGCACGGCGAGCTCGCCGCGGAGATGGGGGAGGACAACGGAGCGCAGATATTCGACGACGCGGTCGAATCCCTCCAGCTTCACCTGAGCGGTCTCGTGCTCCAACAGCTCCTCCTCGAGCTCGGCGACCACGGCGATGCCGGTGCGCAGGCGGTCGTGGAGGTGGCGGAGGTCGTTGGTGGCGATCACGGCATCATCTCCACCTGCAACGCTGACGCCAGACGGCGGTGCTCGCCAGGGCCGAAGCGCACCAGTCGACGATGACCCTCGGCTTAAGTTGCGCATCGCTGCGGTGCGCGCGACGGTCGACATGACCGGCCCTGTGAATCGAGGACCAAAGGCTCTACCGCCTCCCCGCCCTCCCCCGCGACGCCGTCCAACCCGCTCCCCGGCGTCGCCTGGCTCGCCGGAGCGATCCTCGTCCGGGGTCTCTGCCACCTCGCATCGGAGATCGTCGCCGCCCGCGGTAGCGCGGCCGCCCGGGCGGCGCTCCGCCGGAGCCTGCTGGGCGCAGCGCTGCAGTCGGGCGCCGCAGCGAGCTCCGGTGCCCCGGGCAGCGTGGCGACCCTGGCCGGGCGCGGGCTCGATGCCCTGGACCCCTACATCGGGCGCTGCCTCCCCGACCTCGTCCTGGCGGCTGCCGCCCCCATCGGGCTGGCCGTGGTGATCGGCGGTCTCGACTGGCTCTCGGGAATCATCGTGGTGGTGGTCGTCGGGCTCTTCCCGGTCTTTGGTTCGCTCGTGGGCCACACGGGGGCGCGCCTGGCCCGCGAGCGCTGGGGCCAGATCGAGGCATTCGGACGCCAGATCGCCGACGTCTTCGAGGGCCTGCCGGTGCTCAAGGCCTTCGGGCGAAGCGGCCGGCAGCGGGAGCGAATCGCGGTGGCGGGGGAGGTGCTGCGCACCGCCGGCCTCTCCACCTTGCGCCTGGCCTTCCTCTCGGCTCTTGTGCTCGACACCCTGGCCTCGGTCGCCGTCGCCCTCCTCGCCGTCCCCCTGGGGCTGCGTCTCCTGACCGGCTCGCTGCGCCTCTCCACCGCCCTGGCCGTGCTGGTCATCGCTCCCGAGGTCTTCCTCCCCCTGCGCCGCGCCAGCGCCGAGTTCCACGACAGCGCGGAGGGCCTGGCCGCCGCCGGCCGGGTCATGGACATCCTCGCGGCCAGCGCGGCGCAGGGCAGCGCAGGGGCACGCAGGCGGGCACCGGGCCGCCCTCCCGCCGACCCCGTCGGGGCACCCGTCGCGCTGCAGGCAGTACGGTTCCAGCACCCGGGTGGGGACCGGCCGCTCATGGACGAGGCGTCACTCACCATCCACCCCGGCGAGAAAGTCGGCCTCATCGGTCCCAATGGAGCGGGGAAGACCACCACCCTCTTCCTCCTCCTCGGCTTCCTCATGCCCGTGGCGGGCTCCGTGCAGGTTGGAGGGAGCGACCTTCGCGACCTCGACCTCGCGGCCTGGCGCAAGCACCTGGCCTACCTTCCGGAGCATCCGGTCCTGCTCAACGCCTCCCTCGCCGATAATCTCCGGCTCGCCGATCCCGCAGCCTCCGCTGAGCGGCTCCGCGAGGCGATGGCGATGGCGGGCGCCGCCGACCTGCTGACCCGCCTCTCGGCGGGCCTCAGCACACGGCTGGGCGAGGGAGGTCGCCCCCTCTCCGCGGGGGAGCGCCAGCGCGTCGCCTTGGCCCGAGCCCTGCTCCGTCCCGCCTCGCTCTATCTCCTCGACGAGCCCAGCGCCCACCTCGACGCGGCGGCGGAGCGGCTCCTGGCGGAGTCCCTCGCCGAGCAGCTGCGGCGGCGGAGCGCCCTCATCGTGACGCACCGGCCCGCCCTGCTGCGGCTCGCCGACCGTGTCGTGGCGCTCGATGGCGGGGGCTTCGTCCCCGTGCCAACGGCAACCTTGGTTTCCGCGCCGGCTCCTGCGGCGTTGGCGGTGCCGGCATGATCGCGAGGCCCGCGCGCGCCAGCGCCCTGCGCCTCTCGCTCCGGGTCGGGCCCCTGCAGGGCCGTCTGGCTGGGAGCGGCGGCCTTCTCCGGCGTGCTTGCCACCGGCTGCGCCATCGGCCTGATGGCCACCTCTGGCTGGCTGATCACCCGGGCCTCCCAACGACCACCGGTGCTCGATCTCGCCATCGCCATCGGAGCGGTGCAGGCCTTCGCTCTGAGCCGCGGGCTCTTCCGCTACCTGCAGCGCCTCGCCACCCATGCGGTCTCCCTGCGCACCCTGGCTCGGCTTCGCCTCTGGCTCTTCGACACCGTCGAACCGCTCATCCCCAACGGCCTCCCCGAACGTGGCTCGGGGGCCGTCCTGAGTGGCTTCGTCGCCGACTCCGAGCTCGTGGCCGAGGGTCTGGCCAGGACGGTGACGCAAGGGGTCGACGTCGCGGCGAGCATAGCCCTGGGCGGCGGCGTGGCCTGGCTCCTGGCCCCGGCGGTGGGATGGACGCTCCTCGCCGCCGCCGTCACGGTCGTCGGCGTGGCCATCCTGAGCGCGCGCCTCGGACGTCCCGCCGCCGCGACCGGGGCCGCGCTTCGCGGACAGATCGCCGAACTCGGTGCTGGAGGCCGTCCGCACCGCGCCCGAGCTCCTTGCCTGGGGGCGGGAGGACCTCGTGGCGCGGGAGCTCGACCAGGTGCATGCCCTGAGCCGCGCTGCCGCGCTTCGGCAGGCTGCCGCCATCGGGGTCGCGCGGCTCCTCTCGACCTGGACGGCCGGCGCCGGCCTGGTGGCGGTGGTGCTCACGGCCCTCGACCTGCGCGGCGCCGGACGGCTCTCCGGGGTCATGCTGGCGGTGCTGGGCTTCGTGGCTCTCGCCGTCCTCGACCAGTGCGCAACCCTCCCCACGACGCTCGCTGGCATCGCCGGCGCGGACGCGGCGGCGGGACGGCTGTGGGGTCTCGCCCGGTGCGCCCCGGCGGTGCGGGAGCCTGCCGCCGATCGAGGGTTGGCCGCGAAGGGCGCCGGAGCTCGCCTCTGCCACGTCGATGTCGGCGCTCGGCTCGAGGAGAGCGGAGGCTCGCTGCTCCTCCAGGACGTCTCCCTCGGCGTCGCCCGCGGGCAGCGCCTGGCCCTGGTCGGCCCCAGCGGTTCCGGCAAGTCCAGCGTCCTCCACGTCCTCCTCCACTTCCTGGAGGCGGACCGGGGGTCGGCCACCCTCGACGGGATGGAGGTCCGCGACCTCACCCGGAGCAGCCTTGCCCGCCGCGCCGCGTGGCTCGCCGACACCACCCACGTCTTCGCCGCCTCCGTCGCCGACAACCTGCGCCTGGCCCGCCCCGAGGCCACCGAGGCCGAGTGCGCCGCGGCCCTCGAGAGTGTGGGGCTGGGCCCGTGGCTGGGCTCGCTGCCGGAGGGGATGGCGACGTCGATCGGCGCCGGCGGCCGGCCCCTCAGCGCGGGGGAGCGGCAGAGGCTCGGCATGGCTCGGGCCGTTCTCTCGCGCGCCGACATCCTCCTCCTTGACGAGCCGACCGCCCATCTCGACCCCGGCTCCGCCGCCGCTGCCCTCTCCGAGCTGCTCGGCGCGGCCGGTGCCAAGACGGTGCTGCTGGCGGGTCACGATCCGGAGGTGGAGGCCATGGTCGACGCCGTCGCCACCCTGCAGAGGGGCCGGGTGGCCGGCAACGCCGGGGCCCGCGGGGCGCCCCGCAGCCCCTAGCCCTAGCCCACCTCGCCTGTCGACCCCGGATCCGGGCTCGGCGCGTCAGTCCTTCGCCGTCACCCAGGTCGCCCGTTGAGCTCCCATCCAGGCTCAGCGTCCCAATCCTTGGCCCGCTCCCACGGGCTCGGGTCGGCGCAGGCGCCGAGCCCCGGCGAGGGGATCGACCGGAAACGGCTCGATGCGGACCTTGACGTCGACCGCCACCGCCCCAGTGGGGCTGACGATCACCGGGTTGAGGTCCATCTCGGCGATCTCGGGGATCGCCGCCACCATGGCGCTGATCCGCTGGATGATGTTGGCCAGCGCCTCGGTGTCGCAGGCGGGCCGGCCCCGATAGCCGAGGAGGAGGCGCGAGCCGCGCGGCTCGTGGATGAGGTCCTCGATGTCGCGATCGGTGAGGGGCGCGGCGCGAAACGCCTGATCGCCCGAGAGCTCCACGGCCACGCCTCCGGAACCGAAGACGAGGAGGGGACCGAAGTGGCGGTCGCGCACCACTCCCACGATGGTCTCCACGCCGGCGCTCAGCATCGGCTGCACGATCGCCCCGCCCATCTCGTCGCCGAGCCGCGTCTCCATGTCGCCGTAGGCGGTGCGCACCGCCTGGGCGGAGGCGAGGTCGGTGGCCACCGCGCCTCGCTCGGTCTTGTGCACGATCTTCGCCGAGGCCGCCTTGAGCACCACCGGGTAGCCGATCACCTCGGCGGCGCGCACCGCCTCTTCCACGCCGTCAGCACGGCAGGTGGCCGGGAGCGGCACCCCCACGGCGCCCATGAGGGCGGTCACCTCGTCGGGTCCGAGCTGGCCACCCTGTGGGTTCTCGGCGAGACAGCGGCGCACCTGCTCACGGGCGGCGCCGAGGTCGATGTCGGCGGGGATGATCACCTGGCCGGGGTCACGGCGCCGCCAGGCCGCATACTCAGCCACCGCCCCCAGGGCGTAGGCGGCCGCCTCCGGGAAGTTGAACACCGGCAGCTCGCGGCTGCGCCGGAGCGTCGCCTGTTCCTCGCCGAAGAGCGCGGCGAGGAGTGGCTTCTGCGCCTCGGCGGCCACCCCGCGGATGGCCTCCGCGATGCCCGCCACGTCGGTGTACAGAGGGGTGAAGATGGCGATGACGGAGTCGATCCCGGGATCGGCGACGACCGCGCGCAGCGCCGCCGCGTACTCCTCGGGGCCGGCCATGGCGGTCATGTCGACCGGGTTGCCGACCGCCGCCGCGACGTGCAGGACCTCGCGCAGCCTCGCCTGCGTCTCCGGGCTCAGTGGCTGCACCACGAGCCCAGCGCTCTCGCAGGCGTCGGCGGTGACGATGCCCGCCCCTCCCGCGTTGCCCACCACCGCCACCCGGCTCCCGGCCGGCAGGGGTGCCGAGGCGAGCACCCGGGCGACGTCGAAGAGCTGCTCCAGCGTCTGCACCCGGATCACCCCCGACTGGTGGAAGAGGGCGTCGACCGAGACGTCCGGGGAGGCCAGGGCCGCGGTGTGCGACGCCGCCGCACGGGCGCCCGCCGCGCTCCGCCCGCCCTTCACGGCGATGATGGGCTTGCGGCGCGACACCCGGCGCGCGATCTCCCCGAAGCGGCGTGGATTACCGAAGGACTCGAGGTAGAGGAGGATGACGTCGGTGCGCGGGTCCTGCTCCCAGTACTGGAGCAGGTCGTTGCCGGAGATGTCCACCTTGTTACCGGCGGAGACGAACCCGGAGAGGCCGATGCCGAGCCGCTCCGCCTCGGCGATGACGGCGATCCCGAGCGCCCCCGATTGCGTGAAGAAGGCCAGGTCCCCGGCCGGCGGACGAACGGGGGAGAAGGTCGTGTTGAGCTGTATCGCGGGATCGGTGTTGATGACCCCCATGCAGTTGGGCCCCACGACGCGCATGCCGTGGCGGCGGGCGATCTCCAGGATCTCCCGCTCGACGGCGCCACCCTCCGCGCCGGTCTCCGCGAACCCGGAGCTGATGATCACCAGGGCGCTCACCTGGGCGGCGCCGCAGTCGCGCACCGCGTCGAGCACCGAGGCCGCGGGAACGGCGATCACCGCCAGGTCGACAGGGGCGGGGATGTCGCCCACCGACGCGTAGGCAGGGACCCCGGAGACGTGGTCGGAGCCACGGTTCACCGGGTAGACGCGGCCGTTGAACGGACCCTGCACCAGGTTGCGGAGGATCTCGTGGCCGATGCCACCGGGCTTGCGTCCGGCTCCGATGACGGCGACGCTGCGAGGCTCGAGGATGGTGCGGACCGCCGCCACTGAGGCCAGCCGCTCCCGCTCCCCGATGGCGGCGCGGACGTCCGGCGTCTGGGAGATGTCGAGGCTGACCCCGACGACACCCATCTCCGGCGGTCCCACCTTCTCGATGAAGCCGGCATGGCGGAAGACGTCCAGCATGCGCAGGTTGTCCGCCATCGTCTCGGCGAGGAAGCGGGTGACCCCCGCGCTCCGGGCCAGGTCGGCGAGGTACTCGAGGAGCAGAGAGGCGACGCCGTGCCCCTGGAGGCGCTCGCTGACGGCGAAGGCCACCTCCGCCTCGCTGGGTCGCACTGTCACGAAGTCGCTCACACCCACGAGCTCCGCAGCCTGGAAGGCGCCGAGGTGGAGGTGCGACCGGCCGTCGCTCTTGGTGAGGCGCTCGAGCTCGGCGTCGGAGAGCTCGTGCCGTGCCGAGAAGTAGCGAAGGCGGATGCTCTCCGGAGAGAGGGCGGAGAAGAAGGCGCGGAGCGCCGTCGCGTCACCGGGACGGAGGGGGCGGATGGTGATCGCCGTGCCATCGATGAGGGCGGCGTCAGCCGTCCAGTCCAGGGGGACTGACTGCGGGGTCAGGACTTCGGCGCTCACCGGCTCAGCCTAGAGGAGGACGGGGCGGCCTGTCCTGAGGCGATGGTCATCGCCTTGCACGGGACGGGCCACGCGCCTTGCTGCTGGACAACCCTCCCCACCCGCCTCGCTCCCTGCGGCCACTGACGGCGCCGGGGAGAGCCCAGACCTACGACGCCTGGACACACAGGGAGCTTGGACGGGTCAGGTCGATCAGGCCACCAGTGCGCTGTCCGAGGGCACGGCGAGTGCCTCGGCGAGCGTCAGTGGACAGAGGGTCATCTGCTTGGAGACGGAGTAAGGAGATGCTCCGGGGAGCCAGCTGGGGACGAGCTCCCCGCCGGCGCAGGGGATGACGGCGCCGATCCGAACGCGGGGACAGGAGCCGTCAGGGCTCGGCCCGATGCAGCCGCTCACCCGGCGATGGCTGGCAGGGTCGAGGATGAGAATGGCGCGTCCCACGCAAGGAGCATCGGCTCCTCGAGACCGCGGCCGCCAGGGGCCAAAGTCATCACTCCGCGGGGGCCGCTCGGCCGCCCGCCCTGACTGGGTTCGCGCTTCCGGTCTACCGCGGGGCCGAGGTCCCGCTCCTTTTGGGCCGGATGGCCCTATCCCCCGGCCCCCGGGCGGCGGACCATGACCGCGTCGCTCCAGCTCCACGCGGGGGAATCGCTTCCGGTGTCCGTGGCTCAGTGGGTGATTGCCTTCCTCTGGCTCGCCGGCATCATGACCATGATCATGCTGGTGCTCCTCCTCGTGGCTCTCGTCGATCCCGCCCGTCGCGCAAGGCCGCGGGACCGCAGCGGCGCGGGTCGCCGCTAGGACTCAATGAGCGCCGACAGCGCTAGGACTCAATGAGCGCCGACAGCGTGGGCCTGCGGCCGGATTCGCGTACACTCGCAGCCATGGACGAGAGCGCTCCGATCCGAGTTCTCCTCGTCGACGATCACGAGCTGGTCCGCCTCGGCCTGCGCCGACTCCTCGATTCGGAATCGCTGATCTCGGTGGTCGGCGAGGCCGGGGACGCCGACGCCGCCCTCGAAGAGGTGGCGAGGCTCAAGCCCGACGTGGTGGTGATGGACGTGCGCATGCCGGGCCGCTCCGGCATCGAGGCCTGCCGGGAGATCCGCTCCGGGTTCCCCGAGACCCATGTCCTCATGCTGACCTCCTTCGCCGACGACGAGGCTCTCTTCACCTCCATCATGGCCGGCGCGTCGGGATACGTCCTCAAGCAGATCCGGGGCAACGACCTGGTGGGCGCGATCCGCCAGGTGGCGAGCGGCCATTCCCTGCTCGATCCGCAGGTCACCGAGCGCGTCCTCGCCCGCCTTCGCGGCGAGGTCGTGACCCCCGGGGACATCATCAACGACCTGACCCCGCAGGAGCGCAAGATCCTCGCCCTCGTCGCCGAGGGCCTCACCAACCGGCAGATCGCCGAGAGGGTGCACCTCGCCGACAAGACGGTGAAGAACTACGTCTCCAACATCCTGATGAAGCTGGGGTTGGAGCGTCGCGCCGAGGTGGCGGCCTTCGTCGCCAAGCGGAAGGAGAACCAGCCGACCGAATGGCCGTGACCCCGGGCGCCCTGAGCGGCCCCGGAAGCCCCGGGTACTAGACCGTCGCGGCGACGGCCAGCGCCAGTCCGGCGGCGGTGACGGTGACGGTGACGGCGACCAGGACCACGCGCTCCCAGGCGCGCAGGCGGAAGGCTCTCGGCAGTGCCGTCCACGCCAGGGCGACGAGAAAGCCGAGCACGATGGGGAGCAGGAGAGCGTTGAGGATCTCGACCTCGATGGCCAGCCGGACCAGGGAAGCGCTGGTCAGCACGAGGATCGCGGAGACGAGCAGGGCTCCGAAGTACACGCCATAGAAGAGCGGGGCCCGGCGCACCGAGAGGTTGAGGCTGCGCGGTTTTCCGGCCAGCTCGGCGAAGCCCCAGGAGACGGCCAGGGAGACGACGATGGCCGCCACCAGCGCCGCGCCGGAAGTGCCGAGGGCGAAGGCCAACCGCCCCGCCGGCGCTCCGAGGAAAGGAGTGAGAGCGGCGGAGATCTGGGGGATGCTCCGCAGCGGCGCCGAGCCGCTGCCGGCGAGGGTCGCACCGGTCACCACGAGGACGGCGATCATCACCAGCTGGGTGACCACGGCTCCCACGGCCGTGTCCGTGCGGGCCGCGCGGAGATGCCGCCGGGTGAGCCCTTTGTCGACGGTGGCCGCCTGCTGGTAGAAGATCATCCAGGGCATGACGACGGCTCCGACATTGGCCTCCACGATGGCCAGATAGGCGGGGCTGCCGAGCGGCTGTCCGGCCCACAGGCTGGTGCCCAGGGAGCGCGGGTCGACGTGAGCCCGGATGGCTGCGACCAGAAAGGCGAGCTCAAAGAGGCCGAGGCTCAGGCCGATGAGCTCGACCCGCCGGTAGGTTCCCGACACCACCACGATGCCGAGGAGCAGGGCGGCCATCGGAACCGCCAGCTGGGCCGGAACACCGACGAGGCTCGCCACGCCGGCGATGCCCGCGAGCTCCGTCACCAGAGCCCCGAGTGCGGTCACCGCCAGCGTGGCGACCGAGAGCGCTGCCCAGCGCTGACCGAATCTCTCCTTGATCAGCTCGGCGTGCCCCTTTCCGGTGGCGATGCCGAGCCGGGCGGTGAGCTCCATGACGAGGTAGAGGACGGGGATGAGGAGGAGCTCGAGGGGCAGCAGGCGGTAGCCCCACTGCGCGCCCGACTGCGCGGCGGTGACGATGCTGCCCACGTCGGTGTCGGCGAGCATCACCATGAGACCCGGCCCGAGAACCGCGAGAAGTGGGAGCCAGGCGCGGCTGCGGTGGGCCGTCAGCGTGACGCTGCGGCTGGCGGCCCCCAGGGCCGCGTCCTTGGTCTCGATACGCACCGCGCTCATGGGCGGGCTCCGGTAGGTCTCATCACCTCGACCGTACGGTGCAGCGGTGCGGGATCGGTAGGGCTACCCGTCCCCACCTGCGCGGGCCCAAGGGCCGGGAGGGCTAGGTGCTCCCGCGGTCCCTGTAGTAGCGGCGCCAGATCAGCCGGTGGAGGGGGACCCAGCGGGGCAGGTCGCGGAGGCCGGGGATGAGGGGGACGAGCAGCAGGAGGAGGGTCAGGATGGCCATGATCCCGACCACCGCGAGGTCGGCGTTGGCGCCGCTGATCCCCAGGAAACCGCTGTCGCTGGTGAAGGGCGGGAGCTGGTACCACATGGTGTAGAGCCAGAGCCACGCCTGACCGGGGTAGCGCCCGGTCTCGTTCATCATCCCCCACTGCGAGCCGGTCAGCTTCTGGGCCTGAGCCAGCCCGGGGAGATAACCGCCGTCCGCCATGAAGAGGAGCGGCTTGCTGTAGTCAGTCTGATAGAAGTGGTCGCTGGTGAGAAGGAGCGCGTCCAGGCCACCTGACCGGGCCAGCTTGAGCTCCCTATCCATGAGGGTGGGCACCGGCCCGTCGTTCCCCGCCGGCACCGTCACCACGTTGTTGGCGACACTCGCCTTGTCCAGCGCCTTCAGGTAGGCGGCGAGCCACGCCTGCTGCTGAGCGCTTCCAGCGCCGTTGTAACTCGACAGCGCGGCGGTGAGCTGCGGGTCGGCGGCGCTCGTCTGCTGCAGGGGCTGGAGCACGAAGTCAAGCGGTGGGTTCACCTTGACCCAGGTGCCGGCCCACTCCTGGGGCGCGAAGGGACCCCAGCTCTGCACCGATCCGTCGTTGGTGTTGTAGGGAGGGCCGTACTGGGCCACCGTGCTCTGGCCGTCCAGCTCGTTGGCGGCGGTGGTCACGAAGTCGACCGGCTGGGCGTTCGCCCAGCTGCGGATGGTGGCCGAGGGAACATCCGGGGAGGAGAGCACCGCGGCGAGGATGATGATCACGACGAAGAGGCCGCCGATGCCGATCGTCAGCTCCTTGACGAGGTCGTAAGGAGCCGTCCGGATCCCCCGGTAGTACTCCGTCTTCTCGACCGGGACCCTCCGGCCCCTCACCGCCTTCACCTGGCGCTCCCGGGCTCATTCGGGACATAGGGATCCTCGATGGGGCGGACCACGCCTTTGCTGCGCACCTGGACGATGTGGAGCACGACAAGGAGGGTGACGGCGATCGGGAAGAGCATCACGTGCAGCCCGTACATCTGGCCGAAGTTGAGGGTGTTGAAGAAGCCGCCCAACCCCGTGGAGTTGATGGCGTCTTTGGCATTGACAGCGATCCACTGGGAGGCGAAGTTCTGCTGGATCAGGTAGCCGGTGAAGGCGGTCACGAGGCTGACCAGGAAGATGACGACTCCCACCATCCAGGTCGCCGCCCGGCCGTCGCGCCAGCTGGCCATCCAGTACGTCCCCCAGAGGTGGAGGACCATGAAGATGAAGAACATCTGGGCTGACCAGAAGTGGACGCTGTTGAGGAAGTGGCCAAGGGGGGAGATGTGCCACCAGGCGGATCCCATGAAGGCCAGGACGACTCCGCTCAGCACCACCCACACCAGGGCGGCGATGGCGACGACCCCGAAGACGTAGACCCAGGAGCCGACGTATGCGGGCTGGCGCGTCGGCAGCAGCTCGGTGATCGGAAGGCGGCGCTCCACGCTGCGGCGAACCGCCGCCGTCCAACCCGGCTCCGGCTCAACCCCGACCTCGCCTCCCTCCGGCTGACCCGGCGTCCGCACGCCCGGTGTCAGGGTGTCAGGCATCGCCGGGCCCTCGCCGGCTGTCGCCGTGGTGCGGGAAGGGCGCCAGCAGGGCGCCGACGAAGATCAGCAGCATCACGACGATGACGAGGAGGTTGGGCAGCGAGATGAGGATGAATCCCCAGTGGATATACGGCGCCGGACTGTCCATGGGGCTACTCTCTCCCGGACGGCAGGGCGGCGGCCACAGGGTCGGACGGACTACTCATGGGCCACATCCTCATGGGTCGCCGAACGGTGAGGCCAGAGCCCAAGGTCCTCAACCCTTCTGGGACCGATGGCGCTGGCAGCGCCTCCTCTGCGGCGCATGATGAGCGCAGAGGGTGATCACGATGATGCCGCCAGACCGGGACCGTCTCTTTGCCATGACAGAAGGGGCAAAGCGCCACGCGCTGGACTTCTGCCACGGGCCGGATGCCGAGGGCCGCTGCCCGAGCCTCGTTCCTGGTCAGCCGCTTCCCTGCGCCGGGCGGCGCGTCGTGCCCATGCGCGGTACGCTCGCCGACGGTCTTCCCTTCCGGGTCAGCGGCGGGGAGGACGGTCGCTGCCCGCTGGCCTGGCTCGACGGCTGAACCGCCTCTTCACTCCGCGGCGCCGCGCCCCTCGTCGCACACCGTCCGGTAGTCGCAGCGCGCGCAGCGCCAGGCGCTCGGCCGGGGTGGGTAGTCGCGGCGCCGTCGGGCGTCGGCCAGCTCCACGGCGACGCTCTCCAGCTGGAAGAGGTTGCGCCGGAGCGCGGTCTCGTCGAAGCTCAACCGGCTGACCTCCGCGGTCTGCAGCCAGTGCAGCTCGACGGTGCTCGCGTCGGCGCGCCGCTCCCGGGCGACGGCGACCCCGTAGGCGCGGACCTGGAGGTCGCGGCGGAGCTCGGCCTCGCCGCGCGGGGGTCCGGTCTTGTAGTCGACCACCACGCGCTCGCCGTCGGTCAGCTCGTCGACGCGGTCCCATCGTCCGCTGACCTCGCCGATTCCCAGGCTGAGCGCGAAGGGACGCTCGAGGTCCACCGGCCGGGCGCCAAGCCATCCCGGGGAGGCGAGGTAGCGGCGCAGCTGCTCCTCGCCGAGGTCGCGTAGCTCGGGGTGGGCGCCCTTCGGTCCCCGCGCCAGCTCCCACGCCGACGCCCACAGGCGGGCCGCGTCGTCCGCGCTCACCTCAGCTCCCGCGCGGCGGCGGCCGGCGAGGTCCTGGAGGACCCGGTGCATCAGGGTTCCGTACCAGCGCTGCTCGGAGGGCCGAGCCGGCAGCCGAAGGATCGAGCGGTAGGCATAGCGGCGCGGGCATTCCCGGAAGGTGGCCAGGTCGGAGACGGAGGCGCGCAGCGGACCATCGCCCCCGACGGGAGCGGAGAGAAGGCGCGGCGCCGGCGGCGGCGAGCCGGCGATGCTCCGCCGGAGGATCCCCACCTCCCCGTCAAGGGGGCCGAGGAAGGGGCTCGCCCGCTCGTTCTGGAAGGAGTGCGGGTAGCGCCGCGCATGGGCGAAGACGAGACGATCTCGGGCCCGTGTCGCCGCCACGTAGAGGAGGCGGCGCTCCTCGTCGCGGGCGGCCTCGCCGGCCGGGGGCGGCTCCGGAACCAGCTCATCGGGGAGGGTGAGGCGGTTGGGGTAGCCCCCCCGCCCCGGCCAGCGCTCCTCGCTGCAGCGGCCCAGGAAGACGACCGGCCACTCCAGCCCCTTGGCGGCGTGGGCGGTCAGGAGGTGGACGCCCGAGCCGGCGCTGTCCACGGCGGGGATCTCGTCCGCGGCCCGGCTGTCGCGACGCAGGATGGCCAGGTAGCGGAGGGCGAGACCGAGGCTGCGGTCCTCGCTCCAGTCGGCGAAGGCCTCGAGGAGCTCGCCGAACTTGTTGAGGTTGGCGCCAGCCTGGGCCTGGGCTCCGGCCGGCAGCGGCGCGATGACGCCGAGGAACTGGGTGGCCTCCAGCGCGCTGAAGAAAAGATCGCGGACGTCGGCCCGGACCACCTCGCCGTGCAGCTCCAGGAGGGTGGCGCCAAGCCGCTGGGCGGCCGCCGCATCGGCGGGGCTGAGCTCCCCCATGCCGGCGTCGATCACCGCCAGGAGGGGGACATCGTGCTCCCGCGCCGCCCGGCTGAGGCTGAGCCTCCCGGCGTTGCTGACGGCGTAGGCGGGAAGGCTGAGGCAGCGCAGCACCGCCTGCGAGTTGTCGGGATCGCCCACCGCCGTGAGGAGAGCGACGAGATCCTTCACCTCCGGGCACTGAAAGAAGCCGCGCCCGCCGTGCACGGTGTAGGCGACCCCCGCTTCCTCGAGGGCGCGGATGGCGGGGCGCATGTCGTCGTGACGGCGGAAGAGCCAGGCGATGGCGTCGGGATCGGTCCCCTCCGCGACGAGACGGGCGCACTCGCCGGCGACGGCCGTCACCTCGGCGCGCTCGTCGCCAGCCTGCCACACCTCCACCGCCCCGCCGGCCCCGCGTTGGGCGCGGAGATGCTTCTCGATACGGGTTCCCGGGCTGGCCGCGCCGATGAGGGCTCGGCTCACGTCGACGATCACCTGGTGCGACCGGTAGTTGACGTCGAGGACGATGCGGCGGTGCTGCGGGAAGAGGCGCTCGAAGCGCTGCAGGTTGGCGAGGGAGGCGCCCCGGAACTTGTAGATCGACTGATCGTCATCGGCGACGACGAGGAGGTTGGCGCGCTCGCCGGCGAGACACTCGACGAGCCGCGCCTGCGCATAGTTCGTGTCCTGGTACTCGTCGACCATCACGTAGTCGATGGATCCGGCGACGGCGGCGCGCACCTCGGCGTCGTCCTGGAGCAGGCGCTGAGCGTAGAGGATGGTGTCGTCGTGGTCGAGGATGGCCCGCTCCAGGAAGCGACGCTCGAGGCGCCGGTAGACTTCGGCGCAGTCGCGGTGGCGGAGCAATAGCTCACCCTCGGCTCCGCTCCCCGCCGCCTCGAGCCGGGCCTCCGCCCAAGCCGCGTACTGCTCCGCGGAGACGAGCTCCTGCTTGGCCTTCTCGATGAGCTCGAGAACGGAGTCGATGAGCTCGTCGGGGCGCAGCGGGTTGTAGAGGGTGGGTGGACGCAGCTCGCGGACGATGGCCTCGACGACCAACCAGCGCTCCGCCTCGTCGGCGATCCGGAAGGCCGGGGAGATGCCGAGCCGGAAGCCGAAGCGTCGCAGCAGCCGCTGCGCGAACGAATGGTAGTTGGCGAGCGGCGGCTCTCCCTCGAAGGGTCCGTGAATGCGCTCGACCCGGTCGCGCATCTCCGCCGCCGCCTGCCGCGTGTAGGTGAGGACGAGGAGGCGGTCCGGAGAGCTTCCCTGCCGCGCCAGGCGCAGGAAGCGCTCGGCGATGACCCGGGTCTTTCCCGATCCCGGCCCGGCCAGGACCAGGCAGGGCCCCTCGCCGTGGCCGACCGCCTCCTCCTGAGCGGCGTCCAGGGAGGTGCGCTGACCGGCTCCGTCCGGTTCGGTCTGAGCGGCGATCCCGTCCCCGAACATCGGGGCATCATAGCGCCGGCCGGCGTACATCCGTTTGCCGGCCGCCCTCCCATCTCCCCCCTGGTACAGTTGGGCGCTGTCCGCATGATCACCGCCCGTGGCGGCCGAGGAGGTGAACCCCGAACGAGTGGCTGAGGTCAAAGTCCGTGAAGGCGAGACCTTCGAGTTGGCGCTCCGGCGCTTCAACAAGAAGATCAAGCAGAACGGGATCCTCTCCGAGGTTCGCCGCCGCGAGCACTACGAGAAGCCGTCGGTGCGCCGCAAGCGCAAGCTGGTGGCGGCCCGGAAGCGCCGGGCCAAGGCAAGCTGAGCCGTCCGCCTCAGCAGTCGCCGCCCGCCGTGCCCGACGCCCGCTGATGCGGGTCACCCTCCACCGGTCGCCGACCCTGACGCCAGCCGACCTGGCGGCGATCCGCGCCGCCTCCCTCGGCGCCCTGCTCCGCCGGAGCGGCGACGCCCTCGGCGTGCCGGCGCGGGCCGGGCTGGCGCTGCGCCTCACCGGAGACGCGGAGCTGCGCGCCCTCAACCGGCGGCACGCCGGTCTCGACGAGGCGACTGACGTCCTCTCCTTTCCCGGCGGTGAGGCCTGGGTGGGGGACGTCGCCATCTCCGTCGAGCGCGCCCGGGCCCAGAACCCCGGCGACCCGGCCGCCGAGCTGCGCCTCCTCGCGGTCCACGGGCTGCTCCACTGTCTCGGTCACGACCACGCCGAGCCGGGCGCGGCGGCACGGATGGTGGGAGAGACCCGCCGCCTCCTCCCCGACCAGCCGGTTCCCGATCTGCCCGTCGGTGGGTCGTGAACCTCATCGTCGGCCTCGGCAACCCCGGCCAGGAGTACGCCGACACCCGCCACAACGCCGGCTGGATGGTCCTTGCCGAGATCGAGGAGCGGGGCCGCTTCGGGCGCGGGGAGCGGAGCGGCCCGGCGCGGATCCGCCGCGGCAGCGTCGATGGCCTGGAGCTCATCCTGGCCAGGTCCAGCACATATATGAATGAGAGCGGCCGGGCCGGCGTCCACCTCGCCCGCACTCTCGGGGTCGACGTCGCCGACATCGTGGTGGTGCACGACGACGTGGACATCCACTTCGGAAGGCTGCGCATCCGGCGGGGCGGCTCCGCCGGAGGACATCGGGGGGTGGCCTCGCTGATCGCCGCCTGGCGCCGGCCCGATTTCATCCGTGTCCGCGTCGGCGTCGGCCGGCCGCCCGATGGCGGCGACACCATCGACTACGTTCTCACCCCCTTCGCGGGCGACGAGCGCGCCGCCCTGCCGGCGATCGTCCGGCGCGCAGCCGATGCCACGATTGCAGTCGTGCGCGACGGTCTCGAGAGCGCGATGAACCAATTCAACCGCCAGCCTCCCCCGGATCCGCCGAGTGCCTGAGGTTCGCTCCAGCCCGCCCACCCTGGGCTCCCTCCTCGACGGCTGCCGCCCGCTCCAGGAGATGGTCGACGGTTCCGTGCGCCGGCTCGGGGGCGTCCCCTCCGGGGCGGTCGGTCTCATCGCCTGGTGGACGAGGCGGCGGGCCGGTCGTCCCGTTCTCCTGGTGGCCAGCGACCCCGAGGCCGTCTATGCCGACGCCCGCCTGTGGGGCGGCGAGGAGGGGCTCGGGCTGTGGCCGGCGGCGGACACCCCGGGTTTCGACCGCGTCCCGCCCTCGGAGGAGGTGACCCGCCGGCGGATCGCCACCCTGGCCCTGCTCCACGCCGGAGGGCCGGCGCTCGTCGTGGCCTCGCCGGCCGGTCTCCTTCGTCCCACCCTCCCGGCTCAGGCGCTCACCTCGAGCCTCGAGCTCCGTCCCGGCACCCGGGTCAGCCGGGAGAGCGTGATCCGCGCCCTGGTGAGCTTCGGCTACCGGCGCGTCGACGCCGTCACCGGCCCCGGGGAGATGGCGGTTCGGGGCGGCATCGTCGACGTCTTCGGGCTGGACCGCGGCCGGCCGTGGCGCGCCGAGTGGCTGGGCCAGGAGATCGAGGAGATCCGCCCCTTCGACGTTGCCTCCCAGGTCTCCTCGGGCCGCCTGGAGCGCGTCCGCCTGCTCCCGGCACGGGAGCTGGACCTCCGTCCCGCCGCGCTGGAGCGGGCTCTGGCCGAGGTCTCGCGCCTCGACGTCTCCACCTGCCGGCCGGAGGTTCGCGAGCAGTGGGAGGAGGATCGCGCCCAGCTTGAGTCGGCCGTCTACGACGAGGGGGTAGACCTCTTCGGCCCCTATCTCAACGGCGCGGCGAGCCTCTGGGACCACCTCGGCCCCGAGGCGATCGTGCTGGTCGCCGGGGCGGTCGGGCGGATCCGCCGCGCCGCCGCCCGCCACACCGAGGAGATGGGGGCCCTGCGCGAGCAGGAGGAGGCGCGTGGCGAGCTCCCCGCCGGGGCGTGGAGCGGGCTGCTCCCCCTCGCGAGCCTCGACGTCGAGCTGGCCCGCGCCGCCGAGCTCACCCCCGAGGCGGTGGAGGAGGGTTCCGCGGCCGACCTGGGCTGGCGTGCCGCCGAGCCCTATGCGGGCCGCTGGGAGGCCTTCGCCGCCGAGGTGGCCCCCGAGCTCGCCACCCGCGCCACCGTGCTCGTCGTGTCCCGGCAGGAACGGCGCTTCGCGGAGCTCGCCGCCGACGCGGGGCTCGAGCCGGTGAGCGTCGACGACCCCGCCGCCGACAGCCTCGCCGCCGCTCGCGGTGCGCTCCTCGTCTCAGCCGGGGAGATCTCCGCCGGCTTCCGCGCCCCCGACCTGTCCCTCGCCGTCTTCAGTGACCACGAGCTCTTCGGGGTGGTCAAGCGGCGCGGATCACCGCTGGCCCGGGGGGCGCGGCGGGCGGAATCGACGTCGGCGCGCGGGGCTCGGCGGGCGGCCTCGGGGCGGGCGGCGGCGCAGGCATTCGTCCTCCAGTTCACCCCCGGTGAGCTGGTCGTCCACCGTGACCACGGCATCGCCCGCTTCATCGAGATGCGCCGCGTGGCCGTCGACGGCGCCGGCGGTGACGGAGTGGGGGCGGCGGTGGAGCGCGAGTACATGGTGCTGGAGTACGCGGACGCCGACCGGCTCCTCGTCCCCGTCGAGCATCTGGACAGGATTGACCGATACATCGGGGGCTCGGACGCGCATCCCAACCTCTCCCGCCTGGGCACCGGAGACTGGGAGAGGACCAAGCGGCGGGTTCGCGAGCGGACTGAGGAGGTGGCCCGCGAGCTCCTCGCCCTCTACTCGCGCCGCGAGGCAGCCCCGGGGCACGCCTTCGCGGAGGATTCGGACTGGCAGCGTGAGCTGGAGGAGTCCTTTCCCTTCGAGGAGACACCCGACCAGGTGCTCGTGCTCGACGAGATCAAGCGGGACATGGAGGCGTCGCGGCCCATGGACCGGGTGGTCTGTGGCGACGTCGGCTTCGGCAAGACCGAGCTGGCTCTGCGCGCCGCCTTCAAGGCGGTGGCCGATGGCCGTCAGGTGGCCATGCTCGTCCCCACCACGGTGCTCTGCCAGCAGCACTTCCTCACCTTCTCCGAGCGGCTCCGCCCCTTCCCCATCACGGTGCGCCAGCTCTCCCGCTTCTGCACCGAGGAGGAGCAGCGCGCGACCCTCCTCGGCCTGCGCATGGGCGGCGTCGACGTCGTCATCGGCACCCACCGGCTCCTGCAGCGGGACATCGAGTTTCGCAACCTGGGGCTGGTCATCATCGACGAGGAGCAGCGCTTCGGCGTGCTCCAGAAGGAGCGCTTCAAAGAGCTCCGGGTGGCCGTCGACGTCCTCTCCCTCTCGGCAACGCCCATCCCTCGCACCCTGCACATGGCCCTCGCCGGCATCCGCGACCTCTCCGTCATCCAGACCCCGCCGGAGGAGCGCCAGCCGATCAAGACCTACGTGACGGCGCGGGAGGACTCCTTGGTCCGCGAGGTGGTGACCCGGGAGCTGGCCCGGAGCGGGCAGGTGTTCCACGTCCACAACCGAGTCCAGAGCATCGAGCGCGAGGCGGACTGGATGCGCGAGCTTGTCCCCGAGGCTCGCGTCGCCGTGGCCCACGGCCAGATGCACGAAGATCTGCTCGCCGCCGTGATGCGCTCCTTCGTCGAGGGCGACATCGACGTCCTGGTCTGCACCACCATCATCGAGTCCGGGCTCGACATCCCCAACGCCAACACGATCGTCGTCAACAACGCGCACCGTCTCGGCCTGGCCCAGCTCTATCAGCTCCGCGGCCGGGTCGGCCGCGCCGGGCAGCGGGCCTATGCCTACCTCCTCTATCCGGGGGAGCGCGCTCTCACCGAGCAGGCGGACAAGCGTCTCGACGTCATCGGCGAGCTGCAGGACCTGGGCGCGGGATTTACCCTCGCCATGCGCGACCTCGAGATTCGCGGCGCCGGCAACCTCCTCGGGGAGGAGCAGCATGGCGAGATCGCCGCCGTCGGGCTGGAGATGTACAACCGCCTCCTGGAGACGGCGGTGCGCTCCCTGCAGGGGAGAAAGGTGGTGGAATCCCCGGCCCAGGTCACCGTCGCCCTGCCGCTGCGCGCCTTCCTCCCCGCCGCCTACATCGCCGAGGAACGCCTCCGGCTGCGCTGCTATCAGGATCTCGCCGCCGCCGCCAGCGAGATCGAGCTGGATCGCGCCTCCCGGTCTCTCGTCGACCGCTTCGGACCGCTTCCCCCCGAGGCCCAGGGCCTCGTCTACTCGCTGCGGGTGCGCCTCCTCGCCGCCGCCGCCTCGGTGCAGTCGGTGGAGACGCACACCGGCCCGGACGGATCCCGCGGGGGGCGGTCGGCCGGCGTCCTGATCCAGCTTCCCCCCGGCCACGGCCTCGACCTCGAGGGGGTGGCGCGGCAGTGGCGCGCCCACACCGCGACCTCTCCCACCCGCCTCTACGTGCTCCCCCCGCCGGGGCGGAGCGCCGACCGCGAATGGCAGGATGCGCTCCTCGAGGTCCTGCGTGAGCTGGGCCGGCTGGTGCGTTCCCGCCAGGCCCTCCCTGTCTGAGAGGAGACCGTGCGATGAGGGAAGAAGCGGCCCAGGCCCTGCGCCAGCTCAACGAGGTGGTGGAACGGCTGCGGGCGCCGGGGGGCTGCCCCTGGGACCGCGAGCAGACCCACCGGTCCCTCCGCCCCTATCTCCTGGAGGAGACCTACGAGCTCCTGGAGGCGATCGACTCCCGAGGGCCGGAGACCCTCCGCGAGGAGCTCGGCGACCTCCTCCTCCAGGTGCTGATGCACTGCGCCATCGCCGCCGAGGGCCCGGGCGGCTTCGACATCGGGGACGTGGCCGAGGTGACGCGGGCCAAGATGATCCACCGCCATCCGCATGTCTTCGGCCATGTCGCGGTTCGCGGTCCCGCCGACGTGGTCGTCAACTGGGAGCGTCTCAAGCGGGCGGAGAAGCGGGACCGGATCTCCCTCCTCGAGGGCGTGCCCCACGCCATGCCCGCGCTGGCCTTCGCCCAGGGAGTCCAGAAGCGTCCTGCCCGGGTCGGCTTCGACGAGACGCCGACCGTGGCCGAGGCCCTGGTCAGGTTCCAGGAGGCGCTCGAGGTGGTCACGACCCTGGCCGCGGCCGCGCCGCCCGGGGCTGAGCGGGGGGCGGACTGGACGGTGACGGAGGGGGAGGCCAGCCCCGGCGGGCGGCCGGATGGCGGTGGCGGGGAGGGGGGAGGCGTCGGCGCCGCGGACAGCGCCGCCGGGCACGCGCCGCCGCCGCCGTCCGCGCCGCTGGCCCTGGAGGCCGCCGTGGGCGACCTTCTCTTCGCCACCGTCGCCCTCTCCCGCCACCTTCGGGTGAACCCGGAGGATGCCCTGCGCCGCCGGGCCACCGGCTTCGCCGACCGCTTCCGCCGCCTCGAGGCCGCGGCACGCTCTGAGGGCGTTGACCTCCACGACCTCTCCGCGCCGGAGTGGGGGCGGCGCTGGAGGGAGAGCGACGACGCTCCCACGCCCGGCCCGGCGGAGGCGCCCGGCTCCGGCTCCTAATGGGGGCGTGAGGGTTGCCGGGATCGCCGACCCCTTGTCAATACGGCCGAGATGGGGCCAGACTATGCGGGCCACACGGCCAGTCCCTCATCACGTCTTCAAGGGCCGGCATGAAATCACCCGCTCCCACCCCGCGGCCGGGTCCGCTCACCGCCCGCCGCCTGCTCGCCCTGATGGCTGCTGTGGCCTGCGGGTGGGCCGCGTACTCCCTTTATGGAGCGGCTGCCGAGGACCGCGCCCTCGCCTCCGGAGTTGCCCGTCTGCAGAGCTCGAACACCGCCCTCCAGCAACAGATCGCCGAGCGCACGGTGGAGATCCGGGAGGCGCAGCAGTCGGCCTGGGTCGAGGAGCAGGCCCGCCGGTTGGGCTTCCACCTCCCCGGCGAAAGCATCTACGTCGTTGTTCCGAGCGGGGAGCACGTCCCCAGCCGAGGGGGGATCAACGCTCCCCTGCCCACCTACAGCCCGCCGCCGACGCCGACCGCCACACCGTCGGCGACGTCGGCTCCCACCCCGACGGCATCCGGCGCCCCCACCCTGCTGCGCCCGGGGACGCCGTCGCCGGCCCCGACCGGCAGTCCCACCCCGGCGGGCTGAGCCTTCCCCTCTCTCGCCCTGCGCTATGCTGCCCCTGCGGCGTGGAGCAGTGGAAGCTCGTCGGGCTCATAACCCGAAGGTCGCTGGTTCGAATCCAGCCGCCGCAACCACCCCATCCGCTCACTGACGGCGGTATAGCTCAGGTGGTAGAGCAGCCGGCTCATACCCGGTATGTCCCTGGTTCGAATCCAGGTACCGCCATGTCCCCACGCGGCCGGCCGCGGGTGGGCCACGGCTCGGGGCTGCCCCCGGCGGAGCGAACCGCGGCGGTGAGCCGGGTCCGGCGCGCCGTCGCCACCGCCTGCGATCGGCGCGGTGTGCTGCGCCCCGGGGAGCGCGTCCTCGTCGCCTGCAGCGGCGGACCGGACTCGACGGCGCTCCTCGACGCCCTGACGCGCCTCGCCCCGCCGCGCGCCTGGCGGCTGCACGTGGCGCACGTCGATCACGGCCTGCGTCCGGACTCGGCGGACGAAGCGGTGATGGTGGGCAGCATCTGCGCTCGCCTCGGACTTCCCTTCAACCCCCTTCGCGTCGACGTGGGGCCGGGGCCATCACTCCAGGACCGGGCCCGCCAGGCCCGCCACCGCGCCCTCACCGAGCTGGGCAACGACCTCGGGGCGGACGTCATCGCCCTCGGCCACACCGCCGACGACCAGGCGGAGACCGTCCTGATGCGCATCCTGAGCAGCGCCACTCCCGGCAGCCTTCGGGGGATGGCGGAGCGCGAGGGAGGGCGGGCCCGGCCGCTGCTCCGCGTGTGGCGCGAGGCCACGCTCGCCTACTGCGCGGCCCTCGGCCTCGAGCCCCTCGACGACCCCAGCAATCGCGACCGCCGCTTCCTGCGCAGCCGCGTCCGTCATGACCTCCTGCCCGCCCTGGAGGCGGTCTTCCCCGGGGCGCGACGCCGCCTCGCCGTCCTCGCCGACCGGCAGCGAGCGCTCCTCGGGAGCCCCGGGGACTAGCCGCGCAGCCCCAGCCATCGCACGCAGGGGGGCAATTCAGGGCCATGCTATCCTGGCCATGAATGCGAACATCTCGGCGCAGCTTCACCTACCTGCTGCTCCTCCTCTCGATCGTCGTCGTCGCTGTCGTCCTCTACCGCTTCTCCGGACCGGGCGGGGCGACGACCGCGTCAAGCGGCCAGCTTGCTCACGCCGTGGCCACCTATGGGAAGGATCCAACCGCGCCGAATGCCATCAAGACCGCGAATGTCGCCGGCGACTGCTCCAGCGTCGACTGGACCGACCACCAAGGCAACCAGTACACCACGACGATTGGCTCCTGCGACCAGGCCACGCAGGAGTTCTTCGCCGCGGGCTTCTACAATTTTCAGGATGAGTTCAGCAGTGCGGCGGGCATCTTGAGCATCATCCTTCCCAACCTGATCATCTTCGCTCTCATCGGGTTGATGCTCTGGTGGTTCCTGCGCCAGACGCAATCGGGCAACAACCAGGCGATGTCCTTCGGGCGGAGCCGGGCTCGGCTGCTCGCCGGTGACAAGCCGTCGATCACCTTCCAGGACGTCGCCGGGGTGGACGAGGCGAAGACCGAGCTCAGCGAGATCGTGGAGTTCCTCCGCTATCCCGACAAGTTCACCGCCGTCGGCGCCCGCATTCCCAAGGGGGTGCTCCTCGTCGGACCACCGGGAACCGGCAAGACCCTTCTCTCCAAGGCGGTCGCCGGGGAGGCGGGCGTTCCCTTCTTCAGCATCTCCGGCTCGGAGTTCGTCGAGATGTTCGTGGGCGTCGGCGCCAGCCGGGTGCGCGACCTCTTCGACCAGGCCAAGAAGAACTCACCGTGCATCGTCTTCGTCGACGAGATCGACGCCGTGGGCCGGCAGCGGGGCGCGGGCCTTGGCGGTGGACATGACGAGCGCGAGCAGACTCTCAACCAGCTGCTCGTAGAGATGGACGGGTTCGAGACCTCGACCCACGTCATCGTCATCGCCGCCACCAACCGGCCCGACGTCCTCGACCCGGCGCTGCTCCGCCCCGGGCGCTTCGACCGCCACGTCATGCTCGACCGTCCCGACATCCGCGGCCGGAGGGCCATCCTCGAGGTCCATTCGCGCAACAAGCCGCTCGACCCCGGCGTCGACCTGGAGGTGCTGGCCAAGCAGACTCCCGGTTTCTCGGGTGCGGACCTCTCCAACCTCATCAACGAGGCCGCCATCCTCGCCGCCCGCCAGAACCGGAAGCTCATCAGCATGCCGCACCTGGAGGAGGCCATCGCGCGGGTCATCGCCGGACCCGAGCGCAAGAGCCGCATGATGAGCGAGCGGGAAAAGGCGATCATCGCCTACCACGAGATGGGCCATGCCCTGGTGGGAATGTCGCTGGAGCACACCGACCCCGTGCACAAGGTCTCCATCGTCAGTCGGGGCATGGCCCTGGGCTGGACACTCTCGCTGCCCACCGAGGACAAGTACCTGGTCAGCAAGGCGGAGCTCCTCGACCAGCTGGCCCAGATCCTCGGCGGCCGCTGCTCCGAGGACCTCGTCCTCGGTGAGGCCAACATCACCACCGGGGCGAGTGACGACATTCGCAAGGCGACCGACCTGGCCCGCAAGATGGTGACGGAGTGGGGGATGAGCGACAAGCTCGGTCCGCGCACCTTCGGAGAGCGCCAGGAGATGGTGTTCCTAGGCCGCGACCTCGGTGAGCAGCGCAACTACTCCGAGGAGATCGCCTCCGAGATCGACCAGGAGGTGCACCACCTCGTCGAGCAGGCATTCCTCCGCGCCAAGGAGGTGCTGCGCAAGCGCGAGAAGGTGCTCCGTGAGCTGGCCGCCCGCCTCACCGAGGTGGAGACCATGGAGGCCGCGGAGATGCGCCGCATCATCGAGGACGTGGAGGGCCACACGGAGCCACCGCCGGCCGAGGTGGAGTCCGCCGCCGGCCTCTGATCCCGGCCAGCCCTCCCCGGCCCGCGCCGCCGGACGTATAGTGAGGGCCAAGCCTGGCGCGGCTCTCGCCGAGCCCGGGGACGCCCAGCGCCTCGAGGACGATCCGGCTGCGGCCAGGC
Organism: uncultured bacterium; assembly: GCA_963847225.1. Lineage (GTDB taxonomy): Bacteria > Chloroflexota > Dormibacteria > Aeolococcales > Aeolococcaceae > JAJZNI01. The sequence continues at coordinate 109,870 of CAWJYZ010000002.1, read as the reverse complement.
GGAGCCAGTGAGACCGCTTGGATCCGGAGGTGACCGAGACGGTGGCAGAGAAGGCACGCGCGACGGCGGCGAGACGATCTCGCCCCGCGGGGGTGGCGGCGGCGATCGTCGGCGCCGGAAGGTCGGGCGGTGCGCTCGCCGTGGCGTTGCACCGCGCCGGGCACCCTGTGGTCGCCGTGTGGAGCCGGGACCCAGGTCGTGCTGCGGCACTCGCCGAGAGGGTGGAGGCGGCCCCGGCGCCGACACCGCTGGCCGCCGTCCGCGCGGGGACGCTCACCTTCCTCGCCGTGCCGGATCGCCTGATCGTGCCGGTGGCCGCCGCCGTGGCCGCCAGCGGGGCGGCGCTGCGCGGGCACGGCGTGGCCCACCTGAGCGCGAGCCGGGGGTCGGAGGTCCTCGCCTCACTGCGCATCGGCGGCGCCGCGGTCGGTTGCTTCCATCCCCTGCAGGCCCTGAGCGGCGAGGCGTCGGCGTCGAACCTCGAGGGCAGCCTCATCGCCGTCGACGGCGACCCCTCGCTCCACGACCTCCTCTGTCGCATTGCCGCCGATCTGGGTGGCCATCCGGTGGCCCTGAACCCTGAGGCGCGGAACCTCTATCACGCCGCGGCCGTCCTCGCCGGCAATGCCCCCCTCGTCCTCCTCGCCGCCGCCACCGAGGTGCTGCAGGCCGCGGGCATGGACCGCCACACGGCTGAGCGTGGCCTCCTGGCGCTGCTGCGGGGAGCTCTCGACAACGCGGCGCGGAGCGGCGCCCGGGAGGCGCTCACCGGCCCCGTGGCCCGCCGCGACACGGCGACGGTCGCCCGCCACCTCGCCGCGCTGCGCGACCATCGGGAGATCGACGCCCTCTACCGCGCCCTCACCCGCGCCACCGTGCGCTTTGCCGGCGAGGCGGGACGGGAGGAGATCCTGCAACTGCTGGAGCGACCGCGAAGCGGGGGGAGGCGCGCCGCGTGACCGTCACCATCCAGACCATCCTCGACTGCAAGCGCAACGGCGAGCGCTTCGCCATGGTCACCGCCTACGACTTCACCACCGCCCGCATCCTCGCCGAGGCCGGCATCCCCGCCCTCCTCGTCGGCGACTCCCTGGGCATGGTGATGCTCGGCTATCCGACGACTCTTCCGGTGACCATGGAGGAGATGCTCCACCACGCGCGGGCGGTGGCACGCGGTGCGCCCGATCAGCTGCTCATCGCCGACCTCCCCTTCAACTCCTACCATGCCTCTGACGAGGAGGGGATTCGCAACGCCGCCCGTCTCCTCCAGGTGGGGATGCACGCCGTCAAGCTGGAGGGCGGCGGCCGCAGCATCGAGCTCACCGCCCAACTCACGGAGCGGGGCATCCCGGTGATGGGCCATCTCGGCCTCACCCCGCAGTCCGTCAATCTCTTCGGCGGCATGCGCGTGCAGGGGCGCGACGCCGCGGCTGCCGCCCGCATCGAGAGCGATGCCCGGGGGATCCAGGACGCCGGCGCCTTCGCCCTGGTGCTCGAAGGGGTTCCCCGCACTCTCGCCGGCCAGGTGACGCGCAACCTCGAGATCCCCACCATCGGGATCGGCGCGGGGCCGGAGTGCGACGCCCAGGTCCTGGTCGTGCAGGACCTCCTTGGCCTCACCCGGGGTCGGACCCCCAAGTTCGTCAAGGCCTTTGCCAACCTCGGGGCTGACGCGGTCGCCGCTCTGCAGCGCTTCGCCGCCGAGGTGCGCGACGGCAGCTACCCCGACGATGCTCACGCCTATCACTGATCCGGAAACACTGCGCCGCTGGTGTGACCGAGTTCGCGCCTCGGGCCTGAGCCTCGGACTGGTGCCCACCATGGGTGCCCTTCACGAGGGGCACCGATCCTTGATCCTGAGGGCCCGTTCGGAATGCGAGCGCGTCGCTGTCAGCATCTTCGTCAACCCGGCTCAGTTCGGTCCCCAAGAGGACTTCGAACGCTATCCGCGCAGCCTCGACGACGACCTCCGGATCTGCGCCGGTGACGGGGTCGACGCCGTCTACGCGCCGCCGCTGGGGGCCGTGTACCCGGCCGGCTTCGCCACCACGGTGCGGGTGGAGGGGCCGCTCACCCAGAGCCTTGAGGGGGAGCGCCGACCCGGTCACTTCGCGGGGGTGACGACGGTCGTTGCCAAGCTGCTCGCCGCCGTCCGGCCTGATCGTGCCTACTTTGGCCATAAGGACGCGCAGCAGTGCGCCGTGGTGCGTCGCCTCGCCGCCGATCTGGACCTGGGCACCGAGATCGTGGTGGGGGAGACGGTCCGCGACGCCGATGGCCTGGCGCTCTCCAGTCGCAACCGCTATCTCACCCCCGCCCACCGGCGGCAGGCGCTGGCCATCCCCGCAGCCCTCCTCGCGGTGCGGGAGGCGCATCGCCAAGGGGAGGTCGACACCGCGGCCCTCCTCCGCCTGGGGGCCGGGCGCCTGGCCCAGAGCCCGGACCTGGAGGTGGACTACCTCGCCGCCGTCGACCCCGAGACGTTCGCGCCGGTTGCGGCGGTGAACGATCGATGCGAGATCGTGGTTGCTGCTAGAATAGCGGGCGCCCGTCTGATCGACTCGCTCAGACTCGTGGCCGATGCAGGGCTGGTCGTCGGCAACCGGGGGGGCGCACCCAGGCCCTGATCGGAGGGAACGCTGTTGCTGCGGATCGTCCTGAAGTCGAAGATCCACCGCGCCAGGGTGACGCGGTCGGATGTGGACTATGAGGGCTCCCTCAGCATCGCCCCGGATCTGATGCGGCTCGCCGACATCCTCCCCGGCGAGCAGGTGCACGTCATCAATCTCGACAACGGATCGAGGGCCGTCACCTATGCGGTGGAGGGCGGGCCCGGTGAGATTGGGCTTCTCGGAGCGATCGCCCATCTCGGTTCCGTCGGCGATCTGGTCATCGTCTTCACCTACGCTCACATGGACGAGCTCGAGTTGAGCCGGCATCAGGCCCGGATCGTCCACGTCGACGCCGCCAACCGGCCGCGCTCCGAGGTGGCCGTCCCCTGAGCCGCCTGACGACATCTCGAGAAGGCGCCCCCGAGGGGTGGTGGTGGGAGGGCGGGATCGCCGTGGGTCCCGACGCCCTCCGGAGCTCCATCGCACGGATCGTCCCCGGAGGGGTCGCGTCCCCCTCCCTTCCCGGCGCTGGGCACAGCGTGGCCGGCGAGCTCGGATCGGAATCACCACTGAGGAGACGGCCTTGACCGCGACACTCCAGCCCTTCCACGACACGCTCTCCCCAGAGCACCTCGATCCCCTCATCAACGCGGCACTCGAGGAGGACCTCGCTGGCGGGGACGTCACCACCCAGGCCCTCATCCCCGCCGAGATGACCTGCCGCGGCAAGGTGGTGTGCAAGGCGGACGGCGTGATCTGCGGGCTGAGCGTCGCGCGCCGCGTCTTTGAGCTGATCGACGAGCGGGTCCAGTTCGACGCCAAGGTGAAGGAGGGTGACCGGGTCCAGTCCGACCAGATCGTGCTCCGCCTCTACGGGCCGGCGCGGGCCATCCTGAGCGGGGAGAGGGTCGCCCTCAACTACCTGCAGCACCTCTCCGGGATCTCCACCCTCACGGCTCGCTACGTCAAGGCGGTGGAGGGGACCAAGGCGGTGATCCTCGATACCCGCAAGACGACCCCCGGACTGCGCCCCCTCCAGAAGTACGCGACCCGCATCGGCGGTGCGGTCAACCACCGCCACGGTCTGTTCGACGCGGTGCTCGTCAAGGACACCCACCTCGCGCTGGTGGGAGGCGTCACCCCGGCGATGCGCGCGGTGCGCAAGGCCTACCCCGACGACGAGCTCATCGTCGAGGTGACCTGCTTCCAGGAGCTGCAGAGCGCCCTCAACGACAAGGCGCCGCGCGTCCTTCTCGACAACTTCTCGCCCGGCCAGGTCCGGGAGGCGATGGGGCTGATCCGGGGCCGGGCGGTCGTCGAGGTGAGCGGCGGGGTGCAGCCCAGCAATGCCCGGGCCTACGCGCTTGCCGGCGTCGACTACATCTCGGTGGGGGCGCTCACCCACAGCGCCGCCGCCCTGGACATGTCGCTCAAGGTCACCCGGTACTAGCCGCGCTTCGCGCGGGCGGGGCGGGCGGGATCGACTCCGGTGCTGGGCCGGATAAGCCCCGACGCCGTGCGCTCGTGCTGAACGTCGCAGCACCCGCCGGCCCCGAGGGGGCGGGTCAGCCCTCCAGGGCGGCGATGAGCTCCTCCTGGAGGAGGCCGAGGGCCATCAGCACCCGGAACTCCTGGGAGCGGCGGAACGCAGGGTCGGCCTGGGTTTCCCAGCCGTCGGCTTCGATGCCCAGCAGCCCGCCGGCAGCGAGGCGGAGGTGGTTGAGGCCCCGCGCCCAGGCCAGGGCCTGGGCCTCGGTGAGAGGGGTGACGTCCTCGCCGGAGCCAATGCAATCGCGGATGACGTCGAGGTCGGCCTCGCGCCCGGCGTCGACGGCGGGACGGACCCAGCGCTCGTACTCGTCCTCCAGCTGCGGGTTGTCGTAGGCGGCGGGGTGGGTCCGCGGAGCGCTGCCGAGGTGGGGGACGAGCTCTTCGACGATGGCGGAGACAGCGGCGCGCTCGGAGGCGTTGAGACGGAGCTGGATGCGGCCGCGGCGCCGGCGGACCTCGGCCACCGCGGCAACGCCCTCAGACCGGGGCCAGGGTCGCCTGCAGCCCGAACCCGTGGAGCTGCGACACCGACACCTCGGCCTGCTCCCGGGGCTGGGTGGCGACCACCGCCTTGCCCTCGTGGTGGACCTGGAGCATCAGCCTGGTCGCGGTCTCGAAGTCGTAGCCGAAGAGGCGCCGGAAGACGAGGACGACGTAGGCCATGAGGGTGATCGGGTCGTTCCACACCACGACGTTCCAGCCCGGGTCGCGACGGACCCGAGTGCTGCCCGCGGGGGCGCCGACCGGGGTGACGGTGGGCGCTGGAGGAGCGGCTGTCGTCCCTGCCATCGGCTCCCAAGATTAGCGAAGCCCGCGCCCCAGTGCGGTCTCCGAAGGACCGAGACGGGCGACCTCAGCCAGCCGCCTTGGCGTTGGAGAGGTCAAAGATCTCCTTCCAGACCGCGTAGGTCTGAGCCGGCTTGATCGCCGGCAGGGCGGGCCCCTCCAGCACCGCCTGCAAGGGGAGCTCGCAGTTGTGGCAGATGATCCAGATCGGCCCCGGCTCGGTGATCCGGCGTTCGAGGCGATGCTTGTGGCCGCAGTCTTCGCAGGTGATCGTGACCCTCATGACGTCCCCGAGGGTCGCATGCGCCGTGCGACGCGTCCCTGGAAGGTCCTGTATTGCCCCGGTCACGCGATATGACAAACCCCTGACGTGGGGTGAGGAGGCCGCGGGGGCGGGAAACCGGCAAGGAGAAGGTACCCTGGTATTCTTCCGATGCCGCACGGCAACGGCGCAAACGCGCCCGTTCTCACGCCCCAGCGCGGCATGTTCCGGGCGCGAGCCCATCCGCAGCCCACAGGTCACGAGCCGGCGAGGAGAAAGAAGGAGACAGTTGGCCCCCACTGCACAGATCGAGGAGCGCGAGCCGCTCACCATGGAGGAGCTCCTCCGCGCGGAGGAGACGAGCGTCAAGTCGCTGAGCTACGGCGACATCGTCGAGGGGACGGTGGTTCGTGTGGACCCCGATGAGGTGCTCGTCGACATCGGGGCCAAGTCGGAGGGGGTCATCTCCAACCGGGAGCTGTCCGGGCGCAACGAAGCATCGGTGACCCTGGAGCCGGGTGAGCGGATCAAGGTCTACGTGCTCCAGCCCGAGGACGAAGAGGGCCGCGTCATCCTCTCCCTGCGCAAGGCCCGCGCCGAGTCCATCTGGCAGGCCGTGGCCGAGAAGGAGTCCGAGGGCGAGATCCTCGACGCCGAGGTGCGCGAGCAGAACAAGGGCGGGCTCATCGTCAACCTCATGGGGCTGCGCGGCTTCCTGCCCTCCAGCCAGGTGGCCCGGCAGTTCTCCGGCAACCTCATGGAGCTGGTGGGGACCAAGATCCCGGTCAAGATCCTCGAGGTCAACCGCAAGCGCAACCGTCTCATCGTCTCCCAGCGTGCCGCCCAGGACGAGGATCGCGCCCGCCAGCGCGAGGAGCTCTTCGAGAAGCTGCACGTCGGCGACGTGGTGAGCGGGAAGGTGAGCGGGCTGACCAGCTACGGCGCCTTCGTCAACCTGGGGGGTGCGGATGGTCTCATCCACATCAGCGAGCTCTCCTGGGATCGCATCAACAACGTCTCCGACATGCTGACCGTCGGCGATGAGCTGCGCGTCAAGGTCATCAAGCTGGACCCGGAGCTCTCCCGCATCAGCCTCTCCCTGCGCCAGCTCAGCGATGACCCCTGGGACACCATCGAGGCCCGCTTCCCGCCCGGGAAGGTGGTCGAGGGCGAGGTCACCAAGACCAAGAAGTACGGCGCCTTCCTGCAGATCGCCGATGGGGTCGAGGGTCTCCTGCACATCAGCGAGCTCTCCTGGGATCACGTCGAACGCACGGAGGACGTGCTGAAGGTCGGCGAACAGGTCAACGTCATGGTGCTGAGCGCCGACCGTGCGCGGCGCCGCATCAGCCTCTCGCTGCGCCAGCTCCACGGTGGCGGCCCTCAGGGCCCCGGGGAGTACGTTCCGCCCTCCTACGACTTCGGCGAGGAGGAGCCGGCAGCTCCGGAGGCCGCGGCCGCGGCGGGGGCGGTGGAGAGGGCGGCCGCGAGCACGGAGGCGGAGGCCGACGCCACGGACGGTGCGACCGCCGGCGTGGAGGCCGGCGCCGCGGACGGCGCGACCGCCGGCGTGGAGGCCGACGCCGCGGACGGTGGGACCGCCGACGTGGAGGCCGACGCCGCGGACGTTGCGACCGCCGACGTGGAGGCCGACGCCGCGGACGGCGCGACCGCCGACGCGACCGCCGACGCCGGGTCCGAAGCCGACGCTCCGGAAAGCGAGGCCGCCGAGGGCGAGCCCGGGGAGGTCGAGGCTGAGGCGCCGGCGGCAGCCGAGACCGAGGCTGGCCCGGCCGCTTCCTGAGCCCGCGCTTCGCGCGGCCACCTCGACACTGTCGACCGACGCGGGCAGCGGGTCTTCCGCATCGGAGCGCCGACGATCGAGAGCCCCAGCCGCCTTCGGGGTGACGGCTGCCGGGCTGGGCACCGCCGGCCCTCGGCACGCCCCGCCCCGCATGACGGCCGGGGCACACCTTCCACCCAATTGCTCCGTGAAAGAGTGACGCGGCCGCGTCATGGGCATAATGGGGAGGATCGGTGCCAGGTGGGTCCCGCGCTGACCCCTTCCTTTCCTCGGGGGGGCCGGACGGGACGCGGAGGTCAGGTTGTACCCGTTCGAGCGGTTCACGGAAAGAGCGAAGAAGGTGCTCACCCTCGCCCAGGAGGAGGCGGAGCGCTCTCATCACTCCTACATCGGGACCGAGCATCTCCTCCTCGGGCTGCTCCGGGAGGGCGAGGGTCTCGCCGCCAAGGTCCTCAACAACCTCGGGGTGGAGATCAACAAGGTGCGCAGCACCATCGAGTCCGTGCTCGGTCGCAACGAGCGGATCATCATCCAGCAGATCATCCCCACCTCGCGGGTGAAGAAGGTCATCGAGATCTCCTTCGAGGAAGCCCGGCGCATGGGCAACAACTATGTGGGCACCGAACACCTCCTGCTCGGGCTGCTCATCGAGGGTGAGGGAATCGCCGCTCATGTCCTGGAGGACCTGGGCGCCAACCTCGAGAAGGTGCGCGCCGAGATCGAGCGCCTGCTCCACGAGTCGGGCCTCGAGGAGGAGACCAAGGAGTCCCAGAAGAAGCCGAGCAAGACACCGCTGCTCGACCAGTTCTGCCGCGACCTCACCGAGCTGGCCCAGAAGAACCAGCTCGACCCGGTCATCGGCCGGTCGATGGAGATCGAGCGGGTCATCCAGATCCTGTCGCGGCGCACCAAGAACAACCCGGCCCTCATCGGCGAGCCCGGGGTGGGCAAGACCGCCATCGCCGAGGGACTGGCTCAGGGCATCGTGCTCGGCAACATCCCCGAGTCCCTCATGGGCAAGCGCGTGCTCACCCTCGACATGGGCTCGCTGGTGGCCGGCACCAAGTACCGCGGCGAGTTCGAGGAGCGGCTCAAGAAGATCCTCGACGAGATCCGCTCCTCCCGCGAGGTCGTCCTCTTCATCGACGAGCTGCACACCCTGGTCGGGGCGGGCGCCGCGGAGGGAGCCATCGACGCTGCCAACATCTTGAAGCCGGCGCTGGCCCGGGGCGAGATCCAGTGCATCGGCGCGACGACCCTCAACGAGTACCGCAAGTACATCGAGAAGGACGCCGCCCTGGAGCGCCGCTTCCAGCCGGTGTACGTCGACGAGCCCACCCTCCAGGAGACCATCGACATCCTGCACGGGATTCGTCCGCTCTACGAGAAGCATCACCGGGTGAAGATCACCGACCTCGCCCTCAAGGCGGCGGCCGAGCTCTCGGTGCGCTATGTCAGCGACCGCTCCCTCCCCGACAAGGCCATTGACCTCATCGACGAGTCCAGCGCCCGGGTGCGCATGAAGCTCACCACCACCCCCGATGAGCTCCGCGCCATGCAGAAGGAGATCCGCGAGCTGCAGGCGCAGAAGGATGAGGCCATCGCCGGCCAGGACTACGAGACGGCGGCCAGCTTCCGCGACCGCGAGAAGAAGCTCAAGGAGAAGTACGTCTCCGAGGAGATGGCCTGGCGCGACAAGCTCGGCGCCACCGTTCCCGACGTCACCGAGGAGCACATCGCCGAGATCATCAGCTCCTGGACCGGGGTTCCGGTGTCGCGGCTGGTCGAGGAGGAGACCGCGCGCCTCCTCAAGATGGAGGAGGAGGTCCACAAGCGGCTCATCGGCCAGGATGAGGCGGTCAAGGTCGTCTCCCAGGCGGTGCGCCGCGCCCGGGCCGGGCTCAAGGACGCCCGCCGGCCGATCGGCTCCTTCATGTTCCTGGGGCCGACCGGGGTTGGGAAGACAGAGCTGGCCCGGTCCCTCGCCGCCTTCCTCTTCGACAACGAGGACGCCATCATCCGGCTCGATATGAGCGAGTTCATGGAACGGCATTCGACCGCTCGGCTCGTCGGGTCACCGCCCGGATACGTGGGCTATGACGAGGGCGGTCAGCTCACCGAGGCGGTGCGCCGCCGCCCCTACAGCGTCGTTCTCTTCGACGAGATCGAGAAGGCCCACCCCGAGGTCTTCAACATGCTCCTCCAGATCCTCGAGGACGGCCGGCTCAGTGACGCCAAGGGCAAGGCGGTGAACTTCGCCAACACCATCGTCATCATGACCAGCAACCTTGGCATCGCCAACCTCAAGGGCAACATGTCGCTCGGCTTCCAGCCGGCGGTGCCGGACGAGCGCAGCTCCGACCACGAGCACGCCAAGATGCGCGACACCATCATGGACGAGCTGAAGCGTGCCTTCCGTCCCGAGTTCCTCAACCGGGTGGACGCCGTCGTCGTCTTCCAGCGCCTGAGCCACGAGCAGATGCGCCAGATCGTGGACCTCATGCTGGCCCGGATCGCCACCCAACTCGGCGCCCAGGAGCTCCAGCTCTCCGTCAGTGATTCCGCCAAGGACAAGATCGTCCAGGAGGGCTTCGACAAGATCTACGGAGCGCGGCCGCTGCGCCGGGTGATCCAGCGGGTCATCGAGGATCCTCTCTCCGAGGAGCTGCTGCGCCTCAAGCACGGCCCCGGGGACACGGTCGTCGTCGACGTCACCGACGGCGAGGTGAAGATGCAGCTCCTGCCCTCCAAGGCGCCGCGTCGGGAGCGGGGCGAGCGCAAGGAGAAGGCCGAGGCGGCGGCGGGCGCGCCGTCCGCGGACGCATAGCTCTTCTCCGATGAGCACCCCGGCCCCGGTGGCCGGCGGCCCTTCTGGGGCCCTCGATGTGGAGACGGTGCTGGCTGAGGCGACGCTCGACGAGAAGGCCGCCCTCACCGCCGGCGCCGACCTCTGGCAGACGGTGGCCATCCCCCGTCTGCGCGTCCCCGCGCTGCGCATGACGGACGGCCCGAGCGGGGCCCGGGGCGACACGGAGCTGGACCTGAGCCGCACGCCATCGGTGTGGATCCCCTCCGGCACGGCGCTCGGCTCGACCTGGGACCCGGAGCTCGGAGCGGAGGCCGCCGCCGTGGTGGCTCGCCAGGCGCGCGACAAGTCGGCGCGCGTGCTCCTCGCGCCCACCGTCAACCTCCATCGCCACCCCCTCTGGGGGCGCAACTTCGAGGCCTTCTCCGAGGACCCGGTGCTGACCGGGAAGCTGGCCGTCGGCTACATCCGCGGCGCGCAGGCTCAGGGCGTCGCCGCCACTGTCAAGCACCTGGTGGGCAACGAGTGCGAATTCGAACGCAACACCGCCTCCTCGGAGATCGATGAGAGGACCCTGCGCGAGCTCTACCTCCTGCCCTTCGAGTACGCCGTGCGCGTCGCCGGCGTGCTCACCGTCATGACGAGCTACAACCGGGTCAACGGACGGCACGTCCCCGACGACGAGCCGATCCTCGCCGGCATCCTGCGTCGCGAGTGGGGCTTCGACGGGGTGGTGATGACCGACTGGGGCGGGATGTGCCGCACCGTCGAAGCCGGGCGGGCCGGGCTCGACCTGGAGATGCCGGGTCCGGGGCGGTCCTTCGGTCCCGCTCTCGCCGAGGCGGTGCGGGCGGGAGACGTCGAGGCGGCCGCCCTCGACGCCAAGGTGCGCCGGATCATCACCCTCCTCCTCCGCGTCGGCGCGGATGCGGACCGCCCCGAAGCGGGCGAGAATCCCGTCGACCGGCCCGAGGACCGTGCCCTCTGCCGGCGGGTGGCGAGCGACGCCATCGTGCTGCTCAGCAACCGCGGCGCCCTCCCCCTCGACCTCGGCGGCGTGCGCCGGCTGGCTGTCCTGGGGCGGAACGCCGTCCACCCCGGCCTGGGCGGCGGGGGGAGCGCGCTGGTCTTGCCCCACTACCGCCTCTCACCTCTCGACGCCCTGCGCGACCGCTGCTCCGGCCTCTGTGAGGTGGTCCACGAGGAGGGTGGGGACGCCGTCGGGATCGAGCGCGGCGTGGCCCTGGCCGCCAGCGCCGACGTGGCGGTGGTGCTGGTCGGCACCGACCATGAGGCGGAGAGTGAGGCCTGGGACCGAGAGGTGATGGACCTGCCCGGGCTGCAGGACGAGCTGGTGAGGCGGATCGCCGAAGCCAACCCGAGGACCATCGTCGTGGTCAACACCGGCTCGCCGGTGACGATGCCCTGGGCGGACCGGCCGGCAGCGCTCCTGCAATGCTGGTTCGGCGGCCAGGAGATGGCCAATGGCCTCGTCGACGTCCTCCTCGGTGAGGCGGAGCCAGGCGGCCGTCTCCCCACCACCCTGCCGCTTCGTCTCGAGGACACCCCCGCCTTCGGCAACTTTCCGGCGGAGAGCAGCCGGGTGCGCTACGGCGAGGGGCTCCTCGTCGGCTATCGCTGGTACGAGGCGCGGGGGCTCCCCGTGCGTTTCCCCTTTGGTCACGGCCTCTCCTACACGACCTTCGAGCTGGGCACGCCGCTCCTCTCGGCGACGAGGCTGGGGAATGGCGACCGCCTGCGCGTCACCGTGCCGGTGCGCAACGTCGGGAGTCGCGCGGGGTCCGAGGTCGTCCAGCTGTATGTCGCCCCGCCGGGCGGTGGGCGATTGGTCCCGGGCGGGCGGCTCCGCCCGGTCAAGGAGCTGCGCGGCTTCGGCAAGGTTCGGCTGGCGCCCGGCGAGGCCACCGTGGTGGAGATGAAGCTCAGCGAACGCTCCTTTGCCCACTGGGACGTCGGCGACGGGGATTGGCAGGAGCTGCAGGCCCGGAACCCGATCTCCGTGGCCCACGGCCATGAGGCGCCCCGGCACCGGGAGCGGTCCGGCTGGTATGTCGACCCCGGGGTGTACCGGCTGATGGTGGGACGGTCCTCGGCGGAGATCGCCCACAGCCTGGAGGTGGAGGTGCTCGGCGGCACCGATCCCCTCGATCCTTCGCTGCCTCCCGACTGAGCTTGGGCCCCGGCTCAGAGGTCGGGATCGGCGGCGCGAAGGCTGGCCCGCCCCGCCGGACTGCGGTCGGCGCTGAGCATGCGCGGCCAGGCCGGCGTCCGCTGGGCGCCGAGCCCGTGACGGAGCAGTGCGGCGACCTCGGGGAGGCTGGCGGCGTGGGGATGGTCATGGTGCTGGCAGAGGCCGAGCGGATCGAAGTGGATGGCCGCGATCCCGGCGCCGAAGGCTCCCTGGACGTCGGCCCGGAGGCTGTCCCCGACGTGGACGGCAGAGGCGGCCTCTCCACCCGCACGCTCCAGGGCCAGACGGAAGATGCCGGCATCGGGCTTGGCCACGCCCACGATGTGGGAGTCCACCACGGCTCGGAGGGGAACGCCGCGCCCCGGCCCCACCTGACAGATCCCGAGCTGGCCGAGCGCCGCCTCGACGTGGCCGTGCTCGGTGTTGCTGACGAGGACGATGGGAGCCCCGATGTGGGCAATGGCCCTGAGCCCCGCGCGGCAGCCGGGGGCGGCCCGGGTGAAGAGGGTCCGCTGGGCCTGCACCGCCTGGATCGCCGAGCCCGCCAGCTGGCAGCGGGCGGCGGCGACGCCGGCGGCACGAGCGTAGGCGACCCAGTACGGCCCCACCGCGAAGCCGACCCTCTGCCCCTCGACCCTCTCGGATTCGGCGAGGGCGAGATAGTGCGCGGCGTCGAGACGCCGCACATCGGGGTGGAGTCCCAGCGGGTTGAGGGCTTGGCGGACGGTGCCGTGGCTGGGCAGGAGGAGCAGACCGCCGACATCGAGGAGGACGGCGCTGAGAGGCCGTCGGCTCCGAAGAGCTTCGCCGGTCGCGGCCACTACGCGGCAACGACCACGGGCTGTCCACACTGGCTGCAGCGGCGGGCGGCGAGGGGGATGGAGCTGAGGCACTCCGGGCACTCGCGTGTCGCCGGGACCTCCGGCCTTGCCCGCCGGGCGGCAAGCGCGTTCAGAGGCATCACCACCGCGAAGTAGATGACGGCGGCGATGAGCAGAAAGGAGATGATCGCGTTGATCACGTCGCCGTAGGCGAAGGTGCTGTGGTTGAGGGTGAAGGAGAGGGTGCCGAAGTTCGGATTGCCGACGATGGCGGCGATGAGGGGGGTGAGGAGGTCCTTGACCAGCGCGCTGATCACGGCGTTGAAGGCGATGCCGAGCACCACCGCGATGGCGAGCTCGATCACGTTGCCGCGCAGGATGAAGTCTCTGAATCCCTTGATCATTCTCTGGTGCTCCTCTACAGGTTCGCCTCGCTTATAGGACGCAGGCGCATCCCGACCATGCGCATCCTGCCGCTTTTCCGCGGGCCAGCGGGGTGCCGGCTCTTCGCCCGCCCCCACCGCCCGGCTTCGACGGATGGTGTATCGTACGCATGTTCGCGCCAGCCCATGCCACTCCTCAGACCCGAGTTGGCTTCCGACCGCTTCTGGGTACGCTAGGAACTCCGTGCCACACGACACCATCGAGATCCGCGGGGCGAGGGAGCACAACCTCAAGAACATCGACCTGAGCCTCCCCCGCGACCGGCTGATCGTCATCACCGGGCTCTCCGGCAGCGGCAAGTCCTCGCTGGCCTTCGACACCATCTACGCCGAAGGTCAGCGCCGCTACGTGGAGTCGCTGTCGGCCTATGCCCGCCAGTTCCTGGGGCAGATGGAGAAGCCGGACGTCGATCACATCGATGGCCTGTCACCGGCGATCTCCATCGACCAGAAGGGGACGAGCAAGAACCCCCGGTCCACGGTGGGCACCGTCACCGAGATCTACGACTACCTGCGCCTCGTCTACGCTCGCATCGGCCATCCCCATTGTCCGAGATGCGGTCGGGAGATCAGCAAGCAGACCATCGAGCAGATCGCCGACCAGGTCCTCACCCTCCCCGAGGGGACGCGGCTCATGATCGCCGCTCCCATGGTCCAGGGGCGCAAGGGCGAGCATCGCGATGTCCTCGAGGAAGCGCGACGGAAGGGCTACGTGCGCGCTCGAGTCGACGGGGGGGTGCGCGACCTCAGTGAGAAGATCGAGCTCGATAAGAAGTACAAGCACGACATCGAGGTGATCGTCGACAGGGTCGTCATCGGTCCGGACCTCGTCAGCCGGCTCAATGACTCGCTGGAGCAGGCCGCCAAGCTGAGCGATGGCCTCATCCTCCTCGTCCCCATGGATGGGCAGCCGTCCGCCGATGGGGGAGGGGCAGCCCCAGAGGAGCCGTCATCCAGGAGCTCGGGCGAGATGCTCTTCTCCCAGGATTACGCCTGCGTGTATTGCGGCATCTCCATGGAGGAGCCCGCACCTCGCAACTTCTCGTTCAACAACCCCCACGGCGCCTGCCCGACCTGCACCGGACTGGGCATGCGCATGGAGGTCGACCGCGACGCGGTGGTCCCCGACCCCTCCCTCTCGATCGACGACAGCGCCCTCTCCGGGTGGTCCAAGGGGCCGTCACAGATGTGGCTGCTGGACGTGCTCCAGACCGTCTGCCGGCGCTACAAGATCCCCACCGACGTCCCCTTCGGGGAGCTGTCCGCTCGCGAGCAGAGGGTCATCCTCTACGGGCTCCCCAAGGACGAGACGGTGAGGGTGCGCTACGTCTCGCACACGGGAAGAAGCCACTCCTATGAGGCGGCCTACGAGGGCGTGATCCCCAACCTGGAACGCCGCTACCGGGAGACCGAATCCGACTGGGTGAAGCAGGAGATCGAGCGGCTGATGATGCAGAAGCCGTGTCCCACCTGCCAGGGCAGGCGTCTCAAGCCTGAGTTCCTCGCCGTCACCGTTGACGGGATGAGCATCATGGACTTCACCGCCCTCCCCGTGGACGCCGCGCTGCGCAGGATCGGCAGCCTCCATCTCAGCGACCGTGAGCTGCAGATCGCCGGACGCGCCTTCAAAGAGATCCGCGAGCGGCTGGGCTTCCTGCGCGACGTGGGTCTCGATTACCTGACCCTGAACCGAGCTTCGACGACCCTCAGTGGAGGAGAGAGCCAGCGCATCCGGCTCGCCACCCAGATCGGCAGCAAGCTGATGGGGGTTCTCTACATCCTCGACGAGCCCTCCATCGGGCTCCACCAGAGGGACAACCACAAGCTTCTCAACACGCTCACGACCCTGCGCGATCTGGGCAACACCGTCATCGTCGTGGAGCACGACGAGGAGACGATCCGCACCGCCGATTTCATCGTGGACATCGGGCCGGGCGCTGGGGAACGCGGTGGGCACGTGGTGGTGGCCGGCGACCTCGACCAGGTGTTGACGAGCCCCACGAGCCTCACCGGAAAGTACCTGCGTGGCGAGATGGTCATCCCCATGCCCATGATCCGGCGGCTGGGCAGCGGCAAGGTGCTCACCCTGCGCGGGGCGCGCGAGAACAACCTCAAGAGCATCACCGTGCAGTTCCCCCTCGCGACCTTCACCTGCGTCACGGGAGTGAGCGGCAGCGGCAAGTCGACGCTCGTCAACGACATCCTGTACCGCCGCCTCTCCCAAGCCC
Source organism: uncultured bacterium (assembly GCA_963847225.1). Classification (GTDB taxonomy): domain Bacteria; phylum Chloroflexota; class Dormibacteria; order Aeolococcales; family Aeolococcaceae; genus JAJZNI01. Next base: position 94,345 of record CAWJYZ010000002.1, on the reverse strand, counting down.
TGTACCGATCCAAGGAGCGTCCCGGAGCCCACGATCGGCTCGAGGGAATGCAGCATATCGATAAGGTCATCGACGTCGACCAATCGCCGATCGGGCGGACGCCCCGCAGCAACCCGGCGACGTACGTCGGCGTCTTCACCGACATCCGTGACCTCTTCGCCAAGCTCCCCGAGGCGCGGGTTCGCGGTTACAAGCCAGGGCGGTTCTCGTTCAACGTGCCGGGCGGGCGCTGTGAGGCCTGCGCGGGCGACGGGATGATCAAGATCGAGATGCACTTCCTCCCCGACATCTATGTGGCCTGCGATGTGTGCAAGGGTCGGCGCTACACACGGGAGGCGCTGGAGGTCAAGTTCCGGGGGAAGTCGATCGCCGACGTCTTGGAGATGACCGTCGACGAGGCCGCCGAGCTCTTCGTCAACCAGCCGCGCATTCTCCGGCGGCTGCGCACCCTCCAGGACGTCGGGCTCGGCTACATCCGTCTGGGTCAGCCGGCCACACAGCTCTCCGGCGGCGAGGCGCAGCGCGTCAAGCTCTCCACCGAGCTGTCGAGGCGGGATACCGGTCGCACCCTCTACATCCTCGACGAGCCGACCACCGGGTTGCACTTCGCCGACGTCGAAAAGCTCCTCAACGTCCTGCACCGGCTGGTCGACCAGGGCAACACGGTCATCGTCATCGAGCACAACCTCGACGTCATCAAGACCGCCGACTGGATCGTCGACCTGGGTCCGGGCGGCGGTGATGCCGGCGGCGAGGTGGTGGTGGACGGGACGCCGGAGATGGTGGCCGGGGAACCGCGCAGCGCCACGGGTGAGTATCTCCGCCGCATCATCGGCAGTCCGAGGAGCGGCATCGAAGCCGTTGCCGGGCGAGGTGAAGGAAAGCAGCGCGCCCCAGCCGTCGCCTCGGCCTGACCCCGGACCGGGACCCGTCCCACCGACCCGCCTCCCCTGTCGCCCTCCCCCCATGCGGCCCTCGCCGCCGTCTCCAGCCGCGGAGGCCCCGCGCCCACAGGCCCCCGGGCTCCGAAAGGCGTGCAGGGAAGAGACCCGCCCGCCCCGGCCCCCGGGCCCCCCCAAGGAGGCGGCCCGGGCCCCGGAACCCAGCCCGCACGGGGCCGTCAGCCCGGCGGGCTTCCGAGTTTGGCGGTATTGCGCTATTTTCTCCCCATGATCAACATGGGTGACGGCCAGGATCGCCGGCAGCGGCTCCGCCGCCTCGACGACTGCCTGAACGTCCTCGAGCAGGCCCACGAGCTGGAGATCACCGTGGTCTCGGAGGCGATGGCGGCGGCTCTCGGCGACCGGGTCCCGTCGATCCGTCCCGGGATGCTCATCGCCGACGCGATCGAGGAGGTGCTCCGCGAGCAAGAGCCGTACATGGTCCAGGTCCGTCCCGAGGCCTCACGCCGCATCCGCCGCCGCCGCGATCCCTTCGACGTGAGGCTCCTGCTGCAGCGGCGCTGACCCCGCGGCCGGGGTCACGGTCCATGGCCAGCGGCCCGCCTCCCGATCTCCGCTAGGCGGCTGGCGGCCGATCGAGAGCCCGGAGCGAAGGAGGGCGGCGAGGCGGAGCCGCAGGCGGGTGAGAGCGCGGGCTGCCTGCGGAGGGCGCGGATCCCCGCACCACGGAGGGCAATAGCGGTGGCCGTGCGGAGCGCGGGAGTACACTCCGGCCGGCGATGCGCCCCTCCGGCTTCGACCCCGACATCTTCGCCTTCCGGCGGCGGCGCCCCAGGGTGATCGAGGCGCGAGGTCGGCCGCGCTGGCGGAGGCCCGTCCTCATCGCCGTCGCCGTCGTGGTGGTGCTGATCATCCTCGCCGTGGCCTTCATGGGACTTCGGATCCAGTACCTGTTCCTGGCCAGCCTCGGTCACGCCAACGTCTTCTGGACGCCGCTCCTCACTCAGGTCGTCCTCTTCCTGGTGGGGTTCGCGGTCACCGGCCTCCTGGTCGGGGTCAGCGTCCCCTTCTGGTCGCGGGGGGCGAGGTGCATCGACTCCACCGCCGGCAGGATCACCTTCTGGAGCGGGGTGGCCATCGCCGTCCTCGCCGGCATCGGTGGCGGCGTCCATCTCGCCGGTGCCTGGCAGGACGTCCTCCTCTTCCTCCACGGTCATCCCTTCGGGCAGACCGATCCCGTCTTCGGGATGGACTACAGCTTCTTCGTGTTCACCCTCCCCGTCATCGACAGCTTCTCCGCCCTCCTCTGGGCGGGCGCCATCGTCGGGCTCATCGGCGCCGCCGTTGTCATTGCGGCGAGCCTGCTCATCATCCATGCTCCCCAGGAGATCGACGTCCAGCTCCACCCCGCCGGCGGAAAGAGCGCCGATGACGCCCTTCGGATCGGCACTCTCCACGCCGGAGCCGCTCTGGTCGCGGTGCTCTGCCTGGCCGCCCTCGGTGCCCACTTCGGGGTGTACCACCTGGCCACCTCCGATCACAGCAGCCAGTACGCCTTCGTCGGCCCCGACGCCACCGAGCTCAATGTCATCCGGCCGGTGCTGGCCGCCCTCCAGTGGATCGCTGTGGTGCTGGCTCTGGGCCTCGCTGTCCTGCTCGTCGTCTGGCGGCGCGGGCGCCCAACCTGGCGGACGCCGGCGATCCTGGGCGGCCTCCTCTTCGGTTGGATGATCGTTGCCGGCCTCGTCCTGGGGATTCCGGCGGCGGTGTACACGGCGACGAGCGTCAACCCCAATGCCGAGCAGGCGCAGGCCCAGTCGATCGACAACTACCTCACCGCCAGCCGCTACGCCTGGGGCCTGGAGACGCAGGCCAGCTCGGCGACGCCCGATCCCTCGGCCGAGGTGGTCAACAAGCCGTTCAAGACGGTGACCACGCCCACACTCACCGGCGACCTCGCGGCCGACCCGGGGACGCTCGCCAACATCCGGATCCAGGATCCGAGCCAGCTGCCCGCGGTGCTGAACCAGATCGACAAGAGCCGCAGCTACCAGAGCTACGACCCCAACATCACCATCGATCGCTATCCCAACGCCAGCGGACAGGAGACGGAGGTGATGATCGGCGTCCGTGAGATCAACGAGAGCGACATCCCCAGCTCCAACTTCATCAACGACAGCCTCGTCTACACCCACGGGTACGGGATCACCGCGGTGTCCGTCAACCAGGTGGGGGTGGAGGGGGAGCCGAACATCCTGGTGGGCCGCCAGCCGCTCCAGCAGGTTGATGCCTCAGCCCCGCCGGCGCTCAGCCTCGGGGCACACCCCGATCCGGCCGTCTACTGCGGGATGCAGACCGGCCAGGCGGTGGTGGTGAACACGCGCACGGCGGAGTTCGACTATCCCTCGACCCCGGACGCCTACAGCCATGCCGGCACCGGGATGGCCGGCTTCCAGATCAACAACCCCTTCGACAAGCTGGCGGTCTCCCTCACCCAGTTCGGTGGCTTCGATCTCTTCCTGAGTGACCGCCCCACGAGCCAGAGCACCGTCCTGCTGCACCGCACGATCGCCGACCGCATCCAGACCGTGGCCCCCTTCCTCACTGTCGACTCCGACCCCTACGTCGTTGCCGACCCACAGACCGGTCACCTGATGTGGATCGCCGATGCCTACGTTGAGACGGGCAGCTTTCCGGAGTCCGACAATGTCGGCGGCATCACCTACCAGCGCAACGCGGTGAAGGCCGTGGTCGACGCCCGGACCTGCGCGGTGACCCTCTACGCCGTGGACCTGAAGGAGCCGCTCACGGCCGCCTGGAACGCCATCTACCCCGGTCTGCTCCACCCGCTGAGCCAGATGCCGACCTTCCTGCGCCAGCACTTGCGCTACCCGGAGGACCTCTTCTCCAACCAGGTTCAGGTGTACTCCCAGGTGCATGTCGACGACTCCCTTCCCGTCAGCAACCCTCAGGTGGCCTCCGACTTCTTCGCCAAGAACGACTTCTACAGCGTCTCCCAGAACCTCCAGCCGGACGGCACCACCACGACGTCGCCGCCTCAATACGTCGAGCTCACGCTACCGGGCAGCTCGAAGGCGCAGTTTGTCCTCATGCAGACCTTCAGCCCCTACCAGAGCGGCAGCGGCAGCCAGGCGCAGAACATGACGGCCTGGCTCGCCGCCTCGTCCGACTACACGACCACCAACCATCCCCAGCTCGTGGCCGTTCCGCTGGGCAACAACACCAACGTCCGCGGTCCATACCAGTTCGACAACAACTCCAACACCGATCCCGCCATCAGCCAGCAGCGCACTCTGCTCGGGCAGGGCGGGTCGCAGGTCGTCCTCGGCAACGTCGTCGTCCTTCCCTTCAACAACGACTCCTTCCTCTACGTGCGACCTTTCTACGTTCTGCCCAACGCTTCGAGCGTCACCAGCTTCCCCCAGCTCCGCTACGTGATCGCGGGCACGCAGAACAGCGTCGCCTTCGGTCCCGACCTCACCTCGGCCATCGAGTTCTCTACAACAATCCGACCACCCTGCCAGCGGCGCTCACCCCCCCCAGCACCAGCTCCCCGCCCGCATCGCCAAAGCCGGGGGCGTCACCGACCCCGTCCACCCTGCCGACGCCGTCGAGCGGCGGATACACGTCCGAGGAGCTTGCCGTCATCAGTGATCTCATCACCCAGGAGACGAACCTCCAGGCCGACTACAAGAGCGGCAACCTGGGGGCGGCGGGGCAGGCGCAGGCGGCCATCAACGCCGACATCGCGAAGCTCCAGCGCCTGCTCCAGGCGGGCGGGGTGAGCCTGCCAGCAGCGAGCTCGTCGGCGAGCCCCAGCTCGGCGGCCTCGTCGGCCTCACCCCCGTAGCCATCCAAAGTACCCTGAGCGGACGGAGATGAAGGAGATCGCCCCCGGCATCCTGCAGCTCGACACCCTCCTCGGCGGGCTGGAGGGGCTCACCGCGGGGTTTCTCATCGAGGGCTCGGAGCCGGCTCTCGTCGAGGCCGGAGCGCAGACCTCGGCGCCGACAGTGATCGCGGCCCTCGAGCGCGCCGGCCTGGGGCCGACGGACATCCGCTGGCTCATCGTCACCCACATCCATCTGGACCACGCCGGCGCGGTCGGCGATCTGGCCGCCGCCTTCCCGCGTGCCACCGTGGTGGTCCACGAGAAGGGCGCGCGCCACCTCATCGATCCGGCCCGTCTCATCGATTCCGCCGCGCGGGTCTACGGACCGCTCCTCGACAGCCTCTACGGACGGCTCCTCCCCGTGGCCTCGGACCGGCTGGTGGCGGCGACGGACGGGCTCACCCTCGAAGTGGGCGGGGGCCGCCGGCTGCGCGTCGTCGACTCCCCGGGCCACGCCAAGCACCACCAGGCCGTTCTCGAAGAGGCATCAGGGACCCTCATGGTCGGCGACGCTGTCGGCGTCCAGCTCTCCGACGCCGATGGGCTCCGCCCGGCCACCCCGCCTCCCGACTTCGACCTCGAGGTTGCCATCCGGAGCCTCCACCGCTTCCGCGCGCTCCACCCCAAGCACCTGGTGCTCACCCACTTCGGTGCCGTGAAGGACGTCGAGGCGACGCTCGCGGCCGCCGAGGATGGTCTGCGCGGGTGGGTGGAGGTCGCCCGGGGAGTGGTGGAGAGGGACCCGCAGGCCGGGATCGACGAGGTCGCTGGCGCTCTCGACGAGCGCTATGGAACGGCCGTCGGCACCGGGGATCCGGTGCGTTCCAAGCTCGAGGTGCTGAACGGGATCCGCAGCAATGCCGCGGGCATCGTCCGCTACCTCGCCACCCAGGCGGAGGCGCGAGACAGCGGGTGACAGCGGGCGGCGGCGACGGCGGGTCCGCGGAGCGGCCGGCGTCGCGGGCAACGGCGACGATGCCGGGCAGGGACGTCGACGCCACCTCTGCCGGGCCCCGAGCTGTGCTTGCGGCGGAGGGGAAGAGCCCCACCGTGGCGGGCGGCGGCGGGGGAGGGCGGCGGGGGTCGCGGCGTCCCGTCTCCTCGCCCAGACGCAAGAAGGACGGCGTCGAGAGCGGCGAGGAGGGTGCGGCGGCGGCAGCCCCGGCGCCCCGCCCACTGGTGGCCCCCACCCCCGGGGTTCGCCTCCTGGCCGCTGTGCTGCTCGCCCTCTTGATCGGAACCGCCGGGGGAGGCCTCGCAGCCTGGGCGATCTACCTCCACCTCGGCCCCGTGCAACGCCCCGTCACCGGCGCGCCGGGGACGAAGGGGGGGCAGGCCACCGCCTCGGTGGGCCAGCTCGCGGCCGCGGCTGCCCCATCGCTCGTCGCCATCGCCACCCAGCCGGTGAGCACCCAGAGCCTGACGCAGGGTTCGACCGGCTTCGTGAGCGGTGTGATCGTGAGCTCCGACGGCCTCATCCTGACCAGTGCCCACGCCATCGCCGGAGCCACCCAGCTCCGCGTGGGGCTCCCTGACGGGAAGAGCTACAACGCCACGATCGCCGCCACCGACACAGCCCACGGCCTGGCTCTGCTGCGCATCGCCGGGGTCAGCGGCCTCACCGCCCTCCCGCTGGCGTCCACCGCTCCGGCGGTCGGTGACTCCGTCCTCGTGGTCGACGACCCTCCCGAGGTGGGCTTGAGCGTCGGTGTGGGGACGGTCGCCGCTGTCAACGAGAGGATCATGAGCGACAGTGCGACCGGCCTTGCGCTGATCGGGGTGGCGACGATCGACGCCACCTCGGAGCCCGAGGCCGACGGCGCTCCGGTTCTGGACAGCGCCGGGCAGCTTGCCGGCATCGTCTCCGGTGTGAGCCAGGCGTCCGCACCGCCGGGCATCACCATGCTGTCGATCGATGCAGCCCGGGCGCTCATCTTGAGCGGCAGCGGCGGCTCGGCCGGACCGGCGGGGACCTTCGGGCTGGAGACCGCCTTCCTTGACCCGGCCCATGCCGCAGCGGCCGGCCTCACCTCCGGAGCCCTCGTCATCAGTGTCGTGCCGGAGGGGCCGGCTGCCGCCGCCGGCCTGCGTCCCGGCGATGTCGTGACCAGCGTCAACGGCCAGGCCATCGACTCGGCCACGGCTCTCGACCCCACCAAGCTGGGCCTCGCGCCAGGCGATACCGCGGCCCTCACCGCCAAGCGGGGGAGGGCGACCCTGACCCTCACTCTCACGGTCGGCTCCGCACCCTAGTCGAGCATCCCGCCAGCTCGGACGACAGAGGCTTCGGTACCATCGCCCGGCATCATGGAGATCACCTACCTCGGCCTCTCGTGCCTGCGCCTCCGGGGACGTGAGGTGCAGGTGCTCATCGATCCTCCGCCGACGACCCTCCCGGGTTTCGGACGCGCCCACCCCGATCTCATCGTCCGCACCGATGGGGCGACTGACCCCGAGCGCCTGCGGCCCCGTGACGGCCACCCTCAGGAGGTGGGCGGACCGGGGGAGTTCGAGGTTCGCGGGGTGAGCGTCCATGGCCTCCCCGCCGGCGCGACGACGATCATGCGGGTCGAGGTGGACGACGTCAGCGTGGCCGCGCTCGGCCGTCTCGCCCGCCAGCTCACCGAGGAGGAGGTCGACGCCCTCGGGCAGGTCGACGTCCTGGCGATTCCCGTCGGGGGTGCCGACGCTCTCGGTGCGGTCGCCGCGACCAAAGTTGTCAACGCGATCGCTCCGGCGATCGTGGTCCCCGTCCGGTACCGCTCACCGGGCGTGCCGGGAAGCGGGGAGTACGAGCTGGTGGACAAGTTCGCCCGCGAGATGGGGCTGAGCGAGGGCTCTCTGGTCACCCAGCCGAAGCTCACCCTCACCGGCGCCATGGGGAGCGGCGAGGAGACGCGGGTCGTCATCCTCGAGCCGCGCGGCGTGGGCTGAGGGGTGGCGCAGCCGGTAGGCACGAACATCGGTTCCTCTGCTACGATCGCGAAAACCGCACCGGGAGGTCGACGATGGCCAAGTTCGTGTTCGTGACGGGCGGTGTCGTCTCCTCCCTCGGCAAGGGCATCACGGCGGCGTCCATCGGCACGATCATCAAGGCGCGGGGTCTGCACGTCGGGATGCAGAAGCTCGATCCCTACCTCAATGTGGATCCGGGCACCATGTCTCCCTACCAGCACGGGGAGGTGTTCGTCACCGACGACGGGGCGGAGACCGACCTCGACCTGGGCCACTACGAGCGCTTCGTCGACGTCTCCCTCTCCCAGGCCAGCAACGTGACCACCGGTCGCATCTACGCGAGCGTCATCGCCAAGGAGCGGCGCGGCGACTACCTGGGTGGCACCGTCCAGGTCATCCCTCATATCACCAACGAGATCAAGCAGCGCATCCTCCGCGTGGCCGAGAACGAGCTGCCGGAGCCGGAGGTGGTGATCGTCGAGGTGGGGGGGACCGTCGGCGACATCGAGTCGCTCCCCTTCCTCGAGGCCATCCGCCAGCTGAAGAACGACATCGGGCGCAACAACGTCTGCTATGTGCACCTCACCCTCGTCCCCTACATCGCGGCGAGCGAGGAGTTCAAGAGCAAGCCGACCCAGCACTCGGTGAACACCCTGCGCTCCATCGGCATCCAGCCCGACGTCATCGTCGCCCGCAGCGAGCAGCCGATCGGGGAGGGGCAGAAGGAGAAGATCGCCCTCTTCGGGGACGTGCCCCAGCGCGCGGTGATCAACGTGCCCGACGCTCGCTCCATCTACGAGGTGCCGCTGATGCTCGAGGAGGCGGGTCTCGGCGACTACATCGTGGAGCTCCTGGGCATCGAGGCGACGGCGCCGGACCTCGACGACTGGCGGCGGATGGTGGCGCGCATCCGGGCCCCCAAACCCTCGGTACGGGTGGCCCTGGTCGGCAAGTACGTTGCCATGCCCGACGCCTACATCTCCGTCACGGAGTCCCTGCGCCACGCCGCCGTCCATTGGGGAGTTGATCTCGCCCTCGAGTGGGTCAGCTCGGAAGAGATGGGCAAGGGGACGGAACGGCTGGCCGAGGTCGACGGGGTGGTCGTCCCGGGTGGCTTCGGCCATCGGGGTATCGAGGGCAAGGTGGTTGCCTCACGGTACGCCCGCCAGCAGCTGATTCCCTACCTGGGACTCTGTCTCGGCATGCAGTGCGCCACCATCGACCTGGCGCGCGAGGCTCTCGAGACCGAGGACGCCAACTCCACGGAGTTCAACGCGTTCACCGCCCACCCGGTGATCGACCTCCTCCCCGAGCAGCGCGACATCGAGAACAAGGGCGGCACGATGCGGCTCGGCGTCTATCCCTGCAAGCTCCTCCCCGGAACCAGGGCGGGAACCGCCTATGGGGAGTCCGTCGTCTACGAGCGCCACCGGCACCGTTTCGAGTTCAACAACCAGTATCGCGAGCGCCTGGCCCAGGCGGGCGCCATCTTCAGCGGAACGTCGCCCAACGGCCGTCTGGTCGAGATCATCGAGCTGCGTGACCATCCCTTCTTCGTCGGATCGCAGTTCCACCCGGAGTTCCGTTCCCGACCGGGCCGCCCCCATCCCCTCTTCCGCGAGTTCATGCGTGCGGTCTGCGCCCACGCCGGCCTGGAGGTCACCGGGTCGGTGGCTCCCTCCACCCGCGAGAGCGGTGCGGCGCAGCCCGCGGCGTCCCTGGCAGGGGCGGAATCGGCGGCGCCACTCGCGCAGTCCTGAGGGCTGCCGGCCGTCGCCGTCGTGAGCGGCGTGATTCAATTGCGCGGAGATGAGCACCGCAGCCCGGCGGCCGCCCCAGGTCTCGCCGGCGCGGCTCAGCCGCGACCGGCATCGGGGGCTGGAGTTGCTCCGAGCCACCGAGGCCGCCGCTCTCGCCGCCGGCCGCTGGCTGGGGCGGGGCGACAAGACGGGAGCGCGCGAGGTCGCCCAGCAGGCCATGGAGGAGGCCCTGCTCGGCATGCCCTTCAACGGCCGGATCGTCCTCGGCGCCGAGACCCCCAACAGCACCCTGGTGGGCGGCCGCCGGGTGGGGGCGGGACGCGACGCCGTGGACCTGGCCGTCGACCCGGTCGATGGTGTGAGCCTCGTCGCCAAGGGGCTATCGCAGGCCCTCTCCATCGCCGCGGCGGCCGAGGCGAATGGCATCGCCACACCGCCTCCCTGCGCCTACATGCGCAAGCTCGCCGTCGGACCGGCGGCACGCGGCGCCATCGACATCGCCGACACGCCGGAGAACAACCTCCGCCGCATCGCCTTCGCCATGGAGGTTCAAGTCCAGGACCTCACCGTCGTGGTCCTCGACCGCCCGCGTCATCAGGACCTGATCGAACGCATCCGGGCGGTGGGAGCCCGCCTCGCCCTCATCAGCGACGGGGACATCGGCGCCGCGCTGATGTCGGCCTGGCCGGGCAGCGGGATCGACGTCATGATCGGCTCGGGCGGGACCAGCGAGGCCACCCTCGCCGCCTGCGCGCTGCGCTGCCTCGGCGGCGAGCTGCAGTGCCAGGCGTGGGTCCGTCACGAGGACGAGGCGGCCGCCCTCCGCGCCGCCGGCGCGGATCCCCAGGCGGTCCTGAGCATCGCCGACATGGTGCCCGGGAAGGACGTCGCCGTCGCCGTGACCGGTGTGACCGGGGGCGAGGTCCTTCGCGGCGTCCAGTACCACAACTGGTGGGCGGAGACGCACAGCCTGGTGATGCGCGCCCAGAGCGGCACCGTCCGCGAGATTCGCACCAAACACCACGTCGCCCTCGACCCGCGGGAGGCCCGCCGGCTCGTCTGAGGCGGCGGATCTTGCCCGTCATCGGAAATCGTGTAATCATGTAATCATGAAATACGATTACCGCCGACCCGACGCAGGCGCAGCCCCGGTCACCGATGAGGAGCTGCGCGGATGGTTCACCGGGCGCCTGCCCGAGGGGCTCTTCAGCGCCCCCCCGGAGATCAGCCGAGACGATGACGAGATCCTCCTGGTGGGAACGATTCCCGACGTGGAGCTGGAAGCCGGGACGAGCGACGCCGCCCGCGCGACCGCGCGCTCCGCTCGCATCGAGCGCTTCCGCAATGAGACCCGGGACCGTCGTATGGCGGTCGCCCGCGACGCCGAGAGGCTCTTCGGGCGCCGGGTGTCCTGGGGCGCGCGCTGCGGGGACGTCGCCCAGCACTTCACCACCCTCGGGGTCCCGGTCATGACCCGCCTTCGCCTGGGCGAGCGGCGGGTGCTCGACACGCTGATCGACGCGGGCGTGGCCCGCAGCCGCAGCGAGGCGCTCGCCTGGTGCGTCCGCCTCGTCAGCCGCCACCAGGGCGAATGGATCTCCAACCTCCGTCAGGCCCTCTCAGGAGTGGAGAAGGTGCGCGCCGAGGGGCCCGACGCCTGAGACGGTGATGGAGGAGACGGAGGCCCTCGACGCCTATTCGCGCGTCGTCACCACCGTCGCCGCGCGCCTCGCGCCGTCGGTGGCCGCGCTGCGGGTGGAGGGCCGCGACCGGCGTGGCGGCCGCCGCAGCGGCGCGGGCTCGGCCGTGGCCATCGCCCCCGATGGCTACCTGCTGACCTCCGCCCATGTGGTGGACGGGAACCCGGGCGGCGTGGCCACCTTCGAGGACGGCCGTGAGCTGCCCTTCACGGTGCTGGGCGCCGACCGGCTCTCTGACCTCGCGGTGCTGCGCGCCGCTTCCGGTGTCATCGCCGCGGCGGAGCTCGGCGACGCCGACCGGCTCCGGGTCGGCCAGCTGGTGGTGGCGGTCGGCAACCCTCTGGGCTTCGCCGGCTCGGTGACGGCCGGGGTGGTCTCCGGGTTGGGTCGCGCGCTGGCGGCGCGCGCGGGAGAGCACGTGCGGATGATCGAGAACGTCATCCAGACCGACGCCGCGCTCAACCCCGGCAACTCGGGTGGGGCCCTGGCGGACGCCGCCGGTCGGGTGGTCGGGGTCAATACGGCCCTCGCCGGCACGGGCCTGGGGCTCGCCGTTCCCATCAACGCGACCACTCTGGGCATCGTCAGCGGGCTGCTCCTCGAGGGGCGGGTGCGACGCGGCCACCTCGGGGTGGCCGGAGCCGGGCGGCGCCTCCCGCCGCGGGTCGCGGCCGCAATCGGGGTGGAGGCTGGCCTGGGCGTGCTGGAGGTGGTCCCCGGCTCCCCGGCGCAGGCCTCCGGGCTCCGCCCCGGCGACGTCATCGTGGAGGCGAGCGGGCAGCCCATCCACGACGCTGGCGATCTCCAGGGGGTGCTGGTCGGGGCGGTGATCGACCGCTTCCTCGTGCTCCGAGTGGTCCGGGCCGAGCTGCCCATCACGGTCACCGTCATCCCCGAGGAGCTGAAGGTCGCCTAGTCGCGCCGTTCCCATCCCCCGGTGAGCGGAGAATCACGGCATGCGTCTGTGTGTCGCCGGCCCGGATGGCGAGCTGAGAGTCCAGGACGGGCTCCGCCCCGCGGCGCGCTCCGGGGCCGCCCTGGTGCCCCTCGAGGACGCCGGCGTCCGTCCCCTCCCCGAAGGGGCGACCGTCGCCCATCTTCCTGGCCGGCGTGCTTTCGGCTTCGACGCCGAGGGCCGTCCCGTGGAGCTGGACGCGCGCTGGGCGGCGGTGGCGGCGATCCTTCCCGTCGGTCACCTGCGCACCCTGCTCCCCGCGTCGCGGCCCGATCCTGGGGCGCCGCGCCTTCCTCTCTTCGGCTACACGGCCATTGCGGAGCGGGACGGCGAGCTGGTCGCGTCCGCAATCCGGACCGATGCGTTCAAGTGGTGGGAGCCGAGCCGGCACACGAGCACCGGGATTCCCGCTGCGGTTGAAAGGGCCAGCAACGCGCTCCCCGGCAACCGTCTCGTCGCTCACCTGGCCCGCTGCGCTCTCGAGTACCGCTGCTACACGGCGCAGAACACCTTCCTGCGCCGCTACGAAGGAGCCCTTCCCGCTTCCCCGGCCTGCAACGCCGACTGTCTCGGCTGCATCTCCCTGCAGAGCGACGGCGCGGTGCCCGCTCCCCAGGAGCGGATGGGCTTCGCTCCCACCGCCCTGGAGCTGGCCGGTCTGGCCGGGTACTTCCTGGAGGGGGAGGGCGCGGCCATCGTCTCCTTCGGCCAGGGCTGCGAGGGCGAGCCGCTCACCCGGGGGCGGGCTCTCGTTGAGGCCACGGCGCGCATCCACGCGCTCCACCCCGCGGCGACCATTCACGTCAACACCAACGGGAGCCGCCCGCGTGTGCTGCAGCGGCTGGTCGAGGCCGGCTGCAACTCCGTGCGCATCAGCGCCATCTCCTTCAGCGACGCCGTCTTCCGGGCCTACTACCGGCCCATCGGCTATGGTCTCGATGAGGTCATGGAGTGCGCCCGCGTCGTGAAGCGGGCGGGGGGCCAGGTCTCACTCAACCTGCTCACCTTTCCCGGCGTCACCGATTCCCCGCCGGAGCTCGAGGCGACCATCGCCGCCTGCCAGGAGATGGGCGTCGACCAGGTGCAGTGGCGCAGCCTGAATGTCGACCACGACTGGCTTCGCGAGGGGCTGCCGCCGCTCCCGCCGGGGATCGGCATGGGGGCGGCCCTGGAGCTCGTGGCGGAGCGGCTCCCGGGCGTGGCCCACGGCAATTTCACCCGGCCCCACGCGGCCGGACGGATTTGATCGGAAGGGAGCGTGGTATGCTCGCTGCGATCCCCTTCCGCGAGTTCGAGCGTGTCCATGAAAGCGACTCTCCATCCCGACTTCCACACCGACGCCGTGGTGACCTGCGTCTGTGGGAACAGCTTCCCCACCGGCTCCACCCTGCGGGAGCTGAAGACGGAGGTCTGCTCGGTCTGCCATCCGTTCTTCACCGGCACCCAGCGCATCGTCGACACCGGTGGCCAGGTCGAGCGCTTCCGGCGCCGCGCCGCGGCGCGCACCAGGGAACGCTGAGCGCCGGCTGACGCCGGGACCCGTGGGCAGCCGGTGCGTACGATGAACCGCGTGAAGCGACGCCTCGGCGTGGGGCTCCTCGACGTCCTCATCACCGCCCTGCTCAACGCCGCCACCCAACCGCCGGCCACCTTCTTCTACGGCGGCCAGGCGGTCATCGAGGGGGTCCTGATGCGGGGGCGCAGCCATTACGCGGTGGCGGCCCGCCGTCCCGACGGGACCATCGCGCTCCTCTCCGAGGCCCTGCGCTCCCGGGTGGCGACGCGAAGGTTCTGGGCGCTGCCATTCGTCCGCGGAGCGGCCAGCCTCTGGGAGATGCTCGGCCTGGGGATGCGGGCCATGCAGTGGTCGGCGCAGATCCAGCTCGGCGAGGAGGTGGAGCTGAGTGCCGGAGTGCTCCGGACGACCGTCGCCATCTCCTTCGTCTTTGGCCTCGCTCTCTTCATCGGTCTGCCGCTCCTCGCCTCGTCGCTGCTCCACCGCGGCGGGCCGCAGTCGGTCGTCTCGGTGCTCATCGAGGGGGTGGCCCGGGCGGCGATCCTCCTCGTCTACCTCATGCTGATCGGACGGGTTCGCGGCGTCCGCCGGGTGTTCGAATATCACGGCGCCGAGCACAAGGCGATCAACTGCCTGGAGTCCGGTTCCCCAGTCGAGGTCGCCACGGTGCGCCCGGCGAGCCGGCTGCATCCCCGCTGCGGCACCGGTTTCCTGGTGGTCGTGGCCCTGGTCAGCGTTCTCGTCTTCACCCCCCTCGGCTTCCTCTTCTGGCCGGTCAGGATCCTCTGCCAGCTGGCCCTCATCCCGGTGGTGGCGGGCATCTCCTACGAGGCCATCCGTGGCCTGGCCCGCATCCGGGACACCACCTTCGGGCGCATCGCCCTCGTCCCCGTTCTCGCCGCCCAGCGCCTCTCCACCCGGGAGCCCGACGACTCCCAGATCGAGGTCTCGATCGCCGCCCTCGCCGCCGCCCGGGAGGCGGATGGTGCGGTGGCCGAAGGGCACGCGGCGGTCGTCCCCTGAGGCCCGCCTGCCCGACCACCCCGGTGGGCGACAATCGTGGCCGGCCATGGAGAGGTTGGAAGAACGCTTGGGTGCCCTCGAGGCGCGTTTCGACGAGCTGGAGAAGGAGCTCTCCGATCCCGCCATCTACACCGACCAGCGGCGGCTGCAGCGCGTCTCTCAGGAGCGCGCCCGGCTCATCGACGTGGTGGAGACGGCGCGGCGGTGGAGGCGCGCCCGCCGGGCGGAGACCGAGGCCGTCGCCGCCCTGCGCGAGGAGCACGACCCGGAGATGGTGGCCCTCTTCGAGGAGGAGGAGCGGACCCAGCGCGAGGCCGAGGAGAGCGCGGAGGCCGAGCTGCGCCGGCTCCTCATCCCTCGCGACCCCAACGACGATCGCGACGTCATCGTCGAGATCCGGGCGGGGACGGGAGGCGACGAGGCGGCCATCTTCGCCGCCGACCTGATGCGCATGTACGTCCGCTACGCGGAGCGCCGGCGCTGGAGCACCGAGGTCATCGAGCTGAGCCCCTCGGGGACGCACGGGGTGAAGTCCACCGTCTTCGAGGTCCACGGGCACGGCGCGTACTCGCGGCTCAAGTTCGAGTCCGGCGTGCATCGCGTGCAGCGCATTCCCGAGACGGAGGCCAAGGGGCGCATCCACACTTCGGCGGCGAGCGTTGTCATCCTCCCCGAGGCCGACGAAGTTGAGGTCAACATTGACGAGAACGATCTGAAGATCGACGTCTACCGGAGCACGGGCCC
Organism: uncultured bacterium; assembly: GCA_963847225.1. Classification (GTDB taxonomy): domain Bacteria; phylum Chloroflexota; class Dormibacteria; order Aeolococcales; family Aeolococcaceae; genus JAJZNI01. The sequence goes on along the minus strand of CAWJYZ010000002.1, from coordinate 78,877 downwards.
GGGCGGCCAGAGCGTCAACACCACGGATTCGGCGGTGCGCATCACCCACCTCCCCACCGGCCTTGTCGTCACCTGCCAGGATGAGAAATCTCAGATCAAGAACCGGGCCAAGGCGATGCGCGAGCTGCGCGCCCGCCTCTACGACCTCGCCCAGGCGGAGCGGGACGCGGAGCTGCGCGGCACCCGCCGCTCGATGATCGGCAGCGGAGATCGCAGCGAGAAGATCCGGACCTACAACTTCCCGGAATCCAGGCTCACCGACCACCGCATCGATCTCACCCTCTACCAGCTGCCCCGCGTCCTCGACGGCGACCTCGACGCTGTGATCGAGCCGCTCATGCAGGAGGACCAGGCTCGGCGTCTCCTCGGACCCGATGCGGACGCCGCCTGAGCCGGAGCAGAGCATGGCCGTCACCACCGTCGACCCTGCCAGCGGAAGCCCGATCGCGACCCACGAAGAGACCCCGCCGAGCGGCGTCGAGCGTATCCTCGAGCGGGCTCACCGGGCCGCCGCGAGGTGGCGGGAGACGTCCGTGGAGACGCGGGTGACGGCTCTCCGTGACCTGGCGACCCAGCTCCGCAGCCGGCGCGAGGAGCTCGCCCTCCTGGCCACCCGCGAGATGGGCAAGCCGATCCGGGAGAGTGTCGCCGAGGTCGACAAGTGCGCCAGGGCCTGCGATTGGTTCGCGGACAACGCTCCGGCGCTATTGGAAGCGGAGCCGGTGGAGACCGACGCGCTGCGCACCCGTGTGGTGCACGTCCCTCTCGGCGTCGTCTTCGCCATCATGCCCTGGAACTTCCCGTACTGGCAGGTGGTGCGCGCCGTCGCCCCCGCGCTGGCCGCCGGCAACGTCATCCTGCTCAAGCACGCGCCGTCGACGACGGGCTGCGCGCTGCGCCTGGCGGAGGCCGCGGCTGAGGCCGGCTGGGCAGATGGATTGCTCTCCGTCCTCGTGGTGAGCGCGGAGCGCACGGCGGAGGTGAGCGAGCAGGTGATCCTCGACGACCGCGTCGCCGCCGTCACTCTCACCGGCTCGATGGGCGCCGGCCGCGCCGTGGCCGCGGTCGCCGGCCGGGCCCTCAAGAAGACGGTGCTGGAGCTGGGCGGCAGCGACCCCTTCATCGTCCTCGCCGACGCCGACATCGACGCCGCCGCGGCCTGGGCGGTGCGCAGCCGGTTCCAGAACTCGGGGCAGTCGTGCATCGCAGCCAAGCGGATCATCGTGGAGGATTCGATCGCCGAGCCCTTCACCGAGCAGTTCCTGGAGGAGGTCGCGGGGCTGCGGATGGGTGACCCGGCCGATCCCGAGGTCAGCCTCGGTCCGCTGGCACGCCAGGATCTCCGCGATGCTCTCGAGCGCCAGGTGCGCGCCTCGGTGGAGCAGGGCGCCCGCCTTCTTGTCGGGGGGCGCGTCCCCGATCTGCCCGGCTACTACTACGAGCCCGCCGTCCTCGACCGGGTCACCGCCGGCATGCCGGTGCTGGAGGAGGAGGTGTTCGGCCCCGCCGTGCCCCTGCTGCGCGCCGCCGATGCCGGGGAGGCGGTGCGGATGGCCAATGCAACCCGCTACGGCCTGGGCAGCAACGTCTGGACGGCGGACCTGGCCCGCGGCGAGGAGATCGCGGTCCGGCTCAACGCCGGTCACACCGCCGTGAACGGGATGACCGCCTCGGATCCGCGGATTCCGTTCGGGGGTGTGAAGGATTCCGGGTACGGCCGCGAGCTCTCCCACCACGGGCTCTTCGAGTTCGTGAACGCGCACACGGTCGTGGTCCACGCAGCCGGCGGGCCGGGCTCCGACCGGGAGAAGGCCTCCGAGTAACCCGACGGAGCTCAAGCTCCGAGATGGGCGGATGCGCCGGCTCTCACCGGTGTCGCCCGGGTCAGAGCGTCCCTGATGACGAGGACGGCTCGGGCCAGAGCCCGTTCATCGATTCCGGTGTCGACTCCATGGTCGCGAAGACAGGCTACGAGACTCTCCGTGGCGAGGTTGCCAGGCGCGCCGGGCGCAAATGGACACCCGCCGTACCCGCCAGCGGAGCTGTCGAACCAGTCGACCCCGGCCGCCAAGGCTCCGTCCACGCTCCTGATCGCCTGTCCTTGGGCGTTGTGGAGGTGGAGGCCCAGCTCGACCTCGGGCAGTGCCGAGCGCACCGCATCCAGGGTGCGCAGGACCCGGTCTGGGGTCGCGGTCCCCAAGGTATCGGCCAGCGAGATGCGGGTCACGCCCGCCTCGGCGAACCGGTGTGCCACGTCGATCACCGCCGTGGGTGCGGTTTCGCTGCCGTCCAGGTCGACGAAGGCAACCGAGATTGCAGCGCTGAAGGCTGCCGACGGGTGCTCGGCAGCCACGCCGGTCAGCTCGCCGACGGCTTCCTCGACCCCGCGCCCCGCGTTGGCTCGGCTGTGCGCGTCGCTTGCCGAGACGACGAGTTTGATCTCCCCGATTCCGGCCGCCACGGCCCGCTGGACGCCCTGAGCGTTGAGCGCGATGGCACTGTAGTGCACGGTGTCGCGGTGTGGAAGCTGACTCGCGAGGTCTTCGGCACGGGCCATCTGGGGCACTCGCCTCGGGCTCACGAAGGACAACGCCTCGATGTGACGCAGTCCCGCAGCGACCAGCGCCTCCGCGATCGCGACCCGATCAGCGACGTCCACCACGACTGGCTGGTCCTGCAGCCCGTCGCGCAAAACCACCTCGTTGATGATGACCGCCACCTCACACCACCTTCTTGGAACGAAGGTCGGCCAGCTGCTCGGGAGTGAGGTTGAGCAGGCCTCCGAGGACCTCGTCGGTGTGCTCGCCGAGCTTCGGACCGGCCCAGTGGATGTCGGCGTGCGCACCCGGGATCCGGGGGACCACGCCGGGAAACCTGATCTCCTCTGGGTCTCCGTCGACCTTGATCTTCAGGGGCAACAGCATGTTCCGGGCCCGGAAATGCTGGTCAGCCGCGATCCCGCGGGCGTCGTAGACGGGTCCCGCCGGAACGCCGGCTGCGCTGAGGACGGCGACCGCATCGGGCGTGGTTTGCTGCGTGGTCCACGCGCTGATCGCCGCATCGAGCTCTGCCTCGCGAGCCCAGCGGGCGTCTCCGTCGGCCAGCTCAGGATCCGCGGCGAGGTCCTCGCGATGGATCGCTTTCATCAAGCGGCTGAACGCGCCGCTAGAGTTGGCAGCGATCATCACCGACTGCCCGTCGGCGGTGGGGTACACGCCACTAGGTGCCACTCCGGGCAGGTTACGGGCCGTGCGCTGGCGGACCAATCCATAGGCGTCGTAGTCGGGAATCAACGACTCCATGGCCATGAACACGAACTTGTACAGAGCGACATCGACCACCCGCGGCCCGGCGTGGGCGCGACCCCGGCTTTTGGCCAGCAGCAGCATGAGGGCGCCGACGGCGCCGTACAAGCCGGCCAGGCTATCCGCGATCGGGGCGGCCGGGCGCACCGGTGGGCGATCGGCGTGGCCGGTGACGTAGCGTAGGCCGGCGAAAGCTTCGGCGACGCCGCCGAAGCCGGCGCGGTCCCGGTAGGGGCCGGTCTGACCGTACCCGGAGATGCGGACGAGAACGACATCCGGGTTCGCCGTGGTCAGCTCCTCGGGGCCGAGACTCCAGCTTTCCAGCGTGCCCGGCCGGAAGTTCTCCACCACCACATCGGAGTGACGGACCAGCTCCAGGGCCAGACCTCGGCCCTCGGGCGCGTGCAGGTCGAGGGTCACCGATTTCTTGTTCCGCGCCATCGTGTGGAACAGCATCGAGGTGTCGCCGCGGAGCCGCCGCCATCCGCGCAGCTCGTCGCCCGTGCCTGGGCGCTCGATCTTCACCACCTCGGCGCCGAAGTCGGCCAGGATCCGGGTTACGAACGGGCCGGCGATGAAGTTGCCGAGCTCGAGGACGCGGATGCCGCTGAGCGGCGCCTCCCCTACCTGCCCGCGGGGCGTGTCCTTCACAGCCGACTGCCTCCCTGAACTGCTGGCTTCGAATGGACGCAGGACATCGCGGCGGTGGTGCAGCCGTGGGGTCAGGGCACCGGCGAGAGGACCCTGCTCCCTGGGGCATCGGCCGGCTGGTGCTCCACGCCCCCCGCTGCCGCTGTGCTCGCCGCCGTGCCATCCGGCAAGGGGAGCCGGGCGGTGAAGACCGCGCCGGCTCCGCTGTCGAGGGTCACGCTTCCCCCGGTGCGGAGTACCACCTGGCGGACCAGGGACAAGCCCAGGCCGCGCAGAGCGCCGCCTCCCGCCGTCTTGGTGCTGACCCCCTCCTCGAAAACGGCCTCGCCGAGATCTGGGCTCACGCCGGGCCCGGAGTTGCTGACCCTGATGAGGAGGTCGCCGCTCTCGACGCGCGCCGAGACCTCCACCCAGCGCCGTCCCTCCGGTTGACGGGCGACGGCCTCGATGGCGTTGTCGATCAGATTGCCCACCACGGTGACGATGTCGCGCGGATCGGGGAGGTCCCGGAGGACTTCGGTGTCGTCGGCAACCCGCAGCTCCACTCCGCGCTCCTTGGCCACCACCGACTTACCGAGCAGCAGCGCGCTGAGCACCGGGCTGCCCACCCTGCGCATCAGGGTGTCGAGCAGGTCCTGCTGGGTCGACGTCTCCTCCCCGATCAGTCGGAGCGCGTCCTCGTGGCGACCCATCTCGATCAGGCCGGCCACGGTGTGGAGGCGGTTGGAGAAGTCGTGCGCCTGGGCCCGCAGCGCATCGCTGAAGCTGCGCACCGAGTCCAGCTCACGCTGCACCCCGATGAGCTCGGTGCGGTCGCGCAGGGTGACCACGTAGCCGATCACCCCGCGGCTGGCCGCCACCGGACGCCGGTTGGCGACCAGGACCCGTTCTCCCGCGACCACCGCCTCGTCGGTCGCCGCCTCGCCGCCGCTCAGCATCTGCCGCACCCGGCCGGGTGGGAGGACGTTCGAGACGAGCCTCCCGATGCATTCAGGCCGGAGATCGAGGAGGTCCCGAGCCTCGTCATTGATCACCGTCACCCGGCCGCGAAGGTCGCTGGCGATGATGCCCTCCCGGATGCCGTGGAGGATCGCCTCTCGCTGCTCGAACATCCCGGCGATGGCCTGGGCGTTCATGCCGAAGGTGCGCCGCCTGAGGTGCCGCGAGAGAAGAAGTGAGCCCAGCACCGCCAGGGTCAGGGCCGAAATCAGGACCTCCGCGATGGAGGGGACGACCCGGCTCAGCTCGGCGCCGACCAGCGCCTCCCGGAAGCCGACCGAGGCCACCCCCGACCTCGGTCGTTCCGTTGGGGCCGAAGATCGGGTATTTCGCCCAGACCGACGGACCGAGGGTGTCGTTGTCGTAGCCGGTCCAGGGCTGGCCATTGAGCGGACCCAGGTCGGTGACCCGGGTCCCGATGAGGTTCGTCTGCGGGTGGGCGAGGCGGACACCCTGGCGGTTCAGGATCACCACGAAGTTGGCCTGGGTTGCCCGCTGGATGGCCATGGCCACGGGCTCGAGCGCGGCGGTGGGATGAGGGCTGAGGATGCCCTGGCGGATGCTGGGCATGGCGGCCACGGTCTCGGCGACGGTCAGGGCGTGGTGCTCGGCGTCGGCCTGCATCTGCTGCGTGGCCACCCAGACGGAGACCCCCGTGCCGACCGCCGCCATCAGCGCGATGACCCCCAGCTGGAGAAGGAGGATCTGAGAAGCGAGCGTCCATCGCGGCAGAGGCAACCATCGGCGCGCATCGGCCACGGTCCCGGCCTGGTCGGGCTGAGCGCCGGGTCCCAGCCGCGCGCCGAGGTCCGTCAAGGACGGTTCGACGCTCAGCGCTTCTCGTGAGCGAGCTCTCCCCAGGACGCTCAGCATGGCGCTGCCAGTATTGCCCATCCAGGGTTCGCTGGCCAGACGGTCTCCGCTTGAGGTGCTCGGGCGCCGGCATGCCGGGGCGGTCGGGCCATCGGATCGTGTCAATTGCGGCATCCCGGAGGGGAGGGAAGGCGGCTGCCGCTGATGCGGCAGCCGCCGGACTGGGCGAAGGGTCAGCTGTGGTACATGCCCGCCAGCTGGGCTTCCGTCTCGGTGAAGACCGGTTGGGGCGTCCCACCCGAGGCTGGGAATTGCACCACCTGCTCGGGCGAGAAGACGTTGTGGTACTTGTTGAAGTCGACGTTGGTGGCAGCGCCCTCGTAGTCGATCTGCTGCCCCGACTTGATCATGGAGAGGCAGCTCGGGTAGGTGAAGCACTGGGTCCCGGACTCGTTGTTCGTCACCTTCTCGATGTCGCTGTTCCACACCGACCCGTCCGTGCTGTGCGCCTCGCTCATGGCCAGGGCGGCGACGATCACGGAGTTGTACATCGCCTCGGACGCATTGGCGTTCAGTGGCTGCTGGCCCGGATACTGGCCGGTGAAGGCGGCGTTGAAGGCGGTGACCGCCTGCTGGTCCACGGCCGGGCCGGTCATCCCGTACATCCACTTGCTGGCATTGGCCAGCCCCATGGCCTTGGCGAGGTCGATGGATGCCCCGGTGTCACCGGTGATGAAGGGGACGTTCAGGTGTCCCTGGGCGGCGACGTCGGACCACAGCGTGCTGCCCTCTGCCGGGGTGGCGTGGAAGAAGACGCACTGCGGGTTGTCGGCGAAAGCGGTGGCCACCTCGGAGGAGTACGAGCTGGCGCCCGGCTCCAGCTTCTGGTTGGTCAGAATGGTGCCGCCGTTGCCGGTGAACGCCTTGACCAGGGGCGGAACCTCGTCCTGGCCGTTGGCCGAGTCCTCATACATCAGCGCGGCCTTGGTGCAGTTGAGCTTGTGCAGCGCGAAGTACGCCTCACCGGCGAGCAGCTGGGAGTCCGAGGAGTTGAACCGCCAGACGTAGGGGTAGTTCATGGTGTCCAGGGCGGTCGTCCCACCCTGCATGAGGTCCGGGATCTTCAGAGCGTCAAAGTTCTTGATCACTCCCAGAATGGAGAGCGACGACGGGCCGATGATGACCGAGGGCTGGGAGAGAAGGAGGGCGTGCAGAGCCGGCACCGCATCGACCGGGTCGCCGCCCGTGTCATCCAGCACGTACTGGAGCTTGCAGCCGAGGATCCCGCCGGCCGCGTTGACGGCGTAGATGCCCGCGTCGGCCCCGGTGTCGAACCACGTCCCGACGAACGCCTCCTTACCGGACACTGGCATCAGCTCCCCCACCTTGATGGGGCATGACGCCTTCGTCGACGTTCCGGAGGATGAGCTGCCGGACCCGCTGCCACAGGCTGCGACCACCAGGGATGCGATGCCCGCCGCGGTGACCAGCATTGCCCACCGCCTCTTCATGTTGTCCATCGCTGTGAAAACCTCCCGTGTGTGTCTGCCGGTGCAATCTCTGCAGCCCGTTTGCCCTGTGAGGCCGGTGGGCCGGTCGGATCCGCGTCCTTCACACCGCCCCGGCTCGCCGAGGGCTGTCCGTGGCGGAGTCCCTGGGGGTGGCGCCGGAGCCCAGGAAGATGGCGCTGAGGTCGTGCTGGCGCACCTCCTCCGGCGTTCCCTCCAAGCGGTTGCGCCCGTTCACCAGCACCGACACGGTGTGCGCGTGGCGCAAGGCGAGGTCGACGTTCTGCTCCACCACCACCACCGCAGCGCCGCTCTCGGCCACGCGCTGCACCAGCTTCCACACCGTACCGACGTAGATGGGAGCCAGTCCGGCGGTCGGCTCGTCGAGCAGCACCACCTTCGGCGAGAGCATCAGCGCCCGCGCCATGGCCAGCATGTTGCGCTGGCCACCGCTCAGGTTGCCGGCCTTTTGACGCGCGGCTCTGCGGAGGTCGGGGAAGACCTCGAAGACGTGCTGCATGCGGCCCCTGATCTCTCGGTGGGCAACGTAGCCTCCGATCTCGAGGTTCTCGGTGATCGTGAGCGAGGGGAAGATGTTGGAGACCTGAGGCACGTACGCGATGCCCCGCCGGGCGATCAGGTGGGGGCGCCAGCCACGGACGTTCTCGCCGTCCACCACCACCCGGCCACTGACGTTGCGCAGCAGCCCGCACACCGCCTTCAGCATGGTGGACTTGCCCGCGCCATTGGGGCCGACCACGGCGAGTATCCGTTCGGCCTCGGCCTGGAGGTGCACGTCGTTGACGATGGGCACCGCGGTGTAGCCCGCGGTCAGGGCCTCAACCTGCAGCGCGCTCAAGGACCTCGCCTCCCAGGTACGCGGTGATCACCTCGGGATGGCGGCGCAACTCCGCCATCTGGCCGGTGGCCAGGGTCTTGCCCTCAGCCATCACCACCACGTGGTCGCAGATGCGCTCCACCACCTCGAGGTTGTGCTCGACCAGGACGAAGGAGATGCCGTCTGCGTTGAGCCGCTGGATGTGACCTCCGAGCCGGTCGATGAGCGCCGGGTTGATTCCCGCCATCGGCTCGTCGAGGAGCAGAGCGGTGGGTTTCGCCATCACCGCGCGGGCCAGCTCGAGGAGGCGCTTCTGCCCGCCGCTCAGCGTCGCCGCGTACTCGTTGCGCAGCTCGTACAGTCCGAAGGTGTCGAGCACGTCCAGGGCCTGCACCAGCAGCTCGCGGTCCTGACTGCGACCCACGGCGGGGCGGAAGAACGCGTTCCAGAGGCTCTCGCCGCGCTGGTCGGGAGCCGCCACGAGGAGGTTCTCGGTGACGGTGAGGCCACCCAGTTCGCGGGAGATCTGGAAGGTCCTGATCAGGCCGCGGCGCGCAACCCGGTGCGGCGTCCAGCCGGTGATGTCGGTTCCGTCGAAGCGGACCCGGCCCCGCTGGGTGGAGAGCGCCCCGGAGACGATGTTGATCAGCGTGCTCTTGCCAGCCCCGTTGGGGCCGATCACCGCGGCCAGTGCGCCGCGGGCGATGCTGAAGCTGCAGCCGTCCACCGCCTGCAGGCCGCCGAAGGAGCGGTGGATGTCCTTGACCTCGAGGATGGGTGTCTCAGCTGGCACCCGCGGGCTCCTCGGTGGCCACGGCGGGCGGCACCGCGCGCAGATCGGCGAAGCGGCGGCGGACCTCGGGGAGAATTCCCGCCGGACGGATGCGCAGCGTCACGATCAGGAGGACACCGACGATCATGTTGCGGATCGTCGCCACCAGGTTGGGAGTGAGGAAGTCGGTGGGGAGAAAGCGGGTGCCCTCGTTGAAGAGCACGATGATGAGAGCGCAGCCGAGCATGGTGCCCACCAGGTTGCCGCGACCTCCGATGAGCAGCACCGCCCAGAGCACGAAGGTCTCGGGAGCGGTCCAGCCGGCGGGGCTCAGCGCCCCGGTGAAGCCGATGAGCAGCGCGCCGGCCACCCCCGCGTAGGCGCAGCCGATGACCATGGCCACCATCCGGACCCAGAACGTGTCCTTGCCGAAGGCTTCGGCGACGTCGGCGTCGTCGCGGACGGCGCGCATCGTCCTGCCCAGCGGCGACATGAGGAGCCGGTGACCGAAGAACCAGAAGACGAGCATGAGGGCGAAGCACACGGCGACGTAGAAGAGCTGGTAGGTGAGCAGGTCGAGGTTGACCCATTCGTTCAGGGGGGCGGGGACTCCGACCAGCCCGTCCCACCCGCTGAAGAGCGGGGTGTAGTTGCCGACGATGGTGTAGGCGATGCTGCCCACCGCCAGGGTGACGATTGCCAGGTAGTCGCTGCGCAGCCGCTTGAGGGCCACCAGTCCGACCAGGAATCCCAGGGCAGCGGCGGCCAGGCCTCCCATGAGCTGCGGCAGCGGGAAGTGCCAGTTGAGCCCCAGGACGTAGGTGACCCCTGTCCCGGGCTGCTGCGGGGGCATGGAGAATACCCCGGCAACATAGGCGCCGACCGCCATGAACGTGATGAAGGTGAAGTTGAGGATGCCGGCGGCGCCGAATTGGATGTTCAGGCCCCAGGTCATGATGTTGTAGATGCAGAAGAAGACGGCGAGGGTGGCGAGCTCGTAGACGATGGGGGGCATGTCAGGCCTTGCCTCGCGTGGGGATGAGCCCCTGGGGGCGGGCCAGCAGCATGATCACGAGAAGGGCGAACGCCACCACTCCCTTGTACTGAGCCGGGAAGATGACCGCCGAGACCTCGGTGGCGAGGCCGATGATCAGCGCCCCCAGCATGGCTCCGTAGGGCTGGCCGATCCCGCCCAGGATCACCGCCGCGAAGATGATGAAGAGGAAGTCGTCCCCGAAGGACGGCTGAAAGCTCGCCGTGGTCACCGCCAGCGCCACTCCCGCGAGACCTGCCAGGAAGCCGCTGATGAACCAGGTGATCATGGTGATCCTCTGCGTGTCGATACCGCTGACGCTGGCCAGCGCGGAGTCATCCGACATCGCTCGCATCGCCTTACCCACGGTCGTGCGGGTGAGGACGAGGTGAAGGCTGACCATCGCCACGATGGCGACGCCGATGATGACCACCTGGTACGTGGTCAGCAGAAAGGGTCCGAGGTTCAGCGGCTTAGCCGAGGGAATGCTGAAGAGCTGATAGTCGGTGCCCCAGATCGCCTGGATGACGTTGTCCAGGACCAGGCTGAGACCGAAGGTGACGATGAGCAGGAAGAAGAGTGCCGAGCCGCTCCGGGTGAACCCTCGCAGCACGAAGCGCTCGGTCGCCATAGCGACCACGCCCATGCCGAGCGATGCGATGGCAGCGGCCAGAACGAAGTTGAGATGCCACCCGGAGCTCAGCTGCCAGGTCAGGTACGCCCCCACGGTGAGGAAGGCGCCGTAGGCGAAGTTGACGTAGTTGGTGACCCCGAACTGAACGGTCAGACCCACCGCGGCGAGGGCCAGCACGGATGCGGTGACGAAGCCGAAGCCAATGCTGAGGAGCAGAACGTGTCCGTTCATGCCGACAACCCGTCCAGCTGAGGAAGCAACATTCGACGGCAACCCTGCTGCGGCACGGGCCCGGCCGCAAGCCATTAGCTCATTGGCGGAGGCTCTGGTCGTAGAGGAAGGTTGTGGTCATAGTGGTCGGGCATGCCCCTGGTCCTGACCGTGGGGTTGGGCCATACTCACGTCGCTGTGGAGAGTGAGGTGGCTGGGACCTCGTGCCACACCCGCGCCCGGGAATCGCCGGGCTTTTGACGGGTTGCCGGGCATGATCCGGGCCGTGGTCGTCGAGGACGACTACCACATCGCCGACTGGCACCGTGAGCTCACGGAGCGAGTTGAGGGCTTCAGCGTCGTCGGCATCGCTCGCAGCGGGGCCGAGGCCCTCGCGCTGGTGGAGAGGACCAGGCCCGACCTGGTGCTTCTCGACGTCTACCTCCCGGACATGAGCGGCATCGACGTGCTCCAAGCGCTGCGTTCACCGGAGCGTCCTCCCGTCGACGTCGTCGCTATCACCGCGGCCAAGGATGTGGCCACCCTTCGGGCGGCCATGCAGGGCGGCGTGCTGCACTATCTCATCAAGCCGTTTCGCGGCGAGGCGCTGCAGGAACGCCTCCGCGGTTACGCCGCCGCGCGACAGCGGATGACCGGGCTTCGGGAGGCCGATCAGCGCGACGTCGACAGGGTGTTCGGGCTGCTTCGGGCGGGCAGCGCGCAGCCCTTGCCCAAGGGCCTCTCCCAGGCCACCCTGGACACGGTGGTCGAAGCTCTGGAGGCCAGCGAACAGCCGGTCTCGGCGGAGGAGGTCGCCGACCGGGTGGGGGTGAGCCGGGTGACCGCCCGCCGCTATCTCGACTATCTCGCCCAGGGCCGCCGGGTGGAGGTACTCCTTCGCTACGGCTCCCCCGGCCGCCCCGAGCACCGCTACCGGCTGGCGGGGGGCCGTTAGCTCGGGAAGGGTGGCTCAGCCGGAGGCGGCGACGCCCGCGGCACCGGCTCGCCGTCGTCTCGGTTCGGCGACGGGAAGAACGAGCAGCATCCCGGCCACGAAGTAGACGACGAACATGCCGAAGACGACCGGGTAGCCGCCCGGCTCGCCGAGGATCGGCGCTCCGGCGTTGAAGTGGTCGAGGATCGGACCGGCGATGAGGCGGGCGATGATCCCCGAGCCGGCCGTCGCGATGTTCGAGAAGCCGAGGAACCGGCCCACCTCCGCGGTGGGGATGAGGTCGATCATGAAGGCCCAGTCGACGGTGAGGAAGGAGCCGATGCCGACGCCGATGGGCACCCCGAACCACAACACCTGGGCGAGGCCGGCGGGGATCCCCAGGAGCGAAGCGACGCTGGAGGTCATCAGCGCCGGAAGCAGCGCGGAGTGGGAGAGGACGATGCCGAGCGCTCCGATGGCGCCGAGAAAGGCGCAGAGGATGACCATCGGCTTGCGTCCCCAGCGGTCGGAGAGCCTCGCCGCCGGGTAGGAGACGAGGATGGCGAGCACGACGATGATGGCCAGGAGGTCGGTCGTGGCGCCGTTGGCTCGGTTGGTGAGGCTGGTGGTGCTGCCCGCGTAGAAGACATCCTTGAAGAAGAACTGCGCATAGGTCTCGAGGCCGACGATTCCCATGAGGATGAGAAGCCGCGACCCCATCAACCAGAGGAAGTCGCCGTGGCGGCGGGGGTCGATGCGGAAGGTGCCGAAGGTCACCGCCCTGAAGCCGCGGCGCAGGCTCTGCGCGGCTCTTCCGCGATCGGGGACGGCCAGAACGGTGACCACCATCGCGGCGAGGAGCATCGCCGCCATCGTGTAGACGGCGAGGTCGTAGCGGCCGACGCCGGTGAAGATTCCGGTGACCAGGAATCCGATCAGGGTGCCGACGAGGTTGCCCATGCCGTAGAAGGCGCTGAAGCGGCTGAAATCGCGCGCTGGCACCGCGTCCGGCCCCAGCCCCTGGTAGGGAGCCTGGGCGGTGTTGGACGAGACCTGGAGCAGGAAGTAGCAGAGGGCGAGAAGCCAGAAGAAGGGACCGACGAAGGCCATGAGGACGAGGAAGAGCGAGGAGCCGGTGGCGCCCACGGCGATGAAGGGCCGCCGCCGCCCCCAGGCGAATCCGCTGCGATCGGAGACGGCGCCGATGACCGGCTGCCAGAAGACGGCGACGAGGGTGCCGAAGCCCTCGAGGATGGAGAGGGCGGTGCCCTGGTGCGCCTCGCCCACCATCCGGGTGATGACCGGGGGGAGGACCTGGGCCCCGAGAGCGTTCCAGAGCCAGCCGATCGCCACCCAGTAGAGGCTGACGAGGGTGAGGCGTCCGAACCCCACCCTGTCCCAACCGGCCGGAGCTCTCGAGCCGGCCGCGATGTCCATGGTGGTCATCGGCCGGAGCGTACCGTCCCACGCTATACACGGGGCGGTACAGCGGCTCCTCACTCCGTCCCACGCTGCAGCCTGCGCTGTAGCCTGCAGCGGATGGTGACGGCGAACCCGCAGGGTGCGGCGCCGCGGACCGTCCTCGAGGTGGTGCGGCTCTCCACCGGGTACCTCGAGGAGCGGGGGAGCGGGTCGCCGCGCCTCGACGCCGAGCTGCTCGTCGCCCACGCCCTTGGGCTGCGCCGCATCGACCTCTACCTGCAGTACGACCGTCCGCTCGGCGATCGCGAGCTGGATGTGGTGCGCGAGCTGCTGCGCCGGCGGGGGAGGGGAGAGCCGGTGGCGTACCTCACCGGCGTGCGGGAGTTCTACGGCCGCAGCTTCATCGTCAACCGCTCCGTGCTGGTTCCGCGCCCGGAGACCGAGACCCTGGTCGAGCGGGCCATCCGCGCCGCCGGTGGGATCAAGGCGGGGGTGCGCATCGCCGACCTGGGGACGGGAAGTGGCTGCATCGCCTGCACCCTGGCCGCCGAGCTGCCCCGGGTCGAGGTCATCGCCTCCGATACGAGCCGTGAAGCGCTGGCGGTCGCGGCCGCCAACGCCGACGCCCTGGGCGTGGCCGGCCGGGTGCTCTTCGTCGAGGGCGGTTGGGCGGAGGGCGTCGTCGGAGAGGTCGATCTGGTGGTCAGCAACCCACCCTACGTCACGACCGCGGAGCTGGACGGCCTGGGCGCGGACCTTGGCCACGAGCCGCGCGGCGCCCTCGATGGCGGCGCCGACGGCCTCGACGCCTACCGGGCCATCTTTCCCGCCGTCGCCGACCGCTGCCCGACGGCCGCCTGGGTCGGGGTGGAGATCGACAGCCGGCGGGCCGCGGCCGTGGGGGAGCTGGCGCGGCTCACCTGGCCCTATGCCGAGATCAAGGTCGCGCCCGATCTGGGGGGCCGCCCCCGAGTCCTGGAGGTCACACCCTCCTAAAAATTCATCCTTATAGTGGTGCTATAAGGATGCGCGCATCTCGCTGGCGCACCCGGTTGTAGCCTCGTCGAGTGCTTCAAGTCGCAGAGGCTGCGGACGCCATCCGCGCCGGCCGCGTCGTCGTCATCCCCACCGACACCGTCTATGGGCTCGCCTGCGACCCGGCGAACCCCGGCGCCGTGGAGGCCGTGTATGTGGTGAAGGGGCGGCCTGCCCGCCTCGAATTGAACCTGCTCGCCGCCGACGCGTCTCAGCTCCAAGAGCTCGTCGCCATGGGCCCGGCGGCGCGCTCCCTGGCCGAACGCTTCTGGCCGGGACCGCTCGCCATCGTCTGCCCGGTGGGCCCCCGCCGGCTGGCCATCCCTCGCTCCGGGGAGAGCCTCATGGTGCGCGTCCCCGACCACGGCGTCCTCCGCGCCCTTCTGGCCATGACCGGACCGGTCGCCTCGACGAGCGCCAACCGCCACGGTCAGGCGCCGGCCACAACGGCTGCCGAGGCCGAGCGCCTCATCGGTGCCGATTGCGCCGGAGTGGTCGATGGCGGTCCCGGATGCGGTCTGGCCTCGACTATCATCGATATGACATCGACGCCTCCCCGCGTGCTGCGGGAGGGGCCGATCCCTGAGGTCGCCCTTCGCCCTCACCTGGAAGGCGCCGCGCAGAGGGAGCAGACGTGACGGAGCAGTACACCGCCATCCCCATGGACGCCGCCCGCGGCGCCGCCCACTTGTTTCCGGACACTGCGCCGGGATCCTTCGCCGACAAGCCGCGGCTGCGCGCCACCGACCCCGAGATCGCTGATCTCGTCGATGCCGAGCTGCGCCGCCAGGAGGAGACCCTGGAGCTCATCCCCTCCGAGAACCTCGCCTCCCCGGCCGTTCTCGAGGCGCTGGGCTCCTGGCTCAACAACAAATACGCGGAGGGGGTCCCCGGGAAGCGCTATTACGGCGGCTGCCAGATCGTCGATCAGGTCGAGGATCTCTGCCGCACCCGGGCTCGCGAGCTCTTCGGGGCGGAGTACGCCAACGTCCAGCCCCACTCCGGCTCGCAGGCCAACCAGTCGGTCTACGCTGCCATGCTGCAGCCGGGAGACACCGTGCTGGGCATGGCGCTCGACCAGGGCGGTCACCTCACCCACGGCTCTCCCGTCAACTTCAGCGGGCGCCTCTACCACTTCGAGCCGTACTTCGTCTCGGAAGAGACCGGCCGCCTGGACATGGAGGAGGTGCGCCGCCGCGCTGAGGAGGTGCGCCCCAAGCTCATCCTCGCCGGCTACAGCTCCTACCCCCGCTTCCTCGACTTTGCCGCCTTTCGAGACATCGCGGACGCCGTCGGAGCCCCGCTCATGGTCGACATGGCGCACTTCGCCGGACTCGTGGCCGGGGGGGCGCACCCCTCGCCGGTGCCCTACTCGGACTTCGTCACCTTGACCACCCACAAGACCCTGCGCGGGCCATGGGGCGGCGTCATCCTCTGCCGCGCGCAGTACGGGGAGGCCATCGACAAGTCGGTGTGCCCCGGCAACCAGGGCGGTCCGCTCCTCCATGCCATCGCCGCCAAGGCGGTGATGTTCCACCAGTGCGCCCAGCCGGAGTTCCGCGCCTATGCCCGCCAGGTGGTGGCCAACGCCGCCGCCCTCGCCGGGGGCCTGGTGGAGCGCGGCTGCGTCCTCACCACGGGGGGCACCGACAACCATCTCATGGTGATCGACCTGCGCCCCTTCGGCCTGCGCGGCCGGGCGGTGCAGAGCGCCTTCGATGCCGTCGGTATCACCCTCAACGCCAACGTCTTTCCCGGCCACGGGGGAGCCCCTTCAACCCCAACGGCGTCCGGCTCGGCACTCCCGCCGTCACCACGCGGGGGATGCGCGAGGCGGAGATGGGCGAGATCGCGGAGCTCATCCAGCGCATGCTGAGCGGCTTCGGAGATGAGGGGGTGCGGACCGAGGTGCGGGAGCGCAGCCTCGAGCTCTGCCGGCGCTTCCCACTCCCGTACCGAACGTCGTGACCTCGACCGCGGCCTGGCTCAGCGCCGTCCCCCCCTTCCTCCTGGGCTCGGCGGTCTGCATCCTTACGACCCCGCTCGCCATGCTGGTTGCCCGCCGGGTCGGCGCCGTCGCCCAGCCCGACCTGAGCCGCCACCTTCACCCTCGACCCACCCCCCGCCTCGGTGGCCTGGCCATGGTGGCGGGCTTCGTGGCGGCCATGGCCGCCTTCGGAGGCGGGATCCAGAGCCGCTGGCCGCTCCTCATCGTCGCCTGCGCGGTGGCGGCGGTGATGGCCGTCGACGACATCGTCGATCTCCACTGGTCGGCCAAGCTCGCCGCTGTCCTCGGAGCGGGAATCGCCTTCTACTTCCTGCATATCGACATCCCCTCGGTGGACATCCCCCACTTCGGCAACCTGAGCCTCGGGATCCTGGCGCTTCCGGTCACCGTCCTCTGGGTGGCCGGCATGCAGGTCTCCATCAACTTCTTGGACGGCGCGGACGGCGTCGCCGCGGGAGTGGTGGGCATCGTCGCCATGGTGGCCATGCTGGCCGCCATCAACCGCATCAACCAGGTGGGTGTCGAACCCGGTGTGGTCATCATGAGCGGAGCCCTCATGGGCGTCTGTGCCGGCTTCCTGGTGTTTAACCTTCCCCCCGCACGGACCTTCATGGGGGACACGGGGAGCCACTTCCTGGGGGTGGCGATGGCGGCCATCACCATCGTCGGGATCGCCAAGGTGGCGGTGGGTCTCTCCATCCTCGTCCCCCTCATCGCCCTCGGCCTCCCCATCAGCGACACGGCTTGGGCCATCGTGCGGCGCCGGCGGGCCGGCCTCAGCCCCACCACCCCGGACGCGGGGCATCTCCACCACCGCCTCCAGGCCCGGGGCATGACGCCCCTGGAGACCGCCCTCACCTTCTACCTCGCCACCGGGGTCCTGGGCTGCCTGGCGCTGGTGATCTTCGGCCACCGCACCGTCCTGGACGTCGCCCTCGCTCTCTGCGCGGTGGGGCTCGTGTGGATCGGCTATCGCAATCGCCGGCGCCTGCGCCGCGGCCGCGCTCTGGCCGCCCCCGGGGAGGCCGAGCCGGGGCTGACCCTCCCCGGTCGCGCCGCCCGCCAGCAAGGTAGCCAGCGCCGCGGCGGCGAGCTGGACTGATCGCGGTTTCGACTGCCGGTACCCTTGTGCTAGGGTGCGCCCGTGCTCGCCCCCCCGCGCGAGGCAAGGCTGGGATTGGGCCTCGCGGCGACGAACTACCGTATGCCGGCTGATCGCCGCCGCAGCCCCTCTGGCTGGGAGCTGGCCGGGCTCGGCCTCTATCTCGCGGTGGCGGTCGCCGTCCCCCTCCTGATCGGAGTGCTCGTCGACCAGGCGGCGCACACCAGCCCCCTCGGACTGCTGGCCGGCCTCGTCGTGGGGATCGCGGCCGCCGGCACCGGTCTCTGGGCCGAGCTCAGAAGGTACCTCTGATGCAGCCGGGGGCCGTCTCGCTCCGCCGCGATGCGGCGGCGGCGCCGCGACGCGCGCTCCGCCTCACCGCCCTCCTCTGCGGCGCGGCGGCGATCATCGCCCTCCCGGTGAGCGCCATCCTCGGACAGGAGCTCTACGGGCTGGCCCTCGCCCTCGGACTTGTCCTGGGAGCCGGCAACGGCTTTCTCGCCGAGCGCCTCCTCCATCTCGGCGCCGCCTTCGCGGCGACCAGCCTGGTGCGGCTGCTCTTCCTCACCCTTCTGGCCGTGGTCAGCGGGCTGATCCTCGGCTGGCACCAGATGATCCTGGTCGCCGCCGGCATGGCGGCGGCGCAGCTCGTGCTGTCGGGGGCGTCGCTGCGCGAGGTTCTGCGCAAGGCATGAGCGGGCTGCTCCTCGATGCGGCGTCGACGCCGGGCCAGCATCCGGTGGTGGGCTGCAGCACGGGCTTCCCCTCCCTGTTTCCATACTGCCAGTTCGATTACGACACCCTGATCTCCACCGCCATCGCCATGGCCGTGACCCTGGCCATCGGCTTCCTCCTCGTCCTCACGCTTCGCAGCGGGAAGCCGACGAAGTTCCAGATGATCTTCGAGCTGCTCCTCGGCTACGTGCGCAACCTTGTCCAGGAGACGGTCGGTGAGGACGCGCCGGCCTTCGTCGTCCCCCTGGCGGCGACCATCGGCTTCTTCATCCTCGTCGCCAACTGGATCGACTTCTTCCCCCTCACCCAGCCCGTGGAGCCGGCCAACGCCGACCTCAACCTGCCCCTCGCCATGGGGCTGGTGGTGTTCTTCTTGAGCCAGGCCTACTCGATACGGGTGCGCGGTCTCGGCGGCTACTTCCGTCACTACATGCGGCCCCCCTTCCCGCCGCTCACCGTCATCGAAGAGGTGGTGAAGCCCATCACCCTGGCCCTCCGACTCTTCGGCAACATCTTCGCCGGGGTTGTGATGGTCTATCTGCTCGGTCTGCTCTTCAGCGCGTGGGTGGGGACCTCGATCATCACGGACGCCCTCTCCCCGCTCGCCATCCTCGGGATGACCGCCTGGAAGCTCTTCGACGTGCTCTTCATCGGCACGATCCAGGCCTTCATCTTCATGCTGCTCACCATCATCTACTTCGGACAGGCCCGCGAGGGCGCAGGAGAGGGGCACGGCGCCCCCAGTCACGCCTGATCACAGAGGAGAAGACACTTGTTGGCAGTCACCCTGCATTCGCTCTTCAGCCCAGGAGGGATCCTCGCCGCCGCTAGCACGTCGGGGCTCAACCCGCATTCGGTCATCCTCGCCGGGGCCCTCATCTCGGCCGGGCTCGCCCTCGGCGGCGGGGCCATCGGGGCCGCCATCGGCGACGGTCTCGCCGGCAACGCGACCATCCAGGGAACGGCCCGCCAGCCCGAGGCGCAGGGCCGCCTCCAGGTCATCATGTTCCTGATCGTCGGGCTGGTCGAGGCCATGTACTTCATCAACCTCGTCCTCGGCTTCTTCTTCATCGTGAGCTTCGGAGCCCAGAAGAGCTAGTCATGCCGGTTCTCCTCGCCGCCGCGGCAGCCGGCGATCCACAGCCGGCGGGCCTTCTCACCCTCAACGGCACCCTGCTCTTCGAGATCGTGGCGTTTCTCGTGGTGCTGGCCATCCTGTGGCGCTGGGTGTATCCGCCGGTCATGCGGGTTGCCGAGCGGCGCGAGAGGGCCGTCGAGGCTGGCTTGCGGAAAGCCCAGGAAGCGGAGCGGCGGCTCTCCGAGGTGCGCGAGGAGGTGGAGAAGACTCTCGGGAGCGCCCGGGCGGAGGCTCGCGAGGTGCTGAGCCAGGCCCATCGTGGGGCTTCGGCGGACGCCGGTGAGCTGCGCGCCAAGGCGCGCCGCGAGGCGGACGCCTACGCCGAGCAGGCCCGCCAGGGGATCAGCGGGGAGCTCGACCGGGCGCTTCGTGAGCTGCGTGCCCAGGAGTCCGCCCTGGTGGCGGCGGCGGCCGGCAGGGTCCTCGGCGAGAGCCTCGATCCCGAGGCCCATCGGCGCCTCATCGAGCGCTCGCTGGGGTCGGTACCAAGGTAATGGAGCTTCTCGCCGAGGCCCTGGCCCTCGTGCTGATGATCGCCGCCGTGTGGCGTTGGGTGTATCCGCCCATGCTGCGCGCCGCCCTCAATCGGGAGAGGGCCATCGCGGCCGGGCTGCAGCAGGCCCAGGAAGCGGAGCGGCGCCTCGAAGGCGTGCGCCAGGAGGTGGAGCGGATGCTGGGGGATGCCCGAAGCCAGGCGGACGACATGCTGAGCCGGGCCCACCGCGAGGCCGCGGCCGACGCCGACGAGGCTCGCGCCCGGGCTCGGGAGGAGGCCGATGCCTTCGCCGAGCGAGCCCGTGGCGAGATCGACGCCGAGCGCGACCGGGCGCTGCGCGAGCTCCGCCAGCACGAGGCGGCGCTGGTGGTCGCCGCCGCCGGCCGGGTGCTCGGCGAGGCCATCGACGCCGACGGTCACCAAAGGCTGGTCGCGCGCTCCCTGGAGTCCTTGGAGCACCGATGAGCCGAGCACGCGTCACCAACCCCGAAGGCGACGGGCGTTCGCCCGGTCGCCCGCTGTCGAGGCGGCGGAGGCCTTGGCTGGGGGAGAGTGGGGCGGCTGCCGCGGCGGAGGCGCAGCCGGAGGCCGAAGGCGCAAGCGCGGGGCGCATCGAACGTCCCCCCACCCGGTTGGAGCCGCGCTGATGGCCTCCGCGCTCGCCCGCCGCTACGCCGAGGCCTGCTTCGAGGTGGCCGCGGAGCAGGGTGTTGCGGAGGAGATGGCCCGCGCCCTCGATCGCTGCGCCGAGGTGCTCGGCGACCCCGGGGTGGAGGCGGTGCTCGCCAATCCCCGGGTCAGCACCGAGGAGCGCCTCAGCCTCGTGCTCGGTGTCCTCGAGGGCCTTCCGGAGCCGGCCCGCAACCTCGTCCGCCTCCTGGTGCAGCGGGGGAGGGGCCACCTCGCGGCCGACATCGCCGCCCTGTTCCGTTCCATGGTCGAATCCGCATCCGGGATCACCCGCGCGGTGGTGACCGCCGCCGGACCCATTGACGACGCCATGCGCCGGCGCATCGAGGAGGCTCTCGCCGCCCGTCTGGGGACCCGGGTCCAGGTCGAGACCGTGGAGGATGCGAGCATCATCGGCGGCCTCGTCATCCACATCCGTGACCGGGTCATCGACGACAGCGTTCGCACCCGGCTTCAGCAGCTCCAGGCCGCCATGGCCTGATCGGAGGTCAGAGGCAGGGACACAGATGGCAGTACGCAGCGACGAGATCGGCGACATCCTGAAGCGGCGGATCGCGAGCTTCGACGCCGTGGTGGTGGAGGCCAGCGAGGGCGTGGTGACGTCGGTGAGCGACGGCATCGCCCGCATCTACGGCCTCGACCAGGCCATGTTCGGCGAGCTGCTCGCCTTTCCCGGACCGGACGGCAGCGGGTCGGTGCTGGGCCTGGCCCTGGACCTTCGCGAGGACGGTGTCGGCGCCGTCATCCTCGGTCCCTACGAGCACCTCCAGGAGGGGGACACCGTCCGCACCACGGGACGGATCGCCGAGGTCCCGGTGGGCGAGGAGGTGGTCGGGCGGATGCTCAACGCCCTCGGCGAGCCCATCGACGGCAAGGGGCCGGTGGAGACCGCCGACACCATGACCATCGAGCGGATCGCCCCCGGCGTCCTGCTCCGCCAGGGGGTGACCACGCCGCTGCAGACCGGCATCAAGGCCATCGACGCCATGTTCGCGATCGGTCGTGGCCAGCGCGAGCTGATCATCGGCGACCGTCAGACGGGCAAGACGGCGATCGCCCTCGACGCCATCGCCAACCAGAAGGGCGGCGACGTCGTCTGCATCTACGTCGCCGTCGGGCAGCGGGCGTCGACGGTCGCCCAGGTGGCCGCCACCCTGGAGCAGTACGGGGCGATGGAGTACACGACGATCATCGCCGCCAACGCCGCCGACCCGGCACCGCTGCAGTACATCGCCCCCTATGCGGGCTGCGCCATCGGGGAGTGGTTCATGCAGCGGGGGCGGCACGCGCTCATCGTCTACGACGACCTCAGCAAGCATGCCGACGCCTACCGCCAGCTCTCCCTCCTGCTCCGCCGCCCGCCCTCCCGCGAGGCCTATCCGGGCGATGTCTTCTACCTGCACAGCCGGCTCCTGGAGCGGGCGGCGCGCATGGCCGACGAGCATGGCGGGGGGACGCTCACCGCGCTGCCCATCATCGAGACCAAGGCCAACGACGTCTCCGCCTACATTCCCACCAACGTCATCTCGATCACCGACGGCCAGATCTACCTGGAGACCGACCTCTTCAACGCCGGCATCCGTCCCGCCATCAATGTCGGGCTCTCCGTCTCCCGGGTGGGCTCGGCGGCGCAGACCAAGGCCATGAAGCAGGTGGCCGGACAGCTCAAGCTCGACCTCGCCCAGTACGGGGAGCTGCGCGCCTTCTCGCAGTTCGCCCAGGACCTCGACAGGAGGACGCGGGCGACGCTGGAGAGAGGCCAGCGGATGACCGAGCTGCTCAAGCAGCCGCAGTACGCGCCGGTGCCCTTCGCCCGCCAGGTGATGGCCATCTTCGCCGGGACCCACGGACACCTGGACGACGTGCCCGTCGACCGCGTCTCCGAGTTCGAGCGGTCGCTGCTTCGTTTCCTGGAGCAGGAGCATGGCGACATCGAGGAGGCCATCAACAAGGAGCGCGCTCTCTCCGAGGAGACAGAGAAGAAGCTCGAGGCGGCGATCCAGGACTTCAAGCGGAGCTTCGCCTAAGCACCGCCATGCCGAGCCTGCGCGATATCCGGCGCCGGATCAGGAGCGTCGCCAACACCCAGAAGATCACCAAGGCCATGGAGCTCGTCGCCGCCTCCAAGCTGCGCCGGGCTCAGGAGCGGATGCAGAACGCGCGCCCCTATGCCGACGAGCTGACCGGGATCATGGTCGAGCTGATGCGGCGCAGCCCGGAGTACGAGCACCCCTATCTCACCGTGCGCGAGGTGCGGCGCCGCTGCCTGGTCCTGATCACCACCGATCGTGGCCTGGTCGGCGGGCTCAACGCCAACAGCATCCGCCTCGCCGTCCACGAGATGAACGCCAGCGATGTCCCCACGCAGGTGGTGACCGTCGGGCGCCGCGGCCGGGACACCATGCGCCGCCTCGGCAGGGAGATGGTCGGGGACGTCAGCAACTACGGTGACCGGCCCACCCTCGGCGACGTTCTCCCCGCCATCCGGGTGGCCCTGCAGAGCTACGAGGAGGGACAGACCGATCAGGTCGACCTGGTCTACGCGCGCTTCATCAGCTCAGGGCGGCAGCAGGCCAGCCTGCAGCGGCTCATCCCCGTGGAGCCGCCCGCCGACGCTCCCCCGCCCTCTGCCGACTTCGAGTACGAACCGGAGCCCAAAGACGTCCTCGACGCCCTCCTGCCCCGTTACGTCGAGGCCCAGGTCTACCGTGCCGTCCTGGAGAATGTCGCCAGCGAGCAGGCGGCTCGCATCATGGCCATGCACAACGCGTCGGAGAACGCGGGGGAGCTCATCCAGAGCCTCACCCTCACCGCCAACAAGGTGCGGCAGGCGACCATCACCACCGAGCTGATGGAAGTGGTGAGCGGCTCCACCGCGCAGCAGTCCTGATTCCACGATAAGGAGCGATCGAAAGCAGATGGCAGTCGCGGAGAGAGCCACCGGCAGGGGCCACGTGGTCCAGATCATGGGTCCGGTCGTCGACGTCTCCTTCGAGGGGGAGCGGCTTCCGGAGATCTACGACGCCCTCGAGGTGCGCCGCGACGGCGGCCATCGCCTCGTCCTCGAGGTCGAGCAGAACCTGGGCAGCCGCACGGTGCGGACCGTCGCCATGGACTCGACGGACGGGCTGCGTCGCGGCGATGAGGTGGTGAGCACCGGAGCCCCGATCACCGTGCCTGTCGGTGAGGCGACCCTGGGCAGGATGTTCAACGTCATCGGCGACCCCATCGACGACATGCCCACCCCGGAGACGGAGCGCCATCCCATCCATCGCCGGCCCCCCTCGGTGAGCGAGCAGGACGTGAGCCAGCAGATCCTGGAGACGGGGATCAAGGTCATCGACCTCATCTGCCCCTTCTCCAAGGGCTCCAAGATCGGCCTCTTCGGCGGCGCCGGCGTCGGCAAGACGGTCATCGTCACCGAGATGATCCGCAACATCGCCGAGGAGCACAGCGGCTACTCGGTCTTCGCGGGGGTCGGCGAGCGCACCCGCGAGGGTCGCGACCTCTACGGGGAGATGAAGGAGTCCGGGGTCCTGGAGCGCACCGCCCTCGTCTTTGGCCAGATGAACGAACCACCCGGCGCCCGCGCTCGGGTGGCCCTCACCGGGCTCACCCTCGCCGAGTACTTCCGCGACGAGAAGGGCGCCGACGTGCTCCTCTTCATCGACAACATCTTCCGCTACGTCCTGGCCGGGGCCGAGGTCTCGGCGCTGCTCGGACGGATGCCGAGCGCGGTCGGCTACCAGCCCACCCTGGCCACCGAGATGGGTGACCTCGAGGAGCGCATCACCTCGACCAAGAAGGGCTCCATCACCTCGGTGCAGGCGGTGTATGTGCCCGCCGACGACTTCACCGACCCGGCCGTCTCCACCACCTTCGCCCACCTGGGGGCGACGGTGTCGCTCTCCCGGGCGCTCACCGAGATCGGCATCTACCCCGCCGTCGATCCCCTGGACTCGACGAGCCGGGCGCTCGACCCGCGCATCGTCGGCGAGGAGCACTACCGGGTGGCGACCGGGCTGAAGAGGATCCTCCAGGAGTACAAGGACCTCCAGGACATCATCGCCATCCTCGGCCAGGAAGAGCTGACCGACGAGCAGAAGATGACGGTGCAGCGGGCCCGCCGCGTCCAGCGCTTCCTCTCCCAGCCCTTCAAGGTCGCCGAGGTCTTCACCGGGAGGCCAGGGGCCTACGTCAAGCTGGAGGACACCGTGCGCGGCTTCGCGGAGATCCTCGACGGCCAGCACGACGACCTCCCCGAGGATGCGTTCTACATGGTGGGAACCATCGAGGAGGCGGTCGAAAAGGCCCGCAAGCTCGGCGGTGAGGGAGAGCAGGGGGCGAGCGCCCCGGCCCCGGCGGCCGCCAGCCCCACCGCCGAGGCGGCGCCGGAACCATCCAGCGAGGCGGCGCCGGAACCGTCCACTGAGGCGTAGGTCGCATGGCCAAGCTGCACGTCGAGCTGGTGACCGCCGAGGGCCGGATCCTCTCTCAGGAGGCCGACTTCGTGCTGGCCCCGGGGTCGGCCGGCGACCTCGGGGTGCTGCCCCGGCACATCCCCCTCCTCACCCCCCTGCGCACCGGGGAGGTGATGGTGCGCAACGAGGGGGAGGAGGTGTACCTCTTCGTGGCCGGCGGGTTCCTCGAGATCCTCCCCGACCGCGTCGTCATCCTCGCCGATGCCGCCGAGCGGGCCGAGGAGATCGATGAGGCCCGCGCCGAGGCGGCCCGCCGCGCCTCCGAAGAGCTCCTGGCCAGCCATGCGGGGGACGCCGAGGCGGCGGCCAAGCTGGAGCGGGCGATCTACCGGCTGCGCGTCGCCGAGCTGCGCCGGCGCCGGCCACGCCAGGGGTCGGCCCAGCGGTGATGCGCAGCCGCCCGCGCCCCCCCGGCCCGGTGTCCGATCGCACCGGTTGGGGCTCTGCGGGGATGGGGCCGCAGGGCGGGGGCGGCCTGACGGCGGGGATCCGCCAGTCGCTGCTCTGGGCCTCCCGACTCCGCGGCGTGCAACGCCTCGTCTCGACGTCCCCGGTCACTCGCCGCCTGGTCCGGCGCTTCGTCGCCGGCGAGACCCTGGACGACGCCGTTGCCACCGTGCGCGGCCTCATCGGGAGCGGCCTCAGTGTCACCGTCGACCTCCTTGGCGAGGAGACCCGCGACGAAGAGTTGGCAAGGGCGGCGCTCGCCGCCAACCTCGCCCTCATCCGGCGCCTGGCCAGCGATGGGCTGGCCCGGAGCGAGGTCTCCCTCAAGCTCTCCGCGCTGGGGCTCCTGCTCGACGAGGAGATGGCGCTCTGGCACGCCGGCGAGGTCTGCCAGGAGGCGGCCTCTCTGGGCATCGCCATCACCCTCGACATGGAGGACCACGCCACCACCGATGCGACGCTCCGCATCGGCAGGCGGCTGCGCGAGGGGACGCCCTCCCTCGGCCTCGTCCTCCAGGCCTCGCTGCGCCGCTCCATCGACGACTGCCGCGCCCTCGCCTACTCGGGCTCGCGGATCCGCCTCTGCAAGGGCGCCTACCAGGAGCCGCCGGCCCTTGCCTGGCAGGGGCGCAACGAGGTGCGCACCGCCTACGCGCGCTGCCTTCAGGTCCTCCTCGCGGGGGGGGCGACGCCGCTCATCGCCACCCACGATCCCGCCCTCATCGATGGCTGCCACCGGATCATGGAGAGAAACGGCGCCGCCGCGCCGCGCCACGAGCACCAGATGCTCTACGGCATCCGCCGCGACGAGCAGGCCCGGCTCCGTGACGCCGGCGAGGAGGTCCGCGTCTACGTGCCCTTCGGGGAGCGCTGGTACCCGTACTTGATGCGGCGCCTGGCGGAACGTCCTGCCGACCTCGCGCTCCTGCTGCGATCGCTGCCACAGCGCGCCTAACCGTGACGGCACCGGGTGGCTGTCCTGCAGCGCGCGCTAGACGCGGCCGGCGCGGCTTGGCCGTCGGGAGGGCAAATCGTGAGGTCGCAGCGGGACGATGGTGACGGGGTCCTCAGCTGCTGACGCTCGCTGGACCATGTCGCGCCCCGCATGCTTGGCCGCGTACATCGCCCTGTCGGCGGCGCCCAGAAGCCCGTCGAGATCGGTGCCGTCGTCCGGGTAGACGGCGACCCCGATCGATGGGGTCAGCTCGGCCAGACCGCAGGCACGCGGAAGGGCTACCTGCCGGATGGCGGCCCGCAGCGCCTCCGCCACCCTGTTGGCACCGTCTCCGTCGCAGCGGCGGAGCAGCACCACGAACTCCTCCCCGCCATACCGCACCACGGCGTCCTCGGCGCGCAACGAGGCGCGCAAGCGGCTGGCCAGGTGCTGCAACACCTGATCCCCGGCGGCGTGACCGGCCCTGTCGTTCACCGACTTGAAGTGGTCGACGTCGAGGAGCAGCAGCGCCAGCCGAGTGTGGTCGCGTCGGCTCGAGGCGAGGTCTCGTTCCCCAGTGTCGCGCAGCCATCGGTGGTTGTAGAGGCCGGTCAGCCCATCGGTCATGGCCGCCTCGCGGAGCTCGGCGTAGAGCTGCGCGTTGTGCCACGCCGCCGCCGCGATGTGGGCGAAGAGGGAGGCAGCCTCCAGCTCGGCCTCGCTGAAGCGACCAACGCCGAGGCGGTAGCAGTTGATGATGCCGAGCTTGCTATCACCGGCGATGAGCGGTATGAGCAGCAGCGACTCCTGCACCACGGAGGTTCCCGGGACCTGCCGGGCTTGAGGATGTGCCCAGGTGTCGCTGACATTTTCCGGCACCCCTCGCGCGAACGCCCATCCGGTGATGCCTGCATCCAGGGCAAAGCTCTCGACGAGTGTGGCTTCTCGTTCCGGGCCGGTGGCCAGGACCGGGACGAAGCGGCGGGTCTCGTAGTCGGCGACGTAGATCGCCATCTCGGCAACCGGCACCACCCGGCTCAGATGCTCGGCCATCACCCCCAGGATGGACATGGGGTCATGCTCACTCTGCAGCGCCTGGGCAGCTTCGCTGAGGGCTCGGGCCAGGTCCGGGGCGGCCGTCGCCTCGCGGGTGGTCGCCGGAGCGTCGGCACGGAGTTTGCTGGGGTCGACGGGGCGCGGGGGCGTCCGCAGCCGGGTCACGCGATGCCGGACGAACCATCCGGGGTCCACCACGCTGCTGCCGTCGAGGCCCTCCAGGGCACGAACCAGCACCGGCCGCCCCAGAGCCCAGCCCTGGCCGTACTCGACCCCGAGGGAGCGCAGCGGGTCGACTAGGACGAGGAGCCCTTGCCGGGCAGGGGAGAAACCGATAGTCTGTGTACACAGTGGGCACACAACCACCGCTGCACAGCGTCGGGGTCCGAGAGTTCCGGGCGCGCAGCGCCGACTACCTGCAGGGCGACGCCCCGATCGCGGTCACCCGGCACGGCCAGGTCATCGGCTTGTACTTCCCGCTGCCCCCGGAGGCCGGCGAGGTACGGCGGGCCCTGGAGCGTCTCGGCGATGCCGTCGACCGGATCCGAGCCCGGACGGGAATGAGCGAGGACGAGCTCAGCGACTGGTTCAATCTGCGCAAGCCCGCTCCGGAGTGAGGCTGGTCGTCGACGCCAGCACCCTGGTGGCGGAGCTGCTGCGACAGCCAGCAGAGAGGCCCAAGGCAGTAGCCGCGGGAAGCGGCCCGGTGAGACCGCGGGAGTGCTGGTGTCCGCGTATGTCGTGACCCCCGGTTTACCGACGCATGAGCGGGACCCGGGGGCCGCGGCCTTCTCCAGGTGGCTCACGCTGCCCGACGCGGACTTGGCTCGATGCTGAAGGTTCCGTCGGGGAAGACCGCGGTCACCTCGAGCCGGCCGCCGAGAGCGGCCACGTAGCTGCGCAGGGTCGAGAGGTAGACGTCCTCCTCATGCTCCAGGCGCGAGACGTTGGCCTGGGTGACCTCCAGAGCCTGGGCGACCGCGCTCTGGGTGGCGCCGCGGGCTTTGCGCAGCTCGGACAGGGCGAGGACGTCACGCATCGCCTCGACGTGCTGAGTCAGGCGGGCGCGGCGCACCGGATCGGCCTCGATCGCCGCCCGCAGCTCACTGAACTTCCTATGCCCGCTCATCACTCTCTCCTTCTTTGCGAAGCGTCTCCAGGTGCTCGTCGTAGAGGGCGTCAGCCACCGGGACGTTGACCGCGTACCACTCGTCCCACTGGTCGGTCTTGTCGCCGCCGAGGAGGAGGATGGCGCTGCGCCGGGGGTCGAAGGCGAAGAGCACACGGAGGTTTCCCCCGCGTGGCCGGAGCTCCTTCATGTTGGGGTGGCGGGAAGCCTTCAGGGTGTCGACGAAGGGTCGACCCAGGCTCGGGCCCCGCTCCTCCAGCAGCGTCACCCCCGCGGCCACCGTCTCTTGTTCCTCCTCGGTGAGGCGCTCCCACCAGTCGCGGAACTGGTCGGTGTACTCGACGTCCCACCGCACCCGGTCAGCATAACCCATGAATTATACAATGCGCAAGTTGATTCCGTACAGAAAACGGACCTTTCCTGCATGATCTCCGGGTGTCCCGGCGCAGCCGCGATGACATCCTGGCCCAGGCGATCGTCGCCGCCGCTCGTGGCGAGGCTTCCCAAGCCCGAGCGCAGCGGCGCGCGGCGGTCACTGCCGTGGCGGTCGTCGGCTACGTGCGGGTCTCGACCGAGGAGCAGGGCGACCTGGGCGCCGGCCTGGAGGCGCAGCGCCAGGCGATCACCGCCGAGTGCCGGGCCCGCGGCTGGCAGCTCCTGGCCATCCACGAGGATGTCGCCTCCGGCAAGGCCTTGACCAAGCGGCCGGGGCTCGAGGCCGCGCTCGAGGCCGTGCGCCGCAAGGAGGCGGCCGGCCTGGTCGTCGCCAAGCTCGACCGGCTCTCCCGCTCAGTGATCGACGCCGCGCAGACCATCGACCGCGCCCGGCGCGAGGGCTGGAACCTGGTGGCCCTGGACCTCGGCGTCGACTTCTCCACCGCCGCCGGCGAGGCGATGGCGCACATGACTGCGGTCTTCGCCCAGCTGGAGCGCCGGCTCATCGGTGAGCGCACCCGCGCCGCTCTTGCCGTCCGCAAAGCGCAGGGGGTTCGTCTTGGCCGGCCGCCTGCCCTCCCCGAGCAGCTGCGCCGGCGGATCCGCCGAGAGCGCGCCCGCGGCCTCGCCCTGCAGGCCATCGCCGACCGACTCAATGCCGCTGGCGTTCCCACCGGCCACGGTGGGCAGCGTTGGCACCCGAGCACGGTGCGGTACGTGGTGAGCGGGCGGTAACCGGCGCCAGGCGCCCGCGCGGAGCTTGCGGAAAACGACACCGGATCCACTGCCCAGACGCCCCCAGACAGACCGGCGACATCGGCGGCGTCTTCGACGGACCGTATCGCATGCCGCAGCGCCTGACTCCCAATGGCAAAGAGGTAGTCCGCTACCGGGCGGGGTATCTGGGCTGGTACTCGCTGTCGCCCTTTGCCGTGGTGCGTCAGTTGCCCCTCGCCATACCGCCGGGCTACGGAAAGCACGCTCCATTGGACATTCCTGTTTTTTTCCAGCGACGCTAGCCGCATCGTGCTTGCCAATCCGGCAACGGGCGATCTCACGAGCTTGGACGGCACCACGGGGGCCGTGTTGGCCAGACTCCAGCTCCCGCTTCGGCCCGGACAGAGCCATCAGCCACGCGAGCCCTTCAATCCCGGACGCACGCGCAACGCGGCCATCCTGGCGCCTGACGGGAAAACACTCTTTGTAGTCGACAACAGAGGTCTGTCCGGGGGCGTCTGGGCAGTGGATCCGGTGTCGCTTAAGCCGAAGGACCTCCTCTTTGATGGGCACACGATCAGCGCCGTGGCGGCGGCGGCCAGCAGCTCTCTCGTTTTCGGTCTGAGCCGCATCGAGAAGCGAATCTACACAAGTACCGGTGGGGTTCGGCCCGACCCTGCCGATGCCATCGACTTCGTACGCCCGGGCAGCGTAGCTTCGGGGGAGTAGACGCGATGCCACAGCAATGGGGCCTCGATTCCGTCCCGTTCATGGATCAGTCTTATGGTGGGACAACTCTAGCGAACTATGCGATCAACGACTATTTCGCCAGTCCCCCACCTCGCGACACGATCATCTGGTGGGCGCGCTACTTCACCATCTACTCAGGCTACGGCAGTCCATTCCGTGGAAACGGCGAGGTCACTGCACTCATCAACGCCGTCTACGCCTACACCGGGCATCGCTCTTGCTGGATTCTTCCCATCTCCGACGACGAGGAGTCGACTGTCAGTGGCGGTGATAATGCCCAGGGGACGACGCAAGGCAACGCCGTCTGCCAGAAGATCCAGTATTGGGTGAGTAACGGCGGTGACCACGCACCAAACCTGCATATGCCCGGCGGCGTTGAGACATATGTCTACTTAGACATCGAAACAAACATCTCGTCCACTTACTGGGCTGGCTGGTCGTCTGCTATTTGGAACTACTACTTCAATAGCTCCTTGAACTATCCGTTTTACCCGGCCGCTTACTGCGGGCCATCTGGCTATAACGCCTGCAGTGTGATCAACACACTGCCATCAGGAGGCCACCCGGCGTATTCAGTTTGGTCCTGGCAGCCGCGGTCGGATCCATGCTACTCCCCGGGGCCAAGCTGGGCGCCGTACGAGTGCTCAAGCAACAGCCCCGAGTGCGATGCGTGGCAGTATGGGGCGAACTGTATGAGCGGCTACGTTGACACTGATCTTGCTCATACAAGCTGGTCTGGTCCCTATGGAAACGGGCTCATGGACCTGATCCTGTACTGCGATTGAGTCCATATTGCTGCATACGGATACGGGTGCTGGACCGGCCGCTTTTTGGCAGTCACTGCGACGGCGGCTGCAAGGGGTTCACGTAGACGACACTGCACGCTCCCCCGGCCTGAGTGCCTTCGGGTGAGATCTTGAGCGGAAGCGTGAAGCTGCCGCCTGCGAATGTCACGCGGACAGCAGCGACAGGGCTGATGCAGCCGTTAACGTACTGGAGCGGTAGGACAGCTTGTCCCTGAATAGCAGTCGCTCCGCTGGCCCCCTCACTCGTAGGGATGAGACCCACGCCGTGGTTCGGGATGGGGGAGATCTGCCCCCCGGTTGACTTCACAACCTCTGGCGAGCTGAGTTTGCGGCCCTGGGAGTCCAGAAGGTCGACCTGAGGTGTGCCTTCCAGTACGCACGGACTGGAACCGCGATCTGTGACGACTACCCGAGTGATCCCGTCACCTCCGACGCCGCCCTCGATACCTAGGCGCAGCGCGAGATCGCTTGCCGTGCATGCTGGCCCTACAAGTGGGAGGAAGGAAGGAGATGGTGAAGGAGATGAGGGAGCATGGGTCGGCGAGGAGGTTGGCATGTGGGTCGGCGCCGGCGATTTCTGCAGTGGCGGGGGGCCGGCGCTGCCGCTCGGAGCGGGATGGTGAAGGAGGAGGGCGCCTGTCAACGCCCCGGACACCAGAAGAAGCGTGGTCGCCCCGGCCAGCACCGGTGAGGTCAGCAGCGCTCCCAGTGAACGTGTGCGTCTCCGAGATAGCACAAAGCTGACCGTGTTCGCCTCGAGATCGGGAGGAGCGGGCCGCCCGCGTCTTCGGTGAAGATACGCGCGAGTCAGGTGGTCCAGTTCGTTGTCAGGCATGGTCGGATCAGGCATCGGTCAGCTCCCTCCTGAGCTTCGCCCTCGCCCTGGCGAGGTGGCCCTGGGCCGTCCCCAGCCGGCACCCGAGAATTCGGGCGCACTCTTTCACGGTGTAGCCGTCGTCGATATGCAGAGCAACCATGGCTCGTTGTCGGGGTGAGAGCGTTCTGTACGCCCGTTGCAGGTCGAGCAGCTGTCCGTACAGGGCAAGCGGCTCTGGCTGCGCCGGGGTTAACTCATGTCCCCTCAGCCAGAGGAGCCGTCGGCGCCGCTCACGACGATAACGCCGAATGGCTTGATTGACGCATACCCTCGTCAGCCAGGCAGAGGAATTGGCGAGGTCTGCAACGGACGACCAGCGGCGCCAAGCCGTGAGCATGGTTTCCTGGACCGCGTCCTCCGCTTCGCCGGGATCGTCCACGATCGCCAAGGCCACTCGGTAGAGGTGCTCGGCCTCCCGAGCGACCAGCCGCTCGAAGGCGGCTTGCTGGGCTTCGATCGTATGCGCCACCTTCACGGCCGGCAGCATGGACTCCACAGTAAGACAGATGCCTTCGAGGCGTCTTCTTGTTGCACCGCCCGGCGAGGGTCCGGGCCACCTCGCCGGCGGCTCGCTTGGGACTGCGCATCCCGGGCAGGGCATGCCCCAGCCGGGTGAGGACGGTGAGACGCGGATCGAGCAACGCCGCTCCCATGTCGAGAGCGTCTGCCTGGCCGTGATCCGGGGCTGTGGCGGGATCGTCCAGGGTCATTGCAGCGCCGCACGCGTTGCGGACCACTCAGCCGAATTCCCGGGCGACGCGGAGCCCTCCGGGGGGCGGCCCCGGGTGCCCGAGGTGAGGATGCCTCCGCGGCCCTAGCGGCGGCTGCCGCCCCCGCCGCCTCCCACCGCCATCAGGATAAAGAGGAGGTTGAGGAAGAGATTGAAGATATCGAGGTAGATGCGCAGCGCCGCCCGGATGGCGTTGCCCTGCGTGCCCATGGGGCTCGCCGTCGCTCTCTGCACGTCGTAGAGCAGAAAGAGGGTGAAGAGCACGCACGCCGCCGCCGAGATGAGAATCTGGAAGCCGGTGGAGTGGAGAAATAGGCCGATGACCATGGCCACGACCACCCCGATGAGGCCGGCGAAGAGCCAGCCGCCCATGCGGCTGAAGTCGCGGCTCGTCCGGCGGGCGTAGATGGTGACGCCGGCGGTGGTCGCCGCGGTGGCGGCGAGAGCCTCGTACACGACGTTGTCGTAGCCCGCCGCCTTCACGTAGAAGAGGAGGGGGGAGATGACGAGACCTGTGACGACTCCGAAGGCGACGAAAAGGGCCATGCCGAGGCCGGGACGGTCAGCCAGCGCCTGGACACCGAAGACGAGCGCGATCTCGACGATGAACCAGAGGAAATAGCTGCCGCCCAGCTGGGTGTTGAAGCCCACGTGCCCCAGCACCACCCCGCCGACGGCGCAGGCCACCAGGAGGGTGGTGAGGCCCATCACCTTCTCCGGGAAGCTGATGGCCCCCTGCAGGGCGGGGTTCACCCAGCCTTGCTGGGACTGCCCGAAGGGGTTGAACATGCCCTGGGAGCGGCGCCCATAGCCGCCTCGGCCGGAGCCGAAGGGACCGCCCCGGTTAAAGTTGAAGCTCATGGTGATCTCTCGTGGGTGGGGCGAAAGTGCCCCGCTTGCAGCCTAAAGTACCAACCTGACGCCTTGGTGACACGGCCTCCGCGGGTCTACGCCACCGTGACCGCGGGGTCGAGGTAGACGTCCTGGATGGCGTGGAAGAGGGCCACCCCCTCGGCCATGGGGCGCTGGAAGGTCTTGCGACCGCTGATCAGGCCCATGCCGCCGGCCCGCTTGTTGATGACCGCCGTCCGCACCACCTCCTTGAGGTCGTTGGCCCCGGAAGAGGCGCCCCCGGAGTTGATGAGCCCGGCGCGACCCATGTAGCAGTTCATGACCTGATAGCGGGTGAGGTCGATGGGGTGATTGGTGGTCAGCTTCTCGTAGACCAGCTTGCTGGTCTTGCCGAACTTGAGGGCGGTGTAGCCCCCGTTCACCTCGGGGAGCTTCTGCTTGATGATGTCGGCCTCGATGGTGACCCCGAGATGGTTAGCCTGTCCGGTGAGATCGGCGGCGAGATGGTAATCGATGCCATCGACGGTGAAGGCGGCGTTGCGCAGGTAGCACCAGAGCACCGTGGCCATGCCCAGCTCGTGGGCTCGAGCGAAGGCCACCGCGATCTCCTGGAGCTGGCGGTGGGACTCCTCGGAGCCGAAGTAGATGGTGGCGCCCACCGCCACCGCCCCCAGGTTCCAGGCCTGCTCGGGCGTACCGAAGAGGATCTGGTCGTAGCGGTTGGGGTAGGTCAGCAGCTCGTTGTGGTTGATCTTGCAGATGAAGGGGATGCGGTGCGCCCACCGCCTGGCCACCGAGCCGAGCACCCCGATGGTGGAGGCAACGGCGTTGCAGCCCCCTTGGACCGCGAGCTCGACGATCTTCTCGCTGTCGAAATAGTCGGGGTTGGGGGCGAAGGAGGCGCCCGCTGAATGCTCGATCCCCTGGTCCACCGGAAGGATCGAGAGATAGCCGGTGCCGGCCAGCCGCCCATGCTCGAAGAGCGTCTCCAGGCTGCGCAGGACGCGGACGTTGCGGTCGCTCACCGCCCACACCCGGTTGACGAAGTCGGGCCCGGGAAGGTGGAGCCGGTCGCGGCTCACCGTCTCGCAGCGGTGCTGGAGGAGGTCCTTCGCGTCCTCGCCGAGGATCTCCTCGAGCTTGCTGGTCGGGGAGGCCGTTGCTGTCGCCATCATCTTCTCCGCCTGCTGGAACCTCTGCGCTCTCGATTCTGGACCATCTCCGGGCCGGCGCGGCGTTCTGGCTGGATCGATGCGAACGCTCGGAGAATCCCGTCCGCCCGCCCGCCCCCCGACGCTCACCGGCCCTGGTGTCGGGTACCGTAGGGCGCGATGCCGACCAACTCACTCCGCATCACCGGCGCCGGGCCACTCCGCGGGGAGGTCGCGATCTCCGGGAGCAAGAATGCCGCCCTCCCGGTGATGGCCGCATCGCTTCTCACCGAGCATCCCGTCGAGCTGGTCAACGTCCCCGACATCGAGGACATCGAGGTGATGGCCGCGATGCTTCGCCACCTGGGTGTGGAGGTGGAGAGGACCTCCCGCAACGGGTGGCGCCTGGAGGCCCGCCGGGTGCGCTCGGCAGAGGTCAGCGCCGCCCTGACCCGGCGGATGCGGGGCTCCTTCCTCCTCCTCGGGGCGCTGGTGGCCCGGACCGGGGAGGCGGCCATCGCCAAGCCGGGGGGCGACGACATCGGCATGCGCCGGGTGGAGCAGCACCTGGAGGGACTGCGCCTCATGGGGGCGGAGGTCACCGAGACCCCGACGACCTTCATGGCCCGGGCCCGCCGGCTGCGCGGGGCGCACATTCCCCTCGACATGCCGACCGTCACCGGCACGGAGAACCTCATGATGGCGGCGGTGATGGCGGAGGGGATCACCGTCATCACCAACGCGGCGCGGGAGCCGCACGTCTACGACCTCACCCGCTGCCTCGTGGGAATGGGCGCCCGAATCAGCGGAGCGGGCAGCGACCGGATCGTCATCGAGGGGCGGGGAGAGCCGCTGCACGGCACGCGTCACCATGTCGACAGCGACTACGTGGAGGCGGGGACCTACCTCACCCTGGCGGCGGCGACGGGTGGCGACGTGGTCGTCGAGGGCATGCGGCCGACCGACCTCCGCGCCCTCACCAACAAGCTGCGCGCCGCCGGCTGCGAGGTGGTGGAGGGGGCCAGCCATGTGGCCCTGCGCGCCGGGCGGCTCCGCCACGTCGATGTCACGACCTGGCCCCACCCCGGCTTCGCCACCGACCTCCAGCCTCAGTTCGCCGCCCTCATGACCCAGGCGGAGGGGGTGAGCATCATCAGCGAAGCCCTCT
This sequence comes from uncultured bacterium, assembly GCA_963847225.1. Classification (GTDB taxonomy): domain Bacteria; phylum Chloroflexota; class Dormibacteria; order Aeolococcales; family Aeolococcaceae; genus JAJZNI01. The sequence goes on along the minus strand of CAWJYZ010000002.1, from coordinate 43,021 downwards.
ACGAGAACCGCTTCCGCCACGTCCCCGAGCTGGCGCGCATGGGGGCGCGGATCAGCGTGGAAGGACGCAGCGCCATCATCTCCGGACCCTCACCCCTCCGGGGAGCGGCCGTCTCGGCTCCCGACATCCGTGGCGGGGCGGCCCTCGTCATCGCCGCGCTGGCGGCCGAGGGGACGACGGAGATGGCCAACGTCTTCCACCTCGATCGCGGCTACGAGGGCATGGTGCTGAAGCTGCGCGCCCTGGGGGCCACCGTGGAGCGCATCACCGCTCCAGCGGAGGCAGCCCAGACCCGTGACCTCTCCGGCGTGGTGGGGGATTGATGCTCGGCAAGCGGGTCGGGATGGACCTCGGCGTCGGCACCATCCGGGTGGTGGTGCGCGGCGAGGGCCAGCACCTCAACGAGCCGGCGCTGGTGGCCCGGCACCGCCGGCGCGGCCTGACCGCCGCCGGGCTGGCCGCCGTCGACGCCGCCCAAGACCCGGAGACGGAGATCGTCCATCCCATCCGGGGTGGGGCCATCGAGGATGAGCAGGGACTGGGCCTCCTCCTCCAGCGCGCCCTCAACCGCGCCGCCGGAAAGCAGCGCATCTTTCGACCCGACGTCGTCATCGCGCTCTGCCCCGCCATGGGCGGCGACGACCGCCTCACCGTGCTGGACGCGTGTGCCCGGCTCGGCACCCGCACCGCGTATCTCATCGACTCGCCGATCGCCGCCGTGATGGGCGCGGGGTATGGGCTCGCGGGTTCCCGGGCCCATCTGGTGGCGGACATCGGCGCCGGCAGCGTCGACGTCGCCTGCGTTACCGCCGAGGGCACGATCGCCGGTCGCACCCTGCCCCGGGCCGGGGAGGCGCTCCGCGCCGCGGTCTGCCGCCGCCTCGAGGCCCTCCTCGGGGTGGCCGTCGAGGCTCCCGTCGCCGAGGAGATCATCGCCTCCCTGGTCACGGCTGGGCCCCACGAGGAGCGCCGCATGCTCCTGCCGGGGGTGGCGGGAGGGGTGAGCGTGGCCTCCAGCCAGGTCGCGGACCTGGTCGACGACCACGCCCGCCGGATCGCCGGGGCGGTCCGCGAGGTCACCGAGGAGACCCCCGCCCTCCTTCGCCGGGAGATCCTCGACGAGGGCGTCCTTCTCTGCGGCGGCGGCGCCGGCCTGGAGGGGTTGGAACGCTTCGTCGCCGCTCAGGCGGGCTGTCCCGCCCGCGTCGCTGACGACCCCCAGAGCTGTGTCATCCGCGGCACGCAGATCGCCGTCGAGAGCCTCGACGTGCTCAAGCGCTCCTTCGTGTACATCCGCTGAGAAGCCGCCTCACCTGCCTGAAGGGCTGACCCGCGCGCCGGAGCGCTGTCCGCCTTCACGGCATCGGCGTCACCGAGCTCCGGACGATGATCGACCGCCGGACGGATGGGCTGATCGCCCCGGATCACTTCGAGATGCACGCCCTGCGCGCCGAGGTGAGCCCCGTCGCCCGGGGACAGGAACGGGAGAGAGGCGAAGGCTAGAGGCTGCTCTCGATGGCGGCGAGGGCGTCCTCGACGCGGATCTGGTCCATGGCTGGGCGATGGCCGTGCCGCCGCCGCCCGGGGATCGCCTGCACGACGCGGTGCTCCTCACCGTACGGCCCGCGGCGGCGGCCGTCGGTCGGGCCGAAGAGCCCGAGCGTCGGCGTTCCCACCGCCGCCGCGAGGTGGAGGACGGGGGAGTCGCCGCCGACCACGAGGTTGCAGTGCCGCAGCAGGGCGGCGAAGGTGAGCGGCCCGTTGAGCTGCCCGGTGAGGTCGGCGCAGGGAGCGTCGACGTCCATGGCAACGGCGGCCACCGTCCCCGCGTCACCAGGGGTGCCCAGGAACAGGATCCCGGCTCCGTGCCGGCTCGCCAGCAGGTTGGCGAGATGGGCCCATCGCTCCGGCGGCCAGGCGGTGGCCGAGGCGGGGATGCCGGCGATGTCACTGTGGCTGGTGCCGGGGACGAGGGCCACCAGCAGCCGGCCATCGGCGACGCCGCTGCGATGGAGCTCGACCAGAGCCCGCTCGCCGGCGGCGGTCCCCGGATCGAGGCGGGGAGCATGGCGGGGCGGGGCAGCGGCGCTCAGCCGGTGGGCGCATTCGAGCCAGACGGCGGCTCGATTGTCGCGCCGGTCGTCCGGCACCGGGTCGCTGAGCAGGCGAGCGGTGGGTCCCCCTCCGGGGCCGGCGCGGAGCGGGATGCCGCTGAAGTAGGCGAGGAGCCGGGCTGGCGCGGATTGGCCGCAGACGACGGCCGCCTCGAACCGACCCCGGCGCACGGTGGCCCAGGCCGCGATCCAGGCGAGCGGCGATGCCGAGGGGTCAAGAGCCCGAAGCGGCAGCACCCCCGCGACGCCCTCCAGGGCGCGAGCCACCTCGACGGCCATGGGGGCGCAGGCCACGGTCACCTCGACCTTGGGGGCGGCCGCCGCCAGGGTGCGGACGAGGCCGGAGGCCTGGATCGTCTCCACCAGGCGGCCGGGGATGAGAAGGAGCGCTCTCACCGGGTAACCGTAGCCTCCTCAGCACTGTTCACCGCTTGGGGGATGCATGCCGTCATTCCCGATGGGAAGGGAGCAGGTTGTGACTGCGCTGCAAGAAACGGTTGACGCAGGGCGCCGATCGGCGTGCCGAGCGCTCCCTGGGGTGCCAACATAGGCCGGAGATGGGCTCCCTCGCCGGACGTGATCTCCTCTCCGTCGCCGACCTCACCGCCGCCGAGATGTCGGCTGTCCTCGACGCCGCCCAGGCGTTGAAGCGGGGAGCGGATCCCGGCCGGCCGCTCCATGGGCGCAGCCTGGCCATGATCTTCCAGAGGCCCAGCAACCGAACGCGGGTCTCCTTCGAGGTTGCCATCCAGCGGCTCGGGGGTCATCCCATCGCTCTCTTCAACAGCGAGATCCAGATCGGCGAGCGGGAATCGACCGCCGACATCAGCCGGATCCTCGATCGCTACGTCGACGCCGTGGTGGCCCGGCTCGTCTCCCATCGGGATCTCCTCGCCCTCGCCGAGTTCGCTCAGGGACCGGTCATCAACGCCATGACCGACCGGGAGCACCCCTGCCAGGTGCTCGCCGACTGCCTCACCGTGCGGGAGCTCCTCGGCCACCTCGAGGGGGCGCGCGTCTGCTACGTGGGGGACGGCAACAACGTCTGCACCTCGTGGATCTACGCCGCCGCGCTCTTGGGGATCGATCTCCGTGTCGTCGGACCGGCGGGGTACGAGCCGCCCGCCCTTGTGATCGCCCAGGCCGGCGCTTTGGCTGGTGGCCGGGCGGCCGTGCGCTGCACCCATGAGGCGGCCGAGGGACTGGAGGACGCCGAGATCGTCTACACGGACGTCTGGACCAGCATGGGCCAGGAGGCGGAGCAGCAGCAGCGCCGCGCCGATTTCGCGCACCTGCAGGTCAACGAGGGGCTGCTCCGGCTGGCCCCGCCGGACGCCAGGGTCATGCACTGCCTCCCCGCCCATCGCGGCGAGGAGATTACGGACGCGGTCATCGACGGGCGGCAATCCGCCGTCTTTGATCAGGCTGAGAACCGGCTCTGGGCCCAGGAGGCGCTGCTCGCCCTCATCTTCACGCCGGCCGGCGAGGACGGGAAGCTCGCCAGCCGCCGCCGGGCCGAGGGGGCAGTGCAGGCATCCCGATGAGCGATTTCCTCCGCGCCACCGAGGTCTTTCTGCGCAGCCTGAGCATTCGCGACGCCGTCGACGTCCTCATCGTCGCCTTCCTCCTCTACCAGCTGCTCAAGCTGATTCGCGGGACGCAGGCGGTCCAGCTCCTCTTCGGCCTGGGCGTCCTCCTCGCCCTCGACCTCCTCGCCCAGGTCTTCCAGCTGCAGCTCATCCAGTTCATCTTCAGGTATGCCGGCCAGGCCATCCTCATCGGGGTCATCGTTCTCTTCCAGCCCGAGCTGCGCCGCGCCCTCGACCAGGTGGGCCGGCTGGGGACGGTGGGGTACATGCTCGGCCGGCACTCCGCCGAGCCCTTGGAGCGCATCGTCGAGGAGACGATCCGCGCCGCCGCGAGCCTCAGCGAGACGCGCACCGGGGGCCTCATCGTCTTTGAACGCGAGACGGGCCTCGAGAACGTCGCCGCCACCGGCGTCCGCATCAACGGCGAGGTCACCGCTGAGATCCTCACCACCATCTTCTACGAGGGCTCCCCGCTTCATGACGGGGCGGTCATCATCCGCGACGAGCGCGTGGTGGCGGCCGGCTGCGTCCTGCCGCTGGCGGAGGCTCTCCCCGGCACCGGCAGGATGGGGACGCGGCACCGCGCCGCCCTCGGGCTGACCCTGCAGTCCGACGCCGTCATCCTCATCGTCAGCGAGGAGACAGGCCTGATCAGCCTGGCCCACGCCGGCAAGCTGTACCGCGGCCTCGACCACGCCAAGCTCCGGGAGATGCTGACCAACCTGATGCTGCGTCCGGTGCGGCGGCGGGCCGGGGCGGCGATCCGTCCCCTGGTCCGGAGCGGCGCCGCCCTCCGGTCGCTCGGCCGGCGCTCACCCTGATGCCCGGATTCCTCGTCCGCAACTGGCGGCTCAAGCTCCTCGCCCTGGTCCTGGCCATCGTCGCCTGGGTGGGGGTCGTCTACGCCGCCAACCCCGTAGGGCAGAAGACGGTCCTGGTCGCCGTCCACCAGTCGAACGCCCTACTGCCTGCCGGCTACGTCCTGACCAGCTCGATCCCCGAGCAGACCGTGCTCGTGACCGGGACCCAGGACCACCTCGCCTCCTTCGACGCCAACACGCTCCAGGTGAGCGTCGACTACCAGGTGATCAGCCGCATCGGCAACCACGTCCCGGCGACCGTCGACGTGCCTCTCACGGTCACCAACAACGACCCCAACGTTCAGATCAGCTATGCGAAGTCCGTGCAGGCCGACGTGGACAAGAGCGGGAAGCTGAGCGCCCCGGTCACCGTGAACATCACCAAACCTCTGCAGGCCGGTTACGTGATCCCCTCCCCGCCGACGGTCTCCCTCAGCATGGTGACCCTCCAGGGCCCGGAGCACGACCTGACCGGCGCCGTCGTCAAGACGGACCCCATCGACCTTTCCAACACAGAGAGCGACTACAGAAAGACTCTCAATGTCTACGCCTACGACCCCAGCGGCCGAAACCGGCTCGATAGGGTCAACGTCGACCCTCCCAGCGTCACCGTGACGATCGCCGTCAAGGAGGTGAGCACTTCCCGGACCAGCTCGCTCGTGCTCGGACCGCTGCGCGGGATCTTGCCCGGGTATGAGGTCAGCTCGATCTCCTACACGCCCATGTCGGTCACCCTGACCGGTCCGCAGAACATCCTCAACCAGTCTTCCCTCGGCCAGGTCACCACGGCGGCCATCGACCTCGCCGACCGTTTTGGAACCAACAGCTACACGGTGACGATCCCCTCGCCGACGTCGGACGTCACGGTATCGCCCGCCACCGTCAGGGTGACGGTCACTATCGTCCCCATTCCGACGCCCACGCCTGCGCCAACGCCAACGCCGACGCCGACGCCGACAACAACACCGTCTCCGTGACCCACGTAACCATGACACCGGCCTTCCCGTTGACTGGAGGGTGAGGCCCATGCGACGGAAGGGGCGGCGCTGATGTGCGGCATCATCGGCTACGCCGGCACCCGGCCGGCCGCCGCCGTGCTCCTGGAGAGCCTGCGCCGGCTGGAGTATCGCGGCTACGACTCGGCGGGCATCGCCGTGCTCGACGGCAGCAACGGCGGCCGCCATACGGTGGTGAAGAGCGATCGCAAGGTCGCCGACCTGGCCCGCAGCGTGGAGCGGGACGGGGCTCCCAGTGGGACGGTGGGCATCGGCCACACCCGCTGGGCGACGCACGGCGCCCCCACCGTGGTCAACGCCCATCCTCACCAGGACTGCACCGGTCGCATCCAGCTCATCCACAACGGCATCGTGGAGAACTACCGCGAGCTCCGCGCCGAGCTCCTCGCTCGCGGTCACACCTTCCGCAGCGAGACCGACACCGAAGTCCTGGTCCACCTCATCGAAGAGCGGTACGACGGCGATCTCGCGGAGGCTACACGGGCCGCGCTGCGCCGCGTGGAGGGCGCCTATGCGCTCGTCGTCATGAGCGCCGACCAGCCCTCTGCGCTGGTGGGGGCGCGCCGCAACGCCCCCCTCGTCGCCGCCGCGTCAGGGAGTGAGGCCTTCCTGAGCAGCGACATCACCGCGCTCATCCCCTACACCAGGGAGATCACTCTTATCGGGGAGGACGAGGTGGTGGCGGCCACCCCCGGCCACCTGGCGGTAACGGGCCTCGACGGCAGCCCCGTCGCTCCCCGCACGGTGACCGTCGACTGGGAGGCTTCCCAGGCCCAGAAGGGTGGCTATCCGCACTTCATGCTCAAGGAGATCAACGAGCAGCCGGAGGCGGTGGAGAGTGCCCTGCGCGGGCGCATCGACGACCGCGGCTTGGTGAATCTCGACAACCTGCTCGCTCCGGAGCAGCTGCGCGCCGTGCGTGAGGTGCAGATACTGGGAATGGGGTCGGCCCGGATCGCCGGTCTCTACACCGCCCTCCTGGTGCGCCATCTGGCCCGGCTCCCGTGCACGGTGGAGAACTCCAGCGAGTTCCGCTACGGTGATCCGCTCGTCGACAGGGCGACCCTCGTGATCGCCGTCTCTCAGTCGGGGGAGACCGCGGATACCCTCGGCGCGGTGCGCGAGGCGAAGCGGCGCGGAGCGCCCGTCGTGGCCGTCACCAACGTGGTCGGCAGCGCCCTCTCCCTGGAGGCCGACGCGGTCCTCTCCATGCAGTCGGGACCGGAGATCTGCGTCCTCGCCACCAAGACGCTCATCGCCCAAATGGTCTGCGGCGTGCTCCTCGGCTGCGCCCTGGGCAGGGCCCGGGGCTCACTCGACGAGGTGCGGCACCGAGAGGTCATCAAGGAGCTCGAGGCTCTCCCGGCCAAGCTGCGCGATGCTCTCGAGCTCGACACTCAGGTGGCCGGGATGGCGGCCCGCTACGCCCACGTCCGCGATGCCATCTACATCGCCCGGGGCTTCAACGTCCCGACCGCGTACGAAGGAGCCCTGAAGCTCAAGGAGGTCTCCTACATCCACGCCGAGGGATACCCGGCGGGGGAGCTCAAGCACGGCCCCATCGCGCTGCTCGATCCGGAGGTGCCGGTGGTCGCGGTGGCGACGCGGAGCCCGACCCTGGGCAAGACGGTGACCAGCATCGAGGAGGTCCGGTCGCGGCGAGCGCCGGTCATCGCCCTCGTGACCCGAGGGGACGGCGAGGTGAGCGAGGATCTGGCCGAGGAGATGGTGTCCGTCCCCGCCTGCAGCGAGCTGCTCTCGCCCTTGGTCAACGTCGTCCCCCTCCAGCTCTTCGCCTACCACGTCGCCGTGCTGCGCGGCTGCGACGTCGACCAGCCGCGTAACCTCGCCAAGTCGGTGACGGTGGAGTAGGCGGCGCCGGTGAGCCGGCTCCTCGTCGGCATCGACGTCACCTCGGTGGAGCGCATCGCGGGCGTGCTGGCGCGCCATCCCCGCTTCCAGGAGCGCATCTTCACCGAGGCCGAGCGGCGCCGCTCCCTCGGCAGGCCGGAGCGCTTCGCCTCGCGGTGGGCGGCCAAGGAGGCGGTGAAGAAGCTGTACGGAGAGGCGGGTCTGCGCATCCCCGCCTATGCCGAGATCGAGGTGGTCAATCGGCCTGGAGGCGCGCCCACCATCTCCGTGGCCGGACACGACGCGGGGATCGCGGTGAGCCTCACCCATGACGCCGGGCTGGCCATCGCGGTGGTGGCCGCGCCATCACGAGCCGGCCTGAGTGCACCGGCCGCCGGCCTCCCCGAGGGGCTGCGCCTTCCCGACCGGCCCGCGGATGCCAACAAAGGGACCTTCGGCACCGTGGTGGTGGTCGCTGGCGCGGTGGGTACGGCGGGGGCCGCCATCCTCGCCGGCCTCGGGGCGGCACGGGCCGGGGCCGGCCTGGTTCGGGTGTGCGTGCCGGCGGGGGCCTACGCGGTCGTCGCCGCCCAGTGCCTCGAGCTCATGGCCCACCCGCTGGGGGAGGAGGGAGCTCGCGGCCTCGGCGCCCAGGGGGTGGAGGAGCTGGTGCGCACCCACCTTCCCGTCGCCGACGCGGTGGTCGTCGGTCCGGGCCTGGGGCGCGCTCCGGCCACCGAGGCGGCGCTCCTCGACCTCCTTCCGCGGCTCACGGCGGGGGCGGTGGTCGACGCCGACGCCCTCAACATCGCCGCGGCCCGCGGCTTCGCCTGGCGGTCGGCCGCCGCTCCCCTCATCCTCACGCCCCATCCCGCCGAGATGGGCCGGCTGATCGGAGCGTCGACCCGCGAGGTGCTGGCCGACCGGGAGGGGGTGGCCCGCCGCTTCGCCGAGGAGAACGGGGTCACCCTCGTCCTCAAGGGCGCCGAGACGCTGATCGCCGCCGCCGGGGGCAGGCTGCACCGCGACCGGCACCGCACCCCGGCGCTGGCCACCGGGGGAACGGGGGACGTGCTGAGCGGGGTTTGCGCAGCGATGCTCGCCGCGGGTCTCGAGCCCTTCGAGGCCGCCGTGGCGGCGGTGGCCATCCACGGGGAGGCCGGCGTCCTGGTGGAGGCGGAGCTGGGCCGCGCGGGGGCCATGGCCGGTGACGTCGCCGCCATGCTGCCGGCCGCGCAAGAGCGGATTCGCCGCGCCCTGGAATGGAGGCCCCGGACCCGGTGAAGGGGGGCGGGTTGGCTCCGCCCCCCACCGCGCATCTCCTCAAGTGGGCGGAGATCGACGCGGGAGCGATCACCGCCAACACCGAGGCGGTATGCCGGAGGGTGGGGAAGGGGGTGGCGGTCATGGCCATGGTCAAGGCGGAGGGCTACGGCCACGGCGCCGTGCTGGCGGCGACCGCCGCTCTCGAGGGGGGGGCGACCTGGCTCGGGGTCTCCTCGGCGGAGGAGGCGCTCCACCTTCGGGAGGCGGGGTTTCGGGCCCCCATCCTCATCACCGGCTGGGCCCATCCCGCCCACCTGGAAGCCCTGGTGGCGGCCGGCGTCGACATCACTGTCTGGGATTCCCAACAGGTCCAATCGGCCGCGGCCGCGGCCGCGGCTGCCCAGCCGGCCCGCCTCCACATGAAGGTCGACACCGGCATGGGCCGCTTGGGCTGCCGCCCGGAGGCCCTTGCCGGCCTCATCGAAGCGATCGAGGGCGCCGGACGCCGGGTGGTCCCGGTGGGACTCTTCACGCACTTCGCGGCCTCGGACACCGACCGCGAGTACAGCCTCCTCCAGAACCAGCGGCTTCTGGCTGCGGCCAGCGTGGTGCGCGGCCGGTTCCCGGAGGTGATGCTGCACGCCGCGAACAGCGCCGCCGCCCTTCATCTCCCCGAGACGCGGCACCGCCTCGTCCGCTGCGGCATCGCCCTCTACGGCTACGCCCCCGGGGTGGGCGCCGACGGGCCACGGGCCCCGGCGATGTCTTTCCGGGCCCGGGTGACCCAGGTGAAGACGGTCGCTCCGGGGGAGAGCGTGGGCTATGGGCGGACCTGGGTCGCGGAACGGGCGACGCGGGTGGCGACCGTCGCCGCGGGCTACGCCGACGGCGTCCACCGCCTCCTCTCCAATCGCGGAATGGTGCTGATTGGCGGCCGCCGCTCGCCGATCGTCGGGCGGATCAGCATGGACCAGCTCACCGCCGACGTCAGCGAGGTGGACGCCGAGGTGCGCCCGGGCGACGAGGCGCTGATCTTCGGACGCCAGGGAAGCGAATGGCTAGGGGCCGATGAGACGGCGGCGTGGGCGGGAACGATCAGCTACGAGATGCTCTGCGCCGTGTCGAACCGTGTCATCAGGGTCCGTATATGAAGCCCTGCAGGATGTTGGGGTCGTTCTGCACCACCCGGTAGTCGACGCAGTCCCAGCCGCAGGTCCAGTTCATCTCGGAGACCTCGAAGGATCCGGCCGGGATCGACGATGACGGGCCCACCGCCTGCACGTAGCCCACGTGACCGTAGTAGCTGGCCCCGCCGCGCCCCGGGTACCACACCGTAACCGCGCCCACCTCGGGGACGTGACCCTCCTTGTAGCCCATCCGTGCGGCGTTGTAGAACCAGGCGTCGGCGTTGCCCCCCCAGGGAATGCAGCGCCTGGTGGCCACGTACCAGGTGCACTCGCCGTAGGAGAACGTGTTGCGGCAGCTCCCCCTCGACGGCACCACGTTGCCGCTCAGCTCGTTGTCGATCTGGGCGATCTCGGCGGCGATCTGCCGCGCCGGGCCGCTCAGCTGCGCCACGATCTGGTCGCGGGTCACCACCGTGGCCAGCAGCTGGTTGTCCTCCTGGGAGAGCTGGTTCTCGAGCGCCGAGGCTTGCGCCTCCGCCCCCTGGAGGGTGTGCTGCCTGGCGTAGAGGTCGCGCTCGTCGTGGTTCAGGGTGATCTCCAGCCCCTCCATCTCACCGCTCACCGTCGACGCCCCGGAGAGGCTGTTCATGGCGGCGCTGAAATCGCTGGCGTTGAGAACCGCGGTGACCGTCGTATCGCTGCCGGCGCTCTCGTACGTCGCCCTGGTGAGGGAGGCGAGCGCCGACCTGGCGCTCTCCGCCTGGATCTTGTCCGCGCTGATCGCCGCCAGAACCGATTCGAGCTGGTGGTTGAGGGAGGCGAGGTGCTGCTGAGCCTGCGCGAGCTGGGCGGTCTCCTGGTGGTAGGCCGCCTCCGCTTGGGAGAGGACACTGGTGGCAGCGTCGCGAGCCGGGGTGATGGCCGCGAGCTGCTGGAACAGGGCGGCGCGCTGGGCGAGAAGCTGTCCCGTGGTGTCAGCTCGGACCGGGCTGGCGGCGGGAATGGCGAAGAGAGCCGCCGACACGGCCACGGCCACCGGGAGCAGCCTTCGGGTTTCCCGCAATATCCTCCTCCCCTGACCTCCCCGTTCCCCGCACAACCGCGCGGGGGCGGCTCAAGCTCGGGGGACTGTAGCAGACAAGCGACGGGGCCGGTCAACCCCGCTTGATAGGGGAGCTATCACCATCGCCATGGCCGCAGCTCAGAAACGGGGTCGCTCGCGAGGCGGTTTCAGCGATGCCGGCCCCACCCTCGCCGACGTCGGGGAGGCCGAGCTGCTGCGCCAGCTGGTCGCCATCGCCCGCCAGTCGGGCGGAGGCGCGGATCTCACCGTCCCCGCCGGCGACGACGCCGCGGTGTGGCGCCCGCCGCCGGGCCGGGAGGTGGTGGTCAGCCAGGACGCGATCGTGGAGGGCGAGGACTTCGACCGCTCATGGGTCGACCCGGAGACGCTCGGAGAGCGTGCTCTCCAGGTTGCCCTCTCCGACCTTGCCGCCATGGGCGCGGAGCCGTGCCTCTGCACCGCCACCCTCTGCGCCCCGGGGACGACCGCGCTGGGGGATGTCCTGGCTCTCCAGCGGGGGCTCGGGAAGGCGGCGGCGGGGGCGGGGTGCGCCCTCGCCGGCGGCGATGTGAGCGCCATTCGGGGTCCGCTGGTGATCGACGTCACGGTGATCGGGATCGCCCCTCCCGAGGGAGCGCTCCGTCGCGACGCCGGGCGCACGGGTGATCTCCTCCTCGTCACCGGTGAGCTGGGCGGGGCGACCGCGGGGCTCCGCCTTCTGCTCGGCGCGGTCCAGGCTCCGCTGGCTGCTGCCGAGCGCTGGACGGCGCGCCAGCTGCGCCCCACCGCCCGCCTCGCCGAGGGGGTGGCTCTGGCCCGGCGAGGGGTGCGCTGCGCCGGCGATCTGAGCGATGGACTGGCGGTCGACGCCGGTCGCATCGCCGAGGCCTCGGGCTGCGGCGCTGAGCTCTGGCTGGACCGGATCCCGGCCGATCCCGACCTGCGCTCCGTCCTCGGCGAGGGCTGGCCGGAGGCGGCGATCGGGGGAGGCGAGGATTTCGAGCTGCTCTGCGCCGTCCCCGGCGACCGGGTGTCCGGCCTCCTCGGCGATTGGCCGGAGGATCTCTCCCCCCTCACCATCGTGGGGCGGCTGGTGGTCGCCCCCGGCCTCCGCCTCCTCACGGCCGAGGGAGGGGCCGCCCTCGACCTGCCGGCGGTGCGCTCCCGCCACTTCTCGGTGCGGTGAACGGCTCGCCCGGTGCCCCGCCGCAGGAGACGGTGACAGCCGGGCCGGCGGAGACCGAGCTGGTGGCGAGCCGCCTTGCCGCGGGCCTCCAGCCCGGGGATCTCGTGGCCCTCGAGGGGCCGCTCGGGGCCGGCAAGACCGTCTTCGTCCGCGGACTCGCCCGCGGGCTGGGCGTGAAGGGGTCGGCGGTGCGCAGCCCCACATTCGTCCTCCATCACGTCTACGGCTCGCCCCCCCGCCTCCACCACCTCGATCTCTTCCGGCTCGGCGCCGGGGCGGTCATCACCCTTCTCGACCTCGACACCCTCCTCGACACCGCGCCCGTGGCGGTGGAATGGGCGGGCCTCGCTGAGCTCGACCCCTGGCATCCGCTCCGGCTGGCCATGGAGATCCTCGACCACGAGCGGCGCAGGATCGTCGCCGTCCACCCCGACCTGGCTCCAGGGCGCCTCGTCGCCGCCTGGGAGGCGGCGACAGCCCGGTGAGCATCCTGGCCATCGATGCGTCGGCGCGGCGGCGGCTCGTCGTTGTCCTGGCCAGCCCAGGCGGAGAGCTTCTCGGCGCCCGGACCGACGCCGCCGCCCCGACTGTCCCCGCCCTCGCCGAGGCGCTGAGGGCGCTCCTTCGCCATGGGGAGGTGGCGGCCGTGGCCGTCGTCACCGGGCCCGGGTCGTACACCGGGGTGCGGGCAGGGATGGCCGCGGGCCTCGGAGTGGCCCACGCTGGGGGCCTGCCCCTGCACGGGGTGGGGAGCCTGGAGGTGGTGGCCCTCTCCGCCCCCGCCGGCTGCGACGACCTCCTGGCCGTCGCCGACGCCGGCCGCGGCGGGATCTATGCCGGCCGCTTCAGCCGCGCCGGGGAGGGGATGTCCCGGATCGGGGACGCGCAGCGCCTCGACGCCTCCCGCCTTCCCGGTCCTCCGCCGCCTCGGGTGAGCCTCGACCGGCTCGACCTGCCCGGTCTGGAAGCGCCCGGCGACGGGGCGGCGGCGCTGGCTCTCGCCGCGGCCCTGGCGGTGCGCCGGCCTCCCCTGGATCTCGCCCGCCTCAGCGCCACCTACCTCGGCTGACCGGTTGCCGCCCGCGCCGGCCTCCCCTCGATCTCGCCCGCCTCGGCGCCACCTACCTCGGCTGACCGGTTGCCGCCCGCGCCGGCGGCTATCATCGGGGAGATGAAGGTCGCGCCAAGGCTCGTCATCGAGCGGATGCGCCACTCCGACATCGCCGCGGTCCAGGCCATCGAGCACGAGATCTTCCCCTCGCCCTGGCCCCGCAACGCCTACGCCATCGAGCTTTCCCAGAATCGCCAGGCTCACTACTTCGTGCTTCGCGATGGCCCCACGATCGTCGGCTACGGCGGTCTGTGGAAGGTGGCCAACGAGGCGCATATCACCACCATCGGGGTGCGCGGTGGGAGCCAGGGGCACGGCTTCGGCACCGCCCTCTTCGCCGCGCTCATCCAGCGCAGCTACGAGCTCGGGGCGCGCTGGGTCACCCTCGAGGTCCGTGCCAGCAACGCCCACGCCATCCGCCTCTACGAGCGCTTCGGTTTCCGTCCCATCGGAAGGCGCCGCGGCTACTACACCGACAGCGGCGAGGACGCCGTCATCATGTGGAGCGACTCCCTGCACGCTCCCACCTTCAAGCGCCACTTCGTCGACATCCTTCTGGGTGTGGATGTCCTGGGTGTCGGCACCCCTCCCTCTCCCGAATATCCTGGGTGGTGAGGCTGCCGCAGCCTGATTGCGGATGAACATCCTCGCCATCGAGACATCTTGTGATGAGACGGCCGCAGCGCTGGTGCGCGACGGCCGCGAGATCCTCTCCAACGTCGTCTCGTCGCAGATCGCCCTCCATGCCCCCCACGGGGGTGTCGTTCCCGAGCTGGCAGCGCGCGCCCACCTCGAGATGCTGTCCACCGTCGTCGACGCCGCGCTCCGGGGTCACGGCTGGGACGCCGTCGATGCCGTGGCGGTGACCCGCGGTCCGGGACTGGCGGGATGCCTCATCGTCGGCACCGCCTACGCGCAGGCGGTGGCCCGCATCCGCGAGGTCCCCATCACCGGGGTGTCCCACCTTGCCGGCCACGTCTATTCGGCCTGGCTCGCGGACTCGGGGTTGGAGCCACCCTTCGTCGCCCTGGTGGTGAGCGGTGGGCATACCGACACCATCGAGCTGCGCGCCCACGGCGAGTACCGGCGCTTGGCGAGCACGCGCGACGACGCCGTCGGCGAGGCTTTCGACAAGGTGTCACGCATGCTCGGCCTCGGCTACCCGGGCGGCCCCGCCATCGAGCGCTGCGCCAGGACCGGTGAGCCAGGGCGCTTCCATCTCCCCCGCACCCGCATCGAGGGCGCCTTCTCCTTCAGCGGTCTCAAGACGGCGGTGCGCTACGCCATCCGCGATCTGCCGCAAGGCGAGTGCGATGGGGAGGGGGTCCCCCGCCGCCCCGAGGTGCGCGACGGGCTCGCCGCCGCCTTCCAGGAGGTGGCCGTGGCCCAGCTCGTCGACGGGCTGGAGGCCGCCGTGGAGGAGACGGGCGCCAGGTCGGTCGCCGTCGTGGGAGGCGTCGCCGCCAACCGGGCCCTGGGCGCGGGGGTGGAGAAGCGCTTCGCCGGGCTGCGCGTCTCCGTCCCCCCCCTGCGCCTCTGCACCGACAACGCGGCGATGATCGGCGCGGCGGGGTGGCACCGGCTCAACCTCCGCGGTCCGGACTCGAGCGGCTTCGACGTCGACCCCGCTCTCGCCGAGTTCGCCTGAGAGGCGGCTATACGGCGGACCGGGCGGCGGCGACGGTGGGCTCACCGGAAGGCGGCACCGCCTCGAACTCCACCACCACCGGAGCGTGGTCCGACGGCGCCGTCCCCTTGCGGGCCTCCCGGTCGATGTACGCATCGCGCACCCTCCCGGCGAGGTTGGCGGTCAGCAGCACGAGGTCGATGCGCATCCCCATCCCCTTGTGGAACATGCCGGCGCGGTAGTCCCAGTAGGTGAACGGCCTGCCCTTCAGGGCCCGCGGCCGGATATCGACGAGACCGAGGTCGAGAAGGGCGCGGAGGGCATCGCGCTCGGGGCCGCTGACGTGTGTGGAGCCGACGAACTCGCCGGGATCCCACACGTCGTCATCGCTCGGGGCGATGTTGAAGTCGCCGCAGACGGCGAGGCCCTCGGGACCCGTGCCCAGGTCTCGCTCCAGGTCCCTGCGGAGATCGCCCAGCCAGGCCAGCTTGTGCCCGTAGTGCGGGCTGTCGAGAGAGCGTCCGTTGGGAACGTAGACGGACCACACGCGAAGCCCCTCACAGGTTGCCGCCACCGCCCTTCCGGCGAGCTCGGGGACGTCGCTCTCGGAGGCCCATTTACAGGCCACGACACCCTCCAGGCCCACCCGGGAGAGGAGGGCGACGCCGTTCCAGCGACCCGCTCCGCAGGTGGCGGCCGTGTAGCCGAGGTCGCTGACCAGGGCGGTGGGAAAGGCGGAGTCCGCGACCTTCGTCTCCTGGAGGCACACGACGTCGGGCTGGACCTCGCCCAACCAGCCGAGGAGGCGGGGCAGCCGGGCGACGATCGAGTTGACGTTCCAGGTGGCGAGGCGCATCAGGCGACCTGTAGCGAGATGAGGGGGACGGGGCAAGGATGGACGTCCCCACGCCGCGGCGTCAAATGCCGCCCCGCGATCTCCTCTGAGCGCCCGGCCGGCACCGTCACGGGGATGCTGTGCAAGCGCCTGCGTCGGGCTTCACCGCCCTCCCGAGTGGCACCATCCCCATGGCGTGGAACAGAAGGCCCGGCCGGGCTCCGGCCAGCTCAGCGAGACGGCTGAGCACTACCTCGAGGCGATCTACTACATCGCCCACGAGGGAGAGGTCCCGCGCGCCAGCGGGCTGGCCGACTGGCTCGGGGTCAGCCTGCCCACCGTCTCCGTCACCCTGCAGCGCCTGGCCCGGGACGGATGGGTGGAGATCGCCGGGGACCGCCGCATCACCCTCACCAGGCTGGGGGAGGCGGCGGCTTCCGAGGTGGTCCGTCGCCATCGCATCCTCGAGCGCTGGCTGGTCGACAGCCTGGGCCTCGACTGGGCGGCTGCCGACCTCGAGGCCTCCCGCCTCGGCCACGGCGTCTCCGATCTGGTCGTGGAGCGGATCGACGAGCTTCTCGGTCATCCCCGCTCCTGCCCACACGGCAACCCCGTACCGGGCCGCGCGGACATGCCCAGCGGTCTGCTGCGCCTGGATCGGCTGGCACCCGGTGTCACGGCGAGCGTGGTGCGGATCTCCGAGGTCGCCGAGCATGAGGCTCCTCAGCTCCTGCGCCGTCTCCACGAGCTCGGTGTGACGCCTGAGCATCGGGTGGTCGTGCGCACCGCGGGTCGTTCGCTTCTTGTCGAGGTCGAAGGGCAGGAGCCTGCCGTGGAGCTGGACGAGGGCGCAGCCCGCACCGTATGGGTGGAAGCTGGTGCGGGATGAGCGGAGCTCAGTCCCAGCGAGTTAGATTAGGCTAAGCTAAGTAGCCACTCCCGGCTGGGGCCGGGCGAGAGCCATCGGCGGTGACGGCCGCCACCATCTTGGAGAGAGTCGCGCGTCCGTGAGCGAGGCCCAAACCCTCTTGCTCGGCTTCATCGCCGGGGCAACCATCATCCTCGGTCTTCCGGTGGGCAGGATGCGCTCGCTGCGCCCCGGGGTTCGCCAGTTCCTCAACGCACTGGCTGCGGGCATTCTCCTCTTCATCATCTGGGACGTTCTCAGCCATGCCTACACACCCCTCGATGGCGCACTCAGCGCACTCCACGGGGGGAGAGGAGGCCTGGGACCCGTCCTCGGCTTCGGCGCTCTCTACCTGATCGGCATCGCCGTCGGCCTGCTGAGCCTCGTCTACTACGAGCGCTGGCTCGGCGGGCGCGGCCGCGTCGCGTCCTCCCCCGGCCCCGGGGCGATGGCCTCCGATGAGCTGGCCGCCCGTCGCTCCGGTATCGCCGCCTGGCCGGCCGCCCGGCGTCTCGCCTTCCTCATCGCGGTGGGCATCGGCCTCCACAACTTCGGTGAGGGCCTGGCCATCGGCAACAGCGCCGCCGTGGGGGCGATCGGGCTCGCCACCGTGCTGGTCATCGGCTTCGCCCTCCACAATGCCACCGAGGGCTTCGGAATCGTGGCCCCGCTGGCCGCCGCCGAGGACCGCCCGAGCTGGGGGTTTCTCCTCCTCATGGGCCTCATCGGGGGCGGTCCGACCTTCCTCGGCACGGCGGTGGGGCGCCAGTTCACGAGCTCCGCGGTGAGCGTCATCTTCCTCACCCTGGCCGCCGGCTCGATCCTCTACGTCGTCCTCCAGCTGCTCGGCGTCGCGCAGCGGGGGCGCAAGGACCTGATGTTCTGGGGCGTCCTCATCGGTCTTCTCGCCGGGTTCCTCACCGACATGGTGGTCTCGGCCGGCGGCGCCTGAGGGGGCCGAACGGCGACCCGACTGCGGCTGGCGGCCGGCCTCGAGGCGGAGCCAAGCGCGGGCGGCGGAGCGCAGCCGAAGGCCGAAGGCGGAAGCGCGGCGATGGCGAGGCGGGAAGGAGGCGCCCTCGTGCCATCTGTGTGGCGGCCGCCCCGGGCGCAGCGCGAAAGTTGCACCCCTGGCACTCGGTCGGCTAGAGTGTTAGCAGTCAGCCGTCCCGAGTGCTAAAAGTGGAGGTCGCACCGTGGCCTTGAAGCTCCGTCCCCTGGCCGATCGAGTCCTCATCAAGCCCGTCGAACGAGAGGAGATGACCAAAAGCGGCATCGTCCTTCCCGACACCGCCAAGGAGAAGCCCCAGGAGGGGATCATCGAGGCGGTGGGCAACGGCCGCTACAACGAGCGGACCGGTGAGCGGATCAAGCTCGACGTCCAGGTCGGTGACCGTGTGATGTATGCGAAGTACGCCGGGAGCGAGGTGAAGATCGACGACGTCGATTACCTCATCCTCTCCGAGAAGGACATCCTCGCCGTCGTCCAGAACGGCAAGGCCTGAGAGCCCAGGGCCGGCCGGTGCGCCGCCGTCGAGGACGGCGGAGCTCCGGCCCCGGCTCATCCACTGAGGAGTTGTAGTTCCATGCCGGCCAAAGAGCTCCGCTACGACGTCGAGGCGCGCCAGCTCCTCCGCCGCGGCGTCGACGCCGTTGCCGACGCGGTGGCGGTGACCCTCGGCCCGCGCGGCCGGGCGGTCGTTCTCGACAAGAAGTTCGGACCGCCGCTCGTCACCAACGATGGCGTGACCGTCGCCCGCGACCTCGATTTCCCGGACCACTTCGAGAACATGGGGGCGCAGCTGCTCCGCGAGGTGGCGGTGAAGACCAACGACGTCGCCGGCGATGGCACCACCACGGCCACGGTGCTGAGCCGGGCCATGATCGATGGGGGGCTGCGCCTGCTCGGTGCCGGCGCTTTTCCCGTCGAGGTCCGCCGGGGGATGCTCGCCGCTGCGGATGCGGCGGCCCAGGCCGTGCGCGACCGCTCCCACCCCGTCGACACCAACGAGGACATCCGGCGCATCGCGACCATCAGCGGCGGTGACGACGAGATCGGGACCATGCTGGCCGACGCCTTCCTCAAGGTGGGCCGTGAGGGCGTGGTGTCGGTGGAGTTGGCGGATGGCATCGAGACCACCGTCGACGTCGTGGAGGGGATGCAATTCGACCGAGGCTGGGTCTCCCCCTACCTGGTCACTGATCAAAAGGACATGGTCGCTGAGCTCGACAAGCCGGCGATCCTCATCACCGACAGGAAGGTGAGCGCGGTCAACGATCTGCTGCCCGCCCTCGAGCTCGTGGTCGCCGCGAAGCGACCGCTTCTCATCGTCGCCGAGGAGGTGACCGGCGAGGCGCTGGCCACCATCGTCGTCAACCGGATGCGCGGCACCTTCACCGTCGTCGCCGTCAAGGCGCCCGGGTTCGGGGATCGGCGCAAGGCGATGCTCCAGGACCTCGCCGTCCTCACCGGGTCGACGGTCGTGAGCGAGGAGCTGGGCCTCGACTTGGAGCACCTGCAGAGCACCCACCTGGGCCATGCGGACCGGGTGACGGTGACCAAGGACGACACCACCGTGGTCGGAGGCGGCGGGGAGCGGCGCAGCATCGAAGCTCGCTGCGAGGAGATCCGCCAGCAGATCGAGGAGACGGACTCCGACTGGGATCGGGAGAAGCTCCAGGAGCGTCTCGCGCGACTCACCGGAGGCGTTGCCGTGATCAAGGTGGGCGCGCCCACTGAGGTGGCCATGAAGGAGCGCAAGGCGAGGGTGGAAGATGCCCTGCATGCAACCCGAGCGGCCATCGAACAGGGTTACGTCGCGGGCGGTGGCGTCCCCCTCCTGCGCGCGCGCGAGGCCGTGGACCGGCTGTCCCTGGAAGGCGACGCCCTCGCCGGCGCCCGCGTCGTCCGCCGCGCGCTCGAAGAGCCACTCCGTGTGCTCGCCGACAATGCCGGCCTGGAGGGCGGCGTGGTGGTGAGCCGCGTTGCCGACCTCTCGGGCGACCAGGGGTTCGACGTGAGCGCCGAGACCTACGGGAACATGGTGGAGCGCGGCATCATCGATCCCACCAAGGTCGTCGCCACCGCACTGACCTCGGCAGTCTCCATCGCCACCATGATGATGACCACCGAGGCCCTCGTCGCCGAGGCACCCGAGCCGGAGGAGAAGGAGGACGAGGGGCATGGGCACGCCCACGGCGGTGGCGGCTTCGGTGGTGGCGGCATGGAGGACGAGGACCTCGACTTCTAGCCATCGCGAGGCCGGCGAGCGGATAGAGTGGCGCGCGTGTTCCTGACCACAACGCGTCTGATCTTCCTGCCCACCCCGCTCGCCGTGCTCCGTGAGCGCCTCGTCCACGCCGGCTTCATCGCTCAGGTCGCCGTTCCCGACGCCCGCGGGGCCAGGCGGATGCTCCCCGTCCGCTTCCCGGAGGAATGGCCGGGTCTCGACGCCCTGCGCTTGATCGGCCGCTGGATCGCGCGTCGCGAGGCAAGCGGCGATGCGGATCCCTGGGCAGACGGCACCTGCATCCTCCGTGCGGAGCGGCTGGCGGTGGGCAGCATGGGCTTCAAGGGGCCGCCCGACGAGAACGGCAGCGTGGAGATCGGGTACGCCACCAACGCCTCCATGCGAGGCCGCGGCTACGCGACGGAGATGGCGTCAGCACTCTCAGAGTGGGCCCTTGCCCAGCCCGGGGTTCGTCGCATTACGGCCGAGTGCCTGGTCGGGAACCAGGCGTCGGCGCGCGTCCTCCAGAAGTGCGGATTCCAGGTGGTGGGACGCCGCCTCCACGACGACGGGATGCTGGTGTGCTGGGAGAGGCCCGCGCCGGCGTCGGCGGTGAGCCGGCCGGGCTGAGGAATGTGCGGCATCTGCGGCTTCTTCGGAGGCCGCGAGCCCCAGCTCCTGCGCCAGATGGCGGCGTCACTGCGTCACCGTGGGCCCGACGATGACGGTTTCTTGGAGACCGACACCGCCTCGCTCGGTTTCCGGCGACTGGCCATCATCGACCTGGAGACAGGGGCTCAGCCGATGGCCACGGCGCGCGGGCGGCTCCAGCTCGTCTACAACGGCGAGATCTACAACTACCGCGAGCTGCGGGCGGAGCTGGAGCGCTCCGGGCGCAGATTCCGGACGAGAAGCGACACGGAGGTTGCCCTCCACGCCTACGCGGTGTGGGGTGCGGAGGCCTTCCGGCGCTTCAACGGCATGTGGGCCATGGCCATCCTCGACCGCCGCGGTGTGCAGCCGGAGCTCATCCTCTGTCGCGACCACTTCGGCATCAAGCCGCTCTTCTACGCCGAGAACGCCGGCAGAGTCCTCTTTGCCTCCGAGATCAAGGCTATCCTCGAGGACCCCAGCTTCCCTCGCCGTGTCGACGAGCAACAGCTGTACGAGTACCTCGGCTACGGGCTCTACGATCACAACGACCTGACCTTCTTCGCGGGCGTGCGGCAGGTACCCGCCGGCGCTTTCGTCAGCGTCAGCGCGGGCGGCATTCATACGCAGCGGTACTGGACGCCTCGGCTTGGCGAGGATGCCGATCCAGACCCAGTTGAGTTCCGCCGCCTCTTCACGCGCGCTGTCGAGCGGCGTCTGGTCGCCGACGTTCCCGTGGGGACGTGCCTATCGGGAGGGCTGGATTCATCCTCCATCGTCTGCGTGATGGATCGGCTGCTGCAGCGCCACGTGCCGGATGCCGTCTCCCTCGGCGAGCGCCTCAAGACCTTCTCGGCAGTCTTCCCCGGCGACCCGATCGACGAGCGGCGCTACATCGAGGCGGTTCTGGCGGTCACCTCAGCCGATCCCACCTGGATCTTCCCCACTTCCGACCAGTGGCTGGAAGAGCTCGACAGCTGGGTGTGGCATGCCGAGGAGCCGATGATCACCACCGCTCCTTACGCGATGTGGGCGGTGATGCGGGCGGCGCGGGAGAAGGTCACCGTTCTCCTCGATGGCCAGGCCGGCGACGAGCTCCTCGCCGGCTACGTCCCCTACCAGTACGTCTATCTCCGTCAGCTTCTTCGGGAGCGGCGCTACCGGGAGTTCTCGACAGAATCGGCTAGATCACGCGACACTGTGGGCCCGCTGGTGCGGCGCCGCCTCTGGGAGCGCCGTCATCCGGTGGAGGTGCATCGCCTACTCCGCCCCGAGTGGACGGCGCAGCGGGAGCGGCCGCGCGACCCGCGGGTGCAGGACGACCTCAAGCGGCGCCTCCTCCAGGACCTCACCACGTTCTCCCTGCCCTCGCTTCTGCGCTACGAGGACCGCAACTCCATGGCCCACTCCATGGAATCTCGGCTGCCCTTCCTCGACCAGGAGCTCGTGGAGTGGATCCTTCGCCTGCCCGCCTCGGCCATCGTCTCCGGGGGGTGGTCGCGGCGCATCCTTCGCGAGGCGATGCGGGAGATCCTCCCCGAGGACGTTCGCCGCCGTCGCCGCAAGATCGGCTTCACGACTTCCGGAGTTCCGCTGGTTCCGCCAGCAGCGCGCGTCCCTGCAGTCACTGATGCGCTCTCCCTCCTTCCGGGCACGCGCGTACTGGGACGCGGACGCCGTGGCCGAGGGATTTCGCCGCGCCTGCGCCGGTGAGACGGAGGAGTCGCTCTTCTTCTGGCGCACCGTCAACGTCGAGGTGTGGCTGCGCCTGTATTTCGACGGTGCGGCTCCGGAGCTCAAGGTCGGGGGGCGCCCCTTCGCCCACACCCGGCGAGGAGACCGGGCGGGGGCGCGCCTTCCCGAGATTCGATCTCTCGTCGATGCCGCGGTCCCCAACCCCGGACGCCACCTTCTCCTCCAGAGCGACGGCGTGACGTGGGCGCGGCTTCCGCTGCGGGCGGAGCTGGTGCGGACCGGTGACGATCTCACCGCGGTCGTGCTCGCCGCCCTCGACGCCGCCGGCGGAAGAGGGATCGGGCTGCGCTCGGGCGACGTCGTCGCCCTCAGCGAGAAGGTCGTGGCCATCACCCAGGGGCGCTCCTTTCCCATGGAGGAGATCGCCGTCCAGCCCCTGGCGCGGATCCTCTCGCGTTTCGTCCGCCGCGTCCCCATCGGCATCGGGCTGGGCCGGCCGCAGACCATGCAGCTGGCCCTCGAGGAGGCGGGAACGGCCCGCGTACTTTTCGCCGCCGCCTGTGCCGGCCTCACCCGGCCCCTCGGCATCCGTGGAGTCTTCTACCGCGTGGCGGGGTCTCGCGTCTCGGCCATCGACGGGCCCACGGCCCACACCATTCCGCCCTACAACACCCATGCCAGCAAGGCGCCGCGGGATCCCGACGGAGTCGCGGAGAGGCTCCGCCGAGCCATCGAGGCGAAGGCCGGAACCGAGGTGGAGGTGGCGGTCGTCGACACCAACGATCTCGCCGCCGACATCCTGGGCGCGAGCGCCGGCGTCGACCGCCGGGCCCTCGTGGCCGTCCTGGCCGACAACCCGCTCGGGCAGACCGACGAGCAGACCCCCTTCTGCATCCTCCGCCGGGTGCGAGTGGACGACCGTCCCCACAGCCGGGAGTGATCTCCCGGCAGAGACTGTACGATCCCAGCCCGCCAGGTCGTATCGCCCCTACCAAAGCGTGACGCGGGCGCTACCCGTTCGGTTCTCAGTGAGCCTCGGGTGGCATCTAGAGTGAGCCCGACCATGGTCGGTTTTCGGGGACCCGCGCGCCCTTCACTGCCACCGGCGGCTCGGAGAATGGTGCGCCCGGCTCTGGCCTGGCTTGGCCTCGCCGGCATCGTCGCCCTGGAGATCGGCCTCCCCCCGTTGGCCCCGGAGATGGGAACGCTGGTCGCCTTCCCCCTCCTCTGGTTCGCCGTGCACAGTGGCTGGCGATCCCTCCTCGTCGCGGTGGCCCTCGGCGTCGGCGCCTCCGTGGCGGCGTTCTTCGTCTTCTCCGGGGGCATCACGGCGCCGGTCGCGGCCGGCGTGGCCAGCCTCCTGGCCATCCTCATTCGGCTCCACGGGGGTGGCAGCGACGACGCCGCCCGCTTCACCTCGCTCGCCTACACCGACTTCCTCACCAACTGTCCCAACCGGCGTGCCTGGGACCGTGAGCTCCCCGGGCACCTCACCACCGCCATCGAGCGGGAGCTCCCCCTGGCGGTGGCCGTCGTCGACCTCGACCGCTTCAGCGCCTACAACGAGGACTGGGGCCACGTCGCCGGCGATCGGCTCCTCACCGACGTCGCCACTGTGCTCCGATTCAGTCAGCGAACCGACCCCGGGGTTCCGGGTCTCCGCTACATCGCCCGGATCGGCGCCGACGAGTTCGCACTCCTCATCGAGGGTCTGACGGCGGCGGCGGCCAGCACTCTCATCGCCGATCTCGAGGCCGATCTTCCGGCTGCCTCCACGGTGACCGTGGGCATCGCTGTCTGGGATCGGCAGGAGACCGCGGAGGAACTGGTCCATCGCGCTCTGCGCGCCCTGTCCGCCGCCGGACGGACAATGGGCGGCGCCCGGGTGGTGGTCGACGAGGGCGCGGGCTCCCGTCCGGGAAGCTGGCTGGAACTCCGTGCCGGCCATCGTCGCCCGCCGTCAGATCCAATCCGTCTATCAGCCGATCCGCGACCTGGCCCAGGGATCGCTCATCGGCTACGAGGCCCTTGCCCGGCCGATCGGATCGCCACCTGAGACCGAGGTGGACGGCATGTTCAGCGCGGCACGGCGTCTCGGAGTGGCCATGGAGCTCGAGAGCCTTTGCCAGAACGCGGCACTGGCCGGGGCCCATCGCCTCCTGGCTCGGGGCGGGTCGCTGTTCATCAACGTCAGCATCGGATCCCTGACCGGGGACGGCCTCGAGGCCATGCTCCGCCAGCTGGAGGGGGCGGGGATCCGTCCCCATCAGGTGGTGCTCGAGGTCAACGAGCAGGTCACCCGCCTGGGACGGTTCGCCGAGGCCTGCGCCCGCTACCGAAGCGCCGGCTTCCGCTTTGCCATGGACGATGTCGGTGAGGGGCTGTCGACCATCGAAGCCCTCGCTGTGGTGCGCCCCGAGATCATCAAGATCGCCAAGGGCCTCGTCTCCAGCGCCGACGATCCCGGCTCGGCGGCTGTCATCCGGGGACTGGTGGAGACGGCCCGAGCCCTTGACGGGCACATCATCGCCGAAGGCATCGAGACGTCCTCCGACGCCGCCCGGATGCTGAGCCTGGGCGCAACCCTCGGTCAGGGCTGGGCTCTGGGGGCGCCGGCGCCGCTTCACGAGGCCCTGGAGGGCGCGATGGCCGAGCCGCCGGCGGTCCACCCCATCGCCCGCGCCCCCCTGCGCATTCTCAGCGCCACCCCGGCCCGGCGCGCCCGCTGAGGCAGCGGCCCCCCCGGGGGCCGCCCCTAGAATGCGGCGTGCTCACCGCCCACGAGACGCTCCTCGCCGCCCTCAATCCGGCCCAGCGCGAGGCGGTCGAGGCTCCCGATGGTCCCCTCCTCATCTTCGCCGGGGCGGGAAGCGGCAAGACCCGGGCGCTGACCTATCGCGTCGCCTATGTCATCGCCGCCCGAGGCGTCCGTCCCCACGAGATCCTCGCCGTCACCTTCACCAACAAGGCGGCGCGGGAGATGCGCAGCCGCATCGAGGCCCTCCTCAGCACCGGGGTGGGGGGCATGTGGCTGGGCACCTTCCACGCCATCGGGGCCCGCATCCTGCGCCGCGATGGCGTGGCGATCGGCGTCCCCGCCAATTTCGTCATCTACGACGAGGCCGACCGACTGGCGGCGATGCGGCGAGCCTTGCAGGCGGCGAGCATGGACGACCGGCGCTTCTCGCCGGCTCGGGTCGTCCACGCCGTGAGCAACGCCAAGAACGAGCTCCTCGACGCCGCCCGCTTCTCGGCAAGGGCCGACGGTCACTGGGAGCGGGAGGTGGCCCGCGCCTACCGGGCCTATGAGGACGAGCTGGCTCGCGCCGGCGCTCTTGACTTCGACGACCTCCTCATGCGCACCGTTCAGCTCTTGACCGACGTCCCCCCCGTTCTCGAGCACTACCAGAATCGCTGGCGCCACATCTTCGTCGACGAGTATCAGGACACCAACCACGCGCAGTACGTGATGGTGTCACTTCTGGCGGCAACCCATCGCAATCTCACCGTCGTGGGCGATGACGATCAAGCCATCTTTCGTTTCCGCGGCGCGGATATTCGCAACATTCTCGACTTCGAGCGTGATTTTCCGGACGCGACGGTGGTGAAGCTGGAGCAGAACTACCGCTCCACCCAGCCCATCCTGGACGTCGCCCATTCCGTGATCCGGGTCAACGGGGAGCGAGCGGCAAAGCGGCTGTGGACGGAGCGCAGCGGGGGCGAGAGCGTCCGCCTCATGCCTGTCTACGACGAGCAGGAGGAGGCCCTCAGCGTGGCCGGGGAGATCGAAAGGCTGATTGGCACCGAGGGGTACTCGCTCTCCGACTTCGCCGTCCTGTACCGCACCAACGCCCAGTCGCGGGCCTTCGAGGAGGCCTTCATCCGCCGCGGGCTGGCCTACCGGTTGGTTGGGGGGGTCCGCTTCTATGAGCGCAGGGAGGTGAAGGACGTCCTCGCCTACCTCCGCCTCATCGTCAATCCCCGGGACGCGGTGTCCTTCGGCCGCGTCGCCAACGTCCCCCGGCGCCGGATCGGAGAGCGCAGCGTCGCCGAGCTCGAACGCATCGCCCGGCGCCGTCGCATCTCGCCTTTCGAGGCCGCTCAGCACCTCGAGGGTGAGACGGAGCTGGGGCCGCAGGCCGTCCAGGCCCTCACCGGCTTCGCCGACCTCATCGGCGGGCTCGGCGCCCAGAGTGCCAAGCTCCCCGTCCCTCGTCTGCTGGAGCGGATCGTGGAAGCGAGCGGGTACCGGCAGATGCTCCAGGACGGAACCCGGGAGGGCGACGAGCGCTGGGCCAACGTCACCGAGCTGATCGGCTACTCGGAGGAGTACGCGGACATCCCTCCCCCCGACGGGGTCCACCAATTCCTGGAGAACGTCGCCCTGGTCACCGACGTCGACAACCTCGACGAGGGCCGCAGCGGGGTGACCCTCATCACCCTCCACCAGGTGAAGGGCCTGGAGTTCCCGGTCGTCTTCCTGGCCGGCATGGAGGAGGGGCTCCTTCCCCATCTGCGGGCCCTCGAGGAGGGGGACGAGGCCGTCGCCGAGGAAAGGCGCCTCGCCTACGTCGGGGTCACCCGCGCCCAGCGCCGCCTCTACCTCCTCCACGCCTTCCGCCGCCATCTCTACGGGAGCGCCCAGCTGGCCGAGGCCTCACGCTTCCTGGCCGACATCCCATCCGAGTTGGTCGAGGTGGCCCGCCGCCACGGCGGGCCTCCCGTCCTCGTGCCGAGGGCCCCGGGAGCGGTCCGGGCCGCGGTCCACGCCCACGCGGCGCGGGACAACCCCGTCGAGGTCGCGCCGCAGCGGTTTCACGAGGGGATGCGGGTCGGCCATCCCCGGTACGGAACCGGGACGATCCTCAAGAGCACGATGACCCGCTCGGGCGAGGAGGTGGTCATCCGCTTCGATGAGGCGGGGATGAGGATCTTTGCCGTGGCTGACGCTCAGCTCTACCCGGCCGAGGACTGAGCCGCCTCGGCGGCTGCCCATAATCGGCGGCTGAGGTCCGTCCACTCGCCATGTCCTCCAGCATCACCGAGACTGTTCCCGAGGAGGCCCGTCGCCGCGCCGAGGAGCTTCGCCGCGAGCTTGAGCACCACGGCCACCTCTACTATGTCCTGGACCGGCCGGAGATCAGCGACCCGGAGTATGACCGTCTGTTTCGCGAGCTGGTCGATCTCGAGACCCGCTACCCGGCGCTGCAGGCCCCGGACTTACCGACGCAACGCGTCGGCGGGGCGCCCTCCGAGGCCTTCGCGAAGTACCGGCACCGTGCCCCCATGCTGTCCCTCGCCAATGCCTTCTCCGTCGAGGAGGTCGAGGCCTTCCGGCGGCGGATTCAGCGCATCGTGGCCGGCGCGGACCGCTTCGTCTGCGAGCTGAAGATCGACGGTCTGGCCATGTCTCTCACCTACCGTGACGGTGATCTGCTCCGCGGTGCGACGCGTGGCAACGGTGTGGAGGGGGAGGACGTCACCAACAACGTCCGCACCATCCGCTCGGTGCCGATGCGCCTCCACCGCGTCGACGAGGAGCTTCCCGCACGGTTCGAGGTGCGCGGCGAGGTGTACATGCCGAAGCGCAGCTTCGCCGCCCTCAACGAGCGCCTCGAAGAGCAGGGGAAGCCGGCCTATGCCAACCCGCGCAACGCGGCGGCGGGCGCGGTCCGCCAGCTCGATCCCTCCATCACCGCAAGCCGTGGCCTGCAGAGCTTCATGTACCAGATGGATCCGCCTGGTCCGGCCCGCTCCCAGGGTGAGGTTCTCGACCTGCTCCGGCGGCTGGGTTTCCGGGTCAATCCCAACCACGACATCGTGGACGGCGACGCTATCGCCGGCTTCCTTGAGCGCTGGGGAGAGGCGCGCCATGAACTCGACTACGAGACCGACGGCGTCGTCATCAAGGTCGACTCCTTGGCCATCCAGTCCGAGCTCGGCACGGTGTCCCGCTCACCACGCTGGGCCATCGCTTACAAGTTCCCCCCGGAGGAGAGGGAGACGGTGGTCGAGGCGATTGCCGTCTACGTCGGTCGCACCGGAACCTGCACCCCCGTTGCCCACCTGCAGCCGGTGAAGCTGGCCGGAACGACGGTGCAGCGCTGCACCCTCCACAACGAGGACGAGGTGGCGCGCAAGGACGTCCGGGTCGGCGACAGCGTGGTGGTGCACAAGGCAGGAGACGTCATCCCCGAGATCGTTCGCGTCGTTCTCGACAAGCGACCGCGGGAGGCCCGCCCCTGGGTCTTCCCGGCGCGCTGCCCGGAGTGCGGCACGGAGCTCGTCCGCGAGGAAGGGGAGGTCGCCCGCCGCTGCGTCAACCCGCTCTGCCCGGCGCAGCGCCGGGAGCGCATCCTCCACTTCGCGAGTCGTGCCGCGCTCAACGTCGAGGGGCTGGGCCCGGCCATCGTCGAAGCCCTTCTCGACGCCGGCTACGTCGAGGACGCCGCCGACCTCTTCCAGGTCAGCAAGCCCCAGCTGCTGGAGCTCGAAGGCTTCGCCGACCGCTCGGCGGAGAACCTCCTGGCGAGCATCGCGGCCCGCCGGCGCGTGTCCCTCCACCGCCTCGTCAACGCCCTCGGCATCCCTCACGTGGGTGAGCACACGGCCGCCGCCCTGGCCGCCCACTTCGGTTCCCTGGAGCGGCTTGCCGAGGCCTCCGCGGAGCAACTGCTCGAGGTGGACGGGATTGGGCCCACGGTGGCGGCGGCGATCGCCCGATGGTTCGCCAGCGAGGAGGCCAAGACCCTGCTGCGCAAGCTGGGTGAGGCGGGGGTGGGCGCGGAGCGGGTGCGGCTCGGGGAGGGGCCGTGGACCGGGCAGACCTGGGTGCTCACGGGTTCCCTGGAGTCCATGACGCGGCCGGAGGCCGAGGAGCGGGTGCGCCGTCTCGGCGGCAACCCCGGATCGAGCGTCAGCCGCAAGACCCATACGGTTGTCGCCGGCCCGGGTGCCGGCAGCAAGCTGGAGAAGGCGGGGCGTCTCGGGGTGCGGGTCATCGACGAGGAGCGGTTCCTCGCCGAGCTGCGAGGGGCGGAGGCGGCGGCGGGATCCTCCTGAGACGGGCTGCCTCCTGGATGCCGTCGCGACCGGCTCCGCCTAGAGTGGACACGGGATGGTGACCAGCACCCGCCAGGCAAGGCTCATCGACAATCCGGACCTGCTCCGGGAGCGGCTCCGCGCCGCCCCCGCGGGCCCCGGGGTCTACGTCATGCGCGACCTGGCCGGCAGCGTCGCCTACGTGGGCAAGGCGGATTCGCTCCAGAACCGGCTGCGCTCCTACTTCAGCGGGATACCCAGCCTCCCCGAGCGCACCCGCCAGCTCGTCGAGCGCGTCTTCGACTTCGAGGTCATCGCCAGCGCCAGCACGCGGGAGGCGCTCATCCTCGAGAACACCCTCATCAAGCGCTACCGCCCGCGCTTCAACATCCGGCTCAAGGACGACAAGAACTACCTCTACCTCAAGATTCCCCAACCCGGGACGCCCGACATGCACGCGCCGGGGACGGCGCGCGAGAAGCTGCGCCCGCCGCGTGGCGAGGCGGGCAGACGGGCGACGTACTACCCCCGCCCGTACTACACACGCCGGGTGCGGCGCGACGGCGCTCGCTACTTCGGCCCCTACACCGAGCGCACAGTCGCTGCGCACGACGGTGCGCTCGCTGCGCACCATCTTTCCGTTCCGCACCTGCAGCGATGAGATCTTTCGGAGAGGTCGGGTCTGCCTCGACTACCACATTCGTCGTTGCAGCGGTCCCTGCGAGGGACGCATCGACGAGGTGGCGTACGCACGCCTGCTCCACCAGGTTGAGGATTTCATGGAGGGCCACAGCCGCTCCCTGACCGAGGACCTCCAGCGCCAGATGGAGGAGGCGGCGGCGGGCCTCGACTACGAGCTCGCGGCACGCTTCCGCGATCGACTCCGGGCCATCGACCGGATCGCCCAGCGTCAGGACGTGCTGAGCGGCCGGCGTGGCGACCACGATGCCGTCGGCGTGGCGTTGGAGGCGGGGAGGGCGGTGGCGGTGATCTTGAGCGTGCGATCCGGGCAGGTGATCGGCACGGACACGCATGAGATCGAAGGGGTCGCCGACCGCTCCGTCGAGGAGGCCCTGGCGGCCTTCCTGACCCAGTTCTACAGCGAGGCGCCCCAGCTTCCCCGCACCATCCTCATCCCCCCCGGTGCCGAGGGGCTGGAGGAGATCGCCGATTTCCTCTCCGGCGAGCGAGGCAGTCCGGTCGCGGTGCGCGCGCCGCAGCGCGGGAAGCTGCGGCGCCTCGTCGAGCGGGCCTCCGAGACAGCCCTCGCCACCCTCCGGCAGCGCCGCATCGTCGAGGATTTCGACGCCGAACGCACCGAGGCGCTGCTCAGCGACCTGGCCACGCAGCTCGACCTCCCCGGCGCGCCCCGGCGCATCGAGTGCTACGACATCAGCAACACCATGGGAACCAACTCGGTCGGCTCGATGGTGGTGTTCGAGGACGGCCGCCCCCGGCCGGAACACTACCGGCACTTCGGAATTCGCACCGTCGAGGGTGCGGATGACTTCGCCTCCATGGCCGAGACGCTCAGTCGCCGCTTCACCCGCTACCTCCGCAGGGGCCGGGGCGAGGAGCCCGCCGACGATGTCCCCGTCGACGATCCCGACGGCGCGAACGGAGAGGACCGACCGCCGCGTGCCGCCGACGGTGGGGTGCGGCGCAGTCGAGCCATGGCGGAGGAGAGCTTCGCCGCGCTCCCCGACCTGGTCCTCATCGACGGGGGCAAGGGTCAGCTGGCGGCGGCACGGGAGGTGCTTGTCGAGGCGGGGCTCGACACGGTGCCGGTCTTCGGACTCGCCAAGCGCAACGAAGAGCTGTTCCGTCCGGGGAGCGCGGAGCCGATCGTCATCCCCCGGGACTCCCCGACCCTCTTCCTGGTCCAGCGGGTACGCGACGAGGCCCACCGCTTCGCCATCACGCGCCATCGAGCGCGGCGGGCCAAGTCTGCGCTCCGCTCCAAGCTCGACATCGTTCCGGGTCTGGGCCCGGTCCGCAAGCGGGCCCTGCTCCGCCGCTTCGGCAGCATCGAAGGGATCGCTCAGGCGTCGCTCGAGGAGCTTCGCGAGGTCGTTCCCGAGGTCGTCGCCCTGCGCATCAAGGAACTCGTCTGAGCCGCGGCGGGAGTGGTCAGGCGGCGGCCGGATCAAGCACTGGCAGGGCGGTCGGGAGGTGCGAGCCGGCCGGCTCCGTGGTCAGGCGGTGGGGCCGCCCAACCAGCCGCGGCGGCGGAAGAGGGCGAGGAGCGACCAAACAGTGACGACCTCGAGGCCGATCCCCAGTGCCCAGAAGGACCAGGACTGGGTGAGCACGTTGCCGGTGAGGAAGGCAAAGTTCTGCCCAAAGAAGCCGGTGATGAAGCTGAGCGGCAGAAACACGGTGGCGATGACGGTGAGCTGCTTCATCACCACGTTGAGGCGGTTGGACACCATCGAGATGTGCGTGTCCATCGCCCCGGCGAGGAGGTCGCGGTAGGAGTCGACGAGGTCGCTGATGCGGATGAGATGGTCGTAGAGGTCTCGGAAGTAGCGCAGGTCCTCGGGACGCACGCCCTCGATGGCACGGACGCCCGAAGCCAGCCCGGCGAACATGTCGCGCTGTGGGGCCACCACCTTGCGGAAGCGGACGAGTTCCTGCTTCATCTCGAAGAGCTCCCCGAGCTGCGCCTCGGTGGGCTGGCGGAGGATGGCGTCCTCCAGCTCGTCGATCCGGTCATCGAAGCGCGACAGGACTGGGAAGTAGCTGTCCACCAGGGTATCCACGACCAGGTAGAGAACGGAGATCGCGGGGGGAGCTCCGGACATCCCCTGGTGCCTGCCGAGCCGCTCCCGCGCCGGATCCAGGAGGGCTGGCTCGCCGCGATGAACGGTGACCACCCGGCGTGGCGTGTAGAAGAGGTGGACCTCGACCGTCCCGCTGCCGCCGTCCTGGCCATCACTTGACGCGCCATGGACCACGAGGTAGGTGAAGCTCTCGTAATCGTCGAGCTTGGGACGCTGTCCGCCGTGCTCGGCGTCCTCGACGGCGAGGGGGTGGAAGCCGAAGTCGCGGAGCAGCAGGTCGGAGACGTCCTGGTCGAAATCGGTGAGGTCCAGCCAGAAGAACGCGCTGCCGGCCAGCGCCGCGGCGACGTCCTGCGGCGTGGCTGCGAAGGCGCTGCCGTCCTCCTTGATCAGGTGTCCCCGCATGGGCTCCATTCTCTCCGCCTCGAGCCGGGAGTGGTGATATCAGGCGACCATGGATGTCGCTGCCGGGTGAGCGGCGGCCCGGCGGGCGGCAGCTGGCACGCGCTCCGGTGGGTGACGGACGGTCAGTCGGAGGTCCGGCGGCGGAAGAAGGATGGGCGCCAGCGGCACGCTCACCGCGAGGATGAGGGCCGACCATCCGAGGCCGGCCGGCACCGGATGCTGCATCGGCCAGGCGGCGATCGCTGCCGACGGGTTGGGGTTGCCGAACAGCTGGCGAGCGGCCGCCGTCACCGCGCTCACCGGATTCCAGTCGGCGATGACCCGCAGCCAGGCGGGCATCCCCTTGGGCCGGCACCATGGCGTTGGAGACGAAGGCCAGCGGGAAGAGGAGGATCAAGCCGCGCGACGCTGCCGTCCCCGCGCTCCTGGCGACGAGACCGGCGCAGCCCCAGGGCCGAGGAGATGCGGTTGTCGTCCCAAACCACTTGACCAAGCCCTGAGCCTCGAGCGTCAGCCGGTCGCCCACTGCCTCCTCCGCTACGGCACATCACCCTTGGGCCAGACTTCGCTGACCGGCCGTTGTGGTCAGTCCGGCCAGCCGGGCGTCAAGTAAGCTAGGCGCGTGGCTGGTGAGCGGGCGCCGCGGCCGGCGACGGCACCGTGGCCAGCCGCCGAGGCGCCGCCGGGACGTGTCGGGAGGCGAGGCCACCGGGTGGTTCTCGCCGGACACGATGAGGAGCAACCGGCATCCAGAGTGCAGAGCCCGCGGGAACGCATCCTCGACGTCGCCCTCGATCTCTTCACCGAGAAGGGATTCGACGCCACCTTCCTGCGTGAGATCCCCGGGCAGCTCGGGGTCACCGAGGCCGCCCTCCACCACCCCCTCCCGAGCAGGGCCGGCTCGGGGTGAGCAGCTCGCCGAGTACCGCACCCCAGGAAGCGTGGCTTCTCACCGGGATGAGCGGCGCCGGGAAGGCGACCGCGCTCGCCGCGCTGGAGGCCGCCGGCGCGCTGACGACGGACAACCTGAACCCGGACCTCCTCGAGGCGTGGGCGCGCCAGGTGAGGCGGCAGCCGGCGGTGGCCGTCGTTGACGCCCGCCACGGGCACGCGCTGGAAGGACTGATCCCCCCCGTCGGCGTCCGCGTTCTCTATCTCGACGCTGCCGAGGCGACCCTGGTGCGGCGTATCGGCGAGAGCACGCGGCGTCATCCCTGCGCGGAGAGCGGAGCCACCCTCGCCGCCATCCGCCGGGAGCGGGAGCTTCTCGCCAGCCTGCGGGCTGCCGCCGACGCCGTCATCGACACGACGGAGAGCAGCCCCGCAGAGCTCGCCACCCGGGTCACCGAGCTCGTCGCGCCGGGTCGGGCGGTGGCGCCCCTCCACCTCGTCGTCTCCTCGTTCGGCTACAAGTTCGGGGCTGAGCCGGAGGCCGACTGGGTGATCGACGTCCGCCTCCTGCGCAATCCATTCTGGGATCGGGAGCTACGCGCCCGGACCGGCCTCGACGAGACGGTGCGCCGCTACGTCTTCGAGGACCCGCGCACCCCCGAGCTCTGTGATCGGCTGAGCTCGCTCCTTTCCTGGGTCATGGCCGGCTATGCGGAGCATCACCGCCGATTTCTCCATGTCGCCGTGGGTTGCACCGGGGGGCGCCATCGCTCCGTGGTCATCGCCGAGGAGCTGAGCCGCCGGCTCGGCGCCGAGGGTGTCCGGGTATCGGTGCGCCACCGCGACGTGGCCAAGCCCGACCCGCGGTGAGAGGTCCCTCGTTTACTGAGAGAGCCCTCGCCGAGGTGGCCCTCCAGCCTCCGTCCCGTTCCTGCTGCCGCGGAGCGATGGTGGAGGGGATGCGCCTCGCGAGCGGCGGCGAAGAGATTGTCACGACGCGCCTCGTCGCTGCCCGTGCCGCGCTGG
Organism: uncultured bacterium; assembly: GCA_963847225.1. Lineage (GTDB taxonomy): Bacteria > Chloroflexota > Dormibacteria > Aeolococcales > Aeolococcaceae > JAJZNI01. The sequence goes on along the minus strand of CAWJYZ010000002.1, from coordinate 8,747 downwards.
CCGCGCTCCATGCCGAGGGGGTGGCCGCCCGTGTCGAGGTGGTGGCCGCCCCCCGTCACCACCGCTACGCAATCCGCCTGCCCGAGGGATCCCGCCTCCCGGACGCCTCCTCCGATGCCTGCTGCGGGCGCGCCCGGCTGCGCGGGCTGCTGCTCGCGGGAGGATCCGTCAGCCGTCCCGACGGACCGGCTCAGGGGGAGCTCCGGGTGGCCTCCTCGGACGCGGCGGCAGTGGCGGTCGCCGAGCTGCGCCGGATCGGGGTGCGGGGCACCCTGGTGCGCCGGCGTGGTCGTCTCGTTGTGGCGGTGCGCTCGGCTCCCGGACTCGCTGCCCTGCTCACCTCGGTGGGTGCCCAGCGAGGCCGCCTGGAGCTGGAGGCGGGCCGGGTGATCGGCGAGGTCCGCTCCGAGGTGAGCCGCCGGCTGAACGCGGAGACCGCCAACCTGCGCCGGACGGCCTTGGCGGCGGTGACCCAACTCGAAGCGGTCAACCGCCTTCGCCTCGATGGGCCGGGGCTGGATGCGCTGCCACCGGCACTGCGCGAGGCGGCCATGCTGCGCCGGCGCTGGCCGGCGGCACGCCTCGAGGTGCTGGCCCAGGCCGCCGGTTGCAGCCGTCCGGCGATGGCGGACCGGCTGCGCCGCCTGGAGATCCTCGCCGCCAGCGACGCTGGGCTCTCGGTTGGAACGGGACCTCCGGCCGGCTGACCGAGGACCGACGGCTCTGGCCGCCAGCGCCGCCAAGGATCGATGATGGGCCTGGACAGGGAGCACGCCCTGCTTGTTAGGCTCCCATCGGTTGTCCTTCACCTCTGAGGAGAGCACATGGCTATCAAGGTCGGCATCAACGGTTTCGGACGAATCGGACGCAACATCCTGCGGGCCGCCCGGAGCCAGGGGGCGGACTTGGAGTTCGTGGCGGTCAACGACATCACCACCCCCGCAACCTTGGCCCACCTCCTCAAGTACGACACCATCATGGGGCACTACCCGGGAACCGTCAGGGCAGACGGCGATTCGATCAGCGTCGACGGCAGCGTGATCAAGGTGCTCGCCGAGCGCGAGCCGAAGAACCTGCCCTGGGGTGACCTGGGCGTCGATATCGTTGTCGAATCGACGGGCCACTTCACCGACGCCGTTCAGGCCAGGGCGCACCTCGACGCGGGCGCGCGCAAGGTCATCATCTCCGCTCCCGCCAAGAACGAGGACATCACGGTGGTCTTGGGCGTGAACGAGAAGGCCTACAAGCCGGCCCAGCACCACGTTATCTCCAACGCGTCGTGCACCACGAACTGCCTGGCTCCTGTGGCCAAGGTGCTGAGCGACTCCTTCGGGATCGAGTCCGGGTTCATGACCACGGTGCATTCCTACACCAACGATCAGCAGATCCTCGATGCGCCCCACAAAGACCTGCGGCGGGCCCGCGCCGCGGCTCAGGCGATCATCCCCACCTCGACGGGTGCGGCGAAGGCGCTCCACCTCGTTCTCCCCGAGCTCAAGGGCAAGCTCAACGGGATCGCGCTGCGCGTTCCCACCCCCGACGTCTCGCTCGTCGATCTCAGCATTCTCGTCGAGAAGCCGGCCAGCGTCGACAGCATCAACGACGAGTTCCGCGAGGCGGCCACCGGGACCCTGTCGGGGATCCTCGGCGTCACCGAGGAGCCTCTCGTCTCCACCGATTTCCTGCACGACTCCCATTCCTCCATCGTCGACCTGCTGTCGACGATGGTGATCGGTGATCGCAACGTCAAGGTGCTGGCCTGGTATGACAACGAGTGGGGATACTCGTGTCGCACCGTCGACCTGGTGCGGTACGTCGGCGACCGCCTCTGAGGCGTCCCTTCGATGAAGGCAACCATCGACGATATCGATCCACACGGACAGCGGGTCCTCGTCCGCGTCGATTTCAACGTCCCGATGAAGGACGGAACGATCGTCGACGACCGGCGCATCCGAGCCGCGCTGGCCACCATCACCGCCCTTCGCGACCGAGGTGCGCGGGTGATCGTCATCACCCATCTGGGGCGGCCCAAGGGGAAGGTGGATCCGGCGCTCAGCACGGCGCCGCTCGCTCGGCGCCTCGCGGAGCTGCTCGGGACGCCGGTGCGACACCTCCCCGCCGTTGTCGGCCCCGAGGTGGAGAGGGCCGTCCGCGGGCTCCGCAACGGAGAGGTCGTGATGCTCGAGAACGTTCGCTTCGAGCCCGGCGAGGAGAAGAACGACGAGGCATTCGTCGACCGTCTGGCCGCACTCTGCGATCTCTATGTCAATGACGCCTTCGGGACCGCCCATCGGGCTCATGCCTCCACGGAGGGCATCGCCCACCACGTCCCGGCAGTCGCCGGCTACCTCATGGCCAGAGAGCTCGAGGCCCTCGACGGAGTCCTGGAGAACCCGCGCCGTCCGCTGCTCGCCATCCTCGGCGGAGCGAAGATCTCGACGAAGATCGGCGTCGTCGAGAACCTCCTCCGCCGCGTCGACACCCTCTGGATCGGCGGAGCGATGGCCTCCACCTTCTTCGTGGCGATGGGACGCGAGGTGGGCCGCTCGCTCGTCGAGGACGAATGGGTGGCGACGGCCGCCCGCCTCCTCGAGCCGGGCAGGGAGGGCGGCGAGATCCGCCTGCCCATCGACGTCCGTGTCGTCCCCGAGGCGGTCGCCGGGGCGCCGCTCGAGGCGGTTCCGGCGACCGCGATCCCGCCCGACCGCATGGTCGTCGACATCGGACCGGAGACGGTCCGCCTCATCGCCGACGACTGCGCGGGGGCGGGGACCGTGGTCTGGAACGGCCCGCTCGGCATCTACGAGATCGAGGAGTTCGCCGACGGCACACGTCAGATCGCGGAGGCGCTGGGCAGCTCCTCCGCGATCAGTGTCGTCGGAGGCGGCGACCTTGCCGCGGCTCTCGAGGAGGCCGGCGTGGCGGAGAGGATCACCCACATCTCGACAGGGGGTGGGGCCACGCTCGAGTACCTCGAGGGTCGCGAGCTACCCGGAATCGGCGCTCTCGAGGAGAAGGTCGCGCTGTGACGGTGCGGCGGCCGGTCCCCCTCATCGCCGGCAACTGGAAGATGAACACCACGGTCGAGGAGGGGGTGGAGCTGGCGCGTGCCCTGCGTGGCCGGCTCGACGGCTGCGGCATCGAGGTCGAGCTGCTGCCGCCCTTCCCGCACCTCGTCCCCGTGGCAGAGGCGCTGCGGGGCAGCAGCCTCCTTCTCGGAGCCCAGAACTGCTATGCGGAGGAACGGGGGGCCTTCACCGGCGAGGTCTCCCCGGCCATGCTGAGCGGTCTCTGCCACGACGTCCTCCTCGGTCACTCCGAGAGGCGACACATCCTCGGAGAGAGCGATGAGCTGATCGCCCGCAAGCTCCGCGCGGCTCGGCGCAGCGGGCTGCGTGCCATCCTCGCCGTCGGGGAGACGGAGGCGGAGAGGCTGGAGGGAGCGACGATGAGCGTCGTCGACCGGCACCTGCGCAGCGCCCTCGAAGGCCTGGAGGCGGCTCGGGAGGGTGACCTGGTCATCGCCTATGAGCCGGTATGGGCCATCGGCACGGGCCGGACGGCCACCCCCGAACAGGCGGAAGAGGTGTGCGTCCACGCCGCCAGCCGGCTCGACGAGCTGCTCGGCGAGGTGGCCAGCACGGTGCCGATCCTCTATGGGGGGAGCGTGACCGCCGAGAACGCCGGCCAGCTCTTCGCCCAGCCCCACATCGACGGCGCCCTCGTCGGCGGTGCGAGCCTTCAGGTCGAGGCCTTCACGGCCATCGTTCGCGCCTGCGAATCCGCCCGGGCCCCGGCGGCGCCATGACCGCGCGACGCGGCCCCTTCCTTCTCGTCGTCATCGACGGCTGGGGGTACCGCGAAGCCACCGATGGCAACGCCATCGCGGCGGCAAAGACGCCCTTCTGGGACGGGATGTGGGCGTCGAATCCACACACACTGGTGGCGGCGAGCGGAGAGGCCGTCGGGCTTCCCGACGGGCAGCAGGGCAACTCCGAGGTCGGACATCTCACCATCGGCGCGGGGCGTGTCGTCCTCCAGCCGCTCACCCGGATCGGCGGGGAGATCGAGGACGGCCGTTTCTTCGACAACCTCGAGCTCATTCGGGCCGTCGACACCGCCAGGGAGCGTGGCACGGCGCTGCATCTCCTCGGTCTCGTCTCACCTGGCGGGGTGCACAGTCACCAGGATCACGCCATCGCCCTGTGCGAGCTGGCCCGTCGCCATGGCCTCGACCGCGTCTGGGTGCACGCCTTCACCGATGGGCGCGACGAGCTCCCCACGAGCGGTGCGGGGTTCATGGAGGACTTCCTCGGGGAGCTGCGCCGCGTCGGCACCGGCCGGGTGGCCTCGGTGGCCGGTCGCTACTACGCGATGGATCGCGACAAGCGCTGGGACCGCACGGCGCGCGCCTACGAGATCGTGGCGGGTCGCGGCTCGGATCGAGCCGACGATCCCGTCGCCTACATCCGCTCCCGCTACGCCGAAGGGGTGACCGACGAGTTCCTTCCCCCGGTGTCCATCTCGGCGGACTCGAGGTCGCCGGCCCGCATCGAGGACGGGGACTCGGTGATCTTCTTCAACTTCCGTCCGGATCGGGCCCGCCAGCTGACGCACGCTCTCATCGATGCGGACTTCACGCAGTTCCCGCGGTCGCGCGTGCTCCACGACCTCACCTTCGTCACCATGACCGAGTACGAGCGCGGCCTGCCGGTGGGCATCGCCTACCCACCAGAGGAGGTCCGCAACAGCCTCGCCGAGGTGGTGAGCCGGAGCGGGGCCCGCCAGTTCCACGTCGCCGAGACCGAGAAGTACGCCCACGTCACCTACTTCATCAATGGCGGCCGGGAGTCGCCGTTTGTCGGGGAGGAGCGCCTCCTCGTTCCCTCCCGGAAGGACGTGCCCACCTATGAGAGGGCCCCGGCGATGAGCGCCGCTCCCATCACCGATGCGGTCGTCGCGCACCTCGAGGCCGGTGGCGAGGCGCTCATCGTCGTCAACTACGCGAATCCCGACATGGTCGGCCACACGGGGGACTTCGCCGCCACGGTGCGCGCCTGCGAGACCGTGGATCAGTGCCTGCGGCGGGTGCTGGGGGCGGCCCTCGAGGCGGGGGGCGCCGCGCTCGTCACCGCCGACCACGGCAACGCCGAGCAGAAGATCGACGCTGAGACGGGGGAGGCCCTCACCGCTCACACCACCAACCCAGTTCCGGTGGTGCTCATGGGCACCTCGGTGCCGGCGCTCCGGCGGGGCGGCGGCCTGTGCGACATCGCCCCGACGGTGCTCGCGGTCATGGGCCTCGATCAGCCCACGGAGATGACCGGGCGCAGCCTCATCGCCGGCTGAGCCGGCGAGGATCTCAGCCCCGTGATCGGGCCAGGGCGAGGTTGTTGCAGGCCTCGCAGACGGTGGGGGGGATGACGCCGGCCCGCATCAGGAGATCGAAGACCCGGCAGCCGAGGCAGAGGGCAAAGACGGACTCCAAGGTGGCCGCAGCGCCCAGCAGGGCCACGCAGGCGAGGGCGGCGAGCTGGAGGCCCAAAACGAACCAGAGGATGGTTGCGGCACCGCTCATCACCGCTCCCATCCCTTGCGCGAAACGCTTCGGGGGTCCCGGAACCGGCCGCGGCCGAGCCAGCCGGGGGGCGACCACCCTGGTGGCGAGCTGGCCGAGAGGGCTCAGCGTGGGGCCGGTGAGCACGCGGGCGAGGAAGCCGTAGGCGATGAAGGGGAGGAGCCAGGGCCAGCGAGTTCCCAGGGTGATCCAGGCGCCGGCGGCGACCACTCCGGCGACCACGCGTGCCGCCACCTCGTTGACGGGGTTGGGGAAGCGCACCAGGTCAGCGGTCGACATCGCCGGAAATTCTACCGAATGGGTCGGAATTCGGGCTGTCGCGGTGCCGGGCGGTCGCGGGCACCGGGGGTATACTGCCGGCGATCCCTCTCGGAGGTTCTTTTGCGTGCAGACCATCCTCGTCGCGGCAGAGATCGTTCTCTCGATCCTGGTGATGCTTGGCATCTTGCTCCAGACCCCGAAGGCGACGGGCCTCGGGGGGGTCATCGGCGGCTCCGGCGACTCTGGCGGTGGCTACCGACGCCGGCGCGGGCTCGAGGCAGGGCTGCTGCGGGCGAGCGTGGTCTTCATCGTGCTCTTCGTCATCGCGACCGCCCTCGACCTTTTGGTGACCACCACGAGCTAGTCCGCCGTCGGCTCCACCGCCTCGAGCTGGGACTCGCCGTCCTCCTCGTGGCGGCGAGCGGCGGGGTTTCCTCTTTTATCCTCCTCACCCGAAAGAGCCCCCCCCTCCGCCCCCGCACCGACTATCGCGTCGCCGTCGTCACGGGCGGACACTCCTTGGTCGTCGACCCCCTCCTCGCTTCCACAGACCCCGGGGGGACGGCGATCTCCTCGCTCACCTACCGCTCCCTGCTTCGCCTCGACGCCACCGCGACCCCGGTCCCCGACCTGGCCTCGCGCTATGCGGAGAGACCGGACGGTCTCACCTACACCCTCAGCATTCCCGCCGGGCTCCACTGGTCCGACGGCAGCCCGCTCACCGCCTGGGACGCCCTCGCCACCATCCGCTGGGTCCAATCCGCCGGTTTTCCCAACGCCATGCTGGCGGCGGCCTGGCGAGGGGTGAGCGCCGCGGTCTCCGGGCAGAATCTCGTCCTCGTCCTGCGCACTTCGCGCGCCTCCCTGGCCGCGGCGCTCACCGAGCTGCCCATCCTGCCCCTCGCCTCGCGTGACGCGTCCTTCCTCAGCGGGCTCCGCACCCACCCCATAGAACCCCTTCCCACTTCCGGACCCTACATGGTCGCCTCGAGCTCCCCCACCCAGGTGACGCTCACCGCCAATCCCCGTGCCATGCACCGCCCCGCGCTCCCCCGGGTCGAGGTGGACGGCGAGCCGAGCTTCGCCGCCGCGGCGTCGGCCTTCGCGAAGGGAGCGGTCGACGCGGTGGTGACCACCACCGCCGAGCAACGCGCCCGCCTCCTCCGGCGGCGCGGGGCGGCCGCCCATGATCTCCTCACCTTCGGTTTCGTCGACCTCCTCTTCAACGAGTTCCCAGCCCAGGCTGGCCGACCCCGCCGTCCGCCGGGCGATCGCCGATGCCGTGGACCGCACGGCTCTCATCGAGGGTCCGCTCGGAGGGCTCGCCAAGGCTGAGACCGGCCCCATCCCCGATGGCATCCTCTGGCTCGCCCAAGCCGGCCCCTCGCCTCCTCCGGATCTTGTCGCCGCACAACAGACGCTCGAGGCTGCCGGGTGGACCCAGACCCGGCCCGGGGGGGTGCGAAGCCGGGAGGGGGTGGAGCTGCGATTGGATCTCCAGGTCGCCGATGCCGCACCGCTCCCCGCCGTGGCTTCGGCGCTGGCCACGCAGCTCCGGGCGATCGGCATCCAGCTGACCGTCTCGGTGGTGCCCGCCTCGACCTTCCTCGATTCCGTGCTGACCCCAGGAAGCTTCCAGCTCGCGCTGGCGGCGTGGGACCTCGGCCCCGATCCCGACGTCAGCGCCCTCTGGGCCTCCAGCGCGACCCCACCCCAGGGCTTCAACGTCTCCCGCGGCGGTGTCGACCCGTTCCTGGATGACGACCTCGCCGCCCTGGCCACGGTCAGCGCTCCGGCCGAGCGGCGCGCTGCCGCCGCGCGGATAGGGCAGGAGCTGGGCCGCGACCTTCCCGCCGTCTTCCTCTACGCGCCGGAGGAGAGCCTGGTGGTGAGCTCGCGGCTCTCGCACGTCACCGTCCCTGCCGTGGGTGACCCCTTCGCGGACGCTGCGTCCTGGACCTGACGCCGGTGTTGGAGGGGGCGGGCGGGGACGATGGAGGCGGCTTCCTCGCCTCGGGCTCGAGGGACGTCGCGTGTGGGGCCGCCTGCTACGATCGCAGCGCGCCGCGCCGGGATGGTGGAACTGGTAGACACGCAGCGTTCAGGGCGCTGTGAGCGTACGCTCGTAAGGGTTCGATTCCCTTTCCCGGCACCAGAAGCGAATACGATCTGGTCTCCCTTGGCCGGTGGCGTCCCCTCGCTTGCTCCGCCGTCCGCGTCGGGCAGACGTCGCGTACGTCGTGCCCACGCAGGCAGAGGAACATCGAGGTGTGGCGGCCGAGGCCACTTGCTCCCTCGATGCCCCAGCGGGTCACCGCGCCGAGGCTGAGTGCCCACGCCTCCAGAGCGCGGTGGCCGTCGCCCGACACTTGTAGTGCGCCGTGGCGACGATGCCACCACGCTCGTCAACCACCGTCGCAGAGAGCGTGCGCTTGTGAGGGTCGACCCCCACCACGTTGCCTGCCCGATCCGTGCTGAGCGCCATCGTCCCAGTCCTCCCCGTGGTAGGTTGTCGAAGGGCCGGCCGACACATCCCGGTAGGGAACTGCGCAGCAACGCTCCTATCAAGTCAAGCCGGTCCCGGAGCTGAGAGGCCGGGGTCGACACTTCAGAGAAAGGACACCCCGGGGTCGAGATCTGAGATGGGTCAGGCCCCGGCTCACGGCTCCTGCCGTACAGGCGTTCCCACCCGTCCGGTAGCCATATTCAACACCGGGATCTGAGCGCCCCTCCGTAGCAGGCCAGCTAACTCCAGTGCTGCCTGCCCCAGGGCTGGGATGCCGCTGCCCCGGCCGGCGACCACCCCCGAGGGATCGTCTCGAGAAAGTCAAGGACGGCGCCCGCGGGTGGGGCCAAATAACTCTGCCGCGGTGGAGCCAGTTCGACGATGCCGAACCTACCCCGCGCC
>CAWJYZ010000001.1:0-21834 GCA_963847225.1 uncultured bacterium | reverse complement strand
TAGGCAGACGTGGTGCGGTTCAGCCGAGCCCGGAAACGGTACAAGCACCAGGGGATCCTGGTCGAAGAGGCGGCCCTCCAGCACGCGGAGAGCGCATGTCTTGCCGCTGAGGAGGCGCGCGCCAGGCGCCGGGCGCGCGACGAGGTGCGCCGAGCGGAGCACGACCATACATTCCAGGCTGAGCTCGCGAGCGAGATCGTGCGGCTCTTCCCGGCGTGCCCCGAGGATCGGACCGAGGCTATCGCTCGCCCCGCGGCCAAGGCGGGGGAGCGGCTGGGTAGGCCGCGGTGCCGCAGGCCGTGCCCTCGATCCCGGCGCCATCACCCTCGCTGTCGTCGCCTCAGTGCGTCACCAGGACACGCCTGCATTCTGCCCCTGATGGGTGGTGCCCCCAGGGGCGCAGCGCGCGACCGGGTGAGCGCGGACGTGGACCGCATGTTGGACCGCTGGCGAATGCCGGAGACGCGCTGATCACCCCACGCGACGTCTGGGTAGCGCAACAGGATGCGCCGGCGGCGCTATCATCCCCGGTCATGCGGGTCGAGCATTCAGGGGACGTCGTCTTCGTGCCTGGAGACCCGCCCCGCCGGGGGACCCCAGCCCTTCTCCGACCGGAGCGCGCCAGCGGCGCACCGGGGAAGATGTCCGACCTGGAGGTGGTGGTCGCCGCGGGGATGGGGGCGCGGCGCCGTCTGGTCCCCGCTCGGCTCATCCCGATCGCCGCCGCGCTGGAATGGCTTGCAGCGCTCCCCGCCGATACGGAGGCGCCGGCTTCCACCCGGGCGTGGTCGCTGGCAGTAAAGGCCGGCGTGGCGCTGGTGGCCCGGGGACGGCTGCTTCCCGCCCTGAGCGCCAAGGGCCTCGACGCATGGCGGGTCGGTCCCCTGGACCCGGCGGACGAGGCGTGGCTGCGAGCCCTCGCCGTCGCCTTCCCCCAGGAGGGCCATGCCCCCCTCCTCCCCTCGGTCCGACCGCTGCGGGTGCGCTCCCCGGAGGTGCTGGTGCGGGAGTGCTGGGACGCCATCGCCGACACCCTGGCGCGCAGCCCCGCCGCCCCGCGGGTGGTCCGGAGCCCTGTGCCTTCAGCAGCCCCGGCCGGTCCGGGTCGAGCGGTTGCGGGACTGGCTGGCCACCGCCACCCAAGGGCTGGGCGAGGGAGCTCGCCCCGGCCTGCCGCCTGGTGCCACCGGCGTCCAAAGCCGGTCCCGAGGAAGGGGGCGCGGATGGCGCGACCGGTGATCGCCCGGCCGAGCCGACCGCTGACGGTGACGGCGAGACCAGCTCGCGGCGAGGCGCGCGACGCGCACAGCCCCAGGTCACGCAACAGGAGCACAGCCGCCCTGCCAACGTCAGCGACGACGGCCCGGCGGACGGGAAGTTCACCGCTGTGGTGCAGCTTCGCAGCCACGCCGACCCCTCCCTGGTGGTGGACGCCGCCGACCTCTGGAGCTCCCCGGAGGCGGTCCTGCACCGCCTCGGCGAGAGTGTGGAGACCGACCTCCTGCTCGCCCTGCGCCGGGGCGCGAGGGCCTGGGCGCCGCTCGGCCGGCTCCTGGAGGCGGCGCGGCCGGAGCGCCTCCTGCTCGACGACGAGGAGGCCTTCGAGCTCCTCGGTCCCGCCGCCGAGCACCTGGCATCGGCCGGCCTGGAGGTTCTCTGGCCGGCCGAGCTGGCCGGGGACGTGCTCCAAATGCAGGCTCACGTCGAGACCCCGTCGCCGGAGCAGGCGGGGCAGGCCACCTTCTTCCTCGATGACCTGCTCTCCTTCCGCTGGGAGGTGACCCTGGGAGGCGAGCTGCTGACCGATGAGGAGATGGACGCGCTCGCCGAGGCCAAGCGGCCGCTGATCCGGCTCCGCGGCCGCTGGGTCACCGTGGACCCCGAGCTGCTGGAGCGCCTGCGCCACCGCCGCTCGCTCAGCGTGCGGATGGGCGAGGTGCTGGCGAGCCAGCTGAGGTGACGGGACCTTGGAGGTCGACGGCATCACCGTGAGGGTGCCGGAGTGGAGGCACCGCTCGCGGAGCCTGGCCGCTCGCCTGAGCGCGTCACGGCTTTCCCGGCGGAGCGAGCCGGAGCCGCCGCCGGTCTCACGGCGGCAGCTCCGCCCTTACCAGCGGCGGGGTCTGGCCTGGATCCGCGCCTGACCGGCATGGGCCTGGGCGGCTGTCTCGCCGACGACATGGGCCTCGGCAAGACCATCCAGGTGCTCGCCCTGCATCTGCACCGCGTCACACGCTCGGGCCGGAGGCCGGCCCCACCCTGGTGGTGTGCCCGCCTCGCTGCTCGCCAACTGGCAGCGCGAGGCGGACCGCTTCGCCCCGGGCCTGCCGGTGCGCCGCTACCACGGAGGGGACCGGCATCTGGAGCAGGTTGGGCGCGACGAGGTGGTGCTGGCGACGTACGGGATGGTCCGGCGGGATCCGGGCCGCCCTGGCCCGGGTCTCCTGGGGCCTGGTGGTCGCCGACGAGGCCCAGCACGTCAAGAACCCGCTGTCGCGCACCGCCCGGGAGCTGCGGGCGATCCCCGCGGCCGCCCGGCTGGCCCTGACGGGCACCCCGGTCGAGAACCGGCTGACCGAGCTCTGGTCCATTCTCGACTGGGCCGCCCGGGTCTGCTGGGCAGCCTGGACGGCTTCCGCCAGCAGCGTGGCCGATCCCCGTCGAGCGCGATACCGGGACGAGGCCGCGACCGCCGCGCCTGGCCCGGATCGTGCGGCCCTTCGTCCTGCGGCGGCGCAAGCCCGACCCGGGCGTCGCCCCTGAGCTGCCGCCGCAAGTCGAGACCGACCGTGCGTCCCCCTCGCCGCCGAGCAGGCCACCCTCTACGGCGCCGTGGTGAGGGAGGCCATCGCGGAGATCAGCGGAACGAGACGGCATCGCCCGGCGGGGACTGGTCCTCAAGCTGCTGACCGCCCTGAAGCAGATGTGCAACCACCCTGCCCAGTACCTGGACCAGCCGGGCCGCTGGCGGGGCGTTCCGGCAAGCTGGCGGCTTCGACGAGCTGCTCGCCGCCATGCTCGAGGGCGGGGAGCAGGTGCTGGTGTTCACCCAGTTCGTGGCGATGGGCCGGCTGCTGGAGAAGACGCTGGCGCGAGCAGCGCGGCGTCGAGTCGCTGTTCCTCCACGGCGGCGTGCCGTTGCGCGAAGCGCCAGGCCATGGTCGACCGCTTTCCAGGCGGGCGGCGGCGCCGGTGTTCCTCCTCTCCCTCAGGGCCGGCGGGGTCGGGCTCAACCTCACCGCGCGCCACCCACGTCATCCACTACGACCGCTGGTGGAACCCGGCGGTCGAGGACCAGGCCACCGACCGGGCCCGCCGCATCGGCCAGGAGCGGCCGGTCCAGGTCCATCGCCTGATCACCGAGGGCACGCTCGAGGACCGCGTCGCCGAGCTGTTGGCCTCAAAGCGGCGGCTGGCGGATGCGGTGTCGGCGGCGGGGAGGGCTGGCTCACCGAACTCTCCGACGCCGAGCTGCCGGCGCTGGTGTCGCTGAGGAGAGAGCCGTGAGACGGCGGCGGACCACCCACGGCGGACACTGGGAGCGCCCGCGCGGGCGCTCCCGCCCCCCGGAGGGCACCGCCCTGTCGGCGGCGCGCGGTGGCTCGCGCTTCGGCGCCACCTGGTGGGGCCAGGCGTGGATCGAGGCTCTGGAGACGCGCGCTCGGCTTGACCCCAACCGGCTGCCCCGCGGCCGTTCGTACGCTCGCAGCGGCGCCGTCGGCGATCTGGCCATCGACCCCGGGGAGGTGTCCGCTCCGGTGCGGGGGACCCGTGCAACCCCCTACATCGTCCGCCTGCGGGTCCGCCCATTCTCCGATCGGGAGTGGGACCGAGTGCTCGGCGCCGTGGCCTCCCGAGCGGCCCATGCCGCCGCGCTGCTCGACGGCGAGCTGGATCCCGGCGTCGTAGAGGACGTCGAGAAGGAGGGCGTCTCGCTGTTGCCGGCGGCGGGGGAATTAGTCAACATGGAAGGACCGGCCCGCGCAGGATCGTAGATTGGGCGGGCGGACGAAACACGTCCCGCACAGAGCTACATGCGTGGAGGTCCGGTCCCAGTGAGTGAGCGTACGAGGTTCGTCGGGTTGGATGTGCACATGGCCACGATCGCGGTGGCGGTGGCCGAGGAGGATGGTGGGGTCGAAGAGTATGGCACGATCGCCAACGAGCCCTCTTGATCCGCAAGCTGGTGACCAAGCTCACGGCCCCGGGCGTCCGCCTCAAGGTCGCCTACGAGGCCGGTCCGACCGGATATGTTCTGCACCGCCAGCTCAGCGACCTCGGCGTCAACTCGGTTGTGGTGGCGCCATCGCTGATTCCGCAGCGGTCCGGTGACCGGGTCAAGACCGACCGTCGCGATGCCCTCAAGCTGGCTCGTCTGCTCCGGAGCGGCGATCTCACTCCGGTGTGGATCCCCGACGAGGCCCACGAGGCCCTGCGCAACCTGGTTCGCTCCCGGGGCGATGCCAAGGCCGACGCACTGCGGGCCCGGCATCGGCTCAGCAAGTTCCTGCTCCGCCAGGGCCAGCGTTCCCCGGTGGGGGTTCGCCCCTGGTCGGCCAGGTACGACACCTGGCTCAACCGAGTGACCTTCGAGCATCCGGCGGACCAGGTGGTCTTCGAGGACTACCGAGCCGTGGTGCGGGCTGCGGACGAGCGGGTGCGCCGGCTCGAGGCAGCCCTGCTGGAGCACGCCGGTGCCAGTGACCACGTCCGCACCATCGCTGCGCTGCAAGCCTTCCGGGGCGTCGGCTTCCTCACCGCCGTCACCATCGTCGCCGAGACCGGTGACCTGCGGCGCTTCGCCAGCGCCCGGCAGTTCATGGGCTACGTGGGGGTGGTCCCCAGCGAGCATTCCAGTGGCGCCTCGCGGCATCGCGGCCAGATCACCAAGACCGGCAACGCCCATCTGCGCCACGTCCTCGGCGAGGCCGCCCACCACGCCCGGTATGCGCCCGCGATCAAGGGCAAGGTCAAGCAGCGCCAGGAGGGGGTGCCCAGGGAGATCGTGGAACTCTCCTGGCGCGCCCAGCAGCGCCTCCACCTGCGTTACCGGCACCTGTCCGGCCGCATCGGTCGGCCCAAGGCCATCACCGCCGTGGCGCGGGAGCTGGCCGGCTTCGTCTGGGCCCTCGGCCAGCTGCTGGAGGCCCCCGCAGCATGATCTTCGGGGTGACGGCGCAGGTCGCGGTCGAGGTCGGCAGAGTCCCCGGGGACCCTCGACAGTGCCTATGCGATCGTGAACTCGCGCTTCTAGTCCGAGGCAGCTCGGTGACGGCTCACTGTCTTGCGGCAACGGCTCTGCCGACCCGCGAATATCAGGGTGATCACCGTCGTTGTTTCCTGCCCTCGGCTGCGTCCTGCGCCGTGCACCCCACTCAACCCAGCGCTCTGGCGAGACCTCCCACGCGGTCACCGGTTGACAATTCCTTCCATATCAGGCACATGGTGCTCCTGCCCCGATTGGGCCAACCCCTGCAAGCACGCCGCCGCCGTCTGCTACCTGGTGGCCGACCGCATGGACGCCGACCCCTTCGCCATCCTGCTGCTGCGCGGCCGGAGGCGCGACCAGGTGCTGAGCGGCCTGCGCCGGCTCCGCGCCGCCGGGCCGAAGGCGGTAGCTGCCCGGCTGCCGGTGCGTCAACCCGGGGTGGCCGGCGGGGAGGAGCGTGACCCCGGGATGCTGGCACAGTCGCTCTTCGTCCGCCGTTCAGTGGCGCCACTCCCCGCACCTCCCCCGCAGCCATCCCACGCCGGAGAGCCTGCCAGCCTGCCCGCCGACCCTCCCGCGGGATCCGGCCTCGTAGCCCGTGACCTCGGCTTCCTCGCCCGCGACGCAGCAAGCCGGGCCTTTGAGCTCCAGCAGGGAGTCGGCGATGGCGGCCTGGGACTGCCCGCCGAGGTCGACCTGGCGCGGCTCGCCGCTCAGCACCTGGGGCGCCCAGGGTTCGACGAGTTCGCCCGGGGGGCCGGGGCGGCTCCCCGCTCCCTGATGCGCCTCGCGCTGGCCTGGGCGGCAGGTGGCGCCGCAGCCCTGGAGGTGCTGGACGGGCAGCCCTGGAAGCCGCCCGCCGAGGAGGTCGAAGAGGGCGCCGCTGCTCTGCGCCGGGCGATCGGCTCGGTCCGCGTGCGCGGCGAGCGGGTGTCATCTGGCGCCCGCGGGTTCCAGCTCCGCCTGGGACGCGACGGGCTCTGGTACCTCCTGGTCCGACGTTCGGGCCTGTGGGAGCTCCACGACCAGCCAGCGGCAGACCCCGAGGCGCTTATGCCACTCGTCGGTGCCGCACAGAAGGCGGCGCCCGCGACGGCAGCGGCCCAGAGGATTGCCGCTCCGGGACCCTCACACATACCCTCACGGCAGGGTCACGCCCCAATGACGGCGCCTCACGCGAAGTACCCGACCCACTCGGGCGGCCGGAAGTCCTGGATCACCGGGTGACCTAGCTCCTCCACAGGGCGCTCGCAGTCCGCGGGCCTCAGGTCGAGGTCCTCTGTCACGCACCCGCAGGTAGCCGCCAAGGAGTGGGGTGGCTCGGGCACCGGCGTAGGCTACCGGCGCGCCCCCCGCGGTTGAGCCGCCTACTCCTGGGGGAGCCCGGCAACCAGCGCGTCCAGCTCGCGGTCGAGGGCGGGCGCGGCCACGGCGACCAGGGCGTCGACATCGCCCGCGGCGATCGCTTTCTGAGCCGCGGCGAACAGGCTGGAGAGCTCGGCGCTGTGACTGCGAACGTACTCGCCGATGGCGGCGTGCGCCACCTCGGTGCGGCTGCGCTGGAGGGCGCCGGCGAGGAGCGTGAGGATGGCGTCGTCGGACTCCAGCAGGCGGACGGGCTTGGTTCGAAGAGTCATGGCGTAGCAGAGTTACTTTGTAACGTACCATGAGCCAGGCGACGCCCGCTTGTCAAGGGCACCGGTGGACCTGCCCGCCCACGCCGACACCTCCGGCCCAGTCGCGGAACTGTAACACGTCGAACGTGCTGAACGCCCTACGCTGACGCAGGAAGGTCCGAACTCAACTCCTGAGAGGTCGAACCGAAGCAACCCTGGAGAAAGGACACCATGACCGGCCGAAAGTACGCGCCACGCGGCGCGGGGAGCGTCCGCCACGACGGCTCCTCCGGGCAGATGCGGGTCGTGATCGATGGTGTCCAGCGGTTCTTCCGTGCCCCCACGCTCGCCCAGGCCCGTGCGCGAGCCGATCTCGCCTGTGACGCCGCCGAAGCACGAGCGCGCCCGCAGACGCCGACCGTTCGCGACTGGCTGGCGACCTGGCTGGAGGCCAGGCGACCAGATCTCCGGCCGCAGGCCTGGGGCCAGTACGAGATCCACGCGCGGGTGTGGCTCGTGCCGGGTGTTGACGGCGGAGCTATTCGGGGCCGTCGCGGCGGAGCTGCGTGGCGACAGCACCAGGGTACCGACGGGCGGGATGTCAGCGTTGGTGGCGGGACGGTAGTGGGGAGCGCGGAGACCGGGAAGCGGAGGGAACAGTGACGTCGTCGCGTTCCAGGATGGTCTTGACGCTGCGGTAGCGGAAGGCGCCGAGGGTAAGCGCCTGGCGGCAGGCCCGCTCCACCCTCTCCGCTCCATAGCGCCGGCTGAGACCGATGAGGGCCAGACAGCCGCGGTAGCCGTGCTCGGGGTGGAGGCGGTGGGCCAGGATCTGCTCGGCCATCTCTGCCGTTGCGGGGCCGGTTCGCGCCGCCCAGGTGAGGATGCGGCCGGGTGTCCAGGCCATCTCGCGGCGGTATGCCGTGGGGAGGTGCGTGCTGTCAGTGGTGTAGCCGCCAGGGAGATGGCTGCGCCGATGGGCGGCCACACACTGCTCGTCATGGAAGACCTCGACGAGGGTCTCCGTGAGGCGGACGGCACAGCGCTGGCCCACCAGCGGGAAGGGGACTGAGTACCGGTGGTGGTCGACCTCGACGTGGCCGTCGACGTTGACGGCGGCGAGCTTCCAGACAGCCTCGTGCGTTGGTGGCGGTGGGTAACGCATCGCACCGGTGCCGGTCAGTCCGGGGTCAGCTCGGCGACCGCCTTCTTGGCGCAGGCGTCGTCGACGATCTCCTTGCCATCGGCGGCGGCGGCAATGAGGGCGGCGGTGGCCACGTTGTTGAGGGCACGCGGGATGCCATTGGCAAAGCGATGCAGGCGGACGATGGCGTCGTCGGCGAGGAGGGCATCGCTGCGCCCGGCGAGAGCGAGATGGTGACGCAGATATGCGGTGGCATCGCCAAGATCCATGGGCGGAATGCGGAAGCGCATCGCGATGCGCTGGTCGAGGGAGGCGAAGATGCCGAGGCGGAGCTGGCGGCTCAGAGTGGGCTGGCCGAGGAGCACGCCGGCGAAAGGACTTCTTGGAATCCATGTCGAGGTTCGTGAGGAGCCGAAGCTCTTCCAGCTGCGCCGGGCTCAAGAGGTGCGCCTCGTCGACGACGAGCACGACCCGACGGTGTCGCTCCGCCTCCTCGGCCTCCAAGAGCTGCTGGGCCTGGATCATCACCTCGGCCTTGAAGAAGCGCGGCTGGGCACCGAGGGCGCGGACCACGGTGACGTAGAGCCCACGGGTGCCGAAGGCGGGGTTGGCGATGTAGATCACCTGATGGCGCAAGGGGTCGAGGAGAGCTCGAGCCGCCCGTGCCGCCACCGTCTTCCCGGCACCCACCTCGCCAGTGATGACACCGAGAGCCGCCTCCTGGACGCAGTGCAGAATCCGGGCCACCGCCTCCTGGTGCGGCTGGCGTGAGAAGAGCTCGCCTGGTGCCAGCGACTTGGTGAACGGCGTCCGGGTGAAGCCGAAGTGGGTGAGCCACGGAGCCCTCGATCCAGGAGCGACGGAGAGTGTCGGAGCAGGGGCGGCAGCGGTCACGGCTGGTCCTCCGGGTTCAGCAGGTGGCGGAAGGCGATCCGGCCGATCTCCCTCCTCTCGTGCTCAGCGAGCACATCGCCGAGGTAGTCGACACCGGTCGGCTCGATCACGGGCCGGGGTGGGGGGACGGCCTGAGGATGGACGTGGTGCCCGATGACCAGAGGGGTGAGCATTCCGACGAGGCGGTTGTCGAACCAGACCTCGATGCGGGTGAGGTCCTCGGGGCGATAGCGGAGCTCCACCCGCCGCCCCCGCAGGGCTGGATCACATTGGTATTCGTTCCCCTGGAAGCTCACCGTCCCGGTCTTGCTGACCCGGCGCTGCTCGGTCCAGAGGAAGGCCTGGCGCAAGAGCTCGGGATCGGCCTGGCGCAGCGTGCCGCGGAGGAACCGCTCCATCGGCGTCTCGCCGGTCTCGGAGTGACGGCGGAGGTTGAGGTAGCTCTCGCTCCACGCCTCCCAGCGGTCATTGAGCTCGGCGTAGCTGGCAACGCCAACCTGCTCGACTTCGAGGACGAACCTCTCCCTGATGACCCTCCCCGCTCTTTCCTGCTTCCCCCGCCCAGCTGGTTATCCGGCCAATCTGGGCACAGAGGGGGGGAACTGGGGGTGGGCTACCCAGCCTTCGTCTTCGCGGCTCGATTCTGGAGGCGGCGAAGGGCCTCCTCATGGCGCCGGACCTTGGCGGCGACAGCCTCCAAGCCATGCCGGAGCTGGTCGACTTGCACGGCCAGCCCTGAAAGGGTGTTCGCCTCGCGGCCCCGACTTCGGTGCTCCTCGATAAGGGCGCGCAGGTCAGGCCGGCGATACAGGGTTGTCCGACCCATCTTCGCCAGCGTCGCGACCTCGGCGAACGTCACCGGCCGACCCCCCTCAAGCAACTGAAGACATGCGGTCTCGACCCTGAGCACCTCCTTGTCCATCTCAGCCTGCCTGCCCCTCGGCGATGAGGAGATCGAGACGCTTGAGCAGACGCCGATGCCGGGCGGCCTCCTCGCCCCAGCCCCGCGCCTCGGCGTCCGCAGCGAGCGCAGTGGCGTCGGTGCGCTGGGTCAGCAGCACCGGGAGGAAGCTGGGCCCAGTCCGGAAGTTGGGGCAGTGCTCGCAGATGTTGGTGTAAGGACAGGGTCCCTGGGCGAGGCTGCGCAGGCAGTAGCCACCGGCGAGGCGGGCCTTGATCAGGGGTGCCGCTCGCCAGTCTCCCTTCACGGCAACCGCCGTCGGCTCCGGTATCACCGGCCCGAGACGTTCCTTCGCCAGGGCGAGCGCGCGTTCGTAATTCTCCCGGACGGTGGAGTCGAACAGGCGCCCGTAACGGATGCTCATCTCCGCCGAGACATGCCCGAGCAGAGCCATCAGGGCCTGAAGCGAGCAGCCCGCATTGACCAGTGCGGTCGCGTAGGTGTGCCGCAGCTGGTGGGGAACGACAAGACCGAGCCCGGCCTCCGCCGCGGCGCGGTGCAGTTCATCGCGCAACGACGAAGCTGAGACCCGACGCCCGTAGCGGGTGAGCAGGAACTCGACCAGTCGGCCGGTGCGAGGGTGGCGGAGTGGACGGCCTGGCGAGCGGTGGGCCGCGACCCGGTCGACGATCTCCAAGGTCTCGTCATCGAGGGGCACCATCCGCTCCGTGAGCAGCTTGCCCAGCGGCACCTTCAGCCAGGCCCCGTGCCCAGGCACCTCGTGAACACAATCGAGCTCCAGGTCGACGAGCTCACCGATCCGCAGCCCGGTGGCGCGGAGCAGAAGAAGGGCATCGGCCTCAAGCCGGTGGGCGGAGTCCTCCAGGGCCCGCACCAGCGCGCGATCCTGATCCGGCGGCAGATAGCGGGGCAGGGGATGGGGCACGCGGGGAGCGTCACGGGTGAAGATCAGCCGCCGGGGCGGCGCCTCCGCCCAGCCCCACTCCGTCATGGCATCGAAGAACCCTCCCAGGTTCTGGATGCGGCTCTTGGCCGTCGACGCGGCGATCGGTCTCCCGGTACGGTGGTTGAGAGCACTGGCCACCTCGCTGAGGTATGGCTCGATGTGTCGCCGGCGGTCGAGATCGGCCAGGGACGCGAGGTCGGGATCTGCTCGGGCCAGGAAGCGGCCGAAGTGGGCGAGGTCGGACGCCGTCCCCTGCACGGTGGAGCGAGCCTGGGTGCCCAGTAGCCGTTCGAGGTAGGCGACCATGGGCTGGCGAACCTGGAGGCTCACTCCCTCCAGGTGGCGATCCCAGCTCCACCGCGCCAGGATCGACTTCTTGGCGGGTGGATCGGCGGGGGCACCCAGGTGGTAGAGGACGGCGCGAGCCCCATAGAGGCAGTTGCGGTAGTGCATGAGTCGTTGACCACACCGGGCTTCGCGCTCGCCGATGGCAGCCGTGAGGCCGCTGAAGTCTTCCTCGGTGAGCCGATCCAGCCGCTGTCCGGTCTGGATCAGCATGCGTGCCACGATCTGGGACGCCATGGCGTTCCGCATCACTCGGGTGTACCCGAGTGCCTCGGCGCCAGTCAGGAAGCGCGCCAGGTCAGAACCGAGCGGGCTGAGCGGCGCCTCGCGCAGCACCGCGTGCAGCCTGCGGTCGAGGAGGTAGTCATAGCCGGGCCGCAGATGGCCGTGCAGCATCAGGAAGTTGAGCACTGGCTGTGTGCTGGTGTTGGTGGTCCTCCGACGTTCCTCCAGCGGTAGCTCCGCCCATCTTTCGGGATGGGGGAAGCGGAACAGGAAGCTACGCGCGCCGTAGAGATAGCTCTTGTTCGCCGCTCCTCGAGCCGTCAGCCACCTCAGGCAGTCGGCGTAGAGATCAGCGGCTTCCGCCGGCACCGCCATTGGCGGCGGGCCGGGCATCAGCGTGGCCCTTCCCACGCTCGCTGGCGCGCTCGGGCTGCGTCATAGGCGGCACGGAGATGTGCGGGGGCCAGGTGGATGTAGGCGGCCGACGAGTCGACGCGCTGGTGGCCCATCAGCGCCTGCAGCACGGAGAGATCCACCCCGGCCTCAGCCAGAGCCGTCCCGAAGCTGTGGCGTAGGGCGTGCGGATGGCCGGCTGCCACCCCCGACCGCTCACGGTGGTAGCGGAAGACCCGCCGCAGCCCTGCCGCCGTGAGCGGACGACCACGGTGAGGGCCCTTGGCCACCACGAAGAGCGCCAGCGCGGCCGTCTCCGGTCGCTCGGCGAGGAGATAGGCTTGGATGAGCCCAGCAACCTCGGCGTCCAGCGGCACCCGGCGCTCTCGATCGCCCTTGCCGATGACGCGCACCCAGCCGCGTCCAACGTCGACGTCGGCGACACGAAGGCCCAGTACCTCCGCCGAGCGGAGGCCGCTGAACAGCATGAGGCCCGCAATAGCCCGATCCCGATCGGTGTGGAAGCTGGCCAGCAGGGCACGGATCTCGTCCCGATCCAAGCCTCGGGGTAAGCGTCGAGGCTGCCGCACCCTCAGCATCGACCGCGGCTTGGGGCGGTGCAGGTGTCCGAGTAGCCCCGCCCGCTCTCCCTCGGCACTCCGGCGCGCTGCCGGCCCCTTCGGAACAGGGTTGATTGCAGCCGGATCTCGCATCGACCGGAAGCTGAACAGGCCCGAGATGGCAGCGAGGCGGCGGTTGATGGTGGTCGGCGCATACCCCGTGGCACGACCGGTCCTCAAGGCGATGACCTTGTCGTGCTGACCGGGCAGCCGAATGTCGCGATTGGCAGTCAGGTAGCGCAAGAGGGTGTCGGTGCTGACCCGAGCGACGGACACTCCCTCACCCTCCAACCAGCGAGCAAAGTGCAGCAGGTCATATGCGTAGGCGCGCACGGTGTGCGGCGAGTAGCTGCGATCGCCAACGTAGGTCAGGTAGTCGTTGACCTCATCGAGGTCAACGTGGATCGCTCCCTTGGCCACCACTCGCCAGCAGCCGCTCGCACGATCGACCACAGCGAGTTCGGTGAGCACGGCACATGAGTATCGCTGGACGACCCCCCAAGGTCAAGCTGCCCTTCCCCTGCAAGCGGCCTTTCCACAGTTTCCACAGTATTCACAAGGGTTTCCTCCCCCGCGCCCCCACCTTCCCAACCACTACATCTGAGCTAATGGCCGGTTAATCGGGGCGAGTACGGCCGGCTGTGAATCAAGTGGATACCGAGCAGAGCGCAGGTGCGCGCCAACTCGCGTCCGGTGTAGGGGCTGCCGTTATCCGTGTACAACTGGAGGGGCAGACCGCGACGCAGGATCGCCTGATACAGCACCTCCTGACCGGCACGCAGCTTCTCCACCGGAAACCAGCGGCCGTGGACGAGCAGCCGTGAGTGATCGTCGACGAGCATGAAGAGACGGGCGCGGTGGCTGCCGGGGGCGCGCGGGAAAGGCACCCAGGGGCCGACCAGGACATCGCCGATCCACCGGTCATTGGGTGCTGCCGCCTCGTATCGCCCCCAGGTCTTGGTGTCGGCGAGCAGCTCGGCGCGAGTCAGCCCACGCTTCTGGAACTGCTCGCGCAGGGTGCGCTCGGCGACGGGAACGTGGTGCAGCTGGCGGAGCATGTCGGCGATCGCTGCCGCGGAGCGTGCCGGCTGCTCGAGGCGCAGCCGGATCGCCTCCTCGAGCAGCTCGGGATGCTGGCGGGTGCTGCCCAGATCGGAGCGAGGCTGATCGCGAAGCCCGGCCAGCCCATGCCGGCGGTACGCCCCGATCCAGCGGTCGAGGCTCGTGCGGCTCACCGTGCGCGCCACCCCATCCGGACCGGCGTGCTCCTCGCCGGCGATGCGGCGGACGATGAGACCCCGCTCCCTGCTCCGGAGGCGTGGGTGGAGCGCCTCCGCGATCAGGTGGTAACGCCAGAGCGCGAGCTCCTCCGCCGGGTCATGGACCATCAGGGACCTCCGAGTCGGACGACACCGCTATCCAAGCCGACGTCCCGGCCCGCTCCAAGAGCGCGGCTCTGTTGGTCGCCAGCAGCCTCCCGCCGGTGACCAGGTTGACCACCGCCCAAGGCGCCCCCTGGCCCCGCCGGCGAGCCCACTGCTGCGCCAGCGCCCCCACCGCGGCCACCAGGCGAGGCAACGCCAGGGTCGGCACCTCCCAACTGCTCCACCCCCACGCCACCGCCATCGCCAGCAGCTCGGCGCTCAACTCCCTTGCCGAGCGTCGAATCCGGCGCAGCCAGCCACGGACCGTGGTCGCCGGCCGTCCCAGCGCGGCAGCGATGCGGCGATGACCCCACCCCTGAGCGGCGAGCTCCACGGCGCGGCCAATCACGGAGACCTCGTCCCAGCGCCAGGGCAGCACGAACCACGGAATCAGTGCCTGGGTCTCGCCGCATCCGGTGCAGCACACCCGCGGCGCCCAGATCAGCCGGTCAGCGTCCCTGCGCAGATGCCGCTGGTATCGCGACCATCGCCAAGTCAACGCGCCGCAGCTCGGACACGGAGGGCGTGGCACCTCGATCTCGGCCGCGCGCTCGACGTAGGTATCGACATCGACAGGGCACGGCCATACCATCGCCACCGGTGGACCACAGCTCCACCACCGACCCTCCAGGAGGTAAGGCTCCAGGAGGGTCTTCTCTTCTTTCTGCGACCGCTATGCTGCCTCACCCAGCCCTCTCTCGTCACCACCCAGTGCCGCCGTCGTCGGCGGCTACGTCGTCATAGAGGGACGCCGTCTACACCGGTGCTCGGCGACATTCGCCTCGATGATCTTCGGCGCGAGCACTGGGATCGGCTGATGTCAGTCATGACGCGGGCGAGCGGACATGGGCGTGGGCGAGCACGGCCCATCAGCCGCACCACGGTCAGGCATGTGAGCCTGACTCTCCGCACCGCCCTTCGCGACGCGGTCCGCCGCGGTGTCCTCGCCGCCGACCCCTTGGCGGTCGTCCGCGCTCCGAGGCGGGCCGAGACTCGCATCGAGATCCTGACCCGCGAGGAGGCGGCCAGGCTGGTCGAGGCCGCGGTCGACGAGCCCTTCGGGGCCGCGTACGTCGTGGCAGTGACGGTCGGGCTCCGCGAAGGTGAGCTGCTCGGGCTGCGCTGGGACGACATCGACCTCGACCGCCGGACGCTCCGCGTCCGCGGGAACGCGACGCGCGGGCTTGACGGCACACGCCATGTGACGGCCCCGAAGACGGCCGCGGGCAGGCGCGACGTGTCCTTGCCCCGGGTCGCCGTCGAGGCTCTCGCCCGCACGCCGCGCACCGGCGACCTCGTCTGGCCGGACCCCGACGGCCGGCCCGTGCGGGCACCCACCTTCGTGTCTGCCTGGAAGGCCGCAGGCCAACGCGCCGGGATCCGGCCCGTGACCTTCCACGCCCTCCGTCACACAGCAGCGACCCTGGCTCTCGAGGACGGCACCCCCGCGCACGACGTGTCGAGGATGCTCGGGCACTCAACCGTGGCCACCACGCTCCGCCTCTACGCGCACGCGACCGACGCCTCGACGCGAGCCTTGGCCGACCGCATCGACGCCC
Organism: uncultured bacterium; assembly: GCA_963847225.1. Taxonomy (GTDB): domain Bacteria; phylum Chloroflexota; class Dormibacteria; order Aeolococcales; family Aeolococcaceae; genus JAJZNI01. Next base: position 6,537 of record CAWJYZ010000001.1, on the reverse strand, counting down.
GCTTCGGGCGGCCGCCACTGCGTCTGGTGGCAGGCTTAGGACGAAAAGGCCGCTGAAAAGGCCAACTGAGGCCACCCCTACTCAGCCGGGAAAAGGAAACATTTCGCCTGGCTGCACCGTTGGTTTGGCGACGCCAGACCCTACTCTGACCCGGGCCGTCCGCATCGATGCCTGTTCGCGCCGCCGCTACCTCGTGGTGCCTGGTTCAGCCGAAAAGGCCACGAAAAGGCCGACTGAGGCCGGATCGTATTCGTTTCTGGTGCCGGGAAAGGGAATCGAACCCTGGCCGCTACCTGACTTTTCCTGGCGGCGTAAGGGATTTCCGGCGCGCTGACCCTATTCTGACCCTTATCTGTGGAGGGGGCGTGCCGTCAAGCCGGTGATGTAACGCTTTTGTAACAGTCATCTCGAGGTGGGGGCGCAGATGGGCGTGCATACACGAACGCGAAAGGGGATTCAGGTCGGGGAAAGGTTGTGGGCTGTCAGCGCATAGGCTCGGCACCCTTCATGTTGTAGCCGTAAGTGTCTTGAACTGCGCGCGGGCGCCCAGCCTTATCTCGGCCCACGGACCAGCGGTCCGGCGACAAGATCGTTGATCGGGTGTCCCCACGCTGGGGGCGGTGGCCGCTCATTCTCTTAAGGCTCGCCATGACCAGGTCATGGGAGGCAGGGTCAAACGGGAGCTGGCCGCGAGGGTTCCATCGCTTCAAGGGCAAGGCGCGCAGCTCCGACAACATGGGTCAGCTCACGGGAGCCAGGGCCATATCGCCGAGAGCGCGAAGGCGGTGATGAGCACGGCGGACGAGTCGGCGGGCCACGGAGAGGGCCGCCCGGTTGGCGCCCCGGCGTTCCTTCACGGCGAGGAAGTAGGGGCGGTCCGGAGAGGTCTTGCGGTTGGCGCACTGCGCCGCCTCGAAGAGGGCCCAGCGGAGCGTCGGCGGTCCTTGCCGAGAGAGATGTCCGCGCGTGCGCTTGCCGTCCGAAGAGTGCACCGTGACGTCGAGCCCGGCGTGGCGGACGGCGTCGCGCGACGAGGGGAAGCGCCGGCAGTCGCCGAGCTCGGCCCAGATCGCCACCGAGGTGATGGGGCCGATGCCGTATTCCCGGCGCAGGCTCTGGCAGCCGGGTTGGCGGGCCGAGAGGCTGGCGAGCTGGCGCTGGAGTTGCCGGAGAATCCGGTCGATGTCGTCAACCCTGCCGAGAGCCACGGTGACCAGCTGTCGTGCGGCAGGGCTGAGGCCCTCGCCCTCCTCCAGCTGTCGCCGGCGATCGGCCGCCAGGATCCTCGACAGCTCCGGCAGGCCCTGGTGGAAGAGGGTGGCCTGGATACGCTGCAGCCAGGCGGTGCGCTCCTCGCTGAGATCCATGTAGAGACGCACCGTGGTCCGCGTCTCCTGGACGTGCTCGGGTGGGATCCAGGACTCCGGGAGCTCCCCAGCGGCGAGAAGCTGGCGGAGATGGCGCGCGTCGATGCGGTCGGTCTTGGCGTGCATCTTGCGTCCGCGCCGGGCGCTGGTCTCCGCGGGCTCCGCGAGGTGGGCCTCGATGCCCGCGCGCTGCAGCTCCTCGACGACGAATCGCCAGCCGGTGCAGCCTTCCACCGCGAATGCCGCTGGGCGGCCGACCACCCGCTCTGCGAGCCACGCGCGGAGCGTCTCTCGCGTCGCCGGCACGATCTGGCCTCGGTGGACCTCGCCGGTCTCCGTGTCGATGAAGTCGAAGGTCATCTGCCTGCGATGCACGTCGAATCCGCCTACGATGGTCATGGGGACCTCCTCACGCTCCCGAACTTTGTCCAGCGCCCCATCATGGTGGCGCTTGAGCTGAGGGGGTCTCTCCATGTGGCTGTGGGTTCCTCCACATGCCATCTCTTTGCAGGAGAAGCTACCATCTGGCGCATTCGCAGCTTCCGTCGCTCGGCGGACGGCCGCTCACGCTCTGGCTCGAGCGCCGTCACCTTGCCGCGACCGCTGCCAGGCGCCTCGAGCCAGAGCCTGGCGCCCCGTCTGAGCCGGGCGGCGCGGCGGCGACACGCTGAGCGTCGACGTAACCGATGGCAGCCCCAGCCAGGCGCTTCATTGCCAATGAGGGCCAGCACCTCCTCGGCGACGGCCGACCGCCGCTCTGGCCGACCCCTGCGGTGGCCGCAGGGCCTCGCGCCGGAGCTGAGGGGAGCGCGATCTCCCCGATCACCCGGGGGTGCCCAGAACCATGCTGCGTTTCCAGGAGGCGGACCTGCGATCGCCGTCGCCGCAGATCGTGCGGACGCATTGGGAACGGCATCATCGGCTGGCCCCACCGCGGCAGAGTTATGCGGCTCCACCCGTGGGCGGCGTCCTTGACGTTTCTCGAGACGATGCCTCGGGCGTGGTCGCCGGCCGGGGCAGCGGCATCCCAGCTCCGGGGCGCGGGCAGCGCTGGAGGTAGCTGGCCTGCTACGGAGGGGCGCTCAGAACCGAATCTGCTTCGCCCAGGCGGTGAGCAGCCCTCGGTCGCCAGACACGGTGAGGTGGTCTGCGCTGGCGCGGTTCATCGACCAGAGGTACAGGTCCGACGCAGGACCGCTCACGGCGCAGTCCGCGGCAGCATCGTCCCCCGTCACCTCGACGATCTCCGCAAGCCGGACGAGCCATGCGCCGTCGCCGTCGGTCACGCGAATCCCAATGCTGCGCCCCGCTCCGGCAGGCGCGTGCGCTCGCAGCGGGATGAGACCGAGCCATTCGTCCAGGCAGTCGAGTGCCTCGAGCGTGCCGAGCGGCGAGATAGCGCCGCGGGCCGATTCTGCGTCGCAGCGATGGATAGTTGTCTCGTTGGCCTGGCGTCGGGCCCAGAACGCAAGTGCATTCGGCGCTGGTCCCCAGAACCAGAACTCGTCGTCGGAGGACGAGTGCCGCAGGGCATCGATCAGACCCTCGAGACCCTCTCGATACCAGCCGAGCAAGGCATCTCGGCCCGCCGGGCCTTCAAAGTCACGACGCAACCGTTGCCGCAGGCGGTCGCGGACAATGGTCGCCGCCCAGCGATGAACATCGCCGATGTGCCGCAGCAGCGCCTCGACATCCCATCCGGGACATCCCGGGATACTCGCATCGAGAGCGCCTGCCTCAGCGGAGCGGGCGAGCGCCTCGCCTTCACCTCGGATGCGCGCGATGTGGGCCTCGATCGGCAGCGCGGACCAGCTGCTCACTGGGCGAGATTATGAACCGAGGCGGTCCCGGCTGAGCCGTCACGTGACGGCGCCGAACCACAGCGATCCCTCCCCATGGACCTCTCAATAGATGCCATCTCGTTGGCGCTCTCCCAGGCCGGCGCGCAGGTGCTTCTCGTCGAGCCGCGCGCAACGGTCAACACCGGCGACACGCCGAGCGATCTCACGACCGAGCCCGTCCGCCTTACATGAGGCCCACCGAGGGCCCGGCAGCGCCTTCGGCGACCGGGGTCCTCGGTCCAGTGCCCGCGGCTCACCGGGGTTCGAAGCCACCGCCAATCGCTCCGCTGATTGCTACGCCTCGCGCGCCCACGATACCGCCTCCGGAGGAGCGCCAGCTTCGGTCACTCCGGCTGAATGGATACCCCTGTGCGGGCTAATCCGAGAATCGTGCAATCACGTCTCAGCCTGGTCCAGCAGTTAGGATGCACCACAGCTCGATCGTCGACCAGACGGGCGGTCTCCAGCGCGGCGACCACTCCGACGATGCCGTCGTAGAGGCCGCCTGCGGCGACTGTGTCCGTGTGAGAACCGAGCATGACTGCGGCTCCGACCCCGCCGCGCCTGCCAACGAGGTTTCCGGCAGGGTCGATCACGGTCTGGAGCCCCGCCTCCTCCATCCTCTGCCGCAGCCAGCGCCGCGCCTCGAGATGGAGGGGGGTGAAGGCCCGCCGCGTGTACGGCAGCTCCGGGAGGGTGAAGCCTTTCAGGGTCTCCAGATCGGCGGCAGATCATTGCCGCCACCGCGGCGTTCCAGTTCGCCCACAAGGGTGGACCAGGCGCCGCCCCACTGCGGATGGAGAGGCATCACGCTGGAGCCCAAGGTGGGAATCGAACCCACGACCTACGCCTTACCCGCGGTTAGTAATCGCCCCCCAAATGGGAGCGGTTGCATATTCGGAATCAGCCGCTCCCGGCTCCATAGCCGACATCTTTCAGGTTATTGCAGTGGCGTTGAAGTGCGCTTCAAGTGCGCCATCGAGCGACTGGGCGTCTAGGTGACGGTGAGCCGAGGATCGAGCGCGCGTCCGACCTCGCGGCCGGGAAGCACAGGCACAGCGGCATCCCCGCGATGTTGGCGTGCGACGCTTGGACGTACAGCCAAGGCCGCTCTCGTCCGGCGGGAGCGTTGCCGCTGTAACCCGTCAATCACCAGCATCTCGCGCTCGCGGATCCAGGCGCCGGCATGGCGGCGAGACGCGCCCCCTCGGCTCGGCTCATGGTCTTGCCGCTGTGGCGGTCCGACGTGTCGGTGACGACGTAGGTGCTGCCGGCACTGCGCGAGGTCACCCGGGTATGCACATTGTAGTTCCCGAAGGCGGTGCGCCGCGCGCCGTGGGCATCTGAGCGGTCCGCTCGCGCAACTCTTCGGGGCTGGGGCTCCAGCGCGCGGCGCGCGCCACGTGTGAGAGAGAATGCTGCGAAGCCACCACGCGCACCTCAGGGCGACACTCGGCCATCGCCCGTCCTCTATCGCGTCGACACGAGTTCCCCGACCGTGCGGAGACGGCATCTTGCCAGCATCCCAGCAGCGGACGCGCTCTGCTGGCTCGCTGCGGAAGCCGTCGCCGAGAGCTGGCTGAAATCGAGGAACGCGGTCCGCCAACATTCGTTACCACAGTCTTGACACGCCCAAAAGAGTCCAGTCCCTCCAATCCGCCCTCATCACCAAGCCCCCTCAACTTCCAGGGAGGCACACATACGTCCCCCGGGATGGTGTGTCCAGTATTGATCCAGACGCGCCCCACTTCAAGCGCGGCGGCGACACGATGAGCCGTCACGAGATTGGCCGACCAAACAAAACCAGCTAGGCCCGGGATCCTATGGTTTTCTCAGCTCAAGCTACACACGCCCGACGGCACGCGCCGTGCCGTCGCATGCGGGAAGAGCATGCGGAAGATAGAATCGTCGGACGAGTGCAGCTCAGTCGCGCCCATCTCAGCGTCACCGATCGCGAAGCACCACATACGATTGCCCGGATACTCGCTGAAAATAAGGAGCTCGCCCGTCGCCGCCAGGTAGCCGAGGTTGGCGTCGCCACCTAGTTCGCCGTGAACCTGGTTCAGCGCCGTCGCCGGTGGGATCCCCTCGCTTAACAACTCCTCAAGCATAAGAAATCCGACCTCGCTATCAGCCGTCCCCCGTAGGCGCGCTGCGTACGCTCCTCTGTGCTTTGGCTCATCCGCAAAGGTGCCATTATGGCAGAAGGCAAACTTACCGGTCGTGTTGACGAACGGTTATGTGTTAGCAATGCTGATCGTTGAGAGACGGGTTGGGCGCCTCAAGTGAACAAGGAAATGAGTAGAACGGATCCTCGACAGCTTTGAGGTTGACCAAGCGTAATCACAGATGCGGCCGAGGCTCCGATAACGGCGGAACTCGCTGCATCGACAAGCTCGATGGTCGCAAGCTCTCGCATGGCGCTCTTGCAGAGATCCGCAAGCGTGCCGTGCAGCGGGTGATCGCCGGGGGTGAGAGCCCGGAGCAGGTCGTGAGGACGCTCGGGTTTCACCGCTCGGTCATCTACGAGTGGTTGGGCCGGTTCCGCAAGGGTGGGATGGCGGCGCTGGAGGCGGTGCCGGTGCCAGGTCGGCCCAAGCGCCTCAAGCCCCATCAACTGCAACGGCTCGTGCGGCTGATCGTCGGCAAGAACCCGCTGCAGCTGCGCTTCAAGTTCGCGCTGTGGACGCGGGCGATGATCCAGGAGCTCATCTACCGCGAGTTCGGGGTCAGCTTGAGCGAGAGTGCGGTGGGCCGGCTCCTGCGGCAGCTCGGGCTCACCCCGCAGCGCCCCCGGGTGCGCGCCTACCAGCAGGATCCTGAGGCGGTGCGCCGCTGGGTCGAGGAGGAGTATCCCGCCATCCAGCGCCTGGCCCGCCGGGAGGGGGCGACCATCTACTTCGAGGATAAGTCCGGCATCCGCTTAACTACCACAGCGGCACCACCTGGGCACCGAGGGGGCAGACGCCGGTGGTGCGCAGCACCGGTGCACGCTTCGGCCTCAACATGGTCTCGGCGATCTCGGCGCAGGGCCTCCTGCGCTTCATGCTGGTGGACGGAAAGCTCAACGCTGCGGTCTTCCTCGACTTCCTCAAGCGCCTGGTGCATGATCACGATCGCCCCGTCTTCGTGATCGCGGACGGCCATCCCGCCCACCGTGCCGGCCTCGTCTCTCGCTACGTCGCGTCGACCAACGGCAAGCTCCGCTTGTTCTTCCTGCCGGGATATTCACCCGAGCTCAATCCCGACGAGTTGGTCTGGCGCCACGTGAAGCGCCACAACCTCGGACGCCAGACGACGGCCCACCCTGCCGACCTCCGCCACCGGGT